>NZ_CP175538.1:2500-1445000 GCF_046058915.1 Gluconobacter roseus
CGTGGATGTCCGAATGGGGCAACCCCCTCGCAAGAGGATCATGCACTGAATACATAGGTGTATGAGGCAAACCCGGGGAACTGAAACATCTCAGTACCTGGAGGAAAAGACATCAACAGAGATTCCGCTAGTAGTGGCGAGCGAACGCGGAGCAGGCCAATGCCTGATCAGGAAGAAGCTGAACGGTCTGGAAAGTCCGGCAAGAATGGGTGATAGCCCCGTAAGCGTAGTGTTCTGATGAGGATTCGAGTAGGGCGGGGCACGTGAAACCCTGTCTGAACATGGGGGGACCACCCTCCAAGCCTAAATACTCCTTAGTGACCGATAGCGAACAAGTACCGTGAGGGAAAGGTGAAAAGCACCCCGATGAGGGGAGTGAAAGAGACCTGAAACCGGACGCCTACAAGCAGTCGGAGCCTCTTATGGGGTGACGGCGTACCTTTTGTATAATGGGTCAGCGAGTTTCTGTTTGCAGCGAGCTTAAGCCGTTAGGTGTAGGCGTAGCGAAAGCGAGTCTGAATAGGGCGAATGAGTTGCTGGCAGAAGACCCGAAACCGAGTGATCTAGCCATGGCCAGGCTGAAGGTGCGGTAACACGCACTGGAGGGCCGAACCCACGCCTGTTGAAAAAGTCGGGGATGAGCTGTGGCTAGGGGTGAAAGGCCAATCAAACTCGGAGATAGCTGGTTCTCCGCGAAATCTATTGAGGTAGATCGTCGGGTGTTTACCCTGGGGGGTAGAGCACTGGATGGGCTAGGGGGGCCCAAAGCCTTACCAAACCTAACCAAACTCCGAATACCCAGGAGTATAGCCCGGCAGACAGACAGTGGGTGCTAAGGTCCATTGTCGAGAGGGAAACAGCCCAGACCACCAGCTAAGGCCCCTAAATCGTGGCTAAGTGGGAAAGGATGTGGGGATTCCAAAACAACCAGGAGGTTGGCTTAGAAGCAGCCATCCTTTAAAGAAAGCGTAATAGCTCACTGGTCTATTAGAAACCCTGCGCCGAAAATGTAACGGGGCTCAAGCCACGTGCCGAAGCTGTGGGTGCATACTTTGTATGCGCGGTAGCGGAGCGTTCCGTAAGTCTGCGAAGGAGACGGGGTGACCCTCTCTGGAGATATCGGAAGTGCGAATGCTGACATGAGTAGCGACAAACAGTGCGAGAAACACTGTCGCCGAAAGTCCAAGGGTTCCTGCGCAAGGTTAATCCACGCAGGGTGAGCCGGCCCCTAAGGCGAGGGCGAGAGCCGTAGTCGATGGGAACCAGTTGAATATTACTGGGCCTGCCAGAAGTGACGAATGAGAGATGTTGTCTGTCCTTAACGGATTGAACAGGCTTTTCAATCATTCCAGGAAATAGCTCTGGCGTATAGACCGTACCCGAAACCGACACAGGTGGACTGGTAGAGAATACCAAGGCGCTTGAGAGAACGATGCTGAAGGAACTAGGCAAATTGCTCGTGTAACTTCGGGATAAACGAGACCCAACCGTGGGCAACCATGATTGGGTGGCACAGACCAGGGGGTAGCGACTGTTTAGTAAAAACACAGGGCTCTGCGAAATCGTGAGATGACGTATAGGGCCTGACGCCTGCCCGGTGCCGGAAGGTTAAGAGGAGGTGTGCAAGCACTGAATTGAAGCCCCGGTAAACGGCGGCCGTAACTATAACGGTCCTAAGGTAGCGAAATTCCTTGTCGGGTAAGTTCCGACCTGCACGAATGGCGTAACGACTTCCCCACTGTCTCCAGCATCAACTCAGCGAAATTGAATTCCCCGTGAAGATGCGGGGTACCCGCGGTCAGACGGAAAGACCCTATGAACCTTTACTGCAGCTTTGCAGTGGCATCAGAGACATTCTGTGTAGGATAGGTCGGAGGCTTTGAAACCCAGGCGCCAGCTTGGGTGGAGCCATCCTTGAAATACGACCCTGAATTTTTCTGATGTCTAACCGAGACCAGTAAGCCTGGTCCGGGACCCTGCATGGTGGGCAGTTTGACTGGGGCGGTCGCCTCCCAAAGTGTAACGGAGGCGCGCGATGGTGGGCTCAGGCCGGTCGGAAACCGGCTGTCGAGTGCAATGGCATAAGCCCGCCTGACTGTGAGAGTGACAGCTCGATCAGAGACGAAAGTCGGCCATAGTGATCCGGTGGTCCCACGTGGACGGGCCATCGCTCAACGGATAAAAGGTACTCTAGGGATAACAGGCTGATCTCCCCCAAGAGTCCACATCGACGGGGAGGTTTGGCACCTCGATGTCGGCTCATCACATCCTGGGGCTGGAGCAGGTCCCAAGGGTTCGGCTGTTCGCCGATTAAAGTGGTACGTGAGCTGGGTTTAGAACGTCGTGAGACAGTTCGGTCCCTATCTGCCGTGGGTGTAAGAGACTTGAGAGGATTTGTCCCTAGTACGAGAGGACCGGGATGAACATACCTCTGGTGCACCGGTTGTCACGCCAGTGGCACAGCCGGGTAGCTAAGTATGGACGGGATAACCGCTGAAAGCATCTAAGCGGGAAACCCACCTCAAAACGAGGTCTCATAGAGCCGTGACAGACCATCACGTTGATAGGCCGGGTGTGAAAGTGCAGTAATGCATGCAGCTAACCGGTCCTAATCGCTCATACTTCTCACTCCAAAACACATGCACAGAAATCAGCCACACTCTTCACAACGCACCAACCACCACCCTCTCTCAAAAGACAGGGTGGGCTGGAAGACCTGGTGGCCATTGCGAGGGCCCTACACCCGATCCCATCCCGAACTCGGCCGTGAAATCCCTCAGCGCCTATGATACTGCACCTTAAGGTGCGGAAAAGTCGGTCGCCGCCAGGTCCCCCAGCCTACCCAACACACCACAACAAATCCCCAACATCAAAAACACCACCGCGGGGTGGAGCAGCCCGGTAGCTCGTCAGGCTCATAACCTGAAGGCCGCAGGTTCAAATCCTGCCCCCGCAACCATCTTCGAAAAACCCCGCTCGGTCCCTGACCAGCGGGTTTTTTTGCATTCAGATGGAAATTGCTGAAGGGCGTATTTACTTACCGCAAAATAAGATCAGTAATAATGTCAGTCAGTCTATTGAATGGTGGCCGAAGGAGTGTTGTCGCATTAACGCGCCCTTGTCTGTAAACTCCACGCGGATGGGTAAGGGCGATAAAGCCTTCTTTTCCGTGATAAGCCCCAATGCCGCTATCTCCGATGCTGCCAAAAGGAAGATCGTCCTGCGCGTAATGCATCAGGGTGCCATTGATCGTGACATTTCCTGAAACCGTTCGTCTGAGAAGCCTGTCCCGTTCAGTGCGGTTTTCTCCAAAGTAATAGAGTGCCAGAGGCCGTGGACGTGCGTTGATGAAAGCGATGGCTTCATCAGGATTTCTGTAGGTCAGCACTGGCAGAACAGGGCCGAAAATTTCTTCCTGCATGACTGACATCTGAGGTGTGACGTTCAGAATCAGGACAGGAGCAAGAACATGGCTGTCATTTGCGTTGTCTCCCAGACGGAGAACGCGGGCGCCGTGTTCTGCGGCATTATGGATCAGATCGTTCATAATGATGTTGATTGAGGATGGCCGTATAATCCGCTGATCCGGCGTAACCGCCTGGATAAAGTTTTTGTACAGCGTCCTGATAGGCTTTTGCAAAGGCATCCTGATCGTCTTCGTGGAGCAGGACATAATCGGGAGCAATGCAGGTCTGTCCGGCGTTAGTCAGTTTGCCGAATGCTATCCGATCCGCTGCTCGTTGAATGGAAAAGCCGGGCTCGATTACTACCGGCGACTTTCCGCCGAGTTCGAGCGTGACGGGCGTCAGGTTGCGGGCTGCTGCGGCTGCAACTTTCTTTCCGACCGCCGTACTCCCGGTGAAGAGGATATGATCGAATGGCAGAGCTGAGAACGCAGCGCCCAGTTCGGCATCTCCGGTCACGACAGAAACCTGCTCAGGCGGGAAGACAGCCTGAACGATCTTGGCAACGACCAGGGAGGTGTCCGGGGTCATTTCCGATGGCTTGAGCATTGCTCGGTTTCCGGCGGCAATGGCTGTTGCCAAAGGAACAAGAGCCAGTGAGACCGGATAATTCCAGGGCGCAATAATGCCTACAACGCCGACTGGCTGACGGGTCACCCAGGCGCGACCGAACTGGAAGTATGGGGTAACATGCCGCCCTTCCGGCTTCATCCAGCTTCTGAGATTCCGGATCATGTAATTGATAGACTGAACCAGAGGGATCAGTTCCACGATGGCGCTTTCGCGCTCCGAACGTTGACCGAAATCCTTTTTCAAAGCCTGAACAATGTCTGTTCGCCGCGCCAGGATTTCTGCTTTCAGGCGGCGCAGATCTGCCTGCCGCTCTTTCAAGCTGGGTGGGCCAAAGCGCAAAAATGCAGTGCGCTGACGGTCAAGAATGGTGTGGAGGTCAGTCGGCTTGGTGTTTGCTGAAACAGTATCGGACATTGCGTCCTCCATGTTTACAGGAGAAACTTGTGAAGGCAGGATATGGAGCATTATGATCTGGCGTCAATAAAAGTTTCTTCTGTAAACATGAGCCTCACGGATGAGTGAAACGAAAGAACGCCCCTATCATCATGGCGATCTGCGTCGTGCCCTGATCGACACGGCTCTCGCCATGCTGGCCACGGATCAGAATTGGACTTTCACGCTTCGCGAAGTCGCGCGTCGTACCGGTGTCAGTCATGCGGCTCCGTACAAGCATTTTCGCGACCGTGAGGATCTCCTGAGGGAACTGGCCCGTCTGGGCTTCGTCCAGCTTGGGGAAAGCATGACGCAGGCCATGTCCTTGATCCAGTCTTCCGTACGCGAGCAATTTATTGCCGGAGCGCAGGCCTGTATTGATTTTGCCCTATGTAATGCTGGCCTTTATCGTTTGATATTTAGTGCAGATGCAGACAAGTCAATGGATCCTGATCTGCATGCTGCCGCCATGAAGACATTCAGTATACTTCTGCAACTTCTTGAACAGGGACAGAAGGACGGCTCTTTCCGTCCGATAGCCATCGACGCTTTGGCGGCAGCAAGCTGGGCACAGGTGCACGGGCTGGCAATGTTGGCGATCAATGGCCAGCTTCTGGAAGAAAAGGTCGGATCAGAGCCGGTTCTGGCTGCGCTGAACGTGTTGCTTGATGGAATGTGCTGATAAGGATTGATCAGCTGTTCGTGCGTAACACGTTAAAGCTATGCTTAGAATGCTGCCGTTAACAGGGGCGCGGCCTCCTGATTGCTCTGCCTGTTTGTGATCAGGAAAGCGAGATGGTTTTGTTTGCACCAGTCTTGGGGACAAGACCAAACTGCCGTTCCAGCATGGTGCAATAGCGCTTTTGTCGGGATATTTGTGTTTCAGGAAGTGCGAGGCGGCTTGCGATCAGACCGTGCATATAAGTAATCTCTTCAACGTGATTTCGTCGATTGAGCGTATGGGTCGCTGAATCGGCATGTCGTCGATGAATATTGAGCGGTTTGGCAATGTATATGACTTCGGCGTTCTTCTGAGACAGAAGTTCCAGGTAAATACGCCAGTCCCCCGCGACACGCAGGATCTGCAGGTCTTTCTGGCAGGTCTTGATGGCCGTCAGGAGGCTTTCTTTCCGAAAAAGTGCGCTGCTTACATTGAGGACAAGATTGCGTTCTGACAGACATCCGCGGAGAAAACTTTCCCCGGTGAAATGACTGTCATTTTCCAGAAGCAGGCCGGCGCTTTCGGCATAATAGGCGCGATAGGACGCGAAAATCGGAGAACCGTTTTCATCGACAGCACGGCTGTCCGTGAAAGCCATGACGACCGATGGATTATCTTTGATGCCATCCATGATGTTCTGCAGGAAATCCGGCTCGCAGAAATCGTCGGCCTCGGCAATCCAGATCCAGTCACCACGGGCGACTTTGAGGGCCTTATGCCACTGTCGAAAAACAGAGCCGGAAGCAACGGTGTTCTCGATACATGTGATGTCCCGATCCCAATCCCTGGCGGTCTGGCGAGCGATTTCCAGACTGTTATCGTCCGACGCATCATCCAGGACGATCACTTCAAGAACCGGGACTGTCTGGGCGAAAATTGAAGACAGCCGACTGCTCATGTAGCGCGCATAATTATGGGATGGAACCACAACAGAAATCTTCGGAACAGCAGGCAAAGCAAGGCTTAGGAGCTCGTTTGCATACGGCTTAAAGCTAAAACGGCGCTGCGCGGCGCGTGCGGTTTTCTGGCGTTCCCTGGCGGGGCGCATGAGGGACCATTCTGCCAGTTCTTCAGCCGCACTGGTCATAGCCGGAACGTCTGCGAAGGGAACGACCCGGCTATGGGTGTCGGGGGCTGTCGCGCCATCCCGCAGCAGGTCGGGGATTCCGCCAGCATCATCGAAAGCAATACAGGGGAGCCCGGAGGCAAGGGCTTCCAGCACAACCGACGGGTATGGATCTTCACGAGAAGGCAGGACAAAGACGTCGGCGGCAGCCAGCCAGGCAGGCACATCCTCTACCTGGCCAGGCATATGAAATGTGCCGCTGGAAAGGGCGGTTTCCAGTTCGACATGCAGACTGTTCTTTAATGCGATGTCGATATTACCCAGCCATATGTAGTGTGTTCGACCATCCATTTTGCGCCAGAGTTGCAGGAAGAGATCGAAGCCTTTTCGCAGGTCTGCGTAGCCAGCGCCCATGATAACCCGGTCCGACAGGCTGAAACCCATCTGTTTCCGGATCTTCTGTCGTGCCTGTACGGAAAAAGGGGCCGAGTTATAGAGACCCTGCGGTAAGATTTTCAAATTCCTAGGGCCGTCCAGGCCAAGTTTTCTCGCTACGCTTTCAGCTGGAACGATTGCGTGCCTTGCGCGTGCGCAGGCGTTTTCCATCGAGGCTGTCAGGTTGCGGCTGCGAAGCAGGGCAGGGAGTTCGTGAATGAGAAAGACGAAGCCAATGTCCGCGGCCGCGAGATCGGCAACGATGGAAGAAGACGCGGCGCTGTTGATGATTGCGGACTGAAAGCCCTGCTTCTGCAAATGGGTCAACCGGGCTGTCGTCGTGGCTGTGTCCGGGGAAAGAATCTCGGTCGGTGCAACGCTGCGATATTCATCAAGCAAGGCGCCGTCTGCGAGCAGGATGAACTGGATGTCTGCTCCGAAGCTGCGCTTCAATGTTCGCCCGGTTTCCAGAAGGAGGCGTTGGGCCCCGGCTGGAAAGGCATCATGACCAATCAGAAGAAGTCTTGAGCGTGAATGATTTCTGCTGAAACCGGTGCAGGCCCGGGCTGTCGCATTCAGATAGGCGCTCCCGAAATGCTGATCAGGCTCCAGATAGGCGCCTTCAGCCCATTCGTTCCAGGCATTGATGCAGACGACGGGATCGCCGAAAAACGTGCGCGTCTGGGCCTGTTCGATCAGGCCGCTGAGCCAGCGTTCGTATAATTCCGGTGTCGAGCCGTGCAGAACGAGGCCTTTTCCCTGCCGGCGCGCATCATTATCCCAGGACGGCGCGGCGGTTCGGATAAGCGGGAACGGTGTCTTGGGCTGTGCCAGGGATACGTCTACGACTTCGCCATAATCATAAATCTGTCCACTGAATTCATTATCATACAGCCTGATTTCATCATTCAGTAGGTTGCAGCCCGAGACGACCTTGTGAGGCGGAAACTCGATGGCACCATCGAGCCCGAAAAGATCCGGATTTTCGTCTCCAAATGCCTGTCCCATGACAAAAAGCGGGTTCATCCCGTGCCGGCTTCGGAACATCGAACGCCATCTGGCGAATGCGGCCGGAGCGTCCGGAATGGTGCCCGGCCGATAGACCATGAGAACAGGACGGCCATCGAAATGGATGTAACGGGAATCCCGCAAATACCGGGCGAAGCAGTCCACAAGGGCTTCATCATCCTCGGGGCGGTAATCCTGCGCGATCAGCAGATCGTTTTCCGAGCCATCCCAGCGGCGGCTCCAATTCTCATTCGCCCACATGAGGCAGAATGGAAGCTCGATCTGTGGATTGGCCAGCAGGATTTCCAGAGGCTGGTCCAGCAGGCGTTTGCGGTTGAACCAGTAAAAATAGAAAATGAAGCCTTCAATTCCGGCGGCATGGGCCATGGCAGCCTGCCGCTCGAGAATCTCCGGTGAATTCAGTGTGTAATGACCAAGATCCCGCGGAATGCGTGGCTGGTAATGATCCGAAAAGCGGGGGATCCCACGGGGCAGATTGGTCCATTCCGTAAAGCCTTCACCCCACCAGGCATCATTTTCGGGAATGGTGTGAAACTGCGGAAGATAATAGGCCAGAACCCGCGCGCGACGGATGGCGCTTTTCGGCAGCGGGCGGGTTTTTTCGAAGAGCGGTCCGGGTTTGCTCCTGCGCTTGATTTCTCCGAAGACGGATATTTCGGTTTCCGGGCTGCTCGGATGAACGTCGGGCCGGTTGCGATTTTCCAGGTAGTGCAGCAGCGGATTGCTGTCAGGAGAATGACGTAGGTATTTGCGGCGGTAATAAAGAGGGTCAAATCCGTCAAAAGGTTTCCGCGCCTCCCGGAAACCCTGGATCATGTAGTGTTCGAGTGCATCCAGACCTGCGTTCGCGACATCCGGATATGAGCGCAGATAAAAATCCGGATCGAACTCCGGTATCGGACGCAGGGGCGTATTGTGCCGGTTCAACAGGTAATGTGCGAGCGCCAGCATTCCTTCCGGGATGGGATAGGTGCGCGCGTACCATACAGGATCGAACCACGCGATCGGGCGTCGGCCTTCGCGTTCTCCCCGTAGAACATAATGCAGCAGTGGATCACCGATGACGTCACGGTTCTGGCTCAGATACCAGTGTGGATCGAAGAACGGGTTGGGTTTGCGACCCTCACGCCACCCATGCTGATGATAATGCTGCAGAACCGCTGTTCCCAGCGTCTTCAGATCGGGGTTGGTCTTGACGTAATAGAATGCGTCGAAAGTTCCGGAATGGCCCAAAATCTGCAGCGGAGACGCATCAACCGGAAACGGCCAGGTCCGTGAGGTCTCAGATGGGGCACGGGAGAACGCATTCGACATGCATTAGTTTTTTACGTTTTTTTAACTTTCTTCAAGTCGTTAATTGATCGTCAACCCAAAAGAGATTTGATCGTATCGCCCGGCGATGCCATACCGTGGCGCCCGAAGGCATGCTGCCTTCACGCGTGGCATCAGAGGCGGGTTAGGGATGGACATCAGCGCGTCACCGACCATTGCGGATGGTCCGGTTTACACACACCGGACCGTGCGACTGGAGAGCGGTCTCGATCTGGAATGTGGTGTGCATCTTGCGCCTCTGGAGATCGCTTACTGCACTTATGGGACGCTTTCGCCAAAGCGGGACAATGCAATTGTGGTCTGCCACGCCCTGACCGGTGACCAGTATCTGGCAGAGAAAAATCCTCTGACCGGAAAGCCCGGCTGGTGGAGCCGGATGGTGGGGCCTGGTCTGCCGATCGATACGGATCGGTATTTCGTGATCTGCTCCAATGTTCTTGGCGGCTGCATGGGCACGACTGGTCCGCGATCAATCTGTGCAGAAACCGGGAAGGCGTGGGACAGTGAGTTTCCGCCCATCACCATGCATGACATCGTGGCAGCTCAGGCGAAGCTGATTGATCACTTAGGCATTGAGCGTCTGTTTGCGGTCATCGGTGGGTCCATGGGCGGGATGCAGGCCCTGACCTGGGCTGCCGATTTTCCTGACCGTGTGTTCGCCGTCATGCCGATCGCAACATCTCCGTTCCACTCGGCCCAGAATATCGCGTTCAACGAAGTCAGCCGGCAGGCCATTTTCGCCGATCCGGACTGGCATAACGGCCATTACAGGGATTTCGGCGCCATCCCCGCACGGGGTCTCGGTGTTGCGCGGATGATGGCGCATATCACCTATCTTTCCGAAGAAGCGCTCAGCCGCAAGTTCGGGCGGCGCGTCCGGCACGATGCTGCAACGGCCGTTCCTGCATCGAGCAGCCCTTCACTGTTCGGCGAAATGTTCGAGGTTGAGAGCTATCTTCGGCATCAGGGCTCAACCTTCGTGCGCAGGTTTGATGCCAATTCCTATCTGACCATTACGCGGGCAATGGATTATTTCGATCTGGCCGCCGAGCATGACGGTGATCTCGCCAATCCCTTCCGGAACTCGCAGACCCGCTTCTGTGTCGTGTCTTTCAGTTCGGACTGGCTTTTCCCGACATCTCAGTCCCGTCTGCTGGTTCGTGCACTTAACAGGGCAGGGGCAAACGTCTCTTTTGTCGAAATCGAAAGTGATCGCGGGCATGACGCCTTCCTGCTGGACGAGCCGGATTTCGACCGGACGATCCAGGGCTTCATCAATGGCGCAGCCGAACATGCGGCCCTTCTGGAGGGAAACCGCTGATGCGTGTGGACCAGCGGCTCATCGCCGAAATGATCGCACCACGAGCCCGCGTTCTTGATGTTGGCAGCGGGGATGGCACGCTGATCGACTATCTGTATCGCACACGGTCCTGCGACGCCCGCGGGATCGAGATCGATATGCAGAACGTCACGCAGTCCGTCGCACATGGCCTGCCGGTCATGCATGGCGATGCGGATCATGATCTGGCGGATTATCCGGATGATACGTTCGATTATGTGGTCCTGCAAAGAACGCTACAGGCCGTCGAGCGTCCGCGTGAGGTCCTGCGGCAGATGCTCCGGATTGGACGTCACGCCATCGTCTCTTTCCCCAATTTCGGTCACTGGCGACTGAGGCTCCAGCTTCTGACGACCGGCCGGATGCCGATGACGCCTGTGTGGAATACGCCCTGGTATTCGACGCCGAACATCCATCCCTGCACGATCCAGGATTTTCTCCTGCTCTGCGAAGAGGAAGGCTATGTCGTTCAGCAGTGGCTGGCGATTGACGAGGACGGAGCTCGCGCTCCCTGGCGCCGCTCCATCAGGCTTGCCAATCTGTTTGGCGAGCAGGCCATGTTTCTTCTCAAGCGGGCGGGCCACTGAGTTTCATACACACTTTGCAACCTTCGTTCCTGGACCCGGTTAAACTCAGACACGGATTCTGTTTCGTCAGGGTCTGATTACGTAGCAGTCAGAGCGGAGCTTTCAATTCATGAGCGAAATCCTTCAGGCCATCGCATCGCGTCGTGCCACCAAGCATTTTGATCCGGAATACAGGATTCCCGACGCAGAACTGACGGCCATTCTGGACGCTGCCCGTCACGCTCCAACCGCCTTCAACATTCAGAACTGCCGGTTCCTTGTCGTCCGCGATACGGAACAGCGTCGCCGGATCCGGGCTGCTGCCTGGAATCAGCCACAGGTCGAGGACTGTGCCGCGCTGATCGTGATGTGTGCCGACATCAAGGCCTGGGAGAAGGATCCCGCCCGGTACTGGAAGGATGCGCCCGAATCCGTACGGGACGGATACGTCAAAATGATCCGGTCCTATTATGAAGGACATGAACAGGTGCAGCGGGACGAAGGGCTCCGTTCCTGCGGTCTCGCGGCCTATGCCCTCATGATGGCCGCTTCGGCACATGGTCTGCAGACCTGTCCCATGGACGGGTTCGATTTCGAGCAGGTCGGAAAGATTATCAATCTTCCGAAGGATCATGAGATTGTGATGTTCGTAGCGCTCGGACGTGAGGCATCGTCACCTCAGCCACGAGGCGGATTTTTGCCTCTTGATGCAGTGGCTCAATACGACTGCTTCTCTTGATTGCAAAATCTCAAGAAATAACAATAGCTTTTCCAAGCGGGGCTTTGCTGTCTCCTTGCAATGGGACAAATGTTGTCCTACATCCCACGAGCACTTCAGGGCCAGTTTGCTGAAGTGTAATGACGATCTCATGATCCAGCCGATTTCTTTTGTCCGGGCCTGTTTCAGGCCCGGCTTTAAAGGCGACCCAGAGAGTACTGTCATTTGCCATGAATGCCTGCGGCCAGTGGCTTGGCAGATTATATAGCGGTGCGGTTGCCTGAGCATGACCTTGCCGTCTCAAAGGAGAGGTCCATGACCAGTTTTGCTGAACTCAAGCTTGCCGAGCCAATTCAGAAGGCCCTTGCTGAAGAAGGCTACGTTACGCCAACGCCGATCCAGGCTGGCGCCATCCCTTACCTTCTTGAAGGACGTGACCTTCTGGGTCTCGCCCAGACCGGAACGGGCAAGACTGCAGCGTTCGCACTGCCGATCCTGAACCACATTTTCTCAAATCGTCGGCCTGCGCCGCCGAAAGGTGTCCGTGCTCTGGTGCTTGCGCCGACACGCGAACTGGCTTCCCAGATCGGTGAGAGCTTCGCTGCCTATGCGCGGCACATGAAGTTCTCTTATGCCGTCGTGTTTGGTGGTGTGGGGCAGGGGCGTCAGATCGAAGCCACCCGTCGTGGCGTTGACGTTCTCGTTGCCGCGCCCGGGCGTCTGCTGGATCTGATCGGCCAGAAGTACATCGATCTCTCCAGCCTCGAAATCCTCGTCCTCGATGAGGCTGACCGGATGCTGGACATGGGCTTTGTGCGCGATATCCAGCGCATCATGGCTCTGCTGCCGAAGCAGCGTCAGACCCTGCTGTTCTCGGCTACCATGCCGTCCTCCATCAGCGATCTGGCTCATTCACTGCTCAAGGACCCGGCGACGGTTCAGGTAACGCCTGAGTCGAGCACGGTTGATCGTATCAGTCAGGCTGTCATGTTCGTTGACTCGGGCAGCAAGAAAGATGCGGCTCTCATGCTGCTGGAAAGCCCGAGCGTGGCCCGCGCTGTCGTCTTTACGCTGATGAAGCACGAAGCCAATAAGGTTGCCGAATTCCTGAACAAAAACGGGATCCGGGCAGAAGCCATTCACGGCAACAAGTCCCAGGGTGCCCGTGAGCGCGCCATGGCCGGTTTCCGCAGCGGTTCCATCAAGGCACTCGTTGCAACGGATATTGCTGCACGTGGCATCGACGTGGACGAAGTCAGTCACGTCTTCAATTACGATCTGCCGAATGTGCCGGAATCCTACGTCCACCGTATCGGCCGGACAGCGCGTGCAGGACGTGAGGGCTGTGCGGTATCGCTCTGTGATGCCGAGCAGCGCGCATGGCTCAAGGATATCGAAAAGAAGATCGGCAAGCCCATTCCCGTCGTAACCGATCATCCGTTCCATTCCGAAGAAGCGCGTCTGTCGACGCTGCGTCCGCCGGTTCTGGGTGGCGGTCGTGGAGGCGGCGGTGGCGGCCGTCGTCGCTCCGGTCCGCCTTCGGGTGGACGTCCGGGTGGTGGTCGTGGTGGCGCACTAGGCCGCGGTGGTCCGCGCCCACGCTGATCCTGCTTTTCGGATAATTAGAAACCGTCTCTGTATCTTCAGAGACGGTTTTTTTGTGTCTGCAGAACAAAAGGCGGGGGAAAACCAGCCTGTTCCGGGCGGTATTGGGTTTGAATTTTTTTTGGAAGCTTGGCGGAGAAGGTGGGATTCGAACCCACGATACGCTCTCACGTATGGCGGTTTTCAAGACCGCTGCCTTAAACCACTCGGCCACCTCTCCATCCGGAAAGGCTTTCATTTCTGAAAAGCCCTGCGCGGATCTGGATGCTTCATGCGACGGGAAGCGTCTGCCGTCAAGTCGCCGTGTTACATGAACCCCTGCGCCTTACTCTTTGAAACGCAGAAGGGGGAGGTCAGCAACATTGAAGCATGCCATCTAGGAAGGTGTGGAGGCGCGATGTCTGCGTCTCCGGCTGCCATAACCTCCAAGGATATGACGTCCATGACGATTTTTCGTCCCGCTGCCTTCCTTCCCGTCCTTGCTGCCCTCGGTCTGACGATAGCGCCTCTTGTGGCATCTGCTGAAGGGCATCACGCTCCTGACGGCATGCGCGCGCCTCCGGGAGGACCGCATGGTGCCCCGGGTCACATGATGCCTCCAATTCCGCCTGGGGTGACGCTGACCACGGCGCAGAAAGCGAAATTCAAGACCATTTTTGAAAAAGCACATCAGGATGAGCATGCCCTGCGTCTCGAAGGGCGGGCTATTGAAGACAAGATCCATACGGCCCTTGAAACGGCCGGCGATCTGGACCGCTCCGCTCTTGCGGACCTGAGCAAGCAGGAAGATGCGGTCAAGGCCAAGGTCTCCGCGCTTCATCTTGAGACCATGGAAGAACTGCATGATCTCCTGACTCCGGCTCAGCGCCAGCAGGCCAAGGAGACCATGGACAAGCTCAGGGACCTTCACGAACAGATGAAAGCTCTACTGGGTCATCCGCCGGAAGGCGATCCGGATGATATGCCCTGAAAACTGCTGATCCTGCCTCTATCGCTTGACGCTTCGGCACCAAGACGATAGAGCAGTCCTGTTTCCGGACACGCCACCTCGCGAAGACTCGCGCAGTGGCGTGTTTCTGTTTGCTTTAAGGTGACCCGTTGTTCGAACAACTCTCAGGCAAGATGTCCGGTGTCCTCGATGGGCTTTCCAAGAACGGGAAGCTCTCGGAGGCTGATGTCACCGAGGCCATGCGTGAAGTGCGTCTCGCCATGCTGGAGGCGGACGTTGCGCTGCCTGTGGTGCGGGACTTCGTCAACAAGGTCCGTGAACGCTCTGTCGGGCAGGAAGTGCTGGAAAGCGTTTCTCCCGGTCAGGCCGTCGCCAAGATCGTCAATGACGCGCTGATCGACGCGCTTGGCGGGGCAGGGGCGGTTCCGCTGAACCTGTCCGCCAATCCGCCGGTGCCGGTGCTGATGATGGGTCTGCAGGGTTCGGGTAAAACCACGACCTCCGGCAAGATCGCCCTGCGTCTGTCCAGCCGCGAGCACAAGAAAGTCCTTCTGGCCAGCCTCGACGTCCAGCGTCCGGCGGCGCAGCTTCAGCTTCAGCAGCTGGCCGAGCGCGTCAATGCCAAGACGGGACGTGTGCAGGCCTTGCCGATCATTGCCGGGCAGTCTCCCGTTCAGATCGCAAAGCGTGCGCTCGAGACGGGACGTCTTGAAGGTTATGACGTTGTCATCCTCGATACGGCAGGCCGTCTGTCGATCGATGAAGCCCTGATGGATGAAGTGCGGGAAATCCGCACGCTCACCAAGCCAGCCGAGACGCTGCTGGTCGTCGATGCGATGACCGGTCAGGACGCTGTGAACACGGCCAAGGCCTTTAACGAGGCTGTCGGCATCACCGGCGTTGTCATGAGCCGTATGGATGGCGATGCCCGTGGTGGCGCGGCTCTGTCCATGAAGGCCATCACTGGCGCGCCGATCAAGCTGACGGGCTCGGGTGAAAACCTCGAAGCGCTTGAAGAATTCCATCCCGAGCGCGTTGCCGGCCGTATTCTCGGCCTGGGTGACGTGGCCGGGCTGGTGGAACGTGCGGCCGAAACCCTCGATCACGAGGAAGGCGAGCGCGTTGCAAAGAAGATGCTCGCGGGCAAGTTCGACCTGGATGACTATGTCTCCCAGATCGACCAGATCAACCGCATGGGCTCGATTTCCGGTATTCTCGGCATGATGCCGGGGATGGGAAAGATCAAGGATATGCTGGGTGACAAGGAGCTCGATACGTCGATCTTCAAACGTCACAAGGCCATCATTTCCTCGATGACGAAGCAGGAGCGCAAGACGCCCGAGATCATCAAGGCGTCCCGCAAGAAGCGCATTGCGGCTGGTTCGGGAACCACGGTTCCGGAAATCAACCGTCTGCTCAAACAGTTCAACGACATGTCCACCATGATGAAGCGTATCAGCAAAATGGGCCTTGGTGGCCTGATGCGCGGCATGGGTGGTGCAGGTGGTCTGGCTGATCTGATGAAGGGCATGGGTGGCCCCGGGGGTAAGCCCGGTGGACGCCCGCCTTTCGGCTGATCCGCCCCGTTTTTTTACAAGTCTGTCTCTCAGGAGTATTTCATGAGCCTCAAGATCCGCCTTGCACGTGCAGGTGCCAAGAAGCGTCCTTACTACCACATCGTTGTTGCTGACAGCCGCAGCCCGCGCGACGGTCGTTTCATCGAGAAGGTCGGTTCCTACAACCCGATGCTGCCGGCTGACCATGCCGACCGTATCCGTCTGGTTGACGACCGCATCAAGCACTGGCTGTCCAACGGCGCTCTCGCCACGGACCGTGTTGCCCGTTTCCTCGGCAATGCAGGCCTGGCTCCGAAGCCGACCTACAACGAGCAGCCGAAGAAGTCCGCTCCGAAGGCGAAGGCTCAGGAGCGCGCCAAGGCTGCTGCCGCTGCTGCTGCGGCCTGATTGAGCCGCTTTTCAGGAAGTCCGAGACGTGCCCCGCTTCAACCCTGACAGTGATGTCCTGATTGCAACCGTCGGTCGCCCGCACGGTGTTCGCGGTCTGGTGCATCTTCATGCTGCCACTGACGATCCGGCTTCGGTCGAGACGCTCGGTACGCTGCATGATGCGCAGGGCAGGGCATGGACGGCACGCTGGGTTTCAGCGGGCGTTGCCGCGCTTACGGATGCGGACGGGCAGGATCTTCCTGACCGTAATGCTGCCGAGCGGCTGGTCAATGCGAAGTTGTATGTTCCGCGTGCGGTTCTTCCCGATACCGGGGATGACGAGTTCTATCATGCCGATCTGATCGGCATGACGGCAGTCTCGGAAGACGGCGATGTTCTGGGAACGGTTTCGGTGGTTCATGATTACGGCGCAGGCGTCAGCCTCGAAGTGGATCGTGGTCTGATCGTGCCGTTCACGCTGGCCTGTGTGCCCCGCGTGGACCTTGCAAAACGGGAAGTGGTTCTCATCCTGCCCGTTGAAGTCGAGGTCGAGGGGGATCTGTCCGGTGAGGTCCAGGTACGGGCATGAGCTGGCGCGCGGACATCCTGACCCTTTTCCCGGACATGTTCCCGGGACCGCTTGGGTTCTCCCTTGCGGGCCGGGCGCTGGAGCGGGGAATCTGGTCCTGTGAGGCGCATGACCTGCGCCAGCACGGGCTGGGACGTCACCGGGCCGTGGACGACACGCCGTTCGGTGGCGGAGCCGGTATGGTGATGCGGGCAGACGTTCTGGATACGGCCCTCTCAGCGCTCCCCGCGCTGGATGGTCGTCCGGTCGTCTATCCGACGCCACGGGGGCGGCGCATGTCGCATGAAGATGCGGAGCGCCTGTCGTCCGGTCCGGGGGTCGTCGTTCTCTGTGGCCGCTTTGAAGGGGTGGACGAGCGCGTTCTGGAAAAGCACGATATCGAGCAGCTCTGCATGGGCGATGTCGTGCTGTCGGGTGGGGAAATTCCTGCCCTGACACTTCTGGATGCGTGTGTCCGTCTTCTTCCGGGCGTCATGGGATCGGATGTCAGCGGTCAGGACGAGAGCTTTGCCGACGGGCTTCTTGAATATCCGCAATACACCAAGCCGGCAGTGTGGGACGGGCAGGACGTGCCCGACATTCTTCTCTCCGGCAACCATGGTGCCATCGCCCGCTGGCGCCATGAACAGTCAATCGCCGTCACGAAGGCGCGCCGCCCGGACCTCTGGGATGCGTATCTGGCACGACAGCAGGTCCATTGAAGTTTTGTTTTCAGGAGTTTGGTCATGAACATTATCCAGCAGTATGAGGCGCGCGAGATCGAGCGTCTTTCCGGCGTCCGCGCTGTTCCCGAGTTCATTGCAGGTGACACGGTTCGCGTTGGCGTCCGCGTTGTCGAAGGTACGCGTGAGCGTGTGCAGAACTTCGAAGGCGTTGTCATTGCCCGTTCCAACAAGGGCTTGAACAGCAACTTCACGGTTCGCAAGATCTCCAACGGTGAAGGCGTGGAGCGTGTGTTCCCGCTGTACGCACCGTCGATCGCGAGCATCGAAGTCGTGCGTCGCGGTAAGGTCCGTCGCGCGAAGCTGTATTACCTGCGTGGCCGTTCGGGCAAGTCCGCCCGTATTGCCGAGCGTCCCCGCGATCTGCCGAAGGCGGACAGCAAGGCCGCTTCCTAAACCGTTCGGAGTAGAGACAGGATGCCCGTTACCAATTCGCCCAGAACCCTTTTTGACAAGATCTGGGACGATCATGTCGTCGAACGTCTCGAGGACGGGACGTGCATCCTCTACATCGACCGGCACCTCGTTCATGAGGTGACAAGTCCGCAGGCTTTTGAAGGCCTGCGGATGTCCGGGCGTCGCGTGCGTCGTCCGGATGCCACGGTGGCCGTGGTAGACCATAACGTTCCCACGTCCGACCGTTCCAAGCCGATCGAAGAGCCGGAAAGCCGCCTCCAGATCGAAACGCTTGAGAAGAATGTCGCCGAGTTCGGCCTTCCCTATTTTCCGCTGCGCTCCGCCTCTCAGGGTATCGTGCATGTCGTCGGTCCAGAGCAGGGCATTTCTCTGCCGGGCATGACGATTGTCTGCGGTGACAGCCATACCTCCACGCATGGTGCGCTCGGTTCGCTGGCGTTTGGCATTGGCACGTCCGAGGTCGAGCACGTGCTCGCGACCCAGACGATCCTGCAAAAGCCGGCGAAGAACATGCGCGTCTCCGTCGAGGGAAAGGTCGGTCCCGGTGTGACCGCCAAGGACATCATGCTGGCCATCATTGGCCGGATCGGAACCGCTGGCGGAACCGGGCATGTCATTGAATTTGCAGGCTCCGCCATCCGGGATCTGGACATGGCCGGCCGCATGACGCTGTGCAACATGTCCATCGAAGCCGGCGCGCGTGCGGGGCTCGTGGCCCCTGACGAGACGACGTTTGCGTATGTGAAGGGCCGTCCTTTCGCCCCCAAGGGTGAAGCGTTCGAGCAGGCCTGTGACTACTGGCGCAGTCTGGCTTCTGACGAGGGGGCCTATTTCGATACCGAAGTCACGCTCGCGGCTGAAGAGATCATCCCGTCTGTCACATGGGGCACCAGCCCGCAGGACGTGCTGCCGATCGACGGTTCCGTGCCGTCCCCGTCGGCCGTTGCCGATCCGGCCCGTGCCGCCCAGATCCAGCGTGCGCTGGACTATATGGGCCTTGAAGCCGGGCAGAAAATTGCCGGGACGCCTGTGGATGTCGTGTTCATCGGCTCCTGCACCAACAGCCGTCTGGAAGATCTGCGCGCTGCTGCGGATGTGGTTCGCGGACGGCGCGTGGCCGAGAACGTTCGCGCCATGGTTGTGCCGGGCTCCGGTCTGGTGAAGCATGCGGCTGAGGCCGAAGGGCTGGACAAGGTTTTCCTTGATGCCGGTTTTGAATGGCGGGAAGCGGGCTGCTCGATGTGTCTGGGAATGAACCCGGACCGTCTGACACCGGGTCAGCGTTGCGCTTCGACATCCAACCGTAATTTCGAGGGGCGTCAGGGCCCGGATGGCCGCACGCATCTCTGTTCACCCGCCATGGCTGCCGCTGCTGCCGTTACGGGGCATCTGTGCGATGTGCGTGAACTGGTGAAGGAGACCGTGTGATGGACAAGTTCACGGAACTGACCGCCATTGCGGCGCCGATGCCGACCGAGAACATCGACACTGACCAGATCATTCCGGCGCGTTTCCTCAAGACCATCCAGCGGACAGGTCTGGGCAAGAACGCTTTTGCGGCCCAGCGTTATGACGCCGACAGCAATGAAAATCCGGATTTCGTACTCAATCAGGAGCCTTACCGGCATGCCGAGATCCTGATTACATACGACAATCTGGGATGCGGTTCCTCGCGTGAGCATGCGCCCTGGGCGCTGCTGGATTTCGGAATCCGCTGTGTCATTGCGCCCAGCTTTGCCGATATCTTTTTCAATAACTGCTTCAAGAACGGCATTCTTCCGATCCGGCTGCCGCGCGAGATCTGCGACGAACTGATGGATGATGCCCGTCAGGGTTCGAATTCGCGTCTGACGGTGGATCTGGAGCGTCAGGTGATCGTGCGTCCGAACGGCGAAACCATCGCTTTCGATGTTGATCCGTTCCGCCGTCATATGCTGCTCGAAGGTCTGGATGATATCGGGCAGACCATGGCGCATGATGCCGAGATCACCAGTTTCGAGCACCGTCCGAGCCGTGCCTGGGTGCCGTCAATTACCATGGGAACTTCAAAATGAGCGACGCACACAAGCTTCTGGTTCTGGCCGGAGACGGCATCGGTCCGGAAGTCATGCGCGAAGTCGCACGGATCGTGCACTGGATGAGTGCACATCGCGGGCTGAAGCTTGAAATCACGGAAGAACTCGTCGGTGCGGCTTCTCTGGCCGTCCATGGCGTGCCGATCCGTGATGAAGTCATTGAACTGGCCCGTCAGTCAGATGCCGTCCTGTTCGGTTCGGTTGGGGATCCGGCCTGGAGCCATGTCAGTTTTGACAAGCGTCCGGAAGTGGCAATTCTCAAGCTCCGCAAGGAACTTGAACTGTTCGCTAACCTGCGTCCGGCCAAGCTGTTCGATGCGCTGATTGATGCGTCTGCGCTTAAGCCTGAAGTCGTGCGCGGGCTGGACCTGATGATTGTCCGTGAGACGGTCGGGGGCATCTATTTCGGTGAGCCGCGTGGGATCGAGACGCTGCCTGATGGCTCGCGTCGCGGGATCAATACGGAAGTCTATACGACCTCCGAAATCGAGCGCGTGGCCCGTGTGGCTTTCGATCTTGCCCGCAAGCGCGACAACCGCGTCTGCTCGGTCGAGAAGTGCAATGTCATGGAAAGCGGCCTTCTATGGAAGGAAGTCGTAACAGATGTGCACAAGCGCGAATATCCGGACGTCCAGCTGTCCCACATGCTGGCTGATAACTGCGCCATGCAGCTTGTCCGTGATCCAAACCAGTTCGATGTGATTGTCACGGGTAACCTGTTTGGCGATATTCTTTCCGATCTGGCCTCCATGCTGACCGGGTCGCTTGGCATGTTGCCTTCGGCCACGCTTGGTCCGGTCCGTGCTGATGGCAAGCGCAATGCCCTGTACGAGCCGATTCATGGCAGCGCGCCTGACATTGCAGGCAAGGGGATTGCCAATCCTCTGGCTCAGATCCTCTCCTTCGCCATGCTGCTGCGTTACTCGCTCAACCGGAGTGAAGATGCGGATTTGATCGAGACAGCCGTGTCCAATGTTCTGGCTTCGGGTCTGCGGACCGCCGATATCATGTCGCCAGGGATGGCGCGCGTCGGGACTGAAATGATGGGACAGGCGGTTCTTCGCGAGATGGAAAAACTAGCCTGAGTTTTGGCTCTTGTCCGTTTCCAAGGCGTCTTTCCGAAAGGGAGGGCGCCTTTTTTTGTTGTCTGTAGCCCGGCGCGCTGTGGTCAAAACTGCCCGAACGTGTCTAGGATCGCGGCATCAAAATGATCCGGAAACCTGTCATGTCCTTTATCGCCGACCGTCTGAACCGTATCCTTCCCAGCCAGACGATTGCCGTGACCCAGAAAGCGCGTACCCTGAAGGCTGAAGGCCGTGACATCATCAGTCTTTCCGCAGGTGAGCCGGATTTTGATACGCCCGACTTTATCAAGTGGGCGGCCATCCGGGCTATTGAGGCCGGCAAGACGAAATATACGGATGTTGCGGGGACGCTTGAGCTTCGCAAGGCCGTGGCGGCGCGTCTGAACGCTGATTTCGATCTGGATTACAAGGCCGAGGAAATCTGTGTCTCCACGGGCGGCAAGCAGGTCATTTACAATGTTATGGTCTCGACCCTGAATGCGGGGGACGAGGTCATCATTCCGGCACCGGCCTGGGTCTCCTATCCCGATATCGTGACGCTGGCTGATGGCACGCCTGTTATTGTCCAGACGAACCCGGAAAACGGCTTCCGCCTGACGGCCGCACAGCTTCGCGCCGCGATTACGCCCAAGACGAAATGGCTCTGCCTCAACTCGCCCTGCAATCCGACAGGCGCGGCTTACGATACCGAGGCACTCAAGGCCCTGACGGATGTGCTGCTGGACTATCCGGATATCTGGATCCTGACAGACGATATGTACGCCAAGCTCCTGTATGACGGTGCCGTTGCAAAGACTGTGGTGCAGGTCGAGCCGCGCCTGCGCTCGCGCACCGTGACGATGAACGGTGTGTCCAAGGCCTATGCCATGACGGGCTGGCGGATCGGATTTGCCGCGGCTCCGGTTGAACTGACCCGGCAGCTTGTCAAACTGCAGGGACAGAGCACGAGCAATCCTTGTTCCATTGCACAGGCTGCTGCGCAGGAAGCCGTGTCCGGTCCACAGGATTTCATTTCTGAAATGGTGGCGGTCTACCAGGAACGACGCAATCTGGTCATCGGGATGCTGAATGATGCGTTAGGTCTGAGCTGTGCTTTGCCGGAAGGGGCATTCTATGCATTCCCGTCCATTTCCGGAGTTCTGGGTAAGACAAGCAAGGGGGGACGCTTCATCGACAGCGACGAGGCTTTTGTGAATGCCCTGCTTGAAGAGACCGGAGTTGCGGCCGTGCATGGCACGGCGTTCCTGACGCCGGGATATTTCCGCATTTCCTATGCGACCAGCACGGAACTGCTGAAGGAAGCCTGCACCCGGATCCAGGCTTTCTGTCAGGGGCTTTCATGAGCTTTACCATCGCTTCACGCCTCGCAGGGCTTCCCAAGCCCGCAACGATTGCGATGGCGGCTCGCGCCCGTGAACTGAAGGCACAGGGCGCGGATGTCATTTCGCTCGCCTTGGGTCAGCCGGACTTTCCTTCGCCTCCCGAAGCGATCGAAGCCGCTTATGCTGCGGCCAAGGCCGGTGATACCGGATATCCGCCAATTCCGGGTCAGAAGCCACTGATCGAGGCCATCATCCGGAAGTTCCGTCGTGACAATGGTCTGGATGTCACACCTGACCGGATCATGGTGGCGAATGGTGGCAAGCAGGTCATTTTCAACGCGCTGATGGCGTCGCTGGAAACCGGCGATGAAGTCATTGTGCCTGCACCTTATTGGGTCAGCTATCCGCTGATTACCCGGATGCTTGGCGGGGTTCCGATCGAAATCCGCTGTCGGGAGGAAAATGGTTTCCGTCCCGATCCCGAAGCCATCCGCAAGGCCATTACGCCCCGGACGAAATGGCTGGTGCTGAACTTCCCGAACAATCCAACGGGCGCCATTCTTGAACGTCAGGATCTCGAAGCCATTGCGGATGTGCTGCGTGATGCGCCGCATGTCCTCGTGATGAGTGACGAGATTTACGAGCATCTGACGTTCGATGGTCGCAAACACCTGTCCCTGCTGAGTGTTGCGCCGGATCTGGCGGATCGTATCCTGATCGTGAACGGGATGGCTAAGGCTTACGCCATGACAGGATGGCGTGTCGGCTTTGCCTGTGGACCGGTTCCGCTGATCCAGGGAATGATCGCGGTTCAGGGAAATTCCACCTCCGGCGTCTGCACGCTCGCTCAGGCCGGATCAGTGGCTGCTCTGGATGGGGATGCGGATGGGATCGCCCGGATGCTGGAGACTTATGAGCGTCGGCGCGGTCTTGTTGTAAGAGCGCTTCAGGATGTGCCGGGTCTGACCTGCGTGATGCCGGAAGGTGCGTTTTATGCCTATCCGGGCGTGGCAGCCCTGATTGGTGGAACGTCGGGGCAGGGGCGGCTGCTCGATACGGATGTGGCCTTTGCGGAAGCGCTTCTGGACGAAGTGCATGTCGCAACAGTGCCTGGATCTGCATTCGGATACAGTCCGTATCTGCGTCTGTCCTTTGCAGCATCGGACGAACAGCTTGCGGAAGCCTGCCGCCGGATCGCACGGTTTGTGGGTGATATCCGGCAGCCCTGACAGGCATGGACGCAAAGGCGGGAGACTGGCAGAATTGTGCCATGACAAAGACACTCCCTCCCTTTTCCGAACTGTCTTTTCCCCGGCCTGACGAACAGTCGCTCAAGACCCGTTACGATGCCATCGCGGCCATGCTTGATGCGGGCGATCGCGTGGAAGCTCTTCAGGCGTTTGATGCGGTCCGACGTGAGTATGAGTCCTGGGCATCACACGTCCATCTGCAGTTTTCGCGCAATACGCAGGACGAGACTGCAAAAGCGGACCGGGATTATGCCGACAGGCTTTCACCGGTTGCGACCGATCATGAGGTGACGGTGAAGAAACGCCTTCTGGCGGATCCTGACCGTGAGGGTCTTGAGGCCATCGTGACGCCGCATGTGGTCCGGCTCTGGGAATCGGATACGACGACCTTCGATCCGCGTATCAGCACGGATCTTGAGGAAGAGGCACGGCTGACGGGAGAATACACCGCGCTTCTCGCTTCGGCGAAAATTCCGTTCGATGGCAAGATGCTCAACCTGTCCGGACTGGTGCCTTACCTTCAGGGACTGGACCGCGAAATCCGTCATGATGCCGAAAAGGCGCGCTGGGCCTTTTTTGAAAAGAACGGAGCAGAGTTGGACGCGCTTTATGGCAAGCTCGTCGCCCTGCGCGACCGGATGGCGAAGACGCTTGGTTTTGAGAACTATATCGAGCTTGGTTATCGCCGGATGCGCCGCACGGATTATGGTCCGGAGCAGGTCGCAGCGTTCCGTGAAAAAGTGCTGGCCTATGTCACGCCGCTCATCAGTTCGCTTATGGAGCGTCGCCGCCTGAAAATGGGCTGCGACAGGCTGATGGCTTGGGACGAGGCTCTCATTGACCTTCAGGGAAATCCCGAACCCGCTGGCGACCACGATCTGCTGGTTGCGCGGGCAGAAGCCATGTTCCGCGAGCTAGATCCTTCGGGGGAAATGGCCGACTTTTATATCCAGATGCGGGATCTAGGGTATCTTGATCTGAAGAACCGGGACGGCAAGGCTGGTGGCGGGTTCTGCACGTCATTTCCGACGGTTGGAACGCCCTATATTTTTGCCAATTTCAATGGCACCCATAATGATATCGGGGTTTTCACCCATGAGATGGGTCATGCGTTCCAGAACTGGAAAAGCCGTGATCTGCCCTGGATTGATCAGCTCTGGCCTACCATGGAGGCTGCGGAAATCCATTCCATGGGGCTGGAGTTCCTGACCTGGCCGCAGATTGGCGAACTGGTCGAAGATGGCGCGGCAGACCGTTATCGCCGCATGCATCTGATCGACGCGCTGTCGTTCTTCCCGTATGGCGTCTGCGTGGACCACTTCCAGCACGAAGTTTATGCCCGTCCGGACATGACGCCGGAAGAACGGCATGAGACGTGGCAGCGGCTTGAAAAGCTTTATATGCCATGGCGGGACTGGGGTGATCTGGAATATCCGGCGAAGGGTGGTCGCTGGCAGGCGCAGCTCCATATCTACCGTGTGCCGTTTTATTACATCGATTACGCGCTGGCACAGTGCTGTGCGTTACAGCTCTGGCTGGGCTCACGTCTGGATCGGGAAGGGACGCTGGAAACGTATCGCAGGCTTTGCGCTGAAGGGGGCTCCAAACCCTTCGCCCAGCTTGTGTCCGAAGCGGGACTGACCTCTCCGTTCGAGGCCGATGTTCTGGCGGAAGTCGTACATGAGGCCGAGCAGGTTCTCGCCCTCTGAGTTTGAGGGGAGGCTCCAGAAAAAGCCGGAGCCTCAAGGGCTTATCCGCGTTTGTTCCAGCCGGAAATGAGGTCCAGAACCGCTTGTGGGGACATGCTGCGGGCATTGCCCAGTGCCGTAGAGCCATCGCCGTTCAGGGCGTGACCGTCCGGTGTGACGATGATGACGGTCGGCACAGCCTTGATTGTCACGCCATAGCGTTCGGCGAGATCAAGATTGGTGTTGATGCGTCCCACATTGACCGGGACCACGACGAACTGGCTGTCCAGCCAGCGTGCGGCATCAGGCAGGGCAAAGATGCCGCTGAGCATCTTGCAGTCCGGGCACCAGTTGCCACCGAAATCGAGCAGGACCTTGCGGTGCGTCTTCTGCGCCAAGGCAAAGGCCTGCGCCACCTGATCATGAGCCACCGCCGTGTCCGGATAGGGCGTGGCGACGGGAGGGGCTGATGTTTCGCTCAGCTGGGGGGCAGGGACTGCGGGCATGGTGGGTGCGGCCTGTGCCGGAAGGGTTGCAAGGAGCGCCAGACCGAGGCCGGTTGCGGCAAGAAGGGAACGACGCATGAAAAAGGCTTTCATTGATGTTGTCTTCTGCATGCCATAACGCAGAATGACAGGAACAAATGATTAAAGCTCAAATTCCACGAAAGGTCATGCGTTTGAAGAAGCCAGCAGCACCTCCGCAAGCCACGCAGTCACGTGAGGTCAGTGTCACGGAGACCCTGATCCGGACTGTCATCCTTGTAGGGCTCACGCTTGCTTTCGCCTCGGTGTTCCGCTTCTGGCAGCCCGCGATCAGACTTGCACAGCATGTGGCGGGAACGTCCGCCTGGCAGGAACTGTACAGTCTGTTTCATATTGAATCCGGTCTCGGGCGCGAACAGCTGATCCTGACCGGGATCATGATTGTCTGTTTTCTTGCGGCTCTTGCCGTCCAGTCCATCGGCCTGCTGGTTTTTCAGCGAATCAGAAAAAGCCGAAGCTGATCGCCGTTCAGTTCTGGAACGGACGACGCAGCGCCGATGCGGCAGCCAGACACCAGGCGATCATGAGCATTGTGCCGCCATAAGGCGCAATTCGTCCAACCGACATGGGTCCCAGTTTCAGATTGAACAGGGCGAGCAGCGTAACCGGTACGCAGAACAGAACCATGCCGACTGCCATGCACAGACAGGCCAGGCGGATCAGTTTCGGCGACAGACGGGCAGCGTTCAGGGACAACACGCAAAGACCCAGTGCGTGCCACATCTGGATTTCAACTGCGGAATGCAGCATGGCGCGTCCGCCTGGGACGGCAAAAAGCCGGTCCGGCAGATGCGCGGAGAGTGCGCCCAGCATGACGCCCGATGCGGCAGAGAGGGCTGCAAATATTAAACTTCCCCGGAGCAGATCGGGCAAACTGGCGCGGACAGGATTTGCGGACATGCCGTGAATGTATCATGTGTTGTCTGAACAGCGAATGAGAGACTGTCATGAGTGGAATGTCAGTCTGTCGCGGCCTGTCCTTCGCAGGGGAGGCGCGTTTGAAAAAGGAAGCTTCAATGACCGTTTCATATGTCCGCCTGTGCCTGTCCGCCGGCCTTCTCGCCGGGCTGGCAGCCTGTAACGCTCCCGACGCGCCGCCGGCTCCTGCTCTGCCGAGCGTTGCGTCCACCTACAAGCTGACCACGGCGGATGCGACATTCATCCAGCAGGTCGATGAAATGGATCAGACGCAGATCGCCATCGCAACGCTTGCAGCCACCCACAGCAACAGCGACGTCATCAAGGCATTCGCGACGACGGTTCAGGGCGACCACACGACGAACCAGAAGGCCGTTGCCAAGATCGCATCGGACGCCAACCTGACGGTTGCGGCCAAGATTGACGCAGCCGATCAGGAGCATGTCGATTCGTTTTCCCATCTGTATGGTGCCGCATATGACCGCATGTTCCTGCGGGATGTCGTGAGCGTCCGTACTGCGGATCTGGACAAGGCCATCACGACGGCCAAGGCCTCCGGTGGCACGCCCGATATCAAAACCCTTGCTTCGGATACGGACAAGCTGCTGACCGATCACACTTCGCGTGCTCATGACCTGATGGGAGATCGCACGATCCGCCATCACGCAAAGCACAAGAGAAACCGCTGAGCATAACGTAAGGAAAGACGGAACAGGCATGAGCATCCGGATCGACAGGATCGTAACCCGTGGCGGTGATGCGGGACAGACGTCGCTGGGGGACGGGACGCGTGTGTCCAAGTCCTCACCCCGTATTGAAGCCATGGGGACTGTCGATGAACTCAATGCCCAGCTGGGTATTCTGTGTTGTTACATGGCACAGGATACCCGGACGACTGCTCTTGCGGATGAAATCCGGCAGATCCAGTCCTGTCTGTTCGATCTTGGAGCGGATCTGTGTCTGCCGGATCCTGAACGCTCTCCCAGCCTGACTTCGGAAGCCAGCACATGGCTTGAGGTCCGGCTGGAAGACATGCGCCAGCACCAGCAGGATCTCCGGAGCTTTGTCCTGCCGGGTGGAAGTCTCGTTGCAGCACAGGCCCATCTTGTCAGGACGGTTGCGCGCCGGGCGGAACGCCGGGTGGCCGTGCTGGAACATGCGCCGGCAGAGGCCCTGCGCTTTCTGAACAGACTGTCTGATTACTTCTTTGTTCTTGCCCGTCACGCCAATAATGATGGTGAAACGGATATTCTCTGGTCTCCGGGTCGCTGGCATTAGCAGAAAATATAGGTATCGGCTTATTGTTCTGGTGACAGAATGCGCCTGAAGTGCTAGAAGTCCGTCCTCAGAACGCTGGAGTTTCTCCAGACGAGTTCGATTTTCCATATCCTTGTCAGGACATGTCACTGCTGAGTGGACCAGGGTCCGGTCAGCTTTTCTGCCTTTTGGCAGGCCTGTCGTGCAGGGAAGAAATCTATAAATATCATATTGGTTGAAGAATACAGAATGCACGACGAGCATCAGGTTAACGAAGAAGACAAGCTGCGACAGGCTTTGGCCCGTCTGGGAGCCGGGGCTTCCTCCCGTTCTTCCAAAGCGCGGCCTGTAACGGCCACTCCGGAACGTCGCCGTCGCTTTGTCCGTGATGGACAGGTTGTTGTCGAACATCAGGGAAGTCGGGGAATTGCTGCCCGCGCGCCCAGTCAGGAAGACCAGGAAGAAATCGAGCGCCTGCGCCAGTCGGTCAAGCGCGAGCAGCGTCGCTGGGAAGAAGCCGAGCGGAGCCTCGTGGAAGTCCGGTCCCAACTCAAGGCGTTTGAAACACGCGAAGCCCACGCGAAGATCCAGATCAGTGAACTGAACCGCGAACTTCGCGAAAATCAGGACGCCATCCAGACACTGAAGGCTTCCCTGCATCAGGCGCGTGAACAGGCTGCCGAGGCTGCACGTCGTGCGCCCCGTCCTGTCGGGCGTCCCCGCAAGGAGGCTGCTCCTGAGGTTGCCGAGATGGCAGAAGCCGATGCTTCCGAGCAGGAGCCAGTGCAGTGGTGGGTGAAGGCCTGATGACAGGCCTTCACTTTATTATTGTGACTGTCTGACCTGGCGTCCGAACCAGAGCAGGACGCCGCAGAAGACCGCCCAGCCGAGCCCTGCATTCAGCAGGGCCGGTATGGGAAGGGCCAGAGTATCGGCGCTTCCCGTGGCACCTGCCATTGCTGCCAGCGCCACGCCGATCAGGCTTTCTCCGACGATGAAGCCTGAGGCGATCATCGTTCCCTGTTCCTTGGGGAAACGACGCAGCAGCCATCCAAGCCCCGCACCAATTCCGATCGTGACCGAGACATCTGCCGGAAGGTAGATGCCCATACCGACGGCCAGCGGCGGAAGCGCCAGATTGCGGCGATGTAGTACGATATCCAGCACGACCAGAACTACGCCGATGGCAGCGCCGATTTCCAGCATTAGCCAGTCGAGCTGATGGGTCAGAATGCCGGTTGCGATAGCGGCCATCAGGGCAGGCTGGGGTGCGGCGAGCGCCCGTGTGGGGTCCATATCCGCGCGAGGTACTGCTCCTACGAAGCCGTAAGCCTGATACAGGACCTGAAGAACCCAGGGGACAACGATCGCGCCGACGGCACAACCGATCAGGAGGGCGACTTCCTGCTTCCAGGGAGCCGCACCGACGAGCTGACCGGTCTTGAGATCCTGAAGATTGTCATTGGATACGGCTGCCGAGGCCGTGATAGCGGACAGGACGAAGAGACCGAAAGCAATGGCAATCGGGCGCTGTTCAACCGTGAGCAGTCCACCGCTTTCCAGTCCCCATAAGGCAACGGAAATCACGATGATGGCGATGATTCCGACGCCGGAAATGGGCGAGGAGGATGAGCCGATGATGCCGGCCATGTAACCGCAGGCGCTGGCGACCAGAAAGCCCAGCCCGAAGCAGGCAATTAGACCCAGGATGACAAGGGCAAACAGAGCGCCACCATGGGACATGACGGGCCACAGGAAAAAGGTGAACAATCCTGCCAGCAGCACGGCGATGCCCGCGCACAGGCTGATTAGCGTGCGGGGTGTCAGGTCGCGGTCGCTGTCGTCGCCGGTGGCCTGATGGGTGATCGACAGGGCTTCCTTCAGACCCTGTGCCACCGGTTTGGCGAGCGCCAGCAGAGTCCAGATTGCTGCGACGGCAATAGCGCCTGCGCCGATGAAACGAACTTTGTGCAGCCAGAGACCGGTCGCGTCGGCCAGTGGGTTGGCAGTTGGAGCCACGTGGCCCAGAACGGGCACCATCACGCCCCAGGCCAGAAATACGCCGAGCAGCATCGCAATGCCTCCGCCAATGCCGACCAGATATCCGGTGCCAAGCAGGGCGAGGGAGAAACTGCCGCTCAGGCGGAAAGCGGATGATCCGACGACGGTGGCAGCGGAAAATCCGTCTGACAGGAGGCGTAAGCCTGACGTGGCAAATGCGATCGCGCCAGAGACGAGTGTGCCGAGCGTCAGGGATTTCAGGCTCTGGGCGTCGCCTTCGGGTGAGGAGGCGCGCAGGATTTCCGCACAGGCCGTGCCCTCGGGATAGGGCAGGTCGGAGTTGCTGACGAGGGCCCGTCGCAGCGGAATGGTGAAGACGACGCCCGTCATGCCACCGGCCATGGTGAGCAGGAGCGTTACGACATACGGAAACTCATGCCAGTACCCGACCATGATGAGGGCCGGGAACGCTGCAAAGACACAGGACAGGGTGCCCGCGGCTGAGGCCTGCGTCTGGACCATGTTGTTTTCCAGCATCGTGCCGCCGCCCATCAGGCGCAGGACGGCCATCGAGATGATCGTTGCTGGAATGGATGAACCGAATGTCAGGCCGATTTTCAGGCCCAGATAGACGTTTGCTGCCGTAAACACGACCGTGATGAGGGCTCCGAGAATAATCCCGCGGAGGGTCAGTTCGCGACTGTCCATGTGTTTCTGTTCCGAAATGATGGCCGGTACGGAACATTCCGCCCTGTTCGCATGCCGGGCTGTTCATGCGGCAACCATTTTGATGTAACGGATTGCCGCCTGTATCTGAGGCCACTCGGGCCTGGCGTTCTGTTTACTGGGTATGACTGTGGAAGGCGACTGGCGCGAGATGCTCGCGGTTGTAACCCAGTTCTCCATGTGTCAGCTGGTAGCCGATCTCGAGCGTGTAGGGATTTTCCTGCGTCATATTGTCGGTCGCAGGAAGATCGATCAGCCGCAGGTTTGTCCGGACGGACTGCGTGCTGACATTGGCCGGGAAGCGGAAGCTGTCGGTGAAGACCTTCTTGTCCACGATCTTGCCGTCCCGCATGATGACGATGAAATACGGCACGTCGATCGTGCTGCTGGTCGCAGCCGGACCACGGGTCAGGTTCATCGCAAGGCTCAGGCGCGTGCGGACCGTCTGATGACCATGCGGGCCGTCCGGACCCCGTTCACAGTCTCCTGAAAGGGAGGCGATCTGGGCATGGCTGACGAGACTGCCGATATCCGCGCTCTTGCCGTCATAGACGAACTGGTCCGCGGCCGAACCCGGAATATCGAGCGCCGGGCAGGCAGGTGCGAAGAAACTCGGGTTGGATTCGTCGCAGCCGGCCAGACTCGAAAGCGCCACAAGGGCAAAAGCCGGAGCAAACAGGGGCGAGGCGAGGCGCCGGATGGCTGGCATCAGCTGAAGAAACTCCCAACAAAGCGGCCCGGACGTTGCGACGAGAGGCAATCCGGTCGATACTGGTCCTACATATCGAACTCCGCCCGCTTGGGGAACACCATGTCAGAACAGACGACTTTCGCTCCTTCCCGCACCGACGGTGTGGAAGCCCATAAAACCCTTCGTGTCCTGCTCGCCGGTCCGCGTGGATTCTGTGCCGGTGTGGACCGTGCCATCCGTGTCGTGGAAGAGGCCCTGCGCCGTTATGGCGCTCCGGTCTATGTCCGCCACGAGATCGTCCATAACCGGACTGTCGTTGAAGGACTGGAAGCCAAGGGCGCCATTTTCGTCGAGGAACTGGATGAAGTTCCCGAAGACGGACATGTCGTTTTCTCGGCCCATGGCGTTCCCAAGGCGGTTCCGGCAGAGGCACAGCGCCGCAACCTGCTGTATCTGGATGCGACCTGCCCGCTGGTCTCGAAGGTACATCGCGAAGCAGAGCGCCATTTCGCAGGTGGTGGTCCGGACCAGCGTCACATCCTGATGATCGGTCATGCCGGCCATCCGGAAGTCGTGGGCACGATGGGCCAGCTTCCGCCGGGCGCTGTCACGCTGATCAATGATGCGGAAGAAGCCCGTACAATTCAGCCGGAAGATCCGACGAAGCTCGCCTTCATCACGCAGACGACGCTTTCAGTTGATGATACGGCCGAGATCGTGGATATCCTGCGCTCGCGCTTCCCGCTGATCGAGGGGCCGAAGCGCGAGGACATCTGCTACGCCACGACCAACCGTCAGGAAGCCGTGAAGGCGATTGCGCCCGAGAGCGATCTGGTGATTGTCATCGGCTCTCCAAACTCCTCCAACTCGCAGCGTCTGCGGGAAGTCGCCGAGCGCTCCGGTGCACGTCGTGCCCTGCTGGTGCCGAAGCTTGAAAATCTCGACTGGAGCGTCCTCGAAGGCGTGGAGACGCTGGGCATCAGTGCCGGTGCGTCCGCTCCCGAGAGCCTTGTGCAGGAAATGGTGACGGCGCTTGCCGAGAAATACATGCTCAAGATCGAAGAGCGAATTGTCAAGGAAGAGAACATCAACTTCCGTCTGCCTGGCCCCCTGGCTGGCGAGGACGACTGATTTCTCATGGCCGTCTATACGGAACTGGCGGCCGAGACGCTTGAGGCGTTTCTTGGCACTTACGAGATCGGGACGCTGGTCTCGTTTCATGGCATCGCCGAGGGTGTCGAAAACAGTAATTTCCTCCTCCGCACCACGGAGGGGGATTTTATTCTCACGCTGTTTGAACGCCGCGTAAAAGCTGATGAGCTGCCGTGGTTTCTGGGGCTCATGCAGTATCTGGCGGGCAGAGGACTGAACTGCCCGCTGCCGGTTTCGGACCGGGACGGCAAGGCACTCCGGAGCCTCGCAGGCCGTCCGGCGGCGATCACGACTTTTCTGCCGGGTGTTTCGGCAACGCAGCTTGACGCCGGGCTGTGCCTGGAACTCGGCAAGGTTCTCGCCCAATTGCATCTCGCCGGTGAAGGCTATGAGGCGGTGCGTCCCAATGCGCTGTCTGCCTCGGCCTGGGGACCGCTTCTCGACAGTTGTGGTGAGAGCGGGGATGCGCTGGCGCCCGGTCTGACGGCGGAAGTGCGGGCAGCGCTTCAGAAAATCGAGGCTGCCTGGCCTGCGACGGATGACCTTCCGCGCGGGCAGATCCATGCCGACCTGTTTCCGGACAACGTGTTTTTCCAGAACGGTCAGGTCTCGGGGCTGATCGATTTCTATTTCGCCTGTACGGATTTTCTGGCCTACGATCTGGCGATCTGCCTGAATGCATGGTGTTTCCGGGACGAAAAGTTCTTCGAGCCGTCTTTTGCTGCAGCCATTCTGCAGGGCTACGAAAGCGTCCGGCCTCTCACTCAAGCAGAAAAATCGGCCCTTCCAGTGCTCTGTCAGGGGGCTGCAATCCGGTTTCTGCTGACCCGGCTGTATGACTGGATCAACACGCCGGCCAATGCGCTGGTTACCCGCAAGGATCCGCTGGCCTACCTGCTACGTCTGCGACATTTCGCGAGCATGAAGCATGTCTGAGGCGTCTTCGGCGCGGCCTCAGGTTGAAATCTGGACAGATGGGGGCTGCAAGCCCAATCCGGGCCCCGGTGGATGGGGAGCCCTTCTGGTCTGTCGCGGTCAGGAAAAAGAACTTCTGGGCGGCCATCCGGAGACCACCAACAACCGGATGGAACTGACGGCTGCGGCCGAAGCGCTGGAAGCCCTGAAGCGTCCCTGCATTGTGACACTGCATACGGACAGCGAATATCTGCGCAATGGCATTACACGCTGGCATACCGGCTGGGTGCGGCGGAAATGGCGTAATGCGGCAGGTGATCCCGTGGCCAACATGGATCTATGGGAGCGGATTCTGAATGCTGCGAAGGCGCATGAGATCGAATGGCTCTGGGTTAAAGGTCATTCGGGGGACGAAAACAACGAACGCGTGGATCAGCTTGCGACGCGGGGGCGGGAAGAGCTCTGAAAAAACGGCTGTTTTTCGCAGGTCTTTGAAGAGAAACGAAAAAATCTCTCGAAAAAGTTCATTTTGGGGGTTTACCGGCCCCGGCCATTTGGCTACATACCACCTCGCCGGTCCCGAATAGCTCAGTTGGTAGAGCAAGCGACTGTTAATCGCTGGGTCGTAGGTTCGAGTCCTACTTCGGGAGCCAGCCTTTTCAAGGTTGGTTCTGGCCGCAGAAAAAGCTCCCTCTTGGGAGCTTTTTGCGTTTCTGGACTTACTGCTCCTCCGGGAAAACGTCTTCCAGACGGTCCAGCGCCCACAGGCGCGGAAACAGGCGCACCCAGACGGCTGCGACCACGATGGTGCCAACGCCGCCAGCAATGACTGCGGCTTCCGGTCCGATGGCCGTTCCGAGCATCCCGCTTTCAAATTCGCCAAGCTGGTTGCTTGAACCGATGAACAGCGTGTTCACGGCCGAAACGCGACCCCGCATTGAATCCGGTGTGGCCAACTGGATAAGCGAAGAGCGGATCACCACACTGATGACGTCAGATGCGCCCAGAACCATCAGGGCAATGATGGAGAGCCAGACGATGTGGGAGGCTCCAAAAGTAATCGTTGCAACGCCAAAGACCACCACGGACACGAACATGATGAGGCCTGCGCGACCTTTCAGAGGATAGCGTGACAGCCCCCAGGACATCAGAAGGGCTCCTACGGCCGGAGCTGCACGCAGCATGCCCAGGCCGATCGGACCGACATGCAGGATACCGTCGGCATAGACCGGCAGCATGGCTGTGGCACCGCCCAGAAGCACGGCAAACAGGTCGAGCGTAATGGCTCCGAGAAGATCCCGGCGGCGGTTCAGGAAAGACAGGCCAGCGAAAACCGAGGCAAACGTAATCGGTTCCTTGGCGGGGACCGTATGAACCAGCCTGAGGGATAATGTGCCTCCGAAAGCGGCAGCAAACCCTGCGGTGGAGAGGTCGTAACAGACGACAGGCCCGATCCCGTAGAGCAGTCCGCCCAGACTGGGCCCGACGATCGAAGCCGTCATGAAGAGTGAAGAGAGCAGGGCCTGTGCGCGGGGTAACAGGGCAGGTGGTGCGATAGCGGGGAGAAAGGCCTGCTGGCAGGGCATCTCGAAGCTTCTCAGGACGCCGTAGAAGGCCGCGAATGTGTAAATGGCGCCTGTTGTCAGGGCATGGAATGCGGCTGCGAAAGCCAGTGCGCCTGTGGCCACGATTTCGCAGGCCTGACAGATCAGGACGATGGTTCGCCGGTTGAAGCGGTCCGCGACATGTCCGGCCACGAATGTCAGGGGGATCATGGGGAGGAACTGGGCGAGGCCCAGATAACCCAGAGATGCCACGTCATGCGTCAGGGCATAGATCTGCCATCCGATGGCGATTGTCATGGTCGTTGCGGAAAGCTGTGAGAAAATTCTTCCGACAATCAGGGACGGAAGGCCGGGGAGGGAGCGCAGGGCCGGATCAATCATTGCGGCACTTTAGGCATTTCCGTCTCTCAAGTTTATTGCAAAATTGCCAGACGGAAGGCAGAGGAAGACCATGACAGCCAATCAGAACTCCCCAAACCGTTCATTATGCGACCGTCACCTGGGACCAGCTCCATCGTGACGCCCGCCTTCTGGCCGCAACGCTCATGCAGAAACATGGTCCTTTCCGTGGAATCGTCGCCATTACCCGTGGTGGCCTGATCCCCGCCGCCATTCTGGGCCGCGAAATGGGCTGCCGCCTGATCGAAAGCGTCTCGGTCATCAGCTATGCCGGTGAGGAGGGCACCCAGCACGAGCCCAAGGTCGTCAAGCCGCCTGTGGCTGCTGGCGATGGTGAAGGCTTCCTGATCGTGGATGACCTTGTGGATTCGGGTGTGACTGCCCGTATCGTTCGCGAACTGCTGCCCAAGGCCGTGTTCGCCTGCCTTTATGCCAAACCTGATGGCAAACCCTTCACCGATCACTACGTAACGGAAGTTGCGCAGGACACCTGGGTGCTCTTTCCATGGGATACGGCGCCGCTTTTCGTGCCCCCCCTCGTACGAAGCGAAGGCGAATAAAAAAACCCTCTTGCCTCAACCGGTCAGACATCCTAGGTTCCGGCCGGTTCGGGGCGTGGCGCAGCCTGGTAGCGCGCTTGTTTTGGGTACAAGAGGCCCCCGGTTCGAGTCCGGGCGCCCCGACCAGTTAATGGCTTTACAGATGCGCCCTTAGCTCAGCTGGATAGAGCAACAGCCTTCTAAGCTGTGGGTCACTGGTTCGAATCCAGTAGGGCGCGCCATCTGCCTGACACGCCCAGCGCCAATCAATATTCCTTTAAATTCAGTTTGATGGATTATTGTCCTGATAGGCTTTCAGAAGAATTTTCTGCATGGCGGCATCAGGCGCGCCAAGAAAGTTCTGCCTGAGGGATGTTTCGTTCCGAATGCTCAGAAGACCCCACGCTGCCGAATGATCCTTGGCGAAAACCACTTCAAGCTGCTCTGCCGCGCAGTCATGGGGACGGCACATATGACCCAGAATGTAGTCTTTGCCATCAGCGCTGAAATTGCTGACCGGTACGGAAGTCGCGTGAGCCGTGGTGACCCATGATGGTAGGGTCAGCATGGCCTGATAGGCTTGGTGAAACCCATCTGTTCCGGCCAGTTCCGCTGTCGTTGGAGGTGTGGTTGCCAAAGCGGCATCACAGGTTGCCAGTGCTATGATTGTCAGGAGCAGTCTGGATATCCGCATTATTCTACCTTCAGTAGGCATCTACGCTTTTCAGCAGAACACCCTGTTTTTCAAGTTTTTCCAGCGCTGATCCGGGATCAGCTGCAATACCCCGGCACGCTTCAGGAACGAGGTCTGTGCGGTATCCGTAATGGCGGGCATCCAGCGCCGTCGCCGCAACGCAGTAATCGAGAGCCAGCCCACAGATAACCACATGTTCGACGCCGAGACCTCTTAATAACCCGTCCAGCCCGGTGGAAGTTGCGCGGTCGTTATCCAGAAATCCCGAATAGCTGTCCCGTTCCTGCAGCACGCCTTTGCGGATGATGTGCGTCACAGGAGCGGGTGTGAGTGCTTCTGGGAAAGCTGCTCCATGGGTGCCCGCGACGCAGTGAGGCGGCCAGGGGCCTCCCTGTGCGGTGAAGGAGCAGTGGTTGCGGGGGTGCCAGTCCTGAGTTGCGATGATAGCCCTGAATGGCCGTGTGGCAAGCGCGTTGACCTCGTCGAGAATGCGGTCGCCTTCCGGAACGGCAAGAGCACCGCCGGGTAGGAAATCGTTCTGGATATCAACAAGAATGAGAGCGGAGCGGCTGAGATCGATCATGTCCTGATCTAAGCAGGCTCCGTTAGCCGACGGAAGTCAGTTCAGGCGTGTGACCAGCAACTGGTTGATTCGGAAGCCTTCCACATCGACGACTTCGAACCGGAAGCCTGAAGACTGCACGCTGTCGGCCTTGCGGGCCATGCGGCGTAGGCGGTTCATGACGAAGCCGCCAACCGTATCAAAGTTCTGCGCATCGTCGAACATGGGGATGTCGAGTTCGCGAATGACGTCGCCGATGGGGGCGGCGCCGTCGATCAGCCAGGATTTGTCATCGCGGCGGACGATGGCCTGCTCTTCGAATGGGCTGACCAGACCGTCCATCAGCGCGCCCATGATGTCCTTGTAGGTAATAAGGCCGACAACCAGACCATATTCGTTGACGATCAGAGCAAAGCCGGCGGAGTGGGCTTCGAACTGGGCCAGTGTTTCCCAGAGATTGAGCGTGTCGGGCAGAGACAGAACATCCCGTCGCATCTTGAAAATCTGGCTGGCGACGGGGGCGAGGCCTGTGCTTTTGGGCTGCGGTTCGTCCACCACGGCCACAAGGACGTCTTCAGCGCGGATGGAGCCTATGACCTTGTCGAGGCCGCCATCGCACAGCGGATATCGCGAATACGGACGGACCCGGACCTTGTCGCGCTGGCTTTCCGGAGTTTCCTGCACGTCGAGGAACACGATCTCGTCGCGCGGTGTCATGGCAGAGGTGACGGACCGGTCCTGAAGGCCCAGCACGTTCTGGATCATCTGGTGCTCTTCTTCCAGAAGCACACCGGAGGCTGTGCCTGCTGCAAGAATGGCTCGCAGGTCTTCTGGCGTGACGGGCTCGACTGTTGCGGCGGCCGGGATTTTGAGGAGTTTGAGCAGCCAGTCGGAAATCTTTGAGAAGACCAATACCGCCGGATAGAGAACCTTGAGGGCGACGGCCGGGAACCAGCCGACCTTGAGCGCGATGCGGTCCGGCGCGTTCATGGCAATGCGCTTGGGCAGAAGGTCCGCGAACAGGACGAACAGGCCGGTGATCAGGATGAAGGAACAGGCCGAGCCCAGCTTGTCTGCCAGGGAAGGGGCCATTCCCAGAACGCGAAAGCCTTCGGCAATCGGGTCGCTCAGCATGGATTCGCTGATGATGCCGCCCAGGACGCCGACGGCGTTCAGGCAGATCTGAAGGACCGTGATGACCTGACCGCTGTTGCGTCGCAGCTTGAGGAAGGCAACGGCCCGTGGGTCTCCCGCTTCTGCCCGGGAGCGCAGACGCACATCGCGTGCCGCGGCAAAGGAAATTTCGGACAGCGAGATCAGCACGGAGACGCCGATCAGCGCGATCGTGGCGACAAGGCCCAGCAGGAGAAGAGCAATCTGGTGCTGGGAGGAAGGGGAGACTGACATGCGGGAGGCGTTATACCCTGAAAAAGTGGGATGTTACCAACTTTCTCACGCTTCCGGTTTTGCAGTTCTGTTACAGCCCCGCCAGCACGCGCCAGCCGCTTTCATCGACGGTCTCGATCCCGAGTTCGGCGGCTTTTTTAGCCTTGGATCCGGCTTTTTCGCCCAGAACCACCAGAGACGTCTTTTTGGATACGCTGTCCGTGACCTGCGCGCCCAGACGCTCGGCGATGGCCTTGGCTTCCGGGCGGGTCATGGTGGTCATCGTGCCGGTGAAGACAATGATCTTTCCGGAAAGATGCCCTTCCGACGGGGCTTCTTCGGGGATGATCTCCGTGAGCTCCGAGGCCAGATCGTCGAGCGTTTCGACGTTGTGGCTTTCGGAGAAGAAGGCGGAGAGTTCGTCGGCAATTGCGTCACCCACGCCCATGATTGCACCAAGGGCGGCCCGTTCCTCGGAGTCCGGACGGGCGGCCAGCATGGCGGCGCGCCAGTTCTCGAAGGTCTGATAGTGCCGTGCGAGGAGCTGGGCGTTGCGTTCTCCGATGCGCCGGATGCCGAGGCCGAAAATCAGCCGGGACAGATGGATAGTCCGCCGTTCGTCTATGGCACGAAGGAGATTGTCCACGGACAGTCTGCCCCAGCCGTCACGCTGGAGAAGGGCGTCTTCATGGGCACGCAGGCGGAAAATGTCGCCGGGCGTGCGGATATAGCCGGCATCGTGAAATTCACGGATGCTGCGCTCGCCAAGACCGTCGATGTCGAAAGCGTTGCGCGAGACCATGTGGATCAAACGCTCGACGACCTGTGCCTCGCAGGTCAGGCCGCCTGTGCAGCGGCGGACTGCCTCTCCGTGCACGCGTTCGGCGAGTGACCCGCAGACGGGACAGTGGTCGGGATAGACGAACGGTTCAGAGCGGGGTTCCTCGCTCGGGATGGGCCCAAGGATCTGTGGGATGACGTCGCCTGCGCGCTGGAGGCGGACCAGATCACCGACGCGCACGTCCTTGCGGGCGATCTCGTCTTCGTTGTGCAGGGTGGCGCGCGAGACGATAACGCCGCCGACATTGACGGGCTCAAGATGGGCGACCGGTGTCAGGGCGCCTGTCCGGCCGACCTGGATTTCGATCTCCCGCAGGCGCGTGATGGCCTGTTCGGCAGGGAACTTCCAGGCGATGGCCCAGCGTGGCGCGCGGCCGACGAAACCGAGGCGGTCCTGCAGGCTGATATCGTCCAGTTTGAAGACGATGCCGTCGATATCGTAATCCAGCTCCGAACGCTCACGGGCGAGTTTTTCGACATAGACCGGGATGTCGCGGGCATGGGCGATCATTTCGGACAGCGGATTGACCGTGAAGCCCCAGCTGCGGAGTTTTTCCAGATAGTCCCAGTGCGTGGCGGCTACCGGAGCTGACGTATAGCCCTGTGCGTAGGCAAACAGGGAAAGCGGACGGCTGCGTGTGATTTCCGCGTCCAGCTGGCGAAGAGAGCCGGCAGCGGCATTGCGGGGATTGGCGAAAGGCCGGGCGCCGCGGGCAACCTGCTGTTCGTTCAGGGCCAGAAAGCTGCTTTTGGACAGGAAGACTTCGCCGCGGATCTCGATCCGGTCGGGAGCGTCTGCCGGAAGGTCGTGTGGAATATCGTTCAGGGTGAGGAGGTTGGCGGTGACGTCCTCGCCTTCGATCCCGTCGCCACGTGTCGTGCCGCGCACGAAGCGGCCGTGTTCGTAAGTCAGGCTGATGGACAAGCCATCGATCTTGGGTTCGGCGACGAATTGAAGGGCCTGCAACCGCTCCTCGTCCAGTCCCAGAAAGCGTCCGACTTTCGAGACGAAGCCGTCGGAGCCTTCGGGGTCGAACACGTTGTCGAGGGACAGCATCGGCACGAGGTGACGATATTTCCCGAAAGCGGAATCGGGGGCCGCACCCACTCGGTGGCTGGCACCACCTTCGGTCCGGAGTTCCGGGTGAGCTTCCTCGAGGGCCAGAAGTTCGCGCCGGGCTGCGTCATAGACGGCATCGGACACTTCGGGTTCATCGCGTCCATGATAGGCCTCGTCCCACCGCGCGAGGTCTGCTTCGAGTGCGGCATGACGCTCGGCGGCGGATACAGGGGCAGTGGTCATGAAGGATGTCCCAGAAGACTGTCGGCAGCCCCGCGGGCTGCGTCTGTAATGGTGTCGCCCGCGAGCATCCGGGCGATTTCCTCGCGCCGGGCGTCGTGGGGGAGAGGCTCAGCCAGGGTTTCGGTGCGTTCGTTGCGGACACGCTTGGCGATCCGCAGGTGATGGTCGCCGCGCGCCGCAACCTGTGGGCTGTGGGTGACGACCAGAACCTGCACGTCCTGCGCGACCTTGTGCAGTCGGTCGCCAATGGAAGACGCGGTTGCGCCGCCGACACCGGAATCGACTTCATCAAAGACGAGCGTGCCGACGTCGGAGCGTTCCGCCAGAACCACTTTCAGGGCGAGCATCAGGCGTGAGAGCTCACCGCCGGACGCCACCTTGGCGAGAGGGCCGGGAGCCTGTCCGGGATTGGCGGCGATCAGGAAGGAGGCCTGCTCCATGCCCTGACTGTTCCAGTGGTCGGGCTCGAGCGGGAGGATCGAGACGATGAAGCGGGCACGTTCCAGCTTGACGGGGCGCAGTTCGGCGCTGACGGCTTTTTCGAGTTTCTCGGCGGCTTTTTTGCGTGCGGCAGAAAGGGCTCGTGCGGCGTCTTCGTATTCAAGACGGGCTTCGGTCAGAGCCGTTTCCAGACGGGCCAGTTCGGCGTTTCCGGAATCAAGCGCTGCCAGCCGTCTTTTCACCTCGATCAGAAAGCCGGGTAGTTCCGCGACGGAGACGTTGTGTTTGCGGGCCTCGGCACGGAGCGCGAAAAGGCGTTCTTCCGTTTCTTCCAGCAGACGCGGGTCGCCTTCCGTGTCTGCGGCAAGACGGCTTAGCAGCATTTCGGCTTCGGCCAGGGCCTCCTCGGCTTTTCCGAGCGCATCAAGTGCGTCCTGCGCCTGTGTCTGATGGCTGCCTGCGAGTGTGTCTGTATCCGTCGGTGCCGGCAGCAGCCGCGCCAAGGCACGGCTGGCGGAGCGCAGGGCGGCAGCGGGCGCGGAAGAACGGCGGTCGCGGGGGGTCAGTTCCGACAGCGCGGCGGCCACGGCTTCGCCGCGGCGTTCATCGTGTTGGAGACTGACGCGCATGGCGGCCAGTGCATCCTCTTCGCCTTCCTGCGGGGCCATGCGTTCAAGGTCATCGACCGTCTGACGCAGCCATTCTTCTTCGCGCGCCGCAGCCTCCATATCGGTGCGCGCAGCTTTTAAGGCAGCGCGGGCCGCTGCCCATTGGCGGAAGCTTCGTGCTGTTTTTTCCCGCAAAGTGGGGGTAATCCCGAAGGCGTCCAGCAGATCAAGATGGGTGCTCTGGTCCGCAAGCCCCATCTGTTCGTGCTGGCCCTGGATTTCCACGAGATAGGCACCGATACGCCGGAGCAGGCCGACGCCGACCGGCTGGTCGCAGATATAGGCGCGCGAGCGGGCATCGGGGGTGACGATGCGTCGCAGGACGACAGGATCCGACGGGTCCTCGCGGACGATGCCGTGTTCGTCGAGCAGAGCAAATACGGGGTGATCGGCGGCGATTTCAAAAATGGCCGACACGCTGGCCTGTGTGGCTCCGGAGCGCACGAGACCACCGCTGGCACGCTCTCCGAGGGCCAGGCCCAGACTGTCGAGCAGGATGGACTTGCCGGCACCGGTCTCGCCGGTCAGGACCGTCAGGCCGGGGGCGAGACCAAGATCGAGCTTTTCGATCAGAACAACGTCGCGGATCGAGAGATGTGTCAGCATGACAGCAATGTTGGGCGTGTGACGGCTCGTGTCAAAGGGACACGATCAGAAGACGCTGTGCCACATCCGCGAGAAGAATCCGCGATGGTCCCGCTGTCCCGGATGGACGACCGGCTTCTTGAGATCGCTCTTGAGCAGCTTGTTTTCCCGAAGATCATTATAGGCATAACGATACCACTGGCTGTCGGGATAGTTGTAGCCGAGAACGGCGGCCGTCTGGTGTGCCTGATCTTTCAGGCCGAGGGCCAGATAGACCTCGACCAGACGCTCAAGGGCCTCGGCGACGTGGTTGGTCGTCTGATAATCCTGCACGACGCGCTGGTAGCGGGTCATGGCAGCTTCGTAGTTACGCTGCTGCTGATACCAGCGGCCGACCAGCATTTCCTTGCCGGCAAGGTGGTCGCGGCACAGATCGATCTTCAGCTGGGCGTCACGGGCGTAGGATGTCTGCGGGAAGCGGGTGATGACTTCTTCCAGCGCGTCCAGGGCTTCAACCGTACCCTGCTGGTCGCGTTCCACGTTGGCGATCTGCTCGTAATAGCAAAGCGCGCGCAGATAGAAGGCATAGGCCGCGTCAGGGCTGGTCGGGTGCAGCTGGAGATAGCGTTCAAGCTGCTGCACCGAAAGCGCGTATTCGCCCTGAAGGTAGTAGGCATACCCTTCCATCAGCTCGGCATTACCCGTGAAGCCGGAATAGGGGTAGTTCTGCTGAAGCAGTTCGAACTCACCGCCAGCCAGTTCGTAATGACCGGTATGAAGGGCGTCGATGCCGTAATTATACAGGGTCTCGGCATCAGCGGTTTTGGGAATCGCGGGCTTTTCGTGCTTGTGCGAGAACATCGAGCAGCCGGAGAGCAGCAGAAATCCGCTGACAGCCGCAGCTCTCAGAATGAAACCACCATTCGTGACCGATGCTTCAAAATGACGCTGAGTGCTGCTTGTCATACCTGCTCTTCCCGTGGAAGCCTGTCTTATATCACGGGAATACGCTGACGAAAGACCTGCCATGCGTCTCAGGCGGCAACGCGCGCGCGCAGCGTCTTTGTCAGAGCCCTCGGGGAAGCGGCGGACACAAAACGCCAGTTGGCGGCATCAGAAAAAACCGTCCGCAGAAGTTTGTTGTTCAGCGTATGTCCGGATTTGTGACCAATAAATCCTGCCTGCATTCTGTGGCCCGCACAGTAGAGGTCTCCGATGGCATCGAGTAATTTGTGGCGTGCAAATTCACGCTCGATTTTCAGGCCAGCGGGGTTGAGGATGTTTTCACCGTCCACGACGACAGCGTTCTCCAGAGAGCCGCCACGCGCAAGACCAATACTCTGCAGATATTCGATATCCTGGCGATTGACGAACGTACGGCAGAACGCGACTTCCTCGGCAAAGCGCTGTTCATTCAGTTGCATGGCATAACGCTGGTTACCGATGGCCCGTGCCGCGAAGCTGAGGGAGATGGCCAGTGAAAGACCGCGCTGGGCAGGGCGCAGTTCCGCAAAGGCGCCGTTTTCACCTTCAACCCGGACATTACGCAGGATTTCGATGACCTGCCGGGGCGTCTCCAAGGTTTTACGGCCAGCGCAGCGGAGCAGAAACATGAATGCATCGGAAGCCCCATCCAGAACAGGCAGTTCCGGCCCGCTGACTGAAATCAGGACATTATCAATTTCGCAGGCATTCAGCGCAGCCATCAGATGCTCGATGGTCGCCACACGCAGAGCAGGATCGGCGTCACAGGCCACGACCGTTGAGAGACGGGTGTCCACGATATGGTCGTACAGGGCGGGGAAAGACGGAGAGCCAGCGACGTCCGAACGCTGGAACCTGACACCGGTATTGGCTGCTGCCGGGGAAAGAATCAGATCGACCGTCACACCGCTATGCAGGGCAATGCCCTGGCAGTGGATGGGATTGGCGAGGGTGGTCTGCAGGTTTTTCGAATTGCCGCGCTCGGAGCGAGTGACCGAGCCGTCAATGCCCGAAACCGTTTCCGGTGGTTTCGCATCAACGCCATGCGCCGTGTTGCCACCATGCGTGGGCGTAACCTGCATAAAACCTCCGAAAAATCTGTTCCCGGAGACTAGAAAACAGATACCGAGCCGCAATTCCAGTCAACGATTGTTGCCAGATATTACCCCCTCACCACGCGGGTAAGGGGGAAGCGGATCAGCGCCGCAGATAGGTGGGAATATCCAGGTTGGAATCGTCACCACCGCTGGAAGGCTGCTCCGGATGCTGCGGTGCCTGCTGCTGGTAACCCTCAGATGCGCTGGGTTCCGTCCGCTGGGCGGGCTGGGTCGGCTGCTGGGGCTGGGGAGGGCGGCTGCGGAATGCACCCGTGACCAGACCGAACAGGCTGCGCGGTGCCTCGGCCTGAGGCTGCGGAGCGTGGCGGGACGGATCAGAGAACAGGCCGGCACGTGGGGAAGGCTGATGCGCGCTGTCCTGTCGTGGCGGCTGCGCCTCGGTGCTGGCAGCAGGCCGTGCGGCCGGGGCTTCCGGCTGGGGCGGCTGGGGAGCCGTGTTCTGGGCCGGTGTCTGCTGGGGGTCGATCGCAAAATTCGGGCGCGGCGGGCCCCCAGCATAGGTCGAACCCGGCTGGAAAGAGGACGCTGCTGCGGGCCGGGAAGCCGAATTATCGCGTGCGGCAGGGGCGGCAGGATTGGACTGCTGGGCAGGCGCCTGACGCGGCTCGCTCGGAGCGGACGGGTCCTGACGCGGCTGGGTATCGATGCCGGTTGCCACGACGGACACGCGGACACGACCATTCAGCTTTTCGTCGATCAGTGCGCCGAAGATGATGTTGGCATCATCGGCGACTTCCTCACGGATGCGGTCTGCGGCAGCGTTGACTTCGTACAGCGTCAGGTCTTCGCCACCGGTGATGTTGATGAGAAGGCCACGTGCGCCAGCCATGGACGCATCTTCCAGCAGCGGGTTGGAAATCGCGCGCTCGGCTGCGAGCACGGCACGGTCTTCCGCATCTTCTTCGCTGGAGGCTTCGCCCGTTCCCATCATGGCCTTGCCCATCTCTTCCATCACGGCCTTGACGTCCGCGAAATCGAGATTGATGAGACCTGGAGAGACCATGAGGTCTGTAATGCCACGCACGCCCATGTTCAGGACGTTATCGGCCATCCGGAAGGCTTCGCGGAACGTCGTGTTCTGCGTTGCCGAATTGAACAGGTTCTGGTTCGGGATGACGATCAGCGTATCGACGTGCTTCTGCAGCTCAGCGATGCCGTTTTCTGCGGCGGTCGTACGGCGGCGTCCTTCGAAATTGAAGGGCTTGGAAACAACGCCGACCGTCAGGACGCCGCGCTCACGTGCCATGCGCGCGATGACCGGAGCCGCACCCGTACCCGTTCCGCCGCCCATGCCGGCCGTAATGAAGACCAGATTTGCGCCTTCGAGCTGACGGTCGATTTCCTGGGCCGCTTCTTCAGCCGCCTCACGGCCGATTTCCGGCTTTGCACCTGCACCAAGTCCACGCGTCAGATGCGGACCAAGCTGGACGCGGCGTTCGGCTTTTGAATGGGCAAGCTGCTGGGCGTCGGTGTTGGCAACGACGAATTCCACGCCCTTGAGTTCGGATGCGATCATGTTGTCGACGGCATTTGTACCGCCACCACCAACACCAATCACCGTAATGCGTGGCGCCAGCTCAACGTGGGAATTCGGAGTTGGAGTAAGGTTTAGTGTCATGATCTGGTCCGGAACTGCATGAAAGCGACAGGTGAGGGCGTTATGATCTGTAGTAGCTTATACATGGTTACGTATGAAGCCCACGAGACGTTTAACAAGTCCGCGAGGTCTTGGTTCGGGGGCAGAGATATCTCCAAACTCCCGATCCGCACCCGCTGCCCAGGCCAGAAGCCCCGCAGCGGTTGAAAAGCCTGCCGAAGCCGCGGCCGTCTCGGGCAGGCCATAAATATTCTGGGGTTTTCCCATCCTGACCGGTCGGCCGAGGATGCGGGTTGCGACAGGGACGATTCCTTCCAGTAGCGATGCACCGCCCGTCAGGACGACCCTGCCATTGGCCAGTCGGCCAAGTCCGGCGTTGTCGAGCGACTGACGAACGAGTTCGAGCGTCTCTTCAATCCGGGGCTGGATAACGGAAATGACCTTGGACCGCTGAAGCCTTACAAGACGGTCACTGTTCTCGCCAATCAGCGGAACCGACAGGATTTCCCGCTGGTCATCCGAGCCCATCTGGGCTGCGCCATACATCGTCTTGAGACGTTCGGCCGTCTCCAGAGACGTGGAGAGCACACCGGCAATATCGCGCGTAACGTGCAGGCCGCCGACACGGATCTGGGCCGTGTGGAGCAGTTTGCCTTCACAGAAAACTGCAAGGGAGGTCGTACCGCCGCCCATTTCCACCACGGTCACACCCAGTTCGCGTTCTTCAGCAGCCAGTACGGAGACACCGGAGGCGAACGGGCTTGCAACCAGTCCGTCCAGTTTCAGTTCCGCGTGCTGGAGGACGGCGTCGAGCGTGCGAAGTGCACTGGAGTTCATGTCCACGACATGCATTCGCGTGGCCAGTTCTTCGCACTGATGACCGATCGGGTCTGCGATCCCGGGAATCGAATCAACGACATATCCGATGGGGAGCGTATGGATGACCTCGCGCCCTTCCATCCAGGCGCGGGCCTGTCCCTCTGCGATCAGGCGCTGCACGTCTCCAGCGGTGACTTCGCGGCCGCCGATCGGAATCTGTGCATCCACCAGACGACTGAGCGGGCGGCCACAGGACAGGTTGACGACGAGCGAGTCCATGCGGCGTTCGGCGGCTTCTTCGGCCTGTCCAACGGTGGCGCGGATGGCAGCTTCGGCTTCGCGGATATCGACGATGGACCCTGAGCGGATGCCGTGGGAACGGCGCCATCCATGCCCCAGAACCTGAATGGAGCCATCAGCTTCGCCCTTGCCGATCAGGCAGGTCATTTTCGTCGTGCCGATATCCAGCGCTCCGAAGATCCCCGGACGCCAGGCGATGGTCCTCTGGGTTTCTTCGGGGGGAAGAGGAAGGATGTCACGCGGAACCCGGTTGACGCTGACATCACGCTCGCCACCGACGGGGATGAGGGACCGGCCCCTGAGACCGCCCCGGCGACGGAATGCCGGAAGATCTGACATGGAGGTAAGGTCATTCATGGTTGCTTCGTGCCGTCTGCTGGTGGTGGAGGTGAGGACGGATCGGTTTTTGCCTTGTCGGGGGCAGGAACTGGAGCCTGCGGAGGCTGGTGAACAACCATCCGGTCCGGAAGCCGCAGATCGATCGACTGGACCGGACGTTCCAGCAGGCGCATGCTCTGCTGATAGCGGGCCAGACGCGCAAAAGCCGCGGCTTCTTCGCCTTCAGGCAGCATGACGGTCGTCCCGTCCTTGAGCGTGGCATTCCAGCGCCGGTTGCCCACGCGGATCAGGGCTGTGACCTGACTTTTGACCAGAGGTTCATGGTTCAGGGCATCAATCACGCTCGCCGCTGCCGTATTTGCGCCTTCGCCAACGACCAGCGGCAACTGGAGAAATGCCTGCGCATTTTTCCCGGTCAGGCCCTGATCGGAGACTTCCTCTCCCGCCCGGTTGATGAGCATGAAATGCCCGCGATCCTGCCAGACGGCGATCGGTGTGCGCTCCACAAGCGTAATGATGACGGTATCGGGCATGTGCCGTTCAACCGTTGCGTGGTCGATGAACGGCAGTTCATCCAGCCGCTGACGTGCAGCTTCGACGGAAAATCCGAAGATCGGATGACCGACCGATGTTCCAAGAGCCTCCTGGATCGAAGCCTCGCTCGTCATGCTGCGCCCGTTGATGATGATGTGGCGGATGGGCAGGGGCTCCATTTCCACCAGACGGGCCCGTAGCGGAGCGAAGCGCTCTTCGGAGGCTGCGTCGTACAGCAGTCGTATGCCGGCGCCGGCAATTCCCATCACGACCAGAAAGACGATCGCAGGCCGGACCAGCTGCCGTTGCCGGCGCCAGAACAGCTTTGCCCGTGACGGACGGTCTTCCTGGGGCGGGAGGGCCCCGGAATAGCGTTCCCGGACAAAATCGTCTCTCTGAAAGGACGGATCCTCCCGCATCAGCGCGTCAGTGCCTCCCGGACCATCCAGTCACACAGTTCCGGATAGGAGATGTCGCAATAGGCAGCCTGTTCCGGCAGAAGAGATGTCGGTGTCATACCGGGCTGTGTGTTGACCTCCAGGATGACCAGCGTGTCGGTGTCCTCATCGTAACGGAAATCCGTGCGGCTCGCACCCTGACAGCCCAGCGTCTGATGGGCGCGCAGGGCGTAATCGAGCGCCCGCTCCGTCACGGCCTGCGGAAGCTCCGCAGGGACGACATGGCGCGAGCCACCCGCCTTGTACTTGGCCTCGAAATCATAGAACGCAGCCGTTTCGCTGGGCAGGATGTCGGTGACGGCCAGAGCCCGGTCTCCCATGACGCCTGCGGTCAGTTCGCGGCCGGGAATGAAGCTCTCGACCAGCGCTTCTTTTCCGAAACGCCAGGTCTGTGCAATTTCGGCGCGACGGTTATCTCCCGTCCGCACGATCTCGACACCGACGGAGGAGCCTTCGGCGACGGGCTTGATGACGTAGGGTGTGGGAAGAGGATCGGCTTCGGCCAGCTCTTCAACCGTCACGACGCGTCCCTGTGCAACGGGCAGACCGGCGGCGGCCAGAAGAATACGGGTTGCGCCTTTGTCCATTGCTACGGCCGAGGCGCGGATGCCGGAATGGGTGTAGGGTAGGTCAAGCCATTCCAGAACGCCCTGAATGGCGCCGTCTTCGCCACGCGGGCCGTGCAGGGCGTTGAAAACGACGTCCGGTGCGGCAGCTTTCAGGCTGGCGATGGTCGTTGCGATATCGGGGCCCACATCGATCGGGGTGACGTCATGTCCCTTTTCGCGCAGGGCCTCGATTGCGGCCTCGCCACTGACAAGACTGACAGGCCGCTCACTGGATGTTCCCCCCAACAGGACTGCGACCTTCATACCGTCTGTTCTCCTTCGGATTTGCGTCCGATACGTTTGATTTCCCAATGCAGGTCCACGCCGCTCTGTGCCAGCACTTTTTCGCGCACGGTTTCGCCCAGCGTTTCCAGATCCGCGCTGCTGGCCTGTCCCAGATTGAGCAGGAAGTTGCAGTGCTTTTCGCTGACCTGAGCATCCCCGATCTGGAGACCACGGCAGCCGGCTTCGTCAATGAGCTGCCACGCCTTGTGGCCTTCGGGGTTGCGGAAGGTGGAGCCGCCGGTCCGCGCCCGCACGGGCTGCGAGGCTTCGCGTGAGGCCCGGATCTCCGCGATGCGGCTGCGGATGGCATCTGCGTTGTCCGGTGTGCCGCGCAGGCTGGCGCGGATCACCACGCTGCCTTCGGGAAGCGCCGAATGACGATAGGCAAAGCCGAGATCGTCATGGGACAGGCGCCGCAGATCGCCTTCGACCGTCAGGATGTCCGCCCATTCGAGAACGGCATTGATATCCGACCCGTAGGCGCCCGCGTTCATGCGGACAGCACCGCCGATCGATCCCGGAATGCCAGCCAAAAACTCCAGGCCTGCCAGACCGGCAGCGGCGGCATGTTCGGCCACAGTGATGTCGAGCGCGGCCGCGCCCACGATCAGGCTGTTGTCCTGAACGGTGATGTCCGCAAAGCCGCGCGCCAGACGGATGACCGTGCCAGCAATGCCGCCGTCGCGGATGATGACGTTCGAGCAAGCGCCCAGAACCGTAACCGGCATGGTGGCCGGTTTTTCGCGCAGGAAAAGGGCCAGATCGTCCTGGTCTTCGGGAACGAACAGCCAGTCCGCCGGGCCGCCCACGCGGAACCATGCCCGGGGACCGAGCGGGGCGTTCGGGGTCAGTCGACCGCGCAGACCTTTGACGGGAAAGTCGCTGCTGCCCGTCATGCCGCGCCTTCGGTTGCAGGCTGGCGGTTCAGGGCTTCGAGCTGGGCGGGGAGGGCCTGCGCCCACTGGGTGATGGTGCCGGCGCCGAGGCAGACGACGTAATCGCCCGGCTTGGCGATGGCGTTGATCATTTCCGCTAAATGGGCCGGATTGGGGAGCGGCACGACGGAGCGGTGGCCGCGATCGCGCAGGCCTTCAACGAGCGCATCGCGGCCCGCACCCTCGATCGGCGTTTCGCCCGCGGCATAGACGTCGGCCACGATGACCGTGTCGGCGTCGTTCATGCAGGTGCAGAACTCGTTGAAAAGGACTTTCAGGCGCGAATAACGATGTGGCTGCATGACGGCGATGACGTTGCGCGCACCGGCCTGACGGGCGGCCTTGAGCACGGCGGCGATTTCAACGGGGTGATGGCCATAATCGTCGATGATGGAAATGCCGTTATATTCGCCCGTGCGGGTGAAGCGCCGCTTGACGCCCTTGAAGGTCGTCAGGGCGGACGCGATCACGGAATCACTGATTTCCATTTCAAGCGCGACGGCGATGGCGGCGAGCGAGTTCAGGACATTGTGGTGTCCGAGCATCGGCAGGCGGAACGGACCGGCGCGGCGCGAGCGGTTGCGCTGGCGATTGGTGACCACGACCTCGAACGTGGCACCCCGCTTGTCCATCACGACTTTTTCGGCGCGGATATCGGCCTGCGGGCTGAAGCCATAGGTGATGACGCGATGATCGGACAGGCGCGGGATCATCTGCTGGACCTGCGGGTGATCCACGCACAGGACGGCAAAGCCGTAGAACGGAATGTTTGAGACGAACTGGTCGTAGCCGGCCTGCATGGCCTCTTCCGTGCCCCAGTGATCCAGATGTTCCGGATCCATGTTCGTCACCACCGCAATCACGGCCGGCAGGCGCAGGAAGGATCCGTCGCTTTCATCGGCCTCGACGACCATCCAGTCGCCCGAACCCATGCGCGTGTTGGTGCCGTAGGCCTCGATGATTCCGCCATTGATGACGGTCGGGTCCAGACGGGCATGTTCGAGCACGCAGGCCACGAGGCTGGTGGTGGTCGTCTTACCATGCGTGCCGCCGATGGCGACGGACCAGCGCAGGCGCATCAGTTCGGCCAGCATTTCCGCACGCCGGACGACCGGGATGAGCTTGGCGCGGGCGGCCACGACTTCCGGATTGTCCTTTTTCACGGCCGTCGATGTAACGACAACCTGTGCGTCGCCCAGATTGGCGGCGTCATGGCCGATATGCACGACAATCCCTGCCTGGCGCAGGCGCTGCACATTGGCGCCCTCGGCGATATCGGAACCCTGCACCTTGTAGCCCAGCATGTGCAGGACCTCGGCGATGCCGGACATGCCGATGCCGCCGATACCGACGAAGTGAATGGTTCCGATGTTCAGGGGCAGGGCGCGCATGGGGCAGGTACTCTTGGGCAGGAACGAGAAAACAGGGATCAGGACCGCAGGGCGGATTCAATCAGATCAGCGACTTTTGCGGCAGCATGAGGGCGCGCGCACAGATGAGCGGCTTTTGCTGCGTTTTCGAGCTTTTCTGGATGGGAAAACAGGTCTGTCAGCAGAGCCGTCAGGGCTGCGGGCGTGAAATCGGGCTGGCGGATCATCCAGGCTGCACCGGCATCCACGAGCGCCTGACCATTAGCACCCTGTTCATCGGACGCGGCGATGGGCAGCGGCACCAGAATGGACGGCAGACCGGCCATCGCCAGTTCCGCAACCGAAGAACCGCCTGCGCGTCCGATCACGAGATGGGCGTTTTTCAGACAGGCCGGGACATCCGTGAAGAAGGGGGCAGCCTCGACTTCGATCCCTGCATTTTCGTAGATGGTGCGGACGCGTTCCAGATCATCGGCCTTGATCTGCTGTGTGACTTTCAGGCGTTTGCGGACTTCTTCAGGAAGGGCGGCCAGCGCCTGTGGCACGATGTCGGAGAACACGCGTGCGCCTAGGGAGCCACCCCAGACCAGAAGGTTTATCCTGTCTTCGGGCGGGGCATAGACATGACCAAACAGCGCCTCGATGCCCTCACGGACGGGCATGCCGGTCAGGGTTGTCCGGGCATTTTCAGGAAGCCGGGCGACTTTCGCGTAGGACGTGGCGATCAGCGGAGAAAAGCGGGACAGGAAGGCGTTGGCCTGTCCGAGCACGGCATTGCCTTCATGAATGACCATCTGCGGACGCTTTGCTGCGGGCAGAAGGCGCGATGCGGTCAGAGGGGGGATGGACGGATAGCCGCCGAAACCTACGACAGCCGCTGCATCCAGCGAAGCGAGGATACGGCGCGCATCCATCATGCCGCGCAGCAGGGCCAGTATGCCACGGATTTTCCCGCCAAGACCTTTGCCAGCCACACCTGCGCCATCCAGCACATATTGCGGGCGGTCCTTGAACAGGCCGGTTTCGCGACGTCCATGTCGGGCGTCCGTCATCAGGACAAGGTCGTGACCCCGTTCCGCAAGCACGGTTGCGACGGCTTCGGCCGGGAAGAAATGTCCGCCCGTGCCACCGGCGGCGATAACGATGGGGCGGCTCACGGCGCGTTCCTCTCAAACAATGGGGCCTGTCCGTATGGGGCGGAGGCTCTCTGACCGATCCTGCTCTGGCCGACGTGATGGCGTGTCAAGGCCAGAACCATCCCCATGGTCAGGGCCACCGACATTGCCGAACTGCCGCCATAGGAAATGAAGGGCAGGGTCATGCCCTTTGTCGGGATCAGATGCAATGTCGAACCCATGTTGACAAAGGCCTGAAGGCCAAATCCCGTCACCAGACCGGCAGTGGAGACGATGACGAACGGGTCGTCCTCATGCATCAGCTTGAGCAGGGTGCGCAGAACGATGACACCGAACAGCAGGATGATGCCGATGCACAGGATCAGGCCGTATTCCTCACCAGCGACGGCAAAGACGAAGTCGGCATGGGCATCGGGCAGCAGATCCTTCACGCGGCCTTCACCGGGGCCCCGGCCGAGCAGGCCGCCATTTCCGAAAGCGCGAAGAGCGGTGTCGATCTGATAATGATCACCAACATCGGGATGCAGGAAGCGCTGCACGCGGGACTGCACATGCGGAAAGACGATGTAGGCGATTGCAAAGGCGCCCGCCATGCCGGCCACGCACAGTCCGACCCAGTAGAGCTTCAGTCCATCAACAAAAAGCTGGGTCATGAAGACCATCGTAATGACCGACAACATTCCGATATCTGGCTGGGATTTCAGCAGAACCAGAATGAACCCGAAGCACAGGAAGGCCACCAGCATGCCGGGGAAAGCGATATTGCCCCACATCACGACGGAACGGCGCGCGGAAAGCAGCCAGCCGGTTACAACCGCAAAGCAAGGCTTGAGGAATTCCGAGGGCTGGACCGACATCATCGGCAGCGCAATCCATCGCCGCGCGCCCTTGATTTCCATGCCATGCACCAGCGTCATGGCTGTGGCGCCAAGCGCTATGATGCCGCCGATGATCGCGAGTTTCTTGATGGCCTGCCGGGACAGATAGGACGTTCCAAGCACGATCGCTCCGGCCAGCGCCAGGAAGATCACCTGCTTGAGAATGAACATGTTGCGCGAGGCGCCAATACGCGAGGCCACGGCAGGACTGGCCGCCAGCATCAGGACGTAGCCGAGCCCGATCAGCAGACCGACGCAGGCAAGCGTTACACGGTCCAGATTGCGCCACCAGCGGGCAACGGCAGAAGTCTCGACACGGGACAGTCCCGACATGGTGTCAATCCTCCTGCTTTTGCGTGAGCGTAGCGCCCGAATGGCCTGATTTCACAATATTATCGCAAATCTGAAGGAAGTGTGAACCTCGATCCTCGAAACTGCGAAATTGATCGAAACTTGCACAGGCGGGTGAGAGCAGAACGACGGGAATGTCCCCCTCTAAAGCAGCCTGAAAAGCGGCCGGAACAGCTTTTTCCAGCGTTCCGCACTGCTGAAAGGGAACGCCATGCGTTTCCAGCGTCGCGGCCAGAACATCCGCATCCTGTCCGATCAGAAAAGCCTGTGCGATGTGACCGAAAAAGGGCGCAAGACTTTCGATGCCACCCGCTTTTGCAACTCCGCCCGCAATCCACATGACTTTGTCATAGGCGGCGAGAGCCTTGGAGACGGCCTCGGCATTCGTGGCCTTGCTGTCGTTGATGAAAGAGACGCCATCGCATTCCGCGACTTTCTGGAGGCGATGCTCCAGGCCGGGAAAGGATTTCAGGCCGGTCCGGATTGCCGCATCATCAAGGCCGAGATGGCGCGTGATAGCCAAGGCCGCGCCGACATTCTGGGCATTGTGCCGTCCGGGAAGGGCTGGGCCGTCGTAAGGAGGCAAGGCGTCTGCGTCCAGTTCAACGACCTGTACGCCGTGCGATGCGACTTGTGAGGCGATGGCGCGGCACCAGTCATCGTCCATGCCGATCACGGCCAGATCGTCCGGACCCATATTGTCGAAGACATGGGCCTTGGCGGCGGCATAGCCTGCCATGTCGCCATGCCGGTCCAGATGGTCGGGGGTCAGGTTCAGCAGGCAGGCGGCGTTCGCGTGGAACCGGTCCAGCCGTTCGAGCATGTAGGACGACATTTCGATGACGTAGACGCCGTCATCGGGCAGGAGCGGTAATGCCAGCGACGCCGTGCCGAGATTGCCACCCGCCGCGCAAGGACGTCCGGCCGTCGTAAAAAGATGGGCGATCAGCGCCGTCGTCGTCGATTTTCCGTTCGTTCCGGTGACGGCGACGAACGCGGCTTTTGAGCCAGACTTACGGACGGCGCGATACAGGATCTCGGCATCGGACAGGATCTGGATCCCCTGTATCCGGGCGAGGTCCGCGACGGGATGGGCCTTGGGGAGCAGATGAGGAATGCCGGGGGACAGGATGAGGGCCGTCATGCCGGACAGGTCGGTCAGGGGAGCGATTGTCAGGTTAGGTTGCGCCGGAAGGTCGGCATTGCGATCATCCCAGGCCTGAACTGCTGCCCCCATCCCGAGCAGCGCCTGCACAACGGCCGTGCCATTGCGTCCCAGACCACAGACGGCATAGCGCTCGCCTGCAAGGAGGTTGGACGGAAAGCTGCTCATCGCAGTTTCAGCGTCGCCAGACCGCACAGGCCCAGCACGATGGAGACGATCCAGAACCGGATCACGATTTTCGGCTCCTGCCAGCCCTTTTTCTCAAAATGGTGGTGCAGCGGTGCCATCAGGAACACGCGCCGTCCGGTCCGTTTGAACCAGAAAATCTGGATCACAACCGACAGAGTTTCGGCCACAAAAACGCCTCCCACGATGCACAGGACGAGTTCATGCTTTGTGGCGACGGCCACGGCTCCCAGAGCCCCACCGAGGGACAGGGAGCCAGTATCGCCCATGAAGACGGCGGCTGGCGGAGCGTTGAACCACAGGAATCCGAGGCCTGCGCCGATCAATGCTGCGCAGAAGACCGCGAGTTCGCCCGTGCCGGGAACTGGATGAAGTTGCAGGTAGTCGGCGAAGACGTGATTGCCGACCAGATAGGAAATCAGCGCGAAGACCAGTGCCGCGATTACGACCGGGACGATGGCCAGCCCGTCCAGCCCGTCCGTGAAGTTCACGGCATTACCGAAGCCCGTGATGGTGATCATCGCAAAGATCGGGAAGGCATAGCCCAGTGGAAGCAGCACGTCCTTGACGAACGGAAAGGCGACCATGTTGCGCAGTTCTGGCGGCGTCAGGGACTGGAGCCAGATCCCGGCGATCAGAGACGCCAGGAACTCGCAGCCGAGCCGGGTACGCTTGGACACGCCGGTCGTGTTGCGTTTGGAGAGCTTCAGGTAGTCATCGGCAAAGCCGACCGCCCCGAAGGCGCCCGTGGTCAGCATGACCGCCCAGACAAACCCGTTTGTCAGATCGGCCCAGAGTAATGTGGCTGAGAACAGCGCGATCAGGATCAGCATGCCGCCCATCGTGGGCGTGCCAGCCTTTTCCAGAATATGCCGCTCGGGGCCGACGGTGCGGATGGGCTGGCCTTCGCGCTGGATCCGCTTGAGCTGTGCGATGAAAGGGTTGCCCAGTGCCAGCGAGATGACCAGCGCCGTCAGGCAGGCGCAGCCCGAACGGAACGTCAGGTAATGGAACAGGTTGAAGAACCCGCCATGGGACGTGTCATGGGCGGCGATGAGATTGAAAAGCATCAGGCAGAAACCGGGCTGGAAGCGTTGTCGAGGACTGAGATCACGTCACGCATCCGGCTGCCGAAGCTGCCTTTCACGAGCAGGAGATCACCGGGGCGAAGGGCTTTGAGGAGCAGCGGGGCCAGAGACGCGGCATCAGCGGCGTATCCACCCTGAAGTTCCGATGGGAGCGCATCATAGAGTGCGCGCATATGGGGGCCGCAGCAGAAGGTAATGGCTTTGGCGGCCTGAACGGCGTCTGCAAGCGAACGGTGTTCGGCATCGGCGAAGGTGCCGAGTTCGCGGATGTCCCCCAGGGCCGCGATGTGCCGCTGGGCCGGAAGCAGCGCGAGGGTCGCCAGTGCCGCGCGGATGCTGGGTGTGGAGGCATTATAGCTTTCGTCCAGAAGACGCACGTCGTTCAGGATCGTGCGCATCTGTCCACGTCCTGCACCCGGCACGAAGTTCTGCAGTGCGGTGGCGGCAACGGAGACGTCTTCGCCAAGGGCTGCAACCGCGCCGAGAGCCAAAGCGGCATTGCGGGCCAAATGTTCTCCCGGCGCCGTTAGCGTCACGTTCTGGATACCGGATGGCAGATGCAGCGAGAAATTGCTGCCGTCTGCCGAGCAGTGCAGATTTTCGATCCAGAGCTGTGCCTTTTCGGAGAAGCCCGAACGCCACAGAGCACATCCTGCGGGTAGTGCTGTCCGGAAATGCTCTTGACCGGCTGCGTCGTCGGGGACGATGGCGGTCCCCTTGTCCGCAAGCGCGCCAAACAGGTCGGATTTTTCTCGTGCGATCGCCTCGATGCTGCCCATATGGCCGAGATGCGCCGTGCCGATCGTGGTGATGATGGCCACATCGGGCCGGACCTGAGCGGCGAGGGGCGCAATTTCCCCGATATGATTCATGCCGATTTCGCTGATGCAGAATTGGGCGTCCTGCGGCAGTCGGACCAGCGTCAGGGGTACGCCCCAGTGATTATTATAGGAGGCTACGGCAGCGTGCGTCGGGCCGATGGCGGACAGCGCGACTTTCAGCATGTCCTTGGTCGTCGTCTTGCCGACACTTCCGGTGATGGCGACGACTTTTCCGCGAAAGCGCGTGCGCGCATAGCGGCCCAGATCCACAAGGGCGGTCATGGTGTCAGGAACGATCAGAAGGCGCGGATCGTCCAGACCAGCCGTGTCATGCACAAGCGCGCAGGCGGCACCCTTGTTCAGAGCCTGCTGCACATGGGCGTGACCGTCGCTCGTCTCGCCTCGCAGGGCGATGAACAGATCGCCCGGCGTCAGTGTCCGGGTGTCGATCGAGATGCCGGTGACCTGAACATCGGCATTCAGTGTTCCGCCTGTCGCGGCGCGAAGGTCCGCACTGTTCCACAGAACGCTCATGCCGCACCTGCCAGTTCACGAATGACGAGACGGTCATCGAAGGGAAGAATTTCCGTGCCGACGATCTGGCCCTGCTCATGTCCCTTGCCGGCCACGACCAGGATATCGCCGGGCTTCAGGGCCTCAAGTCCCGCTGCGATGGCGCTGCGGCGGTCTGCGATTTCCAGTGCATCCGGGCAGGCCGTCAGGATTTCGGAGCGGATGGAAGCGGGCTCTTCCGTGCGGGGGTTGTCGTCCGTCACGATCGCCAGATCCGCCATTCGCGCGGCAACGGCCCCCATGAGCGGGCGCTTGCCGCGGTCACGGTCGCCGCCCGCCCCGAAGACCACGACCAGACGCCCTGCCGTATGCGGACGCAGACTGGACAGGACGCAGTCGAGCGCGTCGGGGGTGTGAGCGTAATCGACATAGGCTGCGCCGCCGTTGGGGAGCGTAACGGCCCGTTCGCATCGGCCGTGAACGCCTGTCAGGTGTGGCAGAAGCCTGAGAACTTCCAGCGCTTCGGCATCGTCGTTCCAGCACATGGCTGCTGCGAGCATGACATTGTCAGCCTGAAAGCGGCCGGGAAGGGCGAGAGTGATTTCGGGCAGTTCCTCGCCATGCAGGGCCAGACGCAGGATCTGGCCCGTCGGGGTTGGGCGTGCTTCGACCAGCCGAAGGGTTGTTCCGTTCTGTCCGACGCTGCGCAGCTTCAGGCCACGTCGATCCGCGATGGCTTTCAGGGCCGCAAACGTCTCGGGGTCCATATCGGCGTTGACGGCCGCAATGCCACCTGCCGGGAGAACGTCTTCAAAGAGGCGCAGCTTTGCGGTCCGGTAGGCTTCGAGCGTCAAATGATAATCGAGATGATCGCGTGTCAGGTTGGAGAAGCCGGCCGCTGTCAGTGTGATGCCGTCCAGACGGTGCTGCTCCAGTCCATGCGAAGAGGCCTCGAGCGCGACATGTTCAACGCCTTTGCCAGCCAGAGCGGCGAGTGTACGGGAGAGCGATACAGGATCGGGGGTTGTCAGGCTGGGCGGTGGCGGGACGTCCGTGTCGGAAAGCAGGCCCAGCGTTCCCAGACTGGCGGCGCGGTGTCCCTGAAGCGTCCAGAGCTGGCGCAGGAAATCGGCTGTGCTGCTTTTGCCGTTCGTGCCGGTGATTGCCGCAACGCAGGAGGGTTGCGGACCGGCAAGGGCGGAGGCCATGCAGGCCAGAAGATGCTTGGCGTCCGGACGCACGATCACAGGGATTGCGGCAACCAGTTCGGCAGTCTCATGATCCACGATGACCGCCGCAGCACCCTGTGACATGGCCTGTGCGATGAAAGCACTGCCATCCTGCTTTACCCCGCGCAGGGCGAAGAAGAGCGTACCCGGACCGGCTCTGCGGCTATCGGCTGTTACGGACAGGATGTCTGGATCGTCCGTCAGAGGCTGGGACGTACCGCAAAGGGCAAAAAGCTGGGAGAGGCGCATCAAACGGTTCAGTGCTGTGTCTTTGAGGGCTGGGTCTTGGCGGCGTGGGCCTGATTGCGCGGGTCACCCGGATCATTCCCGGGACCAAGGGCGCGGTATCCGGCGGGTACGGGCGGGTTCATCGGAATGGCCAGCGAGGCGTCGATCGCATCCTTGTTCGCCAGATCGGGGAACTGGTTCAGGATTGGGCCAACGCGCGAGATGATTTTCTTAACCGTGGGGGCAGCGTTCCAAGCAGCCGTCGTCCAGCCATGGGTTGCGGCCGTGCCCTGCGGACTGTCGAGCATGACATAGACGGCGTAATGCGGGTTGTTCATCGGGAACACGCTGGTGAAGGCTGAGACGTTCACGTGTTTCAGATACCCGCCATGTGCGCCGATCTTCTCCGCCGTGCCGGTCTTGCCGCCGACATAATAGCCCGGAACCTCGGCAGACTTACCGCTTCCCAGTGTGACGTCCAGACGCAGCAGTTTGCGCAGGACCGCCGATGTCTGTTCAGACAGGACACGGGTGCCCACAGGCGTTTCGGCTCCGATTTCGTCGCCGTCTGCATCCGGGCGATAGACAACGGGACGGAGCTGAGCCGCATCCGGAGTTGGTTTGTTGTCCTCTTCAGGCTCACGGGCCACGAGTGTCGGTTTCAGCAGGATGCCACCATTCACCGTGGCCGCCGTGCCGCGGACGATGGCCAGCGGCGGTTCAGCCACACCATGACCGAACCCGACGGTCATGACTGTGGAGATGCCCCAGTTACGCGAGGCGGGGACGAGTGGCCGGCCGGCTTCGGGGAGTTCGACCGGAACACGGTTGAAGAAGCCCATGTTCCGCAGCCAGTCCTGCTGGCGGGTCGCACCGACATCGAGCGCGATGTGAGCAGCAGCCGGGTTGGACGAATAGGCCAGCACGCCGGGCAGGGAGAGCCAGGGGGCGAAATGGTCCGTTTTCATGTCACGGATGGTGAAGCGGCCGACCTTGATGGGGATGGTCGAGAAACGGTCCCACAGATGGACGACCCCAAGCTGCAGACCCATGGCGGCCGTTTGCAGCTTGAACGTCGAGCCGGGCTCATACATGCCGGTGACGGCCCGGTTGAAGCGGGCGTCGTTGGGAGCATGACCGAAGTCATTGGCGTCATAATCGGGCAGGCTGACCATGGCCAGGATTTCGCCGGTGCGGACGTCCATGACGATCGCGCTGGCACCGATGGCGGAGAATTCATCCTTGGCAGCCTGAAGTTCGTCATGCGCGACGGTCTGTACGCGCACGTCCAGCGACAGGCGCAGCGGAGATTTGTCCGAATTCAGTCGCTTGTCGAAATACCGCTCCACGCCCGCAATGCCATGATCGTCGATATCGACGCTGCCCATGATCTGGGCAGCCGTGCGGCCCAGCGGATAATGACGGCGTTCGCCTGCTTCGAAATAAATGCCCGGAATGCCAAGATTATTGATGGCGATTTCCTGAACGGGCGAAATGTCACGGGCCAGATAGACGAACTGTTTTTTCAGCGACAGGCGGCGGATTGTTTCGTCACGGTCGAGCTGCGGCAGAACTTTCCGGAGCTTGTCCGCAGCATCGGCCGGGTCGATCATTTCCATCGGATTGGCATAGACCTGCGCGACGGGGAGCGAGAGTGCCAAGGCCTGACCTGTACGGTCGGTGATTGTGGCGCGTTTGACGGTTGGCAGAACGAAATCGCCCGCCATTTCTCCGCGTGGGTCACTCTTGGGGATTTCCGGGACCTGGGGCGCGATCTGGCGCTTTTCAGGCTCCATCGGCATCAGGACAGTCGCCACGGTCGCCTTAAGCGCCACAGCGCCATAGATCGCAAGGAAGCCCATCCCGACGCCGAGCAGGCGCCCGTGCATCTGGTCAAGATTCAGTCGGCGTAGTCCCCGTGGCTGCGCGGTCTTGCGGGGACGCCCTGACGGCACATCCGGGCGCTCGGGGCGCTGCGAACCGGAAGAAGGTGGCACGTCCTGAGGCATCGTGCGGGGGTGCGTCCTGTTGAAGGGCTCGCCCTAAGCTATCCGAAAATGCTGAACGAGCGGTTAATGATGGAAGGGCTCTCAGTTAGCCAACGGCACAGGCGCGGGCAATGCGTCATTCGCATTTCCCAGAGCGGAAAGTTGTGCGTGATGCGGGTGCGGACGCTCTTCGGCCAGACGGGTTGGTGCTGCGGCATGGCTCACGCGGACGGTCTGCGGGTGCCAGGCTGCGACCATCAGCGGAGCAGGGTGGCTTTCACGATAGCTTACGAGATGGACGCTGGGCGCGCTGTCCGCATGGCTGCGGGCAGACGCCGTAATGGTGCGTGGCGCTGCCGAGGCCAGCTGCGTATCGGCATTATGCGCATGGGAGACATGCGGCTGGGCTGGCACAGGCTTTGCTGCCGGAGCAGGGTGGGTTGCCACAGCGACAACCAGCGGATGCGGGGCAGGTGCAGACTGTGCGGGCGTATGGGTGACAGTCTGTGGTGCAGGCAGCGGCAAATGGGCCGCTTCAGCAGCACGGTTGACGACCTCATGCAGTCCTTCACGCGGATCAGCGGGCTGCGCCTTGGAACCAGGTGCGGGCAGACGGGCTTCAAGCGAGGCCATACGAATGAACTGATCCGGCTCCATCGGATGCAGGGACGGCACGAAACGGGCCGCCAGTGTGTTCAGGCGATCCGGCTGGTTCAGAAGGGCCCATTCCGTCCGGAGCATGGCGGTCTGGCCGCGCACGCGCTGGGTTTCCTGAACGATCTTCGTGATCTTCTGGTCCAGAACCGTGGTCTCGTGTTTCTTGGTATAGAGAAACAGGCCAGATCCTGCGGCGAGGACAGCGCAGGCAACGGTGAAGGGCCGGATCATGAGGGCATTCCTGAGACGGGCATCTTGGAGACGGGGTTACGGACCAGTGCGCGCAGACGGGCACTGCGGGCACGCGGATTTTCCCGGGCTTCCTCATCCGTGGCGGAGAGGGGGCGGGAATGAAGAAGGGAAAAGGCCGGCGCTTCCTGACGGAGCGGGGCCGGTTCGTAACGGGATGGGTTTCCCGTCCGTCCTGCGAGCACTGCCATGGCGCGTTTGGCCAGACGGTCCTCGAGGGAATGGAAGGTCACGACCACGAAAACGCCACCCGGGGCCAGTAGGCGCGGTGCGGCCTCAAGAGCGCGTTCGAGTTCGCCAAGCTCGTCATTCACCGCAATGCGCAGGCCCTGGAAGCTGCGGGTCGCGGGGTCGATATTGGCGCGGTCGCGGGGGACGCAGCAACGGATGATGTGTGCCAGCTGACCGGTCGTGGTGATCGGGGCTTCGGCGCGTGCAGCTACGATGGCGCGTGCAATACGGCGGGAGAGTTTTTCTTCGCCATAGCGGTATAGGATGTCCGCGAGCTCTGCTTCCTTGCAGGTATTCACCAGATCCGCGGCGGAGGGGCCATCAGAGCCCATCCGCATGTCCAAAGGACCGTCATTGCGGAAGGAAAAGCCACGCTCGGCCTGATCGATCTGGAAGGACGAAACGCCCAGATCCAGCACGATGCCGTCGAACGGTCCTTCTGCTCCGACTAGAGCTTCCATGTCACCGAACGTCCCCTGATGCATCCGCAGGCGCCCGTTGGCCTGAATGGCCATGGCGTTTCCGCGCCCAATGGCGGCGGGGTCGCGGTCGATCGCATCCAGCGTGCAGTCGGCTGAATTCAGGATGGCGCGGGCATAGCCACCGCCACCGAACGTTCCATCCAGATAACGTCCGCCGGCGCGGGGAGAGAGCGCTTCGAGAACCTCATGCAGCATGACCGGAACATGGCCGGAATGGATCAGGGTGATCGCGTTCATTCTGCTGCTCCCGCAGGGTTGCTGGCGGGACGGCGGCTGGTGGCAAGCGTCTTTGCGCGGCTGCGTGCGGCCTGACGGCGTTCTGCGGCAGCGGTCGGGTTCCAGATCTGGAACGTTCGGCCAAGCCCCATGAAAGCGACCTCATCCGTCAGAACGGCGTGGGTCCGCAGGGTTTCGGGAAGAATGATGCGGCCCTCCTTGTCGCTGTCCAGCGGATAGGCATCCGCATAGAGGCTGGCGGCCAGATCTTCATGATCTTCCGAAAAGGGATCGTATTCGTCGAGCGGTGTGGCGAGGGCGGCAAATGCACCAGCTGTCCAGCCCTCGATGCAGGGATGGAGATGGGACGGGCGCAGGATGACCAGTGGATCTCCCGGCTGGGCCTGTGATTTCAGGGCGGCGCGGAAAGATGCAGGAATGGAAACACGTCCTTTGGCATCGAAACGGTTCTGATGCGTGCCGAGGAACATGCTCATGGATGATGTGCCTCCTTCCTGCGCTCAGAACCGGTAATGCGGCTTCTGGTTATTTGGCTTGGTCTTGACTGGGATATCATGGGATTTCATGGGACGTCAAACAGATATCGTCAGAAAACCGCAGAAAACTGCGACATTTTCAAAACTGGAAATGTGACGGAAATTTTTGCGGTTTGTTAGGGTTTATCAGGGATAATCGCTCGGACGGATCTATGCCTGCCGTTATTTGTTCTGTTTTTGTTCTTCTTTGGTGAGGAGAACAATTACTGGAAGAACAGATTTTTTCCAAAGGGTGCCAGACGGCCTGTAAGCCGGGTTCTGTCCGCCCGAAAGCGGGACGATCATTCCTCTGGGACCTGCATTGCTGCAGGCCTCACGCAACCAACCCGAACGACGGGGCGAGAAACCCCCGGTCTCCTTGCGGAGACCTGCCGTTCCTATTCGGTCTTGCTCCCGGTAGGGTTTACCATGACCATCGCCGTTGCCGGAGATGCGGTGCGCTCTTGCCGCACCGTTTCGCCCTTACCCGCAACATGTTCCCCGGCGAATGAACGCGTGGGGCACAGTCCGGCGGGCGGTCTGTTTTCTGTGGCACTGTCCCTAGGGTCGCCCCCGCCGGCAATTAACCGGTACCGTCTTCCCATGGAGCCCGGACTTTCCTCCCTGGATGCGATCCTCATCGCACACACAGCGATCGTCCAGCCGTCTGGCGGCGCAGACACTGCTCCGGGACGCTCGTGGGGTCAAGGGCAGACTTTTCAGTAAAATCCCGGCATAATGACAAAATGCGTCCAACCCTGACCCTGCGGATTTTCCTTTTCTGGCTTGCCCGACAGGCCCGTAAACGGGGCGTCGTACCACGGCGTGTTGCTCTGGATGAGATCCCGCCGATCCCGGCCGTACCCCCGTCCGCGGACGTCCTGCGGCAGATCCGGCGGGTCACAGGGCGCCCAAGTTTCCCGGTCTGGCTGTCGTCGTTGCGGGTCCGTAGCTGGCGTGACATCCGGGTTCCGGGAGCGGAGGGACCGAGGACGGCGCGCCTGTACCGGCCGCGTGGAAAGGTTCGGGGCGTCGTGCTCTTTCTGCATGGCGGTGGATTCGTGCATTGCGATCTCGTGTCTCATCACGGGATCTGCTGCCGGCTTGCGGCGGCGTCGGGGGCGATGGTTCTTTCGCTGGATTATCGCCTTGCACCGGAACACCGTTTCCCGGCCGGACTGGAGGATGCCAAATCAGCGCTGGACTGGATTTTTCGGACTGTGCCGGCTGACATGCCTGTTGCTGTTGCCGGGGACAGTGCTGGTGGCAATCTTTCCGCCGTGCTGACGCAGTGGGTGCGCTCGCAGGGGATGCGCGGGCTCAGTGCCCAGCTTCTTTATTATCCGGCCCTGAGTGGTCCGTTCGCGCCTCCTTCGCGGGAGACATACGCGGAAGGCTACATGCTGAGCACGGAGCTTCTATACTGGTATTGCGGCCAGACGCTCAGTTCGCCCGAGCAGCTTTTTGATCCGGCGTTCTCGCCTTTGCTGGCGGAGAGCCTGAAGGACCTTCCGCCTGCCATGATCGTAACGGCGGGATTTGATCCGCTTCGGGGTGAGGGGGAGCTTTATGCCCGACGCCTCGATGAAGCCGGCATACCGGTCAGACTAAAAAACTTTCCGCGGATGATCCACGGCTTCCTGAACGGTTATGCACTGTTCCGGGACGGGCGTCGGGCGCTCAGGGAAGGGGGGCTGTTTCTGCGCGAGGCATTTGCGCAGAAAAAAGCGAAGCCCGCTAGGAGGCCTCGCTTTCTAGGAGTGTCTTAAAGGGGCAGATCGTGGAAGGCGCCGGGCGTTCCGGCATCTGTCTGTACCGTGCGCTCGGAGCGGTTGATCTTCAGGCTGAACAGCTTGTCGGCCGAAGGTGTTGCGCCGGGACAACCATTTCCGTGCCGTCCCAGAACATCCATAGTCGGTGTATTATCGGCCGCATTCCCGTTCACCACGAAAACCAGGCAGTGGCGGGGCAGGTCCGTCAGGTTGTCTTTCACAACGGCCAGGCGGAGATGCTCCACCAGAGCCGTGTTGTCGAACCAGCTGAGTTTGCTGAACGTGATCTTGTCATAGGACATGTCCAGCAGTCCGGTCCGGACCGCAATGAACATCAACAGGAAGGCCGGAATGACGACCAGCATTCGCCGCAGCAGAAGTTGTTTGAAGCTGCGGGGCTGCCGGCGCGGGCCCCGGCCCGGATTGCGGCCGAGACGGGGCGTTGCGCTCTTATCATCACTCAAATGGTATTACTCCGCGGCTTCGTGCCAGATATCGCCATGCCCAGCGAGCAGGCGGGTGGCCTGTTCCGGTCCGTAAGAGCCTGCACTGTAGGTCTGCATGGGAGCCTTGTCATGCTTCCATGCATCGAGGATGGGCTCGGCCCAGCGCCATGCGGCCTCGACCTCGTCGCGGCGGATGAACAGTACCGGATCACCACGCACGGCATCAAGCAGAAGCCGTTCATAGGAATCAGGGAAGGGCATACCGCCTTTCATGCGGATTTTGGCGTCGAGATCTGCCGTGTGGAGATTGTACACGTCCAGTGCAGGGTTCTTGACGTTCAGCCGCAGTTCCACGCCCTCATTGGGCTGCACGCGCAGGACCAGTCTGTTGCTGGCGGGCGTTGCACCGAACATCGTGGTCGCGGCCGGGCGGAATGTGATCACAATCTCGCTAACCTTGCGGCCTGAACGCTTGGCCGTGCGGATATAGAACGGCACGTTCTTCCAGCGCGGTGTATCAACCCAGGCACGTACCGCGGCATAGGTTTCTGTCGTGCTCGGCTTGCCCAGCTCTTCCAGATAGCCTGGGACGTTCTCTCCATCGACCACGCCTGCCGTGTACTGCGCACGCACGGTTTCGGTGGCGGCAGTTGCATCGGTGATGGGACGCAGGGCGTTCAGGACGGCAAGCTTGGCGTTGCGGACGGCATCGGCCTCAAGGGAGTCCGGTGCTTCCATCGCAACCAGGCACAGGACCTGAAGCAGATGGTTCTGGATCATGTCACGCAGGGCGCCGGAGGTGTCGTAATAGGCCGCACGGCCTTCCACACCAACGGTCTCGACGGCCGTGATCTGAACGCTCTCGATATGCTCTGCGGACCAGGCCGCATTCATCAGCGGATTGGCGAAACGCAGGGCGAGGATGTTCTGGACGGTCTCTTTGCCGAGATAATGGTCGATCCGGTAGATCTGCTTTTCCGGGAAATACTGCCCGACACCGTCATTGATGGCGGTTGCGGTCGCCATATCGGTGCCGATCGGCTTTTCGAGCACGACCCGGGAATTAGGCGTGATCAGCCCGTACCGGTGCAGGTTCTCGCTGATGCCACCGTAGAGCTGTGGTGCGGTTGCAAAATAATAGACGCGGACGCGGTCAGGCTGCGCCTTGGCCAGCAGGGACTTCAGGGTTTCCCACTGGGGTCCCTCGTGGCTGCTGTCCAGCGTCACATAGTCGAGACGGGCAAGGAAGCGCTCGACCAGTCCCGGGCTCAGGATGTCCGAGGGAAGGAAGCGCTGAAGGGCATCTCGGGCCCGCGCGACATAGGCCTCCCGGTCCAGCTCCGTACGGGCGGCTCCGATGATGCAGGCATCATCTGGAATCTGGCCCATTCGGAGACGGTTATAGAGCGCGGGCAGCAGTTTGCGCATCGTAAGATCGCCAGTGGCACCGAAGATGACATAGTCGAAAGGCTCGACCTGCTGGAAATGTTCCATGGAAGACTCTCTGACCTCTCGAACCCGCAGACCGGGGAAAAAAGGGTTAGGGTTCAGGCCTTTTCAGGCACCGTCTAGTTCCCTGTCAGCGCTCTTCCTGTCAAGGGATAGCCCCAGCACGACCTCGGGAGAAAAGCCTCGTCATGTTCACGCGTTCATGAAACGTGCACATAATTCCGTTGACCGTCCCGCCCTCCTCACGATAAGCCGCGCGGCGGATGCTGTGTTCGTGCAGCGCCGGAAAATACAGCCCAGACTTACGCCTCAGGAAGGAAACCGGACATGGATGCAGAAAGCAAAAGCGAAGGCGCCGCAACGGGCGGGATCGCTGCGGACCGTCTGCGCTCCATCATCGAGCGTGTCGAGCGCCTGGAAGAAGAGCGCAAGGCTCTCGCCGGCGACATCAAGGATATTTTTTCGGAAGCCAAGTCCGCCGGCTTTGACGTGAAGGTGATCAAGCAGATCATTCGTCTGCGCAAGCAGGAGCCGGCCGAGGTTGAAGAGCAGGAAACGCTGCTTGATATCTATCGTCGTGCCCTTGGTATGTAATTGCGGGGCATGTAATTCCGGTCTCCGGAACCCTGAACGCGCCACTTTCAGACTGGACCAGGCCTCCTCATGATGTCTGATTTTTCCTGGCTGCCAGGCTGGGCCCTCGGGTGCCTGGCCGTTGTAGCGGCCCTGTTTGCGCTGGCGCTCCTCTGCATGCCCTTTGCCGTTTTCGGCACCAAGCCCCGGTTGCAGGAACTGGAGTTCCAGATTGCGGAACTTCGTGCGGAACTCCGCGCGCTGAACCTGCGACTGGCTGTCTCTACGCGTCCTGAAGGCGCCTCGGCCGATCTGGGGGAACAGGGCGTGACTGCGTCTGTGGCCCGGATAGACCCCATGTCAGAAACGCGTGTGGTTCAGCCGCTGACGGCGCGGCCGGATGAAGATTATCTGATGCCGGCGCAAAGCCTGCGGTCAGATCTTCCATCTTATGAAGACGGGCCGGGGCAGGACGATCCTGACACATTGCCGCGTCGGAGCCGCGTCTCGGCGCCGGCCGGGCGGGAAAGGAGTGCCGGCACTCCTGAGCGCAACTGGTCCCGTGCTCCGTGGGAGCAGGGGACTCAGAGGCCGGACGTCAGCCTCTGGGCCACGGTCCGGGCAGGCGGTCTTCGGGTCGGGCAACAGGGGATGAAGACGCTTACCAGCCTCGCTCTGAACCCAAGCTGCGCTGGCCTCCCAGAGGGTAACGGAGATATTCAGGGATGATCGAGCGCCAGATCATCCCGATGAATCAGGGCGTCCCGTCCGCGATATCCCAGAAGCTGTTCCATTTCTTCGGAACGATGGCCGATCAGCTTCTGGCTTTCTTCAGAATCATAAGCGATCAGTCCACGCCCGACGATGGCTCCGTCAGCGTCGCGGATGGTGACAAGATCACCGCGCCCAAACGTGCCTTCAAGTCCCGTGACGCCTGCCGGAAGCAGTGATGCTCCTTCCTGAAGGGCGCGATTGGCGCCGGCGTCAATCGTGAGGCTGCCTTTGGGCTGGAGGCTTCCACCGATCCAGCGCTTGCGGGCTGATCCGGCATCGGTCTGGGCGAGGAACCACGTACACAGACCGCCGTTCTGCAGTCTGCAAAGCGGATGATGGTCCTGTCCGGCAGCGATGACCATATTCGCACCCGCACGTGTCGCAATCCGCGCAGCCAGAAGTTTCGTGCGCATCCCGCCGGACGAATAACCCGGCGGAGGCTCACCCCCCATCGCCATGATCTCGTCCGTCATCTGTTCGACAACGGGAATATGCCGTGCGGACGGATCCTGTCGCGGGTCCGCCGTATAGAGCCCGTCGATGTCGGACAGCAGGACCAGACAGTCGGCCCCGGTCATCTGGGCGACACGTGCGCCAAGGCGATCATTGTCGCCGAAGCGGATTTCGCCAGTCGCGATGGCATCGTTTTCGTTGATGACCGGAACGCAGCCCAGGTCGAGCAGGGTCTGGAGCGTGGCGCGCGCATTGAGATGGCGCTCACGGTTTTCCGTATCGTCCGGTGTCAGCAAAAGCTGGGCCGCGACCAGATCATGGCCAGCGAGGGCCGCGCTCCAGCCCTGTGCCAGTCCGATCTGGCCAACACTGGCCATGGCCTGCTTTTCATCCAGCCGCAGACGGCGGGATGTCAGGCCGAGGCGATGCCGGGCCAAAGAAATCGCCCCCGAGGATACGACGATGACTTCCGCGCCCCGGGCACGCAGCTCAGCAATATCCGCGCAGACGCTCTGCAGCCATTCAAGACGAAGGCTTGCATTCGCGGAATCGACCAGAAGCGCACTTCCGATCTTGATGACGATCCGGCGGGCCTGCGCCAGACGAGGAGCAGAAGCCGGAGCGGTCATCCCTGCCGATCCTTTTTGGCAGCGGTCACGCGATCCTGAAGCAGGCGGAGCAGTTCGGGCAGCCCTTCCTGCGTCGCGCCGGACAGCATCATCACTTCCGCGCCAGAAGCCTTTGCCAGTGCCCGCTTCTTGGCGGAACGCTGGGTAGGTGTCAGGGAATCGCACTTGTTCAGAACGATTATTTCCGGCTTGGCGGCAAGCACGGGATCATAGGCTTCCAGTTCCTTGCGGATCAGGCGCCAGTGCTTGACCACCTGACTTTCCGTGCCGTCGATCAGATGCAGCAGCGTCGCGCAACGCTCCACGTGTCCAAGGAAGCGGTCACCAAGCCCGGCACCTTCGCTGGCTCCTTCGATCAGGCCGGGAATATCGGCGATCACGAACTCTTCCGTATTGTTCAGCCGCACCACGCCGAGCTGCGGATGCAGGGTCGTGAACGGATAATCGGCAATCTTGGGGCGGGCCCGGGAGGCGACGGAGAGCAGGGTGGATTTGCCGGCATTGGGCAGGCCAACGAGGCCGATATCGGCGATCAGCTTCAGACGCAGCCACACCCAGCGCTCTTCGCCCGGCCAGCCCTTGTCGGCCCGGCGTGGCGCACGGTTGGTGCTGCTCTTGAAATGGGTGTTGCCAAGGCCGCCATCGCCGCCACGGCACAGCAGGACTTCCTTGCCCTCGGCATCCAGATCGGCCAGCAGGGTCTCACGGTCTTCGTCAAAGATCTGCGTGCCGACCGGTACATTGATGGTGACATTGGCCGCAGCGGCACCTGTCCGGTTGGAGCCTGCGCCATTGCCGCCCTTGCGGGCCTTGAAATGCTGCGTGTAGCGAAAATCGATCAGCGTGTTCAGGCCGGGAACCGCGCGGAAAATGATATCGCCACCGCGGCCGCCATCACCACCGTCCGGACCGCCGAACTCGATGTATTTCTCGCGCCGGAATGCGATCACGCCGTCCCCACCGTCACCGGAACGTACATAGATCTTGGCCTGGTCGAGAAACTTCATCGTATTGTCCGCAAGAATAAGGTGAGAGGCGCTTTATACGCAAAAAGGCCGGTCCCGAACAGGACCGGCCCCTTCCGCTTGCGCTGGAAAACGCGGGCTGCTTATTCAGCAGCTTCCGGCAGTGCCACGGAAACGTGGACACGGCCTTCTGCGCGGCGCTGGAACTTCACATGACCGTCCACGAGAGCGAACAGCGTGTGATCGCGGCCGATACCGACATTGGCGCCAGCCTTCATCTTCGTGCCGCGCTGACGGACGATGATGTTGCCTGCGATGACACTTTCGCCACCGAACTTCTTCACGCCCAGACGACGACCTGCACTGTCGCGTCCGTTACGGCTCGAACCGCCTGCCTTTTTTTGTGCCATGGCTGTTTATCCTTACCTGGAGTGTCGGGCCGATCAGGCCGCGTTGATCGCGTTGATGCGCAGGACGGTCACCGGCTGACGGTGGCCGTTCTTGCGGCGGCTGTTCTGACGGCGACGCTTCTTGAAGATGATCACCTTCGGCAGACGATCCTGAGCGACGACGGTTGCCGTCACGGTTGCGCCTTCGACCAGCGGGGCGCCAACGGTCAGGCTGCCTTCGCCGCCAACCATCAGGACGTCGGTGAAGGTGATGGTGCTGCCGGCTTCAGCTTCGAGCTTCTCGACCTTGAGGATGCTCTCGGGAGCAACGCGATACTGCTTGCCGCCGGTGCGGATGACTGCGTACATTCTGGAAACTCTCTCTGTTCCGATCTCGTGGCCGCTTCTGCCGGGTTGACCCGATCTGGCGCGACCCAGTCGCTTTTTGTCGTTGGCTCCATGCACTCCAGCGGGTGCAATGACATGGAACAGCCGCGGTCGATACAGATTTGAGGCGTTCCAGTCAATCAGAAACGGCGAAAAAACGCGTCTGCAGACAGGTTTCTGTCATGAACGTCTTCGGACCCTCTTGCAATGTCGGGCAAACCCCGCCATAAGCCCCTCCGTCGATCAGGTTCAGCGCAAAAGCAGGGCCGTACGGAGAGGTGCCAGAGTGGTCGATTGGGGCGGTCTCGAAAACCGTTGTGCCTTCGCGGGTACCGTGGGTTCGAATCCCACCCTCTCCGCCAACCGAACGGTTGTAAGCTACTAATATATATACATTTTTGTCAAGACGAATTGCAGAAGACTGCGGGATATGCATGTTTTTGCGTTCTTGTCAAATGTTGTTAACAGCAACAACAATCTAACAACAAAAAATCGCTGTTGTTGGTCTGCACCCATTATTTTTGTGGGTTTGTCAATCCTGAAAATTGAACAAAAAAATACCTCCCAAAATAGGAGAGGTATCTATGGGTCTGACATTTTTGGAATCTCTTACATCTCAAAGCTGCTGGATCTCTTTTTTCTCTGGGTCTGCTGCTCTTCCTGAATCTCAATTTTTTCAGGTTCCTGTTCGTTCCCTAAATCCTCAACTTTCTCTCTTTGCATTCTTCTCACGTTGTTCTCTGTCAGAGAGTTTAAAACTCCGTCGATATCCTGATTTTTCACGCCTTCTAAAATCTCCTGTTTTCCTGTCTCGTCTAAATCGTCGCGTTCGAACACATTATAAAGACGTGATATTTTTCTATATTTTTCCAGAGCTTCCATAGCTTCGGGTCTTTCACGCCATTCTGATATTTTATCTGATTGTTCCATCGCAACACGCGAAGCAATATTATATATTCCTTCGTCTCTTTTGCTTTGAATGCGGGTCTGATTTTTAGCTAATTCAAACTCATTCCAATATCTTGAAATATCTTTCTTTTCAGCTTGGGTTAAAATGAAATTTTTATCAGGTTGGGTTGACGTGCCCCCCGGAAATGTAACCATTTAAAAGTAGAGTCCGATCGAGAAGGATACGGACGGATGAAGCGCAGTCGTTTTACGGAAGAGCAGATCATAGGGATCCTGAAGGAACAGGAATCCGGACTGAAGGTCTCTGATCTTTGCCGTAAGCATGGGATCAGTGACGCGACCTTCTACAAATGGAAGACCCGTTATGGTGGCCTTGAGGTATCCGAGGCCAAACGGCTGAAGGCGCTGGAAGATGAAAACAGCCGCCTGAAACGTCTTCTGGCGGATGCCATGCTGGATAATGCGGCGCTGAAGGAGATCGTTGGAAAAAAGTGGTAACGCCTGTCGCGAAACGGCAGGCGGTCCGACACATTCAGGAAGCTCTGGCCCTGAGTGAACGCCGAGCCTGTGCGCTTGTTGGTGTTGCCAGGCGTGTCGCGCGGTATGTTTCTACCGGAGCGGACGATGCTGCCCTGCGCCAGCGCCTACGGGAACTGGCGGACCAACGACGCCGCTTTGGCTATCGCCGCCTGGGTTATCTTCTGGCGCGGGAAGGATTCAGCCCCAATCACAAGAAGCTGTTCCGCCTTTATCAGGAGGAAGGGCTGAAAGTCCGCCATCGGGGTGGCCGCAAGAGGGCACTGGGGACGCGTTCTCCCATGACCATCCCTCAGGAACCCGGGCAGCGCTGGAGCCTGGATTTTGTCTCGGATGCCCTGACTTGTGGCCGCCGGTTCCGCATTCTGGCTGTTATCGACGATTTCAGTCGCAAGAACCTGGCATTGGTTGCCGACACGTCATTGTCAGGTGGACGTGTGGCGCGGGAACTGACGGCCCTGGTGGAACGATATGGCAAACCCCTCATGATTGTCAGCGACAACGGTACGGAGTTCACATCCCATGCCATCCTGAAATGGGCCGATGAGATGAAGGTTGAATGGCACTATATCGCCCCCGGGAAACCGCAACAGAACGGCTTTGTCGAAAGTTTCAACGGCCGGTTGAGGGATGAATGCCTCAACGAGACGCTGTTCACGTCTCTCAGCCATGCCCGACAGGTTCTGGCTGACTGGCGGGAAGACTACAATACGGTGCGCCCCCATTCCCAGCTGGGTGGCAGGACACCGGATTAGGTCGCCAGACAAGTGTTTCGGGGGCATGCCCCCGAGACACTTGTCATCCCATCAACCCAAAGCCATAAAAAACGGGAACTCTCCTTTTGAGTGGATACAAAAAAGGGGGCACGTCAAGCATGACGGATTCCTTAGCTCGTTCCGATAGGTGGATGGTCCTGCTGGTTCCGTTTTTGGTTTTGGGTTTTCGGATACTCCAACCCATCCGACCTTCTATAACTTCGGATTTCGTTGCTTTCAGGATTTCCGATTTTCGCATTCCTGTAGCTAATGCGATTTCGAAGAAGGCCAGCATTTCCAGAACGTGAGGGCCTTCTTTAATGGCGTCTCTCATCCTGTCTTCTTCGTTTCCATGAAGGCGTCTGTCTCTGCCTTCATCAGGTGAGGGGAGTAAGATTTCCTTCACTGGATTTTTCAGGTCTTTCAAACCCCATCCATGTTTCGTTTTTGGTTTTCTTGCTGTCTCAAAAATTACAGACAGACGATATAAATCGTTGCGAATGGTGGAAGGTGGAGGGTTCGAAAAACCCCCTGGTATTGAGGTCTGCTCTGTGATTCCATTTCCCCTTAGTTGATTGGGGATGATGAAAGATGAAGCAGCCGGGTTTCTTTGATGTTGAAGAACGGCTTGCCCGCTTGAGCGGGCTTGGTGATCAGCTGGAGGCCTTTTCCCGGACTGCGGATTTTGAAGTCTTCCGCCCTGACCTGGAGAAGGCTCTGGCGTATTCTGACGGAAGCAAAGGCGGACGACCGCCATTTGATCCGGTGCTGATGTTCAAAATTCTGGTGATCCAGACGCTCAACAATTTGTCTGATGAGCGGACGGAATATCTGATCAACGATCGCCTCTCCTTTATGCGTTTCCTTGGTCTGGGACTTTCGGATCGGGTGCCGGATGCCAAAACGGTCTGGCTGTTCCGCGAGCGTCTGACCCAGGCGGGTGCGATCGAAGGGCTGTTCAACCGCTTTGATGCGACCCTGCGCAACGCCGGGTATTTACCGATGTCCGGCCAGATCCTGGATGCAACACTGGTGGCTGCTCCAAAGCAGCGCAATACGAAGGCTGAGAAAGCGGATTGAGGTGGTCCCGTCCGTTCGGACAGTTTTGCGGGCTTGATAAGCTATACCCGGTTGTCGTTATGCCGCCCTTCTGACGGCGTTGCTGTTGGCCATCTGGTCCGGGGTTAACCCCGGACCAGATGGCGTCGGCACGTTATGATACGCCTCATCGGGCGTTCGTCCAGCCAGTGCCGTATGCGGACGCCTTTCGTTATAATGGGCGATCCATCTGCCAAGCCCGGCCCTCAGCTCTGATCCGGTCTCGAACGCGTACAGGTAGACGCATTCGTATTTCAGCGACCGCCACAGGCGCTCGATGAACACGTTGTCCAGCCAGCGACCGCGCCCATCCATGCTGATGCGGATCTGACGCTCTTCCAGTATCCCGCTGAAACGGGGTGTCGTAAATTGCGACCCCTGGTCAGTATTGAAAATGTCCGGGGCGCCATAGCGCATGAGGGCATCCTGTAGCGCCTCGATACAGAACTCCACGTCCATCGTGTTCGACAGACGCCAGGACAGGACCTTGCGCGTGAACCAGTCCATGATCGCCACGAGATAGAGAAATCCCCGTTTCATGGGGATATACGTGATATCGGAACACCAGACCTGGTTAGGCCGCTCAATGACCAGATCCCGCAGCAGATATGGATATTTCCGATGCTCCGGATGAGGCACGGTCGTGCGCGGCTTCTGGTAGATCGCCCGCAGGCCCATGATCGCCATGAGCCGCCGGACCCGCTTGCGGCCCACTTCATGTCCCTGGCGGCGCAGATGCCATGTCATCTGCCGTGAGCCATAATACGGCGTTTCCAGGAACTGGGCGTCGATCAGCCGCATCAGCTCCAGATTGGCTTCGCTCTGTGGCACAGGCCGATAGTAGACGCCCGACCGGTTGAGTTGCAGTAGCGTGCATTGCCGGATTATCGGCAGGCATGCTCTCTTCGGGTCAATCATCTGCCGCCTCTGATCACGCCCAACCGAGCAGAGGCATCCCGCAAAAAATCCCGTTCCACGAGAAGTTCGCCTATCTTCGCGTGCAGTTTCTCCACATCAGCTGGGCTGACCGGCGGCTCAGCCACCGTCTTCCCGGAAAAGGTCGCCGCCATCCCCTCGATCGCCTGCCGTTTCCACTGTGCGATCATCGTCTGATGCACTCCATGTTTCGAAGCCAGTTCCGCCAGCGTCAGTTCCCCACGGATCGCCTCCAGCGCAACCCGTGACTTGAACTCTGCCGCATACCTCTTCCGCGTAACCTTGCCCATAAAACCCGTCCTCGTTCAGGCCAGATGATAGCTTATCGCCCTGTCCGAAAAATGGGGACCACCTCTGATCTCCGGGCAGGACGTATTCCCGAAGACTGGCAGGACAAGCCCGCAAAGATGTCGCATAAGGATCGTCATGCACGATGGACACTGAAGTTCACGAAGGCGAAGCGGCAGGACGATGGAACCATACCGTCGAGCGATCTCGCCATCCCGTTCTTTGGCTACAAATCCCACGTGTCCATCGACCGGAAGTTTCGGTTCATCCGAAAATGGAAGACGACGGATACCGCCGCCAGTGATGGTGCGCGATTGAGAGAGGGGCTGTTAGATAAAACCAATACGGCCTCAAGCGTTTGGGCTGATACAGCTTATCGCTCGAAAGCGAATGAGGACTTCATGGACAAAGAGGGTTTTGTCTCAAAGGTTCACAGAAAAAAGCCGCATCTCAAGCCTATGCCCCGACATATCCAGAAATCGAATGCTGGAAAGTCCGTGATCCGATCGCGCGTCGAGCACGTCTTTGCCGACCAGAAATCACAGACGGGATTGTTCATCCGAACTGTCGGTATCACCCGGGCCACCATGAGGATCGGGCTGGCCAATATCGTCTACAACATGCGCCGCTTCCTCTTCCTCGAAAGATTGAACGCGAGCGCATAGTCATCCAGCGGGAGAGCAGTTCCCGATCTGCTCAAAACGCAGATCAAAAGCTCCCCCAAAAACCGTCAATCAAATCGCCAAAAGCCTGAAATCACGAGCCAGGCGCATCAACCAACGGTTCTTCGATCCCTCCAGGTGAGGGGTCATAATATTTATCACCCTTCTTAATTTTCCTGTTTATCTTCCATTCATGAACGATATCGGGGGTTATGTCTGTTAGCTTCATATTAGGGACTGTTAGATCTTGAATTTCTTCCCATATTGTAGGGATGGAAGAAGGAGACAGAACAGGCACCTTTACGGACGAGACATGGGCGATCTGGGAACCTCTGATTGAGGAGGTTCGCCCGAGGGGCAAGACGCCGCCACATGATCTGCGGCGGACGATAGCAGCGATTTTCTGGCGTCATGAGAATGGCGCGAAATGGCGGAGCATCCCCGCTGAACTGGGTCCGTGGTGGCGGGCTGCGCAGCTTTTCATCCGCTGGGCGAAGCTCGGCGTATGGGAGCGGCTGCTCGCACTGGTTCAGGAACAACAGGGAGTGGCGTTCGGAATGACTTTTCTGGATGGTACGAACATCAGGGCTCACCACAAGGCGGCGGGAGCCCAAAAAAGGGGCCTCTTTCGAAGAGCGGGACCATCGTGAAGCACTTGGCCGCTCTCGCGGCGGCTATGGCACGAAAGTCTGCGTGATCGCTGATGGACATGGAAAAGCCTTCGGTTTTGCGCTGGCCCCCGGACAGGCTCATGAACTGCCCCTGGCACCAGCCATGCTCGACAACCTTCCCGCCATTCCCCTGTGGGTAGTGGCGGACAAGGGCTATGCGTCAAATGCCTTTCGTGAACGGATATGGGACATGGGAGCCCGGCCCGCCATTCCTGCGAAACGACGCGATGGGCCGGTCGCCTGCCCAAAATGGGCCTATCGGTGTCGACATCTTGTCGAGAACCTCTGGGCTCGCCTCAAGGAGTGGCGCGCTGTCGCAACCAGATACGAAAAAACAGCAACGTCGTTCCTCGCGGTCATCCACATCGCTGCCGCAGCAGACTGGATCAAGCCCTAACAGGCCCTAGCTAAATCAGTTTTTTCCCACATATTAAGTCTTAGAAGTGCTTGCTTTGCCCCATTGAGCTTATCAAGCTCTTCATATTTATATTTTTTTATGCAACGCAAAAGGGTCCATTCATAGGATGGAGTGTTATTATCTTCTTTTGCTTGCTTAAGGATTTCTTTGACAGAAATCTTTTTTATAGATTTCTTTGCAATAAAGTCGTCTTTCCTGAACTTGTTAGCAGGATTAACTATTTCATCTTTTATTGCAATTTCAACTCTGCTTGCCCATTCATTAGCTTGTTGCTTTTTTGGGAAAGTTGAACTAATAGAATGTCCATTAAGTCGGACGGTAGCGGTAAACTTTTTACCTCTTTGTTGAACTTGTTTCATGTAGTCTTGCCTGTTCGCCTTGGCTTTCCTTTCTCATTTGTTGGCGTTGAAAAAAAACAATACAACAACAAAGGCAAAAAGTCAAGTAAAACAAGCAGTATTATGCTATTTGTGTTTTACTCGAAAACCGTTTTGCCTTCGCGGGTACCGTGGGTTCGAATCACACCCTCTCCGCCATCTGATCTAAAATCATTGAAAAACAATCAGCCCTGACCCGAGTTGAGCAGACGGCTGTTCTTTTCTCCCCGGAACGGCTTGCTGGCATCGAGGAAGTCTTCGTTCGTCCGCATCGTGTACGCGATGACGACGAGATAGGTGATGGCGCGTGTCAGTTCGAGGCGCGTCACCAGATCCGTTTCCTGGGCGTCGAGAACACGCAGGCGTCTGACGGCAGCTTCCGCAATACGGGCCGCCTTGTCATGCCGGCGTGTCGATTCTTCCACATAATGCAGGACCAGCAGGATCGGACGCCGTGCGCTTTCGGGCAGGTATTCACGGTCCAACAGGGCGCGGAGCCTGATGACGTTCAGGCCAAGGGTAAGTGTTGCCAGCGTTCCCAGGATGCAGGCTTCGATCAGCGGAGCAGGGGTGGGGCCGGCATGACGGATGATGCGTGCAAAGCGATCTGTGTTGCGGCCAATCCAGACACTGATGCGTGGAGTGAAGCCCGGATGGGCCAGATGCTGTAGTTCCCCCAGCATAATGCGGCGCAGACGAAAGCGTTCGGCATCGCTGCTGAAGGGCAGGACGCTCCGGAATACAATGACACTGACGGCCACGGCCAGAACGGTCGCCATGTTGCCGTTGTAGAACGCGATTTCGTTCATGACGTGATGGTTCTGGAGTCCCAGCATGGCCGGGAGCAGCAGACCATAGGCCGCTGAACCGCCAGCCGTGGCCGGATTGCCTTTGGCCAGCCCGCCCAGGAACATTGCTGGTCCGAGAAAGAGCGCCAGTGTCTCGAATGTCGTGACTTTCGGCATGAGCACGAAAACGAGGATCCATGCCATGAAATAGGCAGCGACCGCGCCTTTGAGAAACTCTGTCGTGCCGAGGACAGGATTTTCCTTGGTGGCGAAGAGGCCGCAGACCAGTGTCGTAATGGCGATGAAGCCAAGCCCGTTTGGCCAAGCCGTCACTTCATAGATATAGGCGGTGATCAGAACGGCGCAGGCCCCGCGCAGGCCGTTATGCACGGCTTCACGGGTATCGCGATGGGTTTCAAGCTGGAAATGGAAATGGTCACCCCTGATGCGATGGGTACTGGCTTCATATTCCTTGATGGCCTGTTCGAGATCGCCCAGCAATTCGCCCAATGAGACGAACAGGATGCGTTCATCCAGCCGACCCTGCTGCATTTCCTGACCTTCGGCCGTCTGGTCGAATGGTTCCTGCCCAGGAATGGGTTCAAGATCCGTCCGGACATCGGACTCGCGATGTGGTGCCGCGTAGAGGCGGCACACGTCACGAAAGTGCTGAAGATCAGCGAGCAGGGCAGGGACGGCGTTCTGATCCGGCAGGCGCTGTGGAAACTGCTTTAGAAATGCGAGGATTTCATCAGCTGTCTTGGTAAAGGCCGGATGGTTATGGTTAAGCACCTGAAGGCGCATGGCCATTCCGAAGCCGCGGGACAGAAGCGCGGAGACCGCGGCAAGTGCTGCGCGTGCGTGATCGCCTTCATGGCCGTGTGGTCCCATTTCGACTTCGGCAAATTCGATCTGATCGTTGATCGTAAGGATCGTACCGAACTGACGGCGGGCGGCATTGAGCGCGCCACGCTCTTCACCCAGAAGGCTGCACAATGTCGTTGTGACGAGGACCAGCGCCGATTTAAGTTTCTGCCTCAGCTGGGCCCGGGCGTGTCTTTCCTGACTCGTGGCAAAGATAAGCCCCATAAAGGCTTCGCACAGCACGCCGAGGACAATGTAGGTCCCGCGCGACATGGCGATCATGAAGACATTATCGGGATTGGAGGCGGCGCCCATGCAGATGATCGAACAGGTATATCCTGCAAGAACAAGGGCATAGGAGCGGAAATTGCTGACAAATGTCGCAAAGCCGCTGCACAAACCGATCCAGACCGCGATCATGGGAAAGAACATCCATGGTGCCTGCGGAGCGGCTGCCATGATCGTGATGGCCGCAACTGCGCCACTGATGGTGCCGACGATACGCCACTTGGCCTTGGACTGACTTTCGCCGCGGCTGGTCTGCGCGACCGCCCAAACGGTCATGGCCGCCCAGGCCGGGTCATCCAGTTCCATCCAGAACGCAATCCCGACTGCCAGGCAGGCCGCAATGGTATTGCGCAGGGCAAAAGTTACGGATGAGGCACTGGGTGCGTACAGCCATGAAAGAAAGGGACGCGCGCGCGGCCGCAAAGGTGCAGGCCGTGTGGTCGTATTATCCGGAGTTGGTTGTCCCGAGGAGATGGTGCTGCCACTCATTGCGGGAGTTTCTTAGCCCTAACAGCATTATCCGGCGAGAGCGGAAATTGCCATTCTGAGATCGGTTACAAATTTTGTATATTCGCGTGTCTTCGACTCCTCATCGGGAAGGCGGAGCAGATAAGATGGATGGACGGTTACCAGCCCGATACTTCCGTCCTCCAGAGGAATATGCCTTGAACGCTCACGCGACACTGTGACGTGTCGCCCCAGAACAGCACTGGCGCCTGTAACGCCGAGCATCACGGTCACTTTTGGCGCCAGAACCTTCCGCTCGGCGGCCAGCCATGGCGCGCAGGCGGCCATCTCCGTCGAGTCCGGCTTCTGGTGAATACGACGTTTCCCTCTGGGAACAAATTTGAAATGTTTGACGGCGTTGGTGATCCAAGCTTCTGTCCGGTTGCCGCCAGCTTCTTTCAGGGCACGGTCAAACAACTGTCCCGCGGGGCCGACAAACGGTCGCCCCTGAAGATCCTCCTGATCGCCCGGCTGTTCCCCGACAAAGATAATGCGGGCCTCGGGATCGCCTTCTCCTGAAACCGTGCGTATCGCGGGGCCACAGAGATCGCACATCTGACAGTCAATAGCCTGTCCGCGGAGACTGGCCAGTGAAGTGGATGAGCCAATTTCGGACGCTACGGGATGCAGGCGCACAGGGGCAATGCCGTCCCACCAGGCATTATCGGCTCCGGCCGTAGCGATTTCGCGCACGGTTGCAATCAGTTCGGCAGGATCGGCGATATCCTTTTCCAGCCCCGGTCCGAAGCGGTATTCCTGACCATCCCAGCACAAGGTCCGGTCAGGAGCCGTTAGGATCCACGGAGCCGGTCTCAGGTTTGACAGAGCCGAAGCCTGACTGTCGATCAAGGCAGAGGCGTGGGATGTGCGAATGATCTGCCAGTCAGGATTACGCGCATCCGGCATCTGGCACCGGAGATCGAGAACGCGATGCCGGGTCTGTGTGGCGAGATCCTGTAACCGCGTGGAAAGCTCATCGGAGATCGACGTTCCGTCACGCAGCAGTTGAAGAGTAAAATAAAGTAACTGAAACCGGTCTGGAGCCTCAGAAGCAAACACTGCGGGGAAAAGGGCTGCTAAAGATCGAGGGATGGTGGTTGTCGAGGGGGCTTCCGGAAGGACTCGTGTAGCAGAGCGGGCATACAGGTCTGCTGGAGCTTCTATAGTCCAGCGTATTTCGTCTGCCGCTACTCTGTCGTGAAGCAGTTTTCTGGACCACGCGCGCCAGCCGGAAAAATCACTTGTGGCTGAAAGGACAACTGTTTTGCCGTTCATGTCATTATCTCGGTTGTCTGTTGTATGACCGAATATTGCCGCAATTGCTCTGAACTATTTTTGTTTGCGGACTATTTTGGTATGATGATAATCAATGAGTTGGAAGAGGCATAAGCCAAATATTTCCGCAGTGCATTTACCTGATCGTTTACAGGCGTTATAGAACCAAAAAAATTCATTCGAGCAGAGGGATGAAATATCATGTCCGAAAACACTTCCAATACCGGCCTTCTGGAACTCACGGCCAAGATCGTTGCTGCGCAGGCATCGCGCGGTACACTTGAAGCCGAGGCACTGCCAGCTCTGATCCGTCAGGTCTATGACGCTCTGGCCAAGGCTGGAGTTCCGGAAGAAGAACCGCAGTCCGAACGTCCGCAGCCGGCTGTCCCCATCAAGTGCTCGGTTTTTCCTGACTACATCATCTGTCTTGAGGACGGTAAAAAGCTGAAGATGCTCAAGCGCCATCTTCAGAGCGCCTATGACATGACGCCGGAACAGTACCGTGAGCGCTGGGGTCTGCCTTCGGATTACCCGCTGGTTGCACCGAACTATGCCCAGCGTCGTTCGGCCCTGGCCCGCGAGATCGGTCTAGGACGCAAGATCAGTGCTGCCGGTGCCGAGGGCAAGAAAGAAACTGCCCGTGCGCGCCGTACCAAAAAGGAAGACTGAAAGCTCTCGGATCCAGTTGATGAAAACTCTCTAATATGGACTTTTCATCAACTGATCCAATTCAGGCGGCAGGAACAGGAGCAGTTCCATCAATACTGAACTGAATGTCTTTTTGGCGGTCCAGTTAAAGCATCGACAACTGATGTTCTGGCGTATCGGTGCTCTTGTGGCCGTCTTTACGGCCATCGCTGTCTGTATGGCGGGCTATGGCCGACCTGCTGCGGCCGGTTTCGGGCACAGGCCACATATTGTCCGGCTTGTTATTACTGGCATCGTCCAGAATGATGTTTCAGATACGGTGCGAGCTCTCAAACAGGCCCAGATTTCGCCTGATGTGACCGGCCTGCTGCTCGTCGTTGACAGCCCAGGCGGCGGTGTCACTGGGGGAGAGCGCCTGCACGAGGCTGTCAGGCGCTTTGCCGCGGTCAAACCGGTTGCTGTGTCAATGGGGGATATGGGGGCATCTGCGGCGTACATGCTATCCGTTCCCGCCCAGCATATTGTCGCATTACCCTCGACACTGACGGGATCGATCGGCGTGATCTTCCAGCGACCAGACGTGTCAGTCGGATTGGGTCGCCTGGGAATCGGGATGGATGCCATTACGTCAGGTCCCATGAAAGACCAGACGGACCCGACAAGCACCCTGACGCCGGAAGGGCGCCAGATGCTGCAGGGACTCGTGAATGACCTGTTCGGACAGTTCGTTTCCATGGTGGCCACTGGACGTCATATGAGCGAAGAGAAAGTCCGCTCACTGGCGGATGGACGCGCCTATACGGGAAAACAGGCCATTGCCCTCGGACTTGTGGACGAACTGGGCGACGAAGACGCTGCGCGGCTCTGGCTCAGAAAACAGTTGAAAATCGGGAATGCGTCCTATCCCGTTTTGCCGCTGATTTCGGGACACACCCGATCCTGGTTCTGGTGGCCTGGGAAGAAAGCGTTGCTCAAAGGCCTGCTGGGTGAGTCTTTCTCCAGTGCGATTGATCGCGAGGGCCTTGACGGAGCCATTGCGATTTTGCAACTCTGACCGTCTGTTTCAGAAGGCGGAGTCAGGTGGAAGAACTGTCATGACCCGATCCGAACTCATTGCGGAACTGGCGATTGCTTATCCGCATCTTCTTACCCGCGATATTGAACGCATCGTCCATGCCGTTTTTGACGAGATCGGTGCGGCGCTGGCGCGTGGAGATCGTGTCGAACTGCGCGGTTTCGGAGCTTTTCTGCCGCGCGAGCGGGCTGCCAGAACGGGGCGCAACCCCCGGACCGGAGATATTGTTCCGGTTGAGGAAAAAAGTGTTCCGTTCTTCAAAGTGGGCAAGGAGCTCAGGGAGCGCGTTAACCAGCGTATGTCTTCCCGGAAGTCCAGCGATTAAACCGGCCTGTGTCGTCGCTGCATCAGGCTCTGGCGAGAATGTTGTGCGGGGTGGTGGGGACTGGTTCCGCAAGCCGGTTTTGCGGTATCCTGAGGCCATGAAATCTGTTTCCCGTTCCATGGCTGTCATTCTCTGGGCTGCCAGCCTGTCCTTGACCGGATTGCCTGTAATGGCTCCGTCGGTGGCGCTGGCCCATGGGGCAATGAAATCGCGAAAATCCGCGTCTCAGCACGTTACAAAAGCCCGTTCAGCGCAGGTGAAAGTCTGTTATCGGCTGGCGTCAGGTGTCATCGTGCTTGAACAGATGCCGAATAACGCCGGGCGTCTGGGGCGAGGAAGCGGTTTTGCCCCAATTGGCGAAGCAGTATTCCGCTCTAACAATCGGGGACATGCCTGCTCTTCGGGACATGGACGTCGGGGTTAGGAGGCGAGTCAGCCTCCGGTCCTAGTCATGCCCTTTGAGATTGCTGATCTCGGAAAGAAGAAAATCCCGGAATACCGCGATTCGCTTTGAGGTGCGCAGTTCTTCCGGATAGACGAAGTACGCTTCCACCAGCGGGACCTGCTGATTGGGCAGGATCCTGATAAGTCCAGGATAACCTGTCGCAGCGTAAAGGGGCAGGGACCCGATGCCCGTTCCGGCCGCAATGGCGTTCGCAACCGCAGAAATATTGTTGATCGCCAGCCGACGGCTGCCCTGTCGCGCCACGCCTTCCTGCCGCAGCAGGTCGAGCAGCCAGTTCACGTTCGGCAGCGGCAGATGCCAGCCTGCGAAAGTAATGATCTGGTGATCGGCAAGATCTGCCAGGCATTGCGGTGTGCCATGACGCTCAAGATATTCGGCGCTTGCGTAGATCGGCATGGGAAAGTTTGCGAGATGCCGCTGGACCAGATCGGGCTGTGTCGGCGGATGGAGCCTAATCGCCACATCTGCCTCACGCATCCCCAGATCCAGATCTGCATCCTCGAGCAGAAGCGTAACTTCAATATCGGGATGCAACTCCAGAAACCGGTTCAGTCGCGGAGATAGCCAGGACAGACCGAAACCGGTTGTCGTGGTGATCTTGATCTTTCCGGCCGCGCGTTCCTTGCTTTCGCTCAGGAAAGCCTGCGTCAGCGCCAGCTTCGAGAAGACTTCTCGAACCGTACGGTTCAGGACATCGCCCTGTTCCGTCAGGATCAGTCCACGCGCATGCCTGTGAAACAGCGGCACGCGCAGGACGTCTTCAAGTGCCGAGATCTGACGTGAGACCGCTGACTGGCTCAGTCCCAGCCGGTCACCGGCATGGGTGAAGGACCCGGCTTCTGCCACGGCATGAAAAATCCGCAGCTTGTCCCAGTCCATCTGGTTTTCTCCCCGTTCGCCGATACGACGGTCTTCGTCCTTCTTACCCATATGTCCCGGCGTTATCCGTCAAGATATGTCGTTGAATGGACGAAACTGTCTGAAGCGCAGGCGAGGGTCAAGTTTTTGTCATGGCAGGTATGCCAGAAAGATATCGTTCGGCTTCCAGCGCAGCCATGCAACCCGTACCGGCAGCGGTCACTGCCTGACGGAAAACGCGGTCCTGAATGTCGCCAGCAGCAAACACACCCCTGACCGACGTCTGCGTTCCGCCGCTTTCCGTCCGGATATATCCGTCTTCGTCACAGGCGACTTCATGGCGGAACGGACCTGCATTCGGCGTATGGCCGATGGCAACGAAAACGCCGTCCACATCAAGCCTCGACAGTGCGCCCGTTCGTGTGTCTTTCAGCTCGAGCCCGCAGACGACTTCCGGCTCTCCGGCTCCCAGAACCTCTTCGACGGCCTTGTTCCAGTGCACTTCGACTTTCGGATTGGAGAAAAGGCGTTCCTGCAGGATGCGCTCGGCCCGTAGGCTGTCGCGGCGATGGATCAGATGCACCTTGTCCGCGTGATGCGTCAGGTACAGCGCTTCCTCGACTGCCGTATTACCACCGCCGATCACGGCGACTGTTTTGCCACGATAGAAGAAGCCGTCACAGGTCGCACAGGCCGAAACGCCGCCGCGCTGGAGGCGCTTCTCCGATTCGAGACCAAGCCATTTCGCCTGTGCGCCGGTTGCGATCACGACCGTCCGGGCCCGGAACTCGTCTCCCGAGTCTCCGGTAAGCCGAAAATATCCATCCGGACCCGGGCCGTTCTTCAGATCGGCCTGTACGATCAGATCATAGATCAGTCGTGTCCCGACATGTTCTGCCTGGGCACGCATCTGCTCCATCAGCCAGGGACCCTGCACAGGAGTCGCAAAGCCGGGATAGTTTTCAACATCCGTTGTGATGGTAAGCTGGCCGCCGGGTTGCATGCCAGTGACGAGAATCGGCTTCAGACTTGCGCGGGCCGCGTAGATTGCTGCCGTATAGCCAGCGGGGCCGGCGCCAACGACCAGCAGATCCGTATGATGGATTTCGGGCATGATGGGTCCTCGGTAGGTATCTGGTCCCCTCATATAGAGACTTCGGACGCATCTGCCATCTTTGCGGATCATGTCACCTGCCATATACGTCAGATTGAAATGAACGCTCCTCCGCACCCCGCACCGATTGAACTGGACGCCATCGACCGGCAGATCATTGCCGAACTCCAGGCCGATGGACGCATGACCAACGTGGAACTTGCCCGTCGTACCGGCATTTCCGCGCCACCCTGTCTGCGACGTGTCCGGCGGCTTGAAGAACTTGGAATCATCAAGGGCTATCACGCAGAAGTTGATGCGGCCCTGCTGGGCTGGTCCCTGAATTTTTATGCCCTGATCGGTCTTGAGAGCCAGAAGGGGAGTGTGCTGGAAGCCTTTGAGGCGCAGGTCGGTGCCTGGCCGGAAACGCGCGAGTGCCATATGATCCGCGGTGGCGGAGACTTTCTGGTGCGTCTTGTCGCCCGTGATGCCGCCCATCAGAATGCCCTGACGCGCCTGCTGACCGACAGTCCGCATGTCGTCCGCGTCCAGACGCTTCAGACCATTCATACAAGCCGTGATCTTGCCGGCGTGCCGATCTGACGGCTGATCCCATGACCGCTTCCCGGCTGCTGCCTCTTCCGGCCGAACTGAGCGTCATCGTCCCGTGTTACAACGAGGTCGCCAATGTGGCGCCCATGGTCGCCGCACTGGGCAGCGCGCTCGAAGGCCGGAAGTGGGAAGTCATCTTCGTCGATGACAGCTCGCCGGATGGTACGGCTGCCGAGGTGTCCCGGATTGCACGTCTGGATCCCCGGGTCCGGGTGCTGTGCCGGGTCGGGCGCCGTGGCCTGTCTTCGGCGGTCATCGAAGGGATCCTGTCCTCCAGCGCGCCCTGGGTCGCGGTCATGGACGGCGATCTGCAACATGATGAGTCCGTCCTGCGGACCATGCTTTCGGAATTGCGGGACGGCGCGGATATTGTCGTGGCGAGCCGGCACGTCGCGGGAGGAGATAGTGCAGGGCTGGCAGGGCAGTGGCGGCATCTGCTTTCCGATGCAGGGATCAAGGCCGCGCAGGCCATCATGCCGCATCCGCTGAGCGATCCAATGAGCGGCTTTTTTGCGATGCGACGGGACCTTTTTGAGACCCTGCTGCCCCGTCTGTCAGGAACCGGATTCAAGATCCTGCTTGATCTGGTCATGTCTGCGCCAAAAAGCGTGCGCATTGTTGAAGTACCGTTCGTTTTCCGCCCGCGGCTGGCAGGCGAGAGCAAGCTTGATGTCGTGGTTCTGCTCCAGTTTGCGACGATGCTGCTCGACAAGCTGGCGCATGGCTGGCTGCCGACACGCTTCATGGCTTTCGCGCTGGTCGGACTGATCGGCGTGGTCGTCAATGTAAGCGTTCTGAACCTTGCGGGCGCCTGTGGCCTGAGTTTTTCCTGGGCCCAGCTGGCTGGAACGGCTGTCGCCATTCTGACGAATTTCCTGCTCAACAACCGCTTCACCTATCATGACAGGCGTCTCAGAGGGCCGAAACTCTGGAGAGGCCTGGTCATTTTCGTGACCGTCTGCTCGCTGGGTGCGGTCGCCAATATCGGCATTGCCCGCATGATGCTGGGGAGTGCCGGGCATGGGCATTGGGACCGTTCCTCCGCCGCTGGCGCGGTCGTCGGAGTTGTCTGGAATTATGCGGTCTCTTCGACGCTCGTCTGGCGCTGAACCCGTGACTGGTACTGAAACGTGTCGTTCAATCCGGCTGTTCTGGGGCCTTCTCGGCGTCCTGACGGTCGTGCGGCTTGTCCTTGCTGCCAGTGTTCCGCTGACGCCAGATGAGGCCTATTACTGGGTCTGGTCCCGTAATCTTCAGCCAGGCTATCTGGATCATCCGTTCATGGTGGCGCTGTGGATCCGCGCCAGCACATGGATTGCGGGAAATACGCCGCTGGGTGTGCGTCTGCTCGGTCCGCTCTCGGTTCTGCCGGGGAGCTGGGCGCTGTATCATGCGGCCCGCCGACTGCTGCCAACGCATCCATGGCCACAATCCGGTTTCAAAGCGGCGCTCGTTCTGAATGCGACGCTCATGCTGGGGCTGGGCTCGGCCACCATGACGCCCGATACGCCGCTGCTGTTTTTCATCACACTGTTTCTCTACACGCTAAGCCGCGCGATCGATCCGGATCAGACGTCACGTGAGGCTCTGCCCTGGTGGATTGGCACAGGCACTCTGCTGGGACTGGCGTTCGATTCAAAATACACCGCTGTCCTGATCGGCCTTGGACTGGGCGGGGCTGTTCTCACAACGTCCCGCCTGCGTCGACAGTCTGGACCGTGGCTCGCGATTCCGGCGCTTTTCGCGTCGATGTCTCCCGTCATTCTGTGGAATGCGCATCACCACTGGGCCAGCTTTGTGCGGCAGGGCGGTCGGGCAGGGGACTGGCACCCGGCACGCGCTGTCCAATTTGTGGGCGAACTGCTGGGTGGCCAGATCGGCCTGGCCACGCCTTTCATTTTTGTTCTGTTCGCAGCAGGGCTCTGGGGGTGTCTGAAACGCAACCGGCTTCTGGCATGGCTGGCGCTGGTGCCGATGATCGTGTTCATCACGCATGCGTTCGGGGACAGGGTTCAGCCTAACTGGCCCGCTGTGATCTATCCGGTTCTTGCTCTTGGTGCCCTTGAAGCAGGCTGGCGCATCCGCTGGCCGGTCATCACCGGGCTAATCCTGACTTTCATTGTTTGCATTCAGGCCGTTTTCTCACCCCTGCATCTGATCCCGCACCGGGATCCGGTACTGCGCCTGACAGGGGGCTGGGCCGAATTTTCCCGTCAGCTTGCCCTGCAGGCCAAGGCAGAAGGTGCGACTGCGCTCGCGGCTGAAGACTACGGTCTGGCCGCCAGACTGGCGTTCACGCAGGACATCCTGCCGGTTCTGGGGACTGATCCGCGCTGGCATCTTTTTCGTCTTCCCGCCGAGACTTCTGCAAAAGCGGTGAAGGTTGAAGAGCAGCGACACGGTTCACAGTCCGATAAAGCTGCCACACTTTGCCGACAGGTCCGGGGACAGGCCATCCGCTGCTACACCATAAGTCCGCCGGATTTCGTTTCTGGCGTGCAGCTTCCAGGGCGTTCTTAAACCTCTCCTTAAGACTCGCCTGCCATACTGAAATCACTCAGGAGGCGGGATGTCCAACCAGAACGGCAAAGAAGCTCGAAAGATCATCATCAAGCGTTTTGATGTGGTCGAAGGTGGCCATCACGGCGGCGCATGGAAAATCGCCTATGCCGATTTCGTAACGGCCATGATGGCGTTCTTTCTGGTCATGTGGCTCATCAACGCCACCACGGAAGAACAGCGCAAGGGCATCGCCAATTTCTTCAATCCGATGGCGGTCCGGAAAGACATGCCACCGCCAATGGATAATGTTCTGCCCGCAGCACCGGAACCCGTATCGCTCGAAACGAAACCTGTCGCCGTGAAGCCGGGAAAGGACCAGGCCGGAAAACTGCCCCAGGGCCCCACAGCCCAGCAAAAGACAGATCCCGCTACGGCTCCCAGTGTTCATACGGCGCAGATTGTCGTGCTGCATGACAACCAGATCCAGCCAGGTGAGCCTCCCGTTGCTCCAGCTTCCGCAAAAGCTACACAGGAAGCCAGGATTGCCGCAGCAAAGAAGATCCAGGCGCTCGTCAGCAACATGCCTGAACTCGCGGATATACGCTCACAGGTCTCGGTTACGGTTGGGGACGACGGACTGCACATCGAGATTGCGGATTCAGACCATCTGCCGATGTTCGCGATGGGGCAATCTGCACCTGACTCTCATGCGGTAAAGCTGATCAAGGCTATTGTACCCTATCTCGAGAAACTGCCCGGCAAACTGTCCATTGCCGGATATACCGATGCCACGCCCTATCGCCCCGGACAGCTCAGTAACTGGAGCCTGTCGAGTGCGCGTGCCGTCGCGGTACGGGATCTCGTTGTTCAGAGTGGTTTTCCTGACGGACGCCTGAAATCCGTCAGTGGATATGCGGACAGAAACCTGTTTGATCCTGCCCAGCCGCTCAGCCCCCGGAACCGTCGCATCGTTCTGGTGCTGTCGCCCGATATTTCTCAATAAATTCAAGTCAGTCAGGAAATTTTCGGATGTTCATTATTATCGGTCTGGTTGTTGTTCTGGGCTGTGTTTTCGGATCGTTCGTGGCATCTGGCGGAGCCATCGGCCCTCTCGTATCCTCCATGCCTTTTGAACTGCTGACCATTCTGGGCGCGGCGGTCGGAACCTTCCTGATGGCCAATTCCATTGCGGCCGTGAAGCATCTTCCAGCCGGGGTCAAGAAGGCCATGAAGGGGTCCCAGTATAGCCGGGCGGACTATGTTGATCTCCTGAGCCTGCTGTTTCATATCGCGAAACTGGCATCTTCCAAGGGGTTCATGGCGCTTGAATCCCATATCGAGGATCCGCAGGGCAGCACGATTTTCGGGGCTTTTCCGAAAATCCGTGATAATCCCCATGTCTGTTCTTTCATCTGCGACTATCTGCGTATGGCAGGCATGAATGTCACTGATCCGTATCAGATGGATGAAGTGATGGGGAATGAACTCAAGAAGAACATGCGTGAGGAAATGCATTTGCCTCATGCGCTTCAGTCTGTCTCCGATGCACTACCGGCTCTGGGGATCGTGGCTGCGGTGCTGGGTGTGATCAAGACCATGGCGTCCATCAGCAAACCTCCGATCATTCTGGGTGAGATGATTGCAGGCGCGCTTGTCGGAACATTCCTTGGTATTCTGCTGGCATATGGAATTGTGGCGCCGATTGCCAGTCGGTTGGGTGGGGTTGTCGAGGAAGAGGCGTCCTATCTCGATCTCGTGCGCTCCGTGATCGTCGCGCATCTGCAGGGCAATGCGCCACAGGTCAGCGTGGAAATCGGCCGGAAGAGCATTCCGTCCGACTTGATGCCGAGCTTTCAGGAGGTGGAGGAAGCCGTCAGCGCAGCGGCTGTGGCCTGATCTGCCAGAGTTCTTTACGATGCCGATATCGTCGGTATCGTAAAGGGTCTCCATGTTTCCTGTTCTTGCGAGAGCGCTGTGCCTGTCTCTCTCCATTCTGCCTGTGGCGGCTTATGCAGGCACATCCTCTCTGCCGTCTCCAGCCGAGTTAAGCCAGACGGACGGCGCTGAGGCCCTGAAGTGGGTCAGGGCACAGAATGCTCATACTGAAGCAACGCTTGCCTCAGACCCGCGCTACAGTCCTCTCTACCAGAAAATTCTGACTGCAGAGCAGTCCCCGGCGCGTCTTGCCGTGCCGCACCAGCAGGGAAGGGAAATCTGGAACTTCTGGCAGGACGATGTCCATGTCCGCGGGATATGGCGCAGTGCTTCGACCGCTTCCTTTAATTCCGGTCACCCGGATTGGAAGACGCGTTTCGATCTCGATGCCCTGGCTCGGGCAGAGCATGAAAACTGGGTCATGGAAGGTCTGGACTGTCTCGTTCCGAAGGAACGTTTCTGTCTCATGGCCCTGTCCCGGGCGGGTGAAGACGCGCATGTGGTCCGGGAATACGACACGCAGAAGGGTGCTTTCGTAAAGCATGGTTTTGTTCTGCCTTCTGGCAAACAGACCGTCACATGGGTTGATGCCAACACGCTTCTCGTTTCCCGTGACTGGGGGACTGGTGACGCAGGGCTCACCAAGTCAGGCTATCCGTATTCCGTCCGATTGCTGCACCGAGGACAATCGCTGGCTCAGGCTACCGAAGTCTATCGTGGGCAGATTTCGGATATGGATGTGTCGCCGGAAACTCTGCGTGATGAAAAAGGACAGCAGCTTTTTCTCATCAGCCGTCACCGGGATTTCTTTCACACGGAACTCAGTCTCTTCAATCCCGAGACACATCAGCTGACCCGGCTGCCTCTTCCCGAAAAATACGACAGCCTGTCTTACCTGAATGGCCAGTTGGTTTTTCATCTGCTGCAGGATTGGGTACTGCCTAGTCAGACGTTTCACGCGGACAGTATTGTTGCTCTGGATCTGAAAAAATCGGCGGTCCCGGAGCTTATCCTGTCACCTACGTCCCGTCAGACCATTGGAGACGGAATGGGAGACGCTCTGGCCGTCACCAAGGACGGTCTGGTTGTTGTTCTGTACGATAACGTCCAGCCTGTTCTGAAACTCTTCCGTCATGAGGCGAAGGAGGGCTGGGTCTCGCGTTCCATTGCGTTGCCTCGCAACATGGCAGCAGAAATCGTTTCGTCCGACCCGAAGCTTTCGCAGGCTTACCTTCAGCTTGAAGGGTTCATTCAGCCACCCCAGCTTTGGGGTCTGGATACGGCATCGCAGACCACACAACTTTTATATCGTCAGCCGGATCTGTTTGATGCGTCCGGTCTGATTGTGGAGCAGATGTCCGCGATCAGCCCGGATGGTACGGCCATTCCATATTTCATTGTTCATGCGAAGGACTGGCAGAAGGATGGCGCCCGTCCCACGCTGATGACAGCCTATGGTGGTTTTGGACTGTCCTATCTGCCTGTCTATCACCCGGACCTTGGTATTACCTGGTTCGATCGTGGTGGCGTGTACGTCATGGCCAATATCCGCGGTGGCGGCGAGTTTGGTCCTGCATGGCACGAGGTTGCACGTCGGGAAGGGCGGCAGAAGGCCTATGATGACTTTGCCGCCGTGGCGCGTGATCTGACGGCGCGGCATATTACGTCTCCCAGGCATCTGGGGCTGCGCGGGCGGTCCAATGGCGGACTGCTGGCAGGTGTGGAGTTCACCCAGCATCCGGATCTGTGGAATGCAGCGATCATCGGTGTGCCACTTCTGGATATGATGAACTACGAGCAGATGGCGGCTGGTGCCTCATGGGCAGCAGAATATGGCAGCATCTCGGAACCGGGACCGCGCGCTTTCTGGGAAAAGATGTCACCTCTGCAAAACCTAAAAGCCGGAGTGTCCTATCCGGAGCCGTTTATCTTCACATCGACACGTGATGACCGGGTTGGCCCGATCCATGCCCGGCGGTTCGCAGCCCGGCTGGAGAGCCTGCATCTGCCTTTCCTGTATTATGAAGATGTAGAGGGCGGTCATGCCGGCACGGTCAACGCTGCGGAAGTCGCACATGAGCGCGCTCTTGAGGCGATCTATCTCAGCCGCAAACTGATGGATGCGCCTTGAGGCTATCCATTTATTCCCTGTCTGCTTGATGCGGGCAGGGGATATCGCAAAATCGAGGCACAAAAAAAGCCGCTGTCCCTGAGGACGCGGCCTTTTTTCCGTTCGGATGACGGGAAGGCTTAGAAGCCTTCACGCTCCAGACGCTTACGCTCCATCTTGCGGGCGCGACGAACAGCTTCAGCTGCTTCGCGGGCGCGCTTCTCGGAGGGCTTTTCGAAGTGGCGACGCAGCTTCATCTCACGAAACACGCCTTCGCGCTGCATCTTCTTCTTGAGCGCCTTAAGCGCCTGGTCAACATTGTTGTCACGAACGAGAACCTGCACGGTGCCGTCAACTCCTTATGGGCCCGCTCTTCAGCGCCACCCGTGATATGGCATTCCAACTAAGGATGGTGCCCTTAACACACCTTCTGCGGGGAACGCAATTCATTCAGCCGCGCTTGAATGGATTCTTCCCAACGCGCACTCTGGGCTGACCGGATGCCACCCTCTTTCAAAGGACAGACAATTTCATGGCCCTGCTCAAGATCGCCCGCATGGGTAACCCCGTCCTGCATCAGGTGGCACAGGCCGTTTCTGACCCGAAAGCCCCGGAAATCCAGTCTCTCATCGCTAACATGATGGAAACGATGGCTGATGCGCGCGGTGCGGGACTGGCGGCTCCGCAGGTTCATCAGCTTCTGAGGCTTTTCGTTTATCACGTTCCGACGAACCGTGTGGCGAATCCCGAAGACGCATTGCTGCACCGCGTGCTCATCAATCCGGAAATCACGCCTGTCGGTGACGAAATGATCATCTGCAGCGAGGGATGTCTGTCGATTCCGGGTCTGCGCGCTGATGTGCCGCGATATGCTCGTGTGCACTATTCGGGGCTGGACGAAAATGGTGACGCGGTTGAAGGCGAGGCCACGGGTTTTCATGCCAATGTTCTCCAGCACGAAAACGACCATCTGAACGGTATTCTCTATCCGCAGCGTATTACCGATTTTAACCGCTTCGGATATGTTGAGGAAATTCTCCGGTGACCTCCCGACTTATGGAAGCGCCATCTTCCGCGACGGCGCATCTTTACCTGCGCGAAGACCGGATCCGGCAGTCCTATGAAGCCATGATGCTGGCTTGGCGGACGCTGAATGCTGATTGCGAGACGCTGCTGCGTGAGAAGGGGCTGGGGCCGGCTCATCACCGCATTCTTTTCCTGACTGCTGCCCATCCGGGGATTACGCCCGGTGCGCTCCTGAACAGTCTTGGCATTACCAAACAGTCGCTCGGGCGCGCTCTGGGAGACCTGCGGGAACGCAGACTGCTTGTACAGGAAGAAGACCGTCACGACCGGCGCAGACGTCCCCTGCGCCTGACGGAGGCCGGGGAGGCGCTTGAGCGTGAACTGTTCCTCATGATCCGCGAGGTCATGACCCGGGCATATCGTGAAGCCGGCATGACGGCCGTTGAGGGTTTCCGCCGTGTCCTCGCACCTCTTCAGGTGCCAACTGAAAGCCCTGCACGATGAGCGACGAACATATTCTTGTCGTCGATGATGATCCGCGCCTCCTGCGGCTGCTGCAACGTTATCTGTCTGAGAACGGCTATCGTGTCAGCACGGCTCTTGATGCCCTGGCGGCACGTCAGGTTTTGGAACGCATCCAGCCTGATGCTCTTGTTCTGGATGTCACGATGCCCGGCGAAGACGGTCTGTCCCTGACGAACAGTCTTCGGAAAGACGGCCTGTCGCTTCCGATCCTGCTTCTGACGGCACGGGGGGAGCCTGCGGACCGGATCGGCGGACTGGAAGCCGGTGCGGACGACTATCTGGGCAAGCCCTTCGAGCCGCGCGAACTGCTGCTTCGCCTGCGCGCCCATCTGCGCCGCGTGGTGCCTGCATTGCCGGTGGTTGATGAAGTGCCCGACATGCTGCGGCTGGGAGAGCTGGAATTTGACGTCAAGCGCGGGCTGCTCAGCGGTCCTCATGGCCCGGTGCATCTGACAGGCGGTGAGGCGGCCCTGCTGGGTGTTCTGACGGCCCAGCCCGGGACGGTTCTCTCCCGTGAAGCCATCGCCAGAGCCCTTGAAATGGATGAGATCGGCGAGCGGGCGGTTGATGTTCAGGTCACCCGCCTGCGCCGTCGTATCGAGCCTGATCCCAAGGAGCCTCGTTTCCTCCATACCGTGCGCGGGAAGGGTTATGTTCTCAAACCGGGACGCTGATCCGGCGATCGAGCGGGACGACGCCTGGCAGAAGCTGGATCGCCCCCTGCGGCGTATTCTGCCGCGCTCCCTGATGGGGCGGTCCATGCTGATCGTTCTCATTCCGCTGCTCGTGACACAGGCCATTGCGCTGGGCCTGTTCTACGGCACCTATCTGAACGTGGTGTCCCGGCGCCTCTCGGACGGCGTTACGGGTGAAGTCTCGCTGGTCATGGCCATGATCGAGCATACGTCATCCGAAGCTGAACGTGCGCTTACTCTTCAGGACGCGGCGTCCCGCACGCAACTGGGCTTTTCATTTCACGCCGGTGAAAGGCTGACCCGGCAGGGCACCAATCACGTGCTGGGCCCAATGGACGATGATTTCGCCCGTTCCATTCAGCAAAATCTTGTTCGTCCCTATGATGTCGACTGGTCCGAAGATCCCCAGACCGTGCGCGCTTCCATCCAGCTTCCTGATGGCGTGCTGGTGGTCATGGTGCCGGTCAAGCGCCTGAATATCGGGCCGATCTGGCTGTTCGTCGTCTGGGCAGTGAGCAGTTCCATCCTGCTGTTCCTGATTGCCGGCCTGTTCATGCGCAATCAGGTCCGCGCCATCCGTCGTCTCGGTCTTGCTGCTGAACTTTTTGGAATGGGGCGGGATCAGGGCCCCATCCGTCCACAGGGCGCCCGCGAGGTCCGTCAGGCTGCCATTGCCTTCAATCGCATGCAGGCGCGGGTCAACCGATTTGTCGCGCAGAGAACCGCTGTTCTGGCCGGAGTTTCGCATGATCTGCGCACGCCTCTGACCCGGCTGCGTTTGACGGTTGCCATGATCCCGACCACGGGTCTGATTCGCGCCGAGGCGCTCAAGCCGGACCTGTCTGACATGGTGACAGACATTGAGGACATGGAACGCCTCATTGGAAGCTATCTGTCATTTGCCCGTGGAGAAGGGGCAGAGGAGCCGGTGGCGATCGATCTCAGAGGGATGCTGGATGATGTTGCTGCTGCCACTGTGCGGGCAGGGGGGCAGGTTCTCGGCGTTGAGGGACGCGAGGGTGTGGAAGCGGTCGTCCGCCCGGATGCCCTGCGCCGCGTTCTGACGAATCTGGCGGAAAATGCACGGCGGCACGGAGGGGCCATGCGCTTTTCCCTGCGTGAGGGTGAGCGGAATATCGAAATCGCGGTTGAAGATAACGGGCCTGGCCTGTCAGCAAGCCGGCGCGCCGCTATTTCAGAGCTTAATGCTGCCAGCGGCAGTCAGGATGGCAAGGGTGGGCTGGGGCTGACGATCGTCCGTGACATCATTCATGCCCATGGCGGGTCCATCCGTCTGATGGACAGTCCGCTGGGAGGTCTGGGCGTTCTGCTCAGCCTCCCGAAATAATCATGCGTCCGGAAGCTTAGGGCAGCGAGTTGCCGGCGCCACCATTGCCGGTGCCCTGACCACCCATCGGGCCCGTGCTGCCACCGAACTGGCTGCTCATGCCGCTCATCGGGTTGTAGCGGCCGACATTGCCCAGCAGCTCCTGCAAGATCGACGAGCTGGTACCCGGCGTCGGTGTCTTCGCACCCACCATGCCGACATACATCGCGTTCTTCTTGCTCAGCGTGTCCATCTTGCGCAGGACACCACCGTTATCAAAATTCAGGACCACGACCTGCTGCTTCTTCACGCTCGGGAAGGTCAGCGGCGTCGGGGACGTGATCATGGAGACATAGATCCATGTGTTGTCGTCGAAGGTCGCGTGTGCGGTGGGCGAACCGAGCAGATCGAGCACATCAGAGCGGGTGCTGGTTCCGGGGACAAGCTGCGCGTAATCCGTCTTTTCGATCAGGGAGCCGCGCGGCTCGGGAATTGGAGAGAAGAACGAGCATCCGCCGAGCAGCAGCGGAACACATGCCACGCCGGCCTGTGCGAAACGGCGAAGAAGGCGTGTTCTGCTTTGGGGCGTCGGGGAAGATGCGTTATTCATGGATCCGGAAACTATCCTGTGCAAGAGAACCGCTCAAATGAGCGCGTGCCCGAACGGCGCCTGCATGTCAACGATTTCCCCATATTCCGGGGGCTGGAGTGCCTGAATGTCCCATTCACCCGAATTTTCCCGACGCATCCCTTTCAATCGGCTGGGCTCGGGACTGGAAGAGACGATCGAGGCTTCGCCTGCCGAGTGCAAGGCACTGGCTGCACGCTTCGGCATCCCCGCGATTGAGACCCTGACCTGCCGCTTTCGTCTGACACCGTCCGAGAACCGGAGTGTCCTCGCGGAAGGGCACCTTTCAGCCAGGGTCACGCAGGTCTGTGTCATCACATCCGAGCCTTTCGATGATGTGCTGGCCGAGACCTTCTTCCTGAAATTCATTCCTGCGGCCGATATGCCGGAAGACGAATTCGACATCGATTCCATTGATCTGGATGGCCCGGACGAAGTTCCGCATGATGGCAAGGCTGTCGATATCGGTGAGGCGGCGGCCGAGCAACTGGCCCTGATGCTGGACCCGTATCCGCGCAAACCCGGCACCGGTCTGGAAAATGCAGTTGACGTGGCGCCTGCAGAAGGGGAAGAAGGGGCACAGCTGTCTGGCGAGGGGCCGGATGGTCCGCGCCGTCCCAATCCGTTTTCGGCGCTTTCCGTGCTGAAAAACGGGGACAGGAAAGAATAAAAATCCCACGTCTGACTTGCGGGTTGCCCCTGGCTCTGCTAGAGCCCCCGCCTGAACTCGACGTAATTACGAGACGACGAACAACAGGGCACCGGATGCCGCGGGGAGCGGAGCAGGGGTGCCGACACTGAAGCAGAAAGAGGCATAAAAGCCATGGCCGTCCCTAAAAGAAAGACTACGCCGTCCCGTCGTGGCATGCGTCGCAGCCACCACGCCCTGGGTGTCGAAGCTCATGCAGAGTGCTCGAACTGCGGCGAAATGAAGCGTCCGCACCACGTTTGCAGCCACTGTGGTCATTATGACGGCCGCGAAGTGGTCGCTGCTGGAAACAGCGGCAAGAGCCTGAAGACCGCCGTCCGCGCCTGATCCCTACCTGCGGGTCCGTAGCTTCCAGAGAGCGCGGCCCGCATCTGTGATGCTGTCCGGGAAACTGTCTCAATGACCAAAGCGCCTGTCACGCCCGAACGTGACATCGCGGCCTCCGGGCCTTACGCCCTCGCCGTCGATGCAATGGGCGGTGACAGTGCCCCGGATATCGTCCTTGCCGGACTTGATCTGGCCGCCGACCGGCACCCGAAGGCCCGTATTCTCCTGATCGGAGACGAAGCCCTTCTCAAGCCGGCTCTGGCAAAATATCCCAAAGCTGCCCGTCTGTGTGATATCCGCCATTCCGCGGCAAGTATCCCCATGGACATGAAACCGACTTCGGCACTGCGCGTCCGGGGATCGTCCATGCGTATGGCTATGGAAGCTGTCGCCGCCGGGGAAGCCCGTGGCGTCGTTTCTGCGGGCAACAGCGGAGCGATGCTGGCGCTGGCCAAGATCATCGTCAAAGCCCTTCCGGGAATTTCCCGTCCCGCCATGGTGGCTGTCGAGCCTTCTGCGCGCGGTGATATCGTGATGCTGGATCTCGGAGCCAATATTGCCTGCGATGTCCGTAATCTGGTTGAATTCGCCATCATGGGCGAAGCCTTTGCACAGGCGGCCCTTGGTCTTCCGTCTCCCACAATTGGTCTTCTCAATGTCGGTTCGGAAGAGCTGAAGGGCGATGACCGTCTGCGTCAAGCGTCTGAACGGTTGCGTGCCAGCCCGCTGGCCCCCCAGTTCCACGGCTTTGTGGAAGGTCATGACATCACAGCCGGGACGACGGATGTGGTGGTGACGGACGGTTTTACGGGGAATGTCGCCCTGAAAACCGGTGAAGGCGCTCTCAAGCTGGCCTTCAGCCTTCTGAAGCGCGTGTTCCAGACCAATCTGCTGACCCGTCTGGGCTATCTTCTGGTCAAGCCGGGTCTTGAGCGGATGCGGGAATGGATCGACCCCCGGCGCTATAACGGAGCGCTGTTTGTCGGTCTGAACGGCATCGTTGTGAAGTCCCATGGTGGCGCGGATGGCGAAAGCTTTGCTGCGGCTCTCGATGTTGCCATGGATGCTGTCACACACCATCTGAACGACAAGATCCGCGACCGTCTGGAGCAGTTGGGGATGGGAGTTGTCGAGCCGGCTGCTCCTGTATCCGCCAAGGCCGCCCCTGAACCTGTGAGCTGAAAAGAAATGTCCGATCCCATTCGTGTCCGCCTGACGGGTGTCGGGGGCTATCTGCCGCGCGACGTCATCTCCAATGACGATCTCGCCAGCAAGTATGGTATCGAGACTTCGGACGAATGGATCAGGACCCGCACCGGTATCACCCAGCGGCATATCGTTTCGGGCGACGAAACGACGGCCAGTATGGCGGCGGAAGCTGCGCGGCAGGCTCTTGAGTATGCTGGAGTGTCCGCGTCAGACGTGGATGCCGTTCTGGTTGCGACCTCGACGCCGGATCAGGTTTTCCCAGCCGTTGCCGTACAGGTTCAGGCCCTGCTGGGTATGACGACGGGGTTCGGCTTTGATATCAGCGCAGCCTGCTCGGGCTTCGTTTATGCTCTGGCGACGGCGCGTGCCCTTGTGCAGTCCGGTCAGGCCAAGAAGGTTCTGGTGATCGGCAGCGAGGTCTTCTCCCGTCTGCTGGACTGGAATGACCGTGCCACCTGCGTTCTCTTCGGAGATGGCGCGGGTGCAGTGCTGCTGGAAGCGGGTGGCGCGGAAGGCGAGGGCATTCTCTCCACCCATCTGCACTCGGATGGTCGTACAGGCGATATCCTTTATGTGGATGGTGCCGTAGGCTGCGCGTCCACGACACAGCATCTGCGCATGCAGGGGCGGGAGGTTTTCCGTCATGCCGTCGTCAAGCTGTCTCAGGCTGTGGATGAAGCACTGGAAGCCAATGGTCTGACGGGGCAGGACATCCAGTGGATGGTACCGCATCAGGCCAATCTGCGGATCATTGACGGGATGGCCAAGAAACTTGCGCTGCCGTCAGATCGGGTGGTTGTGACCGTGGACCGTCATGCCAATACGTCGGCTGCTTCGATTCCGCTGGCCCTGAACGAAGCTGTCCGCGACGGGCGCATCCAGAAGGGTGACCTCGTGCTGATGGAAGCCCTTGGCGGCGGCCTGACCTGGGGCTCCGCACTGATCCGGATGTAAGTCTGCTTTTTGCCAGAGAGCAGGTTAATGATTGATTCCTTTGACTGTTCTGAACGTCATGATACGCAAGTGTCATGAGCACAGTCACGCGCGCGAATCTTGTTGAGCATCTCTACAGCCGTGTCGGTCTTTCCCGGCACGACTCCTCCATGATTCTTGAAAGCCTTCTGGGTGTGATCTCGGACAGGCTGGAAGCGGGTGAATGCGTGAAGCTCAGTGGATTCGGGACATTTTCCGTCCGCCAGAAGGGGGAGCGTATCGGACGCAATCCCAAGACCGGCGTCGAAGTCCCTATTCTGCCACGTGCCGTGCTGGTGTTCAGACCTTCCCAACTGCTGAGGGACCGCATGAACGGTTCCGAAAATGCCGCAGCGGCCGAGACCTCTTCCCATGACAGATAATTTCGCCACCAATGCCGTCATGGTTTCGTCGAATGATGAGCTTTCAACCGGCCCGGAGAAGGTCAGAAAAGCTCCGGAAGCCTATCGTACCATCAGTGAAGTCGCAGAAGAGCTGCATATCCCGCAGCATCGCCTGCGTTCCTGGGAGACGATCTATCCGGGTGTGAAGCCGTTCCGTGGCGAAAGTGGCCGTCGCTATTACAGTCCCGAGCATATCGAGACCCTGCGGCTGATTTCGGACCTGCTTTATGTGCAGGGTTACAAAGGGCAGGGGGTTCTGCGGGTTCTGCGTGAACGTCGTAGCCAGAAGGCGCGTGCAGGTCAGAAAACTTCTCCGGAAACTGCTGTCGAGACGGTGCCGGAAATGGAAGTCGAATCTGAAGCCCCGGCTCACGTTCCGGTTGCCATTGTTGACGCGGTTGAAGACCACAGCGTGCCTTCCGAAGAGGCATTGCCGGTTGTCGTAGCTGTGGAAAGCGAAGACGTTCCCGCCGTTCCCACGCCTGACCCTGTCGATGATATCATTTTCCCGGAGCTTCCGACGTCGGCTCATGAGGCCAGTGTGACGGAAGCGGTTGACATCACGGCAGAAAATGAGAGCCCCGAAGCCGAAGCCGAAGCCGAAGCCGAAGCCGAAGCCGAAGCCGAAGCCGAAGCCGAAGCCGAAGCGCCCAATTCTGCGCTCCTGATGACGCTGCGTGATGAAAACGAACAGCTTTTCAGTACGTTGGAAAAGGCCGAGGCTGAGAACGGTCTTCTGCGCTCGGAACTTCGCGAAATTCTCGAAGAGCTGCAGAATTTGCGAAATCTTCTGCCCGTCTAGTCACAATGCCCCATTGCGGTGACGGCGGGACACTGCTAAACCACCGCCACCGCAGGACGACGGGCAGTAGCGCAGCCTGGTAGCGCACCAGTCTGGGGGACTGGGGGTCGTGGGTTCGAATCCCGCCTGCCCGACCAGTCCTGCGGTAAAATCCCTTCCTTTAAGATCCTGTATCCGGTGCATAGATCCCTTTGCGCGGATTGACCTCTGTCCAGATGGTCCACAGCAGATGCAGTGCGGCCATGATGGCCGGACCAAGGAACAGGCCCAGCAGACCCCAGGTCTCGGCCCCTCCTAAAATTCCCAGCAGAACCCAGAGGAACGGCATCTTCGTACTGCCGCCGATCAGGACAGGGCGGATGAAATGGTCTGCGATGAAAATCACGACTGATCCGATCGCCATGACAACGATTGCGCCGATCATGCTGCTCTTGGCCAGCAGAAGCAGGGCCACAAGCCCGACTGTCGGCCAGGCCAGGAATGGGATCATCGCGGCTACGGCCGTCACCATTGCGAACAGCAGGGGCTGTGGTGCGCCTGTGGCCATGTAGACGATACCCATAATGGCCCCTTCGCCCAGCCCTACCAGAACAAGCCCGGCCAGCGTGCCATGCACGGATGAAATCATCTGCTTGGCCAGACTCTCGCCCTGTTCACCAAACAGGCGCTGAGACCCCAGAAGACACTTGCGGATCACGCTGTCTCCATCTTTGAGCAGGAAGAACAGCGTCAGGAGCGAGAACGCGAACAGTGTGCCGCGGCGGGCAAGCTGCGATCCGACCTGTTTCGTCATCTGCATGCCATGTCCGACATCCACCGAATGGAGCAGATGGGACAGGCGTTGCGGGCTTGTCATGTGGTTCTGCCACCAGTTGGTGGCCTGGGCGGACAGGAAGGGCAGATGTGGCACCCATTCCGGCATCGGAATGCCGTTGTTCCGCACGTCATCAATCCATTCGAGCGCACTCCGCGCTTCGTCTGCAACCTTGACCCCCACCAGCGAGACCGGAACCAGAAAGATCAGCGCGACAGCCAGCGTAAAGACCAGTGGAAGCCAGTCGCTTCGGCCGAAACGCAGTTCCGCCCGACGATAAAGCGGCCAGATTGAAATGGCGAACACGCAGCCCCACAGCAGAGCCGGCAGGAAGCCTTTGAGCGTGTACAGGCCTATTGCCACGAAGAAGAGGGCCAGAAAGCCCCGTGCACGCCGCTGGATAGTACCTGTGGAGTCTGAGGCCTCGACCGTGATGGTGTCAGGGGAAGGAGGCGGAGAAAGATCGGTCATGAGAATTCCGGAATGAAAACATGCCTGAACTGTCGTCCTGTGCAGGGAAACCTGCCCCGACGAGAGAAGTCCGGATGAAAACAGATGTGAAACCTGAGAAACGCTGTTCCGTACACGGGAACTATTCCACGGGAACGCTTTCGAATGAAGAGCAGCCGGACTGGATGGCCAGTCCAACGGCCTGCTGGCTGAAACGTTTCTGATAGGCCTGGCGGATGGCTTTCAGATATGGCTGCAGATTGCGGTCCGAGGAGGGAGCCACGATCCAGACAATTCGGGACGCCTCACGGATCACCCTGTGCCCTGCCGCATCATACCACTGTCCCTGACCATCAAAGACGGTAAATCCTGCCGGAAAGCGTGGTGTGATCTCGCTGTCCACGAAAGCCTGCCAGTCGTCACCATCAACGATGCTGCCATCCGGTCGCGTCAGACCGAACATCAGCCGGATCTGCACGCCGTCATGGGTCTGGATTTCCCGGCACAGATTAGGTGTGACACTGACCGGCACGATGCAGCCGCCGAGCAGCGGAGCCGTGAGGGCCAGCAGAGGCAGTCTCTTTTTCACCGAGGCTGTCCTGCCAGGGCATTCCGAAGAACGTCAGCCTCGGCAGGCGTGAACAGGCCCCGGCGAATGAACAGGTCGATCAGGACAAGATTGACGTTGAACTTGAATAAATCGGTATCCCGCACCAGCGCCATGACATCCTGAATTGGCATGAGGTGAAAGCTTTCCACTTCACCGTCTTCCGCGACCGGCACGAATTCCTCAGGTAAAAGCAGATCGTAACAGTGCAGGACATCGCGCCGCAGCCCTTCAGGACGCTCCAGCGCATATTCGATCCGGCTGACGGGCCGGGCCGTTGTGGCCAGTTCGGCGGGGATGCCGGCTTCTTCCTGTGCTTCCTTGACGACCGTTGTCTGTGGGTCGAGACCGGCGCTCATACCGCCCGCCACCAGATGGTCCAGCTTTCCCGGGTCCAGCCGCTTGCTCATGCTACGGCGGGCCACCCACAGGAAAAGCCCGTCCGCGCGTTCGACCAGTCCGTTCAGATGCACACCCTCGGCCGCCAGCCCCAGAACGGGAATGGCGTCACGGTCCACCTGTCCCAGCACGAGGCCATTGTCGTTGCGAACGTCAAAAGCTTCGTCATGGGAGGCATAAAGTCCCATCTCGCAAAGCGTCTGGGAGAGGGGGAACAGCTCCGCACCGGCTTTTACTCCGAAACCCTGATCCTGCTGAAGGCCGAGCGTTTCGAGCGTCTGCGCTATTGCCGGGCTGACCCAGCCGATCTGCTCAGTGCCACAGAAAAACGGGAGACGACCGCCCGGCAGGACCGCGCTGTTGCAGGCCGCGATGTGGCGGAGAAAGGGTTCGAGGGCAGGGGATAAGGATTTGTCAGACACAGACCAATATGTCGCATGCAGGCAGTCATTTGCAAAGCATCGCCTGCACTTCCCATAGTCTACACATGTTCAAGAAAACCAATTCGACCTCCGAAGCGCTTTCCCTGCGGGTTCTGTGGCCCATGATCCGCCCCGAAAAGCTCTGGCCCGACGCCACACGCATCGGTTTTGCACTCGTCATTCTTCTGGTGGAGAGCGGCACAGCCGTCGCCACGCCCTGGCTCTTCAGCCGCATGGTCAGCAGCCTGTCGCGTCCGGAAACGCTTCTGGCCGTCCCGGTCTGGCTGATCGCCCAGTATGCCGTCATCCGTATCATTTCCGGGCTGGCGACCCCGCTGCGGGAACTGCTCGTCAAACCCGTTGAAACGGATCTCCAGCGCCGTGTCGCCGTTCTCGGCCTGCGCCATCTGCATGATCTGAGCGTCCGTTTCCATCTGGATCGTCAGACGGGTTCGCTGACCCGCACGCTTGACCGTGGTGCTGATGCCGTCGGGACCCTGCTGTCTCTGGCGCTGTTCAACGTCCTGCCCAACGTTATCGAACTCATCATGACGCTGACGGTCATTCTGAAGATCTTTGACTGGCGTTATGTCTGCCTGCTTCTGGTCGCGCTGGGGCTATATTCTGCCGTCTCCTACGTCTTTACACGTCTGCGGATGACGGCAAGACGCGCCCGTAACCGTGCCAGCAATGAAGCCCAGCACCAGCTTGTGGACAGCATCCTGAACTTCGAGACAGTCCGCAGCTTCGCCAACGAACCGCATGAAATCGCCCGTTATGATGTGGCGCGCAGAGATCTCCGCCAAGCCGAGATCAGCCTCCAGCGTTATGTCAGCCTGTCCCAGGTCAGCCGTGGCATCCTGATCGCCGCCACGACAACAACCCTTCTCGCGATGGCCGCTCATGACATCGTGGCGCATCGTCTGGCCGTTGCGCAGTTCGTCCTGATCGGCAGCTATCTGAGTGGTCTTTATTCGTCCGTAGGCGCTCTGAACTATGTGAGCGCAGGCTGGCGCAATGCGCGCGTCGATCTGGAAAACTATCTCGAACTCCTCGCCGTCCGCTCAGAAATCACCCATGCCCCCCAGCCGGTGCATCTACCAGGCAAACTGTCGGAAGCGGGTGCGGCAGCTGTCGAGTTCAGGCATGTTTCCTTCGGCTACAGCCCGGCCCGGCAGATCCTGCATGACGTTTCCATAAACGTCCCCGCAGGAACCTCTCTGGCCATCGTCGGGCATACGGGTTCGGGTAAATCTACTCTGGGTCGCCTGCTGACCCGCGCCTATGACCCGACGGAAGGTGCGGTCTGCATTGACGGTCATGATCTGCGCGATATCGCACCCACCGACATCCAGAACATCATCGGTACGGTCCCGCAGGATACGGTGCTCTTCAATTCCAGCATCGGCGAGAACATTGCCTATGGTGATCTGTCTGCGTCACCCGAGGATATTGAAAGAGCGGCCCGCAGCGCCCAGATCGATGCGTTTATTCGGGAATTACCCGACGGCTACAAGACTGTTGTGGGCGAGCGGGGACTCAAGCTCTCCGGTGGCGAGAAGCAGCGCGTCGCCATCGCCCGCGTTATCCTGAAAGACCCCCGCATCCTGCTTCTGGACGAGGCCACAAGCGCGCTCGACACCCGCACGGAAGTCGCCATCCAGAAAGAGCTGGCAGTGCTCTCGCAGGCCCGCACGACGATCATCGTGGCGCATCGTCTTTCCACTGTTCAGGATGCCGATCGCATCGTGGTGCTTGACGCGGGACGCGTGGTAGAGCAGGGAAGCCACATGGAACTGCTGTCCGCAGGTGGCCATTATGCCGCAATGTGGGCCGCACAGGCCGGAGAAAGCGTAGTCAGGGGTTGACGAAGGCCCCAACCTTACGTCATAAGCCGCGCCTGATTTACGGAACACGCCGGACCTCGCTGTCCTGCGTCATCCAGCATCGAGGAAAGTACCACCATGTCTCGCCGTTGCCAGATCACGGGCAAGGGCGTGCTGACGGGCAACAACGTCAGCCACGCCAATAACAAGTCCCGCCGTCGTTTTCTCCCGAACCTGCAGGAGACCACGCTGATCTCCGATATTCTTGGTGCTTCGGTGCGCATGCGCCTGTCCACCAACGGTATCCGCACGGTCGAGCACAACGGTGGGCTGGATTCGTTCCTACTGGGTACGCCGAACCGCAAGCTTCCGACGGAAGCCCAGGTCATCAAGCGCCGTATCCTGCGCGCCCAGGAACGCAAGGCTGCCCAGACCGCCTGAGGAATTTTTGCCGAACTTTAGGTTTGGTCACAAGATTGCTCTTGAAAACCATGGCGGTCTGCGTCATTCAGCCGCCACTGGGATAAATCAGGTTCGGCCCTTTCACAGGGCCGCAGCGGAGGTGTTTCGGTTCAGGCTGAAACACCTTTCATTGTATTTTGGAGGTTCTCCGTGTCCGAAAGCGTTCAGGAAGCCAAATCGGCTCTCTCGAAGATTCGCAACATCGGTATTACCGCGCATATCGATGCCGGTAAGACCACGACGACCGAGCGTATCCTGTATTACACGGGTGTCTCTCACAAGATCGGTGAGGTCCACGAAGGCAACACCACGACCGACTACATGGCGCAGGAGCGTGAGCGTGGCATCACGATCACCTCGGCAGCCGTGACGTGTGAGTGGAACGACCACCGCATCAACATCATCGACACCCCGGGCCACATCGACTTCAACATCGAAGTCAATCGTTCGCTCCGCGTGCTCGATGGCGCGATCTTCGTGATCGAAGGCGTGGCCGGCGTGCAGCCGCAGTCCGAAACGAACTGGCGCCTCGCTGACCGTTACAACGTTCCGCGCATCATCTTCATCAACAAGCTCGACCGTACCGGTGCGGATTTCTACTACGCCTTCAGCACGCTGAAGGAGAAGCTCGACATTGTTGCCGTGCCGCTGCAGCTCCCGATCGGCGCCGAAGAAAACTTCGTTGGCGTGGTCGACCTGGTCGAAATGCGCGCCATCGTGTGGGAAGGCGGCGAACTCGGCGCCAAGTTCCACTACGAAGAAATCCCGGCTGACCTGAAGGAAAAGGCCGAGGAAGCCCGCCAGACGCTGCTCGACACGGCTCTTGCCGTCGACGACGCTGCCATGGAAGAGTACTTCGAGAAGGGTGACGTCGACGTCGCAACCCTCAAGAAGTGCATCAAGAAGGGTGCGATTTCCGGCGAATTCCGTCCCGTCATGTGCGGTACGGCCTTCAAGAACAAGGGTGTTCAGCCCCTGCTCGACGCCGTCATCGACTACCTGCCGGCTCCTGACGAAGTCGAAGGCATCCGTATCGCTCCGCCGGAAGACGAAGAAGTCGATGAAGACTTCCTGCCGATCGTTCCGGTCGATCCGGACGGCAAGTTCGCTGGCCTGGCGTTCAAGATCATCTCCGACAAGTACGGCACGCTGACCTTCGTTCGCGTCTATCGTGGTGTCCTGAACTCCGGTGACACCATCCTGAACACGACGAAGGGTCACAAGGAACGCGTTGGCCGCATGTTCCAGATGCATGCCGACAAGCGTCAGGAAGTGAAGTCCGTTGGTGCCGGTGACATCGCCGCATTCGTGGGCCTCAAGGATACCGTTACGGGTGACACGCTTGCTGATGCTTCCGATCCGGTGGTGCTGGAGCGCATGCAGTTCCCGGTCCCGGTCATCGACATCTCCGTCGAGCCGAAGACCAAGGACGCTGTCGAGAAGATGACGCTGGCTCTGCAGAAGCTGACGGCCGAAGATCCGTCCCTGCATCTGAAGACCGATCAGGAAACGGGTCAGACCATCCTGTCCGGCATGGGCGAGCTTCACCTGGACATCATCGTTGACCGTCTGCGTCGTGAATACGGCGTCGATGCCAACATCGGTGCACCGCAGGTGGCCTATCGTGAGACGATCACGAAGCCGCATGTCGAGACCTACACCCACAAGAAGCAGTCGGGTGGTTCGGGTCAGTTCGCTGAAGTCAAGATCGAGTTCGCTCCGTCTGACAAGCCGGACGAGATCATCTTCACGAACAAGGTTGTCGGCGGTACGGTTCCGAAGGAATACATCCCGGCAGTCGAAAAGGGCATCCGCATGCAGAGCACCACGGGTGTTCTCGCCGGCTTCCCGACCGTGGACTTCCAGTTCACGCTGCTCGACGGTAAGTACCATGACGTTGACTCGTCGGCTCTGGCCTTCGAAATCGCCGCCAAGGCCTGCTTCCGTGAAGGCATGAAGAACGCCGGTCCGGTGATCCTCGAGCCGATCATGGACGTAGAAATCACGACGCCGAACGATCACGTCGGTGACGTCGTGGGCGATCTTAACCGTCGTCGCGGCATCATCCAGAGCCAGGAAACTGCCGGTTCGACCGTCATGATCCGTGCACAGGTGCCGCTGAAGGAAATGTTCGGCTACATCTCGCACCTGCGTTCTGCAACGAAGGGTCGTGCATCCTTCACCATGCAGTTCCACCACTACGATCCGGTGCCTCGCAACGTGGCTGAAGAAATCATCGCGAAGTCCGCCTGATTTCTTCACTCCGGTGAAACATCATACCCCGCCAGAGCAATCTGGCGGGGTTTTTTGTGCGTTCTTTCATGCAAAGGTGACAGTCATGTCTGACTTTGAGGCCCGAACAGCGGTCATTGCCATCCTGCCAGTGAACGATATTCCTCAGGCAGAACAGTTTTTTGCTCTGTTGGGGTTCTCTGCGCCTGATGGGGGTGTGTCGGAGTACCGGATTTTACAAACTCCGGACGGTGCGGAACTTCATCTGACACAGGCGGTTGCCGGCTGGGTCGAAGCGGGGCGCAATCCGTTCGGACTTTATTTCCGCCGACCGGACGTGGATGCCCTGGCACAGGTTTTTGCAGACCAGATCATCGAGAAAGAAGGACCATCCCTGAAGCCTTGGGGAATGTATGAGTTCGCGGTTAACGGACCCGACGACGTGCTTGTCCGGATCGGCTGGCCAGTCCGGGCGTAACGCCGGAAATGAAAAAGGCGGCGAAAGGTTTTCCCTCCGCCGCCTTGCATGGTGTTTGTTCTGACCGTGCTATGGATCAGTGCAGATTGTCCGTGCGGCGGATGAAGGCCGCGACGTTATCGTGCAACTGTTGCAGCGTGTTCGGGTCCACATAGACCATGTGGCCGGACGTGTACTGCGCATATTCGATGTTTTTCTGCAGGCTGTTCGGCATCGGCAGATGCTTCATCTCGTACACGCCTTCAAAATAAGGCGTTGCGAGATCGTAGTAGCCGGCATTGAGCATGACATGCAGGTTCGGATTGGTCTTCATCGCCATGGCCAGATCCGTCATGACGTTCGGCTCGCCCTTGGGCTGATAACCGTGGCCGGGCTGGTGATGATGGCTGTCCCAGTGGCCCTGGCTGTTATAGAGGCGATAATCCTCGTCCGTGCCGTATTTGAGCGTGTTGCGGACGTAGTCGTTGAAGACCGTGACATAGGCCGAACTGATGGCGCTGGATTGCGGATCATAATCCACTTCCTGGCTCATCGGATCGATCGTCGGGCTTGAATAGCGGGTGTCCAGACGGCCTGTCGCCATACCGGTCTTCGCCTGAAGCTGCTGATCGAATTCGCCGCCATTGACGCGCAGATCTGCCCGCAGAATGTAATCGACCGGCAGGCCCGTGTAGTCATGCAGTTTTGCCGCAATCGCCTGACGCTGATCATCCGGCAGGTCCGCACCCTGACGCAGAGCCAGCGTGTAGTCAGTCATCGCAAAATGCTCGACTTCATGTAGGAAGGCTTTCAGGTCCGGATGCTCGGCCGGCAGGCAGTGATGATACCATGCCGTTGCAGCATAGGTCGGCAGGGCCAGCACATACGGATCGTCCACGCCTGCATTGAACTGCGGGCTGTCATCGCTGTTGTCGTAGTTCAGGATCTGCGACAGCAGGATCACGCCGTTGAAGTCAATATTTTCGTCCTGCTCAAGGTCGTTGATGACCACGGCCGAGCGCATCGTGCCATAGCTCTCGCCGAACAGGTATTTGGGCGAGTTGTAGCGGTGATATTTCGCCAGAAACTTCGAGATGAAGTGCGTGAAGGCCTCGCCGTCACCATCGACGCCCAGAAATTCCTTTGCTGCATCCTTGCCCGCGATCCGCGAGAAACCCGTGCCCGGCGCGTCGATGAAAACAACGTCCGAGACGTCCAGCAAAGACTGCGGATTGTTGATGAGCGCGTAAGGGGCGGCCGGCAGATGAGTATCGCCTGGCGTGTTCACGCGGCGGGGACCGAACGTGCCCATGTGAACCCAGACGGAAGCCGAGCCCGGGCCGCCGTTATAAAGGAAGGTGATCGGGCGCTTTTCGGCGGGCACGCCTTCCTTGAAGTAGGCGGTGTAGAACATGGAGGCGACCGGCGCATTCTTGCTGTCGTCATCCTTGCCGGCATCGAGCTTGGTGCCACGCTTGGCCAGAATATCGCCGGAATCATTGTAGTCGGCGCCGTGAACCAGAATGGTGCCCGCCACTGCCCGATAGGGGATGGTGGCACCATTGACCGTTACTGTTCCGTTCGTCACGCTGTCAGCATTGGGTGCCGGTGTTGCGGGACCTGCGGCCAGAGCCGGCACAGCCATTATGGCTGCACCCAGAAGAAGGGCCTTGCGAAGCATGCAGAGGAACTTTCGTTAGGGTTTGTTACGCGAGCTTTTTAAACGCACGCAGCCTTCCTGAACAAGAGTTCCGTCCGCGTATCATTCCTCAGCCGAAAGCCCGGTTGGCATGCATGATGGCAACGCCGACCTCGCGCAGCAGGGCAAAACAGCGTGAAAGAGGCTCAAAGATCTCTTCATGCTCACGTGCGAAACCCGCGGCCTCGGCAGCATCCCCCGGTTCTCCGAAGTCGAGATTTGCAACGCTGGGGGCCGTAATCGGGAACAGATCTTCCAGCAGGTGCAGCGCACGCGGCACGTCCAGACACAGGATCAGGTTCGTGATCGCTTCGCGTGTCAGGCTGTTGCGAGGGCCGAAATACGGAATGCGCGTTGACAGTTCCCACAGCCTGTCGATCAGGGCAAAGCGAATGGCATGAAGCAGCTTCTCGCGGGCATCCATACGCGGCGCATCCGGCCATGCCGCGCGCAGGGCGATATGATCAGTCTGGATGCGGCGGAACATCGCAGGACCACTGGCCCAGAAGCGCAGCAGCTCCAGACCGTGTGAAATGCACAGCAGGCTCTGACGCTCTTCATCGCTCTGGGCCTTTGCCGCGCGATCCAGCCAGGTGCCCGGATCAAGCTGATGGATGGTGGTCCGAAGCACATCCAGATCGGAATGGGCCAGGGCCTGACGTGCGAAATCCATGGCTTCGCGGAAGCGCGAGGAGTCCGTGGCGAAATGTTCGAATGTCTCGGGATGCCGCTGTGCCGCGTTTCCAAGACCGTGGAGCACATTTGCCCACCAGCCGAGCTGCTGAAGGATTGCATTGTTGGGAATGGCGCGGAGCTGCCCCGGATGCGTGATGCGCGTGACGGTCGCGGCATCGGACTGGCGTGCAGAGGGACGGGATCCTGTCTTGTCAATCAGGGCGGGGCCAAATGCACTCAGCAGCGCCGCATAACCTGGATCATCCACGAGCGCGCCCATGTCGAGCGCGATGGTGGAAAAGAAATCCGACGCGAAGTCAGGCCGCTCATAGACCGGGTCCTGTGTGTCCTGCGGGATTTCGGCTGTGTGTTCCGCCAGGGTTGCGATCGTGGAAGCCGCAAGAGCTTTGGTGCCGAACAGCGTGTAGCCGTCGCCACCCTGAAAGGCCGTCTCGACGCGGCAGCCAATCCCGGCTTCCCGCATGGCAAGGCGTGTGCGGGTCGGGGAGAAATAGTCCAGACGCTGGCGCAGGCTGAACGGATGTGCACCCCGTCCGATGCTCTCGCCATGCGTATCGAACAGCGTCAGGGAGACGTCCTGAAGGTCATGCTCTGCCAGCAGGGACAGGGTCCGCATCCGTAGACGCTCGACCAGATTGGTTGCTGCAAGCTGTCCGACATAACGGCCCGAATCGGAATAACCGAACTGGAGCGACAGGCGCCCGTTCGCCCGCAGGTAGTCCCGCCAGTGGCTAGAGCGGAAGGCCTCTTCAAGGATGGTCTCGCCATTTTCGAGCGCGCTTTCGGTCTCGAAGAGTGGCGAAATCTCGATTTGGTGATCCTGAATGCCAAACAGACGCGCCAGCCAGAGAGTGGCCAGCAGCGTATAACCGCTTTCGGTCTCGGCAATGAGGAAGCGGATGGGCGATCCTGTGTCGATGTGCTTGAGGATCTGCGCCATCGTCATCATCAGCCGTGCGGCAGAGGCGGGCTCAACCAGCAGGGAGCCGAAATCCACGGCCCGCGGCTGCAGGTTTGACAGTGCTTCGTCGATCTTGGCTAGCAGAACGCGCCGGCGTGAGGGCAGGGCAGGGTCATCGGTCAAGCCCAGCCGGGTGCGAGCAACGTTGTAGATCTGCGCGGCATTCAGTCGTGTATGAATGCGCGCGATCCCGAGGCCGTGGTTCATGAACCCGGCACGGATGGTCCGCAGTTGCAGTTTGGCCTCGTCATCCAGCCCGACCGCGGCATCCTGGAACAGCGGCAGAAGCTCAGAGGCATCAAGGAGGGCCTTTTCGCGGAAGGCAATCAGCGTCTGTGCAAAATCCTTGATGATTTCCGGAGCCGCATCCTTGCCGGTCGGGCAGGCGGCATGCTGCGTCTTGACCGCCTCGATCGCCCGGCGTGCGCGCATGGCGAGTGCGCTGTCCTGCAGGCCCAGCCGTTCCAGCCCGTCCGTCAGGCGATGAAGCTGCGAGAATTTCAGCTCAAGCCGGATGCGCAGCGTATCCCACCAGCCGATGTCATTGCGCCCGTCGGTATCAAACCCGACCCAGCTTGCCAGAATGACAGGGGAGGGATCGACCTGACCGGCTTCGCCAGACCAGCGCTCAGCCATCTCGCGGAGCAGTGCCTGCGTCAGATCATCCAGAGCATCCCGACCGCGCAGAATAGCCGCCAGCGCCAGAGCCTGCTCCTGCGCCAGTGTTGGCGGCGCGGGACGGCGATGGGTCTTGAGGCACGGCACCGGCAGTTCCGGATTTTCGGCACGATGTGTGAGGATGTCGTAGACACCATCGGCGAGTGCAAAAGTGGGGTGGGCTGTAAAAACCGCCGCAATTTTGGGGACGGTCAGGGAGGTCGCATCCGGGGCCTGCTCGACAAGGCGCTTTGCTACGGCTTCCAGACGGCTCTGCGGATCAGCCGTATCAAGCCCGACATAAGAGCGCAGATGCGCGGCCCGCTCTACGAAGTGTTCGTCCCGCAGGGCGCGGACGACATTCTCAATCTCGGTCAGCTGCGTCCTGTCTTCGCTCCCGTCATCGGCGGACAGGCCCTGTCCGATGGACGCAATCAGGTCTGCGAGGCCATCGCGCTCATGGAGAAGCCGTGACGTCATGGCGTCAATACGGTCATGGAGGGACGGATCGAGCCGGGAGGCGCAGTCAGACATCGGGAGCAGTCTCGCTTCTGCGGAAAAAGAAAAATGGAACGAAAACGGGCTGCAATACTTTTCACGCCCAGCCATCGAGTGCAACCGCGCTCTGGACGCGACAGCCCGTCAGGATAATGCTATCGGTGCGCTCATGCACGCGGACATGTCTCCTCCCGTTTCCCGAAAATCCGGCCTTGCAGGTCTGTCGCCCCGATTCATGGCGGGCGGCCTGCTGGTAGGCATGGGCGTGCTTGCTGCCGGGACCACCCTGGCGGCGGCGCGTCATATCGGTGATGGCAGTCTCGCATTCGGCCTGCTGCGTGCGGGATCAAGGGCAGGAGTGGTCGGCGGTCTGGCCGACTGGTTTGCTGTCACGGCGCTGTTTCGCCACCCGATGGGTCTTCCCATTCCCCATACCGCCATTCTGCCGCGTCAGAAGGAACGCCTCGGGCAGGCGCTGGGCCGTTTCATTTCGGGCCAGTTCTTTACTGAGGAAGACGTGCGACGGGCGCTGTCGAAAATCGACCTTTCCGGGCTGATTGCCGACATGTTGAGTGAGCCGGCAACGCGCCAGACGCTTGTCACCAGCATGCGTTCTGCCATTCCGCTGATGTTCGACCGCATGGAAGACGGACGGGCCAAGGCCGCTTTGTCCCGCGCTCTCCCGGTTCTGCTGAACGGTGAGGAAATGGCGCCACTGGTCTCGCGTGGCATGCGTGCCATGGTGGACAGCGAGATGCATCAGGAAGTCCTGTCCTTCCTGCTTGAGCGCATCAAGACGACCGTGACTTCCCGGGAGTCCGATCTGCGCCATTTCGTCGAAGAACGGGTCCGCGAGCAGGGCGGGCGTTTTCTGGGATGGGCCATTGGTGGCTCGGTCGCCAGCCGTGTTCTCATGGCGCTTCATGCCGAGTTTGAGCGTGTCGATCCGATGGACTCGGATCTGCGGCACGGTTTTACCACCTGGGTCCGTGGCGAGATCGACCGCATTGAAAACGATCCTGCGCGTCGCAAGGACATGGCGGATACGATTACGTCCGTGCTGACCCATACCAGCCTCAAGGGCTGGAGTTCGGAGCTGTGGGACCGTCTGCGCCGTATGGTGGAAGAGGACAGCGGGCGCGAGGATGGGTGGAGCGCCACAGTCATTGATGCTGTCATCGTCCAGCTTGCCAGTGCCCTGCGTTCCAATGCGTCCCTGCGTTTGAAGGTCAATCAGGCTGTTGAAAGCACCGTCCAGCGGATCCTGCCGGGCCTGCGCGAGAAGCTTTCAGGCTTCATTGCGGCCGTGATGGCGGGATGGGACGGCACTGATCTGGCCAACCGGCTGGAGTCGCGTGTCGGGCGTGACCTCGCCTATATCCGCATAAATGGCACAGTCGTCGGTTTTCTTGCCGGAGCGGCGCTCGACGGCGTTTCCCGACTGTTTTTTGGTGTGTAACATTCCATGTCTAGGGCAGGTCGGGCACAGAAGTCTTGACCTTTGCTCCGGTATGGGCCATTTGGAACAAATCAGGACTTAGCAAGTCTTGAATTAGAACAAGATGTGAGTGTGCAAGCGATGCTGAGGCTGTCAAAACTGGCCGATTACGCCACTGTCCTTCTGGTCCATCTCGGTCGTCACGAAGGACTGGCAACAGCAGCAGCTCTTGCGGTGGAAACCGGCGTCCCCGAACCTACCGTCGCCAAGCTTCTCAAGGGTCTGGCCTCCAGCGGACTGGTGCTTTCCCATCGTGGTGCAAGAGGCGGATACCGCCTGTCCGGTGAGCTTGAAAAAGTCACTGTTGCGGCCGTTATCGCCGCGGTGGACGGACCTATTGCCATCACCGCCTGCTGTGACGGTCGCGAGTGCGAGCACAGTTCCCTGTGCGGTCTGTCCGGGCAGTGGGATGTCGTGAACGATGCCATTCTCAATACACTCAACAGCATCACACTGGCGGATATGGGCCGTCGCGCGGAGCGCTTGCCAAAGCGTGGTCCCGCAACCGCACCTGTCGCCCCCGTTGGAGCGGAGACCTCCTCTGTGACCGACGCGGTCAGTTAAGGACAACATACCATGCCAGCCGTGACGGAAACCCGCGAGACAGTCGAAAAACTCGCGAAATCCAGCTACGAATGGGGTTTCGAGACCGATATCGAGATGGATATCGCGCCCAAGGGCCTCAACAAAGAGACGGTGCGCCTGATCTCCGAGCGCAAGGGTGAGCCGCAGTGGATGCTGGACTGGCGTCTGAAGGCTTTCCGCGCCTGGCTGGAAATGGAAGAGCCGATCTGGGCCCATATCCATCACCCGCCGATCGATTATCAGGACGCGCATTACTTCGCACAGCCCAAGAAGAAGCCCGGCCCCAAGAGCCTCGAGGAAGTCGATCCCGAGCTGCTCAAGACCTATGCCAAGCTGGGCATTCCCCTGCATGAGCAGGCTTTGCTTGCCGGTGTCGAAGGTGCCGAGGAGCGTCTGCCCATCGCCGTGGATGCCGTTTTTGACAGCGTGTCCGTCGCAACGACCTTCCGCAAGACCCTTGCCGAAGCCGGTGTGATCTTCTGCCCGATTTCCGACGCCATTCGTGAATATCCCGAACTGGTCCGGAAGTATCTGGGCACTGTTGTCCCGGCCGGAGACAATTTTTTTGCGGCCCTGAATTCTGCCGTCTTCACGGATGGTTCGTTCGTCTACATCCCCGAGGGCGTCCGCTGCCCGATGGAACTATCCACCTATTTCCGCATCAATGCGCGCAATACCGGGCAGTTCGAACGCACGCTGATTATCGCCGAAGATCGCGCGACCGTCTCGTATCTGGAAGGCTGCACGGCGCCACAGCGTGACGAAAACCAGCTTCATGCGGCCGTGGTCGAGCTGATCGCGATGGAAGACGCCTCGATCAAGTATTCCACCGTCCAGAACTGGTATCCGGGCGATGATGAAGGCCGTGGCGGCATCTATAATTTCGTCACCAAGCGTGGCATCTGCCGTGGCGCGCGCTCCAAGATTTCCTGGACGCAGGTCGAAACCGGGTCTGCCATTACCTGGAAATACCCGTCCTGCGTGCTGGCCGGTGAGGGATCGGTTGGCGAGTTCTATTCGGTTGCGGTGACCAATAATCACCAGCAGGCCGATACGGGCACGAAGATGATCCATCTGGCGCCGAATACGCGTTCGACGATCATCGCCAAGACCATTTCGGCGGGGCAGTCTGACAGCACCTATCGCGGTCTGGTCCGCATGCAGCCGAAGGCGCGGAACGCACGCAATTTCACGCAGTGCGACAGCCTTCTGATCGGCGACCAGTGCGGCGCGCATACGGTGCCCTATATCGAAAGCCGCAACATGACGGCGCGCGTGGAGCATGAAGCGACCACGTCAAAAATCTCTGAAGACCAGCTCTTCTACTGCCGCTCGCGCGGGCTTTCGGAAGAAGATGCAGTCGGTCTGATCGTCAATGGTTTCTGCCGCGAGGTGCTCAAGGAGCTCCCGATGGAATTCGCGGTCGAGGCGCAGAAGCTTCTGCAGATCAGCCTCGAAGGAAGTGTGGGTTAATATGAGCGATTTTCTGAAAATTCAGGGTCTTCAGGCCCGCATCGACGCCGATGGCACGCCCAAGGACATCCTCAAGGGCCTCGATCTCGAAGTGCCCAAGGGCGAAATCCACGCCATCATGGGGCCGAACGGTTCGGGTAAATCCACGCTGTCCTATGTGCTCGCCGGTCGTGACGACTACGAAGTCACGGGTGGGTCCGCCACGTTCAAGGGGCAGGACCTGCTGGCGCTCGAACCCGAAGAGCGTGCCGCGCTTGGCCTGTTCCTCGCGTTTCAGTCGCCGGTCGAACTGCCGGGTGTGAACAACGCGAACTTCCTGCGCACTGCCGTGAATGCCGTTCGCCGGGCGCGTGGCGAAGCTGAGCTGGATGCCGTGGCTTTCCTCAAGGCTGTCCGTGCCGAGACCAAGCACCTGTCTATGTCCGACGACATGCTCAAGCGTGCGGTTAATGTCGGTTTCTCGGGCGGTGAGAAGAAGCGCAACGAAGTGCTCCAGATGCGTCTGCTCCAGCCGTCTTTCGCCATTCTTGACGAGACGGATAGCGGTCTGGATATTGATGCCCTGCGCATCGTGGCCGAAGGCGTGAACTCCCTGCGCAGCCCGGATTTCTCGGCTCTGGTCATCACCCATCATCAGCGCCTGCTCGATTACATCGTGCCGGACCGCGTGCATGTCATGGCGCATGGTCGCATCATTCACAGCGGCGGCCCCGATATCGCCAAGACGCTTGAGAAGCAGGGTTATACCCAGTTCCTCGAGGCGGCAGCGTGAGCGGAGCCCCAACCGTGATGCAGAACGCTGTTCCGGCTCTGGAGGCGTTTGTTGCGCGTTCCGCTGGTCAGGGTGCGGCGCTGGCCGAAACGGGGCTGCCAACGCGTCGCATCGAAGCCTGGCGTTATACGCCGCTGCGTTCGATTGCGGATACGGCGTGGCAGAAGGCTGCGCCCCTGACGACCGAAACCGCCACTGCGCTGCTAGGTCGTCTGGTTCTGCCTGAAACGGGCGCCCGCGTGGTCTATGGCAATGGTCAGCTTCTGGACGCGTTGTCGGCTCTGCCGGAAGCAGTTCGGCAGGCTTCGGAAAACGTCTCTCCGCTTAAGGGAGTGTTTTCCGCGACGCTGAATACGGCGCTTGGCGAAAGAGGCCTCGACATTCGTGTTCCCGCTGGAACGGATGCGGGTCTTCTGACGCTCGTCAGCCTGTCCGACGGGCAGAATGTTTCGACGCATCTTCAGCATCGCATCGTGCTGGAAGACGGCGCGTCCCTAACGCTGTATGATGTCAGTGCAGGTGAGGGGCGTTATATCGCCAATCCGCGTTTCGATATCGTCGTGGGCAAGGGGGCGACCCTGCGTCACGTCAAGGTACAGCGTGAGAGCCTGATCGCCACGCATCTCGCCATCGTCTCGGCCGATGTGGCGGAGAAAGGCGAATATGACAGCTTCACCCTGAACCAGGGCAGCAGCCTTGCGCGTCACGAAGCTGTTGTGACACTGGGCGCCCCTCATGCCATGGCGCATGTGAATGGTGTGCAAATCGTCGATGGGCAGCGCCTGAACGACCTGACGTCCATGATCCATCATGCTGCCCCCGACGGCAGCTCGCGCCAGACCGTCAAGACGGTTCTGTCCGACGCCGGGCAGGGTATTTTCCAGGGCAAGATCCTCGTTGATCGCGTGGCCCAGAAAACTGACGGCTACCAGATGAACCAGGCGCTGCTGCTGTCCGAACGGGCACAGATCAACAGCAAGCCCGAGCTGGAAATCTATGCGGACGACGTCAAGTGCAGCCATGGCGCCACTGTCGGTGCGCTTGATGACGAGCAGCTCTTCTATCTGCGTTCCCGCGGTATTCCGGAAGCAGAGGCGCGTGACATTCTGGTTCGAGCCTTCCTGATCGATGCGCTGGATCTGGTTTCCGACGAAGGTCTGCGTGATCTTCTGCTGCGGAGCATGACGTCATGACCGTCGCTGACAGCCGTACCAGGATGGATCTGTCGGAAATCCGCGCCCATTTCCCGATCCTGAACGAGACCGTTCATGGTCGGCCTCTGGTCTTTCTCGACAGCGCGGCCTCGTCCCAGAAGCCGGATGTCGTAATCGAGGCCATGCGGGATGCGGCGTATCACCAGTATGCCAATATCCATCGCGGCCTGCACTGGATGAGCGAGCGCACGACGGAAGCCTATGAGCGCGCCCGTCATGACGTGGCCCGTCTTCTGAATGCGCCCGATCATCGGGAAATTGTCTTCACCCGTAACAGCACCGAGGCCATCAACCTCGTGGCGCACAGTTTCGGCAGCATGCTGAAGCCGGGGCAGGCGGTCCTGATTTCGGAGCTTGAGCATCACGCCAATATCGTGCCCTGGCTCATGCTGCGGGATCGTGCAGGTATCGAACTGCGCGTCGCCCCCATCAATGACGCTGGCGATATTGATCTGGACGCTTATGAAGCGCTTCTGTCGGATGGCAAGGTGGCGCTTGTTGCCGTCACGCACATGTCCAATGTTCTAGGAACGATCACCCCGGCCCGGAAACTGACGGAAATCGCTCACGCTTATGGCGCTCGCATCCTGCTGGACGGATCGCAGTCGGTGGTGCACCGCAAGATTGATGTGCAGGCCATCGGAGCAGATTTCTTCACCTTCACCGGTCACAAGCTCTACGGTCCCACAGGGATCGGGGCACTCTGGGGAAAGATGGAGCTGCTGGACATCATGCCGCCTTTCATGGGCGGTGGTGACATGATCCAGAACGTGTCCTTTGAGCGTGCCACCTGGGCGCATGTTCCGCACAAGTTCGAGGCCGGTACGCCCGCCATTCTGGAGACGATCGGTCTTGGGGCGGCTGTCCGTTTTGTGGAAGAGATCGGTTATGACGCCATCTCGCGCCATGAAGCCGAGCTGACGTCCTATGCGCTGGAAAAGATGCGTGGCATCAACAGTCTGCGCATCCTGGGCGAACCGAAGGAGCGCGGGGGCGTGATCTCCTTCGTCATGGACGGGGCGCATCCGCATGATCTGGCAACCCTGCTGGATCAGCTCGGAATTGCCATCCGTGCCGGGCAGCATTGTGCCGAACCTCTGGTGCGTCGTCTTGGTGTTCATGCCACCGCGCGCGCCAGCTTTGGCATCTACACCACGACTGAAGAGATCGATGCGCTGATCGAAGGCCTTGAACGGGCCCGGATGATGCTCACATGAGTGAAGCCATGACCGATATCACAACCAGTGAAGACACAGCTGCTGTCCCCGCAACAGGGACGGCGCCAGATCAGGAAGCGGTCATCGCGGCCATCGCGACGGTGTATGACCCTGAAATCCCGGTCAACATCTACGAACTCGGTCTGATCTACGCGATCGATCTGCATGATGACGGCCGCGTGCATATCGAGATGACGCTGACGGCGCCCAATTGCCCCAGTGCGCAGGAACTGCCGGAGATGGTGCGCGATGCTGTGTCCCATGTTCCGGGTGTCAGTCAGGCCACTGTCGAAATCGTCTGGGATCCGCCGTGGGATATGAGCCGCATGAGCGACGATGCCCGTCTTGCCCTCAACATGTTCTGATCCGGAAAAAACCTTCATGTCCGACGTCGCAACGCGCCGCCCGCTGCCCGCCCTCATGACCCTGTCCGATCAGGCAGCCAAGCGCCTGAAAGCTCTTTACGCCGGCTCACATCAGGGCCAGCTTCTGCGCATCAGCGTGGGAACGCGCGGGTGCTCGGGACTGTCTTATGAAATGAACTTCGTGACAGCCCCGCAGCCGACGGATGAACGGGTCGAGGATCAGGACGTGACCTTGCTGGTGGATCGCAAGGCCACCCTGTTCCTGACCGGGACTGTCATGGATTACGAGGTCAAGGACCTCGAATCCGGTTTCACGTTCAGGAATCCGAACGAGAAAGGTCGCTGCGGCTGCGGCGAGAGTTTTCACGTCTGATCCGCTTCACGTCCCGTGACAACACGACCACGGCTTCGACTTCCGTGGACCACAGGAACTGGTCCACGATCGTCAGGCCGATGACCGAAAAGCCTGCGTTCCACAGAGCCTTGCCGTCTTTTTCAAGCGCGGCTGGATTGCAGCTCACATAAACGATGTCTGGCACGGCCGATTTGGCCAAAGGCATCGTCTGCGCGCCTGCGCCCGCATAAGGCGGATCAAGAACCACGGCGCGCGTCGATTTCAGATCATGCGGCAGAAGCGGCTGACGCCCCAGGTCCCGATGAAATCCATCAACGCGGCGTCCGCCGGAGGCAGCCTTCAGGCAGTTCGCGGCCGCCAGGTTGCCTTCATAGGCCATAACCCGGCCTTTTTCGGACATTGGGAACGTCAGCGTCCCGCATCCGGCAAACAGTTCGACCGTTACGTCCTTTTTGTTGAGCGACGGCAGCCCGTCCACAACAGCGGTGACAATGGCCTTTTCGGCATCTGCCGTCGCCTGAAGAAAGGCGGAAGGAGGCGGGGAGACGATCACGCCCCCAAAATCTTCCCGGACGGCACCAGACTGGGCAACCGTTTCGATGCCCAGATCCTTCGGATCCTGCCAGGAAATCCGCGATAGGTTATGCTCGCGGGCAAATGCTGCCAGCTTGAGGCGGTCGGCACTCGTCAGGGGTGCCGGAGTTTGAAGCGTCAGGTCAGGCCCGCTGTCGAGCAGGTTGACCATCAGGCTTCCACGCCCCGTCAGAGCGCCAAGACTTCCCAGAACCTCACGCAGAGGCTGTAGAAGTGCGAAAAGATCGGGATGCAGGACGTGACATTCCGTCATGTCCACCGGATCACCATTCCGGCGATGCAGTCCGATCACCACACCGCCTGGCACGCGCTGGACTGCAAAATCCATACGCCGCCGCGTCAGCGGCTTCGTCTGGTACAGCGTAGCAGGCGGAAGATCCGTAAATCCGGCCGCCGTTAGGGCACGCATGACGCGCTGCGCCTTCCAGTCCAGCAGAGCCGGAAGGGAAAGATGCTGCAATGCACAGCCTCCGCATTCGCCAAACAGGCTGCACGGAGGCGTCACACGCTCAGGGGAAGGGCGAACGATTTCAATCAGTTCAGGATGGTCGGGAACAAGGCGGGCCCGAACGTCTTCACCGGGCAATGCACCGGGAATGAAAACGCTCTGACCATCAACATGCGCAACGCCGTCGCCTGCTGCACCCAGTCCTTCAATCCGGAGTTCTGCAACTCCGGTCAGGGTCTCATTCATTACCGTAATGGCGCCCATCATGCTGAACAGGAGCGGCAGGATCAGTGCTGGCGGAAACCGTCACTTTCCTGCGGCGTGGAACCAGCATGAACGCAGGCGTGTCACCGCCAAAGCCGGTTTTCGGTCCATCGTTTTCAAAGGCGGGAGCCAGTTCGACCGAACGGTGACTGACAGGCGCCTCGACCACGGCAACCGAAGCTACCTGAACGGTCTCGTGCTCCTCGCGATCCCCACGGTTGCGCTTGCGGCCACCACGGCGACGCTTGCGCCCCCGCTGCTCTCCGTCTTCCGCCACCTCCTGTGAGGCAGGGGGGCGGCTTCTGTCGGGCGACGCTCGCCTTCTTCCGGAGCCCAGTCCACGGTTGTGATGCCTTCGAGGGCCGGACGTGCGATGACCTTGCCTGTCAGGGCTTCAATGGCTTCAAGCAGCTTGCGATCGCGGGGCGTGGCCAGACTGAAGGCATGACCTTCCTTGCCCGCGCGGCCGGTGCGTCCGATGCGATGGACGTAGTCCTCGGCGTTGAACGGCAGATCGTAATTAAAGACATGCGACAGGCCGCCGATGTCAATTCCGCGTGCTGCGACGTCCGAGCATACGAGGAATTTGAGTTCCCCGGATCGGAAACGCTCCAGCGTCGAGAAGCGAAGCGACTGGGCCAGATCACCGTGAAGATGGCCGGCCTCGATTCCGTGCTTCGTCAGGTACTGCTGGATCATGTCCACATCGCGCTTGCGATTGCAGAATATGATCGCGCTCTGGACGTTTTCGCGACGCAGCAGCTTTTTGAGCGTGCGACGCTTCTCGTCTTCCGGCACGATGACCAGCGCTTCTTCAATCGTCGTTGCCACAGAGGACTGACGGGAGACCGTGATTTCAACCGGATGCCTGAGGAAGGCATCAGCCAGACGACGAATTTCCGGCGCCATAGTGGCGGAGAAGAACAGCGTCTGACGATGTGCGGGGAGGAGACCCACGATCTTTTCGATATCCGGAATGAAGCCCATGTCCAGCATGCGGTCGGCTTCATCGATCACGAGCGTGCTGGTCTGCGTCAGAAGCAGGCCGCCGCGTCCGAACAGATCGAGAAGGCGACCCGGAGTTGCAATCAGGACATCCACGCCGCGGTTCAGCACGTCGCGCTGCTCGGCCATGCTTTCGCCACCGATCAGCAGCGCATGCGTCAGGCGCAGATATTTGCCATAGAGCTTGAAGTTCTCGGCAACCTGCAGCGCCAGTTCGCGCGTCGGTTCCAGGATCAGCGAGCGCGGCATCCGGGCGCGGGCGCGGGAGCCGGCCAGCTTCTGGAGCATTGGCAGCGTGAAGGATGCCGTCTTGCCGGTTCCGGTCTGGGCGACACCCAAAACGTCATGGCCCTTCAGGACTTCAGGAATGGCCTGGGCCTGAATGGGAGTGGGGTGTTCGTAACCCAGCTCCTCGATGGCGCGCATGATTGGCTCGCCCAGCCCAAGATCGGCAAAACGCGGCTTGTCGGAAGCGCCTTCAGCTTCAACAACAGCCACGGCTTCGACCACGGCTGGCGTCTCAACCGTCTCTTCGACGATTGCGACGGGCTCTTCCACAACCGGTTTGGCGCGGCGACGACGTGGCGGAGCCTTTTCGCTTTTGGCCGGCTCGGCCTGAACGACAGGCGTTTCTTCCGCGACAGGGGCAGCAGGTTCTTCGACCGGAGCAGCCGCCTTGCGACGGGGCGAGCGTGCTTTCTTCTCTACCGGTGCTTCCACAGGAGTTGCAGCAGCAGCAGCGGCGACATCCACCTTGCGGGGACGACCACGCCGACGCGGCGCCACAGGGGCCTCGGCAACCTCGTCGGTCACCGTTTCTGCGACAGGCTGCTCTTCCACAACGGGCGTCTTGCGGGGGCGGCCACGGCGTTTGGGAGTAGCGGTCTCCGTAACCTCAGCCACGTCCTCTACCGCCTTCGTGGCACGGCGACGACGGGGAGCCGGGGTCGCCGGAGCGGCATCTTCGGTCACTTCCGGTGCTGCCGCAGCCTTCCGGCGACGTCCGACGGTCTTTGCAACGGGAGCTGCGTCTTCAGCAGCAGGCTCGACCGCAGGCGATGCCGTCTTGCGCGGACGACGTGTGGTGGCCTTCGCTGCCCCTGCTTCTTCTGCGACCGGTGCGGCGGTCTTCGAGCGACGCGTACGTGGAGCCTTGGCGACCGGAGTTTCATCGGCCGCAGGCGTCTCGCCTGTCTCTGCAATATTCGGGGAAGTTTCGGCTGCAGCGGTCCGCGAAGCAGAAGTGCGTCCGCGTTTGGAGGGGGCAGTCGTACGGGGCTTGGAAGGACCGGAGGTCGTTTTCGCGCTCAAATGACTCTCGAGACTCTCGTTGACGGTGCACACCCGGACAGGCGTGGGCCGGAGTTGAGGGCGGGATAATTACCCGCAGCTATAACTGGTGCGTTATCGGTAAATGGCAGGAATGGCAAGCGATACGGCCCGAAAAGCGCCGTATCGCATACGATTTCAGATGCCGCGTGCCATTGCTGCGACAAGAATGGTCAGCACACCCAGCCCTGCCATCATGGCCGTCCGGCTGCGCAGGGTGTCGAACAGGGCAGGCTGGGGACGCATGGCGCGCCGTGCACGACGGAACGGGCCCTGAACGGTCAGGATGAAGATCACCGCCATGACCAGGCCAAGAAGCTGCATCGCATTGACGGTCCAGGGCACGGCCGCAAAACCGCCTTCATGGAAAATCAGGGCCCAGCCGCTCAGCAGCGAGAACGGTACGACCTGATAGAGCCCACGGAAAAACCGCGTATAGCCCTGAAGCAGGACGGAGTTCCGTGGCCCCGGATCAAGCAGCCCGACGGTGGAGCGGACGACGAGAGTCGAATAAACCGACCCGCCGACCCAGTAAGTCATGCACAGCACATGAATTGCGAGCACGAGGCTCCAGATGATCGATCCTGTCATTGATCCTCGTCATGGTTGAAAATTGGAAAAAAGGGGAAAAACATTCCCGAAGCATTTCCCTGAATACCCGACGCGGCCCCATGAGCGCCAGAGGGAACGCGTCAGGCACATCGCGGCTGGCCATCACGATAAAGCAACGCAGAAGCCGGTCATGCTTTCTGTCATGAGACACAGCAGGAGAACGCCCCGTCATGTCCAGTCATCCCTTCGTATTGCTGCTCCCCGAGGAAAGCGACCGCATGGATCGCGCAGCCGCGGCTATTCTCCCGTCCACGCGGCTTATGGAAAATGCCGGATGGGCCGTCGCACGCGTCATCCGCAACCGCTTTTCACCCTGCCGCGTGACAGTCGCGTGTGGTCCGGGGAACAATGGCGGAGACGGCTATGTCGTTGCCTGCAATCTGGCGCGCTGGGGTTGGTCGGTCCGTGTGGCTGCTCTTGCCAGCCCGAAACCCGGTACGCCCGCCGCCGCAATGGCCGCCTGCTGGACAGGCCCGACGGTGCCATTTACCGCAGAAGAGTTGGCCAGCGCCGATCTGGTGGTGGATGCGGTATTTGGTTCCGGACTGAAGCGGCCCGTCAGCGACGATGTCGCATCGGTTCTGGCTGCGGCCCGCCAGGTTGTCGCAATCGACATGCCAAGCGGTGTTGCGGGTGCTTCGGGGGAAATTCTCGGCAAGGCGCGCGACTGCGTTCTGACGGTTACGTTCGTCCGCCCGCGCCCCGGTCATGTCCTGCAACCCGGCTCCGATCTGTGTGGCGAAGTGATCTGCGCCGATATCGGCATGCCTGAGCAGGCCTGGGAAGGTATTACGCCTGTCGTGCAGCATAACCAGCCTGGTCTGTGGACCCCGCCTGTCTCTGGCGATGGTGACTACAAATACCGCCGTGGCGTTGTCAGTTTGTGCGGGGGTGCCGAAATGCCCGGAGCAACCCGTCTCTCGGCGCGTGGTGCCCGTCGCAGCGGGGCAGGGCTCGTCCGGATTTCCGCAGGTGAGGGGGCTCCGGCCTATCAACTCGGCGATCCCGGCCTGATCGTGGACGATGCGCCGCTGTCCAAACTCCTTGAAGATGCCCGCCGCAAGGTCTGGATCTGTGGCCCGGGCCTTACCGAGGACGAAGTTGCAGACACGCTTCCGCAGCTTCTGAAAGCCGGGCGCACTGTCCTTGCGGATGCCGGTGCCCTGTCATGGGGTGCGCAGGATCTGTCCCGCCTAAAAGGTGTCGCAGCCATCACGCCTCATATCGGAGAGTTCCGCAAACTCTTCGGTCCGGTCGAAGGCAGCCGGCTGGATGCTGCGCTTGCGGCCGCAAAACGCATCAATGCGGTTGTGGTCATGAAAGGGCCGGACACGATTATTGCAGCGCCGGATGGCCGTCTGGCCATTAATACCCATGCCTCTTCGGCGCTCGCGACCGCAGGCTCCGGTGACACCCTCACGGGCGTGATCGGGACGTTGCTTGCTGCGGGAATGGATGTCTGGGAAGGCTGCTGTGCGGGCGTCTGGCTGCATGGAGAAGCCGGGATCCAGGCCGGAAAGGCCCATGGCGGATGGCCTGTGGCCGAGGATCTGGACCTGCCTCTGGGGCCTGCGCGTGCGGCTGCCACGCGTCTTGCACATGAGGCTTTGAACAAAAAGCCGGACGCATCCCTGTTGTGAAGTGGCGTTTCATGCGCTAAAGGCCGCGCTTCCGAGGTTCGGTAACACGAACCTGGAAGCCGAGCGCTGCGGGCGTGGTGAAATTGGTAGACACGCCAGATTTAGGTTCTGGTGGCGCAAGTCGTGGGGGTTCAAGTCCCTCCGCCCGCACCAACCCGGCTTCCCGAGAAAGAGATTTGACCAACCTACCGACCGAGAGGATCGCCTGGCTCATGCAGGTTACGCCCACGCTCAACGAAGGACTTAAGCGCGCCTTCACCGTCGTTGTCCCGTCTGCTGACCTGCAGGCCCGCCGCGATGCGCAACTCGCTGAAGTCGCTAAGACGATCAAGCTTCCGGGCTTCCGTCCTGGCAAGGTGCCGGCCTCCCTCGTCAAGCAGCGCTATGGCGCGTCCGTGAATGCGGAACTGCTTGAAGAAGCCGTCAATGACGCCACGGCCAAGCTGTTCGAAGAGCAGAAGATCCGTCCGGCCATGCAGCCGAAGGTCGATGTGGTCTCCGCTATCGAAGACGGCAAGGATCTCGAATTCAAGGTTGAGACTGAAGTTCTCCCGGAAATCGAAGTTCCTGACCTGTCCGGCCTGAAGCTGACGCGCCTTGGCGCCAAGGTCAGCGAAGAGACCGTCGACAAGGCCCTGAACGACGTGGCCCGTCGCAGCCGCAAGTTCGAGACGATCGAGGAAGACCGTCCGGCCGCCAAGGGCGATGTCCTGTGCGTCGATTTCGTGGGCAAGCTGGACGGCACGCCGTTCGACGGTGGCACGGCTGATGACGTGAACGTCGAAATCGGTGGCGAAGGCTTCATCCCCGGCTTCGCCGAGCAGATGGAAGGCATGAAGGCTGGCGAAGAGCGCGTCATCAACGTGACGTTCCCGGCCGACTACCAGGCTGCCGAACTGGCCGGCAAGGCCGTGACCTTCGACGTCAAGGCAAAGTCCCTGAAGAAGGCTGTTGATCCGGCTATCGACGACGAACTGGCCAAGACGATTGGCTTCGAGAACCTCGAGCAGATCCGCAAGATCATCACCGAGCAGGCTGAGGGTGAATACCAGCAGCTGTCGCGTCTGCGCATCAAGCGCGACCTTCTGGACGCCCTGTCCGAGAAGACGGACTTCGAAGCTCCGTCCAGCATGGTTGATGCCGAGTTCAACCAGATCTGGGCCCGCGTCGAAGAAGACCGCAAGGCTGGTCGTCTGGACGAGGAAGACGCCGGCAAGGACGAAGAGACCCTCAAGGCTGACTACCGTCGTATTGCAGAGCGTCGCGTAAAGCTTGGTCTGCTGCTGGCTGAAATCGGCCGCAAGCAGGAAATCCAGGTCTCCCGCGAGGAGCTTCTTGGTGCGATGCAGCAGGAAGCCCAGCGTTACCCGGGTCAGGAACAGATGGTTTTCGAGTTCTTCTCCAAGAACCCGCAGGCTGTCGAAGGGCTCCGTGGCCCGATCCTGGAAAACAAGGTCGTCGATTATCTGATCGAGCTGGCCGATGTCACCGACAAGGAAGTGACGCCGGAAGAACTGGCCGAAATTCCGCCCGCCGAACTCTGATCTTTCGGCGCGGGAACCAGCGGGCACTCTTCGGGGTGCCCGTTTTTTCCTGCCTGCTCCCTTTGACGGAACGCCATGTCGGGTCCATGTTAGGGAACAGAAGAAAGCCCATCGGGCATTGAGGAACAGACAGCATGACCATTCGGGATCGTGATCCCCTCGAGGTGTTTAGCAACTCTCTGGTGCCGATGGTGGTCGAGCAGACTGCCCGCGGAGAGCGCTCTTTCGACATCTTTTCGCGTCTCCTTCAGGAGCGCATCATTTTCCTGACCGGACCCGTCTATGATCAGGTCTCGTCCCTGATCTGCGCACAGCTTCTCTATCTGGAGAGCGTGAATCCCACCAAGGAAATCTCGTTCTACATCAACAGCCCGGGCGGTGTCGTTTCCGCCGGTCTCGCGATCTATGACACCATGCAGTACATCCGCTGCCCCGTCAGCACCGTCTGCATCGGTCAGGCCGCGTCTATGGGATCCCTGCTGCTGGCAGGCGGCGAGAAGGGCCACCGTTATGCTCTTCCGAATGCCCGCGTAATGGTTCACCAGCCTTCCGGCGGTGCGCAGGGTCAGGCTTCGGACATCGAGATCCAGGCCCGTGAAATCCTGATCATCCGTCAGCGCCTGAATGAGATCTATCGCGAACATACCGGGCAGACGCTGGAGCAGATCGAGCAGAAGCTCGAGCGTGACAGCTATCTTTCGGCCAATGAAGCCTGCGAGTTCGGCCTGATCGACAAGGTCGTCGAACGCAATCCGCATGAGACCACGCCCGACCCGAGTTGAGACGTCTCTGAGGCAGGGGGAGTGAGGCGCTCCCCTTGGAATGGAAAAGCGGCATCCCGATATGCCGCTTTTCGTGTCTTGGGGCGTTCTGGCTCCGGGGTTGCCGAAGGCTTTGACCTCGGCCTACAGTTAAAGTTCTTTCGCATGTCTGCTGCGTGAATGTGGTCAGGTCGTGCGCAAGGGAAAGGGAACAGCGATGAGCAACAAATCCGGCGATTCCAAAAACACCCTGTATTGCTCGTTCTGTGGGAAGTCCCAGCACGAAGTCCGCAAACTGATCGCTGGCCCCACGGTCTTCATCTGCGATGAATGTGTCGAGCTCTGCATGGATATCATCCGTGAAGAGCACAAGACCCATCTCGTGAAGTCCCGTGACGGCGTGCCGACTCCCAAGGAAATCTGCAAGGTCCTTGACGATTACGTGATCGGTCAGTTCGAGGCCAAGCGCGCGCTCTCCGTGGCGGTTCACAACCACTACAAGCGTCTCGCCCATGCCGCCAAGAGCAATGACATCGAGATCGCGAAGTCCAACATCCTGCTGATTGGTCCGACGGGTTCGGGCAAGACGCTGCTCGCCCAGACGCTGGCCCGCATCCTGGATGTCCCGTTCACGATGGCCGATGCCACAACCCTGACCGAAGCCGGCTATGTCGGTGAGGATGTGGAAAACATCATCCTCAAGCTGCTTCAGTCGGCTGACTACAATGTCGACCGGGCCCAGCGCGGCATTGTCTATATCGACGAGATCGACAAGATTTCCCGCAAGTCCGACAACCCGTCCATCACGCGTGACGTCTCGGGTGAGGGCGTGCAGCAGGCCCTGCTGAAGCTCATGGAAGGTACAGTCGCCTCCGTGCCGCCGCAGGGCGGCCGCAAGCATCCACAGCAGGAGTTCCTGCAGGTTGACACGACCAACATGCTCTTCATCTGCGGTGGCGCCTTTGCCGGACTGGACAAGATTATTTCGGCTCGTGGCAAAGGCTCTGGCATTGGTTTCGGTGCAGATGTCCGTTCGGATGACGAGCGTCGTCTCGGTGCGATCCTCCAGAGCGTTGAGCCGGAAGATCTGCTGAAATTCGGTCTTATCCCCGAGTTCATCGGACGTCTGCCTGTCATCGCGGCTCTGAACGATCTGGATGAGGCCGCTCTGATCCAGATCCTCAGCAAGCCCAAGAACGCGCTGGTCAAGCAGTATGGTCGTCTGTTCGAAATGGAAGGCGTCAAGCTGACCTTCACGGAAGATGCCCTTGCGGCCATCGCCAAGCGTGCCATCGAACGCAAGACCGGTGCCCGTGGTCTACGCTCGATCATGGAAAATATCCTGCTGGGAACGATGTTCGATCTGCCAGGACTTGAAGGTGTCGAGGAAGTCGTCATCAACAAGGACGTGGCCGAAAACAAGGCGCAGCCGGTCTATGTTTACGGGAAGGGAAAAACCGAACCCGCGGAACAGTCTGCTTGAAAAAGGGGGCTGGCTCTTGCGCCGGACCCGTCGGGTTTCGACATAACTGACTGAGGTTGTCCGAATTCATGCCGTTCAAGCATGAAAGAGATGCGGTGCCGGCGCTGCAAGGCAGGCCGGTATCGCAAGATCGTCCCTCTGGAGATCAAGTGAATGACTGACGATACCAAGCCGAAAACCCGTCGCCGTACCAAGAAGATGGATGAGGTAACCGCTTCCGAAAAAACTGCGGCTGCCCCGAAGAAAGTGACCCGCAAGCCGCGTGCCTCAGCGCGCAAGGCAGAGACAGAAGCTGCTGCGCCGGTGGTGCAGGAGCCTGTGCGTCATGACGTCATGGCGGTTCTGCCGCTTCGGAACATTGTCGTCTTTCCGCACATGATCGTCCCGCTGTTTGTCGGGCGCGAGAAGTCGGTAAAGGCGCTGGAAACCGTAACCCGCGAGAGCAAGCAGATTCTGCTTGTGGCGCAGAAGGACGTTTCTCTGGATGACCCTTCTGTCGATGATATCTACCGCTACGGGACGGTTTCGACGATCCTGCAGCTGCTGAAGCTGCCCGACGGGACCGTAAAGGTTCTGGTTGAAGGAACGCGGCGTGTACACATTACGCGTCTGTTCGACGTGGACGGGCATTTCGAAGCAGAAATCGAGGAAATTCCCGAGGAAGCCGTTAATGCGGCACCCGGAAGCGAGATCGAGGCCCTGAGCCGTTCTACGGTTTCCCAGTTTGAGCAGTACATCAAGCTTAACAAGAAGATCCCGCCAGAAGTAATGGTCTCGATCAACCAGATCGAGGACATTTCCAAACTGGCCGATACGATCGCAAGCCATCTGAACCTTAAGATTTCCGAAAAGCAGGAAATTCTCGAGACAGCTTCGGCTGCGCGTCGTCTTGAGCAGGTTTTTGCTCATATCGAGACGGAAATCGGCGTCCTTCAGGTCGAAAAGCGCATCCGTAACCGCGTGAAGCGGCAGATGGAGAAGACCCAGCGCGAGTACTATCTGAACGAACAGCTTAAGGCGATCCAGAAGGAACTCGGCGAAGGCGAAGACGGCAAAGACGAGAACTCCGAGCTTGAAGAGAAGATCAACAAGACCCGTCTGAGCCGTGAGGCCAAGGAAAAGGCTCATGCCGAGCTGAAGAAGCTGCGTGGCATGAGCCCGATGTCGGCCGAGAGCACGGTTGTGCGCAACTATCTCGACTGGCTGCTGGGGATCCCCTGGAAGAAGCGCTCCAAGATCACGCGTGAATTCCAGCATGCCGAAGACGTTCTCGAAGCCGAGCATTACGGTCTGGAGAAGGTCAAGGAGCGGATCCTCGAATATCTGGCGGTGCAAACGCGCTCGCAGAAGCTGAAGGGGCCGATCCTGTGCCTCGTTGGACCTCCGGGCGTCGGTAAAACGTCACTGGCGCGGTCCATCGCCAAGGCGACGGGACGGAACTACATCCGTATGTCGCTGGGTGGTGTGCGCGATGAATCCGAGATCCGTGGCCATCGCCGGACCTATATCGGCTCCATGCCGGGTAAGATCATTCAGGGCATGAAGAAGGCGCGGACGTCCAACCCGCTGTTCCTGCTCGACGAGATCGACAAGCTGGGTGCCGACTGGCGGGGCGATCCGTCTTCTGCGCTGCTCGAAGTGCTGGATCCGGAGCAGAACTCCACCTTCGCGGATCATTATCTGGAAGTGGATTATGATCTGTCGGATGTGATGTTTGTCACGACGGCTAATAGCCTGAACATGCCCCAGCCGCTGCTGGATCGTATGGAGATCATCAACCTGTCCGGCTACACAGAAGACGAGAAGGTGCAGATCGCGCGCCGTCATCTTCTGGGCAAGCAGGCCGAGGCTCATAATCTCAAGCTGAATGAGTGGACGGTGACTGATGACACGATCCGCGAACTGATCCGCTCCTACACCCGCGAAGCGGGCGTGCGTAACCTTGAGCGCGAACTGGCGAAGCTGGCACGTAAAGCCGTCAAGGAGATCATCACGACGGGCGTCAAGCACGTCGAGATCACGCCTAAGAACCTTGAGAAATACGCAGGCGTCCGTCGTTTCCGTCATGGTGAAACCGAGACGGAAGACATGGTCGGCGTGGTGACGGGGCTTGCCTGGACGTCGGTTGGTGGTGAAATTCTGACGATTGAGAGCGTAATGGTTCCGGGCAAGGGGCAGGTCAAGCAGACCGGCAAGCTCGGCGAAGTCATGCAGGAGAGCATTTCGGCCGCGCTGTCCTATGTCCGCTCGCGGGCACAGGACTTCGGGATCCGTCCGCCGCTGTTCGAGAAGCGGGATATCCATATCCATCTTCCCGAAGGTGCAACTCCGAAAGATGGTCCGTCGGCCGGTATCGCGCTTGCAACATCCCTGGTCAGCATCATGACGCAGATCCCCATCCGCAAGGATGTGGCCATGACGGGTGAGATCACCCTGCGTGGTCGTGTCCTGGAGATCGGGGGGCTGAAGGAGAAGCTGCTGGCGGCAGTGCGGGCAGGCATCAAGACGGTGCTGATCCCCAAGGACAACGAGAAGGATCTTGCTGAAGTACCGGACAATGTCCGTCATGCGCTCAAGATCATTCCCGTGAGCCATGTGGATGAGGTCCTGAAGATTGCTCTGACACGTGCGCCAGAGCCCATCGAGTGGGACGAAAATGTCGATCCTATGGGTGGAATTGCAGTGGATAAACCTGCTCCACAGGCACTTCCGCACTGACACGGACACGCTTCTGCAATTCTAGCAGTTGACGCGGGCAAAATCCGCTTCATAGTGCGGCCGCAGATCGAACAAGGCGCCTGAGCCAGAAGGGACTCACCAGAGCCCGGCTCAGGCGCTCTAACACCAGAAAGGCACATCATGGAGAAGCCCCTCAACAAGCAGGAACTGATCGCCGCCGTTGCAGACGCTGCCGATCTTCCGAAGGCCAAGGCCAGCGAAGTTGTCGATGCGGTGTTCAGCACGATCGAGGCAACGCTTGCCAAGAAGCAGGAAGTCCGTCTCGTCGGTTTCGGAAGCTTCGTGACTGCAACGCGTAAGGCCGCCAAGGGCCGCAACCCGCGCACGGGCGAAGAGATCAACATTCCGGCTTCCACCTCTGTCCGCTTCAAGCCGGGCAAGGGTCTGAAGGACGCCGTGAGCTGAAAAAGCTCACAAAACGGTTTCGGGTGGCTTTACCGCTATCCGGAACCGTGTATATAGACCGCATACACAGTCTGAGGGCGATTAGCTCAGCGGTAGAGCGTCTCGTTTACACCGAGAGGGTCGGCGGTTCAATCCCGTCATCGCCCACCATAAAGAATACTATGCAGCCATGAGCTGGCGTTTCGAATATCATGAAACGCTCGGGTCCACTTCCGATCTGTGCAAAGCCAGAGCCGAAGCAGGGGAACCCGATCATCTGGCCATTCAGGCCTTTTCCCAGACATCAGGGCGCGGTACCCGTGGAAGAACCTGGACTGATCCGGGCGGCAATCTTGCGATCTCGCTGCTTTTTCGTCCAGCCGATCCGACAGCCTTCATCGCAGCCCTGCCTTTTGTTATGGCCGTCTCCCTCTTCGAGACGGCGACCCATTTCTGCCCGACGGCAACAGGCCCATCTCCTCTTATGGTGAAATGGCCGAACGATCTTCTGCTGGATGGCCGGAAGATGGCAGGCGTATTGATCGAGACGGGCGGCCCGCAGCATAGCCCATGGGTTGTCGTTGGAATCGGCGCCAATCTGCGACAGGCCCCGGAAATCCCGGGACGTCGTCTCGCCGCGCTTTCCGAAAAAACCGATGCCCCCTCTGCAGAGGCTTTCGGAAAGGCCCTTGTGGCGCAGATCGATCGATGGAATGCCGTTCAGGAGCGGGAAGGATTTGCACCTGTCAGGGCTGCCTGGCTGGCACGGGCGCATCCGGTCGGGTCTCCGCTTGCGGTTCAGGGATGTGAAACCTATATTACAGGTTCGTTTTCAGGGCTTGATGCACAGGGACGCCTGCTGCTTGCCCTGCCCAACGGTGAGACCATTCCGGTTGTAACCGGCGATATCCTGCTGGACTGAAGGACCGGACCGCAACGTGCTTCTCGTCATAGATGCCGGAAACACCAACATCGTGTTCGCTGTACACGATGGAGAGTCGTGGCTGGGGCAGTGGCGTATCTCGACGAATGAAGCACGGACGGCGGATGAATATGCGGCCTGGCTTCTGACACTCTTTGACCGCTTGGGGCTGGATGCGACGGCCATCACCCGGGCCATTATAGGCACAGTCGTCCCTGTGGCGCTGTATGAACTGCGTCGTTTTTGCCGTGAGTGGCTGGACGTCGTGCCTCTTGTCGCCAATGCAAGGCTGGACTGGGGTATTGATGTTCTGGTCGATAATCCGAATGAGCTTGGGGCTGACCGGCGCCTGAATGGTCTGGCGGGTCGTGAACTTTACGGGGCCCCACTGATCGTTGTTGATTTCGGTACCGCGACAACTTTCGATGTTGTGAACAGTGCCGGGCAGTTCAGTGGTGGCGCCATCGCTCCAGGTGTGAACCTGTCGATTGATGCGCTGCACCGTGCCGCCGCGCGCCTGCCTCGCATGAGCATTGGCCGTCCCACCACGGCGATTGGACGTAATACGAGCGTGGCAATGCGTTCAGGACTGTTCTGGGGGTATGTCGGGCTCGTCGAAGGACTGATCCGCCGTATTTCCGATGAAATGGATGCAAAGCCCACCGTGATTGCCACAGGCGGTCTGGCCCCGCTGTTCTCTGAAGGAACGCCGCTTTTTGATGTGCTGGCGCCTGATCTGACACTGGATGGCCTGCGTCTTCTGGCGGACCGCAATACGGGACCGCCGCTTTCCTATTCCCCCGAACGCTCACAGGGCATCGGGCAATGAATATCACTCTGATTATATGTCATAACTGCAAGGAACCATCATGACAGAAAAACCGGACGGTCTGTCTTTCCTGCCTTTGGGCGGGACGGGCGAGATCGGCATGAATTTCAATCTCTACTGCCTGACGAAGAACGGTCACGATACCTGGCTTGCCATCGACTGCGGCATCGGCTTCTCGGGCAATGATACGCCTGAAGCCGAAGTGCTGATGCCGGATCCGACTTTCATCGCAGATCGTGCGCGGGACCTGTGCGGTCTGGTGATCACGCATGCGCATGAAGATCATCTGGGTGCGGTGGCGCATCTGTGGCCGTATCTGCGCTGTCCGGTCTACGCCACGCCGTTTGCGGCTGCGGTTCTGCGTCGCAAGCTCCAGGAAGCGCATCTGAACAACCAAGTGAAGATCCACGTGATCCGCCCGGGCTCGCGCTTTGACGTAGGGCCGTTCGATCTGCAGTTCGTGTCCGTGACGCATTCCGTCGCCGAGGCACAGGCTGTGGCTCTGCGGACGCCGCATGGTCTGATCGTCCATACGGGCGACTGGAAGCTGGACGAAAACCCGCTGGTCGGTCCGGTGACGGATCTGGAGACGTTCGGCAAACTGGGCGACGAGGGCGTGCTCGCCATGGTTGGCGACAGCACGAACGTGCTCAAGCCGGGCAAGTCCGAGTCCGAAGCCGATGTGCGTACGGGTCTGACGGAACTGATCGCAGGACTGGAAGGCCGGATTGCCGTGACATGCTTTGCCAGTAATGTGGCGCGCATCGAGAGCATCGCGAAGGCGGCCCAGGCTTCCGGTCGTGTGGTCATGATCGTCGGGCGTTCGCTGCGTAATCTTGAGACGGCGGCACGTGAGTGCGGCTATTTCCAAGATCTGCCGCCCTTCCTGACCGAGCAGGATGCCCGGGATGTCGAAGACGACAACCTGCTGATGATCATCACCGGCAGTCAGGGTGAGCCGCGTTCGGCCCTGTCGCGCATTGCGTCCGACACGCATCCGAACATCGCCCTCGGTGAGGGAGATACGGTGATCTACAGCTCGCGGATGATCCCGGGCAACGAGCAGGCCGTCATGGCCGTGCAGGACAATCTGTCGCGTCGCGGCGTGACGGTTCTGACGGACAAGGATGCGAAGGTCCACACCTCCGGTCATGCGACCAGCGAGGACATTCGTACGCTGTATCGGATCGTCCGTCCGAAATACAGCATCCCGACCCATGGTGAGTGGCGTCATCTGACAGCCCATGCCGCGCTGGCGCATGAGATGGGTGCCGAGCCGATCCTGCTGGAAGATGGCGATATCCTAAACCTGTCTCCGGGTGAGGTGAAGGTCGTAGATACGGCGCCGACGGGCCGTCTGGCTCTGGATGGTGGTCGTCTGCTGCCGATGACGGGCGGTGTTCTGGCGGCCCGTCGCAAGATGCTGTTCAACGGTATCGTACTGGCGAGCTTTGCCGTCGATGACGAAGGCTATGTCATCGGCGATCCGAAGATCAGCGCGCCGGGTCTGCTGGAATTGGATGATCCGGAAAGCGTGCGGATTCAGGAAGAATTCGCCGATGCCATCGATCAGATCCCCGACGAACTGCGTCAGGACGATGCGGCGTTCCGGGATGCGGCCAAGACGGCTCTGCGCCGTGCTCTGGGGCGCAAGCTCCAGAAGCGTCCACTCGTTGATGTCCACCTGCTGCGCGTCTGAGAGAAATACACATGCGTTTGACGAAAGCCTTCCAGCCGACGCTGAAGGAAGTTCCGGCCGAGGCGCAGATTGCGTCTCACCGTCTGATGCTGCGGGCTGGCCTTGTGCGCCAGACCGCTTCGGGCATCTATGCCTGGCTGCCGGCCGGCCTGCGGGTTCTGCGCAATATCGAGCAGATCATCCGTGAAGAGCAGGACGCCATCGGGGCGCAGGAAGTCCTGATGCCGACGCTGCAGTCGGCCGAACTGTGGCGCCGGTCAGGCCGCTATGACGCTTATGGTCCGGAGATGCTCCGGATCCAGGACCGTCATGGCCGTGATCTGCTGTATGGGCCGACGAACGAGGAAATGATCACGGATATCTTCGGATCGTCCGTGAAGTCCTACAAGGAACTGCCCAAGGCGCTCTATCATATCCAGTGGAAGTTCCGTGACGAGGTTCGTCCCCGTTTCGGTGTGATGCGTGGACGTGAGTTCCTGATGAAGGACGCTTACTCCTTCGACGCGTCTTATGACGGGGCCGTTGCCAGCTATCGCCGGATGATGCTGTCCTATCTGCGCATCTTCCAGCGTCTGGGCGTGCGGGCCGTGCCGATGATCGCCGATACCGGCCCGATCGGCGGCGATCTGAGCCACGAGTTTCTGGTGCTGGCGCCCACGGGTGAAAGCGCCGTGTTCTTCGATGCAGCGCTTGAGGAACAGGACTGGCTGAGCCGTCCGGTGGATTGTGACGATGCCGAGAGTCTGGCCACGTTCTTCTCGACCGTGACCGACCATTATGCGGCAACGGATGAGAAGCACGACGAGGCCGAATGGGCCAAGGTTCCGGCCGAGCGCAAGCGCGAAGGTCGCGGCATCGAAGTTGGCCACATCTTCTATTTCGGAACGAAATATACCGCGTCCATGGGAATCGAAGTCAGCGGTCCGGACGGTGCGCCGTTCCATCCGCACATGGGCTCTTATGGTGTGGGTGTGTCGCGTCTCGTCGGTGCGATCATCGAAGCGTCGCATGACGATGCGGGCATCATCTGGCCGGCTTCCGTGGCACCTTACCGCGCTGCGATCCTGAACCTGCGTCAGGGTGATGAGGCATGCGATGCGATCTGTGACCGTATCTACGGCACCGATCCCGAGAACATGCTGTATGACGACCGCTCCGAGCGGGCCGGCGTGAAGTTCAACGATGCGGATCTGATGGGACATCCCTGGCAGATCATCGTCGGACCGCGTGGCGCCAAGGAAGGCAAGGTCGAGCTCAAGCAGCGCGCCACGGGCGAGCGGTTCGAGCTGTCGGTCGAGGACGCTCTGGCGAAAATCGGAGCAGCCTGATGTTCGGCCGCTTTGAGCGCATGGTGGCGGGGCGGTATCTCCGCGCCCGCCGTGGCGAACGTTTCGCCTCGATCATTGCCATCTTTTCCCTGATCGGGATTGCGCTTGGAGTGGCGACGCTCATCATCGTCATGTCGGTGATGAACGGGTTCAAAGTCGATCTGATGGGGCGCATTCTCGGGCTGCACGGTGATCTGACCGTGTACGGCTATGGGCGTCCCATCGAGGCTTACGAAAATGATGTTGCAGCAATCCGGCAGGTTCCGGGCGTAAAATCCGTCATCCCCATGGCGCAGGGCACTGTGCTGGTTGAGGCGGGACGTTTCTCGTCGGGTGCGGAAATGCAGGGCGTGTCCCAGCAGTCGCTCCGGGATTGGACAGCGCTGAGCAGCGGGATCATCGCGGGAAGTCTGAACGACTTTACCGGCGACAATGCGGTTGCGATCGGCACGACGATGGCGGACCGGGCCGGACTAACGATCGGATCTCCGATCACGCTGCTGTCTCCTGACGGGCAGGCGACGCCGTTCGGGACAATGCCGCGGGTGAAGACCTACCATGTGGCCGTCATTTTCGACGCCAACTGGAATGACTACAATTCCAGCATCGTCCTGATGCCGCTGCCTGCCGCGCAGAAGTTCCTGATGCTGGGTTCGTCCGCCGTTTCGCTCATTCAGGTCTCGACGGCTGATCCCTCGAACGTGCAGCCGACGCGCAAGGCCATTGCCGCACGTCTGGAAGACCCGCGCCTACGCGTTCTGGACTGGACGCAGAGCGCGAACGGCTTTCTGGACGCCGTGACGGTCGAGCAGAACGTGATGTTCCTGATCCTGACTCTGATCATCCTTGTGGCGGCGTTCAATGTCATTTCGTCGCTCATCATGATGGTCAAGGACAAGACGCGGGATATCGCCGTGCTACGGACACTTGGTGCAAGCCGGGGCGCAATCATGCGGATTTTCCTCATGTGCGGTGCGTCTGTCGGAATTGTCGGGACTGTAGCGGGCTCGGCGCTGGGCATTGCATTTGCGTTGAACATTGAACGGATCCGTCAGTGGCTCCAGTCGCTCACGGGGACGAACCTGTTTAATCCGGAAGTCTATTTTCTGGAGCGCCTGCCAGCGAAGCTTGTGTGGTCGCAGGTCTGGGAAGTGATCGGGATGTCGCTGATCCTGTCGCTGCTGGCGACGCTGTATCCGTCCTGGCGGGCGGCGAGAACCGATCCGATCGAGGCGCTGCGTCATGAATGAAGTTTCAACGGGTGCGAGTGCCTTGCGTCTTGAAGGTCTGACACGTCGTTTCCGGTCGGGTGAAGAAACGCTCGAAATCCTGAGCGGAGCGGAATTCGAGCTCCGCTCCGGTGAGATTGTGGCGCTGGTGGCGCCGAGCGGAACCGGGAAATCCACGCTTCTGCATCTGGCAGGTCTGCTGGAAGCACCTTCAGAGGGGACGGTCTTTGTGGCAGATCGTCCGGCCAGTGGCTTGAACGATACCGCCCGGACGGCAATTCGGCGCGATCAGATCGGGTTCGTGTACCAGTTCCATCATCTGCTGGGCGAGTTCACAGCGTGTGAGAACGTCATGCTGCCGCAGTTGATCGCAGGTGTATCACCGCGCAAGGCGCGGGAGCGGGCAAGGGATCTGCTGGGCCGCTTCGGGCTGTCGCATCGTCTTGATTCGCTGCCAGGGCGCCTGTCGGGTGGCGAGCAGCAGCGGACGGCAATTGCGCGTGCGCTGGCCAACCAGCCAAAGTTGCTTCTGGCAGACGAACCCACCGGCAATCTGGATATCGGCACCGCCGATCATGTGTTTGGCGAGCTTCTGCGTGTGGTGCGGGAAGAGGGCGCGGCAGCGCTGATTGCAACGCATAATGATGAACTGGCCTCCCGTATGGACCGGACCGTGACGCTGCGGGATGGAAAGCTCGTTCCGTTCTGAAGCATGATGTGGAGCAGGGGATATCAAAATCTCCTGTATCCGCTGTCCGTCCCTGATAGAATGGCGGCATGTCTCATGCCGATTTTGTTCATCTCAGAAATCATTCCGCGTACTCCCTGAGCCAGGGCGCAATCCGGATTCCGGAGCTTGTGAGCCTGGCGGCCAAGAATGGCATGCCGGCTGTCGCCCTGACGGATAGCGGCAATCTGTTCGGTGCGCTTGAGTTCTCGTTGTACTGTCGCAGCAACGGTGTTCAACCGATTGTCGGCTGCCAGATTTCACTTCCCCCGCGCAGCACAAAACCCGGAGCGATGTCTGAGCCACTGGTGGTTCTGGCGCGGAATGAGGAAGGGCTGGCAAATCTCCAGATTTTGTCCTCCGAAGGTTTTCTGAACGGCGATCCTGCTGATCCTTCGGTTGCGGTCGACTTTCTGTGTCAGCATGCGGCGGGACTGTTTCTGCTGACGGGCGGCAATCGCGGGCCGATCAACAAGCTGATCCTCGAGGAACAGAAATCTGAGGCGCAGGCTCTTCTGAGCCGTCTGAAAGAAGCTTTCCGGGGAAATATCGCGGTCGAGCTGAACCGGCTTGGAGAGGCGGGGGAGCAGGAAGTCGAAAGCGTCCTGATCCCGATGGCGGATCAGATGGACATTTCTTTGGTGGCGACCAATGAATGCTTCTTTCCCAAACCTGAAATGCATGAAGCCCATGATGCGCTGCTGTGTATCGCGCAGGGTCGGACGATTGCGGAAGAAGACCGCTGGCATGTGTCTCCACAGGCTTGGTTCAAGACGCCTGCCGAAATGCGGGCCGTCTTTCATGATCTTCCGGAAGCCTGTGACAACACGCTGATCATTGCGCAAAAATGTGCTGTAGCGGCCTGTACGCGCAAGCCGCTCCTGCCGATCTGTCCCAAGGTGCGCGAAGGCTCGACGGAAGAGGAAACGCTTCGCGCCATGGCCTGGGAAGGGCTGGAAAAGCGCCTTGAAGCGATCAATGCGGATGAAGAAAAGCGCAAGCTTTACTCCGAACGCCTTCAGGTGGAGCTCGATATCATCGCGCGGATGGGCTTCCCGGGCTACTTCCTGATTGTTGCCGACTTCATTCAGTGGGCCAAGGCGCATGATATTCCGGTCGGACCGGGACGTGGATCGGGCGCAGGTTCGCTGGTGGCGTATGCGCTAACGATTACGGATATCGATCCAATTCCGTTCGGGCTGCTGTTCGAGCAATTCCTGAATCCTGAGCGCGTCTCCATGCCGGATTTCGATATCGATTTCTGTCAGGACCGTCGCGATGAGGTCATCCGATATGTGCGCGAAGAATATGGCGGAAGCCGTGTGGCGCAGATCATCACGTTCGGAAAGCTTCAGGCCAAAGCGGCTGTGCGTGACGTTGGCCGTGTGTTGGGGCTGCCTTATGGCATGGTTAACCGCGTCGCCGAACTGATCCCGAACAATCCGGCCAAGCCTGTTTCGCTATCGGATGCGATTGAGGGTGAGCCCCGTCTTCAGGAAATGCGGGACAGCGATGAGTCGCTCAAAAGGCTCATGGAAATCGCATTGCAGCTTGAAGGCCTATACCGTCATGCCTCCACCCACGCTGCGGGTGTGGTGATCGGTGATCGCGAACTGGTGGAACTGGTGCCGCTGTATCGCGATCCGAAGAGCGACATGCTCGTGACGCAGTACAATATGAAATATGTCGAGCAGGCTGGACTGGTGAAGTTCGACTTTCTCGGCCTGACAACGCTCACCATTCTCAAGCGCGGCCTGGATTTCCTTAAAGAACAGGGAATTACAGTCGATCTCTCACGTATTCCGCTGGATGACGCGAAGACGTTCGAGATGCTGGCCAAGGGCGATACGGCCGGTGTGTTCCAGTTCGAAGGCGCGGGCATGCGGGACATGCTCAAGCAGATGGCGGCCAGCCGGCTGGAAGATCTGATTGCGGGTGTGTCGCTGTATCGCCCGGGGCCGATGGCCAACATCCCGGATTACTGCCGCCGCAAGCATGGCGAGCCGTGGGAACCGCCGCACGAAGAAATCCGCGATATTCTTGAAGAGACCTATGGGATCATGGTCTATCAGGAACAGGTCATGCAGATTGCGCAGAAGATGGCGGGCTACAGTCTGGGTGGTGCGGATCTGCTGCGGCGTGCGATGGGCAAGAAAATCGCCGCAGAAATGGAAAAGCAGCGCGCGATCTTTACTGAGGGTGCGACGGCGCGTGGCATTCCTCAGGAAAAAGCAGTCGAAGTCTTTGATCTTATGGCCCGTTTTGCGGATTACGGCTTCAACAAGTCGCATGCCGCAGCCTATGCGCTGGTGTCCTATCAGACAGCCTGGATGAAGGCGAACCACCCAGTCGCATTCCTCGCGGGCTGCATGTCTCTGGCACGGGAAAAGACGGACAAGCTGGCGGCTCTGTGTCAGGAAGCACGGCGGATGAAGATTCCCGTGTTACCCGTTGATATTAATAAATCTCTGGCAGATTTTTCTATTGAAACACTGGAAGACGGGCGTCAGGGGATCCGTTATGCCTTGTCGGCCATCAAGCGTGTGGGCGCGGCCGCGATGCAGAGTGTCGTGACGTGCCGTGGGGACAAGCCATTTCAGGATCTCACGGATTTTGCGGAGCGCTGTGACCCGAAAAGCCTGAACAAGATCCAACTGGAAAGCCTTGCAAAAGCAGGGGCTTTCGACAGTCTTCTCAAGGATCGCCATATCGTTTTTTCGAGCGCCGATATCCTGTTGCGGCGGGCTCAGGCGCGGGCGCAGGAGCAGCAGATGGGTCAGGCCGGACTGTTCGGTGGCGCGGGTCAGGAACGTGAGATCCTGCGCCTGAACGAAGGTCGTCCCTGGCCCGACTTTGAACGTCTCTCGCTGGAAGCTTCGGCTATCGGGTTCCACATGAGTGCGCATCCGCTGGATGCGTATCGCAGCGTCCTGAGGCGGCTGGGTGTGACACCATCCAATGCGCTGGAAAATGCTGCAAAAACAGGGACTACACGCGTCAAAATTGCAGGGTGCGTCGTGGATCGCAAGGAGCGACCGACACGGACCGGCAAGAAAATGGCCTGGGTCAATCTGTCCGATAGTGGTGGTGGATGTGAGGTTACGCTGTTTTCCGAGACGCTGATATCCTGCCGGGATCTGCTGGTGGCGGGACAGGCCATCCTGGTGACGGCGGAGCTTAAGGTGGATGGCGATGCGCTGCGGATTACGGCGCAGAATGTCATGGATCTGGAGGTCGCGGCTGCGGCGGAGCGTTCGGAAATCCGCGTCTGGCTGAAGGAGGATGCGTCCCTGCCGGATCTGGCTTCTCTGCTGGAAGAGGTTCAGGGCGGCTTCGGGCGTGTGAAACTTCTGCCTTCTGTTGAGCAGACGCAGGATGTCGAAATCTCTATTCCGGGACATTACCGGGTGACGCCACGTCTTGCAGAGCGGCTGCGGACATTGCGGGGGGTTGAGAAGGCCTTACAGGTCTGACCGGTGGGCAGTATTGTGTGAAACTCTGCTGACAGGCCTTGCTTTCGGGGTAATTTTCCGCCATATCGCGACCGTTCTTTTGCGGAGTTTTCTCCGGATGAGAGCAATCCGCACGCATGGCTCTAGGGTTTTCTGGTGTCCTGATCTCAGGACGTTGCCATGCGGAGGTTCAACCAGACGCAAGGAATTCTAAATCATGGCAATGCCTGATTTCACCATGCGCCAGCTCCTTGAAGCCGGCGTTCATTTCGGTCACCACACCCGTCGCTGGAACCCGGCCATGGCGCCGTACCTGTTCGGTGTGCGTAACCAGGTTCACATCATCGACCTGCAGCAGACGGTTCCGATGCTGGACCGCGCCCTGAAGGTTGTCCGTGACACGGTCGCCAATGGTGGTCGCGTCCTGTTCGTTGGCACCAAGCGCGCTGCGGCTGACCATGTTGCTGAAGCTGCACAGCGTTGCGGCCAGTACTACGTCAACCACCGCTGGCTCGGCGGCATGCTGACCAACTGGAAGACCATCACGGGCTCCATCAAGCGTCTGCGCCAGATCGACGAGATGCTGTCCGGTGACACGGCCGGTCTGACGAAGAAGGAAGTTCTCGACATCACGCGTGACCGCGAGAAGCTCGAGCGTTCCCTCGGCGGCATCAAGGAAATGGGTGGCCTGCCCGACCTGCTGTTCGTGATCGACACGAACAAGGAAAAGCTGGCGATCGAAGAAGCCACGAAGCTTGGCATCCCGGTCATCGGCGTCCTCGACAGCAACTCCAACCCTGCTGGCGTGACCTATCCGATCCCGGGCAACGATGACGCCATCCGCGCCATCACCCTGTATTGCGATCTGGTCTCCGGCGCGGTTCTCGACGGTATTTCCGCCGAGCTGGCTGCTTCGGGTCAGGACATCGGTGCTGCTGAAGAACTGCCGGCTGAGACGGCTGTTCTGGAAGCTGCCGCTGCTGAAGGCGCAGAAGCTCCCGCTTCCGCTGGCTGAACAGACTGCCAGGGTCCGGTCATGGAAAACGGCAACTGAAACATGGCATGCGGCCGGGCGAAATCGTCCGGCCGCATGATCTTTTTTGAGGGATGAGATAAATGGCAGAAATCACAGCAGCCCTGGTCCGCGAACTGCGCGAGAAGACCGGCGCGGGCATGATGGATTGCAAGAAGGCCCTGACGGAAGCTGCCGGCGACATGGAAGCCGCCATCGACTGGCTGCGCACGAAGGGTCTGTCCCAGGCTGCGAAGAAGTCCGGCCGTACGACGGCTGAAGGTCTGGTCGGCGTTGTGTCCGCCAAGAACCGCGCTGCCATGGTCGAAGTGAATGCCGAGACGGACTTCGTGGGCCGTAACGAGGCATTCCAGGCATTCGTCGAGCAGGTCGCTCACGTGGCTCTGGAAGTCGGCGACGATCTGGACGCCATCAAGGCTGGCAAGGTGCCGTCGGGCCGTACGGTTGCTGACGAACTGACGCACCTGATCGCCACGATTGGCGAAAACATGGCCATCCGTCGTGCCAAGGTTCTGTCGGTCGAGTCCGGCGTTGTTGCCAGCTACGTCCACAGCGCCCTGCGTCCGGGCATTGGCAAGATCGGCGTTCTGGCCGCTCTGGAAGCTCCGTCCGAGTCCGACGCCCTGCTGACGCTGGGTCGCCAGATCGGCATGCATGTTGCTGCAACCCGTCCGGCTGCTCTGGACGTTGCCAGCGTCGATCCGGAGTCCCTGGAGCGCGAGCGCGCTGTTCTGATCGAGCAGGCCCGTGAGTTCGGCAAGCCGGAAGCCATCATCGAAAAGATGGTCGAAGGTCGTATCCGCAAGTTCTATGAGGAAGTCGTTCTTCTGGAGCAGGTGTGGGTTCTGGACGGTGAGAGCCGCGTGTCCAAGATCGTCGACAAGGCTGGCGCAAAGCTGGTCGGTTTCGAGCGCTTCCAGCTCGGTGAAGGCATCGAGAAGGAAGAGAACGACTTCGCTGCTGAAGTCGCTGCTGCTGCTGGCACCAAGTAAGGTTTTCCATTCCTGTCCTGAGCCGGGTCTGCCCGGTTCAGGTCGGGCTCGAAGTCTGTAGAAAGGCCCCTGTGTGCTCCGGCGTACGGGGGCTTTTTGCGTTTTGGCGTACGGATCAGGGAGGATGGACGATGGAATGGGAAGCGGCGGCGCTGGTTCTGTCAGTCCAGCCTTATGGTGAGGGAAGTGCGCTCGTCCATCTGTTCAGCGAGGAGCACGGGGTCTCGCATGGCATGGCGCGCGGGGGTGCTTCCCGCCGGCAGGCTTCCCTGTGGCAAACCGGCAATCTGGTCATGGCGCGATGGCGGGCGCGACTTGCGGATCAGCTCGGAACGCTGACAGCCGAGCCGGTTCAATGTGTGGCGGGCCGCATTCTGGATGCTCCATTGCAGCTTGAGATGGTGAGCAGTGCCTGTGCGCTGGTCGATGGGGCGCTCCCACAGGGCGAGCCTCATCCGGAACTTTTCATGCAGCTGGTCCGTCTTCTAACATTGATCAGCGTGGCACCCGAGCCTGCGCCGATGGGCGCCTATCTGCGCTGGGAAGCCCAGCTTCTGGCAGGGCTCGGTTATGGACTGGATCTGTCTGAATGTGCAGTGACGGGGGCGCGGGAAGATCTGATGTATGTGTCGCCACGGTCAGGACGGGCGGTGAGCCGGGAAGGAGCTGGCGAATGGCGGGACAGGCTTCTTCCGCTCCCAGCTCTGTTGACCGATGAAACACAGGATGGAACGCCCGAAGACTGGAAGGATGGTCTGGCGCTGACGGGACATTTCCTGTCGCGCTGGGTCTTTGGCGTGCGGCACCAGCCGCTGCCCGCAGCGCGGGAGCGACTGGTGGAGTATGTACAGCGGCTTCAGCCCGCAGCGGACGTTGCGGCGGAGTCCGATCAGTAGAAAACGTGGCTGGGGCCGGGGCGCAGGCCGTTGACGACGTCCACATCGGCCGTGCTGTCCCAGACGGACCAGTCCCAGCCAGGATGCTGGTTGATCTCGGCCGTCATGCGCTGTTCCTGCGCGACATCGATCGGATGACTGGCCTTGTAGGCAGCATAGGCCGTTTTATCGCCCATATAGACGCAGCCGCAGGCGATGGGATCGGCATAGAGCAGGACCGGCTGCCCGTTCTGCATACGGTAGGTCAGGGTGTTGGGGGGCAGGAGGTTCATCATCGCCCAGCGTGCGGTCGTATCGGCAGGGTGTGCCCTGAACCCGGCCAGGGCGAAGGACACTTCTGCCTTCTGGACGGGCCGATAGGGTGAGCAGGCGGCCGTGCCGATGAGGAGAGCGCTGGACAGGATGGCACGCCAGTGTCTAAGTCCTGCACGAAAGAGGGGAGATGCATGGGAACGGATCTGGCTGGTCATATCGAGGATACCAAGCTCGCTGAGGCTCTGAGCGAGCGATATATTGCGTATGCGATGTCGACAATCATGTCGCGGTCCCTTCCGGACGTGCGTGATGGCCTGAAGCCGGTACACCGCCGCCTCCTTTATGCGATGCAGCAGCTCCGCCTTGATCCCACATCAGGGTTTAAAAAGTGTGCACGTGTCGTCGGTGATGTGATCGGTAAGTTCCATCCGCATGGCGACGCTTCCGTGTACGAGGCGCTGGTGCGTCTGGCGCAGGATTTTGCGGTCCGCTATCCGCTGGTCGAGGGGCAGGGCAATTTCGGCTCTATCGACGGCGATGGCGCGGCCGCCATGCGTTATACCGAGAGCCGACTGACGGAAGTGGCGCAGGCGCTGCTGGACGGGATTCAGGATGACGCGGTCGATTTCCGCGCGACCTATGACAATGAAGATCACGAGCCGATCGTACTGCCGGGCACGTTCCCGAATTTGCTGGCCAATGGCGCGGCAGGCATTGCCGTCGGTATGGCGACAAGCATCCCGCCGCATAATGCTGCCGAGATCTGCCGGGCCGCGAAGCTTCTGATCGAAAAGCCGGATGTGACGATCGCCGAACTGGTGGATCTGATGCCCGGGCCGGATTTCCCGACGGGCGGCATTTTGGTGGAAGAGCGCGACTCCATCATCCGCTCCTACGAAACCGGTCGTGGCAGTTTCCGGACGCGGGCACGCTGGGAAGTCGAGCAGGGGCGGTTTGGCACCTGGGTGATTATCGTCACCGAGATCCCGTATCAGGTGCAGAAATCGCGCTTGATTGAGCAGATCGCCGACCTGATGGAGCAGCGCAAGCTGCCGCTTCTGGGTGATGTGCGCGACGAGAGCACGACCGATATCCGGCTTGTGCTGGAGCCCAAGACCAAGGGGGTTGAGCCCGAAGTCCTGATGGAGACACTGTTCCGCAACACGGCGCTTGAGAATCGGTTCAGCCTGAACATGAATGTTCTGGGTGGAGACCGTGTTCCGGGTGTGCTGTCGCTGAAGCAGGTTCTGCGGGCCTGGCTGGATCATGTGCATGAAGTGCTGGTGCGGCGCTCGAACCACCGTCTGGCGGCAGTGCTGCGGCGGCTTGAGATCCTTGAGGGTTTCCTTGCGGTCTATCTGAACCTTGATGAGGTGATCCGGATCATCCGTGAAGAGGACGAGCCCAAGGTCAGCCTGATGGCGACGTTCAGCCTGACGGATGTTCAGGCCGAAGCGGTGCTGAACATGCGGCTGCGCTCTCTGCGTCGGCTTGAGGAAATGGAAATCCGGCGCGAGCGGGACAAGCTCGCGGACGAACAGAAGTCTCTCGAGACCCTGCTCGGCTCGGAGCGTCGTCGCTGGACCCGGATTGGCAAGGATCTGGAGGGCACGATCAAAAAGTTCGGCTCCGGTCCGCTTGGGGACCGCCGGACGCTGATTGCGGCCGCGCCGGAGCCGGTTGATATTTCCGCAGCGCTGGAAATTGACCGGGAGCCGCTGACGGTCCTTCTGTCCCGCGAGGGCTGGATCCGCGCCATGAAGGGTCATGGGCTCGATCCGCAAGGGCATCGCTTCAAGGAAGGCGATGAAGGCTGGCTGTCGGTTGAATGTCAGAGCACGGATCGTCTGTGTCTGATTTCCAGCAGCGGCAAGGCTTATACGATCAAGGCGGCCGATCTGCCTCGCGGACGTGGATTCGGACAGCCGTTCCGGACCGTGGTGGAGGTGCCGCAGGAAGACCGTGTCGTGACGCTGTTCCCGGTTTCGGATGAGGGACGCCGTCTGATCGCCTCGGCGGCGGGGCGTGGCATGATCGTGTCCGAAGCGGGGCTGGTGGCCGAGAAGCGGACGGGCAAACAGGTTTTCAACGTCAAGGATGGCGACGAGGTGTTTGCCTGTATTCCGGTGGCTGGCACGCATGTGCTGACACTGGGGCAGAACAAACGCGCGCTGATCTTCCCGCTGGAGCAGGTGCCGGAAATGACGCGTGGGGCTGGCGTGGCGTTCCAGAAACTGGGCGACAGCACGCTGCGGGATATTCGGACGCTGACATTATCCGAAGGGCTACTGTGGCAGGAAGGACAGCGCGTCCGTCAAACTGCGGATCTGGCGCCACTTGAGGGGCGTCGGGGTGCCGTCGGACGTGCGGCGCCGCAGTGGATGCTTCGCAAGAGCTGAAGTCAGGCGGGGAGAAGACCCGGCAGCAGGCCCCAGTGGCCATCGCGGAAAATTTCGGCGGGCCCAAAGGCGGCTTTGTAAGCCATCTTGGGGCTGCCGGGGACATAATAGCCCAGATACAGGTGATCCAGCCCCATCCGGGTGGTCTCCTCGATCAGCCACAGGATCGAGAACGTACCCCATGAGGCCGTCAGGTCGTTGACGTCATAGAAAGTGTAAACGGCGGACAGACCATCCGAAAGGCGGTCGACCAGACTGACGCAGACGAGCGCCCCGTTAGGGCGCCGGAACTCGGCCAGGAAGGTCTCAACCGGGGTATTGGCGATCAGATCCACATAGTCACGCCAGCACATATGGGCCATGTCGCCATCGGCATGGCGGACGGCCTGATACATTTCGAACAGGCGGAACTGCTCGTCCGTGGGGACTGGAGGCACCATGCTGACGACGAGGCCCGCATGGCGATTACGTATCTTTCTCTGGGTCCGGGTCGGCGCAAAGGTCGCGGCCGGGATGCGCATAGGCGTGCAGGCACGGCAGCCGACACAGACCGGTGCATAGGCAATGGTATGGCTGCGACGGAAGCCGGCCTGGGAAAGACGATTGTGAAGGGCGACTGCTTCAGGACCGGCAAGCTCGGTCAGGACCTTGCGTTCGGTGCGGTCCGGCAGATACGGGCATGGGGCCGGGGCCGTCGTGTAGAAGAGCTGTGGGCGATGCTGCATGGAACGCTCTCCTTTTTAAAAAACCGGACCGGTCAATGATCTTATCGCAATGACGGGGGGTGGCGCATCCTTCATCTTTGCGAAAGGATGAAGCGTGAACGTCCGGAGGCCTGTGTGCTGTTTTCAGGCCCGGGGTGTTCGCTACAGGGAGATTTATGACGCACTGGACCGTTTTCCATATCCTCACGCAGATTTTGCGCTGGATCCTTCCTGTTTTCGTGACGGTCCATGCTCTCATTCACAAACGTGACACGGCATCCTGCACAGGGTGGATCGGCATCTGCTGGATCGCACCGCTGCTGGGAACAGTGCTGTATCTGATGTTCGGCATCAATCGTGTCCGGCGCCGGGCGCAGAAGATGGTCAACCAGCATCTGTGGGAGGGGCGCGATCCGCTGGCCCAGTACCGGCAGACGGTGGAGGGCAATCTGGCACCGCTGTCAAAAATGCTGGGGCGGCTGACGGAACGGCCGCTGATGCGGGGCAATTCTGTCACCTGCCTGCATGACGGGGACAATGCCTATCCGGTGATGCTGGAAGCGATCGGTCAGGCGAAGAAATCGATCATTCTGTGTTCCTATATCTTCAGGGACGATGAAGTTGGCCAGCGTTTTGCCGAGGCTCTGGTGGCCGCAAAGCGGCGTGGGGTCGCAGTGCGGGTTCTGGTGGACGGAATCGGGAGCGGGTATTTCCGCTGCGGGATCGAGCGGCGGCTGCGGCGTGAAGGGGTGGCTTGCGCGCGGTTCATGCACTCGGTCTGGCCCTGGCGCATGCCGTTCATCAATCTGCGCAATCATCGCAAGATCCTGGTGGTCGACGGGACAGTCGGTTTCATGGGCGGGCTGAACATCGGCGAGGAGAATATGCTCCGGCTGCGGACCAAGCTGCCGGTCGCGGATACGCATTTCCGCCTTCAGGGGCCGATCGTGCATCAGCTCGCCGTATCCTTTGCCTGGGACTGGTCATTCACGACAGGAGAAGAACTCGAAGGCGAGCGTTACCTGCCCGAGCCGTCTCCGGTGGGAGACGTGCCGATGCGGATCGTGACGTCAGGCCCGGATACGGATCTGGAAAAGATCGAATACGGGATGCTGCAGGCCTTTTCGCTGGCCCGCTCGCATATCTGGGTCATGACGCCGTATTTTCTGCCGGATGACCGTTTTTCAACAGAACTTATTCTTGCGGCATTGCGGGGTGTGACGATCGATATTGTCGTGCCCAAGAGCAGCAACCATGCGCTGATCGACCATGCGCGGGATGCCAATCTGCGGCCGTTTCTGGATGCGGGCTGCCGGGTATGGATGGCCGATCCGCCGTTTAATCATTCCAAGCTGATGGTCGTGGATGACGAATGGAGCTTTGTGGGAAGTGCGAATATCGACATGCGTTCCCTGCGGCTGAACTTCGAAATCAATCTGGAAATCTATGACCGAGGCGTGGCTAAAGACCTGTCCACGTTCATGGAAACCCATCGGTGCAACCGGCTGACGCATCATGATCTGGACAGCATGCCATTCCCGATCCGGATGCGGAATTCCGCAATCAGGCTCCTGCTGCCGTATCTGTAAGGCTGTTACGCGCCCAGTCTGAGTGTGACGGAGATCGGACGGTGATCGGAGCCGAAGCGCGGCAGAGCCCGGGCCTCCAGACGGGACAGGCCACGCACGAGGCAGCGGTCCAGTCTCAGGGGAACGTGATTCAGCATCCGGTGGGTCTTTTCCTTGGGTCCGACATCCAGAAAGCCCGGAAGCAGGACGGGACCGACAAGGTTGAAATCACCCATGATGACGGCGCGGTGGCGCATATTGGCGCTGATGCTGCGAAGCTGGCGCCGATTGAGGATCTGGCCATGGGACAGATGGACGTTGGCGAGCGAGAAACTGCCGAAATCAATCAGCTGGGCCGTGCGCTTGACCAGAAGGCCACGGGGCAGGCGGCAGAATGATGGTGGACGTGTAAATGGCAGGCGGCTCCAGCAGGCTGTTCCATGTGGACGCCCGGGAAGCGGGATGCGGTCGTAATACCCGCCAAGGATTTCCGGAAGCTGATCAACGGCCTCCTGCGCTTCCTGCATGACGACGATATCGGGGTCTTCGGCACGGATGACCGTTAGGACGTCTTCCAGCGAGGCACCTTCCCAGCGATAGAGATTCCAGCTCAAAATCTTGAAAGAGGCTCCGGACAAAAGGGACGTCGTCATTTCGGAGGCTCCGGCAGGTAAAGGGGATTGCGTTCGCGATGATGGGGACCGGCGGCAAATTCGCTGGTCAGGGTATAGCCGACAGCCAGCAGGACGGGGCCGAGGAAGATCCCCACGCCACCAAAGGTCACGATGCCGCCAAGCACACCAAGGACGGTCAGCAGGTAAGGAAGCTGGGCACCGCGGGCGATGAAGGCCGGGCGGATGACGTGATCGGCGCCCGAGATGATGAGGATGCCGTAGATGGCCAGAAACAGCCCGTGGCCGAAATGGTGGGTCATGCCCAGCCAGATGGCAGCCGGAACCCAGACCAGCGGGGCACCAATGGGAAAAACGGCCACGAAGGCGGTAATGCCTGCCAGCAGGACGGGAGACGGCACGCCCGCCAGCATGAGACCGATGCCGGTCAGTACACCCTGGATTAGGGCGGTGCCGAGGATGCCGTAAACCGTGCCACGAACCGTGCGACCGATGATGTTGATAAGACGTGGCGTCGTGCGGGGCCCAGCAATGCGGTCGATCAGGGCTGTGATGGTGTTCCCCAGTGTGTCGCCGTTGAGCCACAGGAAGAAAGCGACGAACAGCGCCATGATCAGCTCAGCGAGGCCTCCGGCGAGGCGGAGCAGGACCGTCAGCGTCAGATGGGCAATCTGTCCGGCATAGGGACGCAGCACCTCGGTCGCGAAAGCGCCGACATCATGGCTGAAATGATGCCAGGCATTCACGAGATGGGGACCGGCCATCGGGATACGGTTCAGCCAGACGGGAGGAGGGTTCGCGCTGGTAACATGCACGATTAGGGCATCGATTTCTGAAATCGTGCCGGGAATGTCGCTGATCCCCGCGCTGGTCAGGACGGCCAGCGGGACAACAATGAAAAGCGCGCTCAATGCCATCATGGCGAGGGCTGCCAGCACAGGGCGGACATGGCGGCGCATGCGGCGGTAGATCGGCCAGGTCGTGAAGGCGAGGATCGCGGCCCACAGGATGGCCGAAAGGAATGGCCACAGGATGATGCCGCAGCCATAGGCGATTCCCGCCAGAATCAGGCCGAGAAGGATCCGCTCGGTCGTCATGCGGGAGCATGGTCCTGACGGGGGCCGGAGACGTGCCCCGGCTCGCATGACTCTGTGCGCTGCGTGTTCATGGAGTGCTACTTTGGCACGCTCTGGCGTCCGGCGCATCCCTCGACCTATGGTAAGGATATGACGATCTCGCCACTTGTTGATGCCGCGACCCTGATCTCCGAGGTCGGCCGGTTCATTCCCCTTGATGCCAGCGTGCTTTTGCCGGGGCAGAAGGGCGACCCCGACTTTGCGTTCACCGAACGCCATCTGCCTGATGCACAGCGATTCGATATCGATGTGTTTGCGGACCCGGACAGCCCGCTTCCGCATACGGTGCCGGGTGCTGCGCGGTTTGCGAGGCTGATGGGCGCGCTGGGTGTGAGTGAGAATACGCCGGTCGTATTTTATGACGGGCGCGGGAGTGTGGGCGCTTGCCGAGGCTGGTGGCTTGCGCGGCTGTTTGGCCACCGGAACGTACGGATTCTGGATGGGGGGCTTGAGGCCTGGGTGAAAGCTGGCGGCCCGGTTGAACAAGGGGCCGCAAGTACTTGGGACGTCGCAGTTTTCTGGCCCCGAACACATTACGGGCTTCTTGCAGGTTCGGGCGATGTGCGACAGGCACTGGAGCAGACGAACGCTCTGGTGCTGGATGCCCGGAGCGCAGCACGGTTCGCTGCGACAGTCCCGGAGCCACGCCCCGGTGTACGGAGCGGTCACATGCCCGGCGCAATGAGCATGGACTGGACGCGTCTTGTGGATGGCAATGGCTGTTTTCTGCCGTCACACGAACTGAAGCAGATTTTGGGTGCGGCAAAAGACCAATCCGTGATCGCAACCTGCGGCTCCGGGCTGACAGCCGCGACAATCGTGGCGGCCGTGGCCATCGCGGGATATGGCGATGCGGTTTTGTATGATGGATCCTGGGCGGAATGGGGCAGTGACCCCGATGCCCCGGTCGTGACGGGAGAGGGATAAGCATGAGTGATCTGGAAAAGCAGGTCAGCGTGGGATGGAGCCGGATGGCGTCCATGCTGGTGCGTGAGGGACGTCCACACGAGCTTCCGGAATCGGGAACATTCGTAAATGCGCCGGTGAGCCGCGGGTCGACGGTCCTGTTTCCGTCTCTGGAAGCCATGAATTGGACGGACGGTCGCAGCCATGCCCATAAGGTGGTCTACGGGGCCATGGGATCGCCGATCCAGCATCAGCTTGAGGAAATGCTCAGCCGGATCGAGGGCGGAACCCATACACAGGTTGTCGGTTCGGGGCTCGCCGCCTGCGCATTGCCGCTTCTGGCGTTTCTGGGCTGCGGCGACCATCTTCTGCTTCCCGATTCGGTTTACGGACCGACGCGGCGGTTCGCGGGAACCATGCTTCAGCGCATGGGGGTGACGACGACCTATTATCCTCCCACGGCATCCCGAGACGAAGTTCTGGCGCTCATGCGACCGGAGACAAAGGTGCTGTTTGCGGAAAGTCCGGGCAGTCACACTTTCGAAGTGCAGGACGTCCCGATGCTGGCCGGAATCGCGCACAAGGCCGGAGCGCTCCTGATGCTGGACAACACCTGGGGGATCGGCGTGTTCCAGCCCTTTACCCATGGTGTAGACGTGTCGATCCAGGCGCTGTCGAAATATCCCGCCGGGCATTCAGACGTCATCATGGGATCGGTCACGGTTAATAATGAGGCGCACTGGAAAACGCTGCGGGATGCCGCAATCCAGCTTGGACTATGCGCCGGGCCGGATGACTGCTGGCTGACGCTGCGGGGACTGCGGACGATGGGTGTGCGGCTGGCGCATCAGTCGCGTTCGGCACTGGAAATCGCACAGTGGCTGAAGACGCGGCCTGAAGTGGCGCGGGTCCTGCATCCGGCGCTGGAAGACTGTCCGGGACATGAGTTCTGGAAACGCGATTTTACCGGAGCGTGCGGCCTGTTCGGGGTGGAGCTTCAGCCGGAAATTTCCATTGAAGCCACTGAACGCATGATCGACGGGCTGAGCCTGTTTGGGATTGGCGCATCCTGGGGCGGCTACGAAAGTCTGGTCCTGCCGACCACGGGGCATATCCGGCGCGTAACGGGTGAAGGTGGCCCGACATCCGCGACGTTCCGCCTGCATATTGGACTGGAAGACGTTGAGGATCTGAAGACGGATCTGGCTCGTGGGCTGGACAGCCTCCAGTTCTGAATCGCTAGCGGCGACGGAAGGTCAGGGCTTCAGCGACGTGATGGCGCTGGATGCTCTGGGTGCCTTCCAGATCGGCGATAGTACGGGAGACCCGGATCAGGCGTGTGATGCCACGATTGGACAGGCGCAGTTTTTCGGCGGCCTGTTCTGCGAGAGAGCGGGCATCGTCGTCCATCTCAAGCTGGTCTGGGGAAACCTGCGAATTGGGAACGCCCTGACGGTCGATCTGGCGTTGGCGGGCAATTTCCACGCGAGCACGAACCTTGGCGCTACTCTCTCCTTTCGGCGCGCGGCTGATTTCGATGGGAGATAACGGATCGATCTGCACGCAGAGATCCATGCGGTCGAGCATCGGGCCGGAAATCTTGGCCGTGTAGTCCTCGCCGCAGCGGGGAGCCTTGCGACAGCTCCGTTCGAGATCCCCCAGATAGCCGCAGCGGCAGGGATTCATGGCTGCGATGAACTGGAAACGGGCGGGATAGGTTGTGTGGTGGGCCGCACGGGCGATGGAAATGCTGCCGGTTTCAATCGGCTGGCGCAGGGATTCCAGACAGGATCGTGAAAATTCAGGAAGTTCGTCGAGGAACAGTACGCCATTATTGGCAAGGCTGACTTCGCCGGGCCGGGCTTTTGCGCCGCCACCTACAATGGCAGGAAGGCTCGCACTGTGATGCGGCGCGCGGTAGGGCGGTCGGACAACCAGTCTCCCGTTTTGCAGAATGCCGGAGACACTGTGAATCCGACTGGTTTCCAGAGCTTCTTCCCGAGTCAGGTTGGGCAGAATGCCGGGCAGGCGGCTGGCGAGCATTGATTTTCCGGCACCCGGTGGCCCACTCATGAGCATGGAGTGCGCCCCGGCAGCGGCAATTTCCAGAGCTCGTCGTCCGATTGCCATCCCTTTGACGTCTGCGAGATCAGGTCCGTATTCGATAAAATGTTCGGTTGGGAGCGGCGTCGGGGACAGGATTTGTTGTCCCTGAAAATGGGAGACGAGGGCCGCAAGTGTGGGCGCCCCGAGAACGTCCGTGCTGCCATTGCCCCAGCGTGCTTCAATCGCCTGCGCGGCCGGACAGATCAGTCCGAGCTCGTCTTCGACGGCACCAATGGCAGCGGACAGAACGCCTGTGACGGGATTGATGCGTCCATCCAGCGACAATTCGCCGACAGCGGCGTAGGCCGAGACTGCCTCAAACGACAAAACCCCCATAGCGCAGAGCAGGCCGAGCGCAATGGGAAGATCGAAATGCGCGCCTTCCTTGAGAAGATCGGCCGGCACGAGATTAACCAGGACGCGTTTGGGCGGAAGCGCCAGTCCCATAGCGGTCAGGGCTGCGCGGACGCGTTCGCGGGCTTCCCCGACGGATTTGTCCGCCAATCCCACGACGAGAAACGCCGGGAGGCCGCTGGAGACCTGAACCTCGACTTTGACCGGAACGGCTTCGATTCCGGAGAAGGCGAAGCTCTGGATGCGGGCAAGGGCAGGTGTGTGCGGGCTGAGACTTGTCATAAGACAAATCTTAGCCCGAAATTATTTCCCGTTGGTTAACGCAAGGGGTGTCAGGAACGTTGGTACAGCAGGCGGGCACGAAGGGTGCCGTCGAGAGCCTTGAGACCATCCAGAAGCTTCATATCCATGTCAGAGCTTTCCGACTCGGCTTCCACCACGACGTAACCGACTTCACCATCTGTCTGGAGGTACTGGGCGGTCACGTTGCAGTTCTCCGATGCGAACAAATCGTTGATCTGGCGCATGATGCCGGGGCGGTTGGCATGGACGTGCATGAAGCGCGTGCCGCGGGGACGCTCGGGGAGCTGGACGCTGGGAAAGTTGACGGCCCCGATCGTGGACCCCACGTCAGAATAATCCACCAGCTTGCGGGAGACTTCGACGCCAATGCGTTCCTGCGCTTCCATGGTGGAACCGCCGATATGCGGCGTAAGAATGACGTTTTCGAGCCCTTGAAGCGGCGTCTTGAACTCTTCGCCAGCCTTCTTCGGTTCGACCGGGAACACGTCCACACCTGCGCCCATGAGATGGCCGTCCTTCAGGGCAGCTGCGAGGGCATCAAGGTCCACGACATTGCCGCGGGCGTTGTTGAGCAGGATGGAATTGGGCTTCATGGCCCGGATTTCCGCTTCGCCGATCAGCAGATCGGTTTCCGGCGTCTGCGGGACGTGCAGGCTGACGATATCGGACTGGGCCAGCAGTTCATTCAAGCTGGAGACGGCAATGGCGTTGCCATGCGGCAGACGGGGCATCACGTCAAAATATACGACGCGCATGCCAAAGGCTTCGGCCAGGACGGAAAGCTGCGAGCCGATGGAGCCGTAACCCACGATACCGAGCGTCTTGCCGCGGACTTCCCAGGCGTTGGTGGCGGATTTGTCCCAGCCGCCCTTGTGGCAGGCTTCCGAGCGCGACGGGATGCGACGGAGCAGCATGACCACTTCGCCCATGACCAGTTCGGCCACGGAGCGCGTATTACTGAACGGTGCGTTGAACACAGGTATCCCGAGCATGCGTGCAGCGTTCAGGTCGACCTGGTTGGTGCCAATGCAGAAGCAGCCAATGGCCATGAGGCGGTCTGCGCCTTCAAGAACTTCGCGGGTCAGCTGCGTGCGACTGCGGATGCCGACCATGTGCACGCCCTGAAGGGCCTCTTTAAGCGCGTCGCCTTCGAGCGCGCCCTTGACGCGTGTAACCTCGGTGTAGCCCTGTGCGGCGAAATGGGCCACGGCACTCTCATGAATGCCTTCCAGAAGAAGAATGCGGATCTTGTTCTTGGGGAGAGAGAACTGCGTTTCCATAAATCCGTCCCGGTCATGAACCGGAAGGCTCCGGTTTCAATTCAAACTGGTTCCATCAGAGACCTGGCCGTGGCCAGACCAGTCCCGGCTCATGCCTGCCGCCACGTCCGCCGGGGCCCTCTCCCTAGCCGATTGGCGGGATTCAGGAAAGGTGGCGGACAATTTCGGGTAACAAGATTGCGTCTCCGCAGGCCAGAACAGTGCCATCGCTTTCAAGTGTCAGAGGCTGTCCCTGCCAGTCCGTGATCCGGCCGCCTGCGCCTTCAACAACCGGAACAAGCGCCCCCCAGTCCCAGGGCTTCATCGTGCATTCGGCAATGACGTCGATCTGGCCAAGGGCAAGCAGTCCGTACGCATAGCAGTCTCCACCCCAGGATGTGCGGCGGGTGTGTTTTTGCAGATTGGCAAAGCGCGGAGCGTGCGCGGCAGTCATGATTTCGGGGGCGGTGCAGGAGAGCTCGGCCTCGGCTGCCTGCGGGCAGGGCCGCGTTCCGACAGTGCCGGGCAGGCGATCGGACAGGAAGCGGGTCGGATGGCCAGAAACACCAATCCAGCGCTCGCCGGTAACAGGCTGGTCGATCAGTCCGAGCACGGGACGGCCTTTGTGAAACAGCGCGATAAGCGTGCCGAACGTCGGGCGACCGGTCAGAAACGCACGTGTGCCATCAATGGGATCCAGCACCCAGAGCCAGTCACTGCTGGCACCGCTTATGCCGTTTTCTTCACCAAGGATGGCATGCTCCGGCAGGCGTTCTTCGAGAATGGCGCGCATGGCCTGCTCGGCCTGACGGTCTGCGATGGTGACGGGACTGTCATCGGATTTGGCGTCGGCGCGAAGGGACGTCCGGAAATGGGGCAGGACGGTCCGGCGGGCGATGTCCGCGCAGGCTGTCGCAGCGTCGATGGCAGTCTGCAGAACCGTTTCACTCATGATTTTCGTCTATTCCCGTCGCTTGAGCATGACCTGAGATTGACGCCCGTTGTGGCGGGCGGCATCAGAGGGGCCATGCATCCGATCATCGTCATTCCGTCCAGACTTGCTTCGACCCGCCTGCCGCGCAAGGCCCTCGCTGATATTGGGGGCGTCCCAATGATCGTCCGGGTTGTCCGCCGGGCGCGGGCAGCAGAGATCGGACCTGTAGTCGTAGCGGCAGGAGATGCAGAGATCCTTGATGTCGTCAGGGATATTCCCGGTGTGCGCGGCGTGCTGACCAACTCGGCGCTGGCGAGTGGTTCGGACCGGGTGCACGCGGCCCTGGCGGAAGTGGACCCGGATGGCGCGCATGATGTGGTCATTAATCTTCAGGGAGATCTGCCCCTGATTGAGCCCTCCAGCCTGACTGCTGTTCTGAAGCCTCTCGAAGATCCGACGTTCGATATCGGCACGCTGGCGGCTCCGGTGACAAGTGAGGCTGAACGCGACGCCTCGCAGGTTGTAAAGATTGCCTGTGCATTCGGCGAAGAGGCTGTCACCCGCGCGCTGTATTTCTCGCGACTGCCCATTCCATGGGGTGAGGGGCCGCACTGGCATCATGTGGGCGTCTATGCCTGGCGCCGGGAAGCGCTGGGGCGTTTTGTGGCTCTTGCGCCGTCAGCACTGGAACGTCGGGAAAGTCTGGAGCAGCTTCGCGCGCTGGAGGCGGGCATGACGATTGGCTGCGCAAGGATTGACCATGCGCCGCAGGGCGTGGATACGCCTGCTGATTTGGAACATGTGAGAGGGTTGGTCTGATGCCGGTCATTGCATTTCAGGGCCGTCCTGGCGCCTATTCCGATCTGGCCTGCCGTCAGGCACGTCCGGGCTGGACCACGCTGCCATGTCCGACATTCGCCGATGCAATTGACGCCGTGCATGACGGGCGGGCCGACGAGGCGCTGCTGGCCTGCGAGAATACGCTGGCCGGGCGTGTGCCGGATATTCATTCTTTATTGCCCGATGCCGGGCTTCACATTGTCGGAGAATATTTTCAGCGGGTCGAGCACTGCCTTCTCGGCATACCGGGCGCGAAGATTGAAGACGTGCGCCGGATTCACACGCATCCTGTCGCGCTGGGCCAGGTCCGCAAGCTGATCAGCGAACTGGGCGTGGAGCCGGTGGTGCAGTTCGATACGGCTGGTGCGGCTGAGATGGTCGCACAGTGGGGGCGCAGGGAAGATGCTGCGATCGCGTCGTCTCTGGCGGCCGAACTGAACGGTTTGACGGTGTTGCGCAGCAATGTCGAAGACGCTTCGCATAACACCACACGCTTCTATCGTGTGGCGCGCAAACCTTGCATTCCTTCCCCAGAGCGCAAAGATGTGCTCACGACACTGCTGATGCGCGTTGGAAACTGTCCGGGTGCGCTCTATGCGGCATTGGGTGGATTTTCCCGGCATGGTATCAACATGACGCGGATCGAAAGCTACATGCTGGACGACTCGTTCACGGCGACGCAGTTCCTGATGGATGTTGAGGGACATCCGGAGCAGGCCCCGCTGGCGGCGGCGCTCGCAGAACTGGAGCAGGTCAGCGACGATCTCAGAATTCTGGGTGTGTACCCAAGCAGCCTTTCGCGCCGTTCAGCGTGACGGCAGGACAGGCAGAGCCCATGATAGAAGGCGGAATAATGACGGATACGAGCATGTATCAGGGGTCGCTGACGGCTCTGGTCACACCGATGCATACGGATGGACGGATTGATTTCGACGTTTCGGCCAAGCTGATCGAGCGTCAGATTGAAGCGGGCACGACGGCCCTGATCCCGGCCGGCACGACAGGCGAGAGTCCGACGCTGTCCCATGAGGAGCATGGTCGTGTTGTGGCGCACTGCGTCGAGACCGCGAATGGCCGTGTGCGCGTCATGGCAGGCGCAGGCTCCAACAGCACGTCCGAAGCCGTTCTCATGGCAAAGCACGCCCATTCGGTCGGGGCTGACAGCGTGCTGGTGGTTGTGCCGTATTACAACAAGCCGACGCAGGAAGGACTGTATCGTCATTTCATGACGATTGCCGATGCAACGCCGCTGCCGATGTTCCTGTACTGCATCCCTGGGCGGTCAGTCGTGGATATCTCGGTCGCGACCATGGCGCGTCTTGCCGAACACCCGAATATCGTTGGAACCAAGGATGCGACGGCCAATATGGCCCGGCCGATTGCAGTGCGTCGTGCCGTGGACAAGCCGTTCAACCAGCTTTCCGGCGACGACAACAGCGTCCTGTCCTTTCTTGCTGCGGGCGGCGACGGGTGCATTGGCGTGACATCCAATGTCGTGCCGCATCTGTGTGCCGACATGCATCTGGCCTGGCAGGAAGGGCGGATCGAGGATGCGATCGCCATTCAGGATCATCTGACACCGCTGCATGATGCCATGTTCATGGAAAGCAACCCTGGGCCGGTGAAATACGCTCTATCCAGACTGGGCCTGTGCAACGCGACGCTGCGCCTGCCTCTTGCGGAACCGCAGGAGGCAACGCGTCTGGCCATTGACGAGGCTCTGCGTTCTCTCGAGCTTCTGGACTGATTGCAGGTATGGCGGGAAAGAAAACCAAGAGCGGCATGATTTCTCATGGAATGGCCGCACAGAATCGCAAGGGGCGGTTCGATTACACCATTCTGGAGACAACAGAGGCCGGAATCGTGCTGAAGGGACCGGAGGTGAAAAGCCTGCGTCTCGGTCGGGCGACCATTACGGAAGCTTATGCGGCTGAACGTGATGGCGAAATCTGGCTCTTCAATTCCTACATTCCGGAATATCAGGGCGGTGTCCTCTCCCGCTTCGAGCCGCGTGCGCCGCGCAAGCTGCTGATGCATCGCAAGCAGATCGCACATTTTCTGGGCGCTGTCAGCCGTGCGGGCGCCAGTCTGGTGCCGCTTGATATTCACTTCAATGCCCGTGGTATGGCGAAAGTGACACTGGGCCTCGGTCAGGGACGCCGCAAGGAAGACAAGCGCCATGCCATTGCCGAACGTGACTGGAAACGCGACAAGGCCCGACTGGTCCGGAGCAGCGGCAAAGATTACTGACGCATAAATCCTTATGGATCATCATAAAAAAGGCCGGAGTTTTCGGCCTTTTTTATTTGCCTGAAATCTGAAGATCCGAGCATGAAAAAAGCCGCTGCAGCAGAAGCTGGCAGCGGCTTTTTTACTCAGACCGAAGTCCGGGTCATTCAGTCAGCGCTGATTTCAGCAGCTTCCGGACCCTTCTGGCCCTGAACAACCTTGACGTTGATCGTCTGGCCTTCGTCAAGCGTCGGCAAGCCCGAACGCTCGAGAGCGGAGGCGTGGACGAAGATGTCCTTGCCGCCGGATTCCGGCGTGATGAAGCCGAAGCCCTTCGTGGCGTTGTACCACTTGACCGTGCCACGCATGTCTTCAGCGCGGGACAGATCCGGAGCCGGACGGCCCGGACGTGCGCCACCGAAGCGCGGCTGGTCACCGAAAGCAGCGCGGGGACGCGGTGCTTCTGCCGTGCTCTCGTCAACGGAGAGAACTTCAGCGACCTGACGGCCCTTGGGGCCCTGGCCGATGCGGACCACAACGGTCGCACCCGGATTGACGTTGCTGACACCAGCGTTCGTCAGGGCGTTGGCGTGCAGGAAGATGTCGCCCGAGCCGTCGGACAGTTCAACGAAACCGAAACCCTTCTCGGTGTTGAACCACTTCACGCGGGAGCTGATTTCCGGGCCTGAAGCTGCGACGAAGCTGTTGCGGCGGGGGGCGCCGTAGCCACCACCACCATTGCCACCACCAAAGCCTCCACGGTCGCCATAGGACGGCTGGGACGAGTATGTGTCGTCAAACCCGCCGCGGCGAGGTGAGTTGAAGCTGCTGCGGTCGGTTCTGTTGTTTCTCAACGGTCTAATCCCGAGACTGGGGTGTCATGGTAGGGCTGGGCCTGCCGTGACGTAATTTCAAAAATTTGGAAAAAAACGACGCTGTTTCTTTCCTGCAGCAATCACTAGCACGCTTTTTTCCTTCTCTGCCACAGGGAATATGGGGCTGAAACATAACTCGCGCTAATTTTAAGATTGAGATGAGTTTCGTGGAGACTTTGATTCGGCGTACGGAAATGACATACACACGTTCTCCAGTACTTGGTGGTTCCGGACCCCGCGCGTAACAGAGGTGCCCATGCGAAGCCGACTGACTTTTTCCATTGGAGCCACTGCCGTGCTGGCGCTGTCTTCTTCTGCGATGGCCACACCGTTACAGGATCCGTACGGAACCTGGACCGTCCAGGGCGAGAACGACGCCATTTCCACCCTGAAAGGAACGTCGGATCAGTATTATACGTCCGGTCTGCGCATCAACTGGACGTCCGGGACGGATAACCTTCCCCGTCCGATCGCCAAGCTGAACCGCACTTTGATGGGAGACGGCGTCCAGCGTATCAGCATTGGTCTGCAGCAGATCATCGATACGCCGCGCGACACGCAGGCTGACAATCCGCCGCAGGGTGACCGGCCTTATGCCGGTCTGCTGCTGGGAACGGTCAACCTCATCAACGATACCGATCTTTCCCGAACCGTAATGGGAATCCAGTTCGGCATGCTTGGTCCGTCTGGACTCGGGCGTCAGGTCCAGAACGGATTTCACAAGGCCATCAGCGATACGCCGAGCACGGGCTGGGGCCATCAGCTTGCAAACCAGCCGATCTTCCAGGTTCAGGCCGGGCGGATCTGGCGTGTGCCAGTTCTGAATGTCTATGGCATCCATGCGGATGTTCTGCCGGCAATTTCAGGCGCGGCCGGTGACTACCGGACTTACGCTGACGTAGCGACGACGTTCCGCATCGGGCAGGGGCTGGATAGCGATTTCGGCAATGCGACGATCGGGCCGGGGCTGGACGGCACGGATGCATTCCGTGCGACTCGTCCTTTTGCCTGGTACTTCTATGGCGGTGTCGAAGGGCAGGCCGTGGGATATGACGTGACGCTTCAGGGCAGCACGGTTCGTCCCAATGCGCCGCATGTCGACAAGGTCTGGGATGTTGGCGAGATCCATGCCGGTGTGGCGGTCATGTGGCATGGGGTCCGTCTGTCCTACAGCCAGAACTGGCAGACGGCGCAGTTCCAGACCCAGAAGGCCGGTCTGTTCAACTACGGATCGCTCAAGCTTTCGGTCAAATTCTGATCTGTCCGCAGGTGACAAGTTTAAAAAGCCGCTTCCCTGAGGGGGAGCGGCTTTTTTATGCCTGGGCAGGGTGTGGGACGTGACTATCCCGGATGGGTGCGCCCAGCAGATAGCCCTGGACTTCCTCGCATCCATTGGCATCAAGAATGGCCATCTGGTGTTCTGTCTCCACGCCTTTTGCGCAGCACGTAATGTTCAGGGAGCGCGCAAGAGAGAGAATGGCATACATGATCTCATCGGCCCGCATATCCTCGCCAAGATACTGAACGAAGGCGCGATCCAGCTTGATCTGGTTCAGCGGATAGATTCGCAACCGCTCCAGCGAGGAATATCCCGCTCCGAAATCGTCAATGGCAAGTCTTACACCGAGCGCCCGGACGCGGGAGAGTTCGCGGAAGGCAATATCTGACGGGCCGAAAGGTCTGCACTCCGACAGTTCGATCTGCAGGCGTTCGGGCGCAAGACCGGTTTCTGTCAGCACAGCATCGACAAGGGCCGCCAGCCGTTCATTCACTAGCCATACGGGCGAGACATTCACGCAGACTCGCAAAGGAATGGGCCAGTGCAGGGCCGCTTGGCAGGCGTTGCGCAGACTCCAACTGTCCAGCGCCTCGATCATGCCGACTTCTTCGGCATAGCGGATGAACAGGTTCGGGGCGACTTCGCCATGTCCGGGGCGGGTCCAGCGCAGAAGAGCCTCATGTCCGACGATTTTCTGGGACGCCGTATCGACGATGGGCATCCATTTCAGGAAAAGAGCATCATCCTCAACCGCCTTGAGAAGATCCTGCTCCAGATTGGATGTGACAGCGTAGGCGTTGGTGAGTTCCGCACTGGCACGGCGTTCATGGCCACCACCGGTGCGATTGGCTTCAGTCAGTGCAGCGCGGGCTGCAAGGATAAGCTGGTTCGCGTCCTCGGCGTCCTGCGGATACACGCTCCAGCCTGCCGAAATCGAGAAGGGAATGGCGCCCATGTCCAGAGAGACGGGCGTGCTGGAGATTTTCAGGATCGCGTTGACGAGGGAGCGTGTCGTCACGGCCGTTGTGCCAGGCGGGGTAAGAACCATGAAATGGCCACCACCAACGGAACTCAGGAAGCATCCTTCCGGAAGAACGGCTTTAAGGCGGCGGATCATTTCAGCAAGGATCAGATCGGCCGTATCCCATCCGTAACGTTCATTGATGAGTGACAGATGATCCAGATTGAGATGAATCAGACTGAAGACGGCACGCCGTGAAAGTTTGCCTGTTCTCTCGATGAACTGATGCAGAACATGGAGGCTTTCTTCGCGGTCGGGAAGAGATGATTTCCCGTGATGTTCCGGCTGGCCCGCAATCTGGCCTGCGACATCCTGCAGGGCGCTGTGGGCGGCAGGATGGAGGCTTTTTCCTGCCGGATAGAGGGCGACCAGGAACTGGTTCGTCCGGCTGTCATGATGGGGAGGAACAGGACATCCAAGAAATGACCAGTCTTCGGAGAACTGTCCGCGAAAAGAGCCCTCGCTGTTCTGGGCGCGATCTGCAGCAAGAACGGTTTCACCAGCGATTGTCTTGCGCAGTGACGTTGGCAGATCTCCTGCAGACTGAAGAACAGTGGTTGTTCCGGTCTTGATAATTTTTAGCAGGACGACGGCAGAAGCACCCGTCGCGGGCAGGAGCAGGCGAAAGAGAAGCCATCGGCTATCCGAAGAGGTGCCAGAGTATTCGTATGGGGTCTCTTTCTGAGCGTCTCTGGCAGGACTGCTCATCACGCGTGTACTCCGTAAAACTCAGTTGAATGTGTTATTTCAATGCGGAGCATTATATCTGCGTGAGCTTTTCTGTCTAACCGGAAATCAGAAGCCTGTCGGGATCATTCCGGTCAAATATTTCCAGCAGAAGTCTGAGTGCATGGCCCCGGGGACCTTGCAGATGCGGATTGCGGGCGATTTCACGCTCGCTATCCTGCTGCATGGCGGTCAGGAGCAGGCTGAGACGCGTACCCTGCGCCAACCGGAAACCGGGAAGTCCGGACTGTCTGTCCCCTGCGATGTCGCCGCCGCCGCGGATTCTGTAGTCCTCGTCGGCGATCAGGAAGCCGTCATTCGTGTCGCGCAGCAGGCTGAGCCGCCGGACGGCGGTTGGTGTGGCGGCCCGATCGTGGAGCAGCAGGCAGAAGGACTGTTTCGATCCACGTCCGACGCGCCCGCGAAGCTGGTGAAGCTGGGCCAGACCGAAACGCTCGGCTTGTTCGATGACCATGACCGAAGCCGCCGGGATGTCCACGCCCACTTCAATGACGGTGGTGGCGACGAGAAGGCGCGTTTTGCCCAGACGGAACGTGTCCAGCGCGTCCTGACGGACGGTAATGTCCTGCTTGCCATGGGCAAGGCCAACGAGGCCTTCGAAGCGCTGTTCCAGTGAAGCCCAGCGTTCTTCCGCCGCCGCTGCCGCCTGTGTTTCGCTGTTTTCAATAAGGGGGCAGACCCAGAAAACCTGCACGCCGTCACGCAGGGCGCGGCTGATGCCGGCAAGTACGCTGTCGAGCGAGTCCATGCTGTGCAGGGTCGTGCGGATCGGCTGTCGCCCCGGCGGTTTCGAGTCCAGACGGCTGACACTCATTTCACCCCATTCCATGAGCTGGAGCGTGCGGGGGATGGGCGTTGCGGTCATGACGAGGATGTCGGTCGCTTCCCCCTTGGCGCTCAGATTCATGCGCTGGCGGACACCGAATCGGTGCTGCTCGTCGATAACGGCCAGGCCGAGATCGTGGAAAGTCACGCCGTCCTGAAACAGGGCATGGGTGCCGACGACGATCTTCGCCGTCCCATCCGCGATGGCGGCGAGGGTCTTGCGCCGTGCCGCGCCCTTGATGGTGCCGCTCAGATAGACGCATTCGGTCGGGCAGAGACGGGAGAGTGTCTCGAAATGCTGACGGGCGAGGATTTCGGTAGGCGCCATAAGAGCCGCCTGCACGCCGGACTCGACGGTCTGGAGCATGGCGTTCATGGCGACAAAGGTCTTACCTGCGCCCACATCACCCTGAAGCAGACGCATCATGGGTGTTGAGGCGGAAAGATCAGCAGCAATTTCGGCAACGGCGAGTGTCTGGGCGTGGGTAGGTTTATGGCCGAAGCGGCGCAGCATTTCGGCCTGGAGTTTGCCGGTACCGGGGAAGCTGCGTCCGTGCCGCTCACGGGCTTTGAGGCGGGCGAGACCGAAGCAGAGCTGATCGGCCAGCAGTTCATCAGCGGCAAGGCGGGACAGAGCGCGGTTGCGGACAGGCTCCCATGCGATTTCCGGCGGAATGATCTCGGGGGACTGCATCAGCCGCAGGGCCTGCGTAAAGGACGGCCATTTCCGCTGGCTGACGAGGGCCGGGTCCAGCCATTCTGGCAAATCGGGCAGGAGGGCCAGAGCGGCACGCATGGCCTTGCGGACCGTGTAGGGAAACAGGCCCGCGGTCAGGGGCCAGATGGGTTCGAGCGAGGGAAAGCTGTCGCGTTTGGCCCAGCTTACAACATGGTCAGGTTGTGGCATCGTCAGTTTGCCCTGAAACGTGCCGGTCTTGCCGGAGACAAGAAGCTCGGCGCCGACCGTGGGGCTGGGCATGTTGCGCGTCTGGAAGAACACCAGATCCAGCTTTCCGGTATCGTCCTCGGTGCGGATGATGGAGGGCTGTCCGGGGCGTCCGGCCTTGCGCAGCGCGAGGACGCGGACATGGGCTGTCAGGATTTCGCCGGGCGCGAGATTGTGTCCTTCTGCGACTGTGCGCAGAATGCGCCGGTCAACAACCCGTTCGGGCAGGGTGAACAGCAAGTCCAGCACCCGATGGCCGCCCGCGATTTTCTCCAGCAGGGTAGCGTGCCGGGGGCCGATGCCGGGCAGGCTCGTCAGCGGTGCGAAGAGGGGAGCGAGACGGTCGTCCCAGGCTTCGTTGCGCTGTTCTTTGTCGGAATGGGATGGAAGAGACTGCGGGAACTGTTCGGACGGCATCGTGACAACGGGCGCTTCCCGTGCTCCTCGGGCTGACAGGCGATGGAACGGCAGGTATAGGGCATTAGCAGGATGGAACAAAACGAAACCATGACCCGTGAAATGTCCACAGCGTCCTTCGGCAGGTCTTTCGGACCAACCGTCTGGGGCGTGCCGGATGGCAGTGTGGCCTTTCTTCTCCGCCAGCGCCTTGCCGAGCATGACGGACCTCTGCTTCACGTTGCGCGCGATGACGCCGCTGTGGCCGCGCTGGCCGACATGCTGGCCTGGCTCATGCCGGAAGTGGAAGTTCTGCGTCTGCCTGCCTGGGACTGCCTGCCTTACGACCGTGTCTCGCCCAATCCGGTTCTGATTGCCGAACGGGCCGGGACGCTGTGCCGTCTGCTGGAGCCGACCAAGGCGCGGCGCATTGTTCTGACGACCGTCCACAGTCTGGTGCAGCGCGTCCCTCCGCGCTCGGCGTTCAGGGGGCAGTCCATCAGCGTGAAGACCGGCGAGAGCCTCGATCAGGCGATGCTGATCGAACTGCTGATCGCCAACGGCTACACCCGCACCGATACGGTCATGGAAGCGGGCGAGTTCGCCACACGGGGCGGGATTTTCGATCTGTTCCCGGCCGGCGAAAGCGATCCCATCCGGCTGGACCTGTTCGGGGATGAGGTGGAGAATATCCGCGCGTTCGATGTCGGCACGCAGCGCTCCACCGAGACGCTGAAGCGCTTTGAACTGCGCCCGGTCTCCGAATTCTCGCTGGGCCCGGATAGCATCAGCCGCTTCCGCACAGGCTGGCGCAATTCGTTCGGTCCGGCGGCGACGTCCGATACGATTTACGAGAATGTCTCGGACGGACGCCGTTATCCGGGCCTGGAGCATTACCTGCCGCTGTTTCATGACGGTGACGGACACCAGATGGAAACGCTGCTGGATTATCTGCCAGGTGGGGCAGTCAGCTTCGATCATCATGCGCCAGAGATCCTCAAGGCGCGGCTGGACATGATCGCCGATCATTATCAGGCCCGGCGCGTGCCGACGCGCGAGGGCGAGATCCCGTACCGCCCGCTGCCGCCGCACAGGCTGTATCTGGATGCTCACGGCTGGGAGTCGATGCTGGCGGATGTCCCATCCGTCATTCTCAATGCGTTCGCCATGCCGGACACGGCTCAGGGCGTAGACGCAGGCTATCGCCCCGGACCGCTGTTTGCGCGTGCCAAGGACGGAAGCCGGGCCGGCATGTTTGAAGCCTTCGGACAGCAGGTGAAAACCTGGGCCGAGGCAGGACGCAGAACCTACGTCACGGCTTGGAGCCGCGGATCACGGGAACGGATCTCGCACCTTCTGGCCGAGCATGGTGTCACGGCAACGTCCTATGAAGACTGGCCGGATGCCGCGGGAATGCCGAAGGGTACGACCGGCCTACTGACACTGGGGCTGGAGCGCGGGTTTGTTTCGGACCGTCTGTGTTTCGTCTCCGAGCAGGATCTTCTGGGCGAGCGCATTTCCCGGCCGCCGCGTCGCCGCAAGCGTGGCGAGCAGTTCATCTCGCAGGTCGGCGAGATTGCGGAAGGGGATCTGGTCGTTCATTCCGATTATGGGATCGGGCGCTATGTCGGGCTTGAGACGGTCGTCGAAGGCCGCGTCGCGCATGACTATCTGTCGATCCTCTATGACGGGGAACAGCGGCTTCTCCTGCCGGTCGAGAATATCGAGCTTCTGAGCCGTTTTGGCTCCGAACAGGCGGACGTTCAGCTCGACAAGCTGGGCGGCACGGCCTGGCAGGCGCGTAAAGCCAAGATGAAGTCGCGCATCCGCGTCATGGCGGGTGAGCTGATCAAGACGGCCGCAGCCCGTGCGCTCAAGGATGCGCCGACGCTCGCACCGCCTGAAGGGCTATGGGACGAGTTCTGCGCGCGCTTCCCCTTCGTGGAGACAGAAGACCAGTCCCGTGCGATTGCGGACGTGCTGGAAGACATGAGCGCCGGGCGGCCGATGGATCGTCTGGTCTGTGGCGACGTGGGCTTCGGCAAAACGGAAGTGGCGCTGCGGGCGGCGTTCGTGGCAGCACTTTCGGGGATGCAGGTCGCGGTTGTCGTGCCGACGACGCTGCTGGCCCGTCAGCACTTTCGTAGTTTTTCGACGCGCTTTGAGGGCTTTCCAGTCAACGTGGCGCAGCTTTCACGCCTGATCACGCCGAAAGAAGCCACGAAGGTCCGTGAGGGCATGGCGGATGGCACGGTGGATATCGTGGTCGGCACCCATGCGCTGCTGGCCAAGACCGTGTCTTTTGAACGTCTGGGCCTGCTGATCATCGACGAGGAGCAGCATTTCGGTGTGGCGCACAAGGAGCGTCTGAAGGCGCTGCGTGAGGACGTGCATGTCCTGACCCTGTCAGCCACGCCGCTGCCCAGAACGCTTCAGCTTTCGTTGTCCGGCGTGCGGGAAATGAGCCTGATCGCGACCCCGCCGACAGACCGTCTGGCGGTGCGCACATTCATCACGCCGTTCGACAGCGTCATGATTTGCGAGGCCATCCAGCGTGAGCGGTTCCGCGGCGGCCAGATCTTCTGCGTCGTGCCGCGTCTGGCGGATATGGACCGGATGGCCGAGCGCCTGACGGAAATCGTGCCGGACGCCAAGACCGTGCAGGCCCATGGACGTCTGACACCCACGGAGCTCGAACGCGTCATGACGGAGTTCGCAGACGGTAAATATGACATCCTGCTCTCCACAAACATCGTGGAAAGCGGGCTGGACATGCCCAGCGTGAACACGATCATCATCCACCGCGCAGACATGTTCGGCTTGGGGCAGCTCTATCAGCTTCGTGGACGTGTCGGCCGTGGGAAGCAGCGTGGTTACGCCTATCTGACCTGGCCGCAAACACGTCCGCTGTCTCCGGCATCGGAAAAGCGGCTTGAGGTCATGCAGACGCTGGACTCGCTCGGGGCCGGCTTCACGCTGGCCTCCCATGATCTGGACCTGCGAGGTGCGGGCAACCTGCTGGGTGATGAGCAGTCCGGGCATATCAAGGAAGTCGGGATCGAACTGTACCAGCAGATGCTCGAAGACGCCGTGATCGATATGCGCCGTGAGCGCGACAAGCGTCAGGACGACGAAGACAGCTGGACCCCGACCATCATTCTTGGCCTGCCGGTCCTGATTCCCGAGGCCTATGTGCCGGATCTGCCGGTGCGTCTGGGGCTGTACCGGCGCATTGCGTCGCTGACGAACGAGGCCGAGGTCGAGGCCATGCGCGCCGAGCTCGTGGACCGTTTCGGATCGCTTCCGCCGGAAGTGGGTAATCTGCTCGATGTGGTTCTAATCAAGCGCCTGTGCCGCGAGGCTGGCGTGGAGCGTCTGGAAACCGGACCGAAGGGTATGGTGATCCAGTTCCGTCGCAACCGTTTCCGTAATCCGGCCGCGCTGATCGACTGGGTAACGCGCAAGAAAGAATCGGGCGTGAAGATCCGCCCCGATCACAAGCTTGCGGTCATCCGCGAAATGACGAATGCGACCCGCATTGGCTATGCCAAGAAGGTCACGACCGTTCTGTGCAAGATGATCCGCAAGCTTGAGGCCGCGAAATCAGGGGACTGAGAACGGAAGCGGGATGCGGTTGACGGTCACGACACCGCCGCTCAGCCCGATATCCCATAATGTCGCGTCACCGCTCTGACGTCCCATCAGCCGGGCGATCGTCAGGGCGGCCACGACCTTCTTTGGAGCTGTGTCGCGGATCTGTCCGATCAGGGTCTCGACATTCGTGACACCGACATGCAGGTCTGCTGCCGATGTCGATGCGGTGGCGCCGGGTTCAATGGTGCCTTTGCCGTCGATGGTGCTGCTCCCAGAAACAGCGTGCAGGGCATTGATCGTGATCTGCTGACGCGCCGTATCAAGGCCCTGGACCGTCAGATCGGCTGAAAGCTGTGTCGGCATGAGGGGCTGCTTGGTATCGTGGATACCGGTGCCCTCGACTTTCAGATGCAGGTCCGGTGTCGTCTGGACGGCCTGGATCGAGGCCTTGCGGATCGTCATGTCATGGCCGGGGCGGGCCAGCTTGACGTCCGTCCATGTGGCCTGCGGCGTTCCGGGCCGGAGATCGCTGCTGTTGATCCCGAGACCCTGATCCTTGCAGGCATCGCTGATGCCGCCCCTGAAAGCGCTAAGCGCGGCATAGGCCGCCACGGCATTGAAACGCTCCAGAGTTGCGCCCTGCACGTGACCGGACGGATCGGACAGGCTGATGCCATGAATATCAAGCGTGATGTTAGTCCCGGTCAGCGTAGCATGAAGTGTTCTGGCCGTCAGGCCATGAGCACCGCTCTGGGTTCCGGCAAGCTCATAGGTGAAGCAGGATGCAGGCATGTCGGGCAGTGTGGATGCGCTGGCAACAGCGGGCATCAGGAGTGCTGCAGTCGCAGCAAGCAGCGTAAGTCGGGTGAACATGAGAGATCTCCGGAGGCTGGGGAGAAGGGCAAGAGACGTTAAGACTGTATTAGGGAATGGCGGGATAGGGTGACGCACCCGCTCCCTGTTTCGGAGAAATGCGCGTGTCTTCTTCCATCTCCGCCATGCCCGCAATTCCGCAGTATGTCTCCATCATCAAGGATGAAGACTCTTCGGCGAACAAGTGGGAAAAAACAAGCGTCTCCACCCAGCAGGCTGTTGCGGCTTTCAAGCAGGATGCGGCTTCGATCAAGACACCAGAGCAGCTTCTGAAAAACTACAAGGCGCTCAAGGTTGTGCTGGGGGCTTACGGAATGTCCTCTGCAATTGGTGAGACTGCAGTCATCCAGAAACTCATGACGCAGGACCCGACATCCTCGAAATCCCTTGCGCAGACCAGCGGGAACTCCTCCTGGAAGGCCTTTGCAAATGCCTTTTCCGACTGGACGACCTCGCCGCTGTCCTCTCCTGATACGGTGCAGAGCATCACCCAGAGCTATCTGACCAACAGCTACGAAGACAGTCTGCAGACAGAGACGCCCGGCCTTGGAGATGCGCTGTATTTCACCCGGACGGCGACGACGGACATGACTCTCGCCAACGTCATGTCGGATCCGAAGCTCCTGAAGGTAGCCGAGGTTGTCTCCGGATTTGATACTACGCAGTTCGGTGCACTGGATTACGACCAGCAGGTCCGCCTGCTGGGATCGAAGCTGGATATGTCCAAACTCAGCACCACCAAGGGGATTCAGCAGTTTGCGCAGCAGTATCTTGCTCTGCTGCAGATCCATCCCACGGCGACCACAACACCCGCGAGTATGCTGACCCTGTATGGTGGGGACGGATCCACGACCGGTATTCTTTCCCTCTTTACGGGAAACTCCAGCAGCGACAGCAGTTCCTCGCTGTATTCCGCTCTGCTCTAAGCCTTTTGCTGACGTGACATTGCAGGAATGGCCCTGTATCGCAGACACCTGATGGATTTCAGGTGAAGGGATAATCATGGCCGGACTGGACCCTACCGACTGGCGCGGTATCCGGGAGATCGGGCATCGGATGCTGGATGAGGTTTTCGACCGCATGGAGCATGTGGGCGAGGGGCCGGTCTGGCGACCCATGCCGCCTTCGGCTCGCCAGGCCCTGAAGGAAGGGCTTCCCGAAACGGGACATTCCCTGAACCATCTGTACGAACGCTATCTTGATCTGGTCGTGCCCTATGGCGTGGGGAATACACATCCCGGCTTCATGGGGTGGGTGCATGGGGCCGGGACACCTGTCGGAATGCTGGCGGAAATGCTGGCGGGCGGACTGAACGCCAATTGCGGCGGTCGGGATCATGCACCGATTGAGGTCGAGCGTGAGGTGATCCGCTGGGCCTTGCAGATGGTTGGAATGCCGCAGGACGGGTCTGGTTGTCTGGTGACCGGTTCGTCCATGGCCAATTTTATCAGCGTGATTACGGCCAGCCGGGCGCAGAACCTGTCCATACGGAAGGAAGGCATTGGTGGCCGGGGCCTTGTGGGCTATGCCGCGACGACCGCTCATGGATGCCTACCGCGGGCCTTTGATCTGGCAGGGCTGGGCAGCGACGCACTTCGCCGCGTTCCGGTTCTGGCGGATCATCGCATGGATGTCTCGGCGCTGCGGGATATGATTGCTGCCGATCGAGAAGCCGGCCTGGTGCCGTTCATGGTGGCCGGGACGGCTGGAACGGTCGATTGCGGCGCGATTGATGATCTGGCGGCAATCGAGGCTATCGCTCATGAGACTGGGCTCTGGTTTCATGTGGATGCGGCTTTCGGCGCGCTGGCCTGCCTGTCAGAGCGTTTCCTGCCTAGGCTTTCCGGAATTGAGAAAGCGGACAGTCTGGCGTTCGACTTTCACAAATGGGCGCAGGTTCCCTATGACGCGGGCTGTGTGCTTGTGCGTGACAGCCATAAACACGCGGCGGCCTTTGCCCAGTCTCTGGATTACCTGACGCGCGAAGATCGCGGACTGGCCGCCGGCGCGCCGTGGTTCTGTGATTTTGGGCCGGATCTGTCCCGCGGGTTTCGGGCCTTCAAGGTCTGGATGACGCTCGGGCACTATGGATCGGAGCGTATGGGGCAGATGGTCGAGACGTGCTGCGACGTCGCGGCGGATCTCGCCAAGCGGGTTGAGCGGACGGAAGGACTGGTCCTGCTGGCCCCTGTCACGCTGAATATCGTCTGCTTCGGTCTTGAAGGGCTGGATGACGCCGAGGTCTCGGAACTGGTACAGGATCTGCATGAAAGCGGGATCGCTGCACCGTCCACGACACGAATCAACGGTCGGCTGGCGGTGCGGGCGGCGATCGTCAATCACCGGACCACAACCATCCATACCAACCGGATGCTGGATGCGGTTATCGCGTTGCGTGACGAGCGCCTGCGGGCGCGAACAGCGCGCTGAGCTGGGACATCATGGTTCCGCCGAGATCTTCGGCGGAACTGATGGTGACGCTGTTGCGGTAATAGCGCGTCACGTCATGACCAATGCCGATGGCCAGCAGTTCCGTGCTCCGGTCCGCTTCGATCCGGGCAATCACCTGCCGGAGATGGTCTTCCAGATAATTGTGCGGATTGGCGGAGAAGGTGCTGTCATCCACAGGCGCACCATCGGAAATCACCATCAGGATATGGCGATGCTCCGAACGGCGACGCAGACGTTTCCAGGCCCAGAGCAGGGCCTCGCCGTCGATATTTTCCTTGAGTAGACCATCGCGCAGCATCAGGCCCAGATTGCGCCGGGCGCGCCTTAAGGGCGTGTCCGCATCCTTGTAGATGATGTGCCGCAGATCGTTCAGGCGTCCCGGCTCAGCGGGACGACCGGCTTTCAGCCAGCGCTCACGGCTCTGGCCACCTTTCCACTGGCGGGTCGTGAAGCCCAGAACTTCAACTTTCACGCCACAACGCTCAAGCGTACGGGCCAGAATGTCACCGCAGATGGCCGCCGTGCCGATCGGCCGGCCACGCATGGAGCCGGAATTGTCGATCAGAAGAGTGACGACCGTATCGCGAAATTCCGTCTCGCATTCATGCTTGCAGGACAGCGGCATCGTCGGGTTGGTCACGACACGGGACAGGCGCCCAGCGTCAATGATGCCTTCTTCCTGATCGAACTCCCAGCGGCGCTGCTGCTGGGCCATGAGGCGGCGCTGCAACCGGTGCGCCAGACGGGAGACAAGGCCGTGCAACTGGGACATCTGCTGGTCAAGCTTCTGACGCAGACGCTCCAGTTCATCCGGATCACACAGGTCCGAGGCGCTGACCTCTTCGTCAAAATCAGTCGTATAGGCTTTGTAGCTGTTGGGGACTTCGGACGGACCGGCATCGGCCTGCTGATCCGAAGGGCCTGCCGCTTCCTCGGTGCCGTCTTCGGACATCTCGGCGGCTTCGCTGGCGTCACTTTCCCCCGACAGACCGGTTTCACCACTCTCAGGCTGATAGCCTTCTTCTTCCTCTTCCGTAGCGGCAGGAGCCTGCTGGTCCTGACCATCCGCTTCGGGAGCGTCGCTGTCCGTTGTTTCCTCTTCATCAGACGGCAGATCGGACGGTGCCATCTGCTCCTCGTCTTCATCGGGGACAGCCGTGAGCTTGCAGGCACCAAGGAAGCGGGTTGTCGCACGGGCAAACGCGGCCTGATCGCTCTGGGTACGGGCCATGTCTTCCAGAGCGGCCTTGGCGGCCGGAGTCAGGGAAGCGCGCCATTCATCCAGAGCCGGACCAGCCTGCACCGGCATGGGATGACCGCTCATAGCCTCGCGGGCAAGAAGATCAAGCGCGACGGGAGCCGGCATGTCCTCGCGCGTTTTCATGCGGTTGCAGCCAAGTTCGGCACAGTGCTGGGCAACACGCTGTTCCAGATTGGCACGAACGCCAGCCATGTGGCGTGACCCGTAGACCTCGCAACGGGCCTGTTCGAGCGTATCGAAAGCCTGTCGGGCCAAAGGTTCTGACGGCACGCCGGCAGTTTTTTCAGCGTGATACCGCATCCGCAGCGCAGCAGCATCCGCAGCGCCACGGATCTTGCGAATTTCCCAGTCGTGCATGTGGCGCGACAGATGCGGGAGTTCCACGCTGTCGGCGCCGGACTGATTCTGCTGGCTTCCTTTGACGGCGCCCTGGAAATCCACACCCTGTTCCGGCGCACCACCCATGGCGCGCAGGGTGGCGACAGTCGCCTGCCGGAAGCGTTCCTGCTTTTGTTCGTCAGTCAGGGAGTTCTTGGGAGCGGACAAGGGATCAGGCCAGCGGCGAAGCGTTGAAGCAGCGCTGATAGTACTCAGCCACGATGCCACGCTCGGCTTCATCGCATTTATTGAGGAAGGTCAGGCGGAAGGAGAACGCCACGTCATTGAAAATGCGGTTGTTCTCGGCCCAGGCGATGACGGAACGCGGAGACATGACAGTTGAAATGTCTCCGGCCATGAAGCCCGCGCGTGTCAGGTTTGCCAGAGCAACCATGCGCTCGACCAGTGTCGTAGCATCCTTGTCTTCTGCCGGGATTTTCAGTTTGGACGTCACGATGCTGACTTCCTGTTCCCGCGGCAGGTAGTTCAGGGTGGCGACGATGTTCCAGCGGTCCATCTGGCCCTGATTGATCTGCTGGGTGCCATGATACAGACCGGTCGTATCGCCCAGACCGACCGTGTTGGCAGTCGCGAACAAACGGAAAGCGGGGTTGGGCCGGATCACGCGGTTCTGGTCCAGAAGTGTCAGGTGGCCTTCAGCTTCGAGCACGCGCTGGATGACGAACATCACATCCGGGCGGCCGGCGTCATATTCATCAAAGATCAGGGCGCAGGGATGCTGGAGGCACCAGGGCAGCAGGCCTTCGCGGAATTCGGTGACCTGTTTGCCATCCTTGAGCACGATCGCATCCTTGCCGATCAGATCGATCCGCGAGACATGGCTGTCGAGGTTGATCCGGACGCAGGGCCAGTTCAGGCGGGCGGCAATCTGCTCGATATGGGACAATTTGCCGGTGCCGTGGAAGCCCTGAACCATGACACGGCGATTGAACGCAAAGCCTGCGAGGATGGCGCGGGTCGTGTCTTCATCGAACTTGTAGGACGGGTCAATGTCAGGAACATGCTCGGTGCGGACCGAATAGGCCGGAACCTGCATGTCCGTGCGGATACCGAAGACCTCGGCCGATGACACCATACGGTCCGGAGCCCCGAGAACGCTGGTCGGGACAGCGGCGTTTTCAGCGGTGGTCACGGCTTCCGGGGTCTCGATCGTTGCGAAATCACTCATGGATCTGACAGGCTTTCGTTAGGTCTTTGGATACAGGACGTTCTGAAGAAGATGGAGCCTTGGCGTCCTCTGTTCCAGTCTAAAAATTCAGGAAACGAAATCGTCCTGACGCGTGAAATGGACTTTCAGAACCGCATAGGCCGATCCGATGGCCTTGAACCGCTCTTCGGATTTCGCATCACCGATATTGGCATCCGGATGATGCTGGCGGGCGAGGGCGCGATAACGGCTCTTCACCTCATCGAACGAGACCGGCCATGTCAGGTCCAGCGTTGCCAGAGGCTGGCGCAGGAACTCGGGGATCCCGGCGGCCTGGACGGATGCACGCTGGCGCGCGGCATCTTTCGCACGTTCGGCGCGGCTGTGGCGGGTGGCACCGAGAATGTCCAGCGGATCGATGACGTCATCCTCATTGAATTCCGCCTTGTTGGCCGTGCCCGTGCCAAGCTTCCATGACGGGCGTTGCCATGAGACATCTGCCCGCAGATGCGCCTCGATCTGCCCCGGCGTCATGCCGCGATAGAAATCCCAGCGGGAGTTGTATTCGCGGACGTGGTCGAGGCAGAACCAGAAATAAGAGCGCAGGGCATCGCGCCCGCGCGGCGCACGATAGCCGGCAGGTTCATTGCAGCCCGGATGGTCACAGACCTGTTCCGGCGCGTCAGGATCGGGATCGAAAGCCCGGTGTCTGGTGGATTTGCGCTGCATGGTGTCTGATATGGGCAATCACAGTGGCCCGATGCAAGCGGGCATTCCTCAAGCCGGATGATTTTACCATGTCTGAAACAGCTTCACGTTCCTCCACACAACCGGCGAGCCGACGGGAGCGGATCACGGAAATCCTTCAGCGTGAACTTGCACCGAGCAGGCTCGAAATTCATGATGACAGTGCCCGGCACGCGCATCATGCCGGTGCAAAGGCGCTTGGCGGCGGCGGTGAGACACATTTCAATGTAGCCATCACGAGCGCCCGTTTCGATGGCCTGAACCGGGTGGCACGTCATCGTCTGGTCAATAGCCTTCTGGCCGGGGAGTTCAGTTCCGGGCTCCATGCGCTGTCACTGGTCCTGCACGGAGAGAAAACACCATGAAACGCGCCCTGCTGGCTCTTCTGCTGCTGTCTGGCTGTGCGACGAGCGGTTATGGGATCCTGCCTCAGTCGGAACAAAGCGATGTGCGTCGTATCGAGGCCTATCTGAACGGCATCCGGGGGCTACAGGCCGCTTTCGTGCAGCGCGGACCGGATGCGGGCCAGAGCGAAGGACGGTTTTCGTATGTTCCGGGACATCTGAGGCTGGATTATATCGTGCCACACCCGATGGAACTGGTGGCCGGAGAGGGACATCTCGTGCTTGCCGATCAGGGAACGGGGGCTGTGACGCATCTGTCTCTGAAGCACAATCCGCTCGGGCTGTTGCTGAAATATCCGATCCGGTTTGATGGCGACGTTCAGGTGACGGATGTCCGCCACGGAAACGGATCGCTTCAGGTTTCCGTGGCGCAGGCGGATAATCCGTCCCAGGGACTGCTGACGATCCAGTTTTCAGACGTGAACGGGCAACTCAGCCTGATCGGATTACAGGGTGTGGATGCCCGCCAGCATCATTTTGGTGTCCTGCTCTCCGACGTGCGGCAGGGCGTGATGATCGTGCCCTCCGTCTTTACGCCGCCCGCGGGATAGAACCAAAACGCTCTGGCCATGACGTGGCAAGGGCGTCATCGAGATCCTTCATCGTCAGACTGCTGTCGAATCGCTGGAGACTGGTGACGCCGAATTCGCGGATGCCGCAGGGGACGATGCCGTCAAAGTCGTTCAGATCCGGGCTGACATTGATTGAAACGCCATGCCAGCTCACCCAGCGGCTGACACGGATGCCCAGTGCACCGATCTTGGCTTCCAGACCGGTGAGGGGGTCGATTGTCCAGACACCGATTCGTCCTTCCCGCGTAAAGGCTTCAACGCCCAGCTGGGCAAGTGAATCGATCATCCATCCTTCCAGCCCCGCCACGAAAGCCCGCAGGTCGCGGGGAGGGACGGTACCGTTCTGGTGCGTCAGGTCCAGCATGACATAGCCGAGGCGCTGTCCCGGTCCATGATAGGTCCACTGGCCTCCACGCCCGGCCGCGTAAGTCGGATATCCATGCGGATTATAGAGATCAGCATCTTTGGCGGACGTACCGGCTGTAAAGACAGGCGGGTGCTCGACCAGCCAGACCAGGGGTGCTGACGTTTCCTGATGGATCTCCTTTGCGCGCGCTTCCATGAAGGCGAGCGCTTCGGGATAGGGCGTCAGTCCCGGCGTGGATTTCCACAAAATTTCTTCATAAATCTTATTCCGGGTCATTGCCCTCGTTTCTGGCATCGGCTATAGCCCCTCCCACACCGGACGGTCATGCACCACGCAGGACCGTTTGTCACGGGGCGGCCGTGGCGGAATGGTAGACGCGCAAGCTTGAGGTGCTTGTGGGGGCAACCCCGTGGAAGTTCGAGTCTTCTCGGCCGCACCACTGACATCCTAATGTCAGTGTATCCCAGTACAAATCACACATCACAAAAAATAAACCCTGCTAGGGACTGAAACGTTGCTAAGCAGTTCTCTGGTCTGTGCCATCTTGTTGCCAGACTATTGAGACACGGTTATTCCTCTTGCGTCCTTGAGAGCGTCCGGACTTCCGGTTCGGCGGTCGGGCGTCATTTCGGCTGATGTGTGAGGTTTTGTGATCAAGCCACTGAAAAAAGCTGTTCTTCCTGTTGCCGGTCTCGGAACGCGGTTTCTGCCCGCGACCAAGGCCATGCCGAAGGAGATGCTTCCTGTCGTCGACAAGCCGCTGATCCAGTATGCAATCGATGAAGCGCGCGAAGCCGGGATCGAAGAGTTCTGCCTGGTCACCGGGCGGGGCAAGGACAGCCTGATCGATTATTTCGATATCGCCTATGAGCTTGAGGCAACGCTCAAGGAGCGCGGCAAGAAAAGCGCACTTGAGGCGCTGGTTCCCAGCAGCGTGCAGGCCGGATCCCTCGTCGCCGTGCGTCAGCAGGAACCGCTGGGCCTGGGGCATGCCATCTGGTGTGCGCGCTCGTTCATCGGGGACGACCCGTTCGCCATCCTGCTGCCGGACGATATCGTCAAGGGTCGCAGCTGCATCGGTCAGCTGGTCGAGGCATACAACAAGACCGGTGGTAACGTCGTGGCCGTGACGGAAGTCCCGCCCGAGCATACAAACCGCTACGGTATCCTCGATGTCGGCAGCGATGACGGCAAGCTCGTCGAGGTCAAGGGACTGGTCGAGAAGCCTGCTCCGGAAGACGCACCGTCGAACCTGTCCATCATCGGCCGCTATGTGCTGACGCCGGACGTTATGAAGTATCTCGCGAAGCTGGAACGCGGCGCGGGCAATGAAGTGCAGCTTACGGATGCAATGGCCAAGACGATCGGTGAAGTGCCGTTCCATGGCCTGCGTTATGAAGGCACGCGCTATGACTGCGGTGACAAGGCCGGTTTCCTCGAAGCCCAGATCGCGTTCTCAATTGATCGCGAGGACCTTGGTGCTTCCGTGAAGGCCTTCCTCAAGAAGTACAAACAGTACGTGGACGCCGCCTGATGCCACTTCGGCATGATTTTGATCCGACGAGCCTGCGGGAATATGACATCCGCGGGATCGTCGGCAAGACGCTGCATCCCGCCGACGCCTTTGCCATTGGCCGCACATTCGCGAGCATGGTGATCCGCGCCGGTGGGAAGCGGATCGTGATTGGATATGACGGGCGCCTGTCCTCACCGACTCTGGAAGAGGCGCTGGTTCGCGGCGCCGTCGAGTCCGGAGCAGAGGTTACGCGGATCGGGTGCGGGCCGACGCCCATGCTCTATTTTGCGTCCGTGGCTGATGATGCTGATGGCGCCGTCATGGTTACAGGCAGCCATAATCCGCCCGATTACAACGGCTTCAAGATGATGATGGGCGGCAAGCCGTTCTACGGGGATCAGATCCGTGAACTGGGCCGTCTGTCCGCTTCGGGTGATGTTCTGCCGGAGACGGAAGGATCGTCCACCTTCGTCGATATTTCCGACCGGTATATTGATCGCCTTGTGCAGGATTATGACGGTGTCAGGCCGTTGCGGGTTGTCTGGGATAACGGCAATTCGGCAGCGGGCGACGTCCTGAAACGTCTGGTCGAGCGTCTGCCCGGAGAGCATACCATTCTGTTCGGGGATATCGATGGACATTTCCCCAACCATCATCCGGATCCGACGGTCGAGAAAAATCTGCAGGACCTGATCCGGACTGTTGATGAAAAGCAGGCTGATCTGGGGATCGCCTTTGATGGTGACGCGGACCGGATCGGCATTGTCGATAATCGAGGGCAGATCTTCTGGGGCGACCAGATGCTGGTCCTTCTGGCGCAGGATGTTCTGAGCCGTCATCCGGGTGCGACGATCATCGCGGATGTGAAAGCCAGCCAGATCCTGTTCGATGAAGTCGCAAAAGCCGGTGGTCAGCCGCTGATGTGGAAGACCGGCCATTCTCTCATCAAGACCAAGATGGCTGAAACCGGCTCTCCGCTTGCAGGTGAGATGTCCGGCCATATCTTCTTTGCCGACAAATGGTACGGCTTTGATGATGCGCTTTATGCTGCCGTGCGGGTTCTGGGGATCGTCTCACGTCTGCCGGGACCGCTCTCGGACTTCCGTGACAGCCTGCCGGTGACGGTCACGACACCGGAACTGCGCTTCAACTGCGATGACACGCGCAAGTTCGAGGTCATCAGGGAAGTGGCAGCCCGTTTGCGCACCGAAGGCGCTGATGTCTCCGAAATCGATGGGGTCCGCGTCAACACACCGGATGGCTGGTGGCTGCTTCGGGCATCCAATACGCAGGCGGTGCTGGTAGCGCGCGCCGAAGCCCGCGATGAAGCAGGTCTGGATCGCCTGAAAAGCGCTCTGGCGTCCCAGCTTGAAGCATCCGGTCTTGAAGCTCCCGACTTCTCTGGCGAGAATGCAGGGCACTGAAACGGGATCGGTTCCGGTCAGTTGGCGGGTTTGCCAGTGACTGGGCCGTTCCAGTCCTTCCTCGAGCCCGGCCAGATCGTTGAGCACCCCGATCATCCCGAATGGGGCTGGGGGCAGGTGCAGTCTGCTGTGGGAGAGCGGGTAACCGTCAATTTCCAGCATCAGGGCAAGGTCCTGATCGACGCATCCCTTGTTACGCTCAGGCTGCTGCCGCGATAGGATGCCAAAACTCCTGACCCGTGGCGCGCGTCTTGTTCTGAATACGCTTCTGCCTCCGACCTGCGCCGCCTGCGGTACGGAAGTCATGACGGAAGGAGCGTTCTGCGGGACGTGTTTTCAGGCGGCGCGGCGGATTGTCGCGCCATGCTGTCACCGGTGCGGTGTTCCGCTGGAAAATGAGGGGCTGGGGGGAACGCAGAACTGCTGCGCGGCCTGTCAGGCCCATCCGCCATTATGGCGCGCGGCGAGGGCGGCCTTCGTCTATGATGCCTGGTCACGCCGCCTGATCCTCCCACTCAAATATTCCTACCATACTGAAAATGCCGCAGTGCTGGCCCGTCAGATGGCCGCTTCAGGCGAGGAACTGCTGAAGAACGCCACTGTGGTTGTGCCTGTGCCTTTGTATCGCACCCGATTGTGGAAGCGGCGCTACAATCAGGCTGCATTGATGGCGCAGGCCATTTCCCGGCTTGCGGGTCTGCCCTGTGTGGTGGATGCTCTGCAGCGTGTCCGGCCCACAAGGGCACTGGCCCGGCTGTCCGCCGGTGAACGTGAGCAGGAGATGGAACAGGCGGTCCGGGTGCGGAAAGGCCGTGACGTTCGGATACAGGGCCAGGCCGTTCTGCTGGTTGATGATGTGCTGACGACAGGCTCTACCGCGACGGCCTGCACGGCAGCTTTGATGAAGGCTGGTGCGGCGAGCGTGGATATTTTGGTTGCAGCCCGGACCGGGAGAGTGGATGAACAGAACCCGCGCTTTGTCCAGGAATGAGGATCCTATGCCGAAAATTGAGATTTTTACCCAGCCTGGATGTCCGTATTGTGTGCATGCCGTGAGCCTGCTCCGCTCCAAGGGCGTGGCGTTTCAGGAAATCAACGCGCCACATGGATCAGTTGAGCGAGAAACTCCATCCGCCGCTCCGGCAGCCGGACCGTGCCGCAGACATTTGTAGACGGTAAGGGTCTGGGAGGGTGTGATGACCTGATGGCACTTGATCGTGCGGGGCGCCTTGATGCCCTGCTGGGCAAGGTCTGAATGCGGGGAGCAGGCTTTTTTGCAGCTGTCCTGCTGGCTGTGACATCTCTGACCAGTGTGCACGCCCAGTCCGCTCCGCCTCCATCCGATATTCCGGAAGAAGGTCTGTGGCTGTCCGAAGAGCATGACGGTCTCTTTTCCATTGAGCCCTGTGGTCACATGCTCTGCGGACAGCTGATCGGCATGGCGTATGACGGCGCGGTTCCCAAGGACGTCTGGGGTCGTTCGCAATGCGGGATCCGCATGCTGACAGACTTTGTCCCAATTGAGGACCGCAAGTGGCAGGGGCATATTCTTGATCCGCGGACCGGACGAGTCTATCAGGCGCGGATATGGGTATCCCAGCCCAATATTCTGAAACTGCGCGGATTCGTTCTGGGGATGCCTCTTCTGGGTGAAACCCAGACCTGGAGCCGCTATAATGGTCCGCCCGTTGGGCCACAATGCAAACTGCCGAAGGATGCTCACTGAGCCTGTGACCGGGAAACCGGCGTCCGGATCGGGAATGCGCCTTTATCCTGGCAGCGGCGTTTTAACTCCGCCACACCGAAAGGAATGCAGACCCATCATGTCCCACCCTGTTTCCCGTCGCAGCTTTGCGGTCGGGCTGGTTGCAGGCGTTGCTGCAGCTGGTACCGGCGTTGCCGGCGCCGCTGACCCTGAAAAGACCGTCCCGACGCCTCCGCCCCCGCCGAAACCTGTGTCCAGGACGATCTGCTTTGTCGGCGGATATACGAAACACGGGCCGCCAGGAGGCGGGGCCGGAAACGGGCAGGGTATTTCCGTCTTCGACATGGATCGTGACACGGGCGTCCTGACACCGATCACGACGTTCACCGATATCGCGAGCCCCTCCTTCCTTGCCATCTCGAAGGATCAGCGCTTCCTGTATGCGCTGAGCGAGATCGACGATTTCAACAAGGATGGTGACGGGTCCGTCACGGCGTTTGCGATCGATCCCAAGACGGGTTCGCTGCGCAAGCTGAATGTTGTCAGCTCGAAAGGCGCTGTTCCGGCGCATCTGAGCATCCATCATTCAGGTCGCTATGTGCTGGTGGCCAACTATGTTGGTGGCTGCGTTGCCGTTCTGCCGATCCGCTCGGACGGGTCGCTGGGTGAGGCGTCAGACGTCGTTCACAACACGGGACCGCGCCAGCCGGAGCGGGCTTCGGACAATCCGCAGGGCAATTTTGCCGTGTCCGACCATTCGGGCTCGCATCCGCACATGATCCATTCTGACCCGAGCGGCAAGTTCGTGCTGTCGGATGATGCAGGACTGGACCGGGTCTATGTCTGGACGCTGAATATCGATACCGGCAAGCTGATCCCGGCCAAGACGCCCTATTATGACATGGAACCGGGTTCGGCGCCGCGCCACTTCCAGTTCAATCATTCCGGCCGCATCCTGTACAATCTGTGCGAACAGGATTCGAAGGTGGTCGTTTCCAATTTCGATCCGGCAACGGGCGCAATTAACGATATCCAGACCGTCAGCACCGTCACGTCGCATTTCCGCGGATCGACGCTGGCAGCAGAAATCCTGATCTCGGCCAGTGGCAAGTTCGTTTACGTCTCCAACCGCCTGGGTGATTCGCTGGCCGTGTTCGCGATCGGGACGGACGGGACCCTGACGCTTCAGGACGAGGTCTGGATGCACGCGGATTACGGACGCGCGCTGATGTTCGATCCGTCCGGAGCGTTCCTGTTCTGCGCCAACCAGCGCTCGGATGCGGTGACATCCTTCAAGGTGGACAAGAAGACGGGCGAAATTGCGTTTACGAACAATTTCACGCCCGTTGGCAGCCCGACGACCTTCGCGTTCATGAACACGCAGGTCTGATCGAGCACTGTTCCGGGAAAGGGCGGTTGCAGCGGGACATTTCGCTGCAACCGCCCTTTTTTTGTTCAGTCCTTGCGGAAGATCGCGATGTAATTGATGCCGGTGTCGCGGGTTTCACGCCATTCGAACGGCACATAGCTCATCCCCGCGATATCCAGCATGCGCAGGCCTGCACGACGGGCCATGGCAGCCAGTTCGTCAGGCTTGATGAACTTTTTCCAGTCATGCGTGCCTACAGGCAGCATCCGCAGAAGGTATTCCGCACCAAGCTTGGCGACGGCAAAGGAGCGCGGGGTCCGGTTCAGGGTGGATACCGCAACCATGCCGCCCGGCTTCGTCAGCGTGGCCAGCATGATCAGGAAGTCCTGCGGGTCGTTGACGTGCTCGATGACCTCAAGGGCGTTGACGACATCAAACTGCGCGCCCTCCGCCACAAGGTCTTCCGCGCTGCCGTTGCGATAGGACAGCAAAGCAGCCTCTGACGGAAGGGGATGCTCGGCCAGATGGGTTTCCGCCGCAAGGATGCCCGCAGCACTGGCATCAATTCCAATCGTGTCGAAGCCAAGTTTGGCATAGGCCTCGCTGGCCAGACCGGCGCCGCAGCCGATATCGAGCAGGGTCAGGGGCTGCTCGGATGTTTTGCGCAGTGGAGCCACATGGCGGCTGACCCACTCGGTACGCAGGGGGTTCATGGCGTGTAGCGGGGCCATGGGGCCGCGCGGATTCCACCAGTCTTCAGCCAGGGCGCTGAAATGGGCGATTTCGGATTCAGAGACGGAGGAGCGTCTGGAATCCTGTCCCGGAGACGTGTCTGTAGGCATCGGAACTGTCCTTCTGTGTGCCTGTCTGCTGCGCGTCATCTGGACGTGACGGAGCGAGACGAGTATGTGGACCGGCAGAGTCTGTTCAGGTGCCGGGCGGTTTGCATGTCGTTGCCCTACCCGATGCCAGACCCGAGCGCGCAACGCCAGACACGTACTGGAGCCCAATCCGCGATGTCCATGCCCGATACTCCCGTCCGCGACCAGCTTTCCGGTCGTGCCGATCCCCATGCCGCCGCCCAGGGCGAAAACGGGAAACGGAAGACGGTGGTCATGAAATTCGGCGGGACATCCGTCGGAAATATCGAGCGTATCCGGAACGTTGCGAAACGCGTGAAGGCAGAACATGACCGCGGGCGCCGGGTTGCCGTCGTGGTTTCCGCCATGGCCGGCGTCACGAACCGGATGGTCGGCTACTGCGCCGAACTGGATCCGCTGGCCGATCCGAAAGAATATGATGCCGTTGTCGCAGCCGGCGAGCAGGTGACGAGCGGCCTTGTGTCCATCGCGCTTCAGGCGCTTGGCGTGAAGGCGCGCTCGTTCCAGGGCTGGCAGATCCCGCTCGTGACGGACGACGCGCATGGCAAGGCCGCCATCGAGAGCGTGGACGGCACGGCGCTGCTGGCCTGTCTGGATGACGATGTCGTGCCCGTTGTGGCCGGCTTCCAGGGCGTCGGGCCCGATGGCCGCATTGCGACGCTGGGGCGCGGGGGATCGGATACGTCCGCCGTCGCCGTCGCGGCTGCCATCAATGCTGACCAGTGTGATATCTATACCGATGTGGACGGGATCTACACGACCGATCCGCGCATCGTGAAACGCGCCAAGAAGCTGGATCGCATCACTTATGAGGAGATGCTTGAACTGGCTTCCGTAGGCGCCAAGGTACTTCAGACCCGCAGTATCGGTCTCGCCATGCGCGAGAGCGTCCGGGTGCGGGTGCTGTCATCATTCGCCGAGACGGATGACGACAGCGGTTCGATTGTGGTTGATGAGGACGAGATCATGGAGAAGGAACTGGTTGCGGGGATTGCCAACTCGCATGACGAAGCGAAAATCTCCGTGCGGAACATTCCGGACCGTCCGGGCATCGCCGCTGCGATTTTTGATCCGCTGGCAGCCGCGAACATCAATGTTGACATGATCGTCCAGAGCGTCGGCGTGGACAACATGACGAACATGACCTTCACGGTCAGCAAGTCTGATGAAGCCGCGGCCCGCGCCGTGCTGGAGAAGGCCCGCGAATATATCCAGTATGGTGAGCTGATCACGTCCCACAACGTGGTGAAGATCAGCGTCGTGGGTATCGGCATGCGCTCGAATGCCGGTCTGGCCGCGCGGATGTTCCGCACGCTGGCCGATCGTGGCATCAACGTGCAGGTCATCTCCACGAGCGAGATCAAGATCTCTGTCCTGATCGATTCCGAATATACCGAACTGGCCATGCGTGCTCTGCACACGGCTTATGGCCTTGATGCCAAAGAGGGAGCCGACGCGTGAGCGAAACCCTGAACGCCCGCGCGACGCTGGACCGGCTGTGGAAGCCGGGCTGTGATTTCCTCGGGAGCGAAGTCGCCATCCTTGGCGGGGCCATGTCCTGGGTCAGCGAGCGGCATCTGGTTTCCGCGATTTCCAATGCCGGTGGATTCGGCGTCATTGCCTGTGGTGCGATGTCGCCCGAGCGTCTGGAAGAGGAAATCGTTGCTACGCAGGCGATGACGAAGCGCCCGTTCGGCGTGAACCTCATCACCATGCATCCCGAGTTGGACCGGCTGGTGGATGTCTGTCTGGCGCATAATGTTTCGCATATCGTGCTCGCAGGCGGCGTTCCGAACGGTGCCACGATCCGCAAAGTGCGCGATGGCGGGGCGCGGGCGATCGGCTTTGCACCGGCTCTGGCTCTGGGCAAGCGTCTAGTGCGGATGGGGATCGAGGCCCTGATCATTGAAGGCTCGGAAGCGGGCGGCCATGTCGGCCCGGTCTCCCTGACGGTTCTGGCGCAAGAAATCCTGCCGCATATCCGTGACGTGCCGGTGTTTGTTGCGGGTGGTCTGGGCCGTGGTGACGCGATCCTGTCCTATTTGGAACAGGGTGCGGCCGGTGCGCAGCTTGGAACGCTGTTTGCGGCTTCCGAGGAAAGCATCGCGCATGAGAACTTCAAGAAGGCCTTCCTGCGCGCCAATGCCCGTGATGCGGTGACGACCGTGCAACTCGACGAACTGTTCCCGGTCATCCCGGTGCGGGGTCTTTCGAATGAAGGCGGCCGGCGGTATGCGCGGCTTCAGGGAGAGGCACTCCAGAAGTTCCAGAGCGGTGAGCTGACGAAGGAAGAAGCCCAGCTCTCGATCGAACATTACTGGGCGGGTGCCCTGCGTCGTGCGGTCATCGAGGGTGACGTGGAGACGGGTTCGGTCATGGCCGGGCAGTCGGTTGGCATGGTCAAGGAAGTCCGTCCGGTCGCCGAAATCATTGCAACGCTGGTTGAGCAGGCTGTGGATGCCATCAAACAGCGCGAAACCCGTATCCACGCTCCAGGCTAACGGATTTCGGTCATGTCTCCTCCATCCTCAAATCGCCCGTTTTCGCAGCCTTCCGACCAGCCAAGTGTCGGAACGGTGCTGCGTGAGCGCCGCGAGGAACTGGGCTGGAGGCTTGAAGACGTGGCGGAATGGCTGCGGATCCGGCCAAAGCTTCTGGCCGCACTTGAAGCCGATGACCTGGCACGGCTTCCGGGCGTGGCCTATGCCGTGGGTTTCCTGCGGACCTATGCCCATGCCATGCAGCTTGATGCGGATGCGCTGGTCGAGCGTTTCCACCGCGATACACGTGGTGCAGTCACCCGCAAGCCAGATCTGGTGTTTCCGCAGCCGGAAGGCGACCGCGGGCTGCCGATCGGTGTTCTGGTCGGGGCAGGGCTCGTGGTGGTGGTGGCAGCCTATGTGGGCTGGTACCGCTTTACGGACCATGACACGCCGGCACAGCGACAGGTGCCAGCCGTAGCGGAACTGATGCCGGGTGCGGCAACACCGACCACAACATCACCGCAGGTTGCCTCCGTGATGCCGGGTCGCGCGCCGACACCGGAGCCTCATGCTCTCGCAGTCGTGGCACCAGTTCCGGTGGCCCCCACGGCCGTGCCGGTTCCAGCACCAACAGCGCCTGCGCCGGAAACGACCCAGACACCTCCAGCCGCACCGGTTCCGAGTTCAGGCTGCGGAGTCTCCGTCTCCTGCATCCGGGACAGATGACAACGCGGAAGCGCCTCCAGCGGATACGGCGCCGCCTGCGCAGAACACACCGAACGGCGAACCTGCAACGGATCTGCCGCCTGCGGTTCCCGAAGGAGCTGTTGTTGTCAGGACGCTGTCACCTGTCTGGACGCAGATCCGGGACCGGGACGGTCATGTCCTGATGTCGCGCGTGATGCAGCCGGGAGAGAGCTGGCAGGGCGATCCTGCCGGCGCACCGTTCAAAATGTCGTTCGGCAATGCTGGCGGTGTTGTCCTGACCACGGCCGGAGCGACCAGTGCGCCGCTCGGCCGGGAAGGGCAGGTCCGCCGCAATGTTGAGGTGACGGCGGACGCCATCCGCTCTGGTATGTTTGGATCAGGGGTCGCTCTGCCGGTTCAGCCCAGCGCGCCGGCTCCTGTACAGGCTGGTGCTGCATCACAGGTCGTACCGCCAGCCCCTGTGACTGTGAAACCGCCTCCGGCTCCGCGGAAAATTTCACAGCCGTCACATGATGTTTCGGCTGATGACCTGAATGCCCGGCAGCTTGAACATCAGCCGCTGGAACAATCGTCGCCATCGCATTAAACCCTTATATCAGTCAGGGGGGCTCAATGCCCCTGAATACAGCCCACTGGGTCAGAGCTCCCGGTCCTTTCCGGGCACGAAGAGGTAAATCATGAGCAGCTACCGTCCCTATCAGCACATCGAGCGTCGCAAGTCGCGCCAGATCCATGTCGGCAAGGTTGCGGTCGGTGGTGATGCCCCGATCTCCGTGCAGACCATGACCAACACCCTGACCTCCGACGCGCAGGCTACGATCGAGCAGATCCGCCGCGCCGAGCTGGCGGGCGTGGACATCGTGCGCGTATCGTGCCCTGACGAAGCCAGCACGGCCGCTCTTGAGGAAATCGTGCGTGAGGTGAATGTTCCGATCGTCGCGGACATCCACTTCCACTACAAGCGCGCCATCGAAGCCGCCAAGGCCGGTGCGGCCTGCCTGCGTATCAATCCGGGCAATATCGGCAGCGCCGAGCGCGTGCGTGAAGTCGTCAGCGCCGCCAAGGACTATGGCTGCTCCATCCGCATCGGCGTGAATGCCGGTTCGCTCGAGAAGCACCTGCTCGAGAAATACGGTGAACCCAACCCGGAAGCCCTGGTTGAGAGCGCTCTGGAACACGCGAAGATCCTCGAGGATCATGACTTCCATGAGTTCAAGATCAGTGTGAAGGCTTCGGACGTCTTTATGGCAGTCGCAGCCTATCAGCAGCTTGCGGATTGCTGTGACCACCCGCTGCATATCGGCATCACCGAAGCCGGCTCCAAGCGTGCAGGCACCGTGAAGTCCTCCATCGGCCTGGGCAATCTGCTCTGGGCTGGCGTGGGTGACACGATGCGTGTTTCGCTTTCCGCTGCTCCGGAAGAGGAAGTGCTGGTCGGCTGGGATATCCTGAAGTCCCTCGGCCTGCGTCATCGCGGCGTGAAGATCATTTCCTGCCCGTCCTGTGCGCGTCAGGGCTTCAACGTCGTCGAGACGGTGCAGACGCTGGAAGACCGCCTGCAGCACATCAAGACGCCGCTGACACTGTCCATCATCGGCTGCGTGGTAAATGGCCCGGGTGAAGCGCTGATGACGGATATCGGCGTGACCGGCGGCGGCAATGGCCGTCATATGGTCTATGCCGCAGGCCGTCAGGACCATACGATGCCGGCTGGCGACATGATCGAGCATATCGTCGAACTGGTGGAAAAGAAGGTTTCGGATATCGAGGCCGGCAAGGTCGAGGCCTCCACAGCCAAGCAGATGGACCCGGCAGCCAACTGATGTCAGGACTTCAGCCCCCACGCGGCACCCATGACCTCATCGGCGAGACCATGCGCCGTCACCACCATGTTGTGGAGACGGCCCGCAGGGTGCTGCGGACCTATGGTTTCGAGGAATGGAGCACACCCATCTTCGAGGATACGCGCGTCTTTTCGCGCACGCTCGGCGAGACGTCCGATGTCGTGTCCAAGGAGATGTACACGTTCGAGGATCGTGGCGGTGAGAGCATCACCCTGCGTCCCGAAGGCACGGCAGCGATCTGCCGGGCACTGGTTACGAACGGTCTGACGCAGTCCTTGCCGCAGAAGGTGTTTTATCACGGGCCGATGTTCCGTTATGAGCGCCCGCAAAAGGGGCGTTACCGGCAGTTCCACCAGATCGGCGCGGAACTGATCGGGGCGGAAAGCCCGCTTCGGGATGCCGAGACGATTGCCATGGCGCAGGACATCCTGCGCGAACTGGGTCTGGGCGATCATGTTACGCTGGAGCTCAACACGCTTGGCGATCTGGCCAGCCGTCAGGCCTGGCGGGAGGCTCTGGTGGCGTATTTCCGCGATCATGCGGATGCGCTGTCGGAAGAAAGCCGCGTCCGTCTTGAAGCCAATCCGCTGCGGATTCTGGATAGTAAGTCCGAGCAGGACCGCAAGCTGCTCGACGATGCTCCGGCATTTGCGGATTATCTGAACGACAACTCCCGGCAGTTCTGGGACGGATTGCGTTCCAGCCTTCAGGCGTTCGGGGTGGATTTCGTTGAAAACCCTCGCATCGTTCGGGGCCTTGATTATTACAGCCACACGGCTTTCGAGTTCGTGACTTCGAAGCTTGGCGCTCAGGGCACGGTGCTGGCCGGTGGCCGGTATGAAGGGCTTGTGGAGCAGATGGGTGGTCCGGCCATTCCGGCGATCGGCTGGGCTGGCGGGATCGAGCGTCTGGCGATGCTGCTGGATAGCGTGCCCGAACTTCCGGCTGGCATTGCGCTGGTGCCGATGGGCGACGAGGCTGTGCTCAAAGCCGCGTCCATTGCTCGCGCTCTGCGCTCTGCTGGTCTGCGGGCCGAGATCGAGACCCGTGGCAACATGAAGAAGCGGATGGAGCGTGTGGTGAAATCCGGCGCATCCCATGCGATTGTTCTGGGCGATGAGGAAATCGCCAAGAATGTTGTGCAGCTTCGGGACCTGTCCAGCCGTGAGCAGCAGGAAGTGCCGGTTGCGGATCTGGCGCGTGTTCTGAGCGCAGGACGCGCCTGAACAGATGGCTTTTGACGACAGGCTTGAGCGGATTGTCGCGCGTTCGGAGGAAGTCCAGGCCCTGATGTCTTCCGGCGAGCTAACGGGTGAGGATTTCACCCGTCTGTCGCAGGAATATGCCGAGCTGGAGCCGGCGGTCGCATCCATCCAGGCCTGGAAAAGCGCTGAGGAACAGAAAGCCGGGGCACAGGCCCTGCTTGATGATCCGGAAATGCGTGAGCTGGCCCAGATGGAGCTTGCGGAGATCGAGGCGACTTTGCCCGATCTCCAGCACGCCCTGCGTCTGGCGCTCCTGCCGAAGGATGCGGCTGATGAACGCAGTGCCATCCTTGAGATCCGTCCCGCAGCGGGCGGCGACGAGGCGGGACTGTTCGCTGCGGAACTGTTCGATGCCTACCGCCGCTTTTCCGAACAGAATGGCTGGCGTTTTGAAGTCATGGAATATGCCGAGAACGAGGTGGCCGGTCTCAAGGAAGGCATGGCGACAATTTCCGGCCGGTCTGTTTTCGCGCGCCTGAAATACGAATCCGGTGTGCATCGGGTGCAGCGCGTTCCAGCGACGGAAAGTCAGGGACGGATCCATACCTCGACCGTGACCGTGGCCGTGCTGCCTGAAGCCGAAGAAGTCGATGTGACGGTCAATGACGATGATCTGCGGATTGACGTGTATCGGGCCTCGGGGGCGGGCGGTCAGCACGTCAACAAGACCGAGAGTGCGGTCCGCATCACGCATATGCCCAGTGGCATTGTTGTGGCGATGCAGGAAGAGAAAAGCCAGCACAAGAACAAGGCCAAGGCCATGAAGATCCTGCGTGCCCGGCTCTATGAGCGGGAACGCGCGCAGCTTCATGCCACCCGGGCAGCGGACCGGAAATCACAGGTCGGGACGGGCGACCGTTCAGAGCGTATCCGAACGTATAATTTCCCGCAGGGACGCGTGACGGACCATCGGATCAACCTGACGCTCTACAAGATCGACCGGATCATGGGCGGCGAGTTCGACGAGATCATCGATGCCCTGACCCGCGAAGAGCAGACGGAACTGCTCGCCGCCGAAGGGTTCTGAGCCTCAGGTATTCGGTGTCGCGCAGACGGCGGCACGGCCATGCCGGTGCGTGGCAACAGCGGCGTCATCGTAATCGACCAGAAAGAAATCGGTGAAGTTGTTGGTCCCCACGGCGTCGAGCGAATGGCCTTCGGGGTGGTGGAGCTGGCCTTCGCTGCTGACCTGATGGGTTTCCTGATGGCCATTATGGACGATGGTGATTTCGCCGCACAGGGCATAATCAACATCGAAGCGGCCGACAGGAAGCGGGATCGTCTGCGTCTCATGCGCCTTGGACAGTCCCAGCCGGAAGGTCGCAACCAGATTGCCGTCCAGATACAGGCGCGAGACTTCCGAAATTTCTTCGGGCGCGCGCTCGTCCGTCACGGTAAAGGACGGGGGCAGTTCCGTGGACAGTTCAGACTGGGCGTGAACGGGATTGAGCGTGCAGCCAAGCAGCAGGGCGGAATAGAGGAAGGCGCGTTTGGACTTCATGACACCAACTATAACAGGTTCGCTTCGATGATGATGGCCAAAGATGATCTTTTGCGCGAGGCCTCACAGGCACTGGAGCAGGCCGGGATTGAGGATGCACGCCGTGAAGCCCGGCTCCTGCTGTGCTGGGCGACAGGGCGGGATTTGGGCGGTCTGCTGTCTCTGGATGGTGTGGAGCCAGCGCAGAAATCGCGATTCGCAGTGGCTTTGAAACGGCGTCTGGACCGTGAGCCCTTGGCATTCATCACCGGAGAGACGGGCTTCTGGACGCTGGATCTGGAGACGGGGCGTGACACGTTGATCCCCCGTGCCGACAGTGAAGCCCTGATCGAAGTCCTGCTGGATGTCTGTCCGGATCGCAGCGCGCCGCTCTCCATTCTCGATCTTGGAACCGGAACAGGCTGCCTGTTGCTGGCGGCCCTGTCCGAATATCCGCAGGCGAAGGGCATCGGCGTGGATCTGTCCCCGCAGGCGGCCGCGTTGGCACGACGCAATTCCGTTCGTACCGGACTGGAGAAACGCAGTGTCTTTCTGGCCGGAAGCTGGGCGGATGCGCTGAACGCCCGATTTGACGTCGTTCTGTCCAATCCGCCTTATATCGAGACCGGAGATCTGGTCGGGCTGATGCCGGAAGTCGTGCAGTATGAGCCGGCGCGGGCTCTGGATGGTGGAGCGGACGGGCTGGAAGCCTACCGTATCCTGTGTAGGGCATTGCCGGATCTTCTGGTGCCAGGTGGCCATGCGATACTGGAAATGGGCATTGGGCAGATCAACGCGGTGTCCAGGCTTGGGGCGGAAAATGGATTGCGGGAAGTCGCGCGCAGGGCTGATCTGGGTGGCGTGGACAGGGCCCTGGTCCTGCAATCGGACGGGTGAGGGCGGATCGTGGCGAAAAACCGTTGGCTTGACTGACGGAACTTGGTATTGCTAAAGCTAATGCATGCGATTTGAGGGTGTTTTACCAGCACTGTCAGGCGTATCTTTGCCCATCGTTCATGTCATCATGCACTGACGATGGAAGACTGGCTGAGCCGGGTTCAGCCATAGCGGAACAGACAGACGTCTTTTTCGACAGCGGCGGTCGGAACTTTCTGCGGTTGCAGAACGGTCCACGTCATCATGAAAGTGCATCACGGGTCGATGAATATGAAGCGCATAAGAGGCCGGCATCATCGTGCGGGCAGTGGGCCATCACGCAGCAGCAATGCCCAGATACCTCTGAACCGCAACCATGTGTTTGACAGTAACGGACCCGATCTGCGGGTCCGCGGTACGGCGCAGCAGCTGTTCGAGAAGTATCTCCAGCTTGGCCGCGACGCGACCGGAACTGGCGACCGCATTCTTGCAGAAGCGTATTTCCAGCATGCGGAGCATTACTTCCGTATTCTCAACGCCATGAACCAGGCTGCCGAGAAGAGCCAGCAGGAGCGCAACGAACGCCAGCAGCAGCGTCAGCGCGCCTATGAAGACCGCAGGGAGCCGCGTGGCGAGCGGAACGAGGACGATCAGCCCTCACAGGACCAGGACGCGGAACACGGCTCCGAGCGGTCTTCGGATGAAGATCAGGACCGCCGTACGGCTGAAGCCGAAGCAGACTGAGGCGAAAGCTCTGAAACGAAAAAACCGGCTCTGTAAGGAGCCGGTTTTTTTATGCCTCAGACACGCCCCACAAAGCGGTCGGGCAGGCGCCATAGCTCGGTTCCGCTCAGATGCAGGTCAAGGCGGTAGCGGTCATGCAGGCGCGACTGGGCGCTGTCTTCCACCTGCTGGCGCCACTGGGTCAGGCGCTCATCGCGGCTGTCCAGTGTGCTGTCGCTTCGGGGAAGGCCTGCCATGGCACGCAGCATGTTTTCCCAGTCCGTGTTCTCAAGGCGCTGGTGACGCCCGACATCTTCGGAGACCCAGGGCTGCCTGCGCGTGCGCTCCAGCCGCTCCAGTCCCGAAGACAGGTCGGCATAGCGCAGATGAAACAGGAAGAGCGGGGTCGCAAGGCAGGGGACAGCTTCTTCGCAGCTGTGAAAGCCTGGAGCCCATGTAATGGGAACGCGGGTCAGGACTGGCTTGCACATCGCGCTGGAAAAGCGGAGATGCCGGCGCTGGAGCGAGAAGGGCCGGCTGTAATCGAACGGTGCTTCCTCGTCCGGGATATGAATGACGTCAAAACCTGTAGCGGTGACGACCGGAGACCGGTTCAGGAGTGCGAATTCCGTCAGGGACGGGACGAATGCCGGATCGGCAAGAAGGATTTCGTCCACATCCGTGTAAATAACGCTGTCATACCATTCGAGCAGACTGTCGCAGAACTTGCCGATGGCGCGGGTCCGGCGTTCGTCATCCTGCGGAGAGCGCGGAATGCGGACGACATTGACCTGTCCCAGATGTGCGGTTGAGCCGTCGTCAGAACCATGATCGATGACATAACAGGCGGTTTCTCCAACCTGTGCGCCATAGTGACGGCGCCACACCTGCAGGTGTTCCGGCTCGTTGTAAACCATCGTCACGACGGCGAGGGGCTTCTTGATCATGCCCGACAGGATACAGGAAACACGACCGCGAAACAGGATGCTGCTGCTGTCTATTGTCTGTTTTCGGGAAAAGGGATGGTAGCGGTGGACGGATTTGAACCGCCGACCAAGGGATTATGATTCCCCTGCTCTACCACTGAGCTACACCGCCATCCGGCCGGGGTTAACCGGCGTTGTCGCGGGGTTTTAAGGGGGATCTTTCAGGGTGTCAACACGTTAGTCCCGGGAAAATAAGATGTTTTTACGGGTCGCATTGTCCGGGGTGCCCGTGGCATTTGAGGTATCGCGGTTTTCCAATTCATTTGCCCTCTTTCAGGCCCGCAATTCCTTTTAACGCAAGGAGTCCTTCATCTGGTGACGCAACATTTCGTCAGCACCCTGTTTGCCATACGGTCCTATTTCACCTGGTTGCCTGCTTCCGTCGTTTCGGTGCTGATGCTGGTGGTTGTGGGGGTGCTGGCGTTCTATTGCGGCAATCTGGTGACGACGCAGCTTCTGCGGATCCCGGGATCGCGCAAGGCCGCGTTGATCCGGCGCATCGTCTCGTCCCTGCGCAGGCCGACGCGGCTCATGGTCGCGCTTCTGGCCATGCTGTCTGCACTGCCGGCCGCAACCGGCTTTACGGCAGCGCAGGAAGACGATCTTCAGCTCTTCTTCCTGTTCCTGCTGATCCTGACTTTCGGGTTCTCGGCGATCATGGTCTTCCGGATCATGACGGAGGTCTATCTCAACCGCCTCGCAGCGCGCGAAGAAACCGACGACATCATGATCCGCTCGCACCAGACGCAGATCCGTGTCCTGCGGCGGCTGACGGAAATCCTGGTGGGCATCGTAACCGTGGCCTCGGCGCTGATGCTGTTTCCGTCCGTCAAACAGTATGGGTTGTCTCTGTTCGCGTCTGCTGGTGCGGCCTCGCTGATCGTCGGTTTGTCGGCGCGCGGATTGCTGACGAACCTGATCGCGGGTGTACAGATTGCGCTGACCCAGCCGATCCGGATGGAAGACCTGATCATCATCAATGGCGACTGGTGCTGGGTCGAGGAAATCAATGCGACTTATGTGGTGCTGCGGGTCTGGGACTGGCGGCGGCATATCGTGCCGATCTCGTATTTTCTGGAAAACCAGTTCGAGAACTGGACACATAATTCTGCGGCCATCATCGGTGTTGTGTTCCTGTGGGTCGATTATCAGGCGCCGATGGACAAGATCCGCGAGATGCTGAACGAAATCGTGCGTGGCTGTCCGCTCTGGGACGGGCGCGTGTTCGACGTGCAGGTGGCGGATTGCGACGCGCATGTCATGTCCATCCGCATTATCGCCAGTGCGCGCACGGCGCTTCAGAGCTGGGATCTGCGGTGCGATATCCGCGAGAAGATCATCGCCCGCATCCGCGATGAATGCCCTGAGGCGCTGCCTCGTTCACGTTTCTCCATGATGCCGCCCGCAGCCGGGCCGCAGGAGCCCTGGGAGCGTATGGCGCCCCCGATCAGCCGGCCGCCGCCGGGAAGCTATATGGGTCCGGGTATGGGGCCCGGCAGTTCGTCGATGTCATCAGACTGAGGGCTGCTCGGGGCGCATTTTGGAATGGCGCCGTCCGTAGAAGACGTAAGTCGCAATGCCCAGCGCCAGATAGGTCACCAGAAGGATCAGCGGGACCGGATTGCCGCTGGTAACGGCGTGAACCATGTCCGAGACCAGCGGAATGGTCATGACCAGACAGAACAGGATGCCAAGTGCGGGTGTCGTGCCGATCCAGACCCCACGGATGCGGATACCGCCCAGAGGAACGCTGAAAGGGCGCACGATGTCAGGCCGCGTGTTGCGCTGCCAGATGACCGTAAAACAGACAATTCCGAACGCTGCAGCCGTGCCGATGGAAACGAGATCGCTGATAATGTCGATCGGCAGCGTCGCAGTAATGAGAGCGACGACCAGACCAAGGACAATCGTCCCGATCCACGGCGTGCGGAACTTCGGATGGATCAGACAGAAAACGCCGGGGATCAGACCGTCACGGCTAATGGTCAGCAGGACGCGGGACTGGGCATACATCAGGCCCATCAGAACCGAGCATAAGCCGATCGTGGCGCCGATATTAACCAGCAGGGACAGCCAGGGCGTGTGCATGATCTTTACGGCAATGGCGAGCGGATCGGGCACATCCAATTCGCGATAGGGCACGATGCCAAGCAGCACGGTTGCGACGATCATGTAGACGATGGTGCAGATCAGCAAACTGCCGATAATGCCGATCGGGACATCGCGTGTAGGGTTGCGGGCTTCGGCGGAGGCTGTGGAGACGGCCTCGAACCCGACATAGGCAAAGAAAATGACCGAAGCTGCACGGAAAATGCCGCGCACGCCGTAATGAAACCCGCCTTCACTGGCCGGAATGAACGGGTGCCAGTTTGCCGGATTAACGGCACCAATCCCCAGCGCCACGAACACGAACAGCACCCCGACCTTGAGCGCCACGATCATGGTGTTGATCCTGGCTGACTCCTCAACGCCTCGGACCAGCAGGGCCGTAACGAGAAGCGTTGCTGTGAAGCCGATCAGATCAAACCGCCATCCCGCGCCGATCCTGGCACCTGCCGTGCCGGCAATGGGTTGCAGGGTCGCCTGGGTCAGCGATGTCGGCATATGGATGCCAGTGACGCCAAGCAGCGAACTGGCATAGCCCGACAGACCGGCCGCGACAGCGGAACACGAAATCCCGTATTCCAGAAGCAGCAGCCAGCCGACCATCCAGGCAGCCTTTTCGCCCATCGAAATATAGGCATAGGAATAGGCTGAACCCGACACAGGCAGGGTCGAGGACAGTTCGCCATAGGAGAATGCCGTAAACAGGCAGGCCAGGGCGGCGATAACGAATGAGATCAGGACGGAAGGGCCGGCATATTCCGCAGCGGCCGTACCCGTCATGACGTAAATGCCAGCGCCGATCGTGGAACCGACGCCCAGAATGATCAGTTGCGTTGCCGTCAGGCTTCGTTTGAGACCGTTCGTGTCGTTTTCGAACAGGACCTGTTCAAGGGTCTTGCGACGACTGGGACCGGAGGCATCAGGAGAAGATTGTATCGAAGCTGGCATGATCCGCAATGTGCCGCGAAAAACGGCGGCTGGAAAGGTCAGAGAAGAATGACGGCACCGGCAAAAAGGCCCGCCACGATGCAGTAGATTCCAAAGGGTGTCAGCGCCCAGCCATCATGGTTGCGAAAGAAGCGCAGCATCAGCAGCGAACAGATCAGCGCGGTTAGTCCTGCGACGACGGCACCGGCGACACACTGCACCATGACGTCATGCGAAATCGTCATGTGACGCATCTGCCAGGCTTCGCGCACGGTTGCTGCCAGAACGATGGGCTGGGCCATCAGCAGGGAGAAACGCGCAGCCGTTTCATGGTCCAGACCGCGCAGCAGCCCACCATTCATGGTAGCTCCCGAACGCGACAGCCCCGGCAGAAGCGCAAGGCACTGCCAGATGCCAATGATTACGGCGTCCTTCGGGGCAAGCGTGGCGATGGGCTTGTGATCGCGATGGCCTTTCTGGCGCCGGAGCCATTCCGTCGCCATGAGCAGAAAGCCGTTGAGGATCAGGAACCCGGCAACGGCGAGGGGCGTGCCGAACACAGCGCGCAGACGGTGTTCCAGCAGCCAGCCAACCAGCACAGCGGGAATGGTCGCAATCACGAGCAGCCCGAAAATCCGAATCGCTTCCATCTGCGCGTAGCGGCCATAACGGCCGAACATGCCGCCCAGAATGGCCATCCAGTCCCGCCAGAACACACCGGCCAGCGCGACCAGCGTTCCGACATGGAGCATGGTCAGGAACGGTAGGAACATCGGGGCGTGTTCGTCCAGATCCCAGTGCAGGAGCGCGGGCAGGAGTACGGCATGGCCGAGGCTGCTGACCGGAAAGGGCTCGGTAATACCCTGAACGATGGCGAGAATGAGGGCCTGGAGAAGCGTCATGGAGCCTGTATCGGGTGGAGGCCTTCGTCACAAAGGCGGAAAAGCAGATCACTTGCCTCATGGTGGCAGGCGACGCAACCTTGGACGTAACCTTGACCGGGTGGTCAAGGGAGGACTAACTCCCGTTCTGTTCAAGATTTTCCGGAAGGCGAGGCTGGCATGCAGTCAACATTGAGCGGCCGTGGGGGCGCCATCCTGGCCAGTGGTCTCGTTCTGGCGATCGCCGGAACATTCCTCGTCTATGGCAACGCCTTGCGCAAGGGACCTGATTTTCAGGGCGAGGTTCTGCACGCGGCCTTCAATTCCGCGAATGGCCTCCACAAGGGCGCGAATGTCGATCTCGCAGGCGTGCCTGTCGGGCGTGTCGTCTCCATTACGCTTGATCCCCGGACGCAGATGGCCGACGTGGCCTTTACGGTGGACCAGCGGCTGCATCTTCCCGTGGACACAGCCGTAGGCATCGGTGCGCCGACCATGACGGCGGATAATGCGCTACAGATCCAGCCCGGTCATTCCCGCACGACACTGTCCAGCGAAGGCAAGATCACGGATACGCGGGATCAGCTTTCGCTGGAGCAGCAGGTCAGCAATTACATCTTTGGTGGCGGCAAGCTGGGCCAGTAAGGCCAGCCTGCCGCGCCGGGCTCAGTCGTTCAGCGGATAGGACGCCAGCAGCCGACGCTGCTTGCGCCAGGAATGCAGCATCGAAAACGCCCCCGATGTTTTCCATCCACGCGCCCTGTTGGCAGCCCCGATCAGGAACGTCTGACGGTAATGTGAGAACTGGGCGCGATAGGCTTCCCAGAGCGTGGTACGGCGGTCCCAGATATGGGTGGCCTCGGAGCCGACGCCGTTGATCTCGATGATCCGGAAGTTCTCGCCCCGGCGCAGATCCTCAATGGATGCGGCTTTCACATCCACCCGCCCGAAATGGAAATCCGGGATGTCCTTCATGATGGCATCCAGCCGTGTGGTCAGAGCCTCTGTCGTATCGGCACGACCATCGCGGAAGACGGAACCCTTGCAGTGGTTCCCGGCAAAAACCAGCGGCATTTCCTCACCCTTGGCGAGGATATTCTTTTCCTTGCCAGCCAGACGCGGCAGATAGATCTGCGGAACGAGGCCCATGCGCGGATCACGCAGGATCAGTTCCTCGACCGTAGACACGCCATCGCCCGTCAGGATCGGAGCTTCCTTGTAGGTGATGGACGTGATGCGGCCACGGGGCTCGTCGGGGTGGCGGATGTAGAACAGGCCTGCCTCAACCGGATAGGTGATGAGCTCCTGAACCAGCATGTCCACGTCATCGGGGAACTGCGGCAGGACGGCCTCAAGCTGTTCGCGGGACTGAACGAGTTTCACGCCCGTGCCATTGCAGCCGATATCGGGCTTGATGACGACGGGGAAGGACAGGCCCTTGCGCTCCATGGCGTCCAGCGCCCGGCGCTCAGAGCCTTTGCCGCTGCGAAAGACGACGTAGGGGGCGATGTAGGACTGTGCCGTGGAGCCACCCATGTCGAGAATGGAGGACTTGCTCTCCCCGCACAGGCCACCGGTTTCAATGCGCGGATTGGCGGCGGTGGAGATACTGAGGTCGCGGTATTTGATCCCCATGGCGATCCAGTACAGGACGATGGGGGTGTAGAAGATGGATCCGGGCCAGAATTCGAAAAGGGAGAGCGGGTTCTGGTCGGCTTCTGACTTGGACATTGCTGTTACTGGCTCACGGTCTGGAGACGGGCGATCAGGCGCCCGACGACAACGATACACAGGACAAACCCCGCCAGTCCGGCCCAGCGCCAGCCGCCCTGATGGGCGAGCAGCCAGCCTCCGACTCTCATGGCGAGCAGGAAAAGACACGTCGTCCAGACCAGCGTAGCCAGAACTGCGGTCATGGCAAAGGGAAGGAACGGCGCGCGGAAAAAACCGCAGGCGGTATAGAGCGGCAGTCTGGCGCCGGGCACGAAGCGGGAAATGGCCACGACGCGGATGACGTTCGTACTGAACCAGTCCTGTGTACGTTCGCGTTTGGGAAGGGTCAGGAACCGCTTGAGGTAAGGCCAGCGGGCACCGGCAGCACCAAGCCCGTACAGGCCCATATCCCCGACCGCCACGCCGAAATACAGCGCACCCAGGGCGAGGGGGATGCTGACTTCGCCGGCACGGGCTGCAATCGCGGAAAGCACCGTTGCCACGTCTTCGAGAATGAAGGTGCCAACAATGATGGTGGCTGCCTTCAGCCAGGCTGGCTGGGAGGCCATGGCAGGGCCGATGGCAATCACGATTGGGGAGGTTCTATGAACATTGAGGCGCCGGTTTCGCACGCCAGCGCGCCAACGACAATCTTGCCCTGCCATATTTCGGTGCGAATGACCTGCGACACTCCTTTGGAGGCTGGCGGTCCGTGCTGCGGATTGCTAGCGTATGTCCTATCATTTCTACCCGTAAGGGATCATTCCTGACCGTGCTTCAACGACGCCATCTGCTTGCCGCCCTGACTTCCGTTGCCGGCTCGGCGGCAGTCGGGTTTTCGTCCGCCCGCGCACAGGATTACAGCGCTTTTCTTGCCAGTGTTCGGGCACAGGCCGTGGCGCAGGGACTGTCCCCCGCGATCGTTTCACAGGCGCTCAGCCTGACAACGCAGCCCAACGCCTCCGTGCTCAAGCTCGACCGTCATCAGCCGGAGTTCACGCTGACCTGGGCGCAGTATCGTGATCGCGTCCTGCCGGAGTCGCGTTTTGAAAAGGGACGGAGCGTTTACGCAGCCCAGCAGTCGGTGATGTCACCCGTAAGCGCACGTTTCGGATGCGACGACCGCGCCGTCATGGGGATCTGGGGCCTCGAGTTGGGATTTGGCGCGCATGACGGGACCTATTCCGTCATCGATGCGCTGGCGACGCTGGCCTTTGACGGACGGCGTTCTGCCTTCTTCCGCAACGAGCTCATGAAGGCGCTTCAGATCCTCAATGACGGCGATATCGCACCAGCCGCCATGATCGGAAGCTACGCTGGTGCCATGGGACAGGCACAGTTCATGCCCAGCGCCTATCTGCGCTATGCAGCGGACGGGGACGGGGATGGCAAGCGCAATATCTGGACCTCCGAAGCGGATGTGTTCGCCTCTATTGCCAATTATCTCGGCAAGTGCGGCTGGCAGGTCGACGAACCCTGGGGACAGGAAGTCGCTCTAACCAAAGTGCTCGATAAGGCGGAAATCGGCCGGACCCGTCAGCGGACGCTGGGAGAGTGGATGGCGCTGGGCGTGCGCCGGCCTGACGGGACCTCATTCTCGCGGTCCGACGCACAGGGTGCTGTCGTGCAGCCTGATGGTCCGAACACGCAGGCCTTCATGGTCTATCACAACTTCAACGTGATCCGCCGGTACAACCCGTCGGACTACTATGCGCTCGGCGTCGGGCTTCTGGGGACCGGAATTGTCTCTGCGTAAGTACGGGGCCACTCTGGCCCTTCTGCCGCTGCTCACATCCTGCCAGCGTGACGAGCCGGCACCTGTCGTCCATCCGCATTACGAACTGGGTGATGCCTGGCCTGGCACACACGGATGGTTCTATCCGAACGAGCAGTTCGACTATCACGCGACAGGACTGGCGACGCGCGAACACGCGCCTGCTTCCGGTCTGACAGCTGATGGGGAAGCCTGGTCTGCGGACGGGATGACGGGAGCGCATCAGACGCTTCAGCTTCCGGCGATCGTCAGTGTCCGCAACCTTCTGAACGGCCGGATCGTGCGTATCCGGCTGACGGATCGTGGACCGGCTGATCCCGGACGCATTATTGCACTGTCTCCGAAAGCAGCGGACCTTCTGGGCATGACGGCAGATACGCCTGTCGAAGTTACGGAAGACGAAGCGGTCAGCCGTGTGCTGGCGGAAAAGCTGGTGAAAGTGCCGCCCCAGAATATTTCCGCAGCGCCTGTCGGGGAAGTCCGGGCGACCTCGCTGAGTGATGGCTCCTCGCAGGTCTATGGCAACAACTCGTCCGCCGAGACAACGTCCGTCCCTGTCGGGCCATTGCCTGCGACATGGACACAGGGCAGTCGGGGGCCATCGGGGCTTTATATCCTGATGGGAATATTTTCTGGCAGCGCGACGGCAGCAGGTGTTGCAGCGCGCTGTGGCGGCTCGGTCCTGCATGCGCGGGAGGCCGTCGGGCTTGAGTGGCGCGTTCTTGGTGGACCCTATTCCGACATCGCACAGGCTGATGCGGCACTGGACCACACCCGCCTGTGCGGGGTAGAGGGCGCGCGGATCATTGTGGAATGACGGCCGGTTGTCTGAAGGCCGTGGAACTGGGGACGAACGTGCGGACTAGACGCTCTCTTTTCGGTGGGGTGGCAGGTATTGCGGCCTGTGCTTCTTTTGCGGGACCCCTGAAGGCGTTTGCCCGCCCGCACCGCCATGCTGCCCATGCTGCAAAAGCTGCTGCAGCCGCTGCGGCAGATGCTCCGGTCGGCACGCCTGCGAATACGCCTATCGGTCCGTTCGATACGGTGGCGCGCTGGGCCTATGTTGTCGATTACGACACGGGCGCTGTCCTGCTCGACAAGGCATCCGATGAGCGCATGGCCCCGTCTTCGCTGACGAAGATGATGACGGCCTATATCGTGTTCGGCATGCTGGCCACGGGCCGCATCCGTCTGGAGCAGAGCCTGCCGGTCAGCGAGAAAGCCTGGCGTACGCAGGGCTCCAAGATGTTCGTGCCGCTGGGCCAGAGCGTTCTGGTGTCCGACCTGATCCAGGGCATGCTGATCCAGTCCGGAAATGATGCGTGCATCGTTCTGGCTGAAGGCATTGCGGGTTCGGAAGAGCGCTTTGTCGCGATGATGAACGAGGAAGCGCCGAAGCTTGGCATGATGAACTCGCACTTCCTCAACGTGACAGGTCTGCCAGCGGACGGCCATTACATGACGGCACGCGATGTCGCGACAGTGGCGTCTCATCTGATCCGCGATTTCCCGCAATACTACCATTATTTCGGTGAGCTTGAGTTCACCTATAACCACATCCGTCAGGGCAACCGGAACGTGCTGGTCGACAAGGGCCTCGCTGACGGTCTGAAGACCGGCCATACGGATGCGGGCGGTTTTGGTCTGTGCGCAAGCTCCCAGCGCAATGGCAACCGCGTCATCGTCGTCATCAACGGTACATCGTCGAGCAATGAACGCGCCCATGAGGGCGAGCGTCTGATGTCCTGGGCCTTTGCCAACTTCGAGAACGCCACGCTGTTCCGTCGCGGGCAGGTCGTGGATTCCGCGCCGGTCTGGATGGGCGAACACCGTCAGGTCCCGCTGGTGGCAGGTGCCGATATCGTCATGACGCTCCCGGTGGGCTGGCAGCAGCGCTCCCATATCGGGGTGGATTATGCTTCTCCGGTGATTGCGCCGGTGACGAAGGGCCAGGTCTGCGGTGCGCTGGTGATTTCGGCGCCGAACATGGCTGACATCCGTGTGCCGCTTGAGGCTGGCGAATCGGTTGCCAAGCTTGGACTGGTCGCCCGCGCCATGACCCTTCTGGGCCATGGTCCCGCGCAGTAAGGGCATGGCTGGAAAAGGACTGTTCATTACGCTTGAAGGCGGCGAGGGCGCTGGGAAATCCACCCAGGCCCGCCTTCTGGCCGAGGCTCTGCGCACGGAAGGGCATAAGGTTCTTCTGACGCGGGAACCCGGTGGGACGCCGGGCGCGGAAGAAATCCGCAACCTGCTGCTGTTCGGAAAGGTCGATCTCTCCTGGCGGGCCGAAATCCTGATGCACATGGCCGCCCGGTCGGACCACCTCGATAATGCCATTCTGCCGGCGCTTTCACGTGGCGAGATCGTGGTCTGTGACCGCTTCCATGACTCGACGCTGGCCTATCAGGGCTACGGCATCGGGCAGGGGGCGCCCGAGGTTCTGGCGTTCCTGAACGGTGCCCGCAAACTCGTGGATTTCGAGCCGGATCTGACGCTGATGCTCGAACTTCCCTGGACGCAGGCGCTCGCGCGTCTGAAGGCGCGTGGAGGCCAGACGGACCGTTACGAGGCTCAGGCAGAAGCATTCCATGAGCGCGTTCTGGCCGGGTTCGATGCGATTGCGTCTGCTGATCCGGCGCGGGTGAAACGTGTGGATGCGGGCCAGACGCCGGAGGCCGTTAGTGCGGCTCTTCTGCAAGCCGTGCATGACATCCTGACGGTTCAGGGCCTGTGAGTGATCCGCGGCATACTCTGGATCTGTATGGCCATGCCGAGGCGGAAGCGACGTTCCGGCAGGCGCTTGCCAGTGGAAAGCTGCATCATGCCTGGCTGATCTGCGGTCCGGCAGGAATTGGCAAGGCAACGCTGGCCTTCCGTCTGGCCCGCTTGCTTCTGAACGCGGAAAATCCGAACTCGTCGCAGGCACGGCGTATTGCAGCCGGAACGCACGGCGACCTGCTGGAAATCTCGCGGGCCGTGGACGAGAAAAAAGGCCGTCTGCGCGGTGAAATTACCGCAGCGGATGTCCGCCCGGTCCAGACCTTCCTGCATCACACGGCGACCGAAGGCGGATGGCGCGTGGTGATCGTGGACGGGGCGGAATATCTGAACCGGTTTGCGGCCAATGCGCTGCTCAAGATCCTCGAAGAGCCACCCCCGCGCTGTGTCCTTCTGCTGACCACGTCCTCTCCGGGCGCGCTCCTGCCCACGATCCGCAGCCGCTGCCGGATGCTCACACTGTCCGCGCTGTCGGACGCGGATATGCGCGCTGCACTGCCCGGCATCTCTGCGGATGTGCTGGCGCGGGCCCATGGATCGCCTGGGCGGGCACTCTTTCTCTCGCACGACCGGGACGGGGCGATTGCCTCATTTGTGGCGGAAATCCTCGCCGGACAGGTGCGTGCTTCGGAAACCATGACCCTGAGCGAGCGTATTGCGAGAGAGGCTGAAGGTTTCGCATTGCTCTGCGATTTGCTAGGCGAAGGACTGGCAGACCGTGCGCGCTCGGCAGCGCGGCGCGGGGATCTTGCAAAGGCCGATCTGGCGGCGCGGCAGTGTTCCGAACTGGACACGCTGAGGCGTCAGACCGAAGGCTTCAATCTGGACAAGGCCCAGGCCATCCGTCAGGCAGCGGAACTCGCTTCCGGCAGTTGAGATGGTCAGGGCGTTATGAAACGAGTGGACATGACGCGGCGCTTCACCATCACGACCCCGATCTTCTATGTGAACGGCGCTCCGCATATCGGGCATGCCTACACCTCCATCGCGGCCGACGTTCTGGCCCGCTTCCATCGCCTGAACGGCGAAGAGGTCCTGTTCGTCAGCGGCACCGACGAGCACGGCCAGAAGGTCGAGCAGACGGCCGTCGCCAAGGGCATGGACCCCCAAGCCTATGCCGACGAGGTTTCGGCCTCCTTCCGCCAGATGCAGAAGGACATGGCGATCTCGACCGATGAGTTCATCCGCACGACTGAAGAGCGCCACAAGGGCGCGGCCAAGGCGCTGTGGGAAAAGGTCGCGGCGAACGGGCATATCTATCTGGGCGCCTATGAGGGTTGGTACTCGACGCGCGATGAAGCGTTCATCGGCGAGGACGAGCTGGTCAAGAAGCCCGACGGGACGTTCGTGGCGCCCTCCGGTGCACCGGTCGAGCGCGTCAAGGAACCGTCCTATTTCTTCCGTCTGTCCGATTTTCAGGACCGGCTTCTGAAGCTCTACGAAGACAATCCCGACTTCATCGGACCCGTCGGCCCGCGTCGTGAAATCGAGAGCTTCGTCCGTCAGGGTCTGCGCGACCTGTCCGTCAGCCGCACGAGCTTCAAATGGGGCGTGCCGGTTCCGAACGATCCCGACCATGTCATGTATGTCTGGTTCGACGCACTGGCGAACTATCTGACGGCCGTGGGTTATCCGGATCTCGATGACCCGCGGGCCAAGTTCTGGCCGGCGGATGTCCATATCGTGGGCAAGGAAATTGCTCGCTTCCACTGCGTGTACTGGCCGGCCTTCCTGATGGCGGCTGGCATTGATCTGCCGAAGAGCGTCTTCGCCCATGGCTGGTGGACGGTCGAAGGCGAGAAGATGAGCAAGTCTCTCGGTAACGTCCTCGACCCGAAGGCGCTCGCTGACGAATTCGGGCTGGATGCGCTGCGCTTTTTCCTGATGCGCGAAGTGCCGTTTGGCGGGGATTCCAATTTCAGCCGCCGCTCCATGATCACGCGTACGAATGTCGAACTGGCGAACGATCTTGGCAATCTGTGCCAGCGTACGCTGAGCCAGGTGGCCCGCAATCTGGGCGGCGTTCTGCCTGAACGCGGCACGCTGACCGAAGACGATCAGGCCATGCTGGCCATGGTGACGCTGCTGCCGACGATCATGTCCGAACAGATTGAGCGCAAGGCGATCACCGATGCGCTGGAAGAAGTCTGGAAGGTCATCCGCTCCGCCAATTCCTATATCGACCGTCAGGCGCCCTGGGCCCTGAAAAAGACCGATCCGGAGCGTATGGCGGACGTCCTGCGCGTTCTCGTGGACATGATCCGCGGGATCGCAACCATGCTTCAGCCCTACATGCCGAACACGATGGACAAGATGCTGACACAGCTCGGTGTGCAGGATGACGAGCGGACATTCGCGGCTCTCGAAACGCTGCTGCCGGCGGGTCGCACGCTTCCCAAGCCGGAAGGTCTGTTCCCGCGTTTTGTCGAGGAAGAGGCATGACGGGACTGATCGACACCCATTGTCATTTGGACATGCTCGATGATCTCGCGCCCGCTTTCGAGCTGGCGCGGGAGTCGGGCCTGTCCGGCATGATCACGATCGGGACGCGCTTTTCACAGGCTGATACGCAGATCGCCCTGACTCAGCATGACACGCCGGATCTGCGGATCTGGTGCGCAATCGGCATTCATCCGGATTATGCGGGCGAGGAGCGTCTGCCGTCCGTCGAGGAACTCGTCGCCAAGACCGAAGCGCCTTCCGTTGTGGCAATCGGGGAGACGGGGCTGGATTATTTTTATAGCGGAGACGAGGCCAAGCCGGCCCAGCACGCTGCCTTCCGTACCCATATCGCGGCCGCACACCAGACGGGACTGCCGGTCGTCATCCACACCCGCAATGCCGATGACGACATGATCGCCATCCTGCGTGACGAACACGCCAAGGGCGCGTTTCCGTTCCTCATCCATTGCTTTGCATCCGGCCCGAAACTGGCAGAGGTAGCTCTGGAACTCGGCGGCTATATCAGTTTCTCGGGCCTGCTGACCTTCCCGAAATGCGAGGAAATCCGCGAAGTGGCGCGGATGGTTCCGGAAGACCGCATTCTGGTCGAGACGGACAGTCCGTTTCTCGCACCTGTCCCGAAACGCGGAAAACCCAACATGCCGGGTTACGTCGCCCATACGGCTGCGCGACTGGCCGAAGAGCGGGGCGTGTCGCTCGATGAGATTGCCCGGATCACGTCTGAAAATGCCCGTCGTCTGTTCACGAGGATTGCTGCGTGAAAGTGACAATCCTTGGATGTGGTGGCTCTGCCGGCGTTCCCATGATCGGGGGCGAGGAGGGACCACGGACGGGGATCTGGGGCGCCTGCGACCCAGCGGAGCCGCGTAACCGGCGCACACGCTCATCAGTCGTGATCGAAGGTGAGGGCGGTTTCCGGCTTCTGGTGGATTCCGGACCGGATTTCCGCGACCAGATGCTGAACTGTGGCCTGAGCCATGTCCATGCGGTTCTCTTCACGCATCCGCATAGCGATCATATCGGCGGCCTCGACGAATTGCGGGCCATCAACCGCGTGATCGAAACGCCTCTGCCGCTGCTGGCTGCACCGGATGTTCTGGAAGAACTGCGCCTGCGCTACGCCTATGCATTCGCGCCGTGGAAAGGACCAGAGTTCTACCGGCCGGTTTTTGACGAGCATGTCGTGCAGTCCGGAGAAACAGTCACGTTCCCTGGTCTGACCGCTCGGATTTTCGAGCAGCGACACGGGCGGATTGCCTCTCTTGGCGTGCGTTGCGGAAACTTTGCCTACAGCACGGATGTCGAGACGCTTTCGGATGAGTCCCTGTCGCTGCTTGAAGGCGTGCAGACCTGGGTCGTGGACTGCTTCCAGTACGAGCCGCATCCAGCCCATGCCTGGCTCGAACGTGTGCTGGAGTGGCGTGAGCGCCTCGGCGTGGGGCACGTGGTTTTGACCCATATGGGGCCGGATATGGATTACCAGACCCTGCGCGAGACCTTGCCGGTAGGTGTTGAACCAGCCTATGACGGAATGGTGCTAGACCTTCAGGCTTAATGCGGGGTGCTGGTCTGTATCGGACTGTCCGGGGCGAGAACGATCTGTCCTCCCGGGCGCTCGACCGGTTCGGCGGGCGGGACTGATGGATTGAGCGAATACCGTGCGCCGTCAAACTGCATACGACTGGTGACAAGGGCAGGGCGCCCATCCGGCAGTTTTCCGGAATAGGACACTTCAAGATCGTGCCAGCCCTTCGACAGATGCGGCAGAACACGAATGGGCAGGTGGACCAGCGTCATACGTGACAGGACCCGCCAGTCACCACCACTGTTCGTGAGAATGAAAAGCGTGCAGCCACCGGTTGCCCCGCACCATGTGCTGTCCCGGGCATAGACAAGATACTGCCGTGTCGTACCGCTCCCGTTCAGCATGATATCCGCTCCCTGATAGCGGGACAGTCCAAGGTTTGACCTTACGAAGTCCTGGATTGCGGTGGCAGACGCGGCTCCCGCCTGTCCATGGAGCGCAAACAGGGCGCTCAGGACAAAGGGAAGAGGCATTTTCATGGACACTTCCTTTTGAAAGACCGGGCAGGGGAATGCCCGGTCTTTCAGGCTCAGAACGTCATCATCGCACCGGCGGACATCGTGTGATCGCTTTCGTGAGCAATGCTGTGGGAGTCCAATTCCGTATGGGCATATTCGCCCACGATCGTGAACCAGTCCGTCAGATTGTAATAGATCGCTCCGACTTCCGACTGGTTGCGCCGGACCATGGACGGATTGTCTTCGCCTGGAGTCTGATAGAGGTTGCTGACGCCATAGCTGCCAACAAGCTTGAGCTTGGGGAGAATCTTATAGGCTGCCTGAACGTAGTAGCCTTCGGAATCACGCTTGCGTCCGTTGGCAGATACGCCATCGAAGAAGATGCCAGTCGTACCAAGACCACTGCCATAGTAGTAATAGGCCACGCCTTCGAACGGGCCGCGTGAGACCTTGACGCCAACGTCGCCAGCCTCGACCGTCGTGCCTTTCCGGCTGCTGCTGCCCAGCGTCGCGCTGGTCAGGTTCTGCTGATGCTGAACAAGGAAGCTGCTCCAGAAGCGGGTCGTAAAGCCTGCGATGTTGCCGTCATAGGTGACTTTGCCCTGAAGCATGGGAGAGCTGTGCTGGGTCGTGGTTGCGGAGATGCCGCCGCCGGCAAAGTTGAACTCGTCGAGCGGCGTCATGATACCAACGGAGGCCTGGAAGCCTTTCCATTTCGGCGAGATATAGGTGATCTGTGGCAGCCAATCGGTATAGACGTAACCGACGCCGATGCGACCGAGAGACGTGTTGGCAGGATTGGCGTTGCTGCCGGTACTGCCAACGCTGAGAAGCGTGGCGTCATTCAGGATGGCGTCAGACGCGAACAGCGCAATGTCGCGACCCAGCTTGACCGTACCAAATTTGTCCGTGCCAGCGGTCATGTAGACCTGACGAAAATCGAGGCCGGCCGTTCCCAGGCCCACCGGGCTGCCGCCGGAATTGGCGTTGAAGGTGCTGGGATTGTTGTTGTTGATGCCAGGATACATGCCAAAGACGGCACCAAGCTTGATCCCGTCCTGAACCGTATTCAGCTTGAGAATCAGACCGCCAGGCAACAGGCCGTTACGGACGGACGAGGAATCAAAGCCGCTGCTTCCGGTTGAGACGCCACCTGCGACCGGGCGACCACCGCCGGGGCTGTTATAGGTATAATAGGCGTTGACGAAGCCTGAGATGTTGATGTCGATCTGGCCGGCCTGGATCGTCACACCTTTACCCGCGACATAGGGCTTCACACGCACGATGCTGTCCGGATTATAGGTCCGGCGCGCTTCCAGAAGCGAATTGCGGGCATCCTGTGCACTGGCCGATGCATCCATGGCGGCACGGCGCGCTGCGGAAACAGCGGCGATGGTCGTCACATCCGGGGGAGCCTCCAGGCTGCTTCCTTCGTTCTGAGGCCCATAGCGCATGTAGCGGTTGCGGTGTCGTGAAGGGGCGGCAGGCGCGCTGTCATCGTCGCGCTGCAGCGAAGGGTGCGAGTGATGCTGATGATGGGCCAGCAGCACATTATATTCCGAGCGGGTCAGACTGCCCTTGGCCCGGAGAATGTCGAGCAGTTCCGTATAATCATCGGCCCATGCGGCGTTCGGGAGGACGGAGAGTGCAGCAATGCAGAATGTGCTTCCCAGAAGGCTCAGGCGGCACAGGGACATAGATGGCATATAAACAGCCGCTCCCGCGGATATACCGACGATCGCAATGCGGGCGCTCACCGGCAGATTGGACTACAATGCTTTTCCTAGCGCGAATGGAGACATTCTTCGCAACAATAGGATGTGTTCTCACAAAAACGTCAGAAATTCGTGGTTTCCAGATATATTAGTTGGCATAATATATCTTATACGACATGCGTGTGAGAACGGCCCTGCCTGAGGCTCGCAGTTCATCCATTTTGTTCACCATGATTCCTGAACGCACAAAATCCGCAGTTTTCAGCCATTCTGCTTATGGCAACAAGCCATAACTCTATCTTTTCCTGACCCGGCTTTGAATCGGTCCGCATAACGCACGGACATTCATGCTCTCGAAAGCTGCTGAGCAGCGCATCTATGGCAAAAAGCCACAGATCGAAATTCAGGACAAAATGCCACACCCAGGACATGTGCCTGTGGCATAATGGCAAAATGCCATAGCTAACGCCCTGTGGCATTTCGCCATCCCCTCTTCTCTGCCTCTTTACCTCACCGGCTTTCTGCCTCTACGCAGGATCTTCTTCCCCTGCGCATATGAGGCCGCATGACCGAGATCATTCCTCAATCCCCAGCCGTCGATCGGCCTGCGGTCTCAGGCACGCAGCAGGAACTCTGGGGGCACCCGATCGGTCTGTGGGTATTGACGCTCACCGAAGGCTGGGTTGGTTTTTCGCTTTATGGAATGCAGGCCATCCTTGCGCTGTACCTGACGGATCATCTGCTGCAACCGGACCATGCGGGACATGTGCTGGGTCTGGAGCCGCTTGAGGCTCTCGTTTCGGCTCTTTACGCGCCTGTTGGAACCCAGGCTCTGGCTGGCGCCATTACGGGCCTGTTCCTGGCCCTGATTTACGCGACCCCTCTCCTTGGCGGTTTTCTTGCAGACCGCGTGCTCGGCCAGACAAGGACCATTCTGCTGGGCGCGATCCTGATGACAGCGGGACATTTCCTGATGTCCTTCGATTGGAGCTTTGTGCTGGCGCTCGGCCTGCTGCTTCTGGGGCTTGGTATGGCGGGCGGTCTGCGGGCGCAGGTGGGCGCATTATATGCCCTGACAGACCGACGACGCTCGGACGCCTATCAGATCTATACGATGGGGCTTCAGATTGCAGTCATCGTCTCCCCGGTCCTCTGTGCGAGCCTGGCGCAGATCGAATGGCACTGGGGATTTCTTGCAGCAGGCCTGGGCATGCTGATCGGGCTGGTCGTCTATCTGGTCGGGCGTCGCTGGCTCCCCGCCCCGTCTCTGTTGGCGCGAACTGCCCCTGATGCGATCAGGAATGAAAAAAGGCCGCGCCCTGCCCTGACCTCACAAGAAAAGAAAACAACGATCCTGCTTCTAGCGCTCGTCCCTGTCATGGCCGTGGGAGCTGTCCCGAATTCCGAGATTTTTGATGGCTATCTGCTCTGGGGACGTGAACATTTCCAGCTTCGCCTTCTTGGATATGAAATGCCGGTCAGCGACCTCATATCCCTCGACGGATTTATCAGTACCCTGTGCGCCGTGCTCGTCCTCTGGTTCTGGAAAGCCTATGCGCGCCGACGTCAGGATCTGTCGGAAATCGCCAAAGTGGCGCTGGGAACCTTCATCGCAGCTTTTGCGCCCCTGATACTGGCTCTCGGAGCATGGCTGAGCCCCGGGCCGCATGAAGTCAGCCTGTTCTGGGGGCTGGCTTTCCACATCATCAACGATATCGGGTTTTCGATGAATTACGCGATCGGCATGGCGCTTTTCTCACGGGCCGCACCTGTCAGCCTGAATACCATCCTCGTCGCCTGCTTCTCGCTCCACCTGTTCCTGTCCAACCTGCTGATCGGAAAGCTGGCAACGCTGCTCGGGCGTATTTCAGACGTCTCGTTCTGGCTGCTGCATTCAGGTGCTGCACTGCTGGCAGCGGCGATCCTTGGCTTCTGCGCCGTGCGATTCCGCGATCTGCTGGCACCCGGAAAAGAGACCGCGCCGCCCGTTCCTTAAGGCGGCGCGACCAGACGACGCATCTCGGTGGCCGAAGCTGTCGAGACCGCATCGCCATCCAGCGTTCGGACCGTAACGGGCGTGAGCAGTCCATCCGCCCTCTTCTGGCTACGCTGGATGATAAGCCGCTGAACGATCGGATAGTCCTTCAGCAGCCTTTCAAACACGGGACGTGGAATGGCCAGAAGATGGCTGAACTGCAAGGAGCGCACTGTCCCCGGCATGACATCGTTCCGGATGACGGACGCCGCCCCGATCAGATCCCCACTCCCGAAAAGCAGATCCCGTTCGGCAAGATTGACCTCTGCCAGTCCTGCGACCTGCGCATAGACGAAGCGCACGCGCTGCCCACGCTTGAACAGGACCTCGCCAGGCGAGACGAAATGCATCGAGACCTTGCCTGCGAGCTTTTGCAATACATTGTCAGGCACACCGTTGAAGGCAGGAAACGCCCTGAGACGCTGCTCAATACCGCTCTTGAGGTTGAAGCGTAGAGGCGCATCAAGCCGGGCACGCTGACGCTCGATCTCGCGATGCAGTTCGCGGTGCAGTTCTTCCGAAATCAGATTGTCGGCTTCAAGCGCATCATATTCCTCGTCCTCCAGACGCAATGCGATCTGGCGCAGAATACGGCTTTCCAAAGCCTCCGAATAACCGGAATAATGCAGGCGCAGCGTCTCAAGCGCATCGTCCAGAAGCTTGCGTTGCCGTCCCAGAACCTCAGACACGATTTCCGTGATGCGCGGGCCGAGCGTCGGCTCCATACGCTGGCGGATGAAGCGCTGGAGTGAAAGCGAGACGAGATGCGCGATGATGAGCATCTCAAAACGCTCCATCATGCAATTCGTCAGCGGCTCGTCGATATGCAGGCGACTGTGCAGTTCCTGCGCAATCCGGAAACGCCAGGACGGCTGAAGACGCCGCTTGAGGGCACGGACATAGCCATACCGCCCTTCCAGACGGGCGCCGTCAGCCATGGCCTCTGCTGTTCGCAGCAGGGTCTCCATCACACGGCGGGACAGCCCCTGAATGCGGAACAAATCCAGCAGCAGGGAGCGCTCCTGATTGGCGATCGTGATCAGGGCGATATTGACGCGGTTGCGGTCACTCAGAGCGGACTCAAAATTATTGGCCGCCCTCTCCTTCTCGGCACGCCGCTCAAGACGGCTGATGACGCCCGCACGCGTCTGCTCGCTGAAGCCAAGTTCTTCCGAAAGCTCGCGTGTCCGCTCAGCGACCTCGCCCAGTCCAATTCCCACGATCTGCTGACGGATGGCCTGATCAATCGGTGAAAGCTGGTCCAGCTTGAAGAACAGCACGAACGCCCGAAGCGTAGTGCCGTTAACCAGAAGGGTGATGAGAACAAAGCCGGTGGCAATAATACCGACGAAATGCGCAACCGGGCTCGAGACACTCTGGTTTTCGGTCACGGCCAGAGCCAGTGCGAGTGTGATGGCGCCACGGATGCCACCCCATGCCATTGTCGCCTTGAAAGGGTTTGGTACGGGCGGAGACAGTTTGGTGACGGCCAGCAGCGGCAGCATCCCGAAGATCACCGCCGCACGGGCGATCAGGCCCGCAAGGCTCGCGATAATGATCAGCACGAAATCCCATTTCGTCATGCCGATCAGCAGTCGGGGCACGAGCATGGCCGCCAGAAGGAAGACGAGCGACCCGGCCCAGAAAACGAGCTGCTCCCACATTTCGTTCAGGAAGCGCCAGACCTGCGGCCGGAAAGTGGACGGCCCGTAAGCGGAGACCGTCAGACCCGCTGCTGCCGTCGCCACAACCCCCGAAAAGCCGAGCATTTCGTCACACAGGATATAGACTGCATAGGGCAATGCGAGCGTCAGCGTGACCTCGGAGGCGGCCGAACCTCCCAGCCCGGCAATCAGCAGCAGCGTGAGACGCGCCAGACAGACGCCGACCACGATCGCCCCGATAAAGGCCGTCAGGAAGTCCATCAATGCATCAGCCAGGTGGATCTGATGATGTGACGTTACGGCCGCCAGCAGGATCGAGAAGATGGAAATGGCCGCAGCGTCATTGAGCAGCGCCTCACCTTCGACAAGCCGCGTCAGGCGCGAAGCCGCACCGATTTCCCGGAAGATGCCTGCCACGGCAGAAGGATCGGTCGTGGCAACGATGGAGCCGAGGAGCAGGCAGACAACAAGGCTCTGTTTGGCAAAAGGATAAAGCGCAAAACCGATTGTCGCGGTCGAGACGATGACTGCCACAACAGCCAGTAGAAGCACCGTCGCCGTCTCATGCGCCAGACGTCGGACATCAATGGCCATCGCGCCCTGGAAAACCAGGATCGGCAGGAAGATCAGCAGGAAGGCTTCACTGTTGACCGGGAAATAGATCAACGCCTCGGCAGCCCCGTCCAGCAGGTCGGTCGCAGAGGAGCGAACGATCAGAGATGCAACAAGCCCAAGCCCGATCCCGGTCAAAGCCAGCAGAACCGCTTCGGAAATCTCAAGACGTTTCGCGAGAGGCTGAATGATGCTGACAAGCGTGAGCAGGAACGCAAGCGCTAGGAGTACGGCCGCCAGTCCTGTCACCATCATCGTTGGTTCTGTCCCTTCATGAGATCGTCCGCAGACGACTTATCGTATTTCAAGTTGATGCCGTCTCCCGGGAGAAGGCATCGAGCCAGCGCCGGACCTGTCCTTCCGGATCCTGTTGACCAATGAAGTCGCTCATGACGGCCACCGTATCGGCCCCGGCTTTGAGACAGTCTTCCAGACGGGACACGTTAATGCCGCCAATCGCGACAAGTGGAACAGTCCCGCACAGCTTTCGCCATTCTGCCAACTGCTTCAGTCCGCGTCCCTCAAGTGCCAAGCCCCGAAGCTGCGTGGACCAGACCGGACCAAAGGAAATGTAATCCGGCTTGCAGGCCAGCGCCGTTTCCAGTTCCTCATGGGTATGAGTGGAAATCCCGAACCGGATGCCAGCTGTCCGGATCGCGTCCAGATCGGTCGTTTCCAGATCTTCCGGACCAAGATGCAGCCACTCATAGCCCAGTTCGATGGCGGTCTGCCAGTAGCGGTTCAGGGCTAGAGATACATTGAAACGTGCGGCAAGTTCCTGGGCCAGCAAAGCCTGCGCCCTGATTTCCTCTTCCGGAAGGTCCCGGAGGTAAATCTCGATGAAGCGCAGGCCTGCACCACCAAGCCGTTCCACCCAGCGGGGATGGTCAACGACGGCATAGATCCTTGACGGAAGGGAAGACATCACGTTCGTACTCCACAGGCCTGCATACAAGGTGGCGCATCATCAGACTGGACCACACTGTTACAGTTCGGACCGGATGCGTCCAGAGATAGCATATCTTTATTAACGTCCTGTTTTCAGGACCGTTCCTGCAAAGCGGCGAGCAGAGCTTCTGCCGGATGGGCCGGGCGATGACCGGCCATGCGCTCCGTCTGACAGCGGCATGAAAATCCGGTTGCGAGGAGGGGCTTTTCGACCTTGGTCCGCCAGTTCTGATCAAAGATCTTCCGTGACAGGTCGACATGCTCTTTCTGATGCCCGAACAGCCCGGCCATTCCGCAACATCCCGCTTTCCCCGCCTGCACCGGCACGCCGAAATGACCGAGGATAAAGGCCCAGTCCCCGGCACTTTCCGGTCGTGCAGCCTGCTCCGTACAGTGGGAGATGACAGTCATGGGGGGCGCCATGCTCTTGATCTGTGTGGACTGCAACGTCCCCTGCTCTATCTTCTGGCGCAGGAACGTTTCCAGCGGGATAACGGCCGGTATCGGCGCCTTTCCTGCGACATCCTTATATTCCTGGGTGAACATCAGGCCTGTGGCTGCATCCAGCGAAACAACCGGGATCTTGAATGTCGCGAGTTTGCGCAGGTTTCGGAGCGTCTGGCGGGCCGTAACGCCAAAGCCCCTGCGAAATCCTAGAACATGACGGGCCTTGCCGTTATCCCAGACAGGCGTGACCTTCACATCCAGCCCGAGAGCCGTCAGAAGCGTATGGACGTTCTCGACAAGCCCGCCATCAAAGCTGCCTGTAAATGAATCCTGCATCAGAATGACAGCACGCGAATTGCCGCGGTTGCGCCGCAACCACGAACGGCTGATCCGGCTGCCCGCATCCAGTTGCGCCGGACGCAGGTGCGGAAGATCCACCAGCCCGAACCGGGACAGAACAGCCCGCGAGAGCGGATTATGCATCAGGAGGTTAGTCAGCGTCGGGACCGTCCGGCCCACAGCCAGAAGCGGCTCCAGCCAGTAAACGAGATAATCGCGGATCGGCCTGCGATGGTCCCGGAAATAGCTGGCAAGGAACTTCGAACGCATGGAGGGAATGTCCACACGGATCGGGCACTGTGTCGCACAGGCCTTGCACGACAGGCAGGTATCCAGCGCATCCTTGAGTTCGTCCGTCAGGGCCGGAAGCATGCTGCGATCGGGGGCGTCCTGCGGCAGCGAGCGTAGCCTGGCCCAGCTCCGGATCAGAAGCGCGCGACCTTTCGGAGACTGGGACCGGTCTTTCGTGGCCTTGTAGGACGGGCACATGGCCATGTCCGGCTCACGGTTGAAACAGGCGCCATTACCATTACAACTTATGGAAAGCGCATAGGGTTCGCGGAGCGCGGGAGCAATGTCCTCGTCGAAACGTCCCTTGAACGGGATGCCGTCGATCCGGTCTACAGGATAGCCCGCACCACCGGGTGCCAGCTTGCCGCGGTTGAAAATATCTTTGGGATCAAAGACATCCTTGATCCGGCAGAGTTCCGCGAACAGCGTTTCACCAAAAAACAGCGGGGAAAACTCACCCCGGAAGCCGCGCCCGTGTTCGCCCCAGAGCAGACCACCATGCCGTTTCGTCAGATTAGCCACAGCATCGGAAATCGGACGGATCAGCGCGCGATCCTCTGCGGTCAGCATATCCAGGAACGGCCGGACATGCAGGCAGCCCACATCTGCATGTCCGAACATGCCGTAAGACAGCCCGTACCCGTCCAGAATATCCCGGAACTCGCTCACATATTCAGGCAGCACATCCGGAGGAACGGCAGTGTCCTCAACGAATGGAACGCCCTGCCGGTGGCCATCAGGGCGGCCCAACAGACCGACCGATTTTTCCCGCAGCGTCCAGAGGTTCGCGATAATGTCTGGATCAGAAACTGCTTTATGATCAATAGGTTTGTTGGGAGAGCTCTCAAGTAGGGTGACCGCATGAGCCATCTGCTTGTGCAGGACATCCAGATCGTCTCCGACAAACTCGACGAAGCTCATGCCTTTGACCGGAAGTGCAGATTTGTTGCCTAGAACGCTCTCAAGCACATGCCAGATCACATCCTGCTGGGCCCTGGCGAGAACGCGATCGTCCAGCACTTCCACCGCAGACGGATTGGCAGGAAGAAGGATCTGAACGTCACGCAGGGTGTCGTTAAAGCTGGCATAGCGGACGACGATGAGCTGCCGGTATTTCGGCAATCGCTTCACGCGCAGAACAATTTTCTTGGTCAGGGCAAGCGTGCCCTCTGATCCTGCCAAGAGCCGCGCGAGATGAAAGCTTCCATCCTCAAGCAGGACATTCTGAAGGTTGTACCCCGTCAGCCCGCGGTTCATGTCCGGAAAGACCCGCCGGATTTCGTCGGCCTGTTCGGTCACAACCCGCTGAACTTCACGATAGGCACGGGCCGCAAGCCCTGCTCCGTTCACGCGGTCTTTCAGTTGCGCGGCTGTCAGAGCGCCCACATGGAGGTCGGTTCCGTCCGACAGAACGACATCCATGGCGTCTATATAGTCGGACGTCCGACCGTAGATACGCGATCCTTTGCCGGACGCATCCGTCGCAATCATGCCGCCGATCGTGGCCCTGGTGGCCGTCGAGACCGTTGGCGGGAAGAAAAAACCGTGGGGTTTCAGAAACGCATTAAGCCGCGCCAGAATGACGCCCGGCTCAACCGTAACCGTTCCTGACTCAGCATCGAAATCGAGGATCCGGTCCAGATGCCGCGAGACATCCAGCACAACGCCCTCGGTCAGCGACTGGCCATTGGTTCCAGTTCCACCGCCACGGATCGCAAGGGTCAGCTGTCCATCTGCGGCAGCGCGTACGGCCCGGTTGATATCTTCGCCTGTCCGCGGATGAATGACGGCCGCAGGAAGACGCTGATAGATGCTGTTATCGGTGGAAGAGACGAGACGGGAGGAGACCTGAAGATGGATATCGCCTTCAAATCCCTGCTCATCCAGTCGTCTGACAAAGGCTTCGCGGACGACGATTTCAGATGCGCTGGGAGACAGGCCTGAATTTCCGGTTGTTCTGCCGGATACTGCGTCTCCACCCATCTGTGCGTTTCCTTCACCGTCTCACTGTCTATGCCATTATACTCTATGCAGAAAACTTTCCCCCGATAGGAAAATCCTTCATTCCACCGTAACGGACTTCGCAAGGTTGCGGGGCTGATCCACGTCCGTCCCTTTGAGCAGCGCCACTTCATAGGCCAGCATTTGGACGGGAATGGCATACAGGATCGGGGCCACAAACGCGTCCACATCCGGCATGATGACAACCTGCTCAGCCACGTCCTTCAGCCGCTTCGCACCTTCCGCATCGGTGAAGGCAAGAATGCGACCACCCCGAGCCTTGGCTTCCTGCAGGTTGGACAGGGTCTTGTCGAACAGGATCGTCGATGGGGCTATGGCGACGACCGGAACGGTCTGGTCGATCAGGCTGATCGGACCATGCTTCAGTTCACCTGCGGCATAAGCTTCCGCGTGGATGTAACTGATTTCCTTTAATTTTAAGGCGCCTTCAAACGCAATCGGCGTACAGATCCCGCGTCCGAGATACAGAACATCGCGAGCCTGTGCGACAACGGCCGCCATGGCCTGGATATCCTTTGTGCGGGTAAAGACTTCGGCCGCGCGGGACGGCAGATCCAGCAGGCTGGCCGTCAGACGTTCTTCACGGGCCTGATCCATGGTGCCGCGAGCCCGCGCGAAGTCGATCGCCAGAGCCGCCAGAACGGAAAGCTGGGCCGTGAAAGCCTTGGTAGAGGCTACGGAGATTTCCGGACCAGCATCCATACCCAGCACGAGATCGCTTTCACGTCCCATGGTCGAGTGCTCGACATTCAGCACGGAAACAATGCTCTGCCCGGCCTTCTTGAGGCTCCGCAGAACCCCAAGCGTATCAGCAGTTTCGCCGGACTGGGAAATCAGCAGCGCCACGCCCTTGTCCGGCTGCGGCGGCTCGCGGTAGCGCATTTCGGACGCAACATCGATTTCCACCGGGATGCGCGCCAGGGATTCCAGCCAGTACCGTCCGACCATACCGGCATAATAGGCCGATCCGCAGGCCGTGATGGTAATGCGTGGAACCTGCGCCGGATCAAACGGCATTTCGGGAAGGGCAATGCGCTTTGAAGCCGGATCAGTGATCCGCTTCAGCGTCTGTCCGATGGCCACCGGATGCTCATGGAGTTCCTTCTCCATATAATGTCGGTAACCATCCTTGCCGACCTGCCCGGCCATGAACGTCAGATCCTGAACCGGACGGCTGACTTCAGCGCCGGTCATGTCAAAAATCGTGACATAACCGGGGGTCAGTTCACACCAGTCGCCATCTTCCAGATAGGTCATCTTCCGGGCCATCGGAGCCAGCGCAATGCTGTCGGACCCCAAGAACATCTCACCGTTGCCGTAACCTACGGCCAAGGGAGCGCCGTGGCGCGCGCCAATCAGCAGACCCTCATGATCCTTGAAGATCATGGCAATGGCATAGGCGCCTTCCAGCCGCTTGATCGCAGCAAAGGCTGCCTCCCGAGGCTCCAGCCCCTGCCCCAGATAATCATCGACCAGATGGGCGACTGTTTCTGAATCCGTTTCCGTCTGGAACACACGTCCCTTCGCCTCAAGCTCTTTCTTGAGCTCAGCAAAGTTCTCGATGATGCCGTTATGGACGATCGCCACGCGACCGGCTTCATGAGGATGGGCATTGTTTTCCGTGGGTGCGCCATGCGTGGCCCACCGCGTATGCCCGATCCCGGTCGTGCCAGGCAGCGGATGTTCCTTCAGGACATGCTCGAGATTGTCGAGCTTGCCAGCTGCACGACGGCGCTCAATGTCCCCGGATGCCGTCAGCGTAGCGATGCCTGCAGAATCATATCCGCGATATTCAAGACGACGGAGCGCCTCGAACGCGATCGGACTGGCAGGCTGGTGTCCAACAATTCCGCAGATACCGCACATCAGCCCTGTTCCTTCCGAGCTTTGAGAGACTGTTTGATCTGAAGGCCCTGCCCGCTTTTCAGCGTCTGCCTGGCCCGGCCCAGAGCCAGATCGCCGGGGGGAACGTCACTGGTGATGACGCTACCAGCCGCAATAAGGGCATCGTTCCCGACGGTCACAGGAGCCACAAGGATGGAGTCCGAGCCGACGAACACGCGCTCGCCGATCATGGTCCGGTGTTTGAACACGCCATCGTAGTTGCAGGTAATGGTCCCTGCGCCGACATTCGTGCCGCTCCCGATCGAGGCATCGCCCAGATAGGTCAGGTGATTGGCCTTCGCGCCCTCACCCAGTTCCACATTCTTGAGTTCGACGAAATTGCCGACATGCGTCTGCGCGGCGCAGAGCGTGCCGGGGCGCAGCCGGGCATAAGGGCCGATCATCGCATTTTCCCCGACCTCGCAGCCCTCCAGATGGGAAAAGGCGCGAATGAGGGTTCCGGAACGGACCCTGACGCCAGGGCCAAAGAAAACGTTCGGCTCAACCGTTACATCTGCCTCGATGACGGTGTCGGTGCTGAAGAAAACGGTTTCAGGAGCAACAAGAGTAACGCCCGCATCCATGGCCGCATTTCGCAGTCGGGTCTGAAGCGTCGCCTCGGCACGGGCCAGTTCCGAACGGGAGTTGACCCCCGCCAGTTCAGTTTCCGGCGCTTCCACGCAAACGACCGGTCCAGCTTTGGCGGCCATTTCAACCACGTCTGTCAGGTAATACTCGCCCTGGGCATTGTCGTTGCCGACATCCGCAAGCCAGGTCCGGAAATCGTCGGCTCCGGCACACATGACGCCCGCATTGCACAGCGTGATGCGGCGTTCATCTTCAGTGGCATCTTTGAATTCGACGATCTTCACGACCCTGTCGTGATCTTCCACAATCCGGCCATAACGTCCCGGTTCTGCAGGCCGCATTCCGAGAAGCGCCAGACTGGCGCCTTCCCTGCGTGCTGCCAGCAGGCGTTGCATCGTATCTGCCGTGATCAGCGGATTATCGGCGTAGAGAATGGCCACGTCGCCAGTACCGAACAGGTCCCGCGCCGTGTTGGCGGCATGTGCCGTGCCAAGCCGCTCGATCTGCGTGACGGTTTTGAAAGGACGGACGGCTTTTTCAAGTTCCGGCATGTCCGGGCCGGTGACGACGACCACATCATCAAAGACCTGTCGGGCAGTTGTGATGAGATGGTTGATCATCGGCTGGTTGCCCAGACGATGCAGCGCCTTTGGCAGACGGGATTTCATGCGCGTGCCGAGGCCCGCGGCAAGGATAATGGCAGTGGTGCGATGGGTGCTGTCGGTCATGTCCTGCCCGGGGTATCCAAACCACGGGCCCGCGTCAAACGGAGCCCGCAGACTGTGTCATCACTTCGAATTGCCGATTATTGCAAGACGTTCGAGTGCTCCGTTCAGGGAGCCACGGCGCGTTGCATGACAACCATGACACGCCCGAGTTTGGGGTGGTTGAACTCGATCCGGACCGGGACTGCGCCCAGACCATCAATCTTCTTAAACCAGACTGCTCCCGGCTGTGGCGCAGCCAGTTTCGCCCTGTTCGGAGAGTCCTTGACGAACCCTGCCAGCTGCCGACCGATAAAGTCACACCGCAGGGCCTGCCCCGAATAGGCTTCATCCTGCCCTTGCGGAATATCTGCCACGGTGGGGCCATGCACCACCATTTCGCTCAGACGGATCCCGTCAAAAACGATCTGCGAGCCGTCACATTTTCCGGTTGTCACAAGAGAATGCAGCAGCCGCGCCATACCGCTCAGCGTATCGACCGTATGCGGCAGGGAGCTGTCGGGGATCGGTTCGCGGTCAGTTTCCGGCGGCTGGAGATCCGTCACTTTGGGAGTGTCGTTCGAGAACTCCAGCCGGACATGCCGATGTTTGCCGCGGGAAATGCCCCCGCTGTCAAACAGCACCGGCTGCACGCTGCCGTCGGGCGCAAACTTTCCCTCAACGCGGGATGTCACGTCCATGGTCACGAACCAGCTGATCAGGCCCGCGGGCTTGATCTGGGTACTGCCCCCATAGCCCCAGGGCTGGAGCTGATAGGATGCCTGCGCATTCAGGACGTGAAAGCCCTTGAGATAAACGGCATAGGCAGCGTTGACCTGCCCCTCAGCCCGGGCCGGGCTACAGCCCAGACCGGCCATCAGGACAAGTGCAGTCCCTGCGACAAGAGCCTTAAACGTCAAGATTGGCGACTTTCAGGGCATTGCCGACAATGAAGTCCCTACGGGGCTCCACAACATCGCCCATCAGTGTAGAGAACACCTGCCCGGCATCTTCCACATCGCCGACCCGGACCTGCAGCAGGGTGCGGGTCGAAGGATCGAGCGTGGTGTGCCACAGCTGTTCGTCGTTCATTTCGCCCAGGCCTTTGAACCGGTTGATGGTCAGGCCACGACGGCCCTGAAGCAGGATGCGCTCCATGACGGCTGCGGGACCGAACAGTTCGTAAGCCGTCGGATCGAGCGTGAGCGTGACAGGTTTTGCGAAATCGCGGGCCAGACGCTCCCACTCCGACACCAGCCAACGGGCTTCGGCAGAACGGAGCAGTGACGGTTCGATCCGATAAACCTCGCCTACGCCACGAACGGAGCGGGCACATTCCAGACCCGTCTCAGAAATCGAGACCTTCCAGCCGCGCTCATTGGGCAGCGATGCCCCATCAAGACGCTGCTGGAACTCGGGCATCCGCGAGGTTGCAACAGCGATGTCGCTGTCGAGCACACCCGAAATGGCAGCCTGCTCCATGATCCAGACCGGCACCTTGGAGGCAATGCTCTGCAGGCGACGGGCGGCAGCCGACAGGAATGCGACTTCCTCGGCCAGAGGTTCTCCTGTCAGTTCCCGGCCATCCGCAAAGCGCAGGGAGGCATTCGCCAGGGCCTTGTCCAGCAGATACTGCTCAAGAGCGGCATCATCCTTGAGATAGCGCTCTTCCTGACCGCGCTTGGCGCGATAGAGCGGCGGCTGGGCGATATAGAGATAGCCCTGCTCGATCAGCTCCGGCATCTGACGGAAGAAGAACGTCAGCAGCAGCGTGCGGATATGCGACCCATCCACGTCAGCATCGGTCATGATGACGATCTTGTGGTAGCGCAGCTTTTCGGCCGAGAAACCGCCCTGATCGACATCACCACGGCCGATGCCAGTGCCAAGTGCCGTGATCAGTGTTCCAATTTCCGCCGAGCCCAGCATCCGGTCGAACCGGGCGCGCTCGACGTTCAGGATCTTGCCACGCAGCGGCAGAATGGCCTGGAAGCGGCGATCCCGTCCCTGCTTGGCCGTGCCACCTGCGGAGTCACCCTCAACGATGAAGATTTCAGCCTTGGACGCATCGCGTTCCTGACAGTCCGCGAGCTTACCCGGAAGAGAGGAGACATCCAGCACGCCCTTGCGCCGCGTCAGCTCACGCGCACGACGCGCAGCTTCACGCGCGCTGGCAGCGTCGATGATCTTGGCGACGATGGCCTTCGCTTCCTTGGGATGTGTCTCGAACCAGTGGGAGATCGCATCGGAGGCTGCAGCGTGAACGACAGGCTGGACTTCGGACGAGACAAGCTTGTCCTTTGTCTGCGAGGAGAACTTGGGGTCCGGCACCTTCACGGACAGGACAGCGGTCATGCCTTCGCGCATATCTTCGCCCGTCAGCGATCCCGCCTCACGCTTGGCCACACCTTCGGCATACTTGCCAACAACGCGCGTCAATGCCTGACGGAAACCGGCCAGATGCGTACCGCCATCGCGCTGCGGGATATTGTTGGTGAAGCACAGCATCGTCTCGTGATAGCTGTCGTTCCAGGTCAGCGCGAACTCGACGCGGATGCCGCTTTCGGGATTGTCGATCTCACCCGTGATCGGCGGCGTGACAATGGAAGTTTTTGAAGAATCAAGCCATTCCGCGAACGCGCTCAGGCCACCATCATAGTGGAAGCGCAGCTCCTTCGGCTCGGCATGACGCTCGTCACGCAGGATGATCAGCATGCCCGAGTTCAGGAACGCCAGTTCACGGACACGACGTTCCAGGATGGATAAATCGAAATCGACCTTCGTGAAGGTCTGTTTGCTAGGCTTGAACGTGACCAGTGTGCCACGGTCTTCCGTGGACGGTCCGATGACATGAAGCGCTTCATCACGCTCGCCATGCTGGAAGCGGATCTTATGCTCCAGTCCGTTGCGCCAGATGCGCACTTCCATCCATTCGGACAGCGCGTTCACAACAGCGGCACCCACGCCGTGCAGACCACCGGAAACCTTGTAGGAGTTCTGGTTGAATTTGCCACCGGCATGAAGCTTGGTCAGCACAACTTCGGCAGCGCTGATACCCTCTTCGGGATGGAGGTCTGTCGGAATACCGCGTCCATTGTCGCGCACGGAAACCGACCCGTCGCCGTTGAGCGTCAGGATGCAGTAAGTCGCGTGTCCGGCCTGGGCCTCGTCCACGGCATTATCGATGATTTCGAAGACCATGTGATGCAGGCCGGAGCCATCGTCCGTGTCACCGATATACATGCCCGGACGTTTGCGGACGGCATCCAGTCCCTTCAGTACCGAGATGGAGGAAGCGCCGTAATCTTCACCGTCGGCGCCAGGAATCTCGGGCTGGTTCTGGGTCTCTGACATGCGCGTGAGGGTCTCCATGGTACTCTGAAAATCTGTGGGGTCAGTATAGCCTGCGCCGCCCAGTTAGGCCAGCGGCGCGGCTATGTCAGGACGGAGATATGGTGCCGTTCCTGACGGAAAAAAACTGGGCGCGGCCTGCAATTGGCGCAAATGGTTCGATATCGGTGCCCGTAATCAGGACAGGAGCCTGCAATCCTTCAAGGCTTTCGAGCAGTGCGCGCCGTCGCACTTCATCCAGATGAAGCAGAGGCTCGTCCAGAAGGATCGCCGGCGCATGGCCCCGCTCCTGTCGCATCAGCCGTGCATGGGCCAGGATCGTACCCGTCAGCATGACTTTCTGCTGACCACTGCTCGAAAGCTCGGCGGGACGTCCTGTTGCAGTATCGGACAGGGTGAAATCGGCGCGATGGGCACCGACAGAGGTGCCGGAACGCAGCCGGTCCTCATCGCGGGACTGCTGAAGACTGCTCCTGATCCAGTCCTCCACCTCCAGCGCAGGCTGTCTGCCAAGGCGAGCGGAGATGGCACAGTCCAGATGAAGCGTGCTGGCAGAAAATCCATCATTTTCAAACGGATGGGCGTTCATGCTTTCAACGAGTGCGAGCCGCGCAGCGGAAGCGGCAACAGCATGCCGGGCAATGGAGTCCTCAATGGAAGACAGCCACGCCGCCTCGGACGGACGCTCGGAAAGAAGCCGGTTGCGGCTGGCAACTGAACGGTCATGAGCCGCAATCTGCCGACCATGATCGGGTGACAATGCCATAACCAGCCGGTCCAGAAACCGGCGTCGTCCGCTGGAGCCTTCCTGAAAAAGCCGGTCCATCTGCGGGGTCAGCCACACGCAGGAAAATTTTTGCCCGATTACAGCCTGAGAGCGGATATTTTCCCCATCAAGCCGGAATGTCCGGCGCTGCCTTTCGGTCAGATCGCTGCCGGTGCCGATCCGGAATTCATCCAGACCAGACTGAAGCGTCGCTGCAACGCCCCAGTGGTTCGCCCCATTGCGACAGAGAGCCGGAAGAGGCGCTCCCCGAAGGCCTCGGCCAGGTGCCAGCAGGGAAACGGCTTCGAGCAGATTGGTTTTCCCGGAACCGTTCTCTCCCGTCAGAACCAGAATGGAGGCATCCGGGGTCCAGACGGTATGGGTGTAGTTCCGGAAATCCGTCAGCGCGAGCCGGGTCAGTTTCAATCGTGGCTCGTGCTCAGACCCGCATGGGCATCAGGACGTACAGCGCCGAAGGGGACGCCGTGTCACGGACGATGGTGGGAGCAGAGCTGTCAGAGAATGCGAATTCCACTTCCACGTCGATCTGATCGGTGATGTCCGTCAGGTAACGGGCCTGGAAGCCGATTTCGATCGGCGCAGCGTCGTAGGAAACGGCGTTTTCATCCAGTTCCTCATGGGCCACACCCTGATCGGGGCTGGTGGCGGAGAGGTTCAGCATATTCTGCGTGACAGACAGCTTGACCGGGCGCGAACGCTCCTGGCTGATGGCTGCGACGCGACCAACGGCCGCTGCAAAGTCGCGTTTTCCAACGCGCAGGATGCGGTCATTGCCCTTGGGAATGACACGCTCGTATTCCGGGAAAGTGCCGTCGATCAGCTTGGAGGTCAGAAGGACCGGACCGGCCTGGAACTGGATACGGGTGTCGGACAGCGACACTTCCAGATCAGCTGCTCCTTCGTCGAGCAGCTTGCGCAGTTCGTTGATGGTCTTGCGCGGGATGATGACGCCCGGCATGCCGCGTGCGCCTTCGGGAAGTTCCGTCTCGACGCGGGCGAGACGATGGCCATCCGTGGCCACGGCCCGCAGCATCGGGATGGACCCGTTTTCTGCAACGTGCAGGTAAATACCGTTCAGATAATAGCGGGTTTCTTCGTTGGAAATGGCGAACTTGGTACGGTCGATCAGACCACGAAGCGTTGCAGCCGGAATTGAAAAACGATGCGGCAGATCGCCAGCAACCATGGCCGGGAAATCATCAACCGGCAGTACGTTCAGGCTGGTCGCATAACGGCCGGCACGCAGGGCAAGCGGAGCCTCACTGTCCTGATGATCGAACTCCAGAGCAACGCCATCGGGCAGTTTGCGGACAATCTCAAAAAGCACAGCAGCCGGAACAGTTGTGGATCCCGAACGCTCACCCGTCGCGGGAACATCTTCCACGACGGCGATTTCCATATCCGTCGCCGTCAGGCGCAGAACGTCATCCTGATAGCTCATCAGAACATTGGCCAGGATGGGGATGGTATTCCGCTTTTCCGCAACGCCGTGAATATGCGCCAGAGCCCGTTGCAGCAGGGTACGGTCAACCTTGAATTTCATTCCGAGCCTCGGCGAAGATCTTGAATTAATTGAGAGAACCTAGCAGACCCCCGCCCCTCGGGAAAGAGAGGGATCGGAGGTCTCGCGGGGTCAGCCTTCCAGCATCCGGCGCAGCAGTTCCACGTCCTCGGCAAAGGATGTGTCCTGGTCCATCAGCTCGGTCACGCGGTTGACGGCGTGCATGACGGTCGTGTGATCGCGGTTGCCAAACTTGCGTCCGATTTCCGGAAGCGAGCGGCTTGTGAGCTGCTTGGCCAGATACATGGCAACCTGACGCGGACGTGCCACGGCACGGGCGCGGCGGGCCGAGGACATGTCCGTCAGGCGGATATTCCAGTGCTCGGAAACTTTGCGCTGGATTTCCTCAATGGTCACGCGCCGGTCATGGGCCTTCAGCATGTCCTTGAGAACATCCTGCGTCGTATCGAGCGTAACCGGACGTCCAACCAGATCAGCATGGGCAATCAGGCGGTTCAGCGCGCCTTCAAGCTCACGAACATTGGTCGTGATCTTGTGGGCCAGATATTCCAGAACCTTGGACGGAACATGCGTGCCCGAGGCCTTGGCCTTGGCTTCCAGAATGGAAATGCGCAGCTCGAAGGTCGTGGCATGGATGTCAGCGACCATGCCGCAGCCCAGACGGGTCCGCAGACGGTCTTCAAGGCCCGACAGATCGGACGGGCTCTTATCCGCGCTGACGATGATCTGACGTCCGGCATCGACGAGGGCATTGAACGTATGGAAGAACTCTTCCTGCGTATTGTCCTTGCCGATCAGGAACTGCAGATCGTCGATCATCAGCACGTCAACGGAGCGGAGCTGTTCCTTGAATTCCATCGTGGACTGCGAACGGATCGCCGCGATGAAGCGGTACATGAACTTTTCCGCGGACATATAGGCCACGGAGACCTTGCCTGTTCGGGTCAGTTCCGTTCCGATCGCGTGCATCAGATGGGTCTTGCCGAGACCAACGCCGCCATACAGGAACAGCGGATTGAAGCCGGGGCTCGACGGCTTTTCCGCCACGCGACGGGCGCAGGCATAGGCAAATTCGTTCGGCTTGCCGACGATGAAGGTATCAAACGTAAAGCGCGGATCAAGCGGTACGGCCAGATCGCTGCGGCTTTCAGGCGCGACTGCCTGAGGCAGGCTTTCGCTGATTTCGCCCGTGCCCTCGCCGGCCTCGTCCAGATCATCCACCGGCACTTCCGGAAGACCACGCTTGACCTGAAGTTCAACGCCCTTGATGTCTTCGCGCTCGGTACGCCAGAGCGTCTGAAGGCGCTCCTCATACTGGCTGCGGACCCAGTCGCGGAGAAAGCGCGTGGGCAGGTAAAGGGTCAGTTCATCTTCGTCGAGCGGCCCCAGAACGATCTGCCGGAGCCACGTCCGGTATTCGACCTCGCCGACCTCAATCTTCAGTTTCTCACGAACGCGGACCCAGGCGGTCTCCAGCGATGTCGTCGAACCGGGGGCGGAGGCGCTGGCGTCCAGATACTGAGCGTTTTCCACCATTGTACCCCCTTTCATGTCCATTCCCGCATCCGCGGGCATCAGTTATGGTTCCCTGCACGCAGGGCAATTGTGCTCTCGACAGAAAAACTGCAGCAGAAAAGCCGGCGAATTTCCGGAGAGGCCAGAGCATCCGATACTTTTTTGTCGAACGCCCAGAATAGGCGTCCGTTCTGCCCGAAGCAAGCTGGAACACGAAGGGTTCAGCGGGATGTCGCGGGAGTGTTCCCAATGAGCAACCCGGCAACAGAAGCCCGGAAAAAGATCTCGGGGATGCAGTCAAAAAAGAACGCGCTCCTGGAGGGGAGCGCGTTCTTCAGTTCCGACCCGAAGGTGAAGCTCAGGCGGTTGCCAGAGCCTTCACGCGGGCGGACAGACGGGACAGCTTGCGGCTGACCGTGTTCTTGGCAATCACGCCCTTGCCTGCTGCGCGCTGCATTTCCGGCTGTGCAACCTTGAAAGCCTCGGAAGCAGCGGACTTGTCACCGGCCTGGATGGCGAGTTCAACCTTCTTGATGAACGTACGCATGCGGGACATGCGAGCAACGTTGCGCTCACGGCGACGTTCGTTCTGACGGATACGCTTGCGGGCAGAAGCTGTGTTTGCCATGGATCTTTCGGTTCAGTTTGCGTTTTGGTCGCGTAAATGGTTGGCGCCGTCTACTCTGTCCGGACGGGTCACGTCAAGCGTTTTGCACATTTTACACAGGATGGGGGCATCTTCCTGTCGCGCTGCCTATTTCTGGCAGGTCGGACAGAAGAACGTTGAGCGCCCTGCCTGTGTGATGCGCTGGATCGGATGTTCTGCTCCACAGTTTGGGCATGGAGCCCCTTCGCGTCCATAGACGAGGTGCAGGTCCTGAAACCCGCCTTTCGTGCCGTCAGCCTGCACATAGTCGCGCAGGGATGATCCTCCGGAGGCAATGGCCTGCTTCAGGATCTGCGGAATGGCTTCTGCAAGGGCGGCAGTCTCTTCTTGCGTCAGAGTATAGGCCTGCCGCTCGGGATGAATGCCGCAGCGGAACAGCGCTTCGCACACATAGATATTGCCAAGACCTGCAATCAGCTTCTGATCCAGCAGCGCGGATTTGATCGGCGAGCGCCTGCCCCGGAACAGGTTCGCCAGTGCTGGCCCAATCATGGCCTCCGAAAGAGGCTCCATCCCCAGATGGGCCAGGAGCCGGTGACTGTCCTCTTCAGATGTGCGAACCAGATCGACCATGCCAAAGCGTCGGGGATCAACCAGCCCTGCCCGCGCGCCGCTGTCCGTTTCAAGGACCAGATGCTCGTGTGCTGGCGGAGTTGCGTTTGTCCCTGCCCGGCCAATCGTGAGTTGGCCCGACATACCCAGGTGCAGCAGCATGCTCCACCCGCCTTCAAGACGCATGAGAATATACTTCGCGCGCCTGCGGAACGAGAGAACGTGATGACCTTCCAGCTTTTCCCGCAGATCAGCGGGAAACGGCCATCGAAGGTCGGGACGATTGACGGAAACATGGCTGATTCGGTGCCCTTCAAAGGCATCACGAAATCCACGCATGACGGTTTCGACTTCTGGAAGCTCTGGCATGGCTGGCCTCAACGATATATCGATTGCCCCATGACCGATAGCGCAGAACACAACGCCTCGCCCTTCCAGTCCTCCGCACACGCCGAGGACACCACCGATTTCGGCTACCGGAGTGTTCCGCGCGGCCAGAAGAAGACGATGGTCCGGGAGGTGTTCGAGAGCGTCGCCGGGAAATACGACATCATGAATGACGTGATGTCGCTGGGTATCCACCGCGTCTGGAAGCGCATTTTCGTGGGCATGCTCAATCCGCGCCCGAACATGAAGCTGCTGGATCTGGCGGGCGGTACTGGCGACATCACCTTCGGCTGGCTCCGTGCCGGCGGTGGCCCCGCCATCCTGTCCGACATCAATGCCGCCATGCTGTCCGTGGGGCGCGATCGTGCCATCAAGGCCGGACTGATTGGCAAGATCGAAGTCTGCGTCGTGGATGCAGAAGCCATCCCTCTGCCCGACTGCTCCGTCGATCGCGTGACGATCGCCTTCGGCCTGCGCAACTGCACGGACAAGGACGCCGTGTTGCGTGAGGCGCGTCGTGTCCTCAAGCCGGGCGGCCGCTTCTTCTGCCTTGAGTTCTCGCAGGTCGAAGTCGCAGCCCTCGCGCCGATCTATGACATGTGGTCCTTCCAGGTTCTGCCCAAGATGGGCCAGATCATCGCCAAGGATTCCGAGAGCTACCAGTATCTCGCCGAGAGCATCCGCATGTTCCCCGATCAGGAAACGCTGGCGCAGATGATGCGCGATGCCGGACTGGAGCAGGTCCAGTACCGCAATCTCTCTGGTGGCATCGCCGCCATCCATTCCGGCTGGCGTCTGTAAGACCATGCGCCGCGTCCTGCTGATCGTCTCGGGCGGCATTGCTGCGTTCCGGGCGCTTGAGCTGGTGCGGCTGCTGCGGGCTGAGGGCATTGCCGTCACGCCCGTCATGACCGAGGCCGCCAAAGCCTTCGTCACCCCGCTCAGCCTCGAGACGCTGGCAGGAGAGCGGGTTCACGATGCGCTGTTCGAGCCCACGCAGGAAAGCGAGATCGGCCATATCGCCCTCGCCCGCAGCGCGGATCTTGTGGTTGTCTGTCCTGCCACTGCCAACATCATGGCGCGCATGGCCCACGGTCTTGCCGATGATCTGGCGACCACACTTCTGCTCGTGACCACATCTCCCATCCTTCTGGCCCCGGCCATGAATGTCCGGATGTGGGCACACCCAGCCACGCAGGCCAATCTGAAAGCTCTCGAAGCACGCGGCGTTTCCATCGTCGGGCCGGATGTGGGAAGCATGGCCTGTGGAGAAATCGGCGCGGGCCGGCTGAGCGAGCCATCCGCGATCCGCGATGCCATCCTGCATATCCTGACGCCGGACCGCTCTTTGGCCGGGCGTCGTATTCTCGTAACGGCTGGTCCAACCGTCGAGCCGCTCGATCCCGTACGGTTCCTGTCCAACCATTCTTCCGGCCGACAGGGCTATGCCATTGCGGCGGCTCTGGCGGCACGGGGCGCGGACGTCACACTGGTCAGCGGGCCAGTTTCGATCCCTGTGCCTGAGGGCGTTCACCGCATCTCCGTTCAGACCGCCCGCGAGATGCTTGCAGCCTGTGAAGCTGCCCTGCCGGTCGATGCTGCGGTCTGTACCGCCGCCGTCAGTGACTGGCGTGCAAAGGAACTGGCGCCGGGCAAGATCAAGAAGACGGGTGACGGACCGCCCAGAACTTCGAACTGGTGGAAAACCCGGATATTCTGGCAACGCTCTGCCGTGCCGCCCAACGCGCGCGTCTTGTCGTGGGATTTGCGGCCGAGACGGATGATGTTCTGGACAACGCCCAGGCCAAGCGTCTGCGCAAGGGGTGCGACTGGCTGGTGGCCAACGATGTACGCCAGGGCGTGTTCGGCGCCATGCGCAATACCGTCAGCCTGATCGACGACAATGGCATTCAGAGCTGGCCGGAAATGGACAAGACCGACGTCGCAGAACAGCTCGCGCAGAGGATTGCGGCCTTCTTTGCCCATCCGTCTTCATAGGCATCACAATCCGGGATAAGACAGAGGCCATGACGACAGACCTGATTGATGTGCGCATCACGCGCCTGCCTCATTCCGAAGGCCTTCCCCTTCCCGCCTATGCCACTGCCGGTGCTGCAGGATTTGATTTTCTGGCTGCTGTGGACGCTCCCATGACGATCGCTCCGGGTGAGCGCGTTCTGGTGCCGACCGGACTGTGCATCGCCCTGCCCCCTGCCTATGAGCTTCAGGTCCGTCCCCGCTCGGGTCTGGCCCTCAAGCATGGCGTCACCCTGCCCAATTCTCCCGGCACCATTGACGAGGACTATCGCGGCGAACTCCGCATCATCGTCATGAATGCGGGTACCGAACCCTTCACCGTCGAGCGTGGCACCCGGATCGCGCAGGGCGTGCTGGCCCCCGTCTCCCGCCTGCGCTGGACGGAAGTCGAGACGCTGGATGAGACGGCGCGTGGCGAGGGCGGCTTTGGCAGCACCGGCCACTGATCCGATCGGTGACATGCAGAAAAGACTTGAGCCTTCCAGATTTCTCTTTCTAACCTCTGACTCCCATCACGAGGAAGGATCGCGCGCATCATGACGGGCAGCCCGATGGCCATGCCCATGCGGATCATGCATCGCTGGCGACAGCGAATGAGCGGCATCGAGCTTTCGATCCTGTTCTGCGCGACGGCTCTTGCACTTCTCGTCGCACATCGCGGCCCGGCCATGTCCGTCCTTGCCGCCGTTCCGCCGGGCCTGACGCCGCCCCTGTGGGAGGTGGCCGGTCTGACGCTTCTGCACATTGCCCTATCGCTGGTGATCGTTGTGGGAACGTCCCTGCTCCTGTCGGGTGCGGCCTGTCAGTGGCCACGCTTCCGGGCCTTTCTGGTCCCTGCTCTTTCTGTGGCCCGTGCCATTCCGGGTCTTGGGCTGATTGGGATACTGGCCGCCATCTTCCCCCCTGACCTGACAATCATGCTGGTTGCGGCCTCAAGCATGATCTGGCGGATCGTAACCGCTGTTCTGGATGCTGAGGACACACTTCCTGCCGCGCTGGATGAGGTGGCAACGGGCCTGCGCATGACGGGCTGGCAGCGCTTCTGGCGCCTGCAGATGCCAATCGCCGTACCCCTGACGACGTTCAGGGCCATGCAGGCCATGCCGGCCTTCTGGGTCCGACTGCTGTCTGCGGAAGGCGTGATGATGCTGATGAGCCACCAGACGACAGGCGGATGCGGCGCGGAAGTCCTGCGGGCGACGCTGGAGCATCATCCCGTCCGGATCATCGAAGTCTCCGTAGTCATCCTTCTGCTGATCCTCCTGCTCGATCAGGCCGTCATGCGTCCGATGGTAGGGTGGGCGCAACGCTATCGTCCGGAAGGCCCTTTTGAAGAGCGCTCACGTCCGCAGTCATGGCTGCTGATGATCTGGCGCCGGACGAAACCCATGCTCTGGATCAGCGGCATCATAGGGCGCGCGCTCACATGGATCGGTAACTGGCGGATCGGGCGCCCCCGGATCATTCTTCCCGAACGCACCAAGGCAATCCGGCAGCTTCCCGAAGCACTCCTGCCTGTCGTTTCGCTGCTGCTGCTCGTCTATGCGATCTATCATGCCGGCCTTCTCCGGCTTCTTCCTTCGGATCTTGCCGAAGCTATGCTGACGCTCCTGCATGTCTGCGGAACGCTGGTTCTGTGCGTGCTGGTCTGGGTTCCCCTGGGCCTTCTGATCAGCGAGAGCAGGTCGTCCCTGCGAAACCTGTGCCGCGCGGCTGTTGCGGCCTGCGGGCTGTTTCCGGCCGTCCTGCTTTACCCGCTCTGTCGGGAACTCGGGCTCAACTCCGCTGTCGTGCTGCTGTTCCTCGGCGCGCACTGGCTGATCGGGATCGTCGTTCTGGACGCGGCAAAAGCCATTCCTTCGGGTCTGAGACAGGTCGCTACAGGGCTCCGGCTGCGCGGCGTCCTGCTGTGGCGCCGGCTTCTGCTGCCGGCCATCGCGCCTGAACTGGGCGGCGGACTTCTGACGGCTGTCGTGCCGGTCTGGAATGCCGTGATGGTGGCGGAGGCCTTCGTGCCTGCTGATAGCGGGCTGGGCGCGCGCCTGCTCTCCGAAGTGCTGAGTGGTGCCGTGAGCGCCCAGATCCTTGCCCTGATGCTGCTGACGCTTCTCTCCATGATGCTGGACCGGCTGGTCCTGCAACCTCTTGCCGTGAATGCGGCCCAGAAATACACGATCTGAACCCCAGGCTGAAATCCACAGACCCATGAAATCCCTCCTGTCCCTTCGCGAATGTCGCCAGACCTATCTCAAGGAGAGCAGCACGGATCTGGTCGTGCTCGACCATGTCAGTTTCGATGTGCGGACGGGAGAAATTCTGGGCCTTCTCGGGCGCTCCGGCTCGGGAAAATCATCCCTGCTGCGGATCATGGCCGGACTAACGCCGCCAATGTCAGGACAGGTCTTCTGGCAGGGCGCTCCCGTGACCGGGCCGCTTGACGGCGTGGCGACGGTCTTTCAGTCCGGAGCGCTCTTTCCCTGGCTGACCCTGCGGCAGAATGTGGCGCTGGGCCTGGAAATGCGCCGCCTGCCCCGTGCCGAGCGCGAGGCGATGACCGACGCCGCCATCGAAGTCATGGGGCTTGAGGGCTACGAGAACGCCTACCCCAAGGAACTGTCCGAAGCCCTCAGCCAGCGTGTCTCCTTCGCCCGCGCTTTGGCGCTTCAGCCGTCCCTGCTTCTGCTGGATGAGCCCTTCTCGGCGCTGGATGTCCTGAGTGCCGAAAACCTGCGGACCGATCTGATCGAACTGTGGGATGAAAAGCGCCTGCCCCTCAAGGCCATGCTGCTTGCAACGCACGGGATCGAGGAAGCGGTCCTGATGTGCGACCGCATCCTCATTTTCTCGTCCAGCCCCGGCCGCGTGACACATGAAATCGCCGTCCCTTTTCCCCATCCGCGTAACCGTGAAGATGAAGATTTCCGTCGGTTCGTGGACCAGATCTACACCCTCATGACGCGCCGCGCGCCGATCGTATCCGAAGCGGATCCGGTGCAGCCCTCTTTGGCTTCAGGCACGACGCTCCCACCTTTCTCCATCGTTCTGCCTGATCTTGCGGTCGAGGTTCTGGTCGGATTGATGGAAGTTCTGGGAAGCGAACCGCTTTCCGGCCGTGCGGACCTGCCCGAACTGGCGCAGCGGCTGCAGATGACGCTGGACGATCTGCTGCCCTTGGGTGAATCGCTCCAGTTGCTTGATCTCGCTGAACTGGAAGATGGCGACATCCTGCTCACACCCGATGGCAAGGCTTTCGTCGAAGGCGATTCCGATACCCGCAAGGACCTGATGCGCACGGCCCTGCTGCATCACCTTCCCCTGCTACGCTCCATCCGCAGCACGCTGGATGAGCGGTCCAGCCATGTCGTCGATGCCGCGCGGTTCCGCAAGGCCATGGAAGAAAACATGTCCCCGGACTATGCGCGTCAGACCCTCACCACCGCCATCAGCTGGGCACGCTATGCCGAGCTGTTCGACTATGATGAGGAATCCGACCGCTTCCATCTGGAAAACGAGGAATAAGCCAGTTCACCGGCCTCAGGCGCAGGAGACGCGCTTGTCCGCGATGGCCTGCGTGAATGCCTTCCAGTCCGCCTCGCTCTGCTTGGCGTAGAGCACGGCAAACTCGGTAATGGCTCGGGCAAAGGAATGGCCTTTCCCGAGATACCCGGCCAGCATCGCCAGATCCGCAGACCGTCCATGTGCGCGCCCAAGCGTCCGCCCACACAGGGCAGCGTAGTCCGGCAGAAGATTGTCCTGGATTTTCTCACCAATGGCGGCAAGGCGGACGTCCTTGGTCTGACGCACATAGAAGTCCCGGCCGCCTCCGGCCTTGCGCCCCGTCTGCGCAGTCGTCCGTTTCCCCGTAGTGTGCGTCCAGCCCAGGAACGGGTCCGAGGCTGCCTGCATGATGCGCTGCCCCGTTACAACCCGCTCACCATGATTAGGCATGTCCACCGCGCCCTGATAGGGTTCCAGCACTGAGGACTGGGCTTCCTTGATCTGCAGGATCAGCGGTTCGTTGTCAGCCGTAGTAAAAAGCCCAAGGGCACAGAACGTCCCCACGCTGCCGATACCCACCACTTTGAACAGAACGTCCTGAAGGGCATAGCGGTCAAGCACGATCCTGCGTTCCGGCGGAAGCTGGCTGACATAACGGGCGAAAGCCGCGCGGACGAGATCATTCTGCTGCGGCAGACGTGTCACGAAAGGCGGCCGTTCTTTCAGGCGCCGGGCGGATTTCGGATCAATCATCCCGAAATGACTGGAAATCGCCCGAAGCTGGGACTGGAGCTTTTCCGTCATGCCTGTCCGGATGTCGTCATCCTCGATCCGGCTGATGACGTCCCGCACATCCACCCGCTCATTCCAGGCCCGCAGCGGCGGAAGTGCCGCAAGACGTGCAATTTCGCCAACATAACTGCCAACAGCAGAGCTCACGAGCCCCTGACACGCCTTGTCCGACATGGATGCTTCACGACCGGCCAGCACGAGGCTTGTAGCCAGACGCTTGAGATCCCATTCAAAAGTAGCCGGTGCGGTTTCGTCGAAATCGTTGATATCGAAAACGGGAATGCCTTCAGGCGACGGATAGCAGCCGAAATTGGCCAGATGGCAGTCCCCGCAGGACTGAACCTTAAGCCCGGTCTGCGGCGTGAAGGACAGGTCCGAAGCCATCACGGCCGCCGCACCCCGCAGAAACGCGAACGGGGACGCTTTCATGCGCTGGTGCCGGATAGGCAGAAGATCCGCAATCCGGCTCTTTCCCTGTTCAAGCAGGATTTCAACCGGGTCGCGCCGGTTGGCGGGAGGCAGCCAGAGGGCATGGCTGCTACGCTTGACGGTCTTGCGCAGGGCCACACCCGCCTCATAGCGATCCTGACGGGTACGGAGCGGGGGAAATGTTCTGGCTTGGGTCATAATTTGTCACGATAGCGGAGAACGCTGACGCAACAAAGTTTTCCCGATCCTGTGCGTGCTTTAGCCCGGATTTTTCAGACGATCCCGATACAGCTTCCGTGCCTTGGCAACTTTCGGGGCAACAACCGCGGCACAATAGGCCGTCTGCGGATTGCGGGCGAAGTAGTCGTGATGCTTTTCTTCGGCTGGCCAGAAATGGGCTAGTCCTTCGATCGAGGTCACGATCGGGTCAGACCAGATCCCTTCCGCTGCAATTTCGTCACGGACCTTGCGGGCCGTTTCCTGCTGCGCGGCATCCGCGAAAATGACCGACCGGTACTGCGTGCCAACATCATTGCCCTGACGGTTAAGCTGCGTCGGATCATGCGTCGTGAAAAACACGCGAAGCACGTCTTCCAGCCCGATTTCAGCCGGATCAAACACGACTTTCACGACTTCGGCATGGCCCGTCCGGCCGGTGCAGACCTGTTCGTAACTCGGGTTCTCAACGGAGCCACCGGCATAACCCGGTTCCGCCGAGATGATGCCACGCAGACCGGTAAAGACGGCTTCCACGCACCAGAAGCAGCCGCCGCCAAGGAGAATGGACGACAGATTGGGGGACTGGGTCGTCATGATGATGCTCCGTTAAAAGGACAGCCTCCCCATATGGGAAGGCTGATCCAGTTTGACGAGTTGCCGGCCGGAATTACGGCGCCGGCGTCACCGTCGGCAGCCAGATGGCGCTGGCATGGTCGCCACCACGATGAATGGTCTGTGTGGCGACGTGATAGTCCGAAGCCTTGGCGTCGAAGATGTTCGGCACGAAGGTCTGCGGGTTGCGGTCATAGAGCGGGAACCAGCTCGACTGGATCTGGATCATGATCCGGTGGCCCTTCTGGAACACATGGTTCATGGCCGGAAGCGTGAAGCGGTATTCCTGCACCTGCCCTGCCGGAATGGCGGACGGATGCGTGAAGCTCTGCCGGTAACGGCCGCGGAAAATATCCATCGACATCGGCAGCTCATAACCACCCATCTGCGGATTATCCGGCGTCAGACCAGGCTGGACGTCAATGATCTTGACGACCCAGTCCGCATCCGTCCCCGTGGTCGCGGCGAACAGATCCGCCGTCGGAACACCGGAGACCGTAACCGGAGCGTCAAGCACGGGCGTTTCATAGGTCAGCACATCCGGGCGGCTCTCGGCGAACCGCTGGTCGGTCACGAGCCAGGCCTTCCAGCGCGGATCCTCACCCATCATGTACGGACGCTGGACGAAAGGCACCGGATGGGCCGGATCGGAGACATAGCTGTCCGTGCCAGGCAGTGTGCGCTTGAAAGCCAGACCGTGATCCGGCTGCAGATACAGGCGCTCGCCCTTCTGCATGCAGGTCGTGGTGCAGTCGCTCAGCCAGTTGCGGAAGTGATCCCAGTGGTTCTCACCCGTATTATAGATGATGGCTTCATCGAAATGCGGATCAGGCGCGTTCTTCAGATAATGATCGAAGAACGGACGCATGACATTGGCGCGGTACCACAGGGCGGTGTCACCGTTGAAATGCAGCGGGCCAAGCGTGGAGCCATCATAGTTCACACCGCTATGACGCCACGGACCCATGACGAGGATGTTCGGAACCTGCGTGTGATGCGCCTTCAGATTCATCCAGGAATGGATCGCGCCCCACATGTCCTCCTGATCCCACAGCCCCTGCTCCCACATGGTCGGAACCTTGAGCGGCTTTTTCACGATCAACTGGTCGAGCGCCTGATCCTGCCAGAAGGCATCATAGGCCGGATGGGCCTTCATGCGACGCCACCAGGGGAACTGGTCCAGACCGGCCTTCGTCGCGAAATTGCCGGTTGAGACATCGGCAAGGAACGTCGTGTAATCGTCCGCATCCGGGCGGGGAATGGACGCGCCTGAGCCAGCTTCCGTCATCTGGGCGGTGAAGTAATCCAGACCCGGCTGGCGGAACGCGCCATAATGGAACCAGTCATCGCCCATCCAGCCATCGACCATCGGGCTCTCCGGAGAGGCGACCTTCAGGGCAGGATGCGGATCAAGCAGCGCCATGACGACGGTCCAGCCCTCATAGGACGATCCCGTCATGCCCACCTTGCCGTTGCTCTCGGGCAGGTTCTTCACCAGCCAGTCGATCGTGTCCCACGCATCGGTCGTGTCGTCCGTCTTGGTCGGGTTCAGCGGCCCGATCGGCGGCCGCGTCATGACATAGTCGCCCTGTGAACCATACTTGCCGCGAACGTCCTGAAAGACGCGGATATAGCCTTCATCCACGAACACGCCGTCACCCTGCGGGAGGATGGCGCGCATGGTCGAGGCATTGGGCACCCGGTTGGCGCGCTCGCTCGCATGATACGGCGTGCGGGTCAGCAGGATCGGGGCGTTCTTGGCACCTTTGGGGATCACGATGACGGTATGCAGCTTGATCCCGTCACGCATCGGGATCATCACATCGCGCTTGATATAGTCGCGCTGGTCGACCGGCATGTTGACATGGGCGGGAATGTCGCTGCCCGTCTGGATCATGTCAGGTGTGACCGCAGGGCTGGAGGCTGCGGGTTCGGCGGCCTGGGCTGCACACAGGCAGGTCACGGCCAGAGCGGTACCGAGGCTCAGAAAATGACGTCTCACAAAAGGCTCCTGATCTTTGTTGCGAGTTTGGACCGAACGGAGTCTTCGGGGCAAGGGGAGCCGGTGCGGCTTTTCACATCTTTCCCGCACTGGCTTCTGCGCGTCTGATTCGCTATGGATCAGGGCCTTCTCCTGTCATGAAAGTATCTTCCATGCCCGCCTATCGCTCCCGCACCACCACACATGGCCGCAACATGGCTGGCGCACGTGCGCTCTGGCGGGCGACGGGCATGAAAGACGGTGATTTCGGCAAGCCCATTATCGCTATTGCCAATTCCTTCACGCAGTTCGTGCCTGGCCATGTCCATCTGAAGGATATGGGCAGTCTGGTGGCGTCCGCGATCGAGGAAGTCGGCGGAATTGCCAAGGAATTCAACACGATCGCAGTGGATGACGGCATCGCGATGGGCCATGGCGGAATGCTGTACTCCCTGCCCTCGCGCGAGCTGATCGCGGATTCCGTGGAATACATGGTCAACGCGCATTGCGCCGATGCGATCGTCTGCATCAGCAACTGCGACAAGATCACGCCGGGCATGCTGATGGCCTCCATGCGCCTGAACGTCCCGGTTGTGTTCGTCTCCGGTGGCCCGATGGAGGCTGGCAAGGTCAACGGTCCGGGCGTGACGCGCAAGCTGGACCTGATTGATTCCATGGTCGCCGCTGCCAACCCGGACGTGTCCGACAGCGAGTTAGAACAGATCGAGCGCTCCGCCTGCCCCACCTGCGGCTCCTGCTCGGGCATGTTCACCGCCAATTCCATGAACTGCCTGACCGAAGCTCTGGGCCTGTCCCTGCCAGGCAATGGCTCCCTGCTCGCTACCCACAGCGACCGCCGCGAACTGTTCCTGAGCGCCGGGCGCCGGATCGTGGACCTGGCACGCCGCTGGTACGAACAGGACGATGCGTCTGTCCTGCCCCGCAACATCGCCACGCGTGCGGCCTTCGAGAACGCCATGACGCTCGATATCGCCATGGGCGGCTCGACCAATACGGTCCTGCATCTTCTGGCCGCAGCCCGCGAAGGTGAAGTCGATTTCCACATGCACGACATCGACCGCTTGTCGCGCCGTGTGCCGAATTTGTGCAAGGTCGCACCGGCCAAGAACGACGTGCACATGGAAGACGTCCATCGCGCAGGCGGCATCCCCGCTATTCTGGGCGAACTGGATCGCGCCGGCCTGCTCGATACGAGCGTTTCAACCGTTCACGCGCCGACACTGGGCGATGCCCTGAAAAAGTGGGACATCCTCAACGGCGACGAAGAAGCTGCCCATCTGTTCAAGGCTGCTCCCGGCAATGTCCGGACCGTTCATGCCTTCTCCCAGTCCAGCCGTTATCACGAACTGGATCAGGACCGCGAAGCCGGTGTTCTGCGTGACAAGGCGCATGCCTTCTCGCAGGATGGTGGTCTGGCTGTGTTGTATGGCAACCTCGCCGAGGACGGCGCCATCGTCAAAACGGCCGGCGTCGAAGCCAGCATCCTGACCTTCACGGGAACGGCGCGGGTCTTCGAGAGCCAGGACGATGCCGTGGCAGCCATTCTTGGCAATCGCATCGTCGCCGGTGACGTCGTCGTCATCCGCTACGAAGGCCCCAAGGGCGGCCCCGGCATGCAGGAAATGCTGTACCCGACGAGCTATCTGAAGTCGAAAGGCCTCGGCAAAGTCTGCGCCCTGATCACGGATGGCCGCTTCTCAGGCGGAAGCTCGGGCCTGTCCATCGGTCACATGTCCCCCGAGGCGGCCGAAGGCGGTCTGATCGGTCTGGTCGAGGACGGCGATCGCATCGAGATCGACATCCCGAAACGTACCCTGCACCTCGCCGTTTCGGACTCCGACATTGCCGACCGCCGCGAGCGCATGAATGCGCGTGGCGCCAGCGCCTGGAAGCCGAACCGTGAACGCGTGGTCTCAAAAGCCCTTCAGGCCTATGCCGCGATGACCACGAGCGCGGCCCATGGCGCCGTCCGCGATCTGTCGCAGATCATCGTGAAGACGCGGATCTGATTGCAGTCTCAATGGCGTCCTGCAATTCGGCGGACGCCAGCATTTTTGAAGCCTCATGGCCGGTCGCCGGGACGAGCGTAATCGTCCAGCCAAAGGGAACATTCAGCTTTTCAGCCTGTTCCCGCGCCTGCGCATACGCCCACTGCCCCCGTTCAAGACGGTTGCGGCCCTGCTCTGCGGCTGCAGGACTATGATATGTGGCTGATGTCGTTTCGGTATCATCCGCGCCCAGAATAACCGCGATATTTCTTGCAAGATAACGTCTGAGATCTGGAAGACTGGCCGGCTCCGGCCAGTTGCGAAAGCCATAAGGGACGGCTGTGTCCGTCTCGGGCTCGACATAGGTGGAAGGATTCATGATCACGGTCATGCTCTCCTCCCCCGGAGCATAGGCTGCGACACGCTCCAGATACTGCGCCCCGGCAGAATGACCCACCAGAATGATCGGAACCCGCTGCTCGTCCGAAACGCTGCGCGTCCATTGCTCCAGCGGCTTCATATAGGACGCTGCCCGTGAGACAGGATACCCCCCACGCTGATACTGCTGGACCGGAAAACGCGACATGGGAAAATCGGGAGCAAACACCAGACTGCATTCATGTCTGGCAAGCGGAATCGCGTCATCGCGATAGGTCGCGCTGTCACGGTTTTTTCCGGCAAGCACGATCAGGATGGCCCGGATCTGACAGGATGCGGGCCTGAAAACCGCAACATCGAAATGCTCACCGGCAACGGTCACATTTTCAAGGCTGCGGCCTTCGGGCAAAATCCCGGCTTCAGCCGTTCCTGCCATGAGAGCAAGAACGGCGGCGCCGAGGCAGGCAGAAACCTTCAAATCAGGCAAGACGCCCCAGGGCTGCCTTGAGACGGGCCAGATCGCTCTGGAAAGCCACGAGACGTTCACGATTTTCTTCCACGACTTCCGGCTTGGCCCGGGCAACGAAATCCGCATTGTCCAGCTTGCGCGTCACCTTGAGGATCTCCCCTTCAATCCGGGAGGTTTCCTTGGCAAGACGCGCCCGTTCCGCATCAAGGTCGATCAGACCTTCCAGCGGGATGAAAATGGTCGCTTCATCCAGAACAATCTGGGCGGCATTGCGCGGCGTATCCTCGCCGACCACACCAACTTCGGAAACACGCGCCATGCGACCAATGGCCTCAGCCCAGGTCTTTGCACGTTCCAGATTTTCCGGTGCGGCGTCACGCAGCAGAAGCGGCGCCTTCTGTGACGGCGGAATGTTCATTTCCGACCGCACAGTCCGGACTTCGCCAATCAGACGGATTACCCAGTCCAGCTCCGAACGGGCTTCATCCGCGGCAGGAACCGTCATGATTTCCGGCCAGCGGATCTCCTCGAATTTGCCCGGATAGCCAAGCTCCTGCCACAGCGTCGCCGTCACGAACGGAATGACCGGCTGCATCAGCCGCAGGATCAGCCCCAGCACGTGCGCGCTGACAGCCCGCAACTCGGCAGTTTCCTCGTTTTCCGCCGCAAAGACGGGCTTCGAGAATTCCACGAACCAGTCACAGAAACGGCTCCAGACGAACCGGTAGCAGCAATTGGCATATTCATCGAAACGATAGACCGAGAGGGCCCGCCCCGCTTCAGTGATGGCATCATTCGCTTCCGTCAGGATCCACCGCCCAAGCGCGCTCTTGACGCTCGCGGGGTCGAAACCTTTCGTCGGCTTGGCGCCGTTCATTTCAAGGAAACGCGCGGCATTCCACAGCTTCGTGACGAAAGCCCGATGTTCTTCAACACGCTTGCGCCCAAGCTTGATATCCCGTCCCGGCCCCGTGCCCGCACAAATCGCCAGACGTGTCGCATCCGCCCCAAACTCGGCTACAAGATCCAGCGGATCAAGACCGTTGCCCTTGGACTTGGACATTTTCTGCCCCTTCTCGTCCCGGACCAGCCCATGGATCAGGACAGTCCGGAACGGAACATCATCCATGAAGTGCAGACCCATCATCATCATCCGGGCAACCCAGAAGAAAATGATGTCAAAACCCGTAACCAGCACGCTGGTCGGATAATAACGGGCCAACTCTTCCGTTTTGTCAGGCCAGCCAAGCGTCGTGAAGGGCCACAGGGCCGAACTGAACCATGTGTCCAGAACATCCTCATCCTGCATGAGGCTTACACCCTCGCCTGCCTGAGCCTGAGCATCCTGTTCATTTTCCGCGACATAGACCTTGCCGTCCGCCCCATACCAGGCCGGGATCCGGTGTCCCCACCAGAGCTGCCGGCTGATGCACCAGGGCTGGATATCGCGCATCCAGGCATGGAACGTGTTTTCCCACTGCCGCGGCTCAAAAGCGATCTTTCCGCTTTCGACCGCCTCTACGGCGGGGCCCGATAGGGTTTTGGCGTCGCAATACCACTGCAGCGTCAGACGCGGCTCAACGATTGCACCGCCACGCTCCGCATGTGGCACCTGAAGCTTGTGCGGCTCGATCTTCTCCAGCCATTCCAGACGCTCAAGCTCGGCAACAACCTGCTTGCGGCCTTCTTCGCGGCTCAGCCCATTCAGGGATTCGACGAACGCAACCGAAGCCAGTCCTTCAACATCGCGCAGTTCAGGACGGATTTCCTCGATCCACAGGCAGGCTGTTTCATCAAGAACAGTCGGAGCCGGCATGTCATGACGTTTGCCGACTTCAAAGTCATTGAAGTCATGTGCTGGAGTAATCTTGACGGCGCCTGTGCCCTTTTCCGGATCGGAATGCAGATCGGCAACAACGGGAATGCGACGTCCCGTGAGCGGCAGGATCACGGTCTTGCCGATCATGTCAGCATATCGTTCATCCTCGGGATGAACAGCCACCGCAACATCACCCAGCATGGTTTCCGGACGTGTTGTGGCCACCGTGATGGTCCGGCCGTCTTCCAGCGGATAGCGGATGTACCACATGGACCCCTTGGTCTCGTGGTTTTCCACTTCCAGGTCCGAAATGGCCGAACGGAACTTCGGGTCCCAGTTCACCAGCCGCCGGTCGCGATAAATCAGACCTTCTTTGTAAAGGGTAACGAAAACCTTCCGGACAGCACGGGACAATCCGTCGTCCATCGTAAACCGCTCACGCTCCCAGTCTGCCGAGGCGCCGAGCTTGCGGAGCTGCTTGACGATCGTGCCGCCGTATTCCTGCTTCCAGTCCCAGACGCGCTCGAGAAACCCTTCGCGCCCCAGAGCGGTTCTGCTGGTGCCTTCTTTGTCGAGAGCACGCTCGACGACCATCTGCGTGGCGATGCCCGCGTGATCCGTTCCGGGCTGCCAGAGGACATTGTATCCTTCCTGACGTTTCCAGCGAATCAGCATGTCCTGAAGGACAAAATTCAGGGAATGGCCGAGATGCAGCGTGCCAGTGACGTTCGGCGGCGGGAACATGATCGAAAAAGGCTCACCCGGCTGATCGGGGTGAGCCCGGAAAGCGCCGCTTTTCTCCCACGCGTCGTAGAGGGCATTTTCGTGATCGGCGGGGACGAAGCTTTTTTCGAGCATGGTTATCCAGGACAGTCAGTACAGCAGGTGGAAGGACGTGCTTCCACCGCCCTTCTTACTCTCGCGGACGCAGACGGGCAATTTCCGCACGGACAAGAATTTCAACCAGCGACGGAAGATGGGCATCCAGCCATGTGCGCACCATGCTCCGGACTTCGCTACGGACCATATCTTCAATGGTCAGGCCGCTGCTGCGGCTGATGACCGTATCAGACGCGAGAGGTGTCGTTCCACTGAACGCTGTGTGCAGTTCGTCCAGCGAGCGTTCCGCGGCTGCCACCGTCTGCGCATTCATGAGGTCATCTTTACTCTCCTCGGTTTCGGCTGGAGTGGAGGTGGCAGACGATACCGGCGCCGTCGTTTCAGCATCTTTGGACGGTACAGGAGGTGTGACCATCATGGAGCTATCCAGTGTCAGTTCGTCTTCCTGGGATGACATGTTTGGTGTTTCCTCGGTTGCTTGATGCTGGGATGCGGCAGGGTCATCGTGAAGAACGCGCCTGATTGAACTCAGGACATCTGTCACTGCTGTATCGTCTTGGTGATCAGGCTGAACCAAATCAGAGGAAGTCATGGCGTTTCGATATTCCGTTTTACTGAAAAGATTTATCGGCCGGGCTGGTTGATTGCATAGTCGCTCATGCCCCAGAGCTTGTTCTTAACCGCATTATAATAAGCTTTTTCGTCATAAAGCGGCACACCGAGTTTGAGATCGACTGCCGTGAGACGCCCAATAGCTGCAGCAACAGCATAGGAAGATGTAACCAAGTTCGAGAGATGCTGAACAAGCATCCGCTGTGACTGCAGCAGGGTCTGCTGCTGCTGAAGAACTGCAAGTGTCGTACTTGTGCCTACGAGAGCCTGCCGCTCGACACCATCCAGCGCAATCACATTGGCAGAGATAGCCATCCGGTCACTGGAAATGGACTGCCTAAACGAAACCATCTGCTGCCAGTTAGATGCCGCCTTCTGCATGGCCGTTCTGCGCTGGACATCGACTTCACGATGCGCGGCCTGGGCATCCTGTCGGGCACCCCGGATCGACGCATATTCCGTTCCCCCTTGATACAGCGGAACAGAAAATTCGATCTCACCATATTTATTATCCTGCAGTGAGTTGCCGTAAGCCTGATTGACCGCACGCTGATAATTCAGACTTGCAGAAACTTTGGGCATGATCTGGGAAATCTGGACTGAAATGTTGTCCTTGCGCTGTGCTTCAAGGAAAAGCGCATTGACGACTTTTGGGTTGTTCTGAACCGCAATTGCCACAGCTTCCTGTTCGCTGTGTACAGGAAGGTTGAGAGGTTGAGGAGCCTCAAGATTAGGTGCTGCTGCAATCCCGACAGCCTGGAGATAGGTTGCTTGGGCGCTCTGAAGTGTTCCTTCGGCCTGCTGACGCTCGGCTGTGGCACTGGCAAGAGCAGCCTGTGCCTGCGCTACATCGGTACGGGTAATTTCGCCGACATGGAACCGTTCTTGGGTCGCTTCAACCTGTTGCTGCAAAACATGTTCATTATTGATTGCAATCTGTAGCAACTGCTCGTCTTCGATAATTCCGACATAAGCGTTGACGACGTTAGTGAAAACATCCTGTTCTGTCTGGATCAGATTGGCACGCTCAGCCATGATCTGATTGGTTGCAGCATGAACACTCGCTACGGTCTTTCCGCCTTGGTAGAGCGGCTGCGTGATGGTAACGCCACCATTATAACCAGGTGTCTGATAGCGGCGAGAACTGCCAAGATACCCCCCTTTGGAAGCATAATTGGTGCTGCCATCATAATAGGTCAGATTCATGGTGGTCTGGACGGTCGGCCGCCAGCCGGCAAGAGCAGTAGGAAGCTGCTCATCAGTTGCCCGCAAATGAGCCCGGCCTTCGCGAAGAGTTGGGTTGGTCAGGTATGCGGTCTGAAGCGCTTCCTGCAGCGTGTGCGGAATGAAATTTGGTGAGCCGCTGCCGTCATATTTCTGGGCAAGAGCAGTTCCGCTCAGGAAAAACGATAGAAGACCCAGCCCAAATGGGACCGTCAGTTTTACCGCACCGTTGCATCCTGAAGTCATTAGATTTCCTGCTCTTTAAGTATGCATCATATCACAGCATTATGTGAATCAGTCCTTAATAGCCTGTCGCAAGACAGAATAAAAATCCTTCTGCAGATCAATTATCGGTCTTGACCCGTCGGGCTTCAGAGGTGATATAGCCCCTGTCTCCATCGAGGTCCGGTGGCAGAATGGTGATGTAGCGGACTGCAAATCCGCGTATGTGGGTTCGATTCCCGCCCGGACCTCCAGAGATTTTCAGCCTACAGAAAATAGCTTTTGCTATTCTGCTTTGCAGTCTCAAGTACCGCAATGTCAGCGTTTTTCCGACTGTTTTTGATCGACTGAGCGCATATATCGCTCCTACTCCGATTAAAGTGCCGCATACACTGCTTTCATGAGCTTTTTGGTCGTTTCCATGCACAAAATTTATGCCCATGAAGGGACTAGACGCAATCCTGCAGCTAGCGTGTAGCCTTTCCAAATTGCTACATGAATTGAAGAGTGCTCTCTCCTAGATGTGACCTATAGAAGGTGGGTCCTTACGTCTGACAACGCAGCGAGCGCCAAACCTTTCTTTAAGAATTGGAACCATCAGACGAGTATCCAACTATGCTACCTGATGGCGATCACGCTATCCTTGGTACCAGAGGGTACCAACCTTCACGACATCCACACGCTGCTGCCACGTCTGAAACAGAAATCTAAGAGCCGTTCTGGATCCACTATCCCAAAGATCAATGCATTTGGAAAACCAAGCGCTTCACCTCAATCCCTGTTCTGTCCTTCTAGGGCTTTTTTAAGCGTTGCGTCTTCCGTACAGGATCCATCTAGGCTCAGGACTGATAGCCAGAAGATGATGGTTGCAGCGAGGCAGATTGCCGAGAAGAATACGGTGGGACATCTGTCATAGCGTGTTGCGACCCGTCTCCAGTCCTTGAGCCTGTCGAACATGATCTCGATACGGTTGTGTCTTTTGCATTTCCGCTTGTCATATTTTATGGGTTTCCGTCCCGGAATGCAGGGTTTGATCCCTTTCTCCTCTAGGGCATCCCTGAACCAGTCAGCATCATAGCCTCGGTCTGCCAGCATCCATTCATCTGGTGGGAGACCGTCCAGAAGGGCAGCCACACCGGTGTCATCACTGATCTGTCCTGCTATCATGAAGAAGTCGAGCGGACGTCCGATCCGGTCGGTGACGGCATGCAGCTTCGTATTCATCCCGCCTTTGGTGCGCCCGATCAGATGACCTGGAGCCCTTTTTTAACCGCAGGCTAGAAGCTGTGCGAAGTGCTTTGAGATAGGCCGCATCAATCATGATCGTCTGAGGCTCTGCCTTGCCGAGAGGGTCTTGTGTGGACCGTATTCCCGGAATGCATCATGCCAATGCGGACCATTTCTGTTCACGAAAATGATCCCACTCAACACACGACGGTCATCAACGCGAGGTTTGCCATGGCTCTTCGGGAAAAAGGGCCGCAGACGCTCCATCTGCCATCTCCAGTCTCCTCAAGGAGCCTAAGTCACATCCGGACACTCATATCAATAAATCCTGAGGGTAGATCAAATCCTGTTCTGTGGTGAGGTGCCAGTATAGGCAACAGATTTTGATGCTGATCTCGAAGGCTCAGTCGGCAAAGGCGAAATCCTGATCTTTGAGAACTGTGACGGCAAAAGCGGCATTATAGATATGTGGTTCGGGGATCGACGATCTGGTTCTAAGATTAAAAGAAGGATGAGAGCGTGGTGGTAGGCTCCAATCCTCTATGATCGCCGATACTCAAGCATAGAATCTCATCCTTGTGAGTGCCCGTTACCTGGAGGGATCGAAGAACCGTTGGTTGATGCGCCTGGCTCGTGATTTCAGGCTTTTGGCGATTTGATTGACGGTTTTTGGGGGAGCTTTTGATCTGCGTTTTGAGCAGATCGGGGACTGCTCTCCCGCTGGATGACTATGCGCTCGCGTTCAATCTTTCGAGGAAGAGGAAGCGGCGCATGTTGTAGACGATATTGGCCAGCCCGATCCTCATGGTGGCCCGGGTGATACCGACAGTTCGGATGAACAATCCCGTCTGTGATTTCTGGTCGGCAAAGACGTGCTCGACGCGCGATCGGATCACGGACTTTCCAGCATTCGATTTCTGGATATGTCGGGGCATAGGCTTGAGATGCGGCTTTTTTCTGTGAACCTTTGAGACAAAACCCTCTTTGTCCATGAAGTCCTCATTCGCTTTCGAGCGATAAGCTGTATCAGCCCAAACGCTTGAGGCCGTATTGGTTTTATCTAACAGCCCCTCTCTCAATCGCGCACCATCACTGGCGGCGGCATCCGTCGTCTTCCATTTTCGGATGAACCGAAACTTCCGGTCGATGGAGACGTGGGATTTGTAGCCAAAGAACGGGATGGCGAGATCGCTCGACGGTATGGTTCCATCGTCCTGCCGCTTCGCCTTCGTGAACTTCAGTGTCCATCGTGCATGACGATCCTTATGCGACATCTTTGCGGGCTTGTCCTGCCAGTCTTCGGGAATACGTCCTGCCCGGAGATCCGCTTTCTCAGCCTTCGTATTGCGCTGCTTTGGAGCAGCCACCAGTGTGGCATCCAGGATCTGGCCGGACATCGGTAAATACCCGGCGTTCCGCAGGGTCGCGTCAAATCGGTCAAACAGCCTTTCAATGGCACCCGCCTGGGTCAGGCGTTCACGAAACAGCCAGACCGTTTTGGCATCCGGCACACGATCCGACAGCCCCAGACCAAGGAAACGCATAAAGGAGAGGCGGTCGTTGATCAGATACTCTGTCCGTTCATCAGACAAATTGTTCAACGTCTGGATGACCAGAATTTTGAACATCAGCACCGGATCAAACGGCGGACGTCCGCCTTTACTTCCGTCTGAATAGGCCAGAGCCAGCTCCAGATCAGGACGGAACACCTCAAAATCCACAGTCCGGGAAAAGGCCTCCAGCTGATCGCCAAGCCCGCTCAGCCGAGCAAGCTGCTCTTCAACATCAAAGAAACCAGGCTGCTTCATCTTCCACCATCCCCAATCAACGCCGAAGAAATGGAATCACACAGAACAGCTCAGAGCCAAGGGTTTTTCGAACCCTCCACGTTGCCCGAACTTCTGATACGACGGAGAGCAGCCTGTTGCCGGACAGTTTTCATGACTGGCTGACCCAGAGCACCATGACGGGTGACTGGGCCGGGTGGAGGACATGGCTGACGAAAAAGGGCGTCAATATCAGCGGACATTATTTTCAGGATAGTGCGGGAAATCCGATGGGGGGGGCATCGAAAAATGTCCGCTACGCACATGAAGTCGGCGTCAATGTGGATTTCGATCTCAAGAAGCTGACGGGATTTTCGATCGGTCTGTTCCATCTCACCGTAACATCACGAGCGGGTCTTGGTCTGGGCGCAAAGCTGCCAGCTCTCGATAGTCCGCAGGAGATTTATGGTTCTCCGACCGTACGCCTGTCACTCCTGTCCTGGGAAATGCCCTGGAACCGGTATGTGACTACGGATGTGGGCGAGATGAACGCCGAAACCGATTTTGAATCATGGTCCATGTACTGGGGGATGAATAATTATTGCCAATTCGAAAGTAATGCGATCTGCGGCATGCCACAGTCGATCGCGTTCAACTCCGGATACAGTTACTACCCGACAGCGCACCCGGGGGCATGGGTCAAATTCTATCCGGCCGGAAATGACCATTATTCGATCCAGTTCGGGGCGTATTCCGTAGACCCCACGATCGGCAATACGCATAACGGCTGGAAAATGAACCTGCATGGTGCAACGGGCACATTTCTCCCGTTCCAACTGGTCTGGCATCAGGGCGGGAAGGACGATTACAGCGGGCCACTCCAGACCAATGTAAAAGTCGGCGGATACTGGGATTCATCCCAGGTCAATAACGTCTAGGGCCTGTTAGGGCTTGATCCAGTCTGCTGCGGCAGCGATGTGGATGACCGCGAGGAACGACGTTGCTGTTTTTTCATATCTGGTTGCGACAGCGCGCCACTCCTTGAGGCGAGCCCAGAGGTTCTCGACAAGATGTCGACACCGATAGGCCCATTTTGGGCAGGCGACCGGGCCATCGCGTCGTTTCGCAGGAATGGCGGGCCGGGCTCCCATGTCCCATATCCGTTCACGAAAGGCATTTGACGCATAGCCCTTGTCCGCCACTACCCACAGGGGAATGGCGGGAAGGTTGTCGAGCATGGCTGGTGCCAGGGGCAGTTCATGAGCCTGTCCGGGGGCCAGCGCAAAACCGAAGGCTTTTCCATGTCCATCAGCGATCACGCAGACTTTCGTGCCATAGCCGCCGCGAGAGCGGCCAAGTGCTTCACGATGGTCCCGCTCTTCGAAAGAGGCCCCTTTTTTGGGCTCCCGCCGCCTTGTGGTGAGCCCTGATGTTCGTACCATCCAGAAAAGTCATTCCGAACGCCACTCCCTGTTGTTCCTGAACCAGTTCGAGCAGGCGTTCCCATACGCCGAGCTTCGCCCAGCGGATGAAAAGCTGCGCAGCCCGCCACCACGGACCCAGTTCAGCGGGGATGCTCCGCCATTTCGCGCCATTCTCATGACGCCAGAAAATCGCTGCTATCGTCCGCCGCAGATCATGTGGCGGCGTCTTGCCCCTCGGGCGAACCTCCTCAATCAGAGGTTCCCAGATCGCCCATGTCTCGTCCGTAAAGGTGCCTGTTCTGTCTCCTTCTTCCATCCCTACAATATGGGAAGAAATTCAAGATCTAACAGGCCCTAAACTCATGCGTATCGAACATATATATGCTTTATGGTGTCACTGTGTTGCGAGAGGGAAGTATTAATCGGTAGTTGCAGTAAGGCTGTGATGGTGAATATGTAAAAGAAAATCAATTCTGACTGCTCTTTCTGGATGAGACACTATTTTAATGCGATATCCAAGGCGGGCGAAATCTGCCGAGAGGGCGAATGCGATATTCATGCTTTAATCGCCGCGGCGGAGAATCAAGCTGTGGATTTTCAGTATTCACCGTTAGGCCATCATCATGTGGCTTGAGGTCGCGGTTGTCTGAAGGGAGAGCTGGCTTTGTGGTGTGCTCATCAACTGGAATGAACATGGTTCGCCCTTCCGGCAAAATGACTCAAGCGTACCGCAGACCCGGAGTTTGGTTGAGACAAAAAGAAACCCGGCTTCTACCGGGTCTCTTTATCAATTCACCAGATTTGGTGGTTCCTGCATGGGCGGAGGATCTTCACCTGGCGGCGGGTATGGATTGGGTTTCGGTGGTTGAGGCGGCATTGGTGGTGGTGGATTGGGCAACTCACTGGGGCTTTGAGGGTAAGACATCATCATCTCCGTTTCAGGGGTGACAACACTTCAAAGCCGTTTCGAAGCGGAGGTTTGGTCGCAGCGAAAAGAAACCCGGCCGAAGCCGGGCAGAATCAGTTGGTGGGATTGCCCGGAGACTCCGGAAGTACAGGCGGCTCTCCAGGTTTGGAAGGCGGAGCACTTTTCGTCGGGTCATAGTCTTCTTCAGCCGCGTCTTCTTCTGGTGGCCCGTCTATGATCGGGTTCTCGTCTAGAAAGAGATCAAAAGGTTCCCTTTCGCCTGGAGAACCTGCTGGTTTCGTCGGATTACAGTGTGCGTTACCGGATTGAGCGAACATGGTCGCCTCCTGTTGTATAGCGACTTAAATCTGCTGTCGGCGACTGGTTCGATATATACAAAAAGAAACCTTGCTGGAGGTAAGCTGAAATCCGGGTCTGTCTAACCGCCCAGCTTCCTGATGAAGGTTTTACATCATGCTATGAGGGTATCTTGGTGTAGACGGCTGAGGTCGTGCTTCGTTCAGCAGGTGGGCTGTCGAATGGTGCTGTTGGCCTCAACGAAGCGCAAGAGCATGTAGAGCCGGACTGTCAGGACATTTGTTTGTGATTATGTGCGGTGACGAACAGACTCATATCCGACATCAAAGCACATTGCAGTATCGTGGCTATTAACCAGGCTATCTGACATGATATAGATACAGCACGACCTCCTTGATCCCGAGTTTGCGATCGCCCGAATGATACTGATAGAAATTGGGCTTCTAGAGGGCAGTCCATTCGCTGGATGAGTGAAATAAAGAGTGTTGATCCACATATCTTCTGGAAATTGGATAAGGCATGGCTGGGACGTCACGAAATGCAAATCGGCGCCTATTAAGGAATTACCAGACGCTCGCTTCTTGATAATACAAGTCTGAATCAGGCGCCGCTCACAGCGTGTACGGATGGTAGTCTTATCAATATAAACCAGCTTCTTCGGACGCTTTTCCCTGGTTCAGAAACTACGCCAAAGAGAATACCAGTTATACGCTGCGATTTAATCTTATTCTGAAGCGAAAAATCATGCTGCCGCGCGATTATTATCTTCGAGACTAAGATATTTGGCCCAGTTCAAAGTCCTCACTGACTAGAAATCCTAATGCATGCGCCAAATATATGTGTATTATGTTTAATCTATATTTATAGATAATTTATTTACTGCTATTAGAACAAATCTTCGAGAAATATAGTTTCAATACACTGCATAATTAAAATTCTGCATTAATGATGGAGTCCTCAAGAAGAGGCATGATCTTTGAGGAGAGCGAATATTTTTCACAGCATTTCTTCTCCGCATATAAGGCCTGTCGAGCATTTTCAATGCCACCAATCCCATGTTTTCATTACTTTCATTTATGGACACAAACATATCGCTTCCACCACATTGAACGGGAGGGTGCAATTTGTAACAGCAAAATAACTGCTCAACATTAGTTTTTGACCGTGCAGAAAGAAGCTTGCTTGGTTCGATTTTGTATTTTACGCGAAGTTCTTCCTGAACGACTTTTTCACTTTCACCGGATCGACGAGAAATCTCCTTTCGATACTCCTCTGGCAATTTTCCGTCGATCTGCTGCGCTTTATGATCGCTGGCTTTAGAGAGAGCAAGACGCATACATGCTCCCAGATCAGCGGTTGACATGGGTAAAGCCTGATACATCAGGGGCGTATCAGGATCACTCGTGCATGTCCCGCTGGCCCATTGGATGCTGTAGAAGCATTTTTTTGATCTGACGAGACTAATGCGTTTCGACTGGGGAGGAATTTCTCAGGTTTTAAATGGATTGAGAAGTGCTGATTTTTTCCGGTCTGGCAACGAGTTTATATTTACTTAAGTCTACTTTTTCCGCCTGTAGGCAATCCATGCGCTCCTTCGAGAACCAGAGCCCGCCGGTCCAAAATCCAGTACCAATGCAGGGCGCCTCTGGAGGAAATATGGGCCGGCAACATCTTTGGCAATCGCGGTAACTGTCGCATCGACGGCAGACTGTTTGGCCCTGACCAGATCGCCAATCAGAAAACCATCATTCATGTGTTCTCTCCAGATTTCTTTTGAGCTCAGATCTCATAGCCACAATCCGACGCTGAAGCGGCGACGCACCGATAATCGGTTTCAGATACTTCCTGTTCTCCGATAATGAGAACAGAACAGCAAGTCTTCGAACCGTCAAGAAATGCTGATGAACTGCCGGGTTTTTGTCTGCTGCGACGGTTATCAGTTTGCCGCCTCCCCTAAGGCTATCGTTGCCTCAGAATTGCCGGTTAATCCTGGTCGCCGGTGCAAGCTGAAGCCAGGTCGGGCGTAAAGGGAATACGGCAAGTCGTCTCACGAAACGCGCGAAAAACGGCGGTTTTGTAGAGGAAAGTTTTGACGTTTCACGCCGCCAGGTTTTTAGCACTGGCTGTCATGTCATTTTCGCCCGGATCTGCAGAAATGTTTTCCAGAAATCCGGGCGTATTTTCGTTTTACGGATGAGCTTCTGCGTATGCTGCGGCCGCGCCAAACAGGCCAGGTTGCGGGTGCGTGATGATCTTGACCGGCATTTCGGTCATCATGCCTTCAAAGCGGCCCTTTGCGACAAATCGCTCAGCAAAGCCGGAATGGCCGAGGCCATCGGCGAGCCGCAGTCCCAGTCCTCCGCCAATGACGACGCCGCGGGCGCCATGTGCCAGAGCCAGATCGCCTGAAATGGCGCCCAGGCTGAGGCAGAAGCGTTCCAGAGCGGCAACGGCAACAGTATCGGAGCCGTCGAGCGCGTTTTTCCACAATGTCCGGTTGTCACGCAGGGTAATGGGCCAGCCCTGCATCTCCGCAATGACTTCATACAGATTGGTCAGGCCCGGGCCGGAAACGATCCGCTCGGCGGAAACGCGGCGGAAGCGCAGACGCAGGGCGCTGAGGATTTTGTCTTCAAGTTCGTCGAGTGGCGGATAGTCCAGATGGCCACCTTCGGTCTCCATGACAAAATACCGGTCTTTGCGACGAAGGAGGCAGGCGGCGCCCAGCCCCGTACCGGGACCGACAATCGTGATGGCGCCTTCGGTCGGCAGATCGATATCGGGTCCGCAGAGATGCCTCATATGCGACGAATCGACCTGTGCTACAGCGTGAGCCACAGCGCCGAAGTCATTGACGAGCACGAAATTGTCGAGATGCAGACGCGCCCCCAGCTGGCTGGGCTGGATGATCCATGGGTTATTGGTGAGCTTGAGGATCTCGCCACTTACCGGACACGCCACCGCAATTCCGGCTTCGCGCGGAAGTGTCCGGTTCAGGGAGCGACCGAACGTTTCCCATGCCAGAGCGAGGCTACCATGATTCGCACATTTCAGTGTCGTGGCTTCACCCAGTGTGGCGACCTTGCCGTCCTCAATGGTCGCAATTGCAAACCGTGCGTGCGTTCCACCGATATCGACGGCTACGATTTCCCTCATGGCACCTCAAATCCTCTGACGATGCTGGCCGGTGGCCCGCGCTTTTTCTTATGCGCAGCAGTTACCTACCGTCCCGGCCACGTCAAGTTCCGGAAGCTTCCAAAGAATTTACTTCAGCGTGCAGGGCGCTGCCGGACCTCGGCTGTTCTGAGCAGTCGGTGAACGATGGCCCGTGGCACAATCATCTCCAAAAACCGGGCAATGGCGAACGGCCACGGGAAAAGCAGATGCGCCTGTCCCTGCCCGATCGCGCGGGCAATCATCTGCGCGGCACGGCGAGACGACACCAGGAAAGGTCTTGGCCCTTCAAGACGCTGGCTCATGGGTGTGTCCACATAACCCGGGGAAATCAGGGTGACAGAGACATGGTGCGGGGTCATGGCAGCGTGAAGGGCTGTGCTGAACCTCGCAAGACCGGCTTTGGAGCCACTATAGGCCGTGGCGATCGGCAGATCATGGAAAGCGGCCACCGAGCCCACGAGTGCGATACGTCCACCCTTGCGAGCGGCCATGCGTGAAGCCATCTCGGTCGCAAGCGTTGCGGGGGTTGTGAAATTGACCAGGGAAATGTTGCGAACTTCCTCGGCTGTTTCCGTGAGCGCGCCTTCAGGGCGGATATCTCCGAGGCCTGCTCCCAGGATCAGGATATCGATCTGCCGCGCATCATCCGTCTTTCGGAGTTCTGCCAGGGCATCGTCCGTCTGACACAGATCGAGCGAGAATGTGTCGGCCGTTGCCCCCTTGCGCACAACCTGTGCCGCAACTTCGGCGAGACGCTCGGGATTGCGTCCCCAGAGCGTCAGATGTGTTCCCGGACGGGCATACTGGAGGGCCAAGGCGGCGCCGATGCCGCTTGATCCCCCGGTAATAAGGACGTGAAACGGGGCGCTGGAGGAGGAAACAGAAGCATCTGACATGGGAAACCGCTTTATTCGTGGTCGGATCGGGGCTGGAAGGGTATAGCCCTCCCATGCAACAAGATGCGACCCCGTGCCGTACTGGCACATCACCCCGTCTGACGGGATGTTTTTTTCGATCAGAGGTTCACCTGCCATTATGACACTGCCCGACAGGACTGACATCCCTGCGCCACATGATGATCTTGTGGTCCGGCCAGTGACCACGCGGGCGGACCTCAAGCTGTTCATGACCCTGCCGCGTCGCATCTATGCCGGCATGGCTGGCTTTGTTCCGGCTTTCGACATGGAGCAGGATGACCTGCTCAATCCGAAAAAAGCACCGATTTTCCGTCATGCAAGCATCCGGTATTTTCTGGCCTGGCGCGGCAACACGGCTGTAGGGCGCATCGCCGCGATCGTGGACCATCGTGCCATCGAGCACTGGGGCATGAAGATCGGCTGCTTCGGGGCCCTGGACGCCATTCCGGAAGGGAGCATCGTCAGCGCTCTTCTGGACACGGCACGGAACTGGCTGCGGCTGCAGGGCATGCAGACGATGCGCGGCCCTGTCACACTGAGCGGTAACGGCGAATCCGGTCTGATGATCGAAGGACAGGACCAGCCCCTGATGGTTGCCATGCCCTGGCATCCACCTCTGCTGGGCAAACTGGTCGAAGAAGCGGGTTATACCCCTGTTGAGGATCTGCTCAGCTACAAGCTCGATCTGGATGATCAGACGGAGTCGCGCTTCAAGGTGCCGGGCGATCTGAAAATCGGTGAAGGCCGGCTGGGCGCCATCGCCATCCGACGTCTGTCAAAGAAGCAGATTGCCCAGCAGGGTGAAATCCTGCGCCAGCTTTACAATGACGCCTGGAGTGACAAATTCAATTTCGTTCCGCTTCAGGATTACGAAATGAAGGCCATGATCAAGCAGCTTGGCCCGGTCCTTCGCCCGGAACATTACGTCCAGATCGACCAGAATGGTGAGCCTGTCGCCATGGCACTGGTTGTGCCCAATCTTTATGATATCGCGGGCGACCTTGGTGGTGCCCCCTCGCCTCTCGGCTGGGTGAAGCTCGCCGCGCGTCTGGCAACGCATCGCTTCCACTCTGCCCGTGTCATTCTGCTTGGCGTGACGCAGCGTCTGCGCGGAACGGTTCTGGGGGCGCTTCTTCCATCGCTGGCCATTGCCGAGCTGATGCGTCGGCGGAAGTCCCTGCCCTATTCCTGGGTGGAACTGGGCTGGATCCAGGCGTCCGATTCCAACATGCGCAATCTGGCCGAGAGCATCGTGCCGGAGCCATACAAGCGCTACCGGCTCTATGAGCGGGCTATCGAAGATCCCGCCTGAGGCTCCGCGCTCACAGGGTGGCTGTCAGAAATGCTGCCAGCCACCCTGCTCTGGGATAATGTCCCGTCCCTTTGCGTCCAGAACACGCACGCCTGTGCCAGAACGTACCGTTCCGATGCGATGGACCGGGATTTCGGCAGCCTGACACGCCACCTGAAGGGCTTCTGAATGTCGTGGTGCGCATGTGAGAAGCAGTTCGTAATCGTCGCCGCCGCACAGGCGACGCATGAGCCAGTCATGCCCCAGTGAGGCCGCGGCAGAAGAGACTGGAACGGCATCTGCTTCAATGACAAGCTGGACACCGGATTCTTCGGCGATATGGCCACAGTCCTGAATCAGTCCGTCCGAAATGTCCATCGCCGCGCTGACGATGCCGTGCAGGTGAAGCCCTGTTCTGGGCCGGGGTAGATGATATCGTTCTGCCAGGAAGCCTGATGGATCCTGCAACTTGCCCTGCAGGACAAGCAGTCCCAGAGCGGCATCCCCGATCGTGCCTGTGACCCAGACATCGTCTCCGGGACGGGCGGTGCTGCGACGGAGCGCCGTATCGCGCTGCAGTAGTCCGAACACGGTGGCGGAGAGAACCAAAGGGCCTGAAATGGACGTGGTATCGCCACCAATCAGATGAATGCCATAAAGCTTCTGGTCTTCGGACAGTCCACGTGAGAAGGCGGCAAACCAGCTTTCATCATGCCGTCCGCCACGTGGAACCGTGACGTTCAGCGTATAGGCATGAGGCCGTGCCCCCATGGCCGCCAGATCCGAAAGATTGCAGCGCAACAGCTTGCGCCCGAGTGTTTCGGGTGGATCGTCAGGAAGAAAATGGACGTTTTCGACCATGGTGTCGGTCGAGATGGCGAACTCCTCGCCTGCGGGACAGCGCATCAGGGCGCAGTCATCGCGCAGGTCGAGGCTCTCTGGCCCAGCCAGGGGCCGGAAATGACGGGCGATGAAGCCGAACTCGCCTGCTTTCGTCGCTTCGGCCCCTGACGTGCCCGTCATGGATCAGACGTTGCCGTCGCTGCCGCGGCGGCTGAGCGTATCAAGGATGCCGTTGACCATCTTGGGCTCGTCGCCCGAGAAGAAGCCGTGAGCGACATCCAGATATTCGTTGATGATGATCCGGTCGGGCGTATCCGTGGCGATCAGTTCAAAGACGGCAGCGCGCAGAAGCGCCCGAAGCACGGGATCCAGACGCGGAAGCGGCCACTGCTCAGGGAGAACGTCGCTCAGCTTCGCATCAATATCGTCCTGACGGCGTGTGACACCCAAAACGATTTCCTGAAACAGCTTCAGATCAGCATCGGGGATATGTCCATCGTCGAACGAAGCGGTAGAGCTGACGCGGCGGTGACGGATGAACTGGCTGATGACGGTTTCCGCCGTGTCGCCGGACTGTTCACACTGGAACAGTCCCTGGACGGCCGCAACGCGGGCAATGGTCCGGCTGCGGCGCGTCGGGTTCGTGGCGGGGGCGTCGGTGGCGGTCATGGTGTCTCCTGGGAGTTGTCGGGGGACGGTGTGTCCGTATCCCCGGGAATGGGTTTCATGTCGGCGAGGATTTTCGAGAACGCCTCGACCTCGCGGAAGTCGCGGTAGACGCTGGTGAAGCGGACATAAGCCACACCGTCCACTTCGCGCAATGCATCCATCGCCAGCTGGCCGATGCGATGGGAAGAAATCTCGTGTTCCCCGGAAGCCTCAAGCTGTCGGACCAGCCCGTTGACCAGACGCTCCTGACGTTCCTCGGGAACCGGGCGCTTGCGCAGGGCAACGCGGATGGAGCGTGCGAGCTTGTCCCGGTCGAAAGGCACGCGCCGTCCGTCCGCCTTGGTGACGGAGAGTTCGCGGAGCTGGACCCGCTCCACGGTGGTAAAACGCTGCGTACATGCCGAACAGACGCGCCGGCGACGGATGGCAACGCCGTCTTCCGTGGAGCGGCTGTCCTTGACCTGGGTATCGTCATGTCCGCAAAAAGGGCAACGCATTCGCGATCCTGAGTGTTCGGGCCTTGTCGTGGCCGGGGAAATGGGAGCACTTTACCGGATGATGCGTTCCGGCCCAAACGGGCTTCCCCAATGGCTTTGGGAAATCGCGCACAACACCGGGAGACTGTCGTTGAAACGGGTATCTGTCCTGACCGCCCTCTTTGCTCTTTCCACTGCCTCTGCCATGGCCCAGCAGGTTCCAGCGGCGGCGGCACCGGATGCCGATCATAACGCACAGCGGGTGGTGGTCATGGACGGGACGTTCCGTCCTTCAGCGTATTTTCCGAACCGAGGTGCTGGGTATTTCACGATTCGCAATGATGACAGTGTCGATCATCTGCTGAAGGGCATTTCGTCTCCGCTCTGTCAGAATGTTGTTGCCCATCATACGAACCAGCAGCAGACCGATGGCGCGAATGATCTTTTCACGCATCTGGCCCTGCCCCACAACTCGACGATGATCTTTCCGCGGTCTGGCTATCATATGATGTGCATGGGGATCCGGCAGATGCCAGCAAAGGGCGACAAGGTGCCTTTCACGTTTGATATTCTCAATGGTGGCGGCATCACCGTCAGTTTCACCGTGACCGAGCCTGACGAACTGACCCACGACTGACTTTTTTTCGGTAAGCGTTCAGTGAGCCGTCGCAGGCTCACGGATCTCGCGCAGTACGGTCAGTACTGCGGCGCCATAGCGGTCCAGCTTCGAGGCGCCCACTCCTTTGATGGTTCCCAGTTCTTCGCGGCTGACAGGCTGCTCTCGGGCAATGTCTCGCAGGACCGAGTCATGAAAAATGACATAGGGCGGGATTTCCTGCTCCCGCGCCTCTGACAGGCGCCATTGACGCAGGGCATCGAAATACGGCTTTTCGTCTGCTGACAGGCGATCATTTTCTGTATGGCCATCCGAGCCCGCGCTGGCAGTCAGGGCTGCCTTGGCCTCAAGCCGGAGCGCTACGCGTTCTTCGCCGCGCAGGATCGGACGGGCGATCTCGCTCTGCAATGCCAGACTGCCATATTCGCCGTGCATCCGGATGGCACCGCGCGCGATCAGCTGACGAATGACAGCGCGCCACCACTGCTCACTATGATCTTTGCCGATCCCGAACACCGAAAGATGCTGATAGGCATTGCGCTCGATGGTTTCGTTGAGCTTTCCGCGCAGCACATTGGAAAGCTGAACTGCTCCAAGGCGCTGCCCGGTGCGATAGATCGCCGAAAGCACCTTCTGGGCCGCCTGCGTGCCGTCGAAGGTCGAAACCGGGCTGATGCAGTTGTCGCAGTGGCCGCAGGGCTGAGGAAGGTTTTCTCCAAAGCATGCCAGCAATGCCTGGGTGCGGCAGCCCGTGGTTTCCGTGAGCGCGATCATGCTCTCAAGCCGTGCCTGCATGACGCGCTTTTCATGATCCGGTGCGCTGGACTGTTCGAGCCAGTAACGGGCCCGGGCCATGTCTTCGCCGCCATAGAGCAGGAGCGTATCGGATGGCTCCCCATCGCGCCCTGCCCGTCCGATCTGCTGGTAATAGGCTTCTGGCGACGAGGGCATGTCCAGATGGACCACACAGCGCACGTCGGGCCGGTCGATTCCCATGCCAAACGCGATCGTGGCGACGATCACCATTTCCTCGCCGGAGCGGAAGCGCAGCAGGGTCGCCCGTTTCTCGACCGAGGACAGACCGGCATGGAACGGAAGAGCCGTCAGGCCCTTGTCCCGCAGCATCGTCGCGACACGTTCCGTCTTGTTGCGACTGCCGCAATAGACGATGGAGGCTCCCTCACGATGGCTCTGCAGGGTCTCGAGAAGCTGCCGGCTTTCGCTGGCCTTGGCTCTGGCTTCCACAATCAGGTTGGGGCGGTGAAAGCTCGCCATCAGGACACGTGCGTCGGGCATGCCGAGCGCGTTCAGAATATCATCCCGCGTCCGGGGATCGGCCGTGGCCGTCAGGGCAATGCGCGGCACACCCGGAAACATCTCCGGCAGGCTGGCGAGTGCGCGGTATTCCGGTCGGAATTCATGCCCCCAGGCCGAAATGCAGTGCGCTTCGTCGATCGCAATCAGCGAGATCTGGCGCTTTGACAGGAAATTCGCGGTTGAGGGCTGAAGGAGACGCTCTGGCGAAATGTAGAGAATGTCGATCCTGCCACCGCGAAGATCGCTTTGCAGTGCATCGCGTTCATCCGGCTCAAGTCCGGAATGCAGGGCTGCCGCGCGAACTCCAAGCTGTCGAAGACCGGCAACCTGATCGTCCATCAGGGCAATCAGCGGGGAAATGACCAGTCCCATACCGTCGCGGCAAAGAGCTGGCACCTGATAGCACAGGCTTTTTCCGCCACCGGTCGGCATGAGGACAAGGACATCCTCACCCCGCATGACCGTCTCGACAGCTTCCTGCTGGAGGCCGCGGAAACCGGGAAAACCGAAAACTTCCGCAAGCACGCTTTCAGGCGTGGAAGGCGGATGTGATCCCGGAGTGACGGGAGGGCTGTTCTGCGCCTGCGTCATCCCGGGCGCCGGATCAGTGGCCCGGAACGATGGTGATGGAGACGCGACGCAGGGCGACGTGGGAATCCTCAAGCTCGCTCGGCGTGTACGGCGTCATTTCGATCCGTGCACCGTTGATCCCGTCATTGCTGAGCTGGGTAGCGACGGTCTGGGCGCGGCTCGTGGCCAGTTCTTTCAGAACCGCAGCGTCACCATTTGCACCGGCCGAACCCGAGACGCGGACGACGGAGGCATGTTCAGCGCGGGCGGCTGTAGCAGCCTTGGTCACGACAGCCTGTGCGACAGGGCTGAGCGTTACCGATTTACGATCGAAGAAAACGACGTAGCTGTCACGCGACGGCTGCTGGGCGCATCCAGCCAGCGCAGCTGACAGAACGAAAACCGGGGCCGCGATGCGGACGAAGGAGAGGAAACGTGCCATGGCGTAGCGTCCTGTCAGGGTAAGTAAGCGTGAAGCTGGATCGGCGCGGGCCGGTCAGCACGCACTGGAAATAACCTGTCCGTCCTCGAGGCGCCAGATGCGGTCAAGTTTTTCCACACCGGTCAGACGATGCGCGATCAGCAGGACGCTTCGTCCCTCGGTCGCATTGTTCAGCGTTTCGAGGAAGGCCCGCTCGGTATCGGCGTCCAGTCCGGTTGCCGGCTCGTCGAGAACAAGGATCGGAGCATCGGACAGCAGGACACGCGCCAGAGCGATACGCCGTCCCTGCCCGCCTGAAAGTTTCGAGCCGCCCTCGCCGATCCACGTATCCAGACCATCGGGAAGTTCGCGGACAACATCTGCGATCCTGGCTTGCTCGAGTGCAGCCCAGAGTGCGGTGTCGGGGACGTCCGTCCGTCCGAGTAGCAGATTGCCCCGAATGGTATCATCAAACAGGTGACTGGCCTGTGACAGCCATGCGATCTGAGACCGCAGGTCGCTGTCGCGCAGTGTGGTGATGTCTGTTCCTCCCAGCAGGATCCGTCCCTTTTCCGGGGATGCCGCCTTAAGGATCAGTGCGGCCAGACTGGACTTTCCTGCGCCGGAAGGCCCGATCAGGGCTGCGCGCTCGCCCTGCCGGAGTGTGAGGTTCAGGTCACGAAAGATCGGTGCACGGTCCGCTGTCCAGCGGAACGTCACATTCTCCAGTCGCAGATCCCGTCCAGCCGGAAGTGCCGCATTGCCTTCCGGAGCCGGGGGGGCGCGGTCGGCAATCTCGACAATGCGTTGTGCCGCGTGACTGACCTGCCCGGTGAGCAGTCCTGCCCGGGCCAGTCCTGTCACGCCTTCCAGAGCCGTAATGGCAACGAACAGCGCCGTGATGCCGGCAATGGCTGGAGACTGCGGAAACAGGATGCCTGCAACCGCACATAGGATAACTGCAATCCCGGCCTTGGCGATCAGGCCCGCGAAACCGTGCATGAGCGCCATACGGGTCTGCTGACGACGCTGGGCCTTGAACAGGGTTTCCTGACGGTCCGTCACTGCGGCGGCAAGAACATCTTCTGCGCCGAAAGCCCGGGCTTCGCGGAGGCCGGATGTGAGATCAAGAGCGGCAACCCGGAGGTCGGACTCCGCACGAAGAATGTCCGGACCGAAACGACGGGACAGACGCGCGCCCATCAGAGGCAATATGAATGCGAGGACAGCAAACAGCGCACCGGTCAGAAGGCCCGCTTCCATTCCGGCCCGCATCCAGACAAGTGTTGCGATCGGGAGTGTCAGCAGGGCTGAAATCAGCGGCACAAGAATGCGCAGATACAGGTTGTCCAGCGTCTGGACGTCGGACACCAGACGCGACAGGAGATCTCCTGAACGCTGGAAACCCAAGCCCGCCGCAGCACCACCTGCAAGCTTGCGGTAGAACCAGACCCGCAGGTCCGCCAGCGCGCGGAACATGGCGTCATGGGTATAGAGGCGTTCGCAATAGCGCAGGACGATCTGTGCCAGGCCTGAAAGACGCAGGAGAAGATAGGCAGCCCCTGCTCCGATCGCGGCACCGGCGACTTGTCCACCTGCCTGCCCCATCAGGGCTAAGCCGGCACAGACAGCCAGTTCAGCTATGACAATGCCGGTGATGAGACGCGTATACTGGGGGCGCCAGACCTGCAGAATGCGGGAGAGCGCCGTCTCGCTGTTCAGACTTGAAACCGGGCTGGTTGGCAGCGGGGCGCTCATGCAGCTTCTCCCGTAAAGGCGACAGCGCGACCGCCATCAAGGACAAGATGACGGCCGTGGAACTGGCGGGCCTGAGCGGAATGGCTGCACAGGATGACAGTCCGGCCTTTGGCCAGTTCTTTCAGACTAATGAGGATTTCCGCCTCTGTTTTCGGATCGAGATGGGACGTTGGCTCATCCAGAAGCAGAAGCGGCGCGTCCTTGAGATAGGCGCGTGCAATGGCAATACGCTGCGCCTGTCCGCCGGAGAGGCCAAAGCCTCCTTCGCCGATCCGCGTTTCCAGACCTTCCGGCAGGGACGACAGATACTGATCGACAGCCGCAGCCGAGACGGCATGTTTCAGATCTTCGGCCGAGGCATCTGGACGCGCGAAGAGGATGTTTTCCCGGATCGTGCCGGCGAACAGGACAGGCTTCTGTCCGATCCAGCTGATTCGTGATGAAATCTGGCGCGGAGACAGGGTCTGCATGTCCTGACCATCGAACAGGATGCGGCCCTGTGAGGGTGCAACGAAGCCGAGAAGCAGTTCCAGAAGCGTGGATTTACCTGCGCCAGAGGCTCCTTCAAGGATCAGGGTCGATCCAGCCGGAAGAGCAAAGCTGACATCATGAATGACTGTGCCGCGCTGCTCGTCCCAGGCAAAGGAGACATGCTCTGCAGTCACTGAAATTCCGCCATCCGCATGAACAATATCCGGACCAGCAGATGTCCGTTTGGTCAGTGGTGCGAGTTCATGCATGGCTTCTGCGGCAGCGGTGGCATGGGCCCGGTCCTGATAGGCGGCAGACAGGGCACGGAAGGATGCAAACGCTTCCGGCACCAGCAGAACGGCATAAAGGGCGTGGGTCAGAACGGCGTCCGAAGGATGTCCCATCAGGGTGTTGGCCTGCGTCACGACAATCAGCACAAGGGCCACGACCATGGCGACATCAGTGGTGGCCGACGCCACAAAGGCGATCCGCAGAACCTTCATGGTGCGCTGGCGCAGGTCATCGGCGCTCTGGGCCAGAGCCTGTGTCTCGCGATCGGTGCCGCCGGACAGGACGATGGTTGCGATGCCTTTCACACGGTCAAGGAAGCGCGTCTGAAGGCGCGTCATGGCCAGAAACTGCCGGCGGGATGCGACAGCGGTGGCGATTCCGAAGACAGCCTGAAAGATGGGAAGCGATGCACAGCAGGCGGCGAGGATCAGACCGGCCTCGTGATTTTCCAGATACAGCGCAATGACAACCAGCCATTGTGACACCAGCCACAGCGAGGCTGCTGGCAGCCAGCGGGCAAAATAGCCGTCCAGCGCCTCGATACGATCGACCAGAGTCGCTGCGATGGCCGCACTATGGTGGCGGCGCAGCAAGGCTGGCCCTTCGCCGATGATGCGATCCAGCACCTCACGGCGCAGACGGCGCCGGGCATGGATTCCTGCCGCCGCAGCCGTCATGTCCTGCACGGTGGAGAGGATGACCCTCAGCACACAGGCCAGCAGGAAAACGGCGATGGCCGGCCCGGTACTGTCCGTATCCCGCGTCAGGACAGACGCCAGCGTTCGTGCCAGTGCCCAGGCCTGCAGCAGTCCCAGCAGGGTCGAGAGCAGTCCTAAAAATACGACGACAGAGGTCCGGGAGCGGCTTGCTCGTCCCTGTGCCTTTACCCACGCTTTTGCGATTGTCTTGTCGGCATTCATGATCCCTGCATATAGGTCGCAAAAGCTCCACAAGACAGTGCTTCACACAATTCTTGCCGCTTATTTAGATTTTTTCGTGGATTTTCGGGTGGAACCTTGAAGGTGACCGGCCTTTACAGGCCCGAGTCTTCGCCGTGACTGATCGCCTTGCGGGCCATGGCCAGAGCCGTAAGTGAGGGCTGTTCCGGAACGAAACGCAGGGTATACCACGTCCCATTTTCGTTGCTGACCGTCATCTCGGCGTTGATCTGACGGGCGAACCCGCGGATGAGTTGCATCCCGATACCTTCCCGACGTGTGCGGGACTCGGAGGCCTGGCCGGCATTGATACCGATACCGTCGTCTCCGAGCTTCAGTTCGACCAGTCCCTCCTGTTCAGGAGGCGCCGGGATGACCTTGTGCAAGGCGATGACGATGTGACCTGCCCTGTCCTCCGGGAAGGCATATCGGAGGGCATTGCTCACGACCTCGGTGACGATCAGGGCGATCGGCACGGCCTGATCGGGTGAAATCAGGACATGCTCGATGTCGAGCTGCAGGCGAATGCGCGTCTGGGCGTTCATCCCGTTCGCAGACAACAGGATGCTGCAGAGTTCTTCCAGAAAGCTCTGGACGTCCAGCGCAGAGAGGCCGCTCTCGGAATAAAGGTAACGGTGCAGGGTTGCGAGCGCCCTGACACGATCGCGGACGAGACGGAACTCTTCACGGGCTTCATGAGAGCGAATGCGGCTCGCCTGAAGGTTCAGCAGGGACGCGACAACCTGCAGGTTGTTTTTGACGCGGTGATGGATTTCGCGAATCAGCATGTCTTGGTTGCGTGCCGACTGCTCCAGATCCTGTTCGTGTTGGCTCAGTCGCCGCGTTGCCCGAAGGAATGCTTTCTCCAGGTGCCGGATTTCCAGCGGTATGGAACGGTTTATCCTTGGTGCGAATGGCGCTCCCCGCCGCCAGTCAGCTACGGCCTGAGCCAGTTTCTCGAGCGGATCAACGAGGAAAAGCCGGGCCCCTAGTGCGACAGCCATCAGTTCAAGAACCAGCAGCCCGACAATAAGGCTGACCCGGATCAAAAAGATATTGAGCGCATGGCTTTCCTCGGCAGTACGCTCGGTGGAAACGATCAGGCTTACGGGGCCATAGGCGTTCTGGAAGGCATAGGTGATGCCGCGGCTTGTAAAGACGTCGTGCAGATTGAGAGACGAGATGTCCCTCTTCAGTCGGGCCAACGCTTTGGGCGGCAGTGTCGCAACCACGGGGCGATCGGGGAAAAGCGAATAAAGAGAGCCGTCCGGCATTGCGAGAAAATGCTGTGCATTGTCTCCTGTTCCAAGGAGAAGGCGGCTATCCCCTTTCGGGAGATGACTGCGCTGCCAGCCAAGTGTTCGCACGGCAATAATGTAGCCGGAAACGGAATTGTTGCTGAGAATGGGAACAACAAATTTCAGAAGCGGTCCGCGGTCACCTTTCAGAACGTCGACCCCGACAACAGGGAGCTTTGCCGGCGTCGATGTCATCGACGGGTCAGCGAGTTCAGGAGACCGGCAGATTGCAGCTTCCTGCGTTGATGCAGGTGGCAGCACGACCGACGGACGCCCTGAAACATCTGTCAGCATCAGCAGGCAGTAATGATGCTGCGACACTGTCTGGACGAGAGAAAATTCCCGCAGGGCATTGCCTGAGGAAATGTCGCCATCGGCGAGCATGTCCAGAAGTGTATGAGTTTGATCGAGATCGGTTGTAATTTCCGAAATCGCAAGCTGGGTATCCCGCTCGGTGCGCAGGGCTCCGTTACCGACATTCTGTTGATAACTGTGCCATGCGAGCAGAGAGGCGATGATAGCGAGGGGAAGAGTTGTTGCCACGATCAGCGCCATCACCCGGGCACCGACAGTATCCAGCATCCGGATATTGCGCAGAGCGCCCCATCTGTAGAACAGACGGCGCCAGCGCCGCGGACTCAGGTCTGGGAACCCAGACCGGGTAACAGTCACTTGTTTCGGTCTTCCTCGATCAGTCGGAGAAGCTCATCGGGAATCGGCTCGTTTGCAACATCATCGAAAAGCTGATGCAGGCCCCGGCTCAGCCAGATACCAAAAGGCGAGTCCTTTTCCTCACCTCTGGTATCGCTGGCTGAGGACTTCCGCTTGTCTCCTGCGGTCATTGGCTGGTCTGAACCTTCCTGTGACGTCAGAAGATGCAAATCCTGCACCCTTGATACTGACTATGGCGCGAACTCCGAGTTTTCTCCTGGAGAAGCCGCTATGGGATGAACTGCCAATCCAGTCTTACGAAACAACTCGTTCTCTGCAATCGCTGCTAAACCGCAATGGACGCAGATTCCATCGTTTGTAACCAATTAAGGTCAGGAAAGCATCAGATCGTCAGAAGACTTACCAGCGCGACGACGGGCATCCATTGCATCACGCAGAGCCTTGACCTTCACGCGCAGCTTGTCGTTGGTCGGCAGCTCGCCACTCATCCATGCTTCCAGCTGACGGCGGGCACGGAACACGCGGCTCTTTGCCGTACCAACGGCGCAATCTGTTGCTTCGGCCAGAGCCTCATAGCTCATGCCCTGAATCACCACCATAACAAGCGCTTCACGCTGGTCTGCCGGAAGACGGGAAAGAGCCATCGACAGATCCTTGAGAGCAAGGCTGTCTTCATGCGTTGCCGGGCTGGCAAAGGAGGATGCGGGTACATCATCGATGTCGGTCGTCTCACGACGCTTGCGAAGATCAGAGATGAAGCGGTTACGCAGAATACGATGCATCCAGGCCGAGAAGTTCGTTCCCGGGATGAAGCTGTTCTGGGCAGCCAGGGCGTTGCACACGGCGTCCTGTACGAGATCTTCCGCAGCGGCGCGGTTACGGGTCAGGGAAAGAGCCTGAACACGCAGCTTCGGAAGAATGGCAATGACCTGATCGTGGAACGTCATGGAACTAACTCCTGATTTCGCTCTGTTTTCATGGGATCAATGAACGGTCGGGAGAAAATGTTGCATCCAGCCGCAGAAAATCTTCTTAAGAGCGAAAACAAGGTACCAAAAACCGCTGAAAACCGCCAGAAATCAGGTGATATTTTTTTCGGGTTCCGTCTGCGGCTCAACGCTTTTTTCTGCAGCCAGCTCCGCAAGCTGGGCTCTGGCACGGGAAACACGGGCCCTCATGGTTCCGGCAGGCACATCGCAGACCCGGGCGGCATCTTCGTAGGACAGTTCCTGTGCCCCCACGAGAATGAGCGCTTCACGCAGAAGGTCCGGCAGCTTCCAGAGCAGTTCACCCAGATCCTGAACCGCATCACGCGCGTGCTGCAGTGATGGTGCCGCGGTGGAAGGCTGCATATCGAATTCGATATCCTGCATGATTTCCTGTTCGCGGCTGCGTCGACGGGTCTGCTCGTAAAAGGCATTTCGCTGAATTGTGAACAGCCAGGCTTTCAGCACTGTTCCTTCCTGGAACTGGTCCTGTGCTGCCAGAGCACGGACAATCGTATCCTGCACCAGATCATCAGCGGCAGCCGTGTCCCGTGTCAGAAAACGTGCAAAACCCCGCAGATCCGGAAGGGTCTGAAGCAGACCTCGATGGAAACTGTCTTTTTTCGCAGTCGGGCCGGATGGAGTGCCCCCGGGTGCTGGTGTGCTCAGAAGAAGATCCTTCATGCGACATTGCAGGCGACCGGGGTGGCCACGAAGACTATACGAAGATTGGGCATCGTGTCATGATTATTCAACCTTCATAACAGGATGCATCCCACTCGGGATGGGTCGGCAGCTATCTTTTCAGGAGGCCACGGACACATGACTGATCTGACACGTCAGGAACTCGTCAAGGCACTTCCCTATGCACGTCGCTTTGCCCGCGCCCTGGTGGGCGAACAGAAAACGGGCGATCAACTCGTGGCCGCGGCCCTGAAAGAGCTGATGGAAAAGCCACCTCGAAGCGGTCTTTCCGCACGACAAGCGCTTTATGGCCTGCTCGTGAACGTATTCATGGCACAGCACGGCGCGGATGCTGCGGTGGGCATGCCGCTGCGTCAGCGTGCGCTTCTGCTACTGACCTCGCTGGAAGAGCAGTCGCTTGCGTCCAGTGCGCAGGCTCTGGGCATTACCGATGAAGAGGCGGCTGCCGAACTCAACAAGGCCCGCCAAGGGCTTCAGGGGATTGCACAGACCAACGTTCTCATTATCGAGGACGAGCCGATCATCGCCATGGACATTCAGGATCTGGTCGAGCGCTGCGGTCACAGGATTGCGGGCGTTGCTCATACTGAGGCAGACGCTGTTGAACTTGCCGCAAAGACAAAGCCCGGCCTTATTCTCGCGGATATCAATCTTGGCGGTGGTGGTGATGGCATGCAGGCCGTGGGACGGATTCTGCGCACGCATGAAGCGCCGGTCATTTTTGTGACAGCCTATCCGGAGCGTCTGCTGACCGGTGAGACGCAGGAGCCGTCTTTCGTTATCACCAAGCCGTTCGAGCCGATGACGCTGGCCGTTGCAACCTATCAGGCCGTGACAGGCGGTGTGACACCCGTCTGAGAGTTTTATTCGGACGGAGGCGTCTTGCGGCAGACGTCAGGCTGCGACACATAGGATGCCATGTCGGCACCCATTCTTTCTCTTCAGAACATTACCTACACTCTTGGTGGACGCCCGCTCCTCGATGGAGCAGAGCTAGGCGTTCTGCCCGGTGAACGGATCTGCCTGGTCGGGCGGAACGGCTCGGGAAAATCCACGCTGCTGAAAATCGCCTCTGGCGATATCATCGCAGATTCTGGCGAGCGGTTCGTCCAACCCGGGACAAAGGTTCATTATCTGGCGCAGGAGCCAGACCTCTCTGCCTATCCCACTACGTTCGATTATGCGTCTGAAGGTCTTGATGAGACCGAGACCTATCGGGCGCGCTCGATGCTGGCCGAACTCGGCATGACGGGTGAAGAAAGCTGTCAGAACCTTTCGGGGGGTGAAGTCCGTCGCTGTGCCCTCGCCCGCGCCCTTGCAGCCGAGCCGGATCTTCTGCTGCTGGATGAGCCGACGAACCATCTGGATCTTCCATCCATCACCTGGCTGGAAAAAGAGCTCGCTGCCACCCGCTGCGCCATGATCGTCATCAGCCATGACAGACGCCTGCTGGAGACGCTGTCTCGCAGCGTGGTCTGGCTTGAGAATGGTGTGACGCGTCGGCTGGATCAGGGATTTGCCCGTTACGAAAGCTGGCGGGATGAGGTTCTGGAGCAGCAGGAACGTGACGCGCACAAGCTGGACCGCCAGATTGCGCGCGAAGAAGACTGGATGATTTACGGTGTTACCGCACGCCGCAAGCGGAATGTCCGCCGTGTCGGAGAACTGGCAGCACTCCGGGCGCAGCGCCGGGAACTGGCGTCCCGTGGCAAGGGGACGCTGCGGATGGCAGCGACAGAAGCCGAAAGCGCAGGCAAGATCACCATCGCAGCCGAGGGCGTGAACTGGGCCTATGATGACCGCGCCATTGTCCGGGATCTCGATCTGCGGGTCCTGCGTGGAGACCGGCTCGGTCTGGTCGGGGCCAATGGTGCCGGAAAGACAACGCTCCTGCGTCTGCTGACCGGCAAGATGGAGCCGCAGTCCGGAACCGTGAAGATGGGGCCGTCCGTGGCCATGGTCACGCTGGACCAGCAGCGGGAAAGCCTTGATCCTTCAAAGACCCTAGCTGAAACCCTTGCGGGCGGCAGCGGAGACATGGTGCAGGTTGGCGACGAGAAGCGTCATGTCATCGGCTATATGAAGGACTTCCTCTTTCGTCCGGAGCAGGCCCGCACTCCCGTAGGAAAGCTCTCGGGCGGTGAGCGCGGACGGCTTGCATTGGCCTGCGCACTGGCCAAGCCGTCCAGCCTCATGGTGCTGGACGAACCGACCAACGATCTCGATCTTGAGACGCTGGATCTTCTTCAGGACATGCTGGCCGATTATGCGGGCACGGTCCTGCTGGTAAGTCATGATCGCGACTTCCTCGACCGGGTCGCAAGCTCGGTGCTGGTTTCCGACGGTGGTGGAGACTGGATCGAATATGCAGGCGGCTACTCCGACATGCTGATCCAGCGTGGGGGTGTTCCGGCCGGTCGTGAACCTGCGCAGTCGGAGGCGGAAGAAATTGCGCCAAAATCTGCTTTGAAAACAGAGAAGAAGCCGAAAAAGCTCAGCTATAATGACAAGCGGGCCCTGGATCTTCTTCCGCAGAAAATGGCGGAACTGGAAAAGAAGATCCAGGCATACCGTGACGTTCTGGCCGATCCCGGTCTGTATAGCCGGGATGCTGCAAAATTTCAGAAGACCACCCAGCTTCTGGAGGTTGCCGAACAGGATCTTACCCGGTCCGAGGAAGAGTGGCTCGAGCTGGAAATGAAAAAAGAAATCCTCGAAAATCAATAATTTGAAAGGATAAAATCATTTAGGCTTTCAGGAAGGGATCAGGCCTGAAAGCTCCATGATTTGCCGGGACTGCCGGATGCTGTCGGTCACCCGGATGGCGGCATCTAGTGCCCTGATCCCTGCCTGGGAGTCCACCAGTACGGGCGCACCATGAAGACATGACGCTGCAAAGGCGTCATGTTCGACTGCAAGGTTGTCGTGATCCTTCCAGCTTATGGCTTCGCGCCGGAAGCCACCTGTGCCGGGAAGCGGTACGCCGCGCTCACGCCCAATGAAGCTCAATTTGCGCTCCATAAAATCGGCGGACAGATAACCATCCTGTGAGAAAAGACGCATACGCCTTTCAGTTTTCAGGGAAATCCGGCTGGCGGTGATCGTGGCCACGCCAGCCATTCTCGAAGCGGACGCGGGCATTGGCGATATCTTCATGCGCGCTCGAAACAGCCGCTCCCAAGGCATCAATTTCCGCGATCGGGCTGTCCACGATTGCCAGAACGAGGTCAAGATCATGGATCATGAGATCCAGAATGACCGATACGTCCGTTCCCCGCGGTTTGTAAGGCGCAATGCGGGTGGCTTCGATATAAAGCGGCGCCTTGATCCGCTCCGTGATGGCCCGGTGTTCTGCCGAGTAGCGCAGCAGATGGCCGACCTGAAGGATTCTCCCGGTTTCCCGGGCAAGATCGGCAAGGGCATGCGCTTCGTCCAGCGTGGCCGCGATAGGCTTTTCGACCAGAACATGTCGCCTGGCTCTCAGGGCTTGGCTTGTCAGGGCAAAGTGATACTCGGCTGGTGCAGCGATGATGACGGCATCCACCTGCTCCAGAAGATTTTCATAGCTTGTGGCAATTCCGCAACGAACTTCCCGTGCCACGATCGCTGCGCGGGCCGGATCGGGATCGTGAAGCGCGACAAGCTGTTCGCCCGGGTTTGCGGCAGACTTGAGGGCATGAAACCGTCCGAAATGGCCGGCCCCGACGATGCCGACCCGAAGCTGTTGCGCTGTATTCATGGTGACAGGCTTATCAGCCACGGCGATCCTCGCAAAGGCAGTGCGCCCTCAAAGAGGCAAAAGGTTGCATCGGCATGGCGGAAACGGCATGGTCCCGCCCTGAAAATGATCTGAAAAACGATCTGTCCAAATCCGCCGAGGACGTCTCGACCTGATATGATGTATTACAGCCGGCTCAGACTGCTGGGCGTCGCGGGCATCTGCCTGATTGGCGTGCTCCTGTGTCTGCCCAATTTTCTGCGTTCTCCCTCACCGTCCCTGCCCTGGCGGCAGATCCATCTGGGGCTCGATCTGCGGGGTGGATCCTACCTGCTCCTTCAGCTCGATCTGAAATCCCTTGAGCATGACCGCCTCCAGTCCCTTCAGGATCAGGCGCGCCAGACGCTTCTGGACCGGTCTCTGGGATATCGTGATTTTGCCCGCGATGATGCAACCGCCAGCCTGAGCTTCATGCCGCGTTCGGATGCCGAACGCGACGCCGCGCTCAAGGCCATGCAGTCCCTGCCGCCGGTGGTACCGAACGAATTCACGACGTCTGAAAAGGACGGCCGTATCGTTCTGACGCTGCAGCACGACGCGATGCTGGCCCGTGCGCGCGAAGCTGTGGCACAGTCAATCGAGATCGTCCGTCGTCGTATCGACGCAACGGGTGCGATCGATCCGAGCATCGCGCGTGAAGGTGACGACCGGATTGTGGTCGAGCTTCCGGGTGTCAGCGATCCCGAGCGGATCAAGAGCCTGCTGGGAACGACGGCTCGTCTGACTTTCCGTCTGCTGGCTCCGAACCCAAGCGTTGCAAGCCCCGGCTCGACGATGCTTGAGGACGAGAGTGTGCATACGCAGGTCGCGGTGCAGGATCATGTCGATGTCGACGGCACGGATCTGACCAATGCAGGCGCGGTGATCGATCAGCAGAGCGGTGGCTGGGCTGTGACGTTCCAGCTCAACAGCGCGGGTGCGACGGCATTCGGTAACGTGACGCGCGCCAATGTTGGCAAGCGCTTTGCAATCGTGCTGGACAACAAGGTCATCGAGGCCCCAAACATCATCAGCCCGATCACGGCTGGAAACGGCCAGATCACGGGTGGTTTCGATGCTCGCAGTGCGTCCGATCTCGCGCTTCTGCTGCGAGCCGGTGCATTGCCTGCTCCACTCTCGGTGGTCGAGCAGCGGACGATCGGCCCGAGCCTAGGCGCGGCGTCCATCCATGCCGGTATCATTAGCCTTCTGACCGGACTGCTTCTGGTCATCGTGTTCATGGTGCTGTTCTACGGTCGGTTCGGCCTGTATGCAGACGTCGCACTGTTCGCGAACCTGATCCTGATGGTGGCGATCCTCTCGCTGTTCCAGGCAACGCTGACCCTGCCGGGCATGGCGGGTATGCTGCTGACCCTTGGCATGGCCGTGGATGCCAACATCCTGATCAACGAGCGTATCCGTGAGGAAGTGAAGCGTGGCCGTGGTCCGCTTCAGGCCCTGCAGGCCGGTTTCGACCGCGCAACCGGCACGATCATTGACAGTAATGCCACGGCGTTCCTGGCGCATGTCATGCTGTTCGTGTTCGGAACGGGTCCTGTCCGCAACTTCGCCCTGACGATCACCATCGGTATCGTCACGACACTCTTCACGACCCTCCTGCTGTCACGCCTTCTGGTCGTGCGGTGGTACGCCCTCGCCCGTCCCAAAGAACTTCCGGTCTGATCGTCATGCTGTCACGTCCTCTTTTCCGTTTTGTCCGTGACGATCGGCGCATCAACTTCATGCGCGGCCGTCACATGGGGCTGATCGTTTCGGCGGTCCTCTCCATTGCTTCCGTCATCCTGTTCTTCCAGCCCGGGCTGAAGCTCGGACTGGATTTCCGGGGTGGCATCATTGTCGAAGCCCAGACCCCCGGCCCTGCCGATTTTGGCAAGCTGCGCGCCGCTCTCGATCATGCCGGCATTCATCCGGATGCCGTGCAGGCCTTCGGATCGCCGCGTGATGTGCGTATCTCGATCAATGCTCCGGAAGGTGCGGATCGCGAGGCACAGACCCAGAAGCTGGTTGATGGCGTCAAGAGTGCCATTTCGGCTGCCGAGCCCGGCACTCAGGTCCTTCGTGCCGACGCCGTGGGCGCTTCGGTTTCGTCTGAACTGTTCCGCGATGGTCTGCTGGCGCTTGGCTTCAGCCTTGCGATGATCCTGATCTATATCTGGGTCCGCTTCGAGCGCGAGTTCGCCATCAGTGCAGTGGTAACGCTCATTCTCGATCTGACCAAGACGGTCGGTTTTCTGGCCATCACGCGCTTCGAATTCGATCTTGTGATGGTCGCAGCTCTGCTCACGATCCTAGGCTACTCCACGAACGACAAGGTGGTGGTCTATGACCGGATCCGCGAGAACCTTCGCAAATACCGCACGATGCCGCTGCGGGAACTGCTGGATCTGTCCATCAACGAGACCCTGAACCGGACACTTGGCACCTCCATGACGGTCTTTCTGGCCGCCCTGCCGCTGGCCCTGTTCGGTGGCAGCACGCTGACCGGTTTTGCGACGGTCATGCTGTTCGGCATTGTGGTCGGAACGTCTTCGTCGATCTTCATTGCAGCGCCCCTGCTTCTCCTTATGGGTGAGAAGCGGTTGCGCAAGGAAACTGACACAGGCTGATTACGTCTGTTCCAAGCACAAAAAAACCGGCGTCCCTCAGGGGAGCCGGTTTTTTTGTGTCTGTTCTGCCGGACTTCGTGGAAGCGGCGGTGTCTTCTGCGGAAGATCTGCCAGCAGGTTGGAAAGTGCCTGATCGGCCTGCCGGTTGGCTGACGAGCTTTGCAGCTTCAGGGCGTTCACCGTGGCCTGCTGTGCGGCCTTGTCCAGAGTGACGAGCCGAACCAGTCCCTCGGGGCCAATCTGGCCGGTCATAACCGCACCCCGTGCCATGCCATGTGCAATCAGATAGGCATAAAGACGCGAGTTCGGCGATGGCGGCAGCCCTGTCATGACAGGGCGTGCCACACATCCGGCCAGAAGGCTTCCTGCTACCAGCAGTGTGGCCGTAGAGCGCCAGACTGCAGCAGGGGAAGCCTTCAGGTCAGTCATCAGACGCTCTTTTTTGCCAGAAGATCGCGGATTTCCGTCAGCAGAACTTCTTCCTTGGTCGGTGCCGGCGGAGCTGCAGGTGTAGCTTCTTCCTTGCGATGCAGCTTGCTGAGGATGCGCGTCAGCCAGAAAATGAAGAAGGCGACGATCAGGAACTGGATCACGGCGTTCAGGAAGACGCCGATATTGACGGTGACAGCGCCCGCCTTCTGGGCCTCGGCCAGAGTGTCCTTGACCGGGCCTTTGAGTGTAATGAAGAGGTTCGAGAAATCGACACCTCCCGTCAGCAGGCCAATGAACGGCGTCAGGATATCCTTGACGGCACTGCTGACGATCGCGCTGAACGCAGCACCGATCACGACACCGACGGCAAGATCAAGCACGTTGCCGCGCATGATGAATTTCTGGAAATCGCCAACCCAGCCCGGGGTGTGCAGTGTATGTTTGGTTTCGCTCATATCAAACCTTTCTCGGTACCCGTGAAACCACGGTCGCAGGCCTGACTTTCGAGCCCGCATTCATTCCAAGGGATAAACGAACTCATATGATCCAGTAAAGGCTACTTTCATCCGGGAGCGGTTTCCGTTATACGCACCTCATGATTCGCTCCGGTCGGCATCGGAGCTTTCTTTATGGAGTAGAAATTCATGAAATCCGGCATCCATCCCGATTACCACGAGATCACCGTCATCATGACCGACGGGACTGAGTACAAGACGCACTCCTGCTACGGTGAACCGGGCGCAACGCTGCGTCTCGACGTTGATCCGAAGTCTCATCCGGCCTGGACTGGCGTCCAGCGCATGATGGATACCGGAGGCCAGGTCGCAAAGTTCAACAAGCGCTTTGCTGGCATCGGTACGCGCACGAAGTAATTCGGCGCCCCTCCTCCCGTCTCCTCTTGAAGGCGGGCAGGTCGGAACCTATCTGGAAAACCAGTCGCGATGCCGTTCGGGTCGCGACTGGTTTGACCATAGCATTTTGCCATACCGGGAAATGCGCCAGATGATTCCTGCCAGAAGGAGGTTTCAGTGACCTACGATTTTACACCGCTGTTCCGCAGCGCGATCGGCTTTGACCGTCTTGCCAGAATGGCTGGCAATGTTGCCAATGCCCAGGCAATTCCAAGCTATCCCCCTTACAATATCGAAAAAACCGGCGAGACGAATTACGTCCTGACGATGGCTCTTGCGGGCTTCCGGCCAGAAGATGTGGAAGTTCTCCAGGAAGAGAACACGCTTGTCGTGCGCGGTAGCGTCCCCGAGAACAGTCGTGACCGGGACTGGCTCCATCGTGGCATCGCCACGCGGGCCTTCGAGCGCCGTTTTGTTCTGGCTGACCATACGGAAATTGATCAGGCGGAGCTGGTGAATGGACTGCTGTCCATTGCCGTCCGTCAGGTCGTGCCGGAAGCCGCCAGACCGCGCCGTATTCCCGTCCGGACGGGAGCGGAGCGTGTCGCACCGGCAGAAACTGTTCAGGCAGCCTGAACGTCAGAAAGGGAGCGTCCTAAAAGCGCTCCCTTTCTTTTTGGTGCTTGACCACTGCGGCGTCAGTGGCCCATACTCGTCTGCATTATCGCAGAGCATCCAGCAGGTGCCGCGATCATATCCCGGGCGGGATTGGTTCCTCGCCGGATACGCCCGATCGGTGCCTGCGGAAGCCGGCTCCATCCGTGTCCCAGCAAGGAACGCACCGACATGACCCTGCCTTTGATGCCCAAGGCCACGGCCGTCTGGCTGATCGAGAAAACCGGTCTTACCTTTACCCAGATCGCAGAATTCTGCGGCATGCATCCGCTTGAAGTGCAGGCGATTGCAGATGGCGAAGTTGCTGCCGGGATCAACGGCTATGATCCGATCAAGAACCATCAGCTTGCTGAAGCCGAAATCAAGCGCTGTGAGGCAGATACCAACGCACGCCTGAAGATCATGCCGACGGCAAGTCCCGTGAAGCGCCGTGCCAAAGGTGCGCGCTACACCCCGGTCGCCAAGCGTAATGACCGTCCGGATGCCATCGCATTCGTCCTGCGTCAGTTCCCGCAGCTGTCCGAAGCCCAGATCGTCAAGCTGCTCGGCACGACCAAGGACACCATCACCAAGGTCCGCGATCGCCAGCACTGGAACAGCGCGAACATCAAACCGCGTGATCCCGTGATTCTCGGCCTGTGCACCCAGACGGATCTGCATGCTGCCGTGACAGCTGCCAACGACCGTCTGGCCCGTGAAGGTCATGCGCTTCCGGTCGTGGACGCCTATGTGCCAGACAGCGACAGTCATGCCTGATTGCGGCATCCGGACGGCCTTGTGAAGGGCTGGTCCGGATGAATGCCTGACGGGCACTGGTCCGCTGCCCGTCAGGCATGATACTGCAATGACAAAAGTGGAAAGAATCAGTCTCTCCACAACGCCTGACCGTTCTCCGGGGCCGGATGCCATGATGACTGACGACAATGCCATGCTGAAACGTCTGCACGAACTGCGCAGCGAGCATCGCGACCTTGATACCGTCATCGAGCGTCTTGTCCATCATCCCCTCAACCAGCTGCAGCTTCAGCGTCTCAAGAAGCGCAAGCTCCAGCTCAAAGATGAGATTTCGTGGATCGAGACCCGTCTCATCCCGGATAATATTGCCTGAATGAGCCAGATCCTCTCCGCCGACGAAACCCTTCAGGACGACATGCCGATCCGTGTTGGTGTGATCATGGGAAGCCAGTCCGACTGGGAGACTATGCGTCACGCCTGTGAGATCCTCGACGATCTTGGAATTGCCCATGAGAAGCGGATCGTCTCGGCTCACCGCACGCCTGACCGTCTTGTGGAATACGCAAAGACGGCCCGTCAGCGTGGCCTTCATGTCATTATCGCCGGCGCAGGTGGTGCAGCGCATCTTCCGGGAATGTGCTCCGCCTGGACAAGCATTCCCGTTCTCGGCGTCCCTGTGCAGAGCCGTGCCCTGAACGGGCAGGACAGCCTGCTTTCGATCGTGCAGATGCCAGGCGGCGTGCCGGTCGGGACCCTGGCGATCGGCAAGGCCGGTGCGATTAATGCTGGCCTACTCGCCGCGTCTATTCTTTCGGTTTCGGATAGCGAGGTCATGGCGCGTCTGGATGCCTGGCGGGCGACGCAGACGGCGGCTGTTGCGGATGTCCCGGTCGAATGACGGACCAGAAGATTTTTCCTCCCGGCAGCACGATCGGGATCATTGGCGGTGGGCAGCTTGGCCGCATGTCAGCCGTGGCGGCCTCGAAGCTTGGCTTTCATGTCCATGTTCTGAGCACCGAGGCGCCAAGCCCGGCTACGGAAGTCGCGGCGTCTGTGACGGTCGGGGCCTATGACGATCCGGCGGCGCTTGAGGATTTTGCTTCGCGCTGTGATGTCGTGACGTTCGAGTTCGAGAATATCAGTGCTGAAGGGCTGGCTCTGCTGGAGAAGCACCGGCCGGTGCGACCTGCGGGGGAAATCCTGCGGATCAGTCAGGACCGGATCGCGGAAAAGACGCGTCTGTCCGAAATTGGCGTTGGTCTGGCCCCCTGGCGGGCCGTCAATGGCCCCGAGGATCTGGCAGGGCTTGAGACGCTCGGTTTTCCGCTCATTCTCAAGACGACCCGCTTTGGTTACGACGGCAAGGGCCAGTTCCGGGTGACCGATGCCGAGGCGCTCCATGCCCTGAAGGATCTGCCCTACCCGCTCGTTGCGGAGACGATGATCGATTTCGAGCGTGAGCTCAGCGTGATGGTGGTCCGTGGTCTGGACGGGACCGTGCGGTGTTTTGATACGGTCGAGAACCGGCACCGCAATGGCATTCTGGACGTGACGCTGGCCCCGGCCCGCGTGATGCCGGATATGGCAATGCAGGCGCAGGATATGGCGGCCTGCATTGCCGAGGCGCTGGGTCTGGTCGGGATCATGGGCGTGGAGATGTTCCACGCTGCTGATGGCAGTCTCATGGTGAACGAGATCGCCCCTCGCCCGCATAATTCCGGGCACTGGACCATGGATGCGTGTCTGGTGCATCAGTTCGAGATGCATGTGCGGGCGGTTGCGGGCCTGCCGCTGCCGCCGGCACGTCGGCATTCCGATGCGGTCATGCATAATCTGATCGGACCCGAGGACATGGCGCGTGTTCCGGCCATTCTTGCGACGGATGGGGCATCGCTGCATCTGTACGGCAAGGCGGAAGCGCGTCCGGGACGCAAGATGGGGCATGTGAACACCATCTTCCCGCGCGGAGCTCTTCCGGGCGAATTGGCGCTTGAAGGCCTTCTGCCGCCGCGCGGCTGAAGGCTCAGAGCAGGTTGCTGCGGCGAAAGCTGGTGTGCCGGCCGTTGCCGATGATGAAGTGATCCGCGATCGTGACACCGACCACTTCGAGCGCCGCTTGAACCTGCATGGTCATCTGAAGATCGGCTTCCGAGGGCGTAGGATCGCCGCTTGGATGGTTGTGGACCAGAACGAGTGCTGTGGCGCCAATTTCCACGGCGCGTCTGGCGACTTCCCGCGGATAGACAGGCGTGTGATTGACCGTGCCTCTGGCCTGAGCCTCGTCGGCGATCAGGCTGTTTTTTTCGTTGAGAAACAGGATGCGGAACTGTTCGATGTTCTCCCGCGCCAGACGGGCCGTGAGGTAGTCGAGCAGTTTCTGTTCGTTGTCGAGCACGTCTTCCGGCGGCAGGCGTGCGCGGTTGTAGCGAAGTGCTGCTTCCTGAAGGACGCGGATCATGGGCAGCATGTGCGTGCCCATATCCGTGATGCTTTCGAGTTCCCGGTCTGTAGCGGACAGGACGGCGGCTAGGGATCCGAAACGCGCGAAGAGGTTGTGAGACAGCGAGACGCTGCCCGTTTCCCGTCCGGTGAACAGCACGGTCAGGAGGTGTAGCAAGGTTGCATCGTCCAGATGCCGCCCCCGCCCCGTCAGCAGGGCAAGCGGCGGTTCCATTTCGGGAAGAGCATCCGTCAGTGCTGTGATCTGTCGCAGATGGGCTGACGACAGGCCGGTTATGCCATCCGAAAATCCGGTTGTTCCAGCGTCCCTGTCGTCCATCTTACAGCAGCCCTTCCTGACGCAGGCTTGACGGACGCCCCTCGCCCGTGACGAGTACGTCGTGAAGCGTGATGGACAGGGGACGCATCGCGAAGTCCAGTTGCCGGGCCGATTGTGACAGATCTACGGGGCGTTCCTTAGGACGAATGTGAAAACCGATCAGGGCCGTGGCATGCAGTGCGAGGGCCCGGATGGCGATGGCGCGGTTGCGATCTGAAAGACTGTCGGCCTCTGGCGCGGCTTCGTCCGCCAGAAGCCGGTTACGGTTATCAAGATAGAGCAGCCGGAACTGTCCCGGGATGCCGCCTTCGAGCGCCTGATCGAGATAGGCCATGAGCTGTTCCCAGTTGCTCAGTGTCGGACGTTCACGCTGTTCCGAAGAGGCCAGACGTTCAGCGGCTACTCCTGGAAGACGCAGGACGCGGATGGCGTCATCTTTCAGTCCTGCGGCGCGCAGGGCTTGTGTGGGGGCGCGGAAAACATCCACCAGACTGCCGAAATGGCCGATCAGTCCCTTGGCGAGCGGTTTGGTATCCTTGCGTGGCACGCCTGCGAAGAGCAGCATTTCAAGGATCTCGTAATCGGCGAGCGTGTGGGCACCATTGGCCAGCACGCGGGCGCGCATTCTGGCGCGGTGTCCTTGCGGGCCGGTGCCACGTGTGAGATCGATCCGGGGATATATGTTGGCCATGACGGTATCTCACTCTATATCGGGAGGGTGCCGCAAGACCTACCCTCCCCCACGCCCGAGTATCTCTCCCGCCTCAATCCGGAGCAGAGACGTGCCATCGAGACAACCGAAGGGCCGCTCCTCATTCTCGCAGGTGCGGGAACGGGCAAGACGCGCGTCCTGACGACGCGGTTTGCCCATATTCTCCTGACGGGCCGCGCCTATCCGAGCCAGATTCTGGCCGTGACGTTTACGAACAAGGCTGCGCGCGAGATGCGCGAGCGCGTCAGTGCGATTCTGGGCGAGCCAGCCGAAGGGCTGTGGCTGGGGACGTTCCATTCGATCTGTGCGCGGATGCTGCGGCGTCATGCGGAATATGTCGGGCTGACGAGCAGTTTCAACATCCTCGATACGGATGACCAGATCCGGCTTCTCAAGCAGGTCATGGAACCGTGGAAGATCGACACCAAACGCTGGCCGCCCAACCAGCTCATGGGGATCATCCAGCGCTGGAAAGATCGCGGGCTGACGCCTGACCGGGTGACACCGGCGGAAGATTCCGATTTTGCGAATGGTCATGCGCTGGCGATTTACCGGGCGTATCAGGAACGTCTGATCGCGCTCAATACGTGCGATTTCGGCGATCTGATGCTGCACATGACGGAGATCCTGCGCAACCAGCCCAATGTGCTGGCGCAGTATCACCGGATTTTCCGCTATATTCTCGTGGACGAATATCAGGACACGAATACGGTTCAATATCTCTGGCTGCGTCTGCTGGCCAAGCGTGAGCATGGACCGTCCAACATTGCCTGCGTGGGTGATGATGATCAGTCCATCTATTCCTGGCGCGGGGCGGAAGTTGAGAACATCCTGCGCTTCGAGAAGGATTTTCCGGGGGCGGAAGTCGTGCGTCTGGAGCGGAACTACCGCTCGACGGCACAGATTCTCGCCGCGGCTGCCGGGCTGATCGCTCATAACGAAGGACGGCTTGGCAAGACGCTGCGGCCCGGACGCGATGATGCGCAGGGCGAGAAGGTCCAGATCATCGGAGTACGCGATTCGGACGAAGAAGCGCGGATCGTGGGGGGCGCGATCGAGCGTCTGCGCGGCGATGGGCATCCGCTGTCGGAAATCGCCATTCTGATGCGGGCCGGATTTCAGACGCGACCGTTCGAAGAGCGGCTGATGATGATCGGCATCCCGTATCGCGTCGTGGGTGGACTGCGATTCTACGAACGCTCCGAAATCCGGGACTGTCTGGCGTATCTGCGTGTGCTGTCGCAGCCCGCGGACGATCTGGCGTTTGAGCGGATCATCAATGTTCCCAAACGTGGCGTGGGTGCCGTGGCCGTGCAGAAGCTGCATGCCCAGGCGCGTGCCCTGCCCGGTCCGCTGACGGCGGCGGTGATGTGGCAGCTTCAGGAAGGGCTGCTCAAGGGCAAGTCGAAGGACGCGTTGGACGGGCTGATGGCGGCGTTCCAGCGCGCCAAGGCGACGCTTGAGACCGAAGGTCATGTGGTAGCCGCCGAGCAGCTTCTCGAGGACAGTGGCTATCTTCAGATGTGGCGGGATGACCGTTCCGTCGAGGCGCCGGGGCGTTTGGACAATATCCGCGAGCTTCTGCGGGCTCTTGGAGAGTTCGGGACGCTTCAGGGCTTTCTGGAGCATGTGGCACTTGTCATGGACACCGAGAGCGAAACGTCGGATGACAAGGTTAGTCTGATGACGCTGCATGGTGCCAAAGGGCTTGAGTTCGACACCGTGTTCCTCCCGGGCTGGGAAGAAGGTGTGTTTCCGTCCCAGCGATCGCTCGACGAGGGTGGCAACCGGGCACTCGAGGAAGAGCGGCGGCTGGCCTATGTGGGGCTGACGCGCGCGCGGCGTCGGGCGATTGTGCTGCATGCGGCGAGCCGGCGGATCTATGCCAACTGGCAGTCCTCGATGCCGAGCCGGTTTATTGAGGAAATCCCGTCTGAATATGTGCAACTGACGGGACAGGCGTTCGAGACGCGCCGGCAGGCTGCGGCGGCCCCGTCCATGTTCGCATCCGGACCGCTGACCAGTACGCGGCCGTCGGGCTTTCGGGCACCGCGTCCAAAAATTCATGATGTAAAGCCAGCACCGACGGTCGCCATCGGGACCACGGTGTTTCATCACCGGTTTGGTGAGGGCACGGTGATCGGGGCCGATGGGCCGCAGTTGCACATCAATTTTGAAAACGGTGGCGTCAAGCGCGTCATGTCAAACTTCGTGGAGATCAGATCGTGATGGCACCCCGCAGCATTGGCCGTCGCCATGCCAGTGCGCTCGAAACCCTGTCCATCACGGTGGAAGAGCCCTTTGTTCCCCTTTTCGAGCAGGCCCTGATGTGTGCTTGCGAGACTGTTGGTATTTTCGAAGCCGATGACGCGCAGAAATACTGGCGTGTGGAAGGCGTGAAAGATACGGGCTTCAAGGAAGAAGAGCTCGAAAACGCTCTGGCCGTGGCGAGGATGCTGACCGGCTGTGAGGCGGAACTCGAGCGGACTCCCACCGAGTCCGAGGGCTGGCTGGCCCGGACCTATGAATCCTTCCCGCAGCAGAATGTCGGCAAGCGCTTTGCCATTCGCGGCACCCATCTACATGGCGCGCCGGATCAGTCCCGCCTGACGATTACGCTGGATGCCGGAATCGCCTTCGGCTCTGGCGAGCACGGGTCTACGCGCGGGTGTCTGCGGGCACTTGAGATGGTCGCGTATCGCAAGCCGCAGCGTATTCTGGATATGGGGTGCGGGTCTGGCATTCTGGCGATGGCGGCGGCGAAGCTGCTGCACCGTCCGGTTCTGGCCGTCGATATCGAGCCCTGGTCCGTGCGGACGGCGAAGCTCAATGCGCGGCTGAATGGTCAGGGTAACCTGCTGGACTGCCGTTTTGGCAATGGCTGGCAAACCGAGGCCGTACGCGCCAAGGCGCCCTATGATCTGGTCTTCGCCAACATTCTCGCCCGTCCGCTGTGCCGGATGGCGCAGTCTCTGGCGCTGAACCTTGCGCCGAACGGGACGGCCATTCTCGCTGGTCTGCTGTATAGCCAGGCCCGGATGGTGCTGGCGGCACATCAGCGTCAGGGTCTCGTGCTGGAGCGTATCCTGCGTGAAGGCGACTGGGCCACGTTGATCCTGCGCCGTCGCGGCTGATGGGTGTGCCGGGATCATTTCCGTTGATCCGGGACGCTGGACCTGATGACCTGCCGGCTATCCTGCGGATCACCAATGATGCCATCGAAAACACCGATGCACTCTGGATCACGACGCCTTTTACGCTGGAGCAGCGGCGCCAGTGGTTTGAGGACAGGCTGGCGCAGGGTTACCCAGTGCTTGTTGCTGTCGATGCGGCTGGCGTGATTGCGGGATACGGTTCCTATGGGTCTTTCCGGGCCTATGAGGGCTATGCGCGAACGGTCGAGCATTCGGTATATGTCGCACCGGACTGTCAGCGTCAGGGCATTGGCCGGCTGCTTCTTCGCGCGCTAGTCGAGCATGCGAAGGCCGCGGATTTTCATGTGATGGTGGCCGGGATTACGGCGGACAATGCGGCGTCCATCGCCATGCATCGCGAACTTGGTTTTCAGAACTGTGGCACGCTGCCTCAGGTTGGACGCAAGCGTGGGCGGTGGCTTGATCTGCTGTTCATGACACTCTGCCTTGACGATATTCATACTGTGGAAAAGGACTTTTCATGACCCTGTCCTCCATCCCGCTCAACGAGCGCCCTGCCCTCGTCCGCAAAGCCTGCAAGACACTGGGCGTTGACGGTTTCATCATCCCGCGCGGTGACGAATATCTGGGCGAATATGTTGCCCCCTGTGCCGAGCGTCTGGCCTGGCTGACGGGTTTTACGGGAAGTGCAGGACTTGCGGCGATTCTGCCGGAAACAGCCGCCGTATTCTCCGACGGGCGTTATACGGTGCAGATGGAAGAGCAGGTTCCCCATGATCTGTGGGAGCGTCGCCATGTCGCGCTGGAACCGCTTTCCGACTGGCTGGCGGAACACGCGAAGGGGCTGAAAATCGGTTATGATCCGCGTCTGGTAAGCCGGTCAATGCTGGTCTCATGGCAGACGGCTGGCGTGGAGCTTGTCCCGCTGCCGCGCAATCCCATTGATCAGGCCTGGACGGATCGTCCTGCGGCGCCAGCCGGATCGGTCGTGCCGCAGCCGCTTGAATTCTCGGGCGAAAGCAGTGCGGACAAGCGCCGACGTCTGGGACAGGCGCTGCAGGCAGCCGGACAGGACGCAGCGGTGATTGCGGACTGCACCTCCCTCGCCTGGCTGCTGAATATCCGGGGAAGCGATGTGCCCCTCACGCCGGTCGCACATGGTTATGCGATTTTGCATACAAATGGCTCGGCAGAATGGTTCGTTTCCTCGGATCGTCTGACAGATGGCGTGATTGAGGTCTGTGGTGATGGCGTGACGGTCCATGCTCCTTCGGAGCTGGCGGATCGTCTGACGGCGCTCAAGGGCCGGACAGTGCGTGTGGACCCGGTGACAACGGCTGTGTGGTTCGACACGACGCTTGCGGCGGCTGGTGTAACGGTCGTGGATGGAACCGATCCCTGCACGCTTCCAAAGGCCATTAAGAACAGAACTGAGCAGGAAGGTTCGCGGAAAGCTCATGCCCTTGATGGCGTGGCGATGGCCCGCTTCCTGTATTCACTGACGGTTTCGGGAATCGGACAGCACGAGACGGACCTTGTGACCCGGCTGGATGGGTTTCGTGCCCGCTCCGGCGACTACCGGGAACAGAGCTTTGATGCAATTTCTGCCGTCGGACCAAATGGTGCTTTCCCGCATTACAGAGCACAGGTGGGCAAGGATCGCGTTCTGGAAACGGGCAGCGTCTATCTGATCGACAGTGGCGGACAGTATCCGTTTGGCACGACTGACATCACGCGGACACTCTGGGTGGGAGATCAGGAGCCGCCGGCTCATATCCGCGAGGCGTTCACGCGGGTTCTGAAGGGCAATATCGCCCTTTCCCGCATCCGCTTTCCGCCTGGCACGACCGGTCATCGTCTGGACGTGCTGGCGCGTGCGGCTCTTTGGCAGGTCGGGATGGACTACGATCATGGCACCGGACATGGCATCGGGAGTTATCTGTCGGTCCATGAAGGCCCACAGAATATCTCGCCTGCTCCCCGTCCGGTTGCACTTGAAGCTGGCATGATTGTTTCCAACGAACCCGGTTATTATGAGCCTGGACAGTACGGAATCCGGATCGAGAATCTGATGCTGGTGCGGCCGTCTTCCTTCAAGGGAAGCAAGGGGACGTTCCTTGAGTTCGAGATCCTCAGCTATACGCCGATCGACCATCGCCTGATCGACGTCTCGCTGCTCAATGATGCCGAGCTGAACTGGCTGAATGCATATCACGCCGAGGTTCAGGCGCGTGTCTCACCGCAGGTCGAGCCAGAGGTCGCAGACTGGCTGGCGGATGTGTGCAAACCGCTCGTTCGATAAAGTTGCAGGCATAACCTAATTTTTACCTTTCCCGATCATATACAGGATGATGATCGGGAAAGTTCTCCTCTCTGCTGCTGTTACGACGCTTTCGGGCATGCCCACGGCGTTCGCCTATGATGCGTCTTCCGTCTGTCGTGTAGCGGCACAGGCTGCGGAGCAGCAGGCCGGGATTCCGTCGCGTCTCCTTGATGCCATCAGCCGTGTGGAAAGTGGTCGCCGTGATCCCAATGGATCAGCGACTGTCGCCTGGCCCTGGACCGTCAATGCGGCCGGGAAAGGCTATTTTTACGAAAGCAAGGACGAGGCTATTGCGGCCGTGCGGGAGTTTCAGGCGCGCGGGATCGTCTCGATTGATGTGGGTTGCATGCAGATCAACCTTCATCATCATCCGGACGCTTTCTTCTCGCTCGACGATGCCTTTGATCCGTTCAGCAATGCCCGTTATGGCGCCCGCTTCCTGTCCGGGCTGCACAGTCAGCTTCAGGGCTGGCCTGCGGCGACGGCAGCCTATCATTCCCTGACGCCAGCGCTGGGGGAAGAATATGCCAGGCATGTCATGGCGATCTGGAATGGTCAGGCGGATAATTACAGACCACCTGATTTTCTGCCACAGATTATCATGACATCTTCTGGTCTGAAGGCCATGTTCCCTGTAGCCCGCGCGCCTCATTATTTCGCATCTGGCAGGCAGAGTGGATATTCTGCTCCATCTGGGCTTTCCACACAGGGCGCAGCTTCCGTGCATATGGTGTCTTATGCGCCACCACCACGCATCATCCATCATGCATTCGGGGCGCCGGCTGGTGGTGTCCCGCAGCAGATGGGCCGGGATCTGGCCTCCTATCGGGCCATGCCGGTCCGGCTAGCCTGGCGTCAGCGCTGATCAGTATCCGGACCAGCCACTTCCGGCTCCGGCATAAGCTCCGCGAGGAGACGCATGATGTCGAGAAATGGACGCGCTGCCGTCCTCTGGCGTTCGAGCGCACGCGGCAATTCCAAGAAGCAGGGCCAGAGCCACTATCCGAAAATTCATGTCACACCTGCCTTTACACTTTGAAACCGGCGCTTGCGGCAACCCGTACCATTCTGGTTCGTTTTCGAGCTTCATGACCGGAGAAATATCATGAAGTTCCTGTTCTGCCTGATCATGGGCGTCATGACCGCCCGCGTGTGGTTCCGCGTTCTGGCCAACACCTATTCACGTCCTTCGCTTATTGGAAGCCGGGGTGTCTGAACGGATGATCCCAAATTCAGAACAGGTCTGACCTGTCAGGGCTGGAGGCATCGAGCCAGCCCTGGAGCATGTAAGCTGCAGCCATCTTGTCCACAACCTCGGCGCGACGACCGCGCGTCATGTCGGCATCCTTGATCAGAAAACGGTTGATGGCGCTTGAGGATAGGCGCTCGTCCCATAGGCCTGCGGGAATCCCGAGCTTTTCCGACAGGGCCTGTGTCCAGTCCGATGCAGCACGGGCCGCCGGCCCAAAAGATCCATCTAGAGATAACGGTAACCCGACGACCAGAGCGCCGACATCCTGTGTACGGACGATCTTGGCCAGTTCCTGCGCATTTTCGCCCAGTTTCCGGCGTTTGAGGCCGATCAGGGGGGATGCCAGCATGAGCGAGACATCCGTCAGGGCGACGCCGATGGTCTTCGATCCGGGGTCGAGACCGAGGACGCGCTGACCGGACTGAAGAAGATTACGGAGATCATGTGGATTGAACAGGGGCATAGCACGGCGTTATGATCCCCCTGACGGCTGAAAAGCCACCATAAAATTTCCTCTTGTTCAGGAATATTCATGTCGCTCGACGCGAAAACGGTTACGCGCATCGCCAGACTGGCGAGGATTGGTCTCCAGCCCGAAGAGGTTGAAACCCTCGGGAAAGATATGGGCTCCATTATTGACTGGGTGGAGCAGCTCAAGGAAGTGGACGTCACGGGCGTCGACCCCATGATTGGCACGGGTCTCGCAAAGCCCCGCCTGCGCGAAGACCGCGTTACGGATGGCAACTGCCGTGACAAGGTTCTTTCCAACGCTCCCGAGCGGGAAGGCCCGTTCTATACGGTTCCAAAGGTGGTCGAATAATGTCCGGCATTCATGATTTTACGCTGGCTTCGGCCCGGGACGCGCTCAAGGCACGCAAGATTTCTGCGGTAGAGCTGACGAACGCCCATATTGACGCGGTCGAGCGTCTGGACGGCCAGCTCAACAGCTTCATCACCCGCACCCCCGATCAGGCCCGCGAGGCTGCCAAGGCTTCCGATGAGGTTCTGGCGAAGGGCGAAGGCGGCAGCCTTTGCGGTATTCCGCTGGGCATCAAGGATCTGTTCTGCACGAATGGTGTCCGCACCACGGCTGCCAGCAAGATCCTTGGCAATTTCGTGCCGCCTTACGAGAGCACAGTGACGGCCAACCTGCTCAAGGATGGCGCTGTTTTCCTTGGCAAGCTGAACCTTGACGAATTTGCCATGGGGTCTGCGAACCTGACTTCTGCGTTCGGTCCGGTGGAAAATCCCTGGAAGCGCAAGGACTCTGACGCAAAGCTGGTTCCGGGTGGCTCTTCGGGTGGTTCTGCGGCTGCTGTAGCGGCCGGGCTCGTTCTCGGTGCCACGGGTACGGATACCGGTGGCTCCATCCGTCAGCCGGCGGCCTTCACGGGTATTGCCGGGATCAAGCCGACTTATGGTCGCTGCTCGCGTTTTGGAACGATCGCCTTCGCAAGTTCGCTGGATCAGGCCGGTCCGATGGCGCGCAATCTTCAGGACTGCGCCATTCTGCTTGAGTCGATGGCCGGGTTCGATCCGCGCAATTCAACAAGCGTTGATACCCCTGTTCCGCATTACGAAGCGGCGCTCAAGCGCGGTGTGAAGGGTCTGCGCGTTGGTATTCCCAAGGAATATCACGTTGAGGGCATGCCGGCTGAGATCGAGGCGCTCTGGCAGCAGGGCATGACCTGGCTACGCGATGCCGGTGCGGAAATCGTCGAGGTTTCTCTGCCGCATACGAAGTACGGTCTGCCGACCTATTATATTGCGGCTCTGGCCGAGGCGTCTTCCAACCTTGCCCGTTATGATGGCGTCCGGTTCGGCGAGCGTGTCAGTGCCCCGACGCTGGATGGTCTGTATGAAGCCAGCCGTGCTGCCGGTTTCGGTGATGAGGTCAAGCGCCGCATCCTGATCGGGACGCATGTGCTGTCGTCGGGCTATTACGATGCTTATTACCTGCGTGCGCAGAAGGTCCGGACGCTGATCCAGCAGGACTTCCTCAAGGCTTTCGAAAATGTCGATGTGCTTTTGACGCCGACAGCTCCGTCGGGGGCTTTTGCCCAGGATGAGAAGCCGAGCGATCCGGTGCAGATGTATCTCAATGATGTCTTTACGGTTCCGGCCAGCATGGCGGGCGTCCCTGCCCTGTCCGTCCCGGCTGGTCTGGACGCGCGTGGCGTGCCGCTTGGGTTGCAGCTTATCGGTAAGTTCTTCGATGAAGAGACGCTGATTGCGGCTGGTCATGCCATTGAGCAGGCAGCGGCATTCCATCACAGACCCACCATTCATGCAGGAGTGTCGGCATGAGCTATCGTATCACCGGCAGCACCGGCGAATGGGAAATCGTTGTCGGTCTTGAAGTTCATGCCCAGGTCGTCAGCGAGGCCAAGCTCTTTTCCGGCGCTTCGGCGGAATATGGCGGCGAACCGAACACGCATGTCAGTCTCGTCGATGCTGGTTTTCCGGGTATGCTTCCGGTTCTGAACCAGGAATGCGTGGCGCAGGCCGTCCGGACAGGTCTGGGGCTTGAAGCCGAGATCAACCTGTTCAGCCGCTTCGATCGCAAGAACTATTTCTATGCCGATCTGCCCACCGGATATCAGATCAGCCAGTTTGCCCATCCGATCATTGGCAAGGGCAAGGTTCTGGTTGATCTGGCGGATGGCAGCACGCGCGAAATCGGTGTGACGCGTCTGCATCTGGAGCAGGATGCGGGCAAGTCGATCCATGATCAGGATCCGACGCGCTCCTTCATCGACCTGAACCGGGCCGGTGTTGCGCTGATGGAAATCGTTAGTGAGCCGGATATCCGTTCGCCTGAAGAAGCCGGTGCCTATCTGCGCAAGCTGCGCCAGATTCTGCGTTATATCGGTACCTGTGATGGCAACATGGAAGAAGGTTCCATGCGTGCCGACGTGAACGTGTCGGTCCGCAAGCCGGGTGAGACCGAATATCGTACGCGTTGCGAGATCAAGAACGTCAACTCCATCCGTTTCGTGATGATGGCGATCGAGGTCGAGGCACAGCGTCAGATCGAGGTCTGGGAAGCTGGTGGAACCGTTGATCAGGAAACGCGCCTGTTCGACCATGTGCGCGGCGAAACCCGCTCCCTGCGGAGCAAGGAAGATGCGCATGACTATCGCTACTTCCCGGATCCGGATCTGTTGCCGCTGGTGATCGAGCAATCCTGGGTCGATGAGCTCAAAGCGGCTCTGCCGGAACTGCCGGAAGCCAAGCGCGCCCGTCTGGAGCAGGAATACGGTGTCAGCCGTTATGAATTGTCCGTGCTCTGCGTTGAGCAGGCGATCGCGGATTTCTATGAGACCGTGGCACGTGGTGCAGATGCCCGTCTGGCAGCCAACTGGATGCTGGGAGACTTCTTTGCGGCACTGAACCGCACGGGGCGTGCGATCGAGAACAGCCCGGTCAGTGCGGAAGGTCTGCGGGAACTGCTGGGTCTGATTTCCAATTCCACGATCAATGGCAAGATCGCCAAGGAAGTTCTCGAAGACATGGTCGAGACAGGTGATTCCGCCTCTGCCATCGTTGAGCGCAAGGGCCTGCGTCAGGTGACTGACACAGGAGCAATCGAGAGCGCCATCCGCGAAATCCTCGCCGCAAACAGCGACAAGGTCGAGGAATACAAGGGCGGCAAGGACAAGCTTTTCGGCTTCTTTGTCGGTCAGACGATGAAGGTCATGAAGGGCAAGGGCAACCCTGCCCTCGTCAACGAAACCCTGAAGAAACTTCTTTCAGAGTAAGGCGAAAAAAATGTTCTTGGGGGGTTTGACCACGGCACGGTTACCCCCTAAGAACACTCCTGCATACGCCGTGCGAACCGCGTAAAAGAGCGGAGGGGTGGCCGAGAGGCTGAAGGCGGCGGATTGCTAATCCGTTATACGATGCAAGTCGTATCGTGGGTTCGAATCCCATCCCCTCCGCCAGCGCGATCTAAAAAACTCAATAAAATCAAATGGTTAGTCATTTCTGGTCTAGCCGTACCCCTCTTAAAATCCCCCTTAAAACATGCGCTTGCCTGATACGTTATGCGACGGTGTGACGCCTATCTGGCGAATGGCCTCTGGGAAGATGGCTTTGTCTACTGGCCTATCGTCGGGTGCGGGACGCCCCCAGCTACCTCATGTGTTTGCCGGATGCTTTGGGTCCTTCCTAGACCTTTTCTCTTGCGGCTGCCCCGACACCCCGGCTTGCGCGTTGTGCGTGCCTAAAATTTGGGCACTTTTTGTTTTCTTCGTGGTGCTTTTCGGAAAGTGGTCAAAAGTGCCGTCGTCACTGGCCTCATGGCCTCATTCGGTGAAGATTGGCGATTTTCTGCTGTTTTTGGGTGCTCCCCGTCCGGCCTCTAGAGGTGGTCCCCATTTTTCGGACAGGGCGATAAGCTATCATCTGGCCTGAACGAGGACGGGTTTTATGGGCAAGGTTACGCGGAAGAGGTATGCGGCAGAGTTCAAGTCACGGGTTGCGCTGGAGGCGATCCGTGGGGAACTGACGCTGGCGGAACTGGCTTCGAAACATGGAGTGCATCAGACGATGATCGCACAGTGGAAACGGCAGGCGATCGAGGGGATGGCGGCGACCTTTTCCGGGAAGACGGTGGCTGAGCCGCCGGTCAGCCCAGCTGATGTGGAGAAACTGCACGCGAAGATAGGCGAACTTCTCGTGGAACGGGATTTTTTGCGGGATGCCTCTGCTCGGTTGGGCGTGATCAGAGGCGGCAGATGATTGACCCGAAGAGAGCATGCCTGCCGATAATCCGGCAATGCACGCTACTGCAACTCAACCGGTCGGGCGTCTACTATCGGCCTGTGCCACAGAGCGAAGCCAATCTGGAGCTGATGCGGCTGATCGACGCCCAGTTCCTGGAAACGCCGTATTATGGCTCACGGCAGATGACATGGCATCTGCGCCGCCTGGGACATGAAGTGGGCCGCAAGCGGGTCCGGCGGCTCATGGCGATCATGGGCCTGCGGGCGATCTACCAGAAGCCGCGCACGACCGTGCCTCATCCGGAGCATCGGAAATATCCGTATCTGCTACGGGATCTGGTCATCAATCGGCCTGACCAGGTCTGGTGTTCCGATATCACGTATATCCCCATGAAACGGGGATTTCTCTATCTCGTGGCGATCATGGACTGGTTCACGCGCAAGGTCCTGTCCTGGCGTCTGTCGAACACGATGGACGTGGAGTTCTGTATCGAGGCGCTACAGGATGCCCTCATGCGCTATGGCGCCCCGGACATTTTCAATACTGACCAGGGGTCGCAATTTACGACACCCCGTTTCAGCGGGATACTGGAAGAGCGTCAGATCCGCATCAGCATGGATGGGCGCGGTCGCTGGCTGGACAACGTGTTCATCGAGCGCCTGTGGCGGTCGCTGAAATACGAATGCGTCTACCTGTACGCGTTCGAGACCGGATCAGAGCTGAGGGCCGGGCTTGGCAGATGGATCGCCCATTATAACGAAAGGCGTCCGCATACGGCGCTGGCTGGACGAACGCCCGATGAGGCGTATCATAACGTGCCGACGCCATCTGGTCCGGGGTTAACCCCGGACCAGATGGCCAACAGCAACGCCGTCAGAAGGGCGGCATAACGACAACCGGGTATAGCTTATCAAGCCCGCAAAACTGTCCGAACGGACGGGACCACCTCATCTAACCGTCGTCAGTGCCGACGCTGACGACGGCGGGGAAAGCAATTAGGCTAAAATTGATGGGCGGATAAGGTAAAGAGAGATGCTGTTGCCATAACCCGGCACGCGACGCGAAACCTTCTTTTTGCCCCCACTCGATAGAATGAGATGTCCCGCCTTGGCGAGAATATCGACCGCTCGCCGAGCGTTAAGCCCTTTGCAAACTTCGCTCATGAACGCCGTGGGAAGGATGCCAAAATATTCTACGCCACCGCCACGGAGCCAACGGAAGCCCGCCCGGTTCATGACTGCAACGCGGCTGTCTACATTCATATCGACGCCGCCGTCAGTGCCGATGGCCTGAAAACGGCTATCTCCATGTGCGGCAATGAACGCCCGCACCTGTTCGATTGCGGCCTGTTCCTCGAACGCCTCACCGCTGCCATTTTCGGCAAGCCACGCCCTGAAGCATACCGCCGCTGCTTCCATCGCTTCGCCTTCGGGCCAAGGCAGCACACCAAAGCGTGTGGCGAGTTCTCCGGCACAGGCCACGAGTGCGAACCGGCCCGCGACACTTTGCGCCTGACTTCCGGCATCCTTGGCGTGCTCCGCTACGAATGCCTTGCGCCGGGCGTCGATCCATTGCCGTAACTCTGCGTCATCGCCCGCCCGTGCGCTGGTCAGTCTCGCAAGGAACGCCCGCGATGCCGTGCCGTGCTGCCGATGGACCGCCCGGCGCAGGTGGTTCGAAAGTGCCGCGCCATCGGAGAAACCATGTAGCGTCTCAAACAGTCCGTGCCCGCCTTCCGGTGCTGCGGGAATGTTCGCAAGCCGCGTCTTCTGCCCGGCCATCGTTTTCTTGCCCGCCTCATTCTGTTTGTCCTCAAGCGTACACTCGCCTGTGGAGAGGAACAGGGTCCGCCATGTGAACGCGCTTCGTGCTCCGCCGCGCTGGTTGGCCCGCTGCTTCCCGGCTTCATTGCTAAGGGAATAGACGATGTTGCCAACTTCAAAATCGCTGGCCTGTCCGATCTCGTCGAGGATCAGCACGGTATCGGAGATTTCCGCCGCGATGCCCTCAAGCCCGTTGGCTGTCGCACGCCATGCCCGAACCTGACCTGTCGGCCCCCATACGCTTCCCGCCGCATAGGCCGCCGTGCTTTTGCCGGAACGCGCGCCGCCTACCAGATGAAAGCCGCCGCTCTGTTCCGTAGCAATGTCGAGCAATGGCCCGGCCAAGGCTGCGGAGATATAGAAAGCAAGGCGGCTGTTCCCGATGGCATACCGCGCCACGTCATCCCGCCAGCCTTCCAGAGTGCCGGACACCGCAAACTTGTCGCCGGATGACGCCCGGCCCGCTTGGAGTGTCACCGACCCCGCGCCCGGCCCGATCTTCGTGCCGTTTGCCAGAACGAACACGGGGCCGCGCTCTGTCATGTGCCAGCCCGGCTGACGCACGCAAGCAAGCCGCGCATCGGTTTCGACCGTCGCAAGGAAGTTTTGCAGCAAGCGGGCGGCGTGCGGGAGGCAACGCAACCCCTGTTCAGCCAGAACGCCGCTGATCTCGCGGGCGTCGCCGTGCATCTTGCTATAGGGGATAGCCCATTCATGCGGCTTGCCGTCATGGTCCTTCCATCGCAGAAGAAGCCCCCAATTATTGCTTTCGGGGTCGCGGGTCTGGGCCACAATCTCAAAAGGTGCCGAAACGCGAACAGGCGGCTTATCGCTGTCACCGGGCGGCGTATAGAACAGGCCGTCTGCCTTCATGGCGAAACCGCCGGGCATCTGCACGCGGGCAACGGTCGGTGCTTCATCCAGTAACGCCCGAAGATCGGGTCCGTCTGGCGCATCATCGGCAAGGTCCCACGCTTTCGGAAATGTCCCAGGCACGCTGACGATGCGGAGAGATGCTACGCCCGCTTCGTGGAGCCGCTTCATTGCTTGTTGTGCGGCTTTCTGTCCCGGTTCGTCATGGTCGGGCCAGATCACCACGTCCCGACCGGCCAGCGGCGCATAGTCTGCCTTTCCCATGCTGACCGCGCTTCCTGCGGTGGTGGCAATGTAATCGGGGAACCGTTTAAACGCGGCGTCTGCGGCCTTCTCGCCTTCGACCAACAGAACAGGCGCATCAGCAGAAGCGGCCAACCTGTCGAGATTGTAGAGCGGAGGATGCCCGGCGGGAGCCTTGGAGTGCCACTGCTTTAAGCCGTCCAGCATTCCATAGGTCTTCTGCGAGTATGTCTTGCCGCCGCCGGGCTTCTCGCTGCGGTATTTGGCGTGGAAGGGCTGGCCTTCTGCTGTTCGGTAAACCCACATGGCGGTGGCATGTGCAGGACGCGCCGGTTCCGTAGGAGCGGGAAGGATTTCCACACCGTCCGTTGGTTCGGAAGGCATGGGGGGAAGCGTTACCTCTTCCCCTAATGGGGCGAATGCTTTATTAAGTTCGTTCATCAGGTATCGGAAATTCCGAGCATGACGGCCATCTGTCGGGCCGCCTCATGCTGTTTGAGATTGAAGAGATACGCCGCTAGCGATACGGGGTCGCCGCCCCGGTCGCCGGTTGCGAAATCAGACCAACGGCCTGTTTTTAAATTCACCTTGAATGACCCGCGCTTGCTGTCGGCTCGTGTGGGGTTCAGTGCCACCCACTCGTGGCCTTCCCTGACGCCATCAGGGAGCCAGCGGGAGAGGATGGACGGCAATGCAGCGCGTGCGGTGTCGTTTATGCGGGGAAACACGGCATTCCTCTAGATGTCAGAAGAAAGCCACGCTGCGTCAGGTGGTAATGCCCGTTCTGCGGGTCGTGCTCACAAAGTTCAGGGTGAAGGCCATTAAACTCTGCACAGCGACGACGCCAGAGTTTGCTATCAGGCCAGTGTCCCCACAAGCATTTGGACAGTTTGCGAAGAGCCTTAGTGCTTTCATCCCCTAGTGGCGGCACAGTCTCGGACGTGACGGCGAAGCGTCCGCGGTACTTCCCGTCAGGGCAGTAAACTAATCGGCGTCCATTAACCTCTGTGCTGACTATCTTCATGAGAAGCGCCCGGCAGATATGGACCGATGGCACCCCCGCGCTTTTCCACCAAACCCGACGCGCAAGGCGGCCGAGTGGGCGTTCGTCGTCGCGGTGGTTCGTCCATGCTATCTGCTCGGGAGTAAGGAACACCCCTTCGCCGTGGGCTTCGGAGATCCCTGAAAGAAGAATGTCGATATCTCGATCATCAAGCGGATTTATGGCCCGCGCCATCACACGGTCTCCTGTGCGTTCAGATATTCGGCTGTAAGCTGCGGCATGAGGGCAGCCAGCTTGTCGGCTGTTTCCCGGCCAAAGATCGCGGCGATATTGTGGAAGGCGTCCAGGGCGGCGGCGAGTTCCGGGAACAGGTGCCGTTCCTGTCGGTGGTTCCAGTCGGTGGCGTGCTCGATAAAGGAGAGGTCTGCGGCGTGCTGGTCGAGCGTCGTGCGGCTCGTGCATTGCCGGACATAGCGCCGCATTGCTGCGAGGTCGCGTTGAGACAGAAGCATCAGGCCGCACCCACCGCAGGAAGGCTAGCAAAATATTGTTCCACGCTTGCCACACAGATGCGGGTCAGTCTGCCGCATTTGACGGCTTTGAAGCGCCCGGCGTGAAGGGCGCGGTAAATCGTGCTCCGGCTCATGCCGAAGTCTTCTCCGATCTTCTTGATCGAGGCGTAGCGGTTATGGTTGTTCAAGGTAGAATACTCTTATGGTCTGATTGAAGACGCGGTGATCGCGCCACGGTTTTTTCGCAGGCAGCCTGTGACTTCTCCACTGGATTTCGGGATAGTTTCGTCACTGCCCGTATCGGTTCTGGAAGTTCCACGCCCGATACGAGGCAACCTAAGATCGGCTTGATCTTGGCTCCACTTCATCCGTGGAATAATTCATGGGCCGTGCATTTTTTTAATGTGGGCTTTCGCCGGGCGGGGAATTTCACGTGGGCTCCGTGTTGGGTGGGTCAGGAACGGTCCTGACCGCCACGGGCCATTTATCTAGGGGAGCAAAAATCTACGCTCCACTGCGGCATGAGAATTTGTGGGGGTAAAGCGCGCCTTCTGGTGTGCTGTTCTGTCATGTAATGGCCGGGCAATGATGCCCTGTAAGTGCCGCCGCTGGCCTCACCGTCCGTAATGAGGCCACTTCGTAGCAGCAAGCCCTAGGAGACAAATGGCAGAAAATAGCCTTTTTTTCTTCCTTGAGGCCATGAGGCCAGTGACGATGGCAAAAAACACCAATTCCGAAAACTGACGCTGCTGACCTCAAAAGTCGCCTAGCCATCCTACGTCTACGTCAGTGTCCATGCCGCATCGCCCGCGCTCGTCACGCCAAGCGCGTTTTAGTCTGATGGAAATTTCTTCCACGCAGTGAGAGGCATAAGCCGCGACCGCCCGGCGATCTTCTGGGGTCTCTGCTATGCGTTCAAGCGCAAATGTGATCGCGCCAAGGTCACGCAATGCTACTTCAATCACGCAGTCCAAGTCTTCGCCAAGCGTCGGCACTTCGACCTCTCGGACAGGGAGAAGCCGGTGGAGTGCTTTTGTGATAAAGTCGAGGTTAGCCATTGCCGAAATCCCTTTTCGGTTTGTGGTTAGGCCGGGCGTGGAGGATTGCGGCCTCTGCGCTCGGTCGCCTGTCACCGCGTGACAAGGTTGCCTCAATGTGACAATCTTTAGTCTCAAGTCAATAACTTTGTCACAGGGTAACACTTTGAACGCTGCACAGTGCCGGATGGCAAGGGCTGCATTACAGATCGGTGTGAGAGAACTTGCGAACTTGGCGGAAGTCTCACCCACAACCATCACGCGCCTTGAGCGGGGGACGCGCTCTATGGCCGCACCGTGGAAGCAATCCGCACCGCCCTAGAAGCCGCTGGCGTTGAGTTTGTGCCGGAGAATGGCGGAGGTGCTGGTGTTAGGTTGAGGAAGGACACAGAGAAAATGGAGCATCATACACCATGAAGTGTCACGAGCCCCGACCATCTAAAAACAAGCCAGGAACGCGAGAGGCAGTCATTCAAGTCCGCCCGCGCATACTAAACGAACAGGATGCTGCTACCTATTTGGCTTTGTCTGTCTCTTCGTTCCGAACAGTCGTTCAGCCCCACATTCGCGTCATCAGATTAACGCAACGCCGTAAGGGCTATCTGATTGAAGATCTAGACAAGTGGGTCGATGATAAGGTGGGGATTACGCAATATATTAACCCCCTTGATGCTCTCTGCGACATAACTCGCTAGTGGCGCTTTGCCTCATTCTCACGTAAGGGCAAAACTATTCATGCTGACGAAAGATGCTATCAAGAGACGGTTGACGGAACGGGGCTATGACCGCACATCGACCTCGCGGCAATATGCTGATGAATATGATTTAGGTCCCTGTGTCATTTTTATTCGCACAATAAAGAGGCAACACAGGGTCTTGGTGGTGGACCGTCCTACTCACGACTTTTTAGCGGCCCTGAAATTGCCGGGCGTCATTCTAGCCGATGGGTGCATGAACACTGGCTTTCGAACATTCGAAGAGAAAAGTCCGGGTGGCAGCAATGTCGGCTTTTTCGTCAATTTTGAGACACTATCCGCCTTCGATAGTTTTATAACTGCCTTGACGGAGGAGGAAGAAGACACCCTGAGCAGCGATGTTGAAGCTATCGCCAATTCACCATCGTTTACCGCTACTGAAAAACAAACCATGATACAGGCTCGTGTGGGGCAAGGTGCATTTCGTGCGGGTCTTATCAAGCTATGGGGCGGCAAGTGTGCCGTAACAGGCGTTGCCGTGCAGGAATTGTTGCGGGCCTCGCATGTAAAGCCTTGGGCTAGTTCCACAGATAAGGAACGCCTAGACATCCACAACGGCTTGCTATTGGTTGCCAATCTGGATGCGGCTTTTGACAAGCATCTCATTTCCTTCACCGATAGCGGGGAAATGCTTCTCTCCGATGCTCTTGGGGCGGATGGCCGCGCTGTGCTCGGTGTTTCTTCCGATGCGCGGTTGCTGAAACCTCTGACACCACAGCAAAAGGCATATCTGACCGAGCACAGAAGCCGATTAAGGTAGCGCTGTGAACCACAACGAATTTAAGATTGGCGCGTCATTCTGGTTCTCATTCAAGGAGTGGCGTTGCACCGACATAGGCCAGCGAACTGTGGTGGCCATCCACATAGAGCCGGGCCGTGATCCATCTTGGTATAGTGGGCCACCCTACGCCGTACTAGAGAGCGTGTTTGATGAATACGATATTGAGGGCTGCTGCGCTATCGAAGCCGAAATGACGTAGGATACAGCTTACTAGCTGCCTCACATGCCACAGTAAGCCGCCCATTCTTCCATCATTTTCCGCCGCTTCTCGAATAGATCACCGCGTCGATAAGCGGCCTCTACCTTGTCCCCAATGGCGTGGGCTAAAGCCATTTCGGCAACCTCACGCGGGTAGTGTGTTTCCTCTGCGGCCCAATCCCTGAATGTCGAGCGTAAGCCGTGGACCGTTACGCCTTTTGTTCCTGCCGCCTGATGCAAGGCTTTGGATAGCGCCACGTCCGAGAGTGGCTTGCCCGCCTTCTGACCGGGGAACACCAGATCACCATTTTCCGGGTCGCGTAGGGTTGTGACGGCTTCCAAGATCGCCATTGAGCTATCGGTAAGGGGGACGCGGTGTTCCCTTCCCGCCTTCATACGCCCGGCGGGAATGATCCAGACCTTCGATGATAGGTCGATTTCATTCCATGTTGCGGCCCTCACCTCACCGGAACGTGCCGCCGTGAGACAGACAAAACGGACGGCCTTGGCAGCGAGTCCATCGGATGCCGCAAGAGAAGCCATTACCTTGCCGATATCCTTGCGCTCAACCGCTGCATGATGCTCGACCTTTGTCACTTTGCTCGGTGGTGGGAGAATAGCATCCAGATGCCCACGCCATCGGGCGGCGTTCTCGCCCTCGCACCAGCCATGAGCCTTGGCATACCCTAAGATACGTTCAACGCGGGATCGAAGCCGTGAGGCTGTTTCTGTCTTGCTATCCCATATTGGACGTAGGGCATTCAGCACGTCGTCTGTGGATACCCTGCTCACGGGTCTGTCACCGAACACCGGGAACACATGCTGCTCGAGAGAACGCCGCCATATCGGTTCGGCCTTCTTGTCTTTCCAACCTGATGCCTGTTCCGTGATGAAGCGCCGGGCGACCTGTTCGAACGTCAGGGTTAACGCCTGTTCCAGCTTGCGGGCCTTATCGATCTCCTGTTTGCGGTCAAGGGGGTCAATCTTCTCTGCAAGCAGCAAGCGAGCCTCACTGGCGCGTTGCCTCGCTGTCGCAAGAGGCACATCGTAGGCAGAGCCTAACCCCATCTCTCGACGCTTGCCGGTCACAGGGCTGGTGAAGCGAAATATCCAGCCGCGTGAGGTAGGCGTTGCAATCAGCCATAGGCCGCCACCGTCGCAGAGGTTTCCAGACTTCCATGTCTCGACCTTGCGGGTCGTCAATTGATTAGGGGCCAGTCTGCTCATAGTGTCCTCTTACCCGCCTTAAAACCCCTCTTAAAACATGGGTTCAAGCGGGTCAATCTGACACATTGAGGGATCGACCTTATAATAATCCAATATTATACAATGACTTACGGGTTTTCAGGATACAGTCTGAACCTATGGTTAGGCGGACATCCCCTCCGCCAGCGCGATCCCAAAGAAAATTCTTACAGCTTTATCGAACGTCAGTTGAGCTATTCTGCGTCAACTGCTTTGCCGGGCTTTCTTCACAGGCTCGGAGCGTGTAGAGGCTGTGCCTCATGTCAGGACATTCCATTCCAGTTTATCTGGCCGGGGATCTGGTTTTCCGTCCGGAAGCCCTCTCCCTTTTCGCGCGACTGAAGTCGATCTGTGCAGAATACGGGCTTGAAGGCGTAGCCCCTTTTGATGGCCAGGCTGAAGCGCGTCTTCTTCCTCCGGGGCGGGAAACCATTCTTGCGTTTGTGCGCGCCGATCGTGATCTGATGGATCAATGTGCAGCTGGGCTGTTCTGTATTGACCCGTTCCGCCGTTCGCCCGAAATGGACCCGGGAACGGCGGTTGAGATCGGTTACATGATGGGGCTGGGCAAGCCGATGGAAGCCTATACCGTTGATGGCAGGCTTTATTCCAAAAAGGTCGAGGCCTACTGGCGCGAGGCCTGGAGTGAAAATCTGCGGGAGCGGCCGGCGAGCGATGCGCCGTCTTCAGGCAGCATGGAAGATCCCGACAGCATGCTGGTTCATTCCGAAGGGCTGCTTCAGAACGGGATGGTCGAAGGGTTCATCAACATGGCGGGCGGCCATGTTTCCATTGACCCGGATTTTTTTCGGGCTTTTCGGAACGCCGCCAAACGCCTCTCGGCACGACTGCATGAAAAGAGCTGACGCTTTAGCGTCAGTTCTTTGCGTAGATGCCCTGCCGACAGCGTGGCGCCAGATTGCAGACACTACACACGACGGTCATTGAAGGATCATCGTTGAATGCGCAGGACGCCGGGCGTTCCATGGCATAGCCCTGTGGCGGGGGCTCTGTGTGGAACGCTGTTACAATCCGCGTTATCCAGCTCTGGAGTTGCTGTGGAAGCTCATCGCTATGGTTCGACCACCACAGGACGTCATCGGTAGTACGCCCAATCTGCTGTGCAAGCTGGTCAGGAGACCATTGAGTCACTTGCAGAAAATCAGTCAACGTTACACTTGGCACGTTACAGCCTTCCGAAAGTGTAAAACAGAGTTATTTCTGTAGGAGGCTTCTGCTTTTTCGTCAATAAATCATTAAAGAGAAATTGATAAAACAAAGTAACAGTGTTTTTAAATGATTAACATTGCGACTTGGAGCTTTAAGGTTTTCGAAGAGTAACTTTTAACTCGATTTTATGATCGTAAGTTTCTACGGAGCATTGCGGTTATTCCTTCTTTACAGCCGAGCCCACAGTAGCCCTGTGTTTCAGGAATCGCTGTAATCCAATCTTGCCGATTTTTTCGAGTACTGGTGTGCTGAGTCTCAGGAGCCACGGCATCATGAGGCAGGCATGGCCAAAGACCCCGTCTATTTTAGGCAGAAAGATTTCGCGTCCTGATTTTTTACTCGTCCGGACAATCATTCTGGCAACGTCACGGGCGGACAGGGGCTGGCTGACAAAGTTCAGGACAGAGCCACCATCCTGCGTTTCCTGCTGCAGCATCTGGGTATCGACCGCCGCAAGGAAGATGGACGAAACCCGAAGTGTTCCAGGCTTGAATTCCAGTGCGAGCGAGCGCGCAAAGCCTCTGAGTCCGAATTTCGTGGCACTGTAAACGGCGCTTCCCTGCAGCGGCATGACGCCGGCAATGGAATTGACGAATATGATGTGGCCGTTGGGGGACATTGCGGGAAGCAACTGACTGGTCATGAGCATGGGCGACGTCAAATTGATCGCCATCTGCTCATCAAGACTGAGGGGCGTGATGTCCCTGGTCGGTTCAGGTTGGATTTTTCCTGCACAGTGAATCAGAAGCTCTACAGGCTTCTTTCTGCGAAGGATCTCGTCGCTGACTGCCTGAAGCTCTGCAGGCTTTGTCAGATCACAGAAGACAGCTTCAAATCGACCATTCCTTCTGGAAATCTGCTCCTCCGCCTTTCCAGGCTGGCGCGTCAGAAGGATGACGTCCCATCCCTGCTCCAGAAGAAGGGCTGCAATTTCACATCCAATGCCCCCTGTTCCACCTGTCATGACGGCGAGTGATGGTAACGTTGCCTTCTTTCTTATGGAAAAGAGAGTCATGTACTGCGCAGACCGGTCTGAACTGAAGGCGTCGTGAAGTGCATGGTCAACTTTCTCAAAAGAATGGCTGCATCTTCATAACGCCATAGCCCTGCATATCCTATGCTTTTGATCCCCGTTCCCGAAAGTATCAGCGGCACATCATTTCATTTGACTGGATGAGTCCAGCATTGGGACAGACCGGACTTTTTCTGGTCAGGGCCGGTCTGTCTGGCATCGTCTTTACGACATTGGAAACGGGGGTTGCCCATTGGAGGCGGTAACGCCCCCGTCTACCGGCATGATGAGGCCCGTGATGTAGGCGGCATCATCGCTTGCAAGGAAAGTAATGGCGGCGGCCATGTCGTCAGGTTCGCCAAGACGTTGCAATGGCACGCGAGCTTCAACGCTGGTAACGAATGCCTCGTTTTTGAGTGCATCTGCTGTCATGGCTGAACGTGTTACGGAGGGACAGATGGCGTTGACGCGCACGCCGTTCTTGCCGTGATCCATGGCCATCGCCCGCGTCAGGTTCACAACGCCGCCTTTTGCAACATCGTAATAGGCCGTGTTCCAGTCTCCCCGCATGCCGGAGACCGAAGCGGTATTGACGATATTTCCCCTGGTTTCAATCAGCAGTGGCAGGAATGTGCGACTGACATTCAGGGGACCAGTCAGGGTCGTGGCACAGACGGTGGCCCATGTTTCCAGATCGCAATCCAGCACTGTGCCCATAGCAGTCACACCGGCATTGTTCACGAGAACATCCAGTGTTCCAAAATGCGCTTTGACAAAGGCGTACAGGGCTTTGACCTGCTCGGGGGAAGAAATATCGGTCAGTGACGACAGGGCCTGCTGCGGGTCCAATGTCTTCATTGTGTCATCGAGTTTATCCTTGTCCCGATCGACAAGAATGACCTGCGCACCTTCTGCCAGAAAACGAAGCGCCGTTGCACGTCCGATCCCGGAAGCGGCGCCCGTTACAAGAACCTTGCGGCCGTTAAAGCGTGTTAAACCCTGAATAGGCATGAAAAATATCCTTTATGTCTGAAGACATAAAGTCTCAGTCGGGCGAATGGTTGCTGTCAGAAAAGTTTGTGAAGGTCGTAGCTACATTCGATTTCAAAAAATGGACCAGGCAGCAAGAATTTTTCAATATTTCTATAGTATTGAGGTATCAGATTTTAGCATATGTCTAAGATTGTCTACATTATTTGTGCTTAGAGTCGACATTTACCTCTTGGATCTACAGAGAGGCAAATGTCGCCTGCGTCCAAGCCTCAGCAGCCCTCACCCATGGGGGTGAAAAACGACCTTGGTGCAGCGATCTTTTTTGTCCCTGAATTTTTCATACAGTGCCGGCCCGTCTTCCAAGTTTGAAGACCGATGACTGATGACAAAAGAAGGATCGATTTCCCCTTTCTGGATGCGTTCCAGCAGAGGCTTGAGATATTTCTGCGTATTTGTTTGCCCAGTCCGCAGGGTCAGTCCCTTGTTCATGAGGATACCAATCATGACTGGCCCAAGGGCACCGGCATAGACACCAGGCATGGAAAGAATGCCGCCTGGTCGGCATCCGAGGATGGCCTGATTGAGAGCGAATGGCCTCTCGAGTGTTGTCGCTGAAAGCAGTGCTGAACCGACTTTCTGCATCATGGTATCGGCGCCATGTGCCTCCATGCCGACGGCTTCGATAACGGCATCCGGTCCAAGTCCATCAGTCATTTCGACAAGAGTTTCCTGGATGTTCTGAGTGCGAAAATCTATGGTTTCCGCGCCTGCAGCCCGTGCCATGGCCAGTCTTTCCGGGATCTCGTCAATGGCAATGACGCGCTTTGCTCCCAGCAGAAAGCAGGAGCGGATCGCCATCTGTCCAACCGGACCACATCCCCAGACAGCAATGGTTTTTTCGGCTTCGGGCGTAATCTCGCAGTTTTCTGCGGCCTGGTAGCCGGTAGGGAAAATATCGGACAGGAAAAGGGCCTGCTCGTCTTCCAGTCCTTCGGGAACAATAATGGGCCCTACGTCTGCATAGGGAACACGCAGATATTCAGCCTGTCCTCCTGAAAATCCACCCGTGATATGCGAGTAACCAAACAGGCCGGCTAGAGGGTACCCAAATGTTTCGGCCTGCTGGCGCCCGTTGGGGTTTGTGCGCTCACAGCAGCTCCAGTTGCCCCATTTGCATTGTCTGCATTCGCCACAGGAAATCGTAAACGGAATGACGATACGATCGCCAACGGAGAGACGTTTGTTGTCTTTTCCGACCTCGACAACCTCCCCCATCGTTTCGTGCCCGAGAATATCACCACATTTCATGGTCGGCATGAGGCCGTCCATCAGATGCAGGTCAGAACCACAGATGGCACAGGCCGTCACCTTGATGATGACGTCCCTTCCCTCAATGATTTCCGGGTCACGCACGCTTTCACAGGTAATCTTGCCCTTTTTCTGCCAGGTCAAAGCTTTCATGGGAGGTCGTCCTGTTCTGGAGGGATGCAGGAGAAACGCCTGATGCTGTCGATAGTTTGGAAGGTTCCTGCAAACAAAACTTGATGCAGGTCTCGGGCTTGTGAGCGAACGTTTTCCTGAGCCCCGTTCGTGCCACCCGTCGCGTCGCCGGAAGAGGGTTTAGGTATCAGAATATCGTATTAGTCGGTGTTATCCTGATATTTGTATTATAATTAGGATTAGTTCAATAAATATCTAATTTATATTGTAAAATAAAACCGGATAAATCAGGTTGATATTTTCTATTCCATGATATCTACGTGATCAAGATCTGCTTCAGGCTGCCTTTTGCACTACACAATCATACGATCAGTATGCGTTGTGAGATAGAGTTTTATTGTTATTCGATAATTTCAGATCGGCAATGTTGCTCGATGATCAGAAATATCACGCCATGATCCGCTTCAGACAGAGTCAGACGGTGCCGGTGGACCACAGCTGACGTAACCCTGTTTTCGTTTTTCAAAGGCCAGTTGCCACCATCTGAGATTCCGAATGAGAAACCTCAGATGGTGGCAACTGGTTATCCGATATAGTCCAAGAAAGGGTGTTTTGTCGGGCTGTTATGGACCGCGGAGTTGCTTGGCAGTTGCACTGATATGTGGTTCCAACCAGTACTGCTTTTCTGAGTACAACGAAGATTCTTACGATACGAGTACGCCGGGGCTTACGAAAACTGTGTCTTGGTATCGGATCTTTAAAGTCCCAGCGCGGAAAGTCCCGGATGATCCTCCGGACGACGTCCTACAGGCCAGTAAAACAGGCGATCATCGGCTGAAATAGGCTGATCGTTGATCGATGCCGCACGGTAGCGCATCAAGCCCGCTTCATCGAACTCCCAGTTCTCATTCCCATGCGACCGGAACCACTGCTCGGCGTGATCTTTCCATTCATAGGCAAAACGCACGGCGATCCGGTTGTCCTGAAACGTCCAGAGTTCCTTGATGAGTCGATAGTCGTGTTCGCGCTCCCATTTGCGCTTCAGAAAAGCGACGATTTCTTCGCGTCCGGTAATAAATTCCAGACGATTGCGCCATCGACTGTCAGATGTGTAAGCTTGTGCCACCTTTTCAGGGTCCTGACTGTTCCAGGCATCTTCGGCGAGACGGACTTTCTGGACGGCTGTTTCAGTATTGAAGGGGGGAAACGGAGGGCGGGACATTAGATGTTCCATTTCTGGTTCAGGAACCACGTTCCCATTGTTTGGCCGCGGAATAAGACCTTCATAAATGCGATCTCGTGTTCAGAACAGGCTTTTACGCACTGGCTGCACGAGAGGCACTGATCGGTATTAGAGTGTAAGCAATTTTCCCGCCACGAACGGCAGTTCCGGCGCTGTTTGTGAATTGAAGGCTTTGATAGTTGGACGCATCAGATTTCCAGGCATCAAAGATATTATATGGGCATATCATGGTGCAGATTTCTTCCTTTGCAGCGATCGAAATCTACCATAGGCATAAACAGTTCCGGTCCAGATCTTCTGCTGACATCTGGTAAGCTCATGGCAGCCCGGCTTTTGCAAAGGCGCTGGCCTATACCGAGCGTAGTCTGAGGCTTGTTCAAGCCTTTCCAAGGTAGGCCAGGTAATGGGTTCTTATCCGGTTGAAAGAATATTATAGGGAAAATCTGTAGTATCGGCGCACGGGACATGACTTCCCGGGAATGTCATCGAACTCGTCATGCAACTCTCTTCCTTCATGCGGTCTATGCTCGTAGTGGACGGAGGATTGTCATGACAAATCGTTGGATCATTTTACTCATAGTCGTCGCGATGGCTGGACTTTTGATGATGGTCCTGTGGATGCGACATCCGGATCCCGTAACCCCGGCTACCAATCATACAGAAAATGTGGCCCCACAAGCGATGCTCTGGATCAGTGGACACGATAAGTCGATCTGATGTCGTGTACGATGTCGCATTCATGCCAGATGAAAGCAGTAATTCTATCTGGAATTTGCTTGGATTATTTATGAACGCGTTGAGTAAAAAACGCTTCTCTAGGCTTGGCACTCGTGATTTTTTAAAAATATAATTCAGTCTCCATAAGGATACTGAATATAAGCGACCTGTACTGGCTGTCGGACGAACATATAGATCGTCTGCGCCCCTTTTTCCAAAGAGCCACGGCAGACCGCGAGTTGATGACTGCCGCGTGCTAGGCGGTATAATTTTTGTCAATCGGAACGGACTGCGCCGGCGTGATGCGCCACTCAAGGCACACCGCACGACTTCGAGCTTGCGGGTAAAAAAGGACCCAAGACGACTGCCCTGCTGAACAGCCTCCCCAAGGCAAAATGGCTTCTGGCAGACCGGGGTTATGATGCCGACTGGTTTAGGGATGTTCTGGCGGAAAAAGGGATTGCGCCCTGCATTCCAGAACGAAAATCCCGAGCAATGCCCATCAGATACGACAAGCGCAGATACAAACACTGCAACCACATCGAAATCATGTTTGGACGCCTCAAGGACTGGCGGCGTGTCGCAACACGCCATGACAGATGCACGAATGTCATCTTCTCGGCCATCTGCCTCGCTGTAACCGTCATGTTCTGGTTATGTGTCTTATGCTTAAGCCAATGACCAGAATGTAACAGTTTCAGTGATATAGATAGCCCAAAAAAAAGATATTCAGGCATTTGCCAGAGGTGGAGGGATCGAAGAACCGTTGGTTGATGCGCCTGGCTCGTGATTTCAGGCTTTTGGCGATTTGATTGACGGTTTTTGGGGGAGCTTTTGATCTGCGTTTTGAGCAGATCGGGGACTGCTCTCCCGCTGGATGACTATGCGCTCGCGTTCAATCTTTCGAGGAAGAGGAAGCGGCGCATGTTGTAGACGATATTGGCCAGCCCGATCCTCATGGTGGCCCGGGTGATACCGACAGTTCGGATGAACAATCCCGTCTGTGATTTCTGGTCGGCAAAGACGTGCTCGACGCGCGATCGGATCACGGACTTTCCAGCATTCGATTTCTGGATATGTCGGGGCATAGGCTTGAGATGCGGCTTTTTTCTGTGAACCTTTGAGACAAAACCCTCTTTGTCCATGAAGTCCTCATTCGCTTTCGAGCGATAAGCTGTATCAGCCCAAACGCTTGAGGCCGTATTGGTTTTATCTAACAGCCCCTCTCTCAATCGCGCACCATCACTGGCGGCGGCATCCGTCGTCTTCCATTTTCGGATGAACCGAAACTTCCGGTCGATGGAGACGTGGGATTTGTAGCCAAAGAACGGGATGGCGAGATCGCTCGACGGTATGGTTCCATCGTCCTGCCGCTTCGCCTTCGTGAACTTCAGTGTCCATCGTGCATGACGATCCTTATGCGACATCTTTGCGGGCTTGTTCTGCCAGTCTTCGGGAATACGTCCTGCCCGGAGATCCGCTTTCTCAGCCTTCGTATTGCGCTGCTTTGGAGCAGCCACCAGTGTGGCATCCAGGATCTGGCCGGACATCGGTAAATACCCGGCGTTCCGCAGGGTCGCGTCAAATCGGTCAAACAGCCTTTCAATGGCACCCGCCTGTGTCAAACGCTCACGAAACAGCCAGACCGTTTTGGCATCCGGCACACGATCCGACAGCCCCAGACCAAGGAAACGCATAAAGGAGAGGCGGTCGTTGATCAGATACTCTGTCCGTTCATCAGACAAATTGTTCAACGTCTGGATGACCAGAATTTTGAACATCAGCACCGGATCAAACGGCGGACGTCCGCCTTTACTTCCGTCTGAATAGGCCAGAGCCAGCTCCAGATCAGGGCGGAACACCTCAAAATCCACAGTCCGGGAAAAGGCCTCCAGCTGATCGCCAAGCCCGCTCAGCCGAGCAAGCCGCTCTTCAACATCAAAGAAACCAGGCTGCTTCATCTTCCACCATCCCCAATCAACGCCGAAGAAATGGAATCACACAGAACAGCTCAGAGCCAAGGGTTTTTCGAACCCTCCAGATTATTCATGCCAATCCTAAGAATACATATTGTTAAAAACAAAAATAATTGCGCCCGATAAAGTCAAAAAAGACTTTCTTAAGATAAAAATTTGTATCAAATAATTTATTTTCTGTTTTGGAACCTGAATTTATGACGCCTGATTACGTATATCATTCTGAAGAAATACTAGTAAAAAAAATTGGAGGATTTTCGAATAAGGTACTTATTGTTAGGCTCAGGACTCATAGCCAGAACAAGACGGTTGCGGCGAGGCAGACTGCCGAGAAGAAGACGGTCGGGCATCTGTCATAGCGTGTTGCGACCCGTCTCCAGTCCTTGAGCCTGCCGAACATGATCTCGATACGGTGGCGTCTTTTGTATTTCCGTTTGTCGTATTTGACCGGTTTTGCACGAGATTTTCGACCAGGAATACAGGGTTTGATCCCTTTCTCCTCCAGGGCCTCTCTGAACCAGTCAGCGTCATAGCCCCGGTCTGCCAGCATCCATTCGGCTGGTGGCAGACTGTCCAGAAGGGCAGCGGCACCAGTATAATCACTGATCTGACCTGCTGTCATGAAGAAGTCGAGCGGACGTCCGTTCCGGTCGGTGACAGCATGCAGCTTCGTATTCATCCCGCCTTTGGTCCGCCCGATCAAACGGCCTGAGCCCCCTTTTTAACCGCAGGCTCGAAGCCGTGCGATGTGCCTTGAGATAGGTCGCATCAATCATGATTGTCTGAGGCTCTGCCTTGCCAGTAGCCAGTCCCTCCATCATGCGGATGAATACCCCCATAGCGCTCCAGCGCTTCCAGCGGTTGTAGAGCGTCTTGTGTGGACCGTATTCCCGGGGCGCATCACGCCAGCGCAGACCATTTCTGTTCACGAAAATGATCCCGCTCAACACACGACGATCATCAACGCGAGGTTTGCCATGGCTCTTCGGGAAAAAGGGCCGCAGACGATCCATCTGCTCCTCCGTCAACCAATACAGGTCACTCATCTTCAGTCTCCTCACAGAGGCTGAATCAGATTTCCGCAATCATATCAATGGGTCCTGAGCCTATGAGTCCTGAGCCTAGATGCTCGGACTGTCTGCCACGAGTATGTGATGAGGGTCGCATGAGCGGGCGGACGGATACGGATCAATACGTCATCGTTGACCTGCGCCGAGAGTGGGCACGTCGACCGTTTCTCACGTTCTGGAGGCCTGACTTTGCAGGGTATGCATACCCGCTTTCCTGGGCGGGTGATTACACCAAGGCGGTCGTTGTCGAAAAAGATGAATATCTGACTCGACGCCGGTATTCCGTGGCTACAGGAAAGTACACTGGAAGATGGGAGAGATTTGCCGTTCTGCGATCAATCGTAGAAGCAATCGCCACTACCCCGCCTCCCGGGCAAATCGATGGGAACGCTGGCCCTGTAGTGGTCAGAAATAAGAAGAACCGGGACTACCTGATCGCAAACAGGCTGCAGCTGCCGCCGGCTGTGCGCATTCGGAAGGCTTGGACAGTGCATGTCGCGAGATGGGATGAAGGAGATGGCTGCATCCTGTATGGCCCCTCAGCCAGTACTGTTCGCGCCAAAGTACAGAGGGACGTTGACAATGTCTCATTTGCAGACATCACAGTCCGACGCTGTAAAGAAAAGGACATCAGCCTTCCGGCTCCGGACGGGATCGCCTTGGGACTTACTCCCAAGGAGCGCCACGCGCTCTTGCACGCCCATGGTTCGACTTGCGGCGATGTCATGAAAGCAGGCTTTAGGGACTACTATTATACAGACCGAACCAATCCTGTTCTTTGCTCACTGGTAGAGAAAGGCCTGATGCGAAAGTCGGATCGAGGATGGGAAGAAGGTAACGTCTATTTCTTCACTACAGATGCCGGCAAACACTGCGCAAATTCTCTCACGCCGGAGTACAACCCATGACCGAGCGGACAGATACAACGCGACTGGATTTTCTGGCCGATCGTCCAGATATCCTTAAAAAATGTACGTCGAGTTATGACTGGATGGGCAGAGACAACCCCCAAAGACGTACAGAATTGCGGAGAACCATCGACGCAGCCATGGACGCGGAGGGGCGCGGATGACCAGCCTGCCGCTGACCCAGGTATTCACGGTCAATGATGTGCTTTGCCACTTAAAGGGCCGCATCGGCCGCAGGAAACTTCTGGACCACTTGAAGGCCACGCCATCCTTTCATGGCGGCCCCACCCATCTCCGCTGGCCGAACCGTATCGTGTTTCGCCCTGCCGATTATGAACGTCTACTCTTGAGTTTTGAATGTCCCTCAAAATCGTCAACCGTCACGGCACCGATCGCCTCTACATCCGCGGCACCATCGGCGGACAAAGCATTAGCGAAAGCACAGGAACTACTGACCCCATCCGCGCCGAAGAATACCGCGCCAAGAGGGAAGCGGAACTCTGGAAGGAATCGGTCTACGGCAAGCGCGCCGTTGTAACCTTTGCGCATGCCGTTGGCGCATACCTCGAGGATGCGCCCCGTTCGGAGACTACGAAGTTTCACCTACGCCGGCTTCTGCAGCACTTTGGCACAACGCGGCTCATGGATATCGCCCAACCTCAGGTTGATGATGCCTATCGGGCGATCCTGCGCGATGGAGTAAATGCCTCTCCAGCGACCAAGATGCGCGGCGTATTGACACCTCTCCGTGCGATTCTAGAATTTGCAGCCATCCGGCGCTGGTGCGATCGGCCGGCCTTTGCCACACCGAAGATTCCCAAGCGGAAAACAAACTACCTACGGCCGGACGAGGTAGACCGCCTGATCCAGGCCGCCACCCCTCACCTGCGCCCATTGATCATCTTTCTTGTCGGCACCGGCGCGCGCCTTTCCGAAGCTTTGGAACTCGAGTGGCGGGACGTGGATCTGCGCGGTAAGCGTGCAGTTGTCTGGCAGAAGCAGGGCAATGAGCGGCGCGTCGACTTGCCCCCTTGCGTGATCCGTTCCCTGCTCACGTTGGGGCACCGCGATGGGCCCGTATTCCGTCCCCGAATTCGTCGGCCGGACGCATCTGGCGTGATCAACGACGGATATGCCAGCAAGGGACGACTTGCCGGAGGTCAGATCAAGAGCGCCTGGAGCGTGGCCTGCCGTAAGGCCGGTCTGCCCGGAAGGACGCGGAAATGGCAGCCAAAAGGCAGTGATACCATTAAGACCGCCTTCGTCCCCGACATTACCCCGCATGATCTGCGCCACACCTGGGCAACCTGGCATTATTGCCTGCATCGCGACATCCTCAGGCAAAAGATGATGGCGGATGGGCGACGCTTTCGATCGTCACCAGGTACGCAAAGAAGATGCCGGATGAATACAAAAAAGATGTGGAAAACTGGCTCAATCGGGACGACTGAACGCCCTGAACAGAGCCAGAACAAACTGTACGGATTTTTGCCAGCTCAGTCCGAGTCACACCTGCATCGAATCGGCATCGCTATGCGCATCGAGACAGCAAAACGACTCGCAAGACCAGAAGAATAAATCAGCGATTTCAGGGAATTAGGATGGTGGGCGCGACAGGGATTGAACCTGTGACCCCTGCCGTGTGAAGGCAGTGCTCTACCGCTGAGCTACGCGCCCATCCGCTGGACGGGCTTCTAGCAAGAGGATGTTGGGCTGACAAGACCTTTTCTTGGGAAGCCGCAGGTCTATTGCGGCTTCCTTGTCGGGACATTCAGAAACCGAACATGTGGTCCAGCGAGAAGGCGCCTTTTCCGTTTTCCAGCCCGTGATAACCGAACAGGCGGCAGGTCAGATCACGGATAAGAATGTAACCGCCCTCCCCTGCCCGATCGATATGGGCAGCTTCGAACAGTTCGTGGGGGCGCACCATGAAGGAGCCGTTTGGAGCGATCCTGATGGTTGTCTGGGCAAGGAGCGCTCCGTTTGCGCCGTGTAGCAGGAGGACCGTCTCGGACGCTTCTGTTCCTTCGATGGAGGCCGGGTGGATCAGGCAGCAGAAGCTGCGCAGCGTGTCGTTCTCCGTTTTCTGGCCCAGTTTCAGGAACAGACGTGTAGTCAGGCCCGGCGGGGGACCGGAATAAGACTGCGGCTCCGAGCGCCAGGTCATGAGCGTGTTGAAGATATGGGCGCCGAAGCTGGTTTCAGCGGCGTGGTCGCTTTCCCGGTTCCGATAGCGCATCAGGGCGTGGAGCCAGCCATCGGCTTCGCCCCCATCGCGGAAATCATAGACCAGATCCGCATGACCCGGTTGATCCGTCAGGGTGTGCAGGGCGACTGCGGTGTCATGGTTGCGGGGCAGATTACCCAGGAAATGGGACCTGACTTTATTGCCCGCCTCATCGAACAGATCCAGCCGTACGGGAAGAGACTGGAGTGCTTCGGACATGGGATTGGGCTGGAGGAACGTCTCAAAACGCCTGGGGTCAAGGATCGGGAATGGCAGCAGGAAGCCACGGCCCAGCGACGGCGGAAACTGACGGATGGCGGGTTCTGGACGCAGATTGTCCCGCTCCACGTTCAGATGGGCGATGCGGGTGCGACCGCGCTGTGTGATTTCGTAACGTGGGCGAACAAGATGCCGACCGGAGCGCATTTCAAGCTGTGCTGGCCAGTGCAGACCAGGGAAAAGCGCACCGACATCAACGGCGACAGTTTCGAACGGTCCGACCGATCGGTCGAGCGGATGCGGCGTGTCTTCCCCCATGCGGTTGAAGGTAATGCCGTCAGCCGGGATCGTCGTTGCGTGGCTGTTCTGGACCCAGACGGTCAGTGTCTCGTCCTGCTCGGGGGCCGGAAGTGTTGCGTATCGCACGGAAGGCCAGACATTGGCGTCATGCGTGACGGACAGGCTCGGATCGCCATTCGTGCCCCAACTGTCGAGGGCATATTTGACGACGTCATGGCCACGTGCACCCAGAACATGGATGAAAAGCTGTCCGGTGAACTCCGGCAGATCGAACCTGCGTCGCACCTCGGCGCTGTCGATCGTGATTCCGGCCCCAGCTTCCGTGACAGGCTGTTCCCACTGGGCCAGTACCTTGCCTGCCCTATCGTAGAGCCGCATCCAGTAGCGAAGATTTTCTGAGGCATAGTTTGACCAATAATTGGCGGTCACAATCCGGCAGGAAAACTGGTTCGTCTCGCGAAAGAAGGCAAAGTTGGTCGCGAAGTTCAGCTTGTCCAGGTAAGGGCGCCCCATGACCAGCATGTCGTCTGGTAGGCGCGCTGGAGCAAGGGTGTAGAGATCGCGGCCATTCAGCAGGTCTTTCAGACGCGTCCGCATCTTCGCATCTTCGAAGGACAGGGCAAGAATGGCATCGGCTTCCGTCGCAGGAAGATCGACAAGGGCACGCAGCGTTCCGCCAAAGCCGTCCGGTTTGCCGACCTGCTCGATGTCATGCACATAGACGCAGGCGGGTCTCAGCCCCGGATACAGCGCGGCCAGCGTACGGGCTGCGTCATCAGGATCATAGACGGCGAGCGTCCGTCCGGCGAATTCGCCTTCCATCCGGACAAGGGCTTCCGCAGCCAGCGGGTGGGCCAGCACCTTGTAAAGAACATTGCCACCCTGCGGACCAAAGGTGCGGATATCGAGCATACAGGGGCCCTTTCAGAGCTTCAGACGTCGGTGCATTTCTCTCGCTACGAGGGGGGTATCGTCAAGCGGGGCGGTCTTCCACGGGCTCAGGGCTGCATCGAACCATTTCACACGCCCGGCGCTTTCCAGCGTCTTGACGAAACGGGAGATGCGGCTAGAGCGCCCCGGCAACGGAAGGATCATCACGGGTGCGGATGTTGCCGCCGCTTCGGAAATCATTGAGACACTGTCGGTGGTGACAGCAATCATGTCCGCGCAGGCCAGCATGCCCATATAGGGATTGTCGTCGCCACTTCCTGTCAGGACAGCGATCCCGTGGGGTTCCAATCGCTCGCGGAAAATGGCGACAGCTTTCGGATCAGTGCGGCGGGACGGCGTAAGGACCGCCTGCATAGCGTTGCGCATCGTAAAGGCGATGATCCCTTCTGCAATTTTTTCCGCTTCGGCCGGTCCCAGCGTAAAGCGACCATTTGCTCCACCGATCAGGACAGACAGCAGCGGTCGTCCATCCCGCTTCAGCCGATCCTCCCATTGGGCACGAGCCAGGTCGAGTTTCTGCGGTGTTACGGGATGGAGCGCATTGCGTGAGATCAAAACATTATCCCCGCTGATGCCGTCATGTGTGTTGGCGATCACCAGATCGAATTTTCTGACGGATATCCGGGGGTTCTGGATCTGCACGACCGGCAGGCCTTCGCGCCGGGCCACTGCTCTGCCAATGACGCCACCTGTGCCGCCGATACAGATGATGAGGTCGGTATCTTCGGGAATCCTGATCGGATCGACCCTCCTTAGGGGAGATGGCCAGTAACGTGCAGGAAAACGGGACCAGAACGGTTTGATGCGCACGGGGCGGAAATCCCATTCAAGACCGGCCTTTTCCGCCAGTCCTGCCCCCTGGGCGCGCATGCCGGCGAAGTCCTCCGCAATGATAGTGGCTTTCATGAAGGAACTCCGCAAAAAGGAAGGTATTTCCCGAACTGCGAGAAATTTGGCAAGAAGCGCCCATGACAACGCCACAGACGCCGACCGAAACGCCGACCACCCCCGCTCCGGGATTTGAGGAGCTTGGGCTGATTGCTCCCTTGCTGGCAACTCTTGCCCAGGCGGGACACAAACGCCCGAGCCTGATTCAGGCGCAGGCTATTCCTCCACTGCTTGAAGGAAGAGATGTCCTGGTCGGTTCCCAGACGGGAAGCGGCAAGACAGCTGCTTTCGTACTGCCGATCCTTCAGAAGCTTCATGAAGAGGGTGCGGCACCCGGCCCGCGTGCGCTCATTCTGGAACCCACCCGTGAGCTCGCCGCCCAGACTGCGTCCGTCTGTCGGCAGCTCGGACGCAGGCTTTCGCTCAAAACACGGGTCATCTGTGGCGGCACATCGCGCGAGCAGCAGGTCCAGTCCGTCAGCGATGGCGTCGATATCGTGGTTGCGACACATGGACGGCTGCTGGATCTGGTCACGCAGGCCGATCTTGTTTTGGAACATCTGACCTATCTGGTGCTCGATGAAGCCGATCGTCTGCTGGACGAAGACTTTTCGGCCAGCATGACGGCGCTCATTCCGTATTTCCCGGACCAGCCGCCCCAGACCGTCTTCTGTTCGGCCACGCTGCCCGAACCGGTCATGGATCTAGCCAAGCGTGTGACGCGAGATCCTGTTCGCGTGGAAATCGCGGCCGAGTCCTTCACGCCCAAGAACATCCGCCAGCGGGCCATTTTCGTTGAAAAAGACGACAAACCCGAGACCGCTGTGCGTCTTCTGAAGCATTTCGAGGGCCGCAGTATTGTCTTCGCGCGCACGAAGAACACGGTGGATGCGCTTGCCAAGGTTCTGCGTCGGCAGGGTCTGCGGGTTGAAACGCTGCATGGTGATCGCACGCAGGGCGCACGCAACAAGGCACTCGATTTGTTCCGTCAGGGGCGCGTCCCTATTCTGGTCACGACCGACATTGCCTCACGCGGGCTCGATATCCCGGATGTGGATCTTGTGATCAATATGGACATGCCTGAGACGCCTGAGGCCTATGTTCACCGGATCGGCCGGACGGCGCGTGCGGGGCGCAAGGGCGTTGCGTTCTCGCTCATCAATATCGATGAACGCACCTTCCTGCGTGATGTCGAAAAGCACATCGGCTACCGCGTCCGGATCGCGACGGAAGATTCGCTCGACCGTTAGGACGCGTTGCCGCTGGCGAGGATATTCTTCGCCAGCTTTTCCCATTCCTGCCCGTTATCAACTTGGGGTCGGACGGGTGGTGGGTCTTGGATAACATGCTCCAGCGCCTTTGCGACCGCTGCCGGATCGGCCTCGCACAGTACAGCCTGCGTATCCTCGGCAAACTGCTCGATCAGGCCGCCAACCCGTGTTGCGACCACATAGCGTCCGCTGGCAATCGCCATGGCGCCCACGCCGCTCTGGGATGCTTCGCGATAGGGCAGCACCACGATATTGGCCCACGCCACCAACCGGGGCAGTTCATCTTCCGGCACCCAGCGGTTTTCGACACTAACGTGCGGCAATGCCGACAGCGTCCGCAGTTCCGGGCTGTCCGGTCCCTGCCCCACGACCCGGCATTCGAGCGCCTGTCCGACCAGCGGAAGAGCTTCGGCCAGCAGATCCAGCCCCTTGTAAGGCAGCAGACGCCCGAACATCAGGATCCGTGGCGCTCCGTCATGGGCGAACGGTGCCGTGGCTGCTCCGCCAATGAATGGAGGGTGTGTAAGGGAGATGACGGGGCAACGGGCCGCATCCGGCCCGGACGTCAGGATATTCGCGACATGGCGGCTGAACGTAACGATCTGATCGGCGTGACGGATCAGCTGGTGTTGCAAGGTGGCCTGAAAGGGATATCCGTCGCCGGGATGAGGGTGCGCATCGTGGATGATAATGACAATCCTGACGCCAGCCCGGCGCAGCACATGCATCATTAGAAGGTCGAGCGGACCTGGCATGGCGCAGATTGCAACGTCCGGCCGGAAGTCCCGAACAATGCGTGTGAGCTGTTTCCAGAGCCCTGGCGCGCTCAGCAGACGCCCTGCCAGTCCCCGGAGTGAACTGTAGGTTGCGATCTTGACCACGGCATCCGGAGCATTGCGGCTCCGCAGAATTTCCGCGCGATCCGACAGGCATAGCAGGACGTTTGTTTCCGGTAGCCGTTTCAGGCCGTCAGCCAGATCCACCGCAATCCGTGGCCCAGCTCCTCGCCGCCCCCATTGCCAGACCAGAACACGTTCGACGGCTTTCATCACGTCCTGACCCCGATGGCCCGGACCGCATCCCGGAGCGACGCTCCGTTCAGACGGCTGGCAATCCGTCGGGTAGCGTTCTCGCCAAGCCGCGCCCGCAGATCCGGATCATCCGCCGCGGTTCGCAGGGCATGTACGGCGGATGCCATGTCCGGGAGCGCCCATTTCGTGGCAGGCATATCCCAGATCCCGCGTGGGTCCTGCGCTGGAATCAGCGTATAGGCGACCGGCAGGCCGCAGGTTTCGTCCAGGAATTCGGTCGTTGCGGACCAGTCCGTCGCAATGACGCATCGCCCGAGCGCCATGGCTTCCGCTACGACCAGCCCGAACCCTTCGCTGCGATGCAGGGACAGGATGATGTCTGCACAGGCCGTCAGGGCGAGCCTGTCAGGCCCGCTGAGCTGTCCGGTTTCGATGCGGATATTGGGCGCACCTGCGATGGCCGCATGGATCGCTGCCAGATCCTCGGGATAATGCTCGGTATGGCCGATTTTCATGACCAGAAGCCGGTCCGGCCTGTCGCCAAAGGCCTCCCGGAAGGCGCGAATGGTTTCAATCGGGCTTTTGCGGACCATGCTGGAAGCAAGGCTGAACGAAACAAGAACAAAAACACAGTCTTCCGGCAGTCCGAACGAGGCACGGTTCCGGTCTGATGGTTTCTGTTCCGCCAGTCCGACCGGATGCTCGACAACTCTGACCGGTCTTCCCAGCGGGCGCAGGGCATCCGCCGTAAAGCGCGATGGTGCCCAGATTTCATGCACATGGCGCCGGGCATGACGCCATGTTTCGGATACCACCGGCAGTTCCCAGGCCCAGTAGCCGATAATCCGCCGTCCGGTACGCAGCGTCCGTGGCATGAAAAGCTGGGCATAAGGCAGCATTGGCGCATTCACATGCATCACCAGCGGAGCGCCCGGTCCGGTCACGTCGCCTTCAAGAGCCCGCCGGTCGATGTCCCAGGTTGCGCAGGGAATGTTCATATCCCGCAAGGCCCGGACCATCAGCCGCGCCCCCTCGCCCAGACCGGAACTGCGACTGAATTCTCCGGCCACAATGATCCCGTGCGCGGATACGGGTTTCACGGGCCTGATGGGAGGGACAGCCAGAGCGGTGGCCCAGGCAAAAAAACGTCGCCGGGATTCAGCAGGAAGCCGTTGCCACACTTTGTGAAAAATGGAGAGAGACTGTTTCATCGTCCGTTCAGGTGCCCGTTTCCGCTTCAGGTGTTACTGCTGGCATGCGCCGTAACCTGCGAAAAATCCTGCGGATAACGGAACATGGACGCGCCAAACCAACCTCGGCGAAAAGTGACTTTCGTCAGGCACGGACAAAGAAAAAGGCGTCATTCCCTCTCTGGCGACCTGTCCTTAACGTGCTTACACTACAATCCATGACCGATCCATGTCCTATCCTCAGCGATGCAGGAATGGCTCTGCCGGGTGACTGGGCGGGGAATGAAAGGACCTGTTCCGTAAGACCCAGGTATCCGTCAGTGGATCGGCAGAGCTCATGAGCTGCAAGGCGGGACAGCGGCACCATCCGCTCCGGATCCGTCAGCCCCGCCTGTCGGAAACACTGCCCGGGATCGGTCGCCCGCCTCCCGTCTTCAAGGTTGCTCTCACACCTCCGGATCTGTCGGCCTGGCGCGCGCCACCTTCGGGTGTCCCCGGTGTCTGGATTTTCGACTCGGGCCGTGCGGGACCGGAGACCGTCATTACGGCTCTGGTGCATGGAAACGAATATGCCGGTGGCTGGGCGCTGGAAAACCTGCGCAGGCAGGCGCCGGTTCCGTTTTCGGGACGTCTGACCCTGATTCTGGCCAATCTGGAGGCTTTCGAGCGTTTTGATGCCACAAATCCGGTGATGGCCCGTCATGTTGACGAGGATCTGAACCGTCTGTGGCACAACATGCGGCTGAACGGACGGGATCACTCCAGCGAACTTGACCGCGCACGTCAGCTTCAGCCCTTCATTGCGCGCGCTGATCTTCTGCTGGACCTGCATTCCACGCTCTGGCCGTCCGAACCCCTGTTCATCGCGCCCCCCGCCAGCGATCTGCCGAATTTGCCTGTGCTCTGGCGGCGGGCGAAGGCCTTCCCCGGACCGTTCTGACGGATCTTGGCCATCACGGGGGATCACGCCTGATCGAGCATGCACATTTCATGTCGCCGGGCGGCACGGGACGCAGTTGCCTGCTGGAAGCGGGCCCTCACTGGGAGGCGGCCACCGTTACGGTCATGGAAAGCGCCATCGAGCGCCTTCTGGCGCAAGCCGAGACCATCCATCTTTGCGGACAAGCGACACAGGACTCCTGCGAGCCTGAAATGGCGGTGGTGACGGACAATATCATCGCCCGGAATGCGGATTTCAGTTTTATCAGGCCATGGGAGGGCGGAGTGACGATCCCGGAAGCCGGAACACCCCTCGCTCATGACGGGCATGACCTGATCTACACACCCTATGACGAGTGTCTGCTGATCATGCCCAATCTTCGCCCCCGTCGGGGCAGCTTGCGGTCCGCCTGGCCAGACGGACCGCAGCACTGTTCAGGTCTTAGGCAGAAGCGCGGTCATAGATCGGGAAGCGGCGGCACAGGGCTTTCACTTCCTCATGCACGCGGGCCGTCACGGCCTCGGCATTGTCTTCTTCAAGAGCCGCCGTCAGCACTTCGTCGATCATACGACCGACTTCGCGGAACTCGGCTTCCCCGAAACCGCGTGCCGTCGCCGCCGGGCTGCCCAGACGGATGCCGGAGGTTACGAACGGCTTTTCCGGATCGAACGGAATGGCGTTCTTGTTCGCCGTGATGCCGGCACGCTCGAGGATGGCTTCGGCCAGCTTGCCCGTCACCTTCTTCGGACGCAGATCCACGAGGATCAGGTGGCTGTCCGTGCCACCCGTGACGATGTCGAAGCCACGGTTCTGAAGCTCGTCCGCCAGCGCACGGGCATTGGCCAGAACGCGCTGCTGATAGGCCTTGAACTCATCCGACAGGGCTTCGCCAAAAGCGACGGCCTTGCCGGCGATGACGTGCATGAGCGGGCCGCCCTGCAGCCCCGGAAACACGGCGGAGTTCACCTTCTTCGCCAGCTCGGGGTTGTTCGTCAGGATGATGCCACCACGCGGGCCACGCAGCGTCTTGTGCGTCGTGGATGTGGTGATGTCGGCAATCGGAACCGGGTTCGGATACAGGCCAGCGGCAACCAGACCGGCAAAATGCGCCATGTCCACCATCAGATACGCACCGACTTCATCGGCAATCTTCCGGAAACGGGCGAAATCAATGACGCGCGGATAAGCAGAGCTGCCAGCCACGATGATCTTCGGCTTGTGTTCGCGGGCCAGCGCTTCCATCTGGTCGTAGTCGATCAGACCGTCCTCGGCGCGCACGCCGTACTGCACGGAGTTGAACCACTTGCCCGAATAGTTCGGGGCCGCGCCATGCGTCAGATGTCCACCCGCAGCAAGGCTCAGGCCCAGAACCGTGTCGCCGGGCTTGGCCAGCGCCATGAAGGCGGCCTGGTTGGCATTGGCGCCGGAATGCGGCTGCACATTTGCAAACTCGGCACCGAAAATCTTCTTCAGACGATCGATGGCGAGGTTCTCGACGCGGTCCACATCCACGCAACCGCCATAATAGCGCTTGCCCGGAAGGCCTTCCGCATACTTGTTCGTCAGCACTGAACCCTGTGCTTCCATAACGGCAAAGGAGGCCATGTTCTCCGAAGCGATGAGCTCGATGCCATCCTGCTGGCGCGTCAGCTCCTCGTTCAGGATGGTGGCAACTTCGGCATCAACCTCCTTGAGGGGGGCATGAAAGAAACGATTCAGCGTGGACTGGCTGGCGTGTTCCGACATCGTGGTCCATTCTCCAGGGTGAGTTCGGCATGTGACTAGCCCAGATTGCCTGCCTCGGCAAAAACAATCCGCCTATCAAACGAGGATCCTTCATGACCACTCCGCTCTGGCGGACCAAACCCGTATCTTCCGCAGCTGACAGCCAGACTGGCCTCAAGCGTGTCCTCGGCCCGTGGCAGCTCGTTGCCCTGGGCGTCGGTGTGACGATCGGTGCTGGCCTTTTTTCCCTCACGGGCGTCGCCGCTGGCCAGAATGCCGGCCCGGCCGTGACCCTCTCTTTCGTCATCGCAGCGGTGGCCTGCGGCTTTGCGGGCCTGTGTTACGGCGAGCTCGCCAGCATGATCCCTTCGGGCGGCTCAGCCTATTCCTACGCCTATGCCTCGATGGGTGAGCTGATCGCATGGATCATCGGCTGGGATCTCGTGCTGGAATATACCGTGGGCGCCGCTGCCGTTGCATCCAGCTGGTCGGGCTATCTTGCGTCGTTGCTGGGGGGCTGGGGCATCCATATCGATCCGCGCCTGCTGGCAACGCCAATGACGCCCGTCACGATGCCGGATGGAAGCATGGCCTCTGCGTGGTTCAACCTTCCGGCCGTCTGTGCGCTCTGGGGTGTCACGGCTCTGCTCATGCGCGGTGTGAGTGAATCCACGACCATCAACACGATCGTCGTCTGCATCAAGCTCGCCGTCATCGTGGCTGTGATCGCGGCCTGCGCGCCCCATATTAGCTTCGCGCACTATCATCCCTTCATCCCGCAGAATACCGGCACATTTGGACAGTTCGGCATGTCCGGCGTCATGCGCGCCGCGGGCATGGCCTTCTTCGCGTATCTGGGTTTCGACATCGTCTCCACTACAGCCCAGGACAGCCGCAATCCTGCCCGAGACATCCCAATTGGTATTCTGGGAAGCCTGCTCGTCTGCTCCGTGGTCTATGCCGTGTTCTCCATGGTCCTGACGGGCGTGGTCGATTACCGCGCCATGGCCAATGATCCGAGCCCGGTTGCCACGGCCATCGATGTCGCCGGAATGCCCTGGCTGGCCAGCCTTGTGAAACTCGGCATCACGGCCGGTTACATCTCCGTCCTGTTCGGATTGCTGATGGGACAGGCGCGTGTCTTCCTCATCATGTCCCATGATGGTCTGCTGCCGCCCGTCTTCTCGAAGCTCAATACCCGCACCCACACGCCCTGGACGTCCCATCTGATGTTCGCGGCGCTGACCAGCGTGCTTGCTGCGGTGCTTCCGATCGGTCAGCTCGGCAACATGACGTCCATCGGCACCCTGCTGGCCTTCATTATCGTCTGCATTGGTGTTCCTGTGCTGCGCGCCAGATATCCTGATGCGCCACGACAGTTCCGCGTTCCGGGTGGTCTGCTCGTTCCATTGCTAGGCATCCTGTCCTGCGGTGCAGTGATGGTATCGCTCGACAGGCTGACCTGGATCCGGCTTGTTGTCTGGCTTGCCATTGGACTTGCCGTTTATTTTGCTTACGGCATCCGCAACAGTCGACTTTGCAGACGCGAAAGTTAGGAGCATGATCGGGGGTATGAGCAATGCAGCATACCCCCTCTCCCGTCCGCGGCGTAATCGCCACGATGCTTTCACCCGCCGTCTGGTGCAGGAACATCGCCTGCATGTCGACAACCTGATCTGGCCGATCTTCGTCTGCGAAGGCGAAAACCAGCGCCAGCAGGTCGACTCCATGCCGGGCGCCGAACGCGTCAGCGTGGATAATGTCGTTGAACACGTGCGGCAGGCCGTGGACCTTGGCGTCCCGGCCGTTGCCATTTTCCCGGTGACGCCCATGAGCGTCCGCGATGCCACCGGCAGCGAAGCCCTCAATCCGGACAACCTGATGTGCCGTGCGTCACGTACCATCAAGGAAGCCTTCCCTGATCTGGGCATCATCGGTGACGTGGCGCTCGACCCGTATACCTCTCACGGACATGATGGCGTGATCGAGAACGGCCGCATCCTCAACGATGCGTCCGTCGAGATCCTGCGCCAGCAGGCCCTGAATCAGGCCCGTGCCGGCAACGACATCATCGCCCCGTCCGATATGATGGACGGTCGCGTCAAGGCCATCCGCGAAACGCTCGACGGCAACGGCTACGACACGACCCGCATCATGGCCTACACGGCCAAGTATGCCTCCGCATTTTACGGTCCGTTCCGTGATGCGCTGGGGTCCGGCGATCTCCTCAGCGGAGACAAGAAGACCTACCAGATGGACCCTGCCAATTCCAACGAAGCCATGCGCGAAGTCGAGCAGGATCTCCGCGAAGGTGCGGACATGATCATGGTCAAGCCGGGCATGCCGTATCTCGACATCATCCGTCGCGTCCGTGAGCGCTTCGAAGTGCCAACCTTCGCCTATCAGGTGTCGGGTGAATACGCGATGCTGATGGGGGCCATCCAGAACGGCTGGCTTGATCGGGACCGCACGATCATGGAGAGCCTGATCGCCTTCAAGCGCGCTGGCTGTAACGGCATCCTCACCTATTTTGCTCTGGATGCCAGCCCGTCTCCTGCGGGACGAACGCTGAAAAGCCGGAAGACACGCGGCGTTCAGTCCTATTACATGGGGCTGAACGCCGAAAACATTGCAGCCCGCCTCCTTGAGGAGCGCGGGCTGACAATTCTCGCACAGAGACTGCGAACGCCTTATGGTGAACTCGATCTTCTGGCGGCAGATTCGGAATGGCTGATTGCCGTTGAGGTCAAGCAGAGACGCAGCCTGCGGGAAAGTGCGTCATGCCTGACGGTCAGACAGTCTCAGAGGCTGATGGAAGCCTTCAACTATATCCTGCTGACAAAACCGGAGTGGAACAGACCTAGCACCCGGTTTGATCTGATCGTCGTCGACCCGTCAGGTCAGGCGCGACGCATCCAGGATGCGCTGCGCCAGTTCTGAAGGATCAGGTCCGGCGAACGCGGGCGTGACGGTGAGCAGAAGCGACTGCAACGCGCGCATGAGCGACCGCATGCGGACGATAGGCGACGTTACGGACAACAGCGTGGGAGTTATTCCAGGCAAGAGCCGTGTGATGCGTCGTCGTGCGATGTGCAAGAGCGTGATGGAAGACAACACGGTGATAGACCGGCGTTGCGGTCAGTGCGTCGAAGGTCAGCTTGCTGGCTTCGTAATCGGTAATGGCCGGACGGGCATGAGCCTTGCCAGCTCCCATGCAGATACCGACACCCATGATCCCAAGAGCAATTCTGCCGACCCAGTTACGCGCCATTGACGTTCGTCCCATCCCGTTCTGATGGAACCAGCCTATGCGCTGAACTCGGGGTTCGACAACCCCTGTTGGGAAAGTTTCCGAAAAAATCAAGGTCCTGCCACTTTTCGCCGCTTCATGGCTGAAATGTGGCAGGAGCAATGCTTAAAAAACGCTGAATTCAGCGCCTTTCGTCATGACTGTGCCCGAATCAGGCGTTGGCCGTCGTGATGCCCTTGTCGGCCAGCAGAGTCTCAAGCTCGCCGCTCTGATACATGTCGGTCACGATATCGCAGCCGCCGACGAACTCGCCCTTGATGTAGAGCTGCGGCACGGTCGGCCACTGGGAGAAATCCTTGATGCCCTGACGCAGTTCGGCGCTCTCAAGGATGTTGCAGGTCTCGAACGGAACGCCGAGATGCGTGAGGATCTGCACCACGCGGGCGGAGAAGCCGCACTGCGGGAAGAGCTTGTCACCCTTCATGAACAGCATGACCGGATTGGCGTCGATCAGGTTCTGGATATGCTGGAACACGGTTTCGGACATTGGATTTTCCTTGTTTCGGCAGGGCGGGCGAAAGGCCCGCACCTGCTGTCTCAGTGCTCGTCTGGAAAAAAGGACGTCAGCCCCGGCTCTTAAGGGGTGAGCGTCTTGAGGGCCATCGCATGCAGTTCAGTGCCCATGCGGGTTCCGAAGGCATCATAGACCAGTTTGTGCTGCCGCACACGTGAAAGACCACGGAAGGCCTCACTCGTGACCGTGCAGGCGTAGTGATCCCCGTCCCCGGCGAGATCTTCGATCTCGATCCGGGCATCGGGAATGGCGGCAAGGATCGTGCGTTCGATTTCAGAAGCTGCCATCGGCATGAAAATCAGGCCCCCTCACCCATGAACCGCGGGAAGAATGCGGCATTGATCTCCCGGAGACGCTCGGCACTGACGCGGACAGTACCCGGAAGCTCCAGATCGGTGCCACCCGAACGTCCCAGGCGCATTGCCGGAACGTTGGCCTTCTCCGCCGCTGCGACAAGGGCTGCGCCATCGGAAGTTGCGATAACGTAGCAGCCCTGATCCTCACCGAACCAGAAAGCATGCGCTGCAACGTCCGCCGGAGCCGCCTCAAGCGTGCAGCCAACGCCGCTCGCCATCACCATTTCCGCCACCGTCACCAGCAGACCGCCATCGGCAATGTCATGACAGGCCGCCACTGCACCTGCGCCAATCTGGCTGCGCACGAAGTCACCGTTACGACGCTCGACCGCAAGATCGACCACCGGCGGTGCACCATCTTCACGCTGGCAGATTTCGCGCAGCCACAGCGACTGTCCGAGTTCGCCGCGAATGCCACCAACCAGCACAAGATCATGGGCATCCGGCATCGCAAGCCCGATGGACTTGGACGCATCCACCAGAACGCCAAGCGCACCGATCGCCGGTGTTGGCAGGATGGCCTGCGCTTCACCGGATGGGGAACGCGTCTCGTTATACAGCGAGACGTTGCCGCTCACGACCGGGAAGTCGAGCGCACGGCAGGCATCGCCCATGCCTTTGATGGCATCGGCAAACTGCGCCATGATTTCCGGACGTTCCGGATTGCCGAAGTTCAGGTTGTCCGTCACGGCCAGCGGGGTTGCGCCCGTTGCCGTGATGTTGCGCCATGCTTCGGCCACAGCCTGTGCTCCACCCGTCTTCGGATCAGCCTGACAGTAGCGCGGCGTGCAGTCCGTCGTCAGGGCAAGACCCAGACGCGTGCCTTCAACGCGCACGACAGCCGCATCGGCCGCACCCGGACGACGCGCCGTGTTGCCACCGACCGAGCCGTCATACTGGTTCCAGACCCAGGCGCGGGACGCCAGATCCGGGCAGCCGATCAGCGTTAGAAGCGCCTTCTCGATCCCTTCCGGGTCTGCCGGAGTCTCGATCCGCGCCGGTACCGTCAGAGGCACGGTCGGGCGGTTATAGACCGGCGCTTCATCTGCCAGCGGTGCCAGCGGAATATCGGCCTCGACCTCGCCCTTATGGCGGATCGTAATGCGGCCCGTATCGGTCAGTTCGCCGATGACAGCGAAATCCAGTTCCCACTTCGCGAAGATCGCACGGGCAACTTCGGTCCGCTCGGGCTTGAGGACCATGAGCATACGCTCCTGGCTCTCGGACAGCATCATTTCGTAAGCCGACATGTTCGGCTCGCGCTGCGGAACGGCATCAAGGTTAAGCTCAATGCCCACACCACCCTTGCCAGCCATTTCAACGGCAGAAGACGTCAGACCCGCGGCACCCATGTCCTGAATGGCCACGATCGCATCCGTTGCCATCAGTTCAAGGCAGGCCTCGATCAGCAGCTTCTCGATGAACGGATCGCCAACCTGAACGGTCGGACGCTTGGACGCGGCTTCCTCATCGAACTCGGCCGAAGACATGGTCGCGCCATGAATGCCATCACGTCCGGTCTTGGAGCCGACATACACGACCGGATTGCCCACACCAGCTGCAGCGGACAGGAAGATCTTGTCCTGCTTGGCCACACCCACAGTCATGGCGTTGACGAGCGGATTGCCGTCATACGCCTTGTGGAAGTTGACCTCGCCACCCACGGTCGGAACACCAACGCAGTTGCCATAGCCGCCAACGCCACGGACAACGCCATCGACGATGCGACGCGTTCCCGCATGTTTCGGATCGCCGAAACGCAGGGCATTGAGGTTTGCAACCGGACGCGCGCCCATCGTGAATACGTCACGCAGGATACCGCCTACGCCCGTCGCCGCACCCTGATAGGGCTCGATGAAGGACGGGTGGTTGTGGCTCTCCATCTTGAAGACGGCTGCCAGCCCCTCGCCGATATCCACGACGCCTGCGTTCTCGCCCGGTCCGTGGATGACCCACGGTGCCTTTGTCGGCAGCGTCTTGAGATGGATGCGGGACGATTTGTAGGAGCAGTGCTCGGACCACATGACGGAGAAAATCCCGAGCTCTGTAAAGCTCGGCGTCCGTCCCATGATCGTGACAAGCTTGTCGTATTCCTCGCCGGTCAGTCCGAAAGACTGGGCAAGCTGGGCATCAATCGTCACACTCATCCGACAAGAGCCTCCACAAGGCCTTTGAAAAGCGGCACGCCGTCGGTTGCGCCGATTTCGGGGTCAGTCAGGTTCTCCGGGTGCGGCATCAGGCCACAGACACGGCCGTTTTCGCTCAGGATACCGGCGATGGAGCGCGTGCTCCCGTTGGGGTTGGTAGCGCGGTCATCGTCCGAAACCGCGCCGTCCGCACCGCAATAGCGGAACGCCACTCGGCCCTCGCCTTCAAGGCGCTTCAGCGTCTCGGGTGAGGCCGTGTAGTTGCCGTCACCATGCGCGAGCGGTGCACGGAACACGTCGCCGCGCGTCCAGCCCTGCGTATAGGGCGAAGACGCATTCTCGACCTTCAGGTGGCAGTCCTGCGACAGAAAGCGCAGCCCGGCATTACGCAGAAGCGCACCCGGCAGCAGATGGGATTCCGTCAGGATCTGGAAGCCGTTGCAGACGCCAAGGACATGACCGCCCTTGCCCGCGAATGCCTTGACGTACCGCATGATCGGCGAATGGGCGGCCATGGCGCCACTGCGCAGATAGTCCCCGAAGCTGAAACCACCTGGCAGCACCACGAGGTCCAGATCCCCCACCGAGGTCTCCCCGTGCCAGATCAGACGCGGCGTCTGCCCCGTAACCAGCTTCAGGGCATGGACCATGTCGCGCTCCCGGTTCGTACCGGGAAATACGACGATACCTGCCTTCATTTCTGGCCCTCCGCGGGAGCGGATGCATGGCACGGATAGGTGTCATGCAGGGCACGATAGACGGCCTTGCCTGCCGGTTCCGTCAACGCATCGTTATGCGCATGCAGCCAGGCGACGACTAGGCCACGCACCTGCGGTGCGGTCTGCTGGGCCGGAACGCAGAATGCCACCGGAGCGGACTCATCATGCGCAAAGCTGTCGTACTTCTTGGCCCAGGCCTCCCCGTCCATCAGACCGGACAGATAGGCATCGCACATGCCGATGGACGACTTGCTGGAGCACATCTGCCCCAGCGCCTTGCCTGAAACCTTCGAGACACGCTGCGCGTGGGCCGGGGCTGTAACGAGAGCCGGCGCAGCGACAAGGCCGGCCAGCAGGAACATCGTGGAAAGACGGGTCATGCTGCCACCTCGACGCTAAAGTCTTCGATGACTTCATTGGCCAGCAGAGCGCGCGCCATGGCTTCACCCTGCGCCAGCGCATCGGCAGCGTTATCGGCCGGAACGTCAAGCTCGACGACGCGGTTGATGCGGACTTCACCCAGGCCCTTGAAGCCGAGGGTTTCGAGAGCATGGCCCACGGCCTTGCCCTGCGGATCGAGAACGCCGTCTTTTAGGGAAACAAAAACACGGATTTTCACTGAACTGCCTCCGGACCCTTGAGGTCACCATTCCCGGACTCGGGCAGGATCCCGAGACGCTTTGCCACTTCCTGATATGCTTCCTCGACGCGACCCATGTCACGGCGGAAGCGATCCTTGTCCATTTTCTCGTTCGTCTTGGAATCCCACAGACGACAGTTATCCGGCGAAATCTCATCCGCCAGAAGGATGCGCATCTCCTCGCCTTCCCAGATCCGCCCGAATTCCAGCTTGAAATCGACGAGCGTGATGCCGACAGCCGTGAACATGCCCATCAGGAAATCGTTCGTCCGGAGCGCCAGCTGGTTCATGTCGTCCATGTCCTGCGGCGCGGCCCAGTTGAAGGCGGCGATGTGCTCTTCGGAGACCATCGGATCGCCGAGCGCATCATTCTTGTAATAGTATTCGATGATCGTGCGCGGCAGACGCGTCCCCTCGGGGATGCCGAGCCGCTTGGCCAGAGAGCCCGCCGCCACGTTGCGTACCACGACTTCAAGCGGAATGATCTCCACTTCGCGGATGAGCTGCTCGCGCATGTTCAGCCGGCGGATGAAGTGGGTCGGGATGTTGATCTCGTGCAGCTTGAGCATCAGGTATTCGCTGATGCGGTTGTTCAGCACGCCCTTCCCGGTGATGATGCCGCTCTTCGCGCCGTTTCCGGCGGTGGCATCATCCTTGAAGTACTGAACGAGTGTGCCGGGTTCTGGGCCTTCAAAAAGAACCTTGGCTTTGCCCTCATAGAGCTGGCGGCGGCGAGCCATGAGCAATCCTTAGCGTTGCGCCGTCCTGACAGGAAATGCGGACGGCTGGAGCAGCGACGAATTGTGGTTCCATAGCATTGCGGAACCGGAACTGCGAGTGTGCGGGACGCAGGAAATCCACGTCCCGCAGACCTCTCAGTCAAAGATGCGGGCGAAGATGCGATCCACGGCGCGCAGATGCTGTGCCGGATCGAACGCCTGATCGAGAATGTCCTTGCTGACACGACCCGACACTTCCGGATCGGCCTCAAGGTTTTCGCGGAAGGTTTTGAAGCCCGGCTTGCCCAGCGTCGTCCATGTTTCCATGGCGTTGCGCTGCACGATACGATAGGCGTCCTCGCGAGAAATGCCCGCACGGGCCAGCGTCAGCAGCACTTCGCCGGAATGGACGACGCCACCCAGGCTCTCCATGTTCGCGATCATCTGCTCAGGGTAAACGACCAGCTTTTCCATCATTCCGGCCAGACGGATCAGCGCGAAATCCAGACCGATCGTCGCATCGGGGCAGATGTTGCGCTCGACGGCCGAGTGGCTGATGTCCCGCTCATGCCACAGCGCGACGTTTTCCAGCGCAGGGATGACATGCGAGCGGATCAGGCGCGCCAGACCCGTCAGGTTCTCCGACAGGACAGGGTTGCGCTTGTGCGGCATTGCCGAACTGCCCTTCTGTCCCTTGTGGAAAAACTCTTCCGCTTCCCGGACTTCCGAACGCTGCAAATGACGGACTTCGACGGCCAGACGCTCGATACCGCTGGCAATCACGCCGAGCGTGCAGAAGAACGCGGCATGACGGTCACGCGGAATGACCTGCGTGGACACGCTCTCGACAGCCAGACCCAGCTTGTCGGCCACATATTCTTCGATCTCCGGATCGATATGGGCATAGGTGCCGACAGCGCCGGAGATGGCGCAGACCGCGATTTCCTTGCGGGCCTGGATCAGACGGGCGCGGTTGCGGGCAAATTCGGCGTAGTGTCCAGCGATCTTCAGGCCAAAGCTGGTCGGCTCGGCATGGATGGCATGGCTGCGGCCGATCGTGACCGTGTTGCGGTGCTCGTAGGCACGGGCTTTCAGGGCGGCGAGAACGCGATCCAGATCTTCCAGCAGCAGATCGGCGGCCTGTGTCATCTGAACGGACAGACAGGTATCCAGCACGTCCGAAGACGTCATGCCCAGATGGACGAAACGGCTGTCGGGGCCGACCTTTTCCGCAAGCCAGGTCAGGAACGCGATGACGTCATGGCGCGTTTCGGCTTCGATCTCGTCAATGCGGGCCAGATCCGCATCGGAGAACGCAGCCATGGCGGCATCCCCCTTCTTGCGGATGGTCTTTGCTGATTCGGCGGGAATGTCACCCCGTTTCGCCATGGCTTCGCAGGCAAGGGCTTCGATCTCGAACCAGATGCGAAAACGGTTGGCGGGAGACCAGATGGCAGTCATCTGCGGACGGCTGTAACGGGGTACCATGGGAACTCCGGATGCGGGGTGGGTCTTTACGGAGGCTGCTTAGACCAAATACGAAGATATTGCACGGACCCCTTTTCGGAAGAATGACACCTTGGCCCCTGACTCTCTGCTTCATGCCCTGATCGCCCTCGGCCAGATCACCCTGATCGACATCACCCTCGCCGGCGACAATGCCGTCGTGATCGGGATGGCCGTCCGCAATCTCGAAGGGCGACAGCGCCGTCTGGCCATCCTGTTCGGAACGGGTTTTGCAGCCATCCTGCGTGTCGGCCTGGCCCTGCTGGCGACGACGCTCCTCTCCGTGGTGGGGCTGACCCTGGCTGGTGGTTTTCTGCTGCTGTGGGTCTGCTGGAAAATGTACCGCGAACTTCGTGTTGGCGAGCATCACGAGGACGTCGAACCCGCTCCGCCGCGCCTTGGCCCCGCCGTGCTCCGGATTGTGGTGGCCGATCTGTCCATGAGCCTTGATAATGTGCTGGCTGTTGCCGGTGCCGCAGTCGGGCATCCGTGGATTCTTGTTTCGGGGCTTGTGCTGTCGGTCCTGCTGATGGGGCTTGCGGCATCTGTTATCGCCAATCTTCTGGCCCGTTACAGCTGGATCGCATGGATCGGCCTGCTGGTGGTTCTGGGGGTCGCAATCGAACTTATCATCCGCGGTGGCGGAGAGGTCTGGCATCATGTTCTTCCGACATAAGAAAGCCTTCCTGACCGGCCTGACGGCGCTTCTTGCGGCATCGTCTGTCCTCGCCGCTACACCGTCAGTCCCGTCTGCCCCACCAGTAAAGGAGCGGCTGGCGGAATGGCTGGTCCTTGTCGGGCCAGGCGGTACGGGCCTTCCGGCACAGCGCTATGCAGACTTTCTGAAACAGACGCCCCAGTGGCCGCAGAGAGCCCGGATGCTGTGGCGGTACCAGAACGCGCTGTCCCGGGCATCCGATCCGCAGATCCTGAACACGCTCTGTCCGTTATATCCCCTCACGCTGCCCACAGCGTTCAGTACCTGCATGGACCATCTGCCGGACGCCGCCTCCACTGCGCGCCGTCTCTGGCTGTCGGGCAATGCCCTGACCGCTGCGGAAGAACAGGCTCTGCTCCAGCGTTTCGGTCAGGTTTTCACGGATGCTGATCAGTGGACCCGCTATGAAGCGCTGGAACTGCGGGGGCAATTCTCTGCCGCCTCCCGCCAGATTGAGCGTCTGTCTGCGGATCAGCAGCCTCTGGCCCAGGCACGTCTGGCCGAACGTCTGGCTTCACCCGATGCAGATTCCCGATTTGCGTCCCTGCCCGCGGATATGCAATCCGATCCAACCCTAATTCGCTATCGCCTGCGTGCTCTCCGCCGCGGCGACAGGCTGGATGAAGCACTCGCCCTGTGGAACACGCAGGGTGTCTCCCTCCAGCAGGCCAGCCCCTCCCATGACTGGTCATCCGAACGCATCAGTCTCGCCCGGGCCCTGCTGTTGGCCGGGCGTCCGAAAGAAGCTGCGGATCTCGCAGACGACACTACCATGGCTCCCGACACAACGGACCGTCAGGAAGCCGCGTTGCTCAGCGGGATCATCGCCCTGAGGGAGCTGCAGGCCCCGGCCCGCGCCCAGAAATTCTTCGAGCCTCTCCAGAACGCAACTTCGCTTCAGATGCAGGCCCGCGGTTATTACTGGACAGGCCGGGCCCTGCAGGCTGCCAGCCGACAGCAACAGGCTGAAGCCGCTTTTCGCAAGGCTGCCGCGTTTCCCACAACCTTCCCCGGACAGCTCGCTCTTGCAGCCATAACCGGGGACAACGGGATTCTGACAAGCGGGCAGTCGTCCCCGGCCTTTGACAATGCACTGCTTCAGGCCCTTCAGTCCCTTCCCGCCCCGCAGGCCGGAACACTCAATCGCCCGGACCTGCTTGAGGCGGCCACTGATCTTGTTCAGGCGGGGGATCCCGATCATGCCCGGGATTTCCTCATGATGCTGGAAGTGGTCAATCCGTCGCCCGAAGGTCAGAAAGCCGTCGCAGATGCAGCTGCCGGCCTCGGGGTGGCAGCGCCGGAAGTGTTTGCGTCCTATGCCTTGGCCCGCAAGGGGATTGCCCTTTATCCGCAGGGCTTTCCCGATCCTTACCCTTCCGCTTCGACCGTTCCGGATGGCCTCCTGCCCGCCATCATCCGGCAGGAAAGCGGTTTTGATCCGGATGCGCTCAGCGGGGCGCATGCGGTCGGACTGTTACAGCTTCTGCCGGCTGCAGCGAAGGATGTGGTGCGCAAGGCGCATATGGGGCCAATCAACGTATCCGCAGCGGCTCTGACTGATCCCCAGACGAACCTGAAGGTGGGCAATGCCTATGTCTCGCAGCTTTTGCAGCGTTTCGGGAACGTGATCCCCTATGCGCTGGCAGCGTATAATGCCGGTCCGCACAGGGTGGACCTTTGGCTGAAAGCTGACCCGCCGTCAGATCCGCTCTCCGAAGACGGTCTGCTCGACTGGATCGAGCGTCTGCCCTATCGCGAGACACGTCTTTACATCGAAAATATCGAGGCAGGCATGATGATCTACCGCGTCAGGAATACCCGTGCCGGATAACGGGATCCGCACACTTGCCGAGCAGGTTCTGGATCATCTGCGTCCGTCCGGCCGCAGACTGGTGACCGTAGAAAGCTGCACGGGCGGATTGATCAGCGCAGCCCTGAGCGACATTCCGGGCTCATCCGACGTATTGGAAGGTGGTTTCGTGACCTACTCCAATGCATTGAAAATGAGTGCAGTCGATGTTCCCGAGGGCATTCTGGCACAGTATGGAGCTGTCAGTGTCCAGACTGCCGAGGCGATGGCGACAGGCGCGCTGGTGCATGCAATGGGTGCGGATATCGCCGTGTCAGTGACAGGCATAGCGGGCCCGGGTGGCGGGACCGATCTCAAGCCAGTTGGAACCGTGTGCTTCGGACTGGCGCTCCGCTCAGGCCCGGTCATAACGGCGCAATGCCATTTCACGGGTGATCGCAGCAGCATTCGCACGCAGTCCGTCCAGCAGGCTCTCCGGATGGTTCTGAACGCCTGACACAAAAAAACGGCTTCCGAAGAGACGGAAGCCGTATTCGTAAAAGCCCGGACAGACCTGAAGTCTGTCTGATGCTTCAGTTGCCCTGCGTCGGAGCCGGCATCGTGGATGCAGGAGGAGCCGGCGGAGCAGCCTGGAGGCTCGGTGCGGTCGGAACGGCCGTCGGAGCTGCTGGGGGAACGGCGGCGGTCGGTGCCATCGGGGAAACCGGCGTCTGGGCCTGCTGCAGCGAACGGGCGTTCAGGGCGTCCGTTGCGGACTCGCCGTCGGTCTTGTGCTGCTGACCCATCTTGTCGTGATGCTTGCCGTGGTGGTGATGGTGCTCAGCCGCGATGGCGGAAGAAGCAGCTGCAACCAGAGCGGTCAGGGCGAAAGCGCCTAAAGAAATCTTTTTCATGACGTAATCCTTTTCATATCACCATGACGGTGCTTGAGACCTGAAACGGTTCACGCACCGGATGGTTCTTGAAACACTACGAAATTTTACGTCCTTTGGGAAAGGCCCGGTGTCGAAGGGGAACTCTTTGCGCCCTGCGTTCCGTAAATGTCCCGTGCCCGTTTGATGAAAGCGGAGACCATCAGGCGCACGCCTTCATTGAACACGACGCCCATCGCGTTCTGCAGAAGCCGTGAGCGGAATTCGAAATCCACGAAGAAATCGACCAGACAGCCCCGTGGATCGGGCGTAAACGTCCAGACATTGTTCAGATAACGGAAAGGGCCCTTCTCATAGCGCACGCGGATGCGCGATGGCCGTTCCAGCGTTACGCGGCTGGTGAAGGTTTCACGAAACGGACCAAATCCGATCGTCAGATCCGCCACCAGTTCCTGCTCCGTCTGGGTGCGGATGTTGGCCTTCACGCACCAAGGCAGGAACTGCGGATACTTCTCCACATCCGCCACGAGATCAAAAAGCTGGTCCGGCGTGTAGGCGATCAACCGTTGCTCGGCATGTGTCGGCATCAGAGACTTTCTTTCAAACGGCTGTTCCGCGCAGCCTGAAGCTTCGCGAAGTCGCTGTCCGCATGGTAGGAGGACCTGGTCAGCGGACTGGCACTGACCTGAAGAAATCCTTTTGAACGGGCAGCAGCAGCATAGCCGTCAAACTCTTCGGGCGTAACAAACTTTTCGACAGCGGCATGCTTCGCGGAAGGCTGGAGATACTGCCCCAGAGTCAGGAAATCGACGTCCGCGATCCTGAAATCATCCATGACCTGAGACACCTCCATCCGCTCCTCGCCAAGCCCAAGCATCAGGCCAGACTTGGTGAAAATGGAAGGATCCAGTTTCTTTACCCCGTCCAGAAGACGGACCGACTGGTAGTAACGCGCACCGGGTCGAATGGTGGGGTAAAGGCGGGGTACGGTCTCGATATTGTGATTGAAAACGTCCGGCCGAGCCGCCACCACGACCTCCAGAGCACCCTCCTTGCGAAGAAAATCAGGCGTCAGGATCTCGATCGTGGTCTGCGGAGAGGTCTCGCGGATCGCCTGGATGACCCGTGCGAAATGCTCCGCCCCCCATCTTCCAGATCATCGCGGTCTACGGAGGTGATGACGACATGCCTGAGACCCAGCTTCGCCACGGCCTCTCCGACACGCCGCGGCTCATCCGCATCAAGATGCTTCGGCAGACCGGTCGTGACGTTGCAGAACGCGCAGGCCCGGGTGCAGATCTCGCCCATGATCATCATCGTGGCATGACGCTGCGACCAGCATTCCCCGATATTGGGACATGCCGCTTCCTCGCAGACCGTCACCAGCCCCGCATCCCGCATGAGCGCACGGGTCTCGTGATAGACGGGATGGTTCGGCGCCTTGACCCGGATCCAGGACGGTTTGCGCTGGATCGGGTTGTCAGGCCGGTGCGCCTTCTCCGGATGCCGGACAGGTGCCTCGCGATGATCGATGGTGATGCGCTGGGACATGGTACTCAGATATGGAGCGGGCCGTCGAAGGCCGCCAGGGTTGCCTCGTGCATGGTCTCGGAAATGGTCGGGTGCGGGAAGACCGTTTCGATCAGCTCCGCTTCCGTCAGTTCACCCGTGCGGGTGATGACATAGCCCTGGATCATTTCCGTCACCTCGGCACCGATCATGTGGGCGCCCAGAAGCTCTCCGGTTGTTGCATCAAACACGGTCTTGACCATGCCATCCGTCTCACCCATCGCAACGGCCTTGCCGTTGGCAATGAACGGGAAGCGGCCGACCTTGACCTTGTGACCGGCGGCAATGGCTTTTTCTTCGCTAAGTCCCACAGAGGCGATCTGCGGACGCGAATAGGTGCAGCCCGGAATATTCAGCGGATGAAGCGGCTGTGGCGAACGGCCTGCAATCTTCTCAACACACAGAATACCCTCATGGCTCGCCTTGTGGGCCAGCCACGGAGCGCCCGCGACGTCGCCGATGGCATAGATGCCCGGTTCGCCGGTGCGGCAGAAGCCGTCCGTCACGATATGGGTCCGTTCGACCTGGACCTTGGTGCCCTCAAGCCCCAGATCCTCGACATTGCCGACGATACCGACCGCGCAGATCACGCGATCCACCGTCAGATCGATCTTGCCCGTCGGGCTCTCGATCGTCGTGGAGACTTCGTTCTCACCCTTGTTCAGCGGCCCGACCTTCGCGCTGGTGATGATCTTCATCCCCTGCTTCTCGAAAGCCTTGCGGGCAGCGGCACTGATTTCCGGATCTTCGGCGATCAGGATTCGGTCCGCGACTTCGGCAATTGTGACCTCACTGCCCATGTTCCGGTAGAAGGACGCAAACTCGATCCCGATGGCGCCCGAACCGATGACGAGGAGCCGCTTGGGCAGTTCCTTCGGCGTCATGGCCTCGCGTGCACCCCAGATCAGGGTACCATCCGTTTCCAGACCCGGAAGCTGACGACCGCGCGCACCCGTTGCAAGAATGACATGCGGCGCCTTGATGGTGGCAACCGTGGCGCCATCCTTGGTGATGGCGACCTGATGCGCCTCGCCTGAGCGACCGGCCAGCTTTGCACGACCGTCAAACGTCGTAACCTTGGCCTTCTTCAGCAGATGCGCGATGCCGCCGCCCATCCGGCGTGCAATGCTACGCGACCGGCCAACGATTTTGGACAGGTCAAAGGAGATGTTGTCGGCAGAAAGGCCGAATGTCCCCAGTTCATGCAGCAGATGGTGGATTTCCGAAGACCGCAGCAGTGCCTTGGTCGGAATGCAGCCCCAGTTGAGGCAGACACCGCCAAAATGCGTGCTTTCCACGATTGCCACGCTCATGCCGAGCTGGCTGGCGCGAAGGGCCGCCACATAACCGCCGGGGCCGCCGCCAACAACAATCAGATCGAAAGTATCGGACATGGTTCAGACCACCAGAGTGTAAGGGTTCTGCACGATATCGCGCAACGCATTCAGCCATTCAGCGCCAAGGGCACCATCGACCGCACGATGATCGACCGACAGCGTCGCCGTCATCACGGTGGCAACCGCGATTTCCGAACCGCGCACAACGGCTCGCTTTTCGCCGGATGCAATCGCCAGGATACCGGCCTGCGGCGGATTGATGATCGCCGCGAATTCGCGCACGCCGAACATGCCCATGTTGGAAATGGAGAACGTCCCGCCCTGGAATTCCTCGGGCTTGAGCTTTCCGGCCCGTGCACGCTTGGCCAGATCCTTGGCTTCCACGCTGATTTCCCGCAGGGATTTGCGATCGGCATTGCGGATGATCGGCGTGATCAGCCCATCCGGGACTGACACGGCCATCGAGATGTCCACGTTCTCGAAATGCAGCGTCTCGGCATCCGTGAACTGGACGTTCACGCCCGGCACCTTTTTCAGAGCCAGAGCGACGGCCTTGATCATCATGTCATTGACGGAGATCTTGAAGCTGTTTTCCTGCGCCGTGGCGTTCAGCTTCGAGCGCAGTTCCAGCAGCGCATCCAGCTCGATATCGACCGAGACATAGAAATGCGGAACCTGCGTCTTGGACTCCGTCAGACGACGCGCGATCACCTTGCGCATCGTCGAATTCGGAACGCGGCGGACCGTTTCTTCCGAAGTCGTGACGGGAGCGGCCGCAGGAGCCGTTTTCGGGGCTGCCTTGGGGGCGTTCGGACCTTTTTCAACATCACGCTTGAGAATACGGCCATTCGGGCCGCTTCCCGTCAGCGCGCCCAAGGCAATGCCCCGCTCACGCGCCATGCGCTTGGCCAGCGGGGAGACGAAAATCCGCTCGCCCTTGTCCTCGGCCGGAGCCTTCGACGTCGCGGAAGCAGGTTTCGCCTCCGCAGGCGCCGCTTCGGCCTTTGGAGCCGCGGCACTCTGCGTGGAAGAGGCTTCGGGAACGGCCTCGCCCTCTTCTACCAATACGGCGATCGGCGTGTTGACCGGAATGCCTTCGGCGCTTTCCTGAATCAGGATGCGGCCAAGGATGCCCTCGTCCACGGCTTCCACTTCCATGGTCGCCTTGTCGGTCTCAATTTCGGCGATCACGTCGCCAGCGGAGACGGTGTCGCCCTCGGCTTTGAGCCAGCGGGCCAGTTTGCCCTCGGTCATGGTCGGCGACAGCGCCGGCATCAGGATATCGGTAGCCATCGTTGTCAGTCCCGCAGCTGCTTGCGAACGGCATCCACAACCCATTCAGGTTTCGGAAGCGCCAGTTTTTCGAGATTGGCCGCATAGGGCATCGGCAGGTCGAGCCCGCAGACACGTGCCGGCGGAGCATCGAGCCAGTCAAAGGCCTGCTCGACGGCCACGGTGCAGATTTCCGCACCAATACCTGCCACCGGCCAGCCTTCCTCAACGGAGACGATCCGGTTCGTCTTCTTCACGCTGCGCACGATCGTCTCGGTATCCAGCGGACGGATCGAGCGCAGGTTGATGACCTCGGCCGAGATGCCTTCATCCGCCAGGATCGCCGCGGCTTCCAGAGCCACGCCAACCATGATGGAGAACGCCACCAGCGTCACATCCGTCCCTTCCCGCTCGATCTTCGCACGACCGATCGGCAGGATGAAATCCTCATCCACCGGGCACGGGAATTTCTGGCCGTACAGGATCTCGTTTTCCAGCACGATGACCGGGTTCGGATCACGGATGGCTGCGCGCAGCAGCCCCTTCGCATCCGCGGCTGACCAGGGAGCGACGACCTTGAGGCCCGGAATATGCGCGTACCAGCTCGCGAAACACTGTGAATGTTGCGCGCCCACGCGGGCCGCTGCACCATTGGGTCCACGGAACACGATGGGGCAGCCTATCTGACCGCCGGACATGTACAGCGTCTTGGCAGCTGAATTGATGATGTGATCGACAGCCTGAAGCGAGAAGTTCATGGTCATGAACTCGACGATCGGCTTCAGCCCCGTCAGGGCCGCACCAACGGCCATGCCCGTAAAGCCATGCTCGGTGATCGGCGTGTCGATGACGCGCTTTTCGCCAAACTCGTCCAGCAGACCCTGGCTGATTTTGTAGGCGCCCTGATACTGCGCCACTTCCTCACCAATCAGGAACACGTCCTCGTCACGACGAAGCTCGGCCGCCATGGCATCACGCAGGGCCTGACGCACGGTGATCTCGCTGGTTTCGCCCCAGTCGCGATCATCCTCTGCCTGCGCCACTTCAGGCGCTTCGGTGATGGCCGGATCGGACGGCGTCTCGATGGCGACAGGCGCGCCGACTGCCGGATCGGAAGACCGCACGACATCGTCAGCTGCAGAGGCATCCTCGCCTTCCGCCAGAAGCACGGCGATCGGCGTATTGACCGCAATGTTCTGCGTGCCCTCATCCACCAGCGTCTTGCCGATCACGCCTTCGTCCACGGCTTCGACTTCCATCGTCGCCTTGTCGGTCTCGATTTCGGCAATCACGTCACCGGCCGCAACGGTGTCACCGGCCTTCTTGACCCAGCGGGCCAGCGTCCCTTCGGTCATGGTCGGCGAGAGAGCCGGCATCAGAATCAGAGATGCCATGGATCAGGCCTCCACCAGAATATCGGTCCAGAGTTCGGACACGTCCGGCTCCGGGCTTGTCTGCGCAAATTCGGTCGCGTCCGCCACGATGGCCTTCACGTCCGTCTCGATGTCCTTGAAGACACTCTCTTCGATGCCGCTGCGCAGCATTTCGGCCTTCAGCGTTTCGATCGGATCACGCGTGCGGCGCATTTCTTCGACTTCCGCGCGCTGGCGATACTTCGCCGGATCGGACATGGAGTGCCCGCGATAGCGATAGGTTTCCATCTCAAGCAGGAACGGTCCCTTGCCCGAGCGGCAGTATTCCATGGCTTCCTGCGCAGCTTCATGCACGGCAAAAATGTCCATGCCGTCCACTTTGCGACTGGCAATCCCCCAGGGTTCGCCATTGCGGGACAGATCCTTGGAGGCCGAAGCGCGCTCGATGGACGTACCCATGCCGTAGCGGTTGTTCTCGATCACATAGATGCAGGGCAGCTTGTGCAGGGCGGCGAGATTGAAGCTCTCATAAACCTGCCCCTGTGCCGATGCGCCCTCGCCGAAATACACGATCGAGACCTCGTCCGTGCCGCGATACTTGTTCGCAAACGCCAGACCCGTACCGAGGGCTACCTGCGCACCGACGATACCATGGCCGCCATAGAACTCCTTTTCACGGGAGAACATGTGCATGGAACCGCCCTTGCCGTGCGAATATCCACCGGAGCGGCCCGTCAGTTCTGCCATGACACCACGCGGCGTCATGCCCGCCACGAGCATATGCCCATGATCACGATAGGACGTGATGGACTTGTCGCCCTGCTTCATGTTGAGGCCGATCCCGACCACAACGGCTTCCTGCCCGATATACAGATGGCAGAAGCCGCCGATCAGACCCATGCCGTAAAGCTGTCCGGCCTTTTCCTCAAAACGCCGGACAAGAAGCATGTCCCTGTAAGCGCGCTTCATGGTCTCCGGCGAAAGGGCCGGACCGTTGCTCCGGCCTGAAGCGGACGGTGTTTCGTCCATGACGGTCTCCTGATGGAAATGCACAAAATCCTGCATGCTCTTAACGGCAGAACCCGCCAAAAGCCAGACCGTGTCTCCGCCTTTGCGGAAAGCATCGACCTGCCGGATGTGCCGTGGAAAAACGGCTCAGACCGCCCCGAGAGGCGGCCTGAAATCAAACGAAACCAAGCAGGCGGCGTGCGGCGACGCCCGGATCGGGCTCGCGCAGCAGGCTCTCGCCCACCAGAACCGCGCTCGCTCCAACTGCTCCGACCTTCATCATGTCGTCCTGCGTCCGGATGCCGCTTTCGGACACGACCAGACTATCGGGCGGTACCAGCGGTGCCAGATCGATCGTTGTCTGGATGTCGGTCTTCAGCGTGCGCAGGTTGCGGTTGTTGATGCCGATCAGGAACGTATCCAGAGCGAGCGCCCGGTTCAGTTCGGCCTCATCATGGACTTCCAGCAGGACATCCATGTCCAGTCCGCGCGCAATCGCGATCAGCTCGGCAGCCTGCGTCTCCGTCAGGACGGCCATGATCAGCAGAATGCAGTCTGCCCCGATCAGGCGGCTCTCATGCACCTGCCAGGGGTCCAGAATGAAGTCCTTGCGCAGGATTGGCAGACTGCATGCTTCGCGCACGGCCCGGATGTCATCCGTGCTGCCATGGAAACAGGAGCCCTCTGTCAGGACGGACAGGCAGGTTGCCCCGGCCGCCTGATATTCCTGTGCAATCTCGACCGGATTGTAGTCCGGACGCAGGATGCCCGCAGACGGAGACGCTTTCTTGATTTCGGCAATCAGTCCGACCTGACGATCGGCCGTGAGATGCTGCAGCGCCTGACCGAAACCCCGTGTCGGGACCGTAACTTCCCGCGCGCGCGCTGTGATCTCCTTAAGCGACATGATCTGCGAGCGCTGCTCGATGTCCACCCGTGTCCGGGCGCAGATCCGCGCTAGAACGTCACTGCGGTCAGCCGCGGTTTCCGCTTCGGGGTCCTTGATGGGAGGAGTCGTCGTTTCCGGAACTTCCGGATCCGGGAACTGTTCTGTTCCCTCAGGCGAATAGGTCATCGCCGGTCGATGGTCCATGAATGTCATGATCGTCCTGCGTCTGTGGAAGCTATGGAGGGAGCTGATATGCGCGCGCGTTCGAGCGCGGCACGGGCAAGGCCCCGGTCGATGGAGTTTGCTGCCAGTCCTACATTGCGACGGAAAGCCGGCGCGTCAATTGCACCGCCCTTCACGATATCACCGCGTCCTGCCACATGCAGGGCCGCGGCAGCATTGAGAAGCACCGTATCCCGATAGGCACCGTCGGCACCATCGAGCAGGGAAACCAGTGCTGAAGCGTTTGTCCGGGCATCTCCACCCCGGATGGCTGAGATGGGCGCGGCCTGGAGCCCAGCCATCTCCGGTTCGATCCCGAATGAAAAGAGAGCGTCGTTTTGCCAGGCCGAAACCTGAGACGGGCCAGCCAGCGTGAGTTCATCGCTGCCGCCTTCTTCGGTCGAACCATGCACGACCCAGACCGAAAGGCTGCCCAGTGCGCCGAGCGCTCGGGCCACGGGTTCGCACCAGCGACCATCAAACACGCCGATCAGCTGGTGGCGCACCTGTGCCGGATTGCACAGCGGGCCAAGCAGGTTGAACAAAGTGCGGAATCCCAGTGCTTTCCGCACAGTAGCAGCATGTCGCATCGCCGGATGATGCTGGGGGGCGGCCAGAAAGACCAGACCGTCCTCCCGCAGCCGCCTGCCCTGCAATTCCAGATCATCCGTGGGCGGAATGCCAAGAACTTCCAGCACGTCCGTGGCCCCTGTGGCTGAGGACAGGGCGCGGTTGCCATGCTTGGCGACCGGCACACCAAGCCCTGCCAGCACGAAAGCCACGGCGGTCGAGACATTGAGCGTTTTCAGCTCGTCTCCCCCCGTCCCGCATACGTCGATTGCGCCTTCAGGCACATCGGGCAGAGCCGTCATGTGGTGACGGACAGCCTGAACGGCTCCGGTCAGTTCAGCGAAAGTCTCGCCCCGGAGTTTCAGCGCTGTCAGGAAAGCGGAGAGATGAACCGGGTCAACTTCTCCCGCCATGATGGCATGGAAAGCACCTTCCGCCTCATGACTGTCGAGGGGTTGCCCCGAGGCCGCCTTATGCAGAAGGCCTGTGAAATCCACACTCACTGTCATGCAGCCTGCGACGTAAGAACCGGAATTCCTGCGATCTTCAGAAAATTGGCCAGCAGATCCCGGCCCGCAACGGATGCAATGCTCTCGGGATGGAACTGGACGCCATGCACGGGATAATCACGATGGCGCACGCCCATGATGACGCCATCTTCCGTGCGGGCATTGACCACAAGTGTTTCGGGAATGCTGTCGGGTGCCAGCGTCAGGCTGTGATAGCGCACCACATCCACCGGATCCGGCAGTCCGGCAAAGACGCCCGTCCCGTCATGATGCACCGCACTGATCTTGCCATGCATCGGCACAGGCGCGCGTACGACATCTGCCCCGAAGACCTGCCCGATCGCCTGATGGCCAAGACACACACCGAATACCGGCACCTTCCCCGCAGCCGCACGGATCAGATCACAGCAGATCCCGGCCTCGGCCGGAGCACCAGGGCCTGGCGAGATCACGATTGCTGACGGATTGAGCGCCAGAGCCTCGTCGACACTCAGCGCGTCATTGCGCCGCACATCACATTCAACCCCAAGCGCACCCAGATGGTGGACGATGTTGAAGGTGAAGCTGTCGTAATTGTCGATGAGAAGGATCATGACAACAGAATGACGCCCGTGTCTGTTTTCGTCAAATACATCACGCTTCGGGGGCTCCGTCAGGCTTTTGCAGCCGTGGCGACGGCGATTTCTGCCGCGCGGAACAGCGCACGGGCCTTTGCCTGCGTCTCGCGGAACTCGGCGTTCGGATCGCTGTCCGCCACGACGCCACAGCCGGCCTGCACATACATGTTCCCGTCTTTGAGAACGGCCATGCGCAGCCCGATGCAGGTATCCATTTCCCCGTCCGCCCCGAAATACCCGACGCAGCCGGAATATGGTCCGCGTCGCGTCGGTTCCAGTTCGTCGATGATCTCCATGGCGCGGATCTTGGGGGCGCCCGTCAGGGTCCCGGCCGGGAAAGCTGCGACAAGCGCATCCATTGCCGTCTTGCCGTCCTTGATACGGCCGGTCACGGTTGAGGAAATATGCATGACGTGGCTGTAGCGCTCGACGACGAACTTCTCCGGAACTTCGACGGTCCCGAGCCTTGAAACACGCCCCACATCGTTGCGTCCCAGATCGATCAGCATCAGATGCTCGGCAAGTTCCTTGCGGTCGGCGAGAAGCTCTTTTTCAAGTGCCAGATCCTCGTCGCGGTCTGCTCCGCGTGGGCGTGTGCCCGCCAGCGGTCGCACCGTGACTTCGCCGTCGCGCAAACGCACGAGGATTTCCGGCGAGGACCCGACCAGAGCGTAGTCCTCAAGCTCCATCACAAACAGGAACGGCGCCGGATTGACGCGACGCAGGCTGCGATAGAGCGAAAGCGGCGATAACGGGAATGGCGTCGCGAAGCGCTGGCTCGGCACGATCTGGAAGGCGTCGCCCGCGGCGATATAGTCCTGCGCCTTGCGGACGTGATCCTCGAACTGCTGCTGCGTCATGTTCGAGACCGGTGGCGTCAGTTCCGTGCCGGCCGGCAGCATTTCGCGCGTATCCCCCAGCGGGGCGGCAAGAGCGGCGCGTGCCTGATCCAGAAGCGCGTGGGCCTCAGCATCTGTCGTATGACCACGCACTGGCACGGCCAGCGTGAGTTCGTCCCGCACGGAATCGAAGACGGCGAACAGGCGCGGACGGATCATGATGCCTTCCGGCAGTTCCAGATCGTTGACCGGCGCGTTCGGCAGGCGCTCCATCTGGCGCACCATGTCATAACCCAGCACGCCGAACACGCCGCCGATCATCGGCGGCATCCCGGCCGGAAGCTCCATCTGGCTCTCATCCACGATGGTCTTCAGGGTCTCGAGCGGCACGCCGTCGACGGGCTTTCCGTCCAGCGTGACCTTCCCGTCCCGGCACTTCCAGACCAGATCCGGCAGAAGCGCGATTACGGAATAACGCCCGCGGGCCGCACCGCCCTCGACGCTTTCGAACAGCAGCCGGTACGGATCGTCCGAGAGTTTCGAAAGTCTGAGAAAGGCCGAGACTGGCGTGAGAAGATCGGCGGCCTCGATGCTGTAGACAATACCCATTACTGCGCCCCGTTTCCTGCTGCCGGCGCGGCCGCAGTTACGACCTGATTATAGAGCGCCATGTTGATGTGCGACGGCGGAACCGCCTTTTCCATGGCCGCGTTCAGGGCGACCGGGATGTCGGAACGCATGGACTGGACATATTCGCCCGAAAGCTGCCCGCCGAGGGTCTTCATATCCTCAGCCGAGGCTGGCTTGTCTGCCGTTACGTTGACCAGCCAGAATGCGTCCGGCGTTTCGAACATGCCGCTCGTGCCCGGCTTGAGGCCGAAGACGCCGCGCAAGACGTTCTGCGGCAGGCTCTGATCCGGATGAACCCGCGAGACGGTGACGTCCTGACGCAGGGCTGACGCTTCGGGCTGTCCGTCGAGAGCCTTGCGCAGCGTTGCAGCCTTAGCGGCGTTGAACAGTACAGTGGCGCGCAGATCAGCGGCATGGTGCTTCTGCTCTGCCGTCCAGGCCTGCACAACCTGATCGCGCACGCTGTCGAACGGCTTGAGCGAACCTGGGTGCACTTCATCGACGAGCAGCGAAAATGCCGTGCCGTTCGGGCCGTTGACGACGGTTGGCTGGGCACCCTTGGCCTGCGTGAAGATCTGATGGACGATCGCCTGACGCAGTGCGGCGTCACCGGGGATCGGCGCGGGCAGGCCGTCCTGCGTCATGCCGTTGGAATCCAGCGTGCCAGCAGCCGGGATGGCGCCGAGATCGCTCGGGATCTGCTCCAGCGTCGAGGAGCCGGCGACGGCATCCTGAAACTGCTTCTGGCGGGCCTGAAGGGCTTCCCCGGCTTCCTGGTTCTGGACCTGCGTTTTCAGATCATTCTTTGCCTGCTCGAACGTGGTCTTGTGAGGCGCGATGACAGCAGAGATGTTGAAGACGACCCAGCCCATGCCGGTCTTTTCCGGACCGGAAATCCGGTCAGCCGGAGCGGCGAACGCGACCTTGGCGAGCTCGGGGTTCGGGATGTCGCTCTGACGGACGGATGGCAGCGAGACAGCGGCGGCCTCGGGGAACTTCTTCTGGATATCATCCCAGGATATTCCGCTCTTCCAGGCGTTTGCGGCGGCCTCGGCTTTTGCCTGATCCGTGAAGGTCAGGACCTGAAGCGTCCGCGTCTCGGGAACGTCATAGGTTCGTGCCTGGAAATCGTAGAGACGGTGCAGGACGTCGTCGGGAACCTCGATCGTCTTTGCAACGCTTTCTGGCGTCATGACGACCATTTTTGCATGCCGGTATTCCGTCGTGCGGAACATTTGCGGGTGGTTGTCATAGAAGCGGTGCAACTGGTCATCCGTCGGTGCTGCCGGGACGGTCCCGCTGGCGAACAGGATCTGCACCAGATCGAACACGCGCTGGCTGGCGTCGAAAGACAGCATCCGCTCCGTCAGGGACGATGGCGCGACAACGGACTGTCCCATGCCCTGCAGAAGGCCGCGGGAGGCAATATCCTCGCGGATGGCCTGAAGCAGCTTGCCTTCGGAGAGCCCGATCCGGGCCAGACGGTCATTGAAGACGCTGCGGTCGAATTTTCCGGCGGCATTATGGAAAGCCGGAATGGCGAAGATTTCCTGCCGGACCAGTTCGTCAGGCACCACCATGCCGGCACGTGCGGCCGCAAGCTGGGTCTCGTTCTGGATCACGAGATTTTGAAGCGTCTGGCGGGCGACCTGTTCGACCTCGCCTTTCGGCAGCTTAGACGGATCGGCGAGACCGATCTGTTTGGCGACGACCGGGAGCTGGGCCGAGAGCGCGCGGCTGAAATCATCCGGCGTGATGCTGCGCTCACCCACGCGCACCACTTCGTTGGAGCTTGCCGTCCCCATGTTGGAATACACGTCCCCGACGCCCCAGCCGATGAAGGCCAGAAAGATCAGCAGCGCGGCGGCACGGCCGGCCCAGGAGTTAACGAAGAGGTGGCGGAGCGTGGTAATCATAGGGTCAAGGCAGATCCGGATGACGGGATGGTGCGGGCGCGGAAGGCCCGCTAGAACTTGCGGCACCATAATGTCGTGAGAACGGCTTGACCAGAAGCAGACCGGAACGAGATCTGTCGTTGAGTGTTCTGTTGGTTCGGAGCCTGCGATACCGCAGCCATTTCGCAGTCCGTCCCCGGGACGATGCAAGGAGGAAAAGTGCCCCCATTACCCAGGCTTGTCGTAGGGAACTGGAAGATGCACGGCCTGCGCGAGCAGTCCACAAGATTGGCCCGTGCCGTCGCTGAAGGCGCGCAGTCCCTTCCCGATGATGTCCGGCTCGTCCTGTGCCCTCCCTTTACGCAGCTCTCCAGTGTTCACGGCATCATCAGTGCTGCGGGGCCTGAAACGCCTGTCTGCCTCGGGGCGCAGGACTGTCACATGACGTCCTCCGGCGCTCATACCGGAGACATCTCGGCCGAAATGCTGGCTGATCTGGGCGTGCGCTATGTCATTCTCGGCCATTCCGAACGGCGTCAGGCCCATGGTGAGACCGACGCGCTGATTCGCCAGAAGGTCGAGGCGGCCGAGGCTGCGGGTCTTGTTCCCATCGTATGCATTGGCGAGACAATGCAGGAGCGGCTTGAAGGGCGGACGACCACTGTTCTGGCCACGCAGGTCGAGGGTTCCCTAACGGATGGCTTCAGCGGTGTGCTGGCTTACGAGCCCGTCTGGGCCATCGGAAGTGGCACTGTTCCGCCGATTGACGAGCTTGAACGGACCCTCTCTTTGCTGCATGGACTGTTGCAGTCCCGTCTCAAGACGGATGACATTCGTGTCCCGATCCTGTATGGCGGCTCCGTAACACCGGCTCAGGCGCCGACCATCTTTTCCATCGGGTCGCTCGGAGGGGTGCTGGTCGGCAGTGCCAGTCTGGAAGCAGAGCGCTTCCTGCGCATCGCCGAAGCAGCGTCTTTCCGCCTGACGTCCCAACCATTGTCCGGACCCTATCGTTCATGACCACTCTTCTGCTTGCTCTCAACCTGCTGGTCACACTGGCGCTGATCGGGGTGATCCTCATCCAGCGCAGCGAAGGCGGCGGCCTCGGCATTGGCAGCGGCCAGGGCATGGGCTCCTTCATGAGCGGCCGCGGGACGGCAACGCTGTTGACGCGTGCCACGTCCGTCCTCGCCGGTATCTTCATGCTGCTGTGCCTGGTGCTGGCCGTCATGAACCGTGGCGCCTCTTCCGGCGTCGGCTCGCATGACATTCTGGCCGAGCCGCCTGCCGCCACCCAGACGACCACCACCACAACCCCGGCCGCACCTGCCGCTCCGGCTCCCGCACCCGCTCACTGATCGGGGCTGAAAATCCCCGTTCAAACTTTTTAACGGGGATCTTTTCAACAGACGCGTCTCTTCGCTTCCCCTGCCCCATGTCGGCAGTGTATGAAGACCGCCCATGACGCGTTTCGTATTCATCACCGGCGGTGTGGTATCTTCTCTCGGCAAGGGCATCGCTTCAGCGGCCCTCGCTGCTCTCCTCCAGGCGCGCGGATACAAGGTCCGCATGCGCAAACTGGACCCCTATCTCAACGTGGATCCGGGCACCATGAGCCCGTACCAGCACGGTGAGGTGTTCATTACCGATGACGGGGCCGAAACCGACCTCGATCTCGGTCATTATGAACGCTTCACGGGCGTCCATGCGTCACGTGCTGACAACACCACGACGGGACGGATCTATTCGGATGTGATCGCGCGCGAACGCCGCGGCGACTATCTGGGCGGAACCGTGCAGGTCATCCCGCACATCACGGATGCCATCAAGGACGTCGTGGTCACGGGTACTGACGACTATGATTTCGTCCTCGTGGAAATCGGCGGGACGGTTGGCGACATCGAGAGCCTGCCCTTCCTCGAAGCCATCCGTCAGCTGCGCAATGATCTCGGCCATGCCCAGACCATGTGCGTGCACCTGACCCTCCTGCCCTATATTCCGGCAGCCGGCGAACTCAAGACCAAGCCGACGCAGCATTCCGTCAAGGAACTGCAGAATGTCGGCATCCAGCCGCAGATGCTGTTGTGCCGCTCGGACCGTCCCATTCCGGATAACGAGCGCCGGAAGATTGCCAATTTCTGCAACGTCCGTCCGGAAGCCGTTATTGCGGCGCTGGATGTGGACACGATCTACGCCTGCCCCATTTCCTATCACAATGAGGGAATGGATCAGGAAGTCCTGCGCTATTTCGGTCTGCCCTATGACAGCAAGCCGGACCTCTCACGCTGGGAAAAGATCGTCCATGCGATTCGCGAGCCCGAGGGCGAGGTCCGTGTGGCCATCGTCGGCAAGTACACAGCTCTGCTCGACAGCTACAAATCGCTGGCCGAAGCCCTGCTGCATGGTGGCATTGCCAATCATGTGAAGGTGAAGCTCGACTGGATCGAATCGGAAGAGTTCGAGAAGAACGGCAATATCGCCGAGCGCCTGAAAGATGCTGACGCCATCCTCGTCCCGGGCGGCTTCGGTGAACGCGGTGCGGAAGGCAAGATCCAGGCTGTCCGCTATGCTCGTGAGCACAACATCCCGTTCCTGGGCATCTGCTTCGGCATGCAGATGGCCGTGATCGAATGTGCCCGTTCGCTGGCGGGTCTGCCCAAGGCCTCTTCGACCGAGTTCGGTCCGACGGATGAGCCTCTGGTCGGTCTGATGACCGAATGGGCCCGTGGCAGTGAAATGCTCCGCCGTCGTGAAGGAGGCGATCTGGGGGGCACGATGCGTCTGGGTGCCTACCCGGCCAAGCTGGTTCCGGGTTCCCGCGTAGCGGAAATCTATGGCCGCACGGAAATCCGTGAGCGCCATCGTCATCGCTGGGAAGTCAACGCGCATTACAAGGACCGCCTTGAAAAGACCGGTCTGCGGTTCTCCGGCCTGTCGCCTGACGGTGTGCTGCCGGAAGTGATTGAATATCCGGATCACGCCTGGTTCGTGGCCGTGCAGTACCATCCGGAACTGCTTTCCAAGCCCTTCGACCCGCACCCGCTGTTCGCAGGCTTCATCGCTGCGGCCGTCAAGGAGGCTCACAGCAAGTGAGTTTCCGGATCGGAGACCTTACGGTCGGCCAGGATCAGCCGTTCACGCTGATTGCTGGTCCCTGCCAGATCGAATCCCGCGAGCACGCAACGGAGATGGCATCAGCCATCTCCGGCATCTGTCGCGAGCTTGGCATCGGGCTGATCTACAAAAGCAGCTTCGACAAGGCGAACCGCAGTTCGGTCAATGCCGCGCGCGGTGTCGGCATGGATGCCGGTCTGGACATTCTCGCCGGTATCCGCGAGCGCTTTGGCGTTCCTGTCCTGACGGATGTCCATACGGCCGAACAATGCGCGCCTGCGGCTCAGGCCGTGGATGTGCTCCAGATCCCGGCGTTCCTGTGCCGCCAGACGGACCTGCTGCTGGCAGCTGGCGAAACGGGTCGTGCCATCAATATCAAGAAGGGCCAGTTCCTTGCCCCGTGGGACATGGCCAATGTCGCGGCGAAAATCGCGTCCACGGGTAATGAGCGTATCATGCTCTGCGACCGTGGCACGAGCTTTGGCTACAACACGCTTGTGAGCGACATGCGTGGCCTGCCGATCATGGCGCAGACGGGCTATCCGGTCGTGTTCGACGCCACGCACTCGGTTCAGCAGCCGGGCGGTCTTGGGGCGTCAACGGGCGGACAGCGCGAATTTGTCGAACCACTGGCCCGCGCTGCCCTGTCCATCGGCGTGGCTGCCGTTTTCATTGAGACGCATCAGAACCCGGACCATGCCCCGAGCGATGGTCCAACCATGGTACCGCTCAGTGAAATGCACGGTCTCCTGACGCGCCTGAAAGCCTTTGACGCTCTGGCGAAGTCCTTCCTGTCCTAGGTGCCGGATGGTGCCAGAGCCGCCAGAAACAGGCTCAGGACCACGACAGCCGTAAGGCCTGTCCGAAGCGGCAGATAGCCTGGGGGAAGAGCACCTTTTCTCCAGGCTTCCCGCTCTACAAGAAATGTTCCGACAAAGCCGATGATTTCCAGTCCGAAACCGGCACGGACATGTCCCAGCACACCCACACAGAGCGCAAGCCATGCCCAGAGCGCAGGGCAGACGCCCAGTACAAGACGCTGACGGTCCCGCTGTGACGTCCCGCCTACCGTGATGATATCAGGCCGTTCCATGGCCAGACCCCAGTGCACGGCTCCCAGAAACGACAGGATGCAGGCCCCGTACGCCAGCAGAATGATCTTCAGATGCGGCAGAGGCGCAAACAGCCCGGCCAGGAAGATCCAGCCGCCGAGCGTCACGAAGGGGATCAGTCCGGCGATGCCGAGCACGAAAACGGGAAAAGGAAGGCGCATGTCGTCGTTGACCTCACGGCGTGATTTTGAGACTTGAAATAGCTGTTCCATTCCGAACGGTCACGAGCCACCCCGGTTCACGCATATCCAGGAGAGCTTCCATTGAGCGCCATCGTTGATATCACCTCCCGCGAAATCCTGGACAGCCGCGGCAATCCTACCGTCGAGGTCGAGGTCGAGCTGTCCTCGGGTGCCCGCGGCCGCGCTGCTGTCCCGTCCGGTGCCTCTACAGGCGCTCACGAAGCCGTGGAGCTGCGTGATGGTGACAAGTCCCGCTACGGCGGCAAAGGCGTCCTGAAAGCCTGCAGCCACGTTGAAAACGACATCCTCGAAGTTCTTCAGGGTGCCGAATCGGAAGACCAGATCGCCATCGACAATGCGATGATCGATCTGGACGGAACGCCGAACAAATCCCGTCTGGGTGCGAACGCCATCCTCGGTGTTTCCCTCGCCGTTGCCAAGGCCACGGCCGAGGAACTGGAACTGCCGCTATACCGCTACGTCGGCGGTGCCTACGCTCATCTTCTGCCGGTGCCGATGATGAACATCGTCAATGGCGGTGAGCATGCCGACAACCCGATCGACATCCAGGAATTCATGATCCAGCCGGTTGGCGCGCCGACGGTTGCCGACGCGATCCGCATGGGTTCGGAAATCTTCGCACGTCTGAAGAAGGGTCTGTCCGAAGCCGGGTACAACACCAATGTTGGCGATGAAGGCGGCTTCGCACCGAATCTGAAGTCTGCTGACGAAGCACTTGGATTTATTGCAAAATCCGTTGAGGCTGCGGGCTATAAGCTTGGTGAGGACGTGACCTTCGCGCTCGATTGCGCTGCTACAGAGTTCTATGCGTATGGCCGCTACAACCTGAAGGGTGAAGGCAAGGAATTTGATGCTTCGGGCATGATTTCCTACCTTGAGGATCTGGCCAACCGTTACCCGATCGTCTCCATCGAGGATGGTCTGGCGGAAGACGACTGGGAAGGCTGGGCAGAGCTCACGACCCGTCTGGGCAAGAAGCTTCAGCTTGTTGGTGACGATCTGTTCGTAACCAACCCTGACCGTCTGCGCCGTGGCATCAAGGCTGGCACGGGTAATGCCCTTCTCGTGAAGGTCAACCAGATCGGAACGCTGACCGAGACGCTTGAAGCTGTCGAAACCGCGCACAAGGCCGGTTATGCCTGCGTCATGAGCCATCGTTCAGGTGAAACGGAAGACTCCGTCATTGCTGATCTGGCTGTCGCCACGAACTGCGGTCAGATCAAGACTGGCTCCCTCTCCCGCTCCGACCGTACGGCAAAGTACAACCAGTTGATCCGGATCGAGCAGCAACTCGGCAGCGCAGCCCGTTACGCTGGCCGCAGCATTCTCAAGAACTCCTGAGTTCTGCCAGGCGGCCCCGTCTTTCTGTGAGACTGGGCCGTCTTCTTTTCTCCGGATATGAAAGATATCCGTATCATTCATTGTCTGGTCACAGATGACTGATATAGACTGACGCAGTCATTCAGAACGGAGTTTGCACGACGTGACACTGGTCCGACTTATCAAGCGTGGTGTCCGCGCCGTGGCTCCTCCGGCTTTTTTCCTGTCCCTGACCGTTTACTTCGGTTGGAATGCGCTTCACGGCGCACATGGCATTCATGCCTATCAGGAACAGACGCAGCTTGAGAAAGATGCTGTTCAGGCCAAGCAGGATGCCGAAGACGAGCAGAATGTCTGGCGTCGTCGTGTCGTTGCTCTCAAGGAAAAGGCGCTGGACGCCGATATGCTGGATGAACGGGCGCGCGCTACGATGAACCTGACGCGCAGTGGTGATCTGGTTGTGCCCTACGGCCCGCATGATAAGCTGTTCTGAGCAGTAGTCAGAAAAGCTATTCTTTCAGACACAAAAAAAGCGGCCTTTAAGCCGCTTTTTTCATAAAGACTGTTTGAGCAGTCTTACTTGATCTTGGCTTCGCGGAACACGACGTGCTTGCGTGCAACCGGGTCGTACTTGCGCACTTCCATCTTCCCCGTAGCGGAACGGGCATTCTTCTTCGTGACGTAGAAGTAGCCGGTTTCGGCTGACGAAACGAGCCGGATCTGAATAACGTTGCTCTTTCCCATGATACCCTCGGGCTTTCGCCATACTGATGCCGCTCGAAGGTGTCGATGCAGCATGTTGATCTCTAGATTGGGCGCACCATGCTGATTTGTGCCCCAAAGGTCAAGAGCTTCCCGCACGATTTCGCAGTTTTGCTCTGTTTTCAAAGACTTTCGCTGTCAGGAAATCTTATCAGTCATCCGTGTGCCCCCTGCTCTTTTGCTTGTGAGGCAACAGAGAGGAACCTATAAGGAACAAATGCAGGATGCGTCTCATTCTGCAGTTTTCTCGACCTGCCTCCGCCGAGGCGCATGGGAGCGCCTGTATGCTGACCCGCAAGCAGCACCAGCTTTTACTATATATCGATGATCATCTTCGCCGGACGGGATATTCTCCCTCCTTTGACGAAATGAAAGACGCCCTTGAACTGCGTTCGAAGTCTGGCATCCATCGCCTGATTTCCGCTCTGGAAGAGCGTGGCTTCCTGCGCCGGCACCATCATCGCGCCCGTGCCCTTGAAGTGCTTCGTCTGCCTCACATGGGAACCGAAGCGCCTGCTGCCTCGTCTGCTGGCACGGGATTTGTCCCGGCTGTCATCAGTCAGCCACAGACGGAGCTTGAAGGGGCTTTCTCCGAGGCCAGTGTGGCCAATGACCGTCAGACCGTCACCATTCCTCTTTATGGACGCATTGCAGCCGGTCTGCCGATCGAGGCCATGCAGGATGACAGTGACCGGATCGAGGTTCCGATTTCTCTGCTCGGGACCGGCGAGCATTACGCCCTGACGGTTGCGGGTGATTCCATGATCAAGGCAGGTATTCTGGATGGGGATATTGCCATCATCCGGCGTCGGGAAACGGCGGAAAACGGACAGATTATCGTTGCCCTGATCGATGGACAGGAAGTGACGCTCAAGAAGCTGCGGCGCCGTGGTTCAATGATTGCGCTGGAAGCCGCCAACCGGGATTACGAAACCCGCATTTTCCCGGCGGAACGTGTCCACATTCAGGGACGTCTGGTCGCGCTTTTCCGGCAGTATTAAGCACGGCTCATACAATAATGGCGGCTATGAAAGCCGCCAGTTGCCGGTTTATTTAGGAACCGCGGGTACGCCGCGAACGACTTTCACGCTTCCGTCCGGAGCAATCAGCGTACTTGTGCCGTCTCCGTTCGGAATGACGATAGTCTTGCTCGGATTCTTGTTCAGGAAATGTCCGGCGTTGTCGGGAACGGAAGAAGGAAGCGTGGGGATGACGTGGCTGCGGTCGCTGCTCACGCCCTGGTGCATATCGACACTTTCGCCGACCGACATGCTCTGTCCCTGCTTCAACTGGGGACCGGATGCCCCAAGGGCGCCCTTGCTGCCAATGCCACTCATAAAGCTCTCGTCAAGCGCCGCACCACCGAAATAGGTCGCCGGATCGCCCAGGGCGTGACTGAACGTACTGTTGGGATTTTCGACGTCCTTGAGGGTCGGAAGTGGCTGTGGAGGACCTGGCCAGATATTGCCGCTCTCGGGAAAAATGGGGGTTTCGGCGAACTTCTCACCACGTGCACGATGAATGTTCTCACTGTCACCATGAGGTCCATTAGGATTATCGAGCGCGGTCCATAACATTGTGTCCTGGATATACTTGCCCATGCCTGAACAGCCGCTCAGAGCGAGAGGTAGTGCCAGCAGAGCGGCCTTCCGCATTTCTTACTCCCACAAGGTCAATAAATGACCTTTAGCGGTCCTTGTAACGGAGCGCCAGATGAAGACAGTCAAACACAGCAACAATTCTTCCGTCGGACGGCATCAGAAGCTGATTTTGGATGATTTGCGGGTCTGTCCCGCCATGATGCGGGTCAGCCCCGCAGTCAGGTAACCCCAGCCGCTGATGACGGTCGGAATGACCGAGAACCAGAGCAGGATGCCGCCAATCAGGCTGGCGGGCAGGAAGGAGAGACCCAGCATTCCGGCCGCGCCGTCTCCACCGATCAGAAATCCGATGGCGACCATCTGGATTCCGGTCTTCCATTTCGCAAGCCGCGTCGATGGCAGCGTTTCCCGCTGGGACGCCATGTATTCCCGCAGACCGCTGACCAGGATTTCCCGGACCATGATGATGATGCCCGCATAAAGCGAGAAGACGGGAAGCTGTGTGAGGCCGGCCAGAGCCAGCAGGAGCGAGCCGACCAGAAGCTTGTCGGCGATGGGGTCCATCATCCGGCCCAGTTCGGAGAGCTGATGCCAGCGACGCGCCAGGGCCCCGTCAAGATAGTCCGTGATGCATGCGGCCGTGTAGACCACGCAGGCAATCACGTTCGCAGTCGGCGAATGCACGGAGAGCAGCACGACCAGTACGGGAATGGACGCGATACGCAGCAGTGTCAGAATGTTTGGCAGATCTGTCAGCATCGTCGCCAGTCTAGAACAGTTTCCGTCTCTCCGGTATGCGCCAATGTGTCCGTCAAAGATGTATTTTTCGTGTAAATCCTGACAGGCGTTCTAATGGCTGCGATCGTCAACCGAAGCTTTCTGGACCCATTCCGGGTGAAAATGCCCGTAGATCGCGGTCGCCGTGCCGGAACTGATGCCCGGCGCATTCTCCAGTTCCTCCAGACTTGCCTGCCTCACTGACTTCGCCGAGCCGAAATGATTGAGCAGTGCCTTTTTCCGAGCCGCTCCGATTCCCGGGACGTCGTCCAGTTCCGAACTCCGTAGTCCCTTGGATCGCCCTGCCCTGTGCGTCGTGATTGCGAATCTGTGGGCCTCGTCGCGCAGACGCTGCAGATAGTAAAGCACAGGATCACGCGGCGGCAGCTGGAATGGCGGCTTTGTCTCTGTAAAGAACCACTCCCGTCCTGCGTCCCGGTCCGGCCCCTTGGCGATGGCGACAATCGGAATGCCGGTCACGCCCATATCGGCGAGAACAGCCCGCACGGCGTTGAACTGCCCGAGCCCACCGTCAATGAGGAGCAGATCCGGCCAGTCCTCGGGTCGTTCTCCGTTTTCGGGACGACGTCCGAACCGGCGCTCCATCACTTCCCGCATCATGCCGAAATCGTCGCCCGGCGTGACGGGACCCTTGATGCTGTATTTACGATAGGCGCGCTTGTTGAAGCCTTCCGGTCCACCCACGACCATGACGCCGTAAGGCGCCTGTCCCATGATATGGGAGTTGTCGTAGGTCTCGATCCGCTGGGGCGTCTCCGGTAGACCAAAGACTTCGGCCACACCTTCAAGCAGTTTGCGCTGTCCGGTGTTCTCCGCCAGCTTCCGTTCCAGCGCTTCACGGGCGTTGAGCGCTGCATGCTCGACGACGTCTTTCTTCTCACCGCGCTGGGGCCTCAGGATTTCGACCTTCTGTCCCCGCCGGATGCTGAGGGCTTCCTCGACAAGTTTCAGTTCGGGGATTTCGCAGTTCACCAGGATGGTCGGCGGCGGCGGCTTGTTGTCGTAGAACTGGATCATGAAGGCCGAAAGCACATCTGCCGCGCTCTCTTCCTCCAGATGTGCCGGATAAAACGCCCGGTTGCCGTTATTCCGGCCGCCACGGATGAAGAAGACCTGAATGCAGCTCTGGCCGGCCTCCTGCCAGATCGTCATGATGTCGGCATCATTGATCGTGGACGGATTGATCGTGCTGGAGCCCTGAATGCTGGCAAATCCGCGGATCCTGTCACGGATCGCAGCGGCGCGCTCGTAGTTCATGTCCTGCGAGGCCTGCTCCATCTCCGCCGCAAGGCGCTGCTGCAGTTCGGTGCTGTGGCCTGAAAGGAACTGCCGTGCCTCGCTGACCAGTTCGGCGTAATCCGTCTTGGAAATCCGGTCCACACAGGGCGCGGAGCAGCGCTTGATCTGGTACAGTAGGCAGGGCCGCGTCCTGCTGTTCAGGACCGCGTCCGAGCAGGACCGCAGCAGAAAGCTGCGCTGTACCAGATTTAGCGTCTGATTGACGGCCCAGGCATTCGCGAATGGACCCCAGTAAGTCGCGCCCTTGACCGGTTTGCCACGCTGCTTGGTGATCTGCGGAAACTCATGGCTCTCCGTCAGCATCAGCCACGGATAGCTCTTGTCGTCGCGCAGCAGGATGTTGAAGCGCGGCTTCATCCGCTTGATATAATTGGCTTCCAGAAGCAGGGCGTCTGCTTCCGTTCGCGTAATAACGATCTCCATCGAGACGGTCATCGACACCATACGCCGCAGCCGATCCGGCAGCTGGTTGAGGCGGGTATAGGACGACACGCGCTTCTTCAGGCTCAGCGCCTTGCCGACATAGAGGACCTCACCCTTGGCACTCAGCATGCGATACACGCCAGGGCTGTAGGGGATGGTCTTCAGCGCTTCCCGGATGGCTTCCACGCCCTGCTTTTTTTGTGCAGGAACAACGGGTTCGCCATGATCGCTTGCCGGGTCGATGTCATGTGGAGGAAGGTCGGTCATTCGGCTTCTTCAGTCATCCACTGAACCTGTGGAAAAGTCTGTGGGCTGCTCCGTGACAGAATCATGAAACCCCCGGTTTGCCAGACCTGCCATCAGATTGCCCAATTTTTAATCATGTTTTGCAAGTCTTTGAAAACGCTTGCATCTTGCTTTCGTTCCCGGAGGGTCAGCTTCACTCTGGAGACAAAGATCGACCGCAAGGTGGTCGCAGAACATGTCAGCGGATCATGGTGGACGAACCGGCTCCTCTTTCCTCTATCATGATCATGTTCTGTTCTTCCGAAGGGCAGAATGAATACTTCATCCTGCCCCTGATCAGGCCTGCGTTGCAGCCTTCTCGGCGGTTTCCAGCAGGCGCAACATGTTACCACCCCAGATGGCAGCAATGTCCTTGTCACTGAACCCGGCGGCCTGGAGGGCCCGCGTGACATTTGCGGTTTCAGTCGCGTCTTTCCAACCCGGGATCCCGCCGCCGCCGTCGAAATCGGAAGAGATGCCGACATGCTCCACACCGATCCGGTCTGCAATGTATGAGACATGGCGAACCAGATCTTCGACGGTTCCGCCCCCGCCTTTTTTCAGGAATGAGCCCATGGCCGTCACCTGAATCAGGCCGCCTGTCTCTTTCAGGCGATCAAGCTGTTCGTCATCCAGATTGCGCGGGTGATCGCACAGTGCACGGGCGCAGGAATGACTGGCGAAAACCGGTGTGGTCGAGATTTCGGTGGCCTGCATCATGGTTGACTTGGCCCCGTGGGACACATCAACCAGAACGCCGGAACGGTTCATTTCGGCGATCGCCTCACGCCCCAGATCCGACAGACCCTCGTGAAGGGTTTCGCTGTCTTCCAGATCCTTGCGGGGGATGGCGGCATCGGCCAGTGCGTTGTGCCCGTTATGGGTGAGCGTCATGTACCGCACGCCATATTTGCGGGCGAGTTCAGCGATCCGTCCGGGCTGACCGCCAAGGGCGTGTCCGTTTTCAATCGCAGGAATGACAGCCAGATCATCTGCCTCATAAGCGGCCCGCACGTCTGCAGCAGTCCGGCACACGCGAACGCCCTGCCCGTTTTCGAGACCGGAGATCACGTCCAGCATGGCCTGAACCCGTGACCAGCCCTCAGCATGGCCTGCATCGTCACGCGGGCCTTGCGGAATATAGGCAGCGAGGCACACAGCCCGCAGACCGCCCTTGCGTGTCTTGGGGACGTTTACCTGCCGGGAAGTTTCCTCCGCCCAGGCATCCTGGCGGTCTGGCCAGGGAATATCGATATGGGAATCAAGGGTCAGAAGCGTGTCGTGAAGATCAGTCATGGTTTGTTCTAGATCGGACTAGAACGCCTCATGCGCAAGAGGGAGCTTGTCAAAACAACCGATCCGGTCGATCCCTTTTGTCCATGCGTCTTATTACATGGAACATCAATTCCCTCCGACTCAGGCTGCCTCTGCTGAAGCAGATCGTCGAACAGGAAAACCCGGACATCGTCTGTCTGCAGGAAACGAAAGTCCCGGATCCCCTCTTTCCGGCCCAGGCCCTGACGGAAATGGGTCTGCCTCATCAGGTCTATAAAGGCATGAAGGGTTATAACGGCGTGGCGATCCTGTCGCGGCATCCGCTACAGAGTGTCGCCGACACGCCGGACTGGTGCAGCCGTTCTGACTGTCGCCATGTGGCGGCCCGTATTGCCACGCCGGCTGGTCCGATCCTGCTGCACGATTTTTACGTGCCCGCCGGGGGCGATATTCCCGATCCTGAAGAAAACGAAAAATTTGCCCACAAACTCGCCTTTGTGGACGAAGCCACTGGCTGGTTCACTGGCATCTCGCCTGCCCGCAGCATTCTGGTTGGCGACCTCAATATCGCGCCACTGGAACATGATGTGTGGAGTCACAAGCAGCTTCTGAAAATTATTAGCCACACGCCGCCCGAGATCGAACGTCTCAAGGCCTGGATGGCAACGGGATTTCAGGATGCCATGCGGACGATCACACCAGAGCCTGAAAGGCTCTATACATGGTGGTCATACCGCAACAGGGACTGGAAGAAGTCCAACCGCGGACGGCGGCTGGATCATGTCTGGATGACGCCCGACCTTATGCCGGGTCTGCGTGATGTCCGGATCCTGCGGGACGTGCGCGATTGGGAAAGCCCGTCCGATCACGTCCCGGTCGTGCTGGATTTTGATCCAGCCTGAACCGGAACCTGCCCTGTCAGCCTTCAGGCTGACAGGCTGTCGGAGCCGATGACGCCACGTCCTTCCGGATCGAGACGATAACCGCCTCCTTCCGTAATCAGCAGTGAGGTGCGGGCCGGATCGGGCTCTATCTTCTGGCGCAGACGATAGATATGCGTCTCGAGCGTATGGGTGGTCACAGCAGCGTTGTAGCCCCAGACTTCGTTCAGAAGAACCTGACGCGCTACCGGCCGCTGACCTGCACGGTAAAGATACTTCAGGATCGCCGCTTCCTTCTCCGTCAGACGGATCCGGCGGTTGCGGGCGGTTTCGACCAGAAGCTTGGCGGACGGGCGGAATGCATATGAACCGATTTCGAACACAGCATCTTCGCTGTTCTCGAAAATCCGGAGCTGGGCGCGCAGACGGGCCAGAAGCTCACCAATGCGGAACGGCTTGGCGACATAGTCATTCGCGCCGGCGTCCAGACCGCGTACGACATCATGCTCGTCATCGGATCCGGTCAGGATAATGATCGGCATGCGGACGCCTTCACGTCGCAATTCGGCGCAGAAATCGCGGCCGTCACCATCCGGAAGGGTGATGTCCAGCAGCATGGCGTCATATCGGGCGCCGGGCTTGGCAAGAAGCTCACGGGCCGTAGCGACGGAGGTTGCCTCGACAGCCTCCAGCTCGCCACCGTGCTGAAGCTGCTCGGCCAGCAGACGACGCAGTGTATCGTCATCGTCTACAATCAGGATGGGGCGGGGACCTGCCATAGTAACCTGTCTCGTTCTATCACGACGGAAAAGAAGTCACATCCGCAAAGATCGGCGTTCGTAACTCGAACATCCAGACTTCCCTCTCCTGCGAGTAAGGAAAGTACAGAATGTCTGTGGGCAGACTATGGCAAGGACAGCGGCAAAAGGAAACAGGATTATGGCTAAAGCTATTTTGAAAACCGCTGGAGACCGCGCTTTTCTTCACTTCCACGGGAAAATCGTTCCGGCTTTGATTGGTCGATACGGTCTGTCTCTTGACAAGACTGAAGGAGATCTCCGCACTCCCGTCGGGGAACTGCCGCTCAGGCGTATTCTCTATCGTGCGGACCGCACATTACGCCCGGTTTCCGGCGCCGGATTGCCTGTTGAGCCTATCGCCCTCAATGACGGCTGGTGCGACGATCCGACCCATCCTGACTACAACCGGGCCGTTACCCTCCCTCACCCCGCTTCCTGCGAAAATTTGTGGCGGGACGACCACGTTTACGATCTCTGTATTGTGATGGGATGGAACGATGCCCCGGCCGAGTCGGAACGGGGTTCCGCGATCTTTCTCCATCTGCCACCCGCCAGCGGCTACACAGAGGGCTGTATCGCCCTGGATGAGAAAGATCTGCGTGCGTTTCTGAAAGCCGGTCTCTCGCATATTACGGTGGAGGCACCAGCCTAGTTCCTGTTAGGCCAGCTCGGTTGACGGGGGTACCATGGAGACCATGTAGTCCCCCGGCTGGGGCACGGCCTTGTCGTTATCCTCGGCCGAGCGGATCAGGATGCCCCCATCACGCCGGACCACGAGGATATCGAGCCTGTTTTCATCCGTACCGAATGACGGAGCGGTCTCTTCCGTGGCTTCCACAGCCACGAACCGCCAGCCCTGTTCGAACAGGGTATCGAACAGGGTGTAATTCCAGGCAGGCTCGCCGAGGACCTTGCCGCGCGCATCGCGTGACAGGCCATGATAGAAGTCCAGCCGCGCCACGCCGGGACTGATCTGGTAGACGCGCTGCCGCCCCATGGTTGGCGCCAGATGTCCACACACCATTCCGTTATAGATGCCGTCACCGGTCGTCGCGATCAGGTAATCAGCGGGACGCTCCTCGAATGATTCCTGACCATGCTGGGACAGAAGCTCTGCCCGCAGAACGGGAATATCCTGCCGCGTGGCGGGAATAAGTGCGCTGGAGCGGTTGTCCACCAGCAGAACCGGTACGCCGGCCTGCCGCAGGCAGCGGGCAAAATTGATGGACCATGCGCTGGCGCCGAGAATGGCGATTGCCGGTTCATTGGACAGCGTCAGTTTCAGCAGCTTTGCGATGGGCCCAAGCGAAAACCCGTGCAGGATCATCGTCACCGCAATGACCGCGAATACGGCCGGCATGATGAGATCGGCCGACTGGTATCCCGCTTCCTTGAGACTGATCCCGGCTTCACCGGCGACGGCTGCTGCGACGATACCGCGGGGCGCGATCCAGCCGACAAACAGCTTTTCCTTCCATGGCATGCTTGTGCCCAGTGTGGACAGGAAAATGCCCAGTGGCCGTACGACGAACAGCACCACCACTGTCAGTGCGAAGATCGGGATGGAGAGCTGCGCCAGAACATCCCGATGCAGGTCCGCTGTCAGCATGATGAACAGGACCGAGACGACCAGAACCACCAGTGATTCCTTCATGCGTCGCAGTTCCGCAACGCCCGGGATCTGAAGGTTTGCCAGGGCCATGCCGAAGATCGTCACTGCCATCAGCCCCGCACCGCCCATTTCGAGGTTGCACAGGGAGAAGATCACCAGCGCCATCGAGATCAGCACCGGCGTCTTAAGGATTTCCGGCATCAGGTCGCGCGTGAAGAGATAGCGGATCAGATAGGCCGGCAGGATCCCAGCGGACAGCGAGACCGCAATCGCGCCCAGAAGATCGGGCAGCGTATGCGTGAAGAATACGTCCGCATGAACGTCCACATGCAACGTCATCAACTGAAGCACGACGGCCGCCAGAATGGCGCCCAGCGGATCGTTGACGATGGCTTCCCAGCGCAGGAACGCCGCCACGCGCGGCTGAAGCTTGGCACTGCGCAGCAGCGGCAGAACAACGGTCGGTCCCGTGACGACGACGATCGCGCCGAACAGCATGGACGTGCCCCACTCCAGATGCGCGACATAATGTGCCGCCAGCGAGCCGAGGACCCAGTTGATTGGCAGTGCAAGCATCGTCAGTCGGGCGACGCCCTCACCGGCTTCGCGCAACTGGCGGAAATCCAGCGCCATGCCCCCTTCGAACACCACCAGTGCCACAAGCAGCGATACCAGCGGCCGGAACATCCACCCCATTGTTTCCGATGGATGAAGGATGCCAAGCCCGGGCCCGAAGATCAGGCCGAGCGAAAACAGGAGAACAATAGCTGGAAGCCGGAAGCGCCAGGCGACCCACTGGGCCAGCATCCCCGCTCCGAAAGTCGAGGCAATGCCGATGAGAATGTCATATTGCATGGATGTTCGGGACGGGCTCCGCGTTATGGATATGAAGCGGTATCATATCGCACATCACGCGACGCGCCTAAAATGCGGAAGAATGGCCGATCATGACGACCTTGCTCCACCACACTGAAACGGATCTGCTGATCCGTCCCGCCCAATCTTTGGACCGCGAGGGCATCTGGCGGCTTCTGTCTCCCGTTCTTCGTAAAGCCGAAACATATGCCCTGCCCCGACACTGGGGCAGACGACAGGCACTGGCCTACTGGATGGATGTCGAGCACCGCGTTTATGTCGCGCAGACCCGCGATTATGAGATCGTCGGGACGTTCTATCTTCAGGCCAACCAGAAAGGCGGTGGCGCGCATATCGCCAATGCCGGTTTCATCGCCCGGTCCGGATTGGGCGCGGGTCGCCTCATGGCCGAACATGCCTTGGCGGAAGCCGTACAACTCGGCTTCCGCGCCATGCAGTTCAATTTTGTGGTCAGCACGAATCAGCGTGCCATAGCCCTGTGGAAGACGCTGGGCTTTCGGGTGATCGGCACGCTCCCCGGAGCATTCGATCACCCGTCTGAAGGCTATGTGGACGCGCTGGTTATGTGGAAGGACCTTCTGCGTCCGGCGTCGTGACAGCGGCTTCAGCTGTCTCTTCGGGCTTTGTATCCGTCACGACCCGTTCCAGCACGCAGGCAAAGAACCCGTCCGTTCCGTCTCGCAGCGGCGTTAGCGAAAACTGTGACTTGTTTCGCAGTTCGGCAGGCAGAAGCTCGGACATCTGCTCTTTCGGCAGGCGCACGAAATCCGTGCGACGCTTGAGGAAAGCATCGATCTGTTGTCCGTTTTCGCAGGCCAGAAGCGAACAGGTCGCATAGATCATGCGTCCACCCGGCTTCACCAAAGATGCTGCACGATCAAGGATCTGTGCCTGTTTGATGACAAGTTCCTGAATGTCTTCGGGCGTCAGGCGCAGCCGTGCATCCGGGTTCCGGCGCCAGGTTCCGGTGCCCGAGCATGGCGCATCGACCAGCACCCGGTCGAAGCTGCCTGCCCGACGCTTGGCCCATTTGTCACCCGACACCAGAAGATGCCGCTCGACGTTATGGACACCTGCCCGACGCAACCTCTTGACCGCTCCGTCCAGGCGCTTTTCATGCACGTCGCAGGCCACGATATGTCCGCGGTTCTCCATGGTCATCGCCAGTGCCAGCGTCTTGCCGCCCGCACCCGCACAATAATCCAGAACCCGGTGCTCGCCGCGCGCATCTGCGGCCGCAACCACAAGCTGACTGCCCTCGTCCTGGATTTCGACCAAGCCATCCTTGAAAGCCTCCGTCGCCGTGACCGGCTGCCGCCCGTCAAGCCGCAGCCCCCAGGGCGAGAGCTTCGTCGGTTCCGCCTGAAGCGATTCGCGTCGCAGCTCTCGGATGGCCGCCTCGCGGCTTCCCTTCAGCAGATTGACGCGCAGATCGAGCGTCGGCGTTCCCAGCATGGCTTCCATCTCGTCCGGAAGCCGGTTGCCGAACGTCTCGCGCAGCGCACTGTCCAGCCAGTCCGGATATTCAAGCCGCACTGCGATAGGCTGCTTCTGGGTGGAAAGTTCTTTTCCTTCCAGTCCCTTGAGCGCCATATCTTCACGTGACGTCAGAGGCTTCTGCGCATAACGCTCGCCACTGAACAGCTTGCGGACGTTCTCCATCGTCTCTCCACCAAGGAGAAGCGATGCCGAGCACAGCAGGCGTGGGGAAATGTCGCCGGAAATATCCTTAAGATGCCATTGCAGCCGTCGCCAGCCCCGCAGGATGTCCCAGACGATTGTGGAAATGGCGCGACGGTCGCCGCCACCGATATAGCGCCGTTCGCGAAAGAAGGCGTTGGCTGTGGCGTCGGCGGGACGGCGGGGCGCATTCTGGATCGCACAGAGCAGATCGATGGCGCCTGAAAGACGGGCTGCGGGGGTCATAGTGCCCCCGTAGCCCGTTTGGCCTCTCAATGCGAGAGGCTTTGATGCCGGAAGCTCAGTCCCGGCGGTAGTTCGGGGCTTCACGCGTGATCGTCACATCATGGACATGGCTCTCACGCAGACCTGCATTCGTGATGCGACGGAACATGGTGCGGACCTGAAGGTCAGCCACCGTTGCCGAACCCGTATAGCCCATGCCGGCCTTCAGACCGCCGACGAGCTGATGGATGACCGGGGCCATGCTGCCCTTGTAGGGAACCTGGCCTTCGATGCCTTCCGGAACCAGCTTGAGCGTGTCGCGGACTTCCGCCTGGAAGTAGCGGTCCGCAGAGCCGCGGGCCATGGCACCCAGCGAGCCCATACCACGATAGGCTTTGTAGGAGCGGCCCTGATACAGGAACGTTTCGCCCGGGCTCTCATCCGTACCGGCGAGCAGCGAGCCCACCATAACGACATCCGCGCCTGCGCCAATGGCCTTGACGATATCGCCGGACGTCCGGATACCGCCATCTGCGATTGCCGGAACATCTAGTTCATGACACGCAGCTGCCGTTTCCATGACGGCGGAGAACTGCGGCACACCGACGCCAGCCACAACGCGCGTCGTGCAAATGGACCCCGGACCGATGCCGATCTTCACGCAATCAGCACCAGCCGCGATCAGAGCCCGTGCAGCCTGTGGCGTTGCAACATTGCCGGCGATGATCTGAAGTCCACCGTGACGGCTCTTGAGCGTTTCCACAGTCGTCAGAACGCCCTGGGAGTGACCATGGGCCGTATCAACGACGATGACGTCCACGCCAGCTTCGGCAAGGGCTGCAGCCCGCTTGAGACCATCTTCACCCACACCGACTGCTGCGGCACAGCGCAGGCGCCCCTGGGAGTCCTTGATGGCCAGCGGGTGCGCGATGGCCTTGTCCATATCCTTGACGGTGATCAGGCCGATGCAGCGGTGGTTTTCGTCAACGACCAGAAGCTTCTCGATCCGATGACGATGCAGAAGTGTGCGGGCTTCGTCCGGAGCTGCACCATTGAGGACCGTCACGAGGTTCTCATGCGTCATCAGGTCGCGGACGCGGGTATTCGGATCGGTCGTAAAGCGCATGTCGCGGTTGGTCAGGATACCGACCAGCACGCCACTGCCGTCTTCAACGACCGGCAGACCGGACACACCGTGGCGCGCCATAATGGCCTGAACTTCGGCCAGCGTCTGGTCCGGGCCAACCGTGACGGGATTGACGACCATGCCGGATTCAAAGCGCTTGACGCGACGGACCTGCTCGGCTTGCTCTTCAATGGAGAGGTTTTTGTGGATGACGCCCATGCCACCCTGCTGCGCCATTGCAATGGCCATGCCGTCTTCGGTCACGGTATCCATGGCGGACGACATCAGGGGGATGTTCAGTTCGATGGAGCGTGTCAGGCGGGTCCGGGTCGAGGTCTGCGCCGGCAGGACCGACGATTCAGCCGGCTCGACGAGCACGTCGTCAAATGCCAGCGCCTCGCGGATGCGCTCATTAAGATGTGTTGTGCCGGAAGATGATGTCATGCCCGCTTGCCCCCGTTACGTCATGCGTCGTGACGACGCGATGTGTGTGAACCGGAGACCAAGAGGCCGTCCGGCCGTTGGCGGGTCCTCATAGAGCACTTTACCCCCTGAGGGGAAGTCTCTTTTTTGCGGTATTTTCTGAGGATTTCTTGGCTGGGAGACCTGGATTCGAACCAGGGCTGACCGGGTCAGAGCCGGTAGTTCTACCGCTAAACTATCTCCCAAGCGGTGAGAGGGTGTTTATCAATCGCCCCCATGCGGCGCAAGAGGGATAAGGACATTTTTTTTAAAAAAACGGATATTTTTCTTGCGGGTAGGGTCCCGGGGGCCGCATGCTGCTTTTCCAAGGTCCCAGATCACGGGCAAGCGGGAGCCGAAACACATGATGAGGTATGGAACGGATCACAACCTGTCAGGCCCGGTGCCTGTTCATGCGTCTGCGCGACGTACGGGTCCGTTCTTTGGTGCCATTGATCTTGGCACCAATAACTGCCGTCTCATGATTGCGGCGGGAACGCCCAATGGTTTCCGTGTCGTGGACAGCTTCAACCGCTCGGTCCGTCTGGGTGAAGGTCTGCGGGCCAGTGGTCGTCTTGCCGAAGAGTCCATGAAGCGCGCACTGGATGCCCTGCGCATCTGCGCGGAGCGTATGAAGCAGTGGCCTCTTGTCCATGTGCGTGCAGTTGCGACGGAAGCCTGCCGTCAGGCGGCCAATGGTCGCGAGTTTCTGGCGCGCGTCCAGCATGAGACAGGTCTTACGATCGACATTATCACGGCGCGGGAAGAAGCGGAGCTTGCGCTAGAAAGCTGCTCTCCCCTTTTCCGTCAGCCGGAGCACAAGCCCGTTCGCGCCGATCGTGGCGTGCTGTTCGATATCGGCGGTGGATCGACAGAAGTGGCATGGGTCCGGATCGATCCGGAACGCCAGACCCAGACCCTGATTGGCACCACCAGCGTTCCTGTTGGCGTGATCACCCTTCAGGAAATGTTCGGTGAAGGTCATGGTGCATCTTATGAAACCATGGTGCAGCACGTTCAGGATTATCTGAAGGGTTTCGAGAACGTTCACCGCATCCGGCGGGAAGTGACGCATGGCAAGACACGCCTGATCGGCACGTCCGGCACGGTGACCACGCTTGCGGGAGTTGCACTGTCCCTGCCCCGCTACAACCGTACGGCTATTGACGGTCTGACATTGCCTGGTCTCAGCATGATGGATGCTATTGGCAGTCTGCGCAGTCTGGATCGTGATGAACTCGCGAACCATCCATGTGTGGGAGCAGAGCGTATGAAACTCGTTCTGCCAGGCTGTGCGATCTTTGAAGCAATTCACCGTCTGTGGCCTGTTGAAGACGTAACGATTGCGGACCGGGGGTTGCGCGATGGGATGTTGCTGCGTATGGCCCGCGATCATGGTCAGCGTTCCGGCAAGGGACGTCACACGACCAGTCGCCATGCCACGCCCCGGTCACGGGGCCCATTCGGGACATATGCCACAATATGAAGCCGCCAAGATCCCGCTCCGGTTCCAGTAAGGACACGGGACCGAAGCGTATTCCGGGCAAGGCCCTGAAAAGCGCCTCCAACCCCGGTGAAAACGACGCAACGCTCAATTCTGCGACGTCACGCACTGCAAGAAACAAGACGGTCTCGCTCAAAACAGCCCGCGGACGGACGACAGCCCAGCAGCGCTGGCTCAATCGCCAGCTGAACGATCCATACGTTGCGGCCGCCCGCAAGCAGGGCTGGCGTTCGCGCGCCGCCTTCAAGCTGATCGAAATCGACGACCGCTTCAAACTGATCGAGGAAGGCACGCGGATCATTGATCTGGGCGCGGCTCCAGGCGGCTGGACACAGGTCGCGGTCAAGCGCGGTGCCAAAAATGTCGTGGGACTTGATCTGCTTCCGGTTGATCCTGTCGCCGGTGCGGAAATCATCGAGGGGGATTTCACCGATCCCGAGATGCCTGACCGGCTGAAGGACATGCTGGGCGGACCTGCCGATTTGGTCATGTCCGACATGGCGCCGAACACGACCGGGCACGCGGCCACAGACCATATGCGGATCATGGGGCTCGCCGAAGGCGCGCTGGATTTCGCGTTTCAGGTTCTGGCCGAGGGTGGCAGCTTTATTGCCAAGGTCTTCCAGGGGGGCTCGGAAAAAGACATGCTCGCCCTGATGAAGACGGCTTTTGCCAGCGTCAAACACGTCAAGCCGCCTGCTTCGCGCAAGGAGTCCAGCGAGCTTTATGTGGTCGCGACCGGCTTCCGCCCGGAGCGTCTGGCTGAAAACAGCAAAACAGTCTGATCGTCCGGTGAACCGTTACTGGCGCCTGCATGATGGCAGCGCCAGTAACGGTTCACTTTCAGGCCTTAGGCGGATTGGCCTGCAGGAATGATTCCATGGCGCGCTGTGCGACGGCCGCTTCCCGGCCCAGCCGGATCAGTCCGCCGATCTGCAGCGGATGTCGCAGCAGAGACCCCAGCAGTCCAGGTACATAGACCGCGCCATTCTTAATGCTGCTTTTGACTGCGGGCGGAAGATCCCGTGTTGCGTCGTCACAGACGACACGCAGAACGGCGAAGGGCACGCCTGCATCAGCAACAACGCCGCTTTCCATATCCACGGCCAGGCATTTCGTCTGGGAAAAATACCAGGCTTTTTCCAGACCCAGTTCGACCAGCACGTCACTGTGCAGAATGCCGCCACGTCGGGCATAGGCTGAACCGAATACCTGGCTCAGATCCGGGTCGCAGGAGATATCCCTGTCTTCATAACGGACATGGTCCGCTACGATGACTGTTCCGGGCGCAACGTCTGGTGAGAGGCTTCCCGCACATCCGAAGGACAGAAGTTCAGTCGCGCCGGCCTTGAGCAGACGTTCCACGCCTTTGCGCGCACCTTCGGGCGTGGCGTTGCTCAATGCCACGGGAGCATTCGGCAGGAAACGCCGGATCAGACGGGCTTCCTGTTTCAGACCTGCGAGAACACCCAGCATCAGAACCCGTACTCCACCTTGCCGCTGTTGCTCACACCGAGACTACGGTAGCGGGCCAGCGCAGTCAGCGGGAAGAACTGTTTGTAGCCGTGATAGCGCAGATAGAAGACCTTCGGGAAACCGACAGCGTTATAGGCTTCTTCCTGCCATTCGCCCTTTTCGTTCTGCTGCGAGACCAGGTAGGCGACGCCGCGCTTGACGGCTTCGCTCTCGCGGCGACCGACGGCCATGAGAGCCAGAACAGCCCAGGCCGTCTGGGACGGCAGGCTCTTCTTGTACATACCTGCGGTGCCGCCTTCGTAGGTGGCGCAGTCTTCACCCCAGCCGCCATCAGGACGCTGAACGCTCTCGAGCCAGTTCACGGCGCGCAGAACCATCGGGTCATCATGCGGGACGCCGGCGATGTTCAGTGCACACAGGACAGACCAGGTTCCGTAGATGTAGTTCGTGCCCCACCGGCCAAACCAGCAGCCTTCCGGCTCCTGCTCGGAGCGCAGATAATCGAGTGCCTTGAGGATAACCGGTCGGTCGTCAGGGTCACCCAGCTGCGCCAGGAAGGAAATGCAGCGTGCAGAGACGTCAGCCGTCGGCGGGTCCAGAAGCGCCCCGTGATCCGAAAAGGGAATATGGTTGAGCAGCTCGTGATCATTGTCGATGTCGAAGGCGCCCCAGCCACCATTCGTGCTCTGCATCCCGATGATCCATTCCCGCGCACGGGAGATGGCGTCACGATTGCCTTCCGGATCGACACGATGCAGCAGCATGCCGACGACGGCGGTGTCGTCCACATCCGGATAGTAATCGTTCTCGTACTGGAATGCCCAGCCGCCTGGACGAAGGTCTGGCGCGTTGATGGCCCAGTCCCCCTTGACGTCCAGGATCTGGTGATCCCGCAACCACTCGGCACTTTTCTTCAGAGAAGCGATGGTTTCCTCGCGCTTGGTCCCAGCCGGTCCGGATGCGGCTTCCATCATCGCCAGACCGGACAGACCCGTATCCCAGACCGGCGAGACGCAGGGCTGGCAATAGATTTCGTCGCCATGATCCACCAGAAGATCCTGGATCGCATCCCAGGCGGTCTTTGCACGCGGATCAGTGTCCGGGACACCCTGCGCGCGATACATCATCACGACATTCGCCATGGCGGGATAAATGGCGCCCAGCCCTCCCCGGCTCAGACGCGGCTCGATGAAATCGCTGGCGGCCTTGAGGGCTTTTTTATGAACGCTGCGCGGGATCAGCGGCAGAACCGGACGCAGGGCCGAGTCCAGATGCTTGAAGAAGCGGCCCCACACCGAACGGTACGGTCCGCGGATCCAGTCTGTAACTTCAGACGGCGGCTTGACGAACAGTTCCTGCACATGAATGCCGCGCGGATTGATGGCCTTGGGCCGGAGCGCATTGAGCACCAGCAGCGGCGCGATAACGGCGCGTGACCAGTAGGACATGTTCCAGACCGAGAAGAACGCCTTGCGTGGCAGGAGCATGAGCTCGACCGGCATCACGGGCGTTGCGTCCCAGGGAACTTCCCCGAACAGTGCGAGCTGGATCCGCGTAAACACGTTCGTCCGCGCTGCGCCACCGTGATCGAGAATGGCCTCGCGTGCGATGCGCATGTGAGGAGCGTTAATATCGTCCCCAATGGCCTTCAGCGCGAAATAGGCCTTTACAGTCGCGGAGAGGTCGAACCCGCCGTCATGATAAAGAGGCCAGCCCCCGTGGTCGCCCTGAATACGGCGCAGATAAACGCCGATCTTGGCCTGCTTCTCCGGGTCGATCCGGTCAAGATAGTGCTCGAGCAGAACATACTCGGCCGGGATCGTGGCATCCGCTTCGAGCTCATAGACCCAGTGTCCGTCCGACTTCTGCTTCCCACCCAGCGCAGCCTGTGCGCCTTCGATGGCAAGATTGATCTCATCGGGTTCGACGGATTGGCGGGACAAGGTCTCGCTCACGCGGCCCTCCTTTTCCAGAATATCAGAATAGATCAGCATTGCTCGGTTCTCCCGACACAGGCAGTCCTGAAAGGCGGGAGCTGTGTTACAATCATGACAGTGTGAGCGCTCATCACGATCCCGTGTGCTCAATGGCGGACCGGAACCCCAGCGCTGAAACGGCCTGCAGACCGGACTGGATGGAGCCCTCGATCGTGGACGGCAAACCGGTGTCGGTCCAGTCCCCGGCCAGAGCCAGATTGACGAGGTCTGTTCTGGCTCCGGGGCGCAGGCGGTTCTGCTCGGGCGTTGCGGCGAACGTGGCACGCTTCTCCCAGATCAGACGGGCTGGCGGCATGGCGACCGGAAGCGGCTGTGAGAGTACGGGATCAAGAGCGCGCCTGATCTCGGACCAGATCGTTGCCAGAAGCTCGCTGTTCTTGCGATCGGCATAACGGTTGGCCGCACTGACAGTGACGGACAGAACATCGCCCTTCAGGAAAATCCATTCCGAAATGCCGCCGACCAGTCCGACGAAACCGGCCTGTGCCACGACGCCGCGCGCCTGTACCGTTTGTGGAAGGCGGAAATGCGCGTTGGCGATGCTTTCGAATGCGTCCGGCGCTGGCAACGCTGGCATGAGCGACTGCGCGACAGGGCCCGGTACGGCCATGATGACCTGATCTTCCGGACCCAGTTCAATGATACCGTCCGATGTTTCCAGTGCTATGGCGCGGCCATTCTCTTGCGTGATGGCGCTGACGCGAACACCTGTGCGCACGTCGCCATGGAAGCGCCTGAGATACGCTACGGCAGGATCGATCAGCGTTTCAGACAGTCCGACTGCCGGGAACCACGGACAGCAGGCCATGCCTCCCTTGGCCAGAGATTTGCGGATCACGTTTCCAAGCAGCTTCGCGCTGCCGGTGTGGATATCCGTATTGAGGACGGAAATCGCGAATGGGATCAGCAGCCTGCGGCTCAACTGGCCAGAACTGAGGCAGGTCTGCACCGTCGTATCCTCGCCGGCGCGCAGGAAACGGCCCAGTGAAGCCAGTTCGGACAGTTTCATGCCCGGGACGCGCCGTCCTCCCGGAAGCGCCCAGAAGGGAAGCTTTCCTTTCGACAGGCGCAGCGTCCAGGCGAGGCTGTCCTCAAGATCGTAATACGGAAAGATCGGCAGGCCCGGACCCGTCAGGGTGTGGCGCGCGCCGATGATGTCCAGATAGCGGAACGTCAGATCATTCGCAGACAGGATCAGATGATTGCCGTTGTCGATCCGTGTATCGAGAGACCGGTCGTGGAAGGAACGGGCCCGGCCGCCACAGGCGGGTCCCGCCTCGTACACCGTGACCCGCGCCTGTGCTGCCAGTTCGACTGCGGCGGAGAGGCCTGCCAGACCGCCGCCGATGATGTGGACATGGCTCATGGGGCTTACTTCACATATGCTGCGAGTGTACGGAGCTTTCTCCAGGGTTTGGAGACCTTTGGAGCAATATCAGGCGTTTTCCAGCCGCGTTTTTCCAGTGCGGACAGGATGGGCGCATAAGATGCGGCCATCATGCGCGCCGGACGCATCGCCCTGCTGTCACACATCTGCATGGCCGCTTTCGCCGCCCGGAAATGGTCCTTTGCCCGCTCGGCCAGAATACGGGCAACATGATCCAGACCATGAGCATAGAGCGCTTCATGTGGGTCTTTGGGGACATCAAACCGGGTCAGAAGCTCGGACGGTAGATAGAGTTTGCCACGGGCTGCGTCCTCTGCGATGTCGCGCAGGATATTCGTGAGCTGAAGCGCCCGCCCGAGATGATAGGCCACGCGCCGTGCATTGTCGGACGAGTCACCAAACACGCAGACCGAAAGCCGCCCGACCGCAGAGGCCACGCGGTCGCAATACAGATCGAGCGTCGCCTCATCCGGTGCCACGATCGGCGCGCCGCAATCCATGGCCATGCCGTCGATGACGTCATGAAAATCCTTGGCCTGAAGCTGGTAGCGGTGAATGGCGACGATCAGGATGCGGTCGAGCGCATCTGTTGCCACACCTTCATAGAGCCGGTCGATCCGCTGGTGCCAGTCCTGCAGGGCTGCCATCGGGTCTGCGACGCCGGCGTCACCATCCGCGATGTCGTCCACCTGGCGGCAGAAGGCATAGACCGCAAACATTGCCTGACGCCGGTCTGCCGGAAGAATACGCATCCCGCGGGCGAAGGATGTCCCGGAGGCCGTGACGATCCTCTCGACATGGTCCAGATCGGCCTGCGCGCAGGGAAGACCGGAAGAAGCGCGCATCCTGCTGAAAACCATGTCTGACCCCTGTCTCGTTTCAGAAGATCAGGGTTCTAGCCCCAAATCCCCCCGAGACAAAGACGACCTGAACGGAAAGCATGGCCATGCGTTATGGTGATGCCAAAAGGCAACACCTGAAAAGGAGTTTTTCGCCATGCGTTTCCCCGCCCTCGCGACCCCCGTCCTTCTCGCAGGCGTAATACTGGGAGGAACCCTCTCAGCGCCATCTGCCATCGCGCAGACATCATCGCCCGCAACCGCCAGCGGTCATGCCGATCATCTTCTGGCCGATGATCATTCCTGGAATGGCACACCTTACGATCATTATCCCACGACACGCCCGATGCTCAGCATGATCCGGCTGACAATCCCGGCGCATTCCGCCCTGCCCTGGCATGTCCATCCCTATCCCAATGCCGGATACGTGCTGGAGGGAACCCTGACGATCGAGGATCGGGAAAGCGGCAAGAAGCGGACCTTCCATCAGGGTGAGGCTTTTGCGGAGTTGGTCAACGACGTCCATTCCACTGCCTGGCCAGCAGAAAGAATACTGAAAATATCTTCCGGGCCTGCTTTGACAGGGAAAACGTTTCGGAATTAACATGTTCCGGACCCAGTCTGGAGTATGGCCCATAATGACCAGTCCCCTCTCTCCTGCCGCCCGCAGCGATCTTCTTGCCCGGGGATATTCCCGACGCAGCTTCGGCCGGATTGCCACTCTTCTCGCAGCAGGTGCGACTGCACATGCCCTGACGAATTCGGCGAAGGCCGCCATCCTTCCGTCAGGTATCAATTTCGAAGGCATGACACGCCTTGGCAGCAATGAATGCTGGACGGGCCCTTTCCCGGAAGCTGCACAGGCTGGCGCGTCCTCCGTGTTCCAGAGCAACCGCTATGATCCGACCGGGCATATGCGCGACGATCTCATCAAAGCCGCGTCGGACGTCGAGGGGATTCCCCAGACCCATGTCATGACATGGTGTGGCTCATCCGATCCCCTCGCCCGTGCCATCGTCACGTTCTGCTCGCCTACCCGTGGTCTTGTTACGGCAGATCCCAGCTATGAAGCGGGATGGGTTGCGTCGGAATGGCTGAAAATCCCGCTGGCCCGTGTTCCGCTATCCGCAAAGAACGGATACCGCACGGATGTGCGCGCCATGCTGGCCGCCGACCCCAATGCTGGTGTGTATTATATCTGCTCTCCGAACAATCCGACCGGCACCCTGACGCCGCTGCGCGACATTGCCTGGCTGGTCGAGCACAAGCCGAAGGGCTCGGTCGTTCTGGTGGATGAAGCGTATATCCACTTCTCCCATGCCCCGAGTGCTGTCGAACTCGTCAGCAAGAACAAGGACGTGGTTGTCCTGAGAACATTCTCCAAGATGTTCGCCATGGCGGGTATGCGGCTTGGCCTGACATTCGCCAGACCCGACCTGCATGAGAGCATGATGCGCTATGATGGCAAGAGCGCGACCGCGATGCTTCCAGTGCCGGCCATGGCCTGTGGCACGATGAGCCTGACCATGAAATCCGCCATTGATGCGCGTCGTCAGGAGATGATTGCAGCCCGGAACATGACGTTCCAGCATCTGCGTAAGCGCGGTATCCATTTCATTCCGTCAGAGGCCAACATGTTTGTCATCGACTGGAAGAAACCGGCAGAGCCCATCAAGGACGCCTTCCTGCAGCAGAAAGTCGTGATCGGGCGCTCCTGGCCGATCTGGCCGAACGCTTCGCGGATTACCGTGGGCTCGATGGACGAAATGAAGACCTTCTGTACGGCTCTGGACCAGATCATCGCCTGATCCGGTCCAGCCCTGCCGTATGGGTCAGCCTGCGGCAGGGAAATAACGCAGGGCCCGGAGCAGGGCCTTCGCCCCGTCCGTTTTCGTCAGGGCCACGCGCTCCAGCAGTGTGTCCTGACGACGCAGACGTGCTGCCAGAATGTGGCACAGTTCAACGATAACAGCCGCTTCCAGTCGCATCCGGCGGTCGCGGATGAGATGCGGCAAAGCCCTCGCCTGCCTGTTGAGACTGTCAACGCCATCGAGCATCCGGTTAAAGACGCGCCGGACGCCCGGCTTGCTCCGGATCAGACGCAGATCGTCCACGCAGACGCCTTCTTCTTCCAGCCAGGGCCGCGGCACATAGCATCGGTCGAGGTCCTTCAGGTCACCTGCAACATCCTGAAGATGATTGACGATCTGAAGCGCGGAGCACAGTGCATCGGATGGAGCCAGCGTTTCCTCGGCTTCCCCATGCAGCAGGAGGAGAAAGCGACCGACGGGGTTTGCCGAATATTTGCAGTAATGCAGCAGCTCGTCCCAGCTGTCGTAGCGGGTTTTTTCCGCATCCATGCAGAACGCTTCAAGAAGATCCGTTGCCGTATCCAGCGGAACGCCTGTCCTGAGCAGCACGTCGCGCAGCTTGACCGCGGTTTGCGCGTCGGCGCGCTGCGGGGCCGTGATTTCTCCGCGGATCACGCCGGCCATTCCTTTGAGCCGGGCGATCTTTTGATCCGGCGTCAGTTCGGTTGTGTCCACCATGTCATCCGCGACGCGCGCGAAATTATAGTAGGTATGGACGTAAGGCCGGAGCCGCGGCGCAATCAGGAACGAGCCAACGGGAAAGTTCTCGTCGGATTTGCCTTTGGCAGAGGTGACGTCTTTCGTCCCCCAGATGCTGTCTGTCACGATGTTTCATCCGTATAGGAACGATTTTTCCAGCGCACGCCCACCCCTCGGTGATGGTCAATGGCCGAGCCGATGGTTGCCGCCATGTAGAAAGCCGCAACGAATGGCAGAGGAATGGCACGCCACAGCGGCAGGCCAAAACGGCGGAGTGTCGGCACGAATGTCAGGCACGAAACCAGATAGGTCAGAAGCCCGACCCGCCGTTCACGTCCCTTGCCGAACAGGGCCAGATAGGCCGGCAGGAGCCAGATCATGGCCATACCGATGATCGTTGCGATCAGAAGAACCGGCGAATGTCGCAACTGCACGTAGGCTGTGCGGGCAATCATCTGCCAGACGTCCTTCATGCCGCGATATGGCCGCACGGACCATGCCAGCGCACTGTGACCCAGATAGAGCCGCCCGCCCGAACGCTTCACATGCGCGGCCAGCGTGCAGTCATCGATCAGGGCGCCGCGCAGGGCGGCGATCCCGCCAATGCGCTCCAGGGCCCGCCGCCGCAGGAGAATGGTGCCCCCCGCTGCGCCGGCGATCCGGGAATGCTCGCTGGCAATCCGCGAAAACGGATAGAGCATCGCAAAGAAATAGACGAAAGCGGGGACCAGAAAACGCTCTGCGCTGCTCTCGCAGTTCAGGGCCACCATCTCCGAAACGAGATCCAGATCATCTTCCCGAGCCTTGGCGACCAGAGACGCCAGATGACCCGGCGCATGCATGATGTCCGCATCGGTCAGAAGGATGTAGCCATAGGGGCCGATCCGCTTAAGGGCTTCCTGTTCGCCCTGCTGGACGGCCCAGAGCTTGCCGCTCCATCCCGCAGGGCGCTTTTTGCCCGGGATGACAGTCAGGCGCTGGTGCGGATCGGGCAGAGCGCGTGCGATGTCACCTGTTCCGTCCGTGCTTTCATCATCAACGAGAATGACGGAGAGACGACCGTCATAATCCTGTTCCAGAAGCGAGGTCAGGCAGGCCTGAATGGACTCCGCCTCGTCACGCGCCGGCACCACGACGGCGACATCAGGTGCGGATGCTGGTGTGGGTTTCTGGGGAAGAATGGGGCCTTTCTGCCAGAACTTCCCGTGAAACAGCGAAAGATAGATCCAGGCTCCCAGACTGGTCAGTGCAGTTCCGAACAGCATTATTTCATCCGTCCGTGCTGACGAAACCAGGCAATGGCATCTGTCACGGCATCGCGGGCCGGGCGCGGGGAATATCCGAGTTCTTTCTTCGCCTTGTCGGACGAGAAGAACATGAGCTTCTTGGACATGGCCAGCGTCTCACGGGTTACTCGGGGCTCAATGCCGAACCCGCGTGCAAGCCATTCGGACACAAGGGCCACAGGGTAAAGCCAGGACTGCTTGAGCTTTATGCCGGGAGGCTTCACACCGGCGATCTGGCTGACCATGCGGAACAGGTCACCCAGCATGATGTTCTCACCGCCGAGAATGTATTTCTCACCGATCTTTCCCCGCTCAAGCGCCAAGGCGTGACCTTCCGCCACGTCATCAACATGCACGATGTTCAGCCCGGTTTCGACATAGGCTGGCATGTTTCCGCTGGCGCAGTCGAGGATCATTTGCCCCGTTGGCGTCGGTTTGATGTCTCTCGGGCCAACCGGGGTGGAGGGGTTCACGATGATGGCCGGAAGGTTCTTTTCGCGAACCAGGCGGAGGACTTCCTGTTCGGCGCGGTATTTCGAAAGCTTGTAGATCCCGATGACCTGGCTTTCGGAAACCGGCGTGGTTTCGTCCGCCGGCACCCCGTCGCTGCGCAGTCCCAGAGCCGCAACCGACGAACAGTAAATGATCTTTTCGACCCCTGCTTCCATGGCGGACAGCATCAGGTTGCGCGTGCCCTCCACATTGGCCTTCATCATGGTTTCCGGATCCGGAACCCAGAGTCGGTAGTCGGCCGCAACATGAAAGAGCGTTTTGACGTTCTTCAGCGCCGGGATCAGCGTATCCGGGTCGGAGAGGTCGCCTACGGCAATCTCTGCGTTGAGTTCAGCAATATTTGAACGGTCGGATGTCGGGCGGACGAGAAGCCTCAGGCGGTGTCCACGTTCTTCCAGGACGCGGGCGACGGCGGAGCCGACAAACCCGGTAGCCCCCGTAACGAGTGTGACATCGTTCATGGTGGCAGTGTCTCCTTGGGTCATCAGCAGATGGTTGCAATTTATGACAGCATAATCCCCTCGGCTTTTCGGGGAAAGCGTCTGCAAGGGTGGAATATTCACCCTGTGTGCGATAGAGCGTGTGCAAACGGCATGTGACGAAGACGTTGAAAAAAACTCTCCCAGTTCTCCTTTCCCTTCTTGGGGTGGCCCTGTTCACCTTTATCGCGGCCAAGGCGGGTATCCATCCCGTCATGGAAGCGCTCTCTAAAGTCGGGGTCGGCGGCTTCCTGCTTCTGGCGGCCTTCCAGCTCCTGATCGATGTGGGCCTTGGAATTGCATGGCATGCAGCGGTGCCGATGCTGGGCGTACGACGCCTGATCGGAGCACGTCTGGTTCGTGACAGCGCCGGGGCATGTCTCCCCTTCTCCCAGCTTGGCGGAATGGTCATTGGTGTCCGCGCCACACTCGCCGGTGTTGATCCGCGCACCAGCGAAGGGGAAGAGCTGCACTGGCCGGAAGGCGTAGCAGCCAATCTGGTGGACATCACGACAGAAGTGCTGGGACAGATCGCCTTCGTCCTGATCGCCCTTCTCTGTCTGATCGGTCATCATGGTGCCGGGAAATTCGTCTGGCCACTGATTGGTGGCATGGTGCTGCTGAGCTTGGGTATTGCGGGCTTTATCTGGACCCAGCATCGCGGCGGCGCCATGATCCGCAGAGCCGCGGCTTTTCTCGGGCGCCATATCGCATCGGAATGGCGTGCTGCCCTGATCGGCAATACCGAAACCTTCCAGGCACGACTCGAAGACCTCTGGAGCCGTCCGGACAGGATTTCCCTCGGCGCATTCTGCCACCTGCTATGCTGGATGGGTAGTGCAGCCATGACGTGGCTGGCCCTCCAGCTTCTCGGGGCCCATGTCGGATTTTTCTCCTCCGTCGCCATTGAAGGTGTGGTCTGTGGCATCATGTCGGCCGGTTTTCTCGTGCCGGGCGCTCTCGGCGTGCAGGAAGCCGCGTATGTCGCGCTGGGCATGATCTTCGGGATTGATGCCCAGATTTCCCTCAGTCTTTCGCTTCTGCGCCGTGGACGCGACATCCTGATCGGCATTCCGGTCCTGCTGGTCTGGCAGATCATTGAAATGCGTCGCCTTCGTCACGAGCGCAACGGCTCTGCGAAGAAGAGCGAGCCCGCTCCTGCGCCCGCCCGGAAGAAGGTTATTGCTCCGGCTGTGACGGCGCTCGCTGGCAACATCAAGAAAGAAGCGACGTCTCGGGACGGCAAGAAGCCCGACGACAATTCCTTTGTCACGGCTCCAAGAGTCCTATGACACCACTTTTCAGGTCTCTTGCGGTTATTGGTCCGGGCCTCATCGGATCATCCGTCCTTCGCCGTGCCCGGGAAACAGGCACCATTGCTGAAACCCTGATTGCAGCGGATACAAGTTCCCGCGTCCTTGAGCGGGTGCGTGAGCTTGATATCGCCGATGTCACGACAGCTGATCTGGCTGAGGCTGCGCAGGCGGACTGCGTCATGATCTGCGTGCCAGTCGGCGCGGTGGAACAGGTTGCCCGGCAGCTTCTTCCGCATATGAAGTCAGGCAGCATTCTGACGGATGTGGCATCCGTCCGCGGTCAGCTTGGACCGAAGATCACGGCGATATTGCCCGAAAACGTGGCTTACGTCCCGGGGCACCCGATGGCGGGAACGGAGCATTCCGGCCCGGATGCGGGCTTTTCAACGCTGTTCGAAGATCGGTGGGCACTCCTGGTACCGCCCGAGGGCGCAGATCAGAACGCCATTACGACGATCGAGAAGCTCTGGACGCTGTGCGGCGCCCGTACGAAGATCCTGACTGATGACGAGCATGACCGGATCTGTGCCATGGTCAGCCATTTGCCGCATCTGCTGGCCTTCACGATCTGTGATACGGCCGACAATCTTTCTGATGAACTTCGTGCCGCCGTGCTGGATTATGCAGCCTCGGGTTTTCGCGATTTTACACGGATTGCTGCTTCGGATCCGGTGATGTGGCGGGATATTTTTCTTGCCAACCGCGAGGCCCTTCTGGGCACGCTCGACAGGTTCGTAGCCGATACGCAGGCGATGGCGGATGCGATCCGTAAGGGCGATGAAGCCGGTATCATAAGCCGGATCGAGCGTGGACGTGCGATCCGGCGGACCCTGATTGAAAACCGTCAGGCCTGATACGGAATATCATTGCTGCGGGAGCATGCTCCCGCAGCAGATAGGGATTCAGGCCGTGACGACCCGCAGGGTGTTCGTGCTGCCGGAATGACCGTATGGCAGACCTGCCAGAACCAAAACATGGTCGCCCGTCTTGCAGAACTTCATGCTGCGCGCCAGATCGGCGGCCGGGCCAGCAAGGTCCTCGATGCCGTGAGCCGTCTGCTCACGATCCACGACATGCGGGAATGTTCCCCACACGACGCACAGGCGCCGTGCGACGTCCAGTTCCGGCGTCAGAGCGATGATCGGGCAATGGGGCCGCTCGCGGGCCATGCGCATGGCCCCGCCGCCACCACGCGTATGCGACGCAATGGCGCCTGCATGCAGCGTCCGGCTGACCTGCCAGGCGGCCTGAACAATTGCGCACTGAACACTCTCGTCCGGTACGGGACGCAGACGGTCCATGCGGATACGCCATTCGTGATCCTGCTCAACCCGTGCCGCAATCCGGGCCATCATCGAGACGGCTTCAAGCGGATATTTGCCTGCTGCACTTTCGGCTGAAAGCATGACCGCATCAGCACCATCATAAACGGCATTGGACACGTCAGAGACTTCGGCCCGGGTCGGGGTCGGGCTTTCGATCATGCTTTCCAGCATCTGTGTTGCCACGATGACCGGACGGCACTGCTTGCGGGCTTCGGCAATGGCACGCTTCTGGGCAACGGGCACCTCCTCCGGCGGGAGTTCCACGCCCAGATCGCCACGAGCCACCATGATGGCGTCCGACAGATGCACGATGGCCGCCAGATCGTCCATGGCCTGCGGTTTCTCGAGCTTCGTCACGATCGCTGCGCGACCTGCTGCGATCTCGCGGGCTTCCTGAACGTCTTCCGGGCGCTGTACGAAGGAGAGCGCTACGAAATCCACGCCAAGCGACAGCGCGAAATCGAAGTCACGGCGATCCTTCTCGGTCAGGGCCGGAATGGGCAGGGTGACGTCCGGAACATTGACGCCCTTGCGCTCGGAGAGCTTGCCACCGATTACGACAACTGTTTCGAGAAAACCTTCCCCGACATTCGTGACGCGCAGCTTGAGCTTGCCATCATCCAGCAGGAGATGGCTTCCCTGCTTTGCAGCGGAAATAATTTCAGGGTGCGGCAGACAGACACGCTCGGTCGTGCCCGGTGTGCGGTCCAGATCCAGACGGAAAGGCTTGCCTTCCTCAAGAATGACCGGACCGTTTTCGAACACACCGACGCGCAGTTTCGGTCCCTGCAGATCTGCCAGAATGGCCAGTGGATGACCGACCTTCTCTTCCGCAGCCCGGATGGCGGCGTGACGCTCACCATGGTCCTCGTGCGCGCCATGGGAAAAATTGAGGCGAAAGACGTTCACGCCTGCCTGCGCAAGGGAAAGAATCATCTCGGGCGAGGATGAGGCCGGACCCAGAGTAGCGACGATCCGCGTGCGGCGGTGATGGGAACTGGATGTCATATACGGCGTCCTCGATCGAAAAATCAGTTTGGTTGAATCGTCTCGCCGGGGAGCAGTCCCCAGAAAAGACGGCGTGGCAGCCAGCCTTCGTAGCCTTTCACGCTGACACGGCACCATTGAGAGTTCTGCGGGCACAGCTTGATATTGCCGACTGTTCCCTGCTCAAGCACCGCGATGACGCTGCTATCTTCTTCCGGATGGCTCATGAGGAGCACATCATTTTTATGTGCTCGTGCTTCTTCCTGGGTAGCGACACGGGCGAGAATACGGGCATCGGCCTTACCGATATGGTCCCCTGCCTGCGCACTGGCCTCTCCCGCCTGCGCCTTCACACCTTCGGGAGGAAGGCCGGGGATGACAAAGGTCCGGCTGCCATAAAGCGTTGCCTGATGGACCCAGCCTTTCTGGCCGTCGGAATCTTCCACAAGCCGCCAGACATCGAACTCACGCTCAATTTCCACAGGCAGGCCACGGCGATGATAGACCCAGTCGATCGGATACCGGTCTCCGGGACCACGACGCATATAGACCTTGTCGGCCCTCAGTGCGGCATAGCGGGGCAATGGCAGGCCCGTATTGCTGCCCTTGTCCGTATTTTCGGGTGCAGGCGGAGCTGCCGGGGTCGCAGGCTGGGCCGCTGCCCCTGCCGCGGCACCGGCCGCACCGGCGGCCGCGCCGGCCGCGACTGCGGGAGCGGCATGCTTCAGGGCGGAATGATGCGCTGCCTTGTGCTTTGCGCCTGATGTCGCGGGTTTCGCTGCTTCTGCCTTGTGATGTTTTTTGGCAGGCGCATGCTTGTCTGCGGTTTTTTCGGCCGTTTCCCCATGCTTCTTGTGGTGATGGGCAGCCCAGGCGCCCGGAGCGGCGAACAGGACCGTGCCGGCCAGAAGCGCGCGAAGAAGAGCGGAATGGCCTTTGGCAGGACGCAGAGGGAAGACAGACATTCTCATGAGCGCATCCCTGCCAAGGGCCGAGAGTTTCGGCAAGTCATCAAAACGGGAAAGACATCTTAAAATCGTATGTTTGGGGGCAACTTACAGCGCAAGGATGGGATTGTCTCCCGCCAGTTCGAGAAAGCTGACAATTCCCGCAACTGAAACACCGTCCAGAAGGTCCGCTGGAGACAGCGAGGCCAGTTTCAGGCCGGTCTCACAGGCCATCACGTCTGCGCCGAGTTCCATGACGGCACCCCGGAGCTCACTGAAGCCCGCTACGCCGTGGGCGACGAGTTCGGAGTCAGGACGCACGCCTTGAAGCGCGGACCAGTCCTTCGCAAAAGCCAGTACACTGCGTCCTCCGGCAAAGATTGTGACATTCCGCCCAAGCGACAGGCCTCCAGCTGCGACGATGAGCGCATAATGGGCACGCTGCCATGAATCGTCGCCCAGCGTCAGGAACATGGGACAACTCATGCCAACGAGCCCTTTTCATGATGGGCCGGACAGGACGGGTCCCGGTGCAGCACGAAGCTCTGTAACGTGCCTGACAGGGCGTCCCACATGGACACGCGTGTCTCGTCCCGACCTTCCAGTCCGATGATCTCCCGCACGACTTCAACGGCCATCAGGCTTCCCATGACACCGGTTGCCGCTCCCAGAACGCCTGCCTCTCCACAATTTGGAGCGGATGTCCGCGCGGCGTCGGGAAACAGGCAGCGATAGCAGGGACCGCCTTTCTGGGGACGGAAAACAGCAAGCTGTCCAGAAAATCCCTGCACTGCGCCTGAGACCAGAGTACGTCCATGACGGACGCAGGCGTCGGAGACTGCCAGCCGTGTGTCAAAATTATCCGTGCCGTCACAGATCAGGTCATAGTGCGGGACGAGTTCATCCAGTGTCGTCTCCGTCGCCTGCATTGGATAAGGGCGGAGCTCCACCAGCGGATTGAGCGCTGCAAGCCGGGCTGCGGCCGCTTCGACCTTGGGGCGGCCGATATCGTCCGTGCCGTAAAGAATCTGACGCTGGAGATTGCTGAGATCCACCCGGTCATGATCGATGATCCCGATATGCCCGACTCCTGACGCGGCAAGCTGCTGAAGCAGCGGGACGCCCAGACCACCGGCTCCGACCACAAGAACGGCGGCTTTTCGCAGTCGCGCCTGTCCTGTCGCTCCGACCTGAGGCAGAAGAATGTGGCGGGAATACCGCTCCAGTTCCTGATCGGAAAAATTCATGTCCATGACATGATGATAATTGCTGACTTTCACGGGTGAAAGACGTTAGCGTCACTATCATCCATCACTGTCCTGGTGTCTCACAGGACCCGAACAGAGAAGTCATCATGAAAAACGGTTTTCGCAGGGTCATGCCGCGCGCATGGCAGGGACTTAAAGTCAGTGCCGGTGCTGTTCTGGCAGCCTATGCGGTGTCGCCATATCTGGCTCTGTGGGATATCGACCGGGCGATGAGCGGGAACAATCCATCACGCCTTGCTCCGCATGTGGACTGGGCGTCGCTAAGTCATTGCCTGAAAGAACAGTTCACGCCCGCAGCGCCAGCTGATGACGATCTTCCGGGTTTTGGAAGTTCATTTGCGGGTCAGGTTGTCTCGAATGCGATCGACACGCACCTCACGCCAGCCACGCTAATGACGACGGCCCATCAGGTGATGCCTCACAGTGCACCAACAGCGAGCTGGCTTGGGATGTGGCATTCCATGCACGCCCATTTCGTCAGCGCGGGTAAATTCGAGGCGAGCCTGGACCAGCCGGGACAGACACCGTTCGTCCTGCACATGAAGTTTGAGCACTGGGGCTGGAAAATCACGCGATTCGAGATGCCTGCTCCGGCTCACGCCGCCTGAAAACTCAGGCGGCCGGAAGGTCTTCTTCCAGAACCGTGATGTGGATGGCGTAGGACACTTCGCCCTCGTCCTCGTCACGGTGCACCGTGCCGATCACTTCCCCAGCTACGGCCAGTTCAACGCTCATGCCCTTGCGGCTGGGCTTGTTGACGGTCAGTTTCGGAGAGCCCAGCAGGCGCTGGAGCGTGGTCTGGAGGCGTGTCACCTCGGATGGAGTCATGTCGGCCATTGATGGCATTCCTGTGCTGCAAGGGAACTGCCCTGTAACCCATCATCCGGCACAAAGGAACCCGCCTCCTCTATCCCCGTCCGGGATGGTGTTGTAGAAACAGGACACTTCACATCTGATTGTGACCTGTTCGTCATGAATTGTTCCGGGTCTGCAGTCTGCTCCCCCTGATGCGCAAAGGAGACATGATGCGCCCGGTTTTCACACGGATGGTCGTTGCCCTGACGGCGACCGCGGCCCTCTCGGGATGTGGCTATTTCGATTCCCGCAGTGCTCACAAGGCACAGTACGAAATGGTTGGCATGACGAGCTATGATCTTCAGGCCTGCGCCGGTATTCCGGCTTCCACGAAGAAGCTGAACGATACAACCGAGATCTGGCAGTATGACGGAAGCAAGGCTCTTCCGACGATGCCATCGGATTCCGGTTTCATCCCTGTCCAGTCTGCCATCCGCATCTACCAGTCTGCATTTGGTGGCGGTGGGACGGCATGCCGCATGCTGGTCCGCATGGATCATGACCGGGTCTCCGAAGTGCATTACACCGGCAATGACGACGAATATATCGGAACAGACGGCATCTGCTCCATCATCACCCGCGGCTGTGCCCGTCAGCGTGAGTCCACGATGCGTCGTGTGAATGGTGGCCCCTTCGGTCCCGTCTCCGGTTTCCATCCGCCGCGTACGCCGGCGCAGAGTGGGACAGCTACCTATTCCGACCAGTCCGGGAAATACGTTCCCAAGTTCACGAACGACGATACGCAGCCGGTTATCCAGCCGGTCAAGTAAGCCTCAAAAAAGGCCGGGATGGTTTCTATCCCGGCCTTTTTTTGTCAGCTGTTGATCAGGTTTTTCATTTTTCGGACTGCGGGTCCGAGACCATCGAAAATCGCCTGTCCGATCAGGAAATGTCCGATATTGAGCTCGGCAAGGCCGGGCAGCGCGGCAACAGGCCCGACATTGGCATAGGTCAGTCCATGCCCGGCATGGAGTTCCAGCCCACATGCCGCGACGGTGTCAGCCGCCGCCTGCAGGCGCTCCAGTTCATGCGCGCCTCCATGCGCATAGGCCCCGGTATGAAGTTCCACCACGGGTGCACCCAGAGCCGCCGCAGTCTCGATCTGACGGGCATCAGGGTCGATGAACAGAGAGACCCGGATTCCGGCGTCTTTCAGCCGGGCAATCCGGGGTGCGAGGGCCTCCCGCTGTCCTGTGACATCCAGCCCGCCTTCTGTCGTGACTTCCTGACGTTTCTCCGGAACCAGACAGCAGGCATGCGGACGCAGGTCGCAGGCGATCCTGACCATCTCATCGGTTGCGGCCATCTCGAAATTCAGCGGGGCGGACAGAGCCTTAAGGCGCGGCATGTCTGCGTCCCGGATATGCCGGCGGTCTTCGCGCAGATGGGCTGTGATCCCGTCAGCGCCTGACGCAATGGCGAGTTCGGCGGCCTTTACGGGATCCGGAAATGTGCCGCCCCGGGCATTTCGCAGTGTGGCGACGTGATCGATATTTACTCCAAGACGGATCATCACCCTCTCCTTTCCCGATAGAGACTCATTTCGCCAGCCAGACGGATGGCGGCCAGAAGGCTGGACACATCGGCCCGGCAAGAACCTGTCACAGGCCCTGCAATATCGAAAGCGGTGCCATGATCCGGTGACGTGCGGATGATCGGCAGGCCAAGGGTCACGTTCACGCCTTCTGCCATATCGAGCGTCTTGAGCGGAATGAGCGCCTGATCATGATACATGCAGATCGCGGTATCATAATTTGGCCGGGCATTGGCGCTGAACATCGTATCCGGCGGCAGAGGACCCTGACAGTTGATGCCCTGAGCCCGAAGCCTGTCGATGGCGGGCTGGATGATTGTTGTTTCCTCGTCGCCCATCATGCCATGTTCGCCGGCATGGGGGTTCAGTCCCGCAATCGCCAGCCGGGGTGACGAAATGCCGAAATCCCGCTTCAGAGCTGTATTCGCAGCCTTTGCCACACTCACGATGCGATCGGTCGTCAGCGTGTCCAAGGCCCGCCGTAGCGACACATGAACCGTCACGGGCACGACCTTGAGCTGTGGTGAGGCCAGCATCATGATTTCTTCCCCGGGACAGTCGCAAAGGGCCGCCAGGAATTCCGTATGCCCTGGATAGGGGAAGCCGGCAGCAGCCAGAACATGCTTGGCGATCGGGTTTGTCACCACACCACCGGCCTGCCCTGCGAGCGCATATTCAACCGCCAGACGGATGCTGCTGATCGTCGCCTCGGCGTTACGGGAGTTTGGCTGCCCCGGGACGACATCCGCTTCACAGAATACCGGCAGGACAGGCAGGCTGTCACTGAAAACGGCGCCTGCCTCCTCTGGGCTATCGATGCAGCTGACCGGAACTGCACTTTCCACCAACCGTGGATCACCCAGCCAGAAAAATGTTCCCTCCCCCGAAAGCCGCAGCCTTCGCCATGCCTCGACCGCGAGTTGAGATCCGATCCCGGCCGGGTCTCCCAGCGTCAGGGCAAGCGGTTTCGGGGTTTTCATCGTCAGCCTGCGTCTGCCAGTGCCGCAAGCACCCGCACCCATGAGCGGATACCTTTATGGAAGGAATCCAGTCCGTACTGTTCGTTCGGAGAATGGATCCGGTCGTCATTCTGGGCAAAACCGATCATCAGGGCATCCAGTCCCAGTGCATCCCGGACTTCACCTGCGACCGGGATGGAGCCACCGGAGCCCACGGTTGCGGCGGGGACGCCCCATTCATCCGTCAGGGCTTTCAGTGCAGGTGTCAGAAAGCGGCTGTCACGGGAGACTTCAAAGCCCGGCGAACCGCCATGGCCTGTGAAGGTCACGTGAGCATCAGAAGGCAGGGCTGCACGGATATGGGCGCGGAAGGTTTCACGGATGCGGTCAGGGTCCTGCCCTGGCACAAGGCGGAAAGACACCTTTGCCATGGCCTTTGCAGGAAGAACCGTCTTGAACCCCTCGCCTTCATAGCCGCCGGAAATCCCGTTGATTTCACAGCTTGGGCGGCACCATGTCTGTTCGATGGCGCTATAACCCTTTTCGCCAGCCGCGACCGACAGCCCTGCTTCTTCCAGCAGGGACCGGTCATCGGGAAACAGCTTGCTCCACTGTGCCCGCGTCGCAGGCGCCGGATCCTGGATGCCATCATAGAAGCCGGGCAGCGTTACGCCTCCTTCCGCGTTCCTCAGCGTTGCCAGGGCCTGACAGAGAACGGCAATCGGGTTGGCCGCAGCATTGCCATACAGACCGGAATGCAGGTCATGGCTGGCGCACTGGATGACCACTTCCTCAGCCATCATGCCGCGCAGGGATGTTGTGATTCCGGGCGTTTTGCGATCTGCCATGCCCGTATCACAGACAAGCGCCACGTCTGCTTTCAGCTCGGCCGCATTTTCCTTGAGGAACGGGAGCAGGTTCGCACCGCCACATTCCTCTTCACCTTCCAGAAGAACACTGACCCTGACCGGGAGTGAACCCGTTACCTGTTTCCAGGCGCGGCAGGCTTCCAGGAAGGTCATGACCTGACCCTTGTCGTCGCTTGCCCCGCGCGCGACGATGACCTTGCGACCTGTGGCATCTTCGACCAGCCGCGGCTCGAAGGGAGGCGCGTTCCACAGCGCTTCCGGGTCCGTCGGCTGGACGTCATAATGGCCGTAGAACAGGACGTGCGGTCGATGATCCTTATCCCCTGCAACCCCTTCATGGCCAACAACCATCGGATGCCCTGGAGCAGCCCAGTGGACGTCCCGGATATCAGCCGTCATTCCGAGCTCTTTGAGTTCCCGCTGCATCCACTCTGCCGCTTTCCGGCAATCTGCTGCATGTGCAGGCTGGGTGGAAATGCTCGGAATGCGGAGAATTTCGAAGAGGCGTGAGACCGAAGCGTCGAGATGAGCGTCGACATTCTGGAGAACGGTATCAAGTTTCTCGGAAGTGGCAGTCATCTTGTTTTCCATATTCAGTTGCCTGAGGCCGGAAGGCAGCGCGAAAATTTTGACAAACTGGCTGTCGTCCTCGCGCGTCGCCTCATGGCCATTGTCTTTTTCTCAATCAATCACTGCTGACAGTCATCCGACGGGGCTGAAGTCGGATCGGAGCCGGAGCAAACCTGGCGTCGGCCTCGGATATCTTGTGATGACGCAGCGGTACCGTCGAAGCTGCAAGAGGCGTGGTTCCAACTGCAACGGAGAGAACCTCTTTCAGTCCGTCATAAAAGCCGGAATGGGCGGCTTCATCGCGCATCCGTTCCTGTACATCATGGCTGATCGTATCCCACAGATCCATGTCCGTATACAGACGGATTATGGCTTGAGCGAACCTGTTTGGATCACAAAAACCGCCCGACAGACACATTTTCCCGTCTTCCAGGCCCAGCGTCTGACAGACAGTTTCCGAGACCACAGCGGGTAACCCGGCCGCGGCCGCATCCAGCACCTCACGGGGCGCGGCTGCCAGCACACGCGACGGCTCGACAAGAATGCGGCGCGATCTGTAGAGCGCCTGCAAATCGGTCTCGTCCGGAAAAGCTTCCAGCCGCCGATATCTCGTGAATGCAGAAAGATCGATCTTCTCGGCCCGATAACCTGCCAAAAGAACAGTTGCTTCCGGCGGCAGGTTGCGATCCAGTTTTGACAGGACCTCATGGACAAACCAGTGCAGGCCATCATGCACCGCATCGCCACTGGCATGGACAGGCAGAACAAGCAGGATGCCAGTACGTTCACTGAATGAGGGAGACAGAACTGTCGGAATGGGAGGTGCGCCCAGCACACAGACATTGGTCAGGCCAAGCGTTTGCAGATTGGCCTTTTCATCTGCTGTACCGACGACCACGGACTGTGTCAGCCAGGCCTGATCGATATCAAGTTCCAGATCATCGAGAAGGAGTTCGCGATTGTCCACCGTCCCCACAAGTCTGCGGTAATAGGATTCCGCAGAATGACTTCCGTGGACGTCCACCACCATTCCCAGTCTGGGCAGGCACTTTGCGTGGTTTTGCAGGATCGGGCCTGTACGCTGAAGTGTTTTCGTACTGCCGATCCAGACGTAGTCGAAGCACCCTGCGCGTTCCTGCAGAAAATCCGGCAGTTCGGACAGGTCACAATCGTCCATCAGTTCGATGTCCGGCGGAAAATCCAGAGCTGTAGCGACACAGTCATGGAGGCTTCCATCCAGCGGGAAAACGGTCACCTGATATCCGAGCTGGCTGAGACCGATCATCATATCGCGATGCCGGAGATAAGGTGTGCCCAGAACGGTATGGGGCAGTCTTTCGCACAGGAACAGGATTCCCGGCGAACCGCATGCAGACCGGGCGCGCATGATATTGGTGCCTGGCAGCGGCTGTCTCGACAGCAGTCCTGCAAACCGACGTTTCAGCCAGGATTTATTGCGGACACGCAGTTCCGGGGCGATTTCCGGTTCTGCTGCCGACCGGTCGAGCACATCCGGATCATACAGGATTTTACCACCGGCCTGACGCAATGAGCAGCAGATTGCGAGCATCTCGGCTTCCGGGCCGATACAGACAGGATTCAGCTGGCTGTGTTCACGCAGGGCAAGGCGCCGGCAGAACAAAAGTCCACCGGTAAAGCCGTTCACCCATCGCCGGAACGCAATTTCAGGTTCGTTGGCCCGCAAGCCCTTCCCGAACGGTGTGAAAGTCGCGTTTCTCCACAGGACGCTGCCCGCTTCCCGAACCTTGCCGTCCAGTCCCAGAGACTGGCCACCCACCGCCCAGATTTCGGGATCTGCAAATGCTTCCAGAGCAGTTTTCAGGCTTCCGGGAAACGGCTGGACGCCGGCTGGAAGCAACAGGACAATGTCTGCACGCGCAAGTTCAAGTCCGAGCCCGATCTGTTCGGCATGGGTCGTGCGATAGGGCGGCCGTATAATGTGGATCCCACGGACAAACCGCTCGATCTGGGCCGTTTCATCAGTGGATCCTGCGTCGATCAGAACGATCTGCAGGCTTCGGTCGCTGTTCGCATAAAGGGCAGCAAGGGTGGAGAGTGTTTCCTGAAACTGGTTTGAGACCGGTATGATAACAGTCACGTTCGGCAGGGTCACAGGACGGAAATCCAGTGGTTCCCGCACGAGTGAGGGAATAAGCGTCTGTGCTCTGTGCAAATCCAGCAACTGGCACTGCTTTTCCGGAATCTCTGCTACGGTCTCTTCCAGCGGGTTTCCCTGGGACTGGATCCAGAGCGTAAAGATGTCAGGGATGTCCGGACGGCGGAGCTGGCGCTGGATACCGCTTCGCCTCAGGAAGCTGGCCAGATCGACGTCGGCCTGAGGCTGGCGCTGTTCGGTGATACCAAAACGGACGAAATGTTCGTATCCGTTCCGGAAGCCACCCTGAGCAACGATATTGCCCACATCCGGATATTTTTCGGCATAAAAGGCTTCGCTGAACCACGGATTGGGATCGTAAGCTGTCGGATTGCCATTGGTCAGATAATGGTGAAGCGGGCTCTGATATCTGTTGTTTTCCAGAGCCTCCGCAACATCCGGGTAGCGTTCGAGGTACCATTTCGGATCGAAATACCAGGAACTGCGCCGCCTCCCAGCTGCCGAAAACCGGATGAACTGAACAAAATCACCGATCCCGAAATCATAGTGCTGTCTTTCGGCCATGCTGGCGGACCGAAAGACCTCAGGATCGAAGAAAGCGTGGGACTTGCGGTGTTCCTGATCGCCTATCGCAAGATAATGGTCATAGCCATTACAGAACCCCTGCGATGCAAGGACATGCGGGCTCAGATCCGGATTACAGCTGAAGTAGTTTTCTTCGGAAAAAAGCCAGTGCGGCGAGCGGCTTCGGAAACCGCTTTCGCAGTAATGCAGGAAGCCACTGTCGAAAATCCCCAGACTGATGCCCTCGCGGACATCCGGGTTCTGGCGCAGATACCATTCCTCGTCGAAAAAACGGTTGGGAGACAGCCCGGCTCTGGCTCCCTTCTTTTTCCAGTGACGTTCCAGTCCTTCGTCGCTCAGATCGAGTTCCGAAGCTTCTCCGCTCTCCTTGGCTTCCTCACGCAGGCGCAGTCCATAGCGGGTGCGGTACCATTCTGCATCAAACGCTGCCCAAAGGGGCGGCCGATCACCCGCAAAAGCCGGGGATGCAAGGATATGATCTTTCATTGATGCTGGGTCCCTCTGGAGCTGCCTGCAGAACGGATATGCTCTTTACCGCTGCTGTGCCCGTCGGCTCTGCCAGAGCGCATGAAAGTCTATGGGCTGGATGTTGGGAGACGGAAAACCGGCCTCACGGACGGTATTCAGCATGGCGCTGCGTGCCGGGGGAACAGGAAGCGCGGAGCTTCAACCAGCAGCAGGGGTTCAACCGCTTCCTGCGGAATACGTCCTGTCAGACCGAACAGCCCTGCATAGGCCAGGCTGATTTCATAGAGGACCTTCGGATTGGGAGCCTCCTGTGTAGGGGCGTTCTCCAGACCCTGTGCCCGGATGACAAGGCTGACTTCGAATGTTGGCTGATCTCCGAGCTGGCGTCCCGTAACATCAACCGTCATTCCGATATGAGGCTGTGAGGGAAGATCCCTATAGACGTCCGGGGTGTTCTGCACATCAATGGACATGGCCCGGAGATACTGCGAACCAACGATGAGAGATGAGGAAGAAGGCTGGGAATCTGTAACATCCAGGCCTTCGGAACTGCCTGTCACGGTGTCGGTATATGTTTGATCCATTGGCTTGCATCCTCATGCGGTCATCAAATCATTCATTTCGTATTGCACTGAAATGCAAGGAAATGTGGCATCAGGCAGTCTGTCACGATGTTTGTGTTTTGACCAGCGGGGCGATTTTCAGATGAGCCTGCCACGCAGCATTCCCAGTGCCGGAAGTGGCCTCCAGTTTCGTGGAAGATCCGCACGTTTTATCTTCTCGATCCGGTATACAGGGACGTCCTGTTTTTCGGTCCGCAGAAACACGCTGTAGGCACTGACCTGCCCGACACGCCACTGTCGGTCCGCCTCAGCCTCCTTCTGTGTCGTGTAGATGTTCGCGATGACCGTGCGTTTTCCCTGCGACGCAAGAACGGCCCAGAACGTATCACTTTTCGGAAGAGCCGGACGTAATGGAATGATTTCAGACACCGCGATCCCTTTCGGTGATACGTTGGGAATGATATCGCCATCCTGCGCAATGTCAGCACCGGCGCATGATGCCGCCTGCACAGGACATCATGATTGCTGACAGGGAATCAATCTTCCTGCCCGCACGTCTTGTTGCGCTGCAGGTAGCACGATAGGACCATGTTTATGCTCAGACTGCTCATCCTCGTCGTTCTTCTCGCGGTCCTGATCGTTTTTGCCTTGAGCAATACGGATCTGGAACCCATCTGGCTTGTGTCTTTCGGCTGGCATCTGTCCATCGGGACGCTCGTGCTGGGTGTTGGCGTTGTCGCCCTTCTGTTCGGCTTCCTGATCGGCCTGATCGGTGACATGCAGCAGCGTTCGCGCGCCCGCCGCGCCGAGCAGCATGTCCGCACGCTGGAGAGCCAGCTTGTGGAGCTTCATCAGCGTCTGGATCGCCTTCAGAACCCGGTTGGCACCCCCCTCCCCGGCACGGTCCCGGTTCAGCCAGAGCAGAAGGTCTGAGCGCCAACATGTTGCGTCGTACAAAACTCATTGCTGCCCTCGATACGGCATCCCGATCCCAGACGCTGCATTGGGCAGAAAAACTCAAAGATGATGTCGACGCCATTAAACTGGGGCTCGAATTTACCTATGCCTGCGGGCTGGATGCGGTGAAGACGGTCTCTGAAGGGCACAAGCTGTTTCTTGACCTGAAACTGCACGACATTCCCCACACTGTTGCATCGGGCCTTTCTGCTCTTGCTCCGCTCCGCCCGGCCCTCACAACGATTCATGCCAGTGGTGGTACGGAAATGATTGCCCGTTCCCGGGAGGCTCTCGAAAGAGCATTTCCGGACGGAACGGAACGTCCGAAACTTCTGGCTGTTACGGTTCTGACCAGCATGAACGCCGCCGGCCTTCAGGAAATCGGCGTTGATGCCACACCTCAGGAGCAGGTCGTCAGGCTCGGAAAGCTGGCCATCAGGGCCGGTGCGGATGGACTGGTCTGTTCGGCCCATGAAATCGCGTCTTTGAGGGATGCGCTGGGTGATGCTCCCGTTCTGGTTGTTCCGGGCATCCGGCCTGCTGGCACTGCCAGTGATGATCAGAAACGCATCATGACGCCTGCACAGGCCGCCCGGGCGGGCGCAGACTGGGTCGTGGTAGGCAGGCCCATTACAAAGGCGGCTGATCCGGTGCAGGCCGCCAGAGCGATCATGGATGAACTGGCTGGCGCATGATGACGGGTGTCAAGATCTGCGGCATTCGTGACACCCGAATGATGGAGCTCTGTGCGCGCCTGAAGGTTGATTGGGTGGGCTTTGTTTTCTGTGAGGCCTCCCCCAGATTTGTAACTGCTGACGAGGCTTTGGCTCTCCACGACAGCGTGCCAGTCTCGACTGAAGGCGGTCCTTCCCGCGTTGGTCTGTTTGTAAAGCCGGATAACAGGCTGATCGAACAGACCTTGAAAAAAGTGCCCCTGGATGTTCTCCAGATTTACGACACACCAGCGCGCAGCCTGGAAATTCAGTCGCAGTTTGGACGTCCTGTCTGGCGAGCCTGTGGCATTGCCAGCCAATCCGACCTCCCCACTGATCCCCGACTAGCAGGTTACGTTATTGAAGCACCGCAACAGGAACAGGACTGCCGCCCTGGAGGGCTTGGTCGTACGTTCGACTGGTCCCTGACCCGGAATTGGACACCTCCGTCGTTCTGGATGCTTGCCGGGGGACTGAATCCGCTAAACGTCCAATGCGCCATACAGGAAAGCCAAGCGCCGGCAGTAGACGTTTCCTCGGGCGTTGAGTTGTCACCAGGCCATAAATCTTCCGAACTTATTGAAAAATTTGTCCAGAATGCCCGAAAGGGACTTGATCTGACGCGGAAGCTCTCGTAAACACCGCCTCGCTCGACAGGAGAGATGGCCGAGCGGCTTAAGGCGCACGCTTGGAAAGCGTGTGTACGTTAATAGCGTACCGTGGGTTCGAATCCCACTCTCTCCGCCAGCGATACCCTCAACATTAGTGACCGTTATTGGCCGAGGGAAGCCAAATCTGCCCTTTTCCTCCATCTGGTTTGTGTCCATTAATGACAAGAACAAACCATGAACTGAAATGTGAATGGGGGTATCGGTGCTGACAGACGTCGCCGTACGCAAGGCCGCACCGAAAGAATCACCGTATAAGCTCAGGGATGCGCAGGGTCTCTATCTGCTGGTAAAGTCGAACGGGACAAAGCTCTGGCGCTTGAAATATCGCTTCGAAGGCAAGGAAAAGGTTCTGTCTTTCGGTGCGTATCCCAAGGTCAGCCTTATCAATGCCAGGCGCGCGCGGGAGATATACCGACGAGATCTTCAGGTTCCAGACCTGTTAAATACAAAATGCCGCAACCGCATCTAGGCTCAGGACTGATAGCCAGAAGATGATGGTTGCAGCGAGGCAGATTGCCGAGAAGAATACGGTGGGACATCTGTCATAGCGTGTTGCGACCCGTCTCCAGTCCTTGAGCCTGTCGAACATGATCTCGATACGGTTGTGTCTTTTGCATTTCCGCTTGTCATATTTTATGGGTTTCCGTCCCGGAATGCAGGGTTTGATCCCTTTCTCCTCTAGGGCATCCCTGAACCAGTCAGCATCATAGCCTCGGTCTGCCAGCATCCATTCATCTGGTGGGAGACCGTCCAGAAGGGCAGCCACACCGGTGTCATCACTGATCTGTCCTGCTATCATGAAGAAGTCGAGCGGACGTCCGATCCGGTCGGTGACGGCATGCAGCTTCGTATTCATCCCGCCTTTGGTGCGCCCGATCAGATGACCTGGAGCCCTTTTTTAACCGCAGGCTAGAAGCTGTGCGAAGTGCTTTGAGATAGGCCGCATCAATCATGATCGTCTGAGGCTCTGCCTTGCCGAGAGGGTCTTGTGTGGACCGTATTCCCGGAATGCATCATGCCAATGCGGACCATTTCTGTTCACGAAAATGATCCCACTCAACACACGACGGTCATCAACGCGAGGTTTGCCATGGCTCTTCGGGAAAAAGGGCCGCAGACGCTCCATCTGCCATCTTCAGTCTCCTCAAGGAGCCTGAATCACATCCGGCCACTCATATCAATGAGTCCTGAGCCTAACGCGAGTGTCTATTACGTAGACGTTACATATTCGGATCATATGTCTCGTCTGTTCTGCAACCTAGCTTGATCGAGAACGGCGCTTTGTAGCTATGTCAGGTTTCGGGAAAATGTGAAGTCGGTTCCAATGACCGACATGAGGACGAGGGCCACCTATCTGCTTTTCATAAAAACTAAAAAACTTCTCCATGGCTGGTCAGACATGTTTCCGGACAGTCTTTTGTGAAGGGTGGATATGGAACGGGTATCGTGCTTGCCTAGAGACGCAGTTTTTAATGCAGGACGGGATACAAACTCTTGGCGTTGGACTTCAGAATACCGGTTTCCTTCTTCGTGGCAGTCTGGACAGTTTGTCTTGCGATGCCTGTTTTCCCCGCTCATGCCGATTGCCAGTCCCTGCATATTCCGCCACCGCCGACCGCCAATACAACACATCTCCTGGCACCATTCTTCATTGATCTTTCTGCATTGACGACTGACAGTATGTCGCCCCGGCGTGATCCGCATAACCCGCATTATCCATCTGCACACGATCTGCCCGACAAAGCCGTGCCGCCAGACACAGCCAATGGTAATTTCGTGCTGGGACCGACCCATCCGTTTGCACCCGAGTTTGCCATGACGGCAAATGTGCCTTCCGGACGGATTGTATCCTTCACCATGGAGTCCGGACACAGCGTCCTGTTTAATCCTGGCATTGTCCGTGACGACCCCGACAACTGTCCTAATGGCGCGATCTACACGTCCCGTTCCGCTCCCGGCGATCCGTCCAACCTGCGGCTGACAGAAAGCCATTCGGGTCCATGGATACGACAGGTGGATGTGTATGTGCCTGTTCAGTACAAACCAGGGACCAGAGCACCGTTTCTTGTATTCGGCGATGGCGGGACGGATGGTATTTATCCCGGTCGTGACCTGTTCGCAGTCCTGGATGTGCTGATCGCCAGCCATCGGCTCCCTCCCCTGATCGCGATTGGTATCGGTTCTGGCGGACAGGATGCGCAGGGTAGCGAGCGTGGACGGGAATATGACACGGTGTCAGGCACTTATGCTGAATGGGTTGAGCGTGAGGTCCTGCCGCTGGTACAGCAGCATGCCGGCGTTGCCCTGACCCATGACCCTGATGGTCGCGCCACAATGGGTATCAGTTCGAGTGGCGGTGCGGCATTCGGTATGGCATGGTTCCATCCGGAACTGTACCACCGTGTACTGGCCTATTCTCCTACGCTGACGAACCAGCAATGGCCGCATGCTGATGGCATACCGGGTGGGGCGTGGCAGTATCATTCACCATGGGCAGGCAACCCGACAGCAACAGGCAGTCAGCCCGGTGCAGCCCTTATACCCAATGCCCCGCGCAAGCCGATCCGCTTCTGGTTCGAGGCAGGAGACAGGGATCTGTTCTATCCTGCTCCCGCCATGCCCGATGGTATGCATGACTGGGTACTGGCCAGCGAAAACATGGCTCGTGTGCTGTCTGCAAAAGGGTATGATTACCAGTTCGTTCTGTCGCGTAATGCTGGTCATGTGGACGGTCCCACGATTGAGCAGACATTGCCCGAAGCCCTGTTATGGCTATGGCAGAACTATACGCCTCAAGGAAACTGATCCTGGATCATTTAGCTTGGCAGCCGTTTCGTTTCGGCAGCGCCCGATTTCAGAAACATTAGTAAGGCATGTCTACGTCCGGAATAGGACAAAAGCAGCAGGTCCGCTTGCGCCTCATCCCCGTCATCCGCTCGATCACAGCCCGTTCCACAAAACAGACATGGCCATGACGAGCAGGGAGAGAGCCGAAAGCGAAAATGATCTGATCAGGTGGGAAGTACTACGCTTTTCCCACCATCGGCCATGGCGATCGACCCGACCATGAAGCTGGCCTCGTCGGATGCGAGAAAGGCGATCACCCTGGCGATTTCCTCTGGTCGAGCCGCACGTCCGATGGGAGCATGTTTGCCATAATCCGCAAGGGCAGATGGGCCGTCTGCATGAATATGATTGAGAATATTGGTCACGGTATCTCCCGCGCCCACCGCATTCATCCGGATCCCATGACCAATTGCTTCCACGGCCAGTGTCCGGGTGAACTGGGCAAGGGCCCCTTTTGACGCAGCATAGGCTGCAATCGATGGAAAGGTCTGGAAGCAGGCATACGAGCCCACATTGACGATAGCGCCGCTCCCGTTCGGGATCATCGCACGCATCGCCTCGCGCGAATGCAGAAACACACCCCGGATATTGACGGCAAAGATGCGGTCCCAGTCCTCAGGAGTCATGTCCACCACCAGCTTGTTGATGATAATGCCCGCATTGTTCACAAGAATATCCAGCTGACCGAACTGCTCGACCGCCGTTGCCACGGCCAGTCGGGCAGCGCCTTCTTCTGTCACGTCCCCGACGAGTGGGACGATACCAGGCCGGGCAAGAGCATTGACACCGGGATCACAGTCCTCCGCGATCACCGATGCACCACGTGCATGAAGCAGCTCCACAGTCGCACGACCGATCCCGCTTGCAGCGCCGGTGACAATCGCGACTTTGCCTGCAAAATTGCCTGCTGTGTTTTCCGGATCCATACAAACCTCCTGTGATGTCGAGGACATCATCTGGAGTGACCGGGTCGTAAGTTTAATACCGGATATTCGGAATGGGTTATACGGCTGGGCAGGTACAATCGGTCACGGCTGCTTCGCACTGCGCACGGCGGCAATGAAGGTCTTGACCGCAGTCGAGCGATGACGATGCGGGGGATAGTAGAGCGCAAAGCCTGGAAAAGCGGCGGAATACTCTGTCAGCAGGGGAACAAGATGCCCGGCTTCGATAAGCGGCTGGACCTCGCTCTCAACCCATAATGCGATGCCCGCGCCAGCAACGGCGGCATCCAGTGCTGCCCGCTGATCATTGAAGGTCAGTGGACCGGAGACGGCCACGGAGAACCAGACGCCGTTTTCGCAGAATTCCCAGTTATACAGAGCAGCATGCCCCGGCCAGCGAAAACCGATACAGAGGTGATCGCGGAGCTCCCGCGGATGGAGTGGTGCCCCGTGTCGTTCGAGATAGGACGGGGCGGCAACGGCAATCTGCCGCAAACCGGGCTGAAGCGGGAACGCAATCGCATCCTGATCCAGCATCTCCCCAAGCCGTATGCCGACGTCGAACCGTTCCTGTACGATATCTACTCCGGCATCATCGATCTTGCACCTCGACACTGATCCGGGGAAAACGTCGGACAAAATCAGGCAGGAGCGGTTTTAGAAAAAGCTCGTAACCAAGACGTTGCGCGTGAACCCTCACCGGACCAGCAATTTCGCCGCTCATCGCACCGGCTTCGCTTAAAGCGGCCCCGATTTCTTCAAACGCCACACCGAACCGCGCTGCCAGACGCTCCCCTGCGGGCGTGGGGCTGACACTGCGTGTTGTTCGGTTCAGAAGCTGAACGCCAACAAAATCTTCCAGTCGACGGATCGTTTCACTGAGCGCCGAACGCGACACGCCAAGCTCTCTGGCAGCAGCAACGAAACTGCCTCGATCGATAATACAGCGCAGTCCCCGAAGATCAGAATAATATCGGTCGGGACATCCCTTTCCCTAGCACAAGAACCGCGTTGTCCTGGTTCGGTCTTGCGGCCATTTTGTGCGCGATACAGACGGTCGGCCGTTCCAACAGGTAGACAGGATGCGTCTTTACGATGCTGACGACCGTGAGCCCGTGATGAGAATATCGACGAGACGTTTCGCACTGCTCTCCCAGCCGGGACCGGCCGAGAAATTTGAAACGCCCGCCAGAGCGCGGAGCAGATCCAGAGGCTCGATGTCGGCGCGGAACTCACCGGCAGCGATGGCAGCGGAAACAAGGCTGTTGACCGCAGCTTTGAGAACGTCGCCGGAATGCGCATAGAGCGCCCCTGTTCCCCCAACCAACCCGTTGAGCGCGGGGGCGATGACCTGCTTGGCGGCGATGTAATCCACGAACAGTCGCATCCATGCGCGCAGCGCCTCCACCGGTGGATACTGCGCGGCCAGCACGGGAGCCGCTTCAGCAAGGCGATCCAGTTCAGCGCGATACACCGCTTCGATAAGAGCGTCGCGATTGGGAAAGTGCCGGTAGAGCGTGCCAATACCCACACCCGCGCGCCGTGCGACTTCATCCAGAGGAATGTCCATTTCCCCCATCGTAAATGCGGTTTTGGCCACGTCCAGGAGTTGTTCCCGGTTGCGCTGTCCATCGCTGCGCGGTCGGCGACGGGGTTTTTTCACGTCGGTCACCTGTCCTCCCCTTGTTAAACGGAGTAATGCTCCGTATATATAAAGCGGAGCGATGCTCCACATAAGACATTCCATGCCGCTTCGGCAAGGAATGGATGCACCATTTCAGGGAGTTCCACCCATGACTTAGGTTTTTGGCGCAACCTCAACGACTGATGATGTTCTCTCCGGCGTGTCCCTGAAGGGCAAGCGCGTTCTCGTGACCGGCGTTTCCGCCGGATTGGGTGTCGAAACAGCCCGGGCGCTGACCGCTCATGGCGCGCATGTCGTGGGCGCGGTGCGCGATCTGGCAAAAGCGGAGCACGCAACCGATCAGGTCCACGAGGCTGCGGCGCAGGGAGGCGGTGCGTTCGAACTTACCGCGTTGGACCTTGCGGATCTGGCGAGCGTGCGCGCCTGCGCCGACCGTCTGAACGCACAAGACGCGCCCTTTGACCTGGTTATCGCCAATGCGGGCGTCATGGCGACGCCGTTCGGACATACGAAAGACGGGTTCGAGACGCAGTTCGGCACCAACCATCTGGGACATTTCGTCCTGATCAACCGGATCGCCGGCCTGCTGCGCGATGGTGCACGGGTGGTTACTGTGTCCTCGGCCGGACATCGCTTCGCCGATGTTGATCTGGACGACCCGAATTTCGACCATACGCCTTACGTGCCGTTCGTGGCCTATGGACGCTCCAAGACCGCCAATATTCTCTTTGCCGTCGCCTTTGATGCGCGGCATCGCTCACGGGGCGTGCGGGCAACGGCAGTTCACCCCGGTGCAATCATGACGGAACTGGTGCGGCACATGGCACCTGGCGAGATTGACGCCATGGCAAGCCAGATCAACGAACAGGCCATCGCCGAGGGTCATGAGCCGCTCCAGTTCAAGACTATCCCTCAGGGTGCTGCAACCTCGGTGTGGGCCGGCGTCATAGCTGATGCCGATGCAGTGGGTGCGCATTACTGCGAGGATTGTCACGTCAGCGATGTGATCCCCGACGACCAGCCGATCAGTCTGGTCAATCCAGGGGTCCGCGCCTACGCTCTCGATCCGGCACACGCCGAGGCCCTGTGGACAAAAAGCGAGGAGATGGTCGGAGAACGCTTCGCCTGACGCGTTCGCAGGAACAACATTTCGGGTCAGCACAGGCTCACAGCTGTGCCGGGGACGCCGACGTCCACCGTAAGCCGTCGGCTCCCTCTCTCCATGAGGATAACCACACTCTTGCGCATTATCGTATTCGGCCTGCTTCTGTCGATCGTGATCCTGAACTGGTTATGGCCCCTTCCTCTTCCGGTTGCCGTGAAACTTCTGGTGGCCGTCTTCGTCATCGTGGCGTCGCAATTCCAGTTCTGGAGCAGGCTCTCTTCCGGTTCGATATTCGCACCGGAGTTCCCGAAACCGCTTATCATTCTGTTCAACTGGGCGGTCGGAACGATCCTGTTTCTCACGCTGTTTCAGCTCGCACTCGATCTCGGCGCGCTGGTGGTTGCGCTAGTTACCTGGCAGCCGGTTCATATCGGCATCGAAGCCCGCGTCACGGTAGGTGGACTGGCCGGGCTGCTCGCAGCCATCGGTGTCACCAATGCTCTGCGGGTGCCCCCTGTCAGGGATGTGACCGTCACCATACGCGGATTATCCCCGCTGTTCGATGGATACCGACTGCTCCAGCTGAGTGATCTGCATATTACGAGGCTCTTCTCCGCGGGATGGGCCGCTCGTGTCGTGGCACGAGCCAATGCGGCCGATGCCGATCTGATCGTCGTGACGGGGGATTTCATCGACGGGTCGGTGGACATGCGCCGTGCCGATGTCGCACCGCTCGCGGAGCTGCGCGCGCCCGATGGCGTACTGGCCGCTCCGGGCAATCATGAATATTTCTTCGATTATGCGGCCTGGATGCGCCATCTGTCGGCACTGGGTATCGATATGCTGGAAAACCACCACAGGGTGATCACGCGCGACACGGCCCATCTGGTGATCGCTGGGGTGACGGATCGCTCGGCACGCGGGCACGGTCAGGTGGGCCCGGATCTTGACGCCGCGCTGGCGGGCTGTCCTGCCCATGCGCCGGTTGTGCTGCTCGATCATCAGCCTAGAGACGCCCGGGCCGCGGCGGCCCGAGGTGTGGCGCTTCAGCTCTCGGGCCATACGCGTGGCGGGATGATCCGCGGCCTCGACCGGCTCGTGGCACGGGGCAATAACGGCTTTGTCTCCGGACGCTACCAGGTGGGCGGTATGACGCTCTATGTCAGTAACGGAACCGGTCTATGGCCTGGCTTCGCGCTCCGTTTGGGCGTGCCGTCCGAGATCACGCGGTTTCATCTGCGGGCCGGATAGAGCGCGGCGCTACGCATATCATGACAGAAGGCGTAAACCTGTTATGGCCCTGGTTCAGGCCAGCTTTTCATCCCGGCTGCTTTATTCGTGATCCTGTGATGTTGTCACGCGCCACACGACGCCTGCCACATCATCAGCAACCAGCAATGCCCCTGAGCTATCAATCGTGAGGCCTACTGGCCGACCATGCACATGCGTTTCATCTGGTGTCAGAAAGCCCATAAGTGCGTCAACCGGCAGCCCTGATGGTTTTCCGTTGGAAAACGGCACATAGATGACCTTGTAGCCACTTTTCGGGCGGCGATTCCACGATCCGTGTTGTGCAACAAACAACCCGTAACGCCAGGTATCCGGAAGCCTGGTGGCATTCTGGGAGAAAGTAATGCCAAGCGAAGCCGTGTGCGGTCCAAGCGCATAATCCGGCGCAATCGCCTGCGCGACGAGATCCGGCCGTTGCGGTGAAACCCGTGTATCAACGTGCTGACCGTAATAGCTGTAAGGCCAGCCATAGAACGCGCCTTCCTTGACCGACGTGATGTAGTCCGGAACGAGATCGCTACCGATTTCGTCACGCTCGTTGACTGCCACCCACAGGGCACCCCTTTTCGGCTCAAAAGCCATACCGTTCGGGTTACGCAGCCCGGTCGCATAGGGCGTGAGTTTCCCTGTAGTCAGATCGAGCCGGTCGATCCGTGCCCGCCCCTCCTCGAACTGCATCCCGTTATCAGCGATGTTGCTGTTGGAACCGATGGTCACATAAAGGAAGCGGCCATAAGGACTGGCGAGCAGGTTTTTGGTCCAGTGGTGGTTGTAGCCCGCCGGCAGATCCGCGACCTTGGTTCCCGGCGTATCAATCCGCGTGGCTCCTTCATGATAGGAAAAGCGGAAGATCGCATTGGCATTGGCGATATAGAGATCATTGCCCACCAACGCCATTCCAAAGGGTGAGTAGAGATGATCGAGGAACACCGTACGAGTATCTGCGATCCCTGAGCCCACGCTATCACGCAGCAGGATGATCCGGTTCGGACTGCTCTCCCCTGCACCGACTTGGCCCATCACCAGTCCTGCAACACGATTTTTAAGGGTCGAAATGTCCGTTTTTGACGAGTTACTCTCAGCAACCAGAATGTCCCCATTCGGTAATCGGTAAAGCCACCGGGGATGGTCAAGATCTTTTGCATAGGCTGAAACCGCCAGTCCCGCTGCGGGCACAGGCGTCTGGTTGGCCGACCAACCTATAGGCGTCGCTATATTTACGGTGGGAATCAGGGTATGCCTGGGTTGTGGGAGTTCTGGATGAAAGCCGGTTCCTGCCGAAACGGGAAGCATGGCGGCTTCCGGATGCAGTACTGTCTTCCAGGTGATGGCGCCAAGTACAGCAAGTCCCATCACTCCGGCCCCGCTCCAGCGTATCCATGTTTTCATATCAACTTCCCTGTTCCATGTTGCCGCAAACCCCTGCAATCCGTGTCGTTCGACAGAACAAGACCCTCTCCCGGATGAGCATGGTAAGATACTGTCGTCTCGTCCACGCGGGGATCCTTATGACGTTCGTGGCGAGAGACGTCGGACGCGGTACCAGCTCCAGAAACTGGTTGGCTTTGTGAAAGGGCGAGTACACCTAATCGATCCCCTTTCCTGTCAAAGAAGAAGATGCAGCTTCGCAAAGTAATTTCCCCGAGACCCAATGCTCTCAGTTAACCAGACGCAGAGGCATCGTGTGGCGCATTGACCTTGCGCGGTCGCATCAGTGCATACACCAGGATAGACGAGAACAATGCGAAGGCTGCTGCGACCAGAAGGGTTATTGAAAAACCATCAGCGAAGGCGTGATGGGCCTTTTTGATAGCCAGATTGCGAGAGACGTTTCCCCGTCCGGCGAGCGCATCGGACAGATCTCCTGCGACGATAGCATCAGCAAATTCCAGAGGATGCCCACACCCCTCTCCGCAGCCCGAAGCCTTCCCCGACCGTTCCCGAGCAACATTGCTCATGATCGCCTCGCTACTGTCCGAGGACAATCGAAGGGTCAACGCGCAACGGATTGAAGTCTCGGGCGGACAGGCTATCTGAACATCCGTCATTCTCTGCTGTGTTTGATATCAAACGCCGGATTTTAAATTTGTTAATTTTACATGCATCTGCAGTATCTTCCATGAAATAGAAGGGATAATTGTCTGGAATGTGGGCTGTCTTCCTCTTGTCTTCTTGAGATCATGAGATAAAAGGAGCGCCCCTTTTCCGATGTAGCGGTTCACCGCTCCTCCCCGCTTTCAAGGCATCAGCCGGAACGGAAGGAGAAGACTTTCACGGGCAAAGCTGCTTCAGATAGGCTTCGAACATATCAGCCATAGCATCTGAATACTCGAGAATGTCCTGAGCGCTGCGTGCCGTCTCGGAAAATGACTTTCCGCCTCTCTTGAGAGTGACCTCAATCAATTCCGCGGCAAGAGCCCGACCAGCCGCAGGAATCTCAGGAAACGCATCGTTTAGAAACCGGCCGATATCGCTGTCTTTTTTCTGTGCAATTGCAGTCTGGCAAAAGAAGGGGGCAGCAGCATATAAAGCCGTCCGCATCTCGGCTTCATTACATTCTGATTGCAAAAAGGCGTGCACCAGCTTGCGCAGCCGAGCAAAGGGTGGATGGGTGTGATCCTGCAAGATTGAGCGCGTCAGCTCCGCCGTGTCGCGCCATTCATCGGTTTGCAGGCGATACAGAATTGCCGCTTTGCTGGGAAAATACTGGTAGAGCGACCCTATGCTGATCCCGGCACTTTCTGCCACCCGCGCAGTCGTGAAACGCTCTACTCCCTCCTCTTCCAAAACGCGAATGGCTGCCGTCAAAATCGTTTCAACCAGCCGTGTGGATCGTGCCTGTTTTGGCTGTTTTCTCTGTAAATATGAAACAGAAACCGGTGCGGGCATAAGGGGTCCGGGAACGCGAATTGTCGAAGAATACGAAGTATTGATATTTTACAGGCTGGGCACAAGACCACTCTGTCAGAATCAAATTACTGGAATATTTTATGGCCGTCCCCCCTGTTTCCGATGCGCAGCGTCGTCTGGTCATGCTCTGCGCCGTGCTGGGCATTGTTCTGGGAGGACTGGACGGAGCGATTGCCAACATTGCCCTCCCGACAATCTCACGCGACCTTAACTGTAGCGAGACCCTGACGGTCTGGATCGTCAATGTCTATCATCTGACGGTTGCCGTCAGTCTCTTGCCCGCTGCGGCTCTGGCAAATTCACTGGGCCTTAAACGGGTTTACGGGTTCGGGATGATGCTTTTTACAGCAGCGTCCCTCGCCTGTGCGCTTTCTGGCTCTCTTGAGGTCCTCATCGGAGCCCGTGTTGTTCAGGGGCTCGGGGCAGCGTGTATGGCGGCGTTGAGTGGCGCTCTTGTGCGCAGTGTCTACCCCAGAGGCATGCTGCATCAAGCTTTTGCTATCATCGCACTGGCGGTTGCGATTTCAGCCGCAGTTGGACCTACTCTGGCGGCGGTAGTTTTGGCAGTTGCGACCTGGCCTTGGCTGTTTCTGATCAACGTGCCGATTGGCCTGATGGCTGTCGCGCTTTTTCTGCGAGCCGCCCCTGCAAGCCCCCGCACCCCACTCTCGTTCGACTGGGTCGGAGCGTTGCTGAACGTAGGGGCTCTGGGGCTGGGCATTCTGGGCGTTGATGCGTTGGGGCAGAAGCAACATGAACTGGCAATGATCGAAATTGGAGCGGGCCTGCTTTGCACCCTTCTCCTCTATGGACAACAGAAAAGACAGCAGACGCCTATGCTGCCTCTCGATCTGCTGGCTATACCCTTGTTTTCGCTGTCAATTCTGACTTCCATCTGCGCTTATGCGGCACAAATTCTGGCGTATGTCGCCCTGCCTTTTCTTTTCCAGACAGTCATGCACCAGTCTGCTGTTACGACAGGTCTGCTTGTGACGCCTTGGCCACTACTCGTTGCGGCGGCGGCCCCTTTTGCTGGACGTCTGGCTACCCGGCACCCTGCGTCTCTTTTGAGTAGCATCGGTCTGTCGATTTTGGCCATAGGATTAGCCACACTGAGCGTCATGCCGCCTCACCCGGCTTTCTGGAATGTTGCCTGGCGAATGGCGCTTTGCGGCATTGGTTTCGGGTTTTATCAGACGCCGAATAATCTGACGGTCATGACTTCAGGCCCGGCAACACGGAGTGGCGCCGCAAGTGGTATGCTGGCTGTCGCACGTACAATAGGCTGGGCGCTTGGCTCTGCATTAGTGGCCCTGGTCTTTGGCATGTCTCAAGGTAGCGGTGGGGCCGTCCATTGCCTTGAACTGGCCACAGGATTTGCGCTTCTCGGAGCTATGCTCAGTGTTTCGCGTCGGGTTGTTCGGTATGAGGCGGGTCAACAGACATAGGCTTTCTGCCAGAGCCAGGCTCTACATACGCGTTAATAGAGAATTAGTCGGGAACGGGGGAAAGCCGAATGTCTGTAATGGAATAAAACGAGCTGAACAGCGGACATAATGACAACCCTAGGTGTTTAGGGCCTGTTAGATCTTGAATTTCTTCCCATATTGTAGGGATGGAAGAAGGAGACAGAACAGGCACCTTTACGGACGAGACATGGGCGATCTGGGAACCTCTGATTGAGGAGGTTCGCCCGAGGGGCAAGACGCCGCCACATGATCTGCGGCGGACGATAGCAGCGATTTTCTGGCGTCATGAGAATGGCGCGAAATGGCGGAGCATCCCCGCTGAACTGGGTCCGTGGTGGCGGGCTGCGCAGCTTTTCATCCGCTGGGCGAAGCTCGGCGTATGGGAACGCCTGCTCGAACTGGTTCAGGAACAACAGGGAGTGGCGTTCGGAATGACTTTTCTGGATGGTACGAACATCAGGGCTCACCACAAGGCGGCGGGAGCCCAAAAAAGGGGCCTCTTTCGAAGAGCGGGACCATCGTGAAGCACTTGGCCGCTCTCGCGGCGGCTATGGCACGAAAGTCTGCGTGATCGCTGATGGACATGGAAAAGCCTTCGGTTTTGCGCTGGCCCCCGGACAGGCTCATGAACTGCCCCTGGCACCAGCCATGCTCGACAACCTTCCCGCCATTCCCCTGTGGGTAGTAGCGGACAAGGGCTATGCGTCAAATGCCTTTCGTGAACGGATATGGGACATGGGAGCCCGGCCCGCCATTCCTGCGAAACGACGCGATGGCCCGGTCGCCTGCCCAAAATGGGCCTATCGGTGTCGACATCTTGTCGAGAACCTCTGGGCTCGCCTCAAGGAGTGGCGCGCTGTCGCAACCAGATATGAAAAAACAGCAACGTCGTTCCTCGCGGTCATCCACATCGCTGCCGCAGCAGACTGGATCAAGCCCTAACAGGCCCTAATCCCGTTTATGCTCCCAACGCAGCACAAGCATGGGGTGCATTCGTTACAGATAGCGCTGGTGAAATCCTCCTTTTGGGATAAGAAAATATGAATCAGAACTGGTCGAACCCGGCGCTGAACCAAAATACGGTTTCTGCGTCAGACCTATTGCTTTGCCTGAAACCCGTGACCAACGGCGTTGGTGGCATAAAAGAATACCAACCTTATAATATTCTGATATCCGATTTTGCGCCGGTAATTGCGTCACTCGGACTTCTCACGCTCTTGCCCAATTTGCCTACTACCGCGCCTGAAGGTGGCGGTCTGTGGATGGATAACGGTTCTCTGGCCTATTCGCCTGTAACAGGAACCGTCAGCGGCGCCCCGCTGACTGTCGACGCAATGGCTGCATCGCTTCGCAATCTAATGGAAGCTCTCCCGCTCATGGGAGCATCTGCTACACTAGCGGGCTTCCAGAAAAACGACGGCGTCATTCAGGATACGGAGAAATCCTCATGAGGAAACTGGCTTTTTTTACCGGGATGCTGCTCGCAAGTGCTGGTGTGGCGCATGCCCAGTTCAAACCGCTATCTGGCTTGTCTATTGATACCGTCATCCATGCAGCGGGTACATCCTGGAACAACGAGACCCTTGCTACCATCATGGGTGCGCTCCAAAAAAACATTGCTAACGGCGTGGCGGGCTTGGATACGAATGGAAATGTGACAGCCCCGCTCGCGTCGGAGGGAACGAGTTCCCTGCTCGATCCCAACGGTGTTCCGATCCTGGTAGCAAATCCAAGCCAGAGCAGTGACACTCTCCCAGGGCGCAATTACTGGAACCTCATGAAACCCGGTGCCGTGCTGGTGGGTGGCACGCGGATCGGTACGCTCGCAAACGGCGATTTTGGTGCGAACTCGCAGCTTTATACTTTCGGTGCCGCCGATGGCATCGGGGGACAGGGATGCCTTCTCTGTGTCGTGGACACAAATGGGTCGGTAACCCAGAACAGCATCGGCCTGAATACGGCATGGGTCGATGGTCCAACCGGTATCGCGTCTTATGCACCTGCAGATGGCTCAATCCAGTATCTGGGTGCCCAGAACCGTGAACCCGAACTGTTGTTTGACGTGGCGAGTTACACGGCGACGCAGATTGTCCTCAAAACGGCAATGACACCCGTACAGATGGAGCGCATCCACTATGGGCAGTATGTGCTGACAAATTCCGTCCCTGATGGATCATCTCCTGTAACGTTCTCATCGGCAACAGATTTGCCGACCTACCCTGCTTACGCATCTATTGTCGTGGATGTCGCGGACCCGACACATATTGACGTGAAGGGGTGGGCTATTCCCGGGGCCGGAAATGGTGCGTCAGGGCAGGTTCCTGATTTTTCCAGCCTGGATACAGGGTGGAGCAACTATGGCCGTCCTGTGGCTGCAATCGGTGGGGTCACGAATGTCGGAACCGCAAACTGGCGTCTCGACATTTCCAAGGCAGCCCGACCCAACAGCCTGACACGCGGCTTCGGGTTCGCAGAGTTCGATCTGACGAACGACCTGCCGACCGGCGAATATAACGGCCGCCTTTTCGCTTTGAACACCCAGGGAAATGCCCCAAGCGCGGACAGCTTTATCTGGTCTATTAATGCCCCACAGTATCCGGTGCTCTTCGATCTTGGAGAAGGACCGACAGCATGGTCCATCCGCTCCAACGGTTTCCGTGCGCGTGGCAATGGTGGTGTCAGCTCATCCGATGCAGACGAAATCATGTTCGAGCATGATGGTTTTACCGACAGCACCGACAATATGCGGCTCATCGGCTACCTGCATCACCTGGCCTCAGGGACAGGTGTCAATGGCACGGAGATGTATCTAGGCGGTTATAAATCCGGGACCGAGGGTGTTTCACCCCTGATCGAAAAGAACGGTGGTCAGGGTCTGGGTGCGGTGGGTTTTGGCATAGGCGGCAACCCGGGACAGGTTTCGCTCTGCGCTTCCAATACTTCATCCACAAACATGTTGTGTACTCTAACAGTCGGGGCGGATGGAAACGCCGTTGCTACTCAGGATTTTGGGGTTCTGGGAAAAGTCTCCGGGGGTACTATTACGAATACCAATGCCACTTTTGCTGCGGATGGAAACGGCAACGTTACCGCAAATGGATTTATTGTTTCCGGCAAGGCCGTAATTTCCTCTGATGGCAACGCCACTTTTTACAACAACGTCACCGCGAACGCCATCATCGCCGGCAGTGGTGCCACGAAGACCATTATCGGTTCGGACGGCAGCTTATCCCTTCCGGGGAATATTACCGGAAACGCGCTTATTGTGGGCAGTGGCTCCTCTAAGACCGTTCTCGGGTCAGACGGCAGCATCACGACTACTGCGCTGACGGGCAGCGGTAACGCCTATGCCTGCCTCAATTCGTCGGGGCAGCTTTACCGTAGTTCCACGGCGTGTAACTGATGCGCCTGACATTCTGACTAGGCTCAGGACTTTAACCAAAACATGACGGTTGCAGCGAGGCAGATGGCCGAGACGAAGATGGTCGGGCCTCTGTCGTAGCGGGTTGCGACCCGCCGCCAGTCCCTGAGCCTTCCGAACATGGTTTCGATGCGGTTGCACCGTTTGTATTTCCGCCTGCCGTAGCTGACAGGTTCTGCACGGGATTTCCGTCCGGGAATGCAGGGTCTGATCCCTTTTCCCTCCAGGGCATCCCTGAACCAGTCGGCGTCATAACCCCGGTCTCCCAGCATCCACTGTGCTGCAGCAAGACTGTTCCAAGAGGGCAGCGGACCGGTATCATCACTGATCGGTCCCGCTGTCATGAAGACGCTCAACGGTCGTCCGTTCTGATCAACAACGGCAGGCAGCTTCGTGTTCACAAAAATCATACCGCTCAACACGCGGCAGTCATCAACGCGGCGTCTGCCATGGCTCTTTGGGGGGGCGGCAGTCAGCCAGCCTGTATAATTAACAAATTTACGCAGAATTAAGACAGGTAACGGTTTGTTATTCTCTCGATCGTATCTTTTTTACTGCTGATCCACAAAAATCCTATCGTAAGTTATGGATAGGAAATCAGGATTTACTCTTCAAAGCATTTAAAGAGTATCTTTTTCATTCTTCTGCATATCCAAAGTCAGATACACGACGATTTTGACCTGTCCGCGCACCATGACTGAGAGCTGCCTGGATGCGATCTATCAGTTCAGATCTTTGATAAGGTTTTCCCAATACCTCGAAATTATTATTTTCTGGAGCATTCAAAGACATTTCATCGTTGTAGCCGGTCGTCAGGATGACGGGGGTATTTGGACTTATTGCACTGATCTTTTCTGCAAGCACCAGACCATTCGGGCCGCCCGGCATGATGACGTCAGAAAAAACAGCACTGAAGGGCTGTCGCGTGGAAATTGCCTTTTCAAAGGCATCCAGAGCCTCAACTGCGTTTTGAGCAACAGTCACCTGATATCCTGTTTCCGTAAGAGATTCTGCTGCAAACTGTGCAATATCCGAATTATCTTCCACAACCAGGATTTGTGGAGGGTGAGAATCATCTGCAACTGGATGAGCTTTATAACCTGCACCCTCTGACACGGGCTCAGCACTCTCCTTTGGCGTATAAATCGGAAAAATCATGCTTATGCTTGTGCCGTGTTCTGGTTCACTCTCAATTTCCAGACGGCCGCCAGACTGTTGGACAAATCCCTGAACCATCGCCAAACCCAGCCCGGTCCCCTGCCCTGAAGCCTTTGTTGTAAAAAACGGTTCTGTTGCTCGCTGGACAATATGGCGAGGCATGCCCTGCCCTTCGTCCATCACGGTTACAACAACATAATCACCGGGTTTCAGGCGACGGGCTTCTGCATCTTCATTGAGATGGATGAGTTTTGTTTTGACTGTAATGGAACTGCCTGGCGAAGACGCATCGCGTGCATTGGTAATAACGTTCAGCAGAGCCATCTCGAAATAGTTTGCATCCAGTTTGACGCTCGGTAATCTGAGTTGCAAATTGAGGTATAGGGCAATCTGACTTCCAGCAGACATTTCTATCAATTCCCTGAAAGAATTAATCAGACTGCTCAAATTGTTTTCTTTAGGATCAAGCCTGTTCCGGCGCGCAAAAGACAGCAGCTGGCGCGTAAGCTTTGCTCCACGTTCTGCCGCCTGCTCAGCAATCATATGCTGCCGATCGAAGGCCTGATGATCGAGGCGTTTTTCCCGCATACGCTGCAGACTGTTAATTAAAATCTGCAATAAATTATTGAAATCATGCGCAAGTCCGGCGGTAAGCTGTCCTATGGCTTCCATCTTCTGGCCCTGCCGGAGAGCCATTTCACTCTCCCTACGCTTTGAAACGTCAAGCTGGCTTGCGAAGAAGTAAATAAGTTGGCCTTGCTCATCAAAAACCGGCCCCATGAAAACCGCGTTCCAGAAAGGTTTCCCGTTCCGTCGATAATTAAGGATTTCCAGAGCAACTGGTTTGCGATCAGCAATCGCTTTCCTTAATTGCCGGACATCATTGGGATCGGTGCCAGCGCCCTGTAGAAAGCGACAGTTCCGCCCTACGACTTCACTGGCTTCGTAGCCAGTCAGGTCCAGAAAGGCATTATTGGCGAAGGCGATAGGACAGTCAGGCAGCCTTGGATCAGCCAGGATCATGGGCATTCTGGTCATTTCGACAGCTGCGAAGAAAACATTGCTTCTGTTTTCCAAGGTCGGATCGCTGATTGCTGCCTGAGCCCAATGCCGGGCCTCCCGATCTCCCAGACTTTCAAGATCGTCAGTGGAAGGTTGAGCCGCTGACGCCTGAGACGACGAAAAGTCCTCAGAGTTTTTATCTTGGGTGTTCATGATTGACGCCAGCGAAGTGGAAAATTGTACTTCTGTTCATCTCATGAACTGCCCGGCAACATCAATAAAGCTATAAGGATTTTTTCAAATAAATATCACCTCCCTGAAAAAGGGGAGATTGATACGAGACAATTTGGAAGGGCTTTCACCGAAACTCAAACTGCGTCGATGAAGCTGTTTGTCCATTGTGTGGATCGACAGCGATATTTGCGGCTGATAAAGGTTTATAAAAGCCCTTTTCTAAAGCTGACACCCTATAACGCTCGATTTTGGTGTTGAGATTATTCTTAAAATTCTAAATTTTTCCTTATCTTCGATACGTACAAATTAGGTTGAAGCCCTCCCGGTCCTGTCCGCATACTTATCAGAATGAGGCATCTTTCCCCTTTCCCGACTTTCTTATGACAAGCCAGCAGAGGTCGCTGTTCGGGCTTGCAGGGATCATTGCCCTTTCCTTTGCTACAGAAATGAACGAGCAGGTCTCTGCCCAGGCCCTGCCAGACATTGCCGGTGCCCTTGGGCTCAGCATGGACTCCCAGCGCTGGTTTTCGAGCCTCTATGTGACGGCCGAAATCATCGGAATGTCAGTATCGCCATGGCTGGCCGTGACCCTGACCCTGCGCCGGTTTTCATTCTTCGTGGCAATCCTCGCAGTTCTGGCGTCCAGCCTCATTCCGTTCACCTCAACGTTGTCCCTGCTATACATCCTGCGCGTTTTTCAGGGGCTGACCGGTGGCTTTACCGTTCCTCTACTGATGACGATCGCCCTGCGTGTCCTCGCCCCGCCCATACGGCTTTACGGTCTGGCAGCCTATTCCCTGACTGCCACGTTCTTTCCCAATCTCAGCATGACATTCGCCGGATTGTGGACTGATCTCGTGGACTGGCGGTTCGTCTTCTGGCAGTCGATCCCGCTCTGCACCCTGTCCTTCCTGCTGCTGTGGTACGGCATGCCAGTTGATCCCCCGAAGCATGAGCGGTTCTGGAAGTTCGACTGGAAGGGCTTTCTGCTGATCGTCTTCGGAATGGGTTCTTTCTCGATCATGCTCCAGATGGGTGACTGGATGGACTGGTTCAACAGTCCGTTCATCTGCGTTCTGGGACTGATAAGTCTTGTCTGTATCCCGCTGTTTGTCCTGAATGAGTGGTTCCACCCCCTCCCCCTGTTCAAGTTCCAGCTCCTTGGCCGTCGTAACTTCGCCTATGGCGCCAGTACCCTGCTGACCTTCGTCGTCATTTCCCTGTCGTCTTCCACTCTGCCAGCGTCCTTTCTGCAATCTGCCGCAGGTTATCGTCCGGAGCAGATCTACCCCGTTACGCTTGAGATCGCAGGTCTCCAGCTCGTAATGCTGCCCCTGATGGCAGTTGTGCTGAACAAGACCTGGGTTGATTCCCGCATTGTCAGCTTCATCGGCATGACCTGCATCCTGACTGCCTGCATCGGTGATTTCTTCCTCACCTCAAACTGGAACCGCGACCAGTTCTATCTGTGGCAGGGCTTGCAGGGCATTGGGGACGCCATGATCGTCATGCCTTTGCTGATGATGTCCACTAACACACTTGATGCTTCGGAAGGGCCTTTTGCTTCGGCCATGGTCAATACGCCGCGTGCTGTTGCAGAAGCCGTCGGGATCTGGCTGCTCCAGCTTATGCATCGCGAACGCGGCTCGCTTCATTCAGACCGGATTGCCGACCGTCTTGGTCAGGTCCGCTACAGTCTGGTGCAGGGAAACAACCCTGTTCTGCAACGTCCTGCTCCTCTTACGCCGTCCGGCCAGCCTGCCTATCCCGGGAGCATGACCGCTTTGCATGCCCAGATGACCCGACAGACCGCAACCCTGACCTTTAGCGATGACTGGGTCGTACTCAGCAGTCTCGTCGTGTTCCTGATGATCTGGGTCTGCGTACTTCCGGTTCGAACCTATCCCCCCCGTATCGTGTTTCAGTCGAAATAACTTCAGAAGCCTTCCCGCCAGGCGGCAGGGAAAGAAAGGAATTGCCGCAGAATGGCGGATCAGAACGACAACTCTTCCCAGAATCCCCAGGAAGAGGAGAAGAAAAAGAAGCAGGACCAAAAGCACCGTACCATCACCCGCTGGCTGTTCATCGGCGGTGGCTTGATTGTCCTGATCTTCGTTGTTGTCGTTCTGGCCATTATTTTCGTGCCCAACCGCCATGTCTGGACCGATGACGCCTATGTCACGGCGCATTACACCGTTGTCGCCCCCCGTATCGCCGGACAGGTCGTTGCCGTGGACGTGACGGACAACCAGCCCGTACGGGCCGGACAGGTGCTTGTTGAGCTGGATCCTCACGATTACCAGACCACACTGGACCAGAGCCGTGCGACGCTCGCCCGGGATGAGGCGCTCGTGCAGGACGCGGCCGCCAGCGTATCACGCCAGCCCTCCGTCATTGATGAAAATGTCGGGGAAGCCGCCCGTATCCGGGCCCAGCTCGTTTTCGCCCGTCAAAACGATCAGCGTTATACCAATCTGGCCCGTACAGGCGCTGGCTCCACGCAGGAACATCAGCAGTCCACGGCCAATTTGCGCGAAATGGAAGCCACGCTCCAGTCCCTTGAAGCGCGTATTGCTGCAGCCCGCGCCCAGATTCCCATCCTTCAGGCCCGGCACAAATTCGCGCAGGCGACGGTGGAGATGGATCGCGCCCATGTCCATCAGGCCGAACTGAACCTGTCCTATACCAAGGTCCGCGCACTGGAAGACGGCATGATCGGCGAACGCAGCGTCCAGACCGGAAATTATGTTGCTCCGGGTGCGGCGCTGATGGCGCTTGTCCCGCTCGACCAGATCTGGATCCGCGCTAATTACCGCGAACTTGCCCTGCATCACATGCGCCCCGGCCAGCCCGTCAAAATTCACGTAGATGCCTATGACATGACCCTGAACGGGATCGTGGACAGCATTCCTCCAGCCTCGGGCGCTGTCTTCGCCCCGATCGCACCAGAGAATGCGACCGGAAACTTCACCAAGATCGTCCAGCGTCTGCCGGTCAAGATCATCCTTGCGCCCAACCAACCGCTTGCCCGTCTGCTACGGCTTGGTTTCTCGGTGGAAACCACCGTCGATACCAATCTTGATAACGTCACGGCCGAACAGCTCCAGAGCCCCACGAGTGTGACGGCGCCTCCACCATCTTCCATCCCGGCCGTTACGCCATGAAGTTCCGGTCTGTTTCCGCATTGCTGACCGGAAGTCTGGTGCTTTCGGCCTGCACCATGGGGCCGAATTTCCATCGCCCGACCATGAACGCTCCCGCCAGTTGGGGATCCGAGCCTGCCAGCGAGAGCCAGACCTATGCGGGGGCTGTCGATACGCAGTGGTGGCAGAGCTTCCATGATCCCGAACTGAGCAGCCTTGTCAGTCGCCTTGGACAGCAGAACCTCGACCTGCAGATCGGCGCTGAACGTATCAGCGAGGCCCGTTCGCAGATGAAGGTAGCTGCCTCCGCAGGCTTGCCTCAGGCCAACTGGTCTGGCTCCTATGCCTATCGCCAGCTCAGCAAGCAGGGCATTTTCTCCCTTGCCGAGCCGCGCCCCGGTTCGAGCATGAACTTCAATCTGTATGAAAACGTCCTGAGCACCAGCTGGGACCTGGATCTGTTCGGCACCATCCGCCGCAGCGTCGAGGCCCAGCGCGCCAACGAAACAGCGACCCTTGCCGCCCGTCGCGCCACGGCTCTCGCGGCTGTCAGCGACCTGGCCACAAGCTACATGCAGCTCCGCGGTATCCAGCAGCAGCAGGCCATTCTTCGTTCAAACATTGATCTTGCCCGGACGAGCCTGAAGCTGGTGCAGGACCGCTTTGCCAATGGCGTCGCCACAAATCTGGATGTTTCACAGGCCGCCGCACAGCTTGCGAGCATGAGCGCGGATCTGCCCGGTCTGGAAAACTCGGAAGCGGCCCTTATCAACGCCATCGGTCTATTGCTGGCAGAACCTCCCCGTGCCCTCGAAGCCGAACTGCGACCTGCTGCCATCCAGCCACCTCTTCCCGCCAGCGTTCCCGTGGGTGTGCCGTCAGAACTGACCCGTCGTCGTCCGGACGTGCTTCAGGCTGAAGCACGGCTGCATGCCGCGACTGCCGAGGTCGGTGTGGCCACGGCGGCTTTTTATCCGGACATCACGCTCGCCGGGAACATGGGAACGGAGTCCTTCTCCGCTGCCGATTTCTTTTCCCTGCCCGCAAAGCAGTTCAGTGTTGGCCCGACCCTGAATGTTCCGGTTTTCGAAGGCGGACGGCTGATCTCCACACTCCAGTTCCGCAAGGCGGCTCAACGTGAAGCCGTGCTGACCTGGCGCAATACAGTCCTGAATGCCTGGCGCGAAGTCGATGATGCCATGACGGCCTATGCCAAGGCACAGTCCACGCACAGCCTGACGGAACAGTCTTTCTTCCAGAACAGGGCTGCCTTCAACGCCGCGCGTGAGCGCTACCAGCAGGGAGCCACTGATTATCTGAACGTCGTGGCAACACAGGCGGCCCTGCTTTCCAGCCAGTCCGCCCTTTCCATCAGCCAGACGCGGACGGAAACGGCGCTTGTGGCGCTTTACCGCGCTCTGGGCGGGGGATGGCAGTATGCCGAAACGCCTTCATCGGCGTCTCATTCATAGATCTGCTGGTTTGCAGGCTTTTCAGTGCTGAATTCAGGCGACACGGCTGATCCGGTCCGCGCTCCAGACATAGGCTGCTGAACCATCTGCAAACAGGCTGCTGAACGCAGGGTCAGTAACATCCAGTCCGCCTGTATAGGACCCGAGCGCCGGCAGGATGAGGCGGTCCGGCCCTTTCATGAAGCAGGGGCGGCTCATGGTATGCCCTCTGATCCGCATTCTGATCTTTGGATGCAGATGCCCGGCGAGTTCTGCTTTCCCCATAGGGACTGTTTCAGACGGGATATGCCGCAGTATCAGATTGCCGGAACGATAGTCTTCAAGCCATTCACCCGCGATCTCCGGAACCGGAAGGGCATCGTGATTACCCGTGATCCAGAGAATGGAGGTCTGTGAGGCGATCGCCCGGAGCATTGTCTTTTCAATATCCAGGAGACGTTCTCCGGCTTTGACATCATGAAAACTGTCTCCAAGCGCAATCAGAAGCTGGGGCTTATAGTCCTCGACGAGGCACTGGACCTTCTCCAGTGTTGAAACCGTATCTCCGGGCGGAAGCAGGAGGCCGCGTGTCCGGGCGGAAGTTCCCTTCCCCAGATGCAGATCCGCCACCACAAGCGTCTGCGTCTCCGGCAGGAAGACGGCACCGCCCGCAAGGAGCCATATCCGCTCGTCTGCGAGTTCGATCTCCCGGAATGTCATAGTGTTGCCGCCAGTTCATAAAGCCTGTCCGCTTCCGCCAGAAGATAATCTTCCCCCTCTCCGCCGCGAATTTTTTCGCGTCCCTGTTCAAGCAGAACGGGTACCGCCAGCGGTGAGACATGCGGGAGGCTGACATGCTCGATATGCCCCTGGATACGCTCCAGCATCTCTGACAGGCGGGCGAGATCGGTCAGGCCTTCAGCAGCCTGCAGACGTGTAGCCCGCAGAAGAATATGATCGGGATCGTATTTCCGGAGAACGTCATACAGCAGATCACTGCTGATCGTCATCTGGCGCCGGTTTTTCTCCCGTCCCGGATAATTCCGCTCTACAAGCCCGGCAATGATGGCGACGTCCCGGAATGTGCGCCGCAGCATTGAGCTTTCGTCCAGCCATTCCGTCAGACTGCCTTCCAGCAGGGTTCTGCTGAACAGATCCGTTATGGAACCGGGCGGATGAACACACCAGCAGGCCACCATGTAATCGTTGGCCACAAACCCCAATGGCCCTTTTCCCGTGTCTTCCAGCCTTTTGGTCAGCAGAAGTCCAAGCGTCTGATGCGCATTCCGTCCTTCGAAAGTATATGCCACCAGATAGTGCCATCCACGATGCGGGAAGGTCTCGACCAGAAGCTGTTCCGGTTCAGGCAGACGGGAACGCTCTGACTGCAAGGTCAGCCAGTCCCGCACGGATGGCGGCAGAACGTCCCAGGATGACGGCGCATGCAGTATTTCCCGGACATGTCGGGCCAGACCGGGTGAAATGGAAAGCTGGTTTCCGCCATAGACCGGCACCCGGGGATCCTTGCCGCGCCCCCGGGCAGCCTGTACGGTGGTATCCTGCATTCCCAGAAATTCAAGCAGTTCGCCGCCCAGCAGGAACGTGTCTCCCGGAACAAGTGTCGAGGCGAAATACTCGTCGATCTCCCCGAATGTCTTGCCGCGCCGGGATTTGACGCGAAGCAGAGGCGTATCGACAATCGTTCCGATATTCATCCGGAACTGCCGGATGATCTGTTCATTGCGGACCCAGAGCTGCCCCAGTGAATCCCGGAAAAGGCGCTGGTGACGGTCATAGGCCTGCAACGCATAGCCGCCGTCTTCGGCAAAGCGGATGATATCGTCAAAATCGGTTCGTGACAGCTGGCTGTAAGGTGCCGTGCGCCGGACTTCCTCATAGAGCGCGTCCGGAAAGAACGGGCCTGCACAGGCCGTGACCAGAACATGCTGGGCCAGCACGTCGAATGTTCCTGCACGCGGTGGCGCACCATCCAGTTCATGGCGGAGAACTGCCTCTCTGGCGGCCTCACATTCCAGCACCTCAAACCTGTTGGCCGGGACGAGAAGCGCACGCGAGGGCTCGTCCATCCGGTGATTGGCCCGGCCAATCCTCTGCGTCAGGCGGGAGATCTGCTTTGGCGCCCCCACCTGGATGATCTGGTCCACCGCCCCCCAGTCCAGTCCCAGATCGAGCGAGGATGTCGCGACAACCGCACGCAGGGCGCCCTGTGCCATGGCCTCTTCGACCTTCGCCCGCCTCGTCGTGTCCAGACTGCCATGGTGCAGCCCGATCGGCAGGTTTTCCGTATTGTCTTTCCACAGGGCCTGAAACAGCAGTTCCGCCTGCGCGCGGCTGTTGACGAACACGATGGTCAGGCGGGCGGCGGCAATCGCTGTCAGGATTGCAGTGGCGCTTCCCAGACCGGTCCGCCCTGCCCAGGGCAGATACCCCCGCTGATCCGGCAAAAGCACATGAACGTCGGGGCGCACTCCGTCTTCCGCTGTGACAATCCGCACGCCTGACGCATGCCCGGTCGGGGACACCCACGCCGCAATGGCGGAAGGATGCGCCACAGTCGCGGATAACCCACTACATCGCATTGCAGGTGCAAACGTTCGCAGGCGGCTGGCACACAGGGCAAGCTGATCGCCCCGCTTGGTGCCGGCCAGCGCGTGGACTTCATCAATGATCAGGGCGCGGAGCGTGGAAAAATATTCAGCAGCGTCCGGGTAGGACAGGAGCAGCGCCAGACTTTCCGGCGTCGTCAGGAGAATATGTGGCGGATTTTTCTGCTGTCTTTTCCGGCGGGCTGCGGACGTATCTCCGCTGCGAACTTCAATGCGGACAGGAAGGCCCATCTCCATGATCGGTCGGGACAGGCTCTCTGCGATATTGTTTGAAAGGGCTTTGAGGGGACTGACATAGATCGTGTGCAGCCCGCCTTCAGCATAAGAGCCTTTTGCCAGCTCGATGAGACTGGGCAGGAAGCCTGCCAGTGTCTTTCCGCCGCCAGTCGGCGCGATGAGAAGTGCGGAAACCCCGTCTTCCGCCGCCTGAAGCATGGCCAGCTGATGAGGCCGTGGGGTCCAGCCCTGCTGTAAAAACCAGGTCTGAAAAGGTTCAGGAAGATGGATGCTCATTTCTTCAAGGAACGCATACGTGTTTCGCGGGTTCTTTTCCTGTTCTCGAAGAGTTGACGGAGAAGACTTGGGTGGACTGGCTTGAACTGAAACCGGAGGGCCTCTTCTGCGTCCCCGGTGCATTCTACATCGACCCGCTTCAGCCGGTGGCCCATGCCGTTATTACCCATGGTCATTCCGATCATGCGAGACCGGGCCATCAGCACGTCACCGCCACGCCGGAAACCCTGTCGATCATGCGCCTGCGCATGGGCGAGGATCGTGCCGGAGAAAGCCAGCAGGCTCTGGAATATGGAGAAGTCATATCCGTTGGCGCGGTACGGCTCTGGCTTGCGCCAGCGGGACATGTGCTGGGCAGTGCACAGATCGTCATGGAGTATCAGGGACAGCGCGCTGTCGTCAGTGGCGATTACAAGCGGGCTCCCGATCCAACCTGCACGCCTTTCGAAGTCGTCTCCTGCGATCTGTTTGTGACAGAGGCCACTTTTGGTCTCCCTGTCTTCCGGCTGCCTGATCCTGCGCATGAAATCGGAAAACTGCTTCATGACGTTCGCCTCTTTCCGGAGCGGACGCATGTCGTAGGCTGCTACGCGCTTGGCAAATGCCAGCGCCTGATCGCGCTGCTTCGGAATGCCGGGTATCACGAGCCGCTCTGGCTTCATGGTGCACTCCTGCCGATGTGCAGCCTGTATGAGAGTTTCGGTATCCGGCTGGGAGAACTGAAATCCGCTACTGCGGCCAAGAAAGGTGAGATGCGCGGCGGCATCGTGCTGGCGCCTCCATCTGCCATAGCCGACCGGTGGGCGCGGCGCCTGCCGGATCCTGTTGTCTGTCTGGCATCCGGCTGGATGCATGTCCGGCAAAGGGCGAAGGCGCGCGGGATCGAGCTTCCTATGGTCATCAGCGATCATGCGGACTGGGATGCCCTGCTGGATACGTGTCAGGCGACGGGCGCAAAGGAAATCTGGGTGACGCATGGCCGTGAAGAAGCGCTGATCCATGCATTGGGACAGCTTGGAGTCCGGGGCCGCGCCCTTCGGTTGATCGGCTATGAAGAAGACGATGAGCAGGCCGAAGAGGACGCCGTGGCATGATCGAGTTTGCCACCCTTCTGGAACGTCTGGCCTTTACACCTTCGCGAAACATGAAGCTTGCTCTGCTGAAAGAGTATTTCGCCATGGCGCCTGATCCGGACCGGGGATACGCTCTGGCGGCAATGGCCGGAAGCCTGTCGTTTGCGGCGGCCAAACCGGCCATGCTCCGGTCCCTGGCCATGGAGCGGATCGATCCTGAACTCTTTGCCTGGTCTTATGACTATGTCGGAGACCTTGCGGAAACGGTTGCATTGATCTGGCAGCCCGAAAGCCAGACGCATAAGAGCGAGGCCGCCCCCGGTCTGGCGGAGGTCGTACATACGCTGGATCGCCTGCCCAAGGCGGATGTGCCGGATGTCCTGAGGCGATGGCTCGATGCCTGCGATGCCTCATCACGCTATGCGCTTCTCAAACTCATTACCGGCTCCCTCCGCGTCGGCGCATCGGCCCGGCTGGCGAAAACGGCGCTGGCCGAACTGGCTTCCGTGGCGCCCGATGACATCGAGGAAGTCTGGCATGGACTGAAGGCCCCCTATGGGGCCCTCTTTGCGTGGGTCGAGGGAAAAGGCCCGAAGCCGGATGCTAAGGATGCGCCTGTTTTCCGGCCTCTCATGCTGGCCCAGCCTCTGGAGAATGTTGATCTTGCCGCATTCGATCCAGCTGAATGGCGGGCGGAGTGGAAATGGGACGGCATCCGAGTACAGCTTGTTTCTGCCCCGCAGGGCGAGCGTGTCTATACCCGGACGGCCGAGGATATCGGCAAGGCCTTTCCGGATGTGCTGGCCACGATGCAGGATCTGGGCAGCAGGGTCGTTCTGGATGGTGAGCTTCTGGTGGTGCGAGACGATGTTGTCGCATCGTTTGCCGATCTCCAGCAGAGACTGAACCGCAAATCGCCCACGGCCTCCATGCTGCGTGACATGCCCGCCGGGATCAGGCTGTATGACATCCTGTTTGAAGACGGCGAGGATCTGAGGCCTCTGCCTTTCGACATCAGAAGGCAGCGGCTGGAAAGCTGGTTCGCACGCCTCAATCCACCGCGGATGGTCCTGTCCGATCTGATTGCGTTCCGGAACTTCGAAGATCTGGCCAAGCTCCGCGACAGCGCGCGAAGCGAAGGCATTGAGGGGCTGATGCTCAAGAAGGCTGACAGCCCCTATCTGCCCGGTCGTCCCCGCGGCCCGTGGTGGAAATGGAAACGCGAGCCTCTGACTGTCGATGCGGTTGTCATGTACGCGCAACGCGGTCACGGCAAACGCAGCAGCTTCTATTCCGACTACACCTTTGGCCTGTGGCGCACAGTCGACGGAAAGCGGGAACTTGTGCCGATCGGCAAGGCCTATTCAGGCTTTACGGATGAGGAACTCAAGTTTCTGGACAAATGGATCCGTGACCACACGACCAAGCGTTTCGGCCCGGTTCGGGAAGTCGCTCACGGGCTGGTTCTCGAAATTGCATTTGATGCCGCGCAGTATTCCAAGCGCCATAAGAGCGGTGTGGCGCTGCGTTTCCCACGGGTTGCACGCATCCGGACCGATAAGCCCGCAGAGGAAGCCGATACGCTCGAAGACTTCATCCGTGCGTTTCTGTAGAACGTAGCATCGCTTCCTGAACCCTAGCCCTCTATCCTCTCGCCACGATCATTTTCTTTCTGACCATCAATCCGACGATCAGCAGAAATGCCAGAAACATGAAGCTGCTGCTGACATTCAGGCTGGCACTGATCGACTTCTTGTAAGCCTCCCTCACCTCCTCATGCATGGCAGGAGAAAGCGCCTGCACTGCCGCCATGCCGTTTTCCAGAAAGGCCGAGACATCGATCTTTTCCGGCAGGGCATAAAGATTGTTCCGCAAGGCCAGTGCCATCACGCCTCCCGACAGCGCAACGCCCAGTGAGCCACCCAGCGAACGGATGAACGCCATCATCGCCGTGGCAATGCCCAATGCGTTACCCGGCACGGCATTCTGGATGATGACCGTGGCATTGGGCATGCCAATCCCCATTCCGACGCCAAGGCCCCCAAGACAGAGCAGGAACGAGAATGCCGGCGCGCCATGCCGCGCACAGAACGCAATCATGGCCAGCGCCAGAAACTCGATCCCGACGCCAAGTACCAGCAGAAGCTCGTACTTTTGCGTTCTGGACGAGACATAACCGCCTGCAATGGAGCTGATCATCATCGTACCGACCTGTGGAAGCATCATCAGGCCGGATGTTGCAGGCGTTTCTCCCAGAACCAGCTGATAATACAGCGGAAGGAAAATCATCGAGCCCATCATGGCAAATGACATGATCCCGGTTGCCGCCACACAGACGGAAAAATCGGGAATCCGCAGCAGGCCCAGACTGACCAAAGGTTCAGGAGCGCGACGTTCCTGCCAGAGAAACAGCAGGAAAACTGCGATACTGAGCGCCAGAAGAAGAAAGGTCAGCGGCGACGTCCAGGACAGGGCCGTCCCGATGGAATTGAACAGAAGCAGGAATCCGGCCGTCGCAACACTGAGCAGCCCCGCCCCCAGATAGTCGATACGGGGACGCTTCTCCGCACCGCCACCGGGCAGGCTCAGCATGATCAGAACAAAAGCAAAAAGCCCGACCGGCAGATTGACCAGAAAAACCCAGCGCCATGACAGGGCGCTGGTCAGCACTCCTCCAAGGAAAGGACCAGTCACGCTGCTGACAGCAAATGCCCCGGTGAAAAGCCCCTGATACTTTCCGCGCTGCTGCGGGGTGACCATGTCACCGATCACCGTCTGCGACAGGGTCATCAGGCCGCCTGCCCCGACCCCCTGAAGGCCCCGGAACAGGATCAGCTGCCACATGCTCTGGGCCAGGCCACACAGAAGCGAGGCGAACAGAAACATCCCGATGCTGAACCCGAGCAGAGGCCGCCGCCCGAACATGTCGGACAGTTTGCCGTAGAGTGGCGTGGCAATGGTGGATGTCAGCATGAACGCCGTCACCACCCATGACATATGCGCCAGCCCTCCCAGATCGCTGACGACTGTGGGAAGAGCCGTTGAGACGATGCTCTGATCGAGCGCCGCCATGATCATGGTCAGGATAAGGGCCGCAAAAACGCGGATGCGCGTAGAGGACGAGTAGGCGCCCACGTTCTCAGTCGAAGCAGATTGCACAGGGAAGTTTCATGATAGTCAAAACACCGGTTGCACTGTTTGCGTGGGAAGAGACAGGACCGATGCACGGTCTGCAGCCAGATCGCAACCTGTTGCCGGCACGGACCAGCCCATATCGTAATACCGCAACACACTCACCGGAATTGATCAACCGCTCTGCAAGCATATGAGGACATGCTGAGGGAACGTCAGAATTACGAAAGCGTTACTGTCGCAGAAGGCTTTTTCATCCTCCTGTCAGAAGCATATCCGCACATGAAGTATCCCCTCCTGAAAACCACACTCTATGGCGCGGTTGCCTCATCCGGTGCGGCCATGTTGCTCAGTCGGTTGCAGACAGGCTCATTCGGTCCGGGCGTCAACTGCACGTCCCACTGGCTTCATGGGGATAAGGCGGCAACCGTCAGAACTCTGGACGGGCGCCACTCCGGGGTTGGAATTGCCACGAACGCGGCAGCCACCCTGTTCTGGGCCTGGCTTTATGGCAGGGCACTTGGAAGATCGCCGGGCCTTCTGCGTGCGGTCCTTGTGACACTTGCCTTGGGGCCAGTGTCCTGTCTGGTGGATTACAAGGCCACACCAAAGCGTTTCACTCCGGGTTGGGAACTCGTTTTCTCAAAGAAGAGCATGGCGCTGATTTACTTCGCCATGGTCCTTGGAATGATGTTTGGAGCATTACCCCTGCAATCCGGGAGTTGAGAGACGCAGGCGTGACCGTGCGTATTCACGACGGAATGGAGGCAGACGCCGCCCGCACGCCACTTGAAGGCGGCCTGCTCGGCTGGGCAGCCATCGCCATGCTGGGTGTCTGCCTGATTGCTCTGCGTATTCTTCCGAAAACTCTTACCCCGTATGTGCGACGCTTCGTACAGATATGGACTGGCGCCCTGTTCTGTTTTTTCGCGGGCGTGCATCGTGGTGCGAGCTTTTACAACCCAAAGGGACCACAACTCTCTGATCCCGTCATTTTCCTGGCAATGCATTTCTTCGGACTTGGTGTGGCGATATCTCCCCCGCGGCTGTCCGGACAACTGGCTATGGCAGGAACGCTCGCGACCCTGGCAGGTGATGTCCACCTTGCCCGGCAAAACCGTCTTCCCCGCTTCTTCATACGCCTTCGCCCGCCCCAGCTTCTGATCGCTTTTGTTCTGATTGCGCTTTTCGCACGTACTGCCGAAAAGGAGGACTGATCCCATGACCGAAGACTTCAGAAAAGGCGATGCCGTCAGCTGGAAAAGTCACGCTGGCGAGGCTCACGGACATGTCGTCAAGAAAATCACAAAGCCTGTGACCATCAAGGGTAACAAGATGGCAGCCTCGAAAGACAATCCCGAATTTCTGGTCGAGACCGACAGTGGCAAACGCGCCGTGCACAAACCCTCGGCGCTCAAGAAACAGTCGTGACCGGAAACGCAGATCAAAGCAGATTTCCTGATGATTCCATTCAGCTTGGAGCGTGAAGAGAAAGCGATCGGTCGCGACGCGGCAGATCAGACGTCTCTTCATTTCACGACGCCGCGCATCTATCGGCGCTGCTTCAGCGGCTGGATGCCTCGGTCGATCTTTACAAGGCAACTGGAGGGGGATTTCATACGCCCATGGCCAGCATTGCCCTCTCCCCATGAAGAAGATCCTGCTTTCCCTGACAGCACTCCTGTGCCTTGAAGGATGCGCTGCCCCCATTTCCGTCCGGCAGCTTTCGCTCACTGCGGCCTATCAGGACCGCAACGAAAGCGCATTGGCGGGAGACCGCCTCACCAATCTGACACGCACAGTCCTGCAACGCGGAAACCTGCTTCCATTATGGCAGGCTCACCCGGCCCAGGCGCTTCTCGAACTGCAGAACCGGACCCGTGAACACCTCTATACCAGTATGCTGGAGGATCAGCTCTTCGCGTTGGCAGAACTGAACTACCTCCAGGGACGACGCCATCGGGACCGGGCCGCCTTCATGGCTGCGGCCCTGTATGCCTATGCCTATATCAATCCCGATGGCACGGCGGACGCACGGCCCAGCCCTTATGACATCCATCTGAGACAGGCCTGCGACCTGTATATGTTCGGGCTGACGGAGGCCTTGGGAGCACCGGTTAATCTCGTCTCATAGCAATGGCGCCTGTCCTCCGGTCCGGTCAATATCTCCATCGATCCGGCGCAACTGCGCTGGCATGGTCATGATGTCACCGACATTCGCCCCGTCTCCCGTTTGGCCGTCAGTGGTTTTGAAAACATCTATCGGCAGAAAGGATTGGGCGAACCGGTTGGCGCCCTTCCCCATCTCACCAAGCAGGAAAACCAGTCCTTCCAGATCGCCAATTCCCTGCGTGTGCCGATGAACCTTATGCTGGTCATGAGCGCGCCCCGTCAGCAGATCCTGTCGGACCATATCTCCGCCAGCTTTCAGCTTACGCCCATTGACGAGACCATTGCCGGAGAGCGCGCGCCGCTCCAGTTCGATCAGACAACGGCCCGCGCTGAAAGCCTGAATGATGCGATGGACTGGTCGGTTGAATACCGCGGCTTTCTGGACGGCCGCCTGTTCAATCAGGGGGACCGTCCCCAGCTTCTGACCATCGAGCCCCATCAGTCTGGTCACCGGCCTGTCGTGCTGGTGCATGGCACGGCCTCCAGCGCCGCGCGATGGGCCAATATGGTCAATGACCTGATGGAAGACCCGGTCATCAGAAACCACTACGAGTTCTGGTTTTTTCCTACGCGACCGGCAATCCAATCCCGTATTCCGCAGTGCAACTCCGTCAGGCTCTTGAAAAGGCGGTAGCGCAGCTTGGTGGCGCAAAGGCAGATCCGGCTCTCGGGAAGATCACCCTGATCGGTCACAGTCAGGGAGGCCTTCTGGCCAAGATGCTGGTTGTAAATACAGGAGACAGGCTCTGGAACGGCATGATCTCGGTGCCGCTTGATCGCCTGAAACTGCGTCCGGCCGACGAGACGCTCCTGCGCGATGCTCTCTTCCCTAAACCGCTCCCAGAAGCCCGGAGCGTAGTCTTCATTTCCACGCCCCAGCACGGTAGTTATGTCGCCGGACTGTCCGTCGCCCAGCTCGTGGGGCGGCTCGTCACATTCCCGGTGTCGGTTCAGGAAGTCGTCCGGGCCGTCTTTGCCAGCTCTCCGGAGACCCGCAAGCTCAACATGCGGCCATGGCGCGTTGGCAGTGTCTATGGCATGTCGCCGCGCAGTTCCTTTATCCGCTCCCTCGCTGCCATTCCCGTCGCACCGGGCATCGACAGCCATTCGATCATTCCGGTCCTGGGCGACGGCCCGCTGAAAACGGCTGACGACGGAGTGGTCACGTATGAAAGTGCGCATGTTCCGGACGTGCAGTCCGAACTCGTGGTTCGCCATTCTGGCCACTCGACGCAATCCAATCCGGTTACAACGGCCGAAGTGCGTCGGATCCTGATCGAACAGCTTGAAGCGGACGGAACCGTTCCACCAGACACGGATACGGGCGGAAAAGGAACGGTCACGTCTCTGGGAGGCAGTTACACGCCATTGCCGCAGGGTAAACCTCAATGAGCGTGAAGGGGCCTTTCCGCTGGAAACACGCGGGAAAGACTACGGGGCTCATCACACTCATCGTCTTTGTGCTCTTTGGAACTGCTGCGCTCTATTACTCTACAATTGAGCCTGACGCGCTACGCCTTGCCCTGACACTGCTTTTTCCACTGCTCGTGGTTTGTGCTTATCGGCTGCCCAATCCACTGGTTCGCCGAACCGGTGTCGGCGTGCTCTGTGCCGGGCTCAGCCTCTGGTACGTCACCGATCCGCCACGTAATGATCGGGAATGGCAGGGCGAGTATGCAATTCCTGCCGATGTCGTGATGGACGGCAGCCTTGCCCATATCCACCACGTCCGGAACTTCATCTACCGGACGACGCAGGACTACACACCCCGTTACTACGATGCGATCTACAATCTGGATGACCTTTCATCCGTGGATCTCGTCACGTCCTATTGGGCGGGAAATGCCATCGCGCACGTCTTCCTAAGCTTCGGCTTCCGTGACGGACGGCATGTCGCCATTTCCATCGAAACACGGCGCCAGAAGAAATTTCAGTATTCGACCATCGCCGGCTTTTTCCATCATTACGAGACGTTTTATGTGACAGCGGATGAGCGCGATCTGATCGGTGTACGGACCGATGTGCGTCATGAGCGCGTCTATCTCTATCGCCTCAATCTTTCGGCGCCGGCGCGCAGACGGCTTTTCGAAAGCTATCTGCGTGAGATCCATACGCTGGTCCATCATCCGGCCTGGTACAACACCCTGACAGACAACTGCACCACAGGCATCCTGACCCGTGCGCAGGCCAGACTGCGATATAGGCTGGACTGGCGGGTTCTGCTTAGCGGATACACAGCGTCTCTGGCCTATGATCTGGGTCTTCTGGATACGCAGTTGCCTTTCCCGGAACTCAAAAAACAAAGCCGCATTCATCGCCCGCCCCATGCATCGCTGGACGCTAATTATTCCAGCGAAATCCGCCGCAGTCTGCCACGAGATGGCGGTTCCATGGATTGAGTTTTTCAACGGTGGATGATGTTTCAAAGTGCCATATGATTACAGGTTCGGGATGCCAGACTTCCGTTTCCCATCCAGCCCGCGATGCCTGCGAGCAGATGCTGCATGTTCTGATTGGTTTCTTCAAACCCGCTCCCGGGCTGCAATGTCGCCGAATTAAGATAGAGGGACCGGCAAATCTCAACCTGCAATGCGTGCATATTTTGCTCAGGGCGCCCGTAATACTGCGTGATATAGCCTCCTGAATAAGGGGTATTGCGCCGGACGGAATATCCCCTGTCTTCAAGCAGGACTTCGACAAGCTCCGTAATGTCCGGATTGCAACTTTTGCCGTGCACGTCCCCAAGAACGATATCGCACGGGCGCGCATAGGTCAGTCTGGGCATCGAATGGGTCTCGAGCAGAACCGCATACCCAAAGCGTGCACGCATCTCACTCAAAAGAGCAGCCAGCGCCTCGTGATACGGAAGCCAGGCAGCCGCAAGCCGCGCCCTTATTTCCGATGGATGAAGAGACTGTCCGTAGATCTGCCGTCCGTGTGAGACATAACGAGGGATAACACCAAAGCCTGCCTTCACCTTGGCCGTGAGAAGAACTTCATCCTCAGGAGGCTTCGGATCAAACATTCCTGCGTCCACTTCTCGCCAGTCCCGATTGACGTCGCACCAGACCCGGGGAAACTCCGCACAGATCAGCGTAGCACCGAAATCCGGCGCGGTTTCAAACAGCCGATCTACGAAGCGGTCTTCGCTCTGCTGGAGTTCCTGAAAGGAGAGCGACGCGCTCCCGAGAAAATCTGACGGATAGTTCCGCCCGGAATGTGGAGACGAAACAAGCAGAGGGATCGCGGTATTCCGCGGTCTTTCCACTCTAAAAGACGTCAGAGGCACAGGAGGTCGCATATTTTTTTCATATTTCGCTCCGGAGGGGGTTGCAAGGTTTTGCGGAGACAGCTAGAAACCGCCTCACCGGACCGGGGGCGCATAGCTCAGCGGTAGAGCACTACCTTGACATGGTAGGGGTCACAGGTTCAATCCCTGTTGCGCCCACCACTCGGTCCGGTAAGAAACCCCCTGAAAATTAAACCTGTTTTCTTTGCGTATTCAGTCGATACTATAGAACATTTTGAACTGAGCTGCGCCGCTTGTTATTAAATGAAATCGGGTTTTACCGCTAAAACCCGTTTGCCACATCTTCTAAGAAATAAAATTCTACTTGTCATAGAGCAGGTCTTATCGGTGGCTACATAGCCACTTTAAATAGATCAGAATGGCTTTTTGCACCTCCCTGTCAAAAGAACCCAGTAGGAACAGTCTGTGCCTTGGAGTGGGCGGAATGTGCTGGCGTCAGTTCCTGTTCGAGATGAGTTTCGAGTTCTTCCAGAGTCATGCCTTTCGTTTCAGGCAGGCACTTCATGACGAACAGAAGAGAACAGAGATTGATTAATGCGAAAACATAGAAGGTCCACGATCCTGCCCAGTGAAGCATGATTGGAAATACGAAGGCCACAGTTGCATTGAACATCCACTGGGCAGCTACGGAGAGCCCGGTCAGAACACCACGAGCGCGTAGCGGGAACAGTTCTGACATCAGCAGCCAGTACAATGGTGAAACCATCATCTGGATGAAGAGAAGCGCGAACAGGATGCAGGCCAGCGCTACTGCGCTTTCAACCGTTGCACCATGCAATAGAAGCAGAGTGCTGCCCAGTCCGAAATGCGCCACGATCACCGCGCAGAGCCCAAGCGTCATCATGATGCGACGGGGATAACGACTAATCATCCAGATCCCCAGTAATGTGGCACCAACGGCGACAATGCCATTTCCAATAGTCGCTACCAGCGCAGCCTCGGTACCCAGACCGGTCTGATGCAGGATGATCGGTGTGAAATACATGAAGGCATTCACGCCCGTAAACTGCGCGGCAAATCCTAGCCCGATACCGATCAGGAGCAACCTTCTGATCCAGGTCTTCCCAAGAGCTTCCCGCCAGCCCATCTGGTCGGAGGATTTGTCCTCCTGAGCGGAAATCTCGGACATTTCCTTACGCACCTGCCGAGGCGTGGATCTGATGAGTTGCAAAACCGCTTCGGCTTCATCCATGCGGCCCCGGCTTGCGAGCCAGCGCGGAGAACGTGGGACAAAAAACAGCCCTACCCCCAGAAGAACTGCCGGAACCGCTGCAATCACAAGCATGGTCCGCCAGATTGTGGGAGATTCCGAAACCTTGGCCAGTATGGCGTTGAGGATATAGGCGATCAGCTGGCCGGTAACGATCATCATCTCGTTCTGGCTGACGAGACGCTCGCGGCGGCTGGAATGTGCCATTTCGGAGATGAACATGGGAACCAGGGCAGAAGCTCCGCCTACTGCAAAACCCAGGATCGCGCGCATGGCCACCATGATCGCCACTGACGGCGACAAGGCCGTCCCGACTGCTCCGATCACGAACACGACAGACAGGACAATCAGACTGTCCCTTCTGCCGTAACGGTCCGCTACATGGCCACAGACGAGAGACCCAACTGCCGCACCAACGATAAGAGCAGATGTGACAAGCCCTTCCGTGAAAGGCGTCAGACCCAGGCCGCCCTGTGCTGGTGGCCGCAACATGAACGGTAAAGCTCCAGAGATAACACCGGTATCGTAACCAAAGGCGAGTGCGCCCATGGTGACGACCATCACGATATTCGTCACGAACTTCTGTTCGGGAGTAAGTTTTGCCATTCGTGACCCGACAGCTTGCGCGTCGTCCTCCTTCATGCAGTCATGAACAATACTGAATGCTGGGTGCCCCTGTTGGAGAACCCGCAGAACAACAGAACGTCTTTCAGAAGGAAAGTTTTCCCATTAAAAGAAAAACATCCCAAAAAGGATGCTTTTTGTTGTTAGTAACAATGATCTGGGATGATGAATTTCATGTGAATGCCATCTCCGCCGAGATAGACAGAGTTCTCGACAATAATATGGTTATCTGCACTTACAATTCAGACCAACCATAATTTTAGTCTTGTTCCTGAAAATCGCGCATGGTCGGGACGGTTTCTGTCCCGACCCGATACTGTTAATGAATGAAAATTGACGCAATCAGGCCAAAAACAAGGCCGCAGACTGCAATCAGTGTTTCGAGTACGGACCATGTTTTGAGCGTCTGAGGAACTGTCAGCCCGAGATATTCCTTCAACTGCCAGAACCCTGCGTCATTCATCGGCCCAAAGGCAACCGATCCTGCCCCTGTGACGAGAACCATCAGTTCCGGCGAGACACCCGTTGAACGCGCAAGAATGGGGGCGACGATCCCGGAGACCGTGGCCATGGCAACCGTGGACGAACCGCAGGCCACCCGGACAATGGCAGCCAGCATCCAGGCCAGAACAAGCAGCGGCACATGGGCCCCAAGGGCGGCATCCGTAATGGATTTGGAAACACCACTATCCACCAGAACGCGGCCAAAGCCACCGCCGGCCCCCACGAGAAGCATGATCAGGGCCGTCGGACCAAGACATTCATTTGTAAATCGCAGGATGGTCTCCCGTGAAAATCCCCGGGCCTGCCCCAGCGCATAAAATGACAGCACCGTCGCCAGCAAAAGGGCAATATCCGTATTGCCGACAAAGCGCAGAACGGCGCCCAGGGTCGTGTCAGGCGCAATGATGCCCTGAGACATGGACCCTGCGAGCATCAGGAAAACGGGCGACAGGATGGTGAAAACCGTAATTCCGAAACCGGGCAGACTGGCAGGAGGCTCGCTGTTCACGAACTGCTGGGCCAGAGGATTGACGCCAATCGGCACAACCCTCGCCGCCGCAAAGCGCCCGAAAAGCGGCCCTGCAATCACGGCAATCGGCGTTCCGATCAATACCCCCAGCAGAATTGTCAGTCCGATATTGGCGTGATAGGCGCTTAGAGCCAGAAGCGCCGCCGGATGGGGGGAATGAGTGCATGGGTGATGGACAGCGCCGCACCCATCGGAAGGGCAACCCGCAGCAGAGGCGTGTCGGTCCGGTCCGCCAGAACGAAAGCCAGCGGGATCAGCAGGACAAATCCGACCTCGAAAAAGACCGGAAGGCCAACCAACAGCCCGATCAGCATCATGGCCCAGTCGACGTGACGACGTCCCGAAATATTCGAGATCGTCAGGGCGATGCGATCAGCCCCACCAGATTCGGCGAGCATCTTCCCCAGCATGGTGCCGAGCGCAATGACCGTTCCGACATGCCCCAGGACGTGCCCTGCCCCTGCCTCGAATGACCCCACCACCTTGTCCGCAGGCATTCCGGCGACCAGCGCCAGAAGGATGGAGACGGAAAAAAGGACGATGAACGGATTGATCCGAAAACGGGCAATGAGGATGATAACAGCCGCAATCGCAGCGGTTGCGAGCGAGATGGCAAAGATGGAGCTCATCCGATGATAACTTTCCTGTGACACGTCCGACAGGATCACCGTTATTTAACGAAAACCCTTCTGTCCCCCAACACGGCAGACAATGCCCGTAACACAAATTTCGTGACAGGACACAGTCACTAAGCCCGAAACATTAAAGTGATATACTGATGCCGCCATCGACCATCAGCATATGACCGTTAACGAAACTCGAAGCCGGGGATGACAGAAACACGGCAGCACCCACCAGTTCCTCCACCTGTCCCCATCGTCCGGCGGGCGTACGCTTGTTCAGCCATGCGGTAAACTCTTCGTCCGATACGAGTTTTTCGTTCATTTCCGTTGCAAAATACCCGGGAGCGAGGCCGTTGATCTGAAGACCGTGCCTGGCCCAGTCCGTCGCCATGCCTTTCGTCAGATTCTTAACCGCTCCTTTGGTCGCCGTGTATGGCGCAATTCCGGGACGTGCGAGTTCACTCTGCACCGAACAGATATTGACGATCTTGCCCTGCCCACGCGGGATCATGTGGCGCGCCACAGCCTGCCCGACAAAGAAAACCGCGTTGAGATTGGTTGAAATGAGATCATCCCAGTCCTTGCGCTGAAACTGCTCCAATGGCGCACGACGCTGTATGCCGGCATTGTTGATCAGAATGTCAATCGGCCCCTGCTCACGCTCGATCGTCTCGATCCCGCCAATGACCGCATCCTGATCCGTAACATCAAAGACCGCAGTACCGGCTTTCAGTCCATCAGCATCAAACTGCTGCTTCGCCGCATCGAGAGCATCAGCATTGCGGCCATTCAGGACGACCTCCGCACCATAACGTGCCAGTCCTTTCGCCAGAACCAGACCAATCCCGCGGGATGCTCCTGTCACAAGAGCGCGGCGGCCGGAGAGCGAAAAAAGGTCAGAATGGGTCATGTCTGTCTTCCTTGAGCAATCACTGGTCTTCCATTCGTAACAGTCAGATCGCGTCATGGATCCACAACTCCGCGTGCCTGCAACACATCATGGTGTGGACCTCAACTTTCATAAGGAAATTTTCTTATACCTGTCTGGACACCCTTGGTGTTATATGTAACAGAACAATTGATAGTTTATATCGTTCGAATGTGATTTTTTGAGTCCATTCGAACAGTCTATGGTCTTCCGGGTATGGCACTCTCCCATGCCTGTTCTGTGTCTATTGCGATCTGGATGTGGCTTTATGGATCTTGTTCTGGGAATTGATGTTGGAACAGGGAGCGCCCGCGCTGGCCTTTTCACCCTGGACGGACAGAAGAAGGCCTCCTTTGTCCAGAAGATCCAGACATGGACACCACGCGCTGACTATGCCCAGCAGTCTTCGGAAAACATTTGGTCTGCGGTCTGCACGGCCACGCGCAGCGCTCTGGCCGCATTGAAGGAACCTAGTCAGATCATTGGCATCGGTTTCGATGCAACCTGCTCTCTCGTCGTGCTCGACAAGAACGGACAGGGACTTTCGGTCGATCCGGACGGCGCTGCGGGACAGGATGTCATTCTCTGGGCCGACCATCGCGCGATTGAAGAAGCACGCGAAATCAACCGCGGCGGTCATGATGTCCTGCGTTATGTAGGCGGCACGATTTCTCCGGAAATGGAAACGCCGAAGCTCCTCTGGCTCAAGCGTCACCTTCCGCAGATCTATGAACAGGCAGGTCACTTCTTTGACCTTCCCGATTTCCTGACCTGGCGCGCTACCGGTTCCCTGTCCCGTTCAGCCTGTTCGACAGCCTGCAAATGGACCTACCTTGCGCACGAAAACCGCTGGGATGAGGAATATTTCCAGTCTGTTGGACTGGGAGACCTTACAGACGGCAATTTTGCGCGCATCGGGAATGACATTCGTCCTCTCGGCGGTATTCTGGACGTGGGCTTGAGCGATAAAGCCGCTTCGGAAATGGGATTGCAGCCCGGCATCCCTGTTGGCGTTTCCGCTATCGATGCCCATGCCGGGGGACTTGGGCTTCTCGGGCTTGATACCGAAAGCTCTCTCTCGGACACGCAACTTGAGCGCTCAATCGCACTGATCTGCGGAACGTCGAGCTGTCACATGGCGGCCTCGAAAAATGCGCGTTTCGTGCCCGGCGTCTGGGGGCCGTACTGGGATGCCATGCTTCCGGAGATGTGGCTGAATGAAGCCGGTCAGTCTGCAACAGGCGCCCTGATCGATTTCATCATTTCCAGCCATAGTTTCGGGACCACGGTCAGGCAGGACGCCGAAAAGACGGGCACCAGTGTCTATGCCCTGCTGAACGCCCGGATCGAGGCTCTGGAACGCGGCAAACTGCCCGGCACTATTACGGCCGGGCTGCATGTGCTTCCGGATTTTCACGGAAACCGCTCCCCCCATGCCGATCCGGATCTGACGGGCATGATCAGTGGCCTGACCCTGTCCGATACCCTTGATGATCTTGCACGGCTGTATCTCGCAACGCTGCAGGGCCTTGCCTACGGCACGAAGGATATCATCGAGGCCCTCAATGCGCAGGGCTACCGGATCGACACAATTTTCGCGACCGGCGGCAGTACCAAAAACCCGGTCTTCCTGCGCGAGCATGCCAATGCAACCGGATGCCGCATCCTGTTGCCAGCCGAGCCGGATTCCGTCCTGCTCGGCGCGGCCATCCTCGGCGCGGTCGCAAGCGGGACATACGCCGATCTACGGCAGGCCATGACGCAGATGAGCCACGCGGGAGACGAAATCCTCCCGGATGATCGCGTCGCAGCCTACCACGCCACCAAGCGCAACATCGCCCATGACATGCTCGCCGCCCAGATCACCTGGCGTCAGCAGATGCGCGACGTTCTGGAAAAGGAGGGCACCTGCTGAAGCCAAGCCCCATCCGCTTCTCCTGCCTTCTTCCTGCTGATGTGCCCATCCAGCACCAGCCTTTTCCAGAGGTTCACATTCCATGTCCCGTCTGAAAACAACCCGTACAACCATTTGCACACTCGCACTTCTGCTGACCGGCTCTGCCCTTTCCGGCGCAAACGCGGCCGGCACCCTGACGATCGCGACCGTCAATAACGGCGACATGATCGTCATGCGGCAGCTTTCAAAGGAATTCGAGAAAGCCCATCCGGACATTCATCTGAACTGGGTCACGCTGGAAGAAAACGTCCTGCGCCAGCGCGTGACGACCGATATCGCCATGAAGACCGGTCAGTTCGATGTCGTCACCATCGGCAATTATGAAGTACCGATCTGGGCGAAGCAGGGCTGGCTCACCGAGATCAAGCCCGATGCCGCCTATGACATAAACGACGTCCTGCCTGCCGTGCGTGACAGTCTGACAGTCGATAACAAGCTCTACGCCCTGCCCTTCTACGCCGAAAGCGTGATGACCTATTACCGCAAGGACCTGTTCCAGAAGGCTGGTCTGACCATGCCGGATGCGCCGACTTACGACCAGATCCGTCAGTTCGCCGACAAGATCACGGACAAGGGCAATCAGGTCTACGGCATCTGCCTGCGCGGCAAGCCCGGCTGGGGCGAGAACATGGCGTATGTGTCCTCGCTCGCCAATACGTTTGGCGCGCAGTGGTTCGACATGTCCTGGAAGCCAACCATGACGTCCGATGCATGGAAAGCGACCCTGAACTGGTATGTCTCGGCCCTGAAGGCTGACGGTCCTCCGGGAGCCACCTCCAACGGCTTTAACGAAAACCTGGCTCTGTTCGCCAGCGGCCATTGCGGGATCTGGATTGACTCCACCGTGGCCGGCGGCCTGCTGTTCGATCCAAAACAATCACAGGTTGCGGACAAAGTCGGCTTTGCCCCCGCACCCAAAGGTCCTTATGGCAAAGGCCCGACCTGGCTGTGGGCCTGGAGCCTCGCCGTTCCTGCCAGTTCGCATCAAAATTCGGATGCCCAGACATTCATCACATGGGCAACCTCCAAGGATTACGTCAAGCTGGTCGCCGCACAGAAAGGCTGGGTCGCCGCCCCTCCGGGAACGCGCGCCTCCACCTATGCCGCGCCGGAATACCTTAAGGCAGCCCCTTTCGCCTCCTTCGTCCTGAACGCCATCAAGACGGCTGATCCGAACGGCCCGACCGCGCAGCCCCGTCCTTATACGGGAGCGCAGTTCGTCGGCATTCCGGAGTTCCAGGCCATCGGCACGCAGGTCGGCCAGACAGTCGCCGCCACCCTGTCCGACCAGATGACGGTCGATCAGGCCCTGACATCCGCCCAGTCCTCGATCACCCGCGCGCTCCGTCAGTCCGGCCGTGCACGCTAACGCGACCCGCTCAAGGTAAAATGCCATGCAGGTTGTTCTCGATCACAGCCCGCCCGCAGGGGCGAGCGTCCGGAGCGGGAAAAGGGCAGGCTTCCTGCTCCTTTCCCCGTCCGTCCTGATCCTTCTGGTCTGGTCGATCGTCCCACTCGTCATGACGCTGTGGTACTCGGTGCAGAACTATAACCTCGTTGACCCCACGCTGCATGGCTTCGCGGGGATCGACAATTACTGGTACCTGCTGACCGACCCCGACTTCCTGCATTCCCTGCTCAATACGCTCGTGCTGGTCGCGGGCGTCCTGATCATCAGTGTCGGTGGGGGCACCCTTCTGGCCGTCCTGTATGATCAGGAGTTCTTCGGGCGCGGCATTGCCCGTATTCTGGTTATTTCACCATTTTTCATCATGCCGACGGTCTCCGCCCTGCTGTGGAAGAACCTGATGCTGCACCCGATCTATGGCGTCTATTCCGCCATGATGCGGGCTGTTGGTCTCACGCCGATCGACTGGCTGGCACGCTTTCCACTTATGACCGTCATGATGATCGTTGCGTGGGAATGGCTACCCTTCGCGGTCCTTATTCTACTGACAGCCGTGCAGTCCTTGGATGGTGAGCAGCGCGAGGCGGCCCGTATGGACGGCGCAGGCCCGATTGCCCGTTTCCGCTACATCATTCTGCCGCATCTGGGTCGCGCGATCAGCGTCGTGGTCATGATCGAGACGATTTACCTGCTGACGATCTTCGCCGAAATCTCCGTCACCACGGCCGGTGGTCCCGGCGTGGCCTCCACCAATCTCGCCTATCTGATCTACTCCCGCGCCCTGCTTCAGTTTGACGTGGGCGGCGCATCGGCCGGCGGCGTGATTGCCATCATCATCGCCAATATCGTTGCAATCTTTCTGGTGCGCGCCGTAGCCCGCAATCTGGAGGCCTGACATGGCGCTCAAGACCAAAACCAGCACCCGGATCGGCGTCACCATCCTCGGCTGGGGCATTGCGCTCTGGCTATTCTTCCCGATCTTCTGGATGTTTCTCACAAGCTTCAAGAGCGAAGTCCAGGCGATTTCCACGCCGCCGAAGCTGTTCTTCATGCCTACGCTGAGCAGCTATGCCGAGGTGTTCGAGCGCGCAAGTTACTGGCATTTCACGTTCAACACCGTGATCGTTTCGGTAGGAGCCACAGCCATTGCCATCGCACTGGCCGTCCCGGCGGCTTACTCGATGGCTTTCATGCCCTCGAAACGTACACGCGGAACCCTGCTGTGGATGCTCTCGACCCGCATGCTGCCACCTGTTGGCGTACTGGTTCCGATCTATCTGCTGGCCCGCAATACCCACCTGCTCGATACCTGCACCGGTCTTGCCATCGTGGACATGCTCACGAACCTGCCGATCATCGTTTGGATGCTCTACACGTTCTTCCGCGAAGTCCCGGCCCCGATCCTGGAAGCAGGCCGGATGGACGGCGCCACGCGCTGGCAGGAAATGACGATGGTCCTTCTGCCACTCGCCTTGCCCGGCATCGCATCCACGGCCCTGCTGTCGCTCATCCTGTGCTGGAACGAGGCCTTCTGGTCCCTCAATCTGACCTCCTCGCACGCAGCCCCGCTGACAGCGTTCATCGCTTCCTTCTCCTCTCCGGAAGGGCTGTTCTTCGGCAAGCTCTCCGCAGCCTCGACCCTGGCCGTCGCACCGATCCTCGTTTTCGGCTGGATCAGCCAGAAACAGCTCGTCCGCGGCCTGACCTTCGGAGCCGTCAAATGACGCGGATCCCGGCTCACTCCATCCAACATTTCTGCACGAACGGGGCCTGACCCATGGCGACTGTCGAACTCAAGAACCTCCGCAAAACCTATCTGACGGAGGAAATCATCAAGGGCATTTCCCTCTCGATCGAAGACCGCGAATTCGTGGTTTTCGTCGGCCCGTCAGGCTGCGGAAAATCCACACTCCTGCGCATGATCGCAGGGCTTGAGGACATCACATCCGGCGATCTCCTGATCGACGGGCAGCGCATGAATGATGTCGAACCGGGCAAGCGTGGTCTGGCAATGGTTTTCCAGTCCTATGCGCTCTACCCGCATATGGACGTGTACAAAAACATGGAGTTCGGCCTCAAACTGGCCGGAATGCCGGAAGCCGAGCGCCGCGAAAAGATCGAGCACGTCGCCCATACGCTCCAGTTGGAACCTTATCTGCATCACAAGCCCGGACAGCTCTCCGGCGGCCAGCGCCAGCGTGTGGCCATCGGTCGCGCCATTGTCCGCAACCCCAAGGTGTTCCTGTTCGACGAGCCGCTTTCGAACCTGGACGCCGCCCTGCGTGGCCAGATGCGCGTGGAACTTTCCGCCCTGCATCGCAAGCTCGGCGCCACCACGATTTACGTGACGCATGATCAGGTTGAGGCCATGACCATGGCGGACAAGATCGTCGTCCTGCAGAAAGGCGTGGTCGAACAGATCGGCTCCCCGCTTGAACTATACCATCACCCCCGCAACCTGTTCGTGGCCCGCTTCATCGGCTCTCCGCCCATGAACTTCTTCCCGGCCATCTTTCAGGGTGGCGATGCCACGGGCTCCAGCGTCCAGCTCCGGGACGGCTCGACCCTCTACGTGCCTGTCACGTCCCCGGGCATTCTGCCGGGCACAAAGGTGACGGTCGGCATCCGTCCCGAACATGTCGAACTGGCACCTTCGGGTCCGAACAGCGGCACCGTGGAAGTCATCGAACGCCTTGGCGCCATCACGCTTGTCCATGTCCGCATGTCGGATGGGGAGATTATCGTCGTGCAGACGGACGGCGCGGTTCTGACGGATGTGGATACCCATGTCAGCCTGACCCTCCCCCGCAGAACTGTCACCTTTTCGCCCCTGACGGTCTGGCTTTCGAAGCCTGCCGCCGTCATCCGCTCGCTGCCTGATTTTAGGAACCGCATCTCATGTATATGGAAAAACTCCGCCTCGATAACCGCGTCGCCATCGTCACCGGTGGTGCACAGAATATTGGTCTGGCCTGCGTCACCGCCCTCGCCGAAGCCGGGGCCCGGGTCATCATTGCCGATCTCGATGAAGCCATGTCGGCAAAGGCCGTGGAAGACCTGCGCATGGAAGGACATGACATCAGCAGCGTCGCCATGGACGTCACGAAAACGGATAGTGTGCAGAACGCCATCCGCAGCGTGCATGAGCAGGAAGGCCGTCTGGACATTCTGGTCGCCTGCGCCGGCATCTGCATTTCCGAGGTCAAGGCCGAGGATATGACGGATGGCCAGTGGCTCAAACAGGTCGATATCAACCTCAACGGCATGTTCCGCTCCTGTCAGGCGGCAGGCCGCATCATGCTTGAACAGAAGAAAGGTGTGATTGTCGCGATCGGCTCGATGTCCGGCCTGATCGTCAACCGCCCGCAGCAGCAGGCCGCCTACAACGCATCAAAAGCCGGCGTTCACCAATATATCCGCTCACTGGCCGCCGAATGGGCACCTCATGGCATCCGCGCCAATGCCGTGGCTCCCACCTATATTGAAACGACCCTGACCCGCTTCGGCATGGAAAAGCCCGAACTCTACGATGCCTGGATCGCCGGAACCCCGATGGGCCGCGTGGGCCAGCCCGACGAAGTTGCTTCCGTCGTGCAGTTTCTCGCCTCCGATGCGGCCAGTCTCATGACGGGCGCGATCGTCAACGTGGATGCCGGTTTCACCGTCTGGTGAGCCGCATGATCCGGGCGCTGTCAGAGCGTCCGGACACCTTTGGCAAACTCCGTTACACTCGGTTTCTTAGACGAAATATTTCAGGGTCTCATTTTCGCCGCAGTCTACTTGCAACTCACTCGCAATAGCGATACCTGCCTCTGATCACGCGCCAGCACGAACAGTCATTGAGGTCGGGTATGCACCGCAGCAGGATTCTTTACGCGATACCCCTCTCCCTCGTCATGAGTGGAGAAGTTTTCGCAGCCGACCAGACCATCACCCCTGCACAGCCGCAGCGGTCAGGCAGCAAAAAACCCGTCACGACGGAAACACAGGCCCAGACCGTCGAAAAACTCAAAGTCCACGCCCGCAAAGCCTCGACGCTGGCCTCGTCCGCGACCAAGTCGGACACACCGCTGATCGAAACGGCCCAGTCGGTCACGGTCATTACCCGCAATGAGATGGACATCCGCAATGTCCTGAACCTCAATCAGGCCGTGCGTTATACCGCTGGCATCACACCGGATCTTCGCGGCGGCGGCGTTGGCAGCCGCTACGACCAGTTCGCCCTGCGCGGCTTCTCCGCTCCCACCTTTCTTGATGGCCTGAAGCTTCAGGACAGCCCCACCGGCTATGCCGTCGCCCAGACCGACACGTCGCGCCTGGATCGGGTCGAGATCCTCAAAGGCCCACAGCCTCCGCCCTTTATGGTCAGTCCAGCCCAGGCGGCCTTGTCGCGCTGTCCAGCAAGATCGCCACGGATCAGCGCTCCTATGGCAGCGTCAACGCGACCGGCGGCATGTTCGATCTGTATCGCGTGGATGCCGATGTCGGCGGCTATGTGACGGATAACGGCTTTGTCCGCTATCGCGTTAACGGTACGGTCAACGGGCAGCACAGCCAGCTCAGTCGTACTGGAAGCCGCCGCTTCTCCATCAGCCCGTCCTTCACGTTCGGTGGCGATGGCCCTACGACGCTGACGATCCTCGGCAATTATCAGTACGATCCTGAAAACGGCACCTATGGCGGTGTCCCGCTCGTCGGTTCGCTCAAACGCGCGTCTTTTGGGTATCTGCCCCGCAATTTCTATGACGGCAACTCATCATTCGAAAAATACAACCGCCGTCATGGTGCAATTACCTATATCTTCAATCACCGCTTCAACAATGACTGGAGCTTCAGCACGCGCGGCCGCTACGACGACATCAAGACCCAGTACCGCAGCGTCTATGACAGCGGTTATTACGTCTCGGACGATACACTCGCCCGCTCGGCCATTGCCACCAATGAGCATACGCACAACCTGACCTTCGACAGCCAGTTCAAGGGCCATGTCCGGACCGGACCGCTGCGTCACAGCATGATGTTCGGTTTCGACTACATGCAGCAGAGCGCCTCGGAAGTCGGCTATTATGGTTCTGCGCCTGATCTGAACGTGTTCCACCCAAACTATCAGATGGCCATCCCCACTCCCTCACCCTGGGTCAACTACAATACCGACTCCCATCAGGCCGGCATCTACGGGCAGGACGAGATCCACTGGCACCGCCTGATCCTGACGGGCAGCATCCGGAACGACTGGTACCGGTCCCATCAGACCGACAACATGTACAACACGACGACCAACCAGAGTCCGAGCCAGATCACCTGGCGCGCCTCGGGCCTGTATCATTTCGACTTCGGCCTCTCGCCCTATATCAGCTATTCGACGTCGTTCCAGCCGCAGTCCGGAAGCGTCTCCACGGATGGCGGCAAGACCGTGCGTCAGGCCAATCCGTCCCTTGGCAAGCAGCTTGAAGGCGGCCTGAAATACCAGCTTCCGGGTACTTCGCTGCTTCTTACCGCAGCAGGCTTCCATATCGAGCAGACCAATGTCCTCGTCGGTGTTGGCAACACGGGTTACAGCGCCGAAAGCGGACTGGTCCATTCGGATGGTTTCGAGTTCGAAGCCCATGCAGAGCCGTTCCACAACCTCGTCCTGACAGCCGCCGTCAGCATCCAGAAGGTCCATGACAACTCAACCGGCAAGCCGCTCATCCAGTCCGGAAAAGGCAATGCCTCGCTGTTTGCATTCTATACGATGCCGTCCGGTCCAGCGAAGGGACTCGGCTTTGGCGGCGGCATGCGCTATTCCAATAAATCCTATGGTGGTGAAGCATCTTACGGGAGTGTCTGGGTGCCACAATATGCCGTGTTCAATGCCTCCGTGCGGTACGATCTCTCCAACCTGTCCCACAGCCTGCGCGGCTGGAATGTGGGGGCGAGCGTCCGCAATCTCTTTGACAAGAACTTCGTCGCCAACTGCCTGAGCTATGCCTCCTACGGTCAGGAATACTGCTACTACGGAGAGCGCCGTAACGCGCAGGCCAATATTGGCTTCAGCTGGTAAACCAAAGCCCGAAAGATCCACACGCTACGACATCGCCCTGCGCCTCGTCGTGGCGTTACCGGTCGGTTACGCCCTCTCCGCCCTGGCGGGGATCTGCATCGCCTTCTGGCTCCCCCTTTCCAGAGCAGACGCCGCCATGGCCGGAATCTTTCTCGGCCTGATCCTCTGGCCCGTCATTTTCATGGCGTCCTTCGGTTTCAGCAGCATCCGGCGACTGTCAGCAGGGCTGTTTGTCCTAGCGGTTCTTGTGGCCGCTTTGGCTTTCGGTGGCGGCTGGCGCCCATGAGAAACACCTTCCGCGCCTCCATGGCTCTGGTCCACACCACACTGGGCCTTATTACCGGCTGGGTTCTGTTTGCCATCGCGCTTTCAGGTGCACTGAGCGTGTTCCGGCAGGAGATCAGCCTCTGGGCCAGACCGGAGATCTCCGTTTCATGCCCGGATCCCCTTGTGGCAGACACGCATGCGCTGGACTGGCTGAGCCGCGATGCCCCCACCGCAAACGCCTGGTATGTCGCAAGCGCCAATGACCGCAGCCCTATCGTCAGCGCGCTCTGGCCTGATGCAAAAGGCCCCTACATCCAGCGCGTCCTCGATCCCATCACCGGCAGTCCGGATGGCATCCGGGATACGCTGGGTGGCGAGTTCTTCTATCGCTTCCATTTCGAGCTTCAGCTTCCCTATCCCTGGGGGCGGCTGATTGCGGCAGTTGCGGCTCTGGCACTTGTCGTCGGACTGGTCACCGGGATCATCATCCATCGGCGGATTTTCGCGGATTTCTTTACGTTCCGTCCGTCACGCGGCCAGAGAAGCTGGCTGGACATGCACAACCTGCTGGGCGTCGCCGCTCTGCCTTTTCACCTGATGATTTCACTAACCGGCGCCGTGACACTCGGCTCCCTGCTCCTGCCCTGGAGCACACAGGCCCTCTATCGGCACGATCTGACAGCGTCCTACACCGAACTGAACGCAGCCCTCTATTCTCGCCCCGCCAGCGGACACCCGGCCCACCTTGCACCAGTCCTTCCGATGTTGCAGGAAGCCGACAGACGGTTTGGCGGGACAGGTCTGGAACAGATCTATGTGTTCAACCCGTCCGACCAGAACGCTCTGGTCACGATGATTGCGGGCAATACCGGGACTGTCAGCACCGCATCACATGTCATTACTTTTGATGGCCCTTCAGGACAGATCATCAGGGAGCATATCGAGAACCGTCCTGTCATCGGGGCTTACACCTTCCTGTACGGGTTGCATGTCGGACGGTTTGCACCTGGCCTGACCCGCTGGCTCTATTTCCTGTCGGGCCTTGCACTTGCTGCCGTCATCGGGAGCGGCATGCATCTGTGGACGCTCAAGCGGCTGCGTCGCCCGCACCATCTGGGGCACCGCATTGTCGCCCAGATGAATGTTGGCGTTCTGATAGGCACCCCGCTCGCCTTCTCCGCCTTCTTCATCGCAAACAGGCTTCTTCCCGTGACGATTACCCACCGGGCCCATATCGAAGTGGTAAATGTATTCGCGGTCTGGGGCGCTGCCCTGCTTTACACGCTCCTGCGGCGTCCGGACCGAAGCTGGCCGGAGCTGCTCGGCGGCAACGCCCTGAGCTGTCTGCTGGTCGCCCTGCTCAGTCTGCCCTGGCAAAGCCCGGTCATTGCCGGCGTCAGCATGACGGCATTTGCCCTGTCGGGAGCCTTTGCCTGCGCCATGGTCCGCACGGTACGGAAAGCAAGATGAGCTGGATTTCGCTCCTGTGCGGACAATGCGCCATGCTGTTTCTGGTCGCGGGTTCCATACGAGGAAACCGGGTATTCTGGCAGAACAGGCTTATGGATGAGCAACGATTTATCCTGAAATCCTGTGCCGCCGCCGGTCTGGTCCTCAGTTTTGCTCTTCAGGTTTCGTCTGACGGTCCACCCGCTTTGACGATCATCGAATGGGTTCTGCTTCTGGGGCCCGAAACTATGATCGCGGCTCTCGCCTGCTCCTTGTGGGAGCGCAAACCGCGATCATGACGCGGGGGATACTCAGCCAGCCATCGCCGGATCGCTGACTGTCGACTGTCCCGTTTCCATCCGGCCTCCGAGAACCTGTCTGAAGTCAGGATCTGACGGGGATGTCAGCGTCACATCATACCACTGATGAGTGGCCGACAGATCCAGCCTGATCTCCTGATGACCGCCAGCTTTCACGACAACCGTTCGCAGCGGTCCGGCATTTCCCGTCCGATACTGAACGGTCAGCGGAACCTTTCCGCCATTGCTCAGCGAGAGAACAATTCCGTGCGCCTTTCCCTTGCCACCAATTTCGTACCGGCAGGCCGACCGCAGTGCGACCCGGTCATGATGCCCGCGATAGGCCCTGTAAAAGCCGTTGGGCGCATGAACCGCAACGTCATACAGTCCATCCACGACCGGCAATGTGACATCCAGCGTATCTCCGGCAGCCACCGCGTACGTTCCCGCCTGAAGATCCCGGCCGCCATTGCGATAGTCATAGACATTGAACGGCGCACCGGCGGCCCGCTGTCCATGAACCGTCTGCCCGGCCCGCAGTGTCAGGCCAACCCGGCCCTGTCCCACGTCAAAACCGCCGTCACAATAGAGTTCGTACGGAAGAGCACAGGCCGGGCGCGTCCCCGTCTCCTGACGCACTGTCCTGTGCAACAGCTCTGGCTCGGCCCTGAGTGCTGCGATTTCATCAGTGGACAGGGAATGGAAACCGCCCGGCATGGGACGATCCCGCGCGTCCTCGATTGCCCGCAGATGCGTGTTCCGGTCCAGATAGTCCAGCGATGGTGCCGGTTCATCATGGGGCTGGAAACAGGACGTCAGATCGCCACAGATGGTCCGACGCCACGGCGAGATATTGGTCTCCCGCACAGGCTTGCCGAACTTCTTCTCAACGAAATGTTCCAGGAACTGCAATGTTGAACTGTGGTCGAAAAGCTCGGAATTGACCCGCCCGCCCCGGCTCCACGGAGACGCCACAACCATCGGCACGCGGAAGCCGAGCCCGATAGGCCCGCTGCGGGCAAGACGCTCCGGCACACCACGGCGGGTCTCATCTTCGGCCGTCGTATATTCCAGCCCGTCCGGACCAATTGCTGCCGATGAGCGACCCGTCTCCGGACGCTGGGGGTCTGGTGCGGCGTAGGAACAGCAGTGATCGAAATATCCATCATTTTCATCATAGGTCAGGATGAAAATGGTCTTCTTCCAGACCTCCGGATTTTCGGTCAGGATGTTCATGACCTCCGAGACGTACCAGGCTCCGTACCAGGCCGATGTCGGGTGATCAGAGAAATGCTCGGGCGCTGCCATCCACGACACTGCTGGAAGCTGGCCTGTCCGCACATCCTTGCGAAACTGGTAAAGCACGTCCCCTTTCGGCGCCTTCATGCCCTTTGCATCCGGGTCGTCCGCAAATGCCAGGTCTTCAAGCGTGTGATAGTCGGGATCGGCACGGTTGGTCACGAAAGCCTTGGTGAAAAGCGCGCGCTCTTCGGGCGTCAGCTTCTCGTATCCTTTTGCAGACTTCTGGCGCCGGCGCAGAACGTCCATCAGGGCCTTCGCCTCGACAAGCTGCTCCTCCCGACTGCCGGAGACCAGCATTTCAAGCTTCTCAAGCCGGTTGATATGCTCCGAACATTCCCTGATCCGTTCCGCTATCCACGCCTCGAAGCCCGGATTGGAGCTGACATTGAAGCTGTCGAAACATTCCAGCACGTTACAGCCGAAATTGGACAGCCAGGAACGCTCTGCCGGCGACAACCCACCCGTCTGGCTGATCTCGTTCTGGTAGAACTTCCATGAGACGCCGATCTTTTCCAGCCGCTCCGGAAAGGTCGTCCAGGTCATGCCGCCTTCAAGGATTTCCGGATTGCGCATATAGACGTTTGACGCCGTATTCTGCTGATCACGCACGGTTCCGGTCCAGAAGATGAGCCGGTTTGGCGTCGTGCTGGTCATCGCGCCGCAGTAATTCTGGTCGCAGACCGTAAATGCATCGGCCAGCGCATAATAGAATGGCAGATCTTCACGGGTATAATATCCCATGGTCAGCGGATACTGCTTATATTCCTTCTTGTGGGGCCGCTTGACGTCAATCCAGCGGTCATGATGCCCCCCGTTCCAGGCATCGACCTGACTGTCGCGCGAATGGGGGATCGAACCCATCCACGTAACTTTCGTATCATGAATATTCAGGCGCCAGGGCGTATAGGTCTCACCGCTTTTGCCCGACTGCACGAAAACGGAACTGCCGTCTTTCTGGCGCATCGCCCGTCTGTCGTTGAAGCCGCGAACGCCGGCCAGCGTGCCGAACATATGATCAAAGGAGCGGTTTTCCTGCATGAGAATGACGACATGCTCGGCATTCAGGTAGGTCGTCCCCGGATCGGGAGCGATGGCATGGGCGCGGCGGATTGCAGCGGGCAGGCCTTCGGTTGCAGCGGCGGTGCCACCGAACAGGGCATATTTGAGGAAGGTTCTGCGAGTGGACATATCAACCGTTGCCTGAAACCATAAGGATGCATTTTGCGCGGAAAAGAAGGTGATCCCGGCAACAGTAATCGCCCTTGCGCCCTAATTCATCCCATGGTTCCGCAGCTTCATAAAAACTTCATCCCCCAATAGGACACGGGCGGGCGCAGGACCGTTTTACCGATCCCATGCCCGCCCGTTCCAGCCAGTCCGGAAGCTGCGTTGCTCCCAGCGATCAGAAGTTGATCGAAGTCTTTAGGCTCAGGACCCATTGATATGATTGCGGAAATCTAATTCAGCCTCTGTGAGGAGACTGAAGATGAGTGACCTGTATTGGTTGACGGAGGAGCAGATGGATCGTCTGCGGCCCTTTTTCCCGAAGAGCCATGGCAAACCTCGCGTTGATGATCGTCGTGTGTTGAGCGGGATCATTTTCGTGAACAGAAATGGTCTGCGCTGGCGTGATGCGCCCCGGGAATACGGTCCACACAAGACGCTCTACAACCGCTGGAAGCGCTGGAGCGCTATGGGGGTATTCATCCGCATGATGGAGGGACTGGCTACTGGCAAGGCAGAGCCTCAGACAATCATGATTGATGCGACCTATCTCAAGGCACATCGCACGGCTTCGAGCCTGCGGTTAAAAAGGGGGCTCAGGCCGTTTGATCGGGCGGACCAAAGGCGGGATGAATACGAAGCTGCATGCTGTCACCGACCGGAACGGACGTCCGCTCGACTTCTTCATGACAGCAGGTCAGATCAGTGATTATACTGGTGCCGCTGCCCTTCTGGACAGTCTGCCACCAGCCGAATGGATGCTGGCAGACCGGGGCTATGACGCTGACTGGTTCAGAGAGGCCCTGGAGGAGAAAGGGATCAAACCCTGTATTCCTGGTCGAAAATCTCGTGCAAAACCGGTCAAATACGACAAACGGAAATACAAAAGACGCCACCGTATCGAGATCATGTTCGGCAGGCTCAAGGACTGGAGACGGGTCGCAACACGCTATGACAGATGCCCGACCGTCTTCTTCTCGGCAGTCTGCCTCGCCGCAACCGTCTTGTTCTGGCTATGAGTCCTGAGCCTACGTAATACATTCCGTCGTTGAAGCCGTAGGGCGAGTAAGAGGCGTACTTCGACAGACCCTGCTGCGTATTGGAGATCGAGGACGGAACACGCGTCGGATACTTGTTGCCGATGTTGTTGGCGCCCACACCGATCGTCCAGCGGGGTATGATCTTGTAGTCCACTTCAAGATTGGTCAGCAGCGCCGGGTTCTGCATGAACGACACGCTGCCCGGACCGGTCGGTGCTGCCATGTAGATGATCGAGCCGTAACGCATTTCCTGCACGAACACCGACCACTTGCCATAGGTCCAGTTCACGCTGATCTGCTCGCGGTTCTTCGGCGCGGAGTGCAGTACGACCTGCTTGGTATACTCGTTGACGAAGTTCTCTCTTGCCGAACGGATTTCCGTATCAGCGAAGTTAATGCCATTGCAAACCGGAACTGACCCAGATGATGCGTATGTAGCGTGTAATCGGCGCTGAAATCACCACCGAAAGTCTGGGTGTTGTAGAGATTGGCGTAATAGGACAGTGACGTCGCGCTCTCAAGATTGTTCTGTGCGAGCAGGTTCATGAGCACGGAATCATTCGTGTTCACGTTATACGTCTTGGTGCTTCCCAGGCGGGAATTGATGGTGATGTAATAGAGATTTCCCGTCACATGGAAATCATTCACCGGCGTTGCATCAAGACCGATGCTGTAGCTGCGGGAATACTCGCCCTTCATGCTACCCGAGCCAAGATACTTGGCAATTGTGCTGTTGGCCGGAACCTGATCGACCGTATAGCCAGGATAAGGCGCCGAATAGAAATAGGACATCTCGCCCAGCGTCGGCGGACGATAGCCCGAATTGATGTTGGCGCGCACAGCCCAGCGCTTGGTGAAGTTGTATCGCGTGCCGACCGATCCGGTCTCGACAGTCGCCAGGTTGTTATAGCTGGCAACACGGCCGCCCAGCGTCCATTCCCACTTCTTGGTCAGATAGAAATCGAGATTGGCGAAACCTTCATAAACATCACGGTTCTGGTTGGTCACAGCCATCGGAACGTTACCCGGATGGTCGGTGGCGCCCAGCCCTTCCCAGGATGCGGTTTCACCTTCTGTCATCTGGAACGTGTCATGCCGGTACTCGGCGCCGAACTTCAGATCGATCGGCCGCGGCAGCAGACCTGTATGAAAGGAGCGTGATCCACGAATGCCGCTCGTCAGTTCGGTTGCGATGGACGAACCATCATAGAACGAGGTCTGGGTGCTGTCCGGCAGCGAGACGTTCTCGGAATCCTTGGTGCCGTATTTCTGCGCATCGCGTCCGAATGTCACATACGCATCCCACGCGAAACCGAACTTGTGAGTGCGGATGCCATTATCCGTCTCAAAGTCGTACTGGTCCATCGTGATGTAGGGCTGGTTGCCGTTGGGATACAGATCGGTATTGATCCACATATCCGAGTCCGCAGCGCTCCGGTACGTCTCGGCCACATTGGCGCGGCGGTGCGAGAACGTGGATGTGCTGTAAGCGCTGAACCCATGTCCCAGCGGGAGCGACATGTTCTCGCTCAGGGTTTCAAGCGTGGATTTCGGAATGCCAAGCCCGCGCTGGACATCGCGGTTCGCGGTCTCGTTGCGGGAATCACTGAACAGCGTGCCGTAGAAATCACCACCACGCGTCGTGGGAAGCTGATGCGTGACCTGAGCCGCAAGGTCGAGATAGCCGCCGTTATTGCCCAGGGCCATGCCATAATTGGCCGAGCCATCAAGCCCCTGACCATCACCGGCATAATAACCGCTGTTCTTGAAGTTGATGCTGCCGCCATGTGTATCGCGCTTGAGCACGATATTGACCGCGCCTGCGATCGCATCCTGTCCGTAAAGCGCCGAGGCCCCTTCCGTGATGACTTCGATATGATCAATGGCAGAGACAGGAATCAGCGAAATATCGCTCGGCTCACTGCCCCAGTTCGTACCGGCATTGGAATTGAAGTTCGCACCGATGTGACGGCGGTGGCCGTTGACGAGGATCAGCGTATCGTCCGGAGACTGCCCGCGAAGCTGCATCGTCTGGACGAACGCACTTGCACCACCACCCGGCAGAGCCGCGGTCGTGATCGCAGGGTTGGCCTGCGCCAGAGCGGACAGGACGTTGGTCTGACCCGTCTTCAGAAGCTCGGCACCCGTCACTACGGTCACCTGCGTCGTGCTGTGACGCGCCGTTACCGGTGAGAAGACGGAGTTTGTCTGTCGTCCACCGACGCGGATACTTTCAGTTGCTTCTGCCTGAAGCGACGTCGGAGCGCGATGGACCGGCGCTTTACTCCGGACCGGAGCAGCGTTCGCACTCTTCTTGATGACCTTGTGGTGTTTTACCGGCTCGGATGCTGCAGTCGAGGCTGCAAGAACGATATCCGGCATGAATGCGCCCAGTGCAGCACTTGCGACCAGACAGAGTTTCCAATTTGACCCAATCAACATTGCATCCCTCTCAAGTCGCCGGAATCCCGATACGAAAGCATGAGTTTATGGTACGGATACGTTATGTTTTGGCGTCATATGGATTAGTTATATTCCGATTTCGCAACGAGGACGCATGAAAATTACGTCTCGGGGCAGGCAGCCGGAAGATACAGTGCTCTGCCGCATGAGCTTAAAAAAACGGCCATATTCCTGTAACTTTATTGACGACCCTCCCTTATAGTCAGACTATCAGAGACAGGTTTGTTTACCCGAGGAGATGGATCAGTTGGATATCAGGCGTCTGCAGGCCTTCGTGAAGATCATTGACCTCGGCAGCATTTCACGCGCTGCCGACCTGCTGAACATCGCCCAGCCAGCAGCTCGCGGCGCTTGAAAGTGCGTTCCGCCAGAAGCTGGTGATCCGCAGCAAGAGCGGCGTTACCCCGACCATCGCCGGATCCGTCCTCTACCGCCATGTCCAGATCCTGAGCAAACAGTTCGACCGGGCCATGGTCGAGATCACGCAGGGCGATGGTCCGCTTGTTGGCAAGGTCTCCGTAGGTCTTTCTCCCTATAGTGCCGGTTCCACGCTGTCCGTAGAGCTTCTGCGCCGCATCCGCGAAGATCTCCCGGGTATCATCCTGCATCTGACCGAGAGCTTTGACGACATCTATAGCGAACTTGTCATGACCGGCCGTCTGGACATGGCGGTTATTCATGGCTCCGGCCCGATGAAAGGCGTCAGCTTCACGCCGCTGATGAAGGAAGAGTTCTTCCTTCTCGCCCCCCATGCGCTTGAAATCCCTCACGACAGCGATGATGCGGTCCAGCTTGCAGATGTTACGGACATCCCCCTTCTGGTCCCTCCGAAACACAACTTTGTCCGCAAGGCCATCGACATGGCCTTCATGCGCAAAGGACTGGAGCCTACCATCGTCGCAGAGATCGAAGCCTTGACAACGCTCCAGGGTGCGATTCAGGAAGGGATCGGCAGCACCATCCTTCCTTGGTCTGTCGCCAGCAGGATCGCCGTTGAGGGCAAATCCCGGATCTATGCCCTGCGCAATCCGGTCATCAGCGAGAACGTTTCGCTCTGCATTCCGGAACTCGTGCCTGAAACAGAAGCCTCGGTTGCCGTGCGGGAACGCCTGATCGACCTCGCCCGGGCCATGGCGTCGTCGCACAACTGGCCCGGAACGCACCCGACTACATAGCGCCCGCACTTGTCCTTCCGACATTGGGCTGCGTCAGAAATTCAGGCCGCAACAAATGGCCAAGTTCTGTCTCGGACAGCAGTTTTTCCTGAAGCACGAGTTCGGAGACTGTCCGGTTCTCCGACAGGGCCCGTCGGGCAATCTGCGAGCACGTGTCGTAGCCCAGTACGGGCACGAGCGCCGTGACAATGCCGATATTCCGCTCGAACAGGTAACGGCACTGATCGGCATCCGCGGCGATGCCAGCAACGCATTTCGTCGTCAGCAGCGTCACGGCTGAGGTCAGCGTCTTCAGAGACGAGAACAGGCAGTATCCGATCATGGGCTCAAACAGATTGAGCTGGAACTGCCCGCCTTCGGCACACATGCTGAGTGTCACGTCATATCCTGCAACGAGATACGCAACCTGATTGACGGCCTCTGGAATGACCGGATTGATCTTCCCAGGCATGATTGACGATCCAGCCTGCACGGCTGGCAGCGTGATTTCGCCAATGCCTGTCCGTGGCCCGCTGGAAAGCAGGCGCAGATCGCTTGAAATCTTGGACAGCTTGAGCGCGAGCCTCTTGAGGACACCCGAAAACAGAACGAAAGCGCCAACATCCGAGGTCGCCTCAATCCTGTCCTTGGCTCCCGCCACAGCCAGACCGGTCAGCTTGCCAAGCTCTGCGACAACGGCATCTGCGTAACGCGGATCGGTATTCAGCCCGGTTCCGATCGCCGTCCCACCCAGATTGACCGTCAGGAAAGTGGCGGACTGATCCCGGATATGGCGGATTTCTGTCTCGATTGCATGCTGAAAGGCCCTGAATTCCTGCCCGAGCGTCATGGGCACGGCATCCCGCAATTGCGTGCGCCCGACCTTCAGAATGGAGGCAAACTCATCGGCTTTCTTCCCGAATGCGCAGGCCAGATCTTCCAGCGCAGCCAGCAAGGGCCCTATTGCGGCCAGTACGCCAAGCCTCAGTGCCGTGGGATAGACGTCATTGGTGGACTGCGCCATGTTCACATGGTCATTCGGATGCAGAACGCGGTAATCGCCAGGCTTCTTTCCGGCCAGTCCCAGCGCAACATTGGCGATTACTTCGTTGACGTTCATGTTGGTGGACGTCCCCGCCCCACCCTGCATGGCATCCACGATGAAACTGCCGCGATAGTCATCGCTCTTCAGCAGAGCCTCGCAGGCCGCCTCAATCAGATCGGCCCGCTTCTGATCCAGATATCCGAGCGCGCTGTTCGTGCGGGCCGCGGCCTGCTTGACCATCACGAAAGCGCGGATGAACTCGGGAAAAGCGCCAATCGTTTCACCGCTGATCGGAAAATTCGCCGCAGCCCGGCTGGTATGAACCCCCCACAGCGCCGTCGCTGGAATCCTGACATCTCCCAACAGGTCTTTCTCGACGCGGAAACCGGCTGGTGGTGGCATATCCGTCTGCTGTGGCATCATGTCGGTCAGAGCGTCTGACTGGAGTGCAGATGGCGTCATTTCGGATATCCAGAGCTGTAATTGAACCAGAGTACGACCCTTCGCCAAAAGGATCTTCAGAAGTCTTGCAACTCCTGACTGAGCCCGAGCCTATTATTGCGACTTCGATTCAACCCCATATGATTGTGATATAGGGTCAGACAATTTTCGGCAGTATCTCGACGCCATCGAAACGACTTACGATACCTCCATTCGCGCACGCGCCCTTAACCCATGCGGCAATGGAGACCCATCGATGCCCGGTTTTGCTGATCGACTGAACGGAATTGGAGTTTCGGCCTCCGCCGCCATGACGGACAAGGCCCGCGAACTCAAGGCGGAAGGTCTGAAGATCGTCAGCCTCTCCTCCGGCGAGCCCGATTTCCCGACCCCCGACCACGTCGTGGATGCCGCCATTGCCGCGGCGCGTGGTGGTGATACGAAATATCCGCCACAGGACGGCAAACCTGCGCTCAAGAAGGCCGTGCAAGCCAAATTCCTGCGGGAAAACCATCTTGACTATGCGCTGGACGAAATCCTCGTCGGTAACGGTGCCAAGCAGATCATCTTCGATGCCATGATGGCGACCTGCAATGCCGGGGACGAGGTCGTTCTCGCCTCCCCTTACTGGATCAGCTATTCCGACATTGCCCGCCTGTGCGGCGCAAAACCGGTACAGGCCCCCTGCCCGGCCGAGGACAATTTCCGCCTGTCTGCCAAGGCGCTGGACGCGGCCATCACGCCGAAGACCAAATGGCTTCTGCTGAACTTCCCCAACAATCCGACCGGTGCCTGCTGCCCGCGTGAGGACATGGAAGAGATCGCCGCCGTTCTCCTGAAGCATCCGCATGTCTGGATTATGACGGACGACATCTATGAACACCTGATCTATGACGATTTCGAGTTCTGCACCATCGCCGAAGTCGAACCCCGCCTGAAAGATCGCGTGCTGACGGTCAATGGTGTCTCCAAGGCCTATGCCATGACCGGCTGGCGTGTCGGCTATTGCGGCGGCCCGCGTGATCTGATCGCCGCCATGAACAACATGCAGGGCCAGTCAACAAGCGGCATCAACACCATCGCCCAGGCTGCTGCCATTGCTGCCCTGGAAGGTCCGCAGGATTTCCTGAAGGAGCGTGCCGCAGAGTACCAGTCCCGTCGCAATCTGGTGGTAGGTCTGCTGAACGAGATTCCTGGCGTGACCTGCCACACGCCACAGGGTGCATTCTATGTCTATCCGGAGATCGGTGCCTGCCTTGGCAAGACAACGCCGAAAGGCCGGCATCTCGCGACGGACGCCGATTTCGTCATGGCGCTTCTGGAAGAAAAGCAGGTTGCATCCGTCCAGGGTGGCGCTTACGGCATGAGCCCGTTCTTCCGTATTTCCTATGCGACTGACCGGGAAACGCTGAAGGAAGGCTGCCGCCGCATCGCAGACTTCATCGCGTCCCTGACCTGAACGAAAAACGAGGAAGCCTCACGGCTTCCTCGTTCCTGTAGATCCGATATGCTTTGCCGCTATCAGACAGTCGGCTCGATCCGCACGACAACGGCACCATAGCCGGTCACCACACCATCCTGCCCGACAACATCCACAACCGTTCCCTCGACAGGAACCGTAACCGGAACCTGTAGGGTTCCGATCCGCATCTGGGCCACAACATCGCCCTGCCGCACCAGCGTTCCAATTTCCGCCAGTTCCGTCAGCGACAGCACTCCGAAATAAGGTGCCTTGACTGCAATATCAGTCTGCGCCGTCTCAACAGGCGCTGATGGGGCTGCAGAAGTCGGCACATATGGTGCAGAAGCAGGAGCATCTACGCGCATAAAGCATCGCGCGCCCTTTCCGTCGGAAAGATCGATCGTCTCCAGCCCTGCCTGAACCAGCAGATCTGCAATCCGTGCGAGATCGTCTGAGGACGGGATTCCTTCAAATACCGGGACCTGATTTTCCACAGTGCTCATGATGGTGACCTCTCTGCCAGCCAGCGTTCGAGATAGTGGATATCGACACCACCTTCCTGAAATTGCGGATCAGCCAGCAGATCCTGATGTAGCGCGATATTGGTCGAAATACCCTCGACCCGCATCTCGGCCAGGGCCACCCGCATCCGGGCAATCGCCTGTTCACGTGTTGCCCCATAGCTGATGATCTTACCAATCAGCGAGTCATAATAAGGCTGAACCGTGTAGTTGCTGACCACATGCGTATCGACGCGAATACCCGGACCACCCGGCAGATCCCAGCGCGTCACCGTTCCCGGAGACGGCATGAATGTCGCGGCATCTTCCGCGTTCAGACGGCATTCGATCGCATGGCCCTGCATCAGGATATCTTCCTGACGCAGATCCAGCGTCTCACCCTGCGCGATCCGAAGCTGCTGCGCCACAATGTCGATACCAGTCGTTTCTTCCGTAATGGGATGCTCGACCTGCACGCGCGTATTCATCTCGATAAATGCGAAGATCCCGTCTTCATACAGGAACTCGAACGTGCCTGCCCCGCGATAGCCAATCTGGCGGCAGGCCTGAACACAGCGCTCCCCGATTTCGGCGATCGTTTCGGGTGGAATACCGGGCGCCGGGGCCTCTTCCAGAACCTTCTGGTGACGTCGTTGCAGGGAGCAGTCCCGTGCCCCGAGCCATAGCGCGGTTCCATGCGTGTCACACAGAACCTGGATCTCCACATGGCGCGGTTTCTGCATGTATTTTTCAAGATACAGCGTCGGGTTGCCGAAAGCCTGCTGGGCCTCCTTGGCCGTCAGGGCCACGGGATCATCCAGTTCGTCCACACTGTGAACGACCCGCATACCGCGGCCACCGCCGCCGCCGGACGCCTTGACGATCACCGGAAAGCCAACCTCGAGCGCAATGGCCCGAACTTCCTCCGCAGAAGACGATAATGGCCCGTCAGAGCCCGGCACGCAGGGCACACCCGCATCGCGCATGGCCCGCTTTGCGGTGATCTTGTCGCCCATCATGCGGATGGAGTCACCCGTCGGCCCGACAAAGGTCAGACCGGCCGCTTCCACCGCATCCGCAAAATCAGCATTTTCAGAAAGGAAGCCATATCCCGGATGAATGGCCCCCGCTTCCGTCACTTTCGCGGCAAGAAGCAGGCCCTCCATATCGAGGTAGCTTTTGGACGCCGCGGCCGGACCGATACACAGCGCCACATCCGCTTCATGAACATGACGGCTGTCCGCATCCGCTTCCGAATAGACGGCGACGGTTTCCAGTCCGAGCTGACGACAGGCGCGCTGGATCCGCAGGGCAATTTCCCCGCGATTTGCAATCAGAACTCTTTTGAAACGCTGCATGTCACTCATACCAGGCGGAACAGGGGCGTTCCCATGTCAACTTCCGTGCCGGCAGCCACGAGGATTTCCTCAACCACACCCGCAGCCGTCGCGCGGACCGGATTGAAAACCTTCATGGCCTCAAGCAGCCCGATCTGCTGCCCTGCCTCGACCTTCTGGCCGATAGTGACGTAAGGCGGCGCATCCGGCGACGGAGCGAGGTGAAAGACACCGTAGGACGGCGCGGTGACGATGGTCTCGGCCACCTTGGGTACTGTCGGCACGGGCAACGGAGCAGCTGATGCAACAGGAGCCTTTGCCTCTACCGGAGCCGGAGCGGCCGCCACAGGCGACATGCCTGTCTTTCCACCACCCTTCGCAAGACGGATCTTCCGACCGTTTTCCTCAATCTCAAGCTCCGCAATCGGAGCCTGAGCCATGAGATCGATCAGGCGTCTGATCTGTGAGATATCCACTGATATCAGGCCGGATCAGAGGTTTTCTTCGCAAAGTTCAGACCGCCCACGACCTGCATCGTCGGCAGCACTTCCATGAAGTTGACATTCATGCGCTGGGGAGCCAGAACCGCAAACGCAACCGAGTTAGCAATGTCTTCCGGCAGCAGGGACTCATACTCGTCAAAGAAGCGCTTCTTGGCTTCGGCCATGTCCCCGATCAGACGTCCGAAGACCTCGGTTTCCACACGGGCCGGCGAGACTTCCGTCACCCGGATGTGACGTCCGAACAGGTCACAGCGCAGCTGCTGGGACAGCGAATGCACACCGGCCTTCGTCGCATGATAGACCGTATTGCCGCCTGCAAACGCATAGTGACCGGCAATGGAACTGATGTTCACGATGTGCCCGCGGTCCCGCTCGATCATCCCCGGCACCACCAGACGCGTCAGCTGCAGAACGGCACGCAGGTTTACGTCCACCAGAGCGTCAATGTCTTCGGGCGTCGTTTTTGTGATATTGCCCGTGCGGGACTGGCCGGCATTATTGATCAGGACGTCCACTTCCAGACCGGCGATCAGCGCCTCAAGCCCTGCCTGATCCGACACGCTGACAGCATGAGGAATGCAGCCGGTCTCGCTGGCCAGCGTCTCAAGGCGCTTCGCATCGCGGGCCAGGACATGAACTTCAATGCCGCTTTCGCTCAGCCGCCGAACAATGGCAGCGCCGATGCCGGAAGAAGCGCCAGTAACGAGAGCGGTGCGGTAAGGAGTATTGCTCATGCGAGTGAGACCCATTGCTGGAGGACAGGAAGAGACCGCCGTCAGCGCCGCATGAAATACGGAACATCCTGCAGGAGTATTATTCCGACGCTAATGGAGTTATTTCACAAACACCAAGAGCCGTTCGTTCTTGCCCCATAACATAATCCGATGGAACCCTCGCTAAGTCGCGTTGACAAAAGATCTATACGATCTGCCTGAGATCTGATTCACTTCCTACCTGTGGGGTAAGGAGCAGAGAGAACAGGCATGGCACGAGGCGATCTGACGGATCAGGAATGGGCGATGATTGGTCCGCTTCTGCCTTCTGAGCGTGGACGTTGGGCGCGCCCGTCCGGAGATAACCGCCGTTTTCTCAATGGTATGCTGCACATCCTACGCACTGGATGCCCCTGGCGTGACATGCATGAGCGCTACGGCAAATGGAACTCGGTTTATGTCCGGTTTCGCCGTTGGGCCGAACAGGGTGTGTGGGATACCCTGCTGCAAACCCTTGTAGACCTTGGCCTGACTGATGACTGGCAGCATATGCTCGACAGCACCGTGGTTCGTGCCCATTCACAGGCCACTGGCGCAAAAGGGGGGCTCATGCGGAAGCTTTTGGTCGGTCACGCGGCGGCTTTACGAGCAAAATCCACGCCCGATGCGACAATCAGGGACGTCCTCTTGGCTTTGTCCTCACCGGCGGGCAGGTCTCGGACTATAAAGCCGTAAATGCCCTGATGGCACTTCCAGCTCCGAACCCCAGGGCCATGCTGGCTGATCGGGGTTATGACAGCGACAGCTTGCGCCAGGACCTGCTGATCCACGGGATCCTGCCGGTTATTCCCTCACGAAAAGGCCGCAGTGTTCCACAGAAAACAGACTGGCGGCGCTACAGGGATCGTAACCGCATCGAGCGGATGTTCAACAAACTCAAGCAAATGCGCCGCATCGCGACCCGCTACGACAAGACCGCCCTGTCCTTCATGAGTTTCCTCAATATCGCCGCAGCAAGGCTCTGGATTGGATCTTTTGTCAACGTGACCTAGGCCCCTGAGAACCATAAGATTATCCGATGCCCTCAAACGCCGAATTGCTCTGGTCATCATCCGCGCGCCGGTCATATCGTTTCGTTACCGCCTCAAAAGCGGCTTTGAGACCATGAGACGGAACCGTCACAGCCCGGGAACTGCATGTTTTGACCGCAGACACGCTCCTCACACCGGACCGGCATCACGCCGCCAACGCCCCGGTCATCAGCATGATGGGCACACGCGCCATGCTGTTCGAAGCCCCCGGCGATTTCACCATGCGGCAGCAGCAGCGGATCTGGGCCCTCATCGCCCATACCGAAAACCGCCCCGACATTCAGGAACTCGTCCCCGGCGTTACGAACCTGCTCCTGATCTTCACCCATGCTCCCGAGCATCCGGAACAGATCGCAGACTGGCTCCGGAACGCCTGGGAGACGCTCCCGCCCCGCCAGATCGAAGGGCGGCTTTTTGAGGTAGGCGTACAGTACGGCGGCGCGCTGGGTGACGATCTGGCGGCGGTTTCCGCCCATACCGGTCTGTCTCCCGAAGAGGTCATCCGGCTTCATCATGAGGGCGAGTACACGGTCTGCGCCGTGGGAAGTGCACCGGGTTTTGGCTATCTGCACGGACTAAACCCGCGTATCGCGACGCCTCGGAAATCCGTTCCCTCCCTCAACATGCCGGCAGGTACTGTGACGATCGGCGGGATGCAGGCCGGGATTTCCGCGCTGACCGGCCCTAATGGCTGGAACTCCATTGGCTATACGCAAATCTGCCTTTTCGATCCGCATCGCAGTTCCCCATCCCTTTTTGCCATTGGCGATCGTATCCGCTTTTACCCGGAGAGCATCGAACTGTGATCACGATCCTCGAGACCGCGCCCCTGAATACGATTTAGGATCTGGGACGCCCGGGATATCGGAATCTCGGTGTCGGCAGTTCGGGCGTCATGGACCCCCTGGCCCTGAAAATCGGGAACATTCTTCTAGGCAATGAACCGGGTGCCGCCTGCATCGAGCTTCAGACCTACCCGTTTGTCATCCGGTTCGAGACACCGACCAGTTTTGCCGTCACGGGCATTGATGCGCCGCTGACCTTGGACGGCAAGCCTGTTCTTGCCTGGTCTGTCGAGACTGCTGCTCCCGGACAGGTCCTTCAGGTTGGCGTCCCGAAAAAGGGTGCCCGTGGCTATATCTGTGTGAGCGGCGGTATTGACGTGCCCGTTGTGCTCGGCTCACGCAGTACGCAGCTCCGGGGCAGCTTCGGTGGCGTTGAAGGACGGTTTCTGGAAGCCGGGGACGAGCTTGTAACGCAGCCTGAAACGGGACATCTCTCCGGCTACGGCGCGGTCCCCCCTGCCCGCATCCTTGATACAGGACCGTGCGAAGAAAAAACCGTGCTCCTGCGCGCAATCCCCGGAACGGATTATGCCCGTTTCACGGAGGAGTCCCGCGAGCGTTTCTGGAACCACCCCTGGCGGATCACGCCGCAGAGCAACCGTGTCGGTTATCGCCTCAGCGGCGCGCCTCTGACTTTGCATGATCGGGTTGAACTGCGTTCCTACGGCATCATTCCGGGGATCGTGCAGGTTCCGCCAGCCGGCGAACCCATCGTTCAGCTCGCAGACGCCAACACCGCAGGCGGCTATCCGCGGATCGCAACCGTTATCGAAGCCGACCTCTGGCGCCTGGGCCAAGCCCGGATCGGGACAGCCATCCGCTTTGTGGAGTGCAGCCACGAGGCCGGTGTTGAAGCCGAACAGCCAATCAGCCACTACCTTGATGACCTGCGCCTGATGGTGGCCCATTACCGCGCGTCCTGTCAGTCACGAAACGGCGTCAAATCCGGAGGCAAAGCATGAAGATCGATCTCAATTCCGATATGGGCGAAGGCTTTGGTCGCTGGCGGATCGCGGATGATGACGGTCTGATGGATGTCATCTCGTCCGCAAACGTGGCCTGCGGCTTCCATGCCGGTGACTACGCGATCATGAACCGGACCGTTCAGCTCGCCAAGGAAAAGGGCGTCGGGATTGGCGCACATCCGGGCCTGCCCGATCTCATAGGCTTTGGTCGCCGCGCCATGTCCATCTCGGATGCCGATATGGAAGCCATGATGGTCTACCAGATCGGAGCACTTCAGGCCGTTGCCGCCCTGCATGTTCATCGCGTGACCCATGTCAGCTACCATGCCGCCTTCGGGAATATGGCCAATGCTGATGAGGGCCTCGCATTGCGGCTTGCGCGCGCCATTGCGGCTCTGGACAGGGAACTGACGGTGTTCTGCATGCCCGGACAGCTCACCGAGCGTGCGGCAGACAAAGCTGGCATCCGCGCCCAGACCCTGTTCCTCGCAGATCGCGCCTATACAAGCCTCGGTACCCTTGTGCCGCGCGGTCAGCCCGGTGCCGTCATCCACGATCTTGATGCCGTCCGGGAACGTGTCAGGCAGTTCCTTGAGGACGGCTCCGTCACGACCTCGGTCGGTTCCCGGCTTGAAGTAAACGCGCAGTCCATTCTGGTACACAGCGATACTCCGGGATCGCTGGAGCTGGCCAAGGCCATTCGCTCGGAAATTGAAGCGACCGGTGCCGTCCTGACGCCAGCCTTCAAGCTGCATGACTGACAGCCATAAGAAATTCTTATTACGCCGCCGGAAGTTCCTATAGCCGGATTTCGCAAACATGCATTACGTTTTCATAACGTAGCAGGAGATCATTCCTGCATCAGTTTCGGGCCTGTTATCAAAGCACTGCTGCGTCAGTATCGTGCATCGGGGTATGAGTTGAAATGAAGCATGATCTGAAACGCGGTGCAGTGCTTCTGGCTTCAGCCACATTTTTCGTTGCAGCCCTGAATGCATTGCAAAAGCTGACAGGCTCGCGACTTCCTGCTCTTGAAATCATATTCTTCCGCAACCTGTTTTCGCTTCCCTTTGTTCTTCTGATTGCTTCCAGAACGGGGATTATTCTCAAGACGCATCACTTCGGCGGTCATCTCATCCGCTCAGTCGTCGGCCTGATCAGCATGATCATGGTCGTCATCACGGTGACGCGTCTGCCACTGGCGGAACAGCAGGTCCTTTCCTACACACAGCCCCTGTTTCTGGTTCTGCTCTCGATCCCGCTGCTGCACGAGCGTCCGTCCCTGCAGCGCTGGATTGCAGTCCTGATCGGATTTGCCGGCGTCGTGGTGGTCGCTCTCGGGAAAGGGCTGCTCAACACGGACGCAACGTCCGTCTCCACCGTTATCTATCTGCTTGCGCTGGCCCAAGGTGCCGTCGGTGCGCTGACGACCATGCAGATCCGCCAGCTCTCGGCCACGGAAGCCAGTACGACCATCTCGCTCTGGCAGGCCATTCTCATGACGGTCATGACCGCAGCCCCACTCCCATTCATCTGGGTCACGCCCGGCTGGCAGGACGCGCTGTGCCTGGTGGTTGTGGGAGCCTTTGCAGGTATTGCACAGGTTCTCCAGACCGAGGCTTTTGCCTCCACGCAGGTCTCGGCCATCGGACCCTTTGCCTATACGGGTCTGCTCTGGGCCGCGATCATCGGCTGGTTTGGCTTTGGCGAAGTTCCAAGTGCTGCCATGGCTCTGGGTGCGCTTCTGATCATCGGATCCGGCATCTGGATGCTGCGTCATGACCGGGCTTCGAAAGCAAAGACAACAGTAACCGCAACAGTCGAAGCGGCCGAGGGCTCCTGACCACTCGTCCGGCTTCTCTTTTCATCAAGTCCTGATTTCAGATCTCGTCCGAAACGACAGAAATTCCCGGAGAACGGCAGCGTGACAACAGCCCAGGCCACAACCTCCATATCCCGGAAACGTAACGTTCCGTCTCGCTACATATTCTTTTTTCTTGTCTTCCTGATGTATGTCATCAGCTATGGCGACCGCGCGGCGCTCTCCATCGCCCTTCCCACGCTGGGCAAGGAATTCACGCTTTCTCCGGTACAGATGGGATGGGTCTCGTCAAGCTTCCTGTGGTCGTATTTCCTGCTGAATCTGTCCTCGACCATGCTTCTGGACCGAAAGGGAGCACGCCTGATCGGCAGTCTGGCCGTCTCGCTCTGGTCTTTTGCCATGCTTCTGGGCGGAATGGTTCACAACATCACGCAGTTCCTAATGACCCGCGTTCTGCTTGGCGTTGGTGAAGCCCCGACTTTCGGTGTCGGCGCCACTGTCGTCCGCAACTGGGCGCTTCCGAAAGAGCGCGGCTCCGTCATGACGGTCCTGCTCACCGGCATGCAGCTTGGTCTGGCTGGCGGCACGATCGCCGGGGCCTATCTGATTGACCTGTTCGGCTGGCGCTTCGAGTTTATGGCGCTTGGTATCATCGGGCTGATCTGGGCCGCGATCTGGTGGAAGGTCTATCGTGCCCCGGCTGAGAAAGCCGACGCCCCTGCCCGCGCTCCTTTCTCATTTACTGCCGCCCGAAACCTTTTTCGTTCCCCGTCTTTTCTGGGCATTCTTGTTGTCCAGTGCACCCAGAATTATCTCAACTTTCTGGTCATGTCCTGGATGCCACTTTACCTTATCCACGAACTTCATATCGATATTACAGGAACAGGAACGCGAACGGCGCTCTGCTACCTGTCCGCAGCACTCGGAGCTGTTATTATCGGGCGTGTTCTTGAACACATTACCTTCCGCAACGGTATTCACCCGCCTTATCGCCGGTTTATCGTAGCCATCTGCCTTGCAGGCGCTGCCACAATCGGCTTTCTCCCGCATTTCCATACCATGACGCCAATCCTCCTGATCCTCGGAGGCTCGCTTGCCTGTCTGATCGCCGCAAACGGGGCCAACACAGCGCTGCTGACGGATCTGATCGAAGACGGAGACAAGATCGGAACGGTAACCGGCGTCACCCTGACCTGCAGCAATTCTCTGGGCCTGTTTGCCCCGATCGTCACAGGATACATCGTGTCCTATACGGGCCGTTTTGATATGGCCTGGTATATGTGCTCGGCCGCGCTGATTGTCGCGGGTCTGCTTTCGCTTCTGCTGGTCCGGGCGCCGATCTCAATGCATCGCACATAGCCAAATCTGAAACCGCCAGAAAGACGAAACGGCCTGCATTCTGCCTGTTGTCAGCAGAATGCAGGCCATTTTCCGTCAGAAGACTTCAGTTTCCGAGTGAACGATCGACGGAGCGACCGGCGCGCTCAACCGGGCCCTTCGGCGGATCTACCGTATCGCGAACCTTTTCCCCGAAGGTCCGGTGATGCTCACATGCCGTCAGGGTAACGCAGGATACTGAGAGAGCCAGCAGAAGCAGGATTGATTTACGCATACGGACGATCCTTAAAAAAACTCTGTTAGGCCTGATGAAACGGCCTTTCCCGCATTCAGTTCCCTTTATGGAACAGATGGAGATGCAGAGTCCTGTCAGGCTCGGGAATGACGGTTGAAGCGTTTGAGTTTTGCCAGCGTCGGACCGGACACGAGTTCGATGATTTCCGATGTGATTTCTTCCTGCCGCACCGTTCTCTGAAGCTGCTCCAGGGATTTGAGCTGACGTGTGATCTCGTGATGCGCGGCCGTCATCCGTTCGCTGCGGGCCTGGTTTTCCGCTTTGAAAGACTGCAACGCCGCAAGACAGAGCTGGGAGAACATGTAATCCGACACCAGCTCAGGCATTAGCTTTTCAGGCGCGACATTCAGAAGCGGAGGCGCAGCACAGCCCTCGCTTTTTCCCAAGGCGGCCGGATCGAATGGGAAAAGCGGCAGGCGGATGACCCTCGCCTTTTCCTGCTCTGATGACTGACAGACGATTATCGTGACACGCACGAGATGGCCAAGGACGACCTGCCGTCCGATTTCTTTTGTGATGCTGTCAGCTAACTCTGGCACTGCACCCGGATTCTGCACCGCTGGTGCAGTCCATTTGGGTGCCAGTCCTCTGACACGGGCAATGGCATTGCCGCGTGTCCCGATCAGAAAAACATGCTCTTTTTCGTCGTCCCGAAGAGCATCAAGGACATGTTCACTGAACAGCCCCGCAAACCCCTGCTCGGCGCAAAAAACAACTGCGCCCGCGCTACCTGCCTGTTTCGAAGCCGGCAGGGGCCGATCAGCGGGCAGCAGAGGAGCAATCCGGAGCAGCGCGTCCTCGATCGTTTCCGCGTAAGTCTCGACTGCCACCGCGGCCCTGCGAGCCTGCTGCACCCGTACGGTGGCCAGATTCCGCATCGAGTCCACGATCCCGCCCAGTTCCCTGACATTCCCGATCCGGGCCGTGACCTCCTGTAACCGCCCGCTCATGAGACCGCTGAGGTCCGGGTGTCGATATAGTGATGCAGGGAGGCCAGAAAGCGCGTTTTCTGCTCTGGTGGGAGCGCATTGCCGCTTTCTATGACTTTCACAAGATCGGCTTCATTGGTCCGCAGATAATCGCCCAGACCGCTCTGGATATTGCGGATTTCCTTTTCTGGTACGGCGTCCAGAAGGCCGTTCTGCGACGCTGTCACAAGCGCGACTTCCTGCAGGAGGTCCAGTGGTGCATGCGGCCCTTGGCGGAGGATGGCCCGGATACGCGCACCGCGGACCAGTTGCTGCCGGACATGTGTATCCGGCAGACCGCCGAAGCGCGTGAACGCTTCAAGTTCGATGAACTGCGCATAATCCAGCCGCAATGTCCCCACCGAGGCCCGCAGCACCGGCGCCTGCGCAGCGCTGCCAACACGACTGACGCTGACACCCACATCGACGGCCGGCTTCTGTCCCTGGTCAAACAGCGTGCGGTTCAGGACGATCTGGCCGTCGGTGATGGAGATCAGGTTCGTCGGGATATAGGCACTGAGATTGCCCGCTTCTGTCTCCGCAACCGGCAGGGCCGTCAGCGACCCACCGCCTTTTTCTGCCGAGAGCTTCGCAGCGCGCTCAAGCAGGCGGGCATGTACGTAAAAAATATCTCCCGGATAGGCCTCACGCCCCGGAGGACGCCCGGTAAGCAGGGAAACCTCCCGATGTGTTGCGGCATGTTTGGAAAGATCGTCGATGACAATAAGGGCATGCTGACCACGGTCCCGGAAATATTCGGCCATGCTCATGGCGGCAAAAGGTGCGATCCAGCACAGGCCGGGAGCTTCGGCCGGACGCGCCACCACGATGATGCAGTGATCGGGATTGCCCCGCTTGCGGATGGTGTCGATCACGCGCTGAACGCTGGACGTCTTCTGCCCTATGACAACATAGATGCAGATCATATCACTGGATTTCTGGGCCAGGATGGTATCAACGGCAATCGTGGTCTTGCCCGTTGCCCGATCGCCAACAATGAGTTCGCGCTGCCCGCGCCCGATGGGAAAAAGCGTATCGATCGCAAGCGTCCCTGTCTGAACGGGTTCGGTCACGAGCTCGCGGTCTATGATGGCAGGAGCGGGACGCTCGACCGGGAACTGGGTCTCTGCCTCCACATCCCCCCTGCCATCCAGCGGGCGCCCAAGCGGATCCAGAACACGTCCCAGAAGCCCCGGCCCCACGGGGACACTCACGACGCTGGAAGTCCCCTCTACGGCATCCCCGGCCTCGATCGTGCCTTCATTGTTGAGCAGGATGCAGCTGATGATGTCTTCTTCAAGTCCGTGCACGAAACCGTAGCGACCGTTTCCGAAAGACAGCAGTTCGTCCAGCTTTGCATCAGGAAGACCGGAAACAAGGGCAATTCCGTCCCCGATATCTTCCACCCTTCCCGTCCGGTCCGTCTGCGGTCCGGCATCGACCTGTCCCAGGCTTGAACGGGCGGATGCCAGCCAGCTGGCGGCCTGATCAGTTTCCGGCATGAGACAGGGCCTCCCTGATCCGGACGAGGTCGGCCTGCCAGTTCGAAGCCACGGTGAGATAGGGCGTTTTCACCGCAAATCCTTCTACGAGCGCAGGATCGGTCGTCCATGTGATGGATGGATGCCCACCAACCGCGGATATGAGAGCCGTTTCATACGCCCCCTGGTCATCCGGAGCGGGCGGAGATGCAGAAACAAACGCAAACCCGTCGCGCAGGCCCGTCCGCTCCCGGTCAGGCAGCGCCGCAATCGCTGTCAGGAGTTTGTCGAAAAGGGCTTTGCGCGCCACGCCGGAGGAGCCTGTTTCTTTCAGAAGCTGTCCGGCAATGTCGCAGGCCAGCGCGGCCGCATCACCACGCCAGCGCGCCCTGCTATCGGCTTCCTCCTGGGCGATGCTCTGCCTGGCTCCGGCCTGAAGCGCCGAGGCATCCTGCTGCGCCTTTGCCAGAATGGCAGCGCGTTCGCTTTCCGCGTCCTGCCGGGCTTTTGCGATAATGCGGGTCCGTTCCTCGTCAAACCCGTCACGCGCCTTCTGCACGGCCGCACGATCGGCCTCAAGCTGCTTCTGCCCGTCCGCGACCTGCGCAAACCGGGCCGCGATTTCCTGCTGGCGTCTGGAAATGACAGCGCTGATCGGGCGCCAGAAAACTCTGAAAAGCAGCCAGATCAGGACGCTGACATTGATGACCTGCAGGCCGATTGTCCACCAGTCGACAGTCACCGGACTACTTCAGCAGCGGATTGGCAAAGAGCAGAAGCAGGGCGATGACCAGACAGTAGATCGCCATGGTCTCGATCATCGCCAGCCCCACGAACAGCGTCCGGGAAATGGTTCCCGCTGATTCCGGCTGGCGCGCGATGGCGTCCATGGCCGCTGCAACCGCGCGCCCTTCTGCAAGGGCAGGCCCTATGGAGCCAAATGACACCGCCATCGCGGCCGAGACGATACTTGCCAGAGCGAGTCAGTTCATGAGCGGGATCCTGTATTTTCAATGGATTGGGACGCGGCAGGTACGGCCGGTCGGGTCAGCACGCCGGCAATGAAGACCATGGCGAGGACGGCGAAAATATAAGCCTGAACAGCCCCGGTCAGCAGATCAAGCGCCATGAGGGGAATAGGAACGAGTAGCCCGGCCAGGGACAGAACGATCCCGATAATAAAGACGCCCGCCATGATGTTTCCGAACAGGCGCACCATGAGCGAGAACGTCCGTGTCACGGTGCCGATCAGGTTGAGCGGGATCATGACAACACTGGGCCACAGAAAACTGCGCAGATATCCGCGGACGCCACCCGAGCGGATCCCGAAAATGATGATCGCCACAAAGACGATGATCGCCAGCGCCGCATCCGTCGCCAGAATGGCCGTAGGCGGCTGTACGCCCGGGACAAGCGAAGACCAGTTGGCGACGAGAATGAAGAGGAAGAGCGTCCCGACGAACCCCCTGTATGGCGCAGGCTCCGTGCGCATGGTTTCGCGGATCTGACCGTCAAGCGCAGTCACGCCCAGTTCAAAAGCCGTTTGGAGCCGGCCCGGTACGCCGGACGTCAATGAACGGGAGGCACAGGCGGCGCCAATCGTCAGTACGGCCATGATCCCCCAGGTCGTGACCACCGGCTGCGTGACGGGGACCGGGCCGACGTGAAACAGGATACGGCTTGAGAGTGGGGACATCATCGCAGATGTCCCTCCTCGCCCATCGCCACTTCCGGCCCAACACGGTCCTTCATCAATCGGAGAACAAGGGGGCGTGCGACCAGCACACCGCAGGTCGCCCACAGGAACGCGGCCGTGCCATTCCAGGCCGCAACGAAGAGGACCGCGCCCAGCAGAAGAAAGCGGCCCAGCAGCATCACGAGCGCCACGGGACGTTTTCCCGGACGCATCAGGAACTGGACATTGATCCAGAGCGCCGCCACATGAACACTGCCTGCGGCAAGTCCCGCCAGCAGCCAGCCGATTGATATGATGATTTCTTTTTCAGGCATGGGGATGACTCATCCATTTCCAGGCGCTCCAGCCGCCGACCGCAAATCCCGCAAGAAGCAGGGCCGCTGAAAAGGCAACCCCAGATCCCGTCCGATGATCCAGCCAGCGTCCGACAAGCAGGCCAGCGAGGGGCGGCGTGATGATCGTCCAGCCCAGCACCCCGATCCGGCCAAGATGCTGCGAGACATTGACGCTTCCATCCGTCTCCCAGGTTTTCTGGCGCTGAATGTGCCGGCGGATGGCCGTGTCCATCTCGTCGGCCCGGGACTGATCATCGTTCACTGGAACAGATCTCCCGCTTCGGACCACAGACCCTTTGCAATCCGCTGGGCCGCATCAAGCTGGAGACGGACAGCCTCGACATTCGCATTCCTGCGGGCATCATCAAGTGCTGCGTAATGCTGATGAACAAGGGTTCTGAGCGTTTCAAGATCATCGCCGCGTACCGCTTCACGTGTCGCGATCTCGACCATGCTGCCCCTGTTCGCCACGGTCAGGACACCCTGACGCACGGCACAGTAATGCGGAACACCACCCTTGCCTTTCCAGAGGATAACAGACGGCAAAATGCTGGAAACCAGATCTGCATGTCCCTGCAGGATGCCGAAACCACCGCTTTCATCTTCCGCCCGGACCGACAGGACTTCGGGTTCGTCCACGACGACGGTCAGGGCTGAATTGATTTCGGGAAGATGACCTGCAGGGAAACGCACATCCACCACCGCTTCACGCACCGCGATGATCTCGCCCTGCGGCGCCACGGCTTCGGGTTCGGACAGAACGGCCGGTTGCAGGTTCATGTGCCCTCCTTCGGAGTGCTCCGCTCACGGAACAGGGAGCGGCCCCTCACCTGATCTCAATAAACCCGCTCGGGGCATCAGTCGACATTTACGCGGCAAAAGTGATCGGAGTCATGAAAACATAACAACAGAAGTGCCGGAAGCATCTCCATTCCTATAACGCGGAAAGCGCGCAGTAGCCGCTATGAGGACAGCAAATAACGCTACGAAAACGCATATTCCGTCCAATGTGTCCTGTCGCAAAACAGTCATGTTTCAATGGTCGCATCCACATCCCGACGCCCATAAATTTAAAAAAGGTAAACAATCCATGGATCAGTGATGTCTGATATGACCCTAGGCTCCTCAACGGAGCTCCAGTCCCCGTCACGGCCGGACATGAGCGGGGGCAACAAGCCTCTTCATGTTGCGCTTTTCTTCATTGTGCTGATCGGCGCGCTGGGGTTTGCGGCGTTCAGCATCCTGCACGACATGCATTCGGTCGGCGAAGGGGCGCTGGCGACAGGAACATTCGTGATGCTCGGCATTGCCCTGGTCATCGCCCTCGCCTTCGAGTTCGTAAATGGCTTTCATGATACGGCGAATGCTGTTGCGACGGTCATCTATACGCGAAGCCTGCCGCCACTCGTCGCCGTCATCTGGTCCGGGTTCTGGAACTTTCTCGGAGTCTCGCTCTCGACGGGAGCGGTGGCCTACAGCATCGTGACGCTTCTGCCGGTGGAACTGATCCTCCAGGCCGGAAGCCGCGCGGGCTATGCCATGATCTTCGCCCTGCTGATCGCAGCCATCGTCTGGAACCTCGTCACCTGGGCTTTCGGTATTCCCAACAGCTCGTCCCACGCGCTCGTCGGCTCGATCATGGGTGTCGGTCTGGCCAACCAGCTGATGTCACCGACCGGTGCCGCCACGCAGGGCGTAGACTGGGGGCAGGTCGAGAAAGTCTTTTCCTCACTGCTGTTCAGCCCGATCTGCGGGTTCGTCATGGCCGGGCTGCTGCTGCTCGTCATGAAGCTTCTGGTCCGTAACAAGGCACTCTATCAGGCTCCCGAGGGTGACACCCCGCCGCCGCTGTGGATCCGTGCGCTGCTGATCTTCACCTGCACCGGTGTTTCTTTCTCGCATGGTGGCAATGACGGACAGAAGGGCATGGGTCTGATCATGCTGATCCTGATCGGTGCGGCCCCCACGGCCTATGCGCTGAACCGGGCGATGCCGGAGAGCGCCATGCCGGCCTTCATCCAGTCCTCCGCCGAAGCGGAGAAGATTTTCCTGACGCACGCGCCGAGCCCTGTAAGCTCACTGACCGCAGAGAATGCGCGTGATATTGTCGGTGCGGGTCTGCGCGCCAAGTCCATCGCGTCTCCCGAAACCTATGATGCGCTGGCCGTTCTCAGCAACGACATCTCCACTTCGGTCAAGACCTATGGTTCCATGAAGGCCGTTCCTGCCGCAGCTGTGCCGAACGTCCGTACGGACATGTATCTGGTCGCAGATGCCATCCGCGTCATGGGAGAGACCGAGGGCTTCACCCCGGCGGAAAAGAAGTCCCTGAAATCTTTCCAGTCCGAGCTGTATCACGGCACCCGCTTCATCCCGCTCTGGGTCAAGGTTTCCGTCGCCATCGCTCTGGGACTTGGCACGATGGTCGGATGGAAGCGCATCGTCGTGACGGTCGGCGAGAAGATCGGCAAGACGCACATGACCTATGCCGAGGGCGCATCGGCTGAAATCGTGGCCATGACGACCATTGGTCTGGCTGAAGGCTATGGTCTGCCCGTCTCTACAACGCATATCCTGTCCAGCGGTGTCGCCGGGACGATGGCGGCCAATGGCTCCGGCGTTCAGTTTTCCACACTACGCTCCATGGCGCTCGCTTGGGTCACCACCCTGCCCGCCGCCATGGCGATTGCGGGACTGCTTTACGTCCTGTTCCGTCAGATCTTCTGAGCAGACCTGAACACATCGTGCGGATTACATATCCGCACGATGCTGCTGGTAAAGATGCCAGCTCAGGAGACAATGTGCATTGGGTGTATGGCGCGGCATCTCGTCCAGCGACACGATGCAGACCGTCGTATGCTCGTGCTCATTGGCCAGCCCGCCTTTGCGATCAATCAGGTCCCTGAGCTCGGCCCGGCCAAGGACAATATCGACCGCATAAAGCATCATTTCCTCGCTGCTCCCGCCGGGAGACAGAAGCACGGGCGTTTCGCGCAGACTGTATGGCTTGCTGACCTTCAGGTGCAGCCCCGTCTCTTCCTGCAATTCGCGGATGGCAGCAATTTCAGCGGTCTCATCATCAATCACGCCAGCGGGAAGCGCTGTCACCATCTGCCCCGCCGGAAGCCGCGCTTCCCGCACCAGAATAACGTATTTCTCAGCAGGCGCTTCCTTTACGCTGACAACCGGCATGATGGAGACTGTCGCATCCCGCAGAACGGCAAAGCATGGCATCTTCGCGCCGTTATTCCAGGCATCGGCTTCAACAATAACAAACCCGACGCGCGAGCCGAACATCAGCACATCACGAACAAAGACGGAGTGAAGGTCAAAATGCGTCCGGGTCTTGCTAACCCACTCTGAAAACAGTCTGGCGTTCAGAACTTTCTGCTGGTTTTCCCCAGAAATCGTCTCAGCAAACTGAACCGGAATATCCTGTATCGTCATGACCGTCCCCTGTCTTTCCCTGCGGAAGATTAAGGGGCATGTCTCCTTTATCTCCGACAGGGCAATTCCTCTGACAGACAGAACCGGTCAGGTCTTTACAGGGTTCCCATAAGAACAGCCGTATCGATCATCCTGTTCGAGAAGCCCCATTCATTATCGTACCAGCTGCAGATATGGACCATCTCTCCATTATGGATGAGCGCGGTCTGTGTGGCATCGAAACTGGACGAGGCCGCACTGTGATTGAAATCGCTGCTGACCAGCATGCCATCGCTGTAATCCAGAATCCCTGCCAGCGCTCCTGCAGCGGCATCATGAAAAACAGCATTGATCTCATCGACCGAGGCCGGCGCACGCGTGGGCAGAAAATCCAGCGCCACCATCGAGACATTCGGTGTCGGAACGCGAAGCGACGATCCGACAAGCCTCCCCTTGAGATGCGGCAGAACCAGACCGATGGCCTTTGCAGCACCGGTCGAGGTCGGAACCATGTTCAGACCCCCTGCCCGCGCCCGCCGCAGGTCACGATGCCTGCGATCCACGATCTGCTGGTCGCCGGTATAGGAATGAACCGTCAGCATGTAACCGCATTCCACACCGAACGCCTCGTCTGCCACCTTGACCAGCGGCGCCAGACAGTTGGTCGTGCATGAACCGTTTGAGACAACCGTCATGTCCGGTTTGAGAGCATCGTTATTGACGCCGTACACGATCGTCGCATCCACATCGCTGGCCGGCGCGGAAATGAGAACTTTCCGCGCGCCTGCCTGCAGAAGAGGCGCTACGGCCTCTTTTGACGTAAAAAGGCCAGAGCACTCCATGACAACGTCCACATCATCCAGATGAATGTCAGCAGGATCACGCTCCGAGGAAATGCGGATCGGGCCGTAGGTCCGACCCTGCGCATGGATCGTCAGCTGGTCTCCCTCAAGCTCGACCTTACCCGGAAACCTTCCATGGATGCTGTCATAAACAAACATATGGATCTTGTCCTCGACGCTCCCCGGACCATTGATGACAACGGGAACAATGTCGGTCCGTCCGCTCTCGATAATGCTTCTCAAGGTCACACGCCCGATACGTCCAAATCCATTGATCCCGATCTTGACTGCCACGATACCGTCTCCGTTTGATGCCCCGATGTCAGGGCCTGTCCTTTTGTGAATGAGGGGGAGGCCTGCGCTTACAGGCCGATACGATTGAGGGGCTTACCGGCCATGAGATTCCGCTCGATCTGCTCAAGCGATACGCCACGGGTTTCCGGCACGAACTTCATCGTCACGAAAATGAAAATGAGATTGAGCAGGGCGTAGAGCCAGAAGGTCTGGGCACTTCCCAGTGTCGTCAGAAGCGAAAGGAAGGTCAGACCAACGATCATGTTGGTGCCCCAGTTGGTGAAGGTCGAGCATCCGATGCCGAAGTCACGCCCCTTCATGGGCTGCACTTCGGAGCACAGGATCCACACCAGCGGCCCGGCAGAAAATGCAAACCCGACGATGAAGCACAGCAGCATCGCAACAGCCGCGTAGCGCGCCAGATCGCTGTTGCCCGTCCCGAAATACAGCAGGATTCCGACCGTAAACATGCCGAGCGCCATCATGATGAAGCCCGCGATCAGCATGGGCCGCCGGCCCCAGCGATCCACATATCCGATGGCGATGAACGTGGAGAGCACATTGACCAAGCCCACGATCACCGTGCCCCACAGGGCGGCACTGGTGCCGAAACCGGCCATCTCGAAGATATGCGGCGCGTAGTACATAACCACGTTGACGCCGGTGAACTGCTGGATCGCCTGAAGGGCCACACCCAGATAGACCGCGCGACGGAAGTTCGGGTTTCTCTTGAAAAGCGTATAGCCGCCATCGGCCTGTGCGAGCTGATCGCGGATTTCGACGATCTCGTCCCGTGCATGCGTGTCATTGCCGCGCAGGCCGTGCAGGACATCGAACGCCTCATCATGCCGCCCTCGCAGAACCAGCCAGCGCGGGCTGTCCGGCAGGAACAGGACGCCGATCAGGAACAGAACACCCGGAACGCCCACGATCCCCAGCATCCAGCGCCAAGACCCCGAATAAGCCAGGATCGCATCGGAGATGAACGCGACTAGAATGCCCACCGTAATCATGAGCTGATAGACGGAAATCAGGGCCCCGCGATGCTGCTGGTGCGCAATTTCCGAGATGTAAAGTGGAGCGGTAAAGCTCGCGACGCCGATCGCCAGTCCGAGGACCACACGGCCCGCGATCAGGACCGGAACGGACGGGGCCAGTGCGCAGAGCGCCGATCCGGAGATGAAGAGCAGTGCCGAGATGATCAGCAGTTTTTTGCGGCCCAGAATATAGGACAGCCGCCCACCAAACAGGGCCCCGAGCGCTGCTCCGACCATCATGCCGGAGACAATGCACTCCTTGCCGAAATCATTGACCTGAAACTCGATACCGATGAATTTCAGCGCTCCGGATATGACACCCAGATCCAGCCCGAACATCAGACCTGCCACCGCAGCCAGAGTGGCTACCAGGGCACTTCTGCCGTTGAGTGAAACGCGCGGAACGCTCTCTACGACGCCAACGTCACTCATAACCGTGTTCCTTTTCTTGGTCTTCTTCTGTGATCGGAAGAAACACTTCGGCAGCCATGGATTCCGAGTTCTGCATGGATGCCGTTACTTTGATCTGGTCTTTGGAACTCACATATTCGGGTAATTCGGTCCGTCCCCGCCCTGCGGCGGCGTCCAGACGATGTTCTGTGACGGATCCTTGATGTCGCAGGTCTTGCAATGCACGCAGTTCTGGAAATTGATCTGAAAGCGTGGCTTCCCCGCATCCTCGACAATCTCGTAAACCCCGGCCGGGCAGTAACGCTGCGCAGGCTCGGCATAGACCGGCAAATTTACCGTGATCGGAATTTCAGCGTTTCTGAGTTTCAGATGACAGGGCTGGTTCTCATGGTGATTGGTGAATGAAAACGCCACATTGGTCGTCCGGTCGAAGCTGAGCTTTCCATCCGGCTTGGGATAGGCAATCGGGGAAAAATCCGCCGCCTTCCCCGTCGCCGCCGCATCCGTCTTGTGATGATGCATTGTCCCGAACAAAGGCGCTCCGGTCAGAGACGCCGTCCACATATCAAGACCACCCAGCACGATCCCACCCGCGAGGCCGTATTTTTCCCAGAGCGGTTTGACGTTGCGGACAAGCTTGAGATCCCGGCCCACGGGCCCGTCCCTCAGTGCAGTGTCATAGGCCGTGAGTTCATCACCGCTCCGGCCATTCCGGATCGCCGAATGAGCGGCCTCTGCCGCATGCATCCCCGAATAGATGGCGTTATGGCTGCCCTTGATCCGCGGAACATTCACCAGTCCTGCGGAACACCCCAGCAGCGCACCACCGGGGAAAACGGCTTTCGGAATGGACTGCCACCCCCCTTCGGAAATGGCGCGGGCGCCATAGGCGATCCGCTTTCCGCCTTCCAGCAGACTCGCCATCAGCGGATGATGCTTAAAACGCTGGAACTCACGATACGGGTCGAGATAGGGATTTTCGTAGCTCAGATGCACGACAAACCCGACGCAGACCTGATTGTTGTCGAGATGATAGATGAACGCACCACCACCCGCATTGCGTCCCAAAGGCCAACCCATCGTGTGAACGACCGTGCCGGGTTTGTGCCGGGCCGGGTCCACTTCCCAGATTTCCTTCAGGCCAATCCCGAATTTCTGCGGATCCCTGCCATCCGACAGGCCATAATGCCGCATGATCTGGAGCGCTAAAGAGCCTCGCGCACCCTCGGCAATCAGCACGTACTTTCCTGCCAGGATCATGCCCGGTTCATAATTCTCGCCCGGCGTTCCATCCGCATTCCGCCCGAACTCGCCGGCCACTACGCCCCGGATCTCGCCCTTCTCGCCATAGACAAGCTCACTGGCCCCCATACCGGGAAAGATTTCCACGCCCAGCCCTTCCGCCGTTTCGGCCAGCCAGCGACAGACATTTCCCAACGAGACGATGTAGTTGCCGTGATTGTTCATGAAGGGCGGCATGAGCCAGTTGGGCAGACGTGTCTGTCCCTTCTCGCCCAGAACATAGAAGCTGTCCGTCTCCACCGGCACGGTGATCGGCGCGTTCATTTCCCGCCATTTCGGCAGCAGGACATTAAGTGCGCAAGGATCAATGATCGCGCCGGAGAGGATGTGGGCGCCCACCTCGGATCCCTTGTCCAGCACGACGACGGACAGGTCCGGGTCAAGCTGTTTGAGACGGATGGCAGCGGACAGGCCTGCCGGCCCGGCACCGACGATGACGACGTCATAATCCATGCTTTCGCGTTCAATGGCCGTCATGACTTTTCTTCCTGTCCGAAGGTAATCTCGAGGCTGCGCATGGTCAGATCTTTGCTGTCAGTTCGGGCAGGATGGTGAACAGGTCCCCGACCAGACCGTAATCGGCAACCTGGAAGATTGGCGCGTCCTCGTCCTTGTTGATCGCCACGATGATGCGGGAGTTTTTCATGCCCGCGAGGTGCTGGATGGCGCCCGAGATGCCGACCGCGAGGTAAAGATCCGGCGCCACGACCTTGCCGGTCTGCCCGACCTGCCAGTCATTGGGCGCATACCCGGCATCAACGGCTGCACGGCTGGCACCAACCGCCCCGCCGAGCTTGTCTGCAAGGGTCGTTATTGTGTTGAAATTCTCTTTCGATCCGATACCGCGGCCACCGGAGACGATGATCTTTGCCGATGTCAGGCCCGGACGCTCGGAGGCGACCGTCTTGTCCTCGATCCACTGCGACAGGCCGGGATCGGCCGGGACAGTGACGGCTTCGACAGCGGCACTTCCACCATCCTGCGCCGCCGTGAACGCCGCCGTGCGGACCGTGAAGACCTTCACCGGATCAGAGGAGCGGATCGTCTGGATCGCATTGCCTGCGTAAATCGGCCGCTCGAACGTGTCCGCGTCCTGAACGGCCGTCACCTCGGACAGGACCATCACATCCAGTAGTGCAGCAACACGCGGCAGAACGTTCTTGGAAAACGCCGTCGCGCCAGCCGAGATGTGGCTATAGTCCTTGGCCAGCGAGACAATCAGCGCGCTGACAGGCTCGGCAAGGCCATGCGCTAGCGACGCATCATCCGCCAGAAGAACCTTCGACACGCCTGCCAGCTTTGCCGCCTCGTCGGCCGCGGCCGCGCAGTTTTGGCCCGTGACGAGAACGTGCACGTCACCCAGCGTGGCAACCGCCGTCAGGGCCTTGGCGACAGTATCCGTGCCCAAGCGGCCGTCATTGACTTCGGCAAGTAGCAGAACAGACATCAGAGGACTCCTGCTTCATTCTTCAGTTTCGAAACCAGCTCATCGACGGACCCAACCTTTACGCCGGCAGGGCGCTGCGGAGGCTCGACCGTTTTGAGAACCGTGAGACGCGGGCGGACATCGACCCCGAGTTGCGCAAGCGACACTTCTTCAAGCGGTTTCTTCTTGGCTTTCATGATGTTAGGCAGCGCCACATAGCGGGGCTCGTTGAGACGCAGATCCGTCGTCACCACGGCCGGAAGCTTCAGTTTGATGGTCTGAAGACCGCCATCGACTTCACGTGTGACCAGAGCCGAACCGTCTTCGACCGTAACAGAAGAGGCGAACGTGCCCTGCCCCCAGCCCAGCAGGGCGGCGAGCATCTGGCCGGTTGCATTCATGTCATTGTCGATCGCCTGCTTGCCCGCAATCACGAGGCCAGGCTGTTCGTTTGCCACGACCTTGCTCAGGATCCGCGCCACCGAAAGCGGTTCCAGATCGACATTCACATCGTCGGTTGCCGTCACGAGAATGGCCCGGTCCGCGCCCATCGCAAGAGCAGTCCGCAGCGCGTCTTTTGCCTGCGCGACACCGATGGAAACGACGACCACTTCGGTCGCCACGCCCTTTTCCTTGAGACGAATGGCCTCTTCGACCGCGATTTCGTCAAAGGGGTTCATGGACATCTTGACGTTCGCCAGATCGACGCCAGACCCATCCGGCCGGACGCGGATGCGGACGTTGTAGTCAACGACCCGTTTCACAGGGACGAGGATCTTCATGATACTCTCCGTTCTCAGCAGATATCGCGGAAGCGCTGTATCATCACATCCAGCACTTCGGCCGGATCGCGCTTCCACCAGTTGTTTGCAGAAAAAATCTCGACTTCGCAGAACCCGTCATATCCCGCGCGTTCCACCCCCGCGCGCAGGCCTTTCAGGTCTGCCACGCCGTCCCCCATCATCCCGCGATCCAGAAGAAAATCCGTCGTGGGAACCAGCCAGTCACACAGATGGAACCCCATAATGCGCGTCCCTGCCCGCTCAAGCTGGCGCGGAAGATCAGTGTCCCACCACACGTGATAGACATCGACCGCCACACCCAGCGTGTCGCAATTGAGGATGTCGCAGATATCCAGGGCATCGCGCAGTGTCGGCAGGCAGGAGCGGTCCCCCCATACATCGGATGCAGCGGCTCCAGAGCCAGCTTGACGCCCCGTTCGGATGCGTAGTCCAGCACTGCCGACAGACGGTCTATGACGATATCGAGGCTCTCCCTCACCCCCTTGGTGCCGGGCTCGACGCCCCCCACCACGATGGTCAGGATCTTTCCTCCCAAATCGGCGGTCTCGTCGATGGAGCGGCGGAAATCGTCCACGACCGCCTGCCGTCCGTGTGGTGCGAGAGGCCCCACAAGAAACGGCGATCGGCACAGCCCCACGACTTCCACTCCGGCCTGCCGGGCGTACTGCCCGATGGCCGAAGCCCGGCCCTGAAGTTCCGGACGCCAGAAGACGATGCCGCAGATGCCGCGCTCGGCACAGGCATCGATCGTCCGTTCGGCGGACCATCCGGCCCCTGCCCCCGGCATGTTATGGCCAAGGGTCGCGGTATTCAGGGCCAGCGCGGAATGATCGTGGGTGAAGTCGCGCATCAGTCGGCTCCATAGAGCGACAGAAGCGACTTCATGCGCCGGACGGCCAGTTCCGGATTACGGAGCAGGCCGCAGCCATCTGCCAGCCGGAAGATCTCCGTGAAATACGGCAGCGGCCGCATGGACTGCGCACCACCCAGCATGATGAAGTGATCCTGAAAGCCGTTCAGCCAGGCCAGAAACACGACACCCGTTTTGTAATACTGGGTCGGCGCCTTGAAGATCACCCGGGCCAGCGGAACCGTGGGATCCAGCGCCGCGCGGAAAGCGGCTTTGTCGCCTTCACCGAGTTTGCTCACCGCATAAGCGGCCAGCGGCGCCAGCGGATCGAACACGCCCAGAAGCGCATGGCTGAAGCCCTGCTCGTCGCCTTCGATCAGTTCCGGATAGTTGAAGTCGTCCCCGGTATACATTTTCACGCCGGCCGGAAGCAGACGGCGCATCCGGATTTCCTTTTCCTTGTCCAGAAGGGAAATCTTGATGCCGTCCACCTTGGAGACGTTCTGCCCGATCATCTCAAGTACAGTTTCCAGCGCCTGATCGAAGCTGTTCGTGCCCCAGTATCCGGCCAAAGCAGGGTCGAACGCTTCGCCCAGCCAGTGCAGGACGACCGGTTCATCACAGGCGGAAAGAACTTCGCGGTAGACGCGCAGGTAGTCTTCCGGTCCCTTCGCGACCCGGGCGAGTGCCCGGCTCGCCATCAGGATAATCCGGCCGCCAACCGCCTGGATGGCTTCGACCTGTTCCAGATAGGCGCGGATGACTGTGTCCACGTCCCGCGCGCTTGCCGGGTCCAGATGATCGGTTCCGCAGCCATTGACCACATCGGCGTCCGGCAGTTCCGCCTTCGTCCGGCGGATCAGTTCCAGCGCCATCGGCCAGTCCAGCCCCATGCCGCGCTGGGCCGTATCCATGGCTTCGGCAATGCCCAGCCCCAGACCCGCGAGATAGCGGCGGAACTCCATCGTCCGGTCCCAGTCGATGGCGCCGGGTCCGGACGGAGCATTTGCCGTGTAGGGATTGGCGACGACATGGGCTGCGGAATAGACGATGCGGGCCGGATTGCGTCCCAGTGTTCCTGTCGGTGCTGGTGTTCCGATCAGGTGATAGTCCGTCTTCCGGCCGGCTTCATCGGGAAGAATGATTTTCATGACCGTTCTCAGAAACGCGGCACAAGCATTCCGGCATCCGCCGAAATCACCTGGCCTGTGGTGTAGGGAAGTCCGCCCGAAGCGAGGGTCGCGATGATGCCGCCCATGTCCTCGGGTTCGCCGATGCGTGGCAGCAGGGTCAGCCCGTCCACGGCGCGCTGGCGATACTGCTCGATCACGGCAGCCGTCATGTCCGTGGCGATCAGACCGGGCTGCACGTCATAGACTGCGATGTTTTCAGGCCCGAGCCGTACGGCCAAAGCCTTGGACACCATCGCCGCAGCCGCCTTGAAGGCGCAGTATTCGGAGCGCTGGACCGCCACGGCCGTGGCGTTGGACGAGGTCACATTCACGATGGAATGAAACACGCCTTCGGGCCGCGAGCGGGACAGGAGCAGCTTTGCGAAAGCCTGCGAGAGAAAGAACAGCGCCTTGGTGTTCACCGTCAGGCAGCGGTCCCAACTCGCTTCGCTCACATCCAGCAGATCACCGCGCTGGAGGACGCCAACGCCGGCATTGTTTACGAGCGTCGTCAGCGGCCCGAGCTCGGCCTCGACCTGCGCCAGTCGCTCCGCATGCACGGAGAGATCCGTGATGTCGAACGGGAGCGCCATGACGCGCGTTCCGCTTTCGGACAGACGGCTGACGGCCGAACGCAGTTCCTCGTCATCGAACGGTCCATTGACCGCTAAAGCGAAGCCCCGTTTCGCCAGAGCCTGCGCCGCAGCGAAACCGATGCCTCTGGAGGAGCCGGTGACGAGAGCGACCTGTGTCATGCCCGTGCGCCTTTACGGAGCAGCTCACGCGCGATGATCATGCGCTGGATCTGGTTTGTGCCTTCGTAGATCTGGGTGATCTTGGCATCGCGGTACAGACGCTCGACCTCAAAGCCACGGATATAGCCCGAGCCACCAAAGACCTGTACGGCATCGGCCGTCCGCGCCACCGCCATGTCACCGGCAAAGCACTTGGCCATGGAGCACGAGCGCGTAGCGTCCTGCCCGCGGTCGATCTTTGTCGCAGCCGAATGGACCAGAAGCCGTGCAGCCTCGATGTCCTTGGCCATATCGGCCAGAAGCCACTGCACGCCCTGGAACTCGGAGATGTGCTTGCCGAACTGCTTGCGTGTTCCGGCGTAATCCACGGCCGCTTCAAGTCCGGCCTGAGCAATACCGACGGCCAGTGCCGCGATGCCGACGCGGCCCTTGTCGAGCACGCTCATCATCATGTGGAAGCCACGGTTCATCTCGCCCAGCAGCGCATCGCTGCCCAGACGGACGTCCGAGAAGTCGAGCGCGCCAACCTGGCTCGCCCGCTGGCCCATCTTGTGCTCCTTGGGGCCACGCTCGACGCCCTTGGCATGCAGATCCACGATAAAGATGGACATGCCGCGGTTGCCCGCTTCCTTGTCGGTCCGGGCCAGAACAAAGCCCGTATCGGCGACCGGTGCGTTATGGATCCAGATCTTGCCGCCGTTGAGGACCCAGCCGTCGCCATCGCGCACGGCGGTCGTACGGATGCCGGAGACATCGGTGCCAGCTTCGGGCTCCGTGATACAGTAGGCGACCTTGCGCTTCATGGAGAGGATGTCGGGCAGCATCTTCTGCTGTTCCGGCGTTCCGTGACGCACGAGAAGGGTGGAGATCAGCTCCACCAGACCGCACTGGTCAGCCACGCTGGCATAACCGCGGGACAGTTCTTCCATCACGACCGCATAGGTCAGCGTATCGAAACCCGGTCCGCCAAGTTCTTCGGGCACAGCGATGCCGAACAGGCCCAGCTTGCCCATTTCTTCATAGATTTCTGCCGGGAAGCGCTCCTCACGGTCCAGCGCCTCGGCGGCGGGACGGATAACGTTATCCACGAAAGACCGTGTCGTTTCGCGGACTTCTTCCTGCATTTCGTTCAGAAACATAGCCAACTCCGTATAAGTAACTAACTAGATGGTTACTGAAAAATCTGTTAAAGACTACGGCTTCCGCCACACTCACCAATCAATCATTATTGAAGCTTTCCGAGCCGCTCCTAGCGAACCAGTACGGCTCTGAAATCATTGACGTTCGTCCTGGTTGGGCCCGGCACAAACAGGTCTCCCAGCGCTTCGAACGCGGTATAGGCGTCGTTCTCCATCAGAAGATCCGCAGGGTTGAACCCCTTTTCCCTCAGGCGTTCCATACTGACACCATCGGCAAAGGCCCCAGCATTGTCTTCCGAGCCGTCAATGCCGTCAGTATCCGCCGCCAGGGCTGAAAACGGCAGGCCTTCCGCCGCCAGCGCAAAAGCCAGAAGAAACTCGGTATTGCGCCCTCCCCGGCCGCCCTGCCCGCGTATGGTTACGGTGGTCTCGCCGCCTGACAGGATGACGACCGGTCGTCGGAAAGGTCGTCCCCGCAGGATGACTTCCCGCACCAGAGCGGCATGAACCTTGGCGACGTCCCTGGCCTCACCTTCGATCGCATCCGACAGGATCACGGGATAAATCCCCGCCTGCCGCACCTTTTCTGCCGCCGCTTCCAGCGACAGATGTGCCGAGGCGATCACGCGCACCTCATTCCTGTTGAAGACCGGATCGGTTGCCAATGGTGCGCGCCCCTCTTCCCCATTCAGCCATGACTGGATCCTTTCCGGCAGACGCAGTTTCCACGTCTTTGCCAGACGACGCGCATCCTCCCGTGTTCCCAGATCCGGCACTGTGGGCCCGGAGGCTACCTGCGCAGGATCGTCAAAAGGAACATCCGACACCACCAGAGACACGACCTTAGCCGGAGCCGCTGCGGCCGCCAGACGGCCACCCTTGATGCCCGACACCTGCTTGCGAATGCTGTTCATGACGGAAATTGGCGCGCCGGATGCGAGCAGGACACGGTTCAGTTCGGCCTCGTCCTCAAGCGTCATGCCCGGTGGCGGGGATGGCAGCAGAGCCGATCCGCCCCCACAGATGAGCGCCACAACGAGATCGTCCGGCCCCAGCCCCTTTACCGCTTCAAGAAGCGCTTCCGTGGCTTTCAGTCCTGCTTTATCCGGCACCGGATGCGAGGCTTCCAGAACCCGGATGGACTGCGTCGGGCAAACATTGCCGTAACGCGTGACCACCACACCGCTGAGTGGCCCTTTCCAGACGCGCTCGAAAGCCGCCGCGAGCTGGGCTGCACCTTTTCCCGCGCCAACCACAACTGTCCGGCCCTTCGGGGGCTCGGGCAGATGCGCCGCCAGGATCTGCTCCGGCTCGGCCGCGCCAACGGCGGCGTCGAAGAGTCCTGTCAGAAACATGCGGTCCTGAAGCATCATGGTCAGTTCCTGTCTGTCCGTCTGGCGCTGAGGGTGAAGGTCACAGGGTCAGTCCCATGGGTTCGTCACGGAACAGGGCCGCGTCCATGTCTTTCAGATCGGGCGCGACTTCGAGGTGAGCCGTTGCCTGATCCAGAATGTCCCGCTGCAAGTTGATCCCCGGCGCGATTTCAGTGACCGTCAGCTTGCCATCCAGTAGCCTCAGAACGCAACGCTCCGTCACATAAGTGATCTCCTGCCCGGTTTCGGTGGCACGGGCGCCGGAAAAGCTCACCTGCGACACTTCGGGCACGATTTTTGCGATCTTGCCTTCCTTATCGATCACAAGGCGCCCGTCTTCGATATGCATTTTCGCTCCGGCATTGAAATTGCCCGAGAAAATGATGCGCTTGGCCCTTGCCGTAATATCGACGAACCCACCGGCCCCCGCCGTGCGATGCGGCGTCGCAGCCAGACGGCTGACATTCACCGAACCGTTCTGTCCGATCTCAAGGAAGGACAGCAGTGAACAGTCGAAACCGCCCGCCTGAAAATAAGAAAACTGATGGGGCGATGCGACAAAGGCCTCGGCATTGCTGGCACAGCCGAACTTGAAGTCGAGCAGCGGGATGCCGCCCACGGCTCCCTGTTCGATCACCCAGGTCACGGCGCCGTGCCGCCCTTCTTCCAGCAGGATACGCGGAACATTCGCGGGAATACCAAATCCGATATTCACGGCCCAGCCCTGTTTCAGCTCCTGCGCCACGCGACGGGCCATGACTTTGGACGGGCCGAAATCCGGAATGTCGAATGTGGAGAGCGGACGGAAAATCTCACCGGAAATGGCGGGATCGTAGGCCGTTGCGGTTGTCTGAAGCTGCTCCGGCGCTTCGACGATCACATCTACCAGAATACCCGGCACCTTGACGTCATGCGGTTTGAGCGTGCCCTGCGCCGCCACACGACGGACCTGCGCAATCACCAGACCGCCATTGTTATGAGCCGCCAGGGCCATTTCCATGGCACCGAGCGTCGCGCCTTCCTGCTCAAAGGTCAGGTTGCCATTTTCGTCCGCGGTTGAGCCACGGATGATGGCCACGTCCGGGCGCAACGCGGGGAAGTACAGCCAGTCCTCGCCCTCGAAATCCATATGACGAACGAGCGGATTCAGCCGTGCCGTCTCATTCATCGCGCAGCCATCACGCTTCGGGTCTGCGAAGGTATCAAGCCCGACCTTGGTCAGAACGCCGGGACGCTTTGCCGCCCCTTCCCGCAGCATGTCGAAAATTACGCCGGACGGGACGTTATAGGCGGCCAGATCTTCTGCCTGGATACGCTGCCAGATCAGCGGCGGCTCGGCATTGCTCGGCCCTGAAGGATAGGAGCCACCGATGATCTTCGTGATCATGCCCGGACGGGCGAGATGGTCCACGCCCTTGGTCCCGAACATGTCACCTGCGGCAATCGGATGGACGGTCGTCAGCTTTGCGGGCGACTTCGTGGCTTCATAACGCTGTCCAAGGGCCTCCAGAACCGCATCGGGACACAGAAGCCCCGATGAGGAATTGACGGCGACTGTTGCTCCGTCCTTGATGAGGCTTACCGCCTCGGCCGCTGTCCTGACTTTGGTCATGTCCCAATGCCTTTGTATCTAACTGGTTAGTTACCAGGAATCCGGTTAAAAAAGCTCAGCGTGACTGCGCGACTTTTTCAGTGTCTGTAAGTGTTGAAAATACGGGAACGCCGCTGCTCAGGCGTTCCCCTGGATGAAATCTGCGGCCCGCTCACCAATCATGATCGTGGCAGCATTGGTGTTGGATCCCAGCAGCGAAGGCATGACGGAACTGTCACAGATCCGGATCCCTTCCAGCCCATGGACCTTCAGGCGCGGATCCACGACGGCCATGTCATCGCGACCCATCTTGCAGGTGCAGGTTGGATGATAGGACGTGCGACCGTGCTGTTTGGCATAGTCGCGATACATCTGTGCCGTTGGCTGTTTACCGCTAAAGAAGCACGTTTCCTTGATATGCTTCTGCAAGGAAGGCTGAGAGAACATTTCGTAGCTCAACCGTACCCCTTCCGCAGAAGTCTCGAGATCCGCCGGATCACCAAGAAAATTGGGATCAACCATCGGATTGAGTCTCGGATCGGCGGAACGCAGCCGCACTGTTCCGCGGGATTTCGGCCGTAGCACATAGCTGTTCAGCGTAATTCCCGAAGCGCCTTTCGGTACGGATGTCACACCTGCTTCCGCGCCAGCTCCGGCAAGGAAATGGAACTGCAGGTCGGGAATGTCGGAAGACGGATCAGAGTACCAGAAGGCTCCCCTTTCAACCACGTTCGATGCGACAGGCCCCGATTTGAACATCGTATATTCAAGACCAGCCCAGAGCATCCACTGGAGCTTCCTGTACCGGTCGAAACTCTCATCCGTCTTGAGCTCGGCCACGATATCCACGCCAAAATGGTCCTGAAGGTTTTCGCCCACGCCCGGCAGATCCTGCACGACCGAAATGCCATTCTCACGCAGATGCGCCGCAGGTCCGACGCCCGACAGCATCATCAGCTTCGGCGTCCCGATGGCTCCGGCTGTGACAACGATTTCCTGGGTCGCTTCGGCCGTGTTCAGAGTGCCATTGGCAATATACTACACACCCGTTGCCCGTGCCCCGTTGAAGACGATCTTCAGGACCAGCGCGCGTGTCACAACCGTCAGGTTCTTCCGCCCGAGAGCCGGACGCAGATATCCCACAGCCGTCGAGCAGCGTCGGTTGTTGCGGATGGTCATCTGGTAGATGCCAGCGCCTTCCTGCGATGCGCCATTGAAATCGGGATTGTAGGGCAGCCCCATTTCCTGACAACTCTGGACGAATGCACGGCTGGTCGGGTTCGGGTCCGCGAGGTTGGAAACCCCGAGCGGCCCGTTTGTCCCGTGCCAGTCACCAGCGAAAATCGCGTTTCCTTCGGAACGGATGAAATATTTCTGAACGTCCCGGAAGCTCCAGCCATCTGCGCCTTCCGCCGCCCACCGATCGAAATCGGATGGATGCCCGCGGGTGAAAACTTCCGCGTTGATTGACGATCCGCCACCCAGAACCCGGCCCTGAACGTAGGGGATCTGCCTGTTATTCGCGTGCTTCTGCGGCTCCGTCAGGAGATCCCAAGTATGCGGGCCGGTGGTCATCTTGGCGAAGCCGACCGGCATGTGAATCAGAGGATGAGTGTCCCGCCGGCCTGCCTCAATGAGGCAGACACGGACGGAAGGATTTTCGGAAAGGCGGGCTGCGAGAACACAGCCAGCCGAACCGCCACCGACAACGATGTAATCAAAACCGCTCGTCATTACGAAATCCAGTGCGAACGTTTGCCAGTCTCGATATGGACAGATTTGATCTGCGTATATTCCTCAACGCCGTACAGACCGGCCTCACGGCCCCAGCCCGACTGCTTGAAACCACCCAGCGGCGTCTCGGGACCGCCGCTTATGATCGTGTTGACCCAGAAGCGACCGGCACGGACCCGACGGGTCACCGCAAGCGCCTTGTCGATATTCTTGCTCCAGACCGATGCGGCGAGGCCATAAACCGTATCATTGGCGATCGCGATCGCTTCATCGACGGTATCGAAATGGAAGCATGCCAGAACCGGGCCGAAGATCTCGTCACGCGCGATACCCATGGATGGCTTCACATCCGTGAAGAGCGTCGGCTGGATATATTGCCCCTTGCCGAAATCGACGGCACCGCCACCGCAGAGCAGCCTGGTGCCTTCCGCCTTGCCCTTGGCGATGTAGTCCAGAATGGTCTTGTTCTGCGCTTCCGTCGTGATGGCGCCGATCTGCGTCTCCGGATCAAACGGATCGCCAACGCGGATCTTTTCCATTTTCGCGACAACAAGGCGCTCGAACTTCTCGGCGATGGACCGCTCGACAATCAGACGGCTCGAAGACACGCAGCACTGCCCGGTGTTGAAGCTGATCCCGAAGGCCACGGCATCAGCAGCGTCCTCCAGATCACTGTCGGCGAACACGACAATCGGGTTCTTGCCGCCCAGTTCGAGGCCCAGTTTCTTCAGGTTGCTGTCAGCCGGCCGCATGGATGCAGGGCTTGCCAACGCCCGTGGAGCCCGTGAAGGACAGCATGTCGATGTCCTGATGCTCGGTCATGGCCTGACCAACCGTGCGTCCCGTCCCGGTCACGACATTGAAGACGCCCTTCGGCAGCCCGGCATCGGCAAGAACTTCCGCCAGAAGAAGCGTTGTGGCGCTCGTGACCTCGGCAGGCTTGACGACCAGTGTGCAGCCGGATGCGAGAATGAACGGCGCGCGCTCACACAGGATCATGAACGGAAAGTTCCACGGCGTAATCAAACCGACCACCCCGATCGGCTCCCGCAGGACCATGCCGAACATGCCCTCGCCCAGATTGTTGAACGTGTCGCCATGAAGCAGGCGGGCAGCACCGGCGGCCATTTCGAAACAGGCAATACAGTGGTCAATCTCGCCCTTGGCCTGGCTGATGGGTTTGCCGTTTTCGAGCACTTCCCAGTAGGCGATCTCGTCACGACGCTCGCGCAGAAGTCCCGCAACTTTCAGAAGAACCGCAGCACGCTCCGCTGCCGGCAGGCCGGACCAGCTTCCGTTCTCAAAAGCACGACGGGCGGCAGCCACGGCCTCATCAAGGTCTTCGCGGGTGCAGCGTGGAATACGTGTGACAGGCACCTGGAGGGATCGAAGAACCCTTGATTGATACGCTTGGCTGGTGATTTCAGGTTTTTGGCGATTTGATTGACGGTTTTTGGGGGAGCTTTTGATCTGCGTTTTGAGCAGATCGGGGACTGCTCTCCCGCTGGATGACTATGCGCTCGCGTTCAATCTTTCGAGGAAGAGGAAGCGGCGCATGTTGTAGACGATATTGGCCAGCCCGATCCTCATGGTGGCCCGGGTGATACCGACAGTTCGGATGAACAATCCCGTCTGTGATTTCTGGTCGGCAAAGACGTGCTCGACGCGCGATCGGATCACGGACTTTCCAGCATTCGATTTCTGGATATGTCGGGGCATAGGCTTGAGATGCGGCTTTTTTCTGTGAACCTTTGAGACAAAACCCTCTTTGTCCATGAAGTCCTCATTCGCTTTCGAGCGATAAGCTGTATCAGCCCAAACGCTTGAGGCCGTATTGGTTTTATCTAACAGCCCCTCTCTCAATCGCGCACCATCACTGGCGGCGGCATCCGTCGTCTTCCATTTTCGGATGAACCGAAACTTCCGGTCGATGGAGACGTGGGATTTGTAGCCAAAGAACGGGATGGCGAGATCGCTCGACGGTATGGTTCCATCGTCCTGCCGCTTCGCCTTCGTGAACTTCAGTGTCCATCGTGCATGACGATCCTTGTGCGACAGCTTTGCGGGTTTGTCCTGCCAGTCTTCTGGAAGACGTCCTGCCCGGAGATCCGCTTTCTCAGCCTTCGTATTGCGCTGCTTTGGAGCAGCCACCAGTGTGGCATCCAGGATCTGGCCGGACATCGGGAGATAACCGGCGTTGCGCAGGGTCGCATCAAAGCGGTTGAACAGCCTTTCAATGGCACCCGCCTGGGTCAGACGCTCGCGGAACAGCCAGACCGTTTTGGCATCCGGCACCCGATCCGAAAGTCCCAGACCAAGGAAACGCATGAACGACAGGCGGTCATTGATCAGATACTCTGTCCGTTCATCAGACAAATTGTTCAACGTCTGGATGACCAGAATTTTGAACATCAGCACCGGATCAAACGGCGGTCGTCCGCCTTTACTTCCGTCTGAATAGGCCAGAGCCTTCTCCAGGTCAGGGCGGAAGACTTCAAAATCCACAGTCCGGGAAAAGGCCTCCAGCTGATCACCAAGCCCGCTCAAGCGGGCAAGCCGTTCTTCAACATCAAAGAAACCCGGCTGCTTCATCTTTCATCATCCCCAATCAACTAAGGGGAAATGGAATCACAGAGCAGACCTCAATACCAGGGGGTTTTTCGAACCCTCCAGGTACCCCTCACCTGCATTTGACCAGAGGCGTTGGGGTTCCAGCTTCCTAACGCCTAATGCACCATGTAGTTACTTACACATATCGCAGGGGTGCACCAGCATGAAATCACGTTACGTTGATATTTTTTCTCATTTTGTGTGTGATCTTTTGCGGCACTTCCATTTTATGGCAGTTTCCCGCAAAGAGAGCGCTCCTATTGAGTGCGGAACAGGCGACTGATGCCCCCTGAGAAAAAAAGAATGTCCATTGCCGTAAAGACGCGTGTCAGGGACGCGGAAGCCACGAAACTACGCATTCTCGAAGCCGCAAAAAAAGAATTTTCAAAAAATGGCCTCGAAGGCGCCCGGGTCGATGCAATTGCCCTGGATGCAAAAGCCAACAAGAGGATGCTGTACCATTACTTCAAAAGTAAGGATGGCCTCTTCAGGACAGTGCTGGAAAGGGAATATCTGAATATCCGGACCGAAGAGACGAAACTTGATCTGGAAAATCTTCCTCCCAGAGCCGCACTTGAGACGCTCGTCCGTTTCACCTGGGAATATTACATCAGAAATCCCGAATTCATCACACTGGTTAACAGCGAAAACCTCTGCCAAGCTGTCCACATCAAGAACTCCCCCACGCTGAGAACAGTCAGTCAGAAATTCATCCGCCGCATTCAGGCCCTGCTGGATCGCGGGGTGCGGGAAAACGTGTTTCGCGAAGGCATTGATGCAGCGCAGCTTAACATCACCATCGCCTCGATCAACTATTATTATTTCACGAACCGCTTCACGGGCGCGGTAATCTTTGAGCGGGATTTCACCTCCCCCGAAGCCCTGCAGGAAAGAATTACCTTCAATATTGAAACGATCTGCCGCCTTGTCTGTAAGAATTAAAACCAATTTACAAAATGTGTTAATTATATAACGGCTTTGAAAACGGTCTGAATTCAGGATATCATCAGACCCGATATTGAATTCCTGTTACAATTTATTTTCCTGCAAACTGAGTTTTCTCTTGCACTCACGAGCGATTTAACGTCTATCTGGTGTTGGCAGGTGCTCCTGAGCGGGTTTTCGACGCATGTTGCGTCATTCGTTCCCCTTAAGAGTTATGATTTCGTGCGTATCTTGTGCACGACTGCTATTGTTAAAAAGGAGCCTCGTTATGGCAACAGGCACCGTAAAATGGTTTAACTCCACCAAGGGCTTTGGTTTCATCCAGCCTGACAACGGTGGCCAGGATGCGTTCGTTCACATCTCTGAACTCGAGCGCGCTGGAATGCATACCCTCAACGAAGGTCAGCATGTCTCTTACGAGCTCGAGTTTGGCCGCAACGGCAAAACGTCGGCAGTGAGCATCAAGGCAATCTGATTGCCCTGCTGTACATTCCGATGTGCAGAAAGCCGCCCGTCAGGGCGGCTTTTTTGTGCCTGCTCGCCTAAACTTTGTGACTTTTTACAGCTCTGCCCTCACGCTCGATCATATCCAGCAGAGCGTCGGCAGCGGGGCTTCGATAACGCTCCTTGTGTCGCAACCCATAGAAGAAGCGGGTTTCCAGCACGTCAGACGCAGCATACAGTGTCCCAGCCAGAAGCGCTGGCGCAACCACCAGCGACGACAGAGCGCCGATCCCCGCCCCTGCCTCAATAGCGGTTCGTACACTTTCGTTTGATGGAAGAACGAGACTGATATCCAGCTCTTCCGGCAGAATATCGAGGCTTCGAAGATAATGTTCCAGAGTGGCACGCGTCCCGGACCCCGGTTCCCGCATAACCCAGGGCTGAGCTTTTAGCCAGTCTTTCCCCACGGACTCGGAAACCCTGTCTTCCGCCTGCACGATGATGAGATGATCTTCGCCCAGAGGCCACTGCGCCAGAACCGGATCATCGACGATGGCTTCCACAATCCCCAGTTCAGCCTCACCTTCCCGTACTTTCCGCGCCGCTTCTTCGGTGTTGCTGATTGCAAGTTCCACAGTGATCTGCGGATATTTCCTGTGGAAAGCGACCAGGATGGGTGGAAGCCAGTAGGCCGCCGTTGTCTGACTGGCCACGGCTTTGAGCGTTCCCCGTTTCAACCCACTGATATCGTCGAGAACATGCTCTGCCGCTGTCGCCTGGGCAATGACAGCGCGGGCTTCCGGCAAAAAAAGACGCCCGGCCTCGGTCAGACGGATGCCCCGTCCTACCCGGTGAAACAGCTTGACCCCATAGCGTCCTTCCAGAGCGGCAATCGCAGCCGAGACGGCGGACTGGGTCACATTCATCGCCCGGCTCGCAGCGGTGACATGTTCGCGCTCGGCGACAGCGATGAAAAGACGGAGCTGATCAAGGGTCATGATGGTCTGATAGCATAATTCATCGCTTTTTCTGATTGGAATCAGAAGAATTATGCGTTGGAACGATGAGTTTGCGATCTCCTAAATCGTCACGATCAAGGAGAGAGTATCGTGAAGTCCATATCGCGCCCCGGATATCATTCGCCATTTCCATCCATTGCTCTGACAAATTCCCGTATTCCGGGGATTAGTCTCTGCATCGGAATTACGGTTCTGGCTTACGGTCTTGAAGGTCTGGAGCGGGCGGTTACAGGCAAGGCGTTTCTTGAAGCACTCAATCTTGCACTGATTGCCGGCGTTCTCTTCCGCTCTTTTTACAAACCGGCAGCCTCTTTTCAGCCGGGTATAAAATTCTGCTCCAAAACGCTTCTCAACATTGCCATCGTCATCCTGGGCACGACTTTCAGTCTGCAGGCTATCCTCTCTGCTGGACCGGAACTCCTGCTGTCTGTCATGGGTATGGTGATTTTCAGCCTTGTTTTCACCTGCTGGGCCGGGCGGCTGAACAGTCTGTCGCCGACCCAGACGCTTCTTGTAGCCTGCGGCAATTCCATCTGCGGCAACTCCGCAATCATGGCGGCAGCACCCGCAGTGCATGCGCGAGACGAGGATGTGGGTGCAACGATTGCCTTTACCGCAGCAGGAGGCCTTGCGGTCGTGCTCGGACTGCCGTTCCTGCTGTCCTGTCTGCACATGCCAGACATTGCCAAAGGGGCCGTCGCGGGGCTGACGGTTTACGCCGTCCCACAGGTCATGGCGGCGGCTTTCCCTTTCGGGCCGGCAGCATTGCAGATGGGAACGCTCGTCAAACTGATGCGCGTCCTGATGCTTGGTCCGGTCTGCATCGCTCTTTCATTCCTGGCCGGTAGAGCAGACCGGAACGACCGCACTTCGGTCACCACCCACCCCGACAGACGTCAGAAACTGACCTCCCTCGTTCCGTGGTACATTATCGGCTTCATGCTGATGGTCATCATCCGCTCATTCGGTGTCATCCCATCGCCCCTGATTGCGCCTCTCAGCCAGACAGCCACTTTTCTGACCATTCTGGCAATGGCGGCGCTTGGCTTGGGTATTGATATCCGTTCTGTCTTCCGGGCTGGCCGGCCGCTAGTACTGACAGTGCTGATGTCTCTCACAGACCTTGTCAGCGCCAGCCTTCTTCTGGTCCAGCTTTTGATGTGCCACTGAGGCAACAGGCGGTTCAGTTCTGCTGCTGGTAAACCTGTCCGTACCGGTTTGACAGATAGGCATTGAGGGGAATGTCTTCCTGACGGACAAAGCCACTGGTGGGGATTTTTCCTTCAGCAAGCAGATCCAGAACGGCGCAGATCGAGCCTGCCGTCGTCAACTGGATGGCGGTACGATAGCCGCCCATGAAGTCCCGCGCCTGAATGGTCCGGGCCAGCGTTTCCTGATGCTGTCTGCCATGGCGCATACCCGTGACGATGACCGAGAGCACCACCAGATCCTGAGACGTCCCCGGAATGGCATGCGTGAAAATATCCTGAAGGATGTGGCGGCGTTCCGACAGACGCAGATCCGACAACAGCACCTTCATGATGTCACGGTGGCCCGGATAGCGCATGGTCCGATAATTGAGCTCACGAACCCGACCTTCATAGGTCTCACACAGCGATCCAAGTCCCCCTGATGTATTGAACGCTTCGTAGAGGACACCGTCCATACCGAGCGTTTCCATGCCATCGAGCGCAGGAACAAGAGCACGCTTTCTGTTGACGATGGCTTCGCAGGGCTCGATATATTCGTTGATGAGACCTTCCGTGCTCCAGGTCAGGTTGTAGCCCAAGGCATTGGACGGGAAACGGGGCAGTGCGCCGACGCGCAGCCGGATCGTATCGACCGCGTCGAAATGCCCGGCCAGATCATGCGCGGCAATGGAGACAAAGCCCGGCGCCAGACCGCATTGCGGAATGAACGCTGTTGAGGCGCCCTCGGCCAGAGCCCTGACGTCCTTTGTGGAGGCGACGTCCTCGGTCAGGTCCAGATAATGTACGCCCGTTACTGCTGCCGCTTTGGCTACGGTCCGCGTCAGATGGAAGGGCAGTGCGGAAAGGATGGCAAACTGTCCTGCAAGCACTGCGGGATCGAGGCCGTGTGCGATATCAGCCGTCTGGCGCACGATCCCTTCCGGCAGTTTCAGGCTCTTGAGATAATCCGCGTGACAGTCGAGCAGCGTCACTTTGTAGCCGCCATGATGGAGAAGCTCTGCAATGGCCGAACCGATCTTGCCTGCGCCTGCGACTGTAACCTGCTTCATGGTGATGATCCTGTTCCGGAAGTGTTATGGAAATGATCATGACCGAAGACGACGGATCTCAAGCGGCAGGCTGACGGCAAAAAGCCGTTTCTATCGGCAGAATGCCGGATATAACAGGCAGAATGACGGATCAGATCAACCAGGCCCTTCTCGATATCCTGCGCCGCAATGCGCGCACCCCTACTGCGGCGCTGGCCCGCAGACTGGGAATATCCCGCACCACGCTGCAGGGGCGCATGGAGCGTCTGGAGCGGCAGGGACGGATCCGGGGCTACACGCTTCTGGAAAGCCCGGATGATGATCTGGTGCGCGCGCATGTTTCGATCGTCATCACGCCGCGCTACAGCCAGAAGGTTGAACGGGATCTGAAAATGCTGCCGGAACTCCGGGAGCTGCATGCCGTCAGCGGAGCCTCGGACCTGATTGCCCTTCTTGGCGCGTCAACGACTGAAAACATCAACAGGGCGATTGACGATATTGGACAAATGGATGGCGTGGAACGGACCGTTTCGGCGATCATCCTATCAACACGTTTCAGGAAGGGAAGCTGAAACGCGGTACGTCTTATCCTGCTTCAGCCAGGTCCAATGGCAAATAATTCGAAAGAATATCCGGCAATACAGGCTCCGATTTCCGGCTCTGCATTAGAAACCTATTGATTTCATTATTCTTCGCTGGTCACTGTTTTTGAAAAATCCCCTTTTCCGCCCATCACGGAGCCCTGATGCAGACGCCTCTTTCCACTTCAGACGCCATTACAGTCCGTGATCTGCGGAAAACCTATCGTATCCGCGAAGGGGGAAGCTGGCGGGGCAAAACGCGGGACATTGTTGCACTGGACGGGATTTCCTTCTCCGTGCCCAAAGGCCAGATCGCAGGCTTTATCGGCCCGAACGGCGCGGGAAAATCGACGGCGATCAAGATCCTTTCCGGTATCCTGCGTCCAAGTTCAGGAGAAGTGCAGGTCAACGGGCTGGTTCCGTGGACAAACCGTGTGGCCCATGTCGCGCGGATTGGCGTCGTGTTCGGCCAGCGGACACAGTTGTGGTGGGATCTTTCAGTTGGCGAGGGTCTTGCCCTTCTGCGCGATATTTATGGCGTCGAGCCTGAGCGTTTCGCCCGCAACCGCGCCCGTCTGGCAGATGCGCTCGATCTTGGCGGGATCATGGACCAGTCGGTGCGTCAGCTTTCGCTTGGACAGAGAATGCGTGCGGAAATCGCGGCGTCCCTCATCCATGATCCGGACATCCTTATTCTTGACGAACCGACGATTGGTCTGGATGCACCGTCCAAGCTCGCCGTGCGGGCGTTTGTCCATGAACTTTGCCGGGACCGGGGCACTACTGTCCTACTGACCACCCATGACATGCATGACATCGAAGCCCTCGCGGAGCGCGTGATCGTCATTGGTCATGGCCGCATTCTCGCAGACAGCCCGTTCGAGGACCTGCGGACGACAACCCTGTCCGAGCGTATTCTCGAACTCGATTTCCATGATACGCCCCCCGAACTGACGCTTCCCGCCGGCGCCAGCGAAACCGCGCGCGAGCCCCACAGTCTCACGATTACTTTCGACCCGCGTCAGATCCCTGCCCCGGCTCTCGTCGCGCATGTCGGCCATTTACCCGGCCTCGACGATCTTCGGATCAGCCGCCCTTCGATCGATGAAATCATCACACGCTTTTATGCGGATCACGCGGCATGAGCCTGCGTCCCTATCTCACGGCCCTTGGTCTCCAATGGAAGATCGGTCTGCGATACCGCATCGCGGTCGTCGCCGGACTGGTGGCGCAGATGTGGTTCGGGGCCGTGACCCTGATGGCCTATGCCTCGGTCTATCATGCGGCTCCGGACGTGCAGGCCCCGCTCTCGCTGCGGCAGGCCATGGCCTATACCTGGATCCAGCAGTCGCTTTTCACGCTTCTGCCGCTCGGCTGTCTTCCCGCGATCGGAGACGCCGCCCGGACAGGTTCCATCGTCTATGACCTGCTCCGGCCAGTCGATATGTGGAACTGGTGGCTGTCTGCCAGCCTGGCGCGACTGCTGGGGAATGCGGTGCCCCGCGCGGTTCTGCTGGCCTGCGTGGCCGGTCCGCTGGCCATGCTTGTCGGTCTGGGGGCCTGGAGCCTTGCTCCCCCTGCGAGCCTGATATCCGCAACCCTTGCCCTCATTTCCATTACGCTCGGCGCACTGCTTTCCGCCACCATCGTCATGGGCTGGAATATCCTCACGGCCCGTACGCTTTCGCCTCTGGGAAGCTACGCGGTGGGAACACCTCTGGCCGTTCTGCTGTCCGGGATGCTGCTGCCACTGCCGCTCTATCCCGACTGGATCCGCCCGTTCCTGCTTGTGCAACCCTTTGCCGGCATTACCGACATCCCGATCCGTATCTATCTCGGAACGCCCATTCCCGGTGGCGTTGCGACAGGTCTGGGCCTGCAGATCTTCTGGCTTGCGGCCCTGACGCTCCTTGGACGGCTGTGGATGCGTCAGACCGTGAACCGGCTGGAGGTGCAGGGTGCCTGACATGCCATACTCCCCTTCCCGCACGCTCGGCCCGGTCGGGCTGTATCGGCGGATGGCCGGCGCCTCGATCGTAGCGCAACTGCGCTATCCCGGCACCTTCATCATCCAGGCCATCGGCAATTTCGTCACGACGCTCCTCAGCTTCTTTGGCATCTGGAGCCTGTTTCACCGCTTCGGCAGCATCGCGGGATGGGACATCGGCACGGTCGCCGTTCTGTACGGTCTGGTGAACGTAGCTTTCGCCGTGGCCGAAACGCTGGGACGTGGGTTCGAAGTCTTTGGCGGCGAATATGTCCGGACCGGCAGTTTCGACCGCCTGCTCCTGCGCCCGCGCTCGACGCTGCTCCTGCTTCTGGGGCACGAACTTCGCCTGCGTCCGATCGGACGCTTTCTTCAGGGGTTGTTCGTGCTCGCAGCCGGTCTGTGGCTTGCCCCGCATGTGCAGTGGAGCACGCTGCTCGTGCTGCCCTGGGCCGTTGCGGGCGGGGCGGCCATGTTCCTTGGCGTCCTGATCGGACAGGCAGCCCTGTGCTTCATCACCGTTGAAGGTCTGGAAGTCGTGAACGTCCTGACCTATGGCGGTGTGGAGGCCGGACAATACCCACTGACCATGTTCGGTCGCTGGCTGCGGCGCTTTATCACCTTCGTCCTGCCGCTCGCTGCCGTCTGCTACTATCCGGCCCTGTTCTGCCTCCGCCATCCGGATCCGCTGGGTCTGCCGGTCTGGATCGGTGCCCTTTCGCCAGCTGCGGGATTCGTGTTTCTCGGCGTCATGGTTCTCGCCTGGCAGCGGGCCGTGGCCGGATATGTCTCCAGCGGAAGCTGATTTCCACAGAGTTACGATGTCGTCCCCATCAGCGACACATGGGCTGCGATGATTTTCCAGCCCTCGGGCGACCGGAACCAGGTCTGGCTCTGTCGTCCGATCCGGTCTGACCCGATCCGCTGGAACTCCAGATCAACTGTCGCCACGTCTTTTCCGATGGCTGTTACCACCCGCCGCAGGACCTCACGCGGCGGAGACCCGCCAGTCCTGTTCCGGCGAAAGGCCTGGATCTCGTCAAACCCGTAAAGATTTTCTCCGACCCCATAACGCACCGTTTCAGCGCCATTGTAGAAAAGCGCGTCGAGTTCCAGCAGCGCGTTCTCCCCAAGGGCTTTTTCATAGCGGTCCGACATGGCCGTCACTTCGCTAAGGACGCCCGGATCGTTCAGAACGGGATATTCAGCTGGGTTCATGGTCATTCTCCGCAAGTCATGCCCACAAGAGAACACCAGATCGTTCAAAAGGACCACCATCTTGCGGATCGATCAAAGGCATTGACCTTTCCGGATGTCGGGAGCCAATAGTCGGTCAGATTCTGCATTTCCATGCGCTTTACTCCCCTTCCCGTCACGAGTAGGTTTCTGTCATGCGTTACGTCCTCCTTCCCGGCCTGCTTCTTCTTGCCTCCTGCTCCGCAGCGCCCTGGGTGACAGGACATACGGACAGCAAATGCATCCGTGAGCAGATGCTGACCGGCGCCAATGGCAATGACCATCCCTTCGCGACCGCTGCCAATATTTGTGCGGCCAAGGTTCGCAAAGATAATGGTGGCCATGACCGCCCGCTGGACGTGCGCGATGACATGACGCTTCAGGCCATGGCAGAAAATCCGGATTACAACACGACCAGTCTTTCATTCGTGCCGCGCAATTCAAAGACCCGCATTCCGGGCGGTATCCGCAACATCAATATCGACTGAAAGCGCAGGTCAGCATTTCTGCTGGCCGCCATGCCCCATGGAGGAATGAGTTTTCATGTTCAGCCACATCATGCTGGGGAGCAACGACATTGCCCGCTCCAAGAAATTCTATGATGCGACCCTTGGCGTTATCGGCTGCAAGCCCGCGGAGCCCAATGACAAGGGCCGTCTGGCTTATGTTCATACCGGTGGCCGTCTGATCATTACCAGGCCGCTGAACGGAGAACCCGCCACAGCTGCCAATGGCGGGACGATCGGTTTTGCGATGAACAGTGCCGAACAGGTCAATGCCTGGCATAAGGCTGGTGTGGAAAACGGTGGCGAAGCCATCGAAAACCCGCCCGGCATCCGTCACACGTCGATGGGCGACCTGTATCTGGCCTATCTGCGCGATCCGGATGGCAACAAGCTCTGCGCGATGTACAAGGCCGCCTGAAACCAACCAATCCCGGCAGCAAGGTTGTCTGCCGGGCTGCCCTGCGGCATGAAAGGGGCCAACACGTCCTTTTCCCTGCCGCAGGTTTTTCCAGATGTCCGAACATACTCCCATTGGTCTCGAAAACGGTGCAGCGCCGGTCACGGCTCTCACCCATTCGGGCAATTTCCACGTCGATGAGACCATGGGCTATGTCATCCTGCACTATGCTCTCGCCCCGCATGGTGACCTGCGCGCGCGCGTCCTTAACGAAAAATCCGCTGATCGCCTGACCTTCATCCGGACCCGCAATCCGGATATCATCAAATCGGCCGATATCGTCTTTGACGTGGGTGGTCTCTACGACCCGCCGCACGGCCGCTACGATCACCATATGAAGGACAAGCCGCTGCGCGAAGACGGCACGCCCTACAGCGCCGCCGGTCTGCTGTGGAAGGATTACGGCCACGCCGCCATTCGCAACATCCTGAAGACCCCGGTTGATGACGCGACTGTGGATCTGATCTGGAAGAGCCTCGACAAATCCCTGATCCTGCCGATCGATCAGGACGACAACGGTGTGGTCAAAATGGGCAAGCTCTCGCTGGCGGACATCGTCTCCGCCTGCAGCCCGCCCTGGGACACGGCCGAAGTCTATGGCAGTCAGGAAGCACGTGTCCGAGAATTGCTTGGTTTTGCTAATGCCGCCACGGCCGTCGCATCCCACCTGACCAACGTGGTGGACCGCGTCCGTGCGAGCCTCAAGGCGACGGACCGCGTTCTGGCAGCTTATGAAAATGCCGAAGACAAGCGCATCCTCGTCATGGGCACCGGCATGCCGACCGAAAAGGTCATTTTCGAGCATGAGCTGCCTGTCGTTTATGTGGTCTCTCCCGCTGGGCCGGAGCAGTGGAACGTCAAGGCCGTTCCGCCCGTGCGAGGGGATTTCGGACAGCGCGTTTCCCTGCCGGAAGCCTGGGGTGGACTGGAGCGTGAAAAGCTGGCAGCCGTCTCCGGCGTCTCCGATGCCGTGTTTGCCCACCCTGCCCGTTTCATCTGCGGTGCGGGTAGCCGCGAAGGCGCCATTCGCATGGCGCAGCTGGCACTGCAAATCGCCGGGGTCTGAAAACAGAAAAGGACGCGATGACAGACCATCGCGTCCTTTTCCCGGTCAGAACTTTCGCTGATCAGGCGAGAAGATAGAAAACCGCTGCCGCAACACAGACCGTCACCGGCAGCGTTAGCAGCCAGGCCATCACGATCTTCGTCAGCATCTTTTTATTGATGCCGGACCCGGCCGCCACCATCGTTCCGGCAACGCCCGACGTGATGATATGCGTCGTGGAAACCGGCAGACCGGTATAGCCCGCCGTCATAATCAAGCCTGCACCCACAACTTCCGAGGCAGCACCCTGCGCCGGCGTCAGATGGGTCGTGCCGATACCTTCACCCAGCGTCCGCACAATCCGTTTGTAGCCAACCATGGTCCCGATCCCGAGGCACAGTGCGCTCAGCAGACGTACCCAGCCCGGCGCATATTCAACAGTCGGGCGCAGTTCGGATGCGAGATGGGATGCGAGCTTCCTGTCTGAATCCGATGCAGCCGGGTTGGCAGCGATGGAACGCAGGCCGGATAGGACCTGATACACATCGCCACGCAGTTCGGACGGCGCTTCGGCAGGACCTTCCGTCTGCGAAAGACGGTTGATCGAAGCGACGGCATCCCCCTTGAAGGAATAACGGTCATACTGCGTGACCAGCGGCAGGGCCTGATGAGCGTCCTGGCGGATCTGCTCGATGCTGACCGGAGAAGCCGGGTTGAGCGCGAAGGCAGCGGGCATGATGCCGATGATCGTCAACATGATCAGACCGATGCTCTTCTGACCGTCATTACTGCCATGCGAGAAGCTGACCAGCGTGCAGGTCAGAACCAGCACAGCCCGCACGATCGGGTGGGGCAGAAGCTCCACGAGCGCATAGGCGACGGAAATGCCGCCCAGGATCACACCCAGAAGGTTCATCAGTCCCGACCATACGACGGCGACGGTCGGCTTGAGCGAGTTGGTATAGATGACTGTTGCGACAGCATTGGCCGTGTCATGAAAGCCATTGGCAAATTCAAACACGCAGACCAGAACAAAACAGAGGCACAGTGCGACGAGCGATGTCGCCGAAGACGGGTCAAAATGGAGCATAGGGTCCGGTTTCCGTTATTTTGAACCTTGCCTTAATCCATCTTAATCCTTTTTGATTGTGACATTCCTGCTTTTCATAAAACGTTCACAGTAGGGAGCCGCGACATATAAAGTATAAGACCTGGCGCCATTTTTGACGCCCTCAGGCCGTTACACAACGTCGCTTACTGGATAAGCGCTTTGACAAGAGCCTTGAGTGCTTTTTGCGCAGCCTTCGAGCCCCATTCCCGCAGAAGTTCCCTGGCCTGTGGCTGTCTCGAAAGCGCTTCCGGTGTCTCGCGGATTGGGGGCATTGCGCTGACATGATCTTTTAACGCAGCCGGAAGCGCGGGAAACGGATCGATATTTACAAGCTGGGTCAGCAGCGCCACGCTCGTGATCTTGCAGGTTGGGTGACGCGTGTTCAGACAGACATACGCACCTGTCCCGTTGGCTGCCGGATCGTAAATCGCCTTCCAGGTCACGGCCGGGACCGGAATACGGCCCTTCCCAATGGTCCGGATGTGCTCCGGATCATAGCCGGGACCGGTCACGACAAAGATTTCCCCTTCCTGCCGGGCCCATCCCCGTACGGCACTCTCGACCCCTTCCCACGGCCCGCGGTTCAGTTCCGCTGTCTGTGGGACGATGTTGGAAAGCAGGAAGGACTGCTGCTGCGCCTGAAGACCTGCCTCATCCCCGCTCGGGGTCATGTGACCACGATCATAGCCGGAGGACCGGTAATCCTCGAGTGAGGCGCGCATGCTGAAAGGCAGTCGTGTATCGACGAAGAAACTGCCCTGACGGCGTGTCCGGTCCACAATTTCCAGATTTTCTTCCGTCAGATCCTCGGCTGACCAGAGGGGGCCTTTACTGGCTTCCGAAGCAAGAACGGCATAACCGGAATTGCAGAGCTGCACCGTGCCGATCCGGGCCGTCTCCCGCAAGACCGCAGGTGGAGTGCCTTCCGCGAAGATTGCCGGGCACGTATCGGCCTGCGCCGGCAATACGAAAAGAAAGGACAGAACTGGAAGATACAGAAAATATTTCAACAGCGTCTCACACGCCCGGTCTCCCACCATCCGTCCCGGGCTGGCCCGGTGTTAATGGATCATTCCCCTTCATACAACCGGTTGATTTTACAAATGGCCCTCGCATAATGACCCCGATGACATGCTGGCCTCCGTCATCCTGCAGAATGACCGGCGCGCTCTCCGCAAGCGGGCTCCCGTTCTCAACAATTTCCACCACGCCGCGGCTGACATGATCGGGATTGGTGACCTCGATCCTGTAAGTAGCTGTCTTCCAGCGCAGCGTCACTTCAAAACCCGGCCATTCCGGTGGGATGCAGGGCGACACGAACAGCCTGTCATCCTCGATCCGCACGCCCAGCAGGATTTCTGTGCCTACACGCTGCATCCAGCCAGCTGATCCGGTGTACCAGGACCACCCACCGCGTCCGACATGCGGCGGGGCAGAATAAACATCTGCGGCAACCACATATGGCTCCAGCCTGTACTTTTCGGCGGCCGCACCATCACGGGCATGATGCACAGGATTAATCGTCGCAAACATGGCGTGAGCGGCCGCCCCGTCACCAAGAAGCGCTGTCGCCATGACCGTCCAGAGCGCTGCATGGGTATACTGTCCGCCATTTTCCCGCACACCGGGGGGATAGCCGCGGATATAGCCGGGGTCAGGCTCTGAAGTATCAAATGGCGGCGTCAGCACCATGATGATTTCATCATCCAGCCGGACCAGCTGTTCCCGGACAGCCTGCATGCCCCGCTGTGCCCTGTCCGGATCGCCCACTCCGGAGATCACGGCCCAGGACTGCGCGATCGCGTCAATCCGCCCTTCCCGGTTCAGACGGCTTCCCAGCGGGCTGCCGTCATCGAAATAGGCGCGACGGTACCAGTTCCCGTCCCATGCGTTTTCCAGCGCGACTTTCAGATCCGTCAGCGCCTTTTCCCACAGCGCTACATGAGCCTGATCACCCCGCGCCTCTGCCAGTGGCAGGAATGCCTTCAGCGCCGATGACAGGAACCAGCCGAGCCAGATGCTCTCTCCCCGCCCCGCTTCGCCAACACGGTTCATCCCGTCATTCCAGTCTCCGGTCCCCATGAGCGGCAGACCATGAGCGCCCCATTTCAGGCTGTGATCCAGCGCAAGGGCACAGTGCTCGTACAGCGACGCTGTCCGTTCCGCCGTTTCCGGCTGAAGGAACCGTTCATGCTCATCCGGAGCGAGCACTGGAGCCTCCAGAAATAACACGGTTTCATCAAGGACGGATCTGTCACCGCTGACACGCACATAATGTGCAACCGTAAAGGCCAGCCAGGCACAGTCGTCGGAAATCCGCGTCCGCACACCATTGCCCTTCTGCGGCAGCCACCAGTGCTGCACGTCCCCTTCCACAAACTGCCGGGATGCCGCACGCAGCAGATGCTCCCGGACCAGCGCAGGTGCAGACGTTACAAGCGACATCCCGTCCTGAAGCTGGTCCCGGAACCCGTAGGCTCCGCTCGCCTGATAGAAGCCGGCCCGCGACCAGATGCGGCTCGACAGGGACTGATACAGCAGCCAGCCATTGAGCATGATGTCCATCGCCCGGTCAGGCGTGCGAACCTGAATGGCGTCCGTAACCGACCGCCAGTTCTGCTTAACCTCGTCCAGCACGGCATCCAGATCAGCGGTCCGGTATTTCGTCACCAGTTCCCGGGCATGTTCGGCATTCTCCCCCTGTCCCAGCAGGAACACGAGTTCGGTTTCCTCGCCCGGCGGCAGCGTGATGACGGTCTGCAGGGCCGCGCATGGATCGACACCTGCGCCCACGATCCCTGCCAGATCACCCCCCTGGGCGATCGCCAGAGGCGCGGACAGACTGCCATTGCGGCCTATGAATGCTGCCCGGTCATCCATGCAGGATGTCTGCCGGCCCTGAAAATCCGTAAAAGCCACGCAGTCGCCAAACGTATCTCCCCAGACATTCCGCGCCAGAACAGCGCCGGTCTGTGCATCGAGTTCTGACGAAACAAACGGCGCGGCCGACATGCGGGCACGTCCCAGCACCCATTCCACATAAGCCGTCACACGCAGCGTGCGGGTATGAGAGGAACGGTTCACCAGACGGAGCCGCGAAATCCTGACCGGATCTTCCTGCGGGACATAATGCACCAGCGTGCTGGCGATCCCGCCTGCGACCCGTTCGAACCGGCTGTATCCGCGCCCGTGATATGCGACATAAACAGCAGCCTCGTCGTGGCAGACAGAGGCAAGCGGCGACCAGAAAACCCGGTTTTCTTCATCGCACAGGTAAAACGCCTCTCCGGTCGGATTGCTGACCGGATCGTTGCTCCAGGGCGTCAGCTGGTTTTCGCGGCTGTTTCCCGACCAGGTATAACCGCTGCCCTCCGCAGAGACCTGAAATCCGAAATGTGGGTTTGACACCACATTGATCCATGGAGCTGGCGTTGTCCGCCGTCCCCGCAGGATCACGGCATACTCCGTGCCCCCGGCCGTAAACCCGCCATAGCCATTCGCAAGCTCAAGTTCAGGCAGAGGGGGTGCCTCACCAGAAGCCCTGTAGGCCCTGCCAACCGACACCCGTCCAGTCTCCGCAGTTCCGTAACGGGCTGCCTCGGCCTGTGTGAGCTGGTACTGCAGGCTGCCGCCTTTGCCCGACAGCACTACGCGCGCTGCGGAAAACAGAAGTTCCTTTACGGCACCAGACATCAGACTGCCCCGGAGCAAGCGTACCGCACCCGCTCCGCCTCCCATCGGCGACGATCTTACAAGGGTTTCGAGCGCCTGTTGGAGTTCCTGCGCATAGGACGTCTGATGCTCGTTCAGGATGACCACATCGACGGCCAGCGCCTTGATGCGGAAATATTCATGCGCCCTGAGCACCGTGCGCGCGAGTTCGAAGTCCTCGCTTTCGCTCACGACGAGCAGCAGGATCGGCAGATCGCCGGAGATGCCCTGTCCCCACAGATCGGTCTGCCGTCCCGCGCCACGTCTGATGCGTTCGGGAGACGCCCGCATCATTGGTCCTGCATAAAGCAGTGACCCTGCCAGTTGCTGGAACAGATCCGCCTGTGTGGGACGGATATCGAGATGCCGCAACTGAACCTGCGCATGTGTCCAGGCGAGCGTCAGTGCGCGGTCAAGATCTGCCGGGTCCTGATGCCGCTCGATGCTCTCCATCAGCCCGGCTCGTGTGGAGGAGACAATCGTCCAGAATGACAGCTTGCGTGTTGCGCGAGACGGAATACTCAGCCTGCACCGTGCCGCAAAGACGGGATCCAGCACAGTCCCCGTGCTGCCAGAAAGTTCTGTCCGTCCCTGCAAGGCGCAGGGTGTCCGCAGATCACGTCCACGTCCTACAAACCGTGCACGGTCTGTCTCGATTGACAGCGCACCACCTCCGACGATCAGGCAGGCGGCCCAGATTTCCTGTTCACCCGGACTGCGCCGACGCCGCGTTGCGATGATGGCGCGACGTGAGGGAAGATATTCCGTCTGGACAAACATCTTCGCAAACGCGGGATGCGCCAGATCGGCGTCTGGCGGGCACAGGGCCAGCTCGACATAGGACGTCACTTCGATCTCGACCGGCGCCAGTCCCGTGTTGCTGACGGCAACGCGGCGCAGTTCGGCATCATCTTCTGCCGAGACCAGCACATCCATTGCTGTCGTCAGTTCGCCATCCTGCCGCAGATATGTGGCGCGGTCTTCCCGGAATGCAACGCTGGCGTGATCCGCAGCAACCCCGCAGGGCTGGAACCCCGCCGACCAGACGCGCCCGCGACCGATATCCTTGAGATAGATGTAGGGCCCCCGGTTATCGAGCGTTCCATCCCCACGCCACCGCGTGACCGCCTGCCCGTCCCAGTGACTGTAACCGGAGCCCGCTGCTGTCAGCATGACACTGTACCGGCCATTGGACAGCAGATGCGTCACGGGCGCGGTACGGATATCCAGCGTAATGTGCCGCCCGCCTGGCGCCTGCCCCGTGGAGACGGGCGGCGGGAGCAGTTTTTCCTCCTTCATGGGTCTCGTAATGGCGCCACCGGTCGGGGCCCGCTCCTGCAGCAGGAGTTCAGCCGCACCGATCATGGGCTCCCCATGAAAGCGCCTGCGCATGATCCCTTCGAGTACGGTGTCGGCGAATGCCAGAATGGACATCCCCTGATGATGCGCCATGTAAGACTGGACGATCGCGACCTTTTCTCCGGGCTGAAGACGTTCCTTGGTATAATCGAGCGCTTCGTAAAATCCGAAAGTCCCCTGAGCCCCAAGCCCTTCCAGACGGAAGAAGTTCGTCACCGCCTTACGGGCATCCACCATTGCGGCCAGAGCTGTCGCATAGGGTGCAATCACGAGGTTCTGGGCGAGCCCGCGCTTCATCCCAAGGCCCGGCACGCCGAAATTTGAATACTGGTAATTATACTCCAGATCGCGGGCATTATAGGCGGATTCCGAAATGCCCCAAGGTGCTTCACGCGCCTGTCCGTACTCGATCTGGCGCCTGACAATCTGGCGGCTGGTCCCTTCGAGGAGACTGTCAAACGGCGCTGCCATAATCAGCGATGGCATGAGATATTCGAACATGGAGCCCGACCAGGACACCAGAGCCTCTCCGCGCGCCACGGCCGCTACGGGCCGCCCCAGCCTGAACCAGTCCCGGGCCGGAATATCGCCTTTCGCTACCGCGAAAAACACAGCAAGCCGGGCTTCCGAGGCCAGCAGGTCGTAGCAGTTCTCGTCCAGCGTGCCGTCATTGACGACAAAGCCGATCGACAGCAGGCCGCGTTCGCGGTTGCGCAGGAAGCCGAACTCCATTTCCAGCGCCATGTTCCGCGCCTGCATAGCCAGGTCCTGCAACAGCCTGGCGATCCGTATTCCGGCCCCGTCGTCCCTCTGATCGCTGCGTATGGCCTGCTGGGCGGCATGAAGCCAGAACAGGATGTTCTCTGCACCCGTTACGCAAGCCATGTCCTTCTCGGACGTCCGGCGTTCCGCCATCCCGTTCAGATGCCGGAGTGTCGCTTCGACATGCGTGACGAGAACGCCCAGCCTCGGTTCGACAAATGCCTGTCCCGCGCTGTTTTCCGCCATTTCATGAAGCAGTGCGCGAACGTCCTGTGTGATGTCCTCCGCGCGGAACACATCGCTGCCGGAGGTCAGTTCGTGCTGCGCCAGATTCAGGGCATCCTGAACACCCTGCCTCCATGCGTCATGGGACCTGCCCCTGCGCTCCCATTCCGCAAGCGTCCGGCCCAGCGTGATGAGATGCCCGGCCAGATTGCCACTATCCACGGTCGAGACATAAACCGGCATCATGACGGAAAGATCTTCCGTGCTGTACCAGTTGTAGAAATGCCCTCTGTACCGCGGGAGCCTCGCCATCGTCCCCAGCGTTTCCCGGACCCGGTCCACGGCCTCTGACATGCCGATCCATCCGAAATCATGCGCTGCAACAACGGAAAGAAGATAGAGCCCCATATTTGTCGGGGACGTTCTGCGGGCCAGCAGACCTTTCGGCTCTTCCTGAAAATTATCAGGTGGCAGAAAATGATCGGATGCGGTGACGAAAGTCTCGAAATACCGCCATGTCCGGCGGGCCTGCATGCGCAGGAACGTGGTTTCTTCAGCAGTCGCCTCAAGCCTGCGGGCGGACACGCTATACTGGCTCGCTTTCCATGCCATGAGTGGCGACAGAACCCAGATGCACGCGAAGGGCAGCATGATAAGCCACACCTGCGGTGCCATAAGCGGCATCAGTCCGAACGCAATGATCCCGAGAAGGATGGCCCCCCCCATCTGGCGCACATATCCCACGATGCTCTCGCGCGGCGCCTCTGCTGCCTGCGCTGCCGTCACCCATTGCAGAAGATGCCTGCGAGTGACGAATACGCGCCCAAGCGTGCGGACAATCGCATCCCCCATCAGGCAGGCCTGATCAGCCAGGAACACGAGGCAGAGCCCGGTCGTCAGAACGGTCCGTTTCAGGTCTGCGCCGAGCAGGGCAAGATAGCTGTCCACCGTCTCGCCCTGACGATGCTGCACGGCATCAATCAGGAGCGGAAGAACGGCCGGAATGGCGACGGTTGCGACAATGCACGACGTCCAGACAAACGCATCATGCCCCCCGAGCATCCACCCGGCGAACAGTGCCGCGACAGCCATCGGTGCCGAGAGACTGCGCCGCAGATTGTCCAGCATCTTCCAGCGCGCAATCCCGGTCATGGGATTGGGGCGCATTCCGATCGTTGGAAGCTTTCCCATCCACGAAAAGATCCACGGCAGAAGCTGCCAGTCTCCCCGCGTCCAGCGATGCAGCCGGGACGCCGAGACCAGATAGTCCGTCGGAAATTCCTCAATGACCTCAACATCGGTGACAAGGCCGGCGCGGGCAAAAACGCCTTCGAACAGATCATGGCTCAGAAGCGTTCCTTCCGGTACGCGCCCTGCCAGGGCTGCCTCAAAGGCATCGATGTCATAGATTCCCTTACCCGCGAACGAGCCTTCGGAAAACATGTCCTGATACAGGTCGGAGACGGCCGCCGTATAAGGCTCGATCCCGTTGGGGCTTGAAAAAACCCGCTGGAACAGCGTGCTGCTCCGCGTTTTCGGCAGCGAAGGCGTCACACGCGGTTGAAGAATACCGTATCCCTCGACAACGCGCCCAAGCTCGGCATTAAATCCGGCCCTGTTGAGGGGATGGGCCAGTTTTCCGACCAGACGACGCACTACTTCGTAAGGTAGTCGCGTGTCGCTATCGAGCGTGACAATATATCGTACGTTCTGCGGGATGCGCTGTCCTGCAAGCGGTATGAAGCTCGTATCGGATGCTCCGCGCAGAAGCCGGTTCAGTTCATGCAGCTTGCCGCGTTTACGCTCCCAGCCGATCCATTTCCCCTCACCTTCCGCCCAGATGCGGCGGCGATGCAGGAGCAGGAAACGATCCGCCTCCTGACCCGGCGCACCATAAGTGCGGTTCAGCCGCGCGATCCCCTGAACCGCCTGTTCCAGAAGGTCCTCGTCTCCCGCCCGGTGTTCGGAAGTGCAGTCCGTCCAGTCCGTCAGGAGGGCGAAGCTGATGTCTCCGTCCCGGCTGGCCAGATAGTGCTTCTCCAGCCGATCGACCATTTCCGCAACGGCCTCACGCCGGGTCAGGAGCGTCGGGACTACAACCATCGTCCGCAGTTCCGGGGGAATGCCTGCCTTGAGCTCAAGCGCTGGCAGTTCGGAGACTGTAATGGCCCACATCAGGAACCGGTTCATCCCGGACACCACGGCATCCGAAGCCGGGATAAATCCCAGTATGAGCAGCAGCAGGAAAGCGCGCCCCGGCAGATAGCCGTTTATGAGCGACAGAAAGCCCGACAGGAGCAGCAGCGTCAGGAGCGTGACCGCAACGCTATATCCGGTAATCCCCAGTCGCCGGCTGGCTTTTCCGATCTGCACACGCAAAGGCGCACGGAAGGCCAGTTCTTCCTCCAGGCCGGAACGCCCTTCAGCAATCAGGTAATATCCCGGATCCGTCCGTCTTGGATCGATGCTCTCTCCAAGTCGCGCATCCTGGGCTTTTGCAACAGCCAGACTGGCAATATCGCATTCTGAAAAACGTGATCCCTTCGCCAGTTTTTCAACAGCGCGGCAGTACAGATGCCGCGTTGTAAAATCCATTCCCGAAAAGTCGCCATGCGCCGCCAGAATACGGCTGACGAGGCTGACCTCTTCAACCAGATCATTCCAGTCAGTGGTCGTCGTCAGTCTGATACTGTTGATGATATTGCGGATCGTCGCATTCAGCGCGCCCTGTTCCTGCATTTCAGCATGAACGACTGTTTCAAGATCCGCCCCCCTTTCCTGAAGGACCCCCTCGAGCCACAGAAATGCCAGATCCTTTTGAGGATCATGTCCCCGCAGCTGGTGTGCAAACTGGACGAGAAATGCAGGCGTAAGCGACGCCGTTTCCACACCTGCGAGCACCCGCATGGTCTGCGGCCCGCCTGATCCGCCATTTTCCATCAGCATATCGGCCAGCGCGTCTGCTTTCTCACGCGCCTGCAAATCGTCGCTGATTTTCCGGGAGATGCGACGCAGGCTCTCGATCAGCACGATGCGGATATTGATTGGCACCGCCCAGAGTTCGCGGATGAGAAGCGGCTGGGTCTGCTGATATGTCTCAAGAAACCCGCGGATTGTCGCGGTATCGATATGGCTGTCAGTATGGGCCGCCAGAGCCCAGGCGATTTCGAATACCCGTGGCAACCCGGCAAACACGCCCTCCACGAGCTTCGGGAGGTCCCGGTAATATCCGGCCGGCAGTTCCACCTTGATGGTCTGGATCTGCATGTCCATCAGGTAATAGTTGTCGATCAGCCATTCGGCGGCGGGCGTCAGCTGCTCTCCCTGCTCGGAGGCATGGGACAGGGCAATATTGGCTTTCTGTAGAACGCGTGCATTGTCGTTCAGACGTGCAATCAGCGGGTTCCCATAGCCCGAAAACGCAGTCCTGGAATGTGAGGCAGCGAGACTGTGAGCATGCAGGCGCATGCGATCCAGTCCAAACAGGTCCGCGCGGATAGGCGTTTCATCCCTCCAGCAATTGCGCGGAGCATTCTCGCCAGCCGTCGACTTCAGAAACCGGGATCTGACTGATGCCCATGCTTCCGCAATGCTGTTAATTTCTATCATGCTCGACATCTGTACTGCCCTCACATAAAGGACGGAAAACCATCCAGGTGCCGGAACCAGACGTCAGAACAATATTACAGAGGGTAAGTTCTTATATTCCCTTCCAAACCCTCATCACTTTTTCTTTCCGAAAGTGCTCTACATACGAACATTTGCGTTTTTATTTAAATGTTTCATGTCTTTCTATTTCAAACCACCCAGCCACATAGAAGAAAAAGAACATCCTGCAAACGTTCCTGCCAGATGGCGAAAACCGGGATTGTGCTCGGAACGTTGTTACCGGACACTGGGACTTAATCTGAATTCAGACCCGATCAATCATTACACAATACGACAGGGGACAGCCGATTATTACGACAAGGAACCTGATTACGGGTACTGCTCTGACAGTTGCGTTGGCTGGTGTCTTGCCATGTGCCGCTGCGCCCCGGCCTCTGTCCCCCATTGCCCAGACGGAGCTGGAAAACGGTTCGCATGCCGCTCTTTCCACACACGGGATCATTGCAGCACTGGATGTCAGGCGTACTGCGAAATGCAACATCCCGGTGATCTGGAGTGATGCTGCCTCCAATCCAACCTCGCCCTGCAGCCTGGCATTCCTGACGCTTCGGACACCCGGCGACGCCCATTCCCGCCCCGTCTCCTTTCCGCTGTCTCCTTACGGCACTGAGGATGATGGAATGGCGCAGCTGAGAATGTCGTTCCGTCAGCTGGATGCGTCTTCCTCATTCCCACAGGTCATGGTGTCCGCTTACACAGGCGGTGCCCATTGCTGTTCGCTCACATCCATTTTCGATCTGCGCCCAGACGGGCGCTGGGCCCATCTTGAACGGGGCGCACTGGATGGAGACGGCGAACCGGATGTCGTGGATATTGCCGAAAACGGCCAAGAAGAAATCCTGACGGTCGATCAGTCCTTCCTCTATGCTTTTGCGTCTCATGCCGGATCGGAAGCACCTGTCGTGATCTCACGGTACCATGACGGGGTGCTTGAGAACGTCACCCGCGACCCGGCCTACCGGACTTATCTGAGAGACGATCTGGCCAACAGGCGGCGCAAATGGATCCAGGCAGGACGTTTCGAACCCAATGGCTTCCTGGCTTATGAAGTCGCAACCAAAGCCAATCTGGGGGAATTTTCCGAAGGCTGGCGTGACATGCTGGCTCATGCGCAGTCCACAAAAGCGTCCGGGTTCGGCCTGTCAGCATGCGACCTCAAACCTGCGGCAGAGAAACAGAACGGCCATGCCTGCTCCCCGCAGGAGAAAGAGCTGCTGCCTTTCCCACAAGCTCTGGCCATCTTCCTCCAGCAAAACGGCTACATCACGCCAGAACAGGTCGCCTCTGTAACCGAAACCCGAAAACCCGTCCTAGCCGAGCCACAGCCGGTGCCTGCGCCTTCCACTTCTGAATCAGCGCAAAGCGGCAATTCGCCCCCGTCTTCTGCCGCGGCCAAGCCACCTGAAACGGATCAGGCAGTCCCACCTTCGGGACTTGTTGCAAAATCCGGAGCTTTCTTTCCCGTTCTCGCAGGCCTTGGGCTAGTGCTGTACCTCGTCCCACTCCTGATTGCCTATCGCCGCAATACGCCTAATCAGCACCGTGTCGCCATGATCACCATCCTGCTGGGCTGGACCATCATCGGCTGGATTGCGGCACTGGTCATGGCGCTTTCGCAGCCTGCGTGCAAAAGGTAAGCGTCAGTCAGTTTTCCTTGCCGGTCTGCGGTACTCTGGCCTCACGGAGGGTCATACCGCAGATCGCATCCCTGAACCGGCTTTTGGGTGTGCCGATCCGCTGGGACAGGTAGATGCCGGTATGGCCGGAACAGACATAGGCCACGAAGCAGCCGGTCGCGAAATAGACGATATCCGCCCCGCCAAACAGTTCGACACCCATCAGCATACAGGCCACCGGCGTATTCGCGGCACCGGCAAAGACTGCCACGAACCCCACAGCCGCCAGCAGATCGACCGGGACATGCAGAAGCGGTGCCAGAACGTTTCCTGTTGCTGCACCAAGAAAGAACAGCGGCGTGACCTCCCCGCCCTTGAATCCTGTTGCCAGCACCGTGACCGTGAAAACCAGCTTCCAGAACCAGGACCAGGGATAGATGTCTGGGCCGAAGAAGCTGACGATGGATGCTCCGCTCGGCTCCGGAGGCAGGACGCCCAGACCCAGATAATCCCGGCTGCCAACCAGCGCGACCAGCAGGATGGTCAGGATGCCGCCGATGGCCGGACGCAGCCATGCCGTAGGGCAAATCTTTTTCATGACAGTGGCCAGACGATGCACACTTTCGGCAAAAACCCGGCTCATCAGGCCGAACGCCACCGCCGCTATCGCAATCCGCACGACCAGTCCAAGATCGACGTGAGAGACCGAACCATCCGAATTCAGGGTGCCCTGAAACATGAGAGGGTAAGATGCATGATGGATCCCCCAGGCACGGCAGGACCAGTCCGCGATAATGGATGACAGGGCAGCAGGAACAAGGAACCGGTAGTCAACCTGTCCCAGTGTCAGGACTTCCAGTGCAAACACCGCACCTGCGATGGGTGTGCCGAACACGGCGCCAAATCCTGCAGCAATACCGCAGGTCAGCAGAACGCAGGTTTCCAGACCCCGCAGCCTGAACAGCCGGGCCGTGGCACTGGCCAGACTGCCGCCAACCTGTATCGCCGTCCCTTCGCGCCCGACAGAAGCCCCGAACAGATGGCTTACGACCGTTGCAAGCAGAACGAGCGGCGCCATCCGGAGTTGAACCCCCGCCCCCGGCTTATGGATCTCGTCCACGATCAGGTTCGCACCGGCCTCAACATTCCGCCCGAACCAGAAATAACACAGCCCGACGGCCACGCCGGCGACCGGAAGGCCAAACAGCAGGGCCGGATGATCGATCCGGCAGGATGTGGCGAGTTCCAAAAGCCAGAGAAACAGGGCACAGGCACTGCCGATGCAGACCGACAGCACGGCAAGAATACCGCTCAGACAACACAGTGCGATGATACGGGACAGTACGGGCTGATTCTGAACTTCACGCATAACGGACGCAATTCTCCTGTCATGTCCTGGTGGACGTTTGACAGGAATCATCAGCTTCCGGGTGAAGCGGTTCGACCGGGACCGGTCAGGCAGAATCCATTGCCCTCTGCGTCGAAAAGAGCCCGGGGCTCCCCGATCTGTCAAGTCTGGAGCGCGTCCCAGATGACAAGGTTTTTAGGGACGGACACTTTCCCGCATGACAGGGCTATGCCACCGTAACCGTAACAAAAGCGAACGGCCTGTTCCGTTGCCCCATCCGACTGTTTCAAGGAATTGCGTTTGATGCGCCGCCTTCTCGTTCTGACAACCCTGCTTGCAGGACTGCCCTTCGCGCTTCCCGCCCATGCCGAAGGAACATTCTCCTTCGACACCACACCGGGTCAGCTTCCCAAGACCGTCGTACCGACGGACTACATCATCGACCTGACAACCGACATGGAGCATCTGACGCTTCAGGGCGATGAAATCGTCCGGGTCGAGGTCAAGAGCCCGACCGCCGACGTCACGCTCAATCAGGCAGGTCTCAAACTGGCCAGCGCGCTTCTGGACAATTCGCAGAAGGCCGAGATCCGTCAGGATGATGCCGCCGAAACCGTTACCCTGCATTTTCCGGCACCCGTTCCGGCCGGTGTCCACACGCTGGCCATCAAGTATTCAGGCCCGATCCTGAAAACACCGAACGGTATCTATATCGACGACTACACTGACCCGGCCGGCAAGCCGAAGCGGATGCTGGTCACGCAGTTCGAAGTCGCGGACGCACGCCGGATGTTCCCGGGCTGGGACGAACCTGCCTTCAAGGCAACCTACCAGCTGAACGTCACGCTGCCCTTCGAATACGCGGCTGTCAGCAACATGCCGATCATCGGCACGACGCAGCAGGATGAGAAAACGAAGCGCGTCTCCTTCAGCCCGACGCCCCGCATGTCGAGCTACCTGCTCGCACTGGTGGCCGGTGACATGGCCTCCGTGGACGGTAAGGCGGACGGCACGCCCATCCGCGTCTTCGCGCCGAGCGGTCTTGAAAATCAGGGCACTTACGCGCTGGGGGCTGCCGAGAAGATCCTGCCCTATTACAACGACTATTTCGGCATCAAGTATCCGCTGCCGAAAATGGATATGCTCGCCATCCCCGGCAACTACCAGGCCGGCGCGATGGAGAACTGGGGCGCGCTGACCTATATCGACAACGTCCTGCTGTTCGATCCGAAGAACAGCACGCCCCGCACCCGCGAACTGATCTATGAAGTCGTCGCGCATGAAATGGCGCATCAGTGGTCCGGCGATCTGGTGACCATGGGCTGGTGGGACAATATCTGGCTGAACGAGGGCTTTGCTTCGTGGATGGAGATCAAGGCGACGGACAAGATGAACCCGGACTGGGACATCTGGCCGCGTCAGCACGAAACCCGCGAAGCCACGATGGCGACGGACGCCCTGTCCACGACCCATCCGATCCAGCAGGTCATCCACAACGTCAGCGAAGCCAATTCCGCGTTTGACGGCATCAGCTACGGCAAGGGTGAACTGGTCATCCGCATGATGGAAGGCTGGCTCGGCGAAGACCATTTCCGAGACGGAATGCGCGCCTATATGAAGGCTCATGCCTTCGGCAACGCGACCAGTCAGGATCTGTGGAACGCGCTCTCCGGCACATCTGGACAGGATGTTGGCAAGGTCGCCCGCAGCTTCACCGAACAGCCCGGTATTCCGCAGGTCAATGTCGCGGCCGTCTGCAGGAACGGCCAGACGACCTACACCCTGACGCAGAGCCGCTTTACGATCCACGATCCGAATGCGAAGGCCCTGACTTGGAACATTCCGGTTGTCGCAGGCGGCCCCGGCCTTGAGACCAGGAAGCTGGTGCTGGGTGTCGAACCCGCCACCTTCACCCTGCCCCGCTGCAATGCGCCCCTCAAGCTCGATCTGGGCGAGAGCGGCTATTACCGCGTGCATTATGACGACGCGGCCTTCGCCCCGATCGCCGCATCGATCTCAAAATTTGCTCCCGTGGATCGGGCCAACATTCTCGGCGACCAGTTCGCGCAGTTCCGGGCCGGTCATGGAGCGCTGTCCTCCTATTTCGACCTCGTGGATCGTCTGACGGCCGCGCATGAGACCGATATCGCCACGCTCGAGGAAATCATCGGCAAGCTGGAAACGCTCGATTTCTATGAAATCGGCAGCCCGGACCGCTCTGCATTCCAGGCCTATGCCCGCAGCCGCCTTGCTCCGGTTCTGAAGCGTCTCGGCTGGGACCAGAAGCCGCATGAAAGCGTGCTGGACACGATGCTGCGTCCGTCCGTCATCTCGGCGCTCGGAACCTTCAATGACCCGGCCGTGCTGACTGAGGCCAAGCGCCGTTTCGCACTCTGGCTGAAAAACCCGGCCTCCCTGCGTCCCGATCTGGTCGGCACGGTCTCGGCCCTTGCGATGAAGCATACCGACGCCGCAACCTACGAAATCATGGCCAAGAAGGTCCGTGACACCCAGGCGACCGAACTCAAGCTCCGCCTGTTCCAGGCCCTCGCCAATGCCACGGATCCTGACCTGATCCGTCGCAATGTGGAACTGGCCTATAGCGGCGCCATTCCGAACGGCCGTATTTCCATGGCACTGTCGTCCATCGCCTCTGCCAGCGAAAATCCGGACCTCGTCTGGAAGCTGGTGCGTCAGCACGAGGCCGAGATCCGCACGCATCTGGCTCCCTGGTCACAGGACGGGTTCCTGCCGGCCATCGCAGGACATTCCAACAATCCGGACATCCTGGCCGAGCTTCAGAAGGATCCGTCTTCCAGCAAGACGACTGGCGCGAAGATTGCCACGGCCCATGCCCTCAACACCGTTGCCGCCCGTCAGGAAGCGGTTCAGGCGACCCAGAGCCAGATCCACGACTGGCTTGCCGCTCGCGCCCACTGACACAACACCCAGGCGAGGCGGAAAAGATCCGCCTCGTCCCTGTCCGGGGCGGTGAAACTGTTATAGGGATGGCGCTCCCGTTTTACCGTCACCGGACCATCCTGCCCCATGCTTCAGATCGAAAACCTTGTCTTCAACGCCTGGGGACGACAGTTCTTCAATCGTGCAAGCGCCAACCTGCCCAACCCATCCAAGGTGTCTCTGGTCGGCCGGAACGGCGTCGGGAAATCCACACTTTTCAAACTGATCAAAGGCGAGCTTCAGCCGGATTCCGGTGAAATCGTCATCCCCCGCGCCGCCCGCGTGGCGACCGTGGATCAGGAACACCCCGCCACTCCCATCAGCCTGATCGACACGATCCTCGCGGCTGACACGGAACGCGCGGCCCTCATGGCCGAGCTGGAAACCGCCGATCCGGAGCGGATGGGCGATATCTGGATGCGCCTGATCGAAATCGACGCTGACAGCGCCCCTTCCCGCGCGGCGGAAATTCTCAATGGTCTGGGCTTCTCCACGGCCGATCTCGATCGCCCGATGGCCGAATTCTCCGGCGGCTGGCGGATGCGCGTGGCACTCGCTGCCGCGCTTTTTGCCGAACCTGACCTGCTGCTGCTCGATGAACCGACGAACTATCTCGATCTTGAAGGTGCTCTGTGGCTGGAAGCGCGCCTTGCCCGCTATCCGCATTCCGCACTCATCATCAGCCATGACCGCGAACTGCTGAACAATTCCGTCGATTTCACGCTGCACGTCACGGAAGGCAAGCTGGAACTCTATACCGGCGGCTATGACGATTTCGAGCGCCAGCGTGCCGAGAAAATCCGTCTGCAAAGCGCCACCCGCGCCAAGCAGGAAGCCGAGCGCGCCCATCTGCAGTCCTTCGTGGACCGCTTCAAGGCGTCTGCTGCCAAAGCCGCGCAGGCCCAGAGCCGCGTCAAGCGTCTCGCCAAGCTGGCCCCGATCGAAACCACGATCGAGGCTTCGGTCTCGCCGTTCCTGCTGCCCTCACCCGCCCGTCCTCTCGCGCCGCCACTGATCCGGCTGGAGAATGTGGAAGTCGGCTATGGCGATGATCCGGCCATCCTGCGCGATCTGAACCTCAGGCTGGACGTGGATGACCGTATCGGCCTGCTGGGTGTCAACGGTGCCGGCAAGTCCACTTTTGCGAAAATGATCGCGGGCGCTCTCGAAGTCCGTTCCGGAGAAGTCTCCCGCTCGCCCCGCATCGAGGTGGGCTGGTTCCACCAGCACCAGATCGAGGCGCTCGATCCCGAACAGACCCCGCTCGACATCATGCGCGAGGCCCGTCCGACGGACAGCGACCAGTCCCACCGCTCCCGTCTGGCGCAGTTCGGCATCCATTTCGAAAAGCAGGGCACCAAGGTCGAGGCGCTCTCCGGTGGCGAGCGCGCGCGCCTGCTCCTGAACATGGTCGCCATGGCTGCCCCGCATCTGCTGATCCTCGATGAGCCGACCAACCATCTGGACATCGACAGCCGCCGCGCCCTGCTGGACGCCCTGAACAATTACGAAGGCGCCGTCATCCTCATCACCCATGACCGCTCGCTGATGGAACTGGTCGCGGACCGGCTGTGGCTGGCAGCAGACAACCAGATCGTCCCCTTCGATGGCGACATGGACGATTACGCAAAATTTGTTATCGAGCGTGCCCGGGGCGGAACATCTGCGCCGTCTCAGAGCGCGGCAAAGGAAAAGCGTTCAAAAGGCAAGAAAAAGAAGGCCAAATAAGAAAATAGCGGAATCTTTATCAAGACTGTCTGTATTTGAACAATTTTATCCGCGCGCCCCATTTCTCGCATAGCAAAGTGAATTATGGGGCATAGAAGGCTGAACATACTCTTAACAGGCGTGATAATTTGGCATTCCATCACATAAATAATATGTAATTTTGATTCTTTTTGAGATGAATCAATTTTCAAACTTCCGTGAAAGCGTAAGTTTCTGCCTTACGGACAGTTTCTGATGGCATGATCAGCATGCCTTTGCAGAGACTGGCAGAATTCCTTGAATGGACTTTAGGAAGGGCGGAATGTGTCTCCTTTTGGTGGCCTGACAATCGCGGGAAATCGCTTACCCAGACGATACAGACTGCTACTGGGCGCCGTATTCTTCATCGGCTCCCCCGTTACGGCATTTGCACAGAGCGCTGACGATCAGGAACTGGCCGCAATCAAGGCCGAAATGCGGATGCTTGAAGGCCGCCTTCAGGCTATCGAGCAACGCCGCCATGCCGCCACGGCGTCACAGACAGCCCACTCGGCTCCTGCAAAATCATCCGTCATCCACAAGTCTGCGCCGAAAGTTGAAACGGCACGCGTCGGTGCGGCACCGCACACTTCAGGCAGGAATGCCCCCGTTTACCCTGCTGCATCTGCTGGCAGCGGGATCATGCCGGTCTCAACCGCTGGCTTTGCTCCTGCTGCTGTTTCCGGAGGCGACGCAACCGTTCCTTCAGCTCCGGCTCCAGCAGCCACAGAGGTTCACCAGACGCCGCCCCCGCTTTTCCAGTGGCTGGGCAATCAGCGTAATGAAGCGCACCGGACGTCCATTGACCTGTCATCATCCAGTCCGCTCGCGATTACCCAGACCGAAGTGGACCATCTTCCGCCCATTTTCCAGATCGGCAATCTGACGGTCCGGCTGGGCGGATTTGTTGACTTCTCCAACATCTGGCGAAGCTCGAACATGACGAGTGGACCTGCGACGGCCTGGAACAATTTTCCCTACGCCAACAGTCCCAATCACGGGCTGAGCGAAGAACGTTTCTCGGCACAGCTCACGCGTTTCTCCACGCTTCTGGAAGCCAATCCGACCAAATCCGTTCGTCTTCAGGCTTATGTTGAAAGCGATTTTGGTGGGTCTGGCGGCACCACCAACAGCGTGCAGATCAATGGCTATACGCCCCGTCTGCGGCAGGGATATTTCACGTTCACGGAGAAGAACTGGGGACTGCACGTCCTCATGGGCCAGGCCTGGAGCCTGACAACCAATTACGCCAAGGGCGTCATTCCCCGTCAGGAACAGCTTCCTGCCGTGACGGATAACAACCAGATCCCGGGCATCACCTTCACCCGCGTGCCTCAGATCCGCATCGCCAAGGACTGGGACAGGAAATACTGGATCGCGCTGTCGATCGAAGATCCCCAGGCGACGGTTGGCTTCTCTGACGCGCTCAGTTCCGGCGGAACCCTGCCCGCCAGTTACGGACGTCTGGCCGGGCCTCGGGTCTATTACGCCAATAGCGGTGGTGTCCTGCTGAACCCGAATACACAGTACAGCTACAATCCGGCGCCTGACATCGTGCTCAAAACGGCGGTTGATACGTCATTTGGCCATTATGAAGTCTTCGGTCTGGCCCGCTGGTTCCGCGGTCTCGTGCAGCCGGCTGGCGAAAACCATACCCACAAAAGCACCCAGTTTGGTGGTGGCGTGGGGGCTGGCATGACCGTGCCGCTTGGGACTGACAAGCTTCAGCTGACCGGAAACGTACTTGCCGGTCAGGGTGTCGGGCGCTATGGGCCCAGCCTCATTCCCGATACGACGTTTGATCACAACGGCAATCCCAGCCCTGTTCCGGAAATCATGGGCTCGCTTGGGCTCGTCGGGCATCCGGCGAAATCCGTGCTGCTTTATACCTATGGCGGTGTGGAGAGCGCGGGACGTCGTACCTATCTGGGCGCCGATGGCTTCCAGCATGGCTATGGCGCAACAGACCTGAACCTGTCCGGCTGTGAATACGAGTTCGGAACATGTTCCGCCCAGACAAGAACACTCGCCTCCCTGACAACAGGCGGCTGGTGGCACTTTCTGGACGGCCATTACGGCAGCGTCATGGGCGGGCTTCAGTATACGTACATCCGTAAGTTCGCCTTCAAGGGCAATGACGGCGCAGATCATGCCGTCGATCCCACGACTTATGGACATACGGTGTATGTGACCTTCCGTTATTATCCCTTCCAGCAATAATATCTGATGAAACATTCAGATTACCTGAAAAATCATTCCATCGAACGGACAACTATCCTTTCAAGACTTTTGCGCCCTCACAGTCATGGTTCCCGGTCTGACAGGCCATCCATGACATACTGGAGAATTTCATGTCTGGCACAACAACACAGGCGCCTCCCAAGCCCCTGAATCCTTCACCGTCGCAACCACAGAAACTTCAGCCGCTTTATGTGCTGTCCTGGTTCCTGTGCGCGCTGTTCTATTTCTATCAGTATGCCATCCGTTCCGCTCCCGGCATCATGCAGGATGAGCTGACGCAGGCCTGGGGCAACAGCCATCTCGGCCTGATGATCGCGTCCTATTACATTGTCTATGCGCTGATGGCCCTTGCCGTGGGCGTGCTCCTGGACCGCTATGGCGCCCATGCCATCATGCCAATGTTCATTGCCATCACGGGCGTCGGCTGTCTGATCTTCGGCCAGGGCAGCCTGGTTGCGGGTATTGGCGGCTACATCATTCAGGGTATTGGCGCGATCTGTGCGTTCGTTGGTGCATCCTATGTTGCCGCGCGCTATCTTCCAGCCCGGACGCTGGCGCTTTTCGTCGGTCTGACGCAGTGCATGGGTATGGCTGGAGCCGCCTTTGGCTCCAAGCCGACGCGCATCCTGATTGATCCGCATGGTTCCTTCCATATCCCCTGGCAGTCGGTCTGGCTGGGCTTTGGTGTCATCGGGCTTCTGCTGGCCGTGGCGGTCTTCTTCGTCATGCCGCGTGATACGGGCGACAGTGCCCAGCATCATGGCGATTTCTCCGTGGCCAATCTGCTTCGTCCCTTCAAGATCATCTTCTCCAACCCGCAGAGCTGGATTGCCGGTCTTGCCGGTGGTCTGCTCTTCGTGCCGACTACGATCGGGGCGCTGGGTTGGGGTGCGCTCATGCTCAGCAAGGGCGAACACACGACGATGGGCTTTGCCGCCACGGACGTCTCAATGGTCCCCATTGGCTGGGTCATCGGCTGCCCGCTTCTGGGCTGGATTTCCGATAAGATCGGCCGTCGCAAGCCTGTCCTGATCGGTGGTGCAATGGTGCTGCTGGCGGCATCCCTCTGCGCGCTCTATGTCCCGGTCGGGGTCCTGCCGCATTACACCGTAGCCCTGGTCATGGGCATTGCTTCCGGCGCTGCCATGATCCCGTTCTCCTCGATGAAGGAAGTTAATCCGCCCGAGGTCAAGGGAACGGCTGCCGGTGTCATGAACTTCCTCGTGTTCGGCACGACCGGCATCATGTCGCCGCTCGTCTCCGCCCTGATGGGCAAGGATGCGCCGGAGACGATGGAACAGTTCCATACTGCCTTCCTGCCGCTGGTCGTCGGTATCGGAATTGCCATTGTGCTCGGCTTCCTGCTCAAGGAAACCGGATGGAAAGTCCGCAAGACGTCCTGATTTTTCCGGACAGTCCGAAAAAGAAAACGGCCCACTCTCGTGGGCCGTTTTTTTATGCGCGTTATTTCGCGGCAGTCTTTTCAAACGCCCCGGCAATCGTCAGCGTCACGTCATCGCCGACATAGGGGACATATTTCTTCACGCCGAAATCGCTGCGATGGATCGTCGCTTCGGCCTGAAAACCGACCGTATAGGCCTTGTCCATCGGGTTGACGCCTGCTCCCACGAAATGGACGTGCAGGACTTCCGGATGGGTGACGCCATGCAGCGTCAGGTTGCCGGTCACCAGAGCCTCATCCGTGCCTGTGCGGCGAACCTGCGTCGAGACGAAGGTCGCATCCGGATATTTCGCGACATCGAACCATTCACTGTTTTTGAGTTCGCCGGTCAGAACCGTGCTGGTGGTTGAAATGGTCGAAACCGGGATGGTCACGTTCAGGTGCGAGGCCTCCGGATGGGCCGTATCAAGCTGAAGCGCGCCGGTGACGCCGGAGATCTGGCCGGAATAATACGTGAAGCCAAAATGCAGCACGGAGAAGCCGATCTGCGTATGGCTGGTCTCCACCGTATAGGCGCCGGACTGCACATCGGCAGGGTTGGCGGCATAAGCCGTGGAAGACAGGAGTGCGAGAGCGAACGCAGCGCCTGCGCTCTTGAGAAGACGTGTTTTCATGATGTCATGGTCTTTCTGGATGAAGTGAATTGAGGACGTCAGCCGAACCGGAAACCGGACAGGGCCTTCCCCATGACGATATCGTTGTAATCGCGATGACCTGCATCGGTTCCCGCGGCTCCGGCGGCGAACATCAACGGCAGGAGATGTTCCGGCTGAGGGTGGCACTCCCTCGCAAACGGGGCGTGCTCCCAGTCCAGCAGGCTCTGTATGCGACGAGCGGGCGGAGCCTCGACCGCCTGCTGAAGCCAGGTATCGAACGCGACGGATTGTGCATCCGACACGGCATCGGGGCGCATCAGATGACGCATGTTGTGGTAAGTCATGCCCGTACCCACAATCAGGATGTTTCCATCCCGCAAAGGCACCAGCATCTCCCCGAGTTTCAGGACCCCTGCGGCATCCAGCGAGCCGGGCAGAGAAATCTCCACCACCGGAATATCCGCATCGGGAAATGCGAGCATGAAGGGAATGAAGACCCCGTGATCAAGTCCGCGCGTGACATTTTCTGTACAGGCCATGCCACGGTCGCGCAGCAGATTACGGATTTTCCCCGCCATAGTCGGCGAGCCCGGCACGGGATATTCCAACTGATAGGTGTGAGGCGGAAAGCCGTAATAATCGTAGATCAGCGACGGATGAGCAGCTGATCCGACGACCATATCCGACGTTTCCCAATGACCGGACATGACCACAATGGCATCCGGACGACGTGCCAGGGAGGGCCCTACAGAACGGAGATAGGCTGCCATGCGATCCCATGTCGTCCCCCACTCCATGAAGAAGCACGGGCCACCTCCATGCGGCAGGAAAAGAACGGGTTGCCGCATAGTGTCCTGATCTTTCAGGGTCATGGTGAGTGCCTCCGTTCCGTGTTATGGGACTGATCTTGCCACCCTCACCCGAAAAGAATAATTCCCTGATCCGGGATAAGATCTGACACCAGGAGTGTGAGGTGGATGCTTGATCGCTTCACGGGTATGCAGGTTTTTGCAAAGGTCGTGGCTCAGGGCAGCTTTTCAGGAGCCGCGCGCTCGCTGGGTCTGTCACAGACGATGGTCACGAAACATATTGCCGCTCTGGAAAGCCGACTGGGGATCTCGCTGTTCCATCGCAGCACGCGCAGGCTGTCTTTGACGGAACCGGGGCGTCTCTTTTTCATCCGCAGTCAGAAAATCCTGACGGATCTGGAAGAGATGGAACAGGAAGTCTCGGCGGAAAACCAGGAGCCGCGCGGGCTTTTGCGCCTGAATGCGCCGGTCTCGTTCGCCATCCGGCATGTCGGGCCGATCCTTCCGGAATTCAGCCGCCGCCATCCCCTCGTCACGGTTGAACTGGGGCTGGATGACCGGAGGATTGATCCGATTACGGAAGGGTGGGATCTGACGTTGCGTATCGGGCGGATGCCATCAAGCGCGCTGCGGTCGCGCCGGCTGGCGCAGGTCGATTTCGTGGTCTGCGCAGCACCGTCCTATCTGGAAGAGTATGGCACACCGCAAACTGTCGCCGAACTCCAGAACCACCGCTGTCTGGGCTATACGCTCGGTGACGAGATCAGCAGCGCGCGCTGGAGCTTTGGTCCGAACGGCGAGCGCACGGTCCCGGTGAGCGGCCCCATGCATGCCAATAACGGAGATATCCTGCGCGAAGCTGCCGTGGCCGGACAGGGCATTATCTATCAGCCGACATTCATCGTTTCGGATGAACTGAAATCAGGTCGGCTGGTTCCGCTGCCGCTTGATGTGCCCGTCATGACGGGGCCGGAACTGCATGCCGTCTATGCTCCGACGCCTCATGTCCCGCTCAAGATCCGGGCGATGATCGATTTCCTGGTTGAACGCTATAGCCCGGTTCCGCCCTGGACGATCTGACGGAACCGGGAAAACTGCTCTTACCGAACCGTTGCCGGAGCGGTTTTCTGGCGGATCGCGGCGAATTCCGAACCGGCCTTCCATTGTGGCCAGTCATGCGAGAAGGCCACGTCATGTCCGACTTTCCACACGGCCCAGACGTCCTGCGCGGCACCACGCACATCCCAGTCCGGGCTCCAGGCATCGCAGGCCTGATGGTAGCAGGCCATGTAGGCCGTCAGCCATTTGCCACCCGCTTCCGTCCCGCCCTTCAGAAGATCGAACTTGCCCGCCATGTCCATGACCGCAAGAACCGGCACGCCCGCCCGTGCGAACGGCAGATGATCCGCGCGATAGAATGCGCCACGCTCGGGCATGGCTTCCGGCTGTGCGGTGCGGCCCTGAAGGGCCACAGCGGCGGCGAACTGTTCCTGAAGCGTGTCCTGCCCCGCCCCGATGATAAAGGCGTTATGCGCAGGCCCTGCCATCTGGAGCACGTCCATCGTCAGATTGGCAGCCGTCTTGTCCAACGGCGCCAGTGGATGGGCGACGTACCAGCCTGATCCCAGCAGACCGCGCTCCTCGCCCGTCCGGGCTGCGAAACGGATGGTTCGGTCAGGCTTCGGTCCGGCCTTGAAGGCGCGGGCGATTTCAAACAGCGCCGCAATCCCGGAGCCATCATCGATCGCGCCGCGACGGATGACGGTATGGCCCTGCGCGTCCGTGCTCTTGCCGTAAGCGTCCCAGTGGGCACCGAACATGACCGTCTCGTCCGGATATTTCGCGCCCGCAATCTTGGCGAGTACATTCTGGCTTTGCAGACGATCGAATGTGACCGGTAGATCGGCTGAGAACGTCGTATGCCTCAGAGTGACGGGACGGAAGCTCTCGGAACGGGCCTTGATGCGCAGGGCCTCAAGATCCAGCCCGGCCTGCTGGAAGAGCGCAGCGGCCGCTTTGCCCTCAAGCCAGCCCTGCACAGGAACGGGGCGGCTTTCAGTGGCAGCATGTTCCACGTCATAGGCTTCACCTCCGGGTGCCACGACCGTGCTCCAGGGGTAGGATGCGGCCGCAGTCTCGTGAATGATCAGGGCAGCAACAGCGCCACGGCGGGCGGCTTCCTCGTATTTGTAGGTCCAGCGGCCGTAATACGTCATGGTCTTGCCGCCGAAGCGACCGGCAACGGGCTCACCGGGAGCCGCATCGAAATCGGGATCGTTGACGAGGAAAACTGCGACCTTGCCTTTGAGGTCTACGCCTTTGAAATCATCCCAGTGGCGCTCCGGCGCATGAATGCCATAGCCCACGAAAACCATCGGAGCGTCTTTGACCCGCAGCCGGTTTTCCGGCAACAGCGTTGCGAGATAGATGTCCTGTAGCTGGATCAGGGGGAGCGTTTTGCCGCCGGTCCGGGCACTGATGGAACCGTTCGCAGCGGTTCTGGTGCGGATCATGGGAACAGTCTGCGTCCATCCGCCATTTTCGCCAGCCGGTTCAAGCCCCAGAGCCTTGTACTGCGCGATCAGCCAGGGAACCGTGACCTTCTCCCCTTCCGTTCCGGGAGCACGCCCCTCGAACCGGTCGGACGCCAGGATCTTCATCGTCTCCGACATGCGCGACGGGCTGATATCAGCGGTCGGTTCGGCATATCCCGTAAGAGGCGCAAACAGATCAGCCGCAAGAAGAGCCGTGAAGAGCAGACTGCGATGGGATGGTGTTTTCTGTTTCATGACGGGACAGTCCTTTCTGTTGCAGCTTCAGGGGTGGAAGACCGGTTCCGGGTTTCCCCTGAGCCTGACGGTCACGACGACAGATGTCCCGCCCCGGAACAAAAAAGTCGGGAAGGAAGAAGCACCCCCTTCCCAACTGTGATTACTTGCCCTGTTCGGAAACAAGTCCACGATGCACCAGCATCGGGGTGATGTCCGGGTCACGGCCATAGAAGGCGCGGAACATCGGGCCGTAATCCATGGTGTGTCCCTTCGAGAGGATCATGTCGCGGAAGCGCTGACCGTTTTCACGTGTCAGACCACCATGATCCTGGAACCAGGAGAACACGTCCTGATCCAGCATTTCCGTCCACAGATAGGCGTAATAGCCGGCGGAATATCCGTTGGACCAGATATGCAGGAAGTAGCTGGAACGATAGCGCGGCGGAACGGCCGAGACGTCCAGCCCCGTGCTGTTCAGCGCATCGCTTTCAAACTTGTCCACGTCCTGACGCGGTGCCGTCGCGGACAGGCTGTGCCATTTCATGTCCAGTTCGGCTGCGGCCACGATCTCACCCAGTGCATAGCCCTGATTGAAGTGTGCGGCCTTGCGGATCTTCTCGACCAGAGCCTTGGGCATCGGAGCGCCGGTCTTGTAGTGCCGGGCGTAATGCGACAGGACCTTCGGATCCAGCGCCCAGTTCTCGTTGAACTGCGAGGGGAACTCCACAAAGTCGCGCGCCACGCTCGTGCCGGACAGCGACGGATAGGTCTGGTCCGCGAACAGTCCGTGCAGGGCATGGCCGAATTCATGGAACATGGTCGTCACGTCGTCGGACGTGATGAGCTGTGGCTGGCCGGGGGCTGCCTTGGTGAAGTTGGCAACGTTGTAGATGACGGGCTTTGTACCAAGCAGCTTGGACTGCCCGACGAAGTTGGACATCCACGCACCGCCGGACTTGTTGTCCCGCTTGAAGTAATCGAAATACATCAGGCCCAGCGGAGAGCCGTCCTTGTCATGGACTTCAAAGACCATGACATCCGGCTGATAGACAGGGATATCCGTCCGCTGCTGGAACGTGATCCCGTAAAGCTGGTTGGCGGCAAAGAAGACGCCATCCGTCAGGACCGTTTTAAGCTCGAAATACGGCTTGATTTCATCCTGATCGAGATTGTACTTCGCGCGGCGCACCTTGTCCGAATAATGCTCCCAGTCCCAGGGCTTCAGGTCGAACTTGCCACCGTCCTTGCGGATGGCCTTCTGAAGAACTTCAGCTTCGCGCTTCTGCTCGGCAACCGTGGCCGGGACGAGCTGCTGCATGAAGTTTTCCGCAGCTTCCGGCGTCTTGGCCATCTGATCGTACAGCGTATAGGCGGCGAAATTCGGATAGCCGAAAAGTGCGGCTTTCTGCGCGCGCAGCTCTGCCAGTTCAGCGATCGTGGCGCGGGTGTCGTTATCGTCGCCCTTCTCGGCGCGGGTCCAGCTCTGTTCGAACAGAGCCTGACGGGTTTCGCGGTCTGTCAGGGACGACAGGGCCGGCTGCTGCGTCGTGTTCTGAAGGGGGATGACCCATTTGCCGGTCAAGCCCCGCTCCTGCGCGGCCTTGGCGGCTGAGGCGATCGTGTTGTCATCCAGACCGGCCAGCGCCTTTTTGCTGTCCACGATCAGGGCACCGTTCTTGGCGCTGGCAATCAGCTTCTGCTCGTACTGGGTCTCAAGATTGGAGAGGCGCGTGTTGATCGCGCGCAGCTTCGTCTTGTCTGTCGCGGAGAGCTGTGCGCCGGCATGGACGAACTGCTGGTAATAGATATCGAGGAGCTGCGCCTGCTCGGGCGTCAGATTGAGCTTTTCGCGGCGGTCATAAAGAGATTTTACGCGGGCGAAGAGCTTCGCGTTCAGATAGACTTCATCTTCATGGGCGGTCAGCCGGGGCGCTTCCTGGCTCTGCACCTTGTCCAGCGTATCGTCGGTGTTGGCCTGATACACGCCATAGAACGTCATCTGCACGCGGTTGAGAGTTTGGCCCGCGCGTTCCATGGCGGCAATGGTGTTGTCGAATGTCGGCGCTGCGCGGTTGTTCGCAATCGCCTTGATCTCACGCAGATGTTCGGTCATTCCATGCTCGAAAGCCGGAGCATAGTCGTTGTCCGTGATCTGGTCGAAGCGGGGCGCCTGATAGGGCAGCGTGCTGGCGGAAAAGAACGGGTTCGCGGAAGCGGCATGCGCTTCAGCGGAAAGGGAAAATGCCGAAACAGCAAGAACTGCGGCAAGCCTGAAATTGAAAGCCATGAAATCGCCTGTAACAAACGTGATGATGCCGAACCGTATGGTGTTCGGGACGTATCGTCAAACGGGTGATTCCCCTTCCCGAAATGCCGGAAAACCAGTCAATTCCCGCTTGACGCCATTTTCTCCTTGGTGCGTGCGAACGCGCCTCCCTAGACCGGCAGGGTGTGTTGACACAGCCGCCTCCCCGGGGCGGTTTTTTCATAGCCGGAGACAACAATGGACTGGACATCGCTGTTCCAGACGATCCTGCCCTATCTGCCTGCGCAGTACGCGGGCGATATTGTTTCAATCATCACATTCCTCATTGCGGCGGCCGCGCTGGCTCTCCGTTTCTGGAAGCCGCCTGCGAGCACGTCGAAACTGCTGCCGCTGTTTCGCATCGTGAGTGCTGTGGCGCAGGCCAGAGGCTGGAATACCAGCGCCTATCAGCCTGGCGCAAAAGCCATCATGGTGCCGATCGGATCATCACGTGCCGAAGAGGCCGCGAAACTGGGCCTGGACACGGTCTCGACACATCCGAAAGCCGGTGAGCCTCCCCGTCGGACAGAGTGATTTTCCGGCAGACGGCAAAGTCTGCCTGAACACAATTTTCATTTTCATATTTCACGGCCGCCTTTGAGCGGCCTTTCTTATTTCCGGAGCCCTATTTGATGCGTAACCGTCTTATTGCCCTGAGCCTCGGCACCGTTCTTCTTGTCTCCACCAGCGCCTGCACCACGACCGGTAGCACGACCACCTTCAACACGCAGGCCCTGAACAATGATGCCGCGGCGATCGCCTACGCGGTTCAGGCCATCGAGAGCATTCCGGATCTGGAAAGCCACCTGTCCGCCACGGACAAGGCCAAATTCGACAATCTGGTGGCTCAGATCAAAAGCGTCACGGCTCAGGTCGCTGCCAATTCGAACGGCTCCATCACGGTGTCCACCGGCAAGGACTGGGCCAAGAGCCTCGGGACGGATCTCCAGACCCTGCTGGCCATCGCAACGCCGATCGTGAAGGTCTATTCGCCGTCTGCCGCGACCTACATGAGCACCGTGCAGGCCATGATCCCGCTGATCGAAGCCCTTGCCGGTGTGACGGCGACCCCGTTTGCAGCCTCCACACAGTCCCCGGAACTCATCCGCGCCCGGATCTATCAGGGCGTCTGACGCTCCCTCTCGTCCAACAGGGGCTGTTCATTGCGAGCCGCTCTTTTTCTGTGTCTTTCTGCCGGAGCTGTCCATGTCCCGATGCCTTGGAAAACGTGCACCCAAGCATGATCTGCGAACCTATCGTCTGGCCCCCATGCTGGCCTCACGCCTTCCCGCCGTTCCACCGCAGAAGGACTGGTCGGAGGGGGTGCCCTATCAGATGTGGGGAAATGACCGGTATGGCTGCTGTGCGTTTGCGGCCCATGCGGCGCTGACGGCGACATGGACCCATGCCGCACAGGGGCTGGTTGTCCTCTCCACGGATATGGTGCTGAACAACTATGCGGCCGTCACTGGCTTTGATCCACAGACAGGCGCGCGCGATAACGGGACGGTCCTGCTGGATGAGCTGAATTTCTGGCTGCGGGACGGGCTGCACCGTCCGGGACAGACGCTGGATTACCTGACCGCCTACGGCTCGATCGACCCACAGGACTGCGACGGGATCCGCCGGGGCATCTGCTATCTCGGCGGCGTTCTTGCGGGGATTCAGGTGCCGCAGGGATTCATGGATCTCCCGCTGGGTGCGACATGGGACTGGAACGCCATTTCCGACCGAACGCCGGTGGGCGGCCATGCAATTGCAGTGACCGGGTACAATCCTGAAGGGCTTTTCTTCAACACCTGGGGCACCCGGACCTTCATGCCCTGGGATACGTTCACGAAGATTGCCGATGAAGCCTACGGGCTGCTTTCGCGCCAGAACTGGCTTGGCATTCCCGGGACGTCGCCAAATGGGGAGGGTTTTGACGCGCTTCTTGCGGAAATGAGGGGTGTATGAGCCTCTGGTTATTTCCCGGTCGTTCTGGAGCTTCTGTGCTGGCGCTGTTTCTTCTCAGTGCATGCTCCGCAGGCTCCCCGTCTCCCGTCACGATCAGCGAAGCCATTTCGGGGATCCAGGCTGATCTGACGAAGACGGGTGTTGTCAGCACGTCCCATATCCAGGACTGGACGCCGGAACAGATCAGCCTGTTCGACACGAACGTCCATGCCCTGCAATGCAGTCAGCATGTTCCGGATCCGGTCGTGGCCATGATTTCGGGTCCGGTCACACTGTCGCTGTCCGGAAGCTTCACATCCTCCGGCAGCTTTTCCGTCAGCAGTTCAGGCGCGATGCCCGTCTTTGGCCTTCAGGCGGATGCAAGCCGGACGAAAGCCCAGACACTGGATCTGCCGATCCAGTTTGCACCGCTGTCTGCGCTGCCTGATGCGGAAATGGCGCGGGAAGTTGGATATGCCGGGGACCTTCTTGCCCAGAGCGATACTGTCCGTCTGGCCGAAGGGACGCGCATCGTGGCCAACCGTGATGCGCTGTCACAGCATGTACGCAAGCTGATCGGCTCCTTTGCCGGATCATGCCCGAAGGAGCCCGTTCATCCTTTTGTCGGCCTTCACCATAAAGTCTAGACGGGTGCTGAGAGGCCCAGCGCCTTCCCTGCGGCCGTGGCAATATCGTGCCTGAGCTGCACGACGCTGTGTCCACCCGAAGGATGGACACGGTTGGTCAGGATCAGCACGTAGCTGTCACTCTCCGGATCAATCCACAGTGAGGTTCCGGTAAAGCCCGTATGGCCAAAGGACCGGCGGGAAAACACATTGCCTCTCGGGGATGAGTAATGGGTATCAATATCCCAGCCGAACCCGCGAAGCTCCGTTTTTCCCGTCGGCTGCTGCGGCGTGGTCATGAGCAGCAAGGTATCCTGTCGCAGCGGGAAGCGGCTTGGACGTCCCTTGAGCCGGTCAAGGAGAGCCTGCGCATAGAGCGTCATGTCCCGTGCATCCGAGAACAGCCCGGCATGACCGGCCACGCCACCCATTCTCCGCGCCGTCGGATCATGCACTACGCCCCGCAACATGTTTCCCTGCTCGTCATACTGCGTCGGGGCAATGAGGGGACGCAGGCTGGCCGCCGGAAGATAGCCGGATTCCGTCATACCCAGTGGCTCAAGAATATTGATCCGGACATACTGGTCGAGCGGCAGGCCTCCCAGTTTCTCGACCAGAAGCCCCAGCATAATGTAATTGATGTCACTATAGACGAATTTCGCGCCCGGCGGATTGATCAGCGGAGACGTCATGGCGCGTTTCACGCCCTCGGCCTTGCCGGTCCAGGGATCGGTCAAAGGGACGTCTGGCGGCAGGCCGGAATAATGGGTCAGAAGCAGGCGGACTGAAATGTCCCCCTTCCCGTTGCAGGCAAACTCCGGGAAGTACTGGCTAACCCTATCATCGACCCGCAGTTTCTGCTGCTCGACCAGTTGCATGACTGCCAGTGCCGTCATAGTGGGCTTGGTCAGGGAAGCCATATCGAAACGGGTGTCCCATGTCAGCGGCACGGGCGCCGGAACCAGGGCCCGCTTTCCGTAGACGAACCGGTGCATGATCTGCTGGTCATGACCGATGGCGACGACAGCGCCCGGCGCTTCCCCTTTCCGGATGGCATCACGGACCAGACCGTCCACCTCGTCGAACCGCCCCCCTGATCGGGCACAGGCGGCGACCTGCGTGACGCATAGGGTCGCGCCTCCAAGCAGAAAACGGCGTCTCTGCAGAAAAGAATGTTGCTTCATCGGGGGCATGTTCGACACAGTCATCACTTCATCCTGACCCTGATTCTCTTTTTCAGAAGACTAACTGTTTTTTCCGGACGCGCAACAGATTGCCCTCCCGATCCACTGGTCATGGTTTCAGGCAAATTTCTCCTGTATGAACACCCCTTCCCCATATCGGTAGGTCTTCAGTGAGAGTGCTGTCATTTGCCTGAAAAGCGTCTGATCCCGGGACCATCCAGAAACAGGTTTCCGGCCTATGCCCTTTCACTGATATTTGGTCTGTTCCAGGCTCTGGGATGCTTTCCGCTATCACTGATTCAGGGGCGTATTCCCGCCGCCGTACAGGATGGTCGTGACGATTTCTTCCAGCATATCATTGGCCAGATCTATTATCTGCAACAGGGATGGCACTGGCCGCTCCTGACGGCCTGGCGGCTTGATGCACCGGCCGGCACCAATATCGCCATGACGGACAGTATCCCGCTGGAAGCCCTGCTTCTGAAGCTTGCCCATCCGCTTTTCCCGGACATGCTGCAGGGCGTGACGCTCTATCTGGCGCTTTGCTGGACGCTTCAACCCGTCTGCGCTGTGTTTGCCTTACGATCGCTGGGCGAAAAACGACTGCTTCCCGCACTTGCGGTGGCCGTTTTCAGCGCGTGCTTTCCGACCTTCCTCGTCAGACTGGGTCATGCCGCGCTGTGTGGTCACTGGATCCTGCTTCTGGCGATCGGGCTTTATTTCAGGGCGACACGACCCGGTGCGAGCGCCAAAGCAGTGTGGATACTGGCTGTTCTGACCACCCTGACCCTGCTGGTGCATCCCTACCTCATGGTCATGACAGGTGCCATCCTCGGAGCCGTTCCCCTGACACTGTTTCTGCGGAACAGAAACTGGAAGACCAGTGCACCGTCCCTGATCGCCACCATTGCTTCCGGATCAGGCATCATCCTCCTTGGCTCTGTTCTTGGTTACTGGGGCGGGGCAAGCGATGGCGGGTACGGGTTCTATTCCATGAACCTCGCCTCTCCCTTTTGGCCGATCCATTCCAGCCTTTTCCCTTCCCTTCCACAGACATGGGCGGAGGCAACCGGGGGGCAATATGAAGGATACCAGTATCTTGGCGCCGGTGTCCTGCTGCTGCTTGCGATGGTTCTGCCCAGCCGCAAGGGGATTGCGCTTCTTGCCAGGCTCCCAGAGCAGCATGCCGGTCTTCTTCTTGCCTGTCTGGCACTGACCGTCATTGCCGTGTCAAACCGGGTCTATCTCTTTCATGTCCCGGTTCTACTGACACATTTCAAAGTCCCCGGAGCAGAACAGATGCGCTCTTCAGGCCGGATGTTCTGGCCGGTTGCGTATCTGATCATGCTCGGATCCGTTTATGGTCTGTGCCGCGCCTGGCCACGAGCCTGGCCTCTCGTCCTGCTCGCAGGAATTGCACTTCAGTGGCAGGACACACATGGAGTCCGCGTCGGCGATCACAGGAAAGAACTGGCATTCCTTGCACCTGCAACCCGCGAAGATGACCAGCTTTTTTCGCTGATGCGACCTTTTGACAGGATCGAGATTTATCCGCGGCTGGAATGCGACGCTACGGACGCCCCTCAGGTCATGCGCTTTCTTTACGCAGCGGCGCAACAGAACGCATTGACCAACACGATGTATACGGCAAGGACAACGCCGGAAACGGCCTGCCATCCCCGGGCAGAGCATCCTCATCCGCTGGATCAGCGGACCCTTGTTATCCTGACTGGAATGTCACAGCGGGTCCAGGCACTCCGCTGGACACATCTGCAACATGCGCAGTGTGGTGTCAGCGGCAGCGTCACATTCTGCGTCTCGCCCGATACTCCGCTTCCTTCGGTCCTATCGCCTTTGATGGAACCTGCCATCATCCCCATTGATCGGGATGTCATGACGGCAGGGGCACAGGTAATGAATGAAGAAATCCTGAAAAGCGGATGGTCCACGCCGGAAAGCTGGGGGGTGTGGAGTGAGACGCCAGCCCCCTCACTCTATTTCTATCTACCAGCGGATGTTCACACGGCGAAGCTTGTCCTGAAATTGCGCTCCACACCCGGCGTGCCGCAGCGGGTGGGCGTTTTCCAGAATGGAACACAGATCACCGAATGGAATGTCCAGCCCGGTGATGCAGAGTATGAAGCCAGCCTTACGGTATCCCCTGAAACTCACGCTGCTGACTTGCAACTGCAGATCAGTAACCCGGTGCATATCGGGCAGGATCCGCGCCTTCTTGGAATTGGGCTTCTTCAGTTCAGGGTCCACAAACTGAACTGAAATTGCGTTTCATGCGACGCTGAGGCTGTTGTTTTTTCAGTACGTCCGGCGCAGCACATAAATCGGTCTCTGTTTCGTCTCCATATAGATCCGGCCGATATATTCGCCCAGCATGCCGATACTAATAATCTGCACGCTGCTGAAAAAGATGATTGCAACAAACAGGGATGAATAACCCGGCACGGGGTTGCCCCAGACAATCGTCCGGAACACGATGAAAACTGCATAGAGAATGGCGATCAGCGCACCGATCGTTCCCAGATAGGTCCATAGCCGAATGGGCACGGACGAAAAGCTGGTGAAGCCCTCAAGTGCGAAATTCCACAGGGAGTAACCCGAGAATTTCGTCATGCCTGCTGCTCTCGGAGCCCGGACATAGTCGATGGTGACTGTCCGGAACCCCACCCACGCAAACAACCCCTTCATGAAGCGCTGACGCTCGGGCAATCTTTTGAGAGCCTCCACGACGCATCGGTCCATCAGCCGGAAATCTCCGACATTTTCGGGGATCTGGATATGGGCAAGCCAGTTATGCAGCGAATAGAACCATGATGCCGTCTTGCGCTTGAGCATACTGTCAGTGGCCCGGTCGATCCGTTTTCCCAGCACGACCTCTGCACCATCGCGCCAGAGCTGCACCATCTGCGGGATGATTTCGGGCGGGTCCTGCAAATCGGCGTCGATGATAATAACGGCATCCCCGGTCGCGGCATCGAGGCCTGCAGTCAGCGCCGCTTCCTTGCCGAAATTGCGTGACAGTTCCAGCACTCTGAAACGTCTGTCGGTTTTTGAAAGTGCAATCAGTTCACGCAGGGTCCCGTCGCTGCTGCCGTCATCCACACAGATGATTTCCCAGCCCGCATCGGGAACTCCCTCAAGGAATGGCAGAATACTGCCCACGAAATAGCCGATGGCAGCTTCTTCGTTATAAAACGGGACGATCAGGGAGAACTGGCTGGTCATACAGATTTTCTGGTTCCAAATCGTAACACTGCGATCATATCAGAAACGGGCGGGTGACATGCAGTCATCACTTCTAGAAAAGAACCCAGGCGCGATTATGGTGCACCGGTTGTCCAGACGCTCATAAGCATTGATCTTTTGCCCCCAGCCGATAAGGTGCCGTTTCAGGGTGGCCCGATGGGTTCCATCCGAACCCGTTCGCAACCCCCAGCCAGTTGTTTTCAGGTGTCACGTCCTGCCAGTCTTTCCGCTCTTTTGCAGCATCAGGAAATGTCAGGACCCGAAATGCAGAGTTCATGACAGACAGGACCGAGACGGGATCACCAGCCAGGCAGTCAGGAAACGACCGGACACCCCAATGGCATCTGCAGGGTGAGCAGAACGCGCCCGTCATGGTTCTGAGCGGAACATGGCAGGCCCGGACCGGCAATATTCCGGTCTTTCCGAAAGACGGTCTGAAAAAGGCTCCGGGCGCCCATCTCTCGTTCCAGACATCCGACGTTCAGGGCTGGGATACCGGGCTGATCGCTTTTCTGTGGGATCTCAAGCGCGTCGCCCATGACGCTGGCATCAGTCTGGACATGCAGACGCTTCCGGGGCCGATGCGGCAGCTTCTGGAACTTCTGCCCGAGGCGCCTGACGAACCTGTCCATCACAAGAAACTCCGCCAACCGCTTCTGGAGATCATCGGGAGCCACACCATCGCGTCCGTGACCGAGGTTGGCGTGGTGTCCGAACTCGGCGCCCTGACAGTAAAAGGCGCAGTCCAGACCGTTCTCGGTCGCAGCCGGATGCGCCTGGTCGATCTTCTGTCCAATACCGCCGATGCAGGCCCTTATGCCCTGCTCATCGTAGGGGTCGTCAATTTTCTGATCGGTGCCATCTTGGCATTTGTCGGTGCCGTCGAACTCCAGAAGTTTGCGGCTGGCATCTACGTCGCAAGCCTTGTGGGGATTGCGATGGTGCGCGAGATGGCCGCCGTCATGACCGCCATCATCATGGCCGGACGAACAGGTGGCGCCTATGCCGCACGGATTTCCACCATGCAGGGCAACGAGGAAATCGATGCCCTGAACGTCTTTGGCATCCCGACTTCGACTTACCTGATCCTGCCGGCGGTCCTCTCGCTCATCATCACGATGCCCTTCCTGTACCTCTATGGGTGCCTCATCGGCATGCTGGGTGGGTTCGTCGTGGCCATTTCCATGCTCGACATCACGCCGGCAGGGTATTTCCATCAGACCGTGACCGCCTTCGGGATCGGCCAGTTCATTTTCGGATTTACCAAAAGTCTCGTTTTCGGCGCCTTCATCGGACTGACAAGCTGCCGGATCGGCCTCAAGGCCGGACGCTCGGCCGCAGATGTCGGCATCGCTGCAACCCGCGCCGTTGTGGTCGGCATCGTGGGCGTCATTGCGATTGATGCCATTTTCGCCGTCATCGCCGATGTGCTGGGGATCTGACAGACATGCCTGACCAGATCGTGCTTTCCCTGCGCGACATCACGCTCTCCTTCGGCCCGAAGGTCATCCAGAAGAATATTTCCCTAGACGTCCGCAAAGGCAGCATCTTTGCTGTCATGGGCGGATCAGGCTGCGGCAAGAGCACGCTCCTCAAGAGCATGATCGGCCTGCTGCGTCCCTCGGCGGGCGAATATCACGTCGGTGACGAGAACTACTGGGCCGGAAACGAAGCGCACCGCACGGATCTGAACCACCGCTTCGGCGTGCTGTTCCAGAGTGGTGCGCTGTGGAGTTCCATGACGATCGGCGAGAACATCGCCCTGCCGCTCCAGATGTTCACGGACCTCAAACCCGATGTCATCCGCAGGCTCGTGGAACTGAAATTGGGTTTCGTCGGCATGTTGCAGGCGATTGACCTCTATCCGTCGGAAATCAGCGGCGGGATGCGCAAACGCGCCGGTCTGGCCCGTGCCCTGGCACTCGATCCGGACATCCTGTTTTTCGACGAGCCCTCGGCTGGCCTTGATCCGATCACCTCCGCCCGGCTTGATGACCTGATCCTGAACCTGCGGGACGGGCTTGGCGCGACGATCATCATCGTAAGCCATGAACTGTCGAGCCTATTCCACATCGCGGATGATGGCATCTTTCTGGACGCCAAAACGAAAACCCCGATCGCCCACGGCTCACCCCGTGATCTGCGCGATCACTGTACCGATCCACAGGTGCATGCCTTCATGCACCGTGAACGCGACGAAGAAGGAAACACGTGATGAACAGGCAGGCTCTTGTCGGCGCTTTCGTCCTTGGGGGGACGGGCCTGATTGTCGCGGCATTCGTCCTGTTCGGCAATTTTCATCCTTTTTCCCGGACGGAAAAGGCCGTTCTGGTATTCCATGGCGCCTCGTCCGGTCTGGCCGTGGGGTCTCCAGTGACATTCCGGGGCGTTCAGGTCGGCGCCGTGGACCGCGTCGTCATCGAATATAATCCGACGACGAAAGACGCCTATATTCCGGTCTTCGTCACGATGCGGCCGGATAACATCGTCCTGACGAACAGCAGCCTTCATCATCGCCCGAGCATGGAAGATCTCGTCAAGCAGGGCCTGCGTGGTGAGATGAACCTCAAGAGCTTCGTCACCGGCACATCCGAAATCAATCTGGATTTTGCCCCTAACACGCCCGCGGTTCTGCATCCCGAAATTGCCCACATCACGGAAATCCCGACCAAGCAGTCCACGATCGAGGCCATGACCAAGAGCCTTCAGGACCTTCCCCTGAAGCAGATTGGCGAAAACGCAGATGCCACCCTGGCCTCTGTGCGCCGGCTGTCGGACCAGCTCGACCGGGATCTGCCGGCACTGGTGCAGAGCATCCACGAAACCTCGGATCACAGCCGTGACATGGTCGATGCCGCCCGCAAGATGGTGACGGATCTGGAGCCTACGCTAACCCGCACGCTCGTCAGTGTGGACCAACTGGCCAGCACCGGGACGAACCAGCTTGATGCACGCGGCCGCGAGCTGCACGCGGTCCTGCTGAACAGCAACGCCGCCGTTCAGCAGGCCACAAAAAGCCTCGCCAATCTCGAAAGCATGACCTCTCCGCGCTCTAACGACCGCGCCAATCTTGAAGCGAGCCTGCGGGACATTGCCGCGGCCGCCTCTGCCCTGCGCGGGTTCGCAACGGATGTCGAACGCAATCCGCAGCTTCTCCTGACAGGACGGCGCCCATGAACCGACAGTTCCGCCTCCCCCAGATTTTTCCGGAGATCCGCCCCGTGACACGGTTCATGACACGATCCGCAGCTCCCTTCGCTCTGCTGGCCCTGGCCGCCCTGTCAGGCTGCGCTGCCCCGCCCATGCAGTTCTATACGCTCGGGGCACCGGCCATTGCACAGATGAATGCTGCGCTTCCAGCCACGGCGCCGGTTCTGGACGTGTCGCATGTGACACTGCCGGATTATCTGGACAATCAGGACATTCTGACCCGTCATGGCGACCAGTTGGACCGCAGTCCCAACGGGCGCTGGGGAAGCAGACTGTCACAGGGTGTGACGGACCTTCTGGCGGCTCATCTGGGGCGGGACTGGTCCAGCTATATCGTGACCACACAACCGCTTGCCGAGACGCCAGCCTTGCGCCTTGCAGTCAATATCAGCCGGCTGGACCTCAACAGCAGCGGTCAGGGCGCGCTGGAGGCTGACTGGGCGGTGATCCCTTCCGATGAGCATCAGCCTGTCCTGCGCAGCCGGGATTCTTTCACGGCACAGGGCAGCATCGCGACGGATGCCGGCAAGGTCACCCTGACGCGTGCCCTTGTCGAACAACTTGCGGCACGGATTGCCAGCACGCCTCCGCGTCCCTGAAAGACAGACCCTTCCACCAAGGCAATGATCGTCCTATTTTCCGTGATCCTGCGCCTTGAGGCTGCATGTTCGCGGAGCGCCTGATGAAAACCCTGCCCATCTTCATGGCCGTCCTCACAGCCGGCTGTTCGGCATTGCTCTGCCCGGTTTCAGTCCGGGCTGAAAGCGCTCGCGATACGCTGTCGGTTGGTCTGGCGATCGAACCACCCGGGCTGGACCCGACGCGCGGCTCCAGTGAAGCCATCGGGATGGTGACGTATGGCAATATCTATGAAGGCCTGATGCGACTGGATGAACATGGCGCGCTCAGACCACTTCTGGCACGGGACTGGGGCCTATCTCCGGACGGCCTGACTTACGATTTCACGCTGCATGATGGCGTTCATTTTCACGACGGGACAGTGCTGACCTGCGAGAGTGTGAAGTTTTCCCTGCTCCGCGCAGGCGCCTCGGGAAGCATCAATCCCCACGCCGCCGTTTTCAACCGGATTGCCGATATTTCCTGCCCCAACAGCCTGCACGTCCGGATCAGGCTCCAGCATCCCTATGGCAGCTTCCTCTATCAACTGGCCTGGAATGACGCGGCCATTCTCTCACCGGCATCCGTAGATCAGAACATCAGTCACCCAGTCGGGACCGGGCCATTCGTCTTTGATGAATGGCACCGAGGAGATCACCTGACCCTGCGTCGCAACCCGGAGTACTGGGGCAGCAAACCGGCGCTGACTTCCGTTACGTTCCGCTTCATGCCCGACCCGCTTTCCGCCAGCAACGCGCTTCTGGCGGGAGAACTCGACGTCTATCCATCCTTTCCTTCCCGCGAGCTTCTGAGCCGCTTTTCCGGAAACAGGCGGCTTGAGGTCGTCAGGGGCAGCTTTCCCTTCAAGGCGATCCTTGCCCTCAACAATGCCCGCCGCCCATTCAATGATCCGCGTGTCCGGCAGGCCATTACACAGGCCATCGACCGCAAGGCCCTGATCCAGGCCGTAGCAGAAGGCGACGCAACCCTCCTTCAGTCCCACATGGCCCCGGACGACCCGGATTACGTCTCCCTGCCCGACCGTTATCCATATGATCCGGAACATGCCCGCGCGCTTCTGAAAGAGGCGGGTGTCAGTCCCGGCACGCATCTGACCCTTACTTTCCCGCCAATCGGCTATGCCCGTGACAGCAGCGAACTTATCGCCGCCTATCTGGAACAGATCGGACTGACCGTAACGCTCCAGCCCGTAGAATGGCCGACCTGGCTGGGCCGGGTTTACGGACAGGGCCAGTTCGACATGACCGTCATTGCCCATACCGAACCGCATGACATCAACATCTATGACCGCACACCCGTCTATTTCCATTATCAGAACCCGGTTTTTCATGAGCTGCTGGAGCAGTATGAAGCCACCGCAGACACGGCCCGGCGTCATCAGCTCTCCGTCCAGATGCAGGAACAGCTCGCGACGGATGAGCCAAATGTCTTCCTATTCTCGATCCCTCGCCAGACCGTGATGGACAGACGCATCAGGGGAATATGGGCCAACCAGCCTATCGCCGGCTTCCCGGTTGCCGACGTGTTCTGGGCGCCATGACCGGAGTCATAATCCTGCGCATGATCTCCGGGCGCGTGGTGCTGCTGTTTGTCGCAAGCCTGATCATCTTTGCCGCCATGAACCTGCTGCCCGGCGATCCGGCAACCGTCATGCTCGGGCTGGATGCGAGCCCCGAGAGCATTCTCGCCCTGCATCATCAACTGGGGCTGGATACGCCCCTGCCCGCACGATATGCGCACTGGGTCAGCGGATTTCTGCATGGAGATCTGGGCCGGAGCTATATCTATGATGTTCCAGTCAGCAGCCTGATCATCGAGCGTCTGCAGAGTAGTCTTCCCCTGATCTTCCTTGCCATGTTGCTCTCCCTTGGAGCGGGTATCCCCATCGGCGTTATCGCAGCCGCAAACCGGGGAAAGGCGCTTGATCTTGGCCTGATGGGAATGCTTCAGCTTTTCAAATCCATCCCGGATTTCTGGCTGGCGATGATGATGACGTTCCTGTTTTCCTTGACCCTGCACTGGCTGCCCGCGAGCGGTTTTCCAGGCTGGGAGAACGGATTTTTTCCGGCCATCAGAGCGCTCATCCTTCCCGCCATCGCCCTGGCCATCCCGCAGGCGGCCATCACCGCCCGCTTCATGCGCTCGTCCCTGATCGAAACGTTGTCGCAGGATTTCATCCGCACGGCCCGCGCCCAGGGCTATAGCAGGCGGGATGCCCTCTGGCGCATCGCCCTGCCCAACGCACTGATCCCGGTCCTGACGCTGGCTGGCATCCAGCTGCCGGTCCTCGTGACAGGCAGTATCATCGTCGAGAGTGTCTTCAGCCTTCCCGGGTGTGGAAAACTCCTGCTGGAAGCCGTCAATCAGCGGGACATTCCCGTCGTACAGAATCTTGTCATGATGATCGTGACCGGCGTGATGGTCCTGAACGTCCTCATGGCAGCCCTTGTGAGCTGGCTGGACCCGCGCCTTGGGGAAGAACGGTCATGACGGCACGGCGGAATCATACTCTCTGGACGGGCGGCATTCTGCTTTCAGCCATCCTGTTTCCCGCAGCCGTCATTGCATTGTTGAATGGCGATCATGCTCCCGGCATCGACGTCATGCACCGCTACGCCATGCCATCCCTGTCGCATCCGCTGGGTACAGATCCATTCGGCCGCGATCTCATGGTCTATGTGCTTCTGGGCGCATTCAACAGCATGATGATCGCTGCACTGGCCGTTGCTCTCGCGACGGTTGCCGGAACGGCACTGGGGCTGATTGCCGCCGGAAATCCTGAAGCATCTCCGTCCGGATCGACCCGCATCATCATGGGAATTGCCGATCTGGGACTGGCGTTTCCACCCATCCTCATTGCCGCTTTGCTCGTCACAGCCCTCGGAGCCTCCGCATCCGGCGAAATCCTTGCCATCGCCCTGTTCGGTCTGCCCGCCCAGATCCGGATCACCCGGCAGGCCGCGCGCTCCATCCTGATCCAGGACTATACCGCCGCCTCCCGATTGGCCGGGCGCGGCACGCTCACCATCCTGCGCACGCACGTCCTGCCCAATATCCTGCCTTTGCTTACGGTACAGGCCACATCCTCACTGGCGCTGGCCCTCCTTTCCGATGCCGGACTGTCCTATCTTGGTCTCGGAGCACCCCCACCGCTCCCTGATCTGGGACGGGCTCTGGCGTCCTACCAGATCCACGTTTTCGATCATCCAATGCTGGTCGCCGTACCGGGACTGACGATCATGCTGCTCGTGCTGGGCTTCAATATTTTCGGTGATGGATTGCGGGACAGTCTGGACGCTGCGCATCAGGAGCCTGCTCCATGACCGCCTTGCTTCACGTCAGGGCGCTGGATGTTCAGAGCCCCGCGCGTCCGATCCTCCATCCGATGTCTTTCACACTTGAGCCGGGAAAAATTCTTGCCATCACGGGAAAGTCCGGTTCGGGAAAGTCAACGCTTGCCCTCACCCTGATGGGATTGCTGCCACCCGGTTTTCAGACGCGTGGACAGATCGACTTTGAAAGAACAGATCTTCTGGCGCTGTCCGAACCGGAATGGTGCCGGATCCGGGGCAGAAAACTGGGGATGGTGTTTCAGGAACCCATGACGGCGCTCAACCCGACCCGACGCATTGGTTCGCAGATCGCCGATGCGTTCCGCCTTCATACACCGCTGACCAGACCCCGGATCCATGCCGAAACACGTGTCCTGATGGAGCAGACCGGCCTGCTGGACGCGGGCGTCAGCGAGCGGGCCTATCCGCATCAGCTTTCCGGCGGCCAAAGACAGCGCGTGCTGCTAGCCATGGCGCTAGCCTGTCAGCCCAGTATTCTGATCGCAGACGAGTTCACCACAGCCCTTGATGCCCGCACCCAGTCCGCCATGATGGCGCTCGTTACCCGTTACTGCGAGACGCATGGCATGGCGGTCCTGATGATTTCCCATGATCTTGGGCTGGTCCGCCGTCATGCCGATCAGGTTCTGGTCCTCAAAGACGGGATCTGCGTCGAGCAGGGCCCGACCGCAACCGTATTCGATGCGCCTGCCCATCCGTACACACAGGCTTTGCTTGCGATGTCTCTTCATGGCGCCGCTCGCACACCGCTGACGCCCCTTCCTGTCTTCAGGGCCCCGGCATGAGCCCGATCCTTCAGGCATGCGATGTGACATACGGCAGAACGGACCGCCACGTCTTTCCGGTCATGCGGCGAGAAAGCAGCCCAATCCTGAAAGAGATCAGCCTCGATCTGTGCGCAGGCCAGACGCTTGGAATCATTGGTGCATCCGGAAGCGGAAAATCCACCCTGTGCCGCATTCTCAGCGGCCTTGTTGTGCCCGATGAAGGCCAGGTTCTGTATCAGGGTCAGGATCTCGCAACGGCTCCAGCGCAGATCCGAAAAAAAATCCGCCCCGCGATCCAGATGATCTTTCAGGACCCATACGGCGCCCTCGATCCGCGCCAGACAGTCCGTGACATCGTAGGCGAACCGCTCGATCCCGCGCCAGATCGGGACGCCCGTATTCTGGCGGCGCTCGAAGAGGTTGGCCTGTCTGCCGATATGGCTGGTCGCTACCCCAGAGCCTTTTCCGGTGGTCAGAGGCAGCGGATCGCCATCGCCCGCGCCCTGATCACACGGCCTTCCGTCATTATCGCCGATGAAGCTGTCTCGGCGCTGGACGTCTCTACACAGGCCATCGTCCTGAACCTGCTGCTGGATCTGCAAAAGCGGCATGGACTGTCGTATGTTTTCGTCAGTCACGATCTGGCCGTTATCCGGCACCTGTCGCACCATAACGCCGTCCTCGACCGAGGCCGGATCGTCGAATCCGGTCCGGCATCCGACGTTCTGAATGCCCCTACTCACGCTGTGACACGGGCGCTTCTTGAAAACACCTACTGACCCGCGAGGCGTCATGAGCAGCCTGAACCTCCTTACCGACATTCCCGGCATCCGCGTGGGCCATAGTCAGGATCTGCCCCTTCGCACGGGCGTGACAGCGGTCCTGTTCGATCGTCCTGTTATCGCTTCCGGCAGTTTCCCGGGCGGCGCACCGGCTCTGCGGGAAACCGCGCTGCTGGAACCGGAAAACATGGTCGAGCATATTCATGCGGTCGTCCTGTCAGGTGGTTCGACTTACGGGCTGGACGCGACAACCGGGGTTCAGGCCTGGCTGCGCGAGCAGTTCGACAACGCGCCTCTGCCGCCAGACACCATCCGCGTGCCCATCGTGGTGCAGGCCAGTCTTTACGACCTGCCGCAGGGTGGACAGACAACATGGGGACGCTATTCGCCTTATGCCGAATTGGGCCATCAGGCCGCAACCTGCGCCCGAAGCGGCGCTTTCGTGCTAGGCACGGCTGGCGCAGGGACAGGCGCAACAACCGCTACTCTGCGTGGAGGACTGGGTTCGGCGAGCGCGATCACACCCGCCGGGCATCGTGTGGCCGCACTGGTCGCCGTCAATGCCGTCGGAACGGCCACGATCGGCGACGGGCCACATTTCTGGAGCGCACCTTTCGAGCAGGGGAACGAATTCGGCGGTCTGGGCATGCCTGCGCATCTGAGCGCTGAGGATTTGCACCTGCGCTCCAAATGGGCTTCCGTCACTGGCACCACGATCGGCCTTATCGCCACGGACGCCACCCTCACCAAGACACAGGCCAAACGCCTCGCCATTCTGGCGCAGGACGGCGTGGCACGCGGCGTGTTTCCTGCCCATCTACCCTTGGACGGGGACGCCATGATCGGGGTCTCGACCTGCGAAAAGCCTGCTCCGATGGGTCAGGAATGGACCGAAATCCTCCATGCCGCCATGCAGGTCACGGCCCGCGCCATCGCCCGGGGTGTGTACGAGGCGTCCCCTCCTCCCGATGGCGCCGCACTCCCGACATGGCACGAACGTTTCGGATCCAAAGATACGCCATAAAAATGATCTGACCCACATTTCATATATTTTACTCAGGATCGTATATGATTATAGGACTCAGACCGAGTGTCGTGTCCGAGGCTGAGTCCATGTCAACTTTTGTGCCGTCCTATCCCGTCCGCTCCTCCCTTCGTCAGGCCATCGCCGCAGACATGCGCAGGCCCGAAGCAGAGTGCATCCTTCCCCTGATCGAACAGGCCACGCTGACCGAAACGGAACAGCAGAACACGTTTGACGTCGCCCGCCATCTGACCCGCTCCTTACGCACGCAGCGCCGTCCGAGCGGCGTCGAAGCGCTCGTGCAGGAATTCTCGCTGTCCTCCGCCGAGGGCGTCTCCCTGATGTGTCTGGCCGAGGCACTCCTGCGTATTCCGGATGCCGCGACCCGCGACGCCCTGATCCGCGACCGGATCGGCACAGGCGACTGGCTGTCCCATATCGGCGGCAAAAAATCCGTTTTCGTGAATGCAGCTTCCTGGGGGCTGATGCTGACGGGCAAGCTGACCAACGACACGGATGAAGGCCTCGCCGCCGCGCTGTTCCGTCTCGTCGGACGTGGCGGGCAGCCGCTGGTCCGCCGTGCGCTCGACATCGCCATGCGCATGATGGGCGAGCAGTTCGTCATCGGCGAAACCATTGAGGAAGCCCGCAAGGTCAGCAAGGAGCCTGAGGACCGCGGCTTCAAATATTCCTACGACATGCTCGGCGAAGCGGCGATGACGGAAGCCGACGCGCTGCGCTACCGCCGCGACTATGAGCGCGCGATTGACGTGATCGGTCAGACCGCACGTGGCGCGAATGTGTATGAAAAGGCCGGGATTTCCATCAAGCTCTCGGCCCTGCATCCGCGCTATGCCTTCGCCCAGCGCGAGCGTGTGCTGAAAGAACTCGGCCAGACGCTGAAAGACCTCGTCATTCAGGCCCGCCGCTATGACATCGGCATCAATATCGACGCCGAAGAAAGCGAACGTCTGGACCTCTCGCTCGACCTGATCGAAGATTTGTGCCACTGCCCGGAACTGGACGGCTGGAATGGCATCGGGATCGTCGTGCAGGCCTATGGCCGCCGGGCGCCGAAAGTTCTCGACTATCTGATCGACCTCGGCCGCCGCAGCGGACACCGTCTCATGATCCGTCTGGTGAAGGGCGCGTACTGGGACAGTGAAATCAAGAAAGCGCAGGTTGAAGGCCAGACGGATTTCCCGGTCTACACGCGCAAATGCTACACGGATGTCAGCTATATCGCCTGCGCGAAGAAGCTTCTGGCCGCCCGCGATGTCGTCTTCCCGCAGTTCGCGACCCATAATGCCCGCACGCTGGCCACGATCTACACGCTGGCTGGCCTGAACTTCCAGATTGGCGACTACGAGTTCCAGTGCCTGCATGGCATGGGCGAGACGCTCTATAACGAAGTCGTCGGCCCGCAGAAGCTCAACCGCCCGTGCCGGGTCTATGCCCCCGTCGGCTCGCATGAGACGCTGCTGGCCTATCTGGTGCGGCGCCTGCTGGAGAACGGCGCCAATTCGTCCTTCGTCAACCAGATCGGCGACGAGAGCCTCCCCATCGAGACATTAATTGCCGATCCGGTCGCGCTCACAAAAGCCGTCCAGCCGCCGGGCGCCTCACACCCGGCCATCGCCCTGCCGAAAGACCTGTTCGCGCCCGAACGCACCAATTCCCGCGGTCTGGACCTGACCGACGAACACACCGTCACGGCCCTGGCCGAAGCCGTCTGCGCCTCCGAAAAACAAACGCTGGAAGACCTGTCCTGCTCGGGTGAGACGCAGGAGATCCGCAGTCCGTCCAACCATTCGGACAGGATCGGCAGTGTCCGTTTCGGAACCGAAGAGGATGTCCGCAAGGCCATTGATGCCGCCGAAAACGCAGGCACAGCATGGGCGGCTCTTTCCGCCGACGCACGAAGCACAAAGCTCGATCGCGCGGCGGACCTGCTGGAAGAGCATCAGAGTGAACTGATGGCCCTTCTGGTCCGCGAAGCAGGCAAATCCTATGCCAATGCGCTCTCCGAAGTCCGCGAAGCCGTTGATTTCCTGCGGTATTACGCTGTCCAGGCCCGCGAAACGGCCCAGGCAGGCAGCAGCGCGCCGCTGGGCGTTGTCGCCTGTATCAGCCCGTGGAACTTCCCCCTCGCCATTTTCTTGGGACAGGTCTCGGTCGCACTGGCGGCTGGCAATACGGTCGTCGCAAAACCGGCTGAGGAAACACCGTTCATCGCCCTGCGCGCCGTCGCCCTTCTGCGCGAAGCCGGCGTTCCGGAAAACGCCCTCCGGCTGGTGGCGGGTGCGGGCGAAACCGGCGCGGCTCTTGTGGCCGATCCGCGGATTGCCGGCGTGATGTTCACCGGCTCCACCGCCGTGGCGGGCCTGATTGCCAGCACCCTGACCGGACGCACCGGCGCGGACGGGCAGCCCGTTCCGTTCGTGGCCGAGACCGGCGGCCAGAACGCCATGATCGTGGACAGCTCCGCCCTGACCGAACAGGTGGTCGCGGACGTTCTGGTCTCGGCCTTCGACAGTGCAGGTCAGCGCTGTTCCGCCCTGCGCGTCCTGTGCGTGCAGGAAGACTGCGCCGATCGCGTTCTGACCATGCTCCGCGGTGCCGTGGAAGAACTGCGCGTGGGCAATCCGGCGGAACTGCACACGGATGTCGGCCCGGTCATTTCGGCTGAAGCCCAATCCGGCATCCAAACCTATATCGACGCATCCCGCGCGCAGAACCGTGCCGTCTCGTCCCTTCCCCTTCCGGACACGGCATCGAACGGCACCTTCATCGCCCCGACGATCATTGAGATCGACAGTCTGGCGGACCTCAAGGGCGAAGTCTTCGGGCCGGTCCTGCATGTCCTGCGCTTTGAAGCCAGCGGCTTTGAGGCTCTGATCAATGCAATCAACCAGTCCGGCTATGGCCTGACCTTCGGTCTGCACACAAGGATCGAAAACCGCATGGCGCATGTCACCTCGCGCATCGAGGCCGGGAACCTCTACGTCAACCGCAACATGGTTGGCGCGGTTGTGGGCAGCCAGCCTTTCGGCGGCGAAAAGCTCTCGGGCACGGGACCGAAAGCCGGTGGTCCGCTGATCCTGCGTCGCCTGATGAGCACCGCCCCGGCCCATACGGACTGGGAAAACCAGGAACTGCCAGAGCCCGCCCGACTGTTCCTGTCCTGGCTGATGCGGACAAGCTTCCCGCTCTATCAGACGATTGTGGACGCCATGCAGCACGGCATGTGCGGCACCACGCGCGAACTGCCCGGCCCGGTCGGCGAGACCAACCTGTATCAGCTTCTGCCGCGTGGCGCCGTCCTGTGCATCGCCAGCGACCGCGAGACCATGCTTCGCGCCGTGGGCCTTGCCCTCAGCGGTGGAAACACGGCCTTCGTTCAGGGGCCGAATGTGGCTTCGGACTGGGTTTCCGACCTCCCCGATGCGCTTGCGCTGCATATCCGCCGCACACAGGGCGGACGTGTTGCAGGATGCCGGACGATCCTTGCGTCTCCGGAAGAAAAGCAGATGGCGGAACAGGCCCGTGCGGCCCTGTCGCGTTCGGGTATGATCGTGCAGCTCTACATGCTTGACGCGAAAAGCCCGATCCGGCCTGAATGGGTGCTTCAGGAAAAGGTCGTCAGCACGAACACGACGGCCGCGGGCGGCAATGCCAGCCTGATGACCATCGGATAACGGTCCTGTCCGGCATGGCCGTTCGCGCCGGCCATGCTAAGAGGACTGCCCCAACTGACGGACGACCCCATGCGCGCTGCCGAGCCGAAATTTACACCTGTTGATACGAAAAGCGGCTCGGCCTCGCTCGAAATCGCGGACGCCCTGCGCCGTGCCATCACGGACGGCATCCTGACCGATGGCCAGCCGATGCGACAGTCGGAGCTTGCCCGCAATTTCGGCGTCTCCACCATTCCGGTCCGCGAAGCCCTCAAACAGCTTGAGGCGGAAGGGTTGATCGCTTTCCTGCCCCATCGCGGCGCCGTGGTCACGGGACTGAGCGAGGCGGATATCCTGGAATATTCAGACATCCGCGCCTCGCTGGAAAGCATGGCGGCCGGACTGGCAATGACATCCCTCACCCGTGTCGATCTGGCGCGGATCGAGGACACGTATGAGGCCTTTGTCAGCGGAACAGGCGGCACCCAGGGGATGGAGCAGTCCGGCCGTCTGAACTGGGAGTTTCACGGCGCCATCTATGCCGCGGCACAACGCCCGAGGTTGTACGGCATGATCCACGACCTGCATTCCCGGCTCGACCGCTATATCCGCGCCCATCTGGAACTGCCGGGGCGGAAAGCCGCGACCGACGCCGAGCATTTCCAGATCCTTCAGGCCTGCCGCGCCCGCGACGGCGAGGAGCTCGGCCGCCTGACGAAGCAGCATATTCTCGAAGCCGCCTCCCTGTCGCTGGACGTCATCCGCGAGCGGACAACGCCCTGATCCTCACCGCGCCGGATTGACCGCAACCAGCGTCGCAGGTTCCCGCTCGTCATACCAGAGATGCAACGGGCCATCCGCATGGAAAAAGCCCGGGATACTGTCGATGATATGAGCGATCTGCTCCAGACACGACACCAGACGGACACGGTACAAACCTTCCATTCCGGAAGCCTCGCCCGCCCCGATCAGCCCCGCGGCCGCCATGAGAGACGCAGCCGTCCCGACTGGATCCCGGCGCAGGGTTCTGAATGACGCAAGCGCCACATCCAGAGCCTCCCTCTCGCGCGCATTTAGCCCAGCCGGTTCCACGGCCTGCCGCAGGCGGATCAGCAGACGCCCGAGAGACAGGGCGGCAAACGCACCATCGACATAGCCCTGACGGTCGATCGGAGACGCCACCAGAGACAGCCGCATCAGCAGGATGGAAACCTTCTGGATCTGCGTCCCTTCCCACACCATCCAGGACGGCACCTTCGCCGCAGGCCGGGCCGAAAGGTTCTGGAGGCTGCGGCCAAGGGAAATGACGAGCCGCGAGGCATAAAGCCGCTGATCGGCCGGCATGATCACCCGAAACACCAGAACCAGCAGCGCACACCCCATCAGGATGGCCAGCCAGGTGTTGATGAGCGTGATATCATCGGGAACCATGCTATTCGTTATCATCAGTTGCATGGCCAGAAAGACCGTGTAGCCGAACGCCCCCACTCCGTAACGCGGATGAAACTGGAGCCATACGCCCGGCAGCATGCAGGCACAGACCGACAGCCAGAGCATCGGATAACCGTCCACGCGGGGAAGTGCGGCGATATGGCACAGCCAGCAGGCCGGAACCGACAGCGCCGTTCCGATCGCCATCGGCAGACTGGCCCGTGCCGCCGAGGGTGCGGTGGACAGCAGGCTCGATGCCGCCACGACATACATGATCATCATCGGTCCGGTCGGGAAATAGGTGATGTACCAGATCATGCAGGCCAGAAAGGCGATCAGCATCCCGCGCAGCCCGTTATAGATCGCCGACATCCATTCCAGATAAGGCAGCACCCGGACGCGGACATGCGGGCCGCGCGGACTGGACAGATCCAGGACCGTCTCACGAAGCTGGAGAAGAATGTCGCGGACATTATCGACAGATGCCTGAACCGCAGGGAATGTTGCCGCCCCCTCCAGAACCTCAAGCCGCCCGAGCGACTCTTCCAGACAGGCCAGAACACCCTGCGGCCGCTCGATCCATCCGGCGCTTTCCGTCAGGACGAGAAGCTCGGTCAGCGTATCGCGGATTTCACGATGAACAGGCGCCGAGAGCAGGTTTGCCACGCCCAGATTACGCCAGTACGGATGATAGGACGCGACAAGCCCCGTCATGCGACTGACGGCAAGCCGGTATCCCCGCACCCCGGCATGAATATCGGGGTTGTCCGTCGCGGCGTATTCAATGGCAGGTCCAAGCCGTGCCAGCTGCCCCAAAAGACGCTGCCGCCCGTCATAAATTGTCTGCGGAAGGCTCCGGAAAGCCCCTTCAGTCCCCACAGGTTCCGAACCCGGACCATCCTGCGCATCGGAGCGGTTCATCAGCCCCTCATGAAACACCAGGGCATGGCGGATCGTCTCACGGAACGCCCCCGAAAGTGCGTCCATCGTTCCCTGACGCCGACGCGGCGACGTCACCATGAACACCGCCGCCGTCACCACGATCCCAAGTGCTACGTCCGACACGCGCATCATGGCGGACATGAAGATATTTTCGGGATGTGTAAACGCGGGAACGGCCACGATGATGATCGTGTAGCCTGCCAGAACCGCCGCATAGGCCCGGAAATAGCGCAGGCATGTCGCCGTCATGCAGGCCAGGCCTACGAATGCCGAAAGCACCATGAAATAGAGAACGGCGGACTGCACGAACATCGCCATGACCGCCGTGCTCAGGGCCGCGCCGATCACCGTTCCGGTCATGCGCCACACGCTCTTGGACACAAGCGCGCCCACAGTCGGGTTCGCGACGATCAGGACGGTCGTGACCGTACTCATCGGCGATTCCAGCTGGATCATGAACGCAAGGAAGAGCGCAATGCCGATGGAGAGGAACACCCTGGCCGTAAAAGCCGCCGTTGAGACAAAATTCCGCCACCGCACGCTGTTGCGGTCGAAAGAAAGAAGCTGGCGAAGAGGATTGCGCATGGCGGATCCGGAAAATCAGGAGGAAGAAAAACCGGACAGGGAAACTCTCCCTTCCATCATGCCGAGCTGGCTGCGGAGCAGTTCGGCCGCATCGTCGGGAAGCCCTTCGGTCAGCTGGGCTTCCAGTTCCGCCGCGATGCGGTGGAACTGACGGCATCGCTCGCACCCGGCTTCCGTGAGAACCAGAAGGTTGGACCGCCTGTCCTGCGGATCGGGCTCCCGCGAGATCAGGTTCTCCGCGCCTAGATGGTCCAGCACCCGCACAAGCGCCGAGCTGTCCACCCCCATGACGGACGCCAGATCGCTCTGCTTCATCCCGTTTCCCATCACCATCAGGTACGCCATGGGTCGCATGGTTGCGAGCGTCATGCCTTCGGGCCGCAGAAGACGGTCCAGTTGCGCCCGCCACAGGCTGGACAGACGCAGGACATGAAAGGTCAGTCCCATGTCATGAAAACTGCTGTCCCGAAGGATGGACGGATCATACTGGACAGCCATTTTCTGGTGACACCTCATCTGTTGACATATCAACTGATTACATGACATTATCAGAATTGAGAACAGATCAGGTTGACATTTCCGTCAGGAAGTTCAGTTTTTGATCGAAATCACCTGCCGCCCCCCCTGACCTGAAGGGGAGTCGGTGAGGTTGAGCGAGGAGCGTTGTGGACGAATTGGCGTACAGTCTGGCGTGTGGCAGTCTGGCGGTTGGCGTTGGGGTCGGTTTCTGATGCTGGCTGAAGTCAACCTGTTTGGCGTTTTCGTTGCTCCGCTTTCCATTTATGCTGTTGCGGCGGTCTTTGTGACACTGCTGCTGCGAAGCATCCTGTGGCGCACCGGTGCGCTGGGATGGTTCTGGCACGTCGCCCTCTTTGAAATAGCGCTCTATGTCTGTGTTCTCTGTCTACTCATCCTTTACGTATAGGAGGGGTCGGCAATGAACTGGACCCGCAGCGTGATCCGTGTCCTGCTGACCCTCATCGTCCTGGCCCTGGCCATCGGACTGGGGCGCACGATGTGGGACATCTATGTCCTCGCCCCCTGGACCCGTGACGGCCGTGTGCGCGTCTATGTCGTGGATGCCGCCCCTGAAGTCTCGGGCACGGTGGTCGCCGTCCCGGTCGTGGACAACCAGTTCGTTCACAAGGGCGATCCGCTCTTCGTGCTCGATCCGGTGCGCTTCCGCCTCGATATCGACGCCGCCCGCGCCCGGGTGGCCGGGGCCGAGGAAGACCTCAAGCTCCGCAGTTCCGACGCCAAGCGCCGTATGGGCCTGGGCGGCATCGTCTCGGCGGAAGAGCAAGAAGACTTCAATTCCAATGTTGAAACCCAGCGCGCCAAGGTCAACGCGGCCAAGGCCGAGCTGAACACCGCCCTGCTGAACCTGCAGCGCTCGACGGTCTATTCCCCGGTGGACGGCTACATCACCAACCTCAACCTGCGGGTGGGTGACTATGCCCATGCCGGCGTGTCGGGACTCGCGGTGATCGATGCGCACAGCTACTGGATCAACGGCTACTTCGAAGAAACCAAGATGCACGGCGTGCATGTGGGTGACGAGGCCCGGATCAAGCTGATGGGCTACAAGCAGATCATCATGGCGCATGTCGTCAGCATCGGCCGCGGCATCAACGACCAGAACGGCGTGTCCGACAAGCTGGGCCTGCCGGACGTCAATCCGATCTTCACCTGGGTGCGTCTGGCGCAGCGTATTCCGGTGCGTCTGGAGTTTGACAACGTGCCGCCGGAAATCACGCTGGCGGCCGGCATGACGGCCACGGTGACGATCGGGCGCGAGACGCCGGGTGCGCGCGGGCGTCTGACCACCTGGCTGCAGAACCACCTCTGACATGTCACGCTCTTCTTTCCCCCGGGCCGTAGCCCTTCGCAGTGTGGCTCTGGCCCTGGGCACCTGCCTGTCGCTGACAGCGTGCACGGTGGGGCCGAACTTCAAGCCGGACAAAATCAAGGTGCCCGACGCCTTCGTCGAGCAGCCCCACCCGGCCACGGCAGATGCGCTGGCGCAGTCGGCCGAGGACATGAAGGACTGGTGGGCGCAGTTCCATGACCCCATGCTCAACGAGTTGGTGGAACAGGCGATCAAGGGCAATTACGACCTGCAGATCGCCTCGCAGCACATCATCGCCGAGCGCGCCGTCCGCCGTCAGGCGCAGTCGGCCTGGTATCCGCAGCTTGATGTGGCCGCGGGTGGTGGCGATGACCGCTACTCCATCAACGTCGATAACTGGCCGATCCGTCCGGGCAATCCCGCCAACCGTCCGGAAGCCTCGGTGCTGACCTATGGTGCGCGGGCGAGCTGGGAGATCGACCTGTTCGGGCATATTTCCCGGCAGGTGGAAGAGCGCAAGCGGATCGTCGAGGAATTGATCGAGAACCGGCGTGCGGTCCTTCTTGCACTGCTGGCCGAGATGGCCACGGATTACGTGACGCTGCGCTCCGTGCAGGAGCGTCTGACCGTCACCGAACGCGCCATCGACGTGGCCGTGCGCTCGCGCGAACTGACCGAAAAGCTTTACACCCATGGTCTGGGCAACACGCTGGCCGTGGCGCAAGCCCAGACGGAAGAGCATCTCGAACGCTCGCGTCTGGCGCCACTGCACGAGCAGGAAGAGCGGCTGATGCATGCCATCGCCGTCCTTGTCGGCGACATGCCGGGCCAGCTTGAGGAAGAGCTGGAAAAGCGCCGTCCGATCCCGGCCCTGCCGCACTTCCCCGACAGCCTGCCCTCGATCGTGCTCGCCAACCGCCCCGACATCCGCGTGGCCGAAGCCGAATACGCCGCCGATACGGCGCGTGTGGGCATTGCGGTGTCGAACCTCTATCCGAAATTCATGATCCCGCTGACGTTCAACCCGAACGCGTCTGCCGCCTATCAGGCATTCCAGGCGGGCGGCATGGCGTGGAGCTTTATGATGATGGCGACGCTGCCGGTCATCCATGGCGGCCGTTACACCGCTGCGATCGCGCAGGCCCGGGCCGAGGCCGAGGGCAGCCGTCTGACCTACCGCAAGACGGTGCTGAAGGCCTTTGCGGAAGTCGAGGATGCGATGGGCGACTGGCGGCATAATGCCGAGCTGGTCGAGGAGCTGAACCAGGCTTCCGTCGATGCCGGCCTCGCCCGCGACCGCGCGCAGAAGCTGTTCACGGCCGGTCTGACCGGCTACCTGAACGTGCTGACGACCGAGCAGACCGCCCTGTCCGCCGAGGACCAGGCCGTCGTCGGCCGCCTCGCCCGCGTCCGCAACGCCGTCGCCCTTTACGTCGCCCTCGGCGCCGGATGGCAGGGCAAGGCCCTCACCGACACCAGACTCCCCGTCGAAGTCAAACAGCAGAACGCCTTCGTCCGAGCCTTTACCCGGTAAGGCAGGACACAGCATCCGCGTGAAAGCATTTGGCTTTTACTGCAAAACGGGACAAGGTTCTGGCAGGGTTACCTCGCCCTTGAGTTAGGATCAGTGATGGGCAGACTGTCTTTCAGGCGGAATATTTCCTCTGCCTTTTTCGCTCTGCTCGCCTTCATTCCGTCCGCCCAGGCCAGATCCATTCACGACTGTGTCGTGACAAGCGAAGTCCTGCCTTTTCTCAATCCCGCTGGCGCTCCCGTCATTCATGTCCGGGTCAACGACCATGATGTCGGCGCTTTCTTTTCGACCTTCACCACGCGGACAAGCGTCTGGAACGCGAAAGGATTTGGCTTCTACCGGCAGGATCCCGTCAGAACCATGTCCGTCACGGGAACGGGCGGAAACTATTCAACTCACGTCGAAAGTCTCCAGATCGGTCAGTCCTCCCTCAAGGATCTGACGGCCCTTCTGGTCGATGAGCGCCCTCCGAGAGCTCCGGACGGTCTGCTCCTGATGGTGGATATTGGATGGGACATTCTCGGGAATTATCATGTCCTGATCGACCGATACTCCCGGGAAATGGCCATTTTTATCTATGACACAGCACCCGACTGCCCGGATATCGGAACGCTCCTGAAAGATCCGGGACCCTTCATTCCCCTGGTTTCGTTCGATGATGAGTCCCCCAGCTCAATCAGATGACGGCCGTGCTGGACGGGCACAAGGTGGATATGCAGATCAACACCAGCGCCAACCGCTCCATCATCCAGCAGTGGGTAGCGCGGAAAATGGGCATTTCACGGCGCATGCTCGCGCAGGATGACGAGATCCGCGTCGGCGCCGGCGACGTCCTGCTCGGGCACAGGCATCATTTCAGTACGCTGCAACTCGGCTCGCACACGCTTCATGACATCACATTGGATGTCGTCCCGGATGCAGAATTCAATATCTTGGGAATGGACATCCTCAAGCACTTCAACGTCCTGATCAATCCCATGAAGGGCAGGCTCTGGCTTGAGGATTTCATACCCCCGCCGGGCTATGTCGAAGAGAAGGCTCTCCCCTGGTCACCGACCCATGACCGGCTTAGCATCACGCATGCCAGCGAGGAAAAGCAGGCGCCGCCCACACCGGACCAAGGAGCGAAGCCTGCGCCCCACCCCTCTGGAAATCCGTGATCAGGCATCCGCCGAGCCGCCATCCACATCGAACTTCACACCCTGCGCAAGCGGCAGGGTCCGGCCATAATTAATTGCGTTGGTCTGCCGACGCATATAGGCCTTCCACGCATCGGAACCGGACTCACGACCGCCACCGGTTTCCTTCTCGCCCCCAAAAGCCCCGCCGATTTCTGCGCCGGACGACCCCATATTGACGTTCGCAATACCGCAGTCGGAACCCTGGGCCGACAGGAACTGCTCAACCTCGCGGATATCGGTCGCGAAGATGGAGGATGACAGCCCCTGCACCACATCGTTCTGAAGCGCAATGGCTTCATCAAGCGTGTCATATTTCATGACATACAGGATCGGCGCGAAGGTTTCTTCCAGAGCCGGCCCCGTCTGCGACGGCATCTCGACCATTGCCGGACGGACATAGAACGACGCCTCACCGTTCACATCGACGCGCGTTCCGCCATGAACCGTGCCACCTGCATCCGCAGCAGCCTTCAGGCTGTCCTGCATCATCCTGAAGGAGGCTGCATCGATCAGCGGACCAACGAGCGCGTCCCCCTCGACCGGATTGCCGACCGAAATCGCCTTGTAGACATTGACCAGCTTCGGCACGAGCGTGTCATAGACACTGGAATGCACGAACAGACGACGCAGCGTCGTGCAGCGCTGACCAGCCGTTCCCATGGCACCGAAAGCAACGGCCCGCAGCGTCAGATCCAGATCAGCGGAGGGTGTGACGATGGACGCATTATTGCCGCCGAGTTCCGGAATGGAGCGCCCGAAACGCCGCGCCACACGCTCACCGACATCGCGGCCCATCCGTGTCGAACCCGTCGCCGAGATGACAGGAACGCGACGGTCTTCCACCATCAGTTCGCCGATCTCGCGACCACCGACCAGAAGCGTGCTGAGCGCGGCCGGTGCGTCACTGCCAAAACGGGTTGCGGCTTTCAGGAACAGGGCTTGGGTGGCCAGCGCGGTCAGCGGGGTCTTTTCCGAAGGTTTCCAGATCACGCTGTCACCGCAGACCAGCGCCAGCGCGGCATTCCAGGACCAGACCGCAACCGGAAAATTGAACGCCGAAATGATGCCCACCGGCCCGGCAGGATGCCACTGCTCCGTCAGGCGATGATCGGGACGTTCGGACTGGATTGTCAGGCCGTAAAGCTGGCGGGACAGACCGACCGCGAAGTCGCAGATGTCGATCATTTCCTGCACTTCGCCCAGACCTTCGGACGGCACCTTGCCCACTTCCAGCGTCACGAGGCGTCCGAGCGCCTCCTTGTTCGCCCGAAGCTCTTCGCCCAGCAGGCGCACGAGCTCGCCACGGCGCGGAGCCGGCACCTGACGCCATGCCTTGAATGCATCAACCGAACTGGCAATCGCGGCCTTCGCCTGTTCCGTGCTAGTTTCCGCGACCTCGGCAATCACGTCTCCCGTCAGGGGCGATTTCACTGTCAAGCTGCCGCCCATGTAGAGATCGGCTGACACATCAAGACTGTCGAGGAGCGTTTTTACTTCGGAACGAAGAGAGGCCGTCATTATTCTTCTTGTCCTGGATCTCATTCCGGACGCATGACACGTCCGGGTCTGCATAGACCTGACCAAAAATCGTTTCAGGCCCGATCCCGCGTTCGTTCTATTCACAAACCGTTACGACAGGTTCGTCAAGATGACGCAGCCAGAGCGGACATTTTCAAACGCTTCATGGGCCGAAGCTCAGGCCTCGATATCCTGAAGAACCTGAAAGCCTTCGAAAACCGGAGGACCAAGAGTCAGAACCGGTCCCTGCCCTGCACCGGCATGGGCGGCGCGAAACTCCTCCGATCGCGTCCAGCCGATAAAGGCATCGTAGGACGCCCAGACGGTGTGCGAGGCATAAAGGACGTAGTCTTCCATTGCCGGTCCACGCAGAAACTGGAAGCTGACAAATCCGGGGACAGTTCTGAGAAGGACGTCGCGATCCAGCCATTTCTTACGAAAGGCCTCTTCGCTGTCTGGCCGGACCCTGAAGCGGTTCATGGCAATATACATCGGAATATCCTCGCTTTTCGCCTCACCGGCTCCGTGCCCGGCAGTCAATATAACGGTCGGGCCACAGCCGGGTTTTCCTTGCGACCCTCTTCCGGTCTGGGACACGGCCCTCAAACCGGTTAGGGTGGAAGGAAAGCAGGACCCTGCGGTGGCTTTTGCTGGACCGCATGTCCCGCGTCGAAAACGGCGCAGTCAGAACATTCATCTTGAAGTCAGGACCCATGCAGAATTTCGAATTCTATAATCCCACTCGCATCATTTTCGGCGAGAACACGATCCCGAAACTGGCGGAGCATATCCCGGCCGAAGCCCGCGTCCTGATCCTGTTTGGCGGATCGAGTGCAGAGCGCAACGGCACGCTCCCGGAAGTCCGCAAGGCACTCGAAGGGCGGTACACGCGGGAATTCGGCGGAATTGAAGCCAATCCGACTTATGAGACCCTGATGAAGGCTGTGGACCTCATTCAGACAGACAAGCTGGATTTCCTGCTGGCCGTGGGCGGAGGCTCAGTGATTGACGGGACCAAGTTCGTGGCCGCAGCCGTGGATTTCGAAGGTGATCCGTGGAGCATCCTCACGACGCATGGCGCGAACGTCAAAGCCGCGATGCCGCTGGGCACCGTGCTGACGTTGCCGGCGACGGGTTCGGAAATGAACAGCTTCAGCGTCATTACCCGTCAGTCCACGCGCGAGAAGCTGGCCTTCGGCAGCCCGCATGTCTTCCCGCGCTTCTCGGTGCTGGACCCGACACGCACCTATTCCCTGCCCGTCCGGCAGGTTGCGAATGGTGTCGTGGACTCTTTCGTCCACATCATGGAGCAGTACCTGACCTATCCGGCCGATGGGCTGGCGCAGGACCGTTTTGCCGAAGGTCTGCTCCTCAGCCTGATCGAAATCGGGCCAAAAGTCCTGAAAGAGCCTGAGAACTATACGCTGCGTGCCAATTTCATGTGGATCGCAACACTGGCTCTCAACGGAATCATTGGTGTCGGCATGCCGGAAGACTGGTCCACGCACAGCATCGGCCATGAGCTGACGGCACGGTATGATATCGACCACGCCCGGACGCTCGCGATCGTCCTGCCCTCCATGCTGCGCGCACGGAAAGACGCCAAGCGCGGCAAGCTGCTTCAGTACGCTACCCGCGTCTGGAACCTGCATGAGGGCACGGAAGACGAGCGGATCGAAGCCGCTATCTTACGAACCGAAGAGTTTTTCGAAAGTCTGGACATTCCGACGCGCCTGTCAGCCTACGAGATTGGCGAGGACGCCATCGAGCCTCTGATCAGGCAGCTTGAGGCGCATGGCATGACCGCGCTGGGCGAACATGCGGATATCACACCGGATGTCAGCCGCCGCGTCCTGCAAATGAGCCTGTAAAAAGCCGGGGCAGCTCACCGGCTGCCCCCTTCTCTGCTCAGGATGCCGTGCCGACGACATCCTGCAGGTGCTGATGATAGGCCGCGAGAGTGGCATCCACATTCGGTGCCTTCATCACGTCTGTAGCCAGAAAAGTCGGCAGGGCAGACATGCCCAGAAACTCATGGGCCTTGTGGAACGGGAAATAGACCCCGTCCACACCACGGCCTTCAAAGAACTGCTCCGGATCAGTGAAAGCCTCTTCCGGTGCATTCCAGGTGACGGAGAGCATATAACGCTTGCCCTGAACGAGACCGCCCGAGCCATATTTGCGCTCGGGATGGGACCGGCTGCGGCCATCATTGGCGTAGAGCTTTCCATGCCCGGCCGTCAGAACCTCGTCCATGTATTTCTTGACGGTCCAGGGCACCCCCATCCACCAGCCGGGGCACTGGTAGATAACCAGATCAGCCCACATGAAGTTTTCGACTTCCTGCTCCACGTGGAGGGATCGAAGAACCGTTGGTTGATGCGCCTGGCTCGTGATTTCAGGCTTTTGGCGATTTGATTGACGGTTTTTGGGGGAGCTTTTGATCTGCGTTTTGAGCAGATCGGGGACTGCTCTCCCGCTGGATGACTATGCGCTCGCGTTCAATCTTTCGAGGAAGAGGAAGCGGCGCATGTTGTAGACGATATTGGCCAGCCCGATCCTCATGGTGGCCCGGGTGATACCGACAGTTCGGATGAACAATCCCGTCTGTGATTTCTGGTCGGCAAAGACGTGCTCGACGCGCGATCGGATCACGGACTTTCCAGCATTCGATTTCTGGATATGTCGGGGCATAGGCTTGAGATGCGGCTTTTTTCTGTGAACCTTTGAGACAAAACCCTCTTTGTCCATGAAGTCCTCATTCGCTTTCGAGCGATAAGCTGTATCAGCCCAAACGCTTGAGGCCGTATTGGTTTTATCTAACAGCCCCTCTCTCAATCGCGCACCATCACTGGCGGCGGCATCCGTCGTCTTCCATTTTCGGATGAACCGAAACTTCCGGTCGATGGAGACGTGGGATTTGTAGCCAAAGAACGGGATGGCGAGATCGCTCGACGGTATGGTTCCATCGTCCTGCCGCTTCGCCTTCGTGAACTTCAGTGTCCATCGTGCATGACGATCCTTGTGCGACAGCTTTGCGGGTTTGTCCTGCCAGTCTTCTGGAAGACGTCCTGCCCGGAGATCCGCTTTCTCAGCCTTCGTATTGCGCTGCTTTGGAGCAGCCACCAGTGTGGCATCCAGGATCTGGCCGGACATCGGGAGATAACCGGCGTTGCGCAGGGTCGCATCAAAGCGGTTGAACAGCCCTTCGATCGCACCCGCCTGGGTCAGACGCTCGCGGAACAGCCAGACCGTTTTGGCATCCGGCACCCGATCCGAAAGTCCCAGACCAAGGAAACGCATAAAGGAGAGGCGATCGTTGATCAGATATTCCGTCCGCTCATCAGACAAATTGTTGAGCGTCTGGATCACCAGAATTTTGAACATCAGCACCGGATCAAATGGCGGTCGTCCGCCTTTACTTCCGTCTGAATAGGCCAGAGCCTTCTCCAGGTCAGGGCGGAAGACTTCAAAATCCACAGTCCGGGAAAATGCTTCGAGCTGATCACCAAGCCCGCTCAAGCGGGCAAGCCGTTCTTCAACATCAAAGAAACCCGGCTGCTTCATCTTTCATCATCCCCAATCAACTAAGGGGAAATGGAATCACAGAGCAGACCTCAATACCAGGGGGTTTTTCGAACCCTCCAGGTCGATCCGGCTGTTGCGCAGGGCTTCACTGGCTGGCTCCTCCGTTTCGGGCGAAAAGACGATGCTGCATTCCGGGCAATCCTGCTTGAGAGCCATCAGGATCGCGTTCCCAAAAGCCCCTACGATCAGGTCATTGGCCCGGATCGTGAAGCGCGGCGAAAGATGGCGCAGGTTGAGCGTTTCGCTGTCGTTCACGAGCGCATCAGCATCCCGCACGATGGTCTGGACGCGGTCGCGGATGCGGTTGGCAAAGCTTGTCGCCATCATGCGGCGGCCGGACAAAACCAGGATCGGGTCGCCGAACACGGTCCGAAGCGTGGCGAGATGACGGCTCATGGCGGCGTCGCTCACCTTCAGGCGTCGTGCAGCCTGTGAGACGCTCTCTTCCTCCACCAGAACCTGAAGATAGCGCAAAAGATCAAGATCGTAGCGTCTGTGGCTATCGGTCCGCTTCGCCATCTCGCACTCCGTTTCCTGCGGGTTTCAGACCCATTTTCACGCATTCGTGTAAAAATGGAAGGGTTTCCTGAACCCTTCCGGAAAATGGAAACGTCACTTGCTGCAAATGTGGGTTTTCGGACTCATACACTCCGGATAGGGGCTTTTGGGAAACGGAAGAGACCCCATGGACCCAGCAGCTTCACCTCCCGCAGGCGCACCACCTGCCCAGCCTTCATACATCCCGCCTTTCGGCATGCGGACGATCATTGGCTGTCTGGGAATGCTGCTGGCCGTTCATGTGGCCGGTTTCAACGAACACATCACGGAAATCGGCCTCACCGACATCCGGGGCGCCATGCATATCGGGCATGACGAGGGGACGTGGTTCACCTCGATTTATGAATCCTTCAACATCGCGGCCATGGCGTTCACGCCCTGGTTCTACATGACGTTCTCGATCTACCGGTTTTCGATCTTCATGACGGCCGTGCTGGCGATGCTGTCGATCCCCCTGCCCTTCATGCCGGATATGATCTCGCTGTGTTTTCTCCGCGCGGCCCAGGGGCTGAGTGCCGGATGCCTGCCGCCCGTCCTGATGACGGTCATGCTCAAATACCTGCCGCCTCCCATCAAGGTGTTCGGCATTGGTGGCTATGCAATGAGTGCTACGTTCGGCCCCAATCTGGGTGGTCCGCTGGAAGCGATGTGGTTCGAGCATGTGGGCTGGCGCTGGCTGTACTGGGAAGTCATTCCCTTCAGCATTATCGCCATCGCCATGATGGCTTACGGGCTGCCGCGCGATCCTGTGCATCTCGAACGGTTCAAAAAGTTCAACTGGCGCGGCTTCTTTATTGGCGTGCCGTCCATCATCTGCGTGGTGACAGTGCTCTATCAGGGGGACCGGCTGGACTGGTTCCGCTCACCCATCATTTCCCATCTGACGTTCTGGGGCGGCGCGCTGTTCGTAGGGTTCCTGTTCCATGAATGGCATCATCACAGCCCGTTTTTCCGGCTTCAGTACTGGAAAAACCGCAACATCACGATGTCACTCCTCACACTGGTTGCGGTACTCATCATCTGCGGGCTGATGCTCGAAGTGCCGATGACGTATCTCGAAGCCGTGCGAGGATACCGTCCGATCCAGGCAGCCCCGGTCGCGCTGACGGTGGCCCTGCCCCAGCTCATCATGCTTCCGCTGACGGCAGCACTCTGCAATTCCGCGCGGGTGGACTGCCGCTATGTGCTGGCCTTTGGCATGTCGTGCCTGGCGCTCTCGGCCTTCCTCGGCACCTGGCTGACGCCGGACTGGGTGCGGGACAATTTCTACGTCATGCAGGGACTTCAGATCTTCGGCCAGCCGATGGTCGTGATCCCGGTGCTGATGCTGGCGACCATGTCCCTTGGTCCGGCGGACGGGCCGTTCATCTCGGGCATGGTGAACATGCTCAAGGGCATGGCCAATGCGTTCGCAACCGCCATTTTCGAAATCCTGCTGCGCCGCCGGGAACAGTATCACTCCACCATACTGCTGGACCGGGCGGGCAATAACGCCACGTCGCTCTCGGGCATGGGCGATCCGATTCATGCGGCAATCAGCAACACATCGCCCGACAGCGATCATGTGGCGCGCAATACGCTTCAGATCTTCCACACCTATCTGCACGAGCAGTCGATCACGCTGGCGCTGGTGGACATCTATTTCGTCGTGATGTGCATCTGCATTTTCTACATCGCGCTGACCGCCGTGCTGCCGAAACGGGTCTATCCGCCCGGCAAGGGACCTGCTCCCGCCATTCCTGCCGCGGCCCGCGAACCGGATCCCGAACCGGCCCCTTCCTCCATTCCCAGCCCCGCACACTGACGGACCTGCCTCGAACATGATTTACGGAAAACCCATTCTTCTGGCCGGATGTGCGGTCATTGTCCTGACGGGTCTGGCCTGGACGGCTGACCGCTTCTTCGTGGGTGACGGCATCCGTCAGGAAACCAACGACGCCTATGTCACGGCCGATTTCACGACCGTGGCTCCGAAAGTTTCGGGCCGTATCGACCGCGTGCTGGCGGAGGACAACGAATACGTCCATGCCGGGGAAGAACTCGCCCATATCGAGGACGACGATTACCGCGCGGCTTTAGGCGCCGCCCATGGTGATACCGCCGCAGCGCAGGGTGACGTGGATAACCTTCGGGCCTTGCTGAACCGTCAGGGCTCCATCGTCGATGCGGCGAAATATACCGTACAGTCCGACGAGGCCGCGCTGGTCTTCGCCCGGCAGAATGCGGCGCGGTATCGCAATCTCTCGGCAGGCGGAGCCAGCACGATTGAGCAGCAGCAGGGCGCGGAAGCCCGGCAGCTTGAAAAGGCGCAGGGTGCGCTTCTGAAAGCTCAGAGCGCGGAGCATCAGGCCGAACTGAACCTGTCCTACTGCACCATTCCTGCTCCCGTGGACGGCGTGGTCGGCGAGCGTGGCGTGCGCGTTGGTGCGTATGTCCATCCAGGCACGGGGCTGTTAGCTGTTGTACCGGTCCGCAAGGCCTATGTGCTGGCGAATTTTCAGGAAACGCAGCTGACGAAGGTCCAGACGGGCCAGAGCGCGACGATCTGGGTTGATACGTTCCCCGGCCATCCGCTCAAGGCGCATGTGGACAGTCTGGCCCCCGCAACGGGCGTGGCTTTCGCCGCCATCCAGCCGGACAATGCGACGGGTAACTTCACCAAAGTCGTGCAGCGCGTGCCGGTTAAGCTGACCTTCGATCCCGGCCAGCCTCTGGCGGAGAAAGTGCGCGTCGGTATGTCCGTCGAAGCGCGGATCGACACGTCCTCCACGCCTGAGGGCATCCATTCCCATGACGAGCGGTATCTCTGGAAATGAGCCCTTCCCTGTTCCAGCCTTCCCGCTGCTTTCTTCTGGCCCTGACCGCACTGTCCGCCTGCACGGTGGGGCCGGATTATCATCGTCCTGATCCGCATGCACCCGCGCACTGGCACCAGAGCCTCACACCAGCCGCAAGCCACCCGCAGGAAACCTCTGCCATTGAAGCGCAATGGTGGCGGATCTATCGTGATCCGACGCTAACGGCGCTTGAAGAGGATGTCGCGCGCAACAACCTCGACCTGCGCGAAGCCGCCCTGCATTTCACCGAAAGTCAGGCTGAACGGAAGATCGCAAGCGCCGCTCAGATGCCGCATATGGAAGGAGCTGCGTCCTATGCCCGCGAACGCGCCAGCACGAACGGTATCCTTGGTCTTCTGGGGACCATGCAACAGGCCGGGCCGGGCGAAGTCGCCAGCGGTGAACAGGGTTTCGGCCCGGCCGCGGCGGATGGCGCAAAAGGCAATCCGTCGTTCAACCTGCCGCAATACGGGCTGAGTGCATCCTGGGAAGTTGATTTCTGGGGGCATGTCCGCCGGCAGGTCGAAGCGGCGACGGCGGCCATGCATGAAACGGACGAACTGCGCCGCGATGTGCTGGTTTCGCTCATGGCCGAGACCGCGCAGGATTACCTGAACCTGCGCAATATCCAGACGCAGATCGGCATTACCCAGCAAAGCATCGATATCGCCCGGCACAGCGTAAAGCTGACGGAACTACGTTTCGCACAGGGTACGGCAACGAAGCTCGACGTGGCCTATTCCCGCGGGCAGATGCATGGCTTCGAGGCGCGTCTTCCGGTCCTGAAAAGTCAGGAAGTGCATCTCGTGAACGCGCTGAGCTTTCTGACGGCGCGGGAGCCCGGCGCACTGAAGGACAGACTTGGATCGTCCCAGACGATCCCGCCCGTTCCCGATATCATTCCGGTTGGTCTGCCCTCCGAACTGGCCGAGCGGCGCCCGGATGTGCGGGCCGCCGAGGATCATCTCCATGCCGCAACAGCCAGTATCGGCGTGGCGGTCGCTGACTTTTTCCCGCGCGTAACGCTCTCGGGCAGTCTCGATATTCAGGCGTTGCAGTTTAGTGGCTTGGGCTCATGGGCGTCCCGACAATATGGGTTCGGCCCGACCATGACGCTGCCGCTGTTCGAAGGCGGGCGTTTGACGGGGCAGCTTCATCTGCGTCGGGCCCAGCAGAAGGAAGCCGCGATTGCCTTACAGCGCACGCTTCTGAAAGCCTGGGAAGAAGTCGATGATTCCATGGCGGATCTGAGTGCCGCGCAGGAGCGCCGGAACCGGCTGGAAGAAACGGTTTCGGAAGACGAAACCGCCGTGCATATCGCGCAGCTTCAGTACAGTCAGGGTGCCGGAGACTTCCTCAACGTCCTGACGACGCAGAATGCCCTTCTGTCGAGCCGAAGCGCGCTGGCTGAATCCAGCGCTGCCGTATCTGTTTCCGTAGCCCATCTGTACCGGGCACTGGGGGGAGGATGGACGCAGAAATCCTGACGTCCATCCTCACAGACACTGTTCTCAGCCGCCGTTCAGGGCGGTGTTGAGAACGGCAGCCAGACGCACGCCCGCCTGTTCGAGGCGCAGTTCCATGATTGGCCAGGTCAGCGCGGTGTAGTCCTTGCCGATATCAGCCCCCTTGTTGGCCGGAAGCGCGCCATAGGCCACGCTACGAGCCAGAGAATGGCTCTCATCGGCCCAGTCAACGGTCGCGTTGTAAACATCGCCGCCATCCAGATCCTGCACCCAGTATTTCGTCTCATCCGGCGTAATCAGGGCGCCAAGACGGTCAGCTTCCTTCTTCGCGCGGGATGCATCAATGCTGTAAAACGGGCCGACATGCAGATCTGCTTCATGATCGATCACACCTTCGTCCCACAGGGAATGCAGGTTCATATGGCCATTGGCGTTGTCACCGAAATAGGTCAGGCGGATCGCGTTCCCGCCCATATCCTTGTTCCGTTCGGCAGCATGCAGCGGCTGATGGATATCACCGACGAGATGCACCACCCATTTCAGGACCATCAGACGCTCCTGCGCGGGCGCATGTGTATCAGCAAGGATCTTGATTTCTTCGGGCAGTTTCTCGACGACGCAGGCATGGTCGGGGCAGTCGCGGGCCTGATCATAGGCCGGATGGGACACGTCAATATCAACGTAGTGCCATTTCAGCGTCTCGGGCAGGCCACCTTTTTTCTTGGGCACATGGCCGATCGTATCCGGCCAGGAGGCAACCTGATCGAGCGTCTGATGGTTCTCCAGCGCCAGCAGCGCGGTTGCGGCCTTCTGGGCCTGCGGGGTCAGCCGCTCCTGGGCGATGTCTGCAACGATCGCGTGACCATAAGGCCCCCAGGCGAATGCGCTGGATGAAAAGGCGATCGTACCGGCCCCAATCAGGGACGCACATAGAAGACGAAGATGCATGGGAACCTGACTATCCATCTGTGAGGGTGACGTTTGAACCTGTTTCTCACCCTTTCGAGAGCCGGACAAGGCGTCGGGTTCTCGCAGCGGTCCTGCGGAACGAGTGATCTGTTTGTGTAACATAAAAGCGAGTGGACCAGCCCTGAGGAGGTTCCGGAGCAGGCTGTATTTCAGCGTCTGTCCCGAATTGTTGTGATGCTTTTTCGAAATCAGTGATATTTTTTCCTGAAATCCAAATATTATTAAATTCACTTTTAAGTTTCGTATCAAATATTCCGCAAATACTTTTATTCAAAGAAAGCGTTCAACCCGCTTTTCCGGCGTCAAAAGCGGATTTTTGAGCAAAATTACCTTGAAGACGGAGGGCTTTACCTTTCAGGATCCATCCCAAGTGACATCTCTAGAAAATAATAACTGAATATATCCAACTATTAAAAACAGTATGTCATAAAGTTTACCCGCAGTTATATGCGCGGCTTATTGCGCTTATTGTTTTCGAAAAATACGATCCGCCAAAGAGAGTAAGAAAAAGCGATCAATTTCTTATTATCACTTAATTTTTACTTGGAGGCTTTCGGGATGTCATCCTGGACACAGGTTTACGATCCAATTGGAAATATCTGGATTTCTGGCGCAATCGCTCTTATCCCAATCCTGTTTTTCTTCTTCGCCCTTCTGTATCTGCGCATGAAGGGTCATGTTGCCTGTACGATTACTGTTGGAATTACTTTCCTTCTGGCGGTCGCGTTTTACGGAATGCCGTTCTTCATGGCCATATCGGCCTGCCTGTACGGGTTTGCCTATGGATTGTGGCCCATCTCGTGGATCATCATCGGGGCGGTCTTTCTCTACAAGGTGTCGGTCCGGACCGGTCAGTTCGACATCATCCGTCATTCCATTTCCACAGTTTCAGAAGACCAGCGCATCCAGCTTCTGCTGGTCGCCTTTGCGTTCGGGGCCTTTCTTGAGGGCGCTGCCGGGTTTGGTGCACCCGTGGCGATTACCACGGCCCTGCTCGTGGGCCTGGGCTTTCCACCGATCTATGCAGCCGGATTGTGCCTGATCGCCAATGCTGCACCTGGTGCCTTCGGTGCAATGGGTATTCCCGTCATCGTGGGGGCACAGGTCATCGGCGCCGAACCTTATGTGGTCGGCCGACTGGTCGTGATGCAGCTTATCGTGATTGGCGTGGTCATCCCGTTCTGGCTGGTCGGCGTGGTGGACGGGCTGCGTGGCATTCGCGAAACATGGCCCGTCATCCTGATGACGGGGGCGACGTTCGCCATTACACAAACCCTGACAGCCCTGCTGATCGGCCCTGAACTTCCCGACATTATCGCACCGCTGCTGACGATGATTGCCATTCCGGTCTTTCTGCGGGTCTGGAAGCCGCGCCGGATTTTCCGCTTCGAGACCGGTGAGGCTCCCGCCAGTGCCGTCACCGAAAAGCCCTCCTATGCAGCGTCGCAGATCCTGCGGGCCTGGTCTCCGTTCATCATTCTCACGGCTTTTGTGGCCGTCTGGAGCATCAAACCTTTCAAGGCGCTTTTCGCCGCAGGTGGACCACTGGACTGGACGGTACTCGTGGTTCGGTTCCCCGGACTGCACAATCTGGTGCTGAAAACGGCACCGATTGTTCCGAGCCCAACGCCTTATGCAGCCATTTTCAAGCTTGATTTCATTTCATCCGTTGGAACAGCCATTCTGCTGGCGGGCATAGTCTCCGTCCTGTTCCTGAAAATGCGCCCCAAAGATGCCCTGACGACTTTTGGAGACACCCTGCGCGAACTGAAGACGCCGATCTACGCCATCGGCATGGTGCTGGCCTTTGCGTTTCTTGCGAATTACTCGGGCCTCTCCACAACGCTCGCCCTGGTGCTCGCCATGACCAAGGGGGCGTTCACGTTCTTTGCGCCGCTGCTGGGCTGGCTTGGTGTGTTCCTGACGGGTTCGGACACCTCTTCCAACGCGCTGTTCGGCGGCCTTCAGGCAGCAACCGGACGCCAGATCGGCGTGAGTGGAGAGCTTCTGGTCGCAGCCAATACGGTTGGCGGTGCTGTCGGAAAAATGATCTCCCCGCAATCCATTGCCGTTGCCTCGGCAGCCGTGGGGTTAGTCGGACAGGAAGGCGCGCTCCTTCAGTTCACTCTCAAATGCAGCATTGTTCTGGCCGTTCTGGTTGGTCTTATGACCACGGCGCTGGTTTTTATGGGGATCGGCACCTAGCCTTTTCCCTTTTTGAACGGGGTCAGCAGGGCGCGGGTCATACCGCGCCCTGTTCTGTTTTTCAGGACCTGTAGAGTACCCTATTCATCATTCAAGAATTGGGGTTGGAAGACTTTCGCATTCTATAGAAAGCACTCCAGAAGGAATCGTCTGACGACTCCGATCTATTCACGACCGTCAATGCGCATTTAATACTTCAAGTCTCTTTGATGACTACCAAAAACCGCAATAGGGTAACGGACGTTACCGCCTGCTATCCTTTTTGCAGACACAGGTCGATCCGCTTCTTTCGCCGAGATATTTCCGGATAATTGGCCGTTCACGGTTGCATGATCACTCTGTCTCTGTAGGTTGAGGCCCATTGAAGGTGACATGGATCACGGTCGTGTCACCGGTCTCGAGTGTATGCAAAGAGTGATTTTCCATGACGAAAGAGCGTCACTGCCCTCTTGTTGACCTCCATGTCTCCTCTCCCAATGCCATGCGCCTGAACCGGCTGATGCGGATGTCCCGTCGCGATACGCTGATGACGGGCATGGCCGGCATGGGAGTTCTGGCGGCAGGAACAGCAGTTTCCGCAGAGCCTGCAACCGGCGCAGATCCTGAACTTGAACGCTTCATGAAAGTCTCGGAGCGCCTGACGGATCGCCCGTCCCTGGACCCGCGCATCGGACAGGCCCTTTACGAGCGCATCCTTCAGTCCGGGCCCGAGCGGAAAGCCCAGCTGGGCAGACTGGCCGATCTTCTGGCTGGCGGCACTTACGAAGATGCCTCCGCATTCGCCAAAGCTGCGGAACAGTCCGATCCGGCATTCAAGGACGTTATCCATGACCTGATGTCCGGCTGGTATCGCGGGGTCGCAAACGGCAAGGTCGTGGTTTACCGCTCGGCGCTGATGTTCGACATCACCAAGGACGCCATCTACCCCAAGACTTACGCCGCAGGCGGTCCGTTCTACTGGACGACGCAGCCTCCTGAAGTCGACAGGCCGACCGGTGGCCCTGCCCTGTCGCCCTCGAAGTTCGACGTGGAACCTACCTGAGAGCGGGAACAGCATCTCCTATGTCTCCTGATCAGAATCTCTCCGCCGATGTCGTGATCGTCGGATCCGGTGTCGCGGGCAGTTCCATTGCGAACGAACTGGCGCGCGCGGGCATTTCCGTCATCGTGCTGGAAGCCGGCCCGCGTGTGGACCGGCAGCATTTCGTGGATAATTTCCGCAATCTGGAAAACAAGCCCTCCTATCAGGGGCCTTTCCCATCTACACCCTGGGCCGAACATCCGCCCAACCAGATCACGCCGAACAAATACCTGCATACGAGCGGCCCGAACGCCGAAGCCTATCAGCAGGTCTATCTGCGGATGATGGGTGGCACGACCTGGCACTGGGCCGGTTGTGCATGGCGCTATCTTCCGTCCGATTTCGAACTCAAGACCCGTTATGGTCAGGGTCGTGACTGGGCGCTGAAATACGACGATCTCGAGCCGTTCTATTATCAGGCCGAAGTCATGATGGGCGTGTGTGGTCCGGACCCGAAAGTCGAGGATCTGGGGTCGCCCCGCAGGCAGCCCTACCCCATGGAAGCCCTGCCGATTTCCTATGCGGCGCAGCAGTTCCGCAAGCTCATCAGCGAAAAGACGCCCTACCGCGTCGTGCATGAGCCGCAGGCCCGGAACACGAAGCCCTATGACGGCCGTCCGACCTGCGAAGGGCACAACAACTGCATGCCGATCTGCCCGATCGGGGCGATGTATAACGGCGGATATTCCGTCTATCACGCCGAGGCAGTCGGTGCGAAGTTCGTCCCGAATGCGGTCGTCTACAAGATCGAGCGGGACAGCGCGAACAAGAAGGTGACGGCCGTTCACTATTACGACCCGGACAAGGGATCGCATCGTGTAACCGGCAAGTATTTCGTCATCGCCGCACACTGCATCGAGACGGCCAAGCTGCTGCTGGTTTCGGCAGACGAAAAGAGCCCCAATGGTATTGCCAACAGTTCGGGCCATGTCGGTCGGAACATGATGGACCATACTGGTGTGCAGGTGACGTTCATCAGCGGCGACAAGGCCCTGTGGCCGGGACGCGGTCCGCTTGAGACCAACGTGATCGACAATTTCCGTGATGGCGACTGGCGTGGTGACCGCGGCGCGTATCTCGTGCACATGGTCGATGACAACCAGGTCGATTTTGCAACGCAGCTTGCGATTTCAAAGGGTTATGTCGGCAAGGCTCTGGAAGAGCAGATCCGCTATCTGGCATCCCACACTGTCCGCCTGTTCAGCCATAATGAGGCCCTGCCCGATCCGGACAACCGCCTGACGCTGAGCACGACGCACAAGGATGCGCTCGGCATTCCGCATCCGGATGTCTATTACAAGCTGCCGGAATATACGGTCCGCAGTTGCGAGCACACGCGCGGGCTGTTCAAAAACCTCATCGGCCTGATGCATGGCACGGATGAGCAGTGGACGCCGGGTTACTTCCCGCAGGATCATCCCTCGGGCAGCACCATCATGGGCGTGGATCCCAAGGATTCCGTGGTGGACGGCCATTGCCGGACGCATGACCACGAGAACCTGTTCATCGCAAGTTCGTCCGTGTTCTCCACGGTCGGAACCGGGAACATCACCCTCACCGTCGCAGCCCTTGCGCTTCGTGTTGCCGATACGCTGAAAAAAGAACTGCTCCATGCCTGATTTCAAAACCGTTTTCTGGTCTTTCCTTGTTGGTGGAACGGTTCTGGGTGGACTGTCTGCTCATGCTGCGCGGGCCGCGGATGTGGATCAGGATGTCATGAACCGTGGCGCCTATCTGGCCACGGCTGCGGACTGCGTTGCATGTCACACCAAACAGGGTGGAACGCCGTTCGCGGGTGGGCTGAAAATCGCAACCCCCATGGGCGACATCATTTCCACGAACATCACGCCTGACGCCGAGCATGGCATCGGGAAATATTCGGAACATGATTTCGAGCAGGCCCTGCGTCGCGGCAAGCGCCGGGATGGCGAAAACCTGTATCCGGTGATGCCCTACGTGTCTTACGCCGGCATGACGGATCAGGACATTCACGCGCTGTATGTCTGGTTCATGCACGGGGTCAAACCGGTTGCGGAAACACCCCCCGCCACGCAGTTGAGCTTTCCCAGCAATATCCGCCTGACCCTGTCAGGCTGGAACATGCTGGCAGGGAGCGAAAAGCAAGAAACGGGCGATTCCGCCACTTATGACACGCTGCGTCGCGGCAAATACCTCGCCACTGCGCTCGAACACTGCGGAACGTGTCATACGCCCCGCAATGTGATGTTGATGGAGAAATCCGACCAGTATCTGGCGGGCAGTCCGCTTGCAGGCTGGTATGCACCAAACATCACGCCGAGCAGGACCGGCGGCATCGGTGACTGGAGCGAAGACGACATCGTCCAGTATCTGCGCACCGGCCGGGTCAAGGGCAAAAGCCAGGCGGCTGGTCCGATGGGCGAAGCTGTCGAACACAGTACGAGCCATCTGACCGATGCGGATCTGCATGCGCTCGCGGCCTTCATCCGCCAGGTGAAGCCCATGGAAGATGACGCCGATCATCAGCCGCGTGACGGGTTCGGCAAGGCCAATGATGTGCCTGATATCCGCTCGGGCGAGCTGACACGGATCGACAACCTGTCTCACAAGAGCCCGGCAAACCTGTTCGATGCCAACTGCGCCGCCTGTCACGGGCAGAATGGTGCGGGAACAGTCGATCAGTATGCGCCGTCCCTTTATAAAAACTCCGCCGTCGGTGCCGGTCGCCCCGACAACCTGATCATGACGATCCTGATGGGCGTGAACCGCACGACCGCAGACGGTCATGCCAGCATGCCTGCCTTTGGCAGCACGGGAGACGTGCAGCGTCTGGATGACGAGGAGGTCGCAAGCCTCGTGAATTATGTCAGCAAGACGTTTGGCAACGGCTCCTACAACGTGACGGCCGATCAGGTCGCCCAGGTGCGTAAGAACAACACGCCGCACTGATATTGGCGGCATACAGACAAAAAAGGGGAGACGGATCTGATCCGCCTCCCCTTTTTTGTGCGCGATTAAAACATTCAGCTTTCGCCGGATCGGCGGTTCGTCAGCAGCAGGATGAAATACGGCACGAAGAAATAGAGCGCGATCATGACCATGAGCGGCCCCAGAAGCCATGCCATGTTTTCATGAAAAAGCGACTGGCTGAACAGATTGCCCAGCCCCATCATGCAGCTGACGCAGAAGAAACCGCCCAGATTTGCAAGAAATCCACGATCTCCATTGATCTGACGCAGCTGCTGGAAAAAGGGACTGGATTGCTGCGGGACGGTCATGCGGACATACTTCCTGTTTGCCGGCAGGGAATGAAAAAACGCGCCATTCGCGCCTGTCCATGCTGCGGACTGCGTGACAGGATACTGCCAAGTCCCGCAGGATCAAAGCCTGAACTCTATAAACTGGGCCTCACGATACTCCGGTGACCTCTTTTTGCGAACACACAATCATTGAATTTGATATATCGGCGAACGCTCGGGTGAGGAATGATGGGGGCTCCAACGCCCAGGAGCCCCTCATGACCTTACAGGCCCCTCAGACCGAACGCCCGTCCTTTGCTCCCCTGCCTCGCAACTGCACGTTTGAGCCCGCGGACTGGGATCTGCTGTCCCGTTGTTGGCATCCGGTGGCGCTGGTCCGTGAACTGGGGGACAGTCCGCTTGGCGTCACGCTGCTGGACGCACCCCTTGTGATCTATCGCGCTGGCGAGCGGATCGTAATTGCGGATGATCTATGCCCGCATCGGGGCGTACCATTAAGCATGGGCAAGGGTAATGGCGAGACGATCGCCTGTGCCTATCACGGGTTCCGCTTCGGGGCGGAGGGGCGTTGCGTCCGGGTCCCGGCACATCCCGACAGTGCCATTCCTTCCAAACTGAACCTGCGGACCTATCCGGCTGTCGAGCGGTATGGGCTGATCTGGACATGCCTGAACTCCGATGGCTCCCAGAATATTCCGCCAATGCCTCACTGGGATGAGACAGACTATCAGCAGATCAACTACCCCTGGATCGATATTGCGGGCTTTGCAGGCCGGCAGGTTGAGGGGTTCATCGACGTGGCGCATTTCGCCTTCGTCCATACTGAGACGTTCGCCGATCCCGACAACCCTGTCGTTCCCTCTTATATGCCTAAGATGACGAAAGACGGGTTTGAGGCAGAGTACCGCAGCACGGTCAGCAATTTTCCTGTAGGTCACGAGGACTGGGAAAAGCCCGGCTTCGAGTGGCTGCGGCATTTCCGCGTGCATGTGCCATTCGTGGCCACCCTGGAAATCCATTTCCCGGATAACGGGCGGCTGGTCATCATGAATGCCGCTTCCCCCGTCTCGGCAAGGATGACGCGAATGTTCTCACCGATCTGTAAGAACTTTGACAAGCATATCCCAGTTCAGGCCGTCTATGATTTCAACCGCAAGGTGTTTGAAGAAGACCGTGCCCTTGTTGAAGCGCAGAAACCCGAGAACCTGCCGCTGGACCCCACGCTGGAAGCGCATGTCATGGCGGATCGCAGCTCGATCGCCTATCGCCGGGCCCTGCGCGGAATGGGGTTCAGCCAGTTCTTCACGGCCTAAGGCGCAGGACAAAGAAAAACCGGCACCTGTTCTGGTGGCGGTTTTTTTCATGGAGTTAACACCCCGTTTAACGCTCAAGCTGCCTGACTGGATGTCGTTTCCACGCTGGAATGCGCGATCGGCGCGCTGGGCGTCAGCGTGCGGCGGACGGCATCGTGCCAGCCATCGATCATGATCCGGCGCTGTGCCGGGTCCATCTTCGGTGCGAAAACACGCTCCTGCTTCCAGGTCGCGGCAACCTCGTCCAGGTTTTTCCACAACCCGACCTGCAATCCGGCAAGGAAGGCTGCGCCAAGGGCAGTGGTCTCGATATTGACCGGACGCTCGACCTCGGCCTTGAGCATGGAGGACAGGAACTGGGCGAACCAGTCATTGACAGCCATGCCGCCGTCGATGCGCAGGATGCTGGTGCGCATGGCACCGTCCTCACGCATCGCGCGGATCAGGTCATAGGTCTGGAATGCCACGGACTCCAGCATGGCACGGGCAATATGTGCCTGCGTGGAACCGAGCGTCAGACCACAGATCAGACCGCGTGAATCCGGATCCCAGTGAGGAGCGCCAAGACCGACGAAAGCCGGCACCATGTAGACGCCATGGCTGTCGGGGATGCGGGTCGCCATATCGTCGGTCTGGGAAGCATGCGTGATCAGCTTCAGCCCGTCACGCAGCCACTTGATGCCGGCGCCGGCCACGAAGATGGAACCTTCCAGCGCGTAGAAGGTCTTGCCGCCAATGCGATAGGCGATCGTGGTCAGAAGGCGGTTGTTGGACATGATCGGCTTCTCGCCGGTGTTGAGCAGCATGAAGCAGCCCGTTCCGTAAGTCGCCTTTGCCATGCCTTCCTGGAAGCAGGCCTGCCCGATGACGGCGGCGTGCTGGTCGCCCGCCATGCCGCCGATGGCGATCTTCTCACCAAACAGCTTGGCTTCCGTCTCGCCGAAATCGCTGCTGTTGTCGCAGACTTCCGGCAGGAGCGAACGGGGGACGTTGAAGAGCTGAAGAAGCTCCTCGTCCCATTCCTGCGTATGGATGTTGAACAGCGACGTGCGGCAGGCATTGGTGATGTCCGTTGCATGACGCTTGCCCCCGGTCAGACGCCACAGCAGGAAGCTGTCGATCGTGCCCGCTGCAAGTTCGCCTGCTTCCGCGCGACGGCGGGCATCAGGCACATGGTCCAGCAGCCAGGCAATCTTGCTGGCCGAGAAATAGGGGTCCAGCAGCAGGCCTGTCTTTTCACGGACCATGGCTTCCCTGCCCTGCTGGCGCAGACGATTGCACTCATGGACCGTGCGGCGATCCTGCCAGACGAGCGCACGATGGATCGCACGGCCCGTCTCGCGGTCCCAGATCACGATGGTCTCACGCTGGTTGGTAATGCCGAGGGCGGCGATACGCTCCGGTCCACCGACCTCGTCAATCGTCTCGCGTGCCGTGGCGAGCACATCGCGCCAGATGTCTTCCACATCATGCTCGACCCAGCCCAGTTCGGGATAATGCTGGGGGAACTCGCGGCGGGAAATGGCCAGAGCCTGCGCATCCTTTCCGAAGACGATGCTGCGGGTCGAGGTCGTGCCCTGATCAATGGCGAGGATGCAGTCTTTCTTGCTCATGATATATTCTCCGGCGGAAGATCTTGAAAGTTCGGAAGGTTTCAGACGGATTTCAGGAGACCCGGTTGACGACAGGTAGGGCTGGATCACCCGGATTGGACACAACCAGAACCGGTTCGGCTGGGTTGATCCCTTCCGGTGCCACGGTGATGGTCTGCTCCAGGTAACGCGGCATGAAAGGGCGCAGGCCGTAGTGGTACACCGCCGCCCCGATCGGACCACCAATCAGCGGGGCTACGACAGGAACCCAGAAATAGTTGCCCGGTGCAGGCAGTGCGCTCTGTCCCCAGCCTGCGAAGAAGCAGAACAGGCGCGGACCGAAATCACGGGCCGGGTTGATCGCCCAGGCATCCAGATAGCCACAGGATGCACCGATGATGGCAACCAGCAGACCGATGATCAGCGCGCTGGAGTTCGCCTGCGGGGCCTGCGTATTGTACTGGCAGGTGATCGCGAAGATGCCGAACACCAGAACGGCCGTCAGAACCAGCTCATCCCAGAACGCATGCGAGACCGTGACGAAATCACCCGGATGGGTAAAGAACACGCCCGCAGCACCACCATCGACAGCACGCGTCAGGTTATGCGCCACGTTGAAATGGTCGATCACCGGGACATAGAGTGAGTACACGAGGGCCGCGCCGACAAAACCGCCCAGAACTTGAGCGCTAATGTAGGGAAGCACTTTTTTCCACGAAAAGCCGCGGAACATGGCCAGCGACAACGTGACAGCCGGGTTTGCATGGGTTCCGGTGATGGCGCCGGTCGCGTAGATCGCTACCGTCACGCCAAGGCCCCAGACGATACACACCCCCCAGTAGGCCGTTTTATACGGACTGGGGTCGTACAGAGAGTACATGGCCGCAACACCATCTCCGAAGAGAATAATGATTGCGACTGCGAAGAACTCCGAGAGGAGCTCACCAAGGTAACGCCTGTTTTCTGACATGACTGGTATCCGCCATGAAAAGATGAAGCTATGCGGTCAGGCGACGTTCTGACGCGTGACCAGGCTGGGGTCGGGAATGGAGACAACACCGCCCTGCAGACGGCCTTCGACATAGGTCTGAAGGTCCGCACGGTCGGCATCGCTGACGAACAGGCCAAGCCGCGAGCGGCGCCACAGGATGTCCTCGGCGGTCCGGGCCCATTCATTGTCGATCAGGTAATCCACCTCACGCGCACTGAGCGTATCGCCGAAATTCCGGCCCATACCCTCGGGATCAGGTGTCGCAATGTCATAGGCCCGCAGGCCGTAATTGCGCATCAGACGCCAGGAGCTGCGCTCGGACAGATGCGGTGCATACCCTCTGAAACGGCGAAGCTGTGCCTCGAAATCCTTCGGGGCGAACTCGCCTCCGGGAAGCGGCGTGCCATCCGTCCAGCCCGGCTTGCGCAGGACGGGAAGATGCGGCGCAAGCTTCTCGACGGCATGTTCGGCGAGCTTGCGGAACGTCGTAATCTTGCCGCCGAAAACGGACAGGATCGGCGCGGAAGTCGCATCCACGTCCAGGACGTAGTCACGGGTCACGGCCGAAGCATTGCCCGAGTTGTCGTCATAGAGCGGACGCACGCCGGCATAGGTCCAGACAACATCGTCGGGACGGACGGTTTTCGTGAAGTAGCGGTTCACGCTCTCACACAGATAGGTCACTTCGTCGGGCGAGATTTCGACATGGCTTGGATCCTGCTCCCACGGAACATCCGTAGTGCCGATCAGGGTGAAATCCTGCTCGTAGGGAATAGCGAAGACGATCCGCTTGTCCGGGTTCTGGAAGATGTAGGCCTGCGAACCTTCGAAGACGCGCGGCACCACGATGTGGCTTCCCTTGACCAGACGCACGCGGTTGCGGCTCGGCACATTCAGACGGTCCTGAAGCAGTTCGGCAACCCATGGACCTGCCGCATTGACGACAGCCCTGGCGTAAACCGTGCTCTGCTCGCCCGTCTCGGTGTTTTCAATCGTTGCGGTCCAGCCTTGAGGCGCACGCACGGCCCTCACGAGACGGGTCCGCGTCCGGATGTCGGCCCCGACGCGCACGGCATCCATGGCATTGAGAACCACGAGCCGGCTGTCCTGCACCCAGCCATCGGAATATTCGAAACCGCGCACGTATTCGGAACGTAGCGGCTTCCCGGCCGGAGCCGTCCGCAGGTTCAGCGCCTTCGTTCGCGGCAGCGTCATGTTCGGGCAGAGGTGATCGTACAGGAACAGTCCCGTCCGCAGCAGCCAGGCCGGACGCAGCATTTTCGAATGTGGCAGGACAAAACGCATCGGCCAGATGATGTGCGGCGCAATCTTCAGCAGACGCTCACGCTCCATCAGGGCCTCGCGGACCAGCCGGAACTCGTAATATTCGAGATAGCGCAGACCACCGTGGATCAGCTTGGTGCTCGCGGAAGATGTATGGCTCGCAAGGTCATCCTGCTCGACGAGAAGCACCTTTGCCCCCCTGCCCGCAGCATCCCTTGCGATTCCACAGCCATTGATGCCGCCGCCCACGACCAGCAGGTCGTATGGTACGGAGGCACTGGCCGCGGAAGAAACCTCGTGAATCGATGACATCACACTCTCCTGTCATCACGCTCCAAAACGAGCGGTCGATGTTCGTTTTGGAGCATGTTGAGCAATAAAGAAAGAGATTTATGTGATTCGTAACGAGATAGTGTTCTTTTTTGGTGAAATCAGACGTGATTTTCAGCGACATGAAGCGTAACGCCCGCAGCGTCCAGGTGCCGCTGAAATGCCTCGGAGACCGGCTGGTCGGTAATCAGGTCATCAATATCGCGCAGATCCCCCACCCTTCCCATCGGATGGCGGCTGAACTTGGTGTGATCGGCCAGAAGCAGGACGCGGCGTGAATTGCGGATGATCGTTCGGGCGCACTGGATCTCGCTCAGATCGAAGTCCAGCAGTGTTCCGTCATCTTCGATTCCGCTGATGCCGATGACGCCGAATTCCGTGCGGAAAGACGACAGGGACTCGATCGCACTGCTTCCCAGAATGGCGCCATCCTGAGGACGCAGCTGGCCGCCGGTAATGACCGTGTGAAAATCCATCCGGCCTGATACGAGCGACGCCACGTGCAGATTATTCGTCACAATCCGCAGATCCCTGTGCTTTGTGAGCGAGCGCGCAAAGGCTTCCGTGGTGGTGCCTATATTGATGAACAGGGAAGAGCGGTCTGGAATCAGGGAGGCGGCATAACGTCCGATGGCGTCTTTGGCCGAGGCATTCAGGATCTGGCGCGCGTCATAATCCAGGTTCTCGACCGTGGAGACAGGCGTTGCACCGCCATGATGCCGGCAGAGCAGACCGAGCCCCGCAAGAGACGTCACATCCCGGCGAATGGTCTGGACCGCGACGCCAAAATGCTGCGCCATTTCCTCATTGGCCATGTAGCCGTTGCTGCGTACCAGACGCACGATCTGGTCCTGACGCGGGCTGATCAAGGGCAATTCATGGCGCATGGCAGAAGGTCCGGATACGGGGCTGTAAGAAAACGAACATAAGCGCACATTTTCCCAGACGGAAAGCCATAGAAACGCACAGTCCCTTTGATCCATCACATGAAAGGAAACCTCTGCCCCTCGAGCACCGTTACAAAGCGCGCCCCGAAAGCCATATTCCAGCCATGCTTGAAGGGCTTTATGACAGTCCGGTACATGCCCCCGGCCGTTTTATCCGGGTGGTGATGACTGGATTTAAAGGTGAGTTATGAAGACAAAACTATTCGCAGGGTTGATGGCTGGCTGCCTCCTCGCCGCAGCACCTCTTGCATCTGCTGATCCCCGCGGCGGTGGTCCTGGCGGACCTGGCATGAATGGCCCGGGCGGTCACGGAGACTATCGTGGCGGTGGACGTGGCGGCGGTCATGATCGCGTCTGGCGTCGGGGTGACCGTTACGACGGACCCCGTGGCAGCCGCTAGGCCATCAACAACTGGCGCAGCTATCGCGGTCTCTACGCTCCGCCACGTGGCTATTACTGGATGCGCTATGGCAACCAGTTCCTGCTGACCGCCCTTACGACAGGCCTGATCGCTGGCGTCGTGAGCGCCAACGGCATGGGTGTCGCACCCGGCGTCGTGCAGCCCGGCGTTCCGGTGGCGCCTGCACCGGGTGCGGTCGCACCGGGATATGGCCCGGGTTACGGACCTGGCCCTTACTGATCCGCTCCGGCCTCAACAAAAAGCAGGGTACCTTCCGGTGCCCTGCTTTTTTTATACCTCTGGCGACCGACAGAAGCCCGTCATTTTGACATGCATGTGCAGTAGACATGCACGATGGCAAAAATGATGAACCCGGCCATCCAGAAATAGCTGGCATGGATGTGTCCTGCGGCATCCATCGTCGTCGTCATGCAGGCGACAAGAAAAAACGCCGTCATGAGGGCTCCGGAGAGAACCATCCATGTGATGCGTCTTTTCGTCATTGTCCCACAGTTCCGTTTTTCAGTTCAGTCCGTCTTGTGCGCGGGAACCTGAACCTGAAAAACCGATGACGCAAGCGGCTTTTCAGCCTGCGACCAGCGCGGCGACCTCATCCCACTCCGGAGCTGCATCCGCAGCGCCATGCCGTGTCGTGGCGAGTGCTCCGCAGGCGGAGGCAATCTTTGCTGCTTCCGAAAGGCTCTTGCCGAGCGCGAGCGCCACGGCGAGCCCTGCATTGAAACAGTCACCGGCGGCCACCGTATCGATCGGGACGACACGAAATGGCGCCAGATGCCCGGACGCAGTTCCGTCATGCCAGAACACGCCTTTCGCGCCCATCTTGACCAGTACGGCACCCACGCCTTTTGCGAGCAGGATATCCGCAGCCTTCCGTGCTTCCTCGACGGTCGTGGGGCGGATACCGGTCAGGCTGAAAGTCTCGCTTTCATTGGGCGTGAGAATATCAATCTCGGACCAGAGCGGTTCAGGCAGACCCTTTTCGGGGGCCGGTGCCGGGTCGAGAACGACAACACCCCCTGCCCGGCGCGTCTGGCGCGCAGCGGCAAGGACAGCTTCCTGCGGGATTTCGAGTTGCAGGAGCAGAACCTTTGCCCGCTCCAGCCAAGGCGCGGCCGCATCGATGTCCGTGCCGTCCACCGCCATGTTCGCACCGCCAGCGACAGTGATGCAGTTTTCCGCTGCGGCGTCGATCCCGATCAGGGCGATACCCGTCGGGTTCTCCGGATCATCACGCAGCGGGGAAAGGTCCACGCCAAAGCCTGACAGGCTGGCGCGGGCCTGCGCGCCGAAGGCATCGCACCCGACGCGCCCGGCAAGCGCCACGTCCAGATCGAAGCTTCGCGCCAGCCGCGCCGCAGCGGCGGCCTGATTGCTCCCCTTGCCGCCCAGACCAATCGCATAACTATCGGCATGGACGGTTTCGCCCGGTCGGGGAAGCCGCTGGCTGCGGGCCGTCAGATCGATATTGATGCTGCCGAAGGAAAGGATCAGGGGCGTCCGAAAGGTCATGTCCACAAGGCCGGAAAGCTGGAGAAGCGGGGAATCGAAGGCCTGCTTATCGAAGGAACCGGTCCTCTTCAAGAATACCGGCGTGTCACTTCATGAGGATTGTGGTTTCAACCTTCACCATCGGGTTCACCGAATGCAGCAACGTACTCACGCCCCACTGTCTCTGATCGAACGTGCCGCGGCTTACGATGCGCATGAGCGTATTGCCCTGAAACTGAAGCTCCGTCGTAAAAACGAGAGGATGGGTCTGCCCGCGCATGGTCAGCTTTCCGACAAGCTCGGTTTGTAACTGGCCTTTGGTGATCTTCGGACGACAATCGCCAACATATCGCATGACCGGATGGCTGTCGCTGTCGAGCATGATCCCTGAAAGCATGATCTGCTTCATGACCGCACTGCCGACCTTCAGCGAATTGACGTTCATGGTCATGTCCACATGACAGGTCTGCCGGTCCAGATCGTAAGTCAGTGTTCCGGAGACATCCCCGAAACTCCCGTCAATATCTGTCAGGGCAGAACGGGCATGCAGACGGGCCTGTGTATTGACCGGCGACAGGACAAGATCCTGCCTGGCGGCAAGAGCCTGACCACTCGTCATCAGAGCCAGAAGAAACACTGCAGGGAAAAAGCCGTTTTTCATTGCCTCGGACCATGTTCTGAACCGTGTCTGCTTTTTAAAACTTCCCGCAACGGGTCCGGTTTTCTTTTTCGACTTTGGACGCCGGGCAGCGGGACTGTGGCTTTCACAAAAGGATGTGATAGGCTCCGGCTTTCCTGATGGCCGCGCGAAAGTTTCAAGTCTCCTCATGCGTCCTGCCCGCCTGCGTCTGTCTCTGTCCGGCCTGTGCCTTGTGGCGACGGGTGGATGTTCCCTTCGCGGAGCACCGTCCTTTCCTGTCGTCGGTGCCTATTTTCCGGACTGGATGGTCTGTGGCCTCATTGGAATTGGCACGGCCGTGGGGCTGCGGGTTGTCTTTCTGCTGACGGGTCTTGATGCCCTGCTCAGCTTTCGCCTCTTTACCTATGTCGCCCTGGGCGTCATCGCCGCACTCACGGTGTGGACACTGGTATTCGGACCCTGATCGTGCAGCGCATCCATGTCTCCGGCAAAAAGCCGATCGGTATCATCATCGCAGTGCTCTGCGTGGGAGCGGCTGTCGTTTTCGGCATTCATGTCTCCCATGAAGACAGCACGCACCCCTCGTCCGACAGCGGCACCATTGATGCGGAAGTCGTACATGTTGCTTCCACTGTTGGCGGGCGGCTGAAGGAGCTTGATGTCTCGGTCAACCAGCATGTTCACAAGGGCGATGTCCTGTACCGGCTGGACCCAGAACCCTATGAACTGACCGTTCGTCAGGCACAGGCCAATCTGGATCTGGCGGCTGCCGAGGTGGAAAACCAGACGCGCCTGCTGAGCATCAAGACCTCCAATGCCGCAACGGCCGATGATCAGGTCGTCCGGGCCCAGACCAACCGCGACCTTGCGGCGCGCACTGTGCAACGGCTTCAGCCCCTGGCCGGAAAATCCTACATCCCCTGGCAGCAATACGATCAGGCCCGCGTCGCCCTTCATGATGCCCAGGTCTCGCTGGCCCAGTCCCGCAACCAGTCCGTTGCGGCAACCACCGCGATCGGGGACCTGAAAAGCTCGATCGCCGCGCGCGATGCCAGTCAGGCGGCGCTGGACCATGCGCGTTATGAACTGCGCCAGACCACCGTAATTGCTCCGGTGGATGGCTATGTCACCAGCCTGCGGGTGAAGACTGGTGAAGTTCTGGCACCCTCGCAGGTCCTGTTCACGCTGATTGCGGATAATGAATGGTATGCGATGGCCAATATCCGCGAGATCAATCTGGGAGCCGTGCAGATCGGGGACTGCGTGACGGTCCATTCCATGATCGACCGCCGCACGCCATTGCGAGGGCATGTCGAGAGCATCGGCTGGGGCGTGCTGTCGGTAGATTCCGCCGGGATTGCACGCTCGCTGCCGATCGTGCCCCGGCAGATGGACTGGGTGCATGTGGCGCAGCGTTTCCCGGTCCGCATCCGTCTGGAAAAAACCAACCCGCTTCTGCTGCGGCTTGGTGCCACCGCAACGGTCGAGATCCGGCATGGCGCTGCCTGTCCCTGAGACCACCCTTCCGCTGGAGGGGCCGCGTCCGGACATGATGCGGCCCGGTCTGGGACTGGCCCGGATCTGGCGTCTCGTCTGCAATCCCGCTCCGGGGCGTCTGTGCTATGCACTTCGTATGGCGGCGGGTTGTACGACAACGGTTCTGGTCGGCGAAATCTGGCAGGTTCCGGATCTGGCCGTCCCCGCACTTGTGACGATGGCGCTGTGGCAGAAGGACCGCGTCACCAATGCGCTTGCCGGTGTCGGGGTGAATATCGCGGTTCTGATCCTGCTGGCCATCATATACGGACTGATCCGCCTGACGCTGGATCATCCGATGGGGCTGGTGATCGTCATTGCCCTGCTATCCTTCATGTTTTTCTTTCTGGGATCGGCCAGCAAGCTCAAACCTGTGGCCTATATGCTCGGGCTGATCACCGTGTACGGGCTGATTGCAATCGACGAAGTGCCCGTCGGCGAGGTCGTCACACGCGCGCTGCTGTATACGGACCTGTTTCTGGCCGTACCGGGCGCGGTCATGGTCGTGCTGGGCCTGCTGATCTGCCCCTCCCCGCGAAAAATTTTGACCGACAGTATCGCCGACCGTCTGCGCATGGCATGCGCCCTCCTGCGCGATCCTGATAAGCACGTCCGCGAGCAGGCCACGGACATGCTGCGCAGCGGCACAACTGACATGATGAAATCTGCCAAGATGGCAGGCCTGGAAAAGATCTGGTCTCCCCGTGATCTGGCCTGCCTGCGACAGGCGGCCAGCAGCAGCGTAGCGGTACTCGCCCTTGCGGATGAAGCCAGCAGAACCGGAATTGCGGCAGACGATGCAACCTGCCTGAAACAGACGCTGGAAGAGATGGCCGCCATTTTCGCGGATGGCGACTATCCCGCGGCGATTGCGCGCCCGGCGGTCAGTTCGGGGTCTGCCACGGCCTGTGCGATGGCTGATCTGCTGCCGGACTTCGCAACCCCGGTTCCGGATGAAGACAAAGCCAGAAAGCCGGAGAAGAAATCCGGATTCTTTGCCGGGGACGCCTTTACCAATCCCGATCATGTGCGCTTTGCGGTCAAGGGCACGGCTGCTGTCATGCTGAGCTATCTGATCTTCAAGGTCTTGAACTGGCAGGGCATCCATACCTGCATCATCACCTGTTTCATTGTTGCCCTCCCCACAATGGGAGAAATGATTTCCAAGCTGACCCTGCGTATTTCCGGCGCACTCGTGGGGGGTGCGCTCGGAATTGCGTCCATCATTTTTGTCATGCCGCATCTGAATGACATCACCGGTTTTCTGGTGCTCGTCTTCGTCGTGTCCCTGATCGGGGCCTGGGTCAAAACCGGTGATGAACGCATTGCCTATGCAGGGTTTCAGATCGGTCTGGCCTTCTATCTGACGGATCTGAAAGGTTACGGCCCCACCAGCGACATGGCGACCGCGCGGGACCGTATCGTCGGGATCATGCTCGGCAATTTCATCACCTATGCCATGTTCACAAGCTTCTGGCCCGCCAGCGCCTATGACAGGATCGGCGACAGGCTGCGCACACTGGCGGACTGTCTGAGGGGACAGGCAGACGCCTCCACCGCCCAGAAGCGTGCGGATGCCGTTGCCCAAACCCAGTCGGCCCTTCTGCAAAGCGAACTCACACTGGAATATGCCATGTCCGAACCTGTCCATATGCGGGCCGATCTGCCCCGGCTTGAGGCCACACGGATGGCGCTCGATGATGCGGGGCGGCTGTCCGAAGACCTGCTTGTTACGCCCGACAGGCCGGATCTTTCCGAACGCACGGCACGACTGGAACAGATTGCCCGATGACCTGTCCTGCACCGTCCCGTTTACGCTTCGTCTCACATCGCAGGGCTGCCCGTATCCTGACAAGAAGTGCTCTGTGTTCAGTGCCGATGCTGCTTTCCGCTTGTGCCACGCAGGCTCTCGACAGCGCACCGACGGCCCCGGACCGGCCCTGGCAGCCCAATATTGCTGCGAATGGCGAAATCCTGCCCGGAAAGCACAATCCGCATGCGCTCAATCTGCCGGCAGGCTACACGTTGCCATCTAACACACAGATCCGCGTGCGCCCCCCTGCCCCGGAACTGTCCGTGCAGGGCGGCCGGGCCTACTCGCTGGCAGAACTGATCGACATCGCACAATCCGCCAATCCCGAAACACGCCGGGCCTGGAACATGGCGCGGGATGCGGCTCTGGCGGTTGGGATAGCCCGCAGTACCTATCTGCCGCGCCTGACGGCAACCGTGGTCGGAGGCTACAACCACAGCCGCAATGACGGCGCGAACCCCACGATCAGCAATGCGGGCGCGGCAGAAGGCATCGTCAATTCCGGTTTGAGCGGACTGGAAAACGCGCTGGGCGGCGTACGCAACAACAATTCGGGCGCCGGCGAAGTCCAGACACTTGGCATGGAATGGCTGCTGTTCGATTTCGGCAAGCGTGAAGCCGTGATCGAGGCCACAAAACAGGCCCAGATTGCTACCAATGTTCTCTTTACCGCGGCCCATCAGAAAATCATCTACGGCGTCACGACGGCGTATTACACCCATGCTGCCGCAGCCAGCCGGGTGCGCCTGTTGCAACAGGCGCGGGATAATGCCCAGTTTGTGCAGACGGCAGCCGAAGCGCGGCTGCATCAGGGTCAGGGCACGATTGTCGATGTCACGCAGGCGCGGCAGGCAACGGCCCAGACGGAACTGCGCCTCGTGCAGGCCGAGGGCGACAAAGAGAACACCCGGCTGGAACTCCTGAATGCCATCGGGATTTCTCCGTCCACAAAGCTGGAGACGCTGGATATTTCCGGCCGCCCGCTTGCTCTGGATGACATGCGCCTGACGGATGCGTTCGTTCAGCAGGCGGTCTCGCGCAGGCCGGATGTTCTGGCAGCCTATGCAAGCGCCAAGGCGGCAAGGAGCAGGGTTCAGGCGGCCAGAAGCGAGTTTCTGCCCAAGATCTTCATGACGGGTAACGTCGCCTACACGACCGGACGTCTGGCTCTGTCATCCGTGCCGGGCGTAGGAAGCGAAGCGCCCCCAACGCTTAACCTGTCCAGCAATGCCTTCAGCAGCCTGATCCTCGGTGGCATTACGGTGCCGATCTTTGATGGCGGAACCCGTGCGGCTCTTCTGAAACAGGCGCAGGACCAGTCAGACAGCGCGGACGCAACCCTGCAGCAGACGGTGGACAGTTCGGTCAAACAGATCGTGGCTGCAGAAAACGCATTGCGAACAAGCCTGAGCGCCTATGCCGCATCAGGAAAACTGGAAACCGCCGCACGCACGAGCTTCGAGGCATCTTCGGCCGCCTATCGCAGTGGTGTTGGTTCCCTAACCCAGACCAGCATTGCCCAGAACGGCTATCTGGACGCGACGCTCAGCCATTCGGATGCCTATTACGCCGCACTGATCGCGGCAGCAGGGCTGGCCTTCGGAACGGGTTCGATCAGCAGGGACTAATGCTCCAACGCACAAAACCTGCCGGGGATAGCCCTCGGCAGGTTTTGCAACAGCAGTCGCGCAGAAAGGATTGTCTCCTGCCTGCGCGCAGGCCGGTTCAGGACTTGTGGGAAGCCTGTCCACCTTTGCGGCCAGCTTCGGACGCTTTCTGCGGGTCCTTGGCAAAGCCGCGGGTAGAGTGCTCTCCCCCTGAAGAGGACGACTTGGAGGTCTCCTTGGTGGAGTGACCGCCATGACTGTGCTCGCCGCCCTTGCGACCAGCTTCCGATGCCCTTTCGCGATCCTGCGAAAAGTTGCCGGAGTTGCCACTGCCGGAGCCGTTGGCGGCGAAAACGGTACGGAAATTCTCTTCATATTTAAGAAACATGATGGTTTTCCTTCTACAGGTGCCGGCGCATCCTCTTCGCGGGAAAGAAGCTCTGAACCGGACGAGCGGAAAACAGAACCCAATGCTTACAGTTGCTGAAATACAGAACAAGAATATTTTACTTTAAGTAAAGCGTTTTATTTATGGAATGACATATTTGAAATACTTGAATAATCGGAACAATAAATCTTTCATGAAAGAACTGTTCTTCCCTCAACCTTGCAGACATCTTTTCGCTTGCCCTGCAGAAGCATCGGGACAAGAGTTCTGATCCTGTCCCAGTTACCGGAGCCACCCATGCCCCCGTCCCGTCTGCGCCTTGCTGTCGATATGGATGAAGTCCTTGCGGATGCATTCTCCGCCCAGCGTGTCTGGTTTCGCAAAACCTACGGCTATGAATGGACGGATGCTGAACTGCAGGGACAACGTTTCCGGGATCTCGTCTCGCCCGAAGATTATGCCGCCATGGAAGCCATGCTGCATCAGGGGGACTTTTTTGCAAACCTGGCCGTCATGCCCGGCGCACAGGAAGCGATTTCCGCCCTGTGCGAAACCTGCGAGGTCTTCATCACGACGGCGGCCATGGAATACCCTGCCTCCTGCGCCCCGAAATTTGCATGGCTGCGGGAGCATTTTCCCTGAGAGGTGGTCCCCATTTTTCGGACAGGGCGATAAGCTATCATCTGGCCTGAACGAGGACGGGTTTTATGGGCAAGGTTACGCGGAAGAGGTATGCGGCAGAGTTCAAGTCACGGGTTGCGCTGGAGGCGATCCGTGGGGAACTGACGCTGGCGGAACTGGCTTCGAAACATGGAGTGCATCAGACGATGATCGCACAGTGGAAACGGCAGGCGATCGAGGGGATGGCGGCGACCTTTTCCGGGAAGACGGTGGCTGAGCCGCCGGTCAGCCCTGCTGATGTGGAGAAACTGCACGCGAAGATAGGCGAACTTCTCGTGGAACGGGATTTTTTACGCGATGCCTCTGCTCGGTTGGGCGTGATCAGAGGCGGCAGATGATTGACCCGAAGCGAGCGCGTCTGCCGATAATCCGGCAATGCACGCTGCTGCAACTCAACCGGTCGGGCGTCTACTATCGGCCTGTGCCACAGAGCGAGGCCAATCTGGAGCTGATGCGGCTGATCGACGCCCAGTTCCTGGAAACGCCGTATTATGGCTCACGGCAGATGACATGGCATCTGCGCCGCCAGGGACATGAAGTGGGCCGCAAGCGGGTCCGGCGGATCATGGCGATCATGGGCCTGCGGGCGGTCTACCAGAAGCCGCGCACGAGTGTGCCTCATCCGGAGCATCGGAAATATCCATATCTGCTACGGGATCTGGTCATTGAGCGGCCTGACCAGGTCTGGTGTTCCGATATCACATATATCCCCATGAAACGGGGATTTCTCTATCTCGTGGCGATCATGGACTGGTTCACGCGCAAGGTGCTGTCCTGGCGTCTGTCGAACACGATGGATGCGGAGTTCTGCATCGAGGCGCTACAGGATGCCCTCACGCGCTATGGCGCTCCGGAAATTTTCAATACTGACCAAGGGTCGCAGTTTACGACGCCCCGTTTCACCGGGCTCCTGGAAGAGCGTCAGATCCGCATCAGCATGGACGGGCGCGGGCGCTGGCTGGACAACGTGTTCATCGAGCGTCTGTGGCGGTCGTTGAAATACGAATGTGTCTACCTGCACGCATTTGAGACCGGATCAGAACTTCGAGTGGGGCTCACGAAATGGATCACCCATTATAACGGGCAACGTCCCCATACGGCCCTGGCTGGACGAACGCCTGATGAGGCGTATCATGGCGTGCCGACGCCATCTGGTCCGGGGTTAACCCCGGACCAGATGGCCAACAGCAACGCCGTCAGAAGGGCGGCATAACGACAACCGGGTATAGCTTATCAAGCCCGCAAAACTGTCCGAACGGACGGGACCACCTCTGTTTACTGCTCCCCACAACATGTCGGAAACCTGGACCCCACGCGCCAATAACTGGCAGGACGTCCTGACGATCGTCGACCAGATCGACACCAGTCGCTGATCTGGGTCTGATGGGCACAGCTGTGTCTTTCAGGAAACAGCCATGGCTCAATCACAGCGCCAGCAGCACTGAAGCGGACGAATCATTTTGACACTGGGTGTCATAATGTAGAGAGGAGAGACCAGCTTCACGACACGTACCGATCAGGATCACCCATGAAATCCGCACGCCTGCTGCTTTGTCTTCTCTCCGGATCTGTTCTCAGCAGTATGCCAGCGTTTGCGGCAGAAACACAACCCGTTTCCGATACGAAGGCTGCGGCCAGCAAGCCCGCCACGAAGGCGAAACCGGCAGCGCCCAAAGCCGAGACTATCACGGTTCACAGCCGCAACGGCTCCGGCACGGCTGCCGATTACCGGACCAAGGACGTGGCTCTGGGCCCGCTCGGGACGCGCTCCGTCCTCGATACGCCGATGTCGATCATGGTCGTCCCGCATGATGTTCTGGTGAACCAGCAGGCCCGTAATATCAACGATCTCGTGGCGTATGTGCCCTCTGCACAGCTCGAAATGCGTGGTGATCCGAACACCAGCCGCCCACAGTCCCGCGGCTTTGAAGGCGATGTGATTTCCAATACCCGTATGGACGGGCTGAACATGGTCATCACCACGCCTTATGCGGCCGAGCAGTTCGACAGCATGCAGGTTCTGAACGGTCTGGCAGGCGCCCTTTACGGGCCGCAGAACCCGGCTGGTACGTTCGACTTCACGCTCAAGCGCCCGACGGACCGCATGACCGAGCGGCTGGTCGTCGGTACGGACTCAATCGGCTCACCGCTGGAAAGTTCGGATGTCTCCGGGCGTGTAGGCAAGAACGGCTGGTTCGGTTACCGCCTGAACCTGCTGAACCAGAATGGCGAAGGTTATGTCGAGGGCTCGCATCTGCGGCGTGATCTCGTCAGCGGCGATTTCGACATCCATCTCTCGCCCAAGACCGTTATCCAGCTCGACGCCAGCCAGTACACCTATGCCGAGCGCGGCTTTCCGGGCGGTTTCGCTTACAGCACCGCGATCCAGCTGCCCCAGGCGCCGGATCTGAGCCAGAAGGGTTATGGCCAGCCACAGGCGGGCTATAACATGGAAACCGATACGGCCATGGCCAAGATCATCCATAACTTCAACGACAACTGGAGCCTCAAGCTCGGTGGTCTGTGGCAGAACGCGGCCCGTAACGTCTTCAGCACGTCCAACCAGCTTCTCAATTCCGCTGGTCTGTACAAGCAGACGATCTCCGCAGCTCTCACGGCTAATGACTTCGTGGCTGGCAGCAACATGGCCTACCTGAACGGCAAGTTCCGCACCGGCCCCCTGCGCCACCAGATCGAGCTCGGCACGAATGGCTACGTGATGGGGAACTACAACCCCACCTCCTCAACCGGCACCCTGACGCTGGGTGAGGCCACGATCGGCCATCCCAAGAGCTTCGCCAGCGCGCAGCCCTACTATTCCGGCCGCTACAAATCCGCCGACACGATGAACCAGTCGCTTCTGGCGGGCGACACCATTTCGCTCGGAAAACACTGGTCAATCATGGGGTCCCTCGCCTGGAGCTGGCTGAGCACGAACAACTACGCCAAGACGGGAACCAAGACCTCGAGCTACAGCCGTTCGGCCGCGTTCAGCCCGATGACCAGCCTGCTCTACAAGCCGACCGACAACCAGACCTTCTATTTCACCTGGGGACGTTCGCTTCAGGCTGGCACGATCGCGCCGGCCGGTGCGGTTAATATGAATGAAGTCACGGCACCGCTGCGGTCGGAGGAATATGAGGTCGGCTACAAGATCCTCATTGCCAAGCGCATGCAGGTGAACATGGCCGGCTTCCGCATGTCACGCCCCTTCGGTTTTGTGGACCCGGCCACGAATGTCTATGGCAATTTTGGCAATCAGCGGAACTATGGCGTCGAATTCCAGGCCTCGGGCAACATCACCGAAGACCTGACCTTCCTCGGCGGCATGACCTGGCTGGATGCGCAGCTTCTGGACACGAACTCGTCCCTGACAGCCAACAAGCAGGTCGTGGGCGTGCCGCCGCTGATGGCGAATGCGCTGCTGGACTATCGCCTGCCGTTCCTCAAGGGCGCTGCCGTGAACGCGAATGTCCATTACATGGGCCGCCGCGCCGCCAACGTGTACAACACGACCTTCGCACCGTCCTATGTCACACTGGATCTGGGCGCGCGTTATGCGACCCACGCTTACGGGCAGCCGCTGGTGTTCCGTTTCGGGGTGAATAACGTGACGAACCAGAGCTACTGGGCGTCCGTCTATCCGTCGAGCATCAATGGTGTGAGTTCGGCCACGAACTCGGCCGTGGCGGGTCTGCCGCGCACCTACCACTTCAGCATCGAGCTGGACCTCTGAGGTCCAGTCCGAGCTCCTAGCCTGAACTCAGGGGGAAGTCGCCCTGCCATAGCAGGGGTTGAAACATGAAGGTCCGGCGCAGGATGGCTTCCAGATCCACCTTGCCCCCTGTCTTGATCCATTCGTCCAGAGCGGTCCGGAACGTCGCAATCGCAGTCCGGGCCAGCAGCCGGGCCACGAGAGACGGCATTTCGGTTGCAGGCAGCCGGGTGATCAGGAGGGAGGCCAGCGTCTCCTCCCATTCGGAATAGCGACGCAACGCCATGTCGCGCAGCGCGGGCGTCTGCTCAACAAGCCTGACAACCGCATAGGCGTCCATCCGGTCGGACGAATAGCAGGCCACAACTGGCAGAAGCCCCGCCAGAACGGCATCCTGCAACGGAACATCCAGCGGTACGGCCCGAATGGCATCGGTCAGGATCGTGGTGACCCCTCCCGTCCAGGCAAGAATGATGTCCGCCTTGCCTGGAAAGTAACGGAACAGTGTCCGGCGCGAAATCTGCGCGGCCTCGGCGATTTCGTCGACGGATGTTTCCTCATATCCATATGTCGAGAACAGACGCATGGCCTCACGCACCAGCGCGGCATGGGTGCGGTCCTTCTTGCGTTGCCGGAGCGGCCCGTCCTGTTCTGCGTCTGTCGTCATGCCGTCCAGTTATCCCGAAGTCCCGCAGGAGCATAGACCCGAACTGCAAAACCCTTCCAGCGACGAAGGATTATACGCCTTCAGACACAAGTCTGTAGCGGGCGCGGACCAGCACATCGTTTTCAAGCTGTTGCCGGACTGCCACGAGGTCTTTCGATGCGACGGATACCGCGACTTCCCTGAAAAGCGGGCGCTTTCCCAGCACGCGACCCTGAAAAACCTCGGCAAGCACCATGCCCACAGGATCACGGGCGCAGCACAGACAGCCCGCCGCATGACGGTTCATGAAGGGAGACGGTGCTGGAATATCCGCCACATCTCCCCACCCTCCTTCCCGATCCGGAACGCCAATCAGCAGGGCCTGGCGTCTGCGTTCTTCCGGCCAGAGTGCCTGGTCGGACAGAACGGTCAGGGGGATCAGGGAATTGCGGGATGAGGTCATGCCATTCCCTGTAGCAGGACCAACCGCAGCAAACAGCATTTTATGGTGTTGCCTCTTTGCCGGAGCAGAACCGTTTTGCTACACCCTCCTGTCCCTGACCGTGTATAGAGGCGCAAGCCCGATCGCGGCTCCCATATCCATTCCCAGTCATCCTAACTACAGAGCAGCCTGCCCATGTCCTCACGTCCCCATCTGCTTGACGCCCTCGCCGATCAGGTCCTGCTGTGTGACGGCGGCATGGGATCGCGCGTGCAGATGCTGGATCTGGAAGTTGAGCGCGATTACTGGGGGCAGGAAAACTGCACCGAAATCCTGAACCTTTCGCGCCCCGAACTCGTCCGTGAAATCCATCGCGGCTATTTCGAAGCCGGCGCAGACATGGTGGAGACGAACACGTTCGGCGGCTCCATCGTTACCCTGGCGGAGTTCGGACTTCAGGACCGCACACGCGAAATCAACCGCACGGCCGCGACACTGGCCCGTGAAGCCGCCGAGACGTTCTCGGACGGACGGCACCGCTATGTCATGGGCTCCATCGGTCCGGGCACGAAGCTGCCGACACTCGGCAATATCGCATACGACGATCTGGAAGCTGGTCTGGTCGAACAATGCCGCGGCCTGATTGATGGCGGTGTGGACGGGTTCCTGATCGAGACGTGTCAGGACACGCTCCAGATCAAGGCGGCCGTGAATGCCGCCAAGATTGCGCGGATCGAACTCGGTTCGGATGCGCCGATTTTCGTGCAGGTCACGGTCGAAACCACAGGCACGCTGCTGGTCGGCCCCGATATTGCCGCCGCCGCCACGACCGTTCAGGCGCTGGATGTGCCCTCGCTCGGCCTGAACTGTGCCACCGGCCCGCAGGAAATGGGCGAGCATGTCCGCTGGCTGTCGGAAAACTGGCCCGGTCTCATTTCCATGCAGCCCAATGCCGGCCTGCCAGAGCTTGTTGACGGCAAGACCGTCTATCCGCTCAGTCCCGAGGAAATGGCCGTCTGGATGGAGCGCTTCGTCAAGGAAGACGGGCTGAACCTGATCGGCGGCTGCTGTGGTACGTCCACACCGCATATCCAGGCGCTCGACGGTATGCTGCGTCGCCTTGGCGGCACGAAGCTGCGCCCTGCCCCGGTCAAGCGCAGCACAATCTGGATGCCGTCGGTCTCCAGCCTCTATACCCAGACGCCGCTGCGTCAGGAAAACAGCTATTTCTCCATCGGCGAGCGCTGCAACGCCAACGGCTCCAAGAAATGGCGTGAACTTCAGGAAGCGAACGACTGGGACGGCTGCGTCGCCATCGGTCGTGAACAGGCGGCCGAGGGCTCCAACGCGCTCGATATCTGCACGGCCTTCGTCGGGCGTGATGAAGTCCGCGAAATGAACGAGGTCGTCACGCGCTTTACGTCGTCCGTGAATGCGCCGCTGGTGATCGATTCCACCGAAACGCCGGTCATTGAAGCCGCGCTGAAGCTGCATGGCGGCAAGCCCATCATCAACTCGATCAACTTCGAGGATGGCGAGCAGCAGGCCCATGACCGCATGAAGCTGGCCCGCAAGTTCGGCGCGGCCATGATTGCACTCACGATCGATGAAGTCGGCATGGCGAAAGAGCCGCAGGACAAGCTGCGCATTGCTGAACGTCTGGTCGATTTCGCCTGCACCCAGTACGGGCTACCGCAGTCGGACCTGATGATCGATCCGCTGACCTTCACCATCGCCACGGGCGTGGAAGACGACCGGAAACTTGGTCAGTGGACGCTTGAGGGCATCAAGCTGATCCGCGACAAGTTCCCGGACATCCAGATCATCCTCGGCCTGTCGAACATCTCCTTCGGCCTGAACCCGGCTGCGCGTGCGGTGCTGAACTCGGTGTTCCTGGATCATGCGGTCAAGGCCGGCATGACGGGTGCGATCGTGCATGTCTCCAAGATCCGTCCACTGCATCTGATTGCCCCGGAAGAGGTCAAGGTCGCGGAAGACCTGATCTTCGACCGCCGCACCGAAGACTATGATCCGCTCCAGAAGCTGCTGGAACTGTTTGCCGGGCGAAAGGCTGCCGATGCCGTCAAGAAACGCCGCGCGGAGACCCCGGCTGAGCGTCTGAAGGACCGGATCGTGGACGGCGACCGCAAGGGCATCGAGCAGGATCTGGAAGACGCGATGGCGGAAATGCCGCCGCTCGACATCATCAACAACGTCCTGCTCGATGGCATGAAGGTCGTGGGCGAACTGTTCGGTTCGGGCAAGATGCAGCTTCCGTTCGTGCTGCAATCCGCCGAGACGATGAAGACCGCCGTCGCCTGGCTAGAGCCGCACATGGAGCGCGTGGAAGGCCAGCATCGCGGCACGATGGTGCTTGCCACCGTCAAGGGCGACGTGCACGATATCGGCAAGAACCTCGTGGACATCATCCTGACCAATAACGGCTATCAGGTCATCAATCTGGGCATCAAGGTGCCACTCGCGGACATGATCGCGGCCGTGAAGGAACACAAGGCCGATGCGCTTGGCATGTCCGGGCTTCTGGTGAAGTCCACGGTTATCATGCGCGAAAACCTTGAGGAAATGCACCGTCAGGGCTTTGACGTTCCGGTTATTCTCGGCGGCGCGGCCCTGACGCGAAATTACGTCGAGGAAGAATGCGCGCGCTCCTACGGCGCCGGTGAGCCAGGACGCGTGGCCTATGCGCGTGACGCATTCGACGGTCTGGGCCTGATGGACAAGATCGCCAACAAGGAACTCGATTCCTATCTGGGCGCAATCCAGACGCGCCGCGCCAGCCAGGCGAGCCGCAAAACGGCGCGCGCACCGGAAATCGCGGAAACACGCGGCTTCGGCGTTGTCGATCGTGACGCTGCCAAGGCTCGTCGTGAGCGAATTTCAGGCTCCGAGCCTGTCATTACGCCGCCGTTCTGGGGCGGACGTGTGCTCGAAGCGACGCCAAATGCGGTCCTGCCGTTCCTCAATGAACGCTCGCTATACCAGTTCCAGTGGGGCTTTCGGAAACAGGGCCGCTCGCTCGACGAATTCATGGAATACGCCAAGACCGAACTCCGCCCCGTGCTGAAACGCATGCTGGCGCTGAGTGCGGAGCAGGACATCATCCGGCCCCAGGCGATCTATGGGTACTGGAAGGCCGCGGGCGACGGGAACGATCTCGTACTGTTCGAAGAGGACGGCAAGACGGAAGCCGCACGTTTCACCATGCCGCGTCAGCCCAAGGATGACGGCGAGTGCATCGCCGATTTCGTCCGTGACATCAGCGACGATACCCGCGATGTGGTCGGGCTTCAGGTCGTGACCGTCGGGCAGAAGGCGTCCGATCTGGCGCGGGTGTGGTTCGAGGAAAACCGCTACCAGGACTATCTGTACCTGCACGGTCTGTCGGTCGAGATGGCGGAAGCCATGGCGGAATACACCCACAAGCGCATCCGCGCCGAGCTGGGCTTTGCCGGCGAAGATGATCGCGACATGGAGAAGCTGCTCTCGCAGTCCTATCGCGGCTCGCGCTATTCCTTCGGCTATCCCGCCTGCCCCCGGCTTGAGGATCAGGAACCGATCCTGAAAATGCTGGATGCCGAACGCATCGGCGTGTTGCTTTCGGACGGCTATCAGCTTCACCCCGAGCAGTCGACATCTGCGCTTGTGATGCTGAACCCACGGGCGAAATACTTCACCGTCTGAGGACGGCAGGCTTTAAAAAGACGAGAAAAGACAGTCCATGACGGCCCCATCAGTTCCGCAGACCACCTACGTCCTGACGCTTTCCTGCCCCAACCGACCGGGCATCGTGGCGGCAATCAGCGGCAGGCTTGCGGAACTGAACGCCAACATCACCGAAGCCCAGCAGTTCGATGACCGGGACAGCACGGTCTTTTTCATGCGGATCGTCTTCGAGATCACGGATGGCCAGACCAGCATGGAGCAGCTTCGCGAGGCGCTGGCTGTTCTGGGTGAGACATTCAGCATGGACTGGGCGCTGCATGACCGGAGCGTGAAGCCGAAGGTCCTGCTGATGGTCTCGCGTTTCGATCACTGTCTGGTGGATCTGCTGTATCGCTGGCGGATTGGGGAACTGCCGATCGAGCCGGTCGGGATCGTGTCGAACCACCCGCGCGAGGTGTTTGCGGATCTGGATTTCTACGGCATCCCGTTCCACCACCTTCCCGTCACGAAAGACACGAAGCCCGCGCAGGAAGCGCAAATTCTGGACCTGTTTGCCGCGACCGGGGCCGAACTGGTCATTCTCGCGCGCTACATGCAGGTCCTGTCCAATGAGATGGCTGCCAGCCTGTCAGGGCATTGCATCAACATCCATCACTCCTTCCTGCCAGGCTTCAAGGGCGCGCGTCCCTATCATCAGGCCTTTGCACGCGGCGTGAAGCTGATCGGTGCGACTGCCCATTACGTCACGCGTGATCTGGATGAAGGCCCGATCATCGAACAGGATGTGGAGCGCATTTCCCATGCCGACACGCCTGATGACCTGATCCGCAAAGGGCGCGATATCGAACGCCGGGTTCTGGCGCGCGCGGTGCGGTATCACATTGAGCGCCGGACCATCATCAATGGTAGCAGGACAGTCGTCTTTACGCCCTGAGCCCTGCTTTTCGTCAACGCGACATGAATATTTCGCACGACATCCGGAATATTCTTTCCTAGGCTCGGCCCGGCATGTTCACAGCCGGCAGCAATATTCAGATGACCGTCCGCAAAGCCCTTTTTTCACTTGCCCTGTTCACCACTCTCCTCACACAGGCAGCCTGTTCCGGTGACGTGGTTCTCGAGAAGCGGCTGACACCTGCGGATACCCTGCGTGAGACCACGAACCGGACTGTCGTTCCCGGCACGTTCGTCATGACCGTGAAAAGTGTGAATGTCTTCAACAAAATGGTCTTCCTCAACTCCGAAGACACCTATCTGGACCGGGCCAATGTCGCCGTGCAGATCACGTCAGCCGTGGCCTATAATGCCGATATCCGTTTCGGTGGCGATTTCCGCAAGATGGTCCTGAACCGCAAGATCCTGGTGATCGGATCGGCCATGAAGGTTGGCGCTGATCTGGAACAGGGGATTGTCGTGAACAACAAGGACGATTACCGGACCTATATCTTCGTCAGCCGGGCGAGCAATATTTTCCTGAGATAGTCACGGATAATATCTGATCTTGCATCGTATATTTGTTTTTTGACAGATTATTCCATTTTATACCCCCATATCGAACAGAAGATATTTCCCGGATTTTCGATCCGGCCTATGAAGAGCATCCTTTCTTCATGCCGGAACCAGTCATGACCGCCTCTTCCGCCTCCGCTCCGGACCGCCTTCAGGCCGTTCTCAAAGCCCTCCAGCCTGTCATGGGTGAGCGGATCAGCATGGCACCCTCCGTTTGCGAAGAGCACAGCCACGGCGAGGCCATGAATGCTTCCAACCTGCCTGAGGCGGTGGTGTTTGCGGAAAGCACGCAGGATGTCGCAACCGTCCTCCGGCACTGCCATGAATGGCGCGTTCCGGTCGTGGCGTTCGGCGCCGGAACCTCGGTGGAAGGCCATGTCGTGCCGCCCGAACAGGCCATCAGCCTCGATCTGTCCCGCATGACCGCCATTGTTGAACTGAACGCCGAGGATCTGGACTGCCGGGTTCAAGCCGGCATCACGCGCCAGACCCTGAATGTTGAAATCCGCGAAACGGGTCTGTTCTTCCCGGTCGATCCGGGCGGGGAAGCCACGATCGGCGGTATGTGCGCCACCCGCGCCTCCGGCACGGCTGCCGTGCGCTACGGCACGATGAAGGAAAACGTGCTGGGCCTGACGGTCGTTCTCGCGACCGGCGAAATCATCCGCACAGGCGGACGCGTGCGCAAATCCTCCACCGGCTATGATCTGACGTCGCTGTTCGTCGGCTCGGAAGGCACGCTTGGGATCGTCACGGAAGTCCAGCTTCGTCTGCACGGGCGTCCAGACAGTGTTTCAGCCGCGATCTGCCAGTTTGAAAACCTGCATGACGCCATCCAGACCGCCATGGAAATCATTCAGTGCGGCATCCCCATCACCCGCGTGGAACTGATGGACAGCGTGCAGATGGCGGCTTCCATCCAGTATTCCGGCCTCATAGAATACCAGCCGCTGACAACACTGTTTTTCGAGTTCACGGGTTCGCCCGCAGCCGTACGCGAGCAGGTCGAGACGACCGAAGCCATTGCGTCCGGCAATAACGGGCTGGGCTTTGCCTGGGCCGAAAGTCCCGAAGACCGCACCCGCCTGTGGAAAGCGCGGCATGATGCCTACTGGGCGGCCAAGGCCATCGTTCCGGGTGCGCGCGTCATTTCCACGGACTGCATCGTCCCGATTTCCCGTCTGGGAGAGCTGATCGAGGGCGTGCACCGCGATATCGAAGCCTCCGGCCTGCGCGCGCCCCTTCTGGGCCATGTGGGCGACGGCAATTTTCATACGCTCATCATCACGGACGATACTCCCGAAGGTCATCAGCTCGCCCTTGATCTGGACCGGAAGATCGTGGCCCGTGCGCTGTCCCTGAACGGGTCGTGCAGCGGGGAACATGGCGTCGGCATGGGCAAGCTGGAATTTCTGGAAACCGAGCATGGGCTTGGAAGCCTCAGCGTGATGCGCGCCCTGAAGAACACAATGGACCCGCACCATATCCTCAACCCCGGCAAGCTCCTTCCGCCCGGCCCTGTTTACACGGGCTGAGCTTTCGGGGATTTTTCAGCCGCCTTTCTTTCCAGTTCCTGCCGGATTTCAGCATCATGCCGTCACTCTCCAGCCTCTGCCCCGATATCGTCCTGATCGGCGCCGGGATCATGAGTTCCACGCTTGCCGCCCTGCTGCGCGAGCTGGATCCGTCGCTCTCGATGGTGATGTTCGAGACCCTTTCTGACTGCGGGCAGGAAAGCTCCTATGCCTGGAACAACGCCGGAACCGGACATGCAGGTAACTGCGAACTGAACTACACACCACAGCGCGCGGATGGCAGCGTCGATATCTCCAAGGCGCTGGCCGTCAATACGGAATTCGACCTCTCCCGGCAGCTCTGGGCCCACTGGGTCCGTGAAGGCCGAATTGCCGATCCGGCCGCGTTCGTTCAGCCCTGCCCGCATATCAGTCTGGTGTGGGGCGCAGAGAATGTGGCGTTCCTCAAGGCCCGCTATGAGGCCATGGTCGCCCATCACTGCTTTGCCGACATGGAATATACCGACGATCCGGCGGTCATCGCGCAATGGGCGCCGCTCGCCATGGCAGGACGCGATACGACACAGCCCGTCGCAGCCACGCGCATCAAAGAGGGAACAGACGTCAATTTCGGTGCCCTGACGCACGCCCTGACCGCATCGCTCAAGACCGACCGCAACGTCTCCATCCACTATAACCATCGCGTCACGAATTTGACACGCACCGAGGACGGCCGCTGGCGCGTTACGGCAACGGACACCGAAAGCGGCCACGCCATAACAGTTCTGACACGCTTCGTGTTCATCGGCGCAGGCGGCAATGCCCTGCCTCTGCTCCAGAAATCCGGCATCCCCGAAGCAGCGCATTACGCAGGCTTCCCGGTCAGCGGACTCTGGCTGCGCTGCACCGACCCGGCCATCACGCGCCAGCATCATGCCAAGGTTTACGGCAAAGCGCCCGTCGGCTCTCCGCCCATGTCCGTCCCGCATCTCGACACGCGCGTGATCGATGGGAAATCCTGCCTGTTGTTCGGGCCCTATGCCGGTTTCTCCACGAAGTTTCTCAAGAGCGGGTCGTGGACGGATTATTTCCGCTCCCTCACGCCGAAAAACATCATCCCTGCCCTGACGGCCGGAAAAGACAATCTCGGCCTGCTGGATTATCTCGTGAAGCAGGTCATCCAGACGAATGACGCCCGCTTCCGGGCCCTTCTGGACTTTTATCCGACCGCGCGCCCCGAAGACTGGAGCAAGGTCGTGGCCGGGCAGCGGGTGCAGATCATCCGGCCGGACAGCGGCCTGCACGGAAAACTCCGCTTCGGCACCGAACTTGTCAAAAACGCCGATCGCTCCCTCGTCGCGGTACTGGGTGCCTCTCCCGGCGCGTCCATCGCAGCATCCGTAGCGCTTCAGGTCGTGCAGGGCTGCTTCCCCGAACGGCTTGTCGAGGGCGACTGGCTGCCCCGTCTGCGTCAGGTTTTCCCTGCTTATGGCGTCGATCTGACACAGGACGCCCAGGCCTGCACAACGCTCCGTCGTGATACGGCTCAGGTCCTGAAGATTGCCACACCGACCTGATAATCACCTTTTTGGGGCTGAATGCTCTCCAGCGGGCGTTACAGACAGCCCCTGGCCTGTTATGATAGACGCGATTTTACATTTATCTGTTTGTATTCACGCTCAGGAATCGATTTGAGACATGACTGATGGTTCGGGCTCCGTAGTCGCTACCGCCGCACCGCAGGGTTCAAAGCGGCGGGATAATACGGCCCGCCAGAAACAGATCCTCGACGTTCTTCTCGAAACCGGCAGTGCGACGATCGAAGGTCTGGCCGAGCGTTTCGATGTCAGCCGCATGACGATCCACCGCGATGCGCATGCGCTGGTCCAGCAGGGCCTGATCGACAAGCTGCATGGCAGCATCGTTCTGCGCAACAAGGTCACGACGCAGAAAACCGTCAATTTCCGCCGCTCGCGCGCAACGGATCTGAAAGATGCCATCATCCAGCGGGCCATCTCGCTGATCCAGCCCGAACAGGTTCTGGTTCTGGATGACTCCACAACCGTTGCGGCAATGCTGCCCCTGCTCCCGGCTCTGGCGCCACTGACGATCATCACAAACGCTGTCGGCGTGATCCAGGCGCTCTCGCCCTATCCCAACCTGAAACTGATCTGCCTTGGCGGCGACTACAATCCGCCGCGCAATGCCTTCTTCGGTCTGGTCTGCGAGCAGGCAGCGCAGTCGCTGCGGGCGAACATGATGTTCCTCTCGACATCCATCATCCACAACGCCACCGCGTTCCAGAACGATCAGGACGTTGTAAAGGTCAAGCGGGCCATGATGGATATCGCGGATCAGTGCGTCCTGCTGGTGGACAGCACGAAGTTCCGCAAGGGTGGCCTGCACCGTCTGGCATCACTGACGGAATTCGACCGCGTCCTGACGGACTCGCAGCTCAAGCCGTCCATCGCCAAGGCGCTGATACAGGACGACGTGAAGCTCGAAATCTGCACCTGACGACAGATGTCAGGCGTTGGGCAACGCCTGCATGAACTGTTTCAGTCCGCCTTCGATGGCTTTTTCGAACAAGCTCAGGGTTTCACTCCCGACGTAATGCTCCACACCCTCGGCATCGACGCGGGCGTTTTCCTCGCTCACGCCCAGTGCGAGCAGAAAGGCCTCCACGATCCGGTGCCGGTGTCGCGCCCTGTCCGCCATATCCTGACCGGCCGGTGTCAGGAAAACGCCCCGATAAGGCTTCTGCGTGACGTACCCTTCTATCGCAAGACGGGCGAGCATCTTCGCCACTGTCGGCTGTGAGACGCCTAGGCGCCCGGCGATATCGACCTGCCGGGCCTCCTGCCCTTCTGATAGCAGGTCCGAAATCAGCTCCACATAGTCTTCGACCAGCACATTGCGTCGCGCCGCCCGATTGGCACGGAAGCCTTCGGAATGGGTTTCGACATCAGGCAGCATCTCTTTGGGCGCCGCATTTTTCAGACGTCTTTTCCGGTCCATTCCTGTCCTGTGCCTCCATTGGGAAAACAATATTCGCGGCGGAATAAAACATTCCTGCATTTTCCGCCAGCCTGAATGATCACGTTTTTCCAGATCGCGTCTTTTTCAAGAGGCTCATCAATATAGCATATTGAATATTGGTCATGGATGGGATTGGATGTTCTCCTGATGTCAGATTCCACCACTCCCAGCACTCCGCCCGTGGAGTCCCGGACGTCCCCGGATATGCGGAAAAGTCTGCCCGATGCGTTCTCCAGCATTCATGTGCCGGGGGCTGATGCGTCCTGGATCAGACGCTTTCTGGCCTTTGTCGGGCCGGGTTTCATGGTGTCGGTCGGGTATATGGACCCGGGCAACTGGGCAACGGATCTGCAGGGCGGGTCGCGCTACGGCTATACCCTGCTCTGCGTCATCATGCTGTCGAACCTGATGGCGATCCTGCTTCAGGCGCTCTCCGCACGCCTCGGGATCGCGACGGGACGCGATCTGGCGCAGGCGTGCCGGAATCATTTTTCGCCACGTGTGAACATCGTACTGTGGCTCGCCTGTGAACTGGCCATCATCGCGTGTGATCTGGCGGAAGTGATTGGCACGGCGGTGGCGCTTCAGCTTCTGTTCGGCCTGCCTCTTCTCGGCGGTGCGCTGCTCTCCATTCTGGACGCACTGGTCGTCCTGCTGCTGATGAACCGGGGCTTCCGGTATCTGGAAGCCTTCGTGATCGCGCTTTTAGGCATTATCGCGCTGTGTTTCGGCATCCAGCTCGTCGCAGCAGCGCCACCCGTACACAGCGTTCTGGCCGGGCTCCTCCCCGATCCGAAGATCGTGACGACGCCGGGGATGCTCTATGTCGCCATCGGCATCATTGGTGCCACGGTCATGCCGCATAACCTGTATCTGCATTCCTCGATCGTGCAAACCCGCGCCTATGAACGTACGCCGACCGGGCGACGGGATGCGATCCGCTGGACGACCTGGGATAGCACGATTGCCCTGACGCTGGCACTGTTCATCAATGCGGCCATCCTGATCGTGGCAGCGGCTGCGTTCCACACTTCGGGCCATCAGGACGTAGCGGAAATCCAGGATGCCTACAGGCTGCTCTCCCCGATCCTCGGGCTTGGCATGGCGTCCACGCTGTTCGCGCTCGCACTTCTGGCAGCGGGCACGAACTCGACGATCACTGGCACGCTGGCCGGGCAGATCATTATGGAGGGCTTCCTGCACCTCCGCATCCCGCACTGGGCCAGACGGCTTCTGACGCGCGGACTGGCAATTGTGCCCGTCGCGATCGTCACGCTGATCTATGGCAACCGAGGCGTGGGCGATCTGCTGATGGCCAGTCAGGTCATCCTGTCACTGCAACTGCCGTTTGCCGTCATACCGCTGGTCATGTTCGTCTCGGACCGCAGGACGATGGGCGAGTTCGTGATTTCCGCACCCGCCCGCATCCTGTCATGGCTCGTGGCGGGACTGATCCTGCTGCTGAACTTCAAGCTGCTTTACGACACGCTGGCGGGCTGAGCGTCAGGTCGGGTTGGCAACCCACGGGTTTGCCCGGAAAACCGACCATCCCGTATGCTGCACAAGCCGTTCCAGCGCCCGCGTTCCCAGCAGGGAGTTACCCTTCGCATTCAGACCCGGCGACCACACCGCAATGGATGCAACACCGGGCGCGACCGCCAGAATACCCCCGCCCACACCGGACTTTCCAGGCAGGCCAACGCGGATGGCAAAAGCGCCCGAGCCGTCATAATGGCCGCACATCATCATCAGCGCGAGGATCGTCTGGGCATTGCGCTCGGACATGACGCGTTCGCCTGTAAGCGGGTTCCGGCCACCCGTCATCAGATAGGTCCCGACCTGCGCCAGCTGGTGGCAGCTCATGGCGAGCGCGCATTGATGGAAATAGAAATCCAGCGTGTCTTCGACCACGTTTCGGATATTGCCGAATGTCCGCATGTAGTTCGCAAGCGCCATGTTGCGAAAACCGGTCGCGCGCTCCTGCCGTGCGACGTCCGTGTCGATGTCGATGGAAGCCGGATCGCTCACCAGCGGACGCAGGAACTCCAGCAGGCGCGTCTGGGCATTCTCACGGCCGTAACGCGAGACCAGAATATCCGCGATAACGATGGCGCCCGCATTGATGAACGGATTGCGCGGAATGCCATGCTCGTTTTCGAGCTGGACGATGGAGTTGAAGGCGCTGCCCGAAGGCTCCTGACGCACCCGGCCCCACAGCTCTTCACCCATCGTATTGAGCGCCATGCTCAGGCTAAACACTTTGGAAACGCTCTGGACCGAGAACGGGACTTCCGCATCCCCGACTGTATGTGTCGCCCCGTCCATGCCGACCACTGCCATGCCAAACCGGTCCAGATCCACCCGGGCGAGCGGAGGAATGTAATTGGCAACGGCCCCGCGTTCGGAGACCGTGCGCATTTCCTCTGCAATCGAGACGATAATGGACGCAAGTGTGGTCATGGGACCTCGGTGAATGGAGCGCGATGTGACTGAAAGAACAGGAGTTTCACAGGCCCTGACGCATGCGGGCAACCCGCAGGAACGTAAAGAGGGATATGCGCTGCGAGCATGGCTGAAAGAGCCGGTCTTCCTGCCATGCAGAACACATCAGGTCACGGCGAGATCACACGGTGCCGGACCACCTGCCCGACGATCACCAGTGCGGGTGACTTCACCTGCGCTTCGGCGGCCTGTCCGGCAATCGTCTCCAGCGTTCCGGTGAAGACGCGCTGGCCGGGCTGCGTTCCGCGCTCCACGATCGCCACCGGCCAGTCCGCAGGCAGTCCTTTTCCCATCAGCCCGGCGGCAAGCTGCGGCAGGGTCGAGATGCCCATATAGATCACGACGGTCTGGCGCCGGTCGGCCATATCGTCCCACGGCAGGTCCAGCACACCATCGGCCTTCGCATGGCCGGTCACGAACAAGCAGGCCTGCGCGCAGTCGCGATGCGTCAGGGGAATACCAGAGCATGCCGCGCATCCATTGGCCGCCGAAATGCCTGGCACCAGACGGAAGACAACACCGGCCTCGACCAGTGCCTCGATTTCCTCGCCGCCACGCCCAAAAATGAACGGGTCTCCGCCCTTGAGTCGCAGGACGCGCTCGCCGGCCTGCGCGCGACGGATCATTTCGCGGTTGATTTCCTCCTGCGGCAGGGCATGACGGTCCCGCTGCTTGCCGACAAAGACAAGCTTTGCATCCCGGCGGACCATATCCAGCAGGGCTGGCGAGAGCAGGTTGTCGTAAAGGACGGAATCAGCATTCTGCATCAGGCGCAGTGCCTTGAGCGTCAGCAGGTCCGGATCGCCGGGACCCGCCCCGACAAGCCAGACTTCTCCCGTTTTGCGAGGCGCATCCAGAAGCGCCTGAAGATACGTATCCGCCCGGCTCTCGTCACCGGATCGCGCGACTTCCGCACCGGGGCCATCGAGAAAATCTTCCCAGATGCGCTTGCGGTCCTGAACCTCGGGATAGCGTCCTGACACCAGCGCGCGCCGCGATTGCATATAGGCAGCCAGACGACCCGTGCCTTCCGGCAGAAGCGTTTCGATCTGCTCGCGCAGACGACGGGCAAGGACCGGGGCGGCCCCGCCTGTAGAAACAGCCACCCTCACCCCGCCCCGACGCACCTGCGCGGGCGTGATAAAGCTTGAAGGCTGGGGATCATCCACCGCGCAGACAGGAATGTTCAGTTCATCGGCAATGGCTGCGACCTGCCGGTTGGTTTCCCGGTTGTCCGTCGCAGCGTAAACCAGTCGGCAACCCGGCAGACAGGTCCGCAGGGTGAGCTCATCCGCCCGGCCGCCAATATGGTGGACCAGACCGGCCTCAACCCACCCCTGAACGACAGGATGCAGTTGTTCGGCCAGAACATCGATCCGCGCACCGTGATCAAGCAGAAGTCGCCCTTTGTTGAGGGCAATTTCTCCTCCCCCACCAGCAGGACGCGGGCACCGGAAAGCCGGATGGAAATGGGAAACCAGCCTGTCTCCGGAGAAGAGTCCGGGCTGGAAGGCAAACGCGGTGCAGTCATCGAATTGTGGATGTCCGGATGAGAGGGGCCTGGCAGAGTTCAGAACCGCATTCAGCGACAGCCAGACCTGAACGTCAAATCCGGACCGCCCTACTCCCATCACAGACAGGACATGCCCGCTGAACGGCACGTCCCGATAGGGGCTGTTACCAGCCGCCCTGACGTCCCGGACCGCCATTCATGCCCTGCCCGTTCACGCCTCCACTGTTCATGCCGGGACCACCCATATTCTGACCGCCATAGCCCCGGTCGTCATGGCGATAATGATGGTGTCCGCCGTCACGGCGTCCATCATAAGGGCCATCACAGGCTGCGAGGGACAGGGAAAGGCCGGCTCCGAGAACCAGGGCAACAATCTTCTTCATGAACAACTCCACCGAAAATATTTCAGGCTCTCAAATTCATGGCCAAATATGGTGTTCTCAAGGAGAGAACGTAACAGAGGATGACAGCACAGAATTTTGCAAAGAAATTCCAACAGAAAGGCTGCTGGAAATGCTAGGACTGTGAATGAACAGGGATCCCGTTGACTGGCGCTTGCGGATCAAAATTCTTTTTACGGAACATGTCTCATGCCCGCCTTGATAGTCAAAATGCTGAAATCCCTTCAGAACGGGCCCGGATTTCTTGTTCTGCTCGTGCTTCTGGCCGTTGCCGTCTTTGTGGGATATGAAGTCCTGTATGCGCTTGTCGGATAGATCTTCCGCAATGGCTGTATCGCGCACCGTCACAGACAGGACCCACTGCATGACAAAAGGCGATCTTGAAAAGCGCCTCGATTTTCTCCGGGAAGCCTCCCGCCTCAAGGATATCCTCAGACGGACCTATACCCATGGCGGCCAGACCGAGAGTACGGCCGAGCATACCTGGGCGCTCTGCCTGCTGGTCATGACTTTCGCCGACCAGCTTGAGGGCATCGACCTTCTCAAGCTTCTGAAAATCTGCATCCTCCATGATCTGGGCGAAGCCATCCACGGCGACGTTCCCGCCATTTCGCTCAAGGCTTCGGCCAACAAGGCGGCGCAGGAACGCGAAGACCTGCTGACGATCATGGCCCCCCTGCCCGATGATCTGCAGGCGGAATTTCTGGCGCTGTGGGACGAATACGAGAATGCGGCGTCTCCCGAAGCCCGTCTGGCCAAGGCTTTCGACAAGATCGAGACGATCAGCCAGCATAATGCCGGCCTGAACCCCGATGATTTCGACCATACGTTCAATCTGACCTATGGCCGGAAATATACCGACGCCACGGAACTGACCCGTCGCATCCGCGAAATTCTGGACGAGGAAACCCGCCGGAATATGGTACGAAGCCGGAACATGGTGACCAGCTAGAGGCTCCTTTAGTCTCGACAGACGAAGGCAAATCCGCCAGAAACAGCTGGAAATGGGCTTTCACTGCCACGATATCCTTACAGGTTCGTGACATTCTGCACTTGCTGCGGACAACCGGGCCCGCACGCAATGCAGGAATACGCAAAAGAGCGCATGTCAGATCATGACCTGAAAACTCAAGTCGTCCCCACTCTGATACGCCCCATGCTGCGTCCGGCTCTCAGCCTTGTCTGGGGCCTTGGTAGCCTGTTTCCTGCTGCGTCCGCGCTCGCCCAGACCACACCCGGTACCACCACCGCGCCGGCAGCCACGCAGCACAATGCGACAACCGTCACCACGTCCACGACATCAGTAAACGGCGGCGAAAAGATCGTCGTCAAAGCCCACAAGCCGGCCGGAGCCGTGCTGGGTGACGCCAAGCCGATCATGCAGATCCAGGCTGACGAAATCCGCTCTTACGGCGTCGATACCGCTGCCGATCTCCTGACGGCCATTGCCCCGGAAACACGTTCGGGACGCGGTGCTACGGGGAACACGCCAGTCGTGCTTCTGAACGGCAAGCGCATCTCGGGGATGCAGGAAGTCAACGATCTGCCGTTCGAGGCCATCGCCCGCGTCGAGATCTTCACCGAGGAAGAAGCCCTGCGCTACGGCTATCCTGCCGATGAGCGCGTGGTGAACATCATTACCGTCAAGCACTTCCGCGCCGTCCGGATGCGGGCCTATGGCAGCACATCCACCGATGGTGGCGGCGATGACGGTGTTCTTGGTGCCAGTTTCACGAAGCTCTCCGCCGATCGTCGGATCAATCTGAGCGCCCGGTATGAAGCACAGGCCCGTCTGCTCGACAGTGACCGCGGCGTGACCCCGCCTTCCGCCAGCAGTCTCTATTCCAATGCGGGCAACATCGCATCCGCCGACGGAGGAAGCCTTGATCCGGCGCTGGATGCTCTGACCGGGCAAAGCGTGACTTCGGCCGGCGTTCCCGCACTTGCAGCAGGACAGATCCCGACCCTTCAGGATTTCACAACCTACGCCAATGCGCCGCATGTCAGTTCGAATGCGTCAGATTACAGCCTTCAGCCCAGAACGCATGAACTGCGTCTGAACGGCGTCTATGCGGACCAGATCTTCAAAACGGTCTCTGCTTCTTTCAACGCCAGCTACACCCACAGCAATTCCGAAAGCCTTCAGGGGCCGGTGCGGGGCATCCTCACACTTCCTTCCGCCAGCCTGTATTCGCCCTTCTCGCAGGACACATTGCTGTACCGGGACTATACGAATGTCTCCGCACTCCAGCAGACATCCCATACGGATGCGGTTCATGCCGGGGTGAATTTCAACGGCGATGTCGGAAACTGGAAATGGAACAGCACCGGAAGTTTCGACCGCTCCACCACAACGACCAACAGCCAGACCGGACTTGACCTGACAGCTGCCCAGACGGCGCTGACCGATGGGATGACGACTTTCGATCCGTTCTCGGCCGTAGACCGGAGCTGGCTGGACAACCGCCTGGTCAATCACGGGCATACCACCGGCACGACTGGCAAGATCACGGGGCTTCTGTCAGGTTCGGTCTTTTCCCTGCCTGCCGGTGATGTCTCGACCAGCATCGCCCCGACCGGCACCATTACCGAGCAGAATGCGACGTCGCTCAGCCAGGGCAAACTGCAGCGGACCCATATCAGCCGCGATGTCGGCACACTGCAGATCAACGGCGATATTCCGATTGCCAATGCGCGCAAACACGTCCTGTCGTTTCTGGGCAAGCTCGATGCGAACATCAACGGCGCCATCAGCCAAGTGTCGCATTTTGGAACGCTGGGGACGATTGGCGGGGGCGTGACATGGGAGCCCGTGTCATGGGTCCAGTTCCCGTTCTCCGTCACCGATCGCACCGAGGCACCCGCAGCCACGGATCTGATTGCACCGCAGATCGAGACGCCCAATGTCACGACCTATGATTACGTCACCGGACGCTCGGTGCAGGTGACGACCATCTCGGGCGGCAACAGGAACCTGCGGGCAGCGGACCGGCACGAAATCAGCATCGGGACGATCATTTCCCCGGATTTTCTTGAAGGTGCGCGGCTGCATGTCAATTATGTGCGGGACCGCAACCACAATCCGGTCATAAGCCTGCCAACTGCGACTGCTGCGATCGAAGAGGCATTCCCCGACCGCTATCAGCGCAATTCGGACGGAATTCTGGATGTTGTCGATATCCGGCCGGTCAATGCGGTTATGGAAAAGCGCAATGAGTGGAATGCGACGTTCTCTTTTTCGCGCCCTCTGGGGAAAAAGCCTTCCGGCAGGGGCGGAAAACATAGTGCTGGTGGCCGGTATTACATCGTTCTGACGCAGGTCTGGCGCCTGAAAGATACTGTGCAATTGCGTGCCGGTCTGCCGCCGATTGATCTGCTGAACGGCGGCACTATTGGTGGAACGGGCGGTCAACCGCGGCACGAAGTCGAGCTTCAGGGCGGCGTCTTCAAGAACGGGTTCGGCTTCCGCCTCGTCACCAAATGGCAGTCCGGAACATCCACCCTGGCGAGTACGCACGCCAACAGCCTGTTTTTCAGTGACCTTGCGACCGTGGATATGACGGGCTTTGCCGATCTGGGGGAAATTCCGCGCTGGCGGAACCGCCCCTGGGCGAAAAACTTTCGCGTTATGGTCACGGTCAGCAATCTCTTCAACAGCCGTATCCGCGCCCGCAATGGCTCCGGCATTACCCCGGCCGGCTACGAACCCGCCTTTCTGGATCCGCTCGGGCGGACCATCTCGCTTTCGATCCGCAAATCAGTCTGAGATGTGTCAGGCCGCCGGGACATAGACACGATGAAAACGGCTCCCCAGAGACGTCAGCACCTCATAGCCGATCGTCCCCGCTGACCGGGCCAGCGCATCCACATCCTGCGCCGGTCCCAGTACCGACAGTACGTCCCCGGCTTCAAGATCGGCAGGAGCGTCGGTCAGATCGACGGAAATGCTGTCCATCGAGACACGCCCGATCACCGGGAGCCGCGTCCGGTCATGCCAGACTGCTCCCCGCCCCTCCTGCGCCCGGAAGAATCCGTCGGCATAACCAAGACCAAGCGTGGCGACCTGTGTCGGCTCCGTGGCGGTCCAGCTCAGACCATATCCGACGCGGTCTCCGGCCTCCACGGTCCGGATCTGAACAATCCGCGCATCAAGGGAGACGACCGGGCGGAGCATCCGGTTGCCTTCTGAAGGCGCAATTCCGTAAAGCGCCGCTCCCGGCCGGATCAGCTCGAAATGATACTCCGGCCCCAGAAAAATACCGGATGAAGCTGAGAGGGAACGGGGAACACCCGGAAAGCGGGCCGCCATATCCACAAAACGTTGCCGCTGCATGTCATTGGCCGGATTGTCCGGCTCATCAGCACAGGCCAGATGGCTCATTACCAGTTGCAGGTTCAGACCCTCAAAGACCGTGCGATCCTGCAGATCAGCCGGACTCAACCCGAAACGGGACATTCCCGTATCGAACTGAAGTGCCGCCGGAAATGCCTGTTTGTTCTTCTCACAGAACCGTTTCCAGCTCCGGACCTGCTCAGGATCGTTGAGAACGGGGATAAGGCCATGCGCCTGCATGCTGCCTTCGCAGCCGGGCATGAAACCATGCAGGACAAAAATGCGGACATCCGGCAGCACGGCTCTCAAAGCGATGCCTTCATCCAGATGTGCCACGAAGAATGTTTTCGCCCCCCTCGCAGCAAGCACGGGAGCCACCTGCGCCGCTCCCAGTCCGTAGGCGTCAGCCTTGACGACGGCCGCGCATTCCGCTTCCGGAGCCAGTCCGGCGACAAGATCGTAATTTTCTGCAATGGCCCGGAGGCTGACGGTCATCCAGGCTCCGGCCCGGGCTGATGCGGCGTCCTGAAAAAAGATATGCATAGGGCTGTCCGTAAGACTGCGATGCTTCCTTATGGCATCCCTGTCATATCACGCAACGGTCATGCTTTCTTTTCAGAACGGCGGTTTTGCGCAACACTGGATGATGTGTTGCAGGCAAGCGCAATCTTCAGTCACAAAAAGTGAGTTCAGATTTCCGGGGAAATGCCTATTTCTGGTGCCGAACAGAGTTAACGGCAAGACTGTCACGAAAGTTTCCATAAATTGATGTCAGACGATTCATCGTCTTCCCAGACCGCCCGTACGGGCGGGGTTCAGCGTGTCATGAGCAATCTGGGCGTCCTTCTCGGAGGACGTGCAGTCAATGCGCCGCTGAGTCTCGTCCATATCTGGATGGCCACCCATCTGCTGGGAAGTTACAGCTTCGGACTCGTTGCGATGATGTACGCTTTCGCGCGGACGATGGGCGATATCGTCGATTTCCAGTCATGGCAGACGGTCCTGCATTTTGGACTGCGCCCTCTAACGCAGGGTGATCGCCGCAGTTTCCAGAAAATCGTATCTTTCAGTCTTCTTCTGGACAGCTTTGGCGGTCTGCTGGGTTTTGGTGGTGGTGTCGTCATCAGCCTTCTGGCCATGAATCTGCTGGGCTGGCCACCGCAGATCCATGTCATCGGTGTCATTTACTGCGTTTCCATTCTGTTCATGGCATCAGCCACCGCGACCGGGCTCCTGCGGGTTTTCGACCGTTACGACCTCCTTGCCGTGCAGGGAACGGTTGCCACGATCGTCCGTGTGGTTGGCACGGCCTCGATGGCTCTGGGCTGGGCTTCGGTTGCCGCGCTGGCCAGCGTATGGATCGCCGCAGAAGTCGCGGCCTGGGGGACGCTCTTCTTCATGGCGACCCGCGAGATGTATCGCCGTGATCTGATCCGCGGCCTGTTTCAGGAAATGCGCGGCATTGTCCCCGATATCCTGAACGGACAGTTCTTCCGCATCTATCCCGGGATCTGGCGCTTTGCGCTGAACACGAACCTCAATTCAACACTCGCACTGGCTTTTGGCCATATCGGGACGCTTGTTGTGGGTGCATTCGTCGGTCCGACCAGTGCCGGATATTATCGCATTGCCAGCCAGATCGCGGCGGGAATCGCAAAGCCTGCAACCCTGATCCAGACGACCGTCTATCCCGAAATGGCCCGCCTGTGGCGCGACCGGGCCATGAACCGGCTTTATCGTCTTACGGGCCAGATTGCCCTGATGGCCGGCGGCATCGGAACCGGGCTTCTCCTGCTGACCCTGTTTGCCGGGCAGCCGCTTCTTCAGCTCTATATCGGCCACAAGGGCGCAACGGAGGCGCTGCCGGTTACATTATGGCTGCTGGCGGCAGAAGTGGTCACGGTCTGGGGCCTGCCGCTCGAGCCACTGCTGTTCACGACCAACCGGTCGGGTGCTGCAATCGGTGCACGCATCCTCGAATGCCTGTTCTTCCTGCCGGCCCTCGTGCTGATGGTGCGTCACTACGGGCTGAGTGGCGTTGGACCGGCTACATTGTGTGGCGTGACGCTTTTGATCACGATCCAGCTTGTGCTCGTGGTGCGGACGATCCGCGCTCCTGAAGGGGCCGTGGCATGATGAAGGTTGCGTTCCCTCTCATTGGCCAGCGTCACCAGACCCTGCATGCGCTGCCGATCGCGCTGGAAGTCTCCGCGCGCCATCCGGATGTTGCGGTACACGTCTCCTGCCTGACCGTGAGCCATCTTGAACTGGCCCGTTCGCTGGCCACGCTCTATCCCGAAGCACGGGTGCAGTTCGATCTGCTCCCGATCTCCGCGAAACTGCGTCGCCGCATCGAGCAGCATGGTCTGCGGGTCGTGGACCGCCTGATCGGGCTCTTTGCGTCCCGTCGCTATTTCCGGAACTTCAATTCGATCATCGTCCCGGAAGCAACGTCCCTGCAGCTTCGCCGCATGGGTGTGCGCCGTCCGAAAATGATCTGGACGGGCCATGGCGCCGGTGACCGGGCCATCGGTTTTGCCCGGCATCTCGGGAAATTCGATTTCCTGCTGGTTCCAGGACGAAAAGTGGAGCAGCGCATGCTGGAAAAGGGCATCATCCGTCCGGGCGCCTATCACCGTGGCACCTACGCCAAGTTCGATCTCGTACGGCGCATGGATGCGAAACGGCCGAAGCTGTTCAACAACAACCGGCCGACGATCCTGTATAATCCGCATTTCCTGCGCCGCCTGTCATCCTGGCCGGAAATGGGACACCAGATCCTGGATTTCTTTGCCAGGCAGGATCGCTACAACCTTGTTTTTGCGCCACATTTCCGTCTCTTCGACAATCACCGCGAAGAGGGAGAAGCCCTGAAGCGCCAGTATGGGCATCTTCCGCACATGCTGATTGATCCGGGAAGCCATCGCAGCATCGACATGACCTATACGATGGGGGCAGACCTCTATCTGGGCGATGTCAGCAGTCAGGTGGCCGAATTCATGATCCGCCCGCGGCCTTGTCTCTTCCTCAACGCCCACCATGTCAAATGGCATGGAAATCCGGATTATCAGTTCTGGACACTGGGGCCGGTGACGGAAAACGTGTCGGATCTGGGTGCCAAGATCGAGAATGCCTTCGAAACGCATCCTCGTTTTCTTGAGGCGCAGCGCCAATATGTATTAGAGACATTCGAAACACTGGGTGATGAGCCCACTGCTCCCGCTGCGGCGGACGCAATCGTCGATTTTCTGAAAAGGGCTGCCTGATGTCAGGTAATCCAAACGGAGCTAGTCCAGGTTTGACCGAGGCCAACCAGAACCCAACCGCCAATCCCGTCCCGACGCCCAGCCGTTCCGGCCTGGAAAGACGTTACGGTGATTTCCCCAGCTTTGCTGCCGCACTCGATTACGCGGCCCAGGGTGAGAGCGGATTCAACATCTATTCCGGACGGGGACAGCTTCTTGAAGCGCTGCCTTACCGTCTGCTGCGCGAGCAGGCCCGTTCCATGGCCTGCCGCCTGCTGGGTCTTGGCCTTGTCCCTGGTGACCGTGTTGCGATCGTTGCGGAAAGCGATGGCGATTTCGTCCGGATTTTCTTCGGCTGCCAGTACGCTGGCCTCGTCCCCGCTCCCCTGCCGCTGCCCGTCGCGTTCGGTGGACGTGAAGGCTATGTGGCGACCCTGCGCGGGATGATCCAGAGCGCTGCGGCCCGTGCTGTCGTGGTCCCGGACGTGATCGGAAGCTGGACCGGCGAGATCATTGACGGACTTGATCTGGTGTTCGGCGGATCGCCGGCCGACCTGTACCGTCACGCCGAAGCGCGCGTCGAACTGCCGGAAATCTCCCCGACAGCCCTGTCCTATCTCCAGTTTTCCTCGGGAAGCACGCGCTTTCCGATGGGTGTCTCGGTCACGCAGGCGGCCGGCATGGCCAATGCCCGCGCCATCGCCCGTGACGGCCTGCATGTTCACCCGGCGGAAGACCCGCGTGATGACCGCTGCGTCTCATGGCTCCCGCTCTATCATGACATGGGCCTCGTCGGCTTTTTCCTGACGCCGCTGACCTGCCAGCTCTCCGTGGACCTGCTGCCGACCCGCGAGTTTGCGCGGCGTCCGCATGTCTGGCTGGACCTGATCTCCCGCAACCGCGGCACGATCGCCTACAGCCCGTCTTTCGGCTACGAACTCTGCGCCCGCCGCAGCGGTCAGGCCGATCTTGACCTGTCGTGCTGGCGTATTGCCGGCATCGGCGGCGACATGATCCGCCACCATATCCTTGAAGGCTTTGCCGAGCGTTTCGCATCAAACGGCTTCCGGGCCAGTGCTTTCGTCGCCAGTTATGGTATGGCGGAAGCCACCCTTGCGATCAGCTTTGCCCCGCTCGATACCGGCATCCAGACCGATACGATCGACCTGCGCCGTCTTGAAAAGGATGGCATTGCAGAGCCCTCCAACGATCCGTCCCATCCGCTGCGGACCTTCGTCCTGTGCGGTGAAGCCCTGCCCGATCACCAGATCGAAGTGCGCGATGCAACGGGCCGCGATCTGGCCGACCGACAGGTCGGAACCGTTTATGTTCGCGGACCGAGTCTCATGTGTGGCTATTTCCGCCGCCCTGACGAAACCGAAGCCGTTCTTGACGCTGATGGCTGGCTGAACACGGGTGATCTTGGCTATCACCTCAACGGCCAGATTGTTGTGACGGGCCGCGCCAAGGATCTGATCATCATCAATGGCCGCAACATCTGGCCGCAGGATTTGGAATGGTCTGCCGAAAGCGAGATCCCATCCCTGCGCTCGCGTGACGTTGCTGTCTTCTCCGTGGATAGCGACGACGGCGAGAAAATTGTCGCGCTCGTGCAGTGCCGTGCAACGGAAGATGCGAGCCGTGACCAACTCCGCGACGAAGTCACGAGTTTGTTCCGCCGCCAGCATGGTGTGGATGTTGACGTCATTCTCGTTCCGCCCCGCACACTTCCCCAGACGTCCTCTGGCAAGCTGACCCGTGCGAAGGCCAAAAGCATGCTGCTCTCCGGTCAGTTCGAACAGCAGCCCGAAACCACGCCTTCGGTCGCCTGATCTCTTTCCGGCCGCGCCGCCCGACTGCCAGAACAGGCAGAGGGGTGGCGAACGGGGCCGGTTTGGAGCATAAGGCTTGCCCAAGATTGCACAGACACCGAGAGTTGAAGTTCATGACTGACAGCGTCGCCGGTATTTCCGGAATGATCATTGAAAAACTGCTTGCCAACCCGAAGGTTCCCCGGGACATCGACGGCAACAGCAAGATTGTCGAAGACCTTGCCTTTGACAGCCTGGCCGTCATGAATTTCGTCATGGAAATCGAGGATGAACTCGACGTTTCCGTACCGCTCGACAAGCTTGCGGACATCCGGACCATCAATGATCTTGCCGCATGCCTGCACACGCTCAAGGTTGCCCACGCGTGACAGATATTTTTGCCAAGCACGCAGGCCTGCGCGAAGCCTATGAAGGCCTGACGGCCGCGTCGCCGCGCAATCCGTTTGAAGTCGTGATCGAACGCCCGATCTCCGCCAGTGTCGGGATCATCGAAGGCCGCGAGACGCTTCTGTTCGGGACCAACAACTATCTTGGTCTCAGCCAGTCGAAAAAAGCCATCGAGGCTGCCGTGGAAACGGCGGAGACGATGGGCGTGGGCACGACAGGCTCCCGCATCGCGAACGGTACTTTCGGTCTGCATCGCAAGCTGGAAGCAAAGCTTGCCGAGTTCTTCCGCCGCAAGCACTGCATGGTGTTCTCGACCGGGTATCAGGCCAATCTGGGCACGATCTCGGCTCTGGTGAACAAGGACGACGTCCTGCTGCTCGATGCGGACAGCCATGCCAGCATCTATGACGGCGCCAAGCTGTCCGGCGCGCAGGTCATCCGCTTCCGCCACAACGATCCGGTCGATCTGGAAAAGCGTCTGGCACGCCTGAAGGACCACCAGGGCGCCAAGCTCATCATCGCCGAGGGCATCTACTCCATGACGGGGAATGTTGCCCCGCTGGACAAGTTCGTGGACATCAAGACGCGCCACGGTGCGTATCTGATGGCTGACGAAGCCCATTCGTTCGGCGTTCTGGGCGAGCATGGCCGCGGCGTTGCGGAAATGCAGGGCTGCGAGGACGGGATCGACTTCGTGGTCGGCACCTTCTCCAAGTCGCTCGGCACCGTTGGCGGCTACTGCGTCACGGACCACAATGGTGTGGACCTGATGCGTCTGTGCTCACGGCCTTACATGTTCACGGCCTCCCTTCCCCCGAGATCATTGCCGCCACCATGGCAGCCCTCGAGGACATGCAGGAGCGTCCTGAACTGCGGATCAAGCTTCAGGAAAACGCGGCCCGTCTGCATGCCGGACTTCAGAAGGTTGGCCTCAAGACAGGCGAGCATGTCTCCCCGGTCGTCGCCGTGACGCTGGAAACCGTGGATCAGGCCGTGGGCTTCTGGAACGCGCTGCTGGAAAACGGGGTCTACGTAAACCTCTCGCTGCCGCCAGCAACGCCAGACAACCGTCCGCTTCTGCGCTGCTCGGTCATGGCTGCACATTCTCCTGAAGAAATTGACCGTGCTGTTGCGGTCTTTGGCGAAGTCGCCAGACATTTCGGACTGTAAGACCAAAAAGGGGGATCCCATGGATCCTCTTTTTTGTTTTCAGTTTTTCTGACGTTTCAGAAGATGGCGTGCCCGCCACAGAAGCCGGGGCAGCATCACAAGCGGATGCCTGCTTTCAAAGGGCGATAGCTGCATATCAAAGCCCGTATGGCGCTTTATCTTCCAAGCCAGGTAGGATGCGCCATTTTCAAAAGTGAAGGCCGCTTTCATAAGTCTGGCTGCACTGCGAGGGCGACCCGATTTCTGGATCAGAGCCCAGCGGCGGATTGCCTTTTTGCGGAGCGCTGCACTGATAACAGGTTCCAACATATCGCCATGTGCCGCAAACTGCAGATGTGCCCGCGCCCAGCCCAGAGGCAGCATGGCTGCGTAACGGGCTTCCTGCCCTCGCAGAATACTGCTCCCCCGCCCCTTTTTCTCCACGCGGAGTTCAGAGGCATAGGTATGGGCAAAAAGGGTTTCCCAGAAATCGTCCGCCGTCATGGATGCCTGACCCAGCAGCGCTGCCCAGCATGACGCCGTTGTGACGCAGGCTGCGATCAGTGACAGGACAGCATCCGCACTTTCCGGATCGCGGACCCAGACCAGCCGCACCGGCTGGCAGAATTGCGCCCAGATTGTCGTATCCAGGGCCCCGAGTCCGGTTCGGGCAGCAAACTGCGCACGCGACAATACCGCAATCTTGGCCCTCAGGGTGCGATGACCATGGTGGAATTCGGCATAGCGGACATTGGGTGGCAGAACGAGATTGCCGGTCCGGGCCACCAGTCCGCCGGAAAAGCCTTCGGCGTTTTCAGTGACGATGTAGAAGTCGAGAATACCGTCCGGATCGGCTTTCCGCAGCATCGAACCATAAAATAGAATGCCCAGCGGCAGAACGGGACAGGCGTGGGCCAGCGCTTCGGCAAAAGCAACGACACCGGAGTCGACCGGCGTTGTCAGTTCACCGATCAGGCGCTGTTCGAGCGCATCAGGCATGGAGAAACCGGAAGCCGGGAGCACGTTCCAGATGCAGGACTCCATCAGGCGCTGCTGTAAAGACCTCGCCATCGAGCACGAAATCGCTTTCCGTGACCAGGGTCATGTCATCCGTACGACCACTGACGTAATCGGGATGACGGCGCAGCCAGCGGGGGGCGCGTCCGCACAGAAGGGCCGCCGTTGCCCGGAGCAGACTGTCCGGCCAGGCACTGACATCAAGATAACGCAGCCCCTCGACATTGGGCTCGGCATCCCAGAACGGCCAGATACCACGTGACAGGCGCGACAGTCCGGTTGTCAGGAACATGAAGCTCTGCCCGTCATAGACATGGCCGCCGGTCTCGATCCGCAGCGGATCGCCCCTAAGCCAGTCTTCACGGCTTTTGCGGAACATGAGGCTGACGAATGTGGACAGCAACGTGATGCCAACGGCCAGATCATGGGGCGCAAAACGCAGGACGGTGGGAGAATGTGCGATCCGCACGGCTCTTGCATAACCCGCACAGCCGCCGAACAGGCCAAGCACCGGCATACGGTCCGTTCCCGGCCAGGACAGACGGATCGGTGTACGCATGCTGGAGCGCAGCCCGCCCTGCCGCAGACGCTGAACCGCCTCCATGCCACGCAGGCCAAAACCAACGTCACCCGCAATCAGGTTGGTGTTGCCAGACGCCAGGACCACGATGTCCGGAAACCTGTCAGCCGGATAGGCACGCGCAATGGCGGTCAGCGCGGTGCTGACCGTGCCGTCACCACCGTCGATGAGGATGGTGTCGATCCCACGCTCGTAAAGCTGCCGGACATGCTCCGTCGTGCCTTCACGACTATCCGAAGGAACGAAATCCTTTCCCAGAAGGGCCTGCGCCTCGACAGCAAAACTGGAACCGTCCCGGCGATTTTTCCGGCTACGGGCATTATGGATCAAGGCAATGCGCACTGGGTGAGGCAATCTTCATCTGGCGTTCGGCTATGCGGGCGGGTCTAGCACGGCTATGATGGAACTGCCAGAACAGGGCGTCCGGGATACTCACCACGGACCTCTCGTGCCTGGCGTGGATTCTGACAAGGCCCTTTTCTGATCATGACCCCTGACCTGCCCGCAGATCCCTTCTCGTCGCGGCACACGTCCCCTGTCCCCACGCCTGCTGTCACACTGGCCCATATTTCGGACCCGCATCTTCCCCCGCCCCCGGTTCACTGGCGCGCGGCGCTCAACAAGCGCGCCCTGAGCCTCCTGTCCTGGAAAAAGCACCGCCAGTACGTCCATCTCGCGCAGACCTGCGCGGCACTGGTGAAGGATATTGGACGCTCGAACGTCGATACCATCCTCGTCAGCGGGGATCTGACCAATTTCGGAACGCCAGACGAATTCGCAGAGGCGGCCCGCTGGCTGGATGCCTTGCCCGCGCCTGCCCTCGTTATTCCCGGCAATCATGACTGCATGGTCCGGCAGCCGGCATCGGCCGGCCTGCACCAGTGGGAACGCTGGTCTGCCCGGCAGTACCCTTACGTCCGCATCCAGAACGGCGTTGCGATCATAGGCGTCAATTCCGGTATTCCGACCGCACCCTTCATGGCCTGCGGGCGTGTCGGACGCCGCCAGCGTGACCGGCTGGAAGCCCTGCTGGAGCGTCTTGGGAAAGAAGGGCTGTGCCGGGTCGTGATGATCCATCATCCGCCCAAACGCGGCCTCGTCCCCTGGCGCAAGTCCCTGCTCGATCACCGGGAAGTCGCCGGGGTGTTCCGGCGGGCAGGAGCGGAGATCGTCCTGCATGGACACTCCCATGATGCGACCCTGACCCATATTGCCGGAACGGACATTCCGCTGCTCGGCGTGGCGTCCGCATCCCTGACCGATGAACGCCCGCACCGGCAGGCCTGCTGGAATCATCTGTCCATCCACCCATATGAAAAGGGCTGGACGATCAATCTGGCACGTCACCGGCTCGATGGTTCCGTCAGCGAACGGGCATCGTGGAAGCGGACAGGAAGGACAGAGGCGTGAAACAGCGGGCCCATATTCTGGACCGGTATCTGCTGACACAGATGGTGCCCCCCTTCGCGATCGCGCTTCTGGCCATGCTGGTCGCCCTGCTGCTGGAACGCCTGCTGTCTCTCTTTGACTATCTGGCTTCGGCAGGCAGTTCGCTTGGAACCTGCATCGCGCTTCTGACGGATCTGCTGCCCCATTATTTCGGAATCGCGCTGCCTGCCGCACTCTGCATTTCGGTTTTCCTGACCATTCGCGGCATGAGCGACAATAACGAGATTGATGCCCTTCAGGCCGGTCGCGTCTCACTGATGCGGATCAGCCGACCGTTCATGATCGTCGGGCTGCTCCTCAGCGCCGCCAGCATGTTCCTCTACGGTTATATCCAGCCGGTCGCGCGCTATGACTATCGCGCAGGCTTCTATTTTGCCGAGCATACAGGCTGGGCACCGCATCTTCAGGCGGGGATGTTCGCATCCACCTCCAGCAAGGCCGTCATGACAGCGGACAGTGTCAGCCACGCCGGCACCCGGCTCAGACGTGTGTTCATCCGTGAAGTCAACGCGAATGGTGTCGCCCATATCATCACGGCCCGTACCGGGGCGCTGACCATCTCTGAAAAGACCCGCAGCACCCGCCTCGACCTGTGGAACGGGGAAATCGTGGATGATCCGTTCCAGGCGACCAAACCCCACAAGCCGACCGTGACCCATTTCGAACATGTCGTCCGCGTCATTGACCGCCCGACCAGGGAAACGACATTCCGCTCCCGCGGGGCCGATGAGCGCGAATTGACGCAGTTCGAGCTGGCGCATGACCTGCGCTATGGCCTGCCTGGCATCGAATACCGCACGCTCCGGGCAGAGATGGATTTCCGCATGGCCCGCGCATTGGCCATCCCCTTTATTCCGCCCCTTGCCGTTGCTCTGGCCATCGGGTCCCGGCGTAAAAAATTCGTCTGGGGCCTGATTGCGGTTGCCGTCATCCTGATCGGCTTCGACCAGACCCTGATGTTCGGTCACAGCCTTGCCTCGACCGGCCGCCTTCCGATCTGGCTGGCGATCTGGGTGCCGGAACTCGTATTCTGCATCGGCTGTCTGGCGGCCCTGCTCCGTCGCTCCCGCGGCTCCTGGCGCCGCCGCAAGCTGACACGGGCACCCGCATGACCGAGTCCACGCAGCGTATGCCCCGGTTTGTGCTGATCAAGGCGCTCAACCGTGCCCTTCTGGGACGGTTCATGCTGTGTGGCGCCGTTCTCGTCTCCCTGCTGGAGATCCTGGCGCTTCTTGAAAAGACAACTCCGATCCTGAACCGGCATCTCGGCGTGCGCGGGATCCTGACATTCGCGTTCCTGCACCTGCCGGCCCTGAGCATCGACATCCTGCCGCTGGCCTTCATGGTCGGCGCGCTGTTCCTCCTCACCCAGATGACGCTGTCGAGCGAAATCTCGGCGCTGCGGGCAGCCGGACTGTCAACGCCGGCGCTGTACCGCCTGCTCATACCCGCTGTTTTGATTGCGGGGATCGGCGGCGCCTGTGCCCAGTACTGGCTGGTCCCGCCCTGCGAAAATGCCCTCACCACCTGGTGGAACCGGACCGACCCACTGGCCGGAAAGGAAGGGCAGCCCGAAGACGACATCCTGTGGTTCCGCGCAGGCCCCACGCTGGTCCGGATCGGGCAGATCGCCCAGGGCGGCTATTTCCTGCGGGACGTGACGATCTATCACCGTGACGCCACGGGCCTGCTGACCGGAACCGAGCATACGAATATCCTGACGTACCAGAACGGCCAGTGGCATCCTGATGGCGCGCAGGATCTTTCCCTTTCCGACGACAAGTCGTTCGTCAATGTGACAAAGGGTGACAACACCTTCGTTATTCCTGCCACACCGTCGATCATCATGACGCTGTCGCAGAACGGAGCATTCGTAACACCCGCCCAGATCAGCGCCATTCTTCACAAAGGCGCACCGGCAAGTCTGCCAAGAACCACATACCGTATGGCGCTGTTCACGGGCATGATTCTGCCCGTTCAGATTGCAGTAATGCTTCTATTGACGCTGCCGGTGATCTATATCCCACCTCGTGCAGGACTTCGAAACCCGCTCCCGGTCTATGTTCTTGCGGCCGGAATGGGCTTTGTCATCCTGCAGGGAATGATTTCCGCACTTGGAAATGCCGGGACGCTTCCGGCGCCCCTGGCTGTCAGTGTAGGCCCGCTGCTGGGCGCCCTTATGGGGCTGACCTGGCTTCTGCGGATGGAGGAACGATGAGCAACTTCAAGGCACCATGGCGCAACATGTCCGCCATCCGGACAGGCCGCAGCTTCGATCTGGGAAAGATGAACCTCTCCCAGCTGTGGTTCGCCTATCTGACCTACCCGACGATCCTGCTCTATTTCGCGCTGATCGCGGGATCCGCCTGGGCGGCGCTGCATTTCTCGACCGTGCTCTGGATGACGCTCGTCCCGGTGCCTGTGGTCATCGTCGTTTACCCGCTGGCCTGGTATGCGATCCACCGTTTCATCCTTCATGGACGCTGGCTCTATCGCAACCACTGGACGGCTTCGCTCTGGAAGCGCATCCATTTCGACCACCATCAGGACCCGCACCTGCTGGACGTGCTATTCGGCTCCCCGCTGAACACGGTGCCGACCATGGCGATCATCACCATGCCAATCGGTGGCCTGATCGCCGGCTGGAGCGGTGCATTCTGTGCGCTGTCCACGGCACTGGTCATGACCTGCATCTACGAGTTCTTCCACTGCATCCAGCATCTGGCCTACAAGCCGCGCTGGAAATGGGTCGCGAACATCAAGCAGTTGCACGTGCTGCACCATTTCCATGACGAAGACGGTAATTTTGGCATCACGAACTATGTGCCGGACCGCCTGTTCAGCAGCTTCTACCGCGAAGCCCGCGACCGACCGCGTAGCAAGCATGTCTTCAATCTCGGTTATGACATCGAGGAAGCGCATCGCTATCCGTGGGTGATGGATCTGACGGGGTCGCCCCCGAAGGACCGTCCCGATGGCGCACGTCCGGCGGCAGCCCGCACGGCTTCCGGGCATAACCGCGCGGCATGAGCCTCCCCGTTCTGGTTCTCGCCGGCTCCCGCGACGGCGAGAATGATGTGCTTGCGAAGCTGGGGCAGGTTTCCCACAAGGCGCTTCTTCCCGTCGCCGGTCAGCCCATGCTGGCCCGCGTGCTCGACACGATTGCCCGCACGCCCGGCCTTGGGCCTGTGACAATCAGCATCGAAAATCCGGACTGCATCAGGGATCTGGCAGGTGACGCCACGATCCTGCGCTCCGCCCCCTCTCCCAGCGAAAGCGTTGCCGAAGCCATTGCCCGGATTGGAACGCCCTGTCTGGTCACGACGGCCGATCACGCGCTTCTGCGTCCGGAATGGATCCAGGAGTTTCTGGCCAAGGCCCAGGGCTGCGATCTGGCCGCCGGCGTTGCACTGCGTTCCACGGTTGAACGCGATGTGCCCGGTACAAAACGGACCTATATCCGCCTGTCGGATATGAGCTTCTCAGGCTGCAACCTGTTCCTGATCGGCACAGCCAAGGGGCGGAACGTCATCGAGTTGTGGAAGCGGCTTCAGCAGAACCGCAAGCGCCCGCTCCGCATGGCCATGACGCTGGGCCTCGGAACCCTTCTGCGTGCCGTGACCCATACACTGGATTCGACAGCGCTCTGTCGCCGCATCCATAAGCTGACCGGTGCCAGCGTGCGTCTGGTGCCCCTGTCGGACGGACGTGCGGCAGTGGACGTGGACAAACCTTCCGACCTGAAACTGGCCGAACAAATCCTGGCGCAGACGACCCCATGAAAATCGCCTACATCATCAATTCCCTTGAATGCGGGGGCGCACAGCTTCCCATTCCGGACATCGTGTCTGTTCTGAAGGCACGCGGTGGCGATGTGACGATCTTCGCACTGGCCCGCAAGGACGGACTCGCCATCCCGCTGATCGAAGCCGCCGGCATCCCCGTGCGCGTTCGGGAAGGTACAACACGCGATCACATCGCAGCCTATCGCTGGCTACGGGATGAGATGGAGGTGTTCCAGCCGGACCTGATCTGGACGTCCCTCAGCCGTGCCACGCTTCTGGGGCAGTTGGTCGCGCTGCGTCATAAGACTCCGACAGTGCACTGGCAGCATTGCGGGCGCCTGAAGAAGGTCAATGCCTTCCTGCTACGCCTGTGCCGTCCTTACACCACGCTCTGGGTTGCCGACTCCCAGTCCGTCATCACCTTTGCGGGCAAGGAACTCGGCATCAGCGACAATTTCGTTGCCTGGCCTATTTTCCGCGCTGATCCGGACGCCCCTGTCGCCGCACCGTGGAAAGAAGGCGAAGTCGTACGCGTCGGAACGCTGGGACGCCTGAATCCCGTCAAGGCCTATGACATTCTGTGCGAGGCCGTAGCCCTTCTGAAAGACCATCCCGACCTGCCGCCGTTCCGTCTTCAGATTGCAGGCGATGGTCCCGAACATGCAGCGCTTCAGGCCCGCATCACGGCCGGAAATCTGCCGATTGACCTGCTGGGCTACGAGTCAAAGCCGTTTGATTTCCTGAAGACCCTGCATCTTTACGTCCAGTCGTCGCACTGGGAGGGCATGTGTGTCGCGGGGCATGAAGCCATGTCCTGCGGCCTTCCGGTTGTCTCCACCCCTGCAGGCGAGCTGGCATCGAGCATTCTCGACGGTGAAACGGGACGTATCGTGCCGTTCGACAATGCCCCTGCCCTCGCGGCAGCTCTGGCAGACCTGATCGGCAGACCTTCCGAGCTTGCGGCGATGGGGGCACGCTCCCGCAAACGGGTGCTGGAACGCTTCGGCCCTGAAGCGTTCGTCAGGCATGGCAACGCGGTGCTGGATCGTATCCCGGGCTTCTGAGCGCCTGGGATACGTACCCTTCAGGCGCCAAAAATCCGGCGCTTCAGATTGAGCAGCTCCCGTTTGGGGCCGAAGCCGATTTTCTTGACATCGATCAGCGTCACCTGCCCTGCCGCAGACAGGGTGTGCATCCCGTCAGGGTACATCTTCCGCAAAGAGGCAGGGATGGAAATCGACAGTCCCGGCGTGACCTTCGGCAGGCCCCGCTCCAGCCCCTCGATTTCGAGCAGCCGGATCCCGCGGCCATAGGTTCCGCGGCAGTCCTGCGTCGGCAGGAAAATCTTTCCCTCCACGATGGTCGGCGTGCCACCGGGACGGGCTCCGGCTCGGTCGTTCAGAAAAAGCCCGAGATTTTTCCACGGTCCCATCAGTGTATCGGCCACGGAAATGTTCAGCAAACTCTGCCGTTCGTCCTTATCACCCGCAGGTGTCCAGAACATCCACCAGCGATCGGCATAATGGAATGGCGTGGCGTCAATCGCGGCTTCGGGGAAGTCGAAAGCCTCGACCCGTTCCCAGTCCAGCGGGAAGGACTTTGCACGATACAGCGAGAGCCGCCCCGAACCGTTTGCCTCCGGCAGCATGTAAACTTCGCCGTCATGCTCGAACACGAACGGATAGGACAGGTGCCAGGGCTCTTCCAGGACGGTCTCACGGCGGACCATCTGGCCTGTTCCGTCATAAATCAGAACCTCGATCGTCCCTTTCGGACTGCGATAATCGAAGGCTTCGGCAAAGACATGCAGTTTCCCGTCCCGCCAGAACCCGAACGGATCAGCCAGAAAACAATGATCCCCGATATCGGGCAGCGTCGTGATGGGAAAGCCGTTCAGGCTGGCGGCTTCGATCACCTCAGTCAGAGGCGCGTGAACGATGGCGCAGCGCCAGTGATCCGTCCGCAAAAATGGCATGAAGCCCTCTCCCACAAAAAGCGTGACCGCAAAACGGCCGATCAGGGTCGATCCCGGGGCAGACATAGAGCGCAGATCGGGGCAGGATGAAACCATGAGTACGGATCTTTCCGACATTCCCTGCCAGAGTCCCGATAAGAATTCCGTGCAGAGCCCCTGCGGCCTTCCGGAAACGCAACTGGCCATCCGGCGCGCCGTCCTTGGACTGTGCCGGACCATGAACTGGGCTGCGATCAATGAATTCGCCCTCCCCGCTGCGGGACGGCGGCCGGACATCATGGTGCTTCTGCCGGATCACTCCCTGACCTGCATCGAGATCAAGTCCGGCCTGCGCGACTTCCAGACCGATCAGAAATGGCCGGAATACCGCGACTGGTCCGATCGGCTGTTTTTCGCGGTGGATGACGGGTTCCCACTGGATCTGATTCCGCCGGATGTGGGCCTGATCGTCGTCAGCGTCAGCGCCGTCCCGGCGGCCTTTCGCGATAGCATTCTGGCGGAATGCACGATCCTCCGGGAGCCCGCGCTCCACAAACTCGCTCCTGCCAGACGGCGCACCCTGCTGCATCTTTTTGCGACCACGGCTGCCAGTCGTCTCATGACCCTTGAAGACCCTGCCATTACGGCATCCCTCCGCGCTGCACGGCGCACAGACTAGGACTGTTTCCATGACTTTCGATCCGATTGCCGTCCGCCTCGAAGCCGCCCGTTCCGTTGTGCGCGATGCAGCCCGGCTTGCCCTCTCCCTGCGCCCGGCTCCCGGTGGCCCGACCGGAACCCTCAAGGGACGACAGGACTACCTGACCGAGACGGATGGTGCCGTCGAAGCCTTTGTCAGCCGCCGCATCCAGGAGCTTTTCCCCGAGGACGGCTTTCAGGGTGAGGAAAATGGCGCCACGCGTCAGGGTGGCTTCCGCTGGGTGGTGGACCCGATCGACGGGACGTCCAATTATGCCCGTGGACGGGACCGCTGGTGCGTCTCGCTCGGCCTGCTGGACGGAGACGAGCCTGTTGCCGGCATCATCGACGCTCCGGCCCTCGGCGAAGTCTTTACGGCCCAGAAGGGCAAGGGCGCGTTCCTGAACGGCAAGCCGATCAAGGCGTCTCCCATCACGAATACGCAGGAAGCCATGATCGAGATGGGCTGGTCAGCGCGTGTTGCGACCGAGACCTTCAACGAAAAGATCGCCGCCATCATGGCTCTCGGCGCGATGCCGCGCTCCGGTGGATCCGGTGCACTGGCTCTGGCCGACGTGGCCTGCGGACGCTCCGACGGCTATCTGGAAATCGTCATCCAGCTCTGGGATGTGGCGGCGGCCCTGATCATCCTCTCGGAAGCAGAGGCTGCAGTCTCACCGTTTCTGAAAACCGGTGGTCTGACGGGTGGTGCGACCATTCTCGCAGCCGCTCCCGGCATCGCGAAAGCGCTGTCAGCTGCCGTTGACGTGGAAATCTGACATTCCCCTCTCCCGCACTCGTGATTTGGCCGCATTTGGCGCATAGTGCGGGAAACATTCCCACGATGACTGCAGAAGGTATCCTCCATGACCCTGTCCGGTCTCCTGCGTACGACGATGCTCGTCGCTTCGGGCTGCGCCGCCCTGTCAGCCTGTTCCGATGCGCCCCAGACCACAGCCAGCCAGCAGCAGATCATCATTGATCGCGCCACGCTGGCCGTTCAGGATCTCTTCACCGGAACCACGGCGCAGTCCCGCTCCCAGAAGCTGCTGGCGCAGGCCAAGGCCGTCATGGTCTGCCCGTCCGTGCTGAACATGTCGTTTGGCATTGGCGGCTCCGGCGGCCGCTGCGTCCTGCTCAGCCGTGATGCCCGCGGCTCATGGTCCGATCCGGCGTTCTATCGTCTGAGCACGGCTTCCATGGGCCTCCAGCTTGGCGTTCAGAGCACGGAAACCATCCTGTTCATCATGTCCCAGCGCGGCATCCAGGCCATTCTGGACAGCCAGTTCAAGTTTGACGCCTCCGCCTCCGCGTCTTTCGCCAGCATCGGAACCGGTCTGGAAGACAGCACGGCCGGCGCGCACAACACCGACATCTATGCCGCACAGAAAAACGAAGGCCTGTATGCCGGTGCCGCGCTGGGTGGCTCGAAGCTGACGGTCGATAGCGGTGCCAACCGCGCCTATTACAACCAGACGGTCGGCCCCGAGGACATTGTCGTAACAATGCGCGTCAATAACCCGGCCGCAGATCCGCTGCGTCGCGTCCTGATGACGGTTGCGCAGGTTCCAGTGGCTGCAACGGCAACCTCCGGCGTGACAAAGGCAGCCACCACAGCACGGGCCACGGCCACACAGGACGCAGTCGGCAACAATCCTTACCCGACGACATATGACTCTTCGCGCCCATATTCGTCACAGGCTGCCGGCGTACAGAGCCAGAGCCTCGCTCCCCTGAAGCACTGAAACACGGCACCCCGTCCTCCTTGGAGGGCGGGGTTTTCAGTTCTGGTTCTGGGGCGTCGCTGACAGGCGCGCATGATAGGCGCGGATGTTTTTATCCTGATCGGCCAGGGTCTCGGCAAAGCTGTGACCGCCATTTCCCGTCGCCACGAAATACAGCATCTTCCCCTCGGCGGGATGTGCCGCAGCATCCAGAGACGTCTGCCCCGGCGAGCAGATGGGGCCAGGCGGTAGTCCCGCCTGCAGATAGGTATTGTATGGCCCGGGCGTCTGAAGATCCTCATGGGTCAGCGGCACATCCAGCGTTCCTGCCCCATTGCTAAGCCCGTAGATCACGCTCGGATCCGTCTGAAGCCGCATTCCCAGTTTCAGGCGGTTGAGAAACACACGGGCCACCATCGGCCGCTCGGACGGCACAGCCGTCTCCCGCTCGATCAGGGAGGCCAGCACCAGAAGCTCCTGCGGAGACTGGATCAATCCATCCAGCGCCTCGACATCCCGGCCGTCCCAGGCTGCGGCAAGCTTCGCAGCCATCATTTTCTGGAGCTTTTCAGACAGGGCCTGACGCGGTGTGCCCCAGACATAAGAGACCGTCTGCGGAAAAACGCTGCCCTCGGCAAGCGTCGGCAGATCCCCAGTGAGCGCCGGGGCCTTGTTCAGAATGGCCGTAATTCTAAAAGCTGTCAGCCCCTCGGGCACCGTGACCTGATGGGACACAGGCTTTCCATGACGCAGGATTTCGAGCACATGTGCGACAGAGACTCGTGCAGGGAAGCGAAGTTCCGCCGCATGGATCTGCCCTTCACGATGCGTCAGGAAAGCGGCAATCCGGAAAAATGTTCCGGATGCCCAGGTCGGGGAAAGGATCCCGTCGTCCTGGAGCGCCTGTGTTACACGGGCATTGTTGCCGTGCGGAATGACGAAAGTCTTCTCGTCCTGAAGCGGTCCGGGATCGGTATAATGTCCGTAGCCTGCCACCAGTCCCGCAACGAGAAGCAGGGGCGCTCCGAAGAGCGCCAGCTTCCGGCCAGCCTTTGGAGGAAGAACGAGCTTCCGCGGTTCTTCGCTGTCAGACAGGCCTTCAGACATGAAAAACGAGCCCTTCCTCAGTCCTTGAAGCGCTTGAGGATGATGCTCGCATTCGTCCCGCCAAAGCCGAAGCTGTTGGACAGGGCGACGTCGATCTTGCGCTGCTGGGCGACATGCGCCACGCGGTCGATAACGCTTTCACGCGCCGGATTGTCCAGGTTCAGCGTGGGCGGCACGATGCCGTCACGGATGGCCTGAAGGCAGAAGATCGCCTCAACCGCACCGGCCGCACCCAGAAGATGGCCAATGGCCGACTTCGTGGAAGACATGGCCAGACGCTTGGCGTCATCACCGAAGAAGCGCTCGACCGCATCAAGCTCAAGGTCATCCGCCATGGTGGAGGTGCCGTGAGCGTTGACATAGTCGATGTCAGCCGTGGTCAGGCCACCGCTGTTGCGCAGCGCGGCCTTCATGGCACGGAATGCGCCGTTATGGCCTTCGGCAGGAGCCGTGATGTGATACGCATCACCGGACAGGCCGTAGCCGCCAATCTGACCATAGATTTTCGCGCCACGGCGTTTCGCGTGCTCAAGCTCCTCAAGCACGACCACGCCGGCGCCCTCACCCATGATGAAGCCATCGCGATCCTTGTCCCAGGGGCGCGAGGCCTTGGTCGGATCATCGTTGGAGCCGGTGGACAGCGCACGCGCCGAGCAGAACCCGGCGATACCGAGCGAGCAGATCGCAGCTTCCGCACCGCCAGCCACCATCACGTCCGCGTCGCCATACTGGATGAGGCGCGAGGCATCACCGATGGCGTGAACGCCGGTCGCACAGGCCGTCACGACAGCATGGTTCGGTCCCTTAAACCCGTAGCGGATCGAAAGGTGACCGGAAATCAGGTTGATCAGGGCCGAGGGAATGAAGAACGGCGAGAGACGACGGGCCTTGCCGCTCGAAACCGTCAGGGAGGCGTCATAAATCGTCTGCAGACCGCCGATACCCGAGCCGATCATCACACCTGTAGCGCAGCGATCATCCTCGTCCTCAGGCATCCAGCCTGAATCCTCGACAGCCTGGATGGCTGCGGCCAGACCCAGATGGATGAAGCGATCCATCTTCTTCTGGTCCTTGGCCGGCACCCAGTCGGACAACGTGAGACCACCTTCCGCCGTCGGGCCATCCGGAACCTGTCCGGCAACCTGGGCAGGAAGTTCGGAGGGATCGAAATGCGTGATCCGGCCAATGCCGGACTGTCCTTCGATCAGCCGCTTCCATGTCAGTTCCGCGCCCACAGCCAGTGGGCTGACAACACCGATACCGGTTACGACGACACGCCGCCCGTTAGTTGCAGTCCCGCTCATCGATGCCTCTTGTCTCACGTTATGTCCGGGTCTTGCAGTCCGGCCTCATGACAGGGGCCGGACTGGTCTTCCGCCTCGGGACGAGGCGGGAATCCGGGGCCGGAAAACCGGCCCCGGTCAGCCTCAGGCTGCCTTCTGCTTCTCGATGTAGTCGATGGCATCCTTGACGGTTGCGATCTTCTCGGCAGCATCTTCCGGGATCTCAACGGAGAAGGCTTCTTCGAAAGCCATGACCAGCTCGACCGTGTCGAGGCTGTCAGCGCCCAGATCGTCGATGAACGACGCGTCCGGCGTTACCTTGCTTTCGTCTACACCGAGGTGCTCGACAACGATCTTCTTTACCTTGTCAGCAATATCGCTCATCTGTTCGTTCCTTATGCCCATCCGGGATCTCTGCCCGTCCGGTGCGTTACATCAAAACTCGTACTGCCGCCTGCCAGTCCGGAGGCCCGCAGGTCCCTCCAGAGCAGAGCCGTCCCCTTTGCAGGAGAGACGTTGCCGCCGGAAGAACCGGACATCAGCCTTCAGCAGGCCGGGCAAAGCAGCGCGCGATTAGCACGCTTTAACCAAAAAGGCCAAGCATTCACACCATCGCCATGCCACCATTGACGTGCAGGGTCGTTCCCGTGACCCATGCCGCCTCATCGGAAGCCAGATATACCACTGCGGACGCCACGTCACCAGTATTCCCCATCCGGCCGAGCGGAATGGAGCCAACCAGCTTCTCGCGCACGGTTTCCGGCAGAACATCCGTCATCGGCGTTTCGATGAAACCGGGCGCCACGACATTGACCGTCACACCTCGCGGACCGGCTTCCTGCGCGAGCGACTTGCTCATGCCCACGATGCCGGCCTTGGCGGCGGCATAGTTGGCCTGACCGGCATTGCCCGTCGTGCCCACCACGGACGCAATGGAGATGATCCGCCCTGCACGGCGACGCAGCATGCCCTTGAGCGCGGCGCGGGCCAGACGGAACGGGCTCTCCAGATCCACGGTCATGACCTGCGACCAGTCGCTGTCCTTCATGCGGATGGCAAGCGTGTCGCGCGTCAGGCCGGCATTGTTGACCAGAATGTCCAGCGGCGCACCCGCAACGGCCTCGGCCTTGGCAACGAGGCCATCAGCTTCAGCCGGGTCGGACAGGTTGGCGACGGCGATATGGGCGCGCTCGCCCAGGCTGTTAGCCAGTTCCTGAAGGGCGGTTTCGCGCGTGCCGCTGAGCACGACCGTTGCACCCTGCGCATGAAGCTGACGGGCAATCGCAGCACCAATGCCGCCGGATGCGCCCGTGACGAGAGCAGTCTTGCCGGAAAGAGAGAACATGATCGGTTGTCCTTACAGGGTCTTGAGCAGGGCTTCGATTTCAGCGGGCGTCCCGGCATTGCTGGTCGCCAGTTCCGGAGCAATGCGACGCGCCAGACCGCACAGGACCTTGCCTGCGCCAAGCTCGTGCATGTTCGTGACACCCATGGCCACCATCGTCTGCACACTCTCGCGCCAGCGTACCGTGCCCGTCACCTGCTTGACCAGCAACTCGCGGATCACGGCAGGATCAGTGACCTTGGCGGCCGTGACGTTGGCGATGACGGGAATGGACGGTGCGTTGAGGGTCGCAGTCGCCAGCGCCTCTTCCATTTCGCGGGCAGCCGGAGCCATCAGCGACGAATGGAACGGCGCGGAAACCGGGAGCTTCACAGCGCGCTTGATGCCATGCTCCTTGGCCACGACGATGGCGCGGTCAATGGCGCTCATGACACCGGAGACCACGATCTGGCCACCACCATTGTCGTTGGCGATTTCAAGCGTCTCGCCCTGTGAGGCTTCGTCGCAGATCGAACGGGCCTGTGCAGCATCAACACCCAGAAGAGCGGCCATACCGCCCTCACCTGCTGGAACCGCACGCTGCATGGCCTGTCCGCGCAGACGCAGCAGACGCGCACCTTCTGCAATACCGAGCGTTCCAGCGGCAGCCAGGGCGGAATACTCACCCAGCGAATGACCGGCCACCAAAGCGGCCTTGTCCGCCAGCTTGAAGCCACCTTCGCTTTCCAGAGCGCGCACGGCGGCCAGCGAGACTGCGAACAGCGCCGGCTGGGCGTTTTCAGTCCGCGTCAGTTCATCCGCATCGCCGGAGAACATCAGGCGTGACAGATGATCACCGAGGGCCTCGTCCACTTCCTGAAAAACGGCGCGGGAGGATGCAAAAGCCTCATTCAGGGCCTGACCCATCCCGACGGACTGGCTCCCCTGTCCCGGAAAGACGAACGCGTGAACCGACATGGATCCCCCTGCTGGCAGTGAAATTAAGGTTTCGGGTGATGCGTCCTTGCGGGCCATCTGTCAAATCCCGCGTCATTTTTTCCGTTTGAGCGTGAAGAACTCGTTCGTCGGCACCTTCACGCGGATCATGGAAAACGGCCTGTCGGACCGGAACACTGTCCCGCTCTGGTAATCCTGTGGCCGAAGGATGTAGGTGTAGGGCGTGACCCCCTGATTATCGACCAGAAGCCGCGCCGTCCCGTTCTCCACAGCCTCGAACCGGGCGCCGGGGGCGACATCCACCTTCAGCCGATGGGCATCCGGGGCCAGAAAAGCGAGGATCACGCCAAAGAAGTCCCGGATGGAGGCGTTGATCTCGCCAAGCCAGACCTGTGCCTGCTCTTTTGTAAAAGACGGCGTTGGTAAAGGCGTCACCTCGATCGCCAGTTCAAGCTGGACCTTTCGTCCGGGCGGCAGGGTCAGCAGGACGGGCGGATTTTCGGCCAGCAGCGCATCGGAACGGGGGAAATGCATGTCCCGGTCATTGCCTACAAAAAGCGGGATATCGCCGTTTTTGGCATGGAGCACGACATGCGCTTCGGACGGCACGGCATGATCGGGCAGGATATCACCCAGAAAATGCAGCGACAGATCCTTCCGCGCGCGTTCCGGCAGGCGGTCGAACCGGTCATAGACCCAGTGGATGCCCTTGTAGCTTCCAACACGCATGGCACGCTGGCCGGTCACGGTTACCGTTTCCGCAGTCTGGGCCACAGCGCCGCAGAGAGGCATGAGCACGAAACCGGCAGCCAGAACCGCTCTGATACTGGCTTTCCTCACACCATTCTCCTCATGCCCCGTCACTTCATGACAAATAGTGACTATCCGATCTTCTGCATCACGATCAGCACCTGAGGCAACCGCACGGGATTGTCCAGATATTCGATCAGGCGGAACAGGCCACCCCAGGCCTTGATGATATAGTTCCGCGGAATGATGGCCTCACCATAATGCGACTGGGGCTGCGGAGGTTTTGAGGACGCGGCATGCAGGAAGCGTCCGGCTTCAAACTCGGCATTGGCCCGCGCCTCGTCAATGAAACTGTCCGCACAGACTTCATGCCAGGGATGTTCGAGCCTGATGCCGGAGGCGCGCTTGAGGCGCTGTTCGGCACAGAAGGCGATGAACCTGCGGCTCTGCGTTGTCATGACCAGCATCCCGCCCGGTTTGAGCAGACGGTGAAACTCCCGCACCCAGTGCCCGGCTAGAAATTCATCCAGATGGGAAAACACGGACCATGACGTGATCAGGTCAAAGCTTTCGGGCGTCAGGAGCATCGGCGGCACCAGACCGCTCCCCAGGAAGTTGAGCGCGGGATTGGCCCGCCGCGCCGCCATAAGAAAACGGTCGGTGGTTTCCGCGCCGTACAGATTGGCCGGCCGGATATCCTTCATGAACAGCCGTGCGATGCGTCCCCAGCCACAGCCAAAATCCAGCAGTGTCGTCTCGGGGCGGACCGGCCGGCCGGCATAGGCGCAGTACGCCTTGATTTCCCGGAAGAAGACATGCGCCTCATGGATGGAAATTTCCCCATGATGCCCGTGAATTTCCCTCTGAAGGTCATCCGGCGGAAAAGCCGGCATTGTCACACCCTGAATTTCAGGAATGTGCACGGACGACACCAGAACCTGAAGCCACTCTTCATCACTGATGCCACCGAATGCGTCAAAAACGGCGCTAATGCTGTCCGGTTGGTTCATCAGGTCCTGCCAAAGCCTCGTCGTAACGTTTATTTAACGCATCCTTGCAGGCACGGGAACACATGACGAGCGGTCCATTTCCGAAAACCGCAATCTTCCGGGCGGCTCTCCGGACACGCCTTGTCCCCTTTCACACAATCCCGTGTCACTTTTGGAAAACGGGTGATTTTTTGTGGCAAGCGGAAAGTAATGGGGCGATGGTTCCCGCCGTCATGGCAGTCACATGCCGATGACGGACAATCGAAGGATCTTTTTTCAATGTCCCTTTCTGGAAAAATTGCCGCAGTTACGGGTGCAGCCCAGGGTATCGGCAAGGCCATTGCGCTTCGTCTGGCCAAGGACGGCGCGGATCTCATCCTGCTGGACGTCAAACAGGACACGCTCGCCGAAACCGCAAAGGAAGTTGAAGCTCTCGGCCGGCGCGCTGTGGCCCTGACGGCCGATATCAGCAACCGCGACCAGTTCCGCAGCACGCTGGCCGATGCAGCAAAGACGCTCGGCGGCCTGGACATCATGGTCAACAATGCGGGGATCTGTCAGGTCAAGCCGATCCTGGACATCGAGCCTGCGGAAATCGAAAAGATCTTCAGCATCAACGTGCAGGGTGTGCTGTGGGGCATGCAGGCCGCTGCCGGGATTTTCAAAGAGAAGGGCACCAAGGGCAAGATCATCAATGCCTGCTCGATCGCCGGCCATGAAGGCTATCCCCTTCTGGGCGCCTATTCCGCGACCAAATTCGCCGTCCGCGCCCTGACGCAGTCGGCCGCCAAGGAACTCGCGTCCTCGGGCATTACCGTCAATTCCTACTGCCCCGGCATTGTCGGAACCGACATGTGGGTCACGATCGACAAGCGCATGGCCGAAATCACCGGTACGGAAATCGGCGCGACCTACAAGAAATACGTTGAAGGAATCGCTCTTGGCCGCGTGGAGACGGCGGACGATGTGGCGGGCTTCGTCGCCTATTTGTCCAGCAGTGACGCCGATTACATGACGGGTCAGTCCGTCCTGATCGACGGTGGTCTCGTTTTCCGCTGAGATCATAAAAAAAGGGGGCCGGGTTCCCGCGCCCCCTTTTTGTCAGCGGCCGATCAGACGGCCGCGCTGCCAGGCTTCGGCGGCCCCTTCCGGGTCCTGCCCTTCAACGGAAATGACATAGTCCAGGGCGCTCATGACCCTGTTGCCAAGCATCATTTCCGAAAGCTCGTCGAGCAGATCGCTGTCCGCCTGACGGGCCACATCTTCACGCATGATCATCCGGGCCGACATTTCTCCGCCCAGCAGGTGGGCCGGATCCTCGATCACGGTCAGCAGATCCGTATGGAAGACCGCATGAGGCTGCGTCGCCACGACCAGCGGCTTCTCTCCGGCATCGCGCGCCTTTTCCAGACGCTCGATCAGCGCCCCTTCCCCGATGCTTTCGATCGGCAGCACCGAGAGAGCCGGAAGCTGCTTGAGAGCATCTTCCAGCGCCTGACGGCTGTCATCGCTGACGATGATGCGGTCCACATCCGCGGATGTGAGCGTCCCGACGGCACCCAGCGGTGACAGGGCCGCAAAACTGACGACAGGCTGGTACAGATCGCCCAGAACCCGACGCCCCGGACCGGCAAACTTTTCGTCCCGCGGAAACCATGCGGAGACGAGAAGATCGACTTCCGCCCCTTCGAGAGCGTCCTCGATATCATCGGGGTCCAGATCGACATATTCGACCTCGACCTCGTAAGCCTCAAGAACGCGCGCGACCGCGCTGGCACAGCCCGCATGCAACGAGGTGTACAGATGGCCGATCGTCATTTGCGTCATGAGAATGGGTCCGTCAGGTAGAAAAAGTGAAACGTGAGACCGTGATTAGGCCCCACGTTCCGATTTGTCACGAGCTTACCAGATCTTTACGCGCTGATCCGGTGCCAGATAGAGCTTCTGGCCGGGCTTCACGTCGAACGCGTCATACCAGGCATCGATGTTGTGAGCCGGGATGTTGACGCGGGTGATGGCCGGGGCGTGCTCGTTCGACAGCATCTGCTGACGCAGCGCATCCGGACGATCCTTCTCACGCCAGACCTGAGCCCAGCCGAGGAAGACGCGCTGATCACCGGTCAGACCATGCACGACCGGCGCGGGCTTGCCGTGCAGCGAGTCATGATAGGCCTGCAGACCGAGGTTCAGCCCGCCGGAATCCGCGATGTTTTCGCCCATGGTCATCTTGCCGTTCACATGCGCGCCCGGCAGGACTTCCTGTGCATCGTACTGCGCACCCAGACGGTCGGCCAGCTTCTGGAACGCATCCGTCGAAGCCTTGGTCCACCAGTCGCTCAGGCGGCCATGCTCGTCGTAATGACGGCCCTGGTCGTCGAAACCATGGCTCATTTCGTGACCGATCACGCCGCCGATGGCACCGTAATTGACGGCGACATCACCCTTCGGATCGAAGAACGGCGGCTGAAGGATCGCAGCCGGGAACACGATCTCGTTCATTGTCGGATCGTTGTAGGCGTTCACCGTCTGCGGCGTCATGCCCCACTCGTCACGGTCAACGGGCTTGTCGAGCTTGTCCAGGTCGTGCTGCCAGTTGAACGCCACGCCACGCACGGCATTGCCGTAGACGTCGCCCTTGCGGATCTCGAGCTTGCTGTAATCCCACCACTTCTTCGGATAGCCGACCTGAATGGCGAAATGATCGAGCTTGTTCAGGGCTGCCTTGCGGGTCGGCTCGTCCATCCAGCTGTTGTGCTCGAGGCGCTCGTGGAAAGACGCCTTCACTTCCTGCACCAGCGACGTGATCTGCGCCTGTGCGGAAGGCGGGAAGTAACGTGCGACATATTCGCGACCCAGAGCCCAGCCCAGAGCACCGTTCGTCACGCGTACGGCACGCTTCCAGCGCGGGGACTGCTGCGCGACACCCGAGAGCGTATGGCTGTTGAACTCGAACGACGCATCATAGAACGTGCTGGACAGATAGGCCGCCGCATTGTCTCCGAGATGGAATGCGAGCCAGGCCCGCAGCGTTCCGATATCCGCGCCCTTCAGGACCGTCGCCATCGCCTTGATCCCGGCCGGCTCACGCACGTCGATCTTGCGGTTTTCCAGCCCTTCGGCCGGCAGACCGGCACTGATCAGGAACGTGGCCCAGTCGAAGTCCGGCGCAAGCTTCTGAAGCTCGGAAACCGGCATCGGGTTGTAGGTCTTGAGCGGATCACGGGTCTGGTCACGGGGGACTTCGACCTTGGCCAGCGCCGTTTCGAGATCGACGACAGCCTGCGCGTTCTTTTCTGCGTCCGGCCAGCCCTCAAGCGTCAGCATCTTGGCGATATAGGCCTGATAGGCCTTCTTCTTGTCCGCCAGCTTGGGGTTTGTGTAGTAGCTCGTATCGGGCAGACCGAGACCGCCGCCAACACCGATGCTCATGCCCTGATCGAGCATCAGCATGTAGTGCTCGGGGTCCTTCTGGTCCTGCTCCACACCAATCTGGAATGTCGTGAAAGCCATGGATTTGAGCGACGACCCGAATGCCGTGGCCAGACCCTTTGCGTCATTGACGTTGCGAATCTTTTCCAGATCGGCAGCGAGCGGCCTGGCGCCCAGACGATCCACGGTCTTCTGGTCCAGGAAGCTGGCGTAATAGGTGCCGATCTTGCCCATGTCGTCCGTCGGCTGGTCAACGGACTTCTTTGCGGCTTCGTCAAGAATGGTCTTCTGACGCGACAGGGACAGTTCGTAGAGGATACGGAACGGGCCGTAGCTGCTCATGTCGCCGGGGATCTTGAGGTTCTTGAGATAGGTGCCGTTGGCATACTCGAAGAAATTGTCGCCCGGCTGAACGGCACGGTTCATTCCGGCTTCGTCAAAGCCCCAGCCCGCGTTGTATCCTGCAGCCTGCGCGCCAGAGACCATCAGTCCTGCTGCCAGGGCAAACAGGCTGGCTCCATGTTTCAGAGCATGTCGTGACGTAAGGAATTGTTTCACATTAAACCTCATTCCAGAGTGGTGCCCCTATAATGAGGTATAAAATATCATTTCGTCAAAAGGACGGAATGCAAACAGTGCAATCAGCGATCGTGCCTGGCTTTTCTGGCCTTTATGCCCGTCCCGGCAGGCGTGACCTCAGCCGCAACCATGTAGTCAAACACGACAACCTTCTCGAGATACGGGGCCGCAAATTCCTTGAAGGCTTCGTGGGCCGGATCAAAGAATGCAGAATCCGTGACGACCGGTTTACCGACATAATAGTTGCGGTCGCCTTCCGAACGGAATGTCACGAGGAACGCCTGCTGCAGGCCGGCATCGGCCCCTTCCCCGCTGCTCTGGAACCCGGTTTCAATGCTGGCGACGACCTGTTTTCCGTCCATACGGCGGCTGTCCTGCACCAGATGCAGGAAACGGCCGGAGACTTCGGCACGCTGGGCGGTCGTTGAGTCCTTGGTGTAGCGGAACATCACCATGTGCCGGACCGGACCGACATGCCAATCAGGCGCCGTGAACTGTGCGTAGCCGACCTGCTTGGCAAGCTGCTGGGCGGACAGGGTGGCCGGGCTGAGCGTATCGGTCTTGACCGGCCCGGATGAGGCGATCGGCAGCGAATACGGATCCGCTTTTGCGGCCGGAAACTGATACAGCCCGACGGCACAGACCGCCAGGGTGGCCCCATAGACGGCACGACGGGAGAAAAGGGCGGAAACGGTCATCTCGATCTCCGGACGCAGGGTAGGAAAACTGCTGCCTTTCATGGCACAACCGCTCTGTTCCGTCTCCTTTTTTCAGTATCCCAATGTTTCGTTTGCGGACTCAGGCCTCCACGGCCTTCTGGAAGACCTTCCGGCGCCACTGCATCAGACGATAGACAACATTCGCAGCCAGCTTCTGCCAGCGCGAATGGGGCGTGAAACCGATCGTCTTGAAGATCATCGCCGTCACCCGGTCGATATGCTTGGGCTTGTAGAACCCCATTGCCTTGGACATGTAGGCCGCGATGCAGCGCTGATGGTCATAGGCCATGCCCGGCGGCTCGTTGGTCGTGTGGTAGGCGGAGGCCAGTTCGTCGTCCTCGCTCTCGGTCACACGGCCCAGCGCAATGCGGGTCCGGGCCCAGACACCGAGCTTCTCGCGCTTCAGGTAGCGGCGCATGTGATCGTAGAACAGCTTGAAATGGCGATATTCGTCGGCCGCGATCTGCTTGCAGATGGCCTTGAGCAGCGGCTCGTCCGTCGCATCCGCCAGCGCCGTGTAGAACGACGACGTGCCAGTCTCGACCATACAGCGCGCAATCAGCTCGCCCGTGCGGGAGCCGCGGATCGACGCGTCCACATCCGCATCGATCTTATAGGATGCGCGATAGCGGTCGAACGCCTTTTCATAATTCCAGGACGGATCGGCCAGCATGGCCCAGCGCCCGAGCGCATCCCCATGCTGCACTTCCTCAACAGCCCAGTTCTCGGCTGCCTTGCTGAAATCCGGATCGCCCACGAAGACGCGACGGAGATACTGGGCGTAGTCGAGACCGTTCTTTTCCACCACGGAAGCCGCCTTCACGAGGGGGATGATCTCGGGATCGACGCGGGAAGGATCAAAGGAGTTCCAGTCCATCTGATCGATATGCCAGTGTTTCATTCTGCGACCTCGTCCGTTTTCCGGCTCATCAAGAGTGACGATGAGATGACACGATGGGACAATTTTGGGTAGGTGTGATGCAGCAACCCTTGGAGATTGATCCGTGACGGCCACCACCACGACCAAGCCAGACGTCCGCCACGACTGGACCCGCGACGAAGTCGAAGCCCTTGTCACCCTGCCTTTTCCGGAGCTGATGTACCGTGCGCAGACCCTGCACCGCCGGTACTTTGACCCCACAAAAGTGCAGATTTCCACGCTTCTTTCGATCAAGACGGGCGGCTGCCCGGAAGACTGCGCCTATTGTCCGCAGAGCGCGCTGCACGAAAAAAGCGTCAAGGCCGAGCGCCTGATGGCCGTGGAGTCCGTCATGAAGGAAGCACGGGCTGCCAAGAAGGCTGGTGCGGGCCGATTCTGCATGGGGGCCGCCTGGCGCACGCCGAAGGATCATGACCTCGACACCGTCTGCGAGATGATCGAGGGCGTGAAGTCCCTGGGGCTGGAAACCTGCGTGACACTCGGGATGCTCGATGCGCAGCAGACCGAGCGTCTCAAGAATGCGGGGCTGGACTACTACAACCACAACCTCGACACGTCCGAGGAGTTCTACGGCTCCATCATCTCCACCCGCACCTATCAGGAACGTCTCGATACGCTCTCGAACGTGCGCGACGCGGGCATCAATGTCTGCTGCGGCGGAATCGTGGGCATGGGCGAAGACCTGTCCGACCGCGCGGGCCTGCTCATGACGCTCGCCAACCTGCCCAAGCATCCCGAGAGCGTGCCCATCAACCTGCTCGTCCGCGTCGAAGGCACCCCGCTGGGTGAGGCCGAAGCCGTCGATCCGATCACCTTCGTCCGCATCATCGCCACGGCCCGCATCATGATGCCGGAAAGTCATGTCCGCCTTGCCGCAGGGCGCGAGAACATGACGGACGAAGCCCATGCGCTTTGCTTCCTGGCGGGTGCGAACTCGATCTTCTGCGGCGAGAAGCTCCTGACCACGCCGAACCCGGCCGAACACCGTGATCGCCAGCTCCTCTCCGCGCTCGGCATGTCGCCCATGGTGCAGTCTGAAGCCGAGATGGGCACGATGCGCCCGGCCGTGACGGAAGACGCCGTCTGCGAAATGGCCGTCTCCTGATCTTCGGTCCACGTCTGAAAGGGGAAGCGTTCGAAAGGGCGCTTCCCCTTTTTATGCTTGGCCTTTGCCCGCTTCTTCCCTAAACCCACGCCCTTTGCCCAAACCGGAAGAAAGCAGAACCAATGACGGCGCCCGGACACAACCAGACCAAAATCCGCGTCGGAATTGACTTCGGCACCACCAACAGCGTGGTCGTCATCGCGGACGAAAACGGCAACACGCACCCTGCCCGCTTCGTCTTCACGGACCACGCCACCAGCGAAACCTGCCGCACGCTGCTCTGCCTTTGGATGGATCAGGACGGACGCCGCCGCGTCATGAAGGATGCGATCGGACTGGATGCCATCGAGGCCTATCTGGACGATCCGGCCGAGAGCCGCCTCATCATGTCCATGAAGACCTATCTCGCGCAGGGATCTTTCCGCGAAACGCGGGTTTTCAGCAGCGTCATGACGCTCGAAGCCCTGATTGCGCGCTTTCTGAGGTCGCTGATGGACAAGGCCGGGCTGAACCCGGGCGATGTGAGTGCCACAATCGGCCGTCCCGTGCGCTTTGCGGGTGAACTGGCCGATGATTCGCTCGGTGTCGCCCGTCTGCGCGAGAGCTTTCTGGAAGCGGGCTTCCCCGAGCCCAATATCGTTCTCGAACCCGAGGGCGCAGGCTGGCGCTTCATGCAGCGCCTCGACAGGCCCGCCACGGTTCTCGTCGGCGATTTCGGCGGCGGTACCAGCGATTTCTCGGTCATGCGCTTCGATCCGCAAGGAAGCCAGCGTGTTACAACGCTAGGCCATTCGGGTGTCGGCATCGCCGGCGACCAGTTCGACTACCGCATCATCAGCCATGCCGTCGCCCCGGCTCTGGGACGCGATGCGACCTATCGCGTCATGGGTGGCCAGCCCCTGCCCGTCCCTGCCGAATGGTTCGCAAGCCTCGGCCGCTGGCACCGCCTGTCGCTGATGCGCACGCTCCAGACTCTGCGGGACATCGCTGACGTCGCCAAGACATCGTCCGAACCGGAAAAGCTGCGCAGTCTGCTGCGGCTGATCGAGGATCAGGAAGGCCAGAACCTCTATCGCGCGGTCGGACAGGCCAAGAGTGACCTGTCGCGCCAAGACAGCACCGTCCTGCGCTTTATTCACCGCGATCTCAAGATCGAAGAGACCATTACCCGCGCGGAGTTCGAAAGCTGGATCGCTCCTGATCTGGAGCGTCTGGATGACGCCATCGAAGATGCCATGCGTCAGACCGGACTTGGACCGGACGACATCGACCGGGTCTTCCTGACCGGGGGCACATCTTTCGTCCCCGCCGTCCGCAACCTGTTCGACCGCCGTTTTGGTGCCGAGCGTGTGGACGGTGGATCGGAGTTTGTTTCCGTTGCCGAAGGACTGGCCCTGATCGAGCGCGAGCGTCATCTGGCCTGAAAGCCTTGCGGGCCTTTCCCTGCAGGTCATCATACCGCGCAGGTCGAAGGACAAATCCATGATGTCCTGCCCCGAAACTCCGGAATAACGGCGCAAATCCAACACTCAAGATTATACTTTTTTATTTAGTGAAGAAAATTCCGGATTATGTGATTGGGAATTTTCTTCATTCCGGACTTTATCTTTCTTTGAAAGACCAGAAACGCGCGGCTAAGCCTTTTGGCCGCTTCGTTTTCGTCTACTATATTTAAAGTAATGCGCCATAGTTATTATGAACGCAGGAAAGAGTACCAGAAATGTCTCGTAAATGTTTTTTAAAAGTCTTCCTGCAGATCAATATTCTTTCGGCCATCGCCATTACTCCCCTGACAGTTCATGCTCAGGACACGACCCAGACAACCCAGCAGCCCGCTCCGGGCACGGCTGTCCGGCAGCTTCCGTCCACGACACCCGGCATGTCTCACCCGGCCGCCCGGACGCAGCATGCACCTGCCGCCCATCCCCCCGCACCGTCCGCGGACCATCTTGGGGCAATTTTTGATACAGAGAGCATCTCCTCCCTCCTCAACCGCAATGACGACGCCCTGCGCCGCAGTGACCTGACAGCCGGTTATTACGTGCCAGCAGAAGCCTTCGGTCATATCGCGCCCCAGCTCTCGCCTTACCGGAACTGGCTGGCAGAGCGCGGCTTCAGCTTCGAGTTCTCCTACAAGGGAGAAGCCATGGCGAATGTCGGCGGCGGCATCAGCAAGGGCATGTCCTACGCGCATGAACTGACGTTCAACACACGCTGGGATCTGGGTCGGCTGCTGGGGCTGGATGGCTGGATCCTGCATGCGGTGATGATGGAGCGTGCCGGCCGCGAAGTCTCCTACGACCATGTTGGCGAGCACCACATCCTGCTGAGTGAAGTCTACAGCCTTTCCGGCCATGCGGCGGCCCATCTGGCGGACATCTATCTCGAAAAGTCGTTTTTTAATAACCGCATCAACATCAATATCGGCCGCATCACGCTGACGCATACCTATGCGACCTCCGTGCTGCTCTGCACCTTCATGGTGCAATGCTCCGCGCCCCCCGCCATCAAGGCCGACGAAGGCTGGAGCGTCTACCCGAAAGCCAACTGGGGCGGCACGTTGCGTATCAAACCCACACGTGACCTAACCCTGCGAACCGGCGTCTACCGGGTCGGCGCGCTGACGGAAAATCCCAGCGGCTGGGCCTGGGGCAGTGAACACTCAACCGGTGTCATGCTTCCGATCGAACTGACTTGGGAGCCCTTTATCGGTCCAGACAACCTCCCAGGCCATTACAAGCTCGGCTTCGCGCATGACACGTCGCCTTATGCGGATCGGCTCGGCACCATTCCGGCGATGTTTGCGAAGGACGTGATCCACGACGCCAACAAACCGCGCGACACGTTCTATATCGAAGCGGACCAGATGGTGTATCGCAAGGGCGGACAGCACCAGATGGCGGGCGGCTACATCCTCGCCGGCTATGTGCACAATACGCCCAGCGTCTCGACGTTCTCGGATCAGGTCTATGTCGGCGCATCACTGCTCGGCATTATCCCCCGCCGGCCGTTCGACCGGTTCGGTGTGATGTATTCCTATTACCAGATGAGCCCAGCCATAACTATCGGTCAGCGTCTGAGACAGCTTGCAGGCATGTCTATGGGGGCATTCGTCAACGGCCCGCAGACCCATTCCGCCATTCTGGAAGCCTATTACGGTGTCCCTATTCGTCCTGGTCTCGTGCTGCAGCCAGAGTTCGAATACATGATGCGCCCGGGCCAGACCTCCGTCATTCCGAATGCAACACTGGTCGGCCTGAAGGTTCTTGGAAACCTGTAAGACAAGATCACTGATAACAGATCCGTTACTTGTGAATTAACATGAATGTTATTCTTTGACAGTAGAATTACCCGTTCGTGATTTGGATATGCTTTTCCATTTACATAATCTGAAGGCAGCTACTGACCACCGATAAGGAATTCTCGCATGAAAACGGTTTTCGCTTCTGTCTTCGTTCTTGGACTTCTCAGTGGAACGGCCGTCGCTCAGGATCCGAAAGTCGAAAACGCCGTTGTCAGCGCACCATCAGAAGGAAAGCCCCAAGTCACGCAGGCCGCAGATACCCGGAACAGCGAGACCTGCAATCAGGTCTGGGTCAACACGGCAACCCATGTTTACCATGTACAGGGCAGCTTCTGGTACGGCGCCACTTCACATGGAACCTATATGTGCGAAGACGAAGCGAAGCGGACAGGAAATACCCGCGGCCAGTTCTGAGTTTTACTTGAGAAAAAAGGCGTCAGAACCCGTGCAATCCGGGTCTGACGCCTTTTCTTTTTCAGTCACCAGCCCCGAGGCCTGACTGATCGGCAGGCGTGCCACGCACCTGTACCGTAACCTTGGCCGGGACTGATCCGGGCGCAGGAGTATCTCCCGCAGCACCGCCATTTTCCCCGGCCTGTTTCACAGCCACCTGTTTGCTGATCTGTTCTTCCTGACGAAGCGCCGTGGCCTGCGGAAGATGCCCTGCCGCTTCGGCAGCATCGGCCGCGAGTGTAAGCGCCCGGCGCATTCCACGATAATCCAGCGTATCCCGGCGGTTCTTCACCACTGACAGCGCTCCGCTATAAGCCAGTTCCGGCTGTCCCCGAAGCAGGTTCAGGCGGGCCGTGAGTTCCTGCTGATCAACTGTCGCGCCGGTCGTATGAAATCCCGCCAGATCGTTCACACGCTGGGCCAGAACCGTATCCTGCCTCAGGTCCGCTGCGATCAGCCCCGACAGGTAAAGCGCTCGTTCGCGGATCCCCATATCCGGAGACTGAAGAGCCCGCTCCACAGCTTGCGACGCGAATACCGTGTCATGAAGCCGGTAAAGCGCGGCCGCACGGATCACGGCCAGATCGGACGTATCGGAGAAACTGCGCAGGCTCAGCGCGGCCTCGGTCGTGCTCAGGCTCTGCAAAGCCTTGCGGGGCTGATCCTGCGCCAGCAGGACGGTCGCCAGATTGAATCCGGCCTCATGAATACCCGCCGCATCGTCCCGCATCAGCGCACGATCCATGGCCGTCCGGTACTGGGCTTCAGCCTGCGAGGCCTGACCGATCTCATACACGCTTTTGCCCGTATCCATGGCGTCTTCGTAAGGCTGGTCCGGCTTCGGACCTTTCGTCGCGGTCGAAGATGAACAGCCAGCAAGCGTCAGAACCATCAGGGCGGAGCATCCCAGGAAAACGCGCGTCATGGCCGCACCGCCTGCGCCGGCAGTCGGCGCGAGGGCTCCTGTTTCGATCCGCCGCCGCCCAGCAGCCAGAGCCCCCTCAACTGATCCGTCAGCTTGCGCAGACTGCTCGCACTGGCCTCCGCCTGCGCCAGCAGGGCCGGAAGCTGTGCGGTGGCCGTATTGGTATGGGCGACAGTCTGCTGAACCTGCGGCATGCTCTGACGCAGGCTCGCCGTCGCGGCCCTGGCATTGGCCATCGTGCCATCAGCCTTGGTCATGATTCCTCCGGCCTGTTTTTCAATGGGTCTGAGATCCGCAATGACAGTATCGAGATGAGCCAGCGCAGCATTGGCCTTGTCGAGCACGTCATCCTTCACCAGCAATCCGCCAATCGTCCCCTGTCCCTTGCGCATGTCGGTCAGCATATCGTTGACCTGCGTCGTGATGAGCTGGATGTTATTCATGGCCGGTACGAGCTTGTTGCGCAGATCCGTAACGGTCTGGGTAATCACATCGGCCGGGTTGGCTTCAACCGTCGCCTGCAAAACAGCATAGTCCCAGTCCAGCGGCTTACCCTTGCCGCGGCCCAGTTCAATGTAACTCGCCCCCGCCACGATCAGGCGATGACGGATGATGGCCGTGCTGTCCTGGCGGATAAAGTTGGCAAACTGCGGGTCGAGATCCCCTTCGGCATACATCCGCCCCGTTTCGTTGAGCTTGAGGCGACGGATTTCACCGGCATGGACGCCCATAACCTCGATGTCATTCCCGATCGCAAGCCCCGCCACGCCACTTTCCGGCAGCACGAAATGCAGTTTCTTCTCCGGCGTCAGCCACTGGCGCAGAAATCCCGCCTCCACGACGGCCACCGAGAACAGGACGATCGCGGCAAGGACAAGCAGTCCGACCCATTCATCCGCATAACGGTTCTGAAAGAGGGGACGGGCGGTCTCGGTCTGGCGTACGCGAAACATCAGGAACCTCGCATCGAAAACAGTCCGTCATCATAAAGGCGCAGGCGGATGGTGGCATCGGACGCATAATCCCCCCACCCGCTTTCATCCGGAGCCATCCAGACCACCGCACATCCGCGATCCCGCAGATTGGTCACGAGAGACAGGAACGCCTCCATCAGACTGACGGACGCCCCTTCCATCGGATGCTCCAGAAGCAGGAGCGCAGGTTCGCCCAGCATGGACCGAACACAGGCTGCGCGCTGGCGGTCCATGGACGACAGGCGGTTCGGCGGGACGACGGGCAGGCCCGGCAGGCCAAGCCGCACGGCCAGATGCACCGCCTGGGCCTGAAGCTTTTCGATCGGCGTGCGGGTATGGTGCAACTGTGGCCACAGGATGTTCATATGCGTCCCGTAAAGGTCCACCCAGCCGCCTGTCATGACCACGCGGCCGATCCGGCCCCGCAGCGCGTTGCTGCGCCGTTCGTCCAGATCGGCCCAGTCGAGCCCCATGCAGCGGATATGCCCGTCATCGAGCGGGATCAGCCCGACGCACATATCGGCGAAGAGGGCTGCCTGCCCCATGTCCCGGCACTCGATCAGGGCACATTCCCCTGAATTGAGACGCAGATTGTAGCGGCTGGAGACCAGCCCGCTTTCATCAAAGCGCGGCCGTGCGTCCAGAAGCTCCAGACGGGCATCGAGTGAATTCGGAAAGACGTCGTCAGGTTCAGCCATCGAAACACACACTGAAGACGACGTTGATGGCCATGATGGACAGCATCCCGCGCGCAAATCCGCGCGGCATCATGCTCGACAGATCATCCTCTGTCGTCACGTCCATGCCCGACAGGCACGAGCAGACGCCTACCGCATAACCGCTGAAGATGAACTTGGCCGGGATCACGATATAGTCGATCGGCTTCACGCTGCTGACAACCTGATCCAGAAACGCCCAGATCGGCATCGTGATCGCATCTTCGACGCGACAGACCGCATATCCCACAAGGAGTGCGGTCGCGCTGAAGATGATGCCGAGCGTAAAGCCGCTGATCGTCATGGCCAGGCTGCGCGGCACCAGAAAGGAAATGAACGGATCAATGCCCATTCCGGTCATGGCCCGCATCTGCCCGCCCGTCGTCAGCGTCCCGAGCTCGGTCAGCATCAGCATCCCGGAGCGTCCCAGCAGGATGACCCCCACCAGAACCGGCGCGATCTCACGCACCAGCACCGTGGACAGGATAGAGCCTGTCATCTGTGCCATGCCGGCAAAGCCAAGCCAGTAAACGGTCTGGGCCACGATACCGAACCCCGTCAGCGCCGCCGTCACCAGCGTGCTCAGGATACCGCCACCCACGGCCTGATGCAGGGAGGTCCAGAACTCGATCCGCACCGTCCGCCGCCAGGTCGTCAGACGGGTGGCCTCGCGCATGATGCCCCAGCCGGCGCCGATCATCATGAGCGTGAAGCGCATCTGCGTGCGGGAGAAATATCCCAGATGCACCAGCATGCTCCGGACCATCGTGATCCGGTCGAAATTGCGCAGCATTTTCATCGACGGCCCGCCAGAATGAAGCTGCGGGTGATCCCGCTGTTGGGAAGGTAGAACATGCCCCGGGCACGGAAGAGGAAATGTTCACGCAGGATCATATAGGCCTGTTCGGAGACCTGGATCGTGCCCGCATCCGGCGCGCTGCCGGTCAGGAGTTCGGCACCGTTGAGCGCGTCGCCCCAGATGTTGAAGACCGAAGGCGACTCTCCGAGTTCGGAGGCCATGACCGATCCCACATCCATGCCGATCCGGAAGACGGGGTCCAGATCCGCCGCGGCCAGCGAGGACAGGCAGGCCTCACGGATCGAGACCGCAGCATCCGCCAGCCGGACGGCCGCAGACGGGTCCGGCGTCTGCGAGCAGCCACCCACGAGAACAAGACGGTTGCTCACCACCTGAACCGAGAACAGTCCGCTGTCGCGCGCGATCTTCTGGATCTCCAGACTGAGCGCACGGATGACGTTCATGGCGCGCGCTATGCTGTCGCGATCCGACGCATAGGGGTCCACGAAGGAAATGACCATGACCGGCACCTGCGGATACACACCCGCCGCCACCGGCTCTCCGGCCGTGGTATCCGATGGAGCCAGCAGGAAGCCTTCGTCAAAGCGCGTATCATGCTTTTCTGCTGGAACCGTAAGGCCGGTTTTGCCGTCTTCCGCGGCCCCGTCGAACGGTTTGGCAAAGCGCAGGGCCACGATGGACGCAACGATGGCGATGATATGTTCCATCGTCTCCGGTTGGCCCGGATCTTCCAGTACGATCGCGCCAACCGTTTTATGTGCGTTGCGGACCGGCTGGAACAGCAGCGTATTGGCTCCCACGGCACGCATGATGACGCGCTGGAAGTTCTGCGTCCGTTCGTCCTGCGACGCATCCGCGATCGAGAGGGTATGGCCCTCTTCCAGAGCCTCGAACAGCTTGCCGTTTTCACGCTGACTGATCTCGACGCCGGTGCTGTGGACGTCACGCGCGGGATCGAATGCATCCTCGCAGAGCAGGCGGTCGCCATCGGGCAGCAGTCGCCACAGGCTGGCACGCCGCGCGCTGGTCCGGGCCGTCAGGGCTTCGGTCAGGATCGGCACTTCATGCGCAGGATCGAACAGATCCGGCGTGCTGGCGATTTCGAGCAGCGAGGCATTCTCCGCCCTGACCTGATCCCGCCCCCGCTGGAGCTGCTTTCGCAGACGCTCCACATGGCGCCCCTGTGCGACAAGTGCGAGCGCCAGAATGGACGCCAGCCCAACAACCAGCAGCGAAAATCCGATATTCTGCCGCCGCGCGGTCTGTGCGAAATCGGCAAAATCGCTCTCCGGGGCATTCAGCAGCAGCACCCAGTGCCGGTGCACGAAAGGCAGTTCGGACGCGATGGTGACGTAATTCCTGCCCCGCGCCTGCACCACGCCTGTGCCCGGTCCCTTGATGCGAAAGCGGTTGAGCGCATGGATAAAGACGGGCTGCGTCTTGGGATCGAGGAACACATTCCCCGGATCGAAGGTCTTGGGATCCTGCCCGGCCGCGACATTGTGCCCGGCGATGATCTGGCCGTGCATGTCCACGATCACGGCCTGCCCGCTCCGCCCGACCTGAAGCTTGTTGAGGAAGGACGTCAGCTGGTTCAGGGAAATGTTGATCGCGAAGACCGATTTGTGCCCGTCATGTCCGTCAAAGGCGAGCGAGGCCGTGATGATGAACTGATGGGTTGAAATATAGGCGTAGGGATCGGTCCAGTGAAGCTGTCGCTCCGGGTCGTTCTGATGCTTGACGGCTTTTGCGAACCAAGGGCGGGTGATGACATTATAGCCTTCCGCCGGGTCCGAGCTTTCACCCGTAACGTTGCCGTCCTTGTCCGTATAGACGTGGTGATAGACCTGCTTGCCGTCATCAGTCTGGAAATGGGTCTGTTCGAACCCGTCTTCTCCGTGGCGCGTGATCATCCAGAACTGGCCCTGATCGTTCGCAATATAGAAGCTGTCCACCTGAGGCGTGTGCGTCAGGATGGAGCGACCGTAGAGCATGAACGTGTTGGGCGTGGCATTCGTCAGCGGATCGCGGAACATGTCCTGTGCGATCAGGGCGCCGATGGAGGCCGGGGCGAGATAATCGCTGACCTCCTGCGTCACATAGCGCTGCTGGCTGCGCAGAAGGTCGTTGGAGAGCGAAATCGCGCCCTTGCGGGTCGTCTGGTAGTTGTGGAGACTGATACCCGTAATCGCGGCGATGACCAGAAACACGCCCACGAGCGGGCCCAGGATCTGGAAGATCCGGCGGCGGTCGCTGGCAGGGCTCTGGGTGGGGTCCACGATTTCTGCGGCTGACAACGTCTTCTCTCTCCGGACAGGCACGGGGTCGCGGAACAGGGCCGTACTACCGCGATACGGCAATATCCCCCGAGTACTGCCAGACTGCAACCCGCAGCCATGCTCCGAAACAGAGGCTTACATCGGGAACCCATCATTTCTATATGATCTGCCCAACCGACTTTTAAGCATGCTGGCCTGACGCAGATATGGCGGCCCCGAGATTTCGCCGTTATGGTCAGGCAGTTTTCCAACATGGTGGTTTTGCTGGAAACCGTCGAAACTGCGGTGTCATACATGCACGGATCTCTCTCCCACCGCGCCGTCCTGTCTTTTACGGGATCGGACCGGACCAGCTTTCTTCAGGGCCTCATCACGAATGACGTCCAGGATCTGACGCCCGCGACGGCTGTCTGGAGTGCGCTGCTTACGCCGCAGGGACGCTGGCTGAGCGAGTTCTTCCTGTATGAGGCGCCGGACCGGATCCTGATGGACTGCGCGGCAGACCATGCCGACATGCTCGTCAAACGCCTGTCACGCTTTCGCCTGCGTGCGGATGTGCAGATCGAGAAGACGGATCTGCGCGTTATAACCGGTGCGGACAGCCACTCCGTGCCACCAGATGCAATCAGCAGCGCGTCCGATCCGCGCTGTGAGGGTGCAGGCTGGCGGGCCATCGTGTTTGGAACGGATCAGAGCGGCGAGACACCATCCGCGTTTCTGGAACGCCGCCTCCTGCTCGGCCTGCCGGACGTTATGGATTTTGAGAGCGAACAGACGCTGGCGCTCGAAGCCGACATGGATCTTCTGCACGGCGTGTCCTGGAAAAAGGGCTGCTACATGGGGCAGGAACTCACCGCCCGCACCCATTACCGCGGCCTCGTCAAGCGCCGTCTGCTGCCGGTTGTCCTGTCGGGCAGCACGTTTGCGGATGAAAGTGGCGTCATCGTTTCCGGCGAGCGCGAAGTAGGGGACATCCGCTCCCGCAATGGCAATCGGGCGATCGCCATGCTGCGTCGGGAGGCCTGGTCTTCGCCGGACCTGACGTGCAATGGACAGCCGCTTTCTGTAGCGTGGCCCGTCTGGTTTCCCGAGGAGATGCGTTCGTGACCTATGTCCCCCCCGCCCCGTCCGTTGTCGATGACATCATCGCGCAGGTGAAGTTCGATGCGAACGGCCTGATTTCCGCGCTTGCACAGGCGCCGGATGGCGTGGTGCTGATGCTCGCCTGGATGAACGCGGACGCCCTGCGCGAGACGCTCCTGACGGGCCGTGTCTGCTACTGGTCCCGCAGCCGCCAGAAGCTGTGGCGCAAAGGCGAGACCTCGGGTCAGCAGCAGAAGCTTATTGAAGCCCGGCTGGACTGCGACATGGATGCCGTTCTCATGATCGTCGACCAGACCGGCGTGGCCTGCCACACCGGTCGCCGGAGCTGTTTCTATCACGGGGTGACGCCGGACGGGCTGCGCGACACCTCGCAGCCCGAAATCAGCGCCGAAGAGCTTTACGGCCGCTGATCAGCCGCAGACGGCGCCGTCCAGCCCGGCACGAGGAACGTGGCCGGACAGCCGTTCTGGTCGTCCGGTGAGGACAGATAGGCCCCTTCATACGGGAAGCGCGACAGCTTCTTCGGATCCAGCGTGAACCAGAGCTGTGTCAGCACCATCTGCCCGTTATGGGCCGGTTCGCAGCGGACCTGAAGAGCCCGGCTGTCGCGCACATTCATCAGACGTGCGAAGGTGGCCAGCATGTCATCGCGGTTGACCTGAAATCCGGACTGTTGCGCCAGCCACAGCCCGAAGGCCGAAGCCGCAAACCGGTCCCGCATTTCCATGGACGTGATGAAGAAGCGATCCGCGTCATAGCCGAAGCAGCGGGCATGCTTGGTGTATTCATGCACGTAAAGCGGCTTCTTCAGATGCGGCACCACACCCCGCAGCGCCTCAACCGTTGTCGGCAGGAGCTGTGGCGGGGTGTCGTTGTGATCATAGAGATTACAGCCCTTGGACCACCATTCCTGCACCGGCACGCCCTGTGCTTCCAGCGCATGTGGCTCGGACGCCCACAGCCCGTGCAGACCGATCGAGATGCGATGTGTCTGGTCCCACTCACATCCGCCGCCCGTGGCACAGAACCCCGGCTGCCAGGTCAGGGCCAGCGTGTCATGCCGGAAATCGGTATGGGCCGTGGGCGTGATCGAAGGCCCGGTTGGAGCCTGCGAAACACAGCCTCCCAGCAGGAAAAGAGCGACAAGAACGGAACGCTTCACGCGGAAAGCCCTTTGGCATGGTGGGGCAGATGGTCCGCGATGAAACTCTGCACGAACCAGTAGGAATGGTCATACGCGGCATGGCGACGGAGTTCGAGAGACTGTTTGCCTTCTCTCGCCGCGTCCTCCAGCGCATCCGGGCACAGATCGGCCAGATACTGGTCCATCAGCCCCTGATCCACGAGAATGGTGGACGGGTGCTTATGCCCCGAGCGCAACAGGAGCGTCGGGTCGCAGCTCTGCCATTTCGCCGGATCGCCACCGAAATACGCGTCGAACGCCTTCTGCCCCCAGGGCACGATGCTCGGATGGCAGATCGGCGCGAAAGCCGAGACCGTCTTCCAGCGATCGGGATATTTCAGCGCCTGAAGCAATGCGCCCATGCCGCCCATGGAATGTCCCATGATGCCGCGTCGTGTGCCGTCCAGAGGATAGAGCCGTTCCGTCAGTGCGGGCAGTTCTTCCCCGACATAGGTCTCCATCCGGTAGTGATGGCTCCAGGGCTCGGACGTGGCGTCAATATAGAAGCCGGCACCCGATCCCAGATCATAGCTGTCGTCTTCACCTTTTGTGTCCGTATGGCGCGGGGACGTATCGGGCGCCACCAGTGCGATGCCGTGCTCGGCGGCAAAGCGAATGGCATTGGCCTTGATGAGGAACGTCTCCTGCGTCGCGGTCAGCCCGGCCAGCAGATGAATGACGGGAACTTTCTGCCCCGCCAGAGCCTCTTTCGGCAGAAAGATCCCGAACGTCGCGGGAACGCCGAGCGCCTGCGAATTGTGCCGGACGAAGCGCAGTGAGCCGTCGAAACAGGCGTGATGCGCCAGAACTTCGATGTCGGACATGCTCAGTACTCCACGACGGTGCGAATGCTCTCACCGCGGCTCATCATGTCGAAGCCCAGATTGATGTCAGCGAGCTTGAGCTTGTGGGTGATGAGATCGTCGATGTCGATCCGGCCTTCCATGTACCAATCCACGATCTTCGGCACATCGGTCCGCCCGCGCGCACCACCGAACGCCGAGCCGATCCAGCGGCGTCCCGTCACGAGCTGGAACGGACGCGTGCTGATTTCCTGCCCTGCCCCGGCCACACCGATGACGCAGGATACGCCCCAGCCCCGATGCGCACTTTCCAGCGCCTGACGCATCAGCGTTGTGTTGCCAACACACTCAAATGTGTAGTCCGCACCGCCGCCCGTCATCTCGATCAGATGGCCGACAAGGTCTCCATCCGGTCCGAGATCCTTCGGGTTCACGAAGTCGGTCATGCCGAACTTGCGGGCCATGGCCTCGCGTCCCGGATTGATGTCGATGCCGATGATCCGGTTCGCCCCGACCATTTTGGCACCCTGAATGACATTGAGCCCGATGCCACCCAACCCGAACACTGCAACCGTCGATCCCGGCTCGACCTTGGCGGTAAACAACACGGCGCCAATGCCCGTCGTCACACCGCAGCCGATGTAGCAGACCTTGTCGAACGGCGCGTCGGGCCGGATCTTTGCCAGCGAGATTTCCGGCAGGACCGTGAAATTCGCGAAGGTCGAGCAGCCCATATAATGATGGATCGGCTGGCCCTTATAGGAGAAGCGGGACGTGCCGTCCGGCATCACGCCTTTGCCCTGTGTGCTGCGGATCGCCGTGCACAGATTGGTCTTGCGTGACAGGCAGGACGGACATTCCCGGCACTCGGGGGTGTAGAGCGGAATGACGTGATCGCCGGGCTTGAGATGCTTCACCCCGGCCCCGACCTCACGGACAATACCAGCACCTTCATGCCCGAGAATGGCCGGAAACAGGCCCTCGGGGTCCTGACCGGAGAGCGTGTACTTGTCGGTATGGCACAGTCCGGTTGCCATGATCTCGACCAGCACTTCCCCGTCACGCGGGCCTTCGAGCTGAACCGTGTCGATTTCCAGCGGCCTGCCGGCCTCGAACGCAATGGCTGCGGTCACGTCCATAACATCAGTCTCCTCTCAAAAGTGCAGACACTGTGTCGTATGGGACAGGCGCGCGGCAAGAGGCGGTTCTGGTCGCTGCAAAAGAAAGTAAAGTGACAGACACCCTTTGGTGTTGGCCCCCGGCAGACTTCACAGCTAGGCTTTGAATGGACTTTTCCATCCATCCGAGGAGACAGCCGTTTGATCGTCAACCGTCCGCATGGACTGGCCATTCTGTTCCGGGAATCCCTGCCGCCCCTGATCATCCTGACGCTGTGGGACTTCGTTGTGGTGGTCCTGTTCCAGATCTACCATCAGGACTGGATGGAACAGCCGTCGCTCCCGATTTCCCTGATGGGTTCGGCGCTCGCAATCTTCCTCAGCATGCGCAACAACGCAGCCTATAACCGCTGGTGGGAAGGACGCACGCTCTGGGGCTCGATCACCAACAACTGCCGCTCCTTCGGTCGTGAAGCCGCAACCCTGCTGGGCGGGCGTCCGGATCTGGCCCGTGCCATGGCGGCCTATCCGCATGTCCTGCGCGCTGCCCTCAGAGGCGATCCGCCCAATGAGGACACGAAAAGGCTGCTGACGCCTGAGATGTACGAGAAGGTCTTCTCCTGCTCGAACACGGCGAACATGCTGCTTTATCAGATCGGTCTGGGTGTCCGGGACGAAGTCGAACTCAAGGGAATCGATGGTGCCGTCCATGGTACGGTGGACCGTATCCTGTCCGACATCGCCAATGCACAGGGCGGACTGGAGCGGATCAAGAACACGCCCCTGCCCGCGCAATATTCCATGCTGCCCGAGATCGCGACGCATCTGTTCTGCATCATCCTGCCCCTTTCGGCGGTGCAGACGCTCGGCTGGATCACGCCGCTGGGCTCCAGCATCATCGGCATGCTGTTCCAGATGCTCGACCGCAGTGGCCGCGACCTTCAGGAACCCTTCAAGAAAAGCGTCCACGCCCTGCCCATGCTGACGATGGCGCGCACGATCGAACGTGACCTGCTGCAGCCGATCGGCGATACACCGCCCGACCCCATCCAGCCCATCCATGGTGTGCAACCCTGACGGCATAGCGCGCCACAGCCCCTCCTGCGAACGGACAAGACAGGAGAGGGTTTTTCTGCTATAAGCTGGGGCTATGAACACGTTCAAAAGCCCCCAGAAGGGCGGCATGACCGATGAAATGGCTCGTGTCGCCGCCAACAACACGGCCCGTCAGACCGATCCGGACCACGAAACCGACCCCTTCCGCGAAGGTGACTCCATTGTCTACGCCGCCCATGGCGTCGGGCGCGTGGACAAGATTGGCATGGTCGAAGTCGCCGATACCTCGATCGAGATGATCCAGATCTCGTTCCCCGGCAACCAGATGACGCTCCGCATCCCTCTGGCCAAGGCCCGCAAGGCCGGCCTGCGCAAGATCGTCACGCGTGACATCGTCGACAAGGCAATGACCGTCATCAAGGGCAAGCCGCATGTCAGCAAGGGCATGTGGGCCCGTCGTGCCGTGGCCTATCAGGAAAAGATCAACTCCGGTGACCTGATCCAGATTGCCGAAGTGCTGCGTGACCTGCGCCGCAACGTCGACAGCCTCGACGGCAGCTTCTCCGAGCGCAAACTGTTCGAAGCGGCACAGGAACGTTTCGTCGCTGAAGTCGCCGTTCTCGAAAACGTCGATCCGGCGCAGGTGCTCGAAAACCTGACCAAGACCATGAAGGCCGCCTGAAGCGCGGCCAAGGGCACGGTTTGAAAAGCCTGCACTTCTCCAATATGGATCAGGATGTGGTTTTCTTCGCATCCCGGATGGGGTCTTCCGCGTTGGCGATACGGAAGACCTTTTTCGCGATGCGTTTTCAGTCACGGTTTCAAACCTGCATTCACAAGGAGAGGTGAGGCCACATGCCTGCCCCTTACAAAGACCGTTTCGCCGGCAAGAAAGTCCTCGTCACCGGGGCATCCCAGGGAATTGGAGAAGCGACCGCGCTTCGTTTTGCCGAAGAAGGCGCGCAGGTCGCCCTCAACGGCCGCAAGGAAGACAAGCTGATCGCGGTCCGCGACAAGCTGCCAAAGGTCTCCGGCGGAGAACACCCGATCGCCACGGGTGATATTTCCAAGGAAGAGGACGTCAAGCGTCTGGTTGCCGAGAGCATCAAGGCCATGGGTGGTCTGGACGTGCTCGTCTGCAATGCGGGCTATCAGATCGCTTCGCCGTCCGAGGACATCAAGCTCGAAGACTTTGAAGGCGTGATGGCCGTCAACGTAACCGGCGTGATGCTGCCCTGCCGTGAAGTCATCCGGTACTGGCTGGAGAACGGCATCAAGGGCACGATCATCGTGAACTCCTCCGTTCACCAGATCATCCCCAAACCGCATTATCTGGGCTATTCCGCCTCCAAAGGCGCTGTCGGCAACATCGTGCGTACGCTGGCGCTCGAATATGCCAGCCGTGGCATCCGCGTGAACGCCGTGGCCCCGGGTGCCATCGTGACGCCGATCAACATGTCCTGGATCGATGCTCCCGAGCAGTACAAGGCTGTTTCGAGTTATATTCCCATGAAGCGCCCGGGCGAGAGCCGTGAAATCGCAGATGCGATCACCTTCCTCGCCGCTGAAGACAGCACCTACATCACGGGCCAGACCCTGTATGTGGATGGCGGTCTGACGCTTTATGGCGATTTTGAAAAGAACTGGTCCTCGTAACCCATATGGTCCCTTCCCTTATCGTTCTGCTGATCGAAGACGATTTCCTTATTCGAACCTGTCTGGCGGAATTTCTGCTGGACAGCGGCCTGACAGTGAGGGAAGCGGATAACTGCGCCGAGGCCCGTGCCATTATCGGTGCGGAGCCCCGGCTGGATGCACTTGTGGCCGACATGACCCTTCCGGACGGGGATGGCATGAGCCTCGTCCATCCGGCCCGCGAGCGCTGGCCGGATCTTCCGGTCATCTATATCAGCGGCCATGGCGACCTGCGACGTGATGAGACATCCGGCGATCCTGCACGGGACCGTTTCATCTCGAAGCCTTATACGCTAGCAAGCATCCTGGAGGCCCTGAAGGACATGACATCGGCGGCCTCGGACTAGGAGATCCGTATGTCTGCCAGTCTGGACAGACCAGCCCTCGATGATCCGGCACCTGCGACCGGACCGGAACAGAGCAGCCCGGCCGATCGTCTGGCCCAGGCGCAGGACGCACTGACCCGCAAAGACCCAGAGCAGGCCCTCGCTCTTGCCGGCCCTGCTCCGGAAGAGGGTCTAGATATCCCGGCGCTCCATTATGTCCGCGCCCGTGCCCTGTTTCATCTTCACCGCTACGATGACTGTGCGGAGGAGCTTGAAAAGGCCAGCACCAATGCCGGCCCGCACGCTGTTTCCCTGCTGCTGGATGAAGCCGTGGCCATGCGTCGGCGGGACGACCTGCTGCCGCTGCTGGAGATCTGCCGCGGACGAAAGCCGGACGACGTGCGTTTGCTGGATGCCGAAGCGACCGTACTGATCCAGATCGGCAGGTTTGACGAGGCCGAACTTCTGCTGCGCAAGAGCCTGCAGTGCCGTCCGGACAACCGCGCCACGCTCAACCTGCTTGCCCTTCTTCTGACGGAAACAGGGCGCTTCGACAGCGCTCTCTCCGTCATGAATGATCTGTGTGAAGGCGACCCGGATGACTGGGAGCCGATCTGCAACATGGCCTGCATCCTCAGCAGCCTGGGGCGGATGGAGGAAGCGGCCAATCTGTACCGGCAGGCGGTCCCCATGGCCCCGAAAGACCCTCGTCTGCGACTGAACCATTCGATTACCATGCTCAAGAGCGGCCGCATGGCACAGGGCTGGGCCGAGCATGAATGGCGTTTCGGTCTGCCGGGCCATACCAGCATGCCGCTGGACCGGCTCCTGCCCAATATTTCCCCATCGCTGGACCTGCAGGGCAAGCGCATCCTCGTCACGCAGGAGGAGGGTCTGGGCGATACGCTGATGTATCTGCGCTACATCCCGCCCCTCGCCCGGACTGGCGCCATCGTTCATATCTGGGGCACGGAAACACTGGCCGCGCTCTGTGAGCGCGTGGCGGGTGTGGCGGAAGTGCAGTTTGGCGGCGAGACGCCGGAATACGACTATCACTGCCCGTTCATTAGCCTGCCCCGCGCCTTTTCCGGCACGCCGGACGCAATGGGCGCGCCCGTTCCCTATCTCAGCGCGGACCGCCGGAAAGCCGAGATGTGGCGTCAGCGCCTGCAGGATGATCACAAATTCAGGGTCGGTCTGGTTTGGGCCGGGGCGGCGCGGCCTGAGGATACGGCGGCGCTCATGGTGGACCGCCAGCGTTCCATGCCGCTTTCCGCCCTTGCCCCTCTGGCCGACATTGAAGGCGCGAGTTTCTATTCCCTGCAGAAAGATCGCCCGGCCGAGCAGATCCCCGATTTTCCAGGCGAGCTGATCAATTTCATGCCCGAATGTCACACGATGGACGACACGGCGGCGCTGATGGTGAACCTAGACATCATCGTCTCGGTCGATACGTCAGCCGTTCATCTGGCGGGCGGACTGGGCAAGCCCGTCATCATGATGGATCGCGTCAATAACTGCTGGCGCTGGCTGCACGGACGCGACGATACGCCCTGGTATCCGCAGATGACGATCATCCGTCAGACCCGTTTTGCGGACTGGTCGGACGTCGTAAAGCGCGTGAAACGGCGCCTCGAAGACGCCGTTTCCGCACACTAAAGCTCAGTAACTGTAGCCGTAGGACAGGCCGATGCTCGATCCCGGATCATTTTCCGGCGTCGTAAAGCCCGTGACCTGACCGCCCGTGCCGACCGTCGTGTTGAACTTCAGGCGCTTTGTCAGGTCGATCTGGACCTGTGCCTGCGTGCCGGAACCGGATGTCGCCTGCTTGGCGCCGACATAGACGCCCTTCATGACGTATTTTCCGGCCTCGACACTAGTGCCGCCATTATCCACGCCGCTGCCACCGCCCACGGCCAGACGGTCCAGCCCCAGCAGGTTGCGGACCTTGCTCAGCGGATCGAAGGCCGAGCCGCCCGCAAGCTGCACCACGGCCGCACCTAGTTCGGCCAGCTGCGTCGTGGACAGCGAATGGCTGTCAGTGCCGAACAGCAGGATGGACAGGACCTGATCGCGCGGCAGGCTTGGCGTGGACGCGAAGTCGATCTTGGGCGCACTGGCATAGCCCGTCACCAGAAGGCTCGCGAGCGTGCCGCTGGCGTTGCGGTCAGCGCGGAAATCGAGCGTCGGATCAAGCTTGTGGTTCACGCCCGAGCCGTTGAATGCGACGCGCCCGTTGGTGAAGTTGAGGTTGATCCCGCCCAGGTTGAAATTACCGCGCTTGAGATCGAAGCCGCCGCCCACAGAAGGTTCCGCACTCGTACCGCGCACGCGCAGACGGCCCTGCATTTCCGCAAAGACGCCATGCCCGCGCACGAAGAACTCGCCTGGCGAAATCACGTCCACCCCAAGCCCGATGATCAGGTTCGAAGAAGACGTGGCAGGCGGCTTCTGCCCCGGACGGATGACCTCAAGCTGCGGCACGGAAGCCGGCATGGAATCCGGAATATTGATCGTGGCATTGGGAATGTTGACCTTCCCGTCCACATCCAGCCGCGTCGTGGCCTGCCCGTGAATATGCAGGTCGGTATTGACCGTCGCGGTCAGCAGGTCGCTTGAAACCGGTCGGGCGTTGTCGGACGTGATATGGATGTCCATCGGAATATCCGGCCGGAATGCGCCCACTGAGCCATCCATTGTAATTGTGCCCGGACCTGCATGCGCGACGATATGGTTGATCGCAATGCTGTCTCCGGACGCAACAAGCGCCCCATTGATGTGATTGAGATGCACGCCCTGCGCATAGTGGTCGAACGAGGCGTTCTCGAGCGTGACCTGCCCTGTGGCCTGCGGCTGGGCGGCCGTTCCCGCGACATTGAGGTTGATACCGACCTTGCCGGCCATCCCCATGCCGCTGGCGCCCAGAACCGCATTGCCGACTGACAGATCAACATGTCCCGTGGTCGCAAGGGCCATTGACCCCGTCTTGGACAGCGGCGCCGTTCCCCGCACGGCGAGGGCGACAGACGGCCCTGCTCCGAGCGTTGCATCCACTTTTGCGGAGCTTCCGGCCAGACCAATATTGGCCAGGATCTGGGCGGCCGGGAGGGATGCTGCGGGACCGGTCCGCATCCGCAGATCACGCCCGTCCAGCGAGACCTTACCGGTCGGAGCGGCCAGCGTTCCCCCGAGTTTTGCATTGAGCGAAATCGCACCCGTTGCCGAAAGGTCTGGCGCAAAAGGCTTGGCGATTGCGGGCGTGATGCGGTCCAGACGGGCCGTGAGCGCGAGCGCCGGCTTGATCGTGCCGGCAACATCAATCGTCGCCGGTGCGACACCCTGCGGTGCGACCGTCGCCAGAAGATGATCCACACCCATCGTCTTGCCGAAAGACACCACGGCCGGGCGGCTCAGACGCAGGCTCTCGCCCTTGGCCAGCGCCGTCAACTGCCCGAGGCGCACTGTCTTTTCAGGCACGTTCAGGACAAGTGCGGTGTCGATATTCGCCGGAGCATCCATCACGTTCTGGAAGGCCGCGTTCAGCGCAATGGCCATGGCGGTCTGCGGGCCCTTGATCGTGGCATGCGCCTTGCCCGTCATAGCCTGATAGCGCATTCCAGCCAGATCCAGCACCAGCGATGGCTCCGGTGCGTCGATCGGATTGGTGATGGTACCATTAACCTTCAGGGACTGGACGGCGGCCTGCGCCATCGACAGCATCCCGTCGAGCCCGAGTTTCACGACAGGCGGTGCGCCTTCGGCTTCCGTCGTGTGCAGGCCCAGCGTCAGATGGCCCGAAATCGCCTGCCCGATCAGACGCCGGAAATCGCCCAGATTGCGGATCGAGACGTCCAGATCCCCGAGCGGGACTTTCGCACCCTTGGGCAGGCGGAGCTTGCCCTTCCCGCTCAGGCTGTTCCAGTCCAGCGTGTTGAGATCCAGATGGTAAGCGCCTGCATCGTCCTGCTGCAGCGCGGTATCGAGGGCGAGTGGCGCATGGTCCAGCGTGCCCTTGGCCGTCAGCGTGCCATCGGGATGGGACGGCAGATGCTGGAAATCCGCATGAAGCGTCACCGGCCCTTTCGCGACTTCCTTTGTGCCGAAATTCCCGTTCAGGTCGGCCTTGACCGCCAGATCATCGGTCGGGCCATCTGCCGTGGCCGTCAGCGTCGTATTGCCAAGAATGGCGGGACTGGCTTTGGCGAGATCCGGCAGCTGGACAGAGGCTTTCGTCTGCATCCGGTTGCCATGCGCCATGTCGATGACGGAGGACACCAGCATGTGCAGGGCCGCCCCATCCAGTCCGAAGCTTTTCAGTGTCAGGATATTGGCGGGCGATTTCGTCAGATCGAGCGAGAACGTGCCCGTCTTGCCAATCAGGTTCAGGGCCTGTGCCTGCCCGCCCGTGATCGCGAGCGTCCCCGTGCTTTTCAGCGTCAGATCGTCCTGCTTCGTGACCGGCATGGCAAAGTTGGCATGCAGCCCTGCACTGCCCTTGAGGTCCGTCTTGCCCATGGCGGCCAGCGGGCGCAGATCCGGCAGGTCGAGATCCAGATGCCCTTTCGCGGCGGGCTTCAGATCCGCCGTGGCCGTGGCATGGAGCAGCGGATGATCCAGCTTCGCCACGATCGGCGCGGATGGCGCCAGCGGATGCGCCAGAACATCCAGTGTCAGAGGCGCGGACGCCAGAAGCGTGGGCTGGGAGCCCGGAATTCTCAGCCCGTCCAGGGATGCGGTCAGATGGCCCGTCGCATCATCAGGCTGGTCGCTCTCAACGCCCTCGAACTGCGCATGCAGATGCCCGATTCCAGCGCCCGCCGCACTCAGGGAGTCGATATCCAGAACGCCCTGCCCGTTCGGTGCCGTCAGTGGCCCATGCAGGTCCGTATCCAGTGCGATCGTGTTCCATGCAATGCCCGGACGCAGCGTCATGGACGGCGCGTTGGCCTTCACATGCAGGTCCCCGACACGGGTTAGCAGGTTCATCGTCCCGCTGGCGGACGCCTTGATCGGACCAGCACCCAGACCGAAATCCAGCACCGCAGCCGTACGCGGCCCGTTGAGGTTTAGGTGCAGGTCCATCGGATCAAGCTGCGGCATCTGCCCGAGTGTCGTGGCAAAACCGTTATCGCCTTCCTGAAACTGCACTCCGACTGCAATACGCTTCTTCGGCGTCTGGACATTCAGCGTCAGACTGCCCGGCTGATCGAGCCGCTTCAGCGCCAGCGCCACGTCCATGACCGGCAGCGTCTTCATCGTCACGCCATCCAGAAACGGCGCGATGCTGTGAATATGGCCGTGCCCATCCAGCGAGAAGGCCGTCGGCGTCACCGTATAATCCGGTCCGATGTCCAGCCGTCCGATATGCAGGGACGCCAGATCGACGCGCAGATGCAGCTTAGACGGTGCCGTGCTGGTCGTCGTGGGCTTTGCAGGCGTCGTATCCGGAGCAGAGACCATCTTGCGCAGGATGGCTACACGCGCGGCAGTCAGGCTGGCGATCTTCGCATCCATGTGGATCAGCGACAGTGGCGACCATTTCAGGTCGGCATTATCCAGCTCGATCCAGGGGCCTTTCGTATCCTTGATCAGCAGCTTCGTCACCGCCAGATGATGCGGCAGAAAGCCCGAAAGCCCGGAAATCTCGACCATCCCTCCCGTCAGCGGGCCAATCTTGCGCTCGATCAGGCGCTGGCCGGGCGAGATGTTGATCCCGACCAGAACACCCGTGACGGCCACAGCCACGAGCCCCACGGGCACGATGACCAGACCGGCCGCGACACGGAGAAGAATCCTGCGAACACGCATCAGAACGTCTCCCCGAGGCCGAAATACAGTTCCCATTTATCGCCGTAAGCCGGGCGGTTCATCGGCAGCGCCACATCCACGCGGATCGGCCCGATCGGCGTAAAATAGCGCACGCCGCCCCCATAACCGACCCGTAGCGTGCCCTGCCCCGGCCGTGATCCCGTGCCCACCTGACCGGCATCCACGAACCCGGCAAAACCCAGATTCATGGGCAGGCGCTGGCGGAACTCGACACTGCCTGCATCCATGGACGTGCCACCGATGCCGTATTTGGACTTGCCATATTGCGGGCCGACGCCCTGATAGCGAAACCCACGCACCGTGGCCGGGCCACCCGCATAGAGCCGCTGATCGGGCGGGATCTGATAAGTCGATGCACCCTGCACCGAGCCTACGATCCCACGCACCGCAATCACGCTGCGTCCGGGGCGGGAAATACCAAGATGTTTCAGATCGAAATAGGTTGAGACCTGCGCCGACAGCAGCGTGAAGAACGACGACCCGCTTTCCAGCGATTCTGAAGGCGTCACCGAAAGCGAAGCGCGCACACCATGCGTTGCCGGGTCGATCGGGTTGGAGAGCCGGGTGTTGTCGAATGTGGCGTTCAGCGGGGCGGCTATGATGAAATAGCTCCGCGTGTCACCGAACTGCTGGATCTGTTCCTGCTCACCCATCACGCCACCCGAGACGTTCCAGTATTTCCCAACATGGCGGCTCAGCCCCGCACGGCCGATGATGGCGGTCTGATGATAGGAATAGAGAAGCTGGCGGATGCCTTCGAGACGCACGCTCAGGTTCTGCCCCTTGGACAGGAAGTCCGGCTTCATGAAATCCGCATAGACGTCATAGCCCAGCCCCTGCTGGGCGGAACCGCCAAGGCCGGTGATCAGGGCCGTCAGGCGCAGCTGTTCGGCATTGCCCAGCAGGTTGTGATGCGTCCAGCTCACACCCACGCGGCCGCCCAGATCGGTCGAATATCCGATTTCGGCGGATAATGTGCGCCGCTTGGCTTCCTTGAAACTGAACTCGATCGGCATGGCCTGAAGGATACCAGGCATGAGCGTCTTGTTCGGGGGAAGCGTGATGATCGGCGGGACGTTCCGGACCTGAACGGACGCGAACACGGCCGTACTCGCCAGATCCTGACGGGCGGCCTCGATCCGTGACGGGCGGTACAGTTCGCCTTCCCTGAGCTCCAGCCGGTTCATGAGATAGCGCTGGTTGGTCTGTTTCAGTCCCGTCAGCCCGACCGGCCCGATCACGACCTTCGGCCCACGATTGACCCTGAACACGACATCCAGCGTATGCGTCTGGGGCTTCAGATAGGCCAGCGGCGTGGACACGCTTGCCGTGGCATAGCCTTCTTCCTGCAACTGGTTGAGCAGGCTGTTCTGCGCCGCCAGCACATCGGCCGCCACCGCGGGCTGCCCGGATGTCAGACCGAACGCCTTGCGCTCCTCGGGCAGGAGCGTGACGGGTTGCGCCTGGGCGATGGCCTGTTCGGACGTTGCGGCGACTGTTGTGGTCGCAGGTGCCGGGGACGCGGTTTTCTGGTCCGGAGTTCCGCTGTCGGGCGTTTTCGCGGCGAATGTTTTCGCAGCGGGCACTTTCGGCGCGGGCTGCGACATGGCGGACACCGTGGGTGTCGTCGGAGCGGGCGCTGCAGCGGATGCGGCGGGCGCTTCCTGCGGCGGCGTGGTCAGCGCCACAGCGCCAAGACTGAATTGTGGTCCGGTCGTGGCCGAAACCGTAATGGCGACCTTCTGCTTTTTATCCAGCGCCTTAAGGATATCCGGCAGGGACGGATCCTTGCCATCCACGGTCCGTGCGCCCGCCTTGACGCTGATCTTCACAGACCCCGCGTAATATCCCTGCGATTCAAGCGCACTGTTGACCCGGTCGTAATCGCTGCGGATGCGCCCGGCGAGGGCATAGGCTCCGACAGTATGAGACGTCTGCAGTGATTTGAGCTGGGAGGATGCGCTGATCGCGGCATCCAGATCGGCCTGTTTCGTGGGCGTCAGCGTGACGGCATAGGGAATGGCTGGATCGGTCGTGCCATCCGTGACCGGCTTTGCATTTGCCGCCGGTTTCGAAGCCTTTGCCTCGGCCGGATGCGGCACGCAGAACACCGTAACGATGCCCAGCGCGCAGGACATCGAGGCAAAAGAAACAGAAAAGGAAACGGGGCGGCGGCCTGATTTCACCGTGCGTCCTGGAATCGTCTTGAGGGCACTTCCGGCCATGTCAGAGCCGGATACGAGAGCGCAGACCGAACGACAGGACTGCTACCGTTCGAGGAACCTTGCACGGCCTTTCCTGTCAAGTCCTCCCGGACAGGAGCGGTCCGGAAAATGCCCTGTCAGACCCCATTGCCATATCGCCGCCTTATTCTGGCACGGCAGCGAAAACGCTTTCCAGCCGGCGAGCGGACACAAACAAGATTGTGTCGTCCCCGCGAAAACCGTATCACTCAGCACCCATGTCCCATCGTGATGCCAAGACACCAAACGGCCGGCGCGGTCACAATCGCCCCGTCCTGGATGGAAATGCCGATTTCCCGGCCTTCCAGCCGACAACGTCGTCCTCGCTGTACAGCCGCCTGCGCTGCATCAGGCGGCTGTCGCTTGTCCTGATCTGGGCATTCTGGGTGTGCTGCATACAGGCCATTCTCATCCGCCTTCCCGGACGCCTGAAAATCCTGATGCCGCAGCTGCTCTGGAAAGGCGTTTGCCTGATCATGGGAATCAGGACCACCGTCATCGGCAAGAGCGCAGGCGGCGTGCGGAGTGCCAAGGACGTCCGCAGCGGGCAGCGCCCGGTCGTGTTCGTCGCCAATCACTGCTCCTGGCTCGACATCATCATCATCGGCAGCGCCCTGCCCGGCGTGTTCGTCGCCAAGGGCGAAGTCGGGAAATGGCCTCTCATCGGCACGGCCTCGCGACTGGGCCGGACGATTTTCGTCAGCCGCAACCGTCAGGACACCGGCCGCGAACTACAGGACATGGCGGCACGTCTGTGGGATGGAGACGACATCGTCCTGTTTCCGGAAGGCACATCTTCCGACGGCTCCCGGGTTCTTCCGTTTCTGTCGTCGTTTTTTGCCGTCGCAAAACCCGGACGGTTGGAACAGGCCGGGCTCCCCAGGGCCCCTCCGGTCCTGATCCAGCCCGTTTCGGTGGTCTATGACCGTCTTGAAGGCCTGCCGGTCGGGCGCAGCCGGCGGAATGTCTTTTCATGGTACGGGGACATGGACCTTGCCCCGCATCTCTGGTCCTTCGGACAATGGCGCTCGATGGGCGCCTCGCTGATGCTGCATGATCCCATCAATCCCGAGGATTACCGCTCCCGCAAGGAACTCGCGCGCGCCACCTTCAAGGTCGTCAATGACGGCGCAGCGGAACTCCGTCGCGGCCAGACAGACGCGGCCCGGTCCTGAAATCTGCGCGAAACCGGGCCCTGTCATCATGTTTGTCTTGACTTGACGCCTGCCCACGCGCCACCTTCAGATCATGACACGGCGGTAATCCAGCCTGCGTGTCCGGAGGTGGTGATACCCATTCAGGCCCGTCTGACAATCCGTCGGCCCGTGACATTCGGTTCGCCGTTCTCCGGAACAGGCTTGACCCCGTGGATGTCTGCCCCGATGTGTGTGCCTGATTTTGCCATTCCCGGACCGAGACCTTGACTGCCCCGACTTCCCCAGCCGTGCCTGCCTCTTCCGACACCGCGCCCATCGGACATGCTCCACGGGGCCTTCATGTCATTACATGGGGCTGCCAGATGAACGTGTATGACAGCGCGCGCATGGCCGATGTCCTGCGCCCGCTGGGTTATGGACCGGTCGAGCGGCCCGAAGACGCGGACATGGTCATCCTCAACACCTGCCATATCCGCGAACGGGCGACCGAAAAGGTCTTTTCCGAACTCGGACGCCTGCGCAAGATCCGCGACGAGCGGATGAGCAATGGGGCTGACCGCACCATTATCGCCGTCGCCGGCTGCGTGGCGCAGGCCGAGGGGGAAGTCATCCTTTCCCGTGCGCCTTATGTGGATCTGGTGCTCGGCCCGCAGACCTATCACAAGCTGCCCGAAATGGTGGCCCGTGCGGCCCGTGCCGGCGGCGCCGTGATCGAGACGGATTTCCCGGTCGAGCAGAAGTTTGATTTCCTCCCTACGGATGCCGCGCCCCAGACGCAGGGTAACCTGACGGCGTTCCTCACCATTCAGGAAGGCTGCGACAAGTTCTGTTCGTTCTGCGTCGTGCCCTATACCCGTGGCGCGGAAACGAGCCGCCCGGTCGCTTCGGTGCTCGCCGAAGCCCGCCGGATGGCGGAAAGCGGCGTGCGCGAGATCACGCTGCTCGGGCAGAACGTCAACGCCTATCATGGCGATGATGGCAAGGGCGGCAGTGCGACGCTGGCGAGGCTGGTCGAACAGCTCGCGCAGATCCCCGGTCTGGGCCGCATCCGCTACATGACGTCCCATCCCCGCGACGTGGATCAGAGCCTGATCGACGCGCACCGGGACAACCCGGCCCTCATGCCGTTCCTGCATCTGCCCGTACAAAGCGGCTCGGACCGGATCCTCAAGGCCATGAACCGCGGCCACACGGCGGACGAATACCGCGAGAGCGTCCGCAAACTGCGCGAGGCCCGTCCGGATCTGGCCCTGTCTTCCGATTTCATCGTCGGCCATCCCGGCGAGACGGAAGAGGATTTCGAAGCGACCATGCAGCTCGTGCGCGATATCGGTTTCGCCATGGCCTATAGCTTCAAATATTCCCCCGTCCCGGCACACCCGCCGCCGGCCAGCCGATGCAGGTGCCCGAGGACGTGAAGGATCGCCGTCTGGCCGAATTGCAGGCGCTTCTGCGCGAACAGCAGGACGCCTTCAATGCCGACATGGTCGGGACGGTGCAGGAAATCCTCGTGACGAACCGGGGCCGCAAGCCCGAGCAGATCGCCGGGCGTTCCCCTTATCTGCAACCCGTTCATTTCGACGGGCCGGATCATCTGATCGGGTCCACCGTCAAGGTCGCCATCACCACGCGCCGCACCAACTCCCTGGGCGGCACCCTGATCCGGGAGACAGCCTCCGCTTGCTGACAACGCACCCGACCCGTCCCGCCGCCACCAGCACTGGCTCCGAAGGCAACCGCACCGTTGCCCTTCGCTTCAATGACAACATCCTGCTCCAGCGCCTGCTGGGGGATCATGACCGGCATCTCGTCCGGCTTGAGGAAGGATTTGACGTCAAGTTGTCCTGTCGTGGCAACAAGATCGCCATATCCGGGGAGACGGAAACGGTTGGTCGCGCACAGGCGGCCATCATCGCGCTATACAACCAGCTCGAACAGGGTGGCACGATCGATGCCTCGCAGGTCGATGGCGTGATCCGCCTGACGGCCCTGCCGAGCCGCCCGGAGCGCCCGGTTGACACAAGGCAGGCCCGGCCCGCTCCCGAAGAACGCTCGCGTGGCAATAACGGCCACCGGCGTCCGGAAAAGGGCCATGGTAAGCCGCATAACGCGCCTGCAACGGCATTCGGGGATCTGCCCGCCATCAAGACCAAGCGCGGCGTGATCGCACCCCGCTCGCATGGTCAGGCGGCCTATATGGAAATGCTGGCCAATACCGACATGGTATTCGGCATCGGCCCGGCCGGTACGGGTAAGACCTACCTCGCCGTGGCGCAGGCCGTGGGCATGCTGCTCGCCGGACAGGTGGACCGGATCATTCTCTCGCGCCCGGCCGTTGAAGCCGGTGAGCGCCTCGGCTTCCTGCCCGGCGACATGCGCGAAAAGATCGACCCCTATCTGCGTCCGCTCTATGACGCCCTGCATGACATGATGCCGGGCGATCAGGTGGTGCGCCGCATGGGGACGGGTGAGATTGAGGTGGCGCCGCTCGCCTTCATGCGCGGACGCACCCTGGCTCATTCCTACGTCATTCTGGATGAAGCCCAGAATACGACCGCAGCCCAGATGAAGATGTTCCTCACCCGCATGGGGGAAGGGACACGCATGGCCATTACGGGCGATCTGAGTCAGATCGATCTGCCGAATGGTGTATCATCCGGTCTGCGTGAAGCGGTCGAAACCCTCGAAGGCATCAAGGGAATCGGCATCACGCGCTTTTCTTCCGAAGATGTGGTGCGCCATCCGCTGGTTGCCCGTATCGTCGATGCCTATGAACAGAAAGCGCCAGCCCCCCGGGACGTGTTCCGGAACAGGCTGCGCCGGGAAAACAATGGAACCTCCAAGTCGACACGCCGGTACTGACATCATCATCGAGGACGCCCGCTGGCGCGCCTCGGTTCCGGGGACGGAGCGTGCAATCCGGCGCGCCCTCGTTGCGGTCGCCCGTCAGGGTGGACCCGACTTCACGCAGTCCCCGGCTCCTTCGATCCTTCTGGCGACAGACCGGATCGTCAAGCGCCTCAATGCGCGCTTCCGGGACAAGAACAAACCCACGAACGTGCTGACGTTCGAGCCTGTTTCGCCCGTGCATGGCGGGGACATCGTGCTGGGTTACGAGACCGTGCGCCGTGAAGCCACGGCAGCCCGACGCTCGCTGCGGGCCCATCTGTCGCATCTTGTGGTGCATGGCGCACTGCATCTTGCCGGTTACGACCATCATCATCCCGGCGAGGCCCGGGAAATGGAAGGAATTGAGACCCGCACCCTGCGGTCCCTTGGTTTCGGGGACCCGTGGCGCCAGGGAAACTGCCGGATATGAGTGACGAATTAAACGATCGCCTGTTTGAAGAGTTGGGCAAGAGCCGCCCTTCCCGCGGTCTTTTCGGACTTTTCAACCGCCGTAGCCGCGATCAGGGGCTTCGAGAGTCCATCGCCACCCTTGTTCAGGAAGCTGGGCAGCCGGCTGAGGAAGCGAGCGACGAACCCGAACTGGATCGGCAGGAACGCGCGCTCATCATGAACGTGCTGCGTCTGCGCGACATCACGGCGGATGATGTCATGATCCCGCGGGCAGACATCATTGCCATGCCCGAGGCCCTGCCCTTCCAGGAAGCGCTGGACCTGATGCGCCGGGAAAACCATTCCCGCCTTCCCGTCTATCGCGACCAGCTCGACGATATTGCGGGCATGATCCATGTGAAGGACCTGATTGCCTATGTCGGCGATCCGGAAGCCTTCGACATCCGCCCGCTTCTGCGTCAGCCGCTGATGATTGCCCCGACCATCCCGGTGCTGGACCTGCTGCTGCAGATGCGTCAGCGCCAGATGCACATGGCCCTCGTCATCGACGAATATGGCAGCATCGACGGGCTCGTAACGATCGAGGACCTGATCGAAACCATCGTGGGCGATATTTCCGACGAACATGACGATCCGGTCACGACCATGTGGGTGGAGCGCCCGGATGGTTCGTTCGATATCGACGCCCGCCTTCCCGTCCGGCAGCTTGAGGAACGGCTTGGCGCCGTCCTGACCGATGCCGAACGCGAGGCCGAGATCGAGACGGTCGGTGGTCTGGTCTTCCGTCTGGCCGAGCATGTCCCGGCCAAGGATGAAGTGCTGACCCATGAGAGCGGTCTGGAGTTCCGCGTTCTGGATGCTGATGCGCGGCATATCCGTTCCCTGCGCATGCGGGTGCCGGATGGCTGGGAAAACAAGCCGCTTCCCACTCTCAAGACGCAGGAAGATGACCGGGGCTCTTGACGGAGCCCCCCGTTCATCGTTCGAGTACCATATCGTTTCCAGCGGAGCCCCGCCCATGTCTGCCCCCTGCTTTCCGGACGCCGCGCCTTTCTCGTGACTGGCGCCGCTCTCGTGGCTACGGCCTCGGTGCCATCCCTGCGTGCCGAGGACCTTCCGGCCAGCGATCCACGCATGGGGCCACGGGTCATCGGTTCGCCGGATGCCAAGGTCATGGTGGATGAATGGTTCTCGCTGACCTGCTCGCACTGTGCCCATTTCGCACAGGAGGTCTTTCCTCAGACCCGCAAGAACCTGATCGATACGGGAAAGATCCGCTACCGCTTTCATGACTTCCCGCTCGATCAGGTCGCCCTGCTGGCGGCCATGGTATCGCGCTCCCTGCCCGCTGACCGGTACGAGCCGTTCGTGACCGATCTGCTCGACCATCAGGACCAGTGGGCTTTCGCACAGAACATCGACCCGATCGCGGAACTGAAAAAGCGTGCGGCCCTGTTTGGCGTCAATGCCGCAGAGTTCGACCGGATCAATGCCGACAATGCCCTGCGTGAGTCCATCATCAACAAACAGGATCATGATGGCGCTTTCCTCCAGATCCAGGGCACGCCATATTTCCGTATCAATGATGTTGCCGCACCAGACGTGGTGGGCAGTTATGATGATTTTGCCAAAGCAGTCGCAAAGGCTTCCTGAATGACCCGTCTTTCCCTCTCCCGCCGCCTTTTCGTTTCTGCCGCACCGGCCCTCGCCGTTGCTGGCAGCGTGAGCGCGTCCCGTGCCGCCGATGCCGTTGATCCCCGCCTGAGCCCGCGCATCATCGGCAATCCGAACGCCAAGGTTCTGGTCCAGGAATGGTTCTCCCTGACCTGCACGCACTGCGCCCATTTCGCGACGGAAGAGTTCCCGAAGATCAAGGAACAGCTCATCGATACGGGCAAGATCCGCTATCAGTTCCATGATTTCTGCGGTGACCGCGTTGGCCTGACCGCGGCGATGGTCGCACGCTCACTGCCGGAAGACCGCTACGTGCCGTTCCTCGAAGCCCTGTTCTCCAGCCAGATGCAGTGGGCTTTTGCGGCTGGTGGTGACCCGATGCAGCGCCTGCAGCAGATGTCTGCTCTCGCCGGTGTTTCCGCGACGCAGTTCCAGTCCATCAGCCAGGACAATGTCTTCGCGGAAGCCCTGTTCGATCAGGTCAAGAAGGATTCGGACACCTACAACATCCAGGGAACGCCGTATTTCCGCTTCAACAACACGCATTACGACCAGGATCCGGAAACCTACGAAAAGTTCGCCGATCTGGTCGCTAAGGCGTCCTGATCCAGAACCGTAGGACCATCATTTCCATACCCTGATGTCGAGCCGTACCACGACGATCGACCGCCTGAGTATTGGCGGTTTCAAGAGTTTCGCCGATGAGGTGCGTCTCGATATCCTTCCGGGTCTGACGGGGATTATCGGGCCGAACGGCTGCGGAAAATCCAATGTCGTCGAAGGCCTGCGCTGGGCGATGGGCGAAACATCCGCCCGCGCCCTGCGTGGCGGCGAACTCGACGACCTGATTTTCGCGGGCACGGGCGCGCGCTCGGCCCGTAACATCGCTCAGGTCACACTCCATCTCAGCAACGCGGCCGGTCTGGCTCCGTCCCCGTTTCAGGACGCGGACGAGCTGGAAATCAGTCGCCGGGCCGAGCGTGGCTCGGGTAGCGAATACCGCATCAATGGCCGCGTCATGCGTGCCCGTGACGTCCAGACGCTCTTTGCCGATCTGGCGTCGGGGGCGCGAAGCTCCGCCATCATCAGCCAGAACCGCGTCGGCCAGCTCATTGCGGCCAAGCCCGAAGAGCGGCGCCTGCTGCTTGAAGAGGCCGCAGGCATCACCGGTTTGCATGCCCGGCGCCACGACGCCGAACTCAAGCTGCGCCAGACCGAGACCAATCTTTCCCGCGCTGAGGACCTGCGCCTTCAGCTCGAAGAGCGGCTTGAAAGCCTTGAGGGCCAGACCGTTCAGGCCCGGAAATATCGCGAAATTTCCGAAAAAATCCGCACGACGGAAACCGAGCTTCACGCCCTGCTCCATGCCCGCGCCAATCTGGCCGTCCAGCGCAGCCGGGACGATCTCGCCAAGGCCCGCGAAGATCTGAAAAAGGCTGAGCAGGCTGCCGAAGCTGCGGCCATTGCCGAATTCGAAGCCCGCAAGGCAGCCCCCGACGCCCGCGAGGAAACGGACCGCCTGCGCAGTGCTCTCGAGCGACTGAAGGTCCAGTCTGAAACCCTGCGTCAGGATCTTGAACGCGCCCGGCAGACCGAGTTTGAAACCCGCGCACGGCTGGAACAGGCCCAGGGTGACCTTGCCCGGAGCGAGGCCAGCCTTGCAGCCGATCGCGAGGCCCATACAGCCGCGACGGAAGAATGTTCCGCCCTCGAAGCCAAGGCCGCCGCTCTTCCCGCACAACGCACCGCGTGCGCGGCTGAATGCGACCGCCTTGCCGCGCTTGAAACGCATCAGGCTAGCGCTCTTGAAGAGGCAACCCGCCTGCGTGACGCCGAAGCCATTCGACGGGATGCCGTCATGGAAGGGCTGGATGCCCTGACCATCCGTCTGGATGCAGAAGTCGGGGCACTGGAAGCACTCACAGCAGAAATCACAGCGCTGGATCAGGCGACCCCCGATAACGCGACGCTCAACACACTGCGTCAGAACGCAGCATCGATGCAGGAACAGTCAGAGACTGCCAGCCGACGCGAACAGGATTGCGCCAGTGCGTTGCAGGATGCGCGGCTGAAAGCCGAACTGGACGGTCGCGCCCTGACAGAAGGAAAAAACCGCCTTGAAACCCTGCAGGCGTCTGAAGCCGATCTGGACCGGCGTCTTCAGACGACCGAAAACCAGATCCGTCAGGACCGGACCACGCGCGAGACGGCCCAGACCGCGCTCCTGAGCGAACAGGCCCGGACCGAATTCGAGACGGCCCGCGATGCAGCAGTGCTGGCCCTGAACGAAGCGAGCGAGCGCGAAGAGCAGGCGCGACAGGAACAGGAGCGGCTTGGCACGCTGTGGCTCGAATCCCGCGCGGCAACCGAAGAGGGCACGCAGCGTCAGAAAGCCCTTCTGCGCACTGTGGAGCAGAACCGATACGCTCTCGATCAGGCCCGGCAGAAGGCTGCGTCTGCTGCGACCGCTGAAGCAGAAGCCAGAACGGCGCTCGTGCCTGAACAGAGTGTTCAGGAGGCGACCAGTGCCGTTGCCCGGATCGAAGATCGCCTGAACGGTCTGCAGGATGCACTGACGGAAGCCGAGGCCAATCTCGCGGAGAGGCGCGAACAGGAAAATCACGCCCGCTCCGCTCTTTCGGAACTGGAAACGCTGATCCTGCGGACGCAGGGAGAATGTGAAGGGCTGGAACAGAGCCTGAATGCGGTAGTCGCCCAGCCTGACCCGCTGGAGGATGCACTGGATCTCCCGGCGGACATGGCCCGGGCCGTCGCAGCCGTGCTGGCTGATGGTCTGGACGCCTCGCTCGCACCCGATACCACGCCTGCCGACCGGCGCTGGCGCACACTGGACCGGATAGGCGTGACGGAGCTGCCATCCTGCCGGGCACTTTCCACACTCATTGAAGCACCCGAAGCCCTGATGCGTTGTCTGGATGCAGCGTTTCTGCTTGAGGATGAGTCCGCAGGGACCCGCTTGCAGAAAGCGCTCCAGCCGGGTCAGGTCCTCGTCGGTCGCAGCGGCGCACTGTGGCGCTGGGACGGGTTTACGCGCTCAGCCGATGCTCCGGACGCTGGTGCGGTGCGGCTCGAACAGCGGCGACGCCTGACGGAAGCCCGCGCCCTTCTCCAGTCGCATGAGGCTTCGCAGCCCGCATTGAGCGAAAGCCGCGCCTCCGCCATCCACGCCCGTGAACAGGCCGAAGCGGCCCTTGCGGCATTGCGCCGGGATCGCGCAACGCTGGAGCCACAACTGTCCGAAGCTCGAACCGTCGCTTCCAAACTCGAGCAGAAAGCCGCACTGGTCCGAACCCAGTGGGAGCAGGCCACACAGCGCCGACAGGAAGCCGAAGAAGCGCTGGCACTGGCACAAACCGCCGCGACGCAGGCTGAAGCAGAACTGGCGGCCCATCCCGCGCCCGATGATCTTCAGGCCAGAGCCACGGCCTGTGCGGAAGATGCCGAAAATGCCCGTAATGCACTCCGGGCAGCCAACACCCGGTTGCAGGAAGCACGGAGCATTGCGGACACTGCCGTCCGTGCCCTCGATCAGGCCATCCTGCGTCATGACGCCGCACGCTCTCGCTTACAGGATCTGGACGATGGGCTGGCACGTCTGGAGGACGAGCATGCACGACTCGCGGCTCAGCGGGTCTCGCTTCAGCAGCAGAACAACCGCCCCGACATGGCTGCCCTGACAGCCACCGCACGGGCCGCACAGGACGTTCTTGATGCCGCCGGCTCTGCGGCCGATGCGGCGTCACATACTGCGCGGGAGAGCCGCGAAAAGGCGGCCCGTCTGCTGCGGGAGCTTCAGGCACTCGATCAGTCCGCCGCAACGGCCCAGGCTCGCCGCTCCGCCCTCGAACCCCGCCGGACGGATCTTCAGTCGCTGGTCGGACGCCTTCGGGACGATCATGCCAGACGAACGGCTGAACTGGCTGAACGTCCCGAACCCGCCGTGCTGGAACAGGCTGTTCTGGAAGCTGCCGCCCCTCTCCAGCAGACGCGCCACCTGCTGGAAGAGGCGCGGACCGAGAGCAGCCGCCTGTCCCTTGAAGAAGTACGCCTGACCGGAGCCCTGACTGCCGTCCGCGCCCGTCTTGAAACACTCGCCAGCCGGATCACCACGGAAGAGGCCAGCCTCGCCCAACTCCGCGCCCGCCACGATGTATTGCAGGAGAGCTTCCAGACCGCGAGCGCTCTCCCCGCCGAGCTGGAACGCAAACTTGCCGGTCACGATCAGACCCTGACGGAGGCCCAGAATGCGTACGATGCGGCGCGCGCCCGTGACGAGGCCGCAGGGGTTGCCGGGCTGGAAGCGCAGGAACAGCGACGCAATGCCGACCTCGCACTCGCGGCCGGACGCGAAGCGATCGCACGCCTGACCGAACGCGCCGAACAGGCGGTTGCCGCCCGCGAGCGCCTGCTGGCCGACAGCGAGCCGCCACAGGGCAGCGCTCAGGGAGGCGCCTATCCGTCCGATCTGTCCGAGCAGGCCGAGACCTCCACCCGCCGGCGCCTCTCACGGCTGAACCGCGAGCGTGAAGAGCTTGGCGCCGTCAATCTTCGGGCGGAAGCCGAGTTCGAGGAAGCCCGCGAAACGGCCGAAACCATCGCCCGCGAACATGCCGAGCTGACTGCCGCCATCAACAGGCTGCGCGGTGGGATCGGTACAATCAACCGTGAGGGGCGTGAGCGGCTTCTGGCAGTTTTCACGGAAGTGGACCGGCATTTCCAGTCCCTGTTCGCCCGCATGTTCGGTGGCGGACGCGCGCATCTGGGTATGGTCGGCAGCGATGATCCGCTGGAAGCCGGGCTGGAAATCTTTGCCCAGCCGCCAGGCAAAAAGCTTTCGACGCTGTCTCTGCTTTCGGGTGGCGAGCAGGCCCTGACGGCGCTTTCGCTGATCTTTGCAACCTTCCGCTGCAATCCGGCCCCGATCTGCGTACTCGATGAGGTTGATGCGCCGCTTGATGATGCGAATGTCGAGCGTTTCTGCTCCCTGCTATCGGACATGACCAAAGAAGCCGGCACGCGGTTTCTGGTCGTGACGCATCATCAGCTGACAATGGCGCATATGGATCGACTTTATGGTGTCACAATGCAGGAACGTGGTGTAAGCCGGGTTCTGTCAGTCGATCTGGGGCGCGCCACTGCGCTTGTGGACGGCTGAGGTTAATTTTCTCAAACAGATAAATTGACGTTGGACCGTTCTGGCCCTTTGATAGAAGGAAAACCAGAAAGCACGCGCCATCTTCGTTGATCCACCCCTTCCCGACCCCGTCATGACGCGAATCCGTGAACACGGCATCCGCGTGGTGGGAGACGTACATGGTGATTTCAACGCTTTCCGGCATGCAACGGCAACGGACCGCTTCGTCATCCAGCTCGGAGACCTTGTGGATCACGGACCGGACAGCGCCGGTGTACTGGAGCTGATGCTCGAACTGCTGGAACAGCAGCGCGGTCTGTTCATTCTGGGCAATCACGACCGCAAGCTTGGCCGCGCCCTCGAAGGTCGCCGCCTGCGCCGTGACCCGCCCCTTGAGGAAACCCTGCGTCAGATTTCGCTGCCCGAATATGAGGGCCTTCCCGAACGCGCCTACGAGGCGATCGACAAGGCCCCGACATGGCTGCGGATCGGACGCTCCCTGTTCGTGCATGGCGGCTTCCATACGGCGATGCTGTCCCTTTCCCCCGTGCCGGGTCTGGGCGAAATGTCCGCGCCGCTTTCCCGCGCCCTTTTTGGGGAAACCACCGGCCGCATGCAGCCGGATGGCTATCCCGAACGCCGCCTGACCTGGATCAACCGCATTCCCGAAGGAATGATGGTCTATGTTGGCCATGACCGCCGCTCGACGGACGGCCGCCCCTGGCGCCGGACGGGTCGTCTGGGCGGTACGGCCATCTTCACCGATCTCGGTGCCGGAAAAGGTGGCCATCTTGCATGGATCGATCTGAATGAACCCTAAGCCTGTCCCTTCCACGCCCCGAAATCCTGATCCCGCCGGCTCCGATCCTGCACTGGCCGAACTCGAGCGCCTGCGCGCCAGCATCGACAATATCGACGCCGCGCTGATCCACATGCTGGCAGAGCGCTTCCGCTGCACGCAGGAAGTCGGGAAGCTCAAGGCCCGCGCCCATCTTCCTCCCGCTGATCCTTCCCGGGAAACGCGGCAGATCGAACGCCTGCGCCAGCTTGCACGGGATGCGCATCTGGACCCCGATTTCGCCGAAAAATTCCTGGCATTCGTCATCCGTGAAGTTATCCGCCATCACGAAGCCATCGCCGCAAACGCCCGTCAGGCATCGGAGGGCTGATGTCCATGCGCCGCCTCCTTCTTCTGCGCCATGCCGAAGCCGTTCCTCACGTCCGGACGGAGAGCGGCGACCGCGCCCGTGTGCTCACCCCGAAAGGACAGGAGCAGGCCGCCAGCATTGGCCGGCAGATTGCCACGCTTGACCTGCCCAGCCCCATGCAGATCCTGTGCAGCCCCGCTGCACGCGCCCGGCAGACCGCACAGGGCGTGCTGGATGCATTGAGCAATGCGCCTGCCTTCACGATCGAAGACAGCCTTTATTCCGCCGTGGCAGATGATTTTTACGGCCTAATCCACGCCACGTCCGAAGCCGTTCAAACGCTGCTGATCGTCGGCCATAACCCCACCATTAGCGAATTTGCCTGTGACCTCCTCGGTCCGGCCCTTCAGGCTGCGCAGTTCTCAGCACTCAACCGGAGCTATCCGCTGGCAGGGCTGACGGTCTTTGATGTTCCGGGAGAGTGGCTGGACGTCCGACCGTCCACGGTCCAGCCCGTCAGACTGCTGCAACCCTGAAAATATCATCCGAAGGGCGTCTCTGGACATAAAAAACCTTTCGGACGTAAAACAGAATAATATCCTTACTCTCAGGCCGGTTTATCATCCCTATGTCCGAAAAACGTTCCGCAACCTTTGGTCTCGATGGCCTCAGCCGTCAGTTTCCAGTTCTGGAAGGGACAATCGGTCCGGACGTCGTGGACATGCGTGCCCTGTCCCAGAAAACAGGCATGTTTTCCTATGATCCGGGACTGGGGAGCACGGCCACCTGCACCAGCGCCATCAGCTATATTGACGGTGACAAGGGCGTGCTGCTGCACCGTGGCTATCCGATCGAGGATCTGGCTCTCAACGCCAGCTTCACCGAGACGGCCTATCTGCTGCTCTATGGCGAACTGCCAACCGCCGCACAGTATCAGGCGTTCCGGACGGATATGAACACCCACCGGCTGCTGAACGAGCAGATCCGGAACTTCTTCAACGGCTTCCGCCGTGATGCACATCCCATGGCCATCCTGTGCGGTACGGTCGGCGCGCTTTCGGCCTTTTATCATGATGATGTGGACATTTCGCAGCCTGCAACCCGCGATCTGTCCGCCCGCCGCCTGATCGCGAAGGTTCCGACCATCGCCGCCTGGGCCTACAAATATTCCATCGGTGAGCCCTTCATCTATCCCGATGAGGAAATGTCATTCTCCGAGAACTTCCTGCACATGCTGTTTGCCCGGCCGGGCAATCATTACCGGGTCAATCCGGTGCTGGCGCGTGCCATGGATCGCATCCTTCTGCTGCATGCCGATCATGAGCAGAACGCCTCCACGACGACCGTGCGCCTTGTCGGCTCAACGGGTGCGAACCCCTATGCCTGCATTGCGGCGGGTATTGCAGCACTCTGGGGACCGGCACATGGCGGGGCAAACGAAGCCGCGCTCAGCATGCTGGAATCCATCGGCACCCGTGACGGCATCTCGGCCTTCCTTGAGCAGGTCAAGAACCGCAATTCCGGCGTGCGCCTGATGGGCTTTGGTCATCGCGTTTACAAGAACTTCGATCCGCGCGCGAAGATCCTTCAGGCGACCTGCCACGAGGTCATTGAAGAACTGGGCCTCAAGCGTGATCCGCTGCTGGATCTGGCGATGGAGCTGGAGCGTGTAGCCACGGAGGACGATTATTTCGTCAGCCGCCGTCTCTATCCGAATGTGGATTTCTATTCCGGACTGATCCTCAAGGCGCTTGGGATTCCCAAGAGCATGTTCACCGTTCTGTTCGCGGTCGCGCGGACAGTTGGGTGGGTCAGTCAATGGAAGGAAATGATCGAGGAGCCGTCCGTGCGCATCAGCCGCCCGAGGCAGCTCTATATCGGCGCAGCGGAACGAAGTTTCGTCCCGATGAGCGAGAGGAGCTGAGGCTCCTCTGCAGAATTCAGCAGTCGCAGCCTGGCGTCTGGCCGCGGGCCTGACGGACGACGTGATGGTCGATCCATTCGGCCACGAGCCGTCTGGCCTCTTTCACGGAGGACTCGGGATGATGGATACGATACAGCGTCGTGCAGGCGGCAAAGGCCTGCATGTCCGGCTGTCCGACTTCCCGCAGTTCCTGATAGGCCGTCACAACAGCGCGTTCGCATTTCCGGCCGATCCGGCTGGTCTCTATGCTCACTTCTGATCCTGCCGTAAATGAGAATGAATATCGATATCTCTCCCTAGAACTCCACGGCTTCCCATGCAAGCACGAAGATCGACGGGACCGAAGACACTGACAGGTCCGATTAAAGTTCATCCGTTCCGAAACCGGGCCATATTGCCCCTACCCTTCGCGGCAGCGGCCCGGTAAACCACGAGAAAACGACGTCAGCGGAGACAAGCATGACCCAGTTCGCCGATAGCCCGATGGCGGGCCGTACCCAGTGGGGCCGTGACGCGGCCCTCACCACGGCCCGTATCCTGCTTGAAATCAAGGCCATCAATTTCCGTCCGGAAGAGCCCTACACCCTGACGTCCGGCTGGAAGTCCCCGGTCTATATCGACTGCCGCAAGATCATCTTCTTCCCCCGCGCCCGCACCAAGATCATGGAACTGGCCGTCGAGAAGATCGGCCGCCATATCGGCTATGAAAGCATCGACGCTGTCGTCGGCGGTGAGACCGCCGGTATTCCGTTCGCCGCCTGGATTGCGGACCGGATGATGACGCCGATGGCCTATGTCCGCAAAAAGCCCAAGGGCTTCGGCCGCAACGCGCAGATCGAAGGTGATGTGCCCGAAGGCATGCGCACCCTGCTGGTCGAGGACCTGACGACGGACGGCGCCTCCAAGATCCGATTCGCCAACGCCCTGCGTGACGCAGGCGCTATCGTGAACCACACCTTTGTCGTCTTCTTCTATGGTGTGTTCCCCGGCGCTCATAAAACGCTGGCGGACATGGACATCTCGCTCCATTCGCTCTGCACCTGGTGGGACGTTCTGGAAGCCTGTGCCGGCGGTGACTACTTCTCCGAAAAGGACAGCGCCGAAGTCCGCCGCTTCCTGGAAGACCCGTGCGGTTGGTCCAAGAAACATGGCGGCGTGAGCAGCGCGGAAGAAGCGCTGGCTCTCAAGGCCAAAGCCGAAGCCTGATGGATACTGGCGCATCCGTGCCAGCCGGCCGGAGTTTGGTTTTTGACTCCGGCATTGGCGGGATGGGTGTCGTGCAGGCCCTGCGCGATCTCCTCCCCGCCCTCCATATCGATTACCTCGCCGATACGGCCCTGTTCCCCTATGGCGAACAGCCGGACGACCTGCTGACCTCCCGGATCGTCAGCCTTCTGGTCTGCGCCTGCGAGCGGCTTCAGCCCGATGTGCTGGTCATCGCCTGCAACACCGCCAGCACGATTGCCCTTCCTGCCCTTCGGGAACAGTTGAAGATTCCGGTAGTCGGATGCGTACCCCCGATCCGCTGGGCCGGACGCGTCTCGACAAGCCGGGTCATCGGCCTGCTTTCAACATCCGCGACCGCACGACGTCCCTACATTCTCCAGCTTCACCGGGACTTCGCATCAGACTGTCGCCTGATCACGCATGGCGCTCGCAGGCTGGCCGATCTGGCCGAGCGCGCCTTTCTGGGCGAGACCATCGCGGATGCAGACGTAGAGCACGAACTGCACTGTCTTTTCAGCCAACCTCATGGCGATGAGATCGACACGGTCGGACTGGGCTGCACCCACTACACATTTCTGATGGACGCCTTCGAGCGCCTGTCACCGAATGGCGTCACCTGGCTGGATCCCGCCCCCGCCGTTGCCCGTCAGGTCAGGACCGTTTTGCAGACTGCCGAACGCCTGTCTGAATCATCGCAGGCCGGCAGGCTTCTCATGACCCGTGCGCCCCATGAAGCGGCAAGGCTGGAAGCTGCGGCTAAGCGGCTCGGTTTCAATGAATGGGAGCTGTTCACGGCTCCCGCCTTACAGACAGCGGAAGCCTGAAAAATTGCCCTGCCGGTGTTAGCAGCAGGGCGTATCAGAGCATCTTAGCGTGCGCGATCGACAGTGTACTGAACCGTCTCGATCATCAGGCGACGCAGTTCGCTTTCCGGGAAAATGGACAGCGCATCCACGGCCTCGGCCGCATAGGCCTGGGCGCGGGCAATGGTCGTGGCAATCGCACCGGTCTTCTCGATCAGATCCAGAGCATGCGGCAGGTCTGCTTCCGTCTGCTCGCCCTTCTCGATCACACGCTCCCAGAACGCCCGGTCTTCCGCAGAGCCGGCTTCATAGGCGGCCAGAACCGGCAGGGTGATCTTGCCTTCGCGCATGTCGTCGCCAACCGTCTTGCCGAGGACCTGCTGATCGGCTGCGTAATCCAGTGCATCATCGACCAGCTGGAACGCCATGCCTAGATTAGTCCCGAAACGGTCCAGTGCCAGCTCTTCCGCTTCCGGACGATCCGCGACCACCGCACCGACACGACAGGCTGCCGCAAACAGGGCGGCCGTCTTGCCGTGGATGACTTCAAGATAACGATCGACCGGCGTGGACAGGTCGTTCTGCGTCACCATCTGCAGAACTTCGCCTTCGGCAATGGTTGCCGAGGCATCGGACAGAATCGCCATGACCTTGAGCGAGCCATCTGCCGTCATCAGCTGGAAAGACCGCGCGAACAGGAAATCACCCACCAGGACGGAGGCCTTGTTGCCGAACACGGCATTGGCCGAGGCCAGACCACGACGCAGATTGCTCTCATCGACCACATCATCGTGAAGCAGCGTTGCGGTGTGGATGAACTCCACGCAGGCCGCCAGACCAACATGACGCTGGTTTTCAGGAGTCGACTGATAGCCGCACAGACGGGAGGAGGCGAGTGTCAGCAGGGGTCGCAGACGCTTGCCGCCAGCTGCGACAAGATGGGCGCCAAGCTGCGGAATGAGCGGGACCGGGCTCTCCATCCGCGCAATGATCGCACGGTTGCAGGCCTGCATGTCCTGTTCCAGGTAGGCGGACAGAGCGGAAAGGGCGCTCTCGCCCCCTGCATCCCTGACCACAGCTTTGTCAACGGTCGCAGAAACGTCCGGTGCGGCAGAATCCAAGGGTCATTACTCCAGTTCCCGCAGCGGACCCGGAGACTGGCCCAGGACCGCACGGGCACGATATGATGTGGCGTGGCCCGCTTCTTTCTTTCCTGTCGCGGGAAGAACGAACGGGCCATGTAACGCCGGACGACAGGTTGGAAAGACCATATGAGCGGCAGCAGGAAGACGGTCAACCCATTGCAACCCCCGAAGCCCCTCCCCGATGGCTCATTTATCACGCTTTGCCCCGCACAGGAGGAAGGCTCACTGTTGGGAGGACGGGTCCGCTACGACCAGTTCAGCAAGGGCTACCGGACCGGGCTTGAGCCGGTCCTGATGGCTGCCTCCATTCCAGCGAGACCGGGCGAAACGGTTCTGGAAGCCGGCTGTGGCGCCGGTGCCGCACTTCTGTGTCTTTCAGCCCGCATTCCAGGTGTGAATGGAGTCGGACTGGAAGCCGATTCCGAGACGATAAAACTGGCCGAGCAGAATATCCGAAACAATTCAGGTCCGACCGCCCTTCCAAGGCTCCAGATCCTTCAGGCCCACCTACCCGACATTCCCAAAACCCTGCGTGCCTTCACGCCAACCGCAAACGGCCGTTTTCATCATGTCATGGCCAATCCGCCCTGGCACAGCCCGCATGGAACGCCCTCGCCCGATACCAGACGACGGCTTGCCCTGAGTGCGGAGACGACTGCGCCGGAGGAGTGGATCCGAACCCTGACGAAATGGGTGCTACCGGGCGGAACACTGACATTTGTCCTCTCCGCTGCCGCTGCGGACCGGGCATGTCAGACATTGCTGGAAAACGGATGTGGTTCGATCCAGTTCTATCCCTTCTGGCCCCGTCAGGGACGTGAAGCGAAGCTGGTTCTGGTCCGCACGGTGCATGGAGGCCGCGGGATTTTCCGGCTGCGGGCCGGATTAATTCTGCATGAAGCAGACGGCCGCTTTACCGCTGCGGCCGAACGTGTCCTGCGTGACGGAGAAGCCCTGCCCGAAGGCTAGAGCTTCTCCACATGAAGGGTCTTAGCTGAAGACGTTACCTTCGAACGCTTCTTCCCAGGTCCCGGACGTGGATGCACGAGAATATTCGGTCGAGCGGTTCTCGAAGAAGTTGGCGTGCTCGACAGCATTCAGCATGTCGTCGATCCACGGCAGCGGATTGCTTTCCTGCCCATAGACCGGGTCCAGACCCAGCTGCGTCAGGCGACGGTCGGCAATGAAGCGGATGTAACGCTTCACGTCCTCGGAGGACATGCCCTCGACCGGGCCCATCTCGAAGCACAGATCGATGAACGCATCTTCATGCTCGACCGTGGTGCGGCAGATCTGCGTCAGTTCCTCGCGGAAATCCGGCGTCCAGATTTCACTGTTTTCACGCACGAAGGTGCGGAACAGGCGGATCATGGACAGGCAATGCAGCGTCTCGTCACGCACCGACCAGGAGACAATCTGTCCCATGCCCTTGAGCTTGTTGAAACGCGGGAAGTTCAGCAGGATCGCGAAGGACGCGAAAAGCTGAAGCCCTTCCATGAACGCCCCGAAGGCCGCCATGGTCTTGGCGATTTCACGCTTGTTGTCGATGTTGAACGACTGCATGAAATCGTATTTGTCCTTCATCTCCTTGTATTTCAGGAAGGCCGAATACTCGGTCTCGGGCATCCCGATAGTATCAAGAAGATGGGAATACGCAGCGATGTGGATCGTCTCGATATTTGAGAACGCAGACAGCATCATCAGCACTTCGGTCGGTTTGAAGACCTGGCTGTAATACTTCATGTACGCGGAGTTCACTTCCACGTCTGACTGCGTGAAAAAGCGGAAGATCTGCGTCACGAGATGACGCTCGGCTTCCGTCAGCGTCCGGTGCCAGTCCTTCACGTCATCGGCCAGCGGCACTTCTTCCGGCAGCCAGTGAACGCGCTGCTGGGTCAGCCAGGCGTCATAGGCCCAAGGATAGCGGAACGGCTTGTAGACCGGATTGGCGGTCATCAGGTCGAAATGCTGCTCCGCCTGAGAACCGGTGGTCGGGGTCGTATCGCTCATGATCGCGTCCTTTCACATCCCGCCATTACTGGCAGGACAGGCACTCTTCGTAATCGCCGCTGCTCATTTCGCCGCGCGGGGCGGCCTGAGCCGTGGCTTCGTATTTTTCGTCTTCCAGAATGTCGCTCTTCACCGCGAGGTTGGACACGGCATCCGCGCGCTGCACGGACAGGGAGCGGCAGTAGTACAGGGACTTCAGGCCCTTCTTCCACGCCTGGAAATGGATCTGATGCAGGTCGCGCTTGTGAACGTCGGCCGGCAGGAACAGGTTCACCGACTGCGCCTGACAGATGAACGGCGCACGGTCGGCAGCATGTTCGACGACCCAGCGCTGGTCGAGTTCAAACGCCGTCTTGAACACGTCCTTCTCGTCCTGCGTCAGGAAGTCGAGGTTCTGCACGGAGCCCTTGTTCAGCGTGATCGCCGACCAGACTTCGTCCGTGTCATAACCGCGCTCTTCCAGAATTTTCTTCAGGTGGCGGTTACGCACTGAGAAAGAGCCCGAAAGCGTCTTCTGCAGGAACACATTCGCGCTGATCGGCTCAATGCCGGGGCTGGCATTGCCGGTGATGATGGAAATCGAGGCCGTCGGGGCAATGGCGAGCTTGTGCGAGAAACGCTCCATGAAGCCGTATTCGGCAGCATCGGGGCACGGACCGCGCACTTCCGCCAGATGCTTCGATGCAGCATCGGCCTGCTTGCGGATGTGTTCGAAAATCTTCCGGTTCCAGACCTTCGCCATCACGGACTCGAACGGAATCATCCGGGCCTGAAGGAAGGAGTGGAATCCCATCACGCCCAGACCGACCGAACGCTCACGCGCGGCGGCATACTTCGCCCGCGCCATATCGTCCGGTGCGCGGTCGATGAAGTCCTGCAGCACGTTATCGAGGAACAGCATCACGTCCTCGATGAACTGCGGATCATCCTTCCACTCGTCCCAGGTCTCGAGATTGAGCGAGGACAGGCAGCAGACGGCCGTGCGGTTCTTGCCGTGATGATCAATGCCGGTCGGCAGCGTGATCTCGGCGCAGAGATTGGACGTCTTCACTTCCAGCCCGGCCAGCTTGTGATGCTCCGGACGGGCGCGGTTCACATGATCGGAATAGATGATGTAGGGCTCGCCCTGCTCCATCCGCGCCGTCAGGATGCGTATCCACAGCGCACGGGCTGACACCTTGCGGATCGTGCTGTGATCCTTGGGGGACAGCAGCGCCCATTCCTCGTCCGCTTCAACCGCACGCATGAAGGCGTCCGTCACGAGCACGCCGTGATGCAGGTTCAGGGCCTTGCGGTTGGGATCGCCACCCGTCGGGCGGCGCATCTCAACAAACTCTTCCACTTCCGGATGCCAGACCGGCAGATACACAGCCGCCGAGCCACGACGGAGCGAGCCCTGCGAAATGGCCAGCGTGAGGCTGTCCATGACGCGAATGAAGGGAATGACGCCGGACGTTTTGCCGTTACGACCGATATTCTCGCCGATGGAACGCAGATTGCCCCAGTAGGAGCCAATGCCGCCGCCTTTGGACGCCAGCCAGACATTCTCGTTCCACAGCCCCACGATTCCCGAAAGGCTGTCCTCGGCCTCGTTCAGGAAGCAGGAAATCGGCAGACCGCGCTCGGTGCCACCATTGGACAGCACAGGCGTGGCCGGCATGAACCAGTGGCGGGAAATATAGTCATAAATCCGCTGCGCATGGCCCGCATCGGCGCCGTAATAGGAGGCCACACGCGCAAAAAGCGCCTGATAATCCTCGCCCGGCAGCAGGTAGCGGTTGTTCAGAGTCGCCTTGCCAAAATCCGTCAGCAGGGAGTCGCGCGAACGATCCACTCGTACGGCATGATGGCCCGGAAGCTGCACGACATCATCGAACATGTCCGCGGAATCGGCATCGCCCGGAAGCGGCGCCTCACCGATGGGATGGTCGAGCGGCGGACGCACGTCATGGGCGCGGTGGGCCTTGTCGGACACGTCCATCGTCACGTCATGAAGGGTCATTGCTCTCTCCGCCGGGCATCTATTTTTTGAATTCTTGAGCTCTCATTTCCATCAGACCGAACCCGATCGCAAGCACGAAGTTCGCTTGCAAAATCGGAAGAGCTGTGAATTTGACCCCGCCTATATCTAGGGAAGGATTTCGTGAATGCCCCTAGATATAGTGCTGATCGCAGAAAACCGCCCCTATCAGACTGTTATCCCAAGAGTTTTCCCAAGGCGCTTTTTCCACTGTGTGATGGCGGTCACAGGATTGGGAAATTTCGTGAACACCGACGCGGGCAACGATCCATGACATGTCACGTTTGAACAGGCGAGCCCACAACATGGAAGAGCCCATCATGACGATCAAGAAGACAGCTTCGGCACACTGGAGTGGCGGTCTCAAGGACGGCAAAGGCACGATTTCCACGCAGAGCGGCGCCCTGCAGAACCAACCCTATGGCTTCAATACGCGCTTTGAAGACAAGCCCGGCACAAACCCCGAAGAGCTGCTCGGCGCGGCCCATGCCGGCTGTTTTACCATGGCGCTGTCCATGATGCTCGAACAGGCTGGCTTCAAGGCGGAATCCCTGGAGACGAAAGCCACGGTGTCTCTGGACAAGTCCGGTGAAGGCTTTGCCATCACGGAGTCTCACCTGACGCTGCGAGGCAAGGTTCCCGGCGCATCGGAAACGCAGTTTCTGGACATTGCCAACAAGGCCAAGGAAGGCTGCCCGCTGTCACAGGTCATCAAGGCCAAGATCACGCTGGACGCCACCTTCGAAGGCTGAGGCGCCTGACATCGAAAGGCTGGGGCCTTAGCGCTCCCAGCCACACTGCGCATGATCGCGCAGCAGATGATCGGCCAGCACACAGGCCATCATCGCCTCGGCGACTGGTACGGCCCGGATGCCGATACAGGGATCATGCCGCCCCTTCGTCATCACTTCGACAGACTCGCCATCGCGCGTGATGCTCGGAACAGGCGTAAGGATCGAGCTAGTCGGCTTGATCGCAAAGCGCGCCACGATGGGCTGTCCCGTTGAAATGCCGCCCAGAATGCCGCCGGCATGGTTGGACGCGAACTGCGGCCCCGGCGCAATCGGATCAGCATTCTGCTCACCGCGTAAAGCGGCTACGGCAAATCCGTCCCCGATCTCAACACCCTTCACGCCATTGATACCCATCATGGCCCCGGCGAGATCAGCATCGAGCTTGCCATAGACAGGCGCGCCGAGTCCGGCAGGCAGACCTTCCGCTACGACTTCGACAGTCGCTCCGATCGACGATCCATCCTTGCGAATGGAGTTGAGAAGAGCTTCCCATGGCCCCACGGATTCCGCATCCGGACACCACAGCGGATTACGCTCGACCTCGTTCCAGTCCCAGCGGGACGGATCGATGGTCTGGCCCCCGATTCCTGTCAGGGCCGCACGGATCTTCACGCCCTCACCCACCAGCGTTCTGAGCAGCACACGCGCCACGGCACCCGCTGCGACCCGCATGGCCGTCTCGCGCGCCGAGGAGCGTCCGCCCCCGCGATAGTCGCGGATGCCGTATTTCATGTCGTAGGCGATGTCGGCGTGACCGGGGCGATAGCGGGTTGCGATATCGCCGTAATCTTTCGACCGCTGATCGGTGTTCTCGATCATCAGCGAAATGGGCGTTCCAGTCGTCTGCCCTTCAAACACGCCTGACAGGATCCGGACCTGATCCGGCTCCCGCCGCTGCGTGGTAAAGCGGGACTGACCCGGCCGACGACGGTCGAGCCAGGGCTGGATGTCCTCTTCGGACAGCTTCAGGCGGGGTGGGCAGCCATCGATGACGCAGCCGATGGCCGGTCCGTGACTCTCACCCCAGGTTGTGACGCGAAAAAGCTTCCCGAAGCTGTTGTCCGACATGTCAGTTCCCGGAACCGACCGCTGCGATGTCCGGAGCGTCCGGGTTCTTCATGCCGACCGTGTGGTAGCCGCAATCCACATGATGGATCTCGCCCGTCACACCGCTGGAGAGGTCGGAGAGCAGGTACATGCCCGAACCGCCAACGTCCTTGAGGGTCACGTTGCGCTCCATCGGAGCATTGAGCTGGTTCCAGCGCAGGATGTAGCGGAAATCGCTGATCCCGTTGGCAGCCAGCGTCATGATCGGACCAGCCGAGATGCCGTTCACACGGATATCGTCACGGCCCAGATCGGCAGCCATGTAACGCACGGAGGCTTCCAGAGCAGCCTTGGCCACACCCATTACATTATAATGCGGCATGACGCGCTCGGCACCGAGATAGGTCATGCTGAGGAACGACCCACCCGGATTCATCATCGCGGATGCACGGCGTGCAACGGCCACGAAAGAATAGCAGGAGATGTCCATGGCCTGCAGGAACGCATCACGCGGCGTATCGATATAGCGGCCACGGAGATACTGCTTGTCGGCGAAGGCGATGGCGTGGAGCACGAAGTCGATCTTGCCCCAGCTCTTTTCGATCTCGTCGAACGTCGCGTTGATGGCGTCGTCATTGCTCACATCGCAGGGCAGGACCAGCGAGGAGCCCACGCTCTCGGCCAGCGGACGGACGCGCTTGCCCAGTGCCTCGCCCTGATAGGTGAATGCAAGTTCCGCACCCTGTGCCGCACAGGCGCTGGCAATGGCCCAAGCAATGGAGTGCTTGTTGGCAACACCCATGATCACACCGCGCTTGCCCTTCATGAGCGTGCCGGTCACTGGAGCCGGGATATTGTCTTCCGTTTCAGACATGGTGATTTCCTGAATTGCGTTGGCGTATTGAGGGCCGTGGTTGCACAAGCGCCCGTTACAGACAAGACTTTGCGACCATTGCGCCGTTTTTTGCCCGCAAACTGGGCATTAAGGCATCACTGGGACGTGCGGAAAGCACCTGTCTTAACAGACCGTACTTATTTTTCGTGCACTGTCCCAGATCAAGGCATGACCGGCAGGGTGGTCTTAAACTCTCCACATGGTTGGACCCGACGGGACGCGCTATGACTGCGAAAGTGGCGGCCCGGTCCTGCCGCGCCGATCTTGTTACCAAGGAGACTCCCATGTCCGACATTCCCCTGATTGACCTCAAGGCCGATCCCTTTGCCCTGTTCGCGGCCTGGATGTCGGATGCGGAAAAGTCCGAGCCGAACGATCCCAATGCCATGGCTGTCGCAACCGCCACGCCGGACGGACGTCCTTCCGTGCGGATGCTGCTGCTCAAGGGCGCGGATGAGCGGGGCTTTGTCTTCTATACCAATCTCGAAAGCCGCAAGGGGCTCGAGCTTCTGGCCAACCCACATGTCGCCCTGCTGTTCCACTGGAAGTCCCTGCGCCGCCAGATCCGGATCGAAGGGCCGGTCGAGGCTGTCAGCACGGAAGAAGCCGACGCCTATTTCGCAAGCCGCTCACGCATGTCCCGTCTTGGCGCCATCGCCTCGGACCAGTCCCGCCCGCTGGATGATCGCAGCACGTTCGAGGACCGCCTGAAGGCCGCGGACGAAAAATATGGCGATGGTCCGATCCCCCGCCCCGCCAACTGGTCCGGATTCCGCGTGGTCCCCGAGGCCATCGAATTCTGGCAGGACCGGCCCTATCGCCTGCATGACCGGGCTGTGTGGACACGTGATGGAAACGGATGGAACGTCACGCGACTTTATCCGTAAATACATCAGAACGACGTACAAAGATTTTGGCCGGGGAGCCTTTACCCATGCTTATTGATATCAAGAATATCCTTCTCCCCCTGAACGGCTCCGGTGACCTTGAAGCCGTCATGCAGGTCGCGCTCGATTTCGCGCGCCGTTTCGATGCCCATCTGTCGGCCGTCGTGGTGGGCTCGGACCCGTCCGAGGTCGCGACACTTGCAGGCGAAGGCATTTCGGCCGGCATGGTCAATGAAATGATCGACACGGCGACGACCGAAGCCCAGCGCCGCGCGATCTCGATCCGCAAGGCTTTCGACAGCTTCATCCATGAACACGGCATCCGTCGCATCGAGCCCTCGAAGATCGGCTCCTCCGCAGGCGATGGCGTCAGCGCCAGCCTCGACGTCCTCAACGGGACCGAGCACGATTCCCTGACATGGCGTTCGCGTCTGGCCGACATGACGCTGGTCCCGAACCTTGCCAAGGACGGTGATCCGCGTGCTTCCGAAACACTGCACGCCATTCTTTTTGACAGTGGACGCCCGCTGGTGATCGCACCACCGACACCGCCGAAGACGGTCGGCAAGCGGATAGCCATCGCCTGGAACGGAACACCGGAAGCCTCGCTGGCCCTGCGCTGCATCCTGCCCTGGGCGCACAAGGCCGAAGCCGTGCAAGTCCTGACCTGTCAGGATTATCAGCGTCGTGGTCCGGGTGCGGACGAGGTCGTGACCTATCTGCGGATGCACGGCATTTCCGCCACGACCCGCGAGTTCGGGGCTATCAACCGCGACATCGGTGCCGGCCTGCTGAAAGCGGCCACGGAGTTCAATGCCGATATGCTGGGCATGGGCGCCTATTCCCATTCCCGCCTGCGTCAGATGATTCTGGGTGGCGTGACCCGTCACATTCTCGAAAAGGCTCAGCTGACCGTTCTCATGAGCCGCTGAAGATATTTTTCCCGCCTGCCCGTTTTCCTGAAGGATCCATCATGTCCCTGTCCCGCCTCGTCTGTGCTACCTGCCTGACCCTTGCCCTGGCAGGTCCAGCCCTGACGCCCGCATGGGGCATGGATACGCCGCAGCCTCCACAGGCAGGCAATTTCACCCTTCAGGAACCGGCCGCGCGCCTGAAGCTGCGCCTCATTCCGGGCAACACGCTTGCAGCCGGGTATCGCAGCCCGTTCTACCAACAGAATACCGCGACAGGTGCGATCACCCTGCAGACAGATGGGCTCCAGCCCTCCATTCAGGGACAGACGGCCCCTGCAACGGTCCTGCGTGAAGGCACGGCCTGGTATTTCCAGCAGACTCCAGCCGATATGAGCGCCAGCCTGCATATCGACACCTGGCCCAGCGACCAGCGCGTCATCATCGGGCGTATCCAGAGTCCGCATGGCCCCGTCGCCGAACTGGTTGCAGACGGCCATCATTCGCAGGTGACCGCCATCATCCATGACGGTACCAGCACGCGCCGTATCATCGCCGGGACGATCTATCCGGACCGCCATATCAGCTACACGATTTCGTCCCGCCCCAGCGGCACGCTCCAGATTGTCGTCAACGGAACCCGCAACATGCTTCCCATGCCCGTCGCCGCAACAGCGCCAGTCATGTGGTTCGAGGCCGTGGCAGGACAGACCGGATGGCACATGCCCTGTCACGGTGACATGGCCCGCGTGACCTTCACATCCCTTGATGTCCGTCATCCGGCGCCGTGATGGCCGCAGCGCCGAGTGAAAACATGCACAGCCTTTGCCGCCTGTAACGCCGCGTGCTACCCGACACGCCATGACACTGCTTCCGCGCCTCCTGCGCCTGTGGCTGGGGGCCTGCCTGCGCTCCACGCGCTGGCAGGTCAGCGGCTCTCCCCGCGCCCTTGAGACCCTGACGACCGCGGATCAGGGCACGGTTGTCGCGTTCTGGCACCGCTCCCTGACACTGAGCCCGGCCCTGTGGTTCTGGGCCCGGACACTGGAGCCCCGCCTGTCACTTCGGGTGCTGATCTCCCGCAATCCGGACGGCATGCTGATCGCCGATGTCGTGCGTCCATGGGGCATCATCGGCATTCACGGGTCATCCGGAAAAAAAGGCAAGAACAAGGGCGGCGCGGCAGTGCTTCGCACGGCTCTGAAAGAACTCGAAACAGGCTCGCTGGTCGCGATCACCCCCGATGGTCCCCGCGGCCCGGCGGAAGAAGTGCAGCCCGGAGCCGTCGCGCTGTCGCGGCTTGCACGCTGCGCGGTTGTTCCTGTCGGACTGGCCAGCACGGGCCTGCCTCTGCCATCATGGGATGGACTGATCTTCCCGCTCCCTTTCGGACGCGGTGCCCTGATCATGGGCGAACCCCTGTTCCAGCCTGACGCGACAGCTCTCCAGAGCGCATTGAATGATGTCTCCCGACGGGCCGAAAGCGTTGTCCGGCACCGGCAGTCCAATCTCGCCGATCGCGCATGGCGTATCGCCGGCACCGTACTGGCACCGGCTCTTACGGTCATGCTGCGCATCCGCCTGCATCGTGGGCGCGAACTCCCCGGCCGTCTGCGCGAACGGATGGGGCTGGGCAGTGGCCGCCGTCCGACCGGGCAACTGCTCTGGATCCATGCCGCAAGTGTCGGCGAAACCCTCTGCGCCCTGCCGCTGGCCGATGCCCTTCTGGACGCCAGACCGGACATGCGCCTTCTGTTCACGACCGCCACCGTCACCGGCAGCGAGATCGTGGCCCGGCATCCCCTGTATGGACAGCGGATCATTCACCGCTTCATTCCCCATGACGTTCCCCGTTGGCTCCGGCGCTTCCTGAATCTGTGGCAGCCGGAAGGCGCCATTTTCGTCGAAAGCGAACTCTGGCCCGGCATCATCGCCGCGTGCTCGCGCCGGGATATTCCGGTCATGCTCGTGAACGGCCGTCTGTCAGACCGCTCGGCCCGGCGCTGGGGCCACCTGCGTGGCCCGGCGCAACGCATGATGAAGCGCCTGACCTGGGTTGCGGCACGCGGACCGGAAGATGCGGCCCGGTTCCGTGCGCTCGGTGCCTCTCCGGTCTATGAGGACGGCGACCTGAAACAGGATGCACCGCCCCTTCCCTGTGATGAAGCCGAATATGCGCGCCTGAAGGCCCTGATCGGCACCCGCCCGGTCTTCGTGGCCGCTTCCACCCATCCGGGTGAAGAAGAGCTGGTGCTTCAGGCCGCCGGGAATGCCCGCAGGCTCCGGCCCGATCTGCTGACCATCATCGTCCCGCGCCACCCGGCCCGGGGCGCGGAACTGGCAGCCCGTTTCAGCCTCCCCAGACGCTCCATAGGTCAGGACCCGACCCCACACACCCCTGTCTGGCTGGCGGATACACTCGGCGAGCTTGGCCTGTTCTACCGGCTGGCCGATCGCTGCTTCCTTGGCAATTCCCTTGCCGGAAAAGGTGGCGGCCACAATCCGTTCGAACCATTGCGTCTGAGTCTTCCGACGGTGACAGGCCCCCGGATGGAGAACTGGCGGGAGGCAATGGATGCTGTTTCTGATACACTCCAGATCGTGAACGATGTGGAATGTCTGACACGATGGCTCGAATCCCCCCTCCCGCCCGTCAGGACAGAAGGATTGCAGCGCTCCGTAGTGAGCGTTCTGCGGGATCGCATCTTGGACACGGTTGAACGATGAAACGTCGCCCGCCCCGTTTCTGGCTTCGTCCCGCCCCCGGTCTCGCAGCCCGCCTTCTGCGTCCCTTTTCGCTTATCGCCACGACACTCACCCGCCGCCGTCTCAGACAGCCAACCTTTCATGCCTCCGTCCCGGTCCTCTGCTGCGGCAACATCACTACTGGCGGAACGGGCAAAACTCCCCTCACTCTCGATCTTGTCCAGCGTCTTAAGGATCGCGGCTATCATCCCCACATCCTGAGCCGCGGTCATGGCGGGCGTGAACGTGGCCCCATCGCGGTCAATCCCGGACACAGCACGCCCCGCGATGTCGGCGACGAACCGCTTCTCCTTGCCCAGGCTGCTCCCACATGGATCGGTGCGGACCGCGCCGAAACCGCACGTCTGGCCATCGCCCAGGGCGCCGACTGCCTGATCATGGATGACGGCTTCCAGAACCCGACGCTTCACAAGGATGTCTCTGTTCTTGTGGTGGATGGACCTTCCGGCTTCGGGAATGGCTGCGTTCTGCCCGCCGGCCCCCTGCGCGAACCGCTCGCCGATGCCCTTCCGCGCGCGCAGGCCGCCGTCATCATCGGGGAGGACAGACACAATCTGCTGCCAAGCTTCCCGCCCAGTCTTCTGACCGCACAGGCAAGGCTGGTTCCCGGGCCGGAAATCCGGAAACTTCAGGGTCGGCGCATTGTCGCCTTCGCCGGGATCGGACGGCCGGAAAAGTTTTTTGACATGCTGCGGGACGCCGGCGTCGCTCCCATCCGGGCCCTGCCTTTCCCGGACCACCATTTCTATACGCCCCGTGACATCCAGCGCCTCGAGACCCTCAGCCGGGAATCGGGCACCACGCTGGTCACAACCGCAAAGGATGCCGTGAAACTGCCATTCCCCTTCCGGACACAGGTCAAAATCATTGGCGTGGAACTGCTCTGGGCCGATCCGCAATCCCCCGAACGCCTGCTCGACCTGCTGTTCGCCGCCTCGTGACATCTTTTCTGTACCGCGCTGAAACCCTGCTCGTCCGGAGCCTGCTTGCCGCAATCCGCGCTCTGCCCCCCGCAGCATCCTCCAATGTCGGAGGCTTCGTCGCCCGCACGATCGGCCCGCTGCTGCCCGTCTCCAGAGTGGCCGACCAGAACCTGCAACTGGCCCTTCCCGAATATGATGCCGCCGCCCGCAGGCAGATCGTCCGCGACTGCTGGGAAAATCTGGGCCGCACCGTTGGAGAGTTTCCCCATATCGGCCATCTGGAACAGGACACACCTTCCGGCGCAGGCTGGAGCGTTGAGGGTGCCGAACACCTTGAGGCTGCAAAAGCTACGGGCCGACCGGTCATCTTCTTTTCAGGCCATATCGGCAACTGGGAGCTCATGCCGCCGGTCGTCGCCCGCTACGGTATGCCATTCGCCTCCTTCTATCGTGCGGCCAGCAACCCCGGCGTTGACAGACTAATCCATCAACTGCGTCAGGATGCCATGGGACAGGACGTCCCGATGTTTCCCAAAGGCGCAAAAGGCGCACGCTCGGCCCTGAAATACCTGTCCAAGGGCGGCCATCTGGGCGTGCTGGGCGATCAGAAAATGAATGACGGGATCGAGGCCCGGCTGTTCGGTCGCCCTGCCATGACGGCCTCCGCCGCAGCCGTGTTCGCCCTGAGACATGACGCCGTGATCGTGACCGGACACGTCCGTCGCGATGGCCCGGCCAAACTCGTGCTGGTCGTGGACCCGCCTTTCCTGCCCAAGAAGAGTGACGACCGCGCGAAAGACACCCACGCCCTGACGCAGCGGTTCAATGACCGCCTCGAATCATGGATCCGCGAAATCCCGGGCTCATGGCTCTGGCTGCACCGGCGCTGGGACAAATCACTGTACCGGAATATGACAACATAATGTTGAGCTATGCGTTTAGAGCATGGCAGATTTGTCACAGTGGGGACGGTTTGTGTCGCGAAACCCGCTTCAGACGTTATTAAAGATTGTGAATCGCCCCTTTCGGACCCTAGCCTGAACTCATCACCACGACCCGGGTGTCTTGCCCGGCTTTTTGATGAGGACTTCCTGATGGCGCAGGTGACTCACCTTCACGACCTCCCTCATGGCCGCAGCGCAGGCAATATCGTGCCTCTGCGCCAGGGCCTTCTGCCCCGTCACCGCGAGTATCTTCTGCGCTGGCTGGAAGCCGGACAGCGGATGGGCGTGTTCGACGCGGAAATTGCTCCGGCTGCCCATGACGTTGTCAATGTGGATGGTACTGCGCCTGTCGATCACGTTCTGGTCTGGGTGCGCGAAAACCCCGATCCGGCTTACATGCTGCGCCCGCAAGGAATGCGCTGGGTGCTGATCGACCAGATCCGCGAGCACGAGCTTGGAAGCTATGCCAGCTTCGAACTCGCCCTGCACGTCATCCGCCCGGTCCTACCCCTCGCCGAGACCTGCGCCGCCTGAATCTGCGCCCGGATTTCCTCGATCTGACATAAAAAAGCGCGCCGTTCAAAGAACGGACGCGCTTTTTTCTTGAGAAGTAACGATCAGCTCGGCCGGATCGCCACATCCCGGGAAGCCGGCACCACAACACGTGCGCCGCCGCCACGCTGGATCTGATAGATCGCCAAAGCCCGCGTCACATGTCCGTCCGGACGCAGGCGGAACAGACCATCCACACCCATATAGCCGTCCGGCCGCGTCAGCGCTTCGGTCGTCACGCCACCCTGACGGATCAGACTGCCGGCCAGAGCCGCAGCATCATAGGCGAAATCCGTAACAGGAGACGGCGCCTGTTTGTACAGCGCCCGGTACTGCGCGACATATCCCATGCGGTCATGCGCATCAGACGCCGCATACCAGGCCCCATGCAGGGCGCCGAGCTTGCCATCAAACGCCTTCCACAGCGCCGGTCCCATGATCTGGACCTGTGACGAATCAATGTGATCGGCCTGAAGCGCCGTGATGATCCGTCCGAGTTCCAGCCCCGTATCGGCCAGCACCAGAGCGTCGAATGGTGGCGGAGGAACCGGCGCGGGCGGTGCTGCGGGCGTCGGTGTCGCAGCAGGCGTTCCCGGCGTGGTCGCGGGCGGGATGGTTCCCGGCGCTCCCGCCGTGGCTGTATCAGGTGCCGCTTCTCCCGTCGGATCAATCGCGGACGGCCCGGCGGGCACATCTGCAGCCGGTGCCGCAGGAGGCTGACGTGTCTCGATGGCGGAAAGCGACTTCATCCCGTCATCAATGTTCTGCGCATCCATCGTATGGAACACGATCTGCGGCTCCGTCAGACCCGCATCCCGGCAGGCCCGCACCAGCCCGTCACCCATCGCATGCCCAAAAGCATTGTCCGGGAGGAACGCCGCAAAAGTCTTGCGTCCCGTCGCCCGCGCCGCATCCACCATCCGGCGCACCTGCTGCTCCGGCGTCAGACCCATGACCCAGACGCCCGGACGGGCCTGCGTGGAGTCGCTGGTGAAAGCCAGTTCAGGCTTACCTGCATTAATGGCCAGCGGTGCCGCCATCCAGGTCTCGGTGGCCGTCAGGGGCCCCAGCAGAATCGCATCCCCACGCGCCAGAGCATCACGCGTCGCCTGCGCCGCACCGCCCGGACCATTCGTGTCATGCACGTCGAGCGCAGGGGAGCCCTTGGTGGAGAGCGCCAGTTTCGCCGCATCCCGCATCCGTGCGCCATAGGCAGCATTGCGTCCCGTCAGGGGCAGGATCAGTCCGACATCATGTGCGCCCGGCCCTTCGGAAACGCCCGGAATGCCGCCCACTCCCGGTACAGAAGACGACCCGCCACCCGAGCAGGCAGCGAGGGTCAGGAAGGTTCCTGCGGCAAGGCCGGTGCTTACACCCTTGCGCAGACGGCTCAACGGGCGACAATGCCCCCCTGAGTTTGTCACCGAGGATGCAGATGTCCGAAAAGTCATGTTCCGCTGAAACTCCCTTGAGCGATGCGGCTGAAACGTTACCGGCCGCCCCCCTGCCAGCGCAGGGCCAGGCCGAAGGTGGATGTCTGATATTGGTTGCAACGCCGATCGGCAATCTGGCCGATATCAGCGAACGCGCGATCGAGGCGCTGAACACCGTGGACGCGATCCTCTGCGAGGACACGCGCGTCACGGCAAAGCTCCTGCTTTCGCGCAATATTGCCACACCGACCCGAACGCTGCACGACCATAACGAGCAGGACCGTACTCCGTTCCTGATCGAAAAGCTGCAGGACGGCGCGCGCTATGCCGTCGTCTCCGACGCGGGCACGCCACTGGTCTCCGATCCCGGATACCGGCTGGTCCGCGCCGCCATCGCGGCCGGCATCCATGTCACGGCCATTCCCGGCCCGAATGCCGTCGTCACAGCCCTGACACTATCAGGCCTGCCGCCCCTGCCCTTCATGTTTTTGGGCTTTCCTGCACCCCGAAGCGAAGCCCGCAAAACCGGTTTCGCCACCCTGCGCGCCGCCGAACAGACCGGGCTGCATTCCACCCTGATCTGGTACGAGGCCCCGCATCGCCTGATCGAAACACTGGAAGACCTGATCGACGTTTTTGGTCCGGACCGGGAAGCCGCAGTCGGCCGTGAACTCACCAAGCGTTTCGAGGAAATGGTGCGCGGCACGCTGACAGAGGTTCTGGAACATTTCCGCACCACAGCACCGCGGGGCGAAATCACGCTTCTGATCGGTCCCTCTGCCGAAGATGACAGTGGCGCCGCCGATCTGGACACGCATCTGCGCGAGGCCCTGACGACCCATTCGGTCAAGGATGCCGCCGCTCTCGTGGCGGGAATCGTCAAGCTGCCCAAACGCACGGTCTATGCGCGCGCGCTGGAGCTTTCACGCGAACTGAAAAACTGAAGCCTCAGTCTGCCTTGGGGAGTACGAACAGGGACTGAGGCACGGTCCCACCCAGTCGCACATCGGACAGGGCAATCGTGGTCGTACGGCCCTGTGCATCCACGACCGTCCAGCCCAGAAGCCCGAGCGGCGCATCGGACAGGACGAGCGTCAGGGTGCCTTCCCCCGCACTCTGCGTCCGCACAACCTGCACCCGGATCTGTCCGTTGCTGTGCTCGAAGCCCGTCACCGTCACATCGCCCGACAGCTTGAGTTCCGGACGCAGCAGAAGCCCCAGCGGCGTGCGGTCCAGCGGAATGGTCGTGACCTGATCGACGCTGCGATCCTGAAACACCACGCGCCCGTCATTGGCGACCAGCAGCAGCGGACTCGGCTTGTCGTAATCGAAACGCATCCGGCCCGGCCGGTCGAGCGTCGCTGTTCCGACCGTCGTGCTGCCATCCGCCGCCGTCTGTCTGAAGCGCGCCTGAAGGGTCGTGACCTGCCCCAGCGCGTCCTCGATCCGTGAAATCCAGCCCTGATCCGCAGGACGAAGCTGGGCAGGAGTTGCCTGCGCAAACGCCATGGACAGCAGTGCAACGGGCAGCAGCGCCACCAGAGCGGCAGCGCGGAAAAAAGAACGGTTCATCATGTCTCAGGAACTGCCAATCAGCACACCGGTTGCAAAAACGAGAGCCCCGCCGAGGAAGACCTGCACCAGAGCCGAGCCGAATGGCGTGTCCTGATACCGCCAGCGGATCCAGGAAATCAGCAGAAGCTCGATCGCCACGGCGATAATCGCGACACCAAAGGCAAGACGGAAATCCGGCACGAGGAACGGTAGCGTATGCCCGATGCCGCCCCCGAAGGTCATGGCGCCGCAGATCAGACCGCGCAGTAGCGGCGCGCCACGTCCGGACAGCTTGCCATCATCCGCCAGCGCTTCGGCCAGCCCCATGGAAATCCCGGCTCCCAGCGACGCCGCAAGCCCGACCAGAAAAGCCGCATGCGGGCTATGCGTTGCAAAGGCCGCGGCAAAGACAGGCGCCAGCGTCGAGACCGAGCCATCCATGAGCCCGACCAGCCCAGGCTGCACGACCCGCAGGACGAAATCCCGACGGCTGTGCTCATCCTCCCGGTCACGGGTGTTATCATTCAGATGCGCGTCTTCAAGCCGCCGCGCTTCACGCTGGTGTCGGTCTTCCTCGGTCGCCAGATCACCCAGCAGCTTGCGGATTTCCGCATCATTGGTCTGTCCGGCGGCCTGACGATAGAACCGCGCGGCCTGCCGCTCCATATCGGCCGCCTGCGCCCGGATCGCCTCGATCCCGCGATTCTGTATCTGCCAGGCGGATTTGCGGGATGGAAAACCCTGCACATCCTGCCGGCGGACCAGCGGAATATGATTACCGAACCGCCGGACGAACAGATCGATCAGCGCGCGGCGATGGTGGTTTTCCTCTTCCGCCATGTCCTGGAAGATGGCGGCGCTGTCGGGATAATCCTCCGCCAGCATCTGGCCGAAATCCGCGTAAATATGACCATCCTCCTCCTCGCTGGCGATGGCCAGCGCAAGGATTTCGCGTTCGGTCAGATCGGAAAGTTTTGTCACGTAGGCAGCAGATCCCGTCTCGTAAAATCAGATGGCGGCTTCGGTAAAGAGCGGCTTCACACTCTGGCCCCAGGCGCCGTTATACAGATCCAGCCAGTACTGAGCCTGATTCGGACCGCCATCCGCGATCAGATGCAGCGGATCGAGATACCCGGCCTCATTGCGCACACGCGCCCGCAGCCCCTGCTCGGCCAGTTCGACCACACGCTTGGCAAACGGCTTCAGACCGCCCGGGAACGCGGCATCCAGCCCCAAACGCGGCACCTCGGCGCGAAGCTGCTGATACACGCTCCAGGGCTGCTCACGCACCAGCTTCTCGGCCGCTTCCAGCGTGGCAGGATCGTAAAGCAGGCCGACCCACAGAGCCGACTGTGCCACCATCATTTCCAGCTTGCCCGCATCCGCGCCACGCATTTCAAGAAACTGCTTGAGACGCACGTCCGGGAACACCGTCGTCAGATGATCTTCAAAATCTCCGACCGTCGGCGTCAGGCCCTTCAGGGGTTCCTGAACATCGCCAGCCAGCCAGCGCCGGAACGAACAGCCCGCAGCGTCAATGTTCTTCCCGTCCCGCGAGACAAAATACATCGGCACATCCAGCGCCCAGTCCACATACTGCTCGAAACCGAACCCGTCCTCGAAGAACACCGAAGGCTGCCCCGAACGCTGGTTGTCCGTATCGGTCCAGATCCGGGCCCGGTTGGACAGCAGGCCATTGGCCTTGCCCTCGACGAAAGGCGAGTTCGCAAACAGCGCTGTTGCCACAGGCTGAAGTGCCAGCGACACGCGCATCTTGCGCGCCATGTCGGCTTCATCGCTGAAATCGAGATTGACCTGAACCGTGCAGGTCCGCGTCATCATGTCGAGGCCGAGCGAACCGACCTTCGGCATGTAGTTGCGCATGATCGCATAGCGGCTCTTGGGCATCCACGGCATTGCATCGCGCGGCCAGAGCGGCTGGAAGCCGAACGGCAGGAAGCCAAGCCCGAGTTCCGCAGCCGGACCACGCACCTGATCGAAATGCGCCTGCATTTCCGCTTCCGTATCCTGAAGCGAGACAACCGGTGCGCCCGAAAGCTCGAACTGCCCGGCCGGTTCAAGCGAGATCGCCCGTCCGGCCTGTGCGTTCTGGCCCTTCAGACCGATCAGGTTCTCACCATCCATGATCGGCGCCCAGTCCGGACCCTGAAGCTTCTCCAGCAATGCGCCAATTCCGCGCGGCTCGTAAGGCGGGGGCGACAAGGGTTCGCGGCCGTCATCAGCATGGGGGAGGACGAAACCGAATTTCTCGTGTTCGGTGCCGATCTTCCATTCCGATTTTGGTTTGCAACCACGCGCGATAGCCTCGACGAGCTGCGCCCGGCTTTCGATCGACGCAGTATTGGACGTGCCGGGATTGGACATGGCGTTTGGCCTCGGTCTGAATTCGTTGTTCGACAATGATTGAACTGTAGCAGGTCCGTCGGTCCTGTCACCCTCACCGGCCGCCGGCAAGCGCCAGACGGGACAGTCCGGCACAGACCGCCGTCTCCGCCCGAAGCACCAGCGGCCCGAGGCTGAGCGGATGAACGGCCTTATGGGAACGCAGGGTCCGGACCTCCGTTTCCGAAAATCCCCCCTCCGGTCCGATCAGCAGCGCAGCCGCCTCCGGCCGCGCCTCTTCTCCCGGTCGTCGTTCCAGTGCCGCATAAAGCGGCCGGTCTTCGGGCCAGACCGCCAGCACTACTTTCAGAGACTCCGGCGGCAGGATCTCCGGAACATCCAGCCGCTCGCACTGCTCGGCCGCTTCGGTCGCAATGACCGACAGTCGCTCCAGATTGAGCCGGTGCGTATTGGTCCGCTCCGTCACGACCGGCCGAAAGCGCGTTACGCCGAGTTCGGTCCCCATGCGGATGACGAGCTCCGTCGCATCCCGCTTGAGCGGCGCAAACAGAAGTTCCACACCCTGTGTCGGTGCTGGAGTCCGTTCGCAACGCTGGAGCAGCACGCTTCCGCGGTCTTTTTTCAGGGCCGCGATTTCCGCCGCCCACTCTCCGTCGCGTTCATTGAACACCCGGACGGCGCTTCCCACACCCTGCCGCATGACGTTGCCCAGATAATGCGCCTGCCCTGGTAGAAGCGGGATGGTCTGGCCTTCCGCGAAGGCTGTTTCAGACGCAGGGACGTAAAGACGGGGGTCGGATCGGCTCATCCTTTTCCGATAGCGCGCCTCGCCCATTGACGGAAGCATGTCCGCACAGCATCACATCTCCCATGAGCCACACCCGCGCCCATACCGATATCCAGCTGACCGGCCGCATTGCGCGCCTGCCCGAGCCATGGCGCTCCTATGCCCTGCTCGCCCGTCTCGACCGTCCGGTCGGAACATGGCTCCTGTTCCTGCCCGGCGTGTGGGGACTGTTCCTCGCACCCCATGCGTCGCTTCAGACCCGCCTGATCGACACGGCCCTGTTCGCCTTCGGCTCGCTCGTCATGCGTTCGGCCGGCTGCGTGGTGAATGACATCTGGGACCGCGACATCGACGCCAAAGTCGCCCGCACCGCAGGCCGCCCCCTCGCCAGCGGCGCACTTTCCCTGAAACAGGGCCTGCTCCTGCTTGCCGTCCTTTTGCTGATCGGGCTGGGCGTTCTCGTCTGCCTGCCGCCCGTCTGCTGGGCGCTCGCCCCGCTCGCGCTTCTGCTCGTCGCCCTGTATCCAGCAGCCAAGCGCGTCACCTGGTGGCCGCAGTTGGTCATGGGCTTCACCTTCGGATTCGGCGCCCCCATGGGCTACGCCGCGGCCGCCGGCACACTGGATGGCAACGGCCTGCTGCTCTATGGCGCCGTCATTCTTTGGCAGCTCGGATTTGATACGATCTACGGCTTTCAGGACATGGACGACGACGCCCGCATCGGCGTCCGCTCCACCTCCCGCCTGATGGAAAAGAGCGCCCGCCCGTTCATCGCCACCTGCTACAGCCTCATGCTGCTGGCACTGGCCCTCGTCGCGATCCACGCACATCTGCACTGGACCTTCTGGCCGTTCCTCGCCGTCGCGACAGCTATGCTGCTCCAGCAGGTCCGCGTGCTGAACCCGTATGATGCCCCAGCCTGTCTCAGGGAATTCCGCCGCAACGTGCCTATCGGATTTGTGCTGGCCGCAGGATTCGTCGCCGCAAGATTTTTCGGATGAGCACGGCTCTGCACGATCCATCCGGCTTCATCCGCGCCAATACCACCGTCGCCCAGGCCACGCTTGTGCCTGAAATTTCCCTGCATCTGGCGACCGAAATCACACCCATCTGGCAGGCCAGCGAAGCCTATCTCGAACAGATTGGCATCGAACCGCCCTTCTGGGCCTTTGCATGGCCAGGCAGCCAGCTCATTGCGCGCTTCATTCTCGATAATCCCGAATACGTTCGCGGTCGCCGCGTGCTGGATGTCGCTTGTGGATGCGGTCTCGCCGCTATTGCCACTGCCCAGTCCGGAGCCTCCGATGTGCAGGCCAACGACATCGATCCCATGGCGCTGGAAGCCACGGTTCTGAATGCGCGTCTCAACAGCGTGACTATCGCCCCCGTTCCCGGAGACCTGATCGGAACACTCCCCGATTGTGACCTGCTGGTGATCGGAGACGTCTGTTACAACGAGGCCATGGCGGCGCGGATCGTGCCATGGCTGCTGGAATGTTCGAAAACCTGCGAAGTCTGGCTCTGCGATCCGGGCCGGCACTACGCACCATCAATGCCGCTCGAAGTGCTGACCCAACAGATTGTTCCCGTCACGCAGGAGTTGGAAAGCGCGGACCAGCGCGCCACCACCCTTTTCAGGCTGCGAGATATTTCCGCCCCAGACTGAGCGCAGAACCCGTCAGCGCCGCAACCATCGCAGCACCCAGACAAATGAAAGCCGGATGGGGAAAGACCGTGAAAAGTCCCGCCACAAGCAGGGCTCCGGTCGTCTGGCCCGCCAGACGCGCAACGGAAAGCATGCCACTTGCCCCGCCCTCACGCCCCGGAGGGGCCGTGACCATTATCGCGCGGTTATTGGGCGGCTGGAACAGCCCGAACCCGCATCCGGCAAACAGCGTCCGCCAGGCAATGGCCCAGTTGCTGGCATCCGTCGGCAGGAACCACAGCAGACAGAATCCGCTCGCCGTGATCGCCAGTCCAATGGAGGACAGAACCGAGGCCGGGAAACGGTCTGCCAGACGACTGACCACAAATGACATCGTCGCCACACCTACAGCCCAGGGCGCGATCAGAAGCCCGATCGTTCCCGCACAACGATGGAATGCGGATGCCAGTGTGAACGGCATGGCCACGATGTAGAGATTGGAGGCCACGAAGCCCAGAAATCCGACCAGACAGGCCAGAAGAAACGGTCGGCGCGCCAGCAGATCAACCGGCACGATCGGCTCCAGCCGCTCGCGCTGGTAATGCAGGAGCATCGCCCAGCACAGCACACCCGCAACCGTCACTGCACCACCAGAGAGGAAATCGGCGTGCATCAACCCGTCGAGCCCTACGCCGGTCAGAGCAAATGACGCGACCGTCAAAAGAGAGCCGACCATATCGGTCGGAATATCGCTCCGAGGTGTCTGCGGCAGTGCAGCATGGGCCAGCGCCAGAGCCGCCAGAGCCAGCGGCAGATTGATCCAGAAAATCCAAGGCCAACTCGCCACGGACAGGATGAGCGAGCCCAGAGATGGGCCAAGCGCCACACCGAGCCCAACGAACAGCCCGTTCAGGGCAATCCCTCGCCCCAACTCCTTATGCGGATAGATGAAACGGACAAGCGCGATGTTCACGCTCATGATGCAGGCACCGCCCATACCTTGCAGGGCGCGGGCCAGCGTCAATTCCAGCAGGTTCTGTGACAGCGCACAGGCCACGGATGCGATCAGGAACAGAAAAATTCCAAGCTGGCTCAGTCGCGCAAACCCGACACGTGACCCGAGTGACGCCAGCGGCAGAAGGCAGGACAGATTGGCGAGCTGATAGGCATTGACGACCCAGATGGCACGCGAAGACGATGCATGCAGATCCTGCGCAATCAGCGGCAGGGCCACATTGGCAATCGCATAATCCAGCACCGACAGAAGCAGGGCCAGCAATACGGCCGACATCGCCTTGAGACGCTGGGCCCCGTACAGCCCGGCGTGGCGTTTCGGATCGTATTCTTCTTGTGGACCGTCTTCCGTCGTAGCCGTCATCGTCTCAGCGTCCCAGATCACGCAGGCGGGTGCCTGCAAAAAGATTGGCCTCAAGCCTTTCGAGCGAGACGCCTTTCGTTTCCGGAACGAACCATAGGGTCACAAGAATGAAAAGACCATTGAAGACAGCAAACATCAGGAACGTCGTGGAGGCTCCCATCATGGCCATACCCAGTGGGAACAGGTTGGAAATCACCCAGTTGGCAGCCCAGTTGGTCACCGTGGAGCAGCCAATGCCAAAATCCCGCCCGCGCGTCGGCTGAACTTCCGAGCACAATGTCCAGACCAGTGGCCCCTCACCAATGGCAAATCCCGCCACAAACAGGAGAACAAACCCGCAAAGCAGCAGCTGGGAGGCAAAACTCGATGCCCCGACAGCCAGCAACGTCCCGACCCCGGCCAGCGAAAATGCCGCAATCGCGCAGCTCAGAATCAGAAGCGGGCGCCGCCCCCACCGATCCACACAGGCGATCGCCACACCCGTCAGCGCCATATTGGTCAGCCCCACGAGTGTCGTGGCCCAGATCGAGGCATTCGTTCCGAAATGCGCCGCCTGAAAGACGCGCGGGGCATAATACAGAAGCGCATTGATCCCCGAGAGCTGCTGGCATGATCTGAAGCAGCATCCCCAGAAAAACCGTCCGGCGGAAATTGGGATTGCTCTTGAAAAGTCCCACACCCGCATCGCTGCTTTTCTGCAGGCGCGACTGGATATCAACCAGTTCGGCTTCGGCCACTTCCTCATCGGACCGCAGGCTCTGCAACACGCGCCGCGCACGGTCCTTCTCACCACGCATCATGAGCCAGCGCGGGCTATGGGGCAGGATCAGAACAATGCCGAGAAAACAGCTGGCTGGTACGGCCATGACGCCCAGCATCCAGCGCCAGTGCCCGCCTGGAGCCAGCAGGCTGTCGGAGACGAAAGCGAGGAAAATGCCTAAGGACACCATGAGCTGGTAAAATGAAATCATGGCGCCACGGACGGATTCAACCGTGATTTCGGAAATATAGAGCGGCGCAGCAAAGGCGGCCACACCGACCGCCAGTCCCAGGAAAAGACGGCCTACAATCATGATCGCGGCACCCGGCGCCAAAGCGCAGAACAATGTCCCGATCAGGAACAAAATGGCCGCCCCGAGCATGGCGCCCGTACGCCCGAACCGCACCGAAATCCGTCCTGCGAATAGTGATCCAACCGTCGCACCGGCCATCATCGATGAGACGATCCAACCCTGCAGGGCGTCACCTGCATGGAAATCGGTCGCAATGAAAGGCAGTGCGCCCGCGACGACGCCGGTATCAAGGCCGAACATCAGCCCGGCCAGCGCTGCCAGAATACCAAGGGTTGTCGCCCGTGCCGTGCTGCGGGGCTGTTCCGTGGACAGCCCCTCACTGGAAGACGAAGCAATCTCAGCCATACCCGTAGTCACCTCACCCGAAACACAGTCCCTCTTCATATCGAGGGGTACAGGACCAAACGTTCCGAAACCGGAAGTAGCTGGTCCTGTATTAATGATCCATCAGGGGTGTGGTCTATATCCAAACGAACAGAAAATCACTTTTCCGCGTAAGGATTTTTCGTTCCACGCAGCTGCAGACGCACCGGAACACCCGGCATATGGAATGTTTCGCGCAGTCCGTTGACCAGATAGCGCTTGTAGGAATTGGGCAACTGTTCCGCCCGTGTGCCAAACAGCAGGAATGTCGGCGGACGGGCCTTCACCTGCGTCATGTAACGCAGCTTGAGACGACGGCCGTCCACGAGCGGCGGCTGATGACGCTCAAGAGCATCCTCAAACCACCGGTTCAGTTCACCCGTGGAGACACGCGAGTTCCAGATCTCGTAAACATTGCGCACGGCAGGCAGCAGACGATGCACGCCCGCGCCCGTCAGAGCCGAGAACGTCACGACCGGAATACCGCGGACCTGGGCCAGCGAGATTTCCAGCCGGTCCAGGATCGCCTTTTTGGTCGCGTTCCGGTCCTCGACGGCATCCCACTTGTTCAGCGCGATAACGCAGGCCCGTCCCTCACGCTCGATCAGACGGCCGATCTGGAGATCCTGTTCATGCACGCCAAGCGTCGCATCGATCACCAGCACGACCACTTCCGCCATTTTCAGGGCTTCGATGGAGGCCGAGACGGACATTTTCTCCAGATGCTGCTCGACGCGGGCGCGCTTGCGCATCCCGGCCGTATCAACCAGCTGAATGGGGCCCTGCTCGTCACGCAGTTCGACGGTGATGGAATCACGCGTCAGGCCCGCTTCAGGCCCCGTGATCATCCGCTCTTCGCCCAGCAGACAATTCAGCAGCGTGGACTTGCCCGCATTCGGACGACCGATGATGGCCAGACGCAGCGGTCCGGCAGGACGCTCGTCCTCCCCGTCTTCACCTTCAGCTTTCGGGGCCTCATGACGGCGGGTTTTTTCCGCAGGCGGCAGACGCTCGGCAATCTCACCCATGAGATCGGCAATGCCCTCACCATGCTCGGCGGACAGCGCCAGAGGCGTTCCCAGGCCCAGCGAATAGGCTTCAAGAGCCGCATTCGTCCCGGCCTGCCCTTCCGCCTTGTTGGCGATCAGCAGGACCGGACGGTTCTGACGGCGCAGCCAGCTCGCAAAATGCGCATCCGCAGGCGTAATGCCCGAACGTGCATCAATGCAGAACAGCACCAGATCCGCCATGGCAACAGCGGATTCGGAAGACACCCGCATCCGCCCGTACAGCGTATCCGGTGCCGCTTCCTCCAGCCCGGCCGTATCGATCAGCCGGACACGACGGCCGCGCAGAAGGGCCTCGCCCTCCTTGCGGTCACGCGTGACACCCGGCATGTCGGACACGATCGCCTGACGGCGGCCGACAAGCCGGTTGAACAGAGTGGATTTCCCGACATTCGGGCGCCCGGCAATAACAACAACGGGCAGGTTCTCAGAGGTCATTCGTTCAGCCATAGGCCCGCAGAACGGCATCCTGGGACAGGGTCAGCACATGACCGTCACAGACGATCGGCTGAACCTGACACGGGGTGGTGGTCTTGCGGGTCAGTTCAAGTTTCCCGGTCACGGCATTCAGGACAGCCATGCCTTCTTTCGGAAAGGTGGAGAAGCAGATCAGCTTGCCGTTCACCAGAAGCGGGCCCACCCAGGCAATCGCGTCCTTTTCCGCATCCTCACGGATGAAGCGACGCAGCTGGGTGATCCAGCGCACATGCCCGGACAGACGATCCAGACAGGCGATCTGCTGATCCGTGGACAGGACATACATCCAGTCGCCACAGATCGCCATAGGACTCTGCCCGCTGACCTCACGTTCCCACAGACGACGGCCCGACCTCATGTCGATCGCCACCAGCACGCGGGACATGGATACGGCATAGGCCGTCCCATCCATAATGACCGGTGCACCCCGGATGCAGGAGAAATCGAGCATGGCGCCCATGCCGTTGGAGCCGCCGAGACTGTCACTCCAGACCACCTCGCCCGAGGCCGCACGGAGAGCCACCAGATCGCCACTGCCGAAACCGGCAAGCACGACACCATCCACAAAGGCCGGAGCGGACTGACCGAAGATGACCGTATCGGAAGCCGTGGCCTGATACGTCCAGACCTGATGCCCCGTATTGGCGTTCAGCGCGATCAGACGCTCGTCAATCGTGCCGAAGATCATCAGACCTTCCGCGATCGTCGGCGCGGACCGGCCCGGCGTCCCGGTGCTGATTTGCCACTTCACCTTGCCGGTCAGGGCTTCCACGGCAAGAGCCTGTGCCACACCGTCCACGATGTAGAGCGTGTCCCCGTCAAGAGCGAGGCCACCACCGATATTGGTCGAACGGCTTTTGGACGTGGCAGGCTGACGGGTCCAGACATGACGCCGCTCCGGCCATGTCCAGGCCTTCACCACACCCTGTGCATCAGTCGTGAAGATATGGCCGTTGCCGATAACCGGTGGCGACTGGATCGCACCACGTTTGGTCGGCATGATGGCAATCATCGACAGGAAGCTGGACGGATCAGTCTGCGCGCCGACCGAATGGCTCCAGGCCAGATCCGGACCATTCCACGCCGCATTCACGGCAACATGGGACGGACGTCCGCCCTCCTGCAGCCATTCGCGGACCGGCTGGACAGGGCCCAGCGTGATCGGCGTGTGATCGTCATGATCGACCGTCAGTCCTGCCCCCGTGGAGAGGACATTCACGCGATGCCCGGCCAGAGGCGGCTTCTTGTCGTCTTCAAACAGGCTACACCCGCCCAGAACGGCCAGCGCGCTACCCGAGCAGGCCGTCCGCAGAAGACCACGGCGGTTCATGGAAAAGGAAGAGCGGGAAAGAACAGGACGGCGCATCAACCGGCGTCTCCAAATGTCTCGAGCAGGGCTTGCGCACGCGCACGCACCCCTTCGGTCGCGTTTTCACTGCTAACGATCTGCGTCAGGATGCGCCGGGCTTCTTTCTGCTGGTCGGCTGTCGCGCCGGAACGCAGATCCAGCGCAACAAGGCCTTCCTGAGCCAGCGATGCCCAGGCACCCCCACCCTGCGCCAGGGCTTCATACCCCGGACGCAGCGTCTTCGGATCGGCAGTCGCGGTCCGGGCGTTCAGGCTCATATAGCGCGCCATATCCCGCAGGGCCGGTTCGGCAGCGTTATCATCTGCCACACCCTGCCACGTCTTCAGCGCCGCGTCCGTCTGACCGGCCTGGCTCTGCAGATCGGCCAGACGGAGCGCTGCATAGGAGCGCACGCCCACAGGGCCATGCTCCGCCAGATCCTGGAAGGTCGCGGTGGCCTTCTGGGTGGCTGCGGCGTCATGCTTGGGGTCCGTCAGGGCCGTCGTGGCGGTAAAATACCGCGCTGACGCTGCCTGCTGTGCTGCGTGGCGGGCGTGACTGTTCCAGCCCCACACGCCACCCCCGATGGCTCCAATCACGGCTACGACACCCACCACGGCGCCAATGCGCCGTGCCATGGCCCGCAACCGCTGCGCCTGCATTTCTTCGTTCACCTGCGTGATGAAATCGTCTGCCACCTGGTCCCCTGCTGGATCGGTCTTCAAACTGTTTTGCCTGACCATACAGGTGCCGAACCGTCGCGGCAAACGCTTCACACGATCATTGAAGCACCAAAGCGGACCGGAACTGTGAAAAACAGTACAGCTGCAGAAAAACCGGCCGACATTCAGACTTCCTTAACGGCTCGGGAAGCATTCTGAACGCCATGAAAAAGCCCGTTCCGCTCCTGCTGCTTCCCCTGGTGTTCTGCGCGCTTGAAGGCTGTGCGCCGGACCGCATCGCGTCCGCCGTCACGGGCAAGGACTGCAACACGGCCTATCTGTACGATGATGAAAGTTTCTGTGCTCGGCCGGTCGGGCCACCCCCACCCCAGCCATATTGCACGACAAGTTTCGAGGGCACGACCTGCTGGGCGCGGCCCGACCTCATGCCCAATGTCGCCCGCCAGACCTATGGCGGCCCCACAACCCTGACCCCAGCCCAGAATCAGGAACGCATGGGCCAGTAAAGATCACAGGCCGTACCATGAGGATACAGCCTGTCAGCGCTGACCGTTCAGTGATGGCCGAGCTTGCGTCCCGCAGCCGCCAGATTGGCAGACAGCGTCTGGAATGATGCCGCAATGTGGGACTGAACGGCCGCGCTTCCTGCATGAACGTGGGAAATCCGCGCACTCGCCTCCTGGCTGATGGCCGTTTCTTCCCGGTTGGCCTGCGCCGCAACACACGCATTGTAAACGCGGGCTGCCTTTTCATAGGCCGTCACGCGATCCACGCTCTCGTTATACTGCGCGACCGTCGCGGCCTTGACCGCAGGCGCCTGCGGCTCGGCGCCACATTTTGACGCGGTCCATGCCGCCTCGGCCGCACTGGCCGACCCGGCACCGGCGATCCCTGCAAACACCAGACCAAACAGCGCCGCCTTACGAATGGCGACAACGCAACGTCTCATACAGCTCCCTTTCCTGTTCGAAGCGTTGCGCGCCCTACGCCCAGATCAAGGCGCAAATTTGGCAGGCTCACCGGTCGGCCCACCGGAAACCTCATTGTCCTGCATCACGACCGTTCCACGAACGATCGTCGCCATGGGCCAACCCGTCACGCGCGTCCCGTCAAACGGCGTCCAGCCTGCCGGAGAAGCGATCCAGTCATTGGTGATCTCGCGCTCGGCCTTCATGTCCACGAGCGTGAAATCGGCATCGAATCCGACAGCCATGCGTCCCTTCGTCTGCAGGCCGTAAACCCGTGCCGGCCCTGCAGCCATCAGATCCACCAGACGCGCCAGCGACAGACGCCCCGTATTCACATGATCGAGCATGACCGGCACGATCGTCTGCGTCCCCGTCAGACCCGCCGGGCATTTCGGCCAGGGAAGCTTTTTGGCCTCAAGCGGATGCGGTGCATGATCGGACGAAACCACGTCCACCCGGCCATCCCGCACGGCCTGCCAGCTCGCTTCCCAGTGCGACCGGTCCCGCAGTGGCGGGTTCATGACGGCCAGCCCACCGAGCTTTTCGTAACATTCCGGCGCCACCTGCGTGAGATGGTTCACCAGAACCTCGACGGTAGAAATGTCGCGGTAATCCGCCAGATAATCCAGCTCTTCCGCTGTCGAGACATGCAGGATATGCGCCGGACGGTTGGTCTTGCGGGCCAGCGCCATAATGCGGCGCGTGCCGAGGAACGCACATTCCACATCCCGCCAGACGCTGTGCGTCTCGTAAGGCTGACCTTCATGGAACATCGGCTTGCGGGCCTGAAGACGATATTCGTCCTCGGAATGATAGGCCACACGACGATGCCCGGAGCGCATGACCGCTTCGAGCCCCGCATCGTCCTCGATCATCAGATTACCCGTGGACGATCCGGCAAACACCTTTACCGCACACACACCCGGCTGCTGCTCCAGCATTGCCAGATCCGGCGTGTTCTCCCGCGTCGCGCCGACATAGATGCCGACATCCACATGCGCCGTCTTGCGGATATGATCGCGTTTCCAGTCGATCATCGTGACATCCGTCACACTCGGTGACGTGTTGGGCATGTCGAAAACCGTCGCAATACCGCCCAGCGCCGCAGCCCGCGTTCCGGTCTCAAGCGTCTCGACCTCGGGCTTGCCCGGATCACGCAGATGAACATGCGCATCAATCAGCCCAGGCAGGACATGCAGCCCCCGCGCATCAATCACCCGGTCCGCTTCATCCGCCGATCCGACAGACAGCGACGCTACCTTCCCGTTGCGCACACCGATATCCGCTTCGGCCTCGCCCCAGGGAAAAACACAGATTCCGCCGCGGATGATCAGATCGTAATGCATGTTCCGTCCTTGCAAATCAGTAAGATACTCATGAAGCGCGCGAGAGAGTTTCGAACGTATCCCCGTCCACGGGAACCCCTTCGATATGATGACGATGCCACAGCGCGAAAAACAGCAGCGTCCAGGCCTGTCGCGCCACACCACGCTGACTGGCCCGGGCGAAAAGACGCTCCACGTCGGCTGCGGGCATCATGGCCCGGATGCAGGGCTGGCGTGCGACCAGTGGCCCCAGACGGTGCGCCTGCTTCTCGATCCACGGCCCGACCGGCACGGTAAAGCCCTGCTTCGGCGCAAACGGACGCGCCTGCGGTAGCGCATCCTGAAGCCAGCGGCGCAGCAGCCACTTGCCGTAACCATCCCGCACCTTGAAGTGCTCCGGCAGCGGCCAGATCGCCTTGGCGACCACCGGGTCCAGCAGCGGGGTACGGCCCTCGACCGAATGCGCCATCAGGCACCGGTCCAGCTTGAGCAACAAATCGTTAGGCAGCCATTCCGCAATATCCAGCGCCTGCGCCCCCTCCAGCCCCGAAACCCCGAGAGCCAGTTCCGTCATGGCAATCCCGCGCCGCCACTGCCGCCCATGCTCTGCAAAACGCTTGCCAAATGTCCCGGACCGGTACGGCGCACGACCGCCCTTCCACCAGGGCTTCATCACGCGCCGATAGCGGCCATAGCCCGCAAAAAGCTCGTCCCCGCCCTCACCGCTGAGAATAACTGTGACATCCTTCCGGGCCTCACGCGCCAGAAACCATGTCGGGATGACAGCATAATCGGCAGCAGGATCATCCATGCACGCCACGATGGACGGCAAATCGCGCCAGACCATGTCTTCCGTCACGGTCAGCACATGATGCTCGGCCCCGACAGACGCCGCCAGTGCTGCAGCATCAGCAGATTCATCCGCAGCCCCGGCATCAAAACGCGCCGTCCAGGTCCGCGGATGCGGTAGCCCCAGACGATGCGCCGCCGCCAGAATGACCGAACTGTCGATCCCACCGGACAGAAACAGCCCCAGCGGTACATCCGCACGCAAATGCGCCGACACGCTGTCGAGTAGTGCCGTATCCAGCCGCGCCAGCGCCTGCTCATCGGTCAGACGGGCCGGAACCGTATCCCGCGCTTCATGCAGAACATGCCGCCGGCGCGATTCCACAATTCGTCCATCCACGATCCGAAGCGTCTCACCGGGCAAAAGCCGGCGGATGCCGTCGAAAATGATGTCCTGCCCCGTCGTGAACTGAAGCTGCATCAGCTCGTCGCGCGCGCCATCCCGGATGCTGCGCTTGCCAAACCCGCCCGCCAACAGCGCCTGCGGCTCAGACGCAAACGCGATGCCGCCCTCATACGCCGCGATATAAAGCGGCTTGATGCCGAACGGATCACGCGACAGCACCATCTCATGCCGCCCATGCTCGTTCTCGACGATCGCAATGGCATACATGCCCCGCAATTCGTGCGTGTATCCCGCACCATCATGCAGCCACAGATGCAAAGGCGGTTCACAGTCGCTATGGGTCTGAAAACAGGTTTTGGGAAAGCGCCTGCGAATAGCCGGATCGTTATAGATTTCCCCATTCGCAATCAGGGCCGCCGCGCCGAGCCTGAACGGCTGCGCGCCCCCTGCGATATCAACGATGGACAGCCGCCGGTGACGCAAGGCCGCGCCACCCAGATCCAGCCGCCCTTCCCCATCCGGCCCGCGATGAAAAATGGCCTGCGACATGCGCTCCAGCGCGTCCTGATCCGGATGATGTCCCGGCAGGCAGGAGAGACCCGCAATTCCACACATCAGGCCCGCACTCCGTCCAGAAAAGCCGACCATCGCGCCATGACAACGCCTTGGGCAAACTCCCGTTCGAACCGCGCCCGCCCGTTTGCGGACAGAGTCTGCGCCACAGCCTCATCATCCAGAACGCTGCCGATCTGCGCCGCAAGATCGCGCTCGTTCTCGACCTCGGCCAGCAGACCGTCCTGCGTCCCTTCGAGGATTTCCTGCGGCCCCTGAATATTGCTCGCCACAACCGGCACCCCGGCCGACAATGCCTCGATCACGACATTGCCCAGCGGCTCGATACGGGACGGACAGACCAGAACATCACATGCTCGCAGCCAGGGCCCGCTCTGCGCGATCCAGCCGGGAAGATAGACACGATCCGCAACATTTTCCGCCTTCGCCAGCGCCTCAAGTGCAGCACGCTCCGGCCCCTCGCCCGCAATCACCAGATGCACGCCCGGCAGATGCTTCATTGCCCGGATCAGCACATCGAAGGCCTTGTTTTCATGCAGGCGCCCCAGAGCAAGGGCAAACGGCACGTCCGGCGGCAGGAACGCAGGCCGCTGCGGCGTCACGGACGAAAAATCCGTCGCAAAATTGGGCAGATGGTGCACACGGTCAGCGGCCCAGCCCTGCGCCCGCATCCACTCCGCCAGACCGCGCGTATTACCGATCAGATGGTCGCAGCGACGATAATTCGACAGATCGTAATAGCCGCCCAGACGCCCGGCGATCTGCCACGGCCCTGACGGCACCAGCCGTGCAGCCCGGCTCATCCACGCGACGACAACATCCGGCCTGAACGCTTTGAGACTGCACCGCAGCCCCGGTGTGGTCCGCAGATCCAGCAATCCACCGAACCGGAAAGACTGCGTCTCGACGCCCGCTTCCTCAAGCCGTGCAACCCGGCCTTCATCCTGCCGGATCAGCGCCTGAACGGGGCGGCCGTCCCGCATCTGGGCCATTGTCAGACGCTCGAAGAACAGCTCCGCGCCGCCCCTGGGAGCCCCAGCCATCACATGGGCCACACGACCCCGGTATCCATTGGACGATGCAGACTTCATCTTTCTTCTATCGGCCATGACCGACAGGGCATCAAGTCCGTCCGAACGCCTGTCCGGAACACACACGTCTTTTTCACGCAGGATTTCTTCCGCAGCCTTCAGCACAGCCGCAACACCTAAGCCTTCGATGGGCGCATGACCCTCTGGCCCCGGTGTCTCCACGAACCGCGCGAGCCGTCCGGCCGGCGCATATTCCGAGGCCCGTGACGGCCCGAACAGCCCCAGCGTCGGCGTTCCCGCCGCTGCGGCGAGATGCATCAGCCCGGAATCATTCCCAACAAACAGCGCACAGCGCTGAAGCAAAGCAGCAACCTCGCCCAGCGATTTGTCTCCGCCAAGGTCCAGAGCCTCCGGCAGCGCCTTCAGCACCGGCTCCGCCCGCGCGCGCTCTCCCTCGCCGGGTCCATAGAACACGACGGGACGCAGATTTTCCCCCCTCAGCGCCTGAGCCAGTTCCACAAACCGCTCGGGCGGCCAGATTTTCCCGTCCCAGTTCGCCGTTGGTCCCAGTGCCAGCCAGCGTCCCTCGGGCAAGACCGCAACAGCCTCCACCCGCTGCTTTTCCGAGATCCAGACACGCGGCATGGGCGTCCTGCGATATCCGAGTGCCTCTCCAAGCTGCTCAACCCGCCGACCCGGACGGCGTCCACCGCGCACGATGATCCGACGGCGTGCCCGCAGCGTCAGTCCGATCAGCGAGCCGCGCAGATCCACGACCATGAACCAGCGCGTCCGGCAGCAGTCACGCCACAAATCAATCCAGTGCCGGTCATGCCGGCGCTTTTCCATGGTGATGATGCGCTCACAACGCGGATCAGCCTCGAAAAGCCCCGCCGCTACAGGCCCACAGACCACCGTGAACATCGCCGCCGGATAACGCTTCTGCAACGCATCCAGCACACCCGTGGAAATAACCGCATCGCCCAGACGGTTGGACGTGATGAACAGGATCCGCATCATTCGCGAAGCCAGACCGCATCCTTGATGGTGCTGACGAATGCCTCATGCGCCTGAAGCTCTTCCGCAGTTGGAGGCGCCATTTTCCGCGGCTTTCGGTTGGCGAGCGCGTTGATCCCGTCCGTCATGCTGCGGCTGCGGGATGGCCCCGCCAGCCCCAGTCCGCGCTGACGCCCACCCATCAGTTCCACGTAGACTTCGGCCAGCAGCTTGCAGTCCAGAAGCGCGTTATGGGTTCCACGTTGCGACAGGTCGATGCCGAAGCGTCGGCACAGCGCATCGAGACTGGCGGGTAGACCCGGGTATTTCTTCCGCGCCATTTCCACCGTGTCGATGGCCCGGCTGGCATAATCGAGCGGCTCGCGACCGCAGGCCTTCAACTCGGCATTGACGAATTTGAAATCGAACCGGGCATTATGCGCGATCATCGGACTGTCCCCGATGAACTCAAGGAACCTGTCCGCCACTTCGGAAAATATCGGTTTTCCTTCCAGATCCTCGATCCGGAACCCGTGCACCTTGGTTGCCTCGGTCGGAATATCGCGCTCGGGATGGATCAGGACGTGATAGGCCTCACCCGTCGGCAGATCATCGATCAGTTCGAGGGCCGCGATCTCGATGATGCGGTCGCCCATATCCGGGTCAAAGCCCGTGGTTTCCGTATCGAACAGGATGGATCGTTTCATGACGCCTCACGAAGCCGGTGCAACAGGGCATGGACCTGCCTGACGGCCTGACCACGCGACAGGCCGGTTCGTATCACGATGTCGGCCCGGCGTCTGCGCTCATGGTCGCTCATCTGGCGCGCCAGCAATCCTTTGGCATCCGCCACGCTCATGCGCCCCCCACTGCGACCGCGCTGCCGGATGCGGGAGAGACGCGTCCCCATCGGAGCTTCAGCCACCACCACCACATCACAGCGGCGGTCTTCGCCGATTTCCATCAGTAGCGGAATATCCAGCACGCAGAACGGTTCATGCCGCGCCCGGCACTGCTTCAGAAACCGCTCACGCTCGGCCCGGACCAGCGGATGCATGATGGCTTCCAGACGCTTCAACGCCTCGGGACGCCCCCGCACGGCCTCGCGAAGTGCCGCACGATCCAGACGGCCCTCGGCCACGGTTCCGGGAAATGCCTGCCCGATCAGCGGCAGGGCTTTCCCCCGTTCGCCCTGGAGCGCCCGGACACACGCATCCGCATCAAAAACCGGCACGCCCTCCCTGCGGAAAAGCGCGGCGACCGTGCTTTTTCCGGCCGCCATCCCCCCGGTCAGACCAATGATTTTCACGCGTCAGTGCGCAGGCTCGCCGCCAGCAGATCGAATGTCGTCCGGTCCCCCTGCGGATCAACGCCGAACCATGCCCGAAACCCGGCCCGCGCCTGATGAACGAGCATCCCCAGACCATCCACCGTCCGCAGCCCCCGTGCCTGGGCGGCCAGCAGAAGCGGCGTTTCGCGCGGCGTATAGACAATATCCGTCACGCACAGCCCCGGCGCAGCCTCACGAAGCGCCGCATCCCAGTCCAGGCCAGCCTTGCCGCCCATACCCATCGACGTGGCATTTACCAATAGAGAACAGCCCGACAGCAAAGACGGCCATTCGTACCAGGCCACAGCCTCGCCACCACCCAGCGCCTCGACCAGCGCTTCTGCCCGCTCCAGCGTCCGGTTGGCGATCACGACCTCGCAGCCCCGATCCAAAAGTGCCGCCGCCACGGCCCGCGCCGCACCACCTGCGCCAAGAACCATGGCCCGACCGGCAATCGCCACGTCATGCGCACTCAGATTGTCGCAGAACCCCGTCCCATCTGTGCAGTCACCGATGATCCGCCCCGCTACGAAGCAGATCGTGTTCACCGCGCCAGCCCGCTTGGCCGTCGGAGTCAGTTCATCACAGGCCAGCATCGCCGCTTCCTTGTGCGGGATGGTGACATTCACGCCCTGAAACCCGGCCGCAGCCAGTCCACGCAGGGCCTGATCGAAGCCTTCCGGTCGCGTTGGCAGCGGCACATAAGCACCGTTCACGCCATTCACCCGGCACCAGTGATTATGCATCAGCGGAGAGCGGGAATGCTCCACCGGCCATCCCATGACGCCTGCGAGTTTCGTATGCCCGTCAATCATGCGCCCGCTCCTTCCGTCAGCCTCTCCCAGACTTTCGGCAGAAGCACCGCCAGACGCTCGGCCCAGTCCCGCTGCCCGGCCTTTTCGACGATCAGATCCTGCCGGATCTCGATTTCCAGATACGGCAATCCTGCCGCCTCGGCGTGGCGCGGCACCGTGTAGTTGGAGGTATCCGTCAGAACGTAGGGCTCATTATCCCCGACACACAAGCTCGTATCCTCACGCAGCAGATCCAGCGCAATGGCTGCCATGCGGCTGTCCTGATTATGCAAAATCCCGATCTGCCAGGGCCGGTCCTGCCCGTTCATCTGCGGCGTAAAGCTGTGCAGGGCGATCAGCGCCGTGGGACGCGGTCCGCGCTCCACCAGAACCTCGGCAATCGTATCATGATAGGGATGCAGGATTTCCTGTTCCCGTCGGGCCCGGCATGTGGCCTGCGCTGCCTGATTGGCCGGCACAGGCGTTCCGTCGCTCATGACAGGCATGGACGTCGGATGGCCCGGCGCGCGATTGCAGTCGATCACAAGCCTGGAATAGACCTGCTCGATCAGCGCCGAACCCAGCTTCTCGTGCAGGATACGTCCCACGCCCACGATGCCGATATCCCACGCGATATGCCGCTCCCAGTCCTCGGACTGCACCCCCATGTCTCCCAGCGCATCCGGAACCGCCCGCCCGGCATGGTCGCTCACGAACACAAACGGGGACGGCGTCTTTTCAGGAAAAAGAAGGAAGGGCGCCGGATCATGGGCGCCAAGAAGGGGAGCAGACATCAGGACTTCACACTCTTACTATCCAGCCAGAGCCTGCACAGTATGCCTCACAGCGTCCGCAGACCAGTCCATGTTCCCGATGGACTCTGCCACGACCTCGCCTTTGCCGTTCAGGATCAGCGAACGCGGCACACCGTGAAGGGACATGATATCCGGTGTCAGTTCCTTGAGGTCATCCGGGCGAACCTGCCGGACGGACTGCACTAAAGCCGTCTGATCCGCCGTCTCCATCATCACGCCAGACACCGGATCAACCAGCAGCGGCAGGGCGTCGATCCCGTGCGCGTCATAGAACGCCCGGACTTTCGGAACCGTACTGCCACGCACAGCCACGGCCACGATCTGCGGTCCATCTGCACCCAGAGCCTTGGCCGTTGCATTCACCGAAGGCAGTTCCCGGATGCAGGGCGGGCACCAGGTTGCCCAGAGATGCAGGATGAACGGCTTGCCGTACCAGTGCGACAGCGGCACGTCCTGCCCCTGCTCGTTCTGCACGCTCAGCGACGGCAAAACCTTTGGCGTGACCAGTTTGCCAAAAGAGTTCGGCTCAAATGCCAGCCCCTTGCCAGCCTCTTCCTTCTCGGCTGCCGCGATGGCCCGCCCCGAAACCAGAAGGGCTCCAGCCCCGCCCAGAAGATGACGACGCGTCAGGGGAAAACTCATGTTGGAAGTCCATTCTTTCATTGGCAGCAGAATTCAGCCACGCGTTTCGGCAAGGATCCTGTGAAGGGCGGCCGCCGCACCAGAACCGGCCCAGTCCAGAGATCCCGCGGCCGATGCCCGAACGCGGCCTGCTCCATCAATCAGGATTGTTACGGGTATGGCAAGTTCCCCGTGACCCATCCATGCTTTCAGAGCGCTGTCATCCACCGTCCAGGCAGGAAATCCGGGCACATCGTTTTTAACCAGAAACGTCCGGACCGCCTCAGGAGAACCGCTGGAAACCGCAACCGGAACGATCGGACAGTTCACGCCCCATGCGTGCATGAACGCAGCCAGAGCCGGCAGCTCATGCCGACAGGGCAGACACCATGTCGCCCAGACATGCAGCAGAAAAGACGACCCGCGACGGGAAAGCAGCGATTCCCGCGCGCCGTCCGGGCCGGCAAGACCGAACCCGACAGGCTCCAGCATCGGTCGCCCCGGAACCAGACTGGCGACCGGCGCACCATGACGCACCACCAGACCCGCCAGCCGTGACGCCCCGAAACCCGCCAGAACAGCCAGCCCCACAGTCCCCCAGACAACATTCCGCCGGCTGACAGGTGCCGTTTTCATGCAGGCTTGGACGCCTGAAGGCCGGACAGGATTTTTTCCAGTGCAGCCTGGGCGTCCGGCGCATTCCAGGCCATTTCCCCTTCAACGCTGGCCCGCAGACGGCCCTGCGCATCAATCACACAGGTCATGGGCAGGCTCGGCTCACCGGAAGTGAACCACTGGGAAAACTCATGCTGCCCCAGCGTCCATGGCGCGATATGCGGCAGATTGCCCTGCGCCAGAAACATCATGACCTTCGGCAGCGGACTGGCCACGGCGACCGGGATCACAGGAACCGCTGCCCCGGTTTTTTCAAGAAACGCATTCAGTGCAGGCAGTTCGAGCCTGCATGGCGGGCACCATGTCGCCCAAAGATGCAGGATGAATGGTCTCCCCCGCATCGTGGACAACGCAAGAGACGTCCCACCTGGACCCACGAACTGAAAGTTCACGGGCTCAAGCTTCGGCGCGCCGGGCGTGAGCGAGGGCAGCATCGGATGCACGCCCTCCGTCTCAGCGGCGCGGGCGACATTTCCCAGCCCGCAATTGCAGAGGGAAGCCGCCGCGGCTAGGCTGGCGGCTCTTCCAAGAAGGGTTCGCCGGTCGATCTGCTTCCGAATCATCTGTTTACGGTTCCCATGAAAAACGCTCCTGTCGACACACAATCAGATGCCGCTACATCCTTTGAAGGCACAGCCGCCAATCCGCAATGGGGTGGCCGCTTTGCCTCGGGTCCGGCCGCCATCATGGGCGAGATCAACGCCTCCATCGGATTTGACAAGATCCTGTGGCGACAGGACATCCGCGGCTCCCTCGCCCATGCTACCATGCTCCAGAAAGTCGGCCTGCTGACCGAGACCGAACTGGCCGAAATCCGTCAGGGCCTGGGCGACATCGCACAGGAAATCGGCGAAGGCCGCTTCGACTTCTCTCCAGCCCTCGAAGACATCCACATGAACATCGAGGCGCGCCTGTCCGAGCGGATTGGCGAGGCCGGCAAGCGCCTGCACACGGCGCGCTCGCGCAACGATCAGGTCGCCACTGACTTCCGCCTCTGGGTCCGCGACGCCATCGACGGCCTTCAGGAGCAGACCGCCTCCCTGATGCGCTCCCTCGCCACCCGTGCGCTGGAACATGCCGCCACACCGATGCCGGGCTTCACCCATCTGCAGGTCGCCCAGCCGGTCACGTTCGGCCATCACCTTCTGGCCTATGTCGAGATGCTGTCGCGCGACCGCGGCCGCCTGCGTGATGCCCGCGCCCGTCTGAACGAATGCCCGCTCGGCTCGGCCGCCCTTGCCGGTACGTCCTTCCCGATCGACCGCCGCATGACGGCCGCAGCGCTGGATTTCGACCGCCCGACCGCCAATTCGCTCGATGCTGTCTCGGACCGTGACTTCGCGCTCGAGTTCCTCTCCGCCCTGTCGCTACAGGCCATGCACCTGTCACGTCTGGCCGAGGAAATCGTGATGTGGGCTTCCGCCCCCTTCGGTTTTATCACGCTGTCGGACGCGTTCACGACCGGCTCGTCCATCATGCCGCAGAAGCGCAACCCTGACGCCGCCGAACTCGTCCGCGCGAAGATCGGCCGCATCATGGGCGATTTCGTAGGCCTGCTGACGGTCATGAAGGGCCTGCCCCTCGCCTATGCCAAGGACACACAGGAAGACAAGGAACCCGTCTTCGACGCCACCGAGGCCATGACGCTCTCGTTAGCCGCCATGGACGGCATGATCCGCGACCTGAAAGCCAACACGGCCCGGATGCACGAAGTCGCGGGCATGGGCTTCTCCACCGCCACGGACCTCGCCGACTGGCTGGTCCGCGAACTGCGCGTTCCTTTCCGCACTGCCCATCATGTCACCGGCCGTCTGGTCGGAATGGCCGAGCAGAAAGGCTGCGACCTGGCCGATCTGTCGCTTGAAGAGATGCAGTCCGTCGAACCGCAGATTAACAAGGGCGTTTTCGATGTCCTGACCGTCGAGGCGTCTCTGGCGTCCCGCACCAGCGAAGGCGGCACCGCCCCGGCCAATGTGAAGCATCAGGCCGAAGCTTGGCTCGCCAAACTCGGAGAAACCGCATGAAAACACTGCTGCTCGTCAGCATGGCAGTCATGGCTCTCGGCCTGACCGCCTGCGGCAAGAAAGGCGCCCCGCACGCCCCTGGCCCGTCGCAGGACATCACATATCCGGGCGTCTATCCGCCGGAATAAGCCCCTGTCGGCAGGCTCGCCTCCAGAGCCTGCCGCACCAGCGGATGTTCCCGCACCTGCCGGGCCGTCCAGCCCGCCTCCCGCAGAACCCGCACACCTTCCGCGCCATCCCGCTTGGACAGCTTGTGTCCGTCCGCATCCAGAATGAGCGCATGATGCGCATAAGCTGGCTCCGGCCACCCCATCAGGTCCTGCAACACACGCTGAACTGACGTCGCCTCATACAGATCCCGCCCCCGCGTTACGGTCGTCACGCCCTCAAGCGCATCGTCATGCGTGACGCACAGATGATACGACACACCCGTATCCCGCCGCGCCAGAACAATATCGCCGAACGCATCAGCCTTCCCGGCAATACGCCCATGCCCGACCTCATGCCAGCCCGGCACGTCCTGCAACACATTAAGCGCCCGCCCCATATCGAGCCGCCAGACCGGATCACGCTCCTGCCCTTCCCGTGCCGCGCCGTGCCGACAGGTTCCGGGATAAACAAGGCTCCCATCCGGCGCGACCTGTGTTGCAGCCTCGGCAATCTCCCGCCGCGTGCAGAAACACGGATAGAGCAGCCTCCGCTCCCGCAGGTTGGCCAGCACGACATGATACTCCGCCAGATGCTCCGACTGCTGCCGGACCGACCCATCTGACGACAACCCAAGCCAGTCCAGATCTTCACGCAAAGCCTGTGTCAGTTCCGGCGTACAGCGTGTCGTATCAATATCCTCGATACGAATCAGAAACTTTCCAGCCTCTCCGGCCATGATCCGCGAATACAGTCCCGAGACCACATGCCCCAGATGCAGGAATCCCGTGGGACTCGGCGCAAATCGTGTCGTGGCGGGAGGAGTCATGAATGTGTCACCAGCGTTTGCTTGCGGTCCGCGCAGTTTACTGGAATAGTTTTCTCAAAGAAGCCGACGACACGTGTTTTCCCGCTGTTTGTCCCGTTTTCATTCGGCGCCGTAATCCCCGCATGTGTCGTCCTTGCAGAAAGGATGCGTGTGGTGTCCGTCAGCGGTCAGCATTTTCCGGCTCTTGTCCTGAACGCGGATTTCCGTCCGCTGTCCTATTTCCCACTCTCGCTCTGGTCCTGGCAGGAAGCCGTCAAGGCCGTCTTCCTCGACCGCGTCTCGGTCCTCTCCGAATATGAAGACGCCGTCGTCCACTCCCCCAGCCAGAGCATGCGTCTGCCCAGCGTTATCGCGCTGAAGGATTACATTCCCACAGCCCGCAAACCGGCCTTCACCCGTTTCAACGTCTTCCTGCGGGACAATTTTTCGTGTCAGTACTGCCATGACCGATTGCCCACGCACGAGCTGACCTTCGATCACGTCATCCCCCGCGCCCGCGGAGGCCGCACAACCTGGGAAAATGTCGTCACTGCCTGCAGCCCCTGCAACCTGCTCAAGGGCTCAAAACTGCCAAGCGAACTGGGCATGCACCCGCACCGCAAACCCGTTCAGCCCAGCAGCCGCCTCCTTCAGGAAAACGGCCGGACCTTCCCGCCGCATTATCTTCACGAAAGCTGGCGCGATTATCTGTACTGGAATACCGAACTCGAAACCTGAGCACACGTTCAGTCAGTCCAACTTCTGCAAGGATGGACTTCCATGCGTACTGGACTTCTGCTGACGACACTGGCCCTCGGCCTGTCGGTGACTGCCCTGCCCGCTTCTGCGGAAACGCTGCATCTCTTCGGCCCGTTCAAGGGCGAACATGGTGCGACCGCCCCGATCAAGGGCTCGGCATCCGCAATGCTGGATACCACCAAAAATACCCTGACCTACCGTTTCGAAGATAACGGCCTCTCTGGTCCCGTGACGGCAGCCCATCTGCATGGCCCGGCTCCGGACGGTCAGGACGCCGGCGTCCTCGCCCCGATCAACGGCCCTTACACAACCCGCATGACCGGCACGCTCCAGCTCACGCCCGATCAGGTCAAGGAAGTCCAAGCCGGGCAGACCTACATCAACCTGCACACCGAGAAATACCCGGACGGAGAAGCCCGCGCCCAGCTCACAACCGAAATGACCGGCCACAAGCATCACATGGAATAAGCGCTTTTCTCACGCGCATAAAAAAGGCCTGTCCCTTGCGGGGCAGGCCTTTTTCGTGACCGGAGCTTGAGATGAACCTCTCACCCCGAAACAAATATCCTTATTGACCTGACGCGTCGGTTTTAGCGTCCGGCGCCTTGTCCGAAGGTCCTGGATCAAGGTCATGAGCCGTCTTCTTCGTCCAGGCGCCCGTAGCATGAACCGCCTCTTTGGTGCCGTTCTTGGTCGCCTTCCAGCCCTTTTCGCCTTCCTTGCCCGTCCAATGCGCTGCATGGGAGACACCATTCTTCGTGGCATCCCAGCCCTTCACGCTCTGCTTTTTCGTCCAGTCGGCAGCATCGGACGTCCCATGACGGACCGAAGCCCAGGACTGACGCACGCTGCGGCAAAGATCGGTCTCACAGGGCTTCTCGGCAGCGTCAGCCGCCATGGCCGTCGGCATCAGCACCACACCCGCCACGAGCAGCGAAGCAGAAAAAGAAAGAAACCGGATCGACATCAGGATCATCCTTGTTTTGAAAGATTTCACACTGTCACTCCCCGAAGATCCGGACAAGTCCGACATCTCCCTTCGGAAATCACGGCAAAGAAAAACCCCGCATCGCTGCGGGGTTCCCAAAAGTTTCTATCGACCGATTGAATGCAGGATCATTCCCACTCAATCGTGCCTGGCGGCTTGGACGTAATATCGTAAGTCACGCGGTTGATACCGCGGACCTCGTTGACGATACGCCCGGCCACCCGGTTCAAGAATGCGAAGTCGAACGGATAGACTTCCGCCGTCATGCCATCCGTGCTGGTTACGGCACGCAGGGCACAAGCCTGATCGTAGGTCCGGCCATCGCCCATGACACCGACCGTGCGCACAGGCAGCAGAACCGCAAAAGCCTGCCAGATCGCGTCGTACAGACCGGCGCGACGGATTTCCTCAAGATAGATCGCGTCCACCTTGCGCAGCAGGTCCAGCTTTTCCTTGGTGACGTCTCCCGGAATACGGATCGCCAGTCCGGGGCCCGGGAACGGATGCCGCCCGACGATGCTCTCCGGAATACCCAGCTCACGGCCAAGCATGCGGACCTCGTCCTTGAACAGCTCACGTAGCGGCTCGACCAGTTCCATGTTCATGCGGTCCGGCAGACCGCCGACATTGTGGTGGGACTTGATGGTTACGGACGGACCACCCGAGAAGCTCACGCTCTCGATCACGTCCGGATACAGGGTGCCCTGCGCCAGGAACTGCGCACCGCCCAGCTTCGCAGCTTCTTCCTCGAAGACCTCGATAAACAGACGGCCGATCGTCTTGCGCTTGACCTCGGGGTCCGTCACGCCAGCCAGTTCCTTCAGGAACAGCTCGGAAGCGTCACGATGGACAAGGCGGATATTGAAGCGGCCACGGAACGTCTTGACGACTTCATCCGCCTCGCCCGTGCGCATGATACCCGGATCGACGAAAATGCAGGTCAGCTGATCGCCGATCGCATCATGGATCAGCTTGGCAGCAACAGAGCTGTCCACGCCACCGGACAGACCGCAGATCACACGACCTGAACCAACCTGCTTGCGGATACGGGCGATTTCCAGATCACGGAAGCCCGCCATCGTCCAGGTTCCGCTGCAACCGGCCACGTTGTGCGTAAAGTTGCGGATCAGCGCAGCGCCATGCGGCGTATGCACGACTTCCGGATGGAACTGCACGCCATAAAGACGACGCCCCTCATCCGCGATAATCGCGAACGGAGCCCCTTCGGAATGAGCAACGGCGCGGAAGCCCGGCGGAAGCTGCGTGACGCGGTCGCCATGGCTCATCCAGACCTGCTCGCGCTTGCCGCGCGCCCAGACACCCCGGAACAGCGAGCAGTCCTCGGCAATATCGATATAGGCGCGACCGAATTCACGGTGCTCGTGGCTCTCGACCTTACCACCCAGCATCTGGCACATCGCCTGCTGGCCATAGCAGATCCCCAGCACGGGGCGGTTCAGCGCGAAAACCACATCCGGAATCGGCGGTGCATTCTCGTCATGCACGCTGGCCGGGCTGCCGGACAGGATGATGCCGCGCGGATTGAATGCGCGGATCTTTTCCTCGGTCGCCGTGAACGGCCAGATCTCGCAGTAAACGCCGCTTTCGCGGACGCGGCGCGCAATAAGCTGCGTCACCTGGCTGCCGAAATCCAGAATGAGGATACGGTCTTCGTGAAGGGTTTCGTCGAGCTTTTCGACGGTGCTGGCGTCCTGCTGGGTCAATGTCATGGCCTCGCGTTCCGGTTTCATGGTGCCTTTTGAGGCTCTCCTATAAGGTGTTGTGTCGTCTGCGTCATCCATTCTGCAACAAGGAACAGGACCAACATGCGCCTGCCAGCACTTTTCGCCCTCTCCGCCACGGCTCTGCTTGCGGCCTGTGCCGGAACTCCGGACCCCGGCAATGACCCAACCGGCTCATGGGTTGGCGCGCTCGTTGCCGATCAGGGAACCTGCCCGACCGAGCGCCCCTCGACGCTCCGCATCCGCGGCAAGGAAATTCTTTTTACGCCCGCTGACGGCTCACAGGTCCTGCACGGAACCTATACGCCCGGAAATCATCACTATCATGCCGAGCTTGCCATGACGGACATGAACCATCACGAGACCGCCGTCGTCTTCAACGGCTACCCTGTTGGACAAGCCATTGGCGGCATTTTCGGCTCGCCTTCGTGCCGGGCTCATATCACCATGACGCGAAACTGAAATTTTTTCGAAAGCGGGGTTGTCAGGTCAGTTAAGCCTCTGTAAAACCCCGCCTCACAGCGCACCCGTAGCTCAACTGGATAGAGCACCAGACTACGAATTTGGGGGTTAGAGGTTCAAGTCCTTTCGGGTGCACCAGTCTTCTCCTGATGAAGACCTATACAATGTGTCCGCACCCGTAGCTCAACTGGATAGAGCACCAGACTACGAATTTGGGGGTTAGAGGTTCAAGTCCTTTCGGGTGCACCACATTGCTTTCCCCTCTCTATAATCTGTCGGCAATTCAGTGCCTGACCCGCTCCAGGCAGCGATAGACCTCGTCCCATTCATAGGGCTTGGCCAGAAACATCGTGCCACCTGGCAATCGGCCCAGATCCTGAACACGCGTACCTGACGTCAGAACGACGCCGACATCCGGGCGCTTTTCATGAATGACGCGGGCAAGGTCCACACCATCCATATCGCCGGGCATATTCACGTCTGAGAAAATCGTGCCGATATCCGGATGTCGTTCGAGCATTTCCAGAGCCTCGCTGGCATCCCCGGCAAGGGACGCCTCATAGCCGGCTTCCTCGAGCATGTCCGCAGCAAGAAAACGCAGCAGCGCCTGATCCTCGACAACGAGGACATGCTTGCGGTTGACCTTTTTATGCTCCCCGCGTGATCCTCCTTTCGGAGTTAACCGGGACGCTGTCGCCTTCATGGGCATGGCATACATGGCAATCACCTTTGGGGTTTGAAAAACCTGTAACACCCTTTCGGGGTTCTGCCGTCTGCAACGTCACGACCAGCCTGATGTTTGCATGTGTGAATTTTTTCTGACGTGCAGTTCCTGCATGGCAACCCGGACCATTTTCGAAAATCTCAGTGCGGTAATGGCGCTGCAAACCCGCCACGACCAGAAGTTGCAAGCACGTCGACCCCGACAATCCCCCACTGCCCGTCCGGCTGCTGGACCAGCAGTGGTCCACCGCTGTCTCCACGCGTTGCCGAACAGTCATGATGGATCAGTTGGTTAACAGCCAACCCATTGATCTGACACGCAGTATCGCCATACGACACCTCTGCCCGATCCTGCGGATATCCGACCAGCATGGCCGGAGCGCCCATCCGGGCTTCGCCATAAGGCACGAGATCTTCCAATGCTATGACAGGCCGATCCAGAACCAGCGTAGCCCGATCCTCGGATGCCGTTCCCCCTTCGTTGTCAGGATCATATCCGGGGGCAATAACAAAGTGTGTCACCTGCGCATGTAGCCGGTACTGGCCCATCACATAGCCCATCAGGACATGAACATCCCCGGGCTGGATATAATGCCTCGTCGCTGGCAGCCACAGACAGTGCGCCGCCGTGACCATCACGGTTGGTGCCACGGCAAACCCCGTACAGCGTCCGCCCAGCGCCGTCTGGACGCGACCAAGAATCCGCCAGGGCGCCACGTTCACGTCCACCACGCTGCGATGACTGTCCGGACCCAGTCCCGGCAATGCCACAGCCGGAGCGGCCATCGCCCCTCCCCCTGACAGACAGACCATCAGCAACGCGGCGGCGCGTCTCATCCCAGATGATCCGGCCCGAACGCGTCGGGCAGAAGCTCGGACAGCGTCCGGGTCATAAGCATGTCTCCTTTGGGCGAGATCATATGAATCCGCAGATCCGGAAGCCCGAACTCCCGCAGCTTCTGCCGACACCCCCCACATGGCGTGCACGGCGCATCCTCACCCACGATCACGATTTCCTCGATACGACGTCCGCCGCCCCGCACCATGGCGGCAATCGCCCCGGCCTCGGCACAGGTTCCAAGCGGATAGGCCGCGTTCTCGACATTACAGCCGGAATGGACAATGCCCTCACACCGCAGCGCCGCCCCAACCTGAAAGCGCGAATAGGGTGCGTAAGCACGCGAACGGGCCTCAAGGGCCTCTCTGATCAGTTCCTGTATCATGCCGGCGATATTATCCCCTGCGGGTTCAGCTTGGAACATGCTTCCAAGAGCGATACGGTAGCATCATCATGAATGCACCGCTTCCCTCCGATCCCGCCACCGATCCGTCTTTCTCCGACATGCTGGAAACTCGTCCCTCGCTGAAGATGGACGCACGGGACGGCCTGCTGTTCGAAGGCGTGCCCCTGCACGTCATCGCAGCCGCCGTCGGCACACCGTGCTGGATCACGGGCGCTGAAACGCTACGTCGTCGGGCCAAGGCCCTGCGCGCCGCGTTCGAAGCCCGGAACCTGCCGGTCAACATGCATTTCGCCATGAAGTCGCAGGACCATCAGGCCACCCTGACCATCCTGCGCCAGTGCGGCTACGGCGTGGACATCGTCAGCGGTGGCGAGATGCAGCGGGCGCTCCATGCCGGAATCCAGCCCTCGGGCATCGTGTTCTCCGGCGTCGGCAAATCCGATGCCGAACTGCGCGCCGCCGTCGAGCACGACATCGCACAGATCAATGTCGAGAGCGTCGAGGAACTCTACCGTCTGGACGACATCGCCCGCGACTGTGGCCGCGTCGCGCGCGCCGCCCTGCGCGTCAATCCGGACGTGGACGCCGACACCCATGACAAGATTTCCACCGGCCGCGCCGGAGACAAGTTCGGCATCGAACACCGCCGCGCCGTCGCCCTCTATGGTGAAGCCGCCAGCCTGAAAAACGTCCGCCTCGTGGGTCTGGCCGTTCATCTGGGCAGCCAGATGCTCACCGCAGGCCCCTTCCGCGAAGGCTATGTCCGGCTGGCCGACATGATCCGCGAAATCCGCGCGGCCGGTCACACCGTCGAAGCCGTGGACTGCGGCGGGGGCCTCGGCATCCGCTACCGGGACGAAATCGCACCCTCGCCCGACATGCTCGCAGGCGTCATCGCCGAGACACTGGGCGATCTCGACGTCCGCCTCAGCATCGAACCCGGCCGCTGGCTCTCCGCCCCCACCGGCATCCTGCTGACCCGCGTGATCGAAACCAAGGCCGGCAATCCCGATTTCGTCGTGCTCGACGCCGCCATGAACGATCTCGCCCGCCCGTCCCTTTATGAATCGTGGCACGGCATCATGCCCGTCGCCCCGAGTGGCCTGACCAGTCCCACGAAACTCTGGGACATCGTCGGTCCGGTCTGTGAAAGCAGCGACATTTTCGCCCGAGACCGCGCCCTGCCTGTAGACACGAAGCGCGGCGACCTGATCGCCCTTCTCGATACGGGCGCCTATGGCTCGGTCATGAGCTCGACCTACAATACCCGCCCGCTTGCGGCGCAGGTCCTGATCGACAACGGAAAATGGGAGATCATCCGCCAGCGCCAGAGCGTTGCGGAAATGATCGCTTCCGAAACCGTTCCGGAATGGCTGACAGCTAAGGACGACCATGGCTGAGCCAAACCCGGCCCTCCACCTCAAAGCCCTGCGCCGGAAAGCCCAGCGTGTCCTGTGGTGGGAACGCGCGTGGGAGCCCCTGCGCTGGCCGCTGCTGCTGGTCGCGTTCTACGTTCTGGCCTGCCTTGCGCGTATTCCCCAGTCCCTGCCGGACTGGCTGCATACCCTGCTGGAAGCCGGCGTTCTCGGCACGGCCCTGTGGCTGACCATCACCGGCCTGCGCCGCGTACCCCCCGTCAGCATTCCCGTGGCCGACCGCCGGATCGAGCATGATTCCAAGCTCGCCTACCAGCCTCTCCTCAGCCTGACCGACCGGCCGGCTTTTGCAGGCAACGGCGAGCAGTCCGCCATCTGGTCCCGCCATGTCGAACGCGTTACCGCTTCGCTCGGCACGCTCCGCGTTGGCCTCCCCCACCCCGAAACCAGCCTGCACGAACGGCTCGCGCTCATTGCCGTCCCGCTGGCCATTGTGGTCGCGGCAGTTCTCGGCGGTACGCACACACCCTCGCGTCTTCATGCAGGGATGATCCCCGGCGTGGATGATGACAGCATTCCGCTCCCCACCCTTCAGGCCTGGATCGACCGTCCGTCCTACGCACCCGGTGCGCCGATTTTCCTCTCCGCCACGGGCCGCAATACGCTTGACGTTCCACAGGGCGCCATTCTGAACGCCACCATCACCGGCGCGCACGGAAAACCCGCCCTGCACGGCATCACCTCGCCTGAACAGAACCGCCTCGACGCTGAAAGCTGGAACAGCCACGGCACGCTGCAACAGTCCGGCACCATCAGTATCGTGGTCCGAGGCCGCACGCTCGGCTCATGGCGCGTTAAAGTTGAACCCGACCTGCCGCCCACCGTCACCTGGGACGGCAAACCCGGCCCACAGAAAGACGACTGGCGCACCGGCCTGCCCTGGCATGTCCACCAGACCTATGGCGTCGCCTCGCTTGAAGCCGAGATCAACCTTCCCGGCCTGACCCGAGGCCGCATCCTGCGCGTTCCCATCCCGCTCGACGGACAGCCCAAGGATGCGAAAGGCGTCGCCACGCCGGATCTTTCCTCCGATCCGTTCGCCGGAATGGAAGTCGAAGGCCGCCTGCACGCCAAAAGCGCTTCAGGCCGCGAAAGCCGCAGCGATATCGTCAAATTCCAGATCGCCGCCCGCAAGTTCAATGATCCGCTGGCCCGCGCCCTCGTCGCCCTGCGCCGCCGCCTCATGCTCGGCCAGCAGCGCGCCTCGCAGGCCGCAGCCGAACTGAACCTCCTGACGCAGACGACCGACGAACGCGCCATCCTCGCAGCCCTCGGCCTTGAGATCGCCTCCCTCCAGAAAGACGCCCCTGATGGCTCGGCGGACCGTGTACCCGGCGAACTCTGGGCACTGGCGCTTTATCTGGACGATCTGCGCCGCGACGGTCCCGACATTGCTGATGCCGCAGCCGAAGTCCGCGCCGCCCAGCAGGGCGTGCAGCAGCAGCTCGACCACATGCGCGACCTCGGCGACAAGGGCCACACGCTCCCCGAACAGGAAGAACTCCAGCGTCGGACACAGGCTCTCAAGGATGCCCTGAACCGCCGGATGCAGCTCCTGTTCTCGCGCGCAGCCCAGAGCGGCATCGTCATGCCGCAGTCCGGCACAAGCTCGGCCGATCCATTCTCGGACGAAATGCGCCGTCTCCAGTCCGAAGCCAATCAGGGCCATGGCGACGAAGCCCTCAAGCGCCTCCAGCAGATGGAAGACATGGCCGAGCGCATGCGTCAGGCCAGCCCCGAGGATCTCAAGGCTCTTGCCGAACAGATGAAGGCACAGGCCGAGGCCCGTGCCCAGCGCGCGGCCCTGCATGATCTCGTCCACCGCGAGACCACCCTGCTCGACCATACGCAATCCCGTCTCTCGGCGGCGCAGAAGGCTGCAGCTCCGCCCGATGACGGCAGCCGCCCGGATGTCAGCCAGATGTCCACGGCCGACCTGCTCCGTCAGCTCGGCATGCAGCCCCCGCCGGGCATGGATCAGCCCACGGACGCCAAACCGCCCGCTCCGGTCGATCCGGCCACGGTCGCCGCACAGTCCGACGGACGCCGCGCGGACCATGCCCTGCAACGCGCGCTGCAGCGCGTGAACGATATCCTGAGCCGCCGCGTGAAGGACCTGACCGGCAAACCCGCCACAGCCTTCGACAAGGCGAAGACGGACATGCAGACCGCGCGTGAAGCTCTCGCGGACCGCAAGGACGCCGAAGCCCAAACTGCCGAGCAGAAAGTCCTCGCCGATCTGTCCGAAGCCGGAAAGCAGATGCGCCAGAACCAGAAATCCGGCGGATCGGGCAAGGGTCAGGGCGGCAGCCTGAGCTTCATCCCGTCCGGCGGCGCAGGTGGTTCCGGCAAACCCCAGCATGGCGCGAAAGGCCAGCAGGGCGATGACGGCGACCAGCCCCAGGCTGGTGACGAAGACGGAGATGACGACGATCAGAAGGATCAGGATCCGCTGGGCCGCAAACTGGGCGAAGGCGACAAGGGCAAGGATTCCGATGCCCATATCCCGGACAAGAGCGCCCGGGACCGCGCCCGCGACATCGAGCGCGAACTCCGCCGCCGCGCCTCGGACCGCACCCGTCCGCAAAGCGAACTGGATTATCTGGAACGGCTCCTCAAATCGTTCTGACATAAAAAAAGCCCGGCGCCGTCATGGCACCGGGCTTTTTCAGATCCAGTCCTTAATGGACATAAGCGGTTCTTTCACGACCCCGCTGCCCCGTCCTAGCCGCCTCCTCAATCTGAGCCGCGCCGGGCAAAACGCCGTGCATGAGGATCTTCCAGTTGGGATCAGCGACCAGGATCGCGCACAGATCGCTCCAATAGAGCGAACTGTCGAAATGTGAATTGGTACTGCTATGAAGCAGTGACAGCGCCTGATCGGCATGACCCTTTAAGATCAGGTCAAGCATGATCTGCGTCGTTGTAGGCAGGCCCTGCCCCGGGCGATTATGCCGGGTTTCCCACATGAATGCCCCGGTTTCATTGCCGATGGATGCTCCGTCGAAGCCCAGGGAGACAAAGGACAGGGCATTCTGCTTCAACCGGGCCGCATCCAGCGCGAATGTTCCATTGCGCCAGATCACCGGGACCGGTGTCGACGCGCTGTCAGAATCGGATGCACCGAATGGCCTCAGCACGGGGATCGACAACCAGAAACCGAACGGCCCGGTCGCAGGCGCAGCCTGAGGCGGATATTCAGGCTGGCGGCAGTCGCCGATTTTCTGGAAATGCGGCAGTTGTGCAAAACGCAGCGCGACATAGTCGCCGCATCGTTCTGCCCCGCCGGCGCCAGCGTAAAACAGGAGGTCCGGCGCCTCCCCCGGTTCCGGTTTCAGCCCCGTCCGCTGCCAGAGCGTCGCGACAGATCCGGGTGCCCCATCAATATTTTCAGAAACCGGGGCGCCCTTGCCCGTCCAGACAAGACAGAAGGACTGCGGCTCTGCACTCCGAACCTGACAGGCCCGCGCCTCTACACGCTCTTCAGGCCCGGACCACAGAACCCGGGCCTTCCCAACAGGCATGGAACCGGCAGACGCCGCCCCGCCCCAGATCCCGACAAGAAGAAGTGCAAGAACTGAGTGCGCGCGCATACCGGATTCCGTTTCTGAAAATTACATAATGTTACGGAATACGATAGAACGGATTGGGCAGAAGGAAACCCCTTTTCGCATGTCCCCCTGCCAGATCGGACGGCTGATCACCGAGGCTTGCGATGATCGTGTAGCCCTTGCGCTCGATCCGCTCCCGCGTCGGGGTCTTGTATCGCGCCGCGTAGCCATGAGACGTCATCGGCCGCAGATACAGCCCGTCCCAATGCTGGATTCCCGCCAGATGCAGGTTCCGTTCCGTCGCATCACGCTCGTCCTCATGCCGCCCCGTCACGAAAAACACCGCCACATGATGGGCCTGCGCATCCTCGATCAGTCCCCGCGTGGAGGCAAACGCCGGTGCACGACCACTCTTTTCCCAGGAATCCGCTCCGCAAGGCCCCTTAGGAAGCGCATCGCACGGACCCGAGGGAATATAACCAAAACCATCCGCCCGGATCGCATCCCAGTTCGACAGCGTCGTCTCATCAATATCGAGCACGATCGCCGGGCGTCGCGTTTTCGGCGCAGTCTCATCAACCCACTGACGGGCCTGTGCAACGACGACATCAAAATCGTGCTGATAGTCGCCACTGTCGTGATAGGCGCTGGCGGCCAGAATGGCATCGCCCACATTCGCAGGCTGTGCGGCCATGGCAGCCAGGGGCACCATGGCGCCACCGACAAACAGGCTGGTGGCGAGCAGGAGGGAACGGATCATAGAGGAGCCACCTTTCGTGACAGAAGAACAAGACCGACCCCGACCAGGGCCAGAGCCGTTCCGATAACGGAAACACCGCTGTAACCCAACCCCATGGACAGCGCGATCCCTCCCAGAGCCGCGCCGATGGCATTTCCAAGATTGAACGCACCGATATTCATGGACGACGCCAAAGCCGGCGCATCATGTGCGGCCTGCATGACCCGCATCTGAAGCGCGGGCATCAGAGAGAACGTGGACGCGCCCCAGACCAGCGATGCAAACAGCGCGCCCGGCACCGTTTGTGCCATCCAGGGGAAAATCAGCATGATGATGCCGAGAATGGGGAAGAAGACCAGCAGACTTCCGTCCAGCGATCGATCTGCACTGCGCCCACCAATGGCATTGCCGATCGAAAAGCCGACGCCCGTCAGCATGAGCGCGATCGTAATGACCGTCGGGCTCGCATGGGTAATATGTTCAAGGATCGGCGCAATATAGGTATAGAGCACGAACATCGCCCCTGCCCCGATCGCGGTCGTCAGCAGCGCCAGGAGCACATTGCCCTTCACGAGAACCCGCAGTTCCCGCCCGACTTCCGGCGCCGGACCGATCTCGCGGGCCGGCAGCGCAAACTGCACGGCCAGCATGGTCACAAGCCCCAGCAGCGCCGTCACGCCAAAAGCGCTGTGCCAGCCAAAATTCAGCCCAAGCCAGGTTGCCGCCGGAACGCCAATGATATTGGCGATCGTCAGCCCCATGAACATTGACGCCACCGCACTCGCCCGCCGCGACGGTGCCACGGACAGCGAGGCTTCGACTGCGCCGAGACCAAAAAACGCCCCATGCGCCAGACTGGTCAGGACACGGGCCGCAAACAGCAGTTCATAACTATAGGAAACGGCGGAAAGCAGGTTTCCCGCCACATAGAGCCCCATCAGCAGGATCAGGGCCAGCTTGCGCCGGAAACGCGCCATGAGAAGCGTGATGATAGGCGCACCGATCATCACACCCATCGCATAGGCCGTCACCAGACCACCGGCCTTGGGCACACTGACCTGAAGACCATGGGCGATGACGGGTAGAAGGCCCATCGGAGTGAACTCTGTCGTGCCAATGGCAAAGGCGCCAACGGCAAGCGACAGCAGGGGCCAGTTTGGTGGCGATTTCGCTGCCAGTTTCAAGACCGGTCTCCGGAAGTGCAGATTGTTCGAGATTGATCGAACCCTGTCACACCCGAAATTACCGGACAAGCCGCAGCAATGTCACATCATGCCGTTGGGATGCTCCCCCATATCCATGCCGTCCATAATCATGGATTTGTGATGCGGATCATCCAGATGACAGGCGTGATCCTGAAGCTCCTCACCCGATCCATGGTCGAACACATGCGCCATATCATCGAGCAGAATGAACCCGCCATGCTTGGCCGGCGTGATAACGAGCGTGTGGATGGACATGTCATCCGCCGCGATCACCCGGAACGGCGACGGATCCAGCGACGCCACGATCCGCGCCCGGTACGGATGACCATACAACGAGACCAGAGACCAGTTCTCAGTGATCATGTTCTTGTCGAGTTCGGCGCGGGCATAGGCCGTCAGGCAGTCCAGATGGATATGCAACTGGTCCTGTGTCCGGCCGGGACGCGAATTGATGGCCATCGACAGATGGGCGTCCGGGATTTCGAACCCGTAGGCCTGCGCCACATGCGCACGCTCGCCCCAGGCTTCCGCGAAATAGTTCGGCGTCTCGGGCTTCAGCAGAACCGGGTCTTCCACCCCCGGGACCCTCTGCGTCGGGATGACAAGATACTGCCCACGCCCGGTCTTGTCCTTGAGCAGGGCATAGCCGTCTTTCTCATCATAGACCGTGCAGGGCTTGTGCGCGGCATCCGGCGCACACCGTCCGTGCACGACTTTCCACAGCGCCCCCCGATCATGGGACTTGCCACACCCCGACAGCCCGAACACCACAGCTGCCGCCAGAAAACCAACCCTGGCTGCCGTCCCGTAATTCCGCAAACTCATTCTTCCCTAACCTGACATTGAAGCTGCATCGCAGCCGCCAGTCTCTCGAAACGACGACGGACCGCACTGCCTGCCGCCCGGACGCTGCGCGCGCCCAGGATCAGCACGAGCGTGCCGTCTTCCACAAGCAGCCTGCACTCATCCAGAAGGACTTTCGTCCCTGCACAGAGTGTATAGGCCAGCCGGAGCGCCAGACCCAACTGTACCGCACGGTCGATTTCCGAACGCGACAGAAGCTGACGGGAAGGTTCGATCAGGGGAGAGTCCATCGAGACTTCATAACGCACGGCCAGCGTCAGCCCGATAAAGGCCCGCGCGCTGTGGTCGAAGCCCACGCCATGACCATGCATCACACGGCGATAGGTCTGTTCGGCGCGGTATTCGGGGTGATCGTAGGACCCGATATCGGACAGCATGCAGGCCAGTTCGCGCAGACGCTTCTGCGTGCGCGTCTCCTCGCGGAACAGCGGTGCTGTCCATTTCACGAGAGGCTCGGCCAGTGACGCACTGCGCGCCAGCCGGTTGGCCATTTCCGTCGCCAGATCCGTCATGGGATCCAGATCCGCCACCGAAGACGCCACATGGCGCATGTACCAGCCTTCACGCAGCCCATCGACGCTGAACACGACCTTGGACGGACGGACCCGCTCCATCAGGCAGCGCAGCACAACGGCCGCAAACGGCGCATCCGCCAGACGCTTGCGCGGCGCGCCGGGAAGCTTTTCAAGCGTGCGCTTGGGCGCGCTGATAACCCAGTCCGCCATCTCGCGCGCTTCCCCTTCGGAGAGGCTGAACAGATGCACGAGGTTCAGTGGATACTGCGTCCGGGCGATCTGCAGACGGGCCAGAGCCCGGAAGGCACCACCCACCAGATAGAGCGGCCGTCCCGTCATGCCCGGCAGCCAGTTCACGGCGGCCAGAAGCTCGTTCGCAATTTCGGCCGCACGCTCGATGCTGCCCTTGGCGCGGTCATGCAGCCGGATCACTCCCAGCTTGGTCGTCACGGCCTCGAAATACTGACCGTCAGCAACATGGATCAGCTCCAGCGATCCGCCCCCGATATCGGCCACCAGCCCGTTCGCTTCCGGCAGCCCACAGAGAACACCACGCGCCGCATAATCGGCTTCCTCCGTCCCTTCGAGAACCCGGATCGGCACGCCCGGCATCCGCGCACGGATCGCATCCACGAAGTCCGGCCCGTTGGTGGCGTCCCGGACAGCAGCGGTTGCAAGAACCTGAAACGGCTCCGCCCCCATCGCGCGGGCAACGGTATGGAACCGTCCCAGCACGTCCATCGCCAGCGCCACGCCCTCTTCATTGAGGCGCCCTGTCGTATCCAGCCCACGCCCAAGCTTGAGCGTGACCTTTTCGTTGAAGATCGGAAGGGGGTTGCGTGTCACCCCTTCAAAAACGACCAGCCGGACCGAGTTGGATCCAAGATCGACAATGGCGGAACGCTGTGCAGATGAGGACATGAAGATCAGTCTTCCAGAATCCTGTCGGGCCGCTCACGGGGGCGATGTGCCTCCGGAAGGACCTTCTCCCGCGCAGCCGAGCCTCGGCCGGACAGGGACGGATTGTTCATGAAGTATTCGTGGGCGGAGAACGGATGTGCGCCCGGCGAAACCCGATGCCAGTAACCGTCCCTCGTGAGCGTCCAGCTCTGAAGGTTGTCCTTGATGTTCATCGTCATGATCTGGCCAAGAATCTGCGCATGGACCGTCGGGTTCGTGATGGGCACCATGGCTTCTACCCTCCAGTCCATGTTCCGCACCATCCAGTCTGCGGAAGAAATGAAAACTTTTGCCTTGTGAGACGGCATCCGATGCCCGTTTCCGAAGGCAAAAACCCGCGCATGTTCCAGAAAACGCCCGACAATCGACTTGATCTCGATATTATCCGAAAGCCCCGGCACACCCGGCCGCAGACAGCAGATTCCGCGAATGATTCCGATGATCTTCACCCCGGCCTGCGAGGCTTCGTACAGTTTGTCGATCAGTTCGGCGTCCACGAGACTGTTCATTTTCAGCCAGATGCGCCCTGGCCGCCCCGCCTTCGCATGGTCGATTTCATCATGGATCAGCTGTTCGAGTGTCGAGCGGATCGTGATAGGCGAAAACGCCAGCGCATCCATCTTTTCCGGAATGGCATAGCCCGTCATGTAGTTGAACAGACGCGCCGAATCCGATGACAGCTTCGGATCACAGGTAAAGAACGACAGATCCGTATAGATCCGTGCCGTAATCGGATGGTAATTCCCCGTCCCGAAATGCGCATAGGATCGGAGCGACCCATTCTCACGACGGACGACAAGGCTCAGCTTGGCATGCGTCTTGAGATGCGCAAAACCGAACACCACCTGCACACCCGCCGCCTCCAGCGCACGCGACAGGCGGATATTGGCTTCTTCATCAAACCGTGCCCGCAGTTCGACCATCGCCGTCACCGACTTGCCAGCTTCCGCCGCCTCGATCAGCGCATGCACGATCGGACTGTCGCGGGACGTCCGGTACAGCGTCTGCTTGATCGCCAGCACATTCGGGTCCAGCGCCGCCTGACGCAGAAACTGCACCACAACGTTGAAGCTCTCGAACGGATGATGGACCAGCATGTCCTTGGCCCGGATCGCCGCAAAACAGTCGCCGTCATAATCCAGAACACGCTCGGGAAAGCGCGGCGTATAGGGCGGGAACACCAGATCCGGGCGGTCATCCACGATCAGCTGCTTGAGATCCGTGACACCCACGAAACACGGCAGGACGACCACGTCCTCTTCGCCCACGCCAAGCTCTTCCCCCATCTCGCGGCCCAGCGCCTCAGGCAGCTTGCGGTCCAGCGCAAGATGGATGCACACGCCGCGACGACGCTGCTTCAGCGCCGTCTCGTAGGACCGCACCAGATCCTCGGCCTCGTCCTCGAACTCCACATCCGTATCGCGGATCACGCGCAGCACACCGGCCGCTCCGATTGCCAGTCCCGGGAACAGACGCCCGGCAAACAGCGTGATCAGGTCTTCAAGCAGCACGAAGCGGATCTGGTCCGGCGTTTCCTGCCCTTCCTTCAGACGCGCCGGCAGTCGCAGGAACCGGGGCACCTGCGCCGGCAGCAGGATCAGACCATCCATGACATGCATGGAGGATGCCGGGTCCTTGAGCCGCATCAGCAGCGCCAGCCCCATATTGGGAATGAATGGCAGCGGATGAGACGGATCAACGGCCATCGGCGTCAGAACCGGGAACACCCGCTCATCGAACAGCGTGGAGAGCTGCGCCAGATCGGTCGCATCCAGGGAGTCGGTCGTCAGGACGACAATGCCCGCATCCTTCAGCTCACCTTCCAGCACATGCCAGACACGCTGCTGCTCGGCCAGAAGATGCCGCGCCTTCTGCCGCACCTGTGCAAGCTGCTGGGCCGGCGTCAGCCCGTCCGGACTGCGGACCACCATGCCCTCGCGCACCTGCCCCACAAGCCCCGCCACGCGCACGGAATAGAACTCGTCGAGATTGCTGGAACTGATGGACAGAAACCGCACCCGCTCCAGAAGCGGATTGCGGGTGTTCTCAGCCTCATCAATGACGCGCTGGTTAAAGTCCAGCCATGACAGCTCCCGGTTCAGAAACCGCTCTGGCGAGGTCGGCATATGCGCGTAATCTTCGGCCTTGGCAGCAGCCGTCTGACGACGTCGGCTCCGGTTCTGAGCCGGCGTTACTGCACTGCGGGGCTTGCGGGGAGAACGGCGGCGCGGAGCGGGCCGGGAATCTTCAGTCGTCACGATGGGGTCTTCCGGAACACACAGAAATACGGGTCGCACAAAAGGTCATGCCGCGAGATAGGCATGTCAAACGGAGTTTTTGTGTCACTCCCATGACGCTTACCCCTCAGGCGTCAGCAGATCTGGCAGCATTTCCATCGCCAGCGCCCGTGTGATTGGCTGCTTGCGCGCCAGAGCCGCCTCATCCAGCCGCTCGACCGCTGAGACCAGCGCATTGCCCGTCCGGGGCAGATGCCGCCACAGCCACTCCGTCACCGACTGCGACACCACAAGCTGCCGGTCCGCCAGAAGCGACAGAAGCAGCGTCGCCCGAAGATCATCCTCGGGCTCCCCGGTGGCGGTAGTCGCGGTCGCCCTCAGACGGCTCGCCAGATCAGGCAGCATGAAATGACTGCGCGACGGCGGAAGCTGCCCCGCCATCAGAACCCGGTCCCCCTGCGCAAATGCATCGTTCAGCAGATGCAGCATGGTCGCCTCATCGCCAGGCGAATCGGCATTGTCGATCGCAAGATTGCCCTGCACCCGGATCCGCCCACCCGCAGACGACTTCGAAAAGAGACGCGCATCCAGCACTGTCGCGTCATGCTCATGCGCCCAGGCCGTCAGAAGATGCGTCTTCCCCGTCCCCGATGGCCCCCAGAGCCAGAGCCGCCCGTCGGGCCACTGGCTCCGCGCCAGCCAGGCCCGCGCGGCGGCGTTGGACGGACCGTTGATGAAACGCTCGGACGTCATGGCCGTCACACGACGCAGCGGAAACGCCATCTGCGCGGACGCATGTCCCCTCGCGGCCCCGCCCGCATCCCGTTTTGTCATCCCAGGCCCCTTTTTCATGCCGTTACGCCTTCAAACGGGCGTTCCGCCAGCGCGCAGGATGCTCTAGAACGGCGTCACGTCAACCAGCGGGAACCTTTGACCATGACCGATCAGCCTGACACCTCCCCCGGCACGAGCCACAGCACGACCGGCGGCGCAAGCTACGCACAGGCCGGCGTGGACATCGCCGCAGGAGATGCGCTGGTCGACGCGATCAAGCCCGCAGCCAAGGCCACGAACCGTCCCGGCACCATGGGCGGCCTCGGCGGCTTCGGCGCCCTGTTCGATCTCAAGGCCGCAGGCTTCACCGATCCCGTCCTCGTCAGCTGCACTGATGGCGTCGGCACCAAGCTGATGGTCGCCATCGAGGCCGGCAAGCATGATGACGTTGGGATCGACCTCGTCGCCATGTGCGTCAACGACCTCGTCGTGCAGGGCGCGACCCCGCTGTTTTTCCTGGACTATCTCGCCACCGGAAAGCTCTCTGTCGAGGCCGCTGCAACTGTCGTAAAGGGCATCGCCAAGGGTTGCGCCGAGTCCGGCTGTGCCCTCGTCGGCGGTGAAACGGCCGAAATGCCCGGCATGTACGCCCCGGGCCATTACGATCTCGCAGGTTTCAGCGTGGGCGCGGCCGAGCGGAACAACCTGCTCCCCGCCAACATTGGCGAAGGCGATACACTGATCGGCCTGCCATCGTCCGGCGTCCATTCCAACGGCTTCTCGCTGGTCCGCGAAGTCGTGCGCCGCTCCGGCCTCGGCTGGAACGACCCGGCACCCTTCGCCGAAGGCCATACCCTCGCCGAAGCTCTGCTGACGCCCACGAAACTCTATGTCCGCACGGTTCTGGATCTGCACGCCAAGGGTCTATTGTACGGCTGCGCCCACATCACCGGCGGCGGTCTGCCCGGCAACCTGCCCCGCGTCCTGCCCGAAGGTCTCGGTGTGCGCATCGACGGCTCCGCATGGATCGTCCCACCCGTGTTCCGCTGGCTGGCCGAAACCGGCAATGTCGCCGCCGATGAAATGCTCCGCGTCTTCAACTGCGGCATCGGCATGGTGCTCGTCACCTCCGAGCCCGAGAAGGTCATGGCCGAACTGGATGCGCGCGGCGAAACCGGCTTCCTCATGGGCCAGATCGTCCGCTCCGACAACGCCTATACCCTGACCGCGCCGGTCTCCTTCGCATGAAGAAGCCGCACACCAGAACCAGAGCGAAAGCTCCGGCCAAAAAGACCGAGAAGGTTCCCATCGCGATCCTCATCAGCGGCCGCGGCAGCAACATGCGCGCCCTGATCGAGGCCTGCGCCCGTCCGGACTATCCGGCCGAAATCGTGCTGGTCCTCAGCAACCGCCCGGATGCCCCGGGCCTTGAAGTCGCCGAAGAAGCGGGCCTGAAAACCCTCGTCATCGACCACAAACCCTTCGGCAAGGACCGCGAGGCCCACGAGCGCGAAATCGATGCCGCCCTGCAGGCTTCCGGTGCCATGCTGGTCGTCCTTGCAGGCTATATGCGCGTGCTGACGCCCTGGCTGGTCAAAGCCTGGGAAGACAGGATGCTCAACATCCACCCGAGCCTTCTGCCCGCCTTCCCCGGCTTGCACACCCATGAAGCCGCCATCAAGGCCGGTGTGAAAGAACATGGCTGCACGGTCCATCTCGTCACATCCGGCGTGGACGAAGGCCCCATCCTCGGACAAGCCAGCGTTCCCGTTCTGGAAACCGACACCCCCGAAACCCTCGCCGCCCGCGTTCTGGAGCAGGAACACCTGCTTTACCCGGATGTGCTGGAAATGATCTGCGACGTCTTCGCGAAATAGAGCAGCTTCGGAAACAGTGGCCCTTTACGGCTTCGCATAAGCGTAAGGGCCACCCTTTTCAATCGCCCGACGATAGGCCGGACGGGCATGGATCCGCTCCAGAAACACCCGCACATTCGGCCGCCCGAGCAGCGCCCCGGCCCGTGAAGCGGCTGCCTCAAGCGGAAAACTCATCTGGATATCCGCTCCGCTCAGATCCGTTCCTGCGAACCAGCCGGTTTTCGCAAGCTCGTTCTCCCAGAAATCCATGTTCAGCAGCAGTTGCGGGTCCACAAATCCCTTCTGGGTCTCTGACGCAATTTTCTTAACCAGAGGCCGCAACAGGAACGGCACCTTCTCCGGCAACATCTGGAAAATCAGCTTCAGCAGAAGCGGCGGCATGGCAGAACCTTCCGCATAATGCAGCCAGAACACGAACCGCACCCAGTCAGACGTCTCTTCCGCCGGCATCAGACGCCCGTTACCATACCGTTTGAGAATATATTCGATGATGGCTCCCGATTCCGGCAGCACCACATCCCCGTCCACCAGAACAGGCGCCTTCCCCAGCGGATGCACTCGCTTGAGCTCAGAAGGCGCAAGCATCGTTTTCGGATCGCGTTTATAAAACCGGATTTCATAAGGCAGCTCGAGCTCTTCGAGCAGCCACAGAATACGCTGGGACCGGGAATTGTTCAGATGATGGACGACAAGCATCGGGCTCTCCCTTGATCGGGAGCTAACGGTTGCAAACAGCATGAGGTTGCCTGTTGCCGCTCGCTGGAGCAGGATACGCTCTTCTATACAGACGTTCCGAAATGATCTGCAACACTTTTACGAAGTAGCAATATAAGCAACCTGGTGCTTCCAGATTAGAGCAATAATCCGACCAACCGGCCATACTGCTTACTAACTGAGTATCATAACTTTGCGATCTCATGTTAGAGTTGTCTGTCGGGACAATTTGGGTACCAGCCGATCCGACTGATACCTTCAAGACCTGCCAGAGAATACATATACTCGCCTGATTCCACAGTTAAATCACTTGCATATTTTTCCTGAATAAGCAGATATTGGTCCAGAAATTTTTATTATGATCAAGGACAAGCATACAATGAACTATGCGGATATTCTTCCGGGAGTGCCCTATATTGATTCACCATTTTTTGATGAAATTACTGTTGAAAAGGATTTCGATGCACCAACCAGGGAAATCGCCTCCTCATTAAGGGAAAACGGCTATGCCATCATCGATTTTCCTGACCCGGATTTTGCGCAAAAAGCTGACAGAATCAGAAATGATCTGTCTTCAAATTTCGATTTCGGATACTGGCGCGAAAACCTGTGGAAAAATAATCAGGGTCTGCGAATTCAGGACGCCTGGGTTTCAAATGAAGACGTAAAATCCATAGCGGCAAATCAGACGATCATAGACATTCTTTCAAGGGTTTATGGGAAAAAAGCCTTTCCTTTCCAGAGCCTGAATTTTCCGGTTGGAACCCAGCAGCACATGCATTCCGACCATGCCCATTTCTCTTCCGTTCCCGAGCGGTTCATGTGCGGTGTCTGGGTCGCTCTGGAAGATGTTGATGAAGATAACGGAACTCTGGAATACTGGCCCAAGAGCCATAAAATCCCCTCCTATATCAATGAGCATCTTGGAGAATTGTCTATCACAAACAACTCTCCAATTGAGCACTACAAGAATTACGAGTCCTTGTGGAAAATCCTGATGGACAAGCTCAATATTAAAAGAGAAATCCTGACAATAAAAAAAGGCCAGGCTCTTATCTGGGCGTCTAACCTGATACACGGTGGGACCTTACACAAAGATCCTAACAGAACGAGATGGAGTCAGGTTACACATTATTTTTTCGATGAATGCGTCTACTATACCCCTATGCTATCCGATCCGATTTTCGGCTCAGTTCATTACCGGGAACCCATGGATATCGTCACAGGCGAAGTGAAAGAAAACAAGTATTCAGAACATTTCGTATCAAAAGACGTTATATCCAGAGAAAAGCAAATGGAAAGAATTCTTCCGTCCGATTTCAATGGCAATGACTACCTGAGCAAAAATCCGGACGTGCAGAAAGCCGGGATCAACCCGATCAAGCATTACCTGATGCATGGCATAAAAGAGGGACGAAAGTGGTGAAATGAGTCTCATAACTCACACCAGTTAATCTCTCTCAAGAAGTCATCATTTTTATATTCTTTCCTCTCGCATTTCTAAGGAAAGAAGAGGCTATGGGTTGATTTCCTGCGCTGGCATGGCTGTGTTTCGGAATGCACCCAGGATCTGACCGGAGATCAACTCATAGCCACGCCGCAAAGGCGACGGAAACAGACAGGCAATTTTAACACCTGGAGGGATCGAAGAACCGTTGGTTGATGCGCCTGGCTCGTGATTTCAGGCTTTTGGCGATTTGATTGACGGTTTTTGGGGGAGCTTTTGATCTGCGTTTTGAGCAGATCGGGGACTGCTCTCCCGCTGGATGACTATGCGCTCGCGTTCAATCTTTCGAGGAAGAGGAAGCGGCGCATGTTGTAGACGATATTGGCCAGCCCGATCCTCATGGTGGCCCGGGTGATACCGACAGTTCGGATGAACAATCCCGTCTGTGATTTCTGGTCGGCAAAGACGTGCTCGACGCGCGATCGGATCACGGACTTTCCAGCATTCGATTTCTGGATATGTCGGGGCATAGGCTTGAGATGCGGCTTTTTTCTGTGAACCTTTGAGACAAAACCCTCTTTGTCCATGAAGTCCTCATTCGCTTTCGAGCGATAAGCTGTATCAGCCCAAACGCTTGAGGCCGTATTGGTTTTATCTAACAGCCCCTCTCTCAATCGCGCACCATCACTGGCGGCGGCATCCGTCGTCTTCCATTTTCGGATGAACCGAAACTTCCGGTCGATGGACACGTGGGATTTGTAGCCAAAGAACGGGATGGCGAGATCGCTCGACGGTATGGTTCCATCGTCCTGCCGCTTCGCCTTCGTGAACTTAAGTGTCCATCGTGCATGACGATCCTTATGCGACATCTTTGCGGGCTTGTCCTGCCAGTCTTCGGGAATACGTCCTGCCCGGAGATCCGCTTTCTCAGCCTTCGTATTGCGCTGCTTTGGAGCAGCCACCAGTGTGGCATCCAGGATCTGGCCTGACATCGGTAAATACCCGGCGTTGCGCAGGGTCGCATCAAAGCGGTTGAACAGCCCTTCGATCGCACCCGCCTGGGTCAGACGCTCGCGGAACAGCCAGACCGTTTTGGCATCCGGCACCCGATCCGAAAGTCCCAGACCAAGGAAACGCATAAAGGAGAGGCGGTCGTTGATCAGATACTCTGTCCGTTCATCAGACAAATTGTTCAACGTCTGGATGACCAGAATTTTGAACATCAGCACCGGATCAAACGGCGGACGTCCGCCTTTACTTCCGTCTGAATAGGCCAGAGCCAGCTCCAGATCAGGGCGGAACACCTCAAAATCCACAGTCCGGGAAAAGGCCTCCAGCTGATCGCCAAGCCCGCTCAGCCGAGCAAGCCGCTCTTCAACATCAAAGAAACCAGGCTGCTTCATCTTCCACCATCCCCAATCAACGCCGAAGAAATGGAATCACACAGAACAGCTCAGAGCCAAGGGTTTTTCGAACCCTCCACCTTCCCAGTACAAAAAAAGGCGCGGACCGAAGTCCGCGCCTTTTTCAGGACAGAAAGTCCCAACCGCAGATTACGGCAGGATTTCGGTCTCGGCAAAGAAGAAGGAGATCTCGTTCTTCGCGTTCTCGAGGCTGTCCGAACCATGCACGGAGTTGGCTTCGATGCTCTCGGCGAACAGCTTGCGAACGGTGCCTTCAGCAGCGTCGGCCGGGTTCGTCGCACCCATGACTTCGCGGTTCTTGGCAACGGCGTTCTCGCCCTGCAGAACCTGAACGACAACCGGCTCGGCAATCATGGAGGACACGAGGCTGCCGTAGAACGGACGCTCCTTGTGAACGGCATAGAAAGCGCCAGCCTGCTTCTCGGTCAGCTGGATGCGCTTCTGGGCAACGATACGCAGGCCAGCGCCTTCGAACACGGCATTGATCTTGCCGGTCAGGTTACGCTTTGTTGCGTCGGGCTTGATGATGGAAAGCGTGCGCTCGAGAGCCATCTTTCTTCTCCTGGTTAGGACCGGCCCCTTCCGGGACCAGCGGGTAAATACCGCCGTTCCACTAGAGCAAATTCATCGTTCCTGATAGGTCTGTCGCAGTATTTTAACGTCCCCTGTTTCTTTTCTTCCGACTGATCGAGACGCCCGTGAGCCTGCTCACCATCACCGACCTGACCCTCCGCATCGCGGGCCGCACCCTGCTGGACAATGCGTCCCTTAGCGTGGACCCGGGGCGCAAGATCGGTCTGATCGGCAAGAACGGCGCCGGAAAATCCACTCTTTTGGCCGCAATCGCCGGTGATTTCGCTCCCGATGGCGGCACCATCACCCTCGCCGCCCGCGCCACGATGGGCCGCGTCAAACAGGAAACACCCTCAGGCAGCACCTCCATCCTCGATACGGTCCTCGAAGGCGATCTCGAACGCACGCGCCTCCTCGCGGAAGCCGAAACCGCGACCGACCCGGTCCGCATCGCCGACGTGCACGAACGCCTCATCGCCATCGACGCCTACACGGCCCCTGCCCGCGCCGGCGCCATCCTCTCCGGCCTCGGCTTCGATCAGGACGCCCAGAACCGCGCCGTCTCGGACTTCTCCGGCGGCTGGCGGATGCGCGTGTCCCTCGCCACGGCGCTGTTCCTGAACCCTGATCTGCTGCTGCTCGACGAACCGACCAACCATCTCGATATCGAAGCCACGCTCTGGCTGGAATCCTGGCTCGCGAAGTTCTCGGGTGCCGCGATCATCGTCAGTCATGACCGCTCCCTGCTCGACAACACCGTCGATGCCATCGCCCATCTCGATCACCAGAAAATCAGCGTCACACCTGGCGGCTACGACAATTTCGTCCGCATCCGCACGGAACAGGCGCTCCAGCAGAACCGCGCCGCCGAACGCATCGCCGCCCAGCGCGCCCATATGCAATCTTTCGTGGATCGCTTCCGCGCCAAGGCCACCAAAGCCAAACAGGCGCAGGCGCGCCTGAAAGCCCTCGAACGCCTCCCCCAGATCGACAGCGTCGTAGAAGACACCCCCACCCGCTTCTCCTTTCCCGAACCGCAGCCCCTGCCCCCGCCGATGCTGAGCCTGAACAATGTCAGCCTCGGCTATGACGGTCGCGTTGTTCTCAAGGGCCTGAACCAGCGTCTGGACATGGAAGACCGGATTGCCCTGCTCGGCCAGAACGGCCGCGGCAAATCCACCTTCGCCAAACTGCTGGCCGGACGACTGGAGCCCATGTCGGGCACCTATACCCATTCCCCCAAGCTGAAGATCGGCTATTTCGCCCAGCACCAGAGCGACGAACTCGTCCTGACCGACACGCCCATCGACCATATGAGCCGCGCCATGCCGGACGCGCTCCCCGCCGCCGTCCGCGCCCAGCTCGCCCGCTTCGGCCTCGATGAAAACCGTGCAGAAACCAAGGTCGGAGAGCTTTCGGGCGGCGAAAAGGCCCGTCTGCTTCTCGCCCTGTCCACCCGCGAAGCCCCGCACCTGCTGATCCTCGATGAGCCGACCAACCACCTTGATCTCGATGCCCGTGACGCCCTGATCCGCGCCCTGTCAGAGTTCGAGGGCGCAGTCGTCCTCATCAGCCATGACAGCCATCTCGTAGAGTCGGTCGCCGACCGCTTCTGGCTCGTTGAAGACGGCACGATCGCCCCCTTCGAAGGCGACATGGCCGAATACCGCGCGTGGCTTATCGAACGCGCCCGCAAGGCCCGCGCCGAAATGGCAGAGCGCAACAAGGCCGCTACGACATCAGCCGATGGCGGCTCCTCATCCGCCCAAAAGCGGATCGACCGCAAGGAACAGACCCGCGCCCTCGCCCCCCTGCGCCGCAAAATCCGCGACGCGGAGACCAAAATGGCCCAGCTCACCGGCGAAAAGACGAAAATCGAAGCCAGACTCGCCGATCCGGCCCTCTATCAGTCCGGCGATGCCGCGGAAGTGACGTCCCTGAACGTCCATCTCGCCGCACTCAACGCCAGCCTCGAAACCGTCGAGGAAAGCTGGCTCGAGGCCCAGGCCGAGCTTGAGGACGCCACAGGCTGACGTCCTGACATTTCCTTGACAGGAAACTTTTAACAAAAATAATTTGTTATTTGTTAACCACTGTGAGAAATGCAAGATCTCCAGTGGGTTAACGCCTTGTACTGATCTCTCCGGTACCAGCCTCAAGGCGGCTCTGCCCCGGATGACCCGAGCAGGTGGCATTTCCAGTCCGACATGTGGGTCTCGGAATGGAAAAACGCTCCGGCTCCAGAAAACCCCGTTTTCCAGAGGATTCAGAACATGGCCCGCGACTATTATTCCTCATCCGACTGCTATTATGGCCGTCCCTCCAATTCTCCCTCCTACGGCGCGCATGGCTGTTCCTACAAGCCGCATCACGCCCAGTCGGCTTCCGGCCTGACCGTCAGTGGCTGTGGCCGGACCCTGTATGTCCTTGATGGCGATTCCGTCACAAAGACATCCGTCCTGAATGGCGGAACCGTCATTGTCGGATATGGCGGGTCATCAACTGATGCCACGATCGGTAATAACGGCCTTCAGGCCGTCATCTATGGCGGCACCTCCTCCGGCACGACCGTCCAGAACGGTGGCCTCGAAGTCATCTATGCCGGCGGACGCACGGCCAAGACTGTCCTGAACGGCGGCGATCAGGTCGTGTTCGGCGGAACGGCCAGCAACACCACGGTCAACAAGGGCAGCACGCAGTATGTCCTGACGGGTCTGGCCAACGGCACGAGCATCAATAACGGTGGCACGGTTGCCGTTTCCAGCTGGGGCGCCATCAGCAACGCCTCCGTCTATAACGGCGGCAAGCTGGTCGTGAACTTCGGTTCCGTTGTGCAGAACACCAAGCTCTATACGGGCAGCACGCTGGACGTGAACTTCCTGCGCTACAACAGCGGCACGACGGCTACGATCAGCAACGACTATCTGGTCATCAGCAGCAATCACGGAAAGATCTCCTTCAAGCTGGCCGACAACTACAACGGCTACGCGAACCAGACCGTGACCCTGTCCCGTGACAGCGACGGCAGCACGCTCGTCCACCTTCAGGAAGTCTGCTTCCTGCCCGGCACGCTGATCGCAACGCCCGATGGCGAGCGTAAGGTTGAGACGTTCGAGATCGGTGACAGCGTCGTCACTCCCGAAGGCGAAACCCGCACCGTCACCTGGGTCGGCCGCGCCCATGCCCGCATCCGCGCCGGCTTCCCCGACGATCAGGCCGGCTATCCGGTCCGTATCCGCGCCAATGCCATCGCCGATGGCGTGCCGCATTCGGACCTGCTGGTCACCGGTGAACACTGCCTGTTCCTCGATGGCGGCTTCATCCCGGCCCGCATGCTGGTCAACGGCGCATCCATCGCCTGGGATCACAGCATCACGTCCTATGACTACCTGCATGTCGAAACGGATGGCCATTCCGTCATTCTCGCCAACGGCCTGACGACGGAATCCTATCTCGACACTGGCAACCGTCGCAGCTTCACGCAGAGCGGCCGCGTCGTCGCTTTCGGTGGTGCTCCGGCCAGCTGGGAACATGACGCCGCTGCCGAACTCGTGACGGACCGCGCCCGCGTCGAGCCGATCTGGACAGCCATCGCTGCTCGCGCCGGCGTCGCCGCTGACAGTGTCGCCACGACCACGGATGCTGGCCTGCATCTGGAACTGCCCTGCGGAACGCTGCTCGCGCCGCGCCGTATTGCAGGTGACCGCGCCGTGTTCAGCCTGCCGGACGGTGTCAGCGATGTCCGCATCGTTTCCCGCACCAGCCGCCCCTGTGACGTAGTCGGTCCGTTCCTCGACGACCGCCGCGACCTCGGTGTTCTGGTCGGTGACGTGACGCTGTTCGAAAGCGCCTCCACCCGCCAGGTCACGAGCCATCTCACGACGGACGCCGCTGGCTGGCATGGCCGTGAACCCGCAGCCATGCGCTGGACAGCGGGCAACGCCGACCTCAGCCTCAACACCATGACGGCAGCAGTCCTGACCCTGCAGATCGTCGCTGCAGGCCCCTACAGCCTCGAAGACGACGTCGCGCCGGTCGCCCTGCGCGCCTGAGCCACAACCGGGCTTCGGACATCCCGTCCGGAGCCCGGATTTCATCCGGGTCCACAGATGTCGTCCGCATGGACCGACTCTGAAGATGGGGACCCCATTGACCCCCTTTCCCGCTGCCCATAAGCCAGTCCGCAATGACTGACCAAGGACAGACCCCTTCCATGCCCATATCCTTTTCCGATCCGGCAGAACGCAGCGAGACGGAACCTCGCGCGCGGGAACTGTCCAGAATTGCCGGGCTCATGCGCATCACGCTGGCCCTGACCCTGATGCTGCTGGCCATCTGGCTGATCGGCGACGTCCTTGCCGTAATCTTTGCCTCGGCTCTCGTGGCGATCGTTCTGCACGGTCTTGCCCGCATGCTCCGGCGTCACGTTCCCGTCATTCCCTATCAGGGCGCGGTTGCCCTCGTGACAGGTGTGATCCTGATTGCCATGATTGGTCTGGGCTGGAACAGCGGTCCCGCCATCAGCGACCAGTTCATCCGCCTTAAACAGGCCCTGATCACCCAGTCCGGTGAACTCCGGTCCCATCTCTCCGGCTCCACGGTCGGCCAGATGGTGCTCGATCACCTGCCGTCTTCGCTGGGTGGCAATGCCGCTGGAACAGCCAATCTCGGGTCACTGGGATCAGGCCTCGCCGGATCGGTCACCGGCCTGCTCAGCAGCGTCTTCGGTATTCTCGGAACGCTTCTGGTCGTCCTGATCGCAGGCCTGTATTTCGCACTCACCCCGGCGATCTATATCGACGGCATGCTCCGCCTCGTGCCGCCCCAGCACCGTCCTGCCGCCCGTGAACTGATGCTCACAGCCGGCGCGACTCTCTGGGCCTGGACCGCCGGGCAGGCGCTGGACATGCTGGTCGTCGGCATGCTGTCGGGGATCGGCCTGTCCCTGATCGGCGTGCCGCTCGCACTGGCCCTCGGCGTCGTGGCCGGGTTGTGCAACTTCATTCCCTATATCGGCGCCATCCTCGGCGCAGTTCCAGCCGTACTATTGGGGCTTTCGCTCGGGACGCACGAAGCCCTGTTCGTCGGCATCCTGTACTGCGTGATCCAGTTCTTCGAAGGCAACGTCCTCGCCCCGCTGATCCAGCGCCGCGCCGTTCACATGCCGCCGGCACTGGCCATTCTTTCGCAGACGGTCTTCGGCTCGATCCTCGGCGCGCCAGGCCTGATCCTGGCTTCCCCCATCACGGCTGCCCTGCTGGCCATGGGCGACAAGGCCACCGCCCCGCTCGAGGACGAAAACCAGACCCGCCGCGCCGTCGGCGAAGTCACGGAACAGGAAGAAAAACAGAAGAAGTAAGTCCTCTTCACAAGGACAAAAAAAGACCGGCGCTCCCGAAGGAGGCCGGTCTTTTTCATATCCAAACCGTCACCGGCTCCTTACTTCGCAGGCTGCTGCGCGCCCTCAGGCTGAAGCGCCATGACCTGTGCGTCCGGAAAGGCATTCATCCGGTACGGGCCGTTCTTTTCAAGCTGAACGCCGATAATGTCGTCCTGCTTCTTGTGCTTCCAGATGGACACAATGACCGGCTGCCCCTGCGCCGTGGTCATTTCCAGAATGACCTGACCCGGTGCAGGCGGACGCTCGCCCGACGGCCCCCAGGCCGTTTCATGCGACTGAAGCCATAGATTGACCTTCTGGACTTCATCCGCCGTCAGATCACGGCTGACCGGCGCGCTGATCTGCCCGGCTGTGACTTCCGGCAGCTTCCAGGCATGCAGCAGCGGCCAGGTCACGAACCAGATGATGCCCACCGGGATCAGAACAAGGGCCGCAAACACCAGCAGAAGTTTCTGTTCACGTCTCACGCCTGTTCTCCTGCCCAGCGGTTAAGGGCTGCAATGATGTAACTGACGTCATCGTCCGTCAGTTCGGGATGAATGGGAAGGGCCAGAACCCGCGCACCGAGCCCTTCGGCCACCGGCAGCGAGGCCCCATCATGATGCGGCGCATAAGCCGGCTGCTGATGGAGCGGCTTGGGATAGTAAATGGCTGTCGGAATGCCCGCGTTTTTCAGAAACGCCTGAAGCGAGTCCCGTCTGCCCGCATCCGGCAACAGAACTGTATAGATCGCCCAGGCACTTTCGCTGTTAGCAACGCGCACCGGCGGCACAATGCCTTCCGGCATGGCAGCATCATAGGCCGAAGCAATCGCATCCCGACGCTTCAGTTCCTCCCCGAACACATCGAGTTTCGCCAGAAGCACTGCAGCCTGAAGCGTATCCAGACGCCCGTTGATGCCAATCCGCTCGACTTCGTAGCGCGTGCGGCCTTCCCCATGCGTGCGCAGGGAATGATACAGCGCCGCGAGATCGTCATTATCCGTCAGGATCGCACCGCCATCCCCATAGCCGCCCAGCGGCTTGGACGGGAAGAAGGACAGCGTCGTCGCCTTCGCCTCATGCCCCAGACGGCGGCCATGATACGTCGCCCCAAAGGACTGCGCGCAATCAGCCACCAGCGTCAGACCTTCCTGCGCCGTCCAGGCCTTCAGTTCGTCCCAGGGCGCGGGCTGACCAAACAGGTCCACGCCGATCACGACCCGGGGCTCCAGCTCCCCGGCCTGACGCACGGCCTCAAGCCGCTCCTTCAGAGACTCAAGACTGATCTGGAAGGTCTGCGGATCCACATCCACAAAAACCGGTGTGCCGCCCAGTAGCAGAACGACTTCCGCCGTCGCCGTATAGGTAAAGGCCGGCAGGAACACCGCATCTCCCGGCCCGATCTCCTCACCCATCAGCACCATCAGCAGCGCATCCGTCCCGGACGACACACCGATCGCATGTTTCGCACCGCCGAACTCTGCCAGACGCTGCTCCAGTTCCTGCACTTCAGGACCCAGCACGAAACGGCAATGCGCCATGACGGCGTCCACACGTTTCTGGATACTGCCCTTCAGCCGCGCCTGCTGGGCGGGAAGGTCGAGAAAAGCAATCTGCCTTGTCATGGCGCTATCATCTCCGGATCGGGATGGGACATCGCAAGCGGCGTATTGCCGTCACGGTTATGAAGAAATTCCGGCACCAGCCGATACAGGATGGCCATGACCGCGCCCAGATCACTCGCGTGACAGGCGGCCTCCAGCTCATCCATCGCAGCGGTGGCGACAGCAAAATCGACAGTACGGGGAGAGGCCATCCGCAGACCGGGCGCATCGGTCGGAACCGGCGCCTCACGTCCATGGAACAGCTCTTCAAACAGCTTTTCGCCGGGCCGCAGTCCGGTAAAGCGGATCTCGATATCGCTCTCGGGCCGCAGACCGGCCAGACGGATCATCTGGAACGCCAGATCCATAATCCGCACCGGATCACCCATATCGAGCACGAAAATACCGCCCTGCCTGAGCCGCTGGTCCGTCGCATCGTTCTGCGCGCGCTCATGCGTGCCCCGCACCGCCGCCTGCAACACCAGCCCCACGGCCTCGGGCACCGTCATGAAATAGCGCGTCATGTCCGGATGCGTAACCGTCAGCGGCCCGCCATGCTCAAGCTGCCTGCGGAACAGCGGCACAACCGATCCCGTAGACCCCAGCACATTGCCAAACCGCACGGTCACGCAACGCATGCCGCCCTGCCCGGCCCGCGCCCGCATATCGAGCGCCTGTCCGTACACTTCGGCACAACGCTTGCTCGCCCCCATCAGACTGGACGGATTAACCGCCTTGTCCGTGGAAATCATGACCATCGCCTGCGCCCCGGCCCGCTCGGCCTCGTCCGCGACGATCCGTGTTCCGATCACATTGGTCAGCACACCCTCGACCGGATTGTCCTCCACGATCGGCACATGCTTGAGCGCCGCCGCATGAAAGACGATCTGCGGCCGGTATGCCCCGAACACTTCAGCCATCCGCCGCCGGTCACGCACATCCGCAATGATCTGATGGCGTTTCACATCGCCAAAGCGTTCTGAAAGATCCAGATTGATCTGCCACAGCGCATATTCACTGCTCTCGATCAGCAGAAGCATGGCCGGCTGGAAAGACGCAATCTGCCGCGCCAGTTCGGAACCGATACTGCCCCCGGCCCCGGTTACGGCAATAACGCGCCCACAGATCAGCCGCGCCATACCCTGCGAGTTCGAGCGCCACCGGTGGCCGGTTCAGCAGATCCTCGATCGCGATGGGACGAAGCTCCACCCGGTCAGCCGGCTGCAACGCCGTCAGCGATGGCGTGCGCTGCACATCAATATCATAGGCCCGGGCCGCTTCGAGAATGCGGGACAGTTCCTTGCCCTTGATCTCCCCGGCCGTAATAACCAGCGCATCCGGCAGCTTTCCCGAAGCAAACAGCCGCTCCAGGATCGCCGGCGTCTCACTGATTGTCCCCAGGATCGGACAGTCATAAATCCGCCGTCCGGCCTGCTGCGACCCACCGGTCAGCAGCCCCACCACACGCCGATTGTTCTCGCTGTCCCGCTCCATGGCCCGGATAAACAGATCGGCCTCATGATCCGCCCCAAGCAGCAGGATACGCTCCCCATTGAGCGCCACGCTTTTGCGCCGCGCCGCCAGCCGCCACATCATCCGGATCGCACCCAGGAAGACGAGCAGGACCAGCGCATGAATGATGGGGAAGGTCGGCGTCGGCAGCGGATAGCCCGCCACATGCAGCAACCCCGCAAACAGCAGCGCGCTCAGGACAGACGCACAGGCGATGTTGAACAGGTCCGCCACACCCGAAAACCGCCAGTACTGCTGCGGAATCCGGAACGGCAGCCCACCAACCAGCAGCGTGATCCCGCCCCCGGCAATGAACCACAGCGGATGCAGCCACCCGCCCGCCGGATCCGCCAGCCAGCGCGCCACGGGTGCCGCCGCCGCAGACACGACTCCGTCGAGCGCAACATTGAGCGCGATGCGACGGGCCTGCATCGACGGACGCGACGACGGGCCGGAAGGGGGCATTGAGGCCGGAGACGCGGGCCCTGTAGAATGAACAGATGTCACGCGCCCCTTATAGCGCCAAAAGCCGCCCTCCCATAAAGTCGTCCCATGCCCTTTTCTTTCCAGAACCTTACCAACGGCCTCTCGCTCGCCTGTATCGCCGCCGTTGTCCTGTGCAATCTCCTGATTCTGCTCATGATCCGCGCGGGTGTTCTGGACCATCCCGTCGCCCGCAGTTCGCATACACGCCCCACCCCGAAGGGGGGCGGCATCGGCATCGTAGGCGCCTTCGTCCTCTGCCTGCCCCCCGCACTTCATGCGGCCCACGCTTCCGCACAGGTGATAGCGCCCGTCACCGGCCTGCTTCTGGGCATGATCCTGCTCGGCGCGGTCTCATGGCTCGATGATGTCCGCCCCTTCGCCGCGCGCTACAAACTCGCCGCGCAGTTCGTCGCCGCCATCGCCGCTGCAATTGGAACAGGTGCCCCGTTTTACGAACTGGTCCCGTTCGTCCTGGCTGCTGTTTTCATCACAAATGCCCTGAATTTCATCGACGGCATCAACGGCCTCGCTTCCGGCACAATGGCCATTTCCGCGCTCATTCTGGCCAGCGCGGGCATCATGCCCGCAACCTTCGTGCTGCTCGCTGTCTGCCTGCTGACCTTCCTGCCCTATAATTTTCCGAAAGCCCGGATTTTCATGGGCGACGTCGGCAGCCAGCCCATCGGGCTCGCGATGGCCTGGGGCGCCATGACCGGCTTCAACACCGGAGGCGGCGTACTCGTCATCGCCCTGCTCTCAGGCGTGCTGTGGGACGTGTGCTTCACGCTCCTGCGTCGCGCACGCGCTGGTGACAGGCTCGCACAGGCCCATCGCGGCCATCTCTATCAACTGGCCATCCGCTCAGGACTGCCCGTCCCGCTCGTCACATTCATCTATTGGGGATTTGCCCTCTGGGGCGCTGCGGCCTTCGCCACAGGTCAGATCATCACAACCATTCTGATGATCCTCCTGCCACAGCTTGTGTGGACAGGATATGTCTGCACGCGGGCCAGAACCCGCGTGCAGGACCGCTGGTAACCCAGCGGCTTAAATCAGCCAGCGCGACGGCTGCTCAGACGCTCGACCGAAGCCGAAGCGCGTTCCGTGCGCGTGGAGCGCGTGCCGGAAGCTTCCGCCATGACGGCACGCATTTCACGCAGGAAGGTGGAACCCTTCAGCGTACGCTGCACCAGCACGGAACGGCGATCCAGCGGATCGACCTTCCGGCGTGCCAGATCCAGCTCGCCCAGACGATCGAGCGCGCGGGTAATGGCCGGCTTGGAGACCTTGAGTTCCAGTGCCAGGCCACGGACCGTATGAGCCCCGTCCCGCAGATAGCAGGTCAGGAAGACGGCGAGCTGACGGGCGGAAAGGTCGGGTCCGTCACGACGGACCATGGAAACGATGGTGTCGCACAGAAGGTTGAGCATCTGATCATTGGTAGCCTGGGGCATGATCTCTCTCCTAAGCAGTCCGTCCCCTGTCTGTTGTCCGATCCCATAACAGGACCCGGCAGGACCGGGGGCGACGTGAAATTGTCTCTGCCTCTCCGCTGCGGGAGAGACCGTAGTGGCACTCAGATGGTGATTCGAAACGCATACGCAAGCATATGGGTTCCAAAACAATCCAGTAAACGATGACTCAGCATCGAAACGATAAGGGGCGTATGCCTCATCCGAAGGCTTTTGACACCCCAATCTTTCAGCACTCTGTCGCTCGGCCAGACTGTTCGCAGAATGAAACGCTTTGTGGAAGATCAGGAATTATTATGAACCCGTGACAATGTTTCCAGAATTGCCCGAAGACCCAGTACTTCTCCGCCCTCTGGTCGACCCGGCCGCGCACCATCATTCCACGCATAAGTGTCGATATGCGCCCATTTCTGGCCGTTCGGGACGAATTTCTGAAGATAAAGTGCGGCTGTAATCGCGCCAGCCATGGGTTTGGACGTCACGTTTCCGAAATCAGCCACTTTACTATCCAGCCATGCATCATAGCCATGCCAGAGTGGCATTCTCCACATTACATCGGCTGTCGCTTTTCCCAATTCGATAATGAGTGAGGCCAGTTCATCGTCATTGCTGAACAACGCAGGCACATCCGGACCGAGTGCAACGCGCGCAGCCCCCGTCAAAGTTGCAGCATCCAGAATGGCATCCGGACGGCTTTCAGACGCTTCCGTTATCAGATCACACAATACCAGACGCCCTTCCGCATCCGTATTGCCGATTTCGACCGTTTTGCCACTCCGCGTCCGCAGCACGTCGCCGGGCCGCATGGCATGACCCGAGACACTGTTCTCGACACAGCCCAAACGCAGTTCCAGATCCACATCCAGCCCAAGGTCAATCGCAGCACACATGACGGCCAGCATTAGCGCCGCCCCGCCCATGTCCTTCTTCATGCGCAACATGCCAGCAGCGCCCTTGAGATCGTACCCGCCCGTATCGAAACACACGCCCTTGCCGACCAGCGACACCCGCGGCGCACCTTCCCGGGCCTTCCACCGCGCTACGACCACAGCCGGCTTGCGCTCCGACCCCTCACCCACATCGGCCAGACACGGATACGCACTCCGCAGATCATCACCTTCGACAATGCTGACAGTGGCCCCGCGATGCACCAGCGCCGCCCCGGCCATATCCGCCAGTTCACGCGGTCCCAGCAGGTTGGCGGGCATGTTGATAAGATCACGCCCGAACCAGACCGCCTTCGACAGCGCCACCAGCCGCTTCGCATCATCCGGCACGACCATCCGTGTCGTCAGAGGCTTGGCCTCACCAAGGCTGAACCGGTACGCCCCCATGCAGAACCCGAGCAGCGCACTTTCCAGCGCCGCCTCCCCGAGCCCGTGCAGCACAGCCGCCCAGTCCCCAGCCGGCAAAGCGGTTCCAAGCGTTCCAAAAGCGGCCGGATCGTTCACCCGCGCGGAGGCCACACACAGAATCGCAGCACCAACGCCGTCCTCACCCGGCAGCAGCGTGAAGGCACCGTCTTTCGCGGAAAACCCCTGCCCTTCAAGAAAAGCCGCGTGATCGCCCAGAAGCCCGGAAATCGCAGCGCTGTCCTCACAGGCCACAAGATGCACCAGACGGGCCGACGGCGCTTCGGCAGAGGTCACGAATGGAAGCTGGGGATGCGAATTCATATGACTTTCTTCCTCAAAGACCGGCCCGACCCGATAAAGATCACCCGGATGGGCTTCAGATGCTTGCTTTTGCCCCGCAGGCACCCGACCATTCAGACATGAAGGGTGCATTCCACGGAACCTCGTCCAGCTATCATACCATGCCAGCCAGCATCCGTGCTGCCCTCGGCCCCACCAATACCGGCAAGACCCATTATGCCTTAACGCGCATGATGGCCCATGCGTCCGGCAGCATCGGCTTCCCCCTGCGCCTGCTGGCCCGGGAAAACTACGAGCGCCTCGTGAAAATCAAGGGCGAGCGCAGCGTCGCTCTCATCACGGGCGAGGAAAAGATCGTCCCACCCGGAGCACGCTGGTTCTCCTGCACCGTCGAAGCCATGCCGCTGGACCGCAAGGCGGAGTTCGTCGCCATCGACGAGATCCAGCTCGCCTCGGATCCGGACCGTGGCCACATCTTCACGGACCGCCTGCTCCACGCGCGCGGCACCGTCGAAACGCTCTTTCTCGGCGCCGAGACCATCCGTCCGCTGCTGCAGAAACTCGTCCCCGGCATCGAGATCGACATCCGCACCCGCCTCTCCAGCCTCGCCAGCACGGGACACACCAAGCTCTCCCGCCTGCCGCCCCGCTCTGCCATCGTCGCCTTCTCCATGAGCGAGGTCTATGCACTGGCCGAAGTCATCCGCAGACGTCGCGGCGGCTGTGCCGTCATCATGGGCCAGCTCAGCCCTCGCACCCGCAACGCCCAGGTCGAGCTCTACCAGAACCGCGAAGTCGATTATCTCGTCGCAACCGACGCCATCGGCATGGGCCTGAACATGGATGTCGATCACGTCGCCCTGGCCCAGCTCAGCAAGTTTGACGGCACGGTCCCCCGCCCCCTGTTCCCGCAGGAAATTGCCCAGATTGCCGGGCGCGCCGGACGCGGCATGAAAGACGGCACCTTCGGCACCACGGCCGACTGCCCGCCCATGTCCAGCGCCCTCGTTGAAGCCGTCGAGCAGCACCGCTTCGATCCCATCCAGCGCCTCTACTGGCGCAACCACGAACTGGACTTCACCAACCCTGCCAACCTGCTCAAAAGCCTGACCCGACCGCCACCGCTGCGTGGCCTGACCGCAGGTCGCGTGGCCTCGGACGTCACCACACTCGAATCCCTGATGCTGGATCCGGACATCCGCGAGATCGCACGCGGAAAACGCGCCACTGCCCTGCTCTGGGACGTCTGCCAGATCCCCGATTTCCGCAAACTCGGCGATGACAGCCACACCCGCCTCTGCGCCCGCCTGTACACCCATCTGGTCAAGGAAGGCACGATCCCCCCAAGCTGGATGGAAGGCCATATCCGTGGCTTTGCCCGCACCGAAGGCGATATCGACACGCTGATGCACCGCCTCACCGGCGTCCGCGTCTGCTCCTACGTCGCCGCCCGCACTGAATGGAGCCGCCATTCCGCCCTGTGGCAGGAACGCGCCCGTGAAGTCGAAGACCTGCTCTCAGACGCCCTGCACGAACGCCTCACCGCCCGCTTCGTGGACCGCCGCGCGACGTCCCTGCTGCGCCGCCTCGACAGTGACACCGACCGCACCCTGCTCTCCGCCGTCAAACCCGACGGAGAAGTCCTCGTCGAAGGCCACAGCATCGGCCGCATCCATGGCTTCACACTGGAAACGAACGTCGCCTCAGGCCCCGACCGCCAGATCATCCTGCGCGCTGGCCGCAAGGCCCTGTTGCACGAAATCCCGCGCCGCATCCGCATGCTTCAGGACGCGCCTGACACCGCCCTCCGACTGGACACCACGAACGGCGAACTCTTCTGGGAAGACATCCGTCTCGGCCGCCTCACGCCCGGTCCTTCCCTGCTCCGTCCAGCAATCCAGCTCTTCCCGGCCGAATTCACGGATGCCGTTCAGAAAACGCATGTCGAAACCCGCCTTCTGGCCTTCGTGGCACAGCTCATTCAGAAAGACCTCAAGCCCCTCTACCGTGCCCATACCATGGCAGAGCGCGAGCCCCAGCTCCGGGCCGTCCTGCACCGCCTCATGGAAGATGGCGGCATCACAGACGCCCTGCCCGAAGACCACGCCCTGACGCCCGGCCTACGAAACAGACTGCGCAAAAGCGGCGTGGAGATCGGACGTTTCTCGATCTACTGCCCGGCCCTTTTCCGGACACGCCCGCTGGCGCTGCTGGGCCTCCTCCATGCCCTGCATAACGGAACCGCATTAAAGGCTACCGCACCCGGCCGTGTCTCCCTTCCCTGGAGCGATATTCAGGGCCAGTTCGGCTGGATCCGTGCAAGCGATACAGGCCTGCGCCTCGACATCGCGGAACGCTGCATCGCGGAGATGCACCAGCTCGCACTCCGCCATGATCACGCAGCGCCCCCCGGTCTGGCGTCCAGACTGGGCGTCAAAGCCGACATCCTCCCATCCGTGCTGAAAGGCCTGGGCATCGCCCACCGCCCCGCCGGAACACTCCCGACAGCTCATGCCGGTCCACCCTCACCCCTGATGATCCTGAAGGACCGCCGGACACGCGCCTCCCGTCGGCGCAAGACCCACTCCCATCAGGCTCAGGCCAGACGCCCGGCTCCGCCCCGGACTGACAGTCCGTTTGCAGCCCTCGCAGCTCTCAGAGAAAAAGTCCGTCCATGAGTGAAGACTACCAGCGGCTGGATCAGTGGCTGTATTACGCCCGCGTCGCCAAGACACGCCCCCTCTGCGCCGCCATCATCAGCAAGGGCCGTATCCGCATCAACAGACAGCCCACCAGCAAGCCCCATGCCAAACTTCACGTTGGCGACATATTGACTTTTCCGGCCGTTTCTGGCGGAGAAGTGCGCGTGTGGCGCGTCTTGGATCTTGGTGAACGCCGCGGTCCGGCAAAAGAAGCCGCACTTCTTTATGAAGCCATCACAGAAGAAGGCTGACGATGCTTGCGTCTGAAGCCAAACCTTCGCATATCATCCCGCTCGGATGAAACCGGCCGGATGCCGGACCAGCAAGACGATCGGAGACGTCAATGACCTATGTGGTCACCGAAAACTGCATTCGCTGCAAGTTCACGGATTGCGTGGAAGTCTGCCCCGTAGACTGCTTCTACGCCGGTGAGAATTTCCTCGTCATCAATCCTGACGAATGCATCGACTGCGGCGTATGTGAGCCGGAATGCCCGGCTGAGGCCATCTTCCCCGACAGCGACAATCGCGCCGCGCCGTGGATTGAGATCAACGCGAAATATTCGACGCAGTGGCCGAACATGACCCGCAAGATCGACGCCATGCCGGACGCGGAAGAATGGAAAGACAAGCCCGGCAAGGCTGCCATGCTGTCTGAGGCGCCTCATAAGGACTGACTCCGCTTTTCTTTGGCGGCATCTTTCACCCGGTCTCCCAGGAGACCGGGTTTTTTTGTGCCCGGTTTTCCATAGAAGCCTCCGGTTCAGGGACCGTCCCGGCCGGAAAGCCAGGCACAAAAAAAGGCTGACAAGATTTCTCCTGTCAGCCCTTTCTTCAGATTTCAGAAGAAACCTTAGCGGGACATCATGTTGATCGCAGTGTCATGCATGATGAAGATCGTACCGCCGATGATGACGAACACCGTTGCCGCAGCAAAGATGAAGCACATCAGGTTCCAGCTCTGCTCGGTGCTGGTGTTCATGTGGAGGAAGAACACCAGGTGGACGACGATCTGCACAACGGCAAGAACCGTCAGTGCTGCGAGCGCCATCCCCGGAGACAGGGCGTGGGACATGACAGCGGCAAAGGATGCCACCGTCAGGATCACGGCCAGAACAAAGCCGATCAGATAGGACGGGTAAGAGCCGTGGCTGTCACCCGTCATCGTGGTGGTAGGAGCCTGGGTCATTACATCACACCTGCGAGATAGACGAAGGAGAAGACACAGATCCAGACGATGTCGAGGAAGTGCCAGAACAGGCTGAGGCAGGCCAGCTTGTTCATCATCCGCTCGGACAGATCCTGCGGACCCATCATCTGCACCATCAGCACTGCCATCCAGATCAGACCGCAGGTAACGTGCAGACCGTGCGTTCCAACCAGCGTGAAGAACGCGGAGAGGAAAGCGGAACGGTCAGGGCCGTTGCCTTCCGCGATCATGGAGCTGAACTCGTTCAGCTCCAGACCGACGAAGGAAAGACCCAGCACGAACGTAACGGCCAGCCACAGCAGGACCATCTTCTTGTTCTTCGCCAGCGCGTTCAGCGAGGCGAAGCCGTACGTGATGGACGAGAACAGCAGGATAGCCGTCTCGATCCCCACGTTCGTCAGGTCGAACAGTTCCTTGCCCGACGGGCCACCGGCATACTGGTTCCGGAGGACCGCGAAGGCAGCGAAGATCGACCCGAACAGGACACAGTCCGTCATCAGGTAGAGCCAGAACCCGAACACGTTGGGGAACTCGTGGTGTTCCCCGTGGTGGTCGTCAGCGTGTGCCAGAGGCGACATGGTTGCTTCGTGAGCCATAAGTCTTATGCGCCCCTATTACTCTGCTGCCTGTGCAGCAGCGATACGACGGGAATAGACTTCCTCGTTGTGCTCGATTTCGCTTACCGGGACATAGTAGTCGACGTCGCGGTCAGCGCTGCGCAGGATCATGGTTGCAACGATACCGATCAGGCCGATGGCAGCGAGCCACCAGATGTACCAGATCGAAGCGAAACCGAGGATGAAGCTGAACAGACCGATGAAGACACCAGCAGATGTGTTCTTCGGCATGTGGATCGGAGCCAGCGGCTTGCCGTGAGCCTGACGACCCAGCTGCTTCTCGGTGTGGAACGTGTCGAGACCATGAATGTCAGGAATGACCGCGAAGTTATAAGCCGGCGGCGGAGAGGAAATGGACCACTCCAGCGTACGGCCGTTCCACGGATCACCCGTCAGATCAAGGTTCTCGGGCAGGTTACGGTCACGGATGGAAACGTAGAGCTGCGTGAGCTGGCAGACGATACCGAGAGCGATAACGATTGCACCAACTTCAGCAACGAGCATCCACGGATACCAGTCGGGGTTGTCGTAGTGGTTCATACGACGCGTCATGCCTTCGAGGCCGAGGACATAAAGCGGAATGAAGGCCAGGTAGAAACCGACGAACCAGCACCAGAAAGCGCGCTTGCCCCAGGCTTCGTTCAGCTTGAAGCCGAAAGCCTTCGGGAACCAGAAACCCATGCCTGCAATGTAGCCGAAGTACACACCGCCGATGATGACGTTGTGGAAGTGGGCGATCAGGAACAGGGAGTTATGCAGGATCCAGTCAGCGGCCGGCATGGCCAACATGACACCGGTCATACCACCGATGGAGAAGGTGATCATGAAGCCGAGCGTCCAGTGCATCGGAGCCGTGAATTCCACGCGGCCCTTATACATCGTGAACAGCCAGTTGAAGATCTTCACACCCGTCGGGACGGCGATGATCATCGTCATGATACCGAAGAAGGTATTGACGTTGGCACCGGCACCCATGGTGAAGAAGTGATGCACCCACACGACGAAGGAAAGCACCATGATGGAGCACGTGGCGTACACCATCGTCTTGTAGCCGAAGAGCGGCTTCTGGGAGAACGTTGCAGTGACCTCGGAGAAAACACCGAATGCCGGAATGACAAGGATGTAAACTTCCGGATGGCCCCAGGTCCAGATCATGCTGAGGTAAAGCATGACGTTGCCGCCGGCATCGTTCGTGAAGAAGTGCATGCCGAGGTAACGGTCAAGGCTGAGCAGAGCCAGCGTCACCGTCAGAACCGGGAAGGACGCCATGATCAGAACGGTCGTGCAAAACGCGGTCCAGGTGAAGACCGGCATCTGCATCCAGCCCATGCCAGGCGCACGCATCTTGACGATGGTCGTGAAGAAGTTCACGCCCGTCAGCAGCGTACCGACACCAGAGATCTGAACGGCCCAGATATAGTAGTCAACGCCGACACCGGGGCTGAACTGCATTTCGGACAGAGGCGGGTAAACCAGCCAGCCGCACTGGGCAAACTCACCGATGAACAGCGAGATGTTGATCAGCAGGGCACCGACCAGCGTCATATAGAAGCTGAGCGAGTTCAGGAACGGGAACGCAACGTCGCGGGCACCGATCTGAAGGGGAACAACCAGGTTCATCAGACCCGTCATGAACGCCATTGCCATGAAGAAGATCATGATGGTGCCGTGAGCGGAGAAGATCTGGTCGTAGTGATGCGGCGGCAGGTAACCGGGATTACCCTTATATGCCAGCGCAAGCTGGGTACGCATCATGATGGCATCCGCAAAACCGCGGAACAGCATGACGATCGCCAGGATGATGTACATTACGGCAAGACGCTTGTGGTCGACGGTCGTCAACCAGTTGCGCCAGAGATAGCCCCATTTTCCGTAATAGGTGACAGCACCCAGTACGGCGAGACCGATGACAGCAACACCAAGGAATGTACCGACAAGAATTGGCACATCCAACGGTATGGCTGATAAGGAGAGTTTTCCGAGCATCTGTCGGTTATTCCTTCATGCCAGTGTCGGACGGTGCAGCGTTGGAAGCAGACTGCATGTGCATGACCTTGCCCGTCTTCTTGTCCACCATCATGCCGTTGTTGTACTTGGCAACGATGCCGTCGAAGAGATCCGGCTGGACATGCGCGAAATACTGTACCGGTGCAGCTTCCTGCGGTGCAGCATATTTCGGGTATGTGGTGTCGTCGAGATTTTCGCTTCCGCTCTTCACCTTCTCAACCCAGTCGTTGAACTGAGCCGGATCCATGGCAAGAGTGCGGAACTTCATGTCCGAGAAACCACGGCCGCTGAACTGTGAAGCCTCACCCAGGTAATCCCCGGATTCACTTGCAAGCAGATGCAGCTGGGTCTGTTCACCCGGCATGGCGTAGATCATCGAGCCCAGACGGGGGATGAAGAACGACGTCATGACGGTGTCAGACGTGATCTGGAAGTTCAGCGGCGTGTTCGTCGGCACATCCAGCTGGTTGATCGTTGCGATCCCCAGGTCCGGATAGATGAACATCCACTTCCAGTCGAGAGAGACCACCTGGACATTCAGGGGCTTGACGTTGTCAGCCGTCTGAAGCGGGCGGTACGGGTCATAGGCATGCGTGCTCCACCAGCTGATGGCACCAAGGATGGCGATCAGCAGAGCGGGAACGCCCCAGATGACATATTCAATAGCGGTCGAATGATCCCAGGTCGGGAGGTATTCGGCCTCTTTGTTGGAAGCACGATACTTCCACGCAAAATAAAGCGTCGCGGCGCAGGTGGGAACCACGATCAGCATCATGATGACGAATTCCGCCACCATGACATCGCGGTTCATTTCTGCGACCGGGCCGCGCGGCTGAAGCAGATCAACCGTACAACCCGATAGCATCAGCGCCGGCAACGCTGGGAGATATCGCCAGAGTTTTTTCATCGGTCCTGCTTTCATCATCCGTTCCGGCTTGCAGTAGTCGCCGGGAAACGGTTTGACACGATAAGGTCCGCATCAGTGCCGCCGAACGCTGCCATAGTCTGCTACCTTTCTCGTTCGTATCCTGACGTCAGGAACCGGATCAAAGATCCGACCCTGAAATTCATTCAGCATGGGACACGGCTGTCCCGGTTCCTCAGGTTTTTTCCGCCTGAATCGCCTCAAAGACAAGGCTTATCACGGATTTCGTGAGCACTCCCCCAAAATGGACGTCAGAGTGAAATGGCTGTTTTTCGCCACATTTGATCTAATTACGACTTTCATTAAGCCTGAACATTACCGATTTTTAATGTAAACTCGTTTAGAATTCGCGGAAATAATTCAAGACTTTTTTGGTCCAAAAAGCAAAAAAAGGGGCGGCATCAACTGCCGCCCCTTTCAGGATCTCCAATATCGCGCAGATAGTAATCTCAGTCCTTGTTACCTGAGCGAACCCCCATGAACTGGATCAGGAACTGAAACAGGTTCACGAAATTGAGATACATCGTCAGCGCATCATAGACACTCAGCTTCGCAACCTCTTCTGGACCAGCATAAGCCATGTACTGCTGGTACGTGATCTTGATGCGCTGCGTGTCATACGCTGCCAGTAGGGTGAAAAGCCCCACACCTATTATGGAAACCAGCATGGCAAGCGGCGAACTGTGGAGGAAAATGTTCACCACGGACGCCAGAATGATCCCGATCAGCCCCATGAACAGGAAGGAACCGAGTTCGAGCGAGATTGGCGCCGGTCGTGTATCCCCACAGCGACATTCCGGCGAATGTAATGGCCGTCACGAAGAAGGTGCGGGCCACGGAAACGCCGGTATAGCTCAGCAGAAGGCTGGCCATGCTCGCCCCCATCGCCGCACTGAACAGCAGGAAAATCCCCTGCACGGCCGGCCGGGACAGACGGTTGACCCCGAAGGACAGGACCATCACGAACACAAGCGGCGCAAAGATGCTGATCCCACCCAGCAGGGTCGGACGCAGGACGATGGCACCGTTCGGCATCTCTGCCAGATGGAAGAAGAGAGCGCGCAGGGATGTCTGCGCCACGCCATAGGCGACCAGTCCCGTGATCACCAGACCAAGCGCCATCCAGTTGAAGACCCGGCACATATAAGCACGAAGCCCGGCATCGAGACTGCCGGCTCCGGTCTGCACACCGGCTCTGCTGAAGTTGGTATTGAAAGCCATGACACCTTTTCCAATGAGATGCCCTTCTGAAAAGGGCGCTTGACGAACCCGGGAGGGCCGTCCGTACACTCGGACTGAATGTGGGGTTTTTGCCGGAAGGGTCAAGAATACTCCGCCGCCCCTTACTTCTTTTTCATGGGAAACGCGCCTCTTGAGACTTTTTGTCGCACTCGACCTTCCTGCCGATGTCCGGGAAACGCTTGCGCTGATGCGCGGTTCCATGCCCGGCGTGCAATGGGTTCCAGCCGAGAACCATCACATCACCCTCCGTTTCATCGGGGAGGTCACCGACAGGCACCGGATGGAGGAGATTGACCTCGCCCTCTCCCGCCTTGCCTGGAAACCCTTCGAGCTGTCCCTCGCGCATGCCGACATCCGTGAAGGCCTCAATGCGGACAGCCTCCTGATCGGCGTCGAGCGCACGCCGCAACTGGACGCACTCCAGTCCCAAGTCGAAAGCGCCCTTCGTCGCGCAGGATGCTTCCCCGCGAAACGGCGTTTTCAGCCCGCAGTCACTCTGGGGCATTTTTCCTCGAGCCAGAGAGCCGATGCCATCCAGTGGGTCCAGCGGCACAACCTGTTCCGCAGCAAACCGATGCCGGTGGAACACGTTACATTGTTCGAGAGCCTGCGCAGCCTTGGCGAACATGTCTACGTTCCGCGGGCCGAATATGCCTGGCAGCCGGACATGCCGCTGATCCCCGAGGAAGAATGACATCACACTCCCCCCAGACCCAGGAGCGTCTTGAGGCGCTCGTTCGGGAAGTCCGGGCCTGCCGGGTCTGCGAGGCCCATCTTCCCCTCGGCGCCCGGCCTCTGATCCATGTTTCGGCAACATCCAGAATCCTGATCGCCAGCCAGGCCCCCGGGACCAAGGCCCATATTGCCGGCAAATCCTTCTATGATCCGTCCGGCAACCGCCTGCGCAGCTGGCTCGGCATCTCCGAAGACGTCTTTTACGACACGCGCCATGTCGCCATTTTCCCGATGGGCCTCTGCTATCCCGGACGCCTGCCGCAGGGAGGCGACAACCCACCCCGCCCGGAATGCGCACCGATCTGGCGCCGCCGTGTCCTCTCGCTCATGCCCGATATCCGCCTGACATTGCTGGTCGGAAGCTATTCGCAGAACCACGTTCTGGGGCGCGGCTCGGTCACCGAGCGCGTCAGGAATTTCCGGGATTATCTGCCGGAGTACTTCCCCCTGCCCCACCCATCATGGCGCACCGGTGTCTGGGAAAAGAAAGCGCCCTGGTTTCAGGAAGAGGTCATCCCGGCCCTGCGCGAACGCGTTCACGCGATACTGGCTGATCGCTGATCAGGCCGCCTTGGCCTGTTTCAGTGCCTCGACCAGAAACCCTTCCGCGCCCGATGCCATGATCTGCACACCGATCGCCAGCAGGATGAGTGCTGCAAGACGGCTGACAATCCGCGTCCCCGTCACACCCAGCATCGCAACAACGCGCTCGGCATAGGCGTAAACGACCGCCACCACGACCGCCATCGTGGTCGCTGCAGCCGACACGCCAGCATAATAGTCAGCTGTCGGCATATTCGGCGGCGTGGACGAACTGAGCGCAATGGCCACGGGAATGCTTCCCGGCCCCACCGTAAATGGCATGGCCAGCGGAAAGAACGCCGTCTCCCGCAGATCTGGCGTCGTCACGGTCCGACCGCCCTGAAGCGCCTGCTTTTCCTTGCGCGCCTCGGAGGTCTCGGGCTGCAGCAGCATCAGCCAGGCACGCGACGCCACAACCAGCCCGCCCGTAATCCGCAGCGCATTGATCGAAATCCCGAAGAACCCGAGGATCCAGCTTCCAAACCAGATGGACACCAGCATGATGCCCAGCGAATTCAGCGCGACCTGACGGGCCAGTTCGACAACCTCACGGCGGTCGCGCCCTTCCGTCGCCTGGGCAAAAATCAGCGATGCCCCGAGAGGATTGATGATCGAGAAGAGCGCCGGAAAGGCAATCAACCAGCTGCTGAGCGTATTCCCCAGCCCGGGTGCCAGGCTCATGAGCCTGTCAGACCTGACGCAGCCTGTGGCTGGCGCTTGCGTGCCAGACGTTCCTCACCCTTCAGAAAAGCCCGCAGCATCCGATAATCCTCGGAAAAACAGCACACCGTCCCGGCCGTCCTGTCCGGACAGACCGTCAGTCCCAGATCGTTATAGACCGCCATCAGGGACTGGCCAACCTGTATGAAAGCGAGCTTGCACCCTTCCTGCAACGCCAGATCCCGCAGCCGCCAGATCGCCGCCACACAGTTCCGCTCGGCCCCGGCCGGATCGCCCAGGCCGATGATGAACTGTCCTGTGCGCAGGAACGGAATGGCCGCACGCCCCGCTTCATCCAGCAGAAGACCGGTCGGACGTCGCGTTCCAAGCTGCGGCAACGCGTGGGCCAGACTATGATAGCGACGTGCATTTTCTGCCGTCCAGGCTTCGAAACGGATCCGCGTCCGACGCATTCCGCGCCACAGGACATAGAACCCGCACAGGGCCGAAAATCCCAGAAACCAGCGCCCCACGGCCGTATGCGCGTCATAGATCATGGACCGCCACCAGATCGGCCCCAGATGACGCTGCACAGCCACCCAGCCAACACCCAGCAGTCCCAGTCCCCATAGCGAGAGCGGTGCCAGCATGGATGGCGTCAATGGCGCCACCAGAAGATGCGCCCGGCGATAATAGCAGTTCCGGAATGGCAGCAGCAGCAGCATCACGAGAATGATGACCACCACCCCTTCCCAAGGCGCGTGACGCAGCAGCAGCAGCAGAGCCGCCGAACCCAGCATCCCGAGCGAGAACTTCCAGGCCAGTGCCACACGCTGAGACAGTCTCCAGGACAGCGCCACCAGCCCGACACCCGCGACCGTCAGCAGAAGATCGGCGATCTGCGACACCGCCGCGCCAAGAGCCAATTCAAGAGGAGGCAAATTTGCAACCAGCGCATAAAGCACCAGCAGAATACCCACGACGGCCTGAACGCTCGTCGCCACGGCCACGGAAAAATCGGCTTCCAACTCCCGGATAACCTGACTGGGCCGCACCCGACGCGGCGCCTGCCCGGCCGATGCCAGAGCCTGCTCACCCCGCAGGAAAAGCTCATGTCCGGCAAACATCAGCCCCGCCAGAAGCAGCGGAATGATGTAGTAGAACAGCCGGAAAACAAGAATGGCGCCCATAATCTGCGATGCCGGCAGATAGGCCTGCAACGCCAGCAGCATGGCCCCGTCAAAAACGCCCAGCCCCCCAGGCACACTGGCCACAAGACCCGCCGTATAGGACGCCAGATAGATCGCAAGGAACGTCCCAAACCCGAAATGCGCCTCAGGCGGCAGCGGAGGCAGAACGCAATAGGCAATCAGTGCCGTCGCTGCCATATCCGCTGCGCTGACGGCAATCTGCGCGATCGCAATGCCGGGCCCCGGCAGTTCGATCTCGTATTTCCAGATCCGCACATGCCGCCGGACACGCGCCACCAGCACATAGGCCAGCAGCACGCCCCACAGCGCCAGCCCTGCCAGACGGAGCAGAAACTCCGGCAGATGGGACAGCACCGGCACGGCATGCGGCTCGATGATCAGGATGCCCCCGATCAGCGCCATCGTCCCCAGCAGATAGGTCGCCGAGCAGAACGCAATAATCTGCGCAATCGCCCCCGGTGCTACGCCCCAGCTCCGGTAGAGCCGAAAACGCACCGCCGCGCCCGAAATCGCCGCACATCCCAGATTATGGGACAGCACATAGGAGCAGAACGCCGCAAAGGCCGATCGCTTGTAGGATACGTCCGCCCGCACATGCAGACAGGCCAGACGGTCATAGAAAGACAGAATGAAATAGGACAGGAGCGTCGCAGCCCCACCCGCGAGCAATGCAAAGTCCGGAATGGCGCTCAGACTGGCGGTGATGTCATGCAGCGACAGATGCCGCAGCTCCCGCCAGATCACGACCACCGCCGCGACCAGCAGAACCAGCCCCACCAGAGCCGGCGCACGGGACATCAGAACCTGCCAGCGCCGCTTCGGGTGCCCGGCTTCAGGACGCACTGCATCTGCCGGCCCCGTGACCACGGATGCCTGCGTCTCCTCCACGACGGAAGAAACCTGAACTTCCTGTGGTCCCGCGTCCGGTCTGTTATCCCTGGGCATGCCCACGGCTCAGTCCTGCACAGGCTCTTCAACAGGCCGCGCGAGAGCATCCCGGATCAGGCCGACCGTCTCCGGCAGCCCGAACAATGACGCAAAAATCCCGAAACGCGGCCCTTCGGTCTGGCCCAGCAGCACCTCATACAGGCACCCGAACCAGGACCGCAGTTCCGACTTCGCGAAATAGCGCTTGCCAACCTCGAACACGACATCCTGCACATCGCCTGGTGCCGTATCCGGCGCGAGCTTCGCCAGCTCGTCCGCCAGATCCTCAAGCCCCTTGCGCTCCGTCTCAGTCGGCGCACGATATGTCTTGTTGGGGTAAACCTGCTCCTTGAAATAGGTCAGCGCACACTGCACGAGCCGGTCCACATATGGATGCGTCTCGGGCGAGAGCGTCGGATCATAGCGCCGCAGGAACTTCCACAGCGTCTCCGGCTTGTCGGCATTGGCCACGTTCGCAAGGTTCAGCAGCGCCGTATAGGACACCGGGCTGGTATCTTCCGGACGGATCGTTCCGCCATGGATGAACCACACCGGATTGGCCATCAGCTCCGGGCCTTCCTGTGTCTCGGCCTTCTGCACAAGCGTCAGGTAGTCATCCGTCGCACGCGGAATAACGTCAAAGAACAGACGCTTGGCCCGCGTCGGCTGCTGGAACATGTACTGCGCCAGACTTTCCGGCGTGCCGTAACGCAGCCATTCTTCGACCGACAGGCCATTGCCCTTGGACTTGCTGATCTTCTGCCCCTGCGCATCAAGGAACAGTTCATAGGTCAGACCCGCAGGCGGTTCCTTGCCCAGAATACGGCAGATCTTCGAGGACAGCTTCACACTGTCAATCAGATCCTTGCCGGACATTTCATAATCCACGCCCAGCGCATACCAGCGCATGGCCCAGTCGGCCTTCCACTGCATCTTGGCATGACCGCCGAGAACGGATGTCTCAAACGTCTTGCCGGTCTCGTCCTTCCAGACAACGGTCCCGGCATCCGGATCGACCTTGATGATCGGAACCTGCATGACCTGCCCGGTCTCGGGATGGATCGGCAGAACCGGCGAATAGGTGGCACGGCGCTCCGGACCAAGCGTCGGAATAATGGTCGCCACGACTTCATCATGGACTTCAAGCATACGGCGCAGCGCCGCATCGAACGTGCCGTTCGTATAATATTCCGTGGCGGAGGCGAATTCGTAGTCGAACCCGAAACTGTCGAGGAACTGGCGAAGGCGCGCGTTATTATGCGCGGCAAAGCTGTCATATTCGCCAAACGGATCAGGCACCCGCGTCAGCGGCAGGCCCAGATGCTTCGCGAGCATCTCCTGCTCCGGCACATTGGTCGGCACCTTGCGCAGCGCGTCCATGTCATCGGAGAACGCAAGCAGACGCGTCGGACGGCCCGTCAGCGCTTCATAGGCCTGACGCACCCAGGTCGTCCGCGCCACTTCGCCGAACGTACCGATATGCGGCAGACCCGACGGACCATAGCCCGTTTCCAGAAGGGCCGGAGCCTGCTCCGAAGCATTAGATGCGCGCGCGTCCATGCGCGCGGTGATTTTTCGTGCCTCTTCGAACGGCCATGCTTTCGGAAGCGGCGCGTCAGGAGAGAGGGACGGGGCGATAGGTGTCTTGGTTTTCTGCATGATTGCCGGAAAAGGTAGGGAGACACTTCTCCCCGGTCAAGCAATACGACACATTGCGGTTTCAACCAGACACATCCATGTGGTTACGAAATATTTCAGGGACTTTTCCGCACTTCCCAAGCCCTTGCAGACAGCCAGTTTTCACGTTCCGTTCGCAAAACCCGCAAAACATCCTCGCCGGATTTTCCCCTACCCGCTACACTGGCGACAATGCCCCGCGCCCCCACCTTTCTCTCGCCATTCGACGCTCCGGCCCTCGTCGCCCGTCGCGGCCTGTCCTCGCTCCTCACCCCGGATGGCGAACTGCTGGACCTCACGGCAGAAGAAACGCGCGAGCGCCTCACCCAGCTCCCCCCACCCCTTCTGGTCCACGGTCCTGCCGCCCTGCGCGCGCTGGATCTCTCCCCGCTGTCCCAGCCCGTTCCCTGGTTCGACCTGCTGGACCTCTTCCTGTTCGTCCGCCCCGCCACGACCGTCGCCCCCACCCCGCGCGGACTGGCCCTCGCCCTCGGCATCGAACCGCCCGAGACCATCGGCGCGGACCTTCTGCCCGTCCTGTGCGAAACCCTGCTCGACGAACTGCGACACAAGGCCGAAACACCTGAAGGCACCCGTCTGCGCGCCCTGATGGTCCCCCTGACCCGCGCCGGCTGGGCCTGGAGCGGCGAAGTCACGAACGTTCTCGGCACTCCACGAGACACAACAGGCGCCCATCCCTACGAAGCCATCCGCATCTGGAAACGCCTGCCCCGCTGGGAAGAAACCGCTCCCCGCCCCGCGCCCGGAAGCCAGCCCGTCTCCCCGAACGCCGCCCGCCAGCGCCTGCGCGATATCCTTGGCGAAAACGCCGAAATCCGTCCCGGTCAGGCCGATTTCGCATCCGTCGCGACCGCCGCCTTCGAGCCGCGTGAAAGCATCGGCTCCCCCAATGTCGTCCTTGCCGAAGCCGGAACAGGTACCGGCAAGACGCTGGGCTACATCGCCCCCGCCAGCCTCTGGGCCGAACAGAATGACGGCGCCGTCTGGGTCAGCACCTACACCCGCCACCTCCAGCGCCAGATCGAGCAGGAACTCCGCCGCCTTTACCCGGACGAAACCACCCTGCGGGACAAGGTCGTCGTCCGCAAAGGCCGCGAGAACTATCTGTGTCTGCTGAACATGGAAGACCTGCTCAACGTCGCTACGTCCCGCGGCCCTGACGGTTACGCTGCCCTGCTCCCCATGGCCCTGCTCGCCCGCTGGGCCGAAGCCAGCCGCGACGGCGACCTCATGGGCGGAGACCTTCCCGGCTGGTTCGGCGAACTCTTCGGCCACGGGACTCTGTTTGGCGTCGCCGACCGGCGCGGCGAGTGCATCCACGCCGCCTGCCCGCATTACCAGACCTGCTTCGTCGAACACGGCATCCGCCGCGCCCGTCAGGCCGATCTGGTCGTCGCCAATCACGCCCTCGTCCTCTCGCAGGCCGCCTGGGCCGCCCTCGCCCCGCCCGGCCTGCCCGACGAAGACACCACACCCACGCGCTATGTTTTCGACGAAGGCCACCACATCCCCGACGCCGCCGACAGCGCCTTCGCCACCGCCCTGTCCGGCCTCGAAGCCGCCGAACTGCGCCGCTGGCTGCTCGGCGCCGAAGGCAGCCGCTCCCGCGCCCGTGGCCTGCAACGCCGTCTGGACGATCTGGTCGAACGCCTTCCCATGATCGACACGCCGCTGCAGGCCGCACTTCAGGCCGCCCGCGCCCTGCCCGCCCCCGGCTGGAGCACGCGCCTGCGCCCGCAGGCCGAGACCGAACAGGACCCGGACCTTCCCCCGCTGCCCGGCGAAAAACCCTTGCTGATTCCGGAAGACCCTGCCCCGGAAAACCCGTCCGAAGCCTTCCTCCGCGCCCTGGACCACCAGCTCCGCGCCCGGCAGACCAAGGACAGCCGCGACGGCTACATCTCGGCAGAATGCGACCTGCATCCCGTCAATGAGGATGTCGCCAGTGCCGCCGAAACCCTCAGCCGCGCCCTCACCCGCCTGCGCGATCCCATCAGGATGCTGGCCGACCGCCTCGCCGCACAGGTCGAGGATGATGCGGAAATGGACGCCCCGACCCGCCAGCGCATCGAGGCCATGATCCGCACCCTGCACCGCCGCGCTATCAGCCGCCTCTCCGGCTGGATCGGCATGCTGGACGCGCTTCAGACGCCCCCCGAACCCGACGTCACCCCCACCTTCGTGGACTTCATCCGCACCGAGCGCCTCCCCCGCACCCGCGCTACACAGGGCGACCACGACATTGGCCTGTACCGGCACTGGCTGGACCCGACCATTCCTTTCGTCTCGACAATCCAGACACCGGCGCACGGCCTGCTCATGACGTCCGCCACCCTGCGCGACCAGACAGGCCATGGCGATACACAGAACGAGGCCAGTTGGCATGCCGCCGAACTGCGTCTGGGCGCCACGCATTTCCTGAAACCGCCGATCCGCGCCTCGGTCATGAGCCCGTTCGACTACGCCACGCAGACCCGCGCCTATGTCATCACGGACGTCTCGGGCGAAATCCCGTCACTGGCCCACGCCTTCCGCGCCCTGTTCGAAACCGCAGGCGGCGGCGCGCTTGGCCTGTTCACGGCCATCCGCCGCTTACGCGAAGTCCATCGCCGCATCCACGAACCGCTGGAAACGCAGGGATTCCCGCTCTACGCACAGCATGTCGATGCCATGGACAACGCGACCCTTGTGGACGTCTTCCGCACCGAAACCCATAGCTGCCTGCTGGGCACGGACGCGATGCGTGACGGCGTAGACGTCCCCGGCGAAGCCCTGCGCATGGTCGTGTTCGAAAAAACGCCCTGGCCCCGCCCCGACATCCTGCACCGCGAACGTCGCCGCCTGCTCTCCGAAGGCCGGCCCGGCGATTACGACGACCGCATCACCCGCATGCGCCTGCGACAGGCTTTCGGCCGCCTGATCCGACAGGGCACCGATCGCGGCGTGTTCGTCATGCTGGACCGCCGCATGCCCTCACGCCTGCTCTCGGCGTTTCCGGACGGCGTGGACGTCCGCCGCATGCCACTGGCCGACGCACTGGAAGACATCGCCCGCTTCCTGCGCCCCGAGGAACAGGAAAACGGACCGCCCCTCCTTCAGGGCTGAACCGATTGCTGCGCCAGACTGCGCATACACCCGCTTCTGAAAAGACCGCACAAAAAAAGCCCCCGACCGCACGGGCCGGGGGCTCTTCAGGACCCCGAAAGGTCCGGACCGTCATTCAGGCTGACAGGATCAGAAGTTCAGACCTGCCTGCAGGAAGAAATAACGTCCCTGATAGAAGCTGCCATAGGTCGCACCGGCGCTGTTATCCACGCCACTGGCCACGAACGGGGGCCTCTTGTTGGTGATGTTGTTGATGCCGCTCTCGAAGTTCCACTTCTTCCAGCGATAGGCCAGCGTCAGATCCTGTTCGATCATCATCGGCGTCTTGTAACGGCCAGCCGTCGTGGAGTTCAGGAACTCGGACTGGTTGTTCCAGCGCATGCCACCGATGAACTGCACCATGTAGGTGGCCGTGAACGCACCATGGGTCCAGCCAAACGTCGCATAATCACGAACGCGCGGAATGCCATAGGACGCACTGGGATTGTTCGGACCGCCCGCATACAGCAGCGCACCGGTATAATTGGTGAACGATCCACCCGGCACCATCTGCTGCGTGTAGTTCAGCAGGTACTGGAAGTTGTTGGATACCGACAGGACATCGTGACGTGCCACACGGATGCGGTAGTCGAAATCGAAGTCCACACCGCTCTCATGCAGCGCACCCGTGTTCTGGTTTATTGCCGAAACCGTGTTGATCTGGCCATTCGACAGACGGTTGATCGTATTGCACGACGAAGGGCTGGTGCCCGTGTAGCATCCGTCCAGAATATACTGTGTCGGAAGCGCGCTGATCGTGTGGTTGACTGAGTAGTGCCAGAACTCACCGGAGATGGAGAGGTTCGGGATCCAGCGGGGCGTGATGATCGTACCGAACGTGTAGGTCCGTCCGATTTCAGGTGCCAGATGCGCATTGCCGCCACCCAGCGTCGGAACCTGACCCGTACCGGACTGATGGAACGTGAACGTGTTGATCCCCTGCTTCGCACAGGTTGCCGCAACCGCCGCCGAAGCAGCACCATACGTACCGACCTGGCCCGCATCGCACGGATCGTTGGCAAGGTTGTAGCTGAGCGACTGGCCGCCATACAGCTCATAGACGTTCGGCTGGCGATAGGACGTGCCGATCGTACCGCGGAAACGGATGTCCCGTGTCGGAGCCCAGTTGATGGACGCCTTCCAGTTCTTCGCCGTATCCGACGTCGTGCTGTAGCCCGACGCACGCCCCTGCACGTCGACCGTCAGATCCTTCGCCAGGAAGACATTCTTCAGCAGCGTTGCCTTGGCTTCCGCATAACCTTCCGTCACGTCGAAGCCACCGCTGGTCGGCAGAACCGTGTTGGTCAGGCTCTGCCCGCTGCTGATCAGTTCGTCAGGCGTGTTGGTCAGCTGCTCGCCACGATGTTCGAAGCCCAGCGCAATACCCAGATCGCCGCCGCCCTTCCAGGGCATCGTCGTCACATGGTTGTTGTTGATGCGCAGGTTCCAGTCACGAAGCTGGTAATGCGAATGCGTGTTCGTGTTGTAGTTGACGTAGGACGCAGCCTGGCTGCCCATCGTCCCGAACGGATTGCTGCACCCGAAAGACGGGCAGACCGACGGATTATAGACAAGCGCACTCGACGCGTTGGATGGGTCGGTCTGCTGCAGACCATAGGCGTTCAGCAGGTTCGTATAGGACCCGACATTCTCCGTATGGTCCGTCGACATGTTGGAACCATAGGTATACGACACGTCGTAATTCCAGCCATACGCGATCTCGCCATTCACGCCCACCTTGGCAGTGACCGTGTCAGTGGCGTTCTCGTCACGGCGATCCCCAAGCTCCGTCAGACGCTTCGTGACGTCCACGTCCTGACCGAACGGATTGTTCGGATCATTCGCCGGCACCGTCAGAACGGACGGCAGGGTGCTGGGAGGCACGGACCCGTCGAACGCCTCGGCCGCCATGTAGGTGGAGCTGGTCCGATGCGAGTACATCACATTGGAATACAGGTTGGCGTGCCGGTTGAACTCGTAGTGGAAGTCACCGGAAAGGCTGGCATTCTGAAGCTGGTTGAGCAGGCTCTGATGACGGCCGTAATCATAACGGTTGTTCGTGCCCCAGTCGCTGACCGTCTTGCCATCCGGCGCAACAGCAGCACTCAGACCCGTCGTACCGTTCTGGGCATGCGTGTAGTTCGAGTACCCTGAACCGAAGGTTTCCGGCAAGGTACCAACAGGGTTATCCGACAGCTGCACCGGGTTGGCCCAGCCACGGTCACGCTGCAGGACACCGCCCTGCGTCATGTACTGACCGAACAGCGTCAGGTTGCCCTTGTCATGATCGAAGTTCCAGCCCTTGTAGGCGGAGATCATGCCCGTATCGTTGTCGCCATGGCCGGTGATGCCACCACGGATCGTGATGTTTCCGTCCGAGAGATCATGGCGCATCTTGATGTTGATGACGCCGGACACGGCATCCGCCCCATAAAGCTCGGAACCGCCGTCTTTCAGGATTTCGACGCTGGCAATCTGCTGGACCGGCAGCGCGTTCAGATCGATACAGTTCGACTGACCGTTCAGCGTGGCGCGCTTGCCGTCGATCAGGACGAGCACGCGGTTGGAGCCGAGGTTACGGATATCGGTACAGGCCGCACCACCCGTGCCATTGGTTTCCGCGTTGTTCGATCCCGTTCCGCCGATGGACGGAATACGTGCAAAGAAGTCGCTGAGAGTTGTCGCGCCCGTCTGCTGGATCTGCTTTGCCGTCACGATCTGGACGGGGTTGGCGTTCTGGTTGTTAGAGGAGGCCAGCGCCGATCCCGTGACAACCATACGCTCGGTGCCGCCCGAAACGCTCGGGGTTTCCAGAGCAGCTGCACGGCTGCGTCGCCTTGCACCAGATGAGGTTGTGGTGACCGGCACGGCAACAGCGGAAGCCGTGGCAGGCGCAGCAGCGGTGGACGTGGAACCCTTGGCAGCTTTGGAAGCAGTCGTCTTGTGATGCACAGCCTTGTGGGCACTCTGCTCGGACTGCGTCGTGGATGCGGCGAATGCCGTCCCCGACAGGGTTCCAACTCCGAGAATTGATGCACACAGCAACAGGTGACGACGAGACGTGTTCAGCAAAGAACAAAATCCTTCAGAAGAATGATGACGTCTCTCTAAAGATCTCGAAGCGTGACTGTCACGAAAAATACATATCAGCCATGCTCTAAACGCTCACTTAGATGCAACATGTGTGAAAATCGCAACACAATACCCCGGCCCGGTTTTATCGTTGCATTTCAGTAACTAAGAAACCAAAGAAAAAGCCCCTGACCCGCAGACCAGAGGCTTTTTTGCAACATCTGGGGGCCTTCCCCGCCCCTTCCGGAGAAGGGACAGGAAAGAGACCGGACTTGGATCAGAAGTCCATGTCACCCATGCCGCCCATGCCACCCGGAGCAGCGGCCGGAGCCTTCTTCTCGGGGCGCTCGGCAACCATGGCTTCCGTCGTGATCAGCAGACCGCCAACCGAAGCGGCGTCCTGCAGGGCCGTACGCACAACCTTGGTCGGGTCGATGATACCGGCCGACACAAGATCCTTGTACTCACCCTTCTGGGCGTCGAAGCCGAAGACATAGCCGTCGTTCTCAAGCACCTTGCCTGCGATGACCGCACCGTCTTCACCGGCGTTGAACGCGATCTGGCGCAGCGGAGCCTGCAGGGCCTTGCGGACGATTTCGCCACCGACGCGCTGGTCGTCGTTGTCGAAGGTCAGACCCTTCAGAGCGGAGGATGCGCGGGCCAGAGCCGTGCCACCACCCGGAACGATGCCTTCTTCAACGGCAGCGCGGGTTGCGTGCAGGGCATCGTCAACGCGATCCTTGCGCTCCTTCACCTCGACCTCGGTGCTGCCACCGACGCGGATGACGGCAACGCCACCAGCCAGCTTGGCCAGACGCTCCTGGAGCTTCTCACGGTCGTAGTCGGACGTCGTTTCCTCGATCTGCGCACGGATCTGGTTGCAACGGCCCTTGATGTCGTCGCTGTTGCCAGCGCCTTCAACGATCGTGGTGTTTTCCTTCTCGATGTGGATCTTCTTGGCGCGACCCAGCATTTCGAGCGTGACGGATTCCAGCTTGATCCCGATGTCTTCGGAGATCACCTGACCGCCCGTCAGGATGGCGATGTCTTCCAGCATGGCCTTGCGACGGTCACCGAAGCCCGGAGCCTTGACGGCAGCGATCTTCAGGCCACCACGCAGCTTGTTCACAACCAGCGTGGCCAGTGCTTCACCATCGACGTCTTCGGCGATGATCACCAGCGGACGGCCGGACTGAACAACGCTTTCGAGAAGCGGCAGCATCGGCTGAAGCGAGGAGAGCTTCTTCTCGTGGATCAGGATGTACGGGTTGTCGAGGTCAGCCGTCATCTTCTCCGGGTTCGTCACGAAGTACGGGGAGATGTAGCCACGGTCGAACTGCATGCCCTCGACAACGTCGAGTTCCGTGTGCAGGCCCTTGGCTTCTTCCACCGTGATGACGCCTTCGGAACCGACCTTCTGCATGGCAGAAGCGATCATCTGGCCGATCTCGGTCTCGCCATTGGCGGAAATCGTGCCGACCTGGGCGATTTCTTCCGGAGACGTGATCTTCTTCGTGTTGTTCTTCAGCTCGTCAACGACAACGCCAACAGCCTTGTCGATGCCGCGCTTGAGATCCATCGGGTTCATGCCAGCGGCAACAGCCTTGGCGCCCTCACGGATGATGGCCTGGGCCAGCACGGTTGCGGTCGTGGTGCCGTCACCTGCGATGTCGTTCGTCTTGGACGCGACTTCGCGGACCATCTGGGCGCCCATGTTCTCGAACTTGTCAGCCAGTTCGATTTCCTTGGCAACCGACACACCGTCCTTGGTGATGCGCGGTGCGCCAAAGCTCTTGTCGAGAACAACGTTACGACCCTTCGGGCCGAGCGTTACCTTGACGGCATTTGCGAGGATATCAACGCCACGCAGCATACGCTCGCGGGCATCAGCGCCGAACTTTACGTCCTTGGCAGCCATAATTCTTACTCCTGAATGAGGGTCTTACGAGAGGAAACGGGGACGGCTGATCAGCCGATCACACCCATGATGTCGCTCTCTTTCATGATCAGCAGCTCTTCGCCGTCGATCTTAACCTCGGTGCCGGACCACTTGCCGAACAGCACCTTGTCACCAGCCTTGACGTCCAGAGCCACAACCTGGCCCTGCTCGTTACGGGCACCCGGGCCGACAGAAACGACTTCGCCTTCGGTCGGCTTGTCCTTGGCGGTGTCAGGAATGATGATGCCGCCGGCGGTCTTCTCTTCGCCCGTCAGGCGACGGACCACCACGCGGTCATGAAGGGGACGAAACTTCGTCATGGATCGCTCCATTTATGGCCACACCCTTGTACAAAGCAGCGTGACCGGGTTGCTGCACTCAATAACTGCAGTGCATTTTGGCACTCTCACATGGAGAGTGCCAAAGACATAGTCGCACCCACCTTCTGCGTCAAGGATTCTCGCTTTCCTCCGAGGGTGCTCCGGAAGAAAGTTTCCGCCCGTCCAGAAGCGCCTGCATCCGCTGTTTTTCAAGCGTTTCAGCCAGTTTCTGCCTCTTGGTCCGGCCGTGCAGACGGCGGTTCGCATCGGCGACCTTCGCATCCTCTACGCTCTTGCGGCGTTTGCGTTCCCGACGGAGATTGATGACGTCGCTCATGGCTCATGGCCTTCCGGGCATTACAAGACTGGATACACAGACATGAAACACAGCCCCTCGGACAACAAAACCCCTGCTTTCAGCGCTGACGGTCACATGACCAGCCTGACCGCATCCGATGGCCACAGCTTCAAGGCCTGGGAAGCCGGCTCCGCGGAGTCGCCTCTCGCCGTCATCGTCGTGCAGGAAATTTTCGGCCTCACCACCCATATCCGCAATGTCTGCAACGACTTCGCAGCCGAAGGCTTCCACGTCCTGGCCCCGGCCGTTTTCGACCGCGTCAAACCCGACGTCATTCTGGAATACACGCAGGCCGGCGTGACCGAAGGTCTGGAACTCCGCAGCAAGATCCCGTCCGAAAAGACGCTTGCCGACATCGCTGCCTGCGCAAAGGCCCTGCGCGACGCCGGCCATAAGAAAGTCGGCATCATCGGCTTCTGCTGGGGCGGTCTCCTCGCCTGGCTCACCGCGACCCGCACGCATGACGTGGATGCAGCCGTGAGCTGGTATGGCGGCAGCATCGGCAACCACGTCGAAACCGCACCGCATTGCCCGGTTGAGCTGCATTTCGGCGGCGAGGACTCCTCCATCCCCCACACCGAAATCCAAAAGATCCGCGACGCCCGCCCGGAAGTCGAGGAATACGTCTATGACGACGCCGGCCACGGCTTCGGCTGCCCTGAGCGCCCGAGCTTCAACCGCGATGCCCGTGACCTTGCCTGGTCCCGCAGCGTCGATTTCCTGAAGTCTCATCTCGAACAGAAGTGAGCCCCACCATGACCACGGACAATATCGCCGGAAAGGTCGTCCTCATCACGGGCGGCAGTTCCGGACTGGGCGAGGCCACAGCCCGTCATCTTGCCGCTCAAGGCGCAAAAGTGGCCATCGCCGCCCGCCGCCGGGACCGGCTGGACGAGATCGTCTCCGAACTCACGGCACAGGGCCAGACCGCCCGCGCCTATACGCTCGACGTCACGAAACGCTCCAAGGTGGAAGAGACCGTCGCCGCCGTCACCCGCGATTTCGGCCGTCTGGACGTTCTGGTGAACAATGCCGGCCTCATGGCCATCGCCCCCATCCAGAAGCTGATGGTCGATGAGTGGGACCGGATGATCGACATCAACATCAAGGGCGTGCTCTACGGCGTCGCCGCCGCCCTGCCGGTGTTCGAAAAGCAGAAATCCGGACACGTCATCAACCTGTCCTCCGTCGCTGGCCTGAAGGTCTTTGCTCCGGGCGGGACCGTCTATTCCGGCACGAAATTCGCCGTCCGCGCCATCAGCGAAGGCCTGCGACAGGAAGCCGGCAACACCTTCCGCGTCACCTCCATCGAGCCCGGCGCGGTCCAGAGCGAACTCAAGTCCGGAAGCGGTGACACAGACAGTCGCAAAACCGTGGAAGAGTTCTATAAGATGGCGATCCCGGCGGACTCAGTGGCCCGTGCCATTGCCTTCGCTATTTCACAGCCTGACGACGTGGACATCAACGAGATCGTCCTGCGCCCGACCAGACAGGAGTTTTAAGATGAGCAGCAATCCGCTCGAAGCCGACCCCAAGCGCGACGCCGCAATCCGCCACGAAGCGCACCTCCTGTGGGAAGCCGATGGCAAGCCGGCCTGTGGCCCCGAAGGCTATATCGAAAAGGCCACCGACCTGATCGCCATCAAGGGCGTTCCCGAAGGCACGCCAGTCAAGGATCTGCCGCCGCCGGAACTCGACGGCGTGGAAATTGACGATGCCCGCGCAGGCATCGACCTGAACGCAGACCCGAACCACAATTTCGACTGATCCCGTCAGCCGATCACGGTTCCAGCCGCGCCCGCATCATGCAGGCGCGGCACCCGCAGAGCCTCAACCCTGCTTCAGAACACGCCCTGCAACGGCATCGAGCTTGGCCACCAGTTTCGGATCACGGGCAGCAGGCGCCGTAATGATCGCATGATCCAGAGCCCGCTCGGCACTCGCATCCACCGGACGCTTCTTCCCCAGCACCGGAATGACCGCCTTCACCAGGCGACGCGCATTATCCGCATTCCCCTTCATGACCTTCACGACAGCCTCGACCGTCACGCTATCATGGTCGGAGTGCCAGCAGTCGAAATCCGTGACCATCGCAACGGTCGCGTAATTCATCTCCGCTTCACGTGCGAGCTTGGCTTCCGGCATGTTGGTCATACCCACAACCGAACAGCCCCAGGACCGGTACAACTCGCTCTCGGCGCGGGTTGAGAACTGCGGACCTTCCATCACCAGATACGTCCCGCCCCGCGTGAACGGAATCCCAAGCGTTGCAGCCTCACCCTGCACCACATCCAGCACACGCGCCGAAACCGGATCCGCCATACCGACATGCGCCACACAGCCCGTGTCGAAGAAGCTCTTCTCACGCGCAAAGCTGCGGTCGATAAACTGGTCCACCAGCACGAAATGCCCCGGCGGCAGCTCTTCCTTGAGCGAACCCACAGCCGAAAGCGACAGGATATCCGTCACCCCGGCCCGCTTGAGCGCGTCGATATTGGCGCGGAAGTTCAGACGCGACGGCGGAATGGGATGCCCCCGCCCGTGACGCGGCAGGAACACGCACTGCACGCCCTCAAACGTGCCGAACAGCAGTTCGTCCGACGGCTCGCCCCAAGGCGTTTCCACCCGGCGCCATTCCTTGTTCTCGAGTCCGTCAATGTCATACAGCCCCGAGCCACCGATCACACCGATGACGGGCTGGATTTCCTGTTCCGAAGACATGTCTGTTCCTGATTTCTGGTTGATCCGCTCGCCCGTTCTGGACCACGAGACGGCCCGACACGCAAGCCTTGCAGCCCGCAGGCCGCGCGTTGCAGCATTCAGAGAAACTTTTTCACAAAACATGGCCGTTTTTACGAAATGAAAACGTCTTTGCGCCATCGTCCCGCCACGGATGCCCGCAACGAATGAACGTCAGACATGCATCCGCCAACTGTTCGACGACGGCACGATTTGCTAGGACACTGCGCGTAACGAAGTTTTGTCCTGTATAGACGGGGGAAGAAAACATGGACCAGATCAGCCCCGGTTTCGCCGAAACCGTTCGTCCAGACGTGCCTCACGACGCCCTCAAGCAGGACGCCAAAGCCTGGTTCGAAACCCTCCGCGACCGCATCTGTGCGTCCTACGAAAAACTCGAAGACGAAGCAGCCGAAGGTGGCTCGCAGGTTCTGCGTGACCGCACGGCCCCCGGCCGTTTCGAACGCACCGCCTGGGAGCGCCCCGAAGGTGGTGCCGGTGTCATGTCCGTCATGCGCGGCAGGGTCTTCGAGAAAGTCGGCGTCAACGTCTCGACCGTCTGGGGCGAGTTCTCCCCGAATTCCGCAAGAACATTCCCGGCGCCGACGAAGACCCGCGCTTCTTCGCCACCGGCGTCTCCCTCGTCGCCCATCCGTGCAACCCGCATGTGAGCGCCGCGCATTTCAACACGCGCATGATCGTCACGACAAAAGGCTGGTTCGGTGGCGGCGGCGACATCACCCCGATGTTCCCCGAAAGTGCGGAAGCCCAGTCGGACGCCGCCTATTTCCACAAATCCTTCGAAGACGCCTGCAACCGCCACGACCCGGAGCACTATCCCCGCTTCAAGGAATGGTGTGACCGCTACTTTCACCTGCACCACCGCAACGAACCGCGTGGTCTGGGCGGCATTTTCTACGACCAGTTCTATACCGGTGACGTCGATCTGGACTTCGCCTTCACCAGAGACGTCGGCATGGCCTTCCACGACGCCTACCCGGCCGTCGTCCGCCGTCGCATGTTCACCCCCTGGACTGAAGCCGACCGCGACGCCCAGCTCATCCGCCGCGGCCGCTACGTCGAGTTCAACCTGCTGCACGACCGCGGCACGCTGTTCGGCCTGAAAACGGGCGGCAACACCGAAGCCATCCTGATGAGCATGCCGCCGGAAGTCCGCTGGCCGTGAGACTGACCCGACGTGCAGCCCTGAAGGGGCTGGCGGCTCTGACCGGAGCCGCTCCCCTCCTGAAAAACCCGGCCCGCGCTGGCACCCTGACGGATGTCCAGCTCCTTCTGGGCGGCACGCTCGCCTCCATCCCCGGCCAGTTCGCGGAACTCGCAAACGGCGCCCTGTCCCATGCGCTGGATCTGGACACGCCCCTCGAACTGACGCCCGATATCGGACAGGACGGCGTCCGCGCTGCCAATTTGTTCGACGCCAACAGCGCGCCTGATGGCAGCACGGCCCTGGTCCTGCCCGCTGCCACGCTTCTGGCATCGCTGACCGGCGATTCCCGCGTCCATTATGATTTCGGCCGCTGGACTCCCGTTCTCGTGGCCTCCACGACAACCGTCGTCATCGCGCGTACCGAACTGCACAAAACCCTGCGCAGCCGCCTGACGGGCTTCTTCCACGACCATCCCGTCCGCCTCGCAGTCTCGCGGATCGGCGGCCCGGAACTGAATGCCCTGATGGGCCTCTCCCTGCTCGGTCTGCGCCCCGTTCCCATGCCCGGCTACGTCAATTCCTCAACGGCCCTGGCTGCGCTCCATGCCGGAACAGTCGATGCCGTTCAGGTCTCGCCCTACACGCTGGACCGCCCGCTGGATGACGTCCTCGCCAACCTCCCTGAAGTTACAAGCGCCATCTATTCCACCGGCGATCTGACCGACACGCATTCGACGACCATTCCCATTTTCATGGAAGCCTACCAGCAGGCCCGGCACCGCCCGCCCGAAGGCCCGTTCTATCATGCCTGGCAGGCCGTCTCCGCCGCAGCCGACACCGCCATGGCCATCGCCCTGCCGATGCTGACATCATCCGACGTCGTCACCCGATGGAGCCATGCCTGCTCGGCCGCCGCCGCAGACTCCGGCGTACGCCGCTGGGCTGACATGCATCATTTCAAACTGGCGACGGGTGAAAATGCCGCGCCGTTCCTATCCCGGACGGTCCCCGATCTCGGCGCCACACTCGCCCTGCGCCGCTGGCTCGCCGTTAACACACCCCGCTGGCGCGAAGGGCAGGAAACCCGCCACATCTGACAGGATCAGCGGCGGCGGGTCTTCAGCAGAATGCGGACGGACCCATGATTGGCGGCATGGGGATGCACCACGGCCAGCACCATGGACCGCAGATCCCCCCGCTGAAGCCACATCGGCAGTTCACGCCGGATCAGTCCGCTGGTCTGCCCGCTCCCCAGTCCTGTCACGACCTCGACACAGCGCCAGTTCCGTACCCGTGCCCGCTGCATGAAGTCATACAGCCGCTCAAACGCCTCCTGCACAACATAACCATGCAGATCGAGCCGCGCATCGACCTTCATCTGCCCGCGTGACAGACGCTTCCAGCTCGTATCATCCAGCCCCGGCGCCCGCACCCCAACGGCAAGCTCTGCCGGCCGGGACACGGGCTTTTTCGGCTGGGCCGGAACAAAAGACCGCCGCGCCGGCAAAGGCGCAGACCGCGCAATATCCGGCATGGGCGCAGGCGGCTCGGCCTTGACCACAGGCATCATGCGTTTCGGAGCCCGCGGAGAGCGCAGCGGCTTGATGTCGCGGACCACCATCCGCCACAGGGTTGCCTCGTCCTCCCTCAGATCCCGCTTCGTCACGCCGCCCTCACTTCCTGTCTGGCCACCCCTCCCGAAAAACGGGATTCAGGCCCCGAGCATGTAACGGCTTCCGGCAGCGTTGAACAATGTTCTTTCGGGATTTCGGGACTTTCGCTGCCCTGATACGTTCACAGTCCGGGTTCCATTTCAGAAAGAACAGAACCATGAGCCATCTCTCCCAGGAAGAACGCGACAAACTTCCCGACAGCGCTTTCGGCCTCCCTGAAAAGCGCGCCTATCCAATCGACACCCGCGCCCGCGCCAGCAACGCCAAGGCCCGCGCCACACAGGAATACGAGCGCGGCCTCCTCACCGCCGAAGAACGCGACCGGATCGACAAGGCCGCCGACCGACGCCTCGCGCAGGACGACTGAACCGGAACGATCAGACCACAGGTACCATTGGAAATTCACTTGACCTTAAGGGTCATGGCGTCAGTCTCGCCAGCACCGGGCATGAGAATGCCCGGCCTGCAAAGCAAGACTGACCAAGGATTTCCCATGCCCCTGTCTCCCCTGCGTAAACTCATTCCCCTGCTTGCAGGCACGACCCTCTGCGCCGCTTCGCTCACCACTATGGCACACGCGGCCCCGTCCGGTGTCCAGAAGCCCGGAACCATCACAGCCTCGGCCCCACTTGCCGACGCTCTCGGCCTTCCGGACGCCGGACGCGCCCTGCGCATCACCTATCTTTCGACCAACGGCATCACCGGCAAGGGCCTCGTTCCCGTCACGGCCGAGATCATCCTGCCCGCGGGTCCGGCTCCGCAGGGTGGCTGGCCGATCGTCGCCTGGGCCCATGGCACCGTCGGCGTGGATGACAGCTGCGCGCCCTCTCTCAACCCGTACAGCGACCGCAACCGCACCTATCTGTCCGCCTGGATGAAGCGCGGTTTCGCCATCGTCGCCACGGATTATCAGGGCCTCGGCACACCCGGCACCCATCCCTATCTGGACACCCGCGTCGAAGCCTACAGCGTCCTCGACAGCGTCCGCGCCGCGCTCGCCAATGTCCCGGAACTGAAAAACCGGATCATGATCGTCGGTCAGTCGCAGGGAGGCGGCGCGGCCGTCGCCATAGCGTCCTACGCACCAACCTACGCGCCCGAACTGGACATCCGCGGCACCGTGGCCACCGGTGCGCCGTACGTGACGCCCGAACTGCTCGGCGGCCTGCTCAAAGCCGCGTCACAGCCCGGCGTCGGCTACAGCCCGCTGATCAATTACGTCTTCTACCTCGCTGCCGGACTGGAAGGGCGCGATCCCCATTTCCGTCCCGAACAGGCCTTCACACCCAAAGCGCTGCCCGTTTATCGCAACGCCGCCCATGAATGCCTGACTTCCCTGTCTCATCAGACGCAGGAAGCCGGTCTGACCCTGCAGAACAGCCTCCAGCCGAGTTTCCTCAAGGCCATGAGCCCGGCCCTGAAAGCCATGGCGTTCCCGACGCTCAAACTGGCCCAGCCGCTCTTCACCGGCACCGGAACGGACGACCGCGACGTGCCCCCCGCCCTTCAGCTCGGTCTGGTCAAAGCCGCCTGCGCGGCAGGCTCCACGGTCCAGGCCCATCTCTACAAGGGACTGGATCACAGCCAGGTTGTAAACGGCTCCCTGCCGGACTCCGCCACTTTCACGACAGCCGTCATGACCGGCCAGCCCGTCACTCCGCAGTGCAATCCCGTTCCCCAATAAACACCCGCAGACGCAACCCATAAAAAAAACGGCCCCGGATCACCCCGGGGCCGTTTTTCATTCATGCAGCTTGCGCAGACTTCAGTTCGAAGCCGGAGCCCGCAGCGGCTGATCAGCCGAGACATCCTTGAGCGGAATGCCTTCATACTTGCCCGTCAGCGTCTTAAGGAACGCCACAATATCCGTGACATCCTGATCGGCAATGTCATGATCCGGCGTCTCGTAACGCGCCATCTCCCGCACGACCTGCTCCAGCGTGGTGGCCGAACCGTCATGCAGCCACGGACCCGTCAGCTCGACATTGCGCAGGTTCGGAACCTTGAACCGCTCCCTGTCGCCTTCCTGATGCGTCACGGCCATACGACCTTCATCCGCAGCCGTCAGCTTCGTGTGACGGTTCTCGAAATACGGCCCTTCCAGCCCTAGGATTTCGTAGGCGTCACCACCCACGGCAATGCCGCTATGGCACCCCGAGCAGCCGATTTCCTTGAAGCGCTCATACCCGCGCTTTTCCTGCGCCGTAATCGCCTTTGCATCGCCCTTCAGATACAGGTCAAAGCGGCTGTCCGGCGTGATCAGCGTCTTTTCATATTCCGCAATCGCCCCGGTGATCGTGTCCTTGTCGATCTGATCAGAACCGAAAGCCGCATTGAACTGCTCGGCATAACCCGGCGTGCTGCGCACATGATCGGACACCGTGTTCCAGTCATGCGAGCCCATTTCCAGCGGGTTCATGACCGGACCTGCCGCCTGCTCCGCAAGATCCTTCGCACGACCATTCCAGAACTGCGCCATGCTGAACACAGAGTTATAGACGGTCGGCACATTGATCGGCCCCTTCTGGCCGCCAATACCCGTCGCGGTCGTCAGGTTGTCTACGCCACCTTTGTTCAGGCCATGGCAGCTTGCACAGTTGAGCGTGCCATCACCCGACAGCCCCTTGTCGAAGAACAGCGCCCGGCCCAGTTCGGCCTTCTTCCAGTTTACATCCACGCTCTCGGGGATCGGCTGGATCGGCTCGCCACGGAACTGCGCCGCCACACCCGGCGTCGCATAGTAACGCTCGCGCTGCTCACGCACCCATTTCAGAATGTCCGCACGCTGCTTCTCGTCCAGATGCGCATGCGGATGCATCAGCAGATAGGCTGCCGGCGGCATCCGGTTCTGCGTGATGACTTCCTCGATACGTGAAAGCTGCTCGACCGAAGGCGGCTTGCCGTCCTGCAGGGCCGTCAGAACCGGCGCATATTCGAAATGACGCTGCCCCTGCACCAGATCACGCTTCATGATCTGATTGGCCAGCGGCAACTTGAAATAGAACGGCAGTTCAACATTCTGGGTATGGCAGTAATCGCAGCGCACTTCCCGAAGAGCCGCGAACGCCGCCATGGCCGTCGGGTCCTGACGCGTCGGGCTGCTGGCGGGCAGCTGCGGTGCTCCAGCATGATCAAAATGCTCAAGATAAGTGACGGTCCCGCCCCAGGCGACAACGCCCAGCGCCACCAGACCGGCAATTCCTTTTGTAATCGTGCTGGAACGCACCACTTTTCTCCTCATACTCACAGTGTCGTGATAATGCGGAAAAGTGATACACAAAGTCAAAGTGATTGAACCTGTCAGGAAAACAGGTGTTGTCGATTAATCCTCGTCCTCATGATCGATCGCCGCCCGCACCCGCTTGCGCGCCACGTTTACATAAGACGTATCGGTATCAATCCCGATCCCCACACAGCCCATCCGCTCCGCCGCCACAAGCGTCGTGCCCGACCCCATGAACGGATCGAGCAGCACACCGCCCGGCCGCAACCCATGCAGCCGGATACACGCCTCGGGAAGCGCCACCGGGAACGTCCCCGGATGGCTGAACTTCTCCTTGCGGCTACGCACGGTCTCGTAGGGAATAAACCACGTATCGCCCCGGCAGCGGCGGTCCGTGATGTGCTGACGCCGCACGATATTGCTCTTGTCCGTAAACGGTACCCCCGCATCCAGCCGCGACACTGGCACATTTCCCGTCTTGGTCAGATGGAACACATGCTCATGGTTGCGATTGACGAAACGCGCGGAATTGAGCGGCTTGAAATGCCCGTAGGTGATCTCACCCACCGAAATCGACTTGATCCAGGTGATGTGGTTCTGCAGCACGAACAGCCTGCGCAGACGCGTCATCAATTCGAATGGCAGCCAGGGCTGTGAGGACGACCCCGCGATGTTCAGGAAGAACGATCCATCATCCTTCATGACACGGGACAGACTGGTGCAGACATCCTCCATCCAGTCCAGATACGCATCCTCGGGCAGCCGGTCCTGATAGGTCCGGTACGGTACCCCCAGATTGTAGGGCGGCGACGTCACCACCACGTCCACGCTCTGCGACGGCATCCGCTTGAGGACCGTCGTGCAGTCCCCCCGGATCAGCGTATGGACACCGAGCTTCTCCCGGCGACTGCGGATCATTGTGCGGCAGGTTCCGCAGAAGGACGCGGCAGGAACAGCACCATCCGCCCATGCGCATGCAGGTTCCCGGCCACGGCCTGCGCCGCAGCCCCCCAGCCCGTGAACAGATCGGCCCGCCCGGCATCTTTGATATCCGTCCCGATATCCTGCGCGAACACCAGATGATCCCAGTTCACCTGCTGCCCGACACCATAAGGCAGCGTCGTCTCAACCCAGAGCGGCATGGCAAACGGCACCATGGTCCGGTCCACCGCCACGGACCGCCCGGCCGTCAGCGGCATCCCGAACGCGCCCTTCGGACCCTGCGCCAGATTACCGTCATCACGACGGAAGAACACATAATTCGGATTGCGCTCCATGACGGACATCATCCGGTCCGGATGCGCCTCCAGCCAGTTCCGGATGCTGTCCATGCTGACCCCATCCGCAGGCAGCTCGCCGTCCTGCACCAGAACACGTCCGAGCGGCACATAAGCCTGCCCGTTGCGCCCGTCATAACTGACACGCACCTGCCTGCCATCCGGCAGGATCAGCCGCCCCGAACCCTGGATCTGCAGGAAGAACAGATCGACCGGGCTTTTCAGCCAGGCAATCTCCAGCCCCTGTCCCGCCAGCGCCCCGCCATCAATCGCGGCACGGTCGTAATACGGCGCGAACTGCCCGTTGACCCAGCGCCCGCTGACCATCTGGCCATTGGTCGCCTTCGCCCGCACCAGATCACGCGGACGGCCATAAACCGGCGTCTGATAGGCCCCGCCCCGCGTCAGTGATGCCGGGATCTGCGGCTCAAAATAGCCGGTAAAGAACGCCTCAGTCCCGGCCTCGTAAGGCTGGAACCATGTCTGAAGATACGTCCGCGCATCCGTCGCCGTCGCCAGACCCGCACAGGCATTGGCCCATTCGCCAGCATGACGGCCATACGTGATGTCCTCACTCCCGCCGAGCACCGTCTCGGGCGGCAACTGCGACAGGCGATGGCACTCATTCCGCAGCAGCGGCATCAGGGAGGCAAAATCCTCCTGCCCCCACCCGGCAAGGGAGTCATAACCAACAGGAGAGAGCGAAAACGAAGACGGCGCATTTTGCGGGGTGCACCCACAAAGCACGCCGAGCGTCACCAGGGTCAGCAGTTTTTTCATCGGATCGGTAAAAAACTCGAAGCAGAAAACGAAAGGATCAGGCCGGACGGGACGCCGCCAGCCGCCACCGCGCATCGGACTGCCCGACAACACGCTCGAAAAGCCACAGATCATGGAACTCGGTTACGGCCTCAGTCCCGACCACGGGCTCGCCCGCACGGTCCGTCAGGATATTCACCTGACGCGAAACAATCTTCACCTCAATTCGGCCCGTCCGCGCGCCATCCTCTGCCAATACAAGCATCGCATCGAGAATGGACAGGCTCTCGACACCCCGCAGATCACTGCGCTGCGTCTCACCCGCCTGTTCCCGCGTATCGATCGCAGCGGAAAAGGACTCCATGGAGACCGGGGTCAGCAGCTTGTCCAGCACCGCACGGTCACCAACCGCAAACGCCGGCACCACCTGGCGGAACGTGTCCTCGGCATCCTTCAGGAAACCCGATGGCGAAAATCCCGGGAAAACGGACGCGATTTCACCGAGCACCGTTCCAACCCGCGTTGCAGGTGCAGGAATTTCATAATCCACTTCCGGTGCCGCAGCCGCATTGAGCGCCCCGTTCGCATCACCCTGTCCGCCCGATGCCTTACCCGGCAGCGGCGGCGGAGCACTCGGACGGGACGCATCCGGCGCCGCACCATTCTTCGCGCCCGGACCGAAACGCCCGGCGCCCGGACGCTCCTGCCGAACCCCCTGCATCCCGACACGGCGGCCAAGAACGCGGTAAAGCCTCACCCCCAGCGCCACGGCGAGCACGAACAGGATCACAAGGTCCCAGGGAAAATGATGACCCGCGTGATCCATGAGACCGGCGGGGAAGTGGATGTCGCTGGAAGACATGACGTCCTGTGTTTCGCAGTGTTCGGTGAAAGATCTGTTGCCCTAGAGATAGGGTGCAATCCCTCCGATCTCAACCATCTGTCCGCCAGAACCGTGTCTTGGCGCGCAACGGACATCATGCTACCGCCAAGGGATCGCAATCGTTCCAATCGATGTCCGCCCTGGGGTGCGCCCCTGCGGATCCGGAGACTGTATGTCAGAGAACACCACCGACAACGCCGCCCTGGGCCAGGAAAACGTGCCGGCCATGCCGCTGGCCATCAACCTGCAGTACACGAAGGACCTGTCCTTCGAGGTTCCGGCTGGCGCTGCCATCTTCACCACGCTGCGCTCCGCCCCGCAGATTTCCGTCAACATCGACGTCCAGGCCAATCGTCTGGAAGAAGACCAGGCCGTCTATGAAGTCGCCCTGGCCGTCCGCGCCGAGGCCGCAGAGCCGCCGGCACAGGAAGGTGGACAGGCTGGCCGCACGGTGTTCATCGCCGAGCTGACCTACGCCGCCGTCGTGACGCTGAACAACCCGCCGGAAGAGCTGATCGAGCCGATCCTGCTGGTCGAAGTGCCGCGCCTGATTTTCCCGTATGTCCGCTCCATCGTCAGCGATGTCACGCGTGACGGCGGCTTCCCGCCCGTCGTGCTGCAGCCGATCGACTTCGTTGCCCTGTGGCAGGCCAAGCGCGCCCAGCAGTTCCCGGAACCCGCCGGCGAAGCCTGATCAGACTGCTGGCCCGAGCTGCTCCAGCGGATCGGGCCACATCACCGCGCGCCATTCCTCCGGGTTCAGGCGCGCGGCAATGGCCTCTGACAGACAGAGCGCCCGCACGGCCGACAGCGCCGTCACGTCTTCGGCCCCGAGCGCTCCCCTGAACGCCTCGGCCGACTTCCCCGAATACAGCAACACCGCCTCAACGCGCCCGCTCCGAAGCGCATCCCGCGCCGTCTCCGGCAGAGACTCACACATGGCCGCCGCATAGACCTCGACGCGCTGCACACCCAGATCCCGCGCCAGTTCCACGCCATAGCCCTCACCACTGGCCAGCAGCACATCCGCGCCCATAATGCCGCGCGCCCGGCAGAACGCTGCCAGAGCCTGCGCATCCCCGTCCGCCGCCTCGACATTCACGAACCCGACCTTGCGCGCCCGCGCCGCCGTCCGCGCACCGACTGCCACAACAAGCCGGTCCCGAGGCCAGTCCCGCAGCGCAGGCAGCGCATTCGCACTCGTCACCAGCACGGCCCGGAATGCGCCCGGCGCAACGGGCTCAAATGTCGTGATGTCCAGCATCGGGCACGCCACAGCCTCCCAGCCAAGCGCCCGGACATCCGCCATTGTCGCGGACAGTCCGGGCTCTGGCCGGGTCACCAGAACAACACGTCCCGGTTCAGGACGGGTAAGCGTCAGGGACGCCTCATTTCATCAAAGATATGGGCCGGCGTGTCGCGGCGAAGCTCGTCCGCAAGCTCGGTACCCAGACGGGCCGCCTCAAGCGGCGCGCCCTCGATCTCGCGACGCAGCAGGAACGTCCCGTCTTCGCTCGCAATCATGCCGCTCAGCTTCAGCACGCCGTTCTCGATCCGGGCATAGCCGCCAATCGGCGTCCGGCACGACCCGTCCAGTTTCGCCAGAAGCGCACGCTCGGCCGTCGAAACCGCCCGTGCCTCCGGATCCTCGATCGCAGAGAGCAGTTCGCGCAGTTCCAGATCGCTCTCACGAACCGTCACGCCCACAATGCCCTGCCCCGAAGCCGGCAGCATCTGGTCCGGCTCCAGCACGACATCCACACGGTCTTCCATGCCCAGACGCCGCAGGCCCGCCAGCGCCAGAAGCGTCGCATCGCACGCTCCGGCCCGCAGCTTGTCCAGCCGCGTCTGCACATTCCCGCGCAGCAGACAGAACCGCAGATCGGGCCGTACATGCAGCATCTGAGCCTGACGCCGCACCGACGCACAGCCGACCAACGCCCCTTCCGGCAGGCAGTCATACGGACGCTGCGGATCAACCTTTACATCCCGGTCCCGCAGGATCAGCGCATCCCGCGCATCTTCACGCTTGAGCGTACACGCCAGCACCAGGCCCGGCGGCAGGTTGGTTTCCAGATCCTTGAGGCTGTGCACCGCGAAATCAATCCGACCGGCCGCCAGCGCCTCATGGATTTCCTTGGCAAAGAGACCCTTGCCGCCGATTTCCGCCAGACGCTGCACCAGATTGCGATCGCCCTCGGTGCTGATCTGGTATTCCTGAAACGCCCCCATATCGCGCAGAACGGGGCAGAACCGCGTCAGGCGCGTGAGAAAGTTCCGCGTCTGGACCAGCGCCAGCGGAGACGCCCGCGACCCGACACGAAGAGGGAGCTTGCGGCCGGTAGGCGGCTCAGCGGCATGGGAGCGGCGGACGGCTTCCGCGGCGACTCTCTGGAGCGCCTCGGAAGGCAGGACGGGAGCATTCATGAACGGCAGCTTTAGCCCATTCACACGGGACTGTCATGATATGACAGACTCGGCCATAATAAGAGCCATGTCAGCCCCCGCCACTTCTCCATCCGCACCCACGCGCCCCCTTCTGGCCATCGAAACCTCCTGCGACGACACGGCCTGCGCCATCCTCGCCTATGACGGCACGATCCTGGCCGAAGGCGTCCTGTCCCAGACCAACCACGCCATTCTCGGCGGCGTCGTCCCGGAAATCGCGGCCCGCGCCCATCTGGACGCCCTGCCCACACTGGTGGCGGAAGTCCTGAAAAAAGCTTCCCTGACGCTGGCTGATATCGACACTTTTGCCGGCACAACCGGCCCCGGCCTGATCGGCGGCCTGATTGTCGGCAGTTCCTACGCCAAGGGACTGGCCATGGCACTGCACCGCCCCTTCGTGGCCGTGAACCATATCGAGGCCCACATCCTCACCCCCCGTCTTCCCAGCCTCGGCGCGAATTTGCACTTCCCTTACCTGACAATGCTGGTCTCGGGCGGCCATTGCCAGTGCGTCTCGGTCGAGGAAACCGGCCGCTATGTCCGCCTCGGCGGCACGATCGACGATGCCGCCGGAGAAGCCTTCGACAAGGTCGCCAAAATGCTCGGCCTCGGCTGGCCCGGCGGCCCGGCCCTTGAAAAACTCGCCACCGAAGGCCGGGACGACGCCTATCCGCTGCCCCGCCCCCTCAAGGGCCGCGAAGGCTGCGATTTCTCGTTCTCGGGCCTCAAAACCGCCGTCAGCCGCCTGATCGACACACAGGACCCGACCGGCAGCCGCGACGCCCTGCCCCGACAGTTCGCCGCAGACGTCGCCGCCTCCTTCCAGCGTGCGGTTGCGGATGTCATGGCCGACCGCGCCGAACACGCCCTGGCCCTCAGCCCGAACGCTACGGCCCTGGTCGTCGCAGGCGGTGTCGCCGCCAACAAAACCCTGCGCCACGCCCTCGAACAGGTCGCCGCCAACCACGGCATCCCCTTCTTCGCCCCGCCCCTGCGCCTGTGCACGGACAACGCGGTCATGGTCGCCTGGGCCGCCCTCGAACGCCTCCACGCGGGCGAAAACCCCAACGAAATCGACACCGCCGCCCGCCCCCGCTGGCCCCTGTCTGAACGCACTCCCGCCACCCCGGAACACGCCTCTTGAACTACCGTCACATCTACCACGCCGGAAACTTCGCCGACTGCATGAAGCACGCCCTGCTTCTCGCACTCATCAAGGCCCTGAAGCGCAAACCCGCAGGCTTCGTCGTCCTCGACACCCATGCCGGATGCGGTCGCTACGACCTGACCTCCGAGGAGGCCGAAAAAACCGGTGAATGGCGCGCAGGCATCGGCCAGCTTCTGGAACGGCCAGCCGCCGAACCGCTGAAAGACTATCTCGACGCCGTCCGCCCCAACGTGCAGGACCGGCACCGCTACCCCGGCTCCCCCGCCTTCGCCCGCGCCGAACTCCGCCCGCAGGACCAACTCATCGCCTGCGAACTGCACCCCGAAGACGTCCGCCCCCTGCGCCGCATCTTCCACGCCGACCCGCAGGCCGCAATCCATCATCGTGACGGTTACGAAGCCCTCCGTGCCCTGCTTCCACCGAAGGATCTCAAGCGCGGCCTCGTCCTCATTGACCCGCCGTTTGAAAAGCCAGACGATTTCGCCCGCTGCGCCGATGCCATCGCGCTGATCCGCACCCGCTTCCGCGCCGGGATCGTCGCCGTCTGGTACCCGATCAAACACCGCACACCCGTCCGCGCGTTCTACACGGCCCTTCAGGACGCTGGCATCCGGGACATGCTCGCCTGCGAGTTCCTGCTTCGCCCACCCGTCGATCCCTCCCGCCTGAATGGCTGCGGCCTGCTGGTCGTCAACGCGCCTTTCGGCTTCGAAGACGAGGCCCGCAAAATCCTGCAAGCCCTCGCCACCGGCCTGCGTTCCCCTGACGCCGAAGACATCCAGATCAACATCGAACGGCTGGCAGAGGAATAACCATGACCAGACCCCATATTGCGATCATCGGCGCCGGAGCCTGGGGCACGGCGCTGGCCTGCGCCACGGCAGCGACCGGCGCGGACGTCACACTCTGGATGCGCAACCCGGTCCCACGCGGAACCCGCACCCTCCCGCGCCTGCCCGACATCACCCTGCCCGACAACGTCACCATCACCGGCAATTTTCCTCGCAGCGCAGACGTCGTCCTGCTCGTCACCCCGGTCCAGACCGCCCGCGACGTCTCGACGCGCCTTCAGACCGTGCTCGACCCCGCAGTTCCCGTCGTGACCTGCTGCAAGGGACTGGAACAGGCCACATCCCTCCTGCTACTCGACGTCCTGGCCGAAACCATGCCCGGCCGCCCGACCGGCGTTCTCTCCGGCCCCAACTTCGCCATCGAAGTCGCAAAAGGCCTCCCCGCCGCCGCAACGCTGGCCTGCGCAGACCTCGCTCTCGCGCAGAAACTCACGGCCCTCCTCAACACCTCCGCCTTCCGCCTCTATGCCAGCGATGACGCAGCCGGCGTCCAGCTCGCGGGCGCTGCCAAGAACGTCATTGCCATCGGCGCCGGCATCACGATCGGCGCGGGCCTGGGCGAGAACGCCCGTGCCGCCCTCATCACCCGCGCCGTTGCCGAAATCGGCCGCCTCGCCGAAGCTACAGGCGGCCGCGCCAGCACGCTCGCAGGCCTCGCAGGCATGGGCGATCTCATCCTGACCTGCACCGGACGCGGCTCACGCAATTACAGCGTCGGACTCGAACTCGGCGAAGGCCGTTCCCTTGAAGACATTCTGGCGTCCCGCACCACGGTCGCCGAAGGCGTCCTGACCGCCCCGGCCATGCGCGACCTCGCCCGCAAACACCATGTCCGCGCGCCCATCATCGAAACCGTCACCCGCATTTTGGGCGAAGGCTTCACGATTGAGGAAGCCCGACACCTTCTGCTGGACCGCCCTCCCACACGGGAGTAACCATGATGACATGTGGATGAGAAACGAGAGGTTGCGCCGCATCATCGGATGCAGCCGCATCGCCCGGGCACTGACCTTCGGGTTGCAGAACGCCCTGCAGATGCGACTGCTCTTCGGCCACAAGGACCCGCGGACCCTCTCCAGCCTCCGGCATGCCATCCGCGGCACACGATCGCTCCTCAGCGCGGATGAAGCCTTCATCCTGCATGAAATCGCCGCAGCCCAGACCACCCTGCCCGGCGATTTCGCCGAATTCGGCGTCTATGAAGGCGCCTCAGCGGCCCTGCTCTGTGCCGTGAAAAACGACCGCACCCTGCACCTGTTCGACACGTTCGAGGGCCTTCCCGAAAGTGTTCGCAGTGGCGAAAGCGGCGTCTTCCACAAAGGCCAGTTCATCGGCACCCTGCCGCACGTAAAACGCAAGCTGGCCGGCTACCGGAAGGTCCGGTTCCACCCCGGCCTGTTCCCCGGCAGCACATCCGGCCTCGAAGACCTGCGCTTCTCATTCGTCCATCTGGACGTGGACCTTCATGACGCCACCCTGGCCGGACTGGACTATTTCTATCCCCGTCTGGTCCCCGGCGGCATCATTCTCACTCATGACTTTTCAATCATCCCCGGCGTCGCCCAGGCGTTCCGCACCTTTTTCGCAGACCGCCCCGAACGCATCATCGAGTTCCCGACGACACAGGCCATGATCATCCGTCACCCGGCCTGAACAGCCGGGCCTGCCTCAGTGCAGAACCGCGCAGGCCACGCGATCCCCTGAACCACCAATCGGCTGACTCTGATAGTCATCGGGTTTCGCATGAATGACCACGGACGCCCCATCCGCATCCATCAGCGCCGGACGCTCCCCCTGTCCCTTCAGTGAAACGAGCGTGGAATAAAGCTCCACCGTCGCTGTCCCATCCGCTGCGACATACAAATTGGGCAGATCCCCGGCATCATTCGCATCCGCATTCAGCAGACCATGCACAACCGGCGTTGCCGCATGAACATGCGCGCCCGCACTGGTGAATTTCGGAGCCGCACAGCGCCCCTTTTCATGGAAATGAATCCCGTGCCAGCCCGGCGTCAGCCCCTGCACCTGAAGCCGCAGCAAAACGCCTTTTGGCGCCTCGGTCACGTTCACGATCCCATGCGAAGAACCATCCGTCCCCTTCAGCTCCCCCGTCACACTGTCGGCAGCACAGGCCAGGGAAGGAACGGCCATCGCAGAGGCCAGAAGAAAGGTCAGAAATCCGGAACGACGCGTGGAGAAACTCACAGTCCAGCAGGAAAGATGATAACTATTCTCACCTTACCCCGGGCCTGACACATTTTCGGATCAGAGATTCGTGAGCCGCCCCGTAATCACACGAACAGCCCTGCAATCACCGCACTCATTGCGTTGGACAGCGTGCCGGCTGCCACAGCCCGAACAGCCAGCGACGCCACATCCGTTCGCCGACGCGGCTCCGCACTCCCGAATGCCCCGATCAGAATCCCGATCGTGGAGATGTTCGCAAACCCGCACAGCGCAAAGGACAGGATCGTAATCGTCCGCTGCGACAGGGCATGCGCATGGATCAGCGGCGACAGGTTCACATAGGCCACGAATTCGTTGAACGCGATCTTCTGCCCCAGCAGCCCGCCCGCCGTTACACACTCGCTCCAGGGCACTCCGAGCAGCCAGGCAAACGGCGCAAACACCGTCCCCAGAATCTGCGCCAGAGACAGCCCCACCGCACCCAGAATCCCGTTCGCCAGCGCAATCAGCCCCACAAACGCAATCAGCACAGCCCCCACCGCCACCGCGATCTTCGCGCCATTCATCGCCCCATCCGCAATGGCTTCGAACATGCTGTGATGCCCGTGATCCGCCCCGGCAATCTGTGCATCGGACCGGCGCGGCCCCGGAAACAGAATGCGCGAGAACAGCAGTCCCCCCGGAATCGCCATGAAAGACGCCGCCAGCAGGTTCTCCATCGGCACACCAAGCGACGCATATCCCGCCAGCACGGACCCCGCGATAGAGGACGTCCCACTACACAGGACCGTCGCCAGCTCCCCTTCCGACATTTCCGCCAGACAGGTCTGAAGCGCGATCGGCATCTCGCTCTGCCCCAGAAAAATCGTCAGCACTGCCGAGAACGATTCGAGCCCCGTCGTCCCCAGCACCCGCGACAGCGCCCCGCCAATCAGCTTCGAGAGGAACTGCAACACGCCCCAATGCTGCAAAAGCCCCAGAAGGGCTGCGACATAAACAATCTCTGGCAGGACTTTCAGCGCAAAGACGAAACTGTCATTACCAAACAGCCCGTTCATCTTTGGCCCCACAAGCCCACCGAACAGGAACGCACTCCCCACATCTCCGTAGGACAGGACCTTCGTCACCGCATCCGACACCACATGCAGCCCATGCGCACCCGCGGGCACCCACAGCACGACCGCCGCAATCAGCACCTGCAACAGCAGCGCCCGTCCTACGAACGGCCAGTCAATGGCCCGGCGGTTGGTCGACAGCAGCGCACCCAGAATCAGAAGGCCGGCCATGCCGACAAGGACGCGCAGGATCACGCAGGCAAACTCCTCACCCAAAAACAGAACATCACAGCCAGTACTGGACCCGAAACGACCTGAACCTGTCTGTCATGTTACGTCCTGTCCACCCCTCCTCTCTCGCCTGAACGGTCTCAAACCGCTAGGATGCAGCAGATTGATAGGGAGAACCCCCATGACCTGTGCCTATGATTTCAGTCTGCCTGGCCTGTCCGGTGAGACGATCGACTTCTCCGCCTGGCGTGGTCGACCGCTGCTGATCGTCAACACAGCGTCGAAATGTGGCTTTACCCCGCAGTATGAGGACCTCCAGCACCTCTGGTCCCGCTACGGCCGCGACTACCCCGAAGGCCTGATGATCATCGGCGTGCCGTCAAACGATTTCGGCCAGCAGGAACCCGGCTCGTCGGCAGACATCAAGAATTTCTGCCATCGCAATTACGGCGTGAGCTTCCCCATGACCGCGCGCCAGCACGTGCGCGGCCCGGAAACCACACCGCTGTTCCGCTGGCTGGACAAACAGGGCGGCTTCCTCGCCCGCCCACGCTGGAACTTCTACAAATACCTGACCGACCGCGACGGCAAACTCGTCAACTGGTTCACGCCACTGGCCAAACCCGCCTCAAACCGCGTCGAGGAAGCCATCCGCAAGGTCCTGCTGGATCACTGAACGCCAAGCCGTCCGGCCAGTGCGGCCTCGATCAGCGCGATATTCCGCAGATCGGCCTTGAAGACCGTATCAAACAGATCCCCCGCAAGCGGTACGAGGCCCACCACGGCCTCGATCGCGACATTTCCCAGCATCCGCTGCACGGTCTGGCGGTCCACGCCCATCCGGCGCCCTTCCCAGACAATATAAAGCGACAGCGCCGTCCCGATCAGCGCACCGCCGCCCGGCAGAAGTCCCAGCAGCGTATCCAGCCCCGCCCGCAGCCGCAGGCCGGGAATCCGCGTGGCCGAGTTCAGCAGCCAGGCCAGACGGCGGATCCGTTCCAGCCTCCGGCGGAGTTCGGCAACACTGGCGGGCGGAGAAATCGTGGAAAAATCAGTCATGGCACCGGCTATCACGCAACAGCGAACCGGAAGTTCGTCTTTTTTCCTTGAACATCCGTATCGAAACCCGCCAGAGTTCAAGTCAGAAATGTGACCGGAGACATTTATGAAGGACTCATTGCTCCGCCCCATCCTGCCCCTTCTGGTCGTGGCCGCCCTCGGCGCCCTGACCCCGGCCGTGGCCCATCACGTCACGACCTTCCTTGGCCTGTCCGGCATTTTCTGGGCCAGCGCCATGCTGATGCTGGAAGTGACACTTCTCTGCATCGGTGTCGCCGCAATCCGCCCCACGATCCAGCAGCCCGCCAGAGCCGAGACGACCCTGCACAACCGCGAAACGGTTCTGCGCTGACACTGATCCGCCACACTGCGTTTTTCCTGCCCGGGAGCATATGTTGCGGCGCTGAATGATCGGCTAGGATCAGGAAATGCTTCGCAATTTCCTGACAGTCGGCAGCTGGACCATGCTTTCGCGTGTCCTCGGCCTCGTTCGTGACCAGCTTCTCGCCGCGTTCCTTGGTGCCGGCCCCGTTCAGGACGCCTACCTGATCGCGCTTCGGCTGCCCAACATGTTCCGGCGCCTCTTCGGCGAAGGCGCGTTCAACGCCGCCTTCGTGCCGATGTTCACCGAGCGCTACGAAACAAAGGGCCACCAGTCCGCCCTGCGCTTTGCGGGTCAGGCGCTGTCCGGACTGATGCTCTGGCTCGCCCTGCTGACCATTCTGGCTGAAATCTTCATGCCGCTGGTCGTGAGTTTCATCGGTTCGGGCCTCACCGGGACCCGCTTTGAAACCGCGGTGCATCTGTCGCGAATCACGTTCCCCTACATGCTGCTGATCTGCGGCGCAGCGCTCGTCTCCGGCGTGCTGAACGGCCTCGGCAAGTTCACCGCAGCCGCAGCCGCCTATGTCACCTTCAACATCATCGGCATCGCCGCCATCCTTCTCGGCGCACTGGTCTGGCACAACACCGCCGTCGTCAGCGCCTGGGGCGTGACGCTCTCCGGCGTCGTCCAGCTTGGTGCCCTGTACTGGGCCGCCCGACGCGCCGGCATGGCCCCACACCTGACATGGCCCAGCCTGTCGCCCGATATGCGCGCTCTCCTGCGCCGCATGGGCCCGGGCCTCGTCGGCTCCGGCGTCACCCAGATCAATCTCACCGTCGACACCATCATCGCCACGCACCTGCCCGTCGGCACACCCTCGATCCTGTATTTCGCCGACCGCATTAACCAGCTCCCGCTCGGCGTGCTGGGCTCGGCAGCCGGCACGGCGCTGCTGCCGCTCCTGACGCGCCATATCGCCAATAACGACCGCGCCGCCGTCCATTCGAGCCTCAACCGCGCCATCGACTACACGCTGCTCCTGACGCTGCCTGCCATGATCGGCATGATCGTTCTGGCCTCGCCCATCATGGCCGCCCTGTTCGGCTACGGCCATTTCACCGTCAGCGATGCCATCCTCTCCGGCCAATGCCTTCAGGCCTACGCGCTCGGCCTGCCCGCCTTCGTTCTCATCAAGGTCCTCTCCCCGGCCTTTTTCGCCGAAGGCGACACCGTCACCCCCGTCCGCATCGGCTTCTTCACTTTGGCGCTGAACCTCGTCCTCAACCTTCTGCTCTACCGTCCGCTCGGCCATATCGGCCCGCCGCTGGCCAGCACGATCGCCGCCTTCGTCAACTGCACGCTGCTCGCCGTCATCCTGCACCGCCGCGGCCTCTTCATCGCCGACCCGCTCCTGAAAGGCCGCGCCCTGCGTATTACGGGCGCCGCCATCATGATGGCCCTGTGGGTCGCTGCCGCCGAAAAACTCGTAGCCCCCGGCCTGCCCTACTGGCATGGCGTCTGGCGTCTGGGCATGCTCACGGCGCTGATCGTCTTCGGCATCCTCGCCTATGCCATCATGCTTGACGCCCTCAAGGTCGTGCGCCTGCGTGACGCAGTCGTGGCTTTCCAGTCACGCCTGAACCGCCGACGCGCCCGCTGACCCCATCCCGCCGGTTCACACACCGGCGGAGAGACGTTATTTTCCCACCCCCTTCCCGAAGTGACAGCCCGGAGACCGGACCCATCGGCACCTTTATGCCCCTGCCTACCGCCGAAAACGCCAGCCCTGCGATGGCCCAGTGGTTCGACCTCAAACACCAGGAACCCGACGCCCTCCTGTTCTTCCGCATGGGCGATTTCTACGAGCTGTTCTTCTCCGATGCGCAGGCCGCCGCCATGGCGCTCGACATCGCACTCACCGCCCGCGGCAGCCATCAGGGCGAACCGATCCCCATGTGCGGCGTCCCCGTCGCAGCAGCCCCGGCCTATCTGTCGCGCCTGATCCGCCGAGGCTTCCGCGTCGCCGTCGCCGAACAGACACAGGCCCCGCCGAAAAAAGGCGAAAAGCCCCAGAAAGGCCCGCTCGCCCGTGCCATCGTCCGCGTCGTCACCCCCGGCACCCTGACCGAAGACGAACTGCTCGAAGCCGGACGCGCCAACCTGCTCCTCGCCATCGCCCGCAGCCCGGAAAAGCGTGCAAAGGCGGTTGGTGCAGCTTGGATCGACATCTCCACGGGCGCCTTCGAAACCGCCTCGGTGCCTGAAAGCGCCCTGCCCGAACTGATAGCCCGGCTCGACGCCGCCGAGATCCTGTCCGAACCCGACCTGATCCAGCCCGATTACGCCTCCCGACTGGCCCCCGTCGCCGTCCCACCCACGCTCGACAGCGCCCGCACCCTGGTCGCCCGCGCCTATGGCGTCGCACAGATCGACGCCTTCGGAGACTTCCCCCCGAACAGGCCATCGCCTGTGCCATGGCCCTGAACTACGTCCAGCGCAGTCAGGCCGGAGCGCTCCCACGCCTCTCCCGCCCCATCCCGCAGGGCACGGACGGCGTCCTCGGCATCGACCCCGCCACCCGCGCCAGCCTCGACATCCTGCGCACCCGCGATGGCGAGACGAAACACAGCCTTCTCGGCGCCGTCACCCGCACCGCCACAGCCGCAGGCTCCCGCCTCCTCGCCCAGTGGCTCGCCTCCCCCTGACCGACGCCACCGCGATCACGGACCGCCAGAACGGCTGGCTCTGGCTGCAATCCATCCCCGGCCTGTCCAACGCCCTCGGCGACATCCTGCGCCGCACGCCAGACCCCGCCCGCGCACTGGGCCGCATCTCCGCCGGACGTGGCCAGCCGCGCGATCTCGCCGCCATCCGCGACACGCTGATCGCCGCCAACGACATCACCGCCCTGTTCCAGCCCGCCTGCGACCAGAACACCCCCACGCTGATCCGCACTCTCACCGCAGGCCTCTACGGCCGCGCCGATACCCTGCTGGAACAGCTTCAGGCCGCCGTCGCCGAAACCCTTCCTGCCCGCATCGAAGACGGCGGCTTCATCGCCCCCGGCTACAACACGGAGCTGGACCGCTATCGCGGCCTGCGCGACGAAAGCCGCCGCATCATCGCCGCCATGCAGGGCGAGCTTTCCGAAAAATTCGGCGTCTCAAACCTCAAGATCAAACACCACGCGCAGCTCGGCTACGTGATCGAAGTCCCGTCCGCTACCGGCACGAAACTGCGCGACAACCCCGAACTGTCCTTTCGTCAGGGCACGGCCAGCCTCGCCCGCTTCTCCACGGAAGAACTCGCCGGCCTGGACCGCGCCATTCTCGAAGCCGCCGACAAGGCGTCTGCGCTCGAACGCCGCATCTTCGCCGAACTCTGCGCCCGCATCCTGCAAACCCCGGCCCTCGATGAAGTCGCGGAGTTTCTGGAGCTAGCCGACGTCCTGCGCTCCTGCGGTCTGCTCGCGGAAGGCGGCTCATGGTGCCGCCCCACCGTCACGGATGGCACCGAGTTCAGTCTCGTCGCCTGCCGACACCCGGTCGTCGAAGCCGCACTGGCCGAGTCGGGAAGCGCGGATGCCCGGTTCATCCCAAATGACTGCGCCCTGCCGCCCGAACACCGCGCCATGCTGCTGACGGGTCCTAACATGGCGGGCAAATCCACCTTCCTGCGCCAGACCGCCCTCGCGGTAATTCTTGCGCAGGCCGGCCTCCCCGTTCCGGCAAAAAAAGCTCATATCGGCGTCGTGGACCGCCTGTTCTCCCGCGTCGGCGGTGCGGATGACCTCGCCCGCGGCCGCTCCACCTTCATGGTCGAAATGACCGAGACCGCCGCGATTCTCAATCAGGCCGGCCCCAAGTCCCTCGTCGTCGTGGACGAGATCGGGCGCGGCACTGCAACTCTCGACGGATTGTCCATCGCATGGGCAACGCTCGAGGCCCTACACACCCAGCTCGGCTCCCGGACAATCTTTGCAACACATTTCCATGAACTCGGCGCCCTGACCGAATTCCTCCCCCGCCTCGCCCCCTACACGATGGCCGTGAAAGAGTGGCGCGGCGAGGTCATCTTCCAGCACGAGGTTCGCCCAGGGTCCGCCCGCAAGAGCTGGGGCCTGCATGTCGCAAAACTGGCGGGAATCCCAGCTTCCGTGGTCAATCGCGCCAGCCGTCTCCTGTCCCAGTTCGAGCGCGAACAGGCCGAAGCCCGCTCCTCGCTGCCCCTTTTCGAAGCCGTCGCGGAGCCGGAACCCCCGCCGCCTCACACACCTGAAACGCCACCCGCCCCATCCCCGCTGGAAGACGCAATCGGGGCTCTGAACCCCGATGATCTCTCTCCCCGCGACGCATTGGATGCGTTATACAATCTGAAACGCCTCGCCGCCGGAAACGGCACTTGAAAGAAAACTCTTTCTGGGGCGAAACTTCTCCTCTTCCCTTCGCTGACGATACGGATAAGCCCCTGTCTGACCGAACCGCTTCCCCCCGCGCGACCCGGCCTCACCGCTCAAGGCTGCCCTCGAGACCGCCGCGGCACAGGGGCTGACCAGCCGCGAGAACGTGCTCTCCATCCTGCGCCGCCATCTCGGCAGTGGGCACGCCACGGTCCGCGAACGGTTCGAAAAGCGCAGGATCTCGGGAGTCGATGCCGCCCGTGCCCTGGCCCATCAGGCCGACGACATGGTCTGCGCTTTGGCCGATCTTGCCGCACAGAAACACGAAGCCCCCGGCGAGTCCCTCTGCCTCTGCGCCACCGGCGGCTACGGTGCAGGCCTCCTCGCCCCCTTCAGCGACATCGACATCCTCTTCCTGATCCCCGGCGATCCGACCCCGGCCATGACCACCCGGATCGAGTTCATCCTCTACGCCCTGTGGGATCTCGGCCTGCGCGTCGGCCACGCCACGCGCTCCATCGCCGACTGCATCCGCGACGCCGACACCGACCTGACCATCCGCACCGCCCTGCTGGACCTGCGCTTCCTCCACGGCGAGCGCGACCTCGCCCGCGACCTGCGCTGCGCGCTCGGCGCCGATCTGCAGAACGACCGGCTCTGCGAGTTCGTCATGGGCAAGATCGGCGAGCGCGAACAGCGCCATCGCCGCTTCGGCGACAACCCCTACATGGTCGAGCCCAACATCAAGGAAGGCCGCGGCGGCCTGCGCGATCTCCAGACCCTGAACTGGATGGGACGCGCCGCCCTCGGCTGCGCGGTCTCGACCCCCGACCGCAACGGCGCCCCCGGCGAAGCACCCGAAACACCGTCCTTCGCGTCCTTCGGCCTGCTGACAGACCGCGAATCCCACCGCGCCCGGCGCTCATGGGACTTCCTGTGGACGGTCCGCCTGCACCTGCACTACATCACCGGCCGCGCAGAAGAACGCCTGACCTTCGACGTCCAGCCCGTCATCGGCGGCCGCATGGGCTACGCCACGCATGGCCGCCAGCGCGGCGTCGAGCGCTTCATGCGGCACTATTTCCTCACCGCGCGCGACGTCATGCGCCTCACCAGCGTGCTGCAACCCGTCGTGCTGATGCATCTTCAGGACCAGACCACCGGCGAGCCACCCAAGGTCGTCCCCGGCCCCGAAGAGTTCCAGACCATCGCCGGCCGCATCTGCCCCATCGAGCCCGTGACCTTTGCGGCCCAGCCCCGCGAAATGTTCCGCCTGCTCGACTGCGGCCGCCGTCACGATCTGCCCCTGCATCCCATCGCGATGCAGCAGATCATCCGCAACGAACGCCACGCCGTTACCCTGCGCGACGATCCCGAAACCGCAAAAATTTTCTTGGACCTGCTCTGTGAGCCCAGCGCGGACGACACCAAAGCCGTCCCCTTCTGGCTCCCGATCCTCAACGAAACCGGCCTCCTCGGCCGCCTCCTGCCGGACTGGTCCCGCGTCGTCGGGCAGATGCAGTTCGACAGCTATCATATCTATACGGTCGATGAGCACATCGTCGAAGCCGTCCGCATGATGGGCCAGATCGAAGCCGGACGCATGGCGGACGAGATCCCCCTGGCCTACACGCTGGCCAGCGATCTGCGCTCCCGACGCGCGCTCTACGTCGCCGTCCTGCTGCACGACATCGGCAAGGGACGCGGCGGCGAGCATTCCGAAATCGGCGCCGACCTCGCGCTCACCATCTGCCCGCAGCTCGGCCTCGACCCCGAGGAAACCGACACCGTCTCCTGGCTGGTCCTGCACCATCTGCTGCTGTCCCAGACCGCCTTCACCCGCGACATCGACGACCCCCGCACGATCCTCGACCTCGCCGACACCATCCAGTCCCCCGAACGCCTGCGCCTCCTCCTTCTCCTGACCATCGCCGACATGCGCGCCGTCAGTCCGAAGGTCTGGAACGCCTGGAAAGCCACCCTCCTGCGCGAACTCTTCTCCCGCGTCGCCGAGGTGCTGGAAGGCGGACTGGCCGCTACCGAACGCGACAGCCGCGTCAACCACGCCCGCGAACTCGCCCGCGACGGCCTCGCCGGCACCCTGCCCGAAAGCAGCATCGACCGCTTTCTGGACCTCGGCTATCCGAGCTACTGGCTCGGCTTCGATACCGACACCCAGATGCGCCACGCCCGCATGGTCCACGACTCAGACCGCTACCGCTCCCCGGTCACGGTCGAGGCCTACCCCATCCCCGAACGCGGCGTCACCGAACTCACCGTGCTCTGCGCCGACCATCCTGGCCTGTTCTCCCAGATCGCAGGCGCCCTAGCCGTGGCAGGCGCCTCCATCGTGGATGCCCGCATCCACACGCTCAGTGACGGCATGGCGCTCGACACGTTCTGGGTGCAGGACGGCGAAGGCTGCTCCTTCGAGGAAACGCACCAGCTTGGCCGCCTGAACCACCTCGTGGAACAGGCCCTTTCGGGACGCCTCGACATCCGCAAGGGCATCGAGGACGCCAGCCACCACAGCACCTCGCGCCGGATGCGCGCGATCCACGTCCCGCCCCGCGTCGTCATCGACAACACCGCCTCGGACCGTCACACCGTCATCGAAGTCAATGGCCGCGACCGCCCCGGCCTGCTGCACGACGTCACCTCCGCCCTCAGCAGCGCGTCACTCCAGATTTCCTCAGCCCATATCACGACCTACGGCATGCGCGCCGTGGACGTTTTCTATGTGCGGGATCTGCTTGGCATGAAAATCACCGATCCGGTCCGCCTCGCCCGCCTGCGCGAAACCCTGCTCGCCTCTCTCACAAGCTCTCCGGTCACCACACCCGCGAGCTGAGCGCCTCCGCAACATCCCGCAGCACGGCCTCCCATCCCGCGGCAACCGCCGCACCGGAGGGCGGCCGGAACTGCCGGACATCCCCGTACCAGTCCACATCCTTCCAGCGCCAGTCGCCACCCTCACGATTGAGCAGCCATAAAGGCCGCCCCAGCGCACCCGCCATATGCGTCACCAGCGTATCCACGCTGATCACAAGCGCACATCGCCCCACTTCCCGCGCCAGATCCACAGGCGTCTCAAGCGAAACCCGCTCCATCCAGTCCGGCACCTCGCCGCGCTGAAGCGCCACAAACCGCACACCGTTCACCTGCCGCAGCACGTCCAGACACTCCACCGGAACCGACCGCCTGCGATCAAACCGATAGGACGGATTCCCCGACCAGCAGATCCCGATCCGCCCCACCTCCACCCGCTCCGGCACCGTCAGATAAGGTCGAACAGACGGCACATCCTCCATCCCCAGCACCCGCGGCAAACTCAACAGACTGACCTCCGCCGCAACCGGCCCATCTGCAGGCAAATCCGCCCCTGATCCAGTTCCGGCATCAACCCCGCCAGCGCCGCCGTCCGAAACCGGAGCCGCAACGGCCGCCGCCTCGCCGCTTCTGTCAGGAAGCGCAAAAACTGGACCTCGTCCCCCAACCCCTGCTCCCCGACAACAGCCACCGGCTCCGTTCCCGCCGATCCATCCCATTGTGGAACTGCGGACGTGATCCCCAGCAACACCCGGCGGCTCTCAAAATCCCGCCACCCTTCCGCAAACCGCCCCTGCCCCAGCAGAATGGTCGCCCGGTTGAACCGCGCCCGCGCAGCTTCCTCGCATGTCTCACGAATCATGATCGCCTGAAAAAGCGCCTCTGCCTCCTCCAGCCGTCCGACTTCCATCAGAACCGTACCCAGACTGTTGGCAATCCGCCCGTCCAGAGGTCGAAGCTCCAGCGCCTCCTGCAATGTTGCGCAGGCTGCATCAAGCTTGCCCAGCGCCATTTCCACGAGCCCCAGACTGTTGAGTGTCTCCGCCGTCCGAGCCCCAAGCTCACAGGCCCGCAGAAGCACTTCCCGTGCCTCCCCGAACGCATTGCCGGCAAAAAGCGCGGCCCCCAGATTGGCCAGCGCCGCCCCATCCTGTGGTCTGCGATTCACGACCTGCCGGAACTGCCCGACAGCCTGCTCCCACAGCCCGTCATCCAGAAAAAGCGATCCGAGCCGCGTCCTCACAAAACTGTCATCCGCCAACAGATCCGCCGTTTTCCGCAGAGCCTCACGCGCCTCGTCCCGCCGTCCCAGCACCATAAAAGCATCTCCCAGAGCGGCATGGGCACGCGGGTCCGAGGGCTGCAAAATCACGGCAACATTCAGGGCCGCCCGCGCCGCTTCAGCATGGCCCTGCGCCAGAAGCGCAAGCCCCAGCGTGATGTGCATCCGGGCCTTGCGATCAGGAGAAATGCCGCTTTTCTGCAAGGCGCGCCCGACCAGTGCGATGGCCGTGGCATCCTGTCCACGGGCCCGCGCCAGACAAGCCATCCCATGCAGCGCATCCGGCTGTCCCGGCTGCCCGGCCAGAATAGCCCGGAACCTGGCCTCCGCCCCTGCAAGATCCCCGACACTGAAGCAGGCAAAGGCGGGCTCGGTGGGGTCATATGAAAACAGAGGTCTCATCAACTCTTCGTGCTCCGAAATTCCTGGAAAATCCACCTAGACATGCGTTAACGAAGTTTTCACAGTTCTTTGGTCAAAATGACAAATCCAAGTCAGTGTCAGAGGTTTTGAGACGATGCATCTTGAACAGAGAACCGGCCCGGTTCCAGGGCTGGTGTACGCGACGGTCCGACAGGGAATGACGACCCGTACATTCCCCATCGAAGTCCGGCGGACTGCTTCCGGTCACTATATTTCCCGCATGCCCGATAATCGCTGGTCAATCGAATGCCTGACCATCGAAGCCGCCCTTCTGATGCATGCCGCCGTCCTTTTCCCGGTAGAGCACGAACTCTCCCCCTGGCTCTCAAATCCACGACCCGCACCGCTTGCCGTCGATCACATTCCAGGCCCCATCAAAAGCCCGATTGCTGACGGCCAGGAACTCCCAATGAGTGTTCTATCCAAAACCGAAGTGGACTCCTGACCTCACTTCTGACTTGCCAAACACGGCTGGCAGGGCAATGTCAGAGGCATGAAAACCCGTCTTCTGCACGTCGCCGCTGCCACAGGACTGGCGACACTGGCCTTCACAGCCACCCCCGCCAGAGCGGATCATCCCTGGCAGGACGCTCCTGCTCCCGCCTCCATCACAGCCGATGCAGCACTCCGGGGTCTTCAGCCCTCAACACTGCTGACTGGTGCGAACGGAACCTATCTGGCCCTCGATACTGAAGGCCATCCTGTCCGTATCACCTCCGCCAACACGACAGCCTCTCTGCCTGGCCCCAACCTTCCGACCGAGCGCCTTGTCGTCCTGACGCTCTCGGGAGACACATTATGGGGCCTCACGGCTGGCGATCAGCCTGCCCTGATCCGTATGTCACAGGACGGCTCAGTCCAATCCCGCACACCACTCAGCGGTGCCGCCATTCCCGGCAGCAATCTGATCGCCCTTCAGGTCCACGATACCCACGCCTATCTGGCTGACGAAGGCAAACCCGCTCTCGTCGTTGCCAATCTTCAGACCGGCAAGGCCACCCGCTTCCTTCCCTTCGATCCGTCCCTGACCGGCCGCCACCCGCTCCTGCGCGCCGGACAACCCCAGATGGGCCCGGACGGACGCCCAATGGCCGGCGGCAATGTCCGCTTCCTTCTGCTGGACGCCAAAGGCCAGTGGCTCTTCTACCAGCCCGCCTGCGGCCCCATGTCCCGCATTGATACTGCCCTGCTGACCGACACGGACTTCACCCCGGTCGAACAGCTCGACGGCATTACGGAATGGCGCACGACCCCGAGCCTCGGCGGCGCGACCCTGACCCCGGATGACACATTCTACCTGTCCGACATTACCGTCGGCAGCATCCTGAAATTCGGCAGCGACCGCATCCCGCTACGGATCCTCAAGGACCCGCGCCTCTTTCATGCGGGCGCCCCTTCCATTCCCGACGGCCATCAGATGGCCGTTCTGGTCACGGAAGATGGTACAACCCACATTCTCCGCATCGCCTTGCCCTGACAGGACGTGATATAAATTTTCCCATGCGCTACCGATCGACCCGCGGCGAGCTGACCGCCGACGCCCCGAACTTCTCTGACATCCTTCTCGCTGGCCTTGCGGGAGATGGCGGTCTCTACATGCCGGAGAGCTGGCCCAAGATCAGCCCGCAGACCCTGCGCGAGTGGCGCACGCTCTCCTATCCGGACCTCGCCGCCGAAGTCATCGCCCTCTTCACCGAAGGCGCGATCGACGTCGATACCCTGCGCGACATGACGCGTGACGCCTATGCGGATTTCGATCACGCCGCCATCGTCCCGCTGGTCGAAGTCGAGCAGGATCTGTACTCCCTCGAACTGTTCCACGGCCCGACGCTCGCCTTCAAGGACATGGCGATGCAGATGCTCGGCCGCCTGTTCGATCACGTCCTGACCCAGCGCAACCGCCACGTCACGATCGTCGGGGCAACCTCCGGCGATACCGGCTCGGCTGCCATCGAGGCCTGCCGCGGCCGCGAACGCCTCTCTGTCGTCATCCTGCACCCGAAGGGTCGTACGTCTGACGTCCAGCGTCGCCAGATGACGACCGTTCAGGACGACAACATCCTCAACATCGCCGTCGAAGGCGATTTCGACACCTGTCAGGATCTGGTCAAGGCGATGTTCGCCGACCACACCTTCCGTGACGAGGTCTCGCTCTCGGCCGTCAATTCGATCAACTGGGCCCGCATCGCCGCCCAGATCCCGTATTACGTACGCGCCGCCCTCGCCCTCGGCGCTCCGGACCGCGAAGTCTCCTTCTCGGTCCCGACCGGCAATTTCGGCAACGTCCTTGCCGCATGGGCTGCAAAGCAGATGGGCCTGCCCATCAAAAAGCTCTGCATCGGCTCCAACCGCAACGACATCCTCACCCGTTTCGTCATCGACAACAACATGAGCGTGCGTACGGTCGAGCCCAGCCTGTCGCCGTCGATGGACATTCAGGTCTCGTCCAACTTCGAGCGCCTGCTGTTCGAACTGCTGGACCGCAACTCCACCCGCTGCGCCGCCATCATGCGCGAGTTCCGCGAGACCGGCCGCATGGCCGTCCCGCATGACGCCTGGACCCGCATGAAAGAGGTGTTCGAGGGCATGACCCTCACCGACGAACAGACCAGCGAAGCCATGCGCCTGTTCTATAACGAGAGCCTTTATCTCGCAGACCCGCACAGCGCGATCGGCCTCGCTGTCGGCAAGCGTTTCCAGGAACCCGGCATCCCCATGGTCGCGGCCGCCACGGCCCACCCGGCCAAGTTCCCGGACGCCGTGATCGCCGCCACGGGCATCCACCCCAAACTCCCGCCGCACCTGTCCGACCTGTTCGAGCGCACCGAGCGCTACGAGTGCATGGACAGCCAGATTGCCGGCCTTCAGGACGCCGTCCGCGCCCATATCAAGCGCGGCTGATCGTCCAACACAGGCTCCCCGGCCGGGGAGCCTGCCTTCCTTCGACAATACGGAACCTCATGCCCGATACGATTGAAGTCACCAAACTCGATAACGGCCTGACCATCATCACCGAACGGATGGACCGCGTCGAAACCGTCTCCTTCGGAGCCTATGTCTCCATCGGCACGCGCGACGAGACCGCCCACAATAATGGCGTCTCCCACTTCCTCGAACACATGGCCTTCAAGGGCACCGAGCGCCGCTCCGCCTCCCGCATCGCCGAGGAGATCGAGAATGTCGGCGGCTATATCAACGCCTACACCGCCCGCGAAACCACAGCCTATTACGTCAAACTGCTGAAGAACGATCTCGCCCTCGGCGTGGACATCATCGGCGACATCCTGACCCACAGCACGTTCCTGGACGCCGAAATCGAGCGCGAACGCGGCGTGATCCTTCAGGAAATCGGTCAGGCCAACGATACCCCAGACGACATCATCTTCGACCAGTTCCAGGAACGCGCCTTCCCCGAACAGCCCATGGGCCGCCCCACGCTGGGCTCGGAAGAACTTGTCTCGAACATGACGCGCGACACGCTCATGTCCTACATGCGCGAGCACTACACGACCCACAACATCACCATCGCCGCCGCCGGAAACCTGCACCACCAGCAGGTCGTCGATCTGGTGAAGGAGCACTTCCGCGACCTCCCCAGCCATCAGACGCCCCGTCCCCGCGCCGCATCCTATGAGGGCGGAGAACTCCGTACGACCCGCGAACTGGATCAGGCCCACCTTGTCATGGGCTTCCCCTCGGTCAGCTACATGCATCCCGACCATTACGCGGTCATGATCCTCTCGACCCTGCTCGGCGGCGGCATGTCCTCGCGCCTGTTCCAGGAAATCCGCGAGCGCCGCGGTCTGGTCTACAGCGTCTATTCGTTCGCCTCCCCCTTCAGCGACAGCGGCCTCTTCGGCCTCTATGCCGGCACGGGCGAAGAACAGACCGCCGAACTCGTCCCCGTCATGATCGACGAACTCAAGCGCCTGCAGGACGGCCTGAGCGCGGAAGAGCTGTCCCGCGCCCGCGCCCAGCTCAAATCCTCGCTCCTGATGTCGCTGGAAAGCACCGGCAGCCGCTGCGAACAGCTCGCCCGCCAGATCCAGGTCCATAACCGTCCCGTCCCCACGGCCGAGACAGTTGGCAAGATCGACGCCGTGACGGAAGCCGACATCCTCCGCGTCGCCCGTACCATTTTCTCCGGCACGCCGACCTTCACCGCCATCGGCCCCGTCGGCAACATGCCCTCGCTCGAGGACATCACAGCAAGGCTCGCCGCATGACCACCACAACGCCCGTCGAAGCCCTCCTCGCCGCCGCCCGCCGCCACGGCGCAGACCATGCGGACGCCATTCTCGTCCGCGACGAATCCGAATCCGCACTGATCCGCAAGGGCGTCCCCGAAGGCATCGAGCGTTCCGAGAGCGTCGCCCTCGGCCTGCGCGTCTTCCGAGGCAAGCGGGCGGCCACGGTTTCGACAAGCGTTCTGAACGAGGCCGAATTCGACCGTCTGGCCGAACAGGCCTGCGCCATGGCCCTCGTGGTCCCCGAAGACCAGTATGCCGGCCTCGCCGAAGCCGCCCTTCAGGGCCGTTTCGACGCCGCCGGACTGGACCTCGAATGCAGCTCCGCCCCGAGCATGGACGACCTCCTCGCCCGCGCCCGCGAAGCCGAGGACACCGCCCTGTCCTTTGAAGGCATCACCAACACCAACGGCGCCTCCGCCGGTCACGGCCGCACCTCCGTGATGCTCGGCACCTCCGCAGGCTTCTTCGGCGCCTACAGCCGCACCGGACATTCCACCAGCGCCAGCGTCCTCGCCGGCGAAGGCGCCACGATGCAGCGCGACTACGCCTATCGCAGCGCCGTGCATCTTGAAGACCTCGAAAGCCCGACCGTCATCGGTCGTGAAGCCGCCGAGCGCGTCCTCGCCCGCATCAATCCCGGCCGCCCCCGCACCGGCACGTACAGCGTCATTTACGATCCGCGCGTCTCTGCCACCCTGCTCGGCCATCTGGTCGGCGCCATCAACGGTGCCGCCATCGCGCGCGGGACGTCCTTCCTCAAGGACAGCCTCGGCAAGCAGATCCTCTCCGCTGGCCTGACCGTCCATGACGATCCGCGCCGCATCCGGGGAGCAGCCTCCCGTCCCTTCGACGCCGAAGGTTGCGCCGCCCTGCCGCTGGACCTGATCGCGGATGGCGTGCTCCAGACCTGGCTGCTCGACTCTCGCAGCGGCCGCCAGCTTGGTCTGCCCACTAACGGCCGCGCCAGCCGTGGCATCGCCTCCCCGCCCTCGCCAAGTGTGACAAACCTTCATCTCGCCCCCGGCCCCCTTTCCGCCGAAGCCCTGGGTTCCGATATCAGTGAAGGGATCCTGATCACTGAACTCATGGGCTCTTCGGTCAACATGCTGACCGGCGATTACAGCCGTGGCGCTTCGGGTTTCATGATCCGCAACGGCGAGATTGCCGAACCCGTCGCCGAACTCACGGTGGCCGGCAATCTCAAGGACATGTTTGCCCGCATGATTCCGGGCAGTGATCTAATGTTCCGGCAGAGCGTTAATGCGCCGAGTATCCGGATCGACGGCATGAACATTGCAGGACTTTGATGCGTAAATTCCGACTTTCTACGACCGCCCTCGCTCTCCTCTGCGCTGTCAGCCTCGGCGCGCTGGGAACAGCAGACGCACGCCCGGGCGGCGGCAGCTCCATCGGAAGCCGCGGCTCCCACACCTGGAGCGCCCCGCCACGCACCTCCATCACGCCCGGCTGGGCCCGCCCGATGGACCAGTCCGCCACACCGCGCACGCCGCCCGGTTACGGCTCGCCGGGCTATGGCAGCCCGCGCCCGATGCCCGGCTTCGGCGCCCCGGCTTACAGACCGTCCTACCCGGTCCGCCATCCGTTCATGAGCGGCTTCGCAGGCGGCTTCCTGGGCGCAGGTCTGTTCGGTCTGCTAAGCGGTCACGGCTTCATGGGCGGCATGACCGGCGGCACGTCGTTCTTCGGCTTCCTGCTGCAGGTCCTGATTATCGGCGGCCTGATCGCCTTCGTCCTGCGCATGTTCGGTAACCGTGGCCAGCGGAGCCCGACGGGCATCCCCTCTTCCACGGGCGCACCCCCGTTCGGCAACGCAGGCGGCAACGCGCCCGTGACGCTGACCAATGACGACTACATGAGCTTCCAGCGGCTCCTGCTCGACATCCAGGCGGCCTGGAGCGCACAAAACATGCGCGCCCTCGCCAGCATGGCCACGCCGGAAATGACGGGCTATTTCAACGCCCAGCTTTCCGATTTAGCGAGCCGTGGCGCCCGGAACATCGTCTCCAACGTCCAGTTCCAGCGCGGCGACCTCTCCGAAGCCTGGCGCGAAGGCAACCTGACCTACGCCACGGTCGCCATGCGCTACTCCATGACGGACGTCACTACGGACTCCATGGGCAACGTCATTGATGGCAGCTCCACCGAACCCGTCACCGTGACCGAACTCTGGACCTTCGTCCGCGCCGACGGCCGCGGCAACTGGATCCTCTCCGCCATCCAGCAGGCCGGCTGAAAAGCCCCACAAACAGAAAAAGGCCCGGGAAATCCCCGGGCCTTTTTTATTGCCTGAATGAGACGCTGAACCCCGGCCGTTACAGCCGCGTCAGCGTAATCACGTAAAAGATCACAGCCAGCAGCACCACACCACCAACAATCCCGGTAATCCGGCTCAGACGCCGCTTGCGGGCGAGATCAATATCAGTGGTCATGTTCATCCGATCAGAACCCGGTCAACCAGCAGTCCACAGAACAGCAGGAACAGATAGGCCAGCGAATACCGGAACGCGAACCGCGCCGGCTTGTCCTTCGTCAGGCTCACCCCTTCCGCATCCTGCTTGTCCATCAGCACCCGGAATGCACAGAGAATGAACCCCAGATCCAGCAGACTGGTCACAACCGTATAGGTCAGCCCGACTTCATGCACGAAGCTCGGCACCAGCGACACGGCCGTAAGGATGAATGTGTAGATCAGGATCTGCCACCGCGTATGCCGCGCTCCCTTTACGACCGGCAGCATCGGAATGCCCGCCTTGCCGTAATCCTTGCACGCATAAAGCGACAGCGACCAGAAATGCGGCGGCGTCCACAGGAATACGATCGCAAACATCGCCACCGGCAGCACAGCCATGGAGTTCATGGTCGCAGCCCAGCCGATCATCGGCGGAAACGCGCCCGCAGCCCCACCGATCACGATGTTCTGCGGCGTGCTCCGCTTGAGCCACATCGTGTAAATCACGCTGTAGAAAAAGATCGAGAACGCCAGGATCCCCGCGGCCAGCGCATTCGTCGCCAGCCACAGCACCACCACCGACAGAACCGAGAGCACAACGCCATAAACCAGAGCCGCCTGCTCCGGCATCCGCCCGTCCGGAATGGGCCGCACGACCGTCCGCTTCATGATCGCGTCAATGTCGCGGTCATACCACATGTTGATCGCACCAGCGGCCCCGGCCCCGATGCAGATGCACAGGATCGTAATCAGCCCGATGGGAATGGACGGCCAGCGCGGCGCCACGGCCATGCCCGCAGCGCCCGTAAACACCACCAGCGAAATCACACGCGGCTTGAGAAGCGCCAGCCATTCCCGCAGGGACGGATCACCATCCTTGCCCGGAACGGAAAAAACCCCCGAAGGGGCTAAAGGTGTCGCCGTATCGCTCATGCCGAGACCCGGGCACGCCCGGTCTCCCTCAACAGGAACAGCCCCAGCAGACCAAAGGCCAACAGGCTGATCCCCATAAGAATTTCACCATAGATCATGACGCCCGGCACCACGGAGCAGAACGCCCCTGCCAGCATCAGGCAGGCATGTCCGCGGCTCATCATCGCGGGGATCCGTCCGGGGAGAAGCATCTCGACCCAGGCATAAAACCCGCCGCACAGCGCCATGATACCACCAAACGCCACAGCCGTATGATCACCCGAATGCCCCGGAAGCCAGTCAGACAGCCATCCGGCCGTAAACAGTAGAATGCTGCCAATCGCCCAGAGCGCAGCCCCGTCCAGATCCCGCTTCTGCTGCCAGACGTCCCGGCATAGCGCCCCGATCAGCACAACCGACGGCACAATCTGCGTCACGAGAACAAGGCTCGACGTCATGCCAGACGGCAACGCCCCGTAAAGCCCATCCATCCACAGAAGCGGCCCGCCAATGCCCATCACCCCGAACACGTAAGGCGCCACCGTCCAGGACGCCCCCGCAACAGCAGAACGCGACAGCAGCGCAGACGCCACCAGCCCCAGAGCCGGGGTCAGCATCAGTGCCATTTCCGGAAGATGCAGCGTTTCGATCAGCGCGTCCGTCGTGATCCCGTCCAGCATGCCGCGCGTCACAACAGCCGCCAAAACCGGCGCCACCAGAACAACGCTGCTCGCCGTCGCTAGAAGTGACCAGGCCAGCGGAGACATGTCGCGGAAACGGCAGACACGGCCCTCAAGGCAGGTCGTAATCACATCGATCGCAACCGCCAGAATACCAACCGACCACAGCAGCAGCGCCACAAACGGCAGAACCGGAAGCAGCACCACACCAGCCGACAGGAATCCGAACCCGGCCATCGTCAGCCCGCGCAGGACTGTCCGGTCCGTCCCCAACGCAGACGGCAGAAGCCACTGGCCAAAGCCACCAAGCGCAGCAGGGCACATGACGAAAAACGTCATGAGAATACCGTGGCAGAAGGCCTGCCCGCTTGTGGGATGTGTCTGAAGAAATGGCAGAGCCAGCGACCCGCCCAGCAAGCCGGCAAACAGTGCCAGCAGAATAAAAGACGTTCCGACTCGGCGGCTGGAACGGGCTGGGGCAGTATCGACGGCCTGATAAGTCATGATCGCGTAGTCGGTCCCTGAACTAGGAATACCGCAGCGAGCGTCGGAATACTCGGCGCCGACACGTGTCCGGAACCAAACGCCGATCAGGCGACCAGGGCTGCTGCGTCGCTTTTACTCTCGCATTGCGGCAATGTCACGAGTGTAAACAGCCCCGCGGGCGGAACAGGCGTCAGTGTGGCGCGACGCAGGTCTTCCGGCGGCAGAAGCGACTCAATGGCAAAATCCGGATGCCAGCCCAGCGAACGCGATGCGCGAGCCATGCCCCGCTCGACCGAAAGACGCAGACCACCCGTCGCCAGGAAGTGGTTGACGAACAGGATATGCCCGCCTGGCTTCACAACACGCTTGAGCTCGGCCAGCAGCCGGTCCGGATGCGGCACGACGGACGCAACGAACATCGCAACAGCAATATCGAAGCTGTCATCTTCAAACGTCGTGGCTTCCGCATCCATTTCCAGCAGATCGTCCACATTCGTCAGATGTTCCTGAAGCACCCGCATCCGTGCACGCTCAAGCATGTCCTCGGACAGATCGATTCCCGTAATGCGCTTGTCATGGTTGTAGGACGGCAGGGCGAGGCCCGTTCCGACACCGACTTCCAAGACCCTCTCTCCCGACAGGGCATTGACTGCAGCCACTGCTCTCTTGCGTCCGTATCCCGAAATACCGCCAAAAACAGTATCATAAACGCGGGCCCAGCGACGATAAGCCGTCTTGACGGCTTCCGCGTCCAGTGCCGAACGCGGGGAAAGGGTTGAGGACATGATGATATGCGACCTTCTTTGTCCGCCTGGCCCTCATGGGTCAGAGCTGTCCGGAACATGTTCAATTGGCACCTTCTTGCCCTCCCGGATATGCATCTGGCAAGAGACACCATGCGCATGACGTTTCAAGACCATGTCTGGAAACAGCCAAGGAGGACAGCCGTGCTGATCTATTTGATAGCTTCGTTCACCCTTGCTATCTGGGTAATACTTTACTGTCTCTTTTTTCGCGAACAGCTCACAGCATGGTTTGCCAACCGTTTTGGAAAAGACAAACCACCTGTTTCAGACACCGCCTCAACCGGACCTGTAGAGCCTTTAAATTATTCCATTCGTCCCAAAGACAAGTAATTCTGAAGCAGCCGGTCTGTACAGCTTTCCCCGGCCCGTCCAGCAATGTTGATCAAGAGGGTAAGCGTTTAATCAAACGTCGTTCTTTCACAGATCCAAACTCAGACCAGAACCCGCCGCTCGATCGCATCCCAGATCAGTCCGGCGCTATTGATGCCGTCGAAACGATCCAGTTCCTGCAAGCCAGTCGGCGACGTGACGTTGATTTCCGTCAGCCAGTCCCCAATCACATCAATCCCCGTGAAAATCAGCCCGTGGTCGCGCAGATAAGGCCCGATCAACTCACAGATTTCCCGATCCCGCGGCGTCAACTCCACACTCATGGCCCGACCGCCAACATGCATGTTCGACCGCGCCTCACCCGTCGCCGGAACGCGGTTGATCGCGCCGATCGCCTCGCCATCCACCAGAATGATGCGCTTGTCGCCCTGACGCACGGCCGGCTCATAACGCTGGATCATGAGCGGCTCACGCGAACGTGCGAAATGCATCTCAAGTAACGCGCCCAGATTTTCATCATCCGGCTTGATCCGGAAAATCCCTGAACCGCCATTGCCGTAAAGCGGCTTGACGATGATGTCCTGATACTTTTCACGGAACGCCAGAATCTCGCGCGTATCCCATGTCACGAGCGTCGGCGGCATCAGATGCGGGAAATGCGTCACCAGCAGCTTCTCCGGCGCATTGCGCACAGCCACCGGATCATTCACCACCAGCGAACGCCCCTCTCCCACGCCATGCACATGCTCAAGCATATGCGTGGCCGTGATGTACCCCATGTCGAACGGCGGGTCCTGACGCATCAGGATTACATCCGTCTGCCCCAGATCCAGCACCTGTTCCTCACCGAACGTCGCATGATTGCCCCGCTCGCGCCGCACCTCGACACGCCGCGCCCGGGCCTGCACACGCCCGCCCTTACCCTGCCCCTCAACAAGGCTCAGCGTCGTCACCGGATAGACCCACAGCTCATAGCCGCGCGCCTGCGCCTCAAGCATCATCGCAAACGTGGAGTCACCATCAATATTGACGTACTCCAGAGGATCCATCTGGACAGCAACGCGAAGAGAACGGGACATCGGAAAACTCCGGCAGGGAGAAAGAGGAGTGGTCCAGTCCTCTGTAACCGCATGACCCGGTTTTTCAAAATCCCTCGCTACGGAGTTCCCTGTCACGCCCGCCAGCATCTGCCATGGGACTCCTACTGCCCGCCCCCGTGGGAAGCAGCCGGATGCCTACACACCGGCACACCGCTTCCGTAAACGCTCAGTCCGCCACCACCGCCAAGGGATAAACAATCTTCAGGATCTCGATCTCAACCGGCCCACGCGGCGTCTGCAACATCGCCACATCCCCGACGCGCGTCCGCGTCAACGCCCGCGCCACAGGCGACACCAGACTGACTTCCCCCCGCGCCAGATCAGACTCGTCCACACCCAGGATCGTCACCGTATGCTCGACGTCATCTTCGTCCACATACGTCACGATCGCCCCGAAAAACACACGGTCCCGCGTCGTCTGGGCCGCAGGATCCACGATCACCGCATTCTCCAGCCGCTTGCCCAGAAACCGCATCCGCCGGTCAATCTCCCGCAACCGGCGCTTGCCATACTGGTAATCCGCATTCTCCGACCGGTCGCCATTGCTCGCCGCCCAGGACACGATCTCCACAATCCGCGGCCGCTCCTTCTGCGCCAGCTCCCGAAGTTCGGCCCGCATGACCGCAGCCCCTTTCGGCGACAGATAATGTGAAAGCGGCGTTTTCTCAGCCATCGGTCTTCCCTACCCGAAACATCATGGACCCTTCGACCCGCGCCCCCGGCTCCAGCACATGCAGCCCCCGGTCCGCGATTTCAGGATGATTGATTGCATCGGTCATATTCGTCACAGGCTCTACCGCCACAAACGGACTGTCCGGCGCCGTGAACACCACGACATGCCCGAACAGCCGATCCGCCTCGACAGTCACTGACAGCCCCGTCTCCCCGTTCACCAGCACGGCCCGGCCGCCAAACCCGGAGAAACAGTTGTCGATTGCCCTCGCATGCGCATCCACAGGCCGTCCGAACGCCCATTCGCCCTCACACGGCACCCGCCTGAGTGGCAGGGAATCCGGCGTCGTCAGCCAGACATCCCTCGCATCAAAAGCCAGCGTCGCGGCTCCCTGTGCAGCCAGGAACGGATGGAACCCCAGCCCAATTGGCTGCCTTCCCGCGTCCCGGTTCTCCACCACAAGCCGCACTTCAAGCCCGTCCGCCCGCAACCCGTAAGACAGCTCGGCACGATAGGCGAACGGCCACTGCACATCATCAGCCTGAGGCCCATGATCCAGCACCAGCACGACATCACTGTCCGTCCGATGCGCCACCGTCCATTCCCGCTCCCAGCCATTGCCATGAATAGCGCTGCTCTCGCCGGCCATGTTGGAAGCAAGCCGGTACTCCCTGCCCTCAAAGACAAAACGCCCCTGCGCAATCCGGTTAGAGTACGGAACCAGCGGATAAGCCGCCACGGCCACGCCATGCTGCGCCATCAGCGCCGGATTGGCCACAGGCAGAAACACGTCCTGTCCGCGATACTGCCAACTCCCAAGCGCCCCACCGATCTTCGGCAGAACAACAACCCGCTGTTCCCCCGCGACAAGCGTGATGCTCCCGGACACATCATGCGAAACATCAGTCACGGGCGCAGCTCCCGAACACCATCTCGGGCACACCACCCGAAGAAAACATCATGAAAAACCCGTCCTGAAAAAATTGGGCGCAGCAGAAAAACCGGGCTTATGCCCCGGATCAGCGTCCCCGGCCACGCTTCTTCTTCGCCGGGTCATACCCGCCTCCACCCGGCCCAAGCGGCACAGGCGTCTTCGGGGCTTTCCGTGCTCCCGGACGCCCGGCAGTCGAAGACCCGATCGGCGGCGGCTCCAGCCCCATATCGATCGCCTCCAGCCGCTTGACCTCGTCACGCAGCCGCGCCGCCTGCTCGAAGTCCAGATTGGCGGCCGCCTCGCGCATCCGCTTCTCCAGATCCTGGATCGTGGCCGGCAGGGACTTGCCAACGAACTGTTCGGTATCCCCGGCCCCATCGGGCGCCACCGTCACGTAATCCTGCTCGAACACGGAGGACAGCGCATCGCCAATGCGGGAGCGAACCGTCATCGGCGTAATGCCATTGGCCGCGTTCCACTCCATCTGCTTCGCCCGACGCCGCGCCGTCTCCTCGATCGCGTATTTCAGGCTGTCCGTTTCCTTGTCGGCATAGAGCAGCACCCGTCCCTCAACGTTACGCGCCGCACGCCCGATCGTCTGGATCAGCGATGTCCGCGAGCGCAGGAACCCCTCCTTGTCCGCGTCCAGAATTGCCACCAGAGAACATTCCGGAATATCCAGCCCCTCACGCAGCAGGTTGATCCCCACCAGCACATCAAACGCCCCAAGCCGCAGATCCCGGATGATCTCGATCCGCTCCAGCGTATCCACATCTGAATGCAGATAACGGACCTTGATGCCCGCCTCGCCCAGATAGTCCGTCAGATCCTCGGCCATCCGCTTGGTCAGCGTCGTGACCAGCACACGCCCGCCCTTGCCAATCGCCTGATGACATTCATGCAGCAGATCATCGACCTGCCCTTCGACCGGCCGCACATCCGTCACCGGATCAATCAGCCCCGTCGGACGGATGATCTGCTCGGCAAACACACCGCCCGTCTGCTCCATTTCCCAGGGGCCCGGCGTCGCGGACACAAAGATCGACTGCGGCCGGAATGCATTCCATTCCCCGAAAGCCAGCGGACGGTTGTCGATGCAGGACGGCAGACGGAAACCGTAATCTGACAGCACACTTTTGCGCGCCCTGTCCCCACGCTCCATCCCGCCAATCTGCGGCACCGTAACATGGCTTTCATCCACGATCAGCAGCGCATCTTCCGGCAGATATTCGAACAGCGTCGGCGGCGGATCGCCGGGACCACGCCCGGACAGATAGCGCGAGTAGTTCTCGATCCCCTTGCACGCGCCGGTCGTCTCGATCATTTCCAGATCGAACGTGGTCCGCTGCGACAGACGCTCCGCCTCCAGCAGCTTCCCCTCTTCGGTAAACTGCGCCAGACGCTGCCGAAGCTCGTTCTTGATCCCGATCATCGCCTGATTGAGCGTCGGCCGCGGCGTCACGTAATGCGAGTTCGCATAGACGCTGATTTCCGCCAGATCCGCCGTCTTGTTCCCCGTCAGCGGGTCGAACTCCACGATCTGGTCGATCTCGTCACCAAACAGCGACACCCGCCAGGCCCGGTCCTCGTTCTGCACCGGGAAAATATCGATCTGCTCGCCCCGCACCCGGAACGTCCCGCGCTCGAAACCCGCATCGTTGCGCCGGTACTGCAATTCCACCAGCGCCTTGATCAGCCGGTCCCGGTCAATGGACCCACCAACCTCAAGCCGCACCACCATCTTCGAATACGTCTCGACCGACCCGATACCGTAAATGCACGACACGGACGCCACGATGATGACGTCATTGCGCTCCAGCAGAGCCTGCGTGGCCGCATGGCGCATCCGGTCGATCTGCTCGTTAATCTGGCTGTCCTTCTCGATATACGTGTCCGACCGCGGCACATACGCCTCCGGCTGGTAGTAATCGTAGTAGGACACGAAATACTCGACCGCATTATCCGGGAAGAACTGCTTCATCTCCCCGTAAAGCTGCGCCGCCAGCGTCTTGTTCGGCGCCAGAATAAGCGTCGGCTTCTGCGTCGCCTCGATGACCTTCGCCATGCTGAACGTCTTGCCCGAGCCCGTAACGCCCAGCAGGACCTGATCCCGCTCCCCGCCCTCGACGCCCTGGACCAGCTCGGAAATCGCCGTCGGCTGATCCCCCGCCGGATCGTAATCCGATTTGACAACGAATTTGCGCGTCTTCGCCTTCGCAGGCTGCCGCTCCGGCAGGAACTGGGTCATCGGCATTGCGGTCGCATTACGGACGGACGAGGATTCTTTTCTGGCCATCATGCCAAGATGGGAAAGCGCATTACGGACAGCAAGAGCCTCCCCCGCCCTCTTTCACAAACACAGCATTCCACCTGCGTATCTTTATGACATTTTATTGCTGAAAGGGATGGAGAGACTCGCATCCCGGGGGTATCAAGACCGGCGTATCTTTGAAGGAAGAACGGTCATGGACGTCCAGACGATCGAGCAGACCTATAACCAGCTCCAGCAGCAGGCCCAGCAGACTGCACAGGCCCTTCAGGCTCTCGGCTCCAAAATGCAGACTGCCGCCCAGACCGGCGACATGCAGGCCCGCGAATGGTCCCTCGACCTGCGCGAACTCGCCCTCGCCTTCCAGGCCGAACAGCAGCAGGTCACGAACCTCCTGCAACAGCTCCACGCCGCCCTCGCCAACGCCCAGCAGGACTACGGCTCACAACCGACCTATCAGCAGCCCACGCAGCAGGTCCCCGTCCAGCCGGTCCAGTCCGTCCCGGACAACAACTTCGTCTCGAACATCCTCAATTCCGGTTTCGCCCGCTCCGTCGAAGCCGGTGCCGGCTTCAGCATCGGCAACGACCTCATCAAGGAAATCTTCTGATTTTTCAGGATGTTTCGACCCTGACAGCTATCGGTACCCCTCCCCGGTAAAACGCCCGCCACCCTTTTCTGACCCGGCTTTCCGCCGGGCCAAGTCTTCTTCCGGTCCCGGATCTCACCTGAAAAAAATCGCTGCGCCCCGATCCGGCTTTCCGAAGACCCCACAAGAAATCATATACGAAAATATAACGATCTCAGTGCCGGATTACTTCCGGTTTCACGAGATATGTTAAAATTATTTCACGAAAAAGAAACTGACAATTCCGTAAATAAAAATCATTCCGTATGAATACGGATTGTCTATTAGTAATTATATGAAAAAACATTCTCTTTATTATTCGAATGTCGCTGCGAAGAAGTGATGTATTAATGAAACAGAACGACAAAAATACATAAATTCGCCAATAAAAATGTTGTTTTGTTTCATTTTCATGACCTAGCGTGACTCACAGGATTTACATCGACGAAAATTAGGACCACCCCGTGCAGTCAGATCTGGGGCGAAATCTGTTATCCGGCGTTGCGTTGATCGGCCTTCTGATCAGCTCTGCATGCCGAAACCACCGACCACGCCGAGCATAAAACGCATCCGCATCGTGCGACTCACGCAAATCACGCCCGCACTACGGCTCCGACGCATCGCGCGCCTGCCCCCCGCAAGCACACGGAAGTCAAATCCGGCTCCGAATCCATGACCGTCCATGTGCGCCGCAGAGGCTCTCACAGTGCGGTGGAAGTCGTGTCGCGCGAAACGATGGACCACTTCGTCGCCGGCACCAGCCCGATGCAGATTCTCGCCCTGACAACACCGGGCGCAAACTTCGCCTCCGATGACGCTTTCGGTCTCGATACGGTCGCCAACACCCTTTACGTCCGCGGCTTCAACCAAACCCAGCTCGGTGTCTCGCTCGACGGCATCCCGATGGGCGGCCAGGGCTTCCACAACTGGAACGGCCTCGGCGTCGACCAGATGGAAATCCAGGAAAACATCACCAGCCTGACCATGTCCCAGGGCGCAGGCGCACTGGAAACCCCCTCGGCCCAGACCCTCGGCGGCGCCATCACCTTCACGTCTTCGGACCCGTCCGACAAGGCCGGCGGCCAGATCAGCCAGCTCTTCGGCAGCTATAACGGCTTCCGCACCTATGGCCGGGTGGACAGCGGCAAGCTGAACTCCAGCGGCACGAAGTTCTACGCCGCCTATGCCCGCACCGCTCAGGATCTGTGGAAGGGCTATGGCGACCAGCAGGAACAGCAGGCCAATTTCAAACTGGTCCAGCCCGTCGGTGACCGCGGCAAGATCACGGCCGTCTTCGACTACTCGAACTTCGCGCAGTACAACTATCTCGGCCTGACCAAGAACATGTGGCAGAAGATGGGACGCAACACGACCTATCTGAAACCCAATTACGAACTCGCCAAGCAGTACGCCTATTACGCCCAGAACGGTGGCGTCCCCGCCGGGCTCGAAGGCGTGCTCTCCAATGACGAAATCGGCGATTACGCCTATGACGGCACCCAGACCCAGAGAAACTACCTCTCGGCCATCACGGGTGAATTCCAGCTCTTCCCGAACGTCACGTCCAAGACAATCGCCTACGCGCATGTCTCGAACGGCGATTACAGCGCGACCAATCCGTTCCTGATCTCGCCGAGCTCACAGGTCCCGATGGCCATGGAAACCGGCCATCCCGACGTGCGCCGTCTGGGCTTCGTCCAGAACTTCGACATCCATGCCGGCCACAACAACGATATCAAGACCGGCATCTGGTACGAGAACGACCGCTTCAACTACCCGATGATGATGTATGAGGACGGCGTCAACACGCCGCATTCCTCCATCGCCGACTTCAAGAACGGCACCACCTGGTGGTCTGACTCCTTCAACACCAATACGTTCCAGTTCTACCTGCAGGACACCTACCAGATCATTCCGGGTATGACGGTTGAAGCCGGCTTCCGGTCCCTGCTGCAGACCACCCACGGCGGCACCAGCGTCGACAACACGAGCTCGCTGTCCGAATGGGGCGTGTATTACAGCCACCCCGCCTCCGGGAACCTGACGGCCGCGAACGCCTTCCTCCCGCATTTCAACTTCGACTACCACTTCCTCAACCAGCACGAAGTCTATTTCGACATTGCTGAAAACATGCGCGCCTATGACTACTCGGCCCAGAGCTCCAGCGGCTCCCCGTGGTCAGGTCTCGGAAGCGCCTCCAACCCCGCACAGACCGTCTTTGACGAGAACAAAAAGTCCCTGCGCCCCGAGCGGACCTGGAACTACGTCGTCGGCTACCGCTTCAACTCCCACTTCTTCTCCGGAAGCGCGGATTTCTACCACACCGACTATTACAACCGCCTTGCAGCTATCACGAGCGGCTCAACGGGCAACACCTACAGCTCGTTCATGAATGTGGGCCGTGAGACCATGAACGGTGCAGACGTCGCCGGCACGCTCCGCCCCCTGCCCGGTCTGGCCATCACCAACAGCTTCAGCTGGAACGATGCCACCTATGAAGACTCGCACCTGCCCTATAACGGCGGTTACGTGAGCATCAAGGGCAAGCGTCAGGTCTACTACCCGAAGTTCATGTACAAGGCTGACGTGAGCTACACCTGGCACCACGCAACCTTCAACTTCAACACGACGTACACAAGCGCACGTCAGATGACCTACACCAACGATGAGCAAATTCCGGCCTACTGGACGTCAAACCTCAACGTTGCCTACGATTTCGGCAAGGTCGGCTTCGCCCAGAGCCTCAAGACCTCTTTCGGAATCTCCAACCTCTACAACCAGAACTATATCGGCGGCGTCTATGGCGCAGCCTCGGTCGCCGGTGACGACAACGCCAACCTGTTCGTCGCCGCCCCGCGCGAGTTCTTCGGAACGATCGCAGCCCAGTTCTGATCCGACCTCCGCGATCCGGTGCCTCTCACAGGCGCCGGATCCGGCCACCCGGTCAGCCCCTCACATAACGACAAAACATATCACATACATCTTGTGACATTATGTTTACCGTTCTGTTATCTACGCTCATATCAATGTTATATTTCACATAAGCGCAGACATGCCATTCATCGCACTGATCAATCCTGGTCCAAGGATCCCAGTACGATGGACACCCGATCACCTCGCCTTTCTTTCTGCAGCTGTCTGGCGTCTCCCACCAGTGGAGACACCCTCCAATGAACAGCGCACCCCGCATCCTTCCGATGATCATCGGACTTCTTGGCGCCCTCATGGCCGCCTTCCTGATCATCGAAGGTGTACGCCTTATCGTCCTCGGCGGCTCATGGTTCTATGCCCTCGCCGGCATCGCGCTCGCCGCCAGCAGCGTCTACATGATCCGTCGCAGCATCCTCTCGACATGGATCGCCCTCGGCCTCCTAATCGCAACGATCCTGTGGTCGCTCGGGGAGGTTGGCATCAGCTTCTGGCCCAGCTTTTCCCGTCTGATTGTGTTCCTGTGCGTCGCCCTGATCGCGACCCTCATGACACCCTGGCTCAGCGGCCCCGGCCGGCGCTATTTCACCCGCCCCGTCATGGGCATCACATCCAGCGCCCTCGGCGCCATCATCGTAGCCTTCCTCGCCGGCATGTTCCGGGTCCACCCGAGCATCGCCCCGCAGGACACCACCCACCCGCAGGAAACCGCGTCCACCGCCGACTCCGACCAGCCAGGCCATGACTGGCCCGCCTATGGCCGCACGGCGTCCGGCACGCGCTACGCCAGCTTTACGCAGATCAACCGCGACAATGTCAGCAAGCTCCGCGTCGCCTGGACCTATCGCACTGGCGACATGGCGCTGAACGGCGCCGAGTTCCAGGGCACCCCCATCAAGATCGGCGACACGGTCTATATCTGCTCGCCGCACAACATCGTCTCGGCCCTCGACCCCGACACCGGCACGGAAAAGTGGAAGTTCGCCCCCCACGCCCAGACGAAAGTCTGGCAGCGCTGCCGCGGCGTCGGCTACTGGCATGACAGCACAGCCACGGACGCCAACGCGCCCTGCGCCTCGCGCATCGTCCTCACCACGATCGACGCCCGCCTCATCACCATCGACGCCCGCACCGGCCAGGCCTGCACGGACTTCGGAACGAACGGCAACGTCAATCTCCTGACCGGCCTCGGCCCGACAGCCCCCGGCTCCTACTACCCGACCGCCGCCCCCCTCGTGGCGGGTGACATCGTGGTTGTCGGCGGCCGCATCGCCGATAACGAGCGTACCGGTGAGCCCTCCGGCGTTGTCCGCGGCTATGACGTCCGCACCGGCGCACAAATCTGGGCCTGGGACGCCACCAACCCGCATCGCGGCACCACACCGCTGGCCGATGGCGAGATCTACCCCGCCGAAACCCCCAACATGTGGGGCACCGCCAGCTACGACCCGAAGCTCAACCTCGTCTTCTTCCCGCTCGGCAACCAGACCCCCGATTTCTGGGGCGGCGATCGCAGCAAGGCCTCGGATGAATATAACGACGCCTTCGTAGCCGTGGACGCCAAGACCGGCGACGAACGCTGGCACTTCCGCACCGCCAACCACGATCTCGTGGACTACGACGCCACTGCCCAGCCCATCCTGTACGACATCCCGGATGGCCATGGCGGCACCCGCCCGGCGGTCATCGCCATGACCAAGCGCGGCCAGATCTTCGTGCTAGACCGTCGCGACGGCACCCCGATCGTGCCCGTGGAAATGCGCAAAGTCCCGCAGGACGGCGCACCGGAACACCAGTACCTCTCGCCCGTCCAGCCCTATTCCGCCCTCTCAGTCGGAGCAGAGCGCCTGAAGGCCAGCGACATGTGGGGTGGTACGATCTTCGACCAGCTCCTGTGCCGTATCCAGTTCGCCTCCTACCGCTATGAAGGCGAGTTCACCCCCGTCAACGAGAAGCAGGCCGCGATCATCTATCCGGGCTATTACGGCGGCATCAACTGGGGCGGCGGCGCCGTGGATGAAAGCACCGGAACGCTGCTCGTCAACGACATCCGCATGGCGCAGTGGGGCAAATTCATGAAGCAGGAAGAAGCCCGCCGCAGCGGCTTCAAACCCAGCTCGGAAGGCGAATATTCCGAACAGAAGGGCACCCCCTGGGGCGTCGTCCGCTCGATGTTCTTCTCCCCCGCCGGTCTCCCCTGCGTGAAGCCACCCTATGGCACGATGAACGCCATCGACCTGCGCAGCGGCAAGGTCAAATGGAGCATGCCACTCGGCTCGATCCAGGACATGCCTATCCACGGCATGGTCCCTGGCCTCTCCATCCCGCTCGGAATGCCGACCATGAGCGGCCCGCTGGCCACCCATACCGGCCTGGTGTTCTTCTCCGGCACGCTCGACAACTACGTCCGCGCGCTCAACACCGATACCGGTGAAGTCGTCTGGAAAGCCCGTCTCCCCGTCGCCTCACAGGCCGCTCCCATGAGCTACCTATCCGACAAGACCGGCAAACAGTACATCGTCGTCACCGCAGGCGGCCTGACCCGCTCCGGCGTCGACAAGAACCGCGGCGACTACGTCATCGCCTACGCCCTGCCCTCCGAATAAGAGCGCAGACGCAAAAAAGGGGCGCTTCCCGCAAAGGAAGCGCCCCTTTTCATGACCGGAAAACCCTCAGAGCGAAGACAGCGCCGGCGGCACCTTCGCCTTCGCCAGAGCCTCCTTCTGACGCTGCGCCAGCACATTCACGTCGAAGCCCTCGATCAGCTCCTCGAACATCCGATGCCAGTTCAGCCGCGCTTCCAGACGCAGGAACGCGCTTCCAAGCCCGATCGCCGAACGGTCCATCAGCACGAACTCACGCGGCAGCTTCACACCGCCCGTGCGCTTCAGCCCGTCATAGACCTTTTCCAGAACCTGACGCGCTTCGGCCGGATCATTGCTCTCCTGCATGGAGCACACCTTGTCCGTCATCAGTGGCCGGTAGAAGAACTTCGCCCACTCATTCAGGATATTCGCCGTCTCGCGCGAAATGCCCTGAAAGCCCCATTTGCTGTACGCATGGAACGCCAGTTCCTCGTTGTTCTCCCGCAGCGCCGTGAACAGGTCGATGACCCCTTCCACAAAGCGCGGCGAGAAAATCCGAACAGCCCCGAAATCCAGCAGATTCAGCCCATAATCGTCCCGCACGGTGAAATTGCCCATATGCGGGTCACCGTGAATGACGCCATAGCGATAGACCGGCGTGTACCAGGCCTTGAACAGTGCCGTCGCCATCGCATTGCGATCTTCCTGCGGCAGGTTCTGGTCCAGAACGGCCCGCATGCTGCGCCCGCTCACCCAGTCCATCGTCAGCAACCGCCCGGTGGAGAGCGCCTCGACCGGAGCCGGCACCGTCACTTCGGGCGTATCCGCAAGCATGTCCCGGTACAGGCGCAGATGGCTTGCCTCACGCCGGTAATCCAGCTCCTCGCGCAGCCGGTCCGCCAGCTCGGTATAAACCTCGTCCTGACGGATCGCGGTCTCGAACTGCCGGTAAATGCCCAGCGCCGCCCGGAACTGCCGCAGATCCGAATCCACGGCCGCCTGCATGTCCGGATATTGCAGCTTGCACGCGACTTCGCGCCCATCGACCAGCCGCGCCCGATGCACCTGCCCGAGCGACGCTGCCGCCACGGCCTCATGACTGAAGGAGCGGAAATGCTTTTCCCAGCCCGCCCCAAGCTCGGCCTGCATACGCCGGCGCACAAAGCTCCAGCCCATCGGCGGCGCGTTGGACTGCAGATGCGCCAGCTCGTCGGCATATTCTTCGGGCAGTGCGCCGGGAATGGTCGAGAGAAGCTGGGCCGCCTTCATCAGTGGCCCCTTGAGATTTCCCAACGCGGATTTCAGGCCCTCTGCATGAACGCCCTTATCCGTCTTGAAGCCCAGACGACTGCCCGCCATCCGCGCCGCAATGCCGCCGACCGCGCCGGAGGTCCGCGCCATGCGACGCAGCTCCCCCATGAGACCGGTGTTGTCGAGATCCCTCGCCATGATGCTCCTCAGTCCTCCTGCTCGAGCTGATCAATCAGCCCCGAGATCACATCCAGTCCTTTACGCCAGAAACCCGGATCTGTCGCATCAAGTCCGAAAGGAGCGAGCAGTTCCTTGTGACGCAGCGTCCCGCCCGCTTCGAGCATGGTGCGGTATTTCGCAGCAAAACCCTCAGGCTTTTCCTGATAAACGCCATAAAGCGCATTCACCAGACAGTCCCCGAAAGCATATGCATAAACATAGAACGGCGAATGCACGAAATGCGGAATATACGACCAGTAGAGGTCATAATCCGGCGTGAAATGGAAGGCCGGCCCCAGACTCCGGACCTGAACCTCACGCCAGATTTCGCCCAGACGCTCCGGCGAAAGCTCACCCTTCGCCCGCTCGTCATGCACTTTCACTTCAAACTGGTAGAACGCGATCTGCCGGACCACCGTATTCAGCATGTCCTCGACCTTCGCCGCCAGCATGTGACGACGGCGCTTCGGATCGCTCTCCGCATCCAGCAGCGACTGGAACGTCAGCATCTCGCCAAACACCGATGCCGTCTCCGCCAGCGTCAGCGGCGTATCGGCATTCAGATAACCCTGCTTCTGCCCCGCCAGCGTCTGATGCACGCCATGCCCCAGCTCATGCGCCAGCGTCATCACGTCACGCGGCTGCCCGCGATAGTTCATCAGGATATACGGATGCACCGACGGCACGCAGAAATGGGAGAACGCCCCCGAGGACTTCCCCGCCACAGGTGCCGCATCAATCCAGGGATGCGTCAGGAACCGGTTCACGATCTCGCCCAGACCCGGATCAAACCCGGCATAGGCGGTCCGCACGATCTCCTTGCCCTGCTCCCAGTCGATCTTCCGCGCTTCAACACCCGGAAGCGGCGCATTGCGGTCCCAGTGCTCCAGCTTTTCCAGCCCGAGCCACTTCGCCTTGAGCGCATAATACCGGTGCGCCAGCCGCGGATAGGCCTCGTCCACCGCGCCCACCAGCGCATCAACGACCTCGTCCTCGACCATATTCGCCAGATTGCGCGAGCTCGTCGGACGCGGATAACCCCGCAGCTTGTCCCCGATCGCCTTGTCCTTGGCGAGCGTGTTGGTCATCATCGTCAGCAGACGCGAGTTCTCACCCAGAACCGCACTGATCTGCTGCGCCGCACCCTCGCGCTTCTCACGATCCGCATTCGTCAGCAGATTGAATGCCTCACCCAGCGGCTTTTCCTCACCGTCGATCGTGACACTCAGCGTCGCCATCGTCTCGTCGAACAGCCGGTTCCAGGCATTCCGCCCCGTCACCGACTTGTCCATCAACACCTGCTCGACCTCGTCGGAGAGCTGATACGGCCGGTACATCCGCAGATCCCTCAGATACGGATCCCATTTGCGCATTTCCTGCGCCTCGCAGATCCGCGCCAGAACCTCGTCCGGAATCCGGTTCAGCTCCAGCGTGAAGAACATTAGATCGGAGGCCACCTCCGTCATCCGCTCCTGCACGCCCTGCGCAAACCGCCCCCAGACCGGATCGGTCGTATGCGCCGCAAAGCCAAGACTGGAGAAAGACCCGATCTTCCCCAGGCCCTCCTCAATCGCCTCATACTCCGCAAACGCCTTCGCAAGCTCTGCGCCGCTCAGAGTCTCCAGACGCCCCTTATACGTTTCGCAGAAACTGCGCGCCGCCCCGGCCCAGCGATCGAAATCGGAAGCCAGAACCGGATCTTCCGGCGAGGCATAAAGATCGGAAAGATCCCAGCGTGGAGGCGTCTGCTTCCCGGAGGATGAATGCGAGGACGAATACGGCGTGCCGTCAGCGGCAGAAAAGAGCATGGTCATATCCTGACCTTAAACCCACAATCCCCCCCGTCAAACGGGATGTTGATGACAAATCCGTAGTGTAAAACCACGACAAAGCCCCAACCCGGATCTTCCCCCGCTTCATGCAGCCATACCCCTCCCAGGCATCAGCGCACCTGACATCCTTTGAAAACCTGCGAAAGCGGATCGCAGGCCCCGATCTGGTCCGCACCGTCGCCCTCCTCGACGTCCTGATCTATCATGAAGGAAGCCTGTTCTGCTCATGGTGGCACCGGACCGTGCCCGCGCATCTGGCGGTTCTCGGCTTCCACGGCGTGATGCTGTTTTTCGTCCTCAGCGGCTTTCTGATCGGCACGATCATGCTGGACCTGCTGGAGCGCGGAACGTCCCTCAAAGGCTGGGGCATCTTCCTGATCCGCCGCTGGCTGCGCACCCTTCCCGCCTATTATTTCTGGCTGTTCGCGTTGCTGATCCCGCTCGCCTATTTCGGCCCCTATGGCGTACCGTGGGATGAAGCCCGCCACGTCCTGCCCTGGTACCTGACCCTGACCCAGAATCTCGGCTGGCCCATGGTCTCCGGCTGGTACGGCGTCACATGGTCGCTCTGCGTGGAGGAATGGTTCTACATCGCCTTCCCCGCCCTGCTGCTCACACTTCTCGCCTGCCGCCTGAAACCCGCGACAGCTCTGGGAGCCACCCTCGCAGCGTTCTTCATCGTCCCGCTCTGCTGGCGCCTGTCCCTGCCTGCGGACGCCAACTAGAACGAAGTCACCAGCAAAATCGTCCCCTGCCGCTTCGACTCCATTGCCTGGGGCATCGCCGCAGCCTGGCTTTACCGGTGCAGACCAGCCCTGACCCGCTACAGCACGATCCTCGCCGCCCTCGGCACCGCAATCATCCTGACAGTCTGGTGGAGCAGCACGGGAGGCCCCGCGCCATGGTCCTCCCGCTTCGGTGCGATGGCTTCATTCGACATTGTGGGACTGGGCTATGCGCTCTGCATGCCCGCCATGATGCAGGTGCGAACCCTCCCGCCCCTGATCGCCCCGGCAATCCGCAGCATCAGCACACACAGCTATGCGGTCTATCTGTGCCATTTCCCGCTGGTGATGATGGCCGGCGACCTTCAGGTCCGCTACGGCCTCGGCCGCAGACACGCCGTGATCTTCACAATCCTGACCACAATCGGCTGCGCCATTCTCTCATGGCGCCTCGTGGAACGCCCCTGCCTGAAACTCCGTCCCAGGCAGGGGTAACGCGCCTCAGGCCGAAAGCTGCGACAGGTCTTCCTGAACATAGCCGATGATCCGCGCATAATCGCGCGGAACAATATGCCAGAAGCCTTCCAGTGTCCGCTCCCAGCAATGCAGCAGATCCGCGGCATAGGTGCTGCCCGTTTCCGCCACATGCCGCTCCACAAGCGCCCGAAGCTCCTGATCCCAGCGGCTGCCGGCCTGCACACGGTTCCAGATCACCGTATCGGGGTTGATCTGCGCCTCAAACCGCCCCTTCACGTCCAGCACATAAGCCATGCCCCCCGTGAAACCGGCGCCGAAATTGTCGCCCGTCTCCCCAAGGATCACGACCGTTCCGCCGGTCATGTATTCGCAGCCATTCGAGCCACAGCCCTCGACCACAGCCGTCGCGCCCGAGTTGCGCACCGCAAAGCGCTCACCCGCCTGCCCGGCCGCAAACAGCGCCCCCGCCGTCGCCCCGTACAGGACCGTATTGCCGATGATCGCGCTCTGCTCGGACGCCCATTGCGCGGCCGGTGACTTGCGGACAACAATCGTCGCTCCCGAAAGTCCCTTGCCGACATAGTCATTGGCATCGCCCTCGACCTCGATCTTGAGCCCCTGCACACCGAACGCCCCCAGAGACTGCCCGGCAGACCCCCGCAGCGACAGCGTAAGCTGCCCCTCCGGCAGCTCCTTCATGCCGAATTTGCGCGTAATCAGCCCCGAAACCCGCGTCCCGATCGCACGATGCGTGTTCTGCACCGTGTAATGCAGATGCAGCTTCTCCCGACGCTCGAACAGCGCCGTCGCATCCGGGATGATCTGCCCGTCCAGCGTCTCGGGAACCTCGTTGCGCCCCTCACGGGTGCAGAACCGCGCATGACCACCCGGATCCGCCTGAACCAGCAGCGAGTTCAGATCCAGATCATCCAGATAATCCGCACCGCGCGACACCTGACGCAGCATATCCGTCCGCCCGATCACCTCTTCAAGCGACCGCACACCCAGATCCGCCAGAATATGCCGGATGTCTTCCGCAATCAGCGTGAACAGTTTGATAACCTTCTCAGGCGATCCCCCGAACTTCTCCCGCAGCTTCTCATCCTGCACACACACACCCACCGGGCAGGTGTTGGAATGGCACTGACGCACCATGATGCAGCCCATCGCCACGAGCGCGGCCGTACCAATGCCGAACTCTTCCGCCCCCAGCATCGCCGCCATGACAACGTCACGACCCGTCTTGATGCCCCCATCGGTGCGCAGCACCAGACGATGACGCAGCCGGTTCAGCATCAGCACCTGATGCGCCTCCGACAGCCCCATCTCCCACGGCAGACCCGCATAATGGATCGAAGACTGCGGGCTCGCACCCGTCCCGCCCGAATGGCCGGAAATCAGGATCGCATCCGCCTTGGCCTTCGCCACACCAGCCGCGATCGTGCCAATGCCCGTCCGCGCCACGAGCTTGACCGTCACGGTCGCCGTCGGATTGATCTGCTTGAGATCGTAAATGAGCTGCGCCAGATCCTCGATCGAATAGATATCATGATGCGGCGGCGGCGAAATCAGCGTCACCCCCGGCGTCGCATGACGCAGACGCCCGATCAGCTCCGTCACCTTGAAGCCCGGAAGCTGCCCGCCCTCGCCGGGCTTCGCACCCTGCGCCATCTTGATCTCGATCTCGCGGCAGTCATTCAGATATTGCGCGGTCACGCCAAAACGCCCGGACGCCACCTGCTTGATCGCCGAAGACGCATTATCCCCGTTCGGACGCGGCTTGGACCGCTCGGCATCCTCGCCACCCTCACCGGAATCGGACTTCGCGCCGATCCGGTTCATGGCAATCGCCAGCGTCTCATGCGCCTCGGGGCTCAGCGCGCCCAGCGAAATCCCCGGCGCCACCAGACGACGGCGGATCTGCGTGATGCTCTCCACTTCGTCCACCGGAACCGGCGCATGAAGCGGCTTGAAATCCAGCAGATCGCGCAGCGCCACGGGCGGCATCTGACGCACCGCATCCGCATAACGCCGGTACAGCGTAAAGCTGTTCGCCGTCACCGCACTCTGGAGCATATGCACAAGCTGCCCGGAGAACGCATGCGTCTCACCCTGACGACGCAGCTTGTAACGCCCACCGACAGGCAGCGCCTCAACCTTCCGGTTCCACGCCGCCGCATGCGCACCCAGGATATTGCGCGCAATCCCCGGCAGACCAATCCCCGAAATCCGCGACGGCATGCCCGGGAAGAACTCCGCCACCAGCGCACGGGACAGTCCGATCGCCTCGAAATTATACCCGCCACGATAGGCGGAGATGATCGAGATGCCCGACTTGGACATGATCTTGAGCAGACCCTTGTCCACGGCCTTGCGATACCGCTCCATCGCCTCACGCAGCGACATCTTGCCAAACAGCCCGCGCCGCAGCCGGTCCGCCACGCAATACTGCGCCAGCGCCGGATTTACCGTCGTCGCACCCACACCAATCGTGACAGCAATCGCATGAACGTCGATCGCCCCGGACGTCCGCACGTTCAGCGACGTAAACGTCCGCAGCGAATTGCGCACCAGATGGATATGCACGGCCGCAGTGGCGAGGATCATCGGAATCGCAACCCGCGTCGCATCCGTATTGTCATCCGTCAGGAACAGATGCGTGCACCCGCCACGGACATGATCCTCAGCCTGCGCCCGGATGGACGCAATCGCCGCCCGCAGACCTTCCTCGCCCTCTTCGGCAGGGAAGGTGCAATCGATCACACCCGCATTCTCGCCACAGACCTTCAGCAGTTCATCAAACTCACCGATCGTGAGAACGGGGCTCGGCAGCTGCAGCAGATCGCACTGCTCCGGCGCCTGATCGAGAATATTCCCCAGATTGCCCAGCCGCGTGACCAGGCTCATCACCCGCGTCTCACGCAGCGAATCAATCGGCGGGTTCGTCACCTGGCTGAACCCCTGACGGAAATAATGCGCCAGCCCGCGATAGATCGTCGACAACACCTGAAGCGGCGTATCATCGCCCATCGAGCCCAGAGCCTCGGCCGCATTCTCCACCATCGGGTGCAGAATGGTCTCCAGTTCCTCATGCGTCAGACTGACCGCCACCTGATGCCGCCGCAGCAGATCCGGATCCAGCGCCTCGGGCTCAACCACATCCCGCACAATCGGCTCGATATCGCGGATCCGCTTCACCCAGCCCCGGAAATCCTGACGCGACGCCAGCATCTCCAGAAGCTCCTCGGACTGGTAAAGCCGCCCCTCCTTCAGATCGAGCGCCAGCGTCTGCCCCGGGCCAAGCCGCCCGCGGCTTTTGACCCGCGCATCCGGCACCCGCACCATCCCGGTCTCGGACCCCACAATGAGCAGACCATCCTGCGTGATGCTGTACCGCAGCGGACGCAGACCCGCCCGGTCCAGCCCCGCCACAACCCAGCGCCCATCCGTCGCACACAAAGCTGCCGGACCATCCCAGGGCTCGATCACCGCATTGCAGTACCGGAACAGCGCCCGCGCCGCATCCGACATCGCGGAGTTCGCACCGCCCGACGCCGGCACCAGCATCGTCTTCGCCATCGGCGCATCCCGCCCGGCAAACGTCAGCAGCTCGAACACATTATCCAGCGCCGCCGTATCCGAACCCGCCGCCTGCACGACCGGCTTGAGATCCGCCATGTACGGATCCAGCTCCGGATGCGCGAGCCGCGTCTCATGCGAACGCATCCAGTTCGTATTGCCCGAAATCGTGTTGATCTCGCCGTTATGCGCCACCTTGCGGAACGGCTGGGCCAGCTTCCAGGTCGGGAACGTGTTGGTCGAATACCGCTGGTGATAGATCGCAAACCGCGAGACAAACCGCTCATCCAGCAGATCCGGATAGAAGTCCGTCAGGTTCTCCGCCAGGAACATGCCCTTGTAGATCACCGAGCGGCAGGACATCGAACACACATACAGATCAACCTGCTGCGCCGTCGCCTGCTTCTCGATCCGCCGGCGCAGCACATACAGGTCACGCTCGAACTCGTCCTCGGACCGGCCAAGCCGGTTGCGGATCATGATCTGCTCGATCTCCGGCCGCGTCTGGTTGGCCTTCTCGCCAATGCAGGCCGTATCAATCGGCACCTGACGCCAGCCATAAATCCCGTAACCGAAGTTCAGGATCTCCGTCTCGATGATCTGACGGCCCCGCTCCTGCGACCCCAGATCGGTCTTGGGCAGGAACACCATGCCCACCGCAATGCGCCCGTCGATCGTATCGTCGCTGGAGCCGTTATGGATCGCCTCGGCAAAGAAATCCTGCGGGATTTCCACATGAATGCCCGCGCCATCGCCGGTCTTGCCATCCGCATCGACCGCACCGCGATGCCAGATATTGCCCAGCGCCTCGATACCCGCCTGAACCACACTGCGCGACGGCTTGCCATCGAGCGAGGCGACCAGACCCACACCACAGGAATCGCGCTCCTGCGACGGGTCATACAGCCCCTTCAGCCGTTCGACGTTCTCGGCATACTCGCGGATGAAATCATTATTCTGTGTCATTCCGCGGCCTCCAGAGCACCGGTCGTTGTTTCAGTCAGATGATGATGGATCGCATCGGCCGCATCCCGGCCATCCTTGATCGCCCACACAACAAGGCTCGCACCGCGCACGATATCGCCCCCGGCAAACACACCCGGCAGGCTCGTCTCAAAGCCCCCCGGCGGCACCGTCAGCGTGCCCCAGCGCGTCACAGCCAGTTCAGGCTCATTGAACTGCCCCGGCAGATCCTCGGGATCAAAACCCAAAGCCTTGATGACCAGATCGCCCTCGATCACGTCATGCTGCCCCGTGCCCTCGATAGACCGGCGCCCCGACGCATCCGGAGCCCCCAGCCGCATCTTCAGCACCCGCACGCCCGACACGCTGCCATCGCCCAGAAATGCTTCCGGCGAGCCCAGCCATTCGAAATGCGCGCCCTCTTCCTCGGCATTGTAAACTTCCTGCCGCGACCCCGGCATGTTCGCCCGGTCCCGACGGTAAACACAGGTTACCCGCTCGGCACCCTGACGGATCGACGTGCGCACGCAGTCCATGGCCGTGTCACCACCACCAATGACCACAACCCGACGCCCCTTCGCATGAAGCGCCGCGTCCTCGCCCGGATCTTCGTCATAGCCACGACGGTTCGACGCCGTCAGGAAGTCAATCGCATCGACAACACCCTCAAGCCCGGCCCCCGGCACCTTCACATTGCGCGAGCGATACACACCCGTCGCCAGAAACACCGCATCATGCCGCGCCCGCAGATCCTCAAGCGACGTCTCCCCTTCGCCCGAACCAACAGGCGTGGAGAGATGGAACACGATCCCCTGCTCTTCCAGCAGCGCATGACGCCGCGCCACCACATGCTTCTCCAGCTTGAAGCTCGGAATCCCGTAAGTCAGCAGCCCGCCCACACGGTCCTGACGCTCATAGACATGAACCTCATAACCCTGCGCCCGCAGCCGCTCCGCACAGGCCAGACCCGCCGGCCCGGACCCCACGATCCCGACACTCCGCCCCAGATCCCGATCCGGAAGCGCAGGCTTTACCCAGCCCTGCTCGAACGCATTTTCGGTAATAAACCGCTCGACAGCCCCGATCGTGACGCTCTCAAAGCCCTTGTTGATGACGCAATTGCCTTCGCACAGCCGGTCCTGCGGACAGATCCGCCCGCAGATCTCCGGAAACGTATTCGTCGCGGACGACATCTCATACGCTTCCTCCAGCCGGTCCTCAGCCGTCAGCTTCAGCCAGTCGGGAATGTTGTTCCCCAGCGGACAATGCACGGAGCAGAACGGAATCCCGCACTGCGAGCAACGCGACGCCTGCTCTTCCGCACGGCTGCGCGCGAACCCACGGTAAATCTCCCCGAAATCCTGACGGCGTTCAGCCGCATCGCGCTTCTCGGGAAGCACCTGAGGGTGGGTGACGAACTGCAACATGCGTTCGGCCATGCGTCGTGTCTCCTGCAAAACATGCCCGCCCGACCACAAACCCCGGACGCACATCAGACCTATCCGAATGCAGCTATTCCGTCACTTTATCCAATAACAGTCAGTGACACTGACCTTTCAGGAAGATTATCCCATCTCAGCCTCAGGAACAGGATTTTTCATTCAATTTATTAGGACCAATTCGGACCAATCGCGCTCAATGTCCGCGTCAATCCGTCAATCGAGGACACATTGGTCCTGTCCTGCAACCGCTACGCCTCACCCGTTCCCTCATAGGGACATCCCGGCAATACATTTTCTATTGCCATTGCGGCCACGGCTGCTGATCGTAGATCTGCAACTCAAAATCCGACATATGCAGTCTGTTTTTGACATTCCTGGTCATGATCTGTCTTTTTTTTGATGTAATCGCTCACCTGCTGATCCGTCATGGCATATCTGGGACCAGTGATCTTATCCCATTTACTCAGACATGAGATCGAATTGTCTGGCAAAATCTTGTACTTCACACAAAGATTATCGCCAGCAAGGTAATATTTATTGCCAATCATCACCGGGACCGGCTTCTGCGCACATCCTGCAGTCAACAGTGAACACCATAGAATGGCTAAAGAAATTTTCCGCACCATTTTGCTCCACCCGGTTCAGGGCTGAACTCCTGCCTGAAACAGGCAGCAACAAGACACTACGTTGCCGTTCAGTCCGCCGAAAGTTTTTCCCGGCGGACGCCCCCAACTCAAGTGGAAAATCTTCGCCCCATCCCTCGCAGGACAAGTCAGGGCGACAGCCCGTTATTTACGGAACCGCCGCCAGCTCTCACAGATACTGCCCTTCAGATAATCAGGCACCACACTGCGCATTGCGGTTGGCGTAATCCCGAGCGATTGGAGATTGTCCGGCCCCGGCTGCACCACATTATCCAGCCCCATCATCACAACCTGATCGCGCGTCAGCAGATGCCCCGGCAGCGGTTCAAGGATCTCCGCCTCCATCCGCGCCACACAATCCGGCACCGGAACCAGCAGACGATGCCGCCCGGACGCCTTCAGCACGAACTCCATCAACTCTTTCATGGTCAGCACATCCGGCCCGCCAGCCTCGACCGTCATGCCTTCATGCCCCGGCTCCACCAGCGCAATCGCGGCTTTCGCCACATCCCCCACATAAACTGGCTGGAAATGCGTGTTCGGCGCAAAGACCGGCAGGACCGGCGAGAGCTTCGCCATCAGCGCGAACATGTTGAAGAAACTGTCCTCCGGCCCGAAAATCACCGAAGGCCGCAGCAGCGACGCTTCCGGGAACACCGCCCGGACCGCCTGCTCCGCCAACCCCTTGCTCCGCCCGTAATTCCCCGGCGACTGCAAGGACGCCCCGATGGCGGACATGTGCATATACTGCTCCACGCCCTCCTGCCGGGCCACCAGCGCCGCAAGCCGCGCCCCTTCCACATTGACCCGATGCATCGCCTTCACATCCGGAGACATGATCGAGACAAGATTGATCCCCGCATCCGCCCCGTTAAAAAGCCGCTCCAGCAATTCCGCATCATTCACCGATGCCTTGAGGAATTCCACGCGCCCGTCACCCGGAAACCGGGCCAGCGCCTGATCGCTGTCGGGATTCCGGCTGCCGACCCGCACCACATGCCCCAGCGCCACCAGACGCCCGACCAGTTCACGGCCAACAAAGCCTCCCCCGCCCAGAACGGCCACTGTCCGCCCGACAGAGCGCGGTCCACTGCCGGTTCCGCCCCCGTTGCCCGTGCCACCACCGGTCCCGTCCACAGAAAAATTCGTACGCATTTTTGCTTTTCTTTCAGTTTGGCTGTTGACGCCCCATACGTGCAGGGGTAAACGCCTCTTCACCGAGCCGGGATGCCTCAGGAAACTGAAAAAACCCGGTGCTTTCTGAGCCCAGATGGCGGAATTGGTAGACGCGCAGGTTTCAGGTACCTGTGTCCGAAAGGACGTGGAAGTTCGAGTCTTCTTCTGGGCACCACAGACGATCAGGCGACATAGCGCCTTGATCTTCTGGTGATAAAAAAAACTTGGTGACAATAAAATGAGCCAGCAGAACGCCATCCATCTTTATGACGGCGATCTGCCAGACGACTTCGATCTTGGCCCCCTTGTTGCCATTGATACCGAGACCATGGGTCTCAATCCCCATCGTGATCGCCTCTGCCTCGTCCAGCTTTCAGCCGGCGATGGTGAAGCCCATCTCGTGCAGATCAATCCGGTCTCCATGGGCGGCCGCGGCTATGACTGCCCGAACCTCAAGGCCCTCCTGACAGACAATTCCGTCACCAAGCTGATGCATTTCGCACGCTTTGACGTCGCAGTCCTGCAGAACGCCTTTAACATCACGATCCCGTCAGTCATCTGCACCAAAATCGCCGCCCGGCTGGTCTATACTTTCACCGACCGTCACGGTCTGGCCTATCTGTGCCGCGACCTTCTCGGCGTCGAAATCTCCAAGCACCAGCAGAGTTCGGACTGGGGCGCGCCCACCCTCACCCCGGAACAGCTCCGTTATGCCGCCTCGGACGTGCTGCATCTGCACGCTCTGTGGGATAAGCTCGAAGCCATGCTGATCCGTGAAAACCGCCGTGACCTCGCACAGGCCTGCTACGATTTCCTTCCGGCCCGCTGCAAGCTTGACCTTCTGGGCTATGACGAGCCCGATATTTTCTCGCACCGCGCGTAATTTCCGGCCCGGCTGACATTTCATGCATCGCCCGTCGCCCTCTTCCGCACGCGCCCCGCTCAACTCGGCTATCCACACCCTTGCCATTGAGCGCCAGGGCCTTCAGGCCCTCGAACAGGCTTTCTCCGGCCCACTCGGCGAGACCTTCGTTCAGGCCGTGAACCGCATTGCCGGAAGCCGCAGCCGTCTGGTCGTCACCGGAATCGGCAAATCCGGCCATATCGCCCGCAAGATCCAGGCCACCCTCGCCTCGACCGGCACCCCCTCGCTGTTCCTGCATCCCGCCGAAGCCGCCCATGGCGATCTCGGCATGATCGCACCGGGCGACGTCATCCTCGCCTTCTCCAATTCCGGCGAGACGACCGAACTTGCGGCCGTTCTGACCTATGCCACCCGCCAGAAACACTGCGTGATCGCCATCACCTCGGTCGCCACCTCCGCACTGGCCCGCGCCGCCCAGATCCCGCTTGTGCTCCCCACCAGCACCGAGGCCTGCCCGATGGGCCTCGCCCCCACGACCAGCACCCTGCTGCAACTTGCGCTCGGCGATGCGCTCGCCATCGCCCTGCTGGAAAAACGCGGTTTCACCGCCCGCGATTTCGGCGCGTTCCACCCCGGCGGATTGCTCGGTGCGCGCCTGCGTCCCATCAGCGATCTCATGCATACCGGCAAGGCCCTGCCTCTCGGACAGGGCAGCCTCCCACTGCGCTCCGTCATTCTCGAGATGACACACAAGTCATTCGGGTGCATGGGTGTCATTGATGACAAAGGTGTACTTCAGGGCCTCATCACGGACGCCGACCTGCGCCGTGCCATGGCCGGTGACCTCGATACGACCAGAGCGGAGGACGTCATGAACCCCGCCCCCGTCACCGCGACCCCCCAGACGCTGGCGCAGGACGTGCTGGAACTCATGAACCAGCGCGAGCGCCCCATCACGAGCCTCTTCATCGTGGACGAGGCCCGTCGCCCCACGGGAATCGTCCACGTCCATGACCTCCTGCGAAGCGGTCTGTCATGAGCACACCCGATAACGGTGACCAGCGCGTCCGGCGCGAGGATTTCGATTCCAACCGCACCGAAAGCCTCGCCCGGCTGGACAGCCTGCGCCGCGCGGCCTTCCAGCGCATCCGTCAGGCCCCGGACGCCGAACAGCTTGCCCGCCGCCGCTCCCTGCTGGGTTTCGCCAAATGGGCGCTGCCGGGTCTGGCCCTCGTCCTCCTCAGCTCCATCGCCGCCTGGCCCGAGATTTCCCATCTCATGAACCAGAACCGCGCGGCCCTGAAGGAAATGGCCCGCCTGCGTGTGGAAAGCGGCAACATGGAACAGGCCACCTATCGCGGCCTGGACGCCCATGACCATCTCTACATGATCACCGCCCGCACCACGCACCAGCAGGGCCCCGACCGCGTGGATCTCGTCGATCCCGTGGCCGACATCCAGCTTTCCGGCAATTCCTGGGCGCATATCCGCTCCGACCGCGGCGTCTACATGCAGCACGAACAGACCCTGACCCTCGACGACAATGTCGTGCTCTACCGCGATGACGGCCTCCTCATGAACGGCCCCTCCGCCGACATGGACCTCAAGGCCGACGTCATCGCCTCGCGCGACTGGGTCCATGCGGAAGGGCCTTTCGGCAAGCAGGACGCCCAAGGCTATTTTCTGGACCAGCATGCAGGTATCATGCAGTTTACGGGACCGGGCCTGACGGTCCGCAACGATGACAACGGCCCTCCGAGTGCGGCGGCCCGCCTGCACCTGCAAGGACTGAAGACCGAAAAATGACGCCCCGCCCCGCAGCCCTCCTCCCCCTCCTCATCGCCCTGCCACTCACCCTCCCCCCGCCCCGGCGCATGCGGACGGACTGGACATGTCCCACGGCGAAGCCGTCCAGCTCTTCTGGAAAAAAGAAGAGATTTACGACCGCAACGCCCAGACCGTCACGCTCACGGGTGGTGCCCGCGCCGTGCGCGGCGATGTGACGGTCGATGCGGACACGCTGATCGGCTATCTGCGCAAGAAAGCTCCCGCACCCGGACAGCCCGCACCTCCGCCACAGCCGACCGACGCCAAGGGTAACAACAATGGTGACCCGATGGGCGGCTCTCTTGAACTGTACAGGATTGAGGCACGTGGCAACGTCCATATCTATAACCAGACCGATCAGGGCTGGGGCGATCATGCCCTGTACGACATGGATCAGGCCGTCATGGTCATGACCGGCAAGCATCTGAAGCTGACAACCCCGCAGGACGTCCTGACCGCGCGCGATGTGATGGAATATCACTCCAAAACGCGCATGTCGGTTGGCCGTGGCGATGCTACCGTCACCACCAATGACGGCAAGCAGGTCAAGGCGGACGTGCTGGTTTCTTTCAGCAAACCCAACGACGCACCGGCATCCGGCACACCACAGGCCGCATCCCAGACCAGACCTGCAGGCGGCGGAGACAACCCGCTGGGCGGTGGTTCGTCAAAGCTCGACCGTGCTTATGGCTGGGGCCATGTCGTCCTGCGCACCCAGACCCAGACCGGCACTGGCGATCGTGGCGTCTATGTTTTCGATACGCAGATCGCCCGCCTGATAGGACATGTGCATGTCACGCAGGGCCAGAACCAGAATAACGGTTCGCAGGCCATCGTGAACATGAAGACCGGCATCGCAACCATGCTGCCGGGCACGGAATCCCCCATTCAGGGGCTCGTCGTGCCGAACGAGGCCAACAGCAGCCAGGCACCCAAGTGACAGACAGCTACACTCCTCCTCCGCCTCCCTCGACCGGTCTGGTCGCAAGCGGCATTGGCAAGACCTACAAGAAGCGCGCGGTCGTCAAAAACGTCTCGCTTCAGGTCCAGCGCGGCGAAGCCGTCGGCCTGCTCGGTCCGAACGGTGCGGGCAAGACGACCAGCTTCTACATGATCGTGGGCCTCGTGCAGCCTGACACCGGCACCATCACGCTGGACGGCGCCGACATCACCCAGCTTCCGATGTATCGTCGCGCCCGCCTCGGCGTCGGCTACCTACCGCAGGAAGCCAGCATCTTCCGCGGGCTGAACGTCGAGCAGAACATCATGGCGGCCCTCGAAGTCGTCGAGCCCGATCCGGAAAAGCGCGACCTGATGCTCAACGGTCTGCTGGCCGAGTTCGGTATCACCCATCTGCGCCGCTCGCCTTCCCTTGCGCTGTCCGGTGGTGAACGCCGCCGTCTGGAAATTGCCCGCGCTCTCGCCAGCCAGCCGAACTACATTCTGCTCGATGAACCCCTTGCCGGCATTGACCCGATCGCTGTCGGGGAAATCCGCGATCTCGTCTCGCATCTGAAGGATCGTGGCATCGGCGTGCTGATTACGGACCATAACGTCCGCGAAACGCTCGAAGTCATCGACCGCGCCTATATCATGCATGGCGGTCAGGTCCTGATGGAAGGCACTCCCGAAGCCATCGTTGCGAACGAAGACGTTCGCCGGGTCTATCTCGGTGAGAATTTCTCGCTGTAACATGCCGGGATGCTTGTCCCGGGCCTGATCCAGCGTCAGTCGCAGTCTCTCGTCATGACGCCCCAGCTGCGTCAGGCGATTGCGCTGCTGCAATATACGCAGACCGATCTTGCCCAGCATCTCCGGCAGGTCTGCGAAACCAACCCGCTCCTTATTCTGGAGCCCGGCGACACAGTCTCTGAAGCCACACCAGCGTCCGACGACTTCCACGACGACGACCCGGACCGCTTCACCACCGCCCCCAACCGTCCGGAAGCCGCCGCCCCTCCCTCGTCTGATCGTGACGAACTGATCTTCCAGATCCGTCTCTCCATTCCGCAGGCCGACCAGAACGCAGCCTTTCACCTGCTGGATAGCCTCGACGCAACCGGCCGCCTGCCCGTTTCCGTCACGGACCTCGCCGCCGAGCTAGGCATGGACGCATCTCATCTCGAAGCGATCCGCCAGAGCCTCATGCATCTCGAACCCGTTGGTCTTTTCGCGCGCTCACTTGAAGAGTGTCTGGCCGCCCAGCTTCGGGTTCGCAATCGCCTTGATCCCGCGATGCAAATTCTGCTCGATAATCTGGATCTGCTCGCCCGGCGGGACTGGCGCAAACTCCGCCAGAAATGCGCTCTTGAGCAGGACGACCTGTTGGATATGCTCGCCGAAATTCAGGCCCTTGATCCTCGCCCTGGCCTTAGCCTGCCACCAGTTGCCCCACCCATCGAAGCGGACCTGATCGTCCGGCCCAACGGCGCCGGCTTCCGCCTGACCCTTAACACGCGCCTGCTACCAAAACTCCCTCTCGACGACACGATGTGTGCGCAACTCGACAGCCACACAGAGGCCGGAAAAGCCCTTCTCGCCTACGCTACCGAAGCCACGGCCCTGATCCGTGCGCTGCAAAGCCGCAAACAGTCGCTCCTGACTGTTGGCCGCACCATCGTCCAGCACCAGGCTGCTTTCCTGTGCGACGGCGCAACCGCCCTGCGCCCCTTGACCATGCGCGAAATCGCCGAACGCACGGAATTGCACGAAAGCACCATCAGCCGCATCGTCAGCAGCAAATATATCGATACCCCGCAGGGCACCGTTCCACTCAAACTGTTCTTTTCGACAGCGCTCACCTCCGAAGACGGGACCTCTCAGAGCGCTCACGCCATCCAGCACCGCCTCCAAGCCCTGGTCGCAGCTGAAGGCGACAACGTCCTCTCTGACGACGTCCTGACAGCACTTCTGCAAAAGGAAGGCTTTTCCATCCAGCGTCGTACCGTTGCCAAATATCGCGAAGGTCTTGGCATTGCGAAATCCAGTCAGTGCAAAAGACTTCGCCGCACCTCGTAAAACGGCCGACCAGTCCCGCTCTATAGGAATACGGAAGGTCTTCTGCCTCTCAGGGAACAGAAGATCTCAATTTTCCCGAATTCACTTGAAAACCAAATGTGTCAAACCATGTTTAACAGACTGACAGCGTTCTCCAGCAGCGCTCAAAACTGCAGAAAGTTTTCCAATGTCCAGCGACCATGCCCCTCATAAATCTTCCAGCCTGCACCACCTCGCTGAAAAAGCGCATCGCCAGCCCAAATTGCTGACGAAAAGCGAAGTCGAGGAACTGGCCAATTTCGTCCTCAAGGGTGCCGAAGGCGCGACCGAGGAACAGAAAGAAATCGCCAAACGCGCCCTGCATAACCCCGAAGGCGTCGAAAGCTCCGACATCACCGCCCTCGCCACCCAGATCCTAACCAGAAAGTAAGAACATGACCGGCCATTCCCACGAACTTCCTTCCCAGCAGAAACTCGAACACCGCCTGAAGGAAGTTGAACGCGACCTCGCCCGCGCTGAGAAATCCGACCCGGAGCGCATCCACGCCCTGAAAGCCGAAATCAAGAAAATCCAGTCCGAGCTTCAGGACTAACTGTTACTATTGCTGAATTATTTTCCTGAAGCCGAGAGACACAACTTGTGGCAGAGGTTACAATGAATGACCATCCCATACGCCTTCCATGGGTCGGATCAGAATATGAAAACACTCGTGTACTCATTATGGGTGAAAGCCATCATTGTGATCCTGCCGACGAGTTCTCCCTTGATCTAACCATTCGTACCGTTCTGGACGCTTGTAACGGGACGCTACCGTCTGCATTTTTCAATGACATCAAAGATGCTGTTCTCGGCAATTCTTCTAATGAGACATCGTCAGAAGAATTCTGGAGCCAGTACGCATTTGCCAATTTCTGCCAAGGCGCGGTTATTCGAAAGGAAGGATCTCCTTTGACAAATGCAACCACACAAATGTACAGATCGGGTGAGCAGGCTTTTCCCACGATTATCTCTCTGCTTAAGCCGCGAAAAATACTTTTATTCTCCAGAAAATGTTGGAGCGAATACACAAAAAATATTCCTACTGTCTCTCGCGACAGAAAGAATAGTCCGATCCTATGCCCCGACGACAAAGAGGCCGAAAGCCATTACTACGAATCTGACGAATTATGTTTTGCCGTCAATTGTCTTTCTCTTTGCCATCCAAGTTCATGGAAGCGTTTCAAACAAAATGCAGATTATTGGCACCCAGTTATAAATGAATTTCTATCGCAATCTGCACTAACAGATAGTGCTATATTCTGATAGCTTTCTGTTTGTCTGACTGATTTTTTGCAGAAATAGTGTAAAAAACCGCCTCTCTTAACCGGAAAGGCGGCTTTTTCATTCACAAAATTTAAAATTAAATCCTAGTTCAGCGCGGCAATCGCCTTCATCTCAACACGCCATTCCGGTACAGCAAGTTTGGCCTCAACCGTAGCACGCGCTGGCTTGTTCGCCATATCCAGCCAAGCGTCCCAAGCCCGGTTCATCGCACCGATTTCTTCGATATCCGTCAGGAAAACCTGAACCGACAGGATCCGGCTCTTGTCCGTCCCCAGAGAGGCCAGAAGCGCATCGATCTGGCGCAGGATGTCGACCGTCTGCCCTTCCGTATCGAGGCTGGCATCATCCGCGACCTGTCCGGCCAGATAGGCCAGTCCGTTATGGACCACCACGCCCGCAAGGCGCTCTTCTTCGAGGTGACGAGTAATATCGACGTTTTTGCTCACGGGCATGGACCTTCTGGCTAGAATTACTGAAGCAGAGTCGGAATCATCTCATGCTCGAGGATCGCATCAAGCGCGCTCTCCTCGTCGTCCGCGACCGCCATGGGCGTGCCGTCGGCGGCATGGATGGCCACGACCAGTTCCCCGTCATGCATGACGGATTTGACATAGGCGAGGTGGGACATGCCCAGCGTCAGGAGCTGCGGCCCCGTGATGCGCCGCAGATCCGCGGGGAGTTTGTCGTCCGAACGATCACCGTTTTCGAAGGGATTGTTCAAGTCAGGTTCCTTCTGAAGCCGGCGCGGCAAACGCAGCCCGGCTCTGGGTTCAGTAGAAAAGGTACAGAAAACGCAGGGCGCAACAGAGGCCCTTATTCGTCGTCGATATCGCGCGCCGGTCGCGTCGTGCGCCGCGTCTTTACGACAGGGGGGACCACTTCGTGATGGACCGTAGGGCCCGGCGACGGGTTGCGACGGCCCTGCGAGATGGCAATCCGCTTGACCCGCACTTCCGGCTCCGGACGTAGAAGATCGATATGCAGCAGGCCATTATCAAGCCAGGCGCCACCAATTTCAATTCCTTCCGCCAGCACAAACGCCTTGTGGAACTGCCGCGCTGCAATCCCACGATGCAGGAAGATGCGTCCCTGACTGTCGTCTGCTTGACGTCCGCGGATCACGAGCTGATTGTCTTCCTGCGTGATCTGAAGATCGTCCATGACGAAGCCCGCCACCGCCAGCGTAATGCGCAGGGCCGTGGAGCTGAGCTGCTCGATATTGTAAGGGGGATAACCATCGGACGTCGATTTTGCAGCACGCTCAAGCATCTGCTCGAGGTGATCGAAACCGAGGAACATCGGGGACGTGAACAGGCGACCGGACATAGGGCTTATGCCTCCTCCATGAGCGAGACGTAGACAGGGCCGGTCCCATCCTGCGGCAACCGACTGACCCTACGATATGGTGTCACAGCATACAGATGCAAGCTCTCCCCTTGCAGGACGCGACGCAAAACCTGCATGCAAACTCCATCTTGGACTGGCATTCGGCGCCTTCGCTCGCTACATCGCAGGACATGAGCGAATTCGATTTCCTGTCCGGCATCGACGATGTGCCGCCCACCCCGATCCTGATCGCCCCCCAGCCTGTGCTGCGGGAGGTCACCCGCGACGTGCGCCCCGAGGACATCGCCTTCATCCGCGATCAGCTTCCGGGCATGTTTTCCGCCATGTACAAGGCCCCGGGCATCGGCCTGGCTGCCCCTCAGGTGGGCCTGGGAATGCGCTTCGCCTTGGTGGACGTGGCCGAGGAAGATGCCCCGCGTGAGCCCATGCTGCTGATCAACCCGGAAATCATTTCTGATTCCGATCAGCTTGCCGCGCGTGAGGAAGGCTGCCTTTCCCTGCCAAACCAGTATGCCGAAGTCGTCCGCCCCGAATCGATCCGCGTGCGCTATCGCAACCTTGCGGGCGAGACGATCGAGCGCGATGCATCCGGCCTGCTCGCCACCTGCATCCAGCACGAAATGGACCATCTCGACGGCATCCTGTTCGTCGATCACCTCTCGACGCTCAAGCGCAACATGATCATGCGCCGCCTGGCCAAAGAGCAGAAACTCAGAAGGCACTGATCCCCGATGCGGCTGATCTTCATGGGAACGCCGGACTTTTCGGTCCCGGCGCTGCACGCCCTGCTCGACGCCGGTCACGAGGTGGTCGCGGTCTACACGCAGCCGCCCCGCCCGGCAGGACGCGGCAAGGCACTGCGCCGCTCGCCGGTCCATGAAGCTGCCGAAGCTGCCGGGATCGAGGTCCGCACTCCTGCGCGCGTCCGCCGCGACACGGCCGAACACGAAGCCTTCGCCGCCCTGAAGGCCGATGCCGCCGTGGTCGCCGCCTATGGTCTCATTCTGCCAAAAGCAATGCTGGACGCCCCGCGTCTGGGCTGCCTGAACATCCATGCGAGCCTCCTGCCCCGCTGGCGTGGCGCGTCGCCCATCCAGTCCGCCATCGTCGCAGGCGACAGCCAGAGCGGTGTTTCCATCATGCAGATGGATGAAGGCCTCGACACCGGCGCGGTTCTGCTGGAGGAAGCCACCCCCATCAGCCCGACCGATACTGCCAGCACGCTGCATGACCGCCTGTCCGAAATCGGCGGCCGTCTGGTCGTCCGTGCGCTCGCCGAACAGCCGAAACCTGTTCCGCAGCCCGAAGACGGCGTCACCTACGCCGAACGCCTGACCCGCGATCACGGCCGTATCGACTGGACGCGCAGCGCCGCCGAGATCGACCGGCAGATCCGTGGCCTGACGCCCTGGCCCGGCGCGTTCACCACGCTCGACGATGTGCTCCTCAAGATCGGTGCAGCCACCCCGCTCCCTGCAGAGAGCCATAGCGCTGCCCCCGGCACCACGCTCAATGACAGCCTCACCATCGCCTGCGGCACCGGTGCCCTGCGCATCGACCGTCTGCAGAAACCCGGCCGCAGCATGATGTCCGCCTCCGACTTCCTGCGCGGCCAGCCCGTGCCGAAAGGCACCCGCCTTGTCTGACACGCAGGCTACAGAGCCTCTCGCTGAACCCGCCGCCGAGCCCACGGGTCTGAACCGCTGGGCCCTGCGCATCGAGTATGATGGCACCGGCTATCTCGGCTGGCAGAAGCAGAACGACGGCACCTCCATTCAGGGCCTGATCGAAGCCGCCGCTTCGAAACTGGTTCGCAACCGCCCCGTTCCCAGCATCACCGCTGGCCGCACGGATGCCGGCGTGCATGCGGCAGGTATGGTCATCCATCTTGATTTCCCGGATGAGGCCCCGATCGACGCCCGGCAGATCCGCGACGGCATGGGCTATCATCTCAAACCGCATCGCGTCGTTGTGCTGGAAACGGCGAAAGTCGGCCCGGAATGGAACGCACGTTTCTCCGCGACCTGGCGCAGCTACCGCTACACCATCCTCAACCGCCCTGCCCGTCCGGGGCTGATGGAAAACCGCGTCTGGCATATCAAGCGCCCGCTGGACGTGGACCTCATGCAGCAGGCCGCGAACCATCTCCTCGGCCCGCATGACTTCACATCCTTCCGCGCCGTCGCCTGTCAGGCCAAAAGCGCCATCCGCACTCTGGACGTCCTGAACATCCATCGCGATGGCGAACTGGTCATGATCGACACGAAGGCGCGCTCCTTCCTGCACCATCAGGTCCGCAACATGGCCGGCACCCTGATGATGATCGGCTCACGTCAGTGGCCGGTCGAAAAGATCATTGAAATTCTGGAAGCAAAAGACCGCTGCGCGGCCGGGCAGACCGCCCCGCCCGAGGGGCTCTGCCTGATGGATGTCGGCTATCCCGACGATCCCTTCAACTGCTCCTAGGACGACAGCCCGAGCAGATCGACAACCGCATTGTAATGCGGCGGCAGCAGCCACAGGACCCAGAGCAGCCCCCCCACCGGCAGGGTCTGCAGAACGGTCATGACAAAAGCCTGCCAGCCGGTCGTCACAAGCCCGACCTTCGTCACATACCAGGTCAGCCACAGCGTATAGAGCTGTGCCCCGAACGCGAGGCCGCCCAACGCCTGGCTGGACGCCGCAGCCCCCGGCAGCACGAGATGTAGCACGCCCTGCGCCATGATCAGCATGACCAGCGGCAGCCACCCGCACCACAGCGACGCCGTGGCAAAACGCGTCCACAGTCCCTTGCGGCTCAGAGCGCATGCATAAAGTTCCGACACCACAAGCTGTAACAGCGTGCAGACCAGCGGCACCACAGCCCGCACCAGCCCCATGAGCCGTTCGGCGGGCGGCAGCATGAACGCCATCCATACCCCGATGACTGCCAGCGCAATCGTTGGCGCCAGAGCCGCGAACAGCGCTCCTGCTCCCGGTGCGAAACAGTTGATTCCTTCGGACCGTCCCCGCCCCAGAAGCCACACGCCCAGCGGAATGGCCATGTTTCCGGTAGGAGGAAACGGACCCGGCCGTCCGGAATTCACAATCCGTATCCTTCCATGAACGCCAGATAGATCCGCGTCAGGTCTTCCAGCGTTCCTAGCTCCACATGTTCGTCACGCTTGTGCATGGTTGCGCCCACCAGTCCGAATTCGGCTACCGGGCAGTACTGCGAGATGAACCGCGCATCTGACGTTCCCCCACCCGTATCGAGCCGGGGCGTCCGCCCTGTGACACTGCGCACGGCCTCCGACAAACCCGTCACCGCATCTCCCGGCTGCGTCAGGAACGCCTCGCCACTGATCGACACCTTCACATCCGCTGAAGGTGCATGACGCCGCACCACGTCCTTGATCCACGCCGTCAGAGCGGCCCCGGTATGCAGATCATTGAACCGGATATTCAGCCGTCCGACCGCCTGAGCCGGAATGACATTGGTTGCATCATTTCCGACATCAATACTCGTGACCTGCAGGGAAGATGGTGCAAACCATTCGCTTCCCGTATCCAGCTCCCGCGCTGTCAGTTCGGAAAATGCCGCCAGAAGACGATGAACCGGATTATCCGCCAGATGCGGATAGGCCACATGTCCCTGCGTGCCATGTACGGTTACGACAGCATTCATGCTGCCCCGACGGCCGATCTTGATGACATCACCCAGAGCCTCGGGGTTCGTCGGCTCACCCAGCAGACAGAAATCCGGCAGTTCGCCGCGCCCCGCCAGCCATTCAATGACCGGCTTCGTCCCGAAATGCGCCGGACCTTCCTCATCTCCCGTAATCAGCAGCGAGACGGAACCCTTCAGCGGTCCCTGTTCCAGACGCCGCGCTACGGCGGCTACGAAACAGGCCACCCCGCCCTTCATGTCCGCGATCCCGCGTCCATAAAGCCGGCCGTCCTGAACCACAGCCGCAAACGGATCATGCGCCCAGCCTTCGCCTGGCGGCACGACATCCGTATGTCCCGCAAAACAGAGCGAAGGATGCCCCTCACCTAGCCGTGCATAAAGATTGGGCGTCTGCGCATCCGAAGGCCCGAAAGGAAGATGGAATACCTCGAACCCCACCCCCTCCAGCACGTCCGCCAGCAGTGCCTGAGCGCCACCATCGGCAGGCGTCACGGATGGACAGCGCAGCAGATCCCGCGCCAGTGCCACCGGATCGACAGGAAAGGACGGGCCCGACATCGGATCAGTCGCGCAGCAGGTCGTTGATGGAGGTCTTGGACCGCGTCCGCTCGTCCACCCGCTTGACGATCACTGCACAGGCCAGAGAAGGCATGCCCGGCTCCTTCGGCGGCAATGTGCCCGGCACGACCACGGAATAGGCCGGAACCCGGCCCATGAAGACCTCGCCCGTCGCACGGTCCACGATCTTCGTGGATGCACCCAGGAACACGCCCATCGACAGGACGGAACCCTTCTCGACAACCACGCCCTCGGCCACTTCCGAACGTGCACCGATGAAGCAGTCGTCTTCGATAATGACCGGCGCAGCCTGTAGCGGCTCCAGAACGCCGCCAATGCCCGCGCCACCGCTGATATGGCAATTCTTGCCGATCTGTGCACAGGACCCGACCGTCGCCCAGGTATCGATCATCGTGCCACTGTCGACGCGCGCGCCGACATTCACGAAGCTCGGCATCAGCACCACATTCGGCGCAATGAATGCGGAACGGCGCACGATCGCACCTGGCACAGCACGGAAACCAGCCTCGGCGAAACGGAACTGGTCCCAGCCATCGAACTTCAGCGGAACCTTGTCAAAGGCCGGCTCACCGCCGCAGCCGCGCTCCATGACCCGGCTGTCCTTCAGACGGAAGGAGAGCAGAACAGCCTTTTTCAGCCATTCATGAACGATCCAGCCGTTTTCGGAAGGTTCGGCCACACGCAGCGTGCCGGAATCAAGCCCGGCAAGGGCCTTTTCCACGACGTCGCGGTCTTCGCCTTCCGTACGGGCGCTGAGAGTCGTGCGGCGCTCCCACAGAGCTTCGATGGCATTACGAAGAGGTGCATTCGGCATCATGTCGGTCCGGTAAGAAGAAGCAGAAATCCGCCGGACCATGCGGTTCAGGGCGTTTCATGTCAACGGATCTTTACCTCAGACCACGGCCTGTACACATCCGCTCATTGTTAATGACTTCTTAACCCGCCACGCTTATGAAACGCATGGGGCTTTGACCAAATAGCCCGATCAAGAGCTTTCTGCGGGATGTGTCACCCTTGCCTGATATGCGTGCCTTGCTGTCCCAGTTCATGAATGGACCCTCGCCTGACAGAACTCCGCAGGAACTGCGGAACATGCTGGCGTCAACGCTGGAAAGCCGGGAACGCTGGCGCTCTCTGCTCTATCAGGCCGTGGACCTGGTCTTCGAGACCGACAGTCGTGGGCGGATCATCCTGATCTCTCCCGAAACATGGCTGGGCCAACCCACCACCTCCCTGATCGGACGCCCTTTCAGCGCCCTGTGCGGCACCGTGGACGTTCTCAGGCCCCATACCGGCACTCCCGTTCAGATCACGACCCCGCAGGGCACACCGCTGACAGTCATCCTGTCATCCTGCCCATTCACTGATAATGAAGGCCGAATCACCGGAACACGCGGCACCCTTAAGGCCGTCTCTCCGGACCTTTCCAGCGCAATCCCTGCTCCTGCCGCACCGTCAGAAACCACCCCCAGTCCCCTGCCCGAAAACGACGGGGTCGCAATTCTCGCCGCCGTCACCATAGCCCTGCGCAAGGCCATCGTCCCGAGACTGGCCTCCGCCGCCGCAATGGAGGCCCTGCTGACTCCCCTGTGCGCGGAAGGTGCCCTGCTGGATACGGCTGCCCCGAAGAGCCTCCTGTTCAATTCATCTCCCCCGCCCGAGGACATCGAACCTCTTTTGGCCACGCAGCCCGGTCAGACCGGAACCACGACCTTCAGGGCCGGCACCTGTCATGTCATGATCTGCCGGGAAAACATCCGCAGTCTCAAACAGCTCTGTCTGGTTCTCTGGCGTCCTGAACCCTGGTCGCCGCAGGACCAGCAGCTCTGTCAGACAGTCTGCTCCCTGCTGGCCGGTTTCTGGGAACTCGACAGCATCCATCGCCGTATCCTGACCGATTCCGACTACGATATTTCGTCGAACCTGCTGAACTGGAACGGCCTGAAAGCGGAAATTGAACGCCGCGCGCGCCGGCTGGATCAGCAGTCCCTCGCGGCTACCCTGATCATCGCCCGCGTTCCCGGCCTGACCGAACTTTCCAGAACACGCGGCTTCGAAGCTGGCGAAGAAGCGCTGAGACAGTGCGTCGCGCTGTTGCGCACTGCCGTACGTCCGACTGACGCCATCGCGCGCATCAGAAATAACACATTTGCACTCTGGATGGATGGCGGCGACCGTTTCGCCGCCGCAGAACGCGCCGAACGGATGACGGCGCATGGCGTCCCCATCCTGATCGATCCGCCGGTTCACCTGCCGCTGCAACTGGGACTGGTCTCCCGTGAAGCCAATGCTGATGAAACGCCCGAGAGCCTGCTCGAACGCGGCATGCAAGCCCTTCAGGAAGGCGTGGCTGAAAACAGAAAATGGCGCTTCTCACACGAAGCGCCATAATCCTCAGTCCAGTTCTTCTATGTTGGCTGCTTACGCCTTGATGAGTGTTCCCGGTCCGGCCCGCGTGAACAGTTCCAGCAGACAGCTATGCGGCACACGGCCATCCAGAATGACTGCGGCTTTCGCACCCTTCTGCACCGCTTCAAGACAGGTCTCGACCTTGGGAATCATCCCGCCCGAAATCGACCCGTCCGCAATACGACGTCGGGCTTCGTCCGCGCTCAGCTCTTCAATGAGCTTGCCGTTCTCATCCAGCACACCCGGAACATCCGTCAGCATCAGCAGACGGGATGCATGCACCGCACCCGCAATCGCGCCAGCCGCCGTATCCGCGTTGATGTTATAGGTCTCGCCTTCCGCACCCACACCAACCGGTGCAATCACGGGGATCAGCCCGGCACCAAGCAGCGCATACAGCACGCGCGGATCAATCTTTTCGGGCTGCCCGACAAAACCGAGATCGATGACTTTCTCGATCTCACTTCCCGGATCGCGCTTCGTCCGGGTCAGCTTGCGTGCCTGGATCAGCCCGCCATCCTTGCCAGAAATGCCGACAGCAAGTGCTCCGGCCCGGTTGATCAGTTCGGCAACCTGCTTGTTGACGCTGCCCGACAGGACCATCTCGATCACATCGACCATCGACTTGTCGGTCACACGCAACCCGTCGATGAACTCCGAACGGATCTTCAGCCGGTCCAGCATGGCGCTGATCTGCGGCCCGCCACCATGCACCACAATCGGATTGATCCCGACCAGCTTGAGCAGGGAAATGTCATAGCCGAACGCATGCGCTAGCCTGCCCTCACCCATCGCATGACCGCCATATTTGACGACGATCGTATCGCCGGCATAGCGGCGCAGAAACGGCAGCGCGCTGGAGAGAATGGCCGCCTGCTGCTGTGCCTCTTCCATGTCAACGGAGGGCGGGACTTCAGGCAGCTTGTCACTGTGTGTCTTACTGGTCATGATCCGGACTGTCCTTCCCCTGACGTCTGGAGTGGCACGGCGAAGCGGGCAATTTCTGCCCGCAGATCCTCGATCCCGAACCCGGTCTCGCTGCTGGTGGCAATAATGCGCGGATAGGCTGCGGCATGCTTGAGCGCAAGCGCCTCGACTTCCGCAATTTTCGCCGCCAGCGCTTTCGGCTTCACCTGGTCGCATTTGGTCAGCACGATCTGGAACACCACGGCCGCGCGGTCCAGAAGCTCCATGACATCCTTGTCCGACGCCTTGAGTTCGATCCGTGCGTCCAGAAGCAGGATGACCCGCTCCAGCGTCGTCCGGCCGCGAAGATAGGCGAACATCATGTCCTGCCAGTCTTCCTTGACCGACTTCGCCGCTTTGGCAAAGCCGTAACCCGGCATGTCCACCAGAGACAGCCGGTCAGCCAGATTGAAGAAGTTGAGCTGCTTGGTCCGGCCTGGCTCGGACGAGGCCCGTGCCAGCGCACGACGCCCCGTCAGTGCATTGATGATGCTCGACTTGCCGACATTGGACCGGCCGGCAAACGCCACTTCCGGCCGGCCGACGGGCGGGAGTTGGTCGATCTTCTGCGAGCCGAAGAAGAACTCACATTCTCCCGCGAACAGAAGCCGCCCGTCCTCGATCTGCGCCTCGGTCGGCGGCCCCGGGATTTCTTTCATCATGCCTCTGCCTGGCCTCAGGTCCGCGATACCGGAACGGGCAGACCCGTCCGGCGCTGGATGAACATCTGCTGCGCGACCGTCAGCAGGTTGTTCCAGGTGTAATAGACCAGAAGACTGGCCGGGAAGCCGGACATGAAGAATACATAAACCAGCGGCATGAACTGCATCATCCGCGCCTGTGCCGGATCAAGGCTCGCCGTCGAGCTGGTCTGGCGCTGCAGCAGCCAGAACGTCAGGCCAAGCGCCGTGCCCCAGATGCTGACATGCAGGAACGACGAGTAATGCGTCGGATCGAACGGCAGCAGCCCGAACAGGTTGAACACGTTCGTCGGGTCCGGCATCGACAGATCGTGGATCCACCCGAAGAATGGTGCATGACGCGCATCAATGCTGATGTTCAGGATCTTGTACAGGCAGAAGAAGATCGGCGCCTGGATCAGCATCGGCAGACAGCCGCTTGCCGGGCTCACCTTCTCTTCACGATACAGCGCCATGACCTTCTGGTTCATGGCCATCGGATCGTCCTTGTTCTTCTCCCGGATCTCCTTGACCTTCGGTGCCAGCAGACGCATCCGCGCCGAAGACTGGGCAGCCTTGGAAGCCAGCGGGAAGAGAACAATCTTGACAATCAGCGTCAGTGCCATCAGCGCCAGACCGAAATTGCCCAGATGCAGATACAGCCAGTGCAGCAGCGTCAGCAGCGGACGGGTGAGGAAGCTAAACCAGCCGAAGTCGATCGCCTTGTCCAGGTCGGGAATACCAAGCTGTTTGCTATAGCCTTGCAGCAGGCTGACGACCTTCGCACCCGCAAAGACATGGCTCTTTTCGGTGATGGAGCCGTTCGGCATGATCTGCTGGGCGTTCTGGGTGGACATGCCTACCTGGTACGATCCCGGCGTTCCCGGCACGTAAGCAAAGCTCGCTGAAACCGGCGTGCCATCTGCAGGGGCCACGGCCGTCAGCCAGAACTTGTCGCTGATGCCGTCCCAGCCATTCGTACCCGTGGACGACCAGGACACGTGATCCGGATGGTCAGCCCCTTTGCGCAGGTTCTTGTAGCTTTCGTCCTGCATGCGGCCACCGATAACGGCGATCGGCCCCTCATGCGCCGTGAAAGCCCCTTCCGGCGCATCATAGTCACGCTGCACGCGCTCAAACGGCACCAGAGCCACCGGCTGACCCGAATGGTTCTCGACCGTCTGGCTCACGGCGAACATGTAGTGCTCGTCCAGGCTGATCTGGATGGAGAATACCAGCCCCTGCCCGTTATCCCAGTGCAGCGTCACCGGATGATCGGGCGTCAGCGTCTCGTCGGAGCTTTCCCAGACCGTATTCAGATCGGGCACGCGGGCATTGGAGCCCGGAGCATTCGTCCAGCCGATCACGACGAACGTGGGATGCGCGCTTCCCGTCTTGTCCAGCAGCCGCACCAGCGGGCTGTCCTTGGCCAGGGTTTCGCGATATTTCGTGAGGATCAGATCATCCAGCACCGCGCCCTTCAGGTTGAGAGAACCCTGCACGTCCGGTCCCGTCACCGGAATGCGTCGCGCAGTCGCCTGCGTCTCAGCAGCAGCCTCGACAGCCGGCGCAGACGGTGTCGGCGCGCTGTTCTGAATCTGTGCTGCAGGCGCATGTGTGACGGGATGGGGATCGTCCTGATGGGGCTTCGGCATGAAATAGTCGAAACCGATCAGGATAAGGGCCGAGAGAAGTGTGGCCGCAATAATGCGTTTGGTGTCCATCGGGCGGATGCCGGTCTTTCGTCTCACTGAATAGGGCTTGCGCCTCAAGTGGCCGAAAACCGCATTCAAAACAATAGGCGGAGGGCTTTTTTAATGCCGGTGTGGCTTCGGAGGCAGGTCTACGCCCCCTTCTGACCAGGGATGACAGCGCCCGATCCTGCGCAGCGCAAGCCATCCCCCACGCACAGGCCCGTGCTCACGAATGACCGTCAGCGCATAGGTGCTGCATGTCGGATCGAACCGGCAGTTCTTGCCGATGAATGGGCTGATAAAAAGCTTGTAGGCGTCAATAAGCGACAGCATCAGGGCCGTAACGGCTTTCCTGAGCATGGACGCGATCATTTCGCCCGCTCCCGGCCTCTGCCGGGATTTTCCCTGTAATTGCTGTCCAGTCCCTTGCGAAGGGCCTGACGCAGATCATCCTTGAGAAGGGAAAAATCGCGCCCCCGGGTCCTGTCCCGTCCGATAAGGACGAAATCGCCGGAAGGCAGACCGTCTTCCCGCGCAACAAGGCGCAGAGCCTCGCGAAGGCGACGGCGGGTGCGGTTACGGATGACAGAATTACCGACTTTTTTCGTGACCGTGAAACCAACGCGGGTTTCGGCCGCTTTGTCATCCGGCAGGATCTGCACAACCATACCGGGAGTGGCGACCTTGCGCCCCTTCCCGGCTACACGCAGAAACTGCGGCCGCTTTTTCAAACGGCTCGGTGTATGGGTCGTACCGATCTGGGTCGTGCTCAGGCGGAGAGCTTCTTGCGCCCCTTGGAGCGACGGTTGGCCAGTACGCGGCGGCCGCCGACAGTCTCGCTACGCGTACGGAAACCGTGACGACGCTTGCGAACCAGCTTGGAGGGTTGATACGTGCGCTTCATGACGTTGATCCTTAAAAACCAGGCGGACGCCTCAACTGTGGACATCCGCGTCGATCGGGCGCACGAAACGCCCGGTGATTGAGACCCGGGCTTGTAAGCACGCAGGCCCTGCATGTCAATGCCAGACCTAAAGGAACTTCAGCCCATGCCCGAGTCCAGCAACAGCCCCACAGCAGTTTCAGCCACAGCTCCCGCCCGCAGACGCCCCCAGGACAACGGCAACTTCCGCCACGACCTGCGAAACGCCCTGGCCCCGGCCCTGCTCTGCGCCGATATTCTCAGCACTCACAGTGACGAAGCCGTTCAGCAGAACGCCCAGACCATTATCGACGCGCTGGAAAACGCCCTGAAACTGCTGAAGAACTCTACTTCTTCTCGATAAGCTCGATCTTGTAGCCGTCCGGGTCTTCTACAAACGCGATGATGATCGTCCCGAACTTCAGCGGACCGGCTTCGCGCGTCACCTTGCCACCACCCGTGCGGACGGTCTCCACGAGTGCCGCCACATCCGGCACGCCGATCGCAAAATGCCCGAAACCGGTGCCGACTTCGTAGTCGGTTTCCTGGTCCCAGTTATAGGTCAGTTCGATCTCGGCCTGCCCATGTTCATTATCATCGAATCCGATGAAAACCAGCGTATAACGTCCCTCGCGCACTTCCTTGCGGCGAAGTTCCTTCATTCCGAGCAGCTTGTAGAATGCCAGACTCCGGTCGATGTCCCGGATTCTCACCATCGTATGCAGAAACGTACTCATCACTTGTCCTTCAGATCTTCCGGCGTCAGCCCATACAGGAACAGCCCATAACGATCTGCCAGCTTCACACAGCCTGCAGGGTCCGTCATGAGAGTCACTCCGGGCTGGAACGCAACGCCCCGCAATCCGTTCCGGGCTGCATTCTCCAGCGTCTCCGGCCCGATCGTCGGCATGTCCGCCCGCAGGTCCTGCCCCGTCTTGGGCATCTTCACCAGAACGCCGCCACTTCCGGCCTGCATGAGCCGCCCGCAGCGCCCCAGCATGGCGTCCGTCCCCTCCAGAGCCTCGACCGCCAGCACGAGACCGTTCTGGACAACGCAACCCTGACCGATATCTAGGGTTGCCATCACCTTCAGGACCTCGACCCCGCGGGCGATATCCTGTTTGGCCTGGGCGTCGGGAAGGACACGACCTAGGGTTCCGGAGCGGCCGGTGGCATGTTCGAGGAATTCGTGAGCGCCCCGGACATGGAAGCCTTCCTCACCGAGGACACGGACGACAGCGCCGAGCAGTCCGTCATCGCCGGAGAAAATGGCGCGGCCCAGACGTGCGAGGATGCGCGCGCCTTCTGCATCCGGGCGGAGATCGCGCCAGGCGGGACGCCGCACTGGACCGATCAGGACCAGTTCGCGACAGTTGTGCCGTTTGAGAGCCCCGAGAATGTCACCGGCAGCGGCAAGGCGAATGATTTCATGCGGGTAGGGTTCGAGAAGCGCACGGTCAGCGAAATCGCGGAACCCGACGATAAAGATCTTTCGGCCTTTGGCGATGGCTGCGGCAGCGACCTGCGCGGGGAGCGGCCCCGAGCCTGCCAGAATGCCGATGCAGCCACGATCGCCCACGATCAGGCGCCTTCGGTTTCGGATTGCCCTTCCTGACGCGCAACGCGGGTCAGGCCACGACGGCTTGGAGCCTCCATGAAGTCCAGCATTTCAGCGATGCGGGGAAGATGACCATATTCTCTGCGGACTTCGGCGATACGACTCTCCAGAACGGAATCGCTGGCACCGTGACGGGGATACAGCGTGCGGAAAGCACGGCGCATGGCCTGCATTTCTTCCGGACCAACGCCGGAACGCTTGAGCCCGATCCAGTTCAGTCCGACCAGACGCGCGCGGTTTCCCAGAACGCTTCCGTAAGGAATAACGTCCATTTCCACGCCACAGACGCCACCGACCACGGCTCCGCGTCCGATCCGGACAAACTGGTGCAGCGCAGCCGAGCCCATGATCTTCGCATCATCGTCAATTTCGACATGGCCGCCCATGACGACATTGTTCACGATGATGACGCGGTCACCGATCACGCAGTCATGGGCGACATGCGCATTGGCCATGATCAGGCAGTTCGCACCGATGCGCGTCAGCGCATGTCCCTGCGCGGTCCCACGGTGGATCGTGACGTTTTCCCGGATGACCGTATTGGCGCCGATTTCGCACAGCGTGGGTTCGCCGGCATATTTGAGATCCTGCGGGGCCAGACCGATCGTCACGAACGGATAAACCTCCACATCTTCACGCAGGGTCGTGTATCCATCCACAAGAACAGAAGCGTGGAGGCACACACCGTCACCGATCGTGACGTTGGGTCCCACCAGGCACCATGGCCCGATGCGCACGTTTTCGCCGATCCGCGCACGCGGATCGACGATTGCGGTCGCATGGATTTCGGCGGTTTCGGGACGTTTCCCTGCCATCTGCATCAGGCTCAACCCATAATCATCGCACTGAAGGTCGCTTCGGCCACGGCTACCCCGTCAACACGGGCCACGCCCTTGAACTTCCAGACATTTGCGCGGGACCGTTCCTTGTCCACATGGATCCGGAGCTGGTCACCGGGGCCAACGGGGCGACGGAACTTGGCGTTTTCGATCGTCATGAAATAGACCAGCTTGCCTTCAAAGGCCTTGCCCAGCGTCATGACCACCAGCGTGGCTGCGGTCTGGGCCATGGCTTCCACGATCAGCACACCCGGCATGACAGGGTGAGAGGGGAAATGTCCCTGAAAGAACGGCTCGTTTACCGTGACGTTCTTGATGCCGATCGCAGACTGCCCGGCATGGATCTCGACCATCTTGTCGATCAGCAGGAACGGATAACGATGCGGGATCGACTGCATGATCTGCAGGATGTCGATGCTCTCGGGAAGCTGATGGCCTTCTGCAGCGGCGTCTGTCGCGGGAGTCATCTGTTCAGCTGGAGCGTCCACTCGGTCCATCGTTTCACCATGCCCTTCAAGCGGTGTTGTCTGTGTCAGTAGCAGCCTTGTGGCAGCGCGAATGGCTTCCCTTAGCAAACCTGGGGGGGAGTTACCATCCGCGCCGCAGAAGGGCTAGTCGCCGCTTTTGCGGGAAAGTTTGCGCAGTGTAGCGACATTCCGGAAAAACTCGCGGAACGGCATCGCGGGGCTGCCGATGACATCAGCTCCGGCATCAACATCCGACATGACACCGCACTGGGCGCCAATCCGGGCTTTCGAGCCGATCTTGATATGTCCGATCAGGCCAGCCTGCGCTGCGATGGTGACGAAATCACCCAGTTCCGTGGAGCCGGAAATCCCGGCCTGAGAAACGACAATGCAGCAGCGTCCCAGGCGCGCATTGTGGCCAATCTGCACGAGATTATTGATGCGGGTGCCAGCCCCGATCAGGGTATCACGCATGGAGCCACGGTCGATGGTCGAATTGGCGCCGACTTCCACGCCATCCTCCAGCACGACCAGACCAAGCTGCGGAACAGTCTCGAACCCTTCGGGACCGACTGCAAAACCAAAGCCATCCTGACCGATACGAACGCCAGGATAGAGCGTTACGCGATCACCAATCCGGGCATGGGAAATGGCGGTGTGAGCACCGATGCGGCACCGGGTACCGATTTCAACGCTCTGGCCGATGCTGGCATGGCTTGCGACGATACTGTCACGACCAATGCGGACACCGCTGCCGATAACCGCGAAAGGACCGATCTCGACATTTTCGCCGATCTCGGCGTCTTCTGCAATCCAGGCCGTCGGATGACGGACGCCCGTGGATGAGGGCGCCGGATGAAACAGCGTGGCAATGCGGGCCCAGGCAAGATAGGGCGCCTTGCAGACCAGCCCAGCCGTATCAGGCGGAAGTTTGTCGGAAAAAGCCGGTGACAGGATGACAGCCCCGGCTTTTGTTTCGGCCAGAAGCGGCAGATAGCGGCGGTTGTCGAGAAAGCTGACCTCATCCGGGCCAGCAACATGCAGGGGCGCTACGCCACGGAACTCGGAGAGCCCCTTCCCTGATGCTGCCGGAACGATCGTGCTGCCCGACACCTCTGCCAGACGCTCCAGACCGAAGGGCCCGGAGCGCTGGAAGAAACGGCTGTCACCCGGGCGGCTTTCCTTCGCTGAAATATCAGACACGACCTGTCGCCTCAGTGATGCTGGCGAAGAACGGACTCGTTCGGCGCGGCGGCCGGAGGTTCCTGCTGGGGCCCCTGGGCCTGTCGCTGTTCATCGGCTGTGGTGGGCATCTTGCCGGAACGGGCAAGCTGCTCGGGATCAACGCCATCATCGGGAATGAAGACATGCGGCAGCGTCTTGTTAAGCTGCGTGCCAACTTCCTCCGTGATGTCCTGACCACCGACATGCAGCACGACCTGCTCTGCATGCAGGATCAGGTTCATGTTGTGGGCAGCAGCAACCGCGGCGATGATGCCGTTGGGCTCTTCCAGTTCACGCTCGATCTGATGCATGGCAACCTGGGCAGCTTCCTGGATAAGGCGGGCCTGATTGCCGAAATCATGCTGATCCTTGGCGCGGCGCTCCTGAAGATGACGCTCGCGCAGCTGGATCTGATCCGATGTCAGGGTACGGGCCTGTGCCTGCAGTTTCTGCTGCTCGCCACGCCATGCGGCTTCCTCACGCTGGACAGCCTGTGCCAGACGGTCACGACGCGCACCCAGAACCTGCTGGATTTCCTGCCAGGCGCTGGAAATCTGCATGACGGCCTGAACATTGATCACACCGATGACGGCAGCCGGCGGAGGCGAGGCCTTGGCAATGGTCGGAGGTGCCGGGATCGGAGGCAGCGGAAGGACCGGAGGCGCCTGCTGCTGCTCAACCGGAGCAGAGTCGTTTTCTTCCTCAGGAACCGAAACAGGAACACGGCGCTGCACGGGGCGCGGCGCCGGAGCATCGGGATGGGCGGCCTTGGGAACAAACCAGCCGCCATTGCCACCAGCGGCCTGGGCATGGGCGCCCGATGTGGAGACAAGAATTGTCGCAGCCAGAAGCGCGCCGGCCGAGGCCGTGCGCATCAGGGAAGTAAGGGTCATGACCACCTCTTGGGAAGGGGTTGAAGAACAGGACGGCAAGGTCTCGAACAGTTCAGAACTGCTGGCCAAAACCGAAACGCAGCGGATACAGACGGTCACCATGTTCCTTGCGGATCGGCACAGCGCCATCAATGTTGACGAGACCGAACGGGCTCTTCCATGACACGCCGAGACCACCCGACACACGCGGCACCAGGTCATCGCCGGTAATCGGGGTGAAGTAGTAATTCGGCTGGCCGTAACGGGCGAAATCCCGGTAATTATGCTTGACACGGATACCGGCAAGACTACCGGCATCAATGAAGCCACGTCCCGAAATACCCAGATCATCACCCATAGGCAGCGGGAAGTTGAGCTGTGCAGACGCCGTATACATGAAACGGCCACCCAGAAGATCTTCCTGTCCCTGAGTTGGAACATACTGGCCGTTGATCTTGATGTGACCCGACCGCGGACCGACACCACCCTGGAGGAAGCCACGCAGGTTTTCACCACCGAGATAGAAGTTATCGATGATGTTACGGTTACCGCTGGAACTCCAGTCACCCATGTAACCGACGCCACCCTTGAACTGGAACGTCCAGTCATGGTTGCCGGTCAGATCGTCAAGCGGAAGATAGTAGGCACCATCTGCTTTTACACGGCCGTATTTGGAGTTTCCGCCAATGCCGGCAAAGTCACCGCCGATCTTGAACATGTAACCGGTATGGGGGTTCATGCGGCGATCGCGGCGGTCATAGGTGATGGAGGTGCTAAGCTGGGACAGCAATGACCAGCCGGCCGACTGCTGCACATAGATCGACGGAACCCACTGGATCAGGCTGGGATCCTGCGCCACAGCGGCAGCGTCATAGAAGTTGCCGACCTGACGATCAACGAGGGTGTAGTTCCAAGACTGCGACAGATAGCGGTTATAGGCATAACCCAGACGCAGGCTCATGCCGTACTGGGATTCCTTATAGCTCTGATATGTCTGGTAGTTGTTCTGGATGAAGTAGAAATCCGCACCGGCCACGAGATTCCGGTTCAGGAAGTACGGGTCAGTAATCGAGATGTCAGCCTGCTTTTCATAATAGGCGACCGTCCCGGAAATACCGGCATCCACGCCCGTTCCGAGCAGGTTGTGCTGCTTGATCGCGGCATTACCGAGAATACCAACGTCCGTCGAGTAACCGCCACCAAGGGAGAATTCGCCTGTCGGCTTCTCGACCACGTTTGCGGAAACATTGACACGGTCAGGAGCGGAGCCCTGTGTCTGATCCACGGAGACGGAACTGAAATATCCGAGATCCTGCAGACCAAGCTTGGAATATTTCCGGTCGAACGGGGTGTACGGGTCCCCTTCCGCCATCGGCAGGTTCCGGCGGATCACGTCATCATGGGTGATGGTGTTGCCGTTGATGTCGATACGCTCGACATAGACATGCGGCCCCTCGGTCACGTCGAACAGCAGGTTGACGAGGTGCTTTTCAGGGTTACGGGCAATTTCCGAACGCACCATGGCGAATGGGTGTCCCGTGGCCTGCAGCCATTCCTGCATGTTCTTGGTGTTGTTCTGGATCGCCGTACCATCATACCACTGGTGCGGGAAAAGCTCGACATGCGGACGAAGCATTTCCGGCGTCACATGACGGACGCTGGAGCGCACATCCATCTTGCCCAGACGGTAGCGGTCGCCCTCATGAAGCGTGAAGGTCACATAGAAGGATTTATGATCCGGCGCGAGTTCGCCGGTCGCATCGACCATGTGGAAGTCGACGAAGCCGTTATGCAGATAGAAGCGACGCAACAGTTCGGCGTCGTATTTCACGCGCTCCGGGTTATATTCATCCGAGGACGAGAAGAAGCGGTACCAGATCGTCTCCTTGGAGGAGATGACCTGCGCGAGACGTGCTTCGCTGAAGGCATGGTTGCCGACGAAGACGATCTTCTTGATGAGCGTCTGCTGGGCTTCGTTGATGTTGAAAACCACGTCCACGCGGTTATGGGACAGCTTGACGATCTGGGGCGTAACGGTCGCGCCGAAGCGGGCCTTGCCGGCATACTGGTTCAGGATCTTCTGACGGTCAGCGGCTGTCGTCTGGGATGAGAACACGGCGCGGGGACGCAGGCTGATTTCCTTACGGAGATCCTCGTCCTTCAGCGCATGGTTCCCCTCGAACACGATACGGTTGACGATCGGGTTTTCGACGAGGTCCACGAGAAGCGTGTTGCCGTCGCGGTGCAGCGTCACGTCCTTGAAAAGGCCGGTGGCGTAAAGTGTCTTCAGCGAGCGGTCGAGATCGTCCTGATTGAACGTATCACCCGGCTGGGCGACCATGTAGGACAGCACCGTGCTCGTCTCGATACGGGTGTTACCCTTTACCGAGATGGCCTGAATGATGTTTCCACCCGGAGCAGAGGCCCCTGTCGGCGCCTGATGACGAACGGAGCGCGCCTCGGCTACTCCGAGGGCCGTCGGCAGCAGACAGGCTGATGCAAGAAGCATCAGGCGCATGTTCGAAGACCGGGAACCTCTTGACCGTGATCCTGACAAACCGGCTTTCCTTGTAACATATTTTTTGCAGGCGACTGACACGTCATGCCATTGGCGGAGGTATCCGATAACCCCCACCCCGCGCAAGATGCCCTGACGTGTTCAACTGTATCACAAGTCTTTTCAGAATATTTAGCGTACCGCGTGAAAGAGCCAGTGAAACAGTCCGATGTTGGTCAGATCATTGACCGTTGAAAAGAGGAAAAGGGCGCCGATCAGGGCCATTCCGACCTGCATGCTCACTTCCTGAACCCGCCGGGAGACCGGTCGGCCGCGGATCGCCTCGCAGACATAGAACACGAGACGGCCACCATCGAGCACGGGAATTGGGAAAAGATTGATCAGGCCAAGATTGATGGAAAGCAGCGCCATGAAGGAAATGATGCTCGCCAGACCATAGCTTGCGACCTGTCCGGAGAGCTGCGCGATGCGAATCGTACCGCCCAGTTCCTTCGCGCTTCGCTGACCGCTGATGATCTGCCACACGCCTTCAAGCGTCATGACCGATTTGTCCCAGGTTTCCTGCATTCCCATGATGAAAGCGGAAGGCAGTGAGACAGGTCGGCCACGCGAAATCGCGAAAGCAACGCCCAGGCTTCCCATCTCGTGACCGTTGTTCTTCAGGGTATCCAGCGTCACCGGCAGGGTCAGATCCTCGGCGCCCCGGTGGATACCAAGGGTCGTATGCTGGCCGGGATGGGCTGCAACGGTGGACATGACGTCTTCGGCGCCAAAAATATGCGTGTTGCCGATACTGGTGATGACGTCGCCGGGCTTTACGCCTGCATGTTCCGCCGGACTTCCAGCAGTGACCTGGGAAATGTCACCATGGATTTCCGGTTTGCCGACGACCGCGAACAGCACGGTGAAAGCCAGGATCGCGAAAATGAAATTGAAGACCGGCCCCATGACGATGACGAGTGCCCGCGAGCCAACCGGCTTGTCATGGAACGTTCGGCCCGGAATCCAGGCGGCCTTCTGTTCATCGGTCGCATCTTCGGGACCCTCAAAGCCGTGCGGCTTGACGAACCCTCCAAGCGGAATGGCACTGATCCGCCATTCGGTACCGGATTTGTCGTGCCAGCGATGGATGGCCGGACCAAAGCCGATGGAGAAGGTTTCAACCTTCACGCCACGCCAGCGCGCAGCAAGATAATGCCCGAGTTCATGAATGAAAACGAGAATGCCCAGAATCAGGACGTAGGCCAGAATGGTGCGTAAAAGATCATGCATTCAGGGCGGTCTCGCTCACATCGTTTCGCAGGTGACCGCTCGCCCAAAGGATATGTGCTTCCGCAAGAGCCCGGCCCTTCGCGTCCCAATGTAGCACCTCATCAAGGGTGGTGAGCTCGGGATTTTCGTCCATGGCCTGAAGGGCTGCATCGATGGTCTCACCAATACCGAGGAAACCGATACGGCGGTTCAGGAAGGCGTCCACCGCGACTTCGTTTGCAGCCGAGAAGACAGCCGGTGCAGCGCCCCCTGCCCTGAGCACCTGACGCGCAAGACGCAGAGGGGCAAAGCGGACCTCATCAGGCGCCTCGAACTCCAGACGGCCATAAGCGGCCAGATCGAGACGGTCGCAGGGCGTGGCCATGCGCTTTGGCCAGGCAAGGGTGTGAGCGATGGGGATGCGCATGTCCGCCGAACCCATCTGGGAGACGAGGCTGCCATCGCGGAACTGCACCAGACCATGCACGACGGACTGGGGATGGACCAGAACGTCGATCCGATCCTCGGTCAGGCCAAAGAGACGGGCTGCTTCGATGACTTCAAGTCCCTTGTTCGCCATGGAGGCAGAGTCGATCGTGATCTTGGCACCCATCGACCAGGTCGGATGCTTCAGGGCCTTTTCTGGCGTGGCGGCGCGCATTTCCTCGATGGAGGATTTGCGGAACGGGCCGCCTGAAGCCGTCAGGATGATCTTCTCGACGCTGTCCATGTCACAGCCACCAAGGGACTGGGCGATGGCGTTGTGCTCCGAATCGACCGGCAGAAGCGTGGCACCGGCTTCGGCGACGGCGCGCAGCATGACGTCACCGGCGCAGACAAGGGCCTCCTTGTTGGCGAGAGCCACGGCATGACCGTTGCGGGCAGCAGCGAGCGTTGGCTCCAGACCTGCGGCACCGGTAATGGCCGCCATGGTCCAGTCGGCTTCCATGGCGCCGGCCTCAATGACGGCCTGACGGCCTGCGGCGGTCCGGATACCAGTGCCGGCGAGGCAGGATTTCAGCTCTTCATGGCGGCGTTCATCATGAATGACAGCCACTTCGGCATTCAGACGCCTGGCCTGTTCGGCAAGCAGCGCAGCGTTACAGCCACCAACCAGCGCGCGCACCTCAATCTGGTCCGGAATACGGGCGAGCAGATCGACCGTGGACGTTCCAATGCTGCCGGTGCTGCCGAGCACCGTGATGCGACGACGTGCAGAACCGTCAGTCATGAGAAAAGCTCCCCTGAGAAATGGATGGATGTGCAGAGCCGCCAGTCAGATCTGCAGGAAGAATGGACCAGAAAGGTTGTGCCGCCACCAGAAGCGACAGCAGGGCTGCGGCAGGCGCCGCGGCGAGAAGGCCATCAAAACGGTCCAGAAGACCGCCATGCCCGGGAATAAGACGCCCGGAATCCTTGACGCCAAGGCGCCGTTTGGCGGCACTTTCCAGCAGGTCGCCGCTTTGGGAGAAAATACCAAGGACGGCACCGCAGATCAGGCCGCCCCACTGGGTCCCGGGTGCAGTCAGCCAGGCGACCAGCCCACCAGCCAGCGCCGCCCCAAAAAGACCGCCAATCGCACCGGAGCGCGTTTTCCCGGGAGAGATGGAGGGAGCCAGTTTGGGCCCACCGAAAATGCGTCCCGTCAGATAGGCGAAGCTGTCACTCGCGATGACGACAGACAGGACGAAAAGGACAGAGGCCATTCCGAACGGCAGGTGACGCAGCCACAGGAGCGACAGGCCACCGATAATGGCAATAACGACAGGAACGCTGGCCGGGAAACCGAAGATCAGTGTGGGCCAGATCATCCAGAATGCAGCGCTCCACTCCCCTTTCAGGGCAGCAAGGCCGGCGATGACAGGCCAGGCCAGCAGAAGGATGCCGCGCCATGTTTTCAGCGGCTGGCGGATAAGGGTTTCACCTTCCCAGACCAGACCGAACATCGCCAGCAGGATCAGGCCATCATAGACCGGGCCGCCTTTCCAGATGCAGAAGGCTGCGACCGGGATCAGCACCGCGGCGGAGAGCAGACGCAGACGCAGGTCCGACCATCTGGCGGAGGCGGCGCTCATGCCGGACGTCCGCCGAACCGGCGCTGACGGCTTGCAAAGCGCGCAAGGGCGTCAAGAAATTCGGCTTCGCCAAAATCGGGCCAGAGCACGTCCATGAAGACCAGTTCGGCATAGGCGCTCTGCCAGAGCAGGAAATTGGAAAGACGGCACTCGCCGCTGGTGCGGATGACAAGATCCGGATCGGGCATGTCACCGGTCTGGAGAGCGTCGTCGAGCATGGTCTCACTGATACTGTCGGCCGTGATCTTTCCGGCAACGGCGTCTTCAGCCAGACGGCGGGCGGCCTGAACGATGTCCGCACGCCCGCCATAAGACAGGGCAAGCGTCAGTGTCAGGGTCGTGTTGTGCAGGGTCAGGGCTTCGGCGCGACGCAGTTCCTCGCGCAGGGAGCTTTCAAACCGCTCCGGCTCACCAATGATCCGCAGCCGTACGCCCTGGGCATGCAGTTCGTTGATTTTGTGCCGCAGATAGAACCGCAGCAGGGATGTGAGATCCCCGACTTCCTCGGCCGAACGACGCCAGTTTTCCGAAGAGAACGCATAGAGCGTCAGGTATCGCACGCCCTGCCGGATGGCCGTGCGGACGCATTGCTGTACGGATTCCGCACCCTGACGGTGCCCTGCGGCCACAGGGAGTTTGCGCGCGCGGGCCCAGCGGCCGTTCCCGTCCATGATCATGGCGATATGGACGGGAACGACGCTCACGCCGCCCCCGGATGAAGAGGAGACGACACGGTCGTGACGGGGAAGAGATCCTGCAGACAAATGCGCAATCAGACCTGTTTGATCTCGCGTTCTTTGTCCGCGAAAATATCGTCGACCTTCTTGATGTACTGGTCCGTCAGCTTCTGGATGGCGTCGGTCCAGGTCTTCATATCGTCCTGGCTGATCTCGCTCTTCTTTTCCAGGGCCTTGGTCTGCTCCATGCCGTCACGACGCACGCCACGCACGGAAATCTTGCCATTCTCGGCATAACGGCTGGCAGCGCGGGCCAGTTCGTTGCGGCGCTCTTCGGTCAGGGCCGGAATGGGAACACGGACCGTCTGACCGTCCGTGGACGGATTGAGGCCAAGGCCGCTGTCCCGGATGGCACGCTCGACGGCACCGACAACCGTACGGTCCCAGACGGACACCGTCAGCATACGGGCTTCGGGAACGGCGATGGACCCGACCTGCGACAGCGGAACTTCCGAGCCATAGGCTTCGACGCGCACCGGCTCCAGAAGGTTCGGGCTGGCCCGGCCCGAACGCAGACCGGAAAGGTCCCGACGCAGGCTTTCGATCGCACCGTCCATACGGCGGGTCAGATCGGCGAGAAGGTCATTCAGGGCAGCGGACATGAGCTGTTCCTTTCAGTTCGACGTGGTTTTCAGGAGAGAGCCTGAAGATTTCGTTGAAAATGCGGAGATCAGTCCGCTTCGATGATCTTGGTGAAGAGCCCTTCCCCACGCATCACGGCCCCAAAGGAGCCGGGAGCATGCATGTTGAAGACCACGATGGGCAATTTGTTTTCACGCGCCAGGCTGATGGCCGCGGCATCCATGACGTTCAGGTCGCGAGCCAGGACTTCGAGATAGGTCAGCTGGTCATAGCGCTCGGCGCCCGGGTTGCGGCGCGGGTCGGCGGAATAGACGCCGTCCACCTGCGTGCCCTTGAAGAGCGCATCGCACTCCATCTCGTTGGCGCGCAGGGCGGCGGCCGTATCCGTCGTGAAGAACGGATTGCCGGTGCCTGCTGCGAAAATGACGACGCGGCCCTTTTCCATGTGGCGCACGGCACGGCGGCGGATATAGGGCTCCGCGATGGCGGCCATCTGGATGGCCGTCATCACGCGCGTCTCCATGCCGCGACGCTCAAGCGCGTTCTGCAGCATCAGTGCGTTGATGACGGTCGCCAGCATGCCGGCATAATCGCCCTGCGCACGGTCCATACCCTTAGCTGCGGCTGCAAGGCCGCGGAAGATGTTGCCACCACCGACGACGAGGCAGACTTCCACTCCGGAAGCCACCACTTCGGCGATGTCGGCGGCAACCATGTCCACCATTACGGGGTCTACCCCTGACGGTCCGTCGCCCATAAGTGCCTCACCGGACACCTTGAGCAGGACGCGTTTGTAGGAGGGGCTCTGTTCTCGATTTTCGGTCATCATGCCCGTCTCTGGCTGGATGTGTCTTGACGTGCGCCTGTCATACAGACGTGGCGGGATTGGAACAAGCGATGTCAGGATGCCGGATTTCGAACGCTCCGGCACCTGTCTTTTTCAGTCGTCGAGGCCGATGGCGCGCAGACGGGCCTTTTCCTCGTCCCAGCCTGCCCGTTCCTTGACGTTCAGGAACAGGTGGCACTTGCGGTCCAGAAGCTCCTGAAGCTCCATGCGGGCACGGGCGCCGAGGGACTTGATCTTGTGGCCGCCCTCGCCGATCAGGATCGCCTTGTGGCCGGGACGGGAGACGTAAATCGTCACCTCGATCCGGACCGAACCATCCGGACGCTCCTTGAAGCTCTCGGTCTCGACCGTAGCCTGATAGGGGATTTCCTCATGCGTCTGCATGAAGATCTGCTCACGGACCAGCTCGGCAGCGAGCAAACGGTCCGGCAGATCCGTCAGATCATCTTCAGGGTAAAGGAACGGACCTTCAGGCAACTCGGTCGCCAGACGCCCCATCAGGTCGCTGACGCCCTCACCCGAACGGGCACTCAGCATAAAGACATGCTCGACCTTGATGAGGCCGCTGATTTCCTGTGTCAGGGGCAGCAGTTCACCACGTTCCACCAGATCCGTCTTGTTCAGCACAAGCCAGATGCGACCCTTGCTTTCAGACAGCTTGGCGATGATCTCGCGGACATCTTCGCGCAGACCGGATTTTGCATCCACCAGCAGCAGGGTCAGATCCGCATCCTGCGAACCCGACCAGGCCGCGTTGACCATGGCGCGGTCGAGGCGACGGCGCGGCTTGAAAATGCCTGGCAGGTCCACGAGGATGATCTGGGCATTGTCCTGCATGACGATGCCAAGCGTCCTGAAACGGGTCGTCTGGGCCTTGGGGCTGACGATGGACAGCTTGGCTCCGGCAATCCGGTTGAGCAGGGTGGACTTCCCCGCATTCGGGGCGCCGACGAGAGCCACGAAACCGCAGCGCGTGGTCATGTTCTGATCCTTTGTTGATGACATTTCAGGATGCCACATTCTGACCGAGGAGTTTCAATAGCGCAGTCGCCGCAGCACTTTCCGCCAGTCTTTTGCTGCCGGCCTCTCCCGTCCCCGTATGCCCCATCGTCGTGACGCTGACACGGAATACCGGCGCATGGGATGGGCCTTCCGAAGACAGAAGTTCGTAGTTCGGAAGTGGCAGACCCTGCGAGAGCATATATTCCTGCAGCAGGGTCTTGGGTTCCTTGTGAGGCCGGTCGGCACTGTCAATTCGGGACTGCCAGTACTGACGCACTACATGGCGGGCCGGCTCCAGACCACCATCCAGATAGAGCGCGCCAAGAAGGGCTTCCATCGCATCCGCACGGATGCTGGATAGGCGCCGGATGCCGGCATCTTCCTCATGCGGGGAAATCTGGAGCGAAGCCGAGAGACCAACCTGGTCCGCAATTTCAGCCAGCACGGTCCGCGATACCAGATGGGCGTGACGGGGACCGAGAGCCCCCTCCTGTTCATCGGGATAGCGTTCCAGCAGCCATTCGGCCATCAGCAGACCGAGAACCCGGTCCCCGATGAATTCAAGACGCTCGTTTGAGCCGCTGCCCTTGGGCCGCTGGTTCCGACGCGAGCGACGGGGATCACGCCCGGAAACGGCAGAACGATGCGTGAGGGCTTCGTGCAGCAGTTCGGGTTTTGAGAACTTATGCCCAAGCGCCGTCTGCATGGAGACGAGGGCTTCTGAGGAGGTGAGTTTCATGTGACGGAGTGCAGAAAACGGTTCCAGCGGATCTCGGTCGGCCAGTACCAGAACTGCCAGGCGGGATGCCGCATATCCATGGAAAACAGGACGATAGGCGCGCGACCAACGAGATTCTGCATGGGGACAAAACCCAGATCTTCCGGACCATCGCCCTGGAAACGACTGTCGGCACTGTCGTCACGGTCATCGCCCATGGCGAAGAAGGAGCCCTCCGGCACGACATATTCAGGCGTGTCATTGGCAAAGCCCTCATCCGTCAGCTTGAGGATATCATGCTCGACGGTCGGACGTCCGGCGCTTCCGGGAAGGCTTTCGCGGTAGCGGTCGCCGCTGAGAAGACGGTTGTTCTCGTCCAGAACTTCGTAGTGACCCAGCGACGTGCGGGGGACTTCAATACCATTGAGGATCAGCTTGCCGCCCGTGACCTGAATATGATCGCCAGGCAGGCCGATGATGCGCTTGATGTAATCCACGGACGTATCACGCGTAAAACGGAAGACCGCAACATCACCGCGATGAGGCTCGGAACCCAGAATCCGGCCGCTGAAGACATTTGGGGAGAACGGGAACGAAAAGCGCGAATAGCCGTAGCTGAACTTCGAAACCAGCACGAAATCGCCGATCTGAAGCGTTGGGATCATCGAGCCGGACGGGATATTGAAAGGCTCCACCACGAGGGAACGGACGGCAAAGACAGCCAGAAGCAGCACGCAGAAATAGCGGATGCTCTCACCCAGCGTCTCTTCGCGGCGTGCGGGCTTGTCGCCAGCACTTTCTGAACCCTGCACGGGCCTGTTCTCCTTGATCATGAGACGCTCTTAACGCAGCTTGACGGCGTTGGCGAGCGCTTCAATCGGTACAGTCGATCCCGGAGGAACGGATTGGATGATGACCTGCGCAAGAGCGAAGGGAGGATCGTCGGTCAGGCTGACAAGAAGCTGTGCGTCCTGCCCTGCTGGCGTCAGTCGCTGAAGAACCTCCTGCGCACCTCCCGAAAGGCGCAGTTCCGGGGCGCCGCTCGGACCATTGCAGATCCCGATGTCCTGAAGCTGAACGCCATCTGCGAAACCGGTTCCCAGCGCTTTTGCACAGGCTTCCTTTGCAGCCCAGCGCTTGGCATAGCTGCCCATCCGCGCAGCGCCCGAAAGGCGATCAGCGTGGGTCCGCTCAGCCTCGGTGAAAACACGTTTGAGGAAGCGGTCACCAAAACGTTCGACGCTCTGTTCAATACGCGAGATCATGCACAGGTCCGTTCCCATGCCGAGGATCACGTGCTCATCCCTTGGCGCGCTCCACCTGCATGACCCCCACAGCCGTGCGGAACGCTGCGATCAGAGACGACAGATGACGCAGATCCTTCACTTCAAGATCGACGAGGATTTCCATGAAATCGAGCTGGCGGTTCACGATCTTGAGGTTGATGACGCTGCCATTGTGCTTGGCCGCAACATTGGTCAGCGTCGCAAGGACTTCAGGCTCGTTGGCGGCTACGACGGACAGGCGGGCCGTGTAGGGCTCGGCACCCTGACGGCGGCCAAGGGCTTCGTAATCCCAGTCCACTTCCAGAAAGCGTTCGGGCGTATCGGCAAAACTGGACAGGTTCTGGCATCCGCGGCGATGGATGGTCACGCCCTTGCCCTGCGCGATGATCCCGACGATCGGATCACCCGGCAGCGGACGGCAGCATCCCGCAAAGCTGACGGCGATGCCCGAACCGATTCCCTTGATCGTGCTTCCAGAATGGGCCGCCGTATTCTTGGAGCCGGCATGCCCTGCGCCGAGCATAAGGGACTGACCGAAACGCGGAGACAGGCCCGGCACCATTCTCGGCGCGCGAACGCTCTGGCGCAGTTCCGGATAGGCCGTATTGACCACATCTTTGGGGCCAAGCTGACCATTTCCCACCGAGACGTACAGATCTTCCACCGAAGCCTGACGCAACTCCTTGAGAATCCCGTCGAGGACTTTTTCGGAGCCGTCCACGCCTTCCTGACGGAACGCCTTGGCAATGGCGGCGCGGCCATTGTCCAGATGAACCTGACGCTGCTGCTGCGCCACGAAACGCCGGATACGGGCGCGGGCCTTACCGGTTGCGACGAACCTCTCCCAGGACGGTGACGGCGTGCCGCCACGGGCCGTCATGATCTCGACCTGATCGCCGTTTTGCAGTTCGTGCCGCAGCGGCATCAGGCGGCCATTGACCTTCGCACCCACGCAGGTATCGCCGACCTGACTGTGCACGGCGTAGGCGAAATCGACGGGCGTTGCGCCACGCGGCAGGGAAATCAGTTGCCCCTTGGGGGTAAAGCAGAAAACCTGGTCCTGATAGAGTTCGAGCTTGGTGTTTTCCAGAAACTCGTCAGGAGCCTGACTATCCTCGAGGATTTCCAGCAGATCCTGAACCCAGCGCAGCTTGCGGGTCGGCGCACCGAAGGCCGAAGACAGGGCCGCAGCTTCACGCTCACTCGGTGTCGCGTGTTCCTTGTAGGCCCAGTGCGACGCCACGCCGTTTTCAGCCAGATCGTGCATTTCGGCGGTCCGGATCTGGACCTCGATCTTCTGGTTGCGCGGATGACGCAGGGTCACGCCGGTATGAAGGCTCTGGTATCCGTTGGCCTTGGGCGTGGAAATGTAATCCTTGAAGCGCCCGGCGATCATTGGATAGGCGCCGTGGATCGCTCCAAGCGCCATGTAGCAGGCGTCGCGTGTGGGAACAAGCAGACGGAATGCCATGATGTCCGAGAGCTGCTCGAATGCCACGTTCCGGCGCTGCATCTTTTCCCAGATCGAATAGGGCGATTTCTCGCGCCCGGTCACTTCGACCTTGTCGATGCCGGTTTCGGCACACAGGGCCATCAGTTCCTGACGAACCTGCTCGATAACGTCCGCCCCCTGCCCCCGCAGAAAGTTCAGGCGTGCACGGATTGTTGCATCGGCTTCGGGCTCTAGCTGGGCGAAAGAAAGGTTCTGAAGCTCCGTCTTGACGCGATCCATACCGATGCGCTCGGCCAGAGGCGCATAGATATCCATTGTCTCGCGGGCGATACGCTGCCGGCGGTCCGTGCGCTGCACGTAATGCAGTGTGCGCATATTATGCAGACGATCGGCTAGCTTGACGATCAGGACGCGGATATCCCGCGACATGGCGAGAACGAGCTTGCGGAAATTCTCGGCCTGCTTGGTACGATCGGACTGGAGTTCGAGACGGGTGAGCTTCGTCACGCCATCAACCAGAGCCGCGACATCCTCGCCAAAACGGGCTTTCAGGGAGTCACAAGAGACGCCGGTATCTTCAACGGTATCGTGAAGCAGACCCACCATGATGGACGTCGCATCCATACGGAAACCGGCAAGGATATTGGCGACAGCGATGGGATGGGTAATGTAGGCATCGCCATTGTCGCGACGCTGCTCATTGTGAGCATTGGCCGCAACATCATAGGCGGCTTCGATCCGGGACAGATCGGCGGACGGATCATAGCTTTCGATCCGTCGGAGCAGTCCGGCAATGGACGGTTTGAAATCGCCGGATGCTACGGGCGAGAGCGCATTTGGAGGAGATGCATCAGGCATGAAGCATGTCCTCCTTTCAATGAACCCTGGCAGAAATCAGCGGCGACCCCGGCCACCCAGTTCGGCTTCGATGGCTGCCGCTTCGTCAGCGGACATGTTCTCGGCCATATGGGCATGTTCTTCTTCAGTGGAGACATCCTGCAGGCCGAAAATATTCTGGTCCGTCGGGATAATATCCAGCACTTCTTCGTCAACAGGCTCCGGCTCCGGCGCACGGGCCAGAGAGCGGATGATACCTTCGCGAAGGACGGGCAGGCTCACCTTGTCTTCGGCGATTTCGCGCAGGGCGACGACCGTGTTCTTGTCGTTTTCACGATCCAGACGGATTTCCTCACCGCGCGACAGGCCGCGTGCACGCTGGGCAGCGAGCAGAACCAGTTCAAAACGGTTAGGAACCTTCTCGATGCAATCTTCGACGGTTACGCGCGCCATGCGACAGGCCCCCTTCGGGTAAGACTAAGGAATAAAATAAGAGAGAATGCTGGCAATAACATGCAGTTCATGCGATTGCAATCCGCACCTGCCTCACCTCCGGAATTGAACCTGAGTGCATCCAAGCTCGTTCGCAGCTGGAAGGCAGCTTTTGCCCCTGTCGCACAGGGAAAACATTTTACATACCAGGATTACCATTATGCTTCTGCGCCAGAACGAACGCACAGCCCTTTTCATCGACGGCGCCAGCCTCCACCACGCAGCCCGCAATCTGGGTTTCGAAGTCGATTTCCGCAGCCTGCGCAAACTGTTTGAATCCGAATGTCTTTTCCAGCGTGCCTTTTATTACGCTGCCATGCCCGAGACGGACGATTATTCCCCGCTCCGTCCCCTGACCGACTGGCTGGCCTATAACGGCTATCATCTCGTGCTGAAAAATGCGCGGGAGTTTACGGATCATTCAGGAAGACGGCGTATCAAGGGGAACATGGATGTCGAACTGACAGTGGATCTTCTGGAGCAGGCCGGCCGCCTCGATCACGCCGTGATCGTGAGTGGTGACTCCGACCTGCGGCGCGCCGTGGAAGCGGTACAGGCGCGCGGGGTCCGGGTTACGGTCATTTCCTCGATGCGCTCGACGCCCCCGATGATCGGGGACGACCTGCGCCGTCAGGCAGACCAGTTCGTTGAACTGGCTGATATTGCACCGTCGTTCACACGTCGTCAGGCAGAACCGCGCAGTTCCTCGCGGCAGAGGCCTGTTCGTCATCCGGCCGATATCAACAGTGACGAGACCAGCGATTCATGACACCTCGGGCTTCTACCGGAACGATCACCGCCCCGCCTCCACCTCCTGCCGCGCCGGAAGGTGTACGGCCGGGCATCGGGCCACTATCGGCAGAACTGCTGATCGTCTGTCTTGATCCGGAAGAAGCCACGAGCACCCTGGGGTCCTTCCTTAAAGCCAACCAGATCGTTTTTGATGCTGCGAACGCCGGGCCGGACTCCATCATCGGGCGGATTACAACCGTCATGCAGCCGCTCTCCCCCAGCCCCTGGCACTGCCTTCCGAGCTGGAAACCTGCAGCACTGCGCTCTGTAAAGAGCTGCAGAACATGCACAAACTCAAGCTGGTCCTGACACTCGGGATCAGCGCCCATATTGCCGTTCTGGGCGCTTGTGGAATTCCGCTTTCGCGACTTGATTTCCGGCCCGGCGAAATCACCCACCTGCCCGATGGACTGCTTCTGGCAGATGGGTGTCATTTCCCGACAAAGCCCTTCCCGTCCGACATTCTGGCCCAGCGTCGTTCGGCGCTGACGGAACTCTCCCCCAAGATCCGCGCGGCATTACGTCCAACAGCCTGAACTCTTTGCTGAATAACCTGTTGCCTAGGGTCTGTTTCCTGCCTGTAAACGTGGCAGAAAACGGCTCAGCAGGATGACAGCCAAGGCGGCGAGATATGGTGCTGAGACGCTGTTCAACGTCTTGAAGGACAGGAAGAAATGTATTCCGGCCAGAACAGCGGCGGGAAAGATCAGACTGTGCAGGAGCTTCCAGCGTCGCTTTAGCAGACGCATGGAGAACATGTTGGATGTCAGCGCCAGCGGGATGAGCATGACGAGCGCGCTCATTCCGAAAATAATGAAATAGCGATGCGTGACATCCGTCCACAGCACGGCCCAGTCAAATCCATGGTCCAGTCCGGCATAGGCCAGCAGATGCAGGCTGGCATAGAAAAAGGCCAGCAGGCCGGTCAGGCGCCGGTAACGGAGCAGGTTCAGGCTAGTCAAACGCCTTAGTGGTGCGAGAGCCAGACAGACAAGCAGAAAACGGAAAGCCCACAGGCCCAGTGACCGCTCAAAAACATTGACCGGATCCGCGCCCAGTGCGCCGTGCTGACCCTGCCAGACAAGCCAGACCGCCGGCGTCATGCCAAGCGGATAAAAAACCACACGCCAGTGCTTCTTCAGCTTTGCGCCAGCGAGAGAAATGACGTGCGCTCCGTCAGCCGGCATCAGAAGTTTTTCCGCAGATCCATGCCGCGATACAGATCTGCGACCTGCTCACCGTAACCATTGAACATCATGGTCGGCTGTCGCGTGGCACCGAACAGGGAGTGTGACCCGATAACGCGCTCCGTCGCCTGGCTCCAGCGGGGATGATCGACCTGTGGATTGACGTTGGCGTAGAAGCCATATTCATCCGCAGCAAGTCTGTTCCACGTCGTTGGTGGCTCATGGTCCAGCAGACGGATGCGCTGGATCGACTTGATGCCCTTGAAGCCGTATTTCCACGGAACAACAAGGCGGATGGGGGCACCGTTCTGATTGGGTAGGGTTTCCCCATAGATTCCGAGCGCCAGCAGGGTCAGCGGGTTCATGGCTTCGTCCAGCCGCAATCCCTCGACATAGGGCCACTGAATGCCTGAAAGACCTTCGTTCTGGCCGGGCATTTCTGATGGTCGCAGGACGCTCTCGAAAGCGACATGTGTGGCCTTGGGGTCCGGATCCGCGTCCTTCAGAAGGGACGCAAGCGGAATGCCATCCCAGGGGATCACCATGGACCAGGCTTCCACGCAGCGCATGCGGTAGATGCGTTCTTCAATCGCCGGAGAATGCAAAAGCTGGTCGATATCCAGCCGAATAGGCTTTCGGACCAGCCCGGTGATTTCGAGCGTCCATGGAAGGGGATGAAAGTCCTGCGAATGTGCAGCCGGGTCGCCCTTGTCCATGCCAAATTCATAGAAGTTGTTGTAGTGGGTCACGTCATCGTGAGGCGTTGGCGTGAGGCTCCCCGAATAGGGTCCGGGATGCGTCTGAAGCGCGGCGGCACGCGCCGCAGTCGTCAGCGCACCCAGGGCTGCAGCCCCGCCGATGAGACTGCGCCGGGAGAGATACATCTCCTTTGGAGTGATCTCGGATGGCAGAGGACGGGGATAGTGAAAAAGCACCATGATCAATTTCCGGATTTTGCGAAACTCTGGCACCCATGATGCGTGAGTCTGTTGCAACGCATCACAAGGAGCCAGTTTCCATGTCCAGTCCAAAGATCGGTTTTATTGGTTACGGTGCCATGGCCCAGCGGATGGGGGCCAATCTTCGGAAAGCCGGTTATCCGGTTGTGGCGTTCGCCCCGTCGGGCGGCAAAGACGAGACGGAAATGCTGCCTTCGCCCCGCGCTATCGCGGAAGCTGCGGATGTCATCATTTTCTGTGTGCCGAACGATGCTGCGGAAAACCAGTCGCTTCATGGTGAAAACGGTGCCCTTGCCGGACTGACACCCGACAAGCTCGTCCTTGATACGTCTACCGTCTCCCCCGATCAGGCCGACGCTTTTGCAAGGCTTGCTGCCGAACATGGGTTTTCACTGCTAGACGCTCCCATGTCCGGTAGCACGCCTGAAGCCGAGACGGGTGATCTGGTCATGCTGGTCGGCGGCGATGATGCCGTGGTCAAGCGCGCCCAGCCGGTCCTGGACGTGATCGGAAAACTGACGATCCATGCCGGTCCTGCCGGTTCGGCGGCGAGACTGAAGCTGGTCGTGAACGGTGTGATGGGTGCGACGCTCAACATCATCGCGGAAGGTGTGACCTACGGACTTGCCGCAGGGCTGGATCGCGATGTCGTGTTCGATACGCTACAGCAGGTCGCCGTCGTCAGTCCGCATCACAAGCGCAAGCTGAAGATGGGCCAGAACCGCGAGTTCCCGTCCCAGTTCCCGACCCGCCTCATGTCCAAGGATATGGGCCTGCTGCTCGATGCCGGACGCAAGGTCGGCGCATTCATGCCGGGCATGGCGGTGGCCGATCAGGCGCTGGCCCTTTCGAACCGTCAGCACGCAAATGAGGATTATTCGGCCCTCATCGGTGCGATGGAACACAGCGTTGCCAATCTTCCCCATAAATGAGAACGATATGCAGGAGCGACCGTCCCTGAGGGCGGTCTCCTCGTCTTATTCTGCCAAGGAGTGACATCATGGCTTTTGAACTTCCCCCCTGCCCTACGCAGAAAACGCTCTCGCCGGTGCCGGCATGTGCCAGGAAACGCTGGAACTGCATCACGACAAGCACCATCAGGCCTATGTCACGGCGCTGAACGGTTTTGTTGAGAGCAAGCCGGAACTGGCTGGCAAGACGCTTGAGGAGATCATCGCATTCTCCTACGGCAAGCCCGAGATCGCTCCGGTCTTCAACAATGCAGGCCAGCACTGGAACCACATCCTGTTCTGGAAGAACCTGTCCCCCAAGGGTGGTCAGATCCCGACCGGTCTGGAAAAGAAGATCGCTGAAGACTTCGGCTCCGTCGAAGAGTTCAAGAAGCTCTTCAAGCAGGCTGCTACGACGCAGTTCGGTTCGGGCTGGGCCTGGCTGGTGCTGGACAAGTCCGGCAAGCTGGCTGTCACGAAGACGGCAAACGGCTCCAACCCGCTGGCCGAAGGTCAGGGCAAGGCGCTGCTGGGCCTCGACGTGTGGGAGCACGCCTATTACCTCGATTTCCGCAACCGTCGTCCGGACTACATCACGAACTATCTGGACAAGCTCGCCAACTACGAGTTCGCAGAAGCCGAGCTGAAGTCTGCCTGATCCCTTCCGGGTTCATCAGAATAAAAAAACGCCCCGTCCGGGTTTCCGGGCGGGGCGTTTTGCATGAACGGGCCTTTTGGAAGAGCGGATCAGGAATCGTTGGCGGGCTTGTCGCGCGGCATGATGTTCGTGATCGTGCTCCGGACAATCTTCACGCGCACGCCCTGGGCGATCTCAACATCCACTTCGTCGCTGTCATCACGGGTGGCCTGCACAACGCCGACGATACCGCCTGCCGTTACGATCCGGTCACCGCGACGCAAGGAGCCCTGCTCGTCACGCAGCTTGCGGGCGCGCTGCTGCTGGGGGCGGATGAGCAGGAAATAGAACACCACGAAGATGAAAATCATCGGGGCGAACTGAAGCACCTGCGGATTGGACAGCAGGCCACCACCATCGGCGGCCTGGGCGGAAGAAATGAACAGACTGCTCATGGATGTAAGGGTCCAGTCTTGAGTGAAGCTGGCGGGGACCATATCGTCCGGGGGCTGCCCGTCAAGCACGGCGCCGATGTCTTTTGATCTCAACCCCTTTCGTTCCGGGACCGTTTTCCATGACCGACCATGCCCTGCTCAGTGTTCTCGAACGTATTGCCGACAGTCTGGAGCGGATGAGCCCGCCCCCGCCGAGTGCGGACATCTTGCACAGGCACGATGCCTTTCTGTGGCAGGCCGCTCTGGGCGTTCTGACCCCGGTGGAGAAGGTTTCGGGGGTACCGCTGTCACTGCTTCAGGGCGTGAAGCGGCAGATGGATCAGGTCATGACCAATACCCGGCATTTCGCGGAAGGCTTCAGCGCCAACAATGTTATGCTCTGGGGCGCGCGCGGGATGGGCAAATCCTCACTGGTGAAGGCGTCCGTTGCGGCCGTGAACGAGGAGCAGCGGGCAAAGGGCGGGGGTACGCTCGCGCTGATCGAGATCCAGCGTGACGAGCTGTCTTCGCTGCCAAAGCTGCTGGCCGTCCTGCGCACCACGAAGCGTCGCTGCATCCTGTTCTGCGATGACCTGTCATTCGAGAGCCAGGATGCGGACTACAAGTCGCTCAAATCCGTGCTTGATGGCGGAATCGCTGGGCGTCCCGAGAACGTCCTGATCTATGCGACATCGAACCGGCGTCACCTGATGCCGCGGGACATGATCGAGAATGAAACAGGCAGCGCGATTAACCCGTCGGAAGCCATTGAAGAAAAAGTCTCGCTTTCGGACCGGTTCGGTCTGTGGATCGGGCTGTATGGCGCAACGCAGGACGATTATCTGGCGATCGTCGAAGCGTATGCGGCTTATTACAGGCTGCCGGTTCCGCGCGATGAACTCCGCCGGAAAGCCCTGCAATGGGCGATGGCGCGCGGCAGCCGGTCCGGCCGTGTGGCCTCGCAGTTCATCAGCGATCTGAGCGCCGAAATTGGTATCCCGCAGGGCTGAAAAACAGTTGGTTTGAATCAAAAAACGGCGGGGCACAGTCCCCGCCGTTTTTTATTGTGTGCCTTCAGAACGAGGCGCTGATGGTGCCGAAGAATTCGCGGACGGGACCGCGTTCCATGGACTGGTAGTCACCAACAGCAGGGTTGTCGTTCTCACCCATCATGGAGATGTATTTGGTGTTGAACAAGTTATAGACGTTGAAACTTGCCGTGACGTCCTTGAGGACGCTCAGCTTGCCAAAACGGTACTGCGCCCCCGCATTGGCGAGCCAGTAGCCGCCGATCGAGGTGTCATTCATGAAGCTGTAGTAGCGGCGGCTGTAGTAATTCGCATCGAAATGCGCCGTCATGCCCTTCCAGCTATAGGCCACGGATGTTTTGTACATCCACGCCGGATAGTTGACGATATTCTTGCCCGCCAGCGCGTAATAGCCGCCGACCGTATCAACATTCCGGTCGTAGGTGCCCTTGTTGTAGCTCAGGTTGTTGCTGATGCTCAGGCCGTCGATCGGGGTGATAGTGATGTCACCATTGGCACCCGTCATGGAGATGTGGCCGAAATCGATGACCTGCGAGACTGGATTGGTCAGGGAGCCGACCGCGGCCGCCAGGATCGGATGGATCAAGCTAGCGTGATAGACGGTGGCGTTCGCCTGAAGGTATTTCGACGTATAGCGGTAGCCCCCGAGATAGACCCAGGCCTTGGACGGCTCGAGAGACTTCTTCTGGGCCTGAAACGTGGCCTGATCCTGCACGGAATAGACCGAGTTCGCCACGCCATAAGCCGAGACTTCATAGGCGCGCATGTTCTCGGCCACGTCCACATAGATCTCGTGGTGGCGGTTGATGTGCCAGTCCAGATTGACGTGCGGCAGGAAGGCCTGTGAGGCCGTCAGGGAACCGTTCGGCAAGGCATCGGCGCCTGTCCAGTCGGCATTGTTGTACTGCGCCCCGCCGGACGTGGTGGCAGTCATGGACTTGAAGCCGGCATGCAGCGTCAGGCCCTGGGCGAGCTGGATGCTGTCCTGCAGGTGAAACTGCATGACGTTCGTGGTCCACTGGAAATTGTAGCCTTCGAGGAAGGCCGGGCCATAAACATCATAGGGGCCCACGGCCTTGAGCGGTGCGCCCTGTCCCAGAAGTGGTTGCTGGTAATTAAACAGCCCTGCCTGCTGGTTGTTGTTCTCGTACCAGACGCCGCCCTCGAAAGTGTGACGGCCCCATTTGTAGCGCAGGCTGGTGTCGAGGCCGTAACGCTCCTGACGGTTCTGCCAGACTTCTTCAGAGAACGGCGCGCCGTTCGGCGAGGGATCGTCCGAGTCCGTATAGCTGTAATAGCCGGTCTGGCTGTGACCGTAGATCGTGGTGTTCCAGGTCAGATGATCGGTCAGGGCGAGGTCAAAATGCAGGCCGCCCATATAGTTGGTTTCGGACTGGCCACCGTCATACATGGCGATGTTGGAGCCATCGATGCCCGGCACATTCCCGTAACCGGCCGGCAGCGCGCTCGTCCCGTTGGCGATCCCGTAGGCCAGACCGTAATTCGGATAGAGATGCGGCGTGCGCCAGCCGAGATTCTTCAGAATGCCGATAGACGTGTCCGGATAATTCCACTGGGCCAGGCTGGACCAGTTGAAGAAGGCCGACATGCGGCTGCGTTCGTTGATCGGCTGGACAAGCTTGGCATCGACCTGCTGCATGAACTGGTCACCGCCCCCCATCCACATGCCTTCATCGGTGCGGGCATACGATGTGTAGAACTTCGTGCCAGTCGGATTCAGCTTGCCGGAGTCCAGACGGACATAGGTGCGGTAGGAGCCATAGCTGCCAAAGGACTGGCTGACCTTGCCACCGCGCTTGTCCTCGGGGTCCGAGGAGCCAATCTGGATCGTACCGCCCAGCGTGTTGGTCGAGGGCAGTTCGACCGAACCCGCGCCCTGCGACATGCGCATGGATTGGATGTCGTCGGGAATGATGGCGGAGGCAAGGCTCATGCCACTGACGGACTGGTAGGTCTGATCGTTCAGGGGAACGCCATCCACCGTGACGCCCATCTGGTTCATGAAGAAGCCGCGGACGTAAAGATTGGCGCCGAAGCTGTCGATTCCGAACGGATCGGTGGAGGTGAAGCTCACGCCCGGCGTGCGGTCCAGCATCTTGTAGGCGCTGGTTCCCGGAACATACTGGCGCATGATGGCTTTCGAGACAGCCTGCTCGGCGTCACGTCCGGTCAGCTGACGTCCGGTAACGGCAACGCTTTCCGTCGCATGGGCATCCAGCTCCGTCATGCGGTGGCAGGCTGGTGCGGCAGTCTTCCGACCCTGCGCGGCCGGCGCAGATGCGGTGACGGGAGCCTTCTCCTTTGATGCCGGATGATGGTGAACGACATGAGGATCGGCAGCCAGAGCCGACTGACGGACTGCAAACAGTGCGATGGAGGAAAGAAGCAGGGATCTGGTTCGCACCGTGGCCGAAACTCCGAAATGGGGGATTTATGATCTGTGGGAAGCGGTCTCCTAAACGTGCCTGCCCGCCCGGAAAAGCGCCAGTCCTGCAAGATGATGTTTCAATGACACGAAAAGGGTGGTTTTTCTGCTGCATGTTGCGGGAAAGACGCGATCTGAATGATGCGAATGATCTCTTCCTGAACTAGGGCTTTGCCTGTTAGGTTCTGTGCGCATTTGAAAATGTCGCGGTTTCATCTTGGATCAGGATACTCATGTCGCAGACCGTCTCTGCCTCCTCTGACGCCACACAGGGCGCCGACCACGTCATCGACCCGAATATCGGTGAGTTCTCCCCGGTAGAAGAGGTGGTTCGGAAGACCGGGGATCTGCGGCGCATCCGCTCCAATCCCGATTACTGGTATCCCGTCGCCTGGTCGCGCGAACTCAAGCGCGGCAAGACCATCGGAACACGCTATGCCGGGCAGCCGATCGCGCTGGTCCGCCCGATGGACGGAACGGTCTTCGCACTGGAAGACCGCTGTGCGCACCGGCAGGTTCCGCTCAGCCTCGGCAAGGTGAGCGGTGAAGCGGTCCAGTGCTGCTATCACGGCTGGGCCTATGGCCGGTCGGGCCGCTGCATCGATGTACCCTATCTGGGCAAGGGCAAGCTTCCGAACGGTGTGCGGACCTATCCGTGCCGTGAGGAAGGCGGCCTGATCTTCATCTTCCCGGGCGATCCGGCAAAGGCCGAGAGCACGCCGTTTCCGCAGCTGGGATCGGTGGGCAATCCCGAATACAAGACGCGCCGCTTTGGCGAGACGGTCGGCTGCCATTACAGTTTCATGCATGAAAACCTGATGGATATGAACCATCAGTTCATGCACATGAAGCAGATGGGCCAGATGAAGCCGCGCTTCCTCGGTGGCAAGGACGAGCCCACGCTGGTCGAGGCGCGCTACAGCTTTGCGCGGACCAGTGGCAAGCAGCCCTGGGGCGAGACATTCATTTTCGGTGAGCGCCGCGACGCCAGCGAGAAATATGCCCACAAGGACGTCATGACGATCCGGACGGAATATCCGTACCAGACGCTGCGCATCGCAACGGGCGATGAGCCGCCGGTCATGGATCTGTGGATCGTCTATGTGCCGCAGGACTTGGAGGAAAAGACGTGCCGCGTGTTCGGGCTGCTGTCGATCCGTCGTCCGAAGGCGAAGCTGGTTCTGGACATCGCCTGGCCGTTCCTGATTGCGTTCACCGAGCGGATCTTCAAGGAAGACCGGGACATCGTGGAACTGGAGCAGGCCGCGTGGAACGAACTCGGCGGCGACCACAACCAGGAAGTCTTCCCGGTCATCAACATGCTGCGTCGCCTGCTGGCACGGTGTGGCGTGCCGATGGAGCCGTCCGACAAGCCGCAGGGTTCCACGCCCTGACATGACTCCAGACCTCAAGGCAGGGACGCTCGTTCTCCGCGCCCTGCAGCCGGAAGACGCACCAGCCATTCACCGTCTGGTCAATGACTGGAGCGTCGTGCGGATGCTCAGCAGCCTGCCTTTTCCCTACCCACGGGAACTGGCGGCGGAGTGGATCGAGTCCACGCGCAGGGACAGCGCACAGGGAAATGCCCATCATTTTGCCATCACCCGGGAAGGTACCCTGCTCGGGGCCATGGGGCTCGTGCTGTCTGATGACCGGCGCGCAGGGTCTCTGGGGTACTGGCTGGCGCCCTCGGCGTGGGGACAGGGCATCACAACGCTGGCAGGACAGCGGGTGGTGGAATGGGGCCTGACGGTCCTCAAACTGGAAAAACTCACGGCGGCGGCAGCGCAGGATAATCCGGCCTCTGCCGCTGTTCTGAAGAAACTCGGCTTTCAGAAAACCGGAACATCGAGCCGCCGGTTCGTCTCCCGCGGGCAGGAATGCCCCGTTGATCTGTATGGACTCACGCGGATCACGTTTCTTGCGGGAGTGCAGGACAGTCCGGATGCGGAGCCCGCCCCTGCTCCGGCCGTCGCGGCTCCTGTGGTTCCGCAGACAAAGCCCCGCACACTTCTGGTTGTGGCAGCGGCTCTTCTGGATGCGCAGGGACGGATCCTTCTGGCGCGCCGGCCGGAAGGAAAGCGTCTTGCAGGGCTGTGGGAGTTTCCGGGCGGCAAGGTCGAACGGGACGAAACACCCGAACAGGCGCTGGTCCGGGAAATGCATGAGGAACTCGGACTTGATCTGTCCGGAGCCTGTCTGGCGCCGTTCACATTCGTCAGCGAAAACGCCGGGCCATTCCATCTGCTGATGCCGCTATATGTGGTGCGCCGCTGGCGGGGTGTGCCAACCCCGCGGGAAGGCCAGGCTCTGGAATGGGTCGCGGCTTCTGATCTGGGCCGCTACACCATGCCTGATCCTGACCTTCCGCTGATCCCGCTTCTGCAGGAGCTTCTGGGCTAGATCAGCCGTTCAGGCGGAAGACCTGCTGCGGAACGCCGGGAACATCCGTGCGGAAAGCGAACAGGGAGCCGGCCTGCGGTTCCTTTTCGAGCGTCTCGGCTTCCAGTCCCTTGCGCGCTGTCGTCACGAAAACCGTTTTCAGATCATCGCCACCGAAAGCGACTTTCGTGACATTCGTGACGGGCATGGGAATCGGTGGCAGTTCCGTACCATCCGGTTTGAAGCGAGCCACACGACCACCGCCCCAGGTTCCACACCAGACAGTCCCTTCGCTGTCGGTCACGATCCCGTCAGGATAGCCGTGATCCAGACGGGCAAAGACACGCTCATTGGCGAGATCGCCATCTTCTTTGATGTCAAAAGCGTAGATCGTCTGTTCCGGGCTGTCACAGACATAAAGCACCTTGCCGCACGGCGAAACGGCGGGACCGTTGGAGACGGTATAGCCTTCGTCGTGATGGGTGATATGCAGGCCACTTTCGTCATGCACGACCCTGTAGATCGAGCCGGACGGGTTCTCTTCGCCATCGTCCATGGTGCCAAACCAGACATGGCCCTGCGGATCGACACAGCCGTCATTGAGACGGTTCCGGGGCTTTTCGGCCTCCACGATCGTGTGATCAGAAAAGCTGCCTGTACGCGGATCAAAACGGCGCAGACCGTCCGGCATGCCAGCAAGGAACGTGCCGTCAGCGACAGGAAGAAGGAACGCCACACGATCCGGGGCGGACCATGTCTGATGGGCACGGCTGGAGGGCGTGAAGCGGTGAATTTTCGCTTCCAGGATATCGACGAAATACAGGGATTTCTCGCCAGCAATCCAGACAGGCCCTTCCCCCAGCGTTGCACGCAGATCAAGGATGCATTCGGGCTGGTGAAGCGTGGTGCTGGTCATGTGTGCTCCTGACGAAAACAGAATTTCAGGCCGGGTTTCTCCTCGACAACGCGGGGCGACCCGTTACGTTCTGTGGCGAAGACTATCAGGAGCGGACACATGCTTCAAAAAACTGCCTGTTTTCTTGTTATTGGCAACGAGATCCTCTCGGGACGCACACAGGATGCCAACACACGGGTTCTGGCCCAGGCCCTGAATGAACAGGGCATCCGGCTCATGGAAGTCCGGGTCATTCCCGACATCGAAGAGCGCATCATCCGCACCGTTCGTGACTGCAGTGCTGACTTCGACATCGTTTTCACGTCCGGCGGCATCGGGCCGACGCATGACGACATCACGGCTGAATGCGTTGCAAAGGCCATGAACGCACCTCTGGTCCGGCATGAGGAGAGTTTCCGCCTGCTGGAAGCCGCTCTAGGGGCAGACCGGTTCAATGCCGCCCGCCAGCGCATGGCCTATCTGCCTGAAGGATCTACGCCGATCCTCAATACGGTTTCGGTGGCACCCGGATTCAGCATTGGCAATGTGCATGTCATGGCCGGTGTTCCATCCATCTTTGCATCGATGGTCGCATGGCTGGTGCCGCAGTTTGAGAAAGGTGCGCCGCTCGTTTCCGCAAGCTGGCATGCGGCCGGGCTGAAGGAAGGCGATTTCGCGGCCGATCTGGCGACGCTGCAGAAAAATTTTCCGACAATTGATCTGGGGTCTTACCCCTATCACCTTCCGGAAGGCGCCAGCGGCGTAGCGCTGGTGGCGAAGGGATATGATAGCGAAACCGTCGGGAAGGCCGCGCTGGCGCTGCATGATCTGATCATGGCGCATGGGCGTGAACCGCTCTCAGGCGAGCCCGCGCACAAGCAGACAGCCTGAAAAAACAAAAGCCGCTGCGGAGGGGCAGCGGCTTTTGAAAACGTCTCAGTGCAGAGGCGTGCGGGTCATGGACAGGAACTTGTCCCGGCGCTTCTGGATCAGCGCCGGACCCGTAAGATCCTTGAGCGAGGCCAGCTCTTCCGCAATCGCGTTGCCGACGGCCTTGACGGCCTCGTCTGGTGCGCGCTGTGCACCACCGACCGGCTCGGGGATGATCCGGTCGATCACGCCAAGGGACTGGAGGTCCTGCGCGGTAAGCTTCAGCGCCTCGGCTGCGGCCGGTGCCAGCTTCGAGTCGCGCCACAGGATGGATGCGGCAGCTTCCGGCGAAATGACGGAATAGATCGAGTGTTCGAGCATCAGGATGCGGTCGCCCGCACCAATGGCGATGGCGCCACCCGAACCACCCTCACCGATCACGGTCACGATCAGAGGTACGGGGGCCTTGAGGCAGACATCGATCGATTTTGCGATGGCCTGGGCCTGTCCGCGCGCTTCGGCGTCAATTCCGGGCCAGGCACCGGCGGTGTCGATGAAGCTCAGGATCGGCAGACCAAAACGACCGGCCATTTCGACCAGACGCTGCGCCTTGCGATAGCCTTCGGGGCGGGCCATGCCAAAATTGTGCTTCAGGCGCGTTTCGGTGTCGTGACCACGCTCGGTCCCGACGACAACGACCGGCTCTCCACGGAAACGGGCCAGACCGCCGATCATGGCGTCGTCGTCGCCGAAAGCACGGTCACCGGCCAGCGGCGTATAATCCGTTACCAGCTGATGCACGTAATCCAGACCCTTCGGGCGCTGGGCGTGACGGGCCACCTGCACTTTCTGCAGCGGTGTCAGCTTGGCATAGGTCGTGCGGAGCTGCTTGTCAGCCTTCTCGGACAGACGGGCAATCTCGTCATCGATATTGATGCCGCTGGTGCCGGAGTCCTTGCCCTGGCTGCCCATCTGGCGGAGTTCGTCGATCTTGGTCTCGAGTTCGGCGACCGACTTCTCGAAATCTAGGAATTGGCGCATGGGCAGCCCGATAGCACGCCTGCGCGTCCGGAAACAGTCCCTGCGACAGGCGGAATGATCTGTTCAGTCCATGTCGCCCGGGGCCGCGCCGTTGCGTGCCAGCGGATGATGCGCCGCCACGGCCTGTCTCAGGCGTTCGGACATGACCTGTGTATAGATCTGGGTGGTCGCGATATCGGCGTGACCCAGCAGCATCTGAAGTGCCCGCAGATCGGCACCATGCGCCAGAAGATGGCTGGCGAACGAATGCCTCAGAACGTGCGGGCTGACACGGTCGGGGTCCAGTCCAGCTTTCAGGGCACAGGCGAGCAGGATCTTGTCGAATCCCTGCCGCGTCAGGTGCTTCTGCGGGTTGCGTCCCGGAAAGAGCCAGGGGCTGCCGAGATCGCGATCGAAATGTACGAGCTGGTCCGCAGCATCCCGCGCACTCTGGGATAAAGGCACCAGCCGCTCCCGGCCGCCCTTGCCGCGCACAAGAAGCATCGGACCACGGACATGCACACAGGATGCCGGCAGGGCCAGCAGCTCGGAAATGCGCAGGCCGGTCGTGTAGAGGAGTTCCAGCGCAGCACGGGAGACGATGTCCCGGCGTTCGTTTTCATGACCGCGCGTCCCGCTTTCCAGCAGGCGACGGATTTCGTCCTCATCCAGCGGTCTGGGAAGGGACGATGCGATTTTGGGAGCCTGCTGACGCTCGGTCGGATCGTCCTCACGTACCGACTCGAGCATCAGGAATTGATAGAACTGCCGCAGGCAGGACAGGCGTCGTGCGGCGGTCCGGGCCGCCAGCCCGGCGCGGGACAGTTCCGCGAGATAGGACTGGACCTGACTGCCCTGCGCATCGGCGAGAGGAACCGGTGCGCAGTGGGCGGCAAAATCGGCAAGGTCCGAGGCGTAGGCCTGCCGGGTTTTCAGTGCCGCGCCACGCTCTGCGGCGAGCATTTCAAGAAAGGCCTCGACATGCCTGTCGCCTCCCCGGTCGTCACTGGTACGCGCCATTGCCGCTCGGTCAGTGAGCGGGAGCCGGGGCCGCAGGTGCAGCAGGCATGGGCTGAGCGGGAGCGGCCTTCGGGACCGGCATCGTCGGCAGCGGTGTCGACGGCGTCAGTGGTGCAGCGCCCGGGGCAGCCGGAGCTGCTGCGGCAGGGGCCGGAGCGGGCGCAGGCATCGGTGTCACGGCAGGAGCCTGAGCAGGCTGGGCCGCAGGCACGGGCGGCATGGCCGGGAGGGCGGCCTGTGGTGCTGTGGACGTGGCAAAAGCGCCGCCCGAAAGGTCCTTGTGAACCATGGTCTGTGCCGGTGGCGTGGCGGTCATACCCAGACGCAGGAACGCTCCGCCCACACCCAGGACAAGAAGGACGGCAACGGCCCCGCCAATTAGCGGCAGGCGGGAAAAGGAACGATCGGTAATGGCCATGGGACAGGGTCTCGAAGTGAGGGCAGGACGTGTTCCCTCTCCTATGATACGTAGCAGGGCATGTCACGCCTGCCTTTTCCCCCTTCAGCCACGCCGCAACCCTTTTTCTCTTCCGATGGCACACCGTCGCGTACGGTTGTACTCGTCGGAATGATGGGTGCCGGCAAAACCACCATCGGACGGCGCCTCGCCCAGATCTGCGGACTCCCTTTCGTGGACGCCGATATCGAGATCGAACGGGCCGCTGGCTGTTCGATTCCCGAAATCTTTGCCCGACATGGCGAAGCATCGTTCCGGGATGGTGAACGCCGCGTCATCCAGCGACTCCTCGATGGACCACCCTGCATCCTTGCCACGGGCGGAGGCGCTTGGATGGACGCCCAGACCCGTCGTCTGGTCCGCAGGCATGCAGTCTCGATCTGGCTCCGGGCACCAGTGCATGTGCTGGTAAAGCGGGTTGCCGGACGAACGGGGCGGCCATTGCTGGCCCAGGGACGGCCGGACGAGGTTCTGGGGCGTCTTGTCGGACAGCGATACCCCTTCTACGCCGAGGCAGACATCATTATCGATTGTGGAGATGACACGGTGGAACAGGGCGTGCAGCGCGTACGGGAAGTTCTGGGAGAATATCGCAGGCCGGAATCGGTTCATGTCTCGCTCAGCCACCACAGCTATGATGTGCTGATCGGACCGGACCTGATTTCGCGCGCAGGCGCCCTGCTCGCGCCTCACCTGCCCCAGAAGCGCGTAGTCGTCATTACGGATGAGACGGTTGCCGAACTGCATCTGCCCCGGCTTCTCGCCTCGTTCGAGGAAACCGGCATCCGTGCGGATGTGATTGCGGTTCCCGGCGGCGAGGAGAGCAAGTCCCTTGCCTGCTACGGGGACGTCATGAACCGCCTCCTGTCCACCGGAATCGAGCGCAAAACGACCATCGTGGCGCTGGGAGGCGGAGTCGTAGGCGATCTGGCCGGGTTTGTTGCCGCAACGGCACTGCGCGGACTGCCATTCGTACAGATCCCCACCACGCTTCTGTCACAGGTGGACAGCAGCGTGGGCGGCAAGACCGGCATCAACGCTCCAGCCGGAAAGAACCTGATCGGCGCCTTTCATCAGCCCATTGCGGTCCTTGCGGACAGTTCCGCCCTAGCAACACTGCCGCGGCGCCAGCGCGTTGCGGGCTATGCCGAGATCGTCAAATCCGGCCTGATTGCTGATCCGGAACTCTTCGCCTGGTGCGAAACCCATGGACGCGATGTTCTGGATGGTGATCCCGAAGCCCTGGCGGATGCCGTGAAGCGGGCCTGTGCCTTCAAGGCAGCGGTCGTTGCGGCTGACGAGAAGGAGCAGGCTTCTGTTGGCGGGCGTGCGCTGCTCAATCTGGGGCATACGTTCGGGCACGCCCTGGAAGCAGAACTGGGATATGATGGCCGTCTGCTTCACGGCGAGGCTGTCTCGATCGGAATTCACCTGGCCATGGCTCTTTCCGTGGAGCTTGGTTACGCCCCGGTCGAGGACCTGCATCGACTGGACCGTCATCTGCGAAGTCTGGACATGCCTGTCAGTTTCGACTGGTTCCGGGAGTCGTTCTCCGCGGACGTGCTTCTGCACCACATGACTCGGGACAAGAAAATGCAGGACGGGAAGATTGCGTTCGTTCTGTTGCACGGGATCGGCAAGGCGTTCACAACCCGCGAAATCCCCTCAAAAACAGTGCGTAATCTTCTGATCAGTGAAGGCTGTCGCTCGTAAGGAATGTTAAAATTCCGTCACATGTGAGCTAAATATCTGTTTTGCCTCTGTTTTTGCATAGCTGCTTTCTTCCGGAAGCGCTGGCTTCTCGTGAAACCTTGGGCTAAGGCAACGTAGACGCGAGGCGTAGATCGTAAAGCGGGCGAAATGGATTGTGGCTTTTATGTCACTCCCCTTCCCCGAGTAGAGCTGGAAGACCCTGACTGGCTTTGTCGCGGGGAACTCTGCGCTCTATATGCGCTTATGCATCGCGCTGGGTCCGTTGGTGAAAGCATTCTCCAACGGCTCGAACGTTAGTCACTAAGAGGACGAAAACATGCGTCTCCGCACGGCACTCCTTGCCATGACGTCGATGGTCGCCGCACCGTCGCTTGCCATGGCCAGCACGATCACCGGCCCCTATGTCAACATCGGCGGTGGTTACAACCTGGTTCAGCAGCAGCACGGCACTTTCGCGCCGACGACGCAGGCTGATGGCACGAGCAGCAACGCTGCTTCGAGCTCCCGCTACCGCCACCACGACGGCTTCACCGGTTTCGGTGCATTCGGCTGGGGCTTCGGTAACGGCCTGCGCGTTGAGGTTGAGGGTCTGTACAACTACTCCCAGATCAACCACCGTCGTCCGACGGCTGTTAACGGCATGACCCACGGGTCCGACCAGGCTTATGGTGGCCTCGTCAACGTGCTGTATGACATCGACCTCGCCAACTTCGGTCTGAATGTTCCTGTCACGCCGTTCGTCGGTGTTGGCGCTGGCTACCTGTGGCAGCACTACAACCCGACCACGACCAACTACGTGAACGGCGCTGTTGACCGCATGGGCGGCACGCAGGGCAGCTTCGCGTACCAGGGCATCGTCGGTGCAGCCTACGACATCCCGAACGTTCCGGGTCTGGCCGTCACGACCGAATACCGTTTCATCGGTCAGGACTTCGTCAACGGTCCGTATCGTTCCACGGCCTACAACGCTTCCGGCGTTCACAAGGGCAACGTGAACTTCGACCAGCGCTTCTCGCACCAGTTCATCCTGGGCCTGCGCTATGCCTTCGACACGGCTCCGCCGCCGCCGCCGCCGGCTCCGGTTGTTGTTCCGCCGGCTCCGACCCCGGCCCGCACGTATCTCGTGTTCTTCGACTGGGACAAGTCTGACCTGACGGGCCGCGCCCGTGAGATCGTTGCCCAGGCAGCCCAGGCTTCCACGCACGTCCAGACGACGCGCATCGAAGTCAACGGCTACACGGATAACTCCGCTGCTCACCCGGGTCCGCGCGGCGAGCGTTACAACCTGGGTCTGTCCAACCGTCGCGCTTCCAGCGTGAAGGCTGAACTGATCCGTGACGGTGTCCCGGCTGCTGCCATCGACATCCACGGTTATGGCGAGTCCAAGCCGCTGGTGCCGACCGGCCCGAACACCCGCGAGCCGCAGAACCGTCGCGTCGAGATCATCCTGAAGTAATTCAGACATGATCTGACGCCGGGTCTTCGACTTCGGTATTGAGAAAGGCGTCCTTCGGGGCGCCTTTTTCTTTGGGCGAATGCGACGTTCAGGACGAAACTCCGCTTGCGATTGCCTTTCCCGGCACGCTAGAGCCAGCACATCCCGATATTCCGGAGACATGTTCCTTGCGACGCAGCCGTATTTTCTATCCGCGCAGCCGACCGGAAATCATTGATCAGTTCCTGCGCTTTGGAACCGTCGGTGCCTTCGGTTTCCTGGTGGACTGGGGAACGGTCTCCCTGCTGCGCGTTCCTGCGGGTCTGATCGCAGCCACATTGATTGCCTATTTTGTGGCCGCAACAGGAAACTGGTGCCTTAACCGCGTCTGGACATTCCGGCTGTCTGCGGCGGAAAACCAGCACATGGTTCTGCAATGGCTGCGGTTCCTGCTGGCCAATTCATTCGGCTTTCTGCTCAATCGCAGCATGGTGTTCCTGCTTTACGCGACGGTTCCACTGACTGTGCATTATCCCGAGCTTGCGCTGGCGGCAGGTGCCCTGTGTGGAATGGTTGCGAACTTCAATCTTTCCCGTCGTCTTGTTTTCCGGGCACAGACCCCTGAAACACCGCTTGAACTGGTTCAGATGGCTGTGGAGATCCCTGCGGCGGGTCTGACGGCACCCGAACCTGAACCGGATCTGTCCGCCCTTCCCGACAACGGCATCAGGACGCATGGCCGCAATGACTGAGGGCTGCATTTCCAAGGCGGCGACAATAGTCTAGGACAGGCATATTATTCCCTGTCTTCCTGGAACTGACACTCCCTCATCATGACCAGCACCAACGATATCAGATCGGCCTTTCTCGAATACTTCGGTTCGCAGGGCCACCGCATCGTTCCATCGGCATCCCTGGTGCCGCAGAACGACCCGACACTGCTGTTCACCAATGCTGGCATGGTGCCGTTCAAGAACGTCTTCACCGGCCAGGAAACACGCCCCTACTCCCGCGCCACCACGGCGCAGAAGGTCGTGCGTGCAGGTGGCAAGCATAACGATCTCGACAATGTCGGCTACACAGCGCGCCACCATACGTTCTTCGAAATGATGGGCAATTTCAGCTTTGGCGATTACTTCAAGCCTGAAGCCATCGAATTCGCCTGGACGCTGCTGACACGCGATTTCGGTCTTCCGAAAGACAAGCTGCTCGCTACTGTCTATGCGGAAGACGAGGATGCGGCCGATCTGTGGAAGAAGATCGCCGGCCTGTCCGATGACCGGATCATCCGCATTGGAACGTCTGACAATTTCTGGCGCATGGGTGACACGGGACCGTGCGGACCGTGCTCAGAGATCTTCTACGACCACGGCGACAGCGTGTTCGGCGGCCCTCCGGGAAGCCCGGATGAGGACGGCGACCGCTTCGTCGAGATCTGGAACCTTGTGTTCATGCAGTTCCTCGACCAGCCGGATGGCTCGCGCGACGCCCTGCCCCGGCCGTCAATCGACACGGGTATGGGTCTGGAGCGTTTTGCCGCGATCATGCAGGGCAAGCGCGACAACTACGACACCGACACGATGCGCGCACTGATCGAGGCCTCGGCCGAAATCATGCACCAGGACGCTGATGGTCCGTTCAAGGCCAGTCATCGCGTTGTGGCCGATCATCTGCGCTCTACCGCATTCCTGATCGCCGATGGCGTGCTGCCGTCCAAGGAAGGCCGCGGCTATGTTCTGCGTCGCATCATGCGCCGCGCCATGCGCCATCTGCACATCATGGGCGCGAAGGAGCCGGTATTCTATCGCCTGCTTCCGGCGCTGATCCAGCAGATGGGCGCAGCCTATCCGGAACTCGTCCAGCATCAGGCCCTGATTGCGCAGACAATGAAGGGCGAAGAAGAGCGCTTCACCGCCCTTCTGGAACGTGGCCTGACGCTGCTCTCCGACGAACTGGACCGTCTGGGCGACAAGGATGCTCTTCCGGGTGACGTGGCGTTCAAGCTCTATGACACGTTCGGATTTCCGCTGGATCTGACGCAGGATGCGCTGCGTGAAAAAGGCCGCACGGTTGATGAGGCCGGTTTCGAGACGGCGATGGCCGAGCAGCGCAAGCGTGCGCGTGCGGCCTGGGTCGGATCGGGAGATGCTGCAGCTGAAACGGTGTGGTTCGACGCACGTGACAAGCACGGTCCGAGCGAGTTCCTCGGTTATGTGTCCGAAAAGGCCGATGCCGAAGTCCAGGGGATCTTCCGAGGCAATGATGAACTGGCCGAGGCGCCGGCTGGTGACGACACGGTTGCGATCCTGCTGAACCAGACGCCGTTCTATGGCGAAAGCGGCGGTCAGGTTGGCGATCACGGAACGCTGACAGCTCCGGGCGTGCGCGTCGAGATCACCGATACGCAGAAGCGCAACGGCGATCTGATCGTGCATTACGGCAAGGTCGTCGAAGGCACGCTGAAACCGGGCATGGCGGTTCATGCCGAAATCGACCATGCGCGTCGCACGGCGGTGCGTGGCCATCACTCCGCAACCCATCTGCTGCATGAGGCCCTGCGTCGGCAGATCGGCACGCATGTCACGCAGAAGGGCAGCCTGAATGCGCCGGAGCGTCTGCGCTTCGATATCAGTCAGCCGCGTCCGCTGACGGATGAGGAGCTGGCAGCCGTCGAGGCCGAGGTCAATGCCCGCATCCGCGAGAATGCCCCGGTCGAAACGCGCCTGATGGCGCAGGACGAAGCCGTGGCGGAAGGCGCCATGGCGCTGTTTGGCGAGAAGTACGGCGACGAAGTCCGCGTGGTCTCGATGGGCAAGGGCGACGACGATCGCGCCGCCTATTCCATCGAGTTGTGCGGTGGCACGCATGTGGGGCGCGTCGGTGAGATTGGACCGTTCCGGATCGTCTCGGAAAGCGGTGTCTCGGCTGGCGTGCGCCGGATTGAGGCCGTCTGCGGTCTCGCTGCGGAAGCCATGGCGCTGGAAACCGAAGACCGCCTGAAGCAGATTGCAGACCTGCTCAAGGTTCCGGTTGCTGATGCCGCGTCCCGCGTGGCAGCGCTTCTGGAAGAGCGCAAATCCCTGACGGCGCAGGTCTCCGACCTGCAGCGCAAGCTTGCGACCGGCGAAGGTACGAGTGCCACGGAAAGCATCAACGGCATCACGCTTTCGGCGCGTGATCTGGGCGATGTCAGTCCCAAGGAACTCAAGGGGCTGGCGGAAAGCATTTCCAAGCAGATCGGGTCCGGTGTTGTGGCGCTGATGTCCAATGCTGATGGCCGCGGCAGCATCGTGATTGCCGTAACCAAAGACCTGACGGACCGTCTGGATGCCGTGAAGCTGGTTCGTGAAGCCTCGGCCCTGATGGGTGGCAAGGGCGGTGGTGGCCGTCCGGACATGGCGCAGGCCGGTGGTCCAAACGCAGACTCGGACGCAGTATTTGCAATGCTGCGCAAGACACTGGAAGCCGCGTAAGAAACGCGTCATGGTATGTCAGGGCAGTAACAAAGCATGGGTTGACCGGAATCATGCTTTACCTGTCCTGACAAAGCCTTCTAACTGCCCGGCAGTGCAAGATTAAGGAGAACACCATGGCCTGTGGTCGTGATACTCTGGCGAAACTGCTGGGCGGTGTCCGCAAGTTCGAGACGGACGTCTATCCGGAGAATGCGGAACTGTTCGAGAGCCTGGCCTCCAGCCAGTCTCCGTCCACCCTGTTCATTACCTGCGCCGACAGCCGGATCAGCCCCAGTCTCATTACCCAGACGGAACCGGGCGAGCTCTTCATCGTGCGCAATGTCGGCAACATCGTGCCGGCCTATGGCGAGATGCTGGGTGGGGTGTCGTCCGCGATCGAATACGCTGTGGGCGCGCTCAAGGTGAAGAACGTCATCATCTGCGGTCACTCCAACTGTGGCGCCATGGGCGCGCTGATGGATCTGAACTCGCCTAAGCTGGACAGTCTGCCGACGGTCAAAAGCTGGATGCGCCATGGCGAAGCAGCCCGCGCGGCCTTGGGCGATCTGAAGGCCGAAGATGCCGGACCGGAAGATATCCGCTCGCTCGCCGAATACAACGTGCTGCTTCAGCTCGTGCATCTACGGACGCACCCCACGGTTGTCCGCGCACTGGCGCAGGGTGAACTGAAGCTTCAGGGCTGGTTCTACGATATTCCCAAGGGCGAGATCCTCATTCTCGACGAGGGAACGCGCAAGACGCGCACGGTTGAAAGTGTGCTTGAGGAAATCGGCACCACCGAAGGACAGGCAGCCTGAGGCAGGCCGTTGCTTCCATGCTGGCCGGCTTTTTTCTGGTCGGCAGCATGGGACCTGTTTCTGCCCATACGATCAAACTCTCGACCTGGAACATGGACTGGCTGACACTGCGCCCGTCCGGAGATCCGGCTTTGCCGGATGATGTTCCAGGCGGCGAGCACCGGGATTTTTCGAAACTCGCGGCCTATGCCCGGCATCTGAACCCGGATGTCGTGGCATTTGAGGAAGTAGACGACCCGATCGCCGCGTCCCGTGTTTTCAGTCCCAAAACCTATCAGATCATCCTCACGCCCGATCCTGTCGTGCAGCGGGTTGGCGTGGCTGTGCGGCGCGATCTGCATGTGACGGTCAATGATGAACTGTCGGCTCTCAATGTGGCCGGACCTGAAGCGCAGCATCAGTTGCGGGGCGGCCTGGATGTCACCATCAGCGATGGTGTCGCAAACCTGCGGCTTCTGGTCGTGCATCTCAAGACGGGATGCTGGGACCAGCCGCTGAACCAGCGCCAGCATTCCTGCCCGACCCTGTACCAGCAGGTCCGCATCATGCAGGACTGGATGCTGGAGCGGCAGGATGAGGGCGAGGCCTATGCCGTGCTGGGGGATTTCAACCGGCGGCTGACGCTACATGATCCGCTGATGCAGCAGATCGAGGCCGAAACGCCCGTTACCCTCACGACAGCAGGCAAGGCCAGTCCCTGCTGGGGCGGCGAATATTTCATCGATCACATCCTTCTGGGAAATGCCGCGCGGGACTGGCTCGTGCCGGACAGCCTGCGGGTCATGACCTATAAGAACGATACGGTACCTGCCGGGCTTTCGGATCATTGTCCGGTTTCGGTCCGACTTGAGATGCCCTGAGGGTGCGTTGCCGGTCCGGCTATTCCGGTCCATGAAAGACGGCCTTTCCGCCATCCCTGTCTGGAGCGCCCTATGTCCTTTTCCCGATCAGACTGGCCCGTGACACCTCTGGCTTCTGCGGTTGCCGTCCGGATCGGACGTTCCATGCCAGAGCTTTCATCGGAGCTCGAAGCCCGTGTCACCCGGCACTGGGATGAAGCGCTGCGACAACATCCGGCGCTTTATAACGGGCGGGTTTTTTGTGCGGATACGATCGGATCAGAAATCATCACCGGGCACTGGTCGGAATACCGGCGCGTGCTGGCCCAGATGCAGGAGCCTGGTCTTTACGGCCCGGATGTTCTGCGTCCCCTGGCCGTGGTTGGTCTGCTGCGAACGACGGATGGGATTGTGATCGGCCAGCGGTCGGAAAAATCCATTTACCTGCCGGGGTACTGGCAGGGTACACCGGCCGGGAATGTGGAAAGCCGCGATGGAGAAGCGGACATTGATCTCGCGGCACAGCTCATGGCGGAATGTCGGGAAGAACTTGGCCTGACCGATGCGGAATGTGGCGTCGGGAGGTGTCTGCTGGCCTGCGAGCACTCGCAGACGCATATCGTCGATGTCGGGATGGAGATCACCGTTCCGCTGGATTTTAAGACCCTTCAGGAACGCTGCCACCGTCTGGGCAATGCGGAATATCGGGCGCTGATGCTGGTTCAGCCCGAAACTACGCTTCCGGAACGTCTCGTCCCCACACTGTCTGCCATGCTGGAGCAACAGCAATGACCTATCGTATTCTGGATGATGCCGCGCTGCGGGACTGGCTTGCAGAACAGCCGGAACTGTCAAAGCGTCTGGGCGGTGTGGCTTTGGACTGGTCCATCCGTGAAGTCAGCGACGGTAATCTCAATACGGTGTTTCTGGTGGACGGTCCTGCCGGTGCGCTGTGCTGCAAACACGCTCTTCCTCATGTGCGGGTTGCGCCGGACTGGCCCATGCCGCTGGAGCGGGCGCTGTATGAGGCCCGCTATATGCGGGCCGTGGCATCGGCCGTTACAGGGTTGATGCCGGAGCTTTTTGCTTATGACGCGGATCTGTTCTTGCTCGTTATGGAATGCCTCACGAAGCATGAAGTCCTGCGTTCGGCACTGATCGAGGATCGGGCCGAGCCGGGGTTTTCCGCCGTAATCGGCGCCTATGTTGCCAAGACGGTGCAGGCGACAGGCTGGGTGAACCAGCCGTTCGAGACCGGTGCGCGCCTGCTGGAACAGTTTTCCGGCAATACCGCCCTCACCCGCATTACGGTCGATCTGATCCTGACGGACCCGTACCGCATCTGTGACCGCAACCCGGAACCGGAAGCGGGTCTGCTGGATGATGTAAAAGCGCTCCAGACTGACCAGATCCTGCACCGTGCCGTGGGGCAGCTTCAGGACCGGTTCCTGACGGCGCGACAGGCGCTGTTGCACGGAGATCTGCATACAGGATCCATCATGCTGGATGGCACGGATGTGCGGGTCATCGATGGCGAGTTTGCGACGATGGGGCCGATCGGATTCGATTGCGGGCTTTATCTGGGCAATCTGGCGCTGCATCTCTGCGCGGCTCCAAAGAAGGCAGCGGCACTCAGAGCGGAAATGGTGGCCTTCTGGCAGATTTTCTCCGAAGAGCTTCGGTCCGGTCTTCAGAATGGAAGTGGGGATATGTGGGCGCTGTCGGGATCTGCCGGGCGGCAGGACCTCATTGAGTCGTTCCTCAAAGACATCCTGCGCGATACGGCCGGATTCTGCGGACTGGAGATGATCCGTCGCACCGTCGGGTTTGCACAGGTTGCGGATTACAGCCTGTGCAGCACGGAAAAAGACCGTCTGCTGGCGCGACAGAAGGCGTTGCAGATCGGGCGGACACTGATCGTGGAAGGTACGTCGCTGCGATCCTTCGACAGCCTTCTGTCCCTGATGGGACTGTAAGAAAAAGCCCCACTCCTTGCAGAGCGGGGCTTTTTCTTTTCAGGCGGCTGACATGCCGATCTGTTTGATGTCGTGGAATGCAAGATCGGGGTTCATCTCGATAGTCCGGCGCATCATGAAGGATGATGTGGCGAGGAAGACCGGGTCTCCATCCAGATCATCCGCCATGGCGGACCGGTTCAGGTCCTGGAAGGCTTCGATCTTGGCACGGTCGCCAGTGATCCAGCGGGCCAGCGTGTAAGGCGTGCTTTCGAAACCGATGGCCACGCCGTATTCGCCCTGGAGACGAGACTGGAGCACGTCGAGCTGAAGCGTTCCGACCACGCCCACGATCGGCGACAGGCCATCCTGCGGGCGGAAAAGCTGGACGACGCCTTCCTCAGCCAGCTCCACCAGAGCCTGCCGCAGCTTCTTGGCCTTCATCGCATCATCAAGGCGGACACGACGCAGGATTTCGGGCGCGAAGTGCGGCACGCCGGTGAAACGCAGGTCTTCGCTCTCGCTCAGCGTATCGCCGATCCGCAAGGTGCCGTGGTTCGGGATGCCAACGACGTCGCCACCGAATGCTTCTTCGGCAAGCTGACGGTCACGGGCAAAGAAGAACTGGGGCGTGTGCAGGGCAAACTGCTTGCCAGTGCGGACATGCTTGAGACGCATCCCGCGGGTCAGACGACCGGAGCACACGCGGGCGAAGGCCATGCGGTCACGATGGTTGGGGTCCATGTTGGCCTGAATTTTGAAGACCAGAGCCGTGACCTGATCTTCGCTGGCCTTCACTTCCCGCGTCTCGGTCTGCTGGGCACGCGGAGCCGGACCGTAGGCGACGAGCGCGTCGAGCAGATCCGTGACGCCGATTTCCTTCATGGCCGAGCCGAAGAAGACCGGGGACAGATGACCCGCATCGAAGGACTCACGATCGAATTCCGGCAGAGCCGCTTCGGCCAGTTCGACTTCTTCGCGCATCTGGATGATGCGGGGATCGTCCTCGCCGACCGGCTCCTTGGTGTGCACTTCCTTCGTGCGCAGGTCGTAAGTACCGATGAACTTTGCGGCACGCCCGATCGGCCAGGTCGCCGGAGACGTATCGAGAGCCAGCGTGTTGGCGATCTCGTCAAGCAGCGCGAAGCAGTCCTGTGCTTCACGGTCCATCTTGTTGATGAAAGTGACGATGGGGATGTCGCGCAGACGGCAGATCTCGAACAGCTTGCGGGTCCGGTCCTCGATGCCCTTCGCGGCGTCGATAACCATGACCGCGCAATCCACGGCTGTCAGGGTGCGGTAGGTGTCTTCGGAGAAGTCTTCATGGCCCGGCGTGTCGAGCAGGTTGAAGACGCAGTCGCCATATTCAAAGGTCATGACCGAGGTCACGACAGAAATGCCACGGTCGCGCTCGATCCCCATCCAGTCGGACTTGGTGCGGCGACGCTCGCCCTTGGCACGGACATTGCCCGCCATCTGAATGGCACCACCGGCACGCAGGATACGCTCGGTCAGGGTCGTCTTACCGGCATCCGGATGGGAAATGATTGCAAACGTACGCCGGCGAGCGATCTCGCGGGTGATTTCCGCGCTGAGGGCTTCGGACATATGAACTCCGATAGGAACGGGATGCCCGGAGCCGTGCCAGAACGCCGCAAAGCGGCACTGGCCGCGCATCCGGGCGGTGAGCCTGAAAACAGAAAGCGCCGGACGGGAGACCCGCCCGGCGCTTTCCGGTCGCTTTCTGATCCGGGCCGCAGGGCCCGGGATCGGATTAGCGGGAGTAGAACTCGACGACCAGGTTCGGTTCCATCTGCACCGGGTACGGCACGTCGGAGAGAACCGGGGTACGCAGGAACGTGCCCTTCATCTGGCGGTGATCGACGTCCACGTATTCCGGCGTGTCGCGCTCACCCGTCTGGACAGCGTCGAGCACAATGGCGAGCTGCTTGGAGGAGTCACGAACCTCGATGACGTCGCCTTCCTTCACGAGGTAGGACGGGATGTTCACCTTCTTGCCATTGACCGTGACATGGCCGTGGCTGATGAACTGACGGGCCGCGAACGGCGTGATCGCGAACTTCAGGCGGTACACGACGGCGTCCAGACGACGCTCGAGCAGACCGATCAGGTTCTCGGACGTATCGCCCTTGCGACGGACGGCTTCGTCATAATACTTGCGGAACTGCTTCTCGCTGATGTTGCCGTAGTAGCCCTTGAGCTTCTGCTTGGCCATCAGCTGGATGGAGAAGTCGGACGGCTTCTGCTTGCGGCGCTGACCGTGCTGGCCGGGGCCGTATTCGCGACGGTTGACCGGGGACTTGGCACGGCCCCACAGGTTGACGCCGAGGCGGCGATTGATCTTGTACTTGCTCTCAAGACGCTTTGACATGGGTTGACCCCTGTACTCATCAGAACCGCCCCATGCTGCATGGCGGCCCGTTTTGTTGTGCCGGTAGGCCCCTCCCCGGATTGGGAAGGACGGGCGCGCACCCAGATGCCGGGCCGGCGGGATGCAGAATCCCGCGCTGATGGTCCGGCCGGTACGTCCACGTTTCCGGCTGTGCCGTCGCGCCTACAGGAGTCCCCACGCCGGGTCAATCAAAACCTGCTTGCCAGCCCTGTCATTTTCTTGCAGTGGGGGCGCGGAAAATGCGCAACCACTTCACGTCTGGTTGCGCTAACGGTCCGGAACTCCCCTTTCGCCTTTCCGAAGGTTTCCCTGGGGGGAGCAACACGCTTTTTCGAGTTTCCTGTATGAAAATCTATCGCTTCAATCCCAAGGCCGGTCGTATCGGCGAAGGCTCCCTCGAAGGACTGGTGCAGTCCCTTGATGCGCCCCTGCCCCCCAAGCCCGGGGAAAGCGTCATCAAGCGTGCCTTCAAAAAATTTGGCCTCGCCCAGATGCATATGTCCCATCTGGTGATCGACGACCGCACGATCTATCTGCGCGGCAAGGCCAACAGTGCCAAGGAACGTGACCAGATGATCCTGGCCGCCGGTAACGTTGCCGGTGTCTCCGCGGTCGAGGCCGAAATCGCCGTTCCGGCCGGAACGCCCGACCCCGAATTCCTGGAAATCAAGACCAGCAAAACGCTGGACGAAGTGGCCGACAAGCTGCCCCAGGATGTCACGGGCGATGAACTCCTTGATGCAAATCAACCGCTTGTCACATCCAAGGATGACATTTATCCGGGTCAGACCATCCGTCTGCCAACCGAGAACTGATCTGTACTCAACGGCTCCTCCCTGTCGGGGAGCCGTTACCGTTTTTCATTATCCGGCAATGGCAGCACGGTCCTGACCTCCATTTCCGGATCTAGTTTTTTTATGGACTCCATCGAACCTCTCGACGTCGAGCGGGTGCGCCCACCCTACGGTGTCGGACCGGCCATGCTGTCCCTCATGCTGGCGACTTTCACCATCGGAACCGGCGAATTCGCCATGATGGGTCTGCTGCCGGAATTCTCCCATTCCCTGAACATCACCATTTCGCAGGCAAGCTGGGCGATCTCTGCCTATGCAATGGGCGTTGTCATCGGCGCACCGCTGATTGCGATCCTTGGCGCCCGTCTACCCCGCCGCACGCTCCTCCTCTGCCTGCTGTGCCTGTTCATCGCGGGCAATATCGGCAGCATTCTCATGCCGGGCTTTGCCGGTATCGAACTCATGCGTTTCATCACGGGCCTGCCTCACGGGGCCTTCTTCGGTGTTTCGGCGCTAATTGGTGCATCGATGGTCGAGCGGGCCCGGCGCGGACGGGCCGTCGGGCAGGTGCTGTCCGGCATCATGATTTCGACTGTGATCGGATCGCCGCTTTCCACCTATGCCGCCAATCATGTGGGCTGGCGCGTGGCTTACGGAAGCATCGTCGCACTGGGCGTATTATGCTTCGCAGGCATCTGGTTCTTCGCACCGCGTGACAGACCACATCCGGGCGCAACGGCATTGTCAGAACTCGGTGCATTCAAGCGACCGCAGGTTCTGCTGACGCTACTGACCAGTGCAGTCGGGTTTGGTGGCCTGTTCGGGATCTACACCTTCCTGACGACCGGACTGACGCAGGTGACGCATCTGTCGGGCTGGCTGGTCGCGGTCTATCAGGTCGTGTGGGGTCTGGGCATGGTCGCGGGTAATGCGCTTGGGGGAACCATGGCGGATCGCAGCATTGACCGGACAGTGATCGTCTCGCTGACGGCAAGCATCATCTTCATGCTGGGGTTCTGGCTGCTGCTGCCCTCGCCCTATGCCATGCTGCCGGTCACGTTCCTTGTCCCGGCCGGGATCATTATGCTCTCCCCGGCCCTTCAGACACGGCTGATGGAAGTTGCCGGAGACGCACGGGCTCTGGCGGCCTCGCTCAATCATTCAGCCTTCAATCTGGCCAATGCCTTTGGCGCCTGGCTCGGCGCCGTACTGGTTAGCTCCGGGCTTGGACTGGGATCGGTTGGCTGGGGCGGAGCCGTGTTCTCGGCTCTGGGTCTGCTGATCTATTTCATCACGATGTGGCAGGGACGGGCTTGCGCATCACACGCAGCAGCCTGATCCCGAAGGCCACGCAGGTCGTGGCCAGCGCCAGCGCCATGCCGATCCACAGGCCTTCCACACCGACATGCTGGTGGAAGGCCAGCCATCCCCCGAAAACCAGACCGATCACACCGTAGCTCACCACGGCGATCAGCATGGGTGTCACGGCGTCGCCGCAGCCGCGCAGGGCGCCGCTGAACACGCATTGCAGCCCATCCACGATCTGATAGAGCCCGGCGGTCCGAAGCAGGATGACAACGAGCGCCGTGGTCTCGGGATCGGGTGCGCGATTCGAAAAGTACAGCGGCAGGATCTTTTCCGGCCAGATCAGCAGCAGCGAGGATGTGGCGAGGCTCCACATCAGGACGATGCCCGTACCGGTCAGGGCCGCACGACGGCTCTGCTCCATGCGGCCGGCACCGCGCCAGTAGGCTACCCGGACATTGGTCGCCTGCCCGATCGCCAGACACACCATGAACAGCAGCGAACTAACATTCAGCGCGACCTGATGCGCGGCCAGACTATGCGTTCCAAGCTCGCCGGCCCGCAGACTGGTGATCTGGAACATCAGGATCTCGGCGGCCGCTCCCATCATCATCGGACCGCCAAGCTTCAGCAGTTCCTTTACGACCGGCCACTGCACGGCGGCGGGCTTCAGCACCGCCCGAACGCGCGGATGGGTCAGGCACAATCCGAGCAGCGCAAAACTGACGACCCACCCGGTCAGCGTCGTGGCGGTTGCAGAACCGTAAAGCCCCATGGCCGGGAGACCTGCCCAGCCATGAATGAGAGCAGCATTGGTCAGACCATTACAGACCGCCATGGCCGGCATGATCCAGAGCAGCAGCGTTTCCGCCCCGAGCGCTGGCAGCGCGACACGCAGAACACCGATGACCGCAAGATCAGGCAGCAGCGACAGCAGCAGGATGTCGATGAAACGGCTGCCATGCGTGACCACCTCGGCAGGCTCGCCAATCGCACCGAAGATCGTCTTGGAGAAAGCAAGAAGCAGCGCGCAGGGGATGAAGACCGCAATGGCCAGCATCAGCGTCGCACTCATGACGCTGCGGCCATCATGGGACGTCCGGCCATGTTCTTCCGCACCCCGGCCATGCGACAGAAGCACCCCTGCCCCGCCGAGAATGGCCTGGAAGGTCACCATCGTCGTGAAGAAGAACGTGCTCGACAGGCCACCAATCGCGACCTCTGTTACACCAAGGCCACCGAGCAGGATCGTATCCGTCACCCCCATGGCCATTTCGGAAAGCTGCGACAGGGCCAGCGGCAGGGCAACGCGCAGCAGGGCCAGCGCATGACTGCGCGGGGTTGTCGGATCGGTCGGCGGACTGGAAAGGGCACTGCTCATGCGCCCCCTATTACAGGGGCCAAACCTTCCGACAAGAGTAACAAAGCCTGTTGCACCTGAACCAAGGCTGGCGCATTGATCGGCGTATGGCCGATCCTGCTGCAAACGTGCTCCGCCTGCACGATACCCATCTTCGCGACAAGCGACCGTTCACGCCCCTCGATCCTGAGAATGTGCGCGTCTATTTCTGTGGACCGACCGTCTATGACCGCGCGCATCTGGGCAATCTGCGCGCCATGATGTGCGCGGATGTCCTCATCCGCCTGCTGCGCACGATGTATCTGCGCGTGACCTATGTCCGCAACGTGACCGACGTGGACGACAAGATCAACGCGCGCGCAAAGGAAAACGGAGAAGACATTTCCGCCCTGACCGAGCGTACGACGCAGGCCTTTCATGAAGATCTCGCGTCACTCTTCATCCTGCCGCCCGATATCGAACCGCGCGCCACCCATCATATCGAGGATATGCTGAAAATGATCGCGCGCCTGATCGAGAACGGACATGCCTATGAAGCCGAAGGGCATGTCCTGTTCGCGGTGCGCAACTTCCCGTCCTATGGTGCGCTTTCCGGGCGTTCGCTGGATGATATGATCGCGGGTGCACGTGTTGAAGTCGCGCCCTACAAACGTGATCCGGGCGATTTCGTGCTGTGGAAGCCCTCCGAGCCGGATCTGCCGGGCTGGGACAGCCCATATGGGCGAGGTCGTCCGGGCTGGCATATTGAATGCTCGGCCATGTCGCACCGTTATCTGGGCGAGAGCTTCGACATCCATGGCGGCGGCGACGATCTGCTGTTCCCGCATCATGAGAACGAACGCGCGCAGTCCATGTGCTGCTATCCGCACGGCAAGTTCGCCACGCACTGGGTCCATAACGGGATGCTGCTGTCGAACGGCGAGAAAATGTCGAAATCGCTCGGCAATTTCTTCACGATCCGCGAAGTGCTGGACCGCTCGCCGGCCGAACCGCTGCGCCTGCTCTATCTGGGCGCGCATTACCGCTCCACGCTGGATTTCAGCTGGGAGAAGCTTGAGGAAGCGCGCCGGGTTCTGGACCGGCTGTACCGGGCGCTGGAACGCGGAAACGCACAGCCCGGCGCTGCCGTCCCCGCTGCGGTCATGGACGCCCTGTGCGATGATCTGAACACGCCGCTGGCCATTGCCGCCTTGCACCCGCTGGCGGATGCCGCCATGCAGGGCGATCAGGACGCGGCCTCCAGCCTGCTGGCAGCAGGAAAGCTGCTGGGTCTGTTCAATGTCACACCTGCCGAGTGGTTCCAGTCCGGTGTGGACGCAGGTGCGATCGAAAAGCTGATTGAAGAACGCCTTGCAGCCCGTAAAGCCCGCGATTTCGCCCGTGCCGATGCCATTCGTGCGCAGCTTGCAGCCGATGGCATCACCCTCGAAGACGGCCCTGGTGGCACAACATGGCGGAAGGCGTAACCATGACCGGACGTGACGGCGGGGCGAATATCGGCCCTATCGGTGATTTTGATCCGGTCGTGATCCTGGTGCGCCCGCAACTTGCCGAGAATATCGGCACGACCGCGCGCGCCATGGCAAACGGCGGCCTGTTCCATCTGCGCATCGTGGCCCCGCGTGACGGCTGGCCGCAGGAACGCGCCTGGTATGCGTCGTCGGGCGCGGACCGGATTCTGGATGCAGCCCAGGTGTTTGAGACCGTGGACGATGCGGTCGCCGATCTGCACCGCATTTTCGCAACCTGCCCGCGCCCGCGCCATGTGGTCAAGCCGGTCATGACCGCGCGCGGAGCCGCGGCCGAACTGCGGGTTGCGTCCAATCGCGGCCTGCGCACCGGTATCCTGTTCGGACCCGAGCGCGCCGGGCTGGATAACGAGGACATGGCCCGCGCCGATACGCTGGTCCGCTATCCGCTCAACCCGAAATTCATGTCCCTAAACCTCGCACAGGCCGTGCTGATCATGGCCTATGAGTGGTTCCTGACCGAGGACATGACGCCGCCGCGCGAACTCATGACCAATGAGACGCATGTGGCGACGAAGGGCGAGATGGAGAATTTCATGTCCCATCTCATCCGCGATCTGGACGAGACGAATTTCCTTCGAAATGAGCAGAAACGCCCCGGCATGGTGCGGAACCTGCGTCATTTCTTCACCCGAGGCGAAGTGACGGAACAGGAGCTTCGCACCCTTCACGGCGTGGTCAGTGAACTGAGCAACGCCCGCAGGAACAGGAGCTGATCCCATGATCCACTGGCGCCACAGGAAACGGATGGAACCCCGACCTGATCCTGGAGTGCCAGTCCACTCTGAAACGCATGCAACGGTCGTCGAGACCGCCAACAAGATCCGCGCCCATGTTCTCGAAGAGAACGGCCGGAGCGACATCATCCGGACCGGTCTGGATGCCGGGGTTTTCGGCGATCTCTACCATACCCTGATGACCATGAGCTGGTTTGCCTTCTTCTGGGCATCCATGGGTCTGTATCTGGTCATCAATGTCGCCTTTGCGCTGATGTATTACGTCATCCCGCACAGTGTGAGCGGTGTTCCGCACGGCGATTTCCTCGATGATGTTTTCTTTAGCGTGCAAACCATTTCGACCGTCGGTTACGGCACCATGGCCCCCGTCGGGCGACTGACGAACACGATCGTCTCTTTCGAAGTTCTGGCCGGCATGATGCTCAATGCCCTGGCGACGGGGCTGGTCTTTGCCCGCTTCTCCCGTCCCCGCGCACGGGTGCTGTTCAGCCATGTGGCGGTCGTCTCCTATGACGACGTGATCCCGACACTGACGATCCGTCTGGCCAACCAGCGCCGCACGCTGATCCTTTCGGCCAATATCGAAATGACCCTGACGCGGCTGATGTCCGATGAGCGCGGACGTCTGGTGCGCCGCTTTGACCGGCTGACGCTGGTGCAGTCGCATATGCCGATCTTCCGGATCAGCCTGAACGCAACCCATCTGATCGACGATCACAGCCCGCTTTACGGCCTCACTGCAGAGACGCTGATCGGTCAGAACGCGGAAATCATCATCACGATGGACGGCACGGACGAGATTTCTTCCCAGACCGTTTTCGCCCGTCACGCCTATGAGATCGGACATGTCAAACACGGCTACCGTTTTTCGGATATGATCCAGAATCGTCCGGATGGTCGGGTGGAGGTCGATTTCCGTCGCTTCCATACGACCGAGCCGGGCGATATGCCCGTGGCACCTGAACAGGAGACATCCCATGACTGACCACATGACGGATGACAGACATGATTTCGGCACCGGCCTGCTGAAGGCTTCGGTCAAAAGCCACGGCGCCGAACTGGTCGCACTCAGCCGGGGTGATGATGTGCTGCTCTGGGAAGGCGGACCGGCCTGGCCGAAGCACTCCCCGATCCTGTTCCCGATCGTGGGAACACTGCCGGACGATGCTTCCACACTGGATGGCAGGCCCGTCCATCTCAGGCGGCATGGATTTGCCCGCAACCGCAGTTTCCGCTGGATTGCGCAGGACGTGGATGGCTGCACGCTTGAACTGGTGGACGATGCGGAAACCCGTGCTGCCTTTCCGGCCGCTTTCCGGCTGAGGATCGTCTATCTCATCGAGAATGAGACGCTGCGTGTCTCGTATCACCTGCACAATCCGTCCGATACCGCGACCCTTCATGCCTCGCTCGGGGCCCATCCGGCCTTTCGCTGGCCGTTGAAAGACGGTGTGGCGAAGGACAGCTACAGACTGCTCTTCGAATATGACGAGCCGCTGCCCATACGCCGGATCGACGCTGACGGGATGCTTCTGCATGAGAAGTTCCGCACCCCTGTCCGGGAGAATGTCCTTGAACTGCGCGATGCGCTTTTCGAGAAAGATGCGATCATCATGGACCGGCCGGAGAGCCGATCGCTGGACATGACCGGACCGGACGGGCACGGCATCCGTGTGGCCTGGGGCGGATTTCGCGAACTGGGCCTGTGGGCCAAGCCGGGCGCGGAGTTCCTGTGTATCGAGCCCTGGTACGGCTACACAACACCAACTGGCTTTACGGGTGATTTTTCACACAAGCCGGGCCTGCTTCATCTGAAGCCCGGCGAGAAATGGACGGCATTCTGGTCCGTCAAGGCCATCTGAAAAATGGTCCGTCGTGCCGCACTTGGCACGACGGACATGATTTCAGGCCTGAATGGCGTCCCGCAGACGGGCGACCGTCCGCTCACGGCCCATCAGGCCGAGCAGAACATGCAGTTCCGGTCCTGCATCTTCACCCGTCAGGGCCAGACGCAGCGGCATGAACAGGCTGCGGCCCTTGCGGCCGGACTGTTCCTTGAGCGCGTTTGTCCAGTCCTTCCACGTCTCCTCGCCCCACGGCTCGGCCGGGAGAGTGTCGAGGGCCTGCTGAAGGAAGGCGCGGTCTTCCGGCTGTGACGGCGGAATGATCGTGCCATGCACCACGTCCCACCAGTGCGGGATTTCAGCCGACAGATCCACATTGCCCCGCACTGCGTGCCAGAACGTCTCGTCTGCTTCGGGCGGAAGATGGATCTTCGCGGCTTCGAACGGCAGGTTGTGCAATGCACGCCGGTTCAGGGCGAGAAGCTGCGTCATGTCGAAGCGGGCGGCCGACTTGGACACATGCGAAATGTCATAGGCCGCAATGGCCTCGTCCATCGTCATGACCTGCGGATCGTCGGAGGAGCCGACGCGGGCGAGATAGGAGACGATCGACATCGGCTCCAGTCCGTCCTGACGCAGGGATTTCAGCGCCAGCGAGTCAAACCGCTTGGACAGCTTGCCCCCATCGGAATCCAGCAGAAGCGGCAGATGCGCGAAGGTGAAATGGTCGGGCTTGGCGCCAAGGGCTTCGGCGATGTCGATCTGCACGCCGGTATTGGTCACATGGTCTTCGCCGCGGACGATATGGGTGATGCCCATGTCCAGATCGTCGATGACGGAGGCCAGGGTGTAGAGGATCGTCCCATCCCCACGCACCAGAACCGGATCGGAAATAGCCGTCAGCTTGACCGAGCACTCATCCATGACGAGATCCTGCCACTTGCGGCTGCCATCGCTGAGGCGGAAGCGCCAGTGCGGCGTCTTACCGTTGGCTTCGGCGCGGGCGCGCTGGTCGGCCGTAAGCTTGAGCATGGCACGATCATAGATCGGCGCCTTACCGGCGCGGATACGGGCTTCGCGCTTGGCGTTCAACTCATATTCCGTCTCGAAGCACGGATAGAGACGGCCGGATGCCTTCAGCTTTTCGATGACTTCGGCATAGCGATCGAGGCGCTCGGACTGGCGCACATACTCGTCCCATTTCAGCCCCAGCCATGACAGGTCCTTGCCGATGGCTTCTTCATATTCGGGCTTGCCGCGGGTGGTATCGGTATCGTCGATCCGCAGCAGGAACTTGGCGCCGTTATGGCGCGCGAAAAGGAAGTTGGCGACGGCAAGGCGCGCATTGCCAACATGCAGGTAACCGGTCGGGGACGGAGCGAAGCGCAGTTTCATGACGCCTTAATGCCGCATGATGCGCCGCGTTGCCAGAGCGGGTTTTTATGAAGCGCCGCGCAAAAGAAGGGGAGCATGCCCCTTCCCTGCACCGGGTGTTCAGTGACGGATCACTTCGTGACGGTTTTCGTCGTCCTCGTCGTCATCATCCGGCGGACCGGCGATTTCCTCGTCATCGACAAGGCGACGCGGATCAATGGCGCGCCAGTCACGCTCCATCGGCGTGGCGGGCGTGGCCGCGAAGTCTTCAAGTTCCGTGGAGGACTTCCAGCCATCTTCGCCGGCATCCACGACTTCGGCGTTCTCACCAAAGGCGAACCAGTTTTCGAGCACTTCCTTGCTGCTCGCGCCCGGCGTGCGGCAGCGCTCGATGCTGTCGCGGACATAGGCACGGGCATAGGCGTTGGCGTGCATCAGGTCGATGAAGTCTTTCACGACCTCGACCGTGTCGTCCTCGTCTTCCGACGCGCCGGACAGGTCGATGATGCGGACGCTCCACGAACCCGGCTGTGTGCCGGTCTCGGGTGCGCCTTCGACAGGGTCAATCGTATCGTCGGTCATGATGTCTCCTGGCTGTCCCGGGCCTTCTGGAGCAGGAACTCGCGTCCGAGTTTGACGCGGGGCTGCCCGTCATAGGCCACGATGTCAGCCGTTGCATAGGTTTCGGACCAGCGGTCGGGAATGAAAGACCCGCTGCCGATCACGTCGATCGGGGCATGAGCGTCCCGCATCGTCGAGCATTTGGCGACGTTGAAGCCGGAGGATGCGACGATTTTCACATGGTGGAAACCGGCATGATCCAGAGCTTCGCGCATCCGCCAGATGGCTGCGGCCGACACACCCGTTCCCACCAGGTCGCGCAGTTCCTGATCGGAACGGTAGCGGCGGATGGTGCCGGGTGTATGACGCTCAAGCACACCATATGAGGTCTGGGGGTCCAGTCCTTCAAGGAAGCGACCGCCATGCGTATCGAGACGGACGCTCAGATGGCCCTTTGCAGCACGCTCGGGGAAGCGGCGGCAGACGGCAAGCGCGTCCGTGATTTCCTGCCCGAAGTAATCCACCAGAACCGTCAGCGGATCATGCGGATAGACCTCGTCATACATCTCCGCCGCGCGCAGCGTGGAGCCGGCATAGCCGATCAGGGCATGAGGCATCGTGCCCAGACCGGCATCGAGGCCGAAGAAACCGGCCGTGGCGTCATTGGCGTTGCCAATGAAGCCACGGGCCCCTTCTTTTTGCGCTGCGCGGGAGCCAACACCTGCGGCATAGGCCATCTGTTCCTGCATTTCGAAACCCGCGCAGTGCCGGGCATCCATGGCAAGAAACGGGATGGTCGGCAGGGCCATGGCCATCTGATAGGCGTTATGGGCGGCCACGCAGGTGGAGCCGATCCGCTGGAGCACCAGCGTTTCCAGCGGGGCCAGACGGATAAAGCTGCCCGTCAGGTACAGCAGCGGCTCGCCCGCGCCGACCCATTCGCCCTCGGCATACATTTCCCGGCAGTCCAGCGCGAAGCCCTGGGCCTTCGCCACGTTCTTCAGCCACTGGACAACCAGCCCGCAGGCCGCGATCACCGGGCGGCGGATGAACACCGCATAGGTGACGCGGGAATCCCCGAAATGCTCCACGATGTGCCGCGTTCGCCCGAAATAGGCATCCGTCCGCGCTTCGATGGTTTTCTCGTCCAGCGGACCGAGTGTTCCAAGCGCACGCCGGAGCGCGGCCTGAGGAGAATTCTGGGGATCGGAAGCGGTCATTCTTTCTTTCCTGCTCGTCCCGTCAATTCCTGAGCAAGAAGGAAGGCCATTTCAAGTGACTGTTCCGCATTAAGGCGCGGATCACAGAATGTTTCATAGCGGCCGCCCAGATCGGCCTCGGTCAGGCACTGCGCACCGCCGATGCATTCCGTGACGTCCTGCCCCGTCATTTCCAGATGGATGCCGCCCGGACGGCGGCCAATGGCCTCGAACACGTCGAAGAAGCCGAGAACCTCGCCCAGGATGTTGTCGAAGGAGCGGGTCTTGATCTTGCTGGCCGTGGTCGTGGTGTTGCCGTGCATGGGATCGCACAGCCAGGTCACGGTGCGGCCGGTGCGGTTCACGGCATCAAGCAGCGGCGGCAGATGATCGCGGACCTTGTCCTTGCCCATGCGCGAAATCAGCGTAATGCGGCCGGCCTCGTCCTTCGGGTTCAGGATTTCGAGCAGCTTTTCGAGGTCAGCGACTGTGGTTGTCGGGCCGACCTTGATGCCGATCGGATTCTGCACACCGCGCAGGAATTCGACATGCGCACCGTCCGGCTGGCGGGTACGGTCACCAATCCACAGGAAATGGGCCGAGCAGTCGTAGTAGTCGCCGCTCGTGCTGTCCACGCGGGTCAGGGCCTGCTCATAAGGCAGCAGCAGGGCTTCGTGGGACGTGTAGAACTCCGTCTCGTCGATCTGCGAAGCCGAACCGTCAAAACCGCAGGCGCGCAGGAACGAGAGCGTCTCGTCAATGCGATGAGCCAGATCCTGATAACGGGCGGCCAGCGGGGAGCGCTCGACGAATCCGAGGTTCCAGCGATGGACCTGATGCAGATTCGCATAACCGCCATGCGCAAAGGCGCGCAGCAGGTTCATCACGCCGGCGGACTGGAAATATCCGGTTTCCATGCGGGCGGGATCGGGGATACGGGCCTCGGGCGTGAACTCGGGACCGTTGATGATGTCACCACGGTAGCAAGGCAGCGTCACGCCATCGATCGTCTCGGTATTGGACGAGCGCGGCTTGGCGTACTGGCCGGCCATACGGCCGATCTTCACGACCGGCACCTTGGCGGCAAAGGTCAGGACCACGGCCATCTGGAGCAGAACGCGGAACGTGTCACGCACGATATCGGCGGTGAATTCGTCGAAGCTCTCGGCACAGGCGCCGCCCTGCAGGACGAAGGCTTCTCCGCGCGATGCGGCGGCCAGGCGCGTCTTGAGACGGCGGGCTTCACCCGCAAAAACCAGCGGGGGGTATCGATGCAGACGAGCTTCGACAGCAGCAAGCGCCGCTTCATCCGCATAGGATGGAGCCTGGATGATGGGACGGGAACGCCAGCTTGCAGGAGACCAGGACATCGTGTTGGTGGACGTCGGGGTCTGGCTCGAGGGGTGCATCAAATGCCCTCCGGATGAGTGTGAATGCAGAAGTTGCGGGGCGCTGATTATGGCCGAAAAAGCGCGGCGTTGATAGCGCGAAACGTCAGATTGTATCGCATGGCACCTGTCTGCTGATGGAATGTTTCGCGGATGGGCGAAACCCCATGCCACGCAAAGCGCGATACCCCACCCCACACCACCACATCGCCATCGAGCAGTTCGATGATGCGTTTCGGGTCAGTCCGGCGCAAACCACCGAACGAAAAACGGGCGGGTACGCCAAGGGAAACCGACACGACCGGGGCCTCTGGCATCCCCTCGTCCCTGTCCTGATGCAGGCCCATTTTCGCTCCGGGCCCGTAGCGGTTGATGAGGCAGGACGCAGGGTCAAAGCTCGCATACCCCGCTTCGGCTGCCGCGCGGACGGCAAGGTGACGAAGTGCGTCTGGCATGGCAGGCCAGGGCTGGCCACTCTGCGGATCGGTTCGGGAATAGCGGTAGCCGGACGGATCGGCGATCCATCCACAGGCCCCGCAGGATGTCATCGCAGCCGACATCGGGCCCATCCGGGTGCGGAAATGGCGGAAAGGCGCCTGTGCAGAGACCTCCACAATGGCCTGATGGAGCGCTGGTGCTTCGGACAGGGCAAAGCCGGGCAGCCATACGGCCCCCTCGGCCAGGACGGTTCGCGGACGGATGGACGTCAGAAGATCATCCATCAGTCACCGCCCCGAACCGGAAAAACCCGTACTGATATCGTCATGTCTTCTGATATGGGGCGGCTCTGAAACGGTTCCAGAGGAAAAGAAGTCTTGAACACGGGGGAAAGCGGGCCGATTATAGACTGATATGCCGCCTTGCCGGGGATGTCAGAGCCTGACGTCGCGTTTCCTCCGGAAGGCAGCCTTGTTGTCATGATCGGCCAAGGACCGGATCACATGTTGTCCTCTTCCCGTTTCTTCTGCCACGCCCTGCTGGCGACCGCTCTGCTGGGAGGGGCGGCACAGGCCCAGACCGCATCCTTCGGTCAGCCCTACGCGGCTGGTACGACGCTTCCGACGCAGCCAGGTCAGAGCGATGCCCAGTCCCAGACCACGACTGGCGGTGAGCATTTCCGTGCCCGCGGCCATCGCAAGCCGCCGCCGGGTTATTCCGACACGCCGTCCACCGATTTCGAGCATGGCCCCGATCCGGACCACGAAGCCGGTGTGGAGCGCGATTCCGTGACGGGTGCGAACATCTCCAAATTCGGATCGTCCTATCAGGGCAGCAACAACACGCAGTCCGGACAGCTCGGCGATGCATCGGGCAATGGCTGGACCGCACCGCGCGGAAACGGCTGGTAAGACGCAACCAAAGTCGCGGCAACAAGTTCTGGTCCTCAGGTAAACGCCTTCGAGGATCAGAACCATGCCGTATATCACCGCTACTGATGGAACGAGCCTTCACGTCAAGGACATGGGGGCCGGAAAGCCCGTCGTCCTGATCCATGGATGGCCCCTCACCGGGGACATGTGGGAAAAGCAGACGCTGGCACTGGTCGAGGCGGGTTACCGCGTCATCACCTATGACCGCCGCGGGTTTGGCCAGTCCGGCCATCCGATCAACTGCTACGATTACGACACGCTGGCCGATGATCTGGCGGCCATTCTCGAACAGCTTGATCTGTGGGATGCAACGCTGGTCGGCTTCTCCATGGGTGGCGGTGAAATTGCCCGCTATCTGAGCCGTCATGGCCGGTCGCGTATTTCCAAGACGGTGCTGCTGTCGTCGGTCGTCCCCTTCCTGCTCAAGACAGCCGACAATCCCAAGGGCGTCGATATTTCCATCTTTGACGGGATCAAGCAGAAGATCCGTCAGGACCGCTTCGGCTTCCTGAAGGACTTTATTCCCGATTTCTACGGCGTCAGCATGATCCATCACCCCGTCAGTCAGGGTGTGCTGGACTGGACGTTTGTTCTGGCCTGCATGGCAAGCCCGATGGCGACGCTGGACTGTGTGGATGCCTGGGGCACGACGGATTTCCGCCCGGACTTGCAGGCCTTTACCGTTCCGACGCTGGTGATCCACGGCACGGGCGATTCTGCCGTCCCCGCCGATATTGCGGGCCAGAAAGCCGCGGCAGCCATTCCGGGTTCCACCTGGATTTCCTATGAAGGCGCGCCGCACGGGCTGTTCATGACCCATGCCGAGCGGGTGAACGAAGACCTGCTGCGGTTCCTCGCTACACCCTGAGGCGCATCAGAACGCGCCCTTGAGAAAGGCCCTGCTGACCGGCATTTCGGTGCGCACGATCAGCAGGGACCCGATCGCCAGAACCAGATCATGACGAATGGACGGGTCCTGTGACTGGCGCTCCAGAGCGTAGAGTTCGTCTAGTGTGGGGTCGATCGTGGCGGAGGTGTGCGTCAGGGGCAGCTTGCGACGCAGCAGATTCCGCACCATCCCGTCAACCGCCGCAACCGCCGTGTCCGGCAGGCTCCCATGCTGGGCGAGCTTGCGCAGCATCAGCACGTTTCGCCCAACGGTCAGAACCGAGAGCGTGCCGCGCAGCATCGCTTCCGCCCGCTCGCTGGAGAGCGAACCGGCAAATCGCACGGCACGCTCCATGCTCTGCGTGCCTTCGTTGATCCAGACATATTCGTCCATGACCACGCCCGGCAACGCCAGTCGGCGCAGGCTGCGCTTGAGCTGGTAACGCAGAACCTCGCCGGCACGTGCTGGCGTAAATGGCAGGACGGCGCGGAAGATGATCACACCGGCGCCAAGCCCCAGCAGCAGGGCGATCGTGGTGTTGAACCAGCCGATCTCGTTGATGCGTCCCTGGTTGTCCATGCCGAGCAGGAACGGAAAGAACGTGCCGTAAGACGCGGCCATAACGGCTGTGGACGGATTGCGGGACGCCAGGCCGCCCAGCATCATGAAGAACCCGGCGACCAGACAGAAGAACGGATAATTTGCTGTTACCGGCATGACGATGAAGACAGGGATGACGCTCGCCACGGCAGCCCAGACAGCGCCGTAAAAGAACGCGGCACTCAGCAGGACGGTGTTCTCGAAAGTCGCGAAACGCGCGCAGACCACGGCGATGAACGTCAGGAACACGCTGCCTTGTGGCCAGGCCGTGACCTCCCAGACATAGGCCCCGAACAGCAGGGCCGCGGTCGTGCGCACGCCGTTGCGCATGGAGGCGCGCCAGTCGGGATTGCGGGTCAGGCGATGGCGTTCGGAGACCGGTGCGCCATCCACGCTGGCGCGATAGGAGCGCAGCGTTTCGCACAGATCCGACAGCATGACTTCCACGCCGGTCAGGATGATCCCCTCATTCAGGGAGTCTTCGTCGTCACGCGGCAGGATGGTCTGCATCCGGCCCCGGCACTCGGCCAGAAGGGCCTCGGCCTGAACCAGTGCCGCGATGCCGCGACGGTCAGTCACCAGACGCTCCGGCATTCCGTCCAAAGCACTGGCCATGTCTTCAAGGAAAGGCCGCAGGGCTTCGGGTTGATGCGTTACGGCCGTCATACGCGTGCGCAGGCCCAGTCCGCGCGACAGGACGCGCGCGACCAGACCGAGCGTGACATAGGCGTGCTCGACCTCGTTGCCTTCGCTGCGGATCTCGATGCGGCTGAATTCGATCTGGTCGCTGGAGGCCTGAAGCGAGCCCAGAAGAGTCGAAAGGTCGTCCGTCGCTCCCCTTTTCTGACGCAGAACATCCGTCAGGGCTGGAATGGCACGGGTCAGGATGGCCTGAAGGCGCTTGCGCAGTTCCTCACGCGCACGGCCCGCGACGTTCGGCAGGGCAATCATGCCCATGGCCGTTTCGCAGATCACGCCAAGAAAAATATAGGTGCCACGCGCCATCGCCACGTTGAAGACGTGATCAGGCTCCTTGACCGCACCCAGCGCGATAATGGTGCAGGTATAGCCCGCCAGCACGAGAGCATAGCCGCGGAAATTGTGCGTCAGGGTCGCAAGGCCAGCGCACAGCCCGACCCAGAGGGCAAGTGCCGGCAGAAACAGCCAGGGATATTGCGGAAACGCCGCCATGAGCGCGATGGCGGCCACCATGCCGACAACCGTTCCGACCAGACGCCAGCGCCCTTTGGAAATACTTTCGCCACGGGAGTTCTGGGCGACGATCCAGACGGTCATGGCGGCCCATTGGGGTTCACCGAGCTCCATCCACAGCGCAATCGCCAGTGCCAGAAGGGCTGCGATCGTGGTGCGGAGGGCAAACATGACGGAGGTAATCGACGGGGCAAACAGCCAGCCAAACTTCATGCCCGGTATTGCCCTTCAGAAAATATGTGGCGGCCCGCCTGCGGAGCCTCCGTAAGACCGTTACGCGCCGCCATAGGGTTCAGCCTGCTTTTCGGGGAACGTGACGTGTGAGGCTCCGCATGGTCACGAACTCTTCCGCACTGGTGGGGTGCAGGCCGATCGTGCGATCGAAATCCCGCTTGGTCAGCTTTGCCGTGATCGCAATGGCGAGGCCCTGAATGATCTCGGGCGCATCGGGACCAATCATGTGCGCACCGAGCACAACCTTGCTCTTTGCATCCACAACCAGCTTCATCAGGGTCTTGCCCTTGCGGCCCGAAAGCGTCTGGCGCATCGGCGTGAAGCTGGATGTGTAGATGTCCAGATCATGGCTCTGGGCAGCCTCTTCTTCGCTCAGGCCGACCGTGGCGAGCGGCTGGGAGAAGAACACGGCCTTGGGCGTCGTGGCGAACGACCAGTCGCGACCGGTTTCGCCGAACAGACGCTCGGCCAGAAGATGCCCTTCGGCAATGGCCGTGGGGGTAAGATTGTAGGTGTCCGTCACATCACCGATGGCGTAGATGCCCGGAACATTGGTGCTGGCATCTTCCGCCGTTGCGGGAATACGGCCGCTCCATGTCGCGACACCAGCGTTCTCGAGTTTGAGCGGTGCCAGATTGGGGTGACGGCCCGTCGCCATGAACACGCAGTCCGTCTCAATGACATCACCGCCTTCAAGATGCAGACAATAACCGTCCGCAACCTTCTCAATCCGCTCCGGGGAACGGCCGGGATGCGCCTTGATGCCGTTCAGTGGCAGCAGTTCGGACAGATGGGCGCGCATTTCATGATCGAAGCCGCGCAGGGGAAGCTGCTGGCGGAAAACCAGATCGACCTTCGAACCGAGCCCCGCGAAAATCCCGGCAAATTCGATACCGATATAGCCGCTGCCGATCACGGCGACGCGCTCGGGGCGGTCAGCCAGATGGAAGGCATCATCCGAAACGATCGCATGTTCGGCGCCGGGAATGTTCAGGCGCGTAGGCGTGGAGCCGGTGGCGATGACGATGTTCTTCGCCCGGACACGCTGGACAGACGCATCCAGCGCCAGTTCGGACGGGCCAATCTCAACCGTATGGGCGTCCACGAAGCTGGCATCGCCCGTAAACAGCGTCACCCCTGCCTTTTCCAGCATCGAGACATAGATGCGGTTCAGGCGCTCGATCTCGCGGTCCTTGGCGCTGACCAGCGTGGACCAGTCATGCGCAACCGGTTTGACGTCCCAGCCATAGGACGGGGCATCGGCGATCTCGCGGCCATATTCGGCCGCATAGACCATCAGTTTCTTGGGCACGCAACCGAGATTGACGCAGGTTCCGCCCCAGTGTCGGCGCTCCGCAATCGCGACGCGCGCTCCGTTCTGGGCGGCAATGCGCGCACAGCGCACGCCGCCCGAACCGGCACCAATAACGAACAGATCAAAATCCTGCATCATCCCGGCCTTTCGTGCCTTTGAGACCTCAGCGCTCGGCAAAGGCCTTTTCAACGACATACGAACCCTGATGGCTCATATTGCCTTCCACGAAACCCATACGCTCGAGAAGGGCTTCGGTGTCGGCCAGCATTGCCGGCGAACCGCAGATCATGACGCGGTCATGCTCGGGATCGAGCTTGTCGATGCCCAGATCCTCGAAGATCTTGCCCGTCTCGATCAGCTTGGTGATGCGATCGGTCACGGCATAGTCTTCGCGGGTCACGGCCGGGTAGTAGCGCAGCTTGTCCTTGACGAACTCGCCCAGGAACTCGTGCTCCGGCAGTTCGTGGCGGATGTGGTTCTCGTAGGCCAGCTCCCCCGAGATGCGGACGGTGTGGCTGAGGATCACGTTCTCATAACGCTCGTAAGCCTCGGGATCCTTGATGAGGCTCATGAACGGCGCCAGACCCGTGCCCGTGGACAGGAAATACAGGTTGCGGCCCGGCTTGAGGTTGTCGAGCAGCAGCGTGCCAACCGGCTTGCGGCCGATCAGAACCGTATCGCCAACCTTCACATGGCGCAGACGCGAGGTCAGCGGGCCATCGGGAACCGCGATGGAGAGGAACTCCATGTGGTCTTCATAGTTGGCGGACGCGATCGAATAGGCGCGCAGAAGCGGCTTGCCTTCGACTTCGATGCCGATCATCGCGAACTGGCCGTTCTCGAAACGCAGGCCGGGATCACGCGTTGTGGTGAAGCTGAACAGGCGGTCCGTCCAGTGATGGACCGTCAGCACCTTCGCCGGATACAGATGGGCGTATTCCTTGCTCGGTTCGGCAAGGCGGTACTGCTTCGGATGGCCTTCAAACGGCACCAGGCCGGTCAGGGGCTCGTCAATGGTCGGAGTCGGGGCGGCAAAAGTCGGGGTGGACATGTCTGGTTCTGTCTCCGGTTCGGAACGGATAACAGGTCACGGACCTGATAATGGTCGGGTCTTTTAGCCCAATCGTTGCCGCTCGGGAAACCCATGCGCGTTGAAGCGCATGCCGGAATGACGCACAAGACTTTATGACAGACGACTCCATGCCGGACGCCACTCTTTCCGACTCTTTTTCCCCGGCCGAACGCGCCCTTCAGCGGGCCGAGGCCGAATTCGGGACCCCGCTCGACATTACGCCGCGCGAGCGCCCTGCCCTGCTGCGTCAGGTTGCGCGCAGGCTTGAAGGGCCGGAAGCGACCCTTTCCCATGATGGACTGATCGAGGCGCTGTGCGTCGTGCGTCGCAAGACCTGGGCCTCCCAGCTCATGAATGTGTGCCGCAGGGCCGGCGAGGTCTGGGTCGGAAAGCCGGATACGCAGGAAGCCGCGGCCCGCATCCATGATCCGCGTGCCGACATGCCAGCCCTGCGCCGGACGCTCGACGATGTCCTGATGGCGCGCTGGCAGGAAATGGGCGACTCCCCGCGTGCCGTGCTGGAAGATATCCGCGCTGATCTCGCGGATACCGGCGTGATCCTGTCGAGCGGCCAGCTTGAAAAACTGTCCCAGAGCATCGCGGCAGCCTTCGGCAGCGTCGATCTCGGCTTCGAAGACGATCTGCGGATTGCGGAAGAACGCCGTGCCCGCGAACAGGCCGATATTCAGGCCCGTGCAGAAGAACGCAGGGCGCGTGAGCTTGAGCGTCTGCGCCAGTGGGAAGAAGGGCTGGTCAGCTTCGACGAGCTGCCGAATGTCCTGCACTGTTCGCGTCGCGAAGCCCTGCGCTGGATCGCCGAAAACCGGATTCCCATTGCCCGACGCGAAACCCGTCCGGACGGGATCGAGCTGTTCTTCTTCGACCCGTCGGAACTCAAGCGGCTCCGGACCTTCCTGCCGCAATGGCGCAGCGGAACCAAGGACCGGCCGGAAGTTCTGGATCTGGGCAACAAGGCGGGCAATGCCGCCATTGCCCGCGTCGCCGCGCTGGACCGGTTTGCCGGCCATTTCCGCACGGCGCGTGCCCTGAAACGCCGCATCACGCTGGTGACGGGTCCGACGAACTCCGGAAAGTCCTATACGGCGCTCAATGCGCTGGCGAATGCCGAGAGCGGTCTGGCGCTGGCGCCCCTGCGTCTTCTGGCCCACGAATTCCGCGAGTCCCTGCTCTCACGCGGCGTTCCGGCATCGCTGTCCACGGGTGAAGAGCGGATCGAAATGCCGGGCGCGCGCCATCTGGCGGCGACGGTCGAGATGTGCCCGTTCCACAATCCGGTGGATGTAGCGATCATTGATGAAGCGCAGATGCTGGCCGATCCGGACCGGGGCGCTGCCTGGACGGCTGCCATCATGGGTGTCCCGGCCCGGCATGTCTTCATCCTCGGCGCGCCGGACTGCATCCCGCTGGTCAAGCGTATTGCCGAGCTCTGCGACGACCCGGTGGACGAGATCCATCTCGAACGCAAAAGCCCGCTCAAGGCGGGTGAGACGCTGCATCTCGATGAGCTGAAACCCAGCGATGCCGTCATTGCCTTCTCCCGCCGCGAAGTGCTGGATCTGCGGGCCGAGCTTATGGCGCGCGGGCGTCGGGTTGCCGTGGTTTATGGTGCTTTGAGCCCGGAAGTCCGTCGTGCGGAAGCCGCCCGCTTCAATAGTGGCGAGGCCGATATCCTGATCGCAACGGACGCGATCGGCATGGGGCTGAACCTCTCCATCCGGCGTGTCGTGTTCAGCGCGCTGCGCAAGTTCGACGGTCGCCAGACGCGCGATCTGGTCTCGCAGGAAGTCAAGCAGATCGGCGGCCGCGCGGGACGTTACGGCAAGCATGAGAGCGGGCTGGTCTGCGTGCTGGCTGGCGCTGGCAGCCCGAGTTTTGTCAGAAAAATGCTCAGCGCCCCGCCCGAAGAAATCAAGGAACTGCGCCCCCTCGTGCAACCGGATTCGGATATTGTCCGGGCTGTGGCCGAAGAGATCGACAGCGACAGTCTCTACGGTGTCCTGACCCGCATCAAACACGCCGTGCTGCGGGCGGATGATCCGAATTACCGTCTGGCCGATATGGAGCAGGCGCTGGAAATTGCGGCTGCTCTCGAAGGCGTGGAAAACCTCGATCTTTCGACACGCTGGACCTACGCCATGTGCCCGATTGACGAGCGGGATAATGGCATCCAGCGGCTTGTTCAATGGGCGGCTGATCATGCGGCCGGACGCTCTGTGCCGCCGCCGGGTACGGGGCGTCTGCCGCATCCGGAACAGGCGGGGCGCGAGGAGCTGGAGCGGGCTGAGAAGCGGCACAAGCGGCTGGTAGCCTGGCGGTGGCTGGCCCTGCGCTTCCCGGATTCCTATCCGGCGCGTCAGGACGCGGAAATCAACACGTCCATTCTCAATGACTGGATTGAACAGGTCCTGCGGACGCAGAGCCGGATGCGTGAGAGCCAGAAACAGCAGCGCATCGGCGGTCGTCCTGGAGGCCGTCCCGGTCGCGGCGGGCCGGACAGATCGGCAGGCAGATCATCTTTTTCGGGACCAAAAAAAACCGGAGGCAAGACCTACCCTGCAAAGGGCGGAAAGCGTCCGGGGAGCAATCGTCGGCGTCCGTCCTGACGGAGTTCCGGGCCTGATAAAAGACAGGCCCGGATTTCAGGCGCTTTTGGGCTGATCGGGTGTTTTTGCTTCGTCGGCCTTGTGACGGACACGCCGTTCGATCCACTTCTGGGCCTGAAGCTTGATGAGCGGATCGAGCTGCCTGTAGAGCGTGAGCATCGTGTTTTCGTCAGGCGTGAGCGTTTCCTGAATGGCCTTGTAAGCCATCCCGGTGAGCAGGACTTCGGGCTCGACACCCAGCACCTGCGCCAGGCTTCCCAGATGCTTGCCGACATGGCCCGAGCGACCCGTCTCCCAGAACGCCACGGCCGAGCGCGAAATCCCGACCTTCTCGGCCAGTTGCTGCTGGCTCAGCCCTGCCATTTCCCGCAGAAGCCGGATGCGGCGCCCGAGCTCAAGCCCCGGGGAAAGTTGCGCGGGGGGAATGGCATTTCTGGTCAATCTGGCCTCCGTCTCTCTGATCCATGCCATGAACGCCACTTCGGAAACATGCGTCGGCGCAAGTGACTGGCCCTCTCTTCTGAAACCAACCCTGCCTGCCCCCAGGGTAATGATTTCCCTTACTTCACCGGAATTCTCTCCCGCGACTGGCGGGGAAGTCCATTTTTGTCCCAGCCCGAGCCGGATCGTCGTTTTCATCAGTAAGCCTCCGGCCTGCTAACAGTGGCGCGCCACGCCATGCAACAAAACTCTCTGCCGGTCAGAGTTCTCCCTTCTGGAGCGGGAGAGGTCCTGTCTGATCACTCTATTTAAAAGATAGCGATAGCCGGATCGTTTTAGTCCTGTTTGCCATTTCAGGGAAAGAGGGATGATACCCCCCGCCCCTTTGAAAAAAGACGTGCAAAACTAAAAGTTTTTTAGAAATTGGCTCTGATGTGACTACTGGGCGTCCTGCGGCACGAGCACCATTGTGCCAGATGACGCACCTGCGTGCAGCACGAGATGGTTTTCGCCGTCACGTGACCATGATGTCACGGTGGGAAGAAATGCGCCGATCTGCCGTTCCTGTGCCATGAGGGCCGGCAGGCATGCCTTGCGGGTCATGGCGAAGGGTAGGAAGCGAAGCGTCTGCCCTTCCAGCCTGAAATGTCCCATCAGGCGGTTGCAGCCATCCGTCCCGTAAACGGTTCCGTCCTGTTGCAGCGTCAGGCCTGGCGCATCCGCCGTGCTGTCGAAACGCAGGTCGCCGACAGTCTGGATCCGCCATGCGCCGTAAGGTGCACTGACGGGGGTACCTGCGACATGTCGGAGCAGGAGCTGGGGATGATCGAGAGGCATGCCGCCATCCGGGGTCGCAAAGATCCGACGACCCTCGACCGTAATTTCCGCATTCAGCACGTAATGGCCGCCCGGCGGCAGCACCGGATAGGTCAGCGTATAGGGAATCGGAACACCACGATGAATGTCTTCGCGCTGTTCGGCCATGACCAGTGGGGCACCATGCGTCGCGCCCGTATCCTCAATCCAGACACTGAGCACAGCACCCGGTGGGAGGGCCATGCGTTCACGGTACATGGCCTGACCGTGAAGTGTCTGCATGCTGTCCGCCTCGGCGGGGCATGAAGCGAGAACGGAGCCTGCGGCCAGCAGGGCCAGGGCGAAACGGCGGATCGTGATCATGCCTTGCATTCCTCAGCCGATGCGGTTCAGCCCGCCCATGTAAGGACGCAGAACCTCGGGGATATCGATGCTGCCGTCTTCGTTCTGATATGTTTCCATAACAGCGATCATCGTCCGACCGACAGCGAGACCGGAACCATTGAGTGTGTTGACGAAGGCCGGTCCATTCTCGGCACGATAGCGCGCATTCATGCGGCGTGCCTGAAAATCGCGCGTATTCGAGCATGAAGAAATTTCGCGCCAGGCCTTCTGCCCCGGAAGCCAGGCTTCTAGATCGAACGTCTTCGCCGCACCGAAGCCCGTATCACCCGCGCAAAGCAGCATCCGGCGGAAGGTGATGCCCAGACGCTCCAGAACCGTTTCGGCAGCCTGCGTCATGCGCTCGTGCTCGGCTTCGCTATCCTCGGGCTTTACGACGGAGACCAGTTCGCACTTCGTGAACTGGTGCTGACGCAGCATACCGCGGACGTCGCGCCCGGCCGAACCGGCTTCGGAGCGGAAACACTGGGACAGCGCGGTCATGCGGATCGGCAGGGCGTCGGCCGGGAGAATGTCACCCATGACGGAGGCCGTCAGCGGGACTTCGGCAGTCGGAATCAGCCAGCGGCCATCTTCGGTCCGGAACGAGTCCTCGGCAAACTTGGGGAGCTTGTCCGTGCCGTACATGGCGTCATCGTTGACCAGAAGCGGCACGCTGGTTTCGCTGTAGCCGAACTCGGTCGTGTGGGTGTCGAGCATGAACTGGCCCAGCGCACGTTCCAGACGGGCAAGCGCGCCACGCAGGACGACGAAGCGTGTGCCGGACAGCTTGGCGGCGGTCGGGAAGTCCATCAGACCCAGAGCTTCACCGAGTTCAAAATGCTGCTTTGCCTCGAAAGCAAATGCGCGCTTTTCGCCGCGGACATGGACGACGACGTTTTCGTCTTCGCTCTTTCCGTCCGGCACGGAGGCATTGAGGCGGTTAGGCAGGGATTTCAGCACATCGTCGATGCGGGTCTGGATCGTGTTGGCACGCTCTTCCAGACCCGCAATCTGGTCACGCAGGGCCACGGCCTTCGCTTCGATCTCGGCGGTATCGAGCTTCTGGCGCTTGAGCAGACCGATTTCCTTGGCCAGTGCCTTACGTGCGCCCTGTGCTTCCTGAAGAGCGGCGAGTGCAGCGCGGCGTTCTTCGTCGTCACTGACAAGCTGCTGTCCCACGGGTGACAGGCCCCGACGTGCGAGAGCAGCGTCAAAAGCGGCCGGGTCGGCGCGCAGGGCTTTCAGGTCATGCATGGTTCAGGGCTCCGGCAGGTCTGGTCATCAGTCTTCATCAGCGGCCATGGGTTTCGGTTCGACGAACCGGGCCGTGAGGATGGATACCTCGTACAGGGCGACGAGGGGAATGGCGAGGCTCAGCATCGTAATCGCATCGGGAGGGGCGATTACGGCGGCCACGGCGAAGGACGCAACAACGGCATAGCGGCGGAAACGCTTGAGCTGCGCCACGCTCAGCAGGCCGACGCGCACAAGCAGGGTCAGCACGACGGGCAGCTCAAAACAGACTCCGAAGGCCAGGATCATTTTCGTGACCAGCGTCAGATATTCCGAGACCTTGGCCTGAAGCTCAATCTGCATGCCACCATTGGTGCTCTGCGGCGTCTGGAACGACAGGAAGAACTGCCATGCGTACGGAAAGACCACGTAATAGGCGAGTGCTGCGCCGATCAGGAACATGATCGGGGTGGCGATCAGGAACGGGGCAAAAGCACGTTTCTCGCTGCGATACAGGCCGGGCGCGATGAAGATCCAGGCCTGGATAGCGATCATGGGAAAGGACAGGCAGGTCGCCCCGAAAACGGCCACGCGGATATAGGTGAAGAAGGCCTCATACAGCGCGGTATAGATCAGGTGCGGCTGCTCGCCGTTCTTGCGCATGATGTTGCCGAGCGGGGCCGCAAGGAACCGGTAGATCTCGCCCGAATGATGATAGCAGATGGCAAACGCGATCACGAAGGTCACGATGGACCAGATCAGCCGCTTGCGCAGCTCCACGAGGTGCTCGAGGAGCGGCATCGGCGTGTTGTTGATGCTGTCGGTATCGGTCATTCGCCGTCCTTTCCGCTCGCAATAGGAACGCGCCGGCCGGCATGGATGGCACGGACAGGCGGCAGGATGTCAGGCGCCCGCCAGCGGGAGCGCTCATGCAGAAGCCGTCTTGCCGTGCTGGGCGGCAGAATGGACGGAGCGTCCACGACATCGTCGTTGGGCTGGGGTTCCGGTTCGACAGGCAGATCCACGGCCGGCTCGAACTGCGGACGAGCATTGTAGGGCACCGTTTCCAGATTGGTCAGGGGCGGCGGAGGAAGCGGTGGCGCGGGAGGTACTTTTGGAAGATCGGCAGCGAACGCTTTTGCGGGCGTGTCGAGTTCCAGACTGCGGCGGATGGAATTGTCGCCGTCGATGGCCTTCGTGACACGGTCGCGCAGATTGAAATTTTTCAGATCCCGGAACTGGTCGCGCGCTTCGGAAAGGTCGGCTTCACGGACCATCTCGTCCACATGGGACTGGAATTCAGCCGCCATGCGCCGCATCGCCTTCAGCCCGTTCGACAGGGTGCGGATGGCAACCGGCAGGTCCTTTGGGCGGATGAAGACCATCGCCACCATCACGAACAGCGCGATTTCCGAGAAGCTGAAGTCAAACATGCGTCATTCCTAGCCTGTCTGCTCCGTTCCGCCTACGGCAGATGCATTGTCTTCTGCTTCCGTGGGGGCGCGATCCAGCAGGAAATCCTCCCTGCGCGGCAACCCTCCGAGATCTGGCAGGCCGAAACTTTCCAGAAAATTCGCCGTGGTGCCCCACAGAACCGGACGTCCGGGGACTTCCTTGCGGCCCTTGGGGGCGATCAGGCTGTCTTCCAGCAAGGCGTCAAGAATGGCCTGCCCGAGCGAAACACCACGGATCGCTTCGATTTCCGCACGGGTGCAGGGCTGGTGATAGGCGATGATGGCCAGCGTCTCCATCGCGCCACGGCTGAGACGGCGAGGCTTTTCCACGACCTTCGTCAGGGCGGACGCGAATTCCGGCCGGGTGCGGAACTGCCAGCCGCCTGCGACCATCACCATTTCGACCGCGTGATCAGCATAGCGCGTCTGCACGGCTGCAAGCGCCTCATCAACGGCAACAGGGACCGCCTGCGCTTTCAGAAGTTCGGCGATGGCGCTGGGTTTGACGGGTTCGGGGCTGGCAAAAACCAGTGCCTCCACAAGAAGGCAGGCGTGGTCGAGCGCGGATGGATCCGTCATGATGCCGCAGCCCGCCACTCGATCTCCCCGAATGCTTCAGGCTGGCGTAGTTCGAGCGCCCCGCCCTTCGCCATTTCGAGCCCCGCAAGCAGCGTTCCCGCCAGAGCAGCATTGCGACCATAAGGCCCCTCTTCGCCATCCAGCTCTTCAGGATCAGGCAGCAGGGAGGTCAGGGTGTGCCAGCCGACGACCCTGTCTGTCCCGAGCAGGCGTTTGAGGCGGGACAGCGCATCCTGCACGCTCCAGTAGCGACGGGCACGGGGGGCATAGATGCGTCTGCGGCCCGTGCGGCGACGTGCGGAAAGATAGGCCGTGATCAGCGCGGGCATATCCACGCGCAGGCCGGAGCGGTCGATTTCGGTATGGTCTTCCCCTTCCCCGCGCCGGAACACGTCGATGCCCAGGCGGGGCTGTTCGGCCAGCCATCGGGCGGCGGCGCGCATCCGTTCCAGTTCGATCAGGCGTTCCTGAAGCAGTTCGATCGCGTCTTCGGCGTCCGGGTCTTCATTCTCGGCGGGCAGGAGCAGTTTGGATTTCAGCCAGGCGAGCCAGGCAGCCATGACCAGCCAGTCCGCCGCCAGTTCCAGCCGCAGGCTCCGCGCTTCCGCACGAGCCTTGTCCACGACGGCCAGATACTGCTCCACCAGTTGCAGGATGGAGATTTTCGCCAGATCCACCTTCTGCCTGCGGGCCAGATCGAGGAGCAGATCCAGCGGCCCCTCGAACCCGTCAAGCGTCAGATGAAGTGTCTCGCTCAAACGCCAGCTCTCAGAACTGGGCCGGCGTACAGGCGACGGACTGCGCGTGCAGCTTCACACAGTAAGCGCGCGCAGATTTGAGATCTGCAAAGCCGCCGATCCGCAGACGCACGAAGGTATGGTCACCATGTGTGGTCTTCTCAAACAGCGGCGTATGACCTGCGAACAGGGCCGGCGCCTGACGGCGCAGGCTGTCCCATTCCTTGCGGGCTGCGGCTTCGCTGTCGAGCGCGCCGAGCTGGACTTCATGTGTTCCCCCGGATGTTTCCGCCTTCTCCGCAGCCGGAGCGGCGGCTTTCGGCGGTCCAACATTCTCAGGCTCCGGAACCGGCGCGGGCAGCGGCTTCTCGGCCGGTCGCGCGGCATGATGGACAGGCGCCTCTTCCTTCTTCGGCGCTTCCTTGGGCGGTGCAGCCTTCGGGGCCTCGGCAGGGGCGGCGGTCTGATCCTGCGGCTTTTCCGGAACCGTAGCAGGCAGAGCGGTGCCCGGAGACATCTGTCCCGTATCCGCAGGCGCGGCTGCTTCCGGTGGGATCGCAGGCGTCTGGGCTGCCGGCGCGTTATCCGGTGCTGCTCCGTCTGCCTTGGGGGCGTCGGTCTTGGAAGTTTCCGGCGCAGGCGTTCCGGGCGGGACGCCATACTGACGGGCAAGCGCCTTCGTATCCGGCTGCTCCGGACCCGGGGCGAGATGTGCCTCACCGTTGCCGGTCATGTCGGTGTCGCCGTCATCGCCGCCCATGATCTGCATCCCGCCCGGATCGGCCGGACGGTCCTTCACGGGGCCAGGCGGCGGACCAATGATGGGAATACCGCCGTGATGGCTGCCCATGAGGGACCAGCCGCCAACTGCCAGCAGAAGCACGACGCCGATACCGACCGCGCCACCAACCAGCTTGCGCGTGGCGGGATCATTGCCCAGCACGGACGTCAGACGCCCTGCCCCGGACGCACCGCCGGCGGCAGCCGGGCGGCGACGCGGCGGGGGTTCGTCGTCATAATCGTTGCTCAGGCGCTCGCGATCGAAACGCGCCTGCGGACGCGCTCCCGGAACCGGACCCGCAGGCTGTTTCGGGGTACGGGCGTAATCGCCCGGATCGGGGCGGTTGCGATCCTGATCGTTTTCCGGGGTCATCGCATTTCCTCTACCGGCACGACGCCGAGAATGGTGAGGGCACAGCGCAGCGTTCCCGCGATGGCCGAAACCAGCGCCAGCTTGGCGAGGCTGGTGGCGCGGTCGTTCTCATGCAGGAAGCGCAGGGTGGTGTCTTCGCGGCCCCGGTTCCACAGGGCATGGAAGTCGGACGCCAGATCAATGCAATAGGTCGCGATCCGGTGCGGCTCACGGGCCGTGGCGGCAGCTTCGACACTGCGCGGGAACGCGGCCAGACGGCGCAGGACGGCCAGTTCCACGTCCGAAGACAGGTTGGACAGATCGGCGCTGCACAGGGGTTCCGGTGTTACGGCGTCCGCGCCGAACATCGTCTCGGCCGAACGCAGGACCGAGCGGCAGCGGGCATGGGCGTACTGGACGTAGAATACCGGATTGTCGCGCGTCTGGGCGACGACAGCGTCCAGATCGAACTCCATCTGCGCGTCGGCCTTGCGGGTCAGCATCGTGAAGCGCACGGCGTCCCGGCCCACTTCGTCCAGCAGATCGCGCAGGGTGACGAACGTGCCGGCGCGCTTGGACATACGGACGGGCTCGCCGTTCTTTACGACGCGGACGATCTGGCACATCACGACTTCAAAGCCGGTCTTGCCATCCGTCAGAGCGGAAATCGCGGCGCGCATGCGAGAGACGTAGCCGCCATGATCGGCACCAAGAACGTCGATCAGGACGTCGGCATTCTCGGCCTTCTGTGCGTGATAGCCGATGTCGTTCGCGAAATAGGTGTTGGTGCCATCGGACTTGCGGAGCGCGCGGTCCTGATCGTCTCCGAACTCGGTGGAGCGGAAAAGCGTCTGCGGGCGGGTTTCCCAGTCTTCCGGCATCTTGCCCTTGGGCGGCTCGAGCACGCCTTCATAAAGCAGGCCCTTGCTGTCGAGCTTTGCGATCGCGGCATCCACGCGACCACTGGCCAGCGTTTCGGCTTCGCTGGCGAAGACTTCGTGCGAAATGCCCAGCGCTTCCAGATCTTCGCGGATGGCCGCCATCATCTGCGTCAGGGCTTCACGACGGACCGTCTCGAACCAGACGGACGGATCGGCGGGGCCACCCTCTGCATTGGCGAGTGTGCGGCCGTGCTTGTCAGCGATGCTCTGGGCGACAGGGATCAGGTACTCGCCCTGATATTGCAGGCCGTTCGGAGTGAGCGGGCTGAAATCGTCGGCGGAAATCTCCGTGCCGATGACCTGAAGATAGCGCCAGTATGTGGCCCAGGTCAGCGCGACGACCTGTGTTCCGGCATCGTTGATATAGTATTCGCGCGTGACGGTGTTGCCAGCTGCTTCGAGCAGATTGGCCAGCGCATCACCGACCACGGCACCGCGGCAATGGCCGACATGCATCGGGCCGGTCGGGTTGGCGGAGACGTATTCCACGTTCACGCGCGTCCCCTGCCCCATCGTGGAACGGCCATAGCGGTCACCAGCCTTGAGGATCGAGACGGCAACGCCCTGCAGGACTTCAGGCTTGAGCGTCAGGTTCACGAAGCCCGGGCCTGCGGCTTCGGCCTTGGCGACTTCCGGCAGAACGGAGAGCTTCTCGACCAGTTCGGCAGCGATTTCGGCGGGTTTGCGGCGCGCGGGCTTGGCGGCGAGCATGGCGGCGTTCGTCGCCATGTCACCGTGAGACGGGTCGCGCGTAGGGGTCAGATCGACGCGCTGCACCACCTCTTCCGGCAGGCCGGGGACGACTGATCGCAGAGCGTCGCACACCTGAACCCGGGTGCGGGCAAAGAGACAGTCAGTCGTAAGGGTCGTGGTGTCAGCGGCCATTTCAGCTCGATTCCTGTAACGCGTCGTCAGATCAGAGGCTCTATCAGCCCAGCACGGAGAGGTCCGTCAACCGTCGATGTTCTTCCATCGCGAAACGATCGGTCATTCCGGCAATATAATCGGCCACCAGACGCCTGCGCTGCACGTCATCGGCGGCTTTGGCACGCCCGCGCAGCGGATCGGGCAGAAGGCCGGGATCTTCGGAGAGAATGTCGAAGATTTCCCGCACTGCGATCTTGGCTTTCCGCGCCATGCGGTTGACGCGCCAGTGCCGGTACATGCGGGCATAGAGGAACTTGCGGATGGCCTTGTTGGCCTCACGCATTTCCGGACTGAACGCCACGACCGGGTATCCGGCATGACGGATGTCATCAGCCGATTGCGGGTTGAGCGCTTCGAGGTTCCGGCGCGTCTGGTTCGTCAGGTCGGTGGCGAGCTGGTTGATGACGACGCGGATGGTTTCGTGACGCACGCGCTGGGCCTGATCGGACGCTTCGCGCCCGATCTGACGCTCCATCTCGCGGGAGCGGCGCAGGGCTTCGCCAACCAGCGGCAGGCCTTCGATATCCTCGAAGGACAGCAGCCCGGCGCGCAGACCGTCATCGAGATCATGGCCGTGATAGGCGATATCATCCGACATGGCGGCGACCTGCGCTTCGGCCGAGGCATGGCTTTGCAGGTCCAGATGGTGCTTGGCGTCGTATTCCACGAAATAGGGCGTCGGACGTTTGACCGGGCCGTTATGCTTGGCCAGCCCTTCCAGCGCTTCCCAGGTCAGGTTCAGCCCGTCGAAGGCATGGTAACGGGCTTCAAGCGCGGTCACGAGACGCAGGGACTGGGTGTTGTGGTCAAAACCGCCCCAGTCCTTCATGGCAAGCGCAAGTGCGTCCTCACCAGCATGCCCGAACGGAGTGTGACCGAGGTCATGGGCGAGCGAGACGGTTTCCGTCAGGTCCTCGTTCAAGTCCAGACTACGGGCAATGGACCGGGCAATCTGCGCAACTTCGAGCGAATGCGTCAGACGCGTGCGGAAGAAATCGCCTTCGTGGTTGATGAAGACCTGCGTCTTGTATTGCAGAGTACGAAACCCGGCGGAATGGAGCACGCGGTCACGGTCCCGCTGCCAGGGGGAGCGGACGGGACTTTCCACTTCGGGATAGAGCCGTCCCCGGGAGCCGGAGTCCTGTACCGCGTAGATCGCTACCATCAAGACATGTCCTGTGTGTGAGCCGTCTGGCTGTAACCCCTGCCCCGAAGCCTCATGGCCGGTAGAGCGCCGTTTCCGGCCGGATCACGGTTTCATTCTACGCCAGCCCGGCGCGCGTGCAACCACACGGCCTTTGCCCTTAACACCGCTCTGACCATATAATCAGGACCGCAGCCGTCTTGCTGGGTCCAGCAGGGTCCAGCCGCCTTTTCAGATTCCGGGAACACACGCCCATGTCCGACACCGTGCCTTTCAGCATCTCCGCCAGCGCCGCCGCCCGCATCAACGAGATCATCGCAGCCCAGCCCGAGCCCGATGGGCTTGCACTGCGCGTTGCGGTTCTGGCGGGTGGCTGCAACGGGTTTCAGTACCAGTTCCGGCTGGAGCGGGATCAGGCTGCGGATGATGTCGTCATTGAGCGCGATGGTGCGAAAGTGTTCGTTGATACGACCAGTCTCGACCTGCTGGAGAACGCCGAACTGGAATTCGTGGACAAGCTGATGGGGGCGCATTTCACGGTCACGAACCCCAACGCCGCCTCGTCCTGTGGCTGCGGCACCAGCTTCTCGCTGACCTGATCCGATGAGTGCTACGCCCTTCACTTTCGCAAGCTGGAACATCAATTCCATCCGCGCCCGCGCCCATCACGTTCAGGACTGGCTGGAGCGCCATCCGGAATGTGACCTGCTGTGCCTTCAGGAAATCAAATGCGAGGACAGCCAGTTTCCGGCCGTGTTCGCTGAAGCCGGGCTGCATGTCGCGACCTCGGGGCAGAAAGCCTATAATGGTGTAGCCCTGATCGGGCGTCGGCCTTTCACGGTCACGCATCACACGCTTCCGGGTTTTGATCATCCGTCCGCCCGCTACATCGAGGCGGAACTTGATGGCGTCACGATCGGCAATCTCTATCTGCCCAACGGCAATTCCGGCGGTGAGGATGGTTACGCGACCAAGCTCGCCTTCTTCGACGCGCTGGCGGCGCGGGCGCGGGTTCTGCTTGATGCGGAAAAGCCGTTCGCGTTCATCGGGGACTTCAATGTCTGTCCGACAGCTGAGGATCTGGCGTCAACCAGTCTGCCGCCGGATGATGCGCTGATCCGTCCCGAAAGCCGTGCGGCCTTCCGACGTCTGGAATGGATGGGCCTGACGGATGCGCTGCGGGCCCTGTATCCTACGGGCCGGTATTACACGTTCTGGGACTATCAGGCTGCGGCTTTCCACCGGAACTCGGGGCTGCGGATCGACCATGCGCTGCTCTCTCCGCGCCTGACGGAGCGGCTGAAATCCTTTGAGATCGACAAGGACGAGCGGGCCAAGGAAAAGGCCTCCGATCACGTTCCGGTTCTCGTCACGGTCTGAGACCAAAGGGGCCGGGAGTGTTTCCCGGCCCCTCGCCCGGTCAGGCGTGACGCAGACCAGGTCTTCGCGTCAGATGGCCGGGTTGCCACTGATAGCCGTTTCCGCTCCAGCGCCAGTGCCCCGGAACCCAGCGCATGTCGCCTCCATGCGGCGGGATGGGCTCGGGCAGGACATGGGGTGGCGGGGGTGGCTGGCGGTAGGGGCCGCTATAGGGCACGAACTGTGCATGGGCTGTTCCCGTCATTGGCGCAATCGCCATCGTACCTGCAAACAGGGCGGAAACAGCCAAGATCCCTGACAGATGTTTCAGCATCAATGCTCTCCTTTCCATGACGCATTGTCACGGAAAGATGATGACCCAATTCTATTGGCGCAGCTGCGGCGCATCTGTGGCGGAATCCGGGCAGTGCATGATTTTATGTTTCCGGATTTAGTGCTTCGGACGTGAGCACAAAAAAGGGGCGCTTCCAGTGGCAGGAAGCGCCCCTTCTAAAATGCCCGATTAAGCCGGATCAGTTCAGGAAGGGCTTGCCTTCGTGAGCGACGAGCAGGTCATGCAGGTCGGTGGCGTGATCTTCCTCGTCGGCCAGGAAGCCTTCGAGCATGATGCGGGTCGTGGGGTCGTTGTCGCCGAAATAGCGGATCAGTTCCTGATAGTGCTCGATCACGACGCGCTCGGCGATCAGGTCCTGCTTCACCATCTCAACGAGATTGCCGCCATTGCCGTATTCGGTCGCGGAACGCGTGGCCAGACCTTCAGGGTTGAAGTTCGGCACGCCGCCGAGCTGGTCGATGCGGTTTGCCGCGGCCAGCATGTGCTTGCGCTCGGAAGCTGCGTGTTCGTTGAACTCGTTGCCAACGCTTTCGCTGGTCAGGCCTTCAACGGAAATGGCGTGCATCGTGTAGCGCAGGACGCAGACCAGTTCGGTCGCGACAACAGCCTGCAAGATGTCGATCGTCTTCTTGACGTCGCCCTTGTAGGTGGGGGTTACAGCGCCATCGTCCAGAGACTTCTTTGCGTTTTCACGCAGCGTCTGGACGTCTGTCAGGAAGGCATTTTTCGTATCTTCGGCCATGATGGGTCTACCCGCTTGCTAGAGAACTTTCCCTCACAACGCAGGAATGACGAAGTGTTTCAGTACCGGACAAAAAAAACCGGCGTCTTCGGAATTGAAGACGCCGGTCTGGCAGGGAAATGAAAGGAATTACTTGCTGGCGGTCGGCTTGGGCTTCGGCAGGTCCAGAGCCAAATGTAGCTCTTTCAGACGGGCCGGTTCGACCGGTGCCGGTGCTTCCATCATCAGGTCCTCGCCGCTCTGGTTGAGCGGGAAGAGAATGACTTCGCGGATATTTGGCTCATCGGCCAGCAGCATCACGATACGGTCCACGCCCGGCGCTGCACCACCATGCGGCGGGGCGCCGTAACGGAAGGCATTCAGCATGCCGCCGAAACGCTCTTCGACGACCTCGGGGCCGTAGCCTGCGATCTCGAAGGCGCGCAGCATGACATCCGGCAGATGGTTCCGGATGGCGCCCGAGGACAGCTCCACGCCATTGCAGACGATGTCGTACTGATAGGCGTTGATCGTCAGCGGATCCTGCGTGTTCAGCGCTTCAAGGCCACCCTGCGGCATGGAGAACGGGTTGTGCGAGAAATCGACCTTCCCGGTTTCCTCGTTCAGCTCATACATCGGGAAGTCCACGACCCAGCAGAAACGGAAGGCGTTCTTCTCGATCAGGTCCAGCTCGGTTGCGACCTTGGTGCGGACAACGCCGGAGAACTTGGCGACTTCATCACCCTTGCCTGCGGCGAAGAACACGGCATCCCCGGCCTTGAGGCCGCAGATTTCACGGATGCTCTCGACGCGATCGGCTTCGAGGTTCTTGGCAATCGGGCCCTTGCCGCCCTCTTCCTCGAAGATGATGTAGCCCAGACCACCGGCACCGTTTTCACGGGCCCAGCTGTTCAGCTTGTCGAAGAAACCACGCGGACGATCACCCGCACCCGGAGCCGGGATGGCACGGATCTGGCCACCGGAGGCTGCGATCTTGGCGAACAGGCCGAAACCGGAATCGCGGAATGCGTCCGTGACGTCCTTGATGATCAGCGGATTACGCAGGTCCGGCTTGTCGGAGCCGTAGTCGCGCATGGCGTCGGCATAGGGAATGCGCGGGAATGCGCCATCCGTGATCTTCCAGCCTTCGGGCGTGAACTCGTTGAACACGCCGGCGAGGACGGGCTCGAGCACGGTGAAGACGTCTTCCTGCGTGACGAAGGACATCTCGAAATCGAGCTGATAGAACTCGCCCGGGCTGCGGTCGGCACGGGAGGCTTCGTCACGGAAGCAGGGTGCGATCTGGAAGTAGCGGTCGAAACCGGCGACCATGGCGAGCTGCTTGAACTGCTGCGGGGCCTGCGGCAGGGCGTAGAACTTGCCCGGATGCAGACGCGCCGGGACGAGGAAGTCACGCGCACCTTCGGGGGACGAGGCCGTCAGGATCGGGGTCTGGAACTCGGTGAAGCCCTGCTCGATCATGCGCTGGCGCAGGCTCGTGATGACCTTGCTGCGGAGCATGATGTTCTGGTGCATCTTGTCGCGGCGCAGGTCGATGTAGCGGTACTTCAGACGCAGGTCTTCGGGATAGTTCTCGTTGCCCGCCACCTGGAACGGCAGGACTTCGGCGCTGGAGCGGACCTCAAGAGCGTCAGCCAGAACTTCGACATCACCGGTCGGCAGGTTCGGGTTGCGCTGGGAGCCATGACGGACCACGACCTTGCCGGTCACAGTGATGACGCTCTCGACGCGCAGACGCTCGGCCTTTTCCAGCAGGTCCGTGCCAGCGGGAATGACGATCTGCGTCACACCGTAATGGTCGCGCAGGTCGATGAACAGCAGGCCGCCATGATCGCGCTTGCTGTGCACCCAGCCGGAAAGGCGGACAATCTGCCCGGCGTTTTCCTCGCGCAGGGCGCTACAGTCATGGGTGCGGTATGGATGCATGTCGGGCCTCTTCAACGTCCTGTGCGGATAAGTGGGCGCAGGAAGCCGGGACGGCCCTCTCATGTCAAGTTTTCTGCGACTTCAGAGCCCGCTTCCGGCCTTTTCCTTCAGGAAACCATCGAAATCGACCGCAGCCCGCGCCATATCGGCGGCATGCCCTGCCCCGGCCAGTGCGATGGGGCTGCCATCCTTCATGTATGTGGCAAGGAACTTGAAACCGCGGATATCGCCTTCCAGCGCCACGTTATCGAAGTTTTCCCCCAGCCCAGAAGCTCGATCTTCTTGCCGAACTGCTGCGTCCAGAACCACGGCATCGGCACATTGGGCGTGTCATGTCCCATCATGGCGAGGGCCGCGATCCGTCCCTGCACCTCGGCATGGCGCCAGTGCTCGATTCGCCGTGGGGCGCCATCATGGAAAACGGCCGAAGCATCCCCGGCCGCATACACGCCCGGATAACCGCCCGTATCGCCGTCTCTGGTCACGCGCATCTGGGAATTCACGACAATCGCACCGCTCTTGTCGCGCTCCAGACCTGAGACGTAATCCGTGGCCGGGGTGACACCCACGCCCAGAAGCACGAACGCGGCAGGCAGGCGCGTCCCGTCATCCAGTTCCACGCCGGATGCCGTTCCGTCCTTGCCGTCATCGGCATAGATTTTCGTGACCCGCGCATCCGAGACGAACGCCACGCCGTTTTCTTCATGCAACTGGCGCAGACGGATCCCGATTTCGCGACCGAACTGCTTTTCCATCGGGATTTCGGTATCGGAAATGATGGTTACCCCGACCCCGCGCTGGCGCAGGGAGGAGGCCGCTTCAAGCCCTATAAAGCCTGAGCCCACGATCGTGACGGCCAGGTTGGGGTCCAGAATGGCGGCAATACGCTCGGCATCCGCTTCCCGGTGCAGCGTATAAACGCCCTTCATGTCCACACCGGGAATATCCGGCTTTCTGGTAACAGCACCCGTGGCGATCAGGACATGGTCGGCCGTCAGCTCCGTTCCGTCCTGTAATTTAGCCTTGCGCGTCTGCGGATCGAACTGCGCCACATGCCCGCGGACACGGGTAATGCCGCGTTCACTGTAGAACTCCTCGTCCCGCACCGGCGGCGCATGGGCCTTTTCGGATTCGCTGACGAGAACAGTCTTGCTCAGAGCCGTGCGGTCATAAGGAAGATCCTTTTCCTCGCTCACCATCGTAATGGTGCCCGCAAATCCTTCCGCCCGGAGCGTCACCGCCGCACTGACCGCCGCAGCCCCGGCGCCGAGGAGCAGGACGCTCTCGTTTTCCTGTCGCTTTTCCGGTGTCTCACGCTGCATCGGCCTGAGTCCGACCAGCACGCGGCCATCAACAACCTGAACGGGATATTGCGGCAGGGGATCGAGCGCCAGCGGCTCGACAAGACTGCCATCCACCGCATCGAAAACGGCCTTGTGCCAGGGGCAGACCAACACGCTCCCCTTCTCCGTCCGGCAGAACGCTCCCTGTTCCAGCGGCGCTTCCTTGTGCGGGCATTTGCCGGCAAGGGCATGCACGCTGTCGCCATCCCGGATGACGACCACCGGTGTCCCATCCAGGGAAAAGGGCGTGATCTTCCCATCTTCGAGCGCGTCGAAAGCGGAGAGGTCGCGGAAATCGGCGGTCGGGGCGGATTGGGACATCGGATATGGCCTCCCGGCTGGGAAATGGGGACAGTCATGAAAGCGAACGCAGCATAGGCCGCTAGGTTGGCAAACATCAAAAAACCCGCCCGGACATAGGGTCCGGACGGGCTTTGAAAAGTGCCTGTCTGACGAAGGCGGGATCAGAACATGTCGTCGAATCCGCCGCCACCGCCATCGCCACCACCGAAATCTCCGCCGCCGCCGGCATCACCGCCGCCGCCAAAATCGGAATCGGAGAAGCTGCCGGCATCGGTCCCGGCACCGCCGAACGGATCGGAAGCCGAGGCATCACCGCCATAGTTGTTGATGATGGTGTCGCCACCTGCACCCCAGCCACCAGCAGCATCACCACCAGCACCGTGATGATCGGAGAACAGGCCCTCAAGCGCATTGGCGGCCATCATACCACCAGCCACACCTGCGGCCGTCGTCAGGGCCGAGCCAAGGAAGCCCGAACCGCCACGCTGGAACATGCCCGGCTGATAACCCGGCGGATAGGCATATTGCTGCTGCGGCATGAAGTTCGGCGGGGGAGCGGCCTGCGAACCCCAGCCCGGCGGCGGTGCCGACTGCTGCGGACGGTTGCCGCCGCCAAACAGGCCACCGAACAGTCCCGGCTTGGAGCCGCCCGACTGCTGCACCTGTGCAAGCTGCTGCTGGGCCTGCTGGAGCTGGAACTCGAGCTGGCGGATGCGGTTCTGCGCCTGCGCGAGCGCGGCTTCCTGCACTACGGCCATCTGGGTGATGCGATAGCGGGCTTCCGGATATTTCTGGAAGTTCTCGGCGATGAAGCGGTCCGCTTCAGGGTCGATCGGCGGCAGGGGCGCGGCCGGTGGCTGTCCAGGCCCCGTGACCTGCGGCCCTCCCCCGACACGGGCGACGAAACGGGCGATCAGATCGCGTTCTTCGTTGTTCATCGTCATCATCCTTCCAGATGAAGAAATTGCAGAGCGTCAATCATATGATGCACTCGCGCCCAGTCTACAAGATCGGCGAAATGACGCTCCCTTCCGGTTAAGGGCCTGTGCCTGTAAGGTGGCGCCCGATTTCTGCCAACCGGAGCCTATCGAATTGTCTGCGACCCGGCCGCTCTGCTTTCAGGACCTGATCCTGCGCCTTCATCAATTCTGGTCCGAGAAGGGCTGCGCCATCCTGCAGCCTTACGATACCGAACTCGGAGCAGGCACGCTCTCCCCTCACACCACGCTCCGCGCGCTCGGCCCCAAGCCCTGGGCCGCCGCCTATGTGCAGCCCTGCCGCCGGCCGTCTGATGGCCGTTACGGTGAAAACCCGAACCGCCTTCAGCACTATTACCAGTATCAGGTGCTGCTCAAGCCAACGCCGGAAGACAGCCAGCAGTTGCTGCTCGACAGCTACCGCGCCATTGGGATCGATCCGGAACTGCACGATATCCAATTCGTCGAGGATGACTGGGAAAACCCGACCATCGGCGCTTGGGGACTGGGCTGGGAAGTCTGGTGTGACGGGATGGAAGTTTCGCAGTTCACCTACTTCCAGCAGGTTGGCGGCATTCCGACCGTCATGCCGTCCACGGAGCTGACCTACGGGCTCGAGCGTCTGGCGATGTATGTCCAAGGCGTCGAGAATGTCTACGACCTCGATTTCAACGGCAAGGGCCTGACCTATGGCGACGTTTTCCTGCGCGCCGAGCGGGACTATTCGCGCCATAATTTTGAGCTCGCCAACACGCAGATGCTGCTGACCCATTTCAACGATGCCGAGCGTGAGTCCATGCGCCTCGCCGAGGCCGGCGTGGCCCAGCCCGCCTATGACCAGTGCCTCAAGGCCTCGCATCTGTTCAATCTGCTGGATGCGCGGGGCGTGATCTCCGTGTCCGAGCGCGCATCCTATATCGGGCGCGTCCGAGCGCTTGCCAAAGCCGCCTGCGAAGCCTGGCTCGCCGGTGAGGAGGAGACGTCCCATGGCTGAACTCTTTATCGAACTGTTCAGCGAGGAAATCCCCTCCGGCATGCAGGCCCGCGCGGCCGATGATCTGGGTTCGCTGCTGACGAAGGCACTGGACGGCCTGAACCCGCGTGATCTGCGCACGTTCTTCGGTGCCCGTCGCATTGCGACGATCCTGACCGTCGATGCCGAAATCCCGGCCCGCAGCGTGTCCGAGCGTGGCCCGCGTGAAGGTGCGCCCGAGAAGGCTCTGGCCGGATTTACGCGTAAGCATGGTGTGACACCCGATGAGCTGACGCTGGAAAACGGTTTCTGGGTTCTGAACAAATCGCTCGATCCGGTGAGCGCGGAAAGCCGCGTGGCCGAGGCCTTGCCCGAGCTTCTGTGGAAGTTCCCCTGGCCGAAATCCATGCGCTGGGGTGCGGGCTCGAACTTCACCTGGGTGCGGCCGCTGCGCCGGATTGTCTGCCTGCTGGACGGGCATGTCGTGCCGTTCGCCCTCGCCCGCGAAGGGGACGACGCACATGGACTGAAGGCGTCCAACCTCTCCGAAGGCCATCGCTTTCTGGCACCGGGTCCGTTCGAGATCCTGTCCGGGCAACAGTGGCAGGAAGAGCTTGAGACGCGCTCGGTCATCGTGGACATGGACAGCCGCCGCGACATGGTGCGCACTGGTGTGACGCGTCTGGCGGACCAGCATGGGATTACGGTCGTGCAGGATGATGGGCTGGTCGATGAAGTCTGCGGACTGGTCGAATATCCCGTCCCGCTTCTGGGTAAGATCGACGCGGCATTCATGGATCTGCCTGCCGAAGTGATGCAGGTCTCCATGCGGATCAACCAGCGCTATTTCGCCCTGCGCAATCCGGACGGCAAGGCCGCGCCCTATTTCGCATTTGTCGGAAATCTGCCGTTCAAGGATGGCGGCAAGCTGACCACGGCGGGCAATGAGCGTGTGCTCCGCGCCCGTTTTGCCGATGCGCGACATTTCTGGGATCTGGACCGCAAGACGAAACTGGCCGACCGCGTTCCGGCGCTGGCGGCGGTGACGTTCCATGCAAAGCTCGGCACGCAGGCCGAACGCGCCGAGCGGATCTCGAAGCTTGCTGGCACCGTGGCGCAGGCCATGGGATTTGATGGCGCACAGATCACTCAGGCCGAGCGCGCAGGTCTGCTGGCAAAGGCAGATCTGACGACCGGGATGGTCGGCGAGTTCCCGGAACTCCAAGGCATCATGGGCGGCTATTATGCGGCGCATGATGGCGAGGAGGAGGCCGTCTCCCGCGCCGTAACGGAGCATTATCTGCCGCGCGGTCAGTCCGACGACACCGCGAAGGCACCGGTTTCGGTCGCGGTTGCCCTTGCGGACCGTCTGGACCTGCTGGCCGGGTTCTTTGCCATTGGCGAACTGCCGAGCGGTTCGGGCGATCCGTATGCGCTGCGTCGCGCGGCACTTGGCATCATCCGCACGATCCGGGACAACGGGCTGCGTCTGGACCTGACAGAACTGTTCGCACAGGCCGCCAACGGCCGGACGGGTGGCGAGCTGGCCAAGCTGCCGGACTTCATTGCAGAACGTCTGCGCGTGCAGCTTCGCAGCGAAGGTGAGCGGCATGACGTGCTGGCCGCAACGCTGGCCGGTGGTCTTGATGGCGATCTGGTGCGGCTTCTGGCCCGGACTTCGGCACTGTCGGAGATGATCCAGACGGAAGACGGGCGCAATCTGCTCGCCGCCGCCAAGCGCGCTGCCAACATCCTGCGCATCGAGGACAAGAAGGACGGCCCGCATACCGGTGCGCCCGATCCGGCTCTCTATACGCAGGACGAAGAACGCGCTTTGGCCGCAGGTCTGGATCAGGCCGTGCCTGCCATCGAGACGGCCCTGAAGGAAGAGCGCTTCACCGATGCGATGCAGGCCATTGCAGCCCTGCGCCCGACACTGGACCGGTTTTTCGAAGCCGTGACGGTCAATGCACCGGAACCGGAAGTGCGGGCCAACCGCCTCAAGCTGCTGTCCCGCTTCCGCGAGACAACGGCTCTGATCGCCGATTTCGGCCAGATCGAGGGCTGAAGCCATGGGAGCGTGGTGGTCCGGATCCGTCACCACGTTCCTTCACATTCCCCCGGACCAGCTCTGCGCCGCCCTGTCCCACAAGGTGGTGCAGAACCGCTTTCAGGGCGAGCCGCAGCAGGCTCGTGCCTGGCAAGCGCAGATTGATCTTCTGCGCGATATCCTTCCTACAATTCCCAACGCACAGGACTGGCAGGTTCTGTTCGAGTTCCCGATCCCGCGGCTTGGCGGACGGATCGACACGGTTCTGGTGTCGCCTGGCGCGATTTACGTTCTGGAATTCAAGATCGGCGCATCCAGTTTCGATGCGTCAGCCCTCTCCCAGACGGAAGGTTATGCGCTCGACCTGCTGGATTTTCATGCCGCCAGCCGAGCTCATCCCCTCATTCCCGTTCTGGTTGCCACGGATGCGCCGCCCCGCGCCCAGACAACGCCACTTCTGCTGCCTTTGGGCGTCACAGAAGTTCAGCGCGTCAATGCAACCGGGCTGAAAACGCTCCTGACCACGCTGGCGCTGCAGACGGCTCATACCGAAAATCTACTCGTTCCTGCGCAATGGGAACATGCTCCCTACGATCCGGTCCCAAGCATTGTGGAAGCGGCTCGGCAGATTTACGCCACACATAGCGTTGCCGATATTCACACCGCCCGTACGGATGCGACAAACCTGACGCAGACCTCTGCCTGCATCGCCAGCATTCTGGAAAAAGCCTGGACGGGAGGGCGCAAGGTGATTGTCTTCGTCTCGGGTATTCCCGGCGCGGGCAAGACGTTGTGTGGCCTGAAGGCGGCTTTTGCGGATGGGGGCGACGGGACGGGTGCAACATTCCTGACTGGGAATCCCACTCTTGTTTCGGTGCTGCGGGAAGCTCTGACGCGCGATACGGTCAGTCGTGGGCAGAAGCGTGCTCTCGTGGAGCAGCAGATGGAGTCCACCATCCAGTCCCTGACGAAATTCCGCGATCACTATGTCGGGCGGCCAGCGGAATGTCCGCCTGAACAGGTCATGGTCATTGATGAAGCCCAGCGATGCTGGACGCAGGCTCAGGCTGTCCGCAAAAGTGCGGCGCGGCATGTGAAGCTGACGGAATCCGAGCCTGCGCATCTGCTGGACATCATGGGACGGCATGACGGGTTCGCGGCCATTCTGTGCCTGATCGGGCATGGGCAGGAAATCAATGACGGTGAAGGCGGTCTGGCCTGCTGGGGCGAAGCTCTTCTGAGCCGCCCGGCATGGCGCGTTGAAGCCGCTCCGGATGTGATCGGAACCGGGGATCTGACGCATCTGCCCGCAACACTTGAAGCCGGGCGGCAGCGTTTTCTGCATCTCGGTGTGGCCATCCGCTCCCTGCGCGAAGAAACCGCACCGCGCTGGGTCAATGCCGTTCTGAATGGAGACGTCGAGACGGCCCGGCGTCTGGCCGCGCAGACGGATCTGCCGTTCCGTCTCACACGCAGTCTGGACGATCTGCGTGCGGGGCTGCGACACCGTTCGCGCCTGACCTATCGTTGTGGACTGGTGGCAAGTTCGAAGGCCAAGCGGCTGCGGGCCGAAGGGCTGGGCTGTGAAGTTCCACATATGGACGACAAGGCTGTCTCCCAATGGTTCCTGAACCGCTGGGTTCCAGATCGGGATATCCGGGCCTCCGATGCGCTGGAAACCTGCGCAACGGAATTTGCCATTCAGGGACTGGAACTGGATTTTGTGGGGCTGTGCTGGGACGGCGATCTGATCCGTGCACCATCAGGCGATCGCTGGCAGCCTCGCCGCTTTTCAGGCACGAAATGGGCCAATGTCAGCTCAGCAGAAGCAACGCTATGGCGGCTGAACACCTATCGCGTCCTGCTGACGCGGGCGCGTTACGAGACGCTGATCTGGGTGCCTCAGGGCAGCGCGGATGATCCAACGCGCGATCCGGAAACACTGGACCGGATTGCGGATTTTCTGATGACATGCGGCGTGCCTCTTCTGGAACCTGCGGCCGCTGCCCAGCCCTTCACTTTGCAGAACGACCTGGCAGACCTGCTTCAGGACTAGTCGTCGTCATCGTCTTCCGTGCCGGGATCACGCTCATTGCGATGCACCCAGGCCGACATGAGCAGGCCAAAGCCGAACATCATCGTCAGCATGGCCGAACCGCCGTAGGAAATGAGCGGCAGCGGCACGCCGCCCACCGGGATGGCGCCCATGACCATCGACAGGTTCACAGCGCAGTACAGGAAGAAATCCATCGCAATGCCCAGTCCCAGCAGCCGCCCGAACTGGTTGCGGCTGCGGATGGCAATGAGCATACCGCCCATAACGAGCGTGCCCAGCAGCGTGATGACGGCGATCCCGCCGACGAAGCCCCATTCTTCGCCGATCATGGTGAAGATGAAGTCCGTCTGTTTTTCCGGCAGGAAGTTCAGTTGTCCCTGACTGCCATGCAGGTATCCCTCGCCCCACATACCGCCAGAGCCAAGTGCGATCTTGGACTGGATGATGTTGTAGCCTGCACCCAAAGGGTCATGCTCGGGGTGCAGGAACGTATCGATCCGGGCCTTCTGGTAATCGTGCAGATGGCTGTAGATCAGCTTGCCCATGAACGGCAGCGGCGCCACGAGCAGCAGGATCTGCCACAGCCGCATCCCGGCCGCGAAGAACATCGTCGCCCCGATAACGCCGATGATGGTCGCGGTTCCGAGATTGGGCTCCTTGAGCACCAGCAAAACCGGCAGCAGCGTTAACAGCGCTGGCGGGATCAGACACAGCGGATTGCCCATCCGCTCATTGCCGATGCGATGGAACCAGGTCGCCAGCATCAGGACGAGGCCGATCTTGGCAAATTCGGACGGCTGGAACTGCATGCCCGCCAGATTGATCCAGCGCTCGGCCCCCTTCCCCACATGCCCCATCCGCAGCACGAGGGTGAGCAGCGTGACCGAGAGCAGATAGATCGGCACGGACGCCATGCGCAGGATGCGCGGACTGACGAGCGAGACCGCGATCATCATGACCAGACCGAACCCGAACCGCACCATTTGCGGCCCGGCAAACGGCTTGGCAGACCCGCCACCGGCCGAATAGAGCGCAATATAGCCCACGCCTGCCAGCAGACAGACCAGCAGGACATAGAGCCAGTTGACCTGAAGCAGCCGCGCCATGGGCCGGAAATCAGGTTCCGCGCGAAGGAGCCGGCGGTCGGATTTTAGGAAGCCGAATGTGTTCAGGCCGTTGCGTCTCATTGCGGCGCTCCCGGATCAGGCTGTCCCTGCCCTGCGGGCTGCGGCGGCGAAGTGGACGCTGTATCCGCAGGCTGTGCACCCTCTGCGGCAGGCTCCTTAGCCGGAGCCGCTACGGGTGCAGGCGGACGGACGTCGCTTGCCGGATCACGCAGCAGGGCGTCGGTCATGATGAGCTTGGCGAGCGGGGCTGCCTCGTCCGCACCGGCATTGCCATGTTCTACCACGACGGAAACCGCATATTTCGGATTATCGTAAGGTGCAAAGCAGATGAACAACGCGTGCGGGCGGTATTCCCAGGGCAGGTTCATGGAGTTGAAATGCCCGGACTCACGCAATGCTCGGGATACGCGACGGACCTGCGCGGACCCTGTCTTGCCGGCCATCTGGATACCGGGAAGGTCCAGTCGGGCTTTCGGCGCCGTGCCATGCGGCTCGTTGACGACCGCGAACATGCCACCGCGTACGACGTCCAGATAATCGGGCGGCAGATCGACCTTTGCCGCCTCATCCAGAGACGCCAGCGGGGAAAGCTGATCGTTGGTCGCCCGCAACAGATGCGGCTGCACATCCCGGCCCGATGCGATACGCGAGACATAGGTTGCAAGAGCGAGTGGCGTGACCTGCACGAAACCCTGCCCGATACCGGCATTGACCGTATCACCGCCATTCCAGTGAAATCCGTGCCGCTGCCGCCATTCCGGAGTAGGAATGACGCCGGAGCGGACATGCGGCAGTTCAATGTCCAGTTTGACACCCAGCCCCATCGCATTACCGACGGCCTGGATCGGGTCCATCCCACAGCGGCGCGCCACTTCATAGAAATAGACGTCGCAGGAATATTTCAGGCCCTCATGCATGTTGATGAGGCCATGTCCCCAGCGGTTCCAGCAATGGAAGCGCACGCCACCCAGATCGTAATATCCGGGGCAGTTGAAGCGGTCATGCGCGGTGACAGAACCGGATTTCAGGGCGGCCAGGGCCACGACAGGCTTGAAAGTGGAGCCGGGCGGATAGAGGCCGGACACCGCCTTGTCCACCAGCGGCGTACGCGGGTCATTGGCCCATTCGTTCCACTGGGCGTGACTGACGCCGGAATCAAACAGTGACGGATCGAAGGACGGTGTGCTGACCATCGCCATCACCTCGCCATTGCGGCAGTCCATGACCACCGCACTGGCGACACGATCTTCAAGGCGGTTGAGCACCTGTTTCTGGAGGACGGAATCCAGCGTCAGGCGGACATCTTCGCCCTGCTGGCCTTCCACACGATCGATCTCGCCAATGACGCGACCGACCGCGTTGACTTCCATCTCCACGGAGCCCGGTTCACCGCGCAGCACGGCTTCCTGCGTCTGTTCGATCCCGGCACGCCCGACGCGCATGCCCGGCAGCGAAAGCGTCGTGTCCTTCGCCACGTCCTCTTCATTGGGAGGCGCGACATAGCCCACGATATGGGCCGTCAGATCCTTGAACGGATAAAGCCGTGTCGATCCGACATCGACCAGTACGCCCGGCAGGGACGGCGCATTGAGCTCGATACGCGCCATGTCGTCCCAGGACAGGAACTCATGCAGCGTGACGGGAACGTATTTATGGACGTGTCGCAGGTCGCGCTCGATCCGGGCGCGGTCATGCTCGTCCAGCGGGACGATCTGGGAAAAACGTTCGATAACGGCCGGAATATCGGTCGTCTCTTCCGGCATCAGGAGCGCGCGCCAGCTCACCTTGTTGTCTGCCAGCGCCACGCCGAAACGGTCATGGATCGTGCCACGCGCCGGAGCGAGCAGGCGCTTGCTGGTCCGGTTGCGCTCTGCAAGCTGGCGCAGATGGCCGCCATCCACGACCTGCAGATTATACAGCCGCCGCCCGAGTACGCCGAGAACTCCCGCCTGCACGGCCATGACCAGCAGCGCACGACGCGTGAAGACACCGCGCCCCGAGCGGACAGGCTCAGCCTGACGCTTCTGGCGTATCCGCGACCGGAAAGGAGTATTTCGGGAAAACATCAGGGCAGAAATTCAGGATCCGGAAAAGAGAACAGCCTTCCGCTCCGCACGCCATGTGCGGACCATGAAAGATGCTGTCAGGCCTGATCGGGATTGGCGAAGGTGCGACGTCCCCAGACAAACAGCGCGGTCAGGCTGGGATAGATACCGATTGTCAGCGCCGCCTGAAAGAGGCCGGGGACAGGAGAGAGAAGTGCGAACGCATGCAGACAGACGAGAGCCCACTGAAAAAACGAGGCAAGCACGGCAAGAATGCTGAAAATCAGCCATCCCACGATGAAGCCCAGACGGGACAGACCATAGCGCCAGTGATGCGAGACACCATAAATCACCAGCAGCGACAGCAGGACAGTTCCCGGCGGCCCGAAGCTGAAGATTTCCACCACCAGCCCGCACAGAAACACCGCCAGAGGGGGCATGGAGCGCGGACGACTATAGGCCCAGAACCAGACCGTGCACATCGCAATCCCGAACTGAAGCTGCGCCTGTCCGGGAATACCGAACGGTGCGGAGAGCAGGATTGCGGAAGACATGATGAACAGGGACGGCATGGCCGCCCGCGCCGCCATGTCGAGCGCCCGGCGGAAGGTCTGTTTCGGCTCGACGGCGGAATGCAGATGCGGCGTGGAGTTCTCGGCAACCATGACGCTTATTGCCCTCCCCGGCCCGGCATGTCCGGAAGATTGGGCAGCCATGAAAATGGCAGCGGCCCGGTCATAGGGTTCTGGGGCAGCTTCTTTACGCGCACACGGCCCGGTGCGTCCGGCGCCTGCGAGTCGTCATCGCCGTAATCGAACACGCGGACGATATCCAGACGGTCCAGATCCGCATCCGGCACCACGACCGGCCGGTTCGGCGCGCTGTAATGGACTGTGCCGACCGGCAGTCCGGCCGGCATCGTGCTCTGGCCGCGGGTTTCCACACGCTCGCCTTCGACGGGATGATGGTCCTGCGGATAGAAAATCAGGCGAGGTGACGCTGTATCATCACCCGCCATGATCGCATCGCCATGCGATGTCGCCAGTGTAACAGGGATACGGCTGGCATCGTCATTGATCATCAGGACGCGGACCGTATGGGGCCCGACTTCCGTCACACGTCCCAGCAGTCCGGCGGCGTCCAGCGCAACATCCCCGATCCGAACGTCATGTCCGCTTCCGACATCCAGCAGGACCGCGCGTGAATACGGCCCGCCATCGTCACGCGTGACACGGCCGGTCACATACTGGGGCACCGTCTCGGGGATCCAGCGCAGGCTTTTCTTGAGACGGCCATTTTCTGCCGCAAGGGCCACGGCAACATCATACCAGTGTCGCAGGGCGCGGTTTTCTTCACGCAGACGGGCGTTTTCCTTCGCCAGGTCCGTCGCACCGCGCAGATCCGTCAGCCAGACCTTCGCCCGCTCCTGCGGCCAGACCAGACCATGATAGGCCGGGGCCATGAAATCCGTTGCCATCAGTCGCACCCCGTCAACCGCCGGACGACGGACAAGCCCCAGAAGGACAAGCCCGACCGCCAGCAGGATCAGGATGGGCAGGACAGCCTTTGCAAGCACCTGCCGGGCATGGATGGACAGCATCCGGCGTCAGCGAGTCCTCAGTACATGCTGCTCAGAACGCTGCGCAGACGGCGCATTTCCTCAAGCGCCCGCCCCGTTCCGAGTGCCACACAGGACAGGGCGTTCTCCGCAACCGTCACGGGGAGACCCGTGTACAGACGCAGCACTTCGTCCAGACGGTAGAGCAGCGCGCCGCCACCGGACAGGACGATGCCCTTGTCCACGATGTCGGCGGCCAGTTCGGGCGGCGTGTTTTCAAGCGCAGTCGTCACGGCATCGACGATCTGCATGACAGGCTCGGCCAGGCTCTCGGCGATCTGGGCCTGGCTGACGACCACTTCGCGCGGCACGCCGTTGATGAGGTCACGACCTTTGATTTCCGTCAGCGGGCCGTCCGGATTTGCGGGATCATCTGGCATCATGGCCGAGCCGAGTTCGATCTTGATGCGCTCTGCCGAGCTTTCACCGACCAGAAGGTTATAGGTCTTGCGGATATAGGAGATGATGGCTTCATCCATCTTGTCCCCGCCCACGCGCGCCGAACGCGCATAGACGATGCCACCCAGCGAAATGACGGCCACTTCCGTCGTCCCGCCACCGATATCCACGATCATGCTGCCCGAAGGCTCCGTGACCGGAAGGCCCGCGCCGATGGCTGCCGCCATGGGTTCCTCGATCAGCATCACCTTGCGTGCGCCCGCGCTCTCGGCACTTTCCTGGATCGCGCGACGTTCAACAGCCGTAGCGCCCGACGGTACGCAGATAATGATCTGCGGGCTGGCGAAGGCACGACGGTTGTGAACCTTGCGGATGAAATGCTTGATCATTTCTTCCGCAACTTCGAAATCCGCAATCACACCATCGCGCAGCGGACGGATGGCGGTGATGTTTCCCGGCGTGCGTCCGACCATCTGCTTGGCTTCGTTACCAACTGCAAGAACCTGTTTCTTGCCACGCACTTCGGCGATCGCCACAACGGAGGGCTCATCGAGGACAATACCACGACCTTTGACGTAAACGAGCGTGTTGGCAGTGCCGAGGTCGATGGCCATGTCGGCAGACATGAGACCCAGCAGACGAGAAAACATCCAAAACTCCTGGCGCGGCTCTGTGCGGGGGACAGATGGCGGATCGTGATTGCGGGGCGGTTCCCCGCGGGTGGACTTAACCAGACGACGCAGGTTCAGCAAGGCCCGGGAATGCAATATAATGCGCGCTTTCCTAACGGATCGTACAGATCCCATCCGGGGACATGGAAAAAAATAATCGTGGGCCCTGATCCTGCCACCCTTCTGTCACGTTGTGTCTGTCTAAATCCGCAAAACCGTTCCGGCCATCACAGTTTCCGGAACGCTCAACAGGATGTTTTGTCATGAAGACCTTCACAACTCCCCGTTTTCTGGCCGCTCTGACTCTCTGTGGTGTGGCTCTCGCCGGATGCGGCAGCCCGTATGACAGTGGGGCCCGCGCCGGTTCAGGCGCCCTGATCGGCGCAGGTGGCGGTGCGGCAATCGGTGCGCTCGCAGGCGGCGGTCGCGGTGCGGCCATCGGCGCTCTTGTCGGAGGCGGTACAGGTGCGGCAGTTGGGGCTGCGACAACGCCCAACCGCCCACGCAACGGATATTGAGCTATAAGCAGCGCTCACTTCCGTTAGAGACGATCAAGGATTCGGACTATGAGGACCGCTTTTTCCCACTCTGCCCTGCGCGGTACAGCGCTGGTCGGAGCATTCGCCACAGTCATGGCTCTGGGTGGATGTGAAGGGAATTATGACCCTGGCTCACGCGCACTGGGTGGCGGCCTTCTTGGCGGCGGAACCGGTGCGGCCATCGGCGCGCTTGCAGGCGGCGGTCGCGGTGCGGCAATCGGCGCCCTGGCCGGTGGCGTTCTCGGTGCCGGCGCCGGTGCGGTGACCACGCCCAACCGCCCGGGTTACCAGAGCGGTTACCCGAACGGCCAGCAGCAGGGTTACTATCAAAACCAGCAGGGGGCCTATCCGCAGCAGCAGGGCCAGTACATGCAGCCGCAGTATCAGTGCCCACCCAACACCAACTGCCAGCAGCCGCAATATCCCAACGGCTATCCGCCTAACAGCGGATATTCCCAGCAGGGCGGGTATCAGCAGCCGCAGCCCCAGAACTATCAGGGCGGTTACGGCTACTGAGGCCTGAGTGCCGGGATGGTCCCGTTCAGACCATCCTCAGGCCGATGATTGCCAGAAGAATGCCCAGAAACCATCTCTGGGCATTCTCTGGCAGGCGTCCTGCCAGCAGCGTGCCGAGCAGAATGCCGGGAATGGACCCCATCAGCAGTTCCACCAGCACAACGGTATCCACCGCGCCCTGAAGCCAGTGACCACCACCGGCCAGCAGCGCCAACGGCACGGCATGCGCGATATCCGTCGCCACCAGTTCCCGCGTACTGACCCGGGGAAAAAGAACGGTCAGCGCCGCCATTCCGATGGCCCCCGCTCCCACCGATGACAGTGTCACCAGTGTTCCCAGAACCGCCCCCAGCGCGACCGTCAGGATGTCGACCGTCTGCGGACGCAGTGTCCCGGCTCCACTGGACCATTTCTGCAGCCGTGGCTTGAACAGGATGGCAGGCACCGTCAGCAGGAGCGCCACGCCCAGCACCTCGGTAATCAGCTTCGAGACGAACGGACTCGGACCGACATGATGCAGAAAGACCAGACACAGCAAACCGGCGGGGAGGCTGCCGGCCATCTGCAAAAGAACGATCCTCCACCGTACAACACCGTGATGACGATTGAGCGCCGTGCCGAAGATCTTGGTGATGGCGGCATAGAGCAGATCCGTTCCCACCGCAGACTGGGGTTTTACGCCAAACAGCAGGATCAGCAGCGGTGTCATCAGGGAGCCCCCGCCGACACCGGTCATTCCGACCAGGAAGCCCACCAGCAGTCCTGAAAGCGTATAGAGCCATGAATGCGGCATGACGGTCCCTTGTTTCGGTCAGAAAGGGAACCATACTGATCGTGTTATGTTTGTCTACTTCGTATATAAACTATATATTTTAGTTATTAATGCCTATGTCAAAAAAACAGGCATGCAGAATATTTCTACATGTCTGTTCCCTGAAGGATCCTGCCCCTGACAGATCAGGAAAGCGCTTCCGGCTCCGTCCGCTCACGCTTGGTCAGGAGCTTGTTCAGAGCGTGGATATAGGCGCGGACAGCCGAAACCACCGTATCGGCGTCGGCACCCTGCCCGTCCACGAGCTTGCCGTTTTCCTGCAGACGGACTGTCGTGCGGGCCTGGGCATCCGTGCCTTCGGTGACATTGGCCACAGAGAACAGCGCCAGTTCGGCCGTGTGCGGGAATGCTTCGCCAATGGCGCGGAAAGCTGCATCGACCGGACCGTTGCCGCTGACTTCGGCATATTGGATGGCACCATCAACGCTGATTTCGAGCTTGGCACGGGCCTTCTGCTTCGTCCCGGAGGCCAGTTCCAGCGCGATCAGATGTACGCGCTCATGGTCGCGGCTCTCGTCATCGACAAGCGCGCGGATATCGTCGTCGAACACGACCTTCTTGCTGTCGGCCAGGTCCTTGAAGCGCGCAAAAGCGGCGTTCAGAGCCTCGTCTTCCAGCGGCGGGTAGCCGAGCTGCGCCAGCTTGTCGCGGAACGCCGCGCGGCCGGAATGCTTGCCCATGACCAGGGAGGTCTTGTTCCAGCCCACGCTTTCCGGCGTCATGATCTCATAGGTCGCGGCATTCTTCAGGATACCATCCTGATGGATGCCACTTTCATGCGCAAACGCATTACGGCCGACGATCGCCTTATTCGGCTGAACGTCGAAGCCCGTGATCGTCGCCAGCATGCGGGACATACCCAGCAGCTTCGTCGTCTCGATGCCGGTCGTCTTGCCATACTGGTCGTGACGCGTGCGCAGCGCCATGACGATTTCTTCAAGCGCCGCATTGCCGGCACGTTCGCCGATGCCGTTGATGGTGCATTCGATCTGACGTGCACCACCTTCGACCGCAGCCAGCGTATTGGCAACGCCGAGACCCAGATCATTATGGTTGTGCGTCGAGAAGATCACCTGATCCGCACCCGGCACGCGCTCACGCAGCATGCTGAAAATGGCGCGCATTTCTTCCGGCGTGGCAAAGCCGACCGTATCGGGGATGTTGATCGTATTGGCGCCATTGCGGATCGCCATTTCCACGCAGCGGCACAGGAAATCGGGCTCGGTGCGGGAGCCATCCTCAGCCGACCATTCCACGTCATCCGTGAACTGGCGTGCCTTCTGGTTACCCGATGCGATGATTTCCAGAACCGTCTCCGGCTCCATCCGCAGCTTGTACTTCATGTGCAGCGGCGAGGTGGAAATGAAGTTGTGGATCCGCGGACGCTCGGCCTTTTTCAGCGCTTCACCGCAGGATTCGATGTCACGCTTGCCACCGCTGCGGGCCAGACCACAGATCACCGACCCACGGACTTCCTCGGCAATGCGACGCACACTCTCGAAATCGCCTTCGGATGCCACCGGGAAGCCGGCCTCAATCACGTCCACGCCCAGATTGCTCAACGCATGAGCCATGCGGAGCTTCTCTTCGAGGTTCATCGAAAAGCCGGGGGACTGCTCGCCGTCGCGCAGCGTGGTGTCGAAGATGATGACGCGGTCGTCGGCGATCGTGCCGAAGGACGGATGGTGGAAGCTCATGATTGTGATCGTCTCGTCTGGTTCAGGAAAGTTTTTTGTCTGTCATCCCCTGAACGCAACGGAGCGCTGTCCGCCTTGGAAAGGCGTTCAGGGGCCGATAAGTCGAAGCGAGAGGATCGAAAGAAACGTCATGGCTGCGTTAAATGACCAATTCTTTCGTCATGCGCAACCCGCATGACCGTGAAGCCTTCATTGCAGATAATGTCAGGTCAGCCGGTCATGATGCCCGGACGGGAGGCAAAATAACGGTCTATGGCCGTTTTCATGGCGCTGGTGACCTGCGTGCGATGTACGGACTGACGCAGTGCTGCCTCGTCCAGCCGGTTGGACATGAACCCCATTTCCACCAGTACCGAAGGGATCTCCGAGGATTTCAGAACCACGAAAGCCGCATGACGTGACGGATGGGTCAGCAGACCGATCCTGTTGCGGAACGAATTGACGACGCTTGCCGCCATATGCGCGGACCCACGACGCGTCTCTTCGGAAACAAGACTGGCCAGTATCTGCTGGACATCCGGCGACATCCCATGAAAGGCCGGTCCGGCAAAGCGGTCCGCACTGTTTTCCGTGCGCGCCAGAGAGGCTGTCTGCGCATCCGAAGCCCCGCTGGACAGCGTATAAACGCTCGCCCCGCGCACATCCCTGTCATGCAGCGCATCGGCATGCATGGAGATAAAGAGATGCGCCTGATGCCGCTGGGCCAGTTCAACCCGCCCTTCCAGCGGGATGAACCGGTCTTCGGAGCGCGTCATGGCGACACGGTACTGACCTGATGCGAGAAGCTGGCGGCTGAGTTCGGAGGCTGCGGCTTCCGAGATATGCTTTTCATAAGTGCCAGAAATCCCGATCGCACCCGGATCCTTCCCACCGTGACCCGGATCCAGCATGACGAGCGGCTTTGGAGGTGCGGCCCCGCGATGCACGGCGGGGGCAGACAGTTTCTTATGCAGCGGATGGCGCCCGAATGCCGCAACGGGCGTCAGCAACGGCAGCCCCGAAAGGCCACTTACCAGTGTGCGTCGCGTCAGCATCCCTTGTTCCCAGCGTCCGGCGTTGAATAACGGGGCGATCATACAGCACAAAACCCTGTCAGGAACATGGCATGAAGCGTCCGGAAAACAGCGCACGGGCAAATGAAAAACGCCGCGCTTGCCACGGGGGGCGGTTTCGGTCATCCTGCGTGACAGGGACCTGTAAAGTGCGGTCCGACCGGACACGGGCTCAAGCCTTTCCCGTGCCGCTCCCGCCTTTCCCTGTCTCTCCGCCACGACGTCCCGTCGTTTGACAGATGCGCGACTAGCCCCCCGCACCCTGTCCTGACCGGACCGAACTGGCGATCTTATGGATTCCGGTACAGGCCAGCCGCCCGTCCGGATCAGGTTTTTCATCCGGCTCCAGACTCTGGACCGGCCGTCTGTTCAGGGGACGAATGTCACTCAACGTGCTCGCAGCCAGCAACCTCACCGGAACGGGACCCAACGTGTCCCGCCGCTGTGCGTTCGGACTGCGCCGTTCCCTCCACCCCACACAATCTGACGCTCCCCCCGGCCAAGGCAGCCATTGCGGAGCGTCGTGGAGTTCAGTTTTCCATGACCAAGCGTATGCTCATCGACACCACACACGCGGAAGAAACGCGTGTTGTGGTCATGGATGGTGACCGCGTCGAAGATTACGACGTCGAGACATCGACCAAGAAGCAGCTCAAGGGCAATATCTATCTTGCCAAGGTCATTCGCGTAGAGCCAAGCCTTCAGGCCGCTTTCGTCGAATATGGCGGCAATCGCCACGGCTTCCTCGCCTTCAGCGAAATCCACCCCGACTATTTCCAGATCCCTGTCGCAGACCGCGAGAAGCTCATCGCGCTCCAGGAAGAGGAAATTGCCGAGCGCGGTGATGCTTCCGATGATGGCGAGACCGAAACGGTTTCCGAAGAGGCCACGGACAGCGAGGACGGCGACAACCATGACCGTCGCGCGCCCGAAACCGTTGGTGGCGAGCACGATACGGGTGAGGAAAGCGCATCGTCGCGCCGCACGGCCCGTTTCCTGCGCAACTACAAGATCCAGGAAGTCATCCGCCGCCGTCAGGTGCTGCTGGTGCAGGTCGTCAAGGAAGAGCGTGGCAACAAGGGCGCTGCCCTGACCACCTACATTTCCCTGGCCGGCCGCTACTGTGTTCTGATGCCCAACGCCCTCCGTGGCGGTGGCGTCTCGCGCAAGATCACGTCCGATTCCGATCGTCGCCGCCTGCGCGACATCATCGCGGAGCTGGACCTGCCGAAATCCATGGCGATGATCGTCCGCACCGCCGGTGCAGGCCGTCCGGCCGCGGAAGTGACGCGCGACTGCGAATATCTGCTGCAGCTCTGGGACGACATCCGCTCCCACGCCCTGTCCTCGGTCGCGCCGACGCTGGTCTATGAAGAAGCAAGCCTCATCAAGCGCGTCATCCGTGACCTGTATTCCAAGGACATCGAAGACATCCTCGTGGATGGCGAAGCAGCCTGGAAGAGCGCGCGCGAGTTCATGCGTCTGCTGATGCCGAGCAACGCCAACAAGGTGAAGCTCTGGCAGAACCGCGGCCAGAGCCTGTTCGCACGCTACAATGTCGAAGGCCATCTGGATGCGATGTTCTCGCCGACAGCGCGCCTGCCGTCGGGTGGCTATCTGGTCATCAACCAGACCGAAGCCCTCGTCGCCATTGACGTGAACTCCGGCAAGTCCACCTCCCAGCGCAACATCGAGGAAACGGCCCTGCGCACGAACCTCGAAGCCGCCGAGGAAGTCGCCCGTCAGCTGCGTCTGCGCGATCTGGCCGGTCTGGTCGTGATCGACTTCATCGACATGGAAAGCCGCCGTCACAACGGACAGGTGGAAAAGCGCCTCAAGGAAGCCCTGCGCTCCGACCGCGCCCGCATCCAGGTCGGACACATCTCCCATTTCGGTCTGCTGGAAATGTCCCGCCAGCGCCTGCGTCCGTCCATTGCGGAATCCGTGCTCACCCCCTGCCCACACTGTCAGGGCACCGGCTTTATCCGTGGAACGGAAAGCTCGGCCCTGCACGTCCTGCGCGCCATCGACGAGGAAGGCGCACGCCAGCGTTCGGCCGAGATCGAAGTCTATGTGGGCTCGGATATCGCGCTCTACATCCTCAATCACAAGCGCTCCTGGCTGGCGGACATCGAACGCCATCACCGCATGCAGGTGGTTTTCCGCACGGAAGAGAACTTGGCGGCGGCTGACATGCGCATCGAGCGCCTGAAGGCACAGACCGCTGCACCCGAGCGTCAGATCGAGCGGGCGCCGGAGAACGTCCGCACGATTGAGATCATCGAAGAGCAGGCTCCCGCTCCTGTCGCCCTGCGGACGGAAACACCGGTTGTCGATGCGGAAATCATCGAAGACGTCGTGACCTCCGAAGGCGACGAGGAAAACAATGGTGGCCGTCGCCGTCGTCGTCGCCGCCGTCGCGGTGGCCGTCGCGAGCAGAACGGGGACGTGTCGGCAGCGGAGACGCAGCAGGCAGCTCCGGTTTCCGAAACCCGCGAGGCTCCTGCGCCGGAGCAGGCTGACGAGAATGGCATCATTCCGGGCCGTCGTCGCACCCGCTTCAAGCGTATCGTCAAGGAAACCGAAGGCTCCGACACGACCGTTACGGAACCCGTGTCCGAGACACGGGATGTGGCGCCCCAGCGCAGCACTGCACCAGCGTCTGCGAACCGCACGCCGCGTCGTCGGGAAGAGCGTGAGGAGCGTCCGGCACAGCGTCGCTACACGGGTCCGACCCCAGCCGATCCGTTCGGTGGCAGCTTCGACATTTTTGATGTGATCGAACAGGCGGAGTTCGAGGGCACGACCCAGGCTCTCCAGACCGGCATCAACACGCCGACGGAAATCGAGATCGCGCACACGCCCGCTCTTGAAACGACCGTTGTCGTCGAGGAACCGGCTGCTGAAAAAGCTCCCAAGCCCCGCCGTGGTCGCGGCCGTCGCCCCGCCCGCGCCAGGGAAGCGGACGCTGCTCCCGCCGAGACGGCTGTCGAAGCTCCTGCGGCCGAAGCTATCCCTGCTCCGGTTGCTGAAGAGCCCGTAGCCGAAGAGGCTCCCAAGCCCCGCCGGACGCGGACACGCCGCACATCGAAGGCAAAGGCTGACGCAGCAGAGGCTCCTGTTACCGAGCCTGTCGCTGAAACGGCTCCTGCTGCTCCGGCAGAGCCTGCTGCCGAGGAAGCCGCCAAGCCGAAGCGGACCCGCACCCGTCGGACCACCAAGGCCAAGACGGCCGAGGCCCCGACCGAAGACGGGAACGTCCTTCAGCCGGTGAATATCGACGAAGTCGCACCGCCGAAGCGTCGTGTCGGCTGGTGGAAGCGCTGATCCGTCAGCGCATTCCTCGAGCATGAAAAAAGCCGGTCGGGATGTCCCGACCGGCCTTTTTATTTGGGACTGTCAGCCCCGCGAGTGCCTTAGCGGCAGACGCTCTGGGCTCCGGTTGCCGCAATATAGGTCCCGGTCAGCGGCTGGAAACAGGCATTGCGCGGGCAGGAACTCGTGCTGGCCAGGCTCTGCGGATAGATGGCTCCGGCTGCCTGGGCCTGTTCCTGAAGGGCTGCTCCACAAAGCGGTGTGTTGAGCGGCGCTGAAGGATCGTTGAACAGCTTCTTCTTGCCATCCTCAGAGGTTTCTTCGACCAGACCGGGCGCAAAATCCTGCGGCGGGATCCTGGCCTGCGTCGGAGGCGAGCCCGCAGGACGCGCTGGCGCCGTCGGCTGCTGGGCACAGGCTGCAAGCAGCGGCAGGGCAACGAGACTCAACCAGAACGAACGCATGCAGACTCCGGATCACAGATCGGGTGGATGAAAGAGTTACAGTCCAAGATCGCCCTGCGGCGACAGGCTGTCCAGTCTTGCCCCACGATCACCGTCAGCGAAAGACAGAACAACGCGATCCGCAACAGGACGGGCCTCCGCACTCGTGACGGGCTGCCCGTTCACATCCTGCACGAGGACATAGCCGCGACTGAGAATGGCACGGGGAGAGACGGCCTCAAGATGGCTGCCCAGTCCCTGAAGCCGGGCCTGCTGGAGGCGAATGGCGCTTCTAAGGATATCGGGCGACAGGCGCTGACGCTCCGTCCGGAGCTGGAAGGTCTGGAGCGAGCGTTGCCACGCCGTATCCAGTTCGCCCGAAACCATGCGCAGGGCTGCCCGGCGACGTTCGATCAGCAGTTCCGGGCTGGGAAGATGGGTTGTGGGAGCCGTCAGGCGGGCGCGGGCACGGCTGACAAGAAGCTCTGGCGCGGGCAGACACAGGGCCTGCAACCGCGCGCGACTGCGCCCGATCAGAAGCTCCGGTGACGGCAGATGCATCCCCGGCGCATCGAGCCGGTTGCGAACCCGCATGACAAAGGACGGAAGCGCCAGATCGAGCCGCTGGCCACGATCGTCCAGACGCATCCGGGCAGAATCCAGCAGGCCCGGCAAATCGGGCAGACGGGCGGCGGCCTGATCCAGTCGCGCGCGGGCCGTCTGGATGATGCGGGTGAGCGCACCCGTCAGACGCGCATTGCGATGCGCCATGTCCGCGACCATTTCCGAGCGCAGAGGCACGGCCATTTCGGCGGCGGCGGTCGGTGTGGGTGCCCGACGGTCCGAAACAAGGTCGATCAACGTCGTGTCGGTTTCATGGCCGACAGCGGAAATGATCGGCGCCGGGCAGTTCGCCACAGCACGCAGAACGCGCTCGTCATTGAACGCCATCAGGTCTTCAAGCGAACCACCGCCACGCGCGACGATCAGCACATCCGGCGTACGCGGACGACGGACGGACATGCCTTCGATGGCCGCAGCAATCTGCGCGGCGGCCCCTTCACCCTGAACCGGAACCGGCCAGAGCAGCACGTCCCGCGGGAAACGACGGCTGATCGTCGTGATGATGTCGTGCAGCACCGCTCCCGAGCGCGACGTGATGACGCCCACCAGAGACGGCAGGAACGGGATGGCTTTTTTGCGCTCGGGGTCGAACAGGCCTTCTTCGAGCAGCTTGCGGCGCAGACGTTCGATATTGGCGAGCAAAGCCCCCTCACCTGCGAACTCCATGCGGTCGATGATGAGCTGATAACTGGAGCGCTCGCCGTAAGCCGAGACACGTCCGGTCGCGATGACCTCGTTGCCGTTCTCCGGCGCCATGCCAAGACGCGAGACACTGCCGCGCCAGATCACACCGGCGATCTTGCCGCCTTCATCCTTGAGCGACAGATAAACGTGCCCGGAGGGATAGCGCTTGAATTCCGTGACCTCGCCACGGACGCGCACACGGCCGAATCCACTTTCCAGCGTGCGTTTGATCGCCCCGGAAATCTCGGAAACCGAATATTGCGGAACATTCCCGCGGATCGACGCGCCATCACTCTCCATCATGCCGCCAGTCTATGCTACGCACGCCCTCAAACGAAGCCCACGATTGCATAATAAAGGATAAGCGGAATGCGCGTTTTGCTGGTCGGGTCCGGAGGGCGTGAACATGCCCTGGCTACATGTCTTGCGCGCTCACCGGGTCTGACCGCCCTTTATGCGGCACCTGGCAATCCCGGCATGGCGTCTGTCGCAACGCTCGTTCCGCTCAAGACTGATGACGTCGCAGGGCTGGTGCGTTTTGCGCAGGAGCAGAAGATCGACCTGATCGTGCCCGGCCCCGAAGCGCCGCTGGTGGCCGGTCTGGCGGATGCCTGCGCGGAAGCGGGCATTCCTTGCGCAGGTCCGACGAAGGCTGCGGCCCTGCTGGAAGGCAGCAAGGCGTTCACGAAGGACGTGGCGGATGCGGCTGGCATTCCGACGGCACGCTGGGAGCGCTTTGAAGAGGAAGCCCCGGCCATTGAGTTCGTACGTCGTCGTGGGGCGCCGATCGTCATCAAGGCGGACGGTCTGGCTGGCGGCAAGGGCGTCGTCGTGGCCCAGAGCATGGAAGAAGCCGAAGACGCCATCCGCAGGCTCGGCATGCCGCTCGTAATCGAGGAATGCCTCGTGGGCGAGGAAGTCTCGCTCTTTGCGTTCTGCTCGGATGACAAGGCCGTGCTTATCGGGGCCGCACGCGATCACAAGCGCCTCGGTGACGGTGATACCGGCCCGAACACCGGCGGCATGGGTGCGATTTCCCCTCCCCCCGCTTTTGGGCGCGAGATGCAGGAAAAGGCGCTCAACATCATGGTGCGCCCGATGCTGGCCGAGATGGTGCGTCGTGGCACGCCGTTCCGGGGTGTGATTTTCGCTGGTCTGATGCTGACGACCGAAGGGCCGAAGCTGATCGAATACAATGTCCGTTTCGGTGATCCGGAAGCGCAGGCCCTGCTGATCCGTCTGAAATCAGACCTGCTGCCGATCCTCGCGGCACTGGCGCAGGGCAGTCTGGAGCATGCGGCGGCAGAATTTTCCGACGAGCATTCGATCTCGCTGGTGCTGGCGGCGAACGGCTATCCCGACGCGCCGAAAAAGGGTGGCCGGATCAGCGGGATTGAACGCGCCGAAGCCGTTCCGGGCGTCTCGGTCTTCCATGCAGGGACGAAGCTGGTCGATGGCGTTCTGGTCGCGGATGGCGGGCGCGTCCTGACGGTTTGCGCAAAGGCGTCGACACCTGAAGAAGCCCGGAAGCTGGCTTATGAGGGCGCGTCTGCAATCCAGTGGGAGGACAAGATCTTCCGCAGCGATATCGGCCTGTGACGGATGGACCGGCACTGCTGGTCCAGAAGATCTATCGGGACACCGAAGCCCTGTATGCGAGGCTTGCGCCCGAAATGGGACAGGCTGCGCTGGGCTACCGTATTCTCTACGGTCCCCCGCGCCCCTGTCCCGATATTCTTTTCATTGGCTTCCAGCCGGGTGGGCGCAGTCAGGATGCGCTGGACGGTTTTGCCGAAGGTCAACATACCTCATGGCCATCCCGGTTTGAATTTGTAGCAGCACCATGGCCGCTGGCGCGCGCAATCCGCAAAATCTTCAGCGTCGAAGATCTGGACCGATGCACCGGGCTAAATCTTGTTTTCTTTCGTGCGCCTTCAATGGCCGCATGGCGACAGATTGCACGCCCGGTTCGCAAAGAGCTTGAGCGATTTTCAGTGGAGAAATGCGAGGAGATTGCGAAGGCTCTATGCCCCCGCATGATTCTCGTCATTGGTCTTGGGACTTTTGAGGCTTTGGCTCAGGGGCTGCCGGTTTTACGAAAAGAGCATTCGCGCCGGCCGGATGTGCTTGCCCGGGAAGGCCAGATCTGGGGCGTTCCGGCCATTGGCGTGGCACATCTTACAGGCAGCCGCATCAACCGTCATGATGCCGATAGGCTGGCCGCTTTTCTTCGAGACAAAACAGGTTGTCACGCAAACCCTGCGTCACTGCACCCAGACATGTGAAAACACCATGTGGTTCAGCAGCGTCGAATAATAGTTACCGAGCCGTTTGGAGACGAAATCGACGGTGCGCATCTGGATCATCGGTGCACCGGGCATCTGGTCCATGATGGCGCGTCCGGCCTCTTGCCAGATCGGGGCCGCTTTTTCGGGATCGGTCTGTGCCATGGCTTGACCGAACAGGACCTGGACGTGCTGGTCGCAGAAGCCCGTGAAATTCGGGGAGACGGCCGAGTTCGGATGGTAGTTATCGCAGCCAAACAGGTCGTCGAGGAAGGTTGAGGCCGATGGATAATCCGCGAACCAGTAAGCCAGCGCGATCTGGACGTGATTGGCGGTATTCTGCTCGTAGGACTCCGCAAGCCCTGCCGTGATCGGACGCAGCTGCGCGTTCAGGCCTATGGACTGAAGGGCATTGCGCAGATAGGTGCCCATTCCGAGCTCCATGGCGCGATTGGGGACCACCAGCGTGACCGAGGCGCCTTCTGCACCGGCTTCATGGATCAGGCGGCGTGCCCCTTCCACATCCTGCGGGCAGCTCATTCCCAGATCGGCACCCGGAATACCATGCGGCACCATCTGGCACAGCGGTTCGGAAATCGCGTTACCACCAAACAGGATCGTCATGGCATGGCGGTTGACGGCCATGCTGACGGCCCGGCGCACGCGGACATCCGTGAACGGCTTTTCATGGATATTCATCGCCAGATAATACAGGCCCAGAAGCGTATTGATGTGCACCTGGGACGTATATCGCGCGCCCAGTTCACCCAGACGGTCCGCCGGCTTGGCGTCCAGCATCCAGTCATAGCGTCCCTGCTCGACGGCTGTGACCTGCGCTTCATCCGAAAGACCGAAATCATATTCGATTCGGTCCACGAAGCCATCCGTCTGGGCCTGCGGGTTCCAGACATGGAAGTGCGGATTGCGCTCCAGCACCATGCCGTGACCCGGATCATATTCCGTAATCCGGTACGGTCCTGTTCCGGGAACAGTTGTCCCACCCAGATCATGCGGCGGGGTGCCTGCCGGCAGGATCACGGCATGGGGGAATGCGAGTTTGTACAGAAACTCGCCATCCGGTTTTGTCAGATGAAAGACGATCTCGTCGGTGTCCGGATGCCCTTCGACACCCGGGAGCGTGCAGAAATCAGGCTTTTCCAGACACTCTTTCGCACCTACAATTCCGCCATAGAATGAGGCTGCCGTCGGGCTGCCTGCACGATAGATGCGGCGGAAAGACGCGACTACATCCTCAATCCGCACGGGAGAACCGTCTGAAAAATGCAGGCCAGAGCGCAGATGCATGCGCCATATCAGACCGTCCGGACTGATCTGCGGCATGGCGTCGGCCAGGTCCGGCACCACTTCCAGTCCCGCTGTTCCCGGAACCATGCGGAACGTTAGCAGCGGATCGTACATGTTGAGGAACACCTGGATGTACTGGGTTCCATAATTGATCTGCGGGTCCAGCGTGCCGCCGGGACCATCTGCCGTCAGGTGCAGCGTGCCACCACGATGGGGACTGCCGAGCGTAATGCCGTTCCAGTCAGGCGGGGTCTGCTCCCCGGCTCGGGCTTGGGAAATTCCCAGCCCCAGAACCATTCCTATCGCAAGAAGCGCAGACCCCCGCTTCATTCAGCGCTTCGCAAGTTCACGCAGACGCGCGATCAGCGCATCAGCGTTGCCGTCAGCCGGAATGGTGCCGGCATAGCGGGCATTGGGGTCCATGATGACAATCTGCGGCGCGGGAACGAAATGGTCCCCTTCCTTCTGGAGCGGCGCATGATATTCGGCCGTCATGGCCTTGATCATGTTCGGCGTGGCCGTGAACGGCATGACATGGGGTGCGACAGGCAGGACATATTCCTTGAGCGGGTCAGCCTCGTCGAACGGATTGAGGGAAACGGCCAGCGGCGAAACGCGGATACCTTCCGGACGCAGCGTAACCAGCGCCTGCTCCATGCTCTTCAGCACGGGCTTGCACTTTTCCTCGGGGCAGTTGGCATCGAAGAACCAGACCAGCATCCAGGTATTATGAAAATCGCCCTCGGTGACAGTGCTTTCGCCCAGCGAGTCCAGACGGAAGCTGCCGCCGACCTCATTGCCATTGGACTGGACCAGAAGACCTGGTCCGCCATTGGACGCAAGATGGAAGCCGACATATCCCAGAACGGCCGCAACGGCGAGAACGCTCCAGATGATGCGATTGCCGACCCGCTTGCGGCGTTCGTGATTGGTCTGCATGACCTTCCTGTCTTTAATGTGCGTCAGCCCAGCTTGGGCCAATACCGGTTTCTACCTCAAGGGCCACATCAAGTTTGGCGGCCCCTTCCATTTCCGTGCGAACGAACTCTGCCAGTGCCTTCGCATCCTGCTCTTCGACTTCGAAGAGCAGTTCGTCATGCACCTGCAATACCATGCGTGCCTTCAGACCCGTCGCCGGCAGACGCCGTGCCAGATGGACCATGGCGCGTTTGATGATGTCCGCGGCCCCGCCCTGAAGCGGCGCGTTGATAGCCTGACGTTCCGCATAGGCACGACGGGCACCGTTCTTTTCGGTGATGCCCGGCACATAGCAGCGGCGACCAAATGGCGTCGTGACATAGCCGTATTTCTTCGCTTCTTCCTTGGTCCGCTCCATATAGGCGCGGATGCCGGGATAGCGGGCGAAATAGGCGTCGATATAGGACCGTGCCTCACCTGCGGAAATCTGAAGCTGCTGCGCCAGACCGAAGGCCGAAATGCCGTAGATGATGCCGAAATTGATGGCCTTGGCCCGGCGACGGGTCAGCGGGTCCATGCCTTCAAGCGGAATGCCGAACACCTCGGACGCCGTGCGGGCATGAATGTCCTGCCCCAGACGGAACGCTTCGAGCAGCGGTTCAATCTTTGCGACATGAGCCAGAAGACGCAGTTCGATCTGGCTGTAATCCGCGGACAGCAGAACGCAGCCGGGAGCGGCGACGAACGCCTTGCGGATGCGCGCGCCTTCTTCGGTGCGGATGGGGATGTTCTGCAGGTTCGGCTCGTTTGAAGACAGCCGTCCCGTCGTGGTGATAGCCATCTGAAAGGACGTATGAACCCGCTGCGTATCCTGATCCATCTGCTGGACCAGCGCATCGGCATAGGTGGATTTCAGCTTGGCCAGCTGACGCCAGTCCAGGATCTTGCGCGGCAGCTCATGCCCCTGCTCGGCCAGCAATTCCAGCACCCCGAAATCCGTGCCCCAGCTTCCGCTCTTCGTCCGCTTGCCGCCAGGCAGACCCATTTCGTCAAACAGGATTTCGCCAAGCTGCTTCGGCGAGCCGACATTGAAGCTCCGCCCGACCTGCGCGTGGATGTCCTGTTCGATCGTCGCCATGCGTTCGGCAAAATCGGCGGACATGCGGCGCAGTTCGGTGGCGTCCACCTTGATGCCGACATCTTCCATATCCGTCAGGATCTGGATCAGCGGACGCTCGATTTCCTCATACAGCGCCAGCGCCTTCCGGATCCGCAACTGCGGACGCAGCACCTGCCACAGACGGAGCGTGACATCGGCATCCTCGGCGGCATAGGCGGTCGCGGTATCGATCGCCACCTGCGCGAACGGAATGCGCTTGCGTCCCGTTCCCGTCACAGAATCATACGTAACAGGCGTGTGCCCCAGATGCAGCTCCGACAGCTCGTCCATGCCCTGCCCGTGCTCACCGGCGGACTGGGCGTAGGAAATCAGCATCGTATCGTCGATGGGCGTGATTTCGGGAATGCCTGCGCCGCGAAAGACGGTCAGATCATATTTCGCGTTCTGGAAGACTTTCAGAACGGACGCATCCTGCAACAGCGACTTCAGACGCTCCAGCGCTGCGGTGCGGTCCAGCTGCCGGACAAAAGCCTCTCCGATCGAATCTTCTTCCAGCAGGTCGAGCATGGTTTCGTGCAGGAATGGCACGTAACAGGCCTTCCCCGGCGCAACCGACAGCGACAGCCCGACCATATTGGCCTGCCGCGCATTAAGACTGTCAGTCTCGGTATCGACAGCGACGACGCCCGCAGCCCGTGCGTCCGCAATCCAGCGATCCAGCGCGTCCATGTCCGTCACGGTTTCGTAGGGACCATAAGGCGCATCTGGGATCGTAACAGCAGCGGCTTCTTCGCGTTCGGCAGCCTTGTCCTCGGGCCGGACGATCTGGCGTGTGAACGGGCGCGGCTTTGCAGCCAGCCCCAGCCCCATGCGCTGGATGATGGAATGAAAGCCCATCTCTTCCAGCCAGTCCCGCAGGGTTTCGCGAACAGGCTCACGGCAGCCGAGCTCGCTGATCGGCTGCGGCATCGGCGCGTTATCATCCAGCAGCACCAGCCTGCGGGACATGCGCGCGGCATCGGCATGTTCGATTAGGTTGTCACGCCGTTTGGACGCCTTCATGCCCGGTGCAGCTTCAAGGATCTGGTCCAGCGTACCGTACTCGTTCACGAGCTGCGCCGCACCCTTCGGACCGATCCCCGGCACGCCAGGAACGTTGTCGGTCGAATCCCCCATCAGCGCCTGCACGTCCACGACCTGATCGGGACGGACACCGAACTTGGCCTCGACCTCGGCCTCGCGGATCGGCTTCTGCTTCATCGGGTCCATCAGCTCGACGCCGGGACGCACGAGCTGCATCAGATCCTTGTCGGACGAAATGATGGTGCAGCACCCGCCATCTGCCACGACCGCCTTTGCATAGGCAGCAAGAAGATCATCGGCTTCCCAGCCGGCAAGCTCGATCGACGGCACGTTGAAAGCCGCCGTGGCGTCGCGGATCAGGCCGAACTGCGGGCGCAGGTCTTCCGGCGGTTCGGGGCGATGGGCCTTGTACTGCGGATAGATCTCGTTGCGGAACGTCGTGCGGCCGGCATCGAAGATCACGGCCAGATGCGTCCCCACATGATCCCGCAGCAGACGCGCCAGCATGTTCGTAAAGCCATAGACCGCATTGACCGGCACGCCCTCGGGGCTGCTCATCGGCGGCAGAGCATGGAATGCACGGAAGATGAAGCCGGACCCGTCGATCAGTACCAGATGGGGCTTGCCCGAATCAGGCTTTCCCAGATCAGGTTTTTCTGGCGGCACGAATGTCTCCCTTCTCGCCCCGAAGGAGCGGACGTTCTAAAATCCTCGCGATGATAGGCCCATTCCCCTTCGTTTCAAACTGCCTCGCACGTCTTTCCTTCGGACTGGCCTGCCTGACGGGACCGCTGGTTCTGCTCGGCGGCTGCACGGCGCCACATATGCCGGATCTGCACCCAACAGCTCAGGAAACGGCGCTCATTCCTCCAACCCTCACCCTCACCATGTCGGATGGAGCCCATATTCCGCTGCGGCTGTATCCCGCAGACACACCTGAACCCCGCGGCATCATCCTTGCCCTTCATGGATACGGAGACAGTCGGGACGCCTTCGAATTCGCTGCCCCGACCTTTACCTCCGCAGGTTTTACGCTCGCCGCGCCGGACATTCGCGGCTTCGGACAGACTGCAGAGCGGGGAAGCTGGGCCGGTAAGGCAAAAATGGTGCAGGACGCGCGTGAAGAGGTTCTCTGGCTACACGCCCGCTATCCGAGCATTCCTATCCACGTCATGGGAGAAAGCATGGGGGGCGCAATCGCCCTGCTCCTTGCGGCATCGGACACACCCGGCATCAGCAGCACGATCCTGCTCGCTCCCGCTGCACTGGATATTGGCCAGCCTTGGGAAGCCATTCTGGGCGGCATGGACCTGCTCGCCCCACACTGGAAACTTGATGGCTCCGCCGTACCCGGCCACCGGGTTGCAAGCGATAATATCAGGGCGCTTCGGCGGCTGTATTTCGATCCCCTCACCCTGCACAGTTCGACGATCCATCCGCTCTACGGTCTGACACTCCTGATGCGGGCCGCCTACAATTCTGCACCAAAAGCCCGTCTACCGCTGCTTATTATTTTCGGCGGAAGGGACCAGTTCGTCCTGCCGCCTTTCACGGCCCGCCTGCTCCGGAAACTGCCATCCGGAACCCGGATTGATGAACTGCCCGGCGCCCACCATCTTCTCAGCCGGGATCGACGGAGCGCAGCACAGGACGCTGTCGCCTGGCTGACAGATCCCGGCCAGTTCCTTCCCTCAGGGGGCGATATCGCTGCTGCCGCATGGCAGGCCACGGCCCAGACACAAGTTTTTCCATAAGCTCGTCACGGAGCGGAAAACAGCCTGACCGAACTTTCAAAAAAGAGGGCTGGCAATCTTGCGCCGAAGCAGTTATCTGAGGGCGCATGGACCTGTAGCTCAGCTGGATAGAGCGTTGCCCTCCGAAGGCAAAGGTCACGCGTTCGAATCGCGTCAGGTCCACCAAATTTCCTTGTTTTTCAGAGACTTAAGATTTTGGCTTGTCTCATTTCCCTCTAGCTTAGTGCTAGCATAAGGGCAGAAAACAGGGCTTTTACGCGTGGATAAGCATAGTTCTAACGTAGTTTCCGCACCATATAATGTGTTCAAACAGACCGGCTCTGCTAACTGGTCAGTCCGCTTCTCCATTCCCGGACAGGGACAAATCCGAAAATCTTTAGGAACGAGAGATCGCCACGAAGCTGAAAAGCTCGCACAGCGATTCTATTATGAATCTCTCCTGAAGGCTGAGAGCGGTTTGAACGTGGAGGGATCGAAGAACCGTTGGTTGATGCGCCTGGCTCGTGATTTCAGGCTTTTGGCGATTTGATTGACGGTTTTTGGGGGAGCTTTTGATCTGCGTTTTGAGCAGATCGGGAACTGCTCTCCCGCTGGATGACTATGCGCTCGCGTTCAATCTTTCGAGGAAGAGGAAGCGGCGCATGTTGTAGACGATATTGGCCAGCCCGATCCTCATGGTGGCCCGGGTGATACCGACAGTTCGGATGAACAATCCCGTCTGTGATTTCTGGTCGGCAAAGACGTGCTCGACGCGCGATCGGATCACGGACTTTCCAGCATTCGATTTCTGGATATGTCGGGGCATAGGCTTGAGATGCGGCTTTTTTCTGTGAACCTTTGAGACAAAACCCTCTTTGTCCATGAAGTCCTCATTCGCTTTCGAGCGATAAGCTGTATCAGCCCAAACGCTTGAGGCCGTATTGGTTTTATCTAACAGCCCCTCTCTCAATCGCGCACCATCACTGGCGGCGGCATCCGTCGTCTTCCATTTTCGGATGAACCGAAACTTCCGGTCGATGGAGACGTGGGATTTGTAGCCAAAGAACGGGATGGCGAGATCGCTCGACGGTATGGTTCCATCGTCCTGCCGCTTCGCCTTCGTGAACTTCAGTGTCCATCGTGCATGACGATCCTTATGCGACATCTTTGCGGGCTTGTCCTGCCAGTCTTCGGGAATACGTCCTGCCCGGAGATCCGCTTTCTCAGCCTTCGTATTGCGCTGCTTTGGAGCAGCCACCAGTGTTGCATCCAGGATCTGGCCGGACATCGAAAGATAACCGGCGTTCCGCAGGGTCGCGTCAAATCGGTCAAACAGCCTTTCAATGGCACCCGCCTGGGTCAGGCGTTCACGAAACAGCCAGACCGTTTTGGCATCCGGCACACGATCCGACAGCCCCAGACCAAGGAAACGCATAAAGGAGAGGCGGTCGTTGATCAGATACTCTGTCCGTTCATCAGACAAATTGTTCAACGTCTGGATGACCAGAATTTTGAACATCAGCACCGGATCAAACGGCGGACGTCCGCCTTTACTTCCGTCTGAATAGGCCAGAGCCAGCTCCAGATCAGGACGGAACACCTCAAAATCCACAGTCCGGGAAAAGGCCTCCAGCTGATCGCCAAGCCCGCTCAGCCGAGCAAGCTGCTCTTCAACATCAAAGAAACCAGGCTGCTTCATCTTCCACCATCCCCAATCAACTAAGGGGAAATGGAATCACAGAGCAGACCTCAATACCAGGGGGTTTTTCGAACCCTCCATCTACGGGTGTGAGGTTGCTTTTCATTTTCCTCGCTCCTGAGAAAAAAATTATTTCAAATCCAGCTTACACAGAAAAATAACTAGGGTGTGCGTTTGCGCCTGACGATTAAAAGTTTCTAGGGGTGTACCCCTTGAGCAGGCACTGGTGACTGAGTGAGCGGCAGCAACTCATTCAACGTTTGCCTAACCGCATCATTGATTAGGTCGATGCTTTCACTTCTGTATGAAGCGCCACCAGCTTCCAACTGAAATCCAATTTTTACGGTTTTTAGAGTGCCATCAGAGAAATCAACAATCTCACCATCTCGAAGTGGCAGCAGTTTTTCGTGGCCCGCAAGAGGTTGTACGGACATTGTCGTCGAATTAGATGTTCGCGTATCAGCGGCAAATCTAAAAGACACTAAATGGGAGTAAGCCGGCATGAGGAAGCGGTGTTTGTCCTGATTGCTAAATTCACATAGCAACGATAAACCTTCTCCGTATTCGGCACGCATATGCTCTATGGCTTCTAGGGCCTGTTAGATCTTGAATTTCTTCCCATATTGTAGGGATGGAAGAAGGAGACAGAACAGGCACCTTTACGGACGAGACATGGGCGATCTGGGAACCTCTGATTGAGGAGGTTCGCCCGAGGGGCAAGACGCCGCCACATGATCTGCGGCGGACGATAGCAGCGATTTTCTGGCGTCATGAGAATGGCGCGAAATGGCGGAGCATCCCCGCTGAACTGGGTCCGTGGTGGCGGGCTGCGCAGCTTTTCATCCGCTGGGCGAAGCTCGGCGTATGGGAGCGGCTGCTCGCACTGGTTCAGGAACAACAGGGAGTGGCATTCGGAATGACTTTTCTGGATGGCACGAACATCAGGGCTCACCACAAAGCGGCGGGAGCCCAAAAAAGGGGCCTCTTTCGAAGAGCGAGACCATCGTGAAGCACTTGGCCGCTCTCGCGGCGGCTATGGCACGAAAGTCTGCGTGATCGCTGATGGACATGGAAAAGCCTTCGGTTTTGCGCTGGCCCCCGGACAGGCTCATGAACTGCCCCTGGCACCAGCCATGCTCGACAACCTTCCCGCCATTCCCCTGTGGGTAGTGGCGGACAAGGGCTATGCGTCAAATGCCTTTCGTGAACGGATATGGGACATGGGAGCACGGCCAGCCATTCCCGCGAAACGACGCGATGGCCCGGTCGTCTGCCCCAAATGGGCCTATCGGTGTCGGCATCTCGTTGAGAACCTCTGGGCTCGCCTCAAGGAGTGGCGCGCTGTCGCAACCAGATATGAAAAAACAGCAACGTCGTTCCTCGCGGTCATCCACATCGCTGCCGCAGCAGACTGGATCAAGCCCTAACAGGCCCTAGTGCCTCATCTGAAATACTTTCGATGCGCTTTCTCTGCCCGCTGTTTAAGCGTTCTCCTTTTCTGCCAAAGGGAAACTGAACATGGCTTAGGTCCGCATTGGGCTTGTTCAGCGTGACCAACCCACACGTCACATAATCCAACGCACTCCTTAAACTGTAAATCACGTCACCAAGTAGCAAACTCAGCAAAACCGGCGGTGGATTTTTGCAGCGGATAGTTTTCTTGCGTTCGTCATCTGGAAGAGATTCAAGTTCAAAATTGTCCAACTTCTCTGCCAAGCTCAATTGCTCTCGCAATTTCTCAAGGTGAGTTTGAGCATACATATAGCGGATATAGGCCGACTTACTTCTCAAGAACGGGGGCAAACTCATTACTCACATTCCTTCAAACAGCAGCCACCTAACAAGCGTACCACATAATGATTTTCGGACTTGAAATTCTAGCATAGTCCTAGCATACATGGCCTTGTCATGATTTAAGTGTCTGGAAATTATAGGGTTTTTTGACTTACAGATGCCCTCCGAAGGCAAAGGTCACGCGTTCGAATCGCGTCAGGTCCACCATCTCCCAAAAATCGCTATTTTCTGTCAATCTGCAGATAGATTTGGTATTTATCCATAGTCTTGGCTGCTGCGAACTAATTCAGTCTCAATATCAAACGATTCTATGAGGAAGCTGAAAAGTAAGTAATCTTACTGCCTGACGGACGAATAGATGAATTGTCTACGGCCATCTTTTTCAAAAAGCCATGACATGCCCGAGATTGATGATCGTCGTGTGATGAACAGTATCATCTTAAAAATCGCAATAGAGGGCGCTGTACGACGCGTTCTGAAAATATGATCCGCACAAAACGCTGCACAACCGTTGAAAACGCTGAGGCCGCCATAGGAATCTTCAGTTGAATGATGGACGGCCTGGCGACTGGAACGTCAAAGTCCTAAGGCAATTGATTGGCCGAAAAGGCTCAAGCTCTACATCCAGGCCGAAAATCCTATCAAATACGAAAAGCAAAAATACAAACCCCACAACTGCATCGAGTTCCTGCGCGAACGCCTCAAGAACTGAAGACACATCGACACACAATACGACAGATATACATTCATTTTTTGATCAGCGCTTTTCTTCGAAGCGACCACCATGTTCCGATCATCAGTCCTGACGCCTGATAGAAATATAAGAATTTTAGGAAATTATCCTACAAGCATCATATTTCTTGTTTGTCGTTAATAATTATTAAACTATTATTATTTATTCTATCTGACCTCAAGAATTGAAGCAGAATGAAAATGAGACCTCTTCCTTTATTCGCATTGTTTGTTTCCTGCATACCGCTTATGGGATGCGCAACAATTCTCGAAGGTCAGAAACAAACAATCTCTATTAACAGTGAACCTAATGGAGCTTTGTGTGATGTACATCGTTCTGGGAAATTGATTGCAAATTTGTACACACCAGCAACATTCACCGTTTATAAAAGCCATAATAATCTGATCGTTCGATGTCAGAAACCTTACTATCAGCCCGTTACAGGCGTCGATGAGAGTGATATTCAAGGATGGATATTTGGTAATTTGATCTTTGGAGGGCTGATTGGAACTGTTGTCGATCTTAGCACAGCAGCCGATAGCGTTTACGGAGAAACAATCCGAGTTTCACTGCCCAAATCAGATCCGGCTAATAAGGATATTATTGAAAAATACCGAGAAATTGGTTTTGAAGCTAACTGAGTTAAATAAAGCCGCCTTCATACAAAGGCTATCAGACTGAGTTGCAGATTTGACCCATTCATTGCGTCAGTCAAACTCAGGATTGACAGCCAGCACCGGTGACCATGAATCGTTTCGGAACCTGGAGGGTTCGAAAAACCCTTGGCTCTGAGCTGTTCTGTGTGATTCCATTTCTTCGGCGTTGATTGGGGATGGTGGAAGATGAAGCAGCCTGGTTTCTTTGATGTTGAAGAGCGGCTTGCTCGGCTGAGCGGGCTTGGCGATCAGCTGGAGGCCTTTTCCCGGACTGTGGATTTTGAGGTGTTCCGCCCTGATCTGGAGCTGGCTCTGGCCTATTCAGACGGAAGTAAAGGCGGACGTCCGCCGTTTGATCCGGTGCTGATGTTCAAAATTCTGGTCATCCAGACGTTGAACAATTTGTCTGATGAACGGACAGAGTATCTGATCAACGACCGCCTCTCCTTTATGCGTTTCCTTGGTCTGGGACTTTCGGATCGGGTGCCGGATGCCAAAACGGTCTGGCTGTTCCGCGAGCGTCTGACCCAGGCGGGTGCGATCGAAGGGCTGTTCAACCGCTTTGATGCGACCCTGCGCAACGCCGGGTATTTACCGATGTCAGGCCAGATCCTGGATGCAACACTGGTGGCTGCTCCAAAGCAGCGCAATACGAAGGCTGAGAAAGCGGATCTCCGGGCAGGACGTATTCCCGAAGACTGGCAGGACAAGCCCGCAAAGATGTCGCATAAGGATCGTCATGCACGATGGACACTGAAGTTCACGAAGGCGAAGCGGCAGGACGATGGAACCATACCGTCGAGCGATCTCGCCATCCCGTTCTTTGGCTACAAATCCCACGTCTCCATCGACCGGAAGTTTCGGTTCATCCGAAAATGGAAGACGACGGATGCCGCCGCCAGTGATGGTGCGCGATTGAGAGAGGGGCTGTTAGATAAAACCAATACGGCCTCAAGCGTTTGGGCTGATACAGCTTATCGCTCGAAAGCGAATGAGGACTTCATGGACAAAGAGGGTTTTGTCTCAAAGGTTCACAGAAAAAAGCCGCATCTCAAGCCTATGCCCCGACATATCCAGAAATCGAATGCTGGAAAGTCCGTGATCCGATCGCGCGTCGAGCACGTCTTTGCCGACCAGAAATCACAGACGGGATTGTTCATCCGAACTGTCGGTATCACCCGGGCCACCATGAGGATCGGGCTGGCCAATATCGTCTACAACATGCGCCGCTTCCTCTTCCTCGAAAGATTGAACGCGAGCGCATAGTCATCCAGCGGGAGAGCAGTTCCCGATCTGCTCAAAACGCAGATCAAAAGCTCCCCCAAAAACCGTCAATCAAATCGCCAAAAGCCTGAAATCACGAGCCAGGCGCATCAACCAACGGTTCTTCGATCCCTCCACCTTCAACCTATCGGGTAAGTTCTCGGCCTCGGCGGCTTCATCCATCACATTGATATTTCTTTATGAACAATGGGCGGCCTAACGCCTGAAAAGACAGGACTCATACCATCAATGCTGGTTATGAGCCCTGCCTCCAGAAAGGCTTTGTCTACACGACGGTCATAGTCCGCACGTCAATCATCCCGAAATCCGTGATCTTGAGATGGGGAATGACCGGCAGTGGCAGGAAAGCCAGTTGCAGGAATGGTTCTTCCAGAACCACCCCCATGTCTTTGGCCGCTTTTCGCAGAACGATGAGATCGTCCCGTACTTGTTCGTAAGGCGCATCACTCATCAGGCCGGCAACCGGAAGACGCAGTTCTGCCAGAACCCTGCCGTCACGCACCGCCACAAAACCGCCGCCGGTTTTCTCCAGATGGTTCACCGCATGGGCCATGTCGGCATCATTGGTTCCAACGACGCAGATATTATGGCTGTCATGGCCTACGGACGACGCCAGCGCCCCATCTGTCAGGCCAAAACCCCGCACAAAACCACGCCCAATATTGTCGTTATGTCCATGCCGCGCCACGACGCAGACCTTGGCGACATCCTGAGCGGGATCGGCCAGAACACATCCATCTTTTTCCGGCAGATCCAGACGCAGGAAATCCGTGATGATCTGACCCGGAATCAGTCCCATAACCGGCCGCTTTGCACCGTTCCCTTCGATACGCATGTCCTGCGCCGTTACCGGGCGCGGGAGTTTCACGCTTTCCAGCCCAACGGGCGATACAATCTCGCGGCTGGCAAACAGCGCGTCGTTCACCAGACGACCGGCGGAAATGACGTCCGACACCTGACAGCGTTCCAGATCATCGAGCAGGACGATATCCGCACGCTTGCCCGGCGCGATTTGTCCACGATCCTTCAAACCAAAAGCTGTGGCAGCGGACAGGGATGCTGCACGATAGGCGGCCAGCGGTTCCACGCCCAGTTCGATGGCCCGACGGATCAGGAAGTCCAGATGGCCCTCATGGGCGATTTCAAGCGGATTGCGGTCATCAGTGCAGAACGCGAAGAACGGCGAGGTCGCGACATTCAGCAATGGCACCAGCGCCTCAAGATCCTTGCAGACCGATCCTTCCCGGATCAGAACCGTCATGCCCTTGCGCACTTTTTCCAGCGCTTCATCAGCAGCCGTGGCTTCGTGGTCGGTTGAAATGCCGGCCGCCAGATAGCCGTTCAGGGCCTTGCCCCGCATGAGCGGTGCGTGACCGTCGATATGCCCGTCAGCAAAGGCGGCTAGCTTGTCCACGCAGCCCGGATCACCATTCAGAACGCCAGGGATGTTCATGAACTCTGCGAGACCGATCACTTTCGGATGGTCCCGATAGGCCAGCAGATCATCCACGTTCAGAACAGCGCCCGATGTCTCCATGGACGTGGCTGGAACACAGCTCGACAGGTTGACGCGCAGATCCATGATGGTCCGCTCGGCAGCGGCCAGAAAATAATCGAACGCCGCACGCCCCAGCACATTGGCCATTTCATGAGGATCACAGATGGCTGTCGTCACACCATGCGGCAGAACGCAGCGATCGAACTCGAACGGTGTGACGAGCGAGGATTCAACGTGCAGATGGGTGTCGATGAAGCCCGGCACGGCGATCCGGCCTGCGCCGTCAATCGTTTCTATCCCTTCGTATTCACCATAAGTCCCAACAATCCGATCACCGCAGATGGCGATATCGGTCGGGATGAGATCACCCGTGACCAGATCGAACAGTCGGACGTTTTTAATGACCAGATCGGCGGGTTCATGGCCCTGTCCCTGGGCCACACGACGCATGATGGTTTTCTGCATGTCTGAAATCCTCCGTACGTCAGCAGTTCATGCTTATACCGCACGAAGGGTGAGCAACTCAAAGCGGCATGTTGTCGATCAGCCGGACCTCCCCGGCCCGCACGGCCAGAAGCGCCAGAGTGTTATCGGAACAGGGCTGTTCGCGGCGGAACGTGTCTGCGTTCACAACCGTCGCGTAGTCGATATCCGGAAGTCCGGCTTCGGTCAGGACCGCGCGCATAGCATTTTCCAGAGTGTCTACATCACGCTCGCCATCGCGAAAGAGCCGTGCGGCTTCCTGCAAAGCCTGAAACAGGGCTGGCGCTTTCTGGCGGTTTTCGGTCGTCAGACGCACATTACGGCTGGAACGGGCCAGACCATCCGCTTCCCGCGCGATCTCACAGACCACGATTTCAACCGGAATATCCAGATCCGCCACGAAGCGGCGCACCACCGCGCATTGCTGGGCATCCTTCTGCCCGAAATAGGCGCGCTGCGGCTGAACGATGTTGAACAGTTTGGTCACCACCGTCGCCACACCGGAGAAATGTCCGGGGCGAGACTGGCCTTCGAGTTCATCCGCAACGCCGCCGACTTCAATCCGGGTGACTGAACCGGGCGGATAGAGCACATCGGGCATTGGCAGAAACACCAAATCGGCCCCGGCTTCTTTCAGAAGCGCCAGATCACGCTCTGGATCACGCGGATAGGAGGCATAGTCCTCATTCGGGCCGAACTGCGTGGGATTGACGAAAATACTGACAGCCACCGCACCATTTTCCGCCTTCGCCCGCCGGACCAGTCCGAGATGGCCTTCATGCAGAAACCCCATGGTCGGAACGAAACCGAGGGTCGGATAGGCCGTCCGCGCCGCACGAAACGCCCCGATTGTCTCAAAAACCTGCATGTCATGTCCCTTCCCGGCTGAAACTGCGGGAGCGGAGCCTGACAAACCCTGTTTCACATGGCAATCAGGCGCTTATGAATGCTGCGCCCCCTTCCCCATCCGTCGCCATTATCGGAGCTGGTCCCGCAGGACTGTTCGCGGCAGAAATCCTGTCCGCGCGGGGATGCAGGGTGCAGGTTTTCGACCGGATGCCGAGCGTGGGGCGCAAGCTGCTCATGGCAGGACGCAGCGGCCTGAACCTGACGCATTCGGAGCCACTGGATCGTTTTCTGAGCCGCTACGGCAAAGCGCGAAACTGGCTCGAACCCGCCATCCGCGCGTTTCCGCCATCGGCGTTAACGGAATGGGCCGAAGGACTGGGACAGGCCTGCTTTTCCGGCTCCTCAGGGCGCGTCTTCCCCACGGCGATGAAGGCTTCTCCCCTGCTGCGCGCCTGGCTCCAGCGGTTGGCGGAACAGGGCGTCCAGATCCATACCCGGCACCGTTTTATGGGCTGGGACGGCGCAACACTGCGGTTCGAAACTGCTGAAGGCCAGACATCCTTCAAGGCCGATGCGACCGTTCTGACAATGGGAGGCGCAAGCTGGTCCCGGCTGGGATCGGACGGCCGCTGGACGGATTTCATGACGGATGAGACAGCGCCTTTCGCCCCCGCGAATTGCGGTTTCCTGCCCGACTGGCCCGCTGATTTCGCGACCCGGCATGAAGGCAGCGTGCTTCACTCCGTGGGCCTGACTTTCGGCACGCAACAGACGCGTGGCGACCTGACCATCACATCGCGCGGGCTGGAAGGCTCGGCGCTCTACGCGCTTTCAGCAGATTTGCGGGCCAAAATCACGACCGAAAGACGTGCAGTCCTTACGCTCGACCTGCGCCCCACGCTTTCAGTGGACGACGTCCTGAAACGCCTGCTGGCCCAGCGGGAACGGGAGAGCCAGAGCAACCGGCTACGCAAGGCCCTGTCGCTGGATGCCCCCTCCCGCGAGCTTCTGAAGTCCGCCACCCCGAAAGACGCTACCCCGCTCCAGCTTGCTCAGACAATCAAGGCCCTCCCCCTGCCGATGATCGGTATGAATGCCCTTGATCGCGCCATTTCGACGGCAGGTGGCGTGCGTCAGGATGCCCTGGACGAGCGGTTCATGCTGAAATCCCGCTCCGGTGTTTTCGTGGCAGGTGAAATGCTGGACTGGGAGGCGCCCACGGGCGGCTATCTGCTTCAGGGCTGTTTTTCCACGGCCCATGCGGCGGCAAATGGCGTCCTTGGGTGGCTAGAATTGTCCAATTCCGCTATCGCCTGACGCCATGACATCCATCGTTCTCGGACAGGGCCGCGACGGCTCCGACACCTGCATTGATCTGCCGGAACTCCTGGCCACGCGCCTGCTGGTCCAGGGCAATTCCGGCTCGGGAAAATCGCATCTCTTGCGGCGCCTGCTGGAGCAGACGGCTACCCTCGTCCAGCAGGTCATGATCGATCCGGAAGGCGATTTCGTCACCCTGGCCGACCATTACGGCCATCTGGTGATCGACGTCGAAGACCAGTCCGAAGCTAGCCTCCGCGCGGCGGGCGAACGCGTACGCGCCCATCGCGCCTCCGTGGTGCTGAACCTTGAGCAGGTCGAAGCCGAAATGCAGCTTCGGGCAGCCGGCGCGTTCCTCAACGGTATGTTCGAGGCCCCCCGTGCGCACTGGTATCCCGTCCTCGTCGTGGTCGATGAAGCCCAGCTTTTCGCGCCTGTCGCGGGGGGTGATACGTCCGATGAAGCCCGTCGCCTGTCGCTCGGGGCCATGACGAACCTCATGTGCCGTGGCCGGAAGCGCGGTCTGGCCGGTGTCATTGCAACGCAGCGTCTTGCCAAGCTGGCCAAGAACGTCGCGGCCGAGGCGTCCAACTTCCTGATGGGCCGGACCTTCCTTGATATCGACATGGCGCGTGCGGCCGATCTTCTGGGCATGGAGCGCCGGGCGGCGGAATCCTTCCGGGATCTGGCACGCGGTCAGTTCATGGCGCTTGGTCCCGCCCTGAGCCGCCGTCCGAAGCTCGTGACCATCGGCCCCGTCACGACAGCAAGCCATGCTACTGGCCCGGTTCTCGTGCCGCTCGAACCGGTCTCGGCCGAAGACCTGCGGGACATCATTCTCGAACCGGTTCAGGAGTTTACCCCCCGTCCCCGCCGGGAGTCCCGTCCGCCCCCGCCGGACCTTCTGGCACAGCTTGATGCCTATGGGGCAGAACGCGAGGCCGAAGAGCCTGCTCCCGCAGCAGCCGCAATAGAGGCCGATCCCGATCAGCTCTGGGAACTGGTGGCTGAGGTCGTGGCTGGTGAAGGTTCGGACTACAAGCCGCTGGCCACCCTGTATCAGGACTTCCAGCTCCGGGCACGGATTCAGGGTCTGTCGCGCAATGTGCTGGAACTGGGGCCGTTTCACCGGATGCTGGCCACCATCCGTGCCGGCCTGAACCGCGAGCGTTCCGAAAGCGAGGACTGGAAACAGGCCCAGGCCATCGCCGCGACGCTACCCGAGGACGTACAGGGCGTCTTTTTGCTCCTCGCCCGTACGGCGCTGGACGGCGAAACCTGCCCAGGTGACGAGGCTCTGGCCCGCGCCTATGGCACGCACTCGCTCGGCCGAGCACGCCGGCAGCTGAACTATCTGGAAGAGCGCGAAGTCATCGTTCTTCAGGAGACGCCGCTGGGCCGTCGCGTCGCCATTGTCGGGCTGGGATGGCAGACGGCCTGACTGTCATCGTTCTGTCACTCCACGTTCACAGGAGCTTCACACGCAGTTCTTTAAGGAAAGATTAGTTTTCGCCGCGTTCGATCTCTTCTCCTTCCGGAAAGACTTTCAATGCCGCGCAACCTGCTGCGTTCCCGCCTGCTTCTGACCGTTTTCTGCTCGCCATTTGCGCTGGCTGCAGCTATTTCCCCCTCTGCCGATGCAGCAACGGCAGCCACAAAGAAAACCACAGCCGCCCGGCATGATGCCAAACACAAGGCCAAGGCTGAAGCCGTCGCCGGTGGCAGCGAACAGCTCGTCATCACCGCGCGCCGCACCCGTTCCGAACAGGCTCTGGGCCGCGTTCAGCTTCAGCGGATCCTGCCGGGTGTGAACCCGGTCAAGGCGCTCGAAATTCTGCCCGGCGTCGTGTTCAACAACGCTGATCCGTGGGGCAATAACGAGCAGAACTCCTCGCTCTACGTCCACGGCTTCAACCAGAACCAGCTTGGTTATACGCTCGACGGCATTCCGCTCGGCGATCAGGCTTACGGTAACTATAACGGCCTGTCCCCGCAGCGCGCGGCCATCAGCGAAAACATCGGCTCGGCATCCGTGTCCTCGGGCGCCGGTGCGCTGGGCACAGCATCCACCTCCAACCTCGGTGGTACGCTCCAGTTCACGACGCAGGACCCGCTGAAGAAGCGCGGCGCGCAGATCGAACAGGTTTTCGGCAGCTGGTCCACGTTCCGGACCTTCGCCCGCCTCGATACGGGTGAGTTCGGCCATGGCAACTCGGCTTATGTGTCCTTCTCCCGTCAGGATGCCCGCGCCTGGGATTTCGCCGGTCATCAGGGTGGCTATCAGGTCAACGCGAAGTTCGTGCACAACAGCGAACACGATCATTTCTCGACCTTCTTCGACTGGTCCCAGAAGGTCGAACCCAATGAAGACAGCGTTACGCTGCCGCAGGGTTACGGCATTTATGTCCGTCCGTTCACCTATCCGAATTTCAACTATGCCAAGGCCAATGCGGTCGGCCTGAACTATCGCAATTACTATTCAGCGGCCCAGCGCGAGGATTTCCTTGCCTATTCCAAGTGGACGCATGATTTCAGCGAGAACCTGCACTGGGACAACAGCATTTATTATCACCATGATCTGGGTGAAGGTGTTGTCGCCGGCCCGATCTCGGCTGCCGGTCTGCCGACGCTGTTCGCTGCCTATTATCCGGGTCAGGATCTGAATACCGTTTTTGGTGGCTCGGGCTATGCAACCCGCACGACTGAATACTGGGACAACCGCGGCGGCCTGATGTCCACGCTGCGCTACCATCTCGGCAGGCATTCGATCGAACTGGGTGGCTGGTATGAGCGCAACAACAACACGCAGGCCCGTCGCTGGTATCCGCTGGACGCCAACAACCCGACCACGCCGTACGAGCGCCAGCAGAACGCCCTGATCGACCAGTACACCAACAATTTCTACACCAACACGTTTGTCACGCATCTGCAGGACAACTGGCAGATCTCGAAGACTTTCTCCCTGATGGCGGGCTTCAAATCCGAGTTGGTCTATACGAACGGCACCCTGCCGGTCGCTGCAAAGCCGGGCTCCCTCTCTCCGTCCTATGCCGTGACGGCACCGGGTGGCGAGATCGACGCCGCCAAGCCGTTCCTCCCCGCTTTCGGCGCGGTCTGGGACATCACGAAGCATGAACAGTGGTTCGCCAACATCCAGGAAAACATGCGCTCCTTCCAGGACGCAGGCTACGGCAACGCAACCCCATGGGGCGCCACCAGCCAGGCCGCCTTCGAAGAGTTCAAGAAGAACGGCAAGCCCGAAACCTCATGGACGTATGAGACCGGTCTGCGTGAGCACCGCCAGATCCATCTCGGCCCGCTGACGGCGATCGAAGGTCAGGTCGAGTACTATCACGTCCATTTCTCGAACCGCCTTCTGGCTGTGGCCACGACGCAGACGCTGTCATCCATTATCGGTTCGGCCACCACGCTTGCAAATGTGGGTTCGGTCACGACGGATGGTATGGACTTCTCCTTCACCACCCATTTCGGCCCGCATTTCTCGCTGTATAACGCGCTGTCCTACAACAGGTCCGTTTACAACGATAATTACAGCACGGGCTCCAGCATCATTCATACGGCTGGCAAGAACGTCGTCGGCATGCCGGACTGGTCGGAGAAGTTCGTCTTCACCACGAACTGGGGCAACGCCTATGGCCAGTTCATCGGTGATGTCATTGGCAAGCGCTATGCGACCTACACTAACGACATGTGGGCCGCACCCTATGCGCAGTTCAACCTGAACGCGGGTTACACCTTCCGCAACATTCCGCATCTGGCGTCCCTGAAGGTCCAGGGCAACATTACCAACCTGACAAACACCAAGGGATGGTCCACGATCAACGCGACCCAGACATCGGGTCAGTTCTCGGCCTATCCCATCGCGCCACGCATGTTCTTCCTGAGCATCAGCGCCGCCCTGTAAGGAGTTCCGTCATGCTGTCACGCCGCCGCGCACTGGGCCTGCTGGCTGCCGGAGTTCCCGCTCTCCACCTGCGGGCAAAGGCGGCGCCGTCACTGGCTCCCAAACCTCTCGTATTCGCCCATCGCGGGGCCTCGGCCCTGCGTCCGGAGCACACGCTGGCCTCCTATGCCCGCGCCATGATGGACGGTGCGGATTTCATCGAGCCTGATCTTGTCATGACAAAGGACGGCCATCTGGTCGTCCGCCATGAGAGCAACATTGCCGGCACGACGGATGTGGCGGACCATCCGGAATTCGCCTCCCGTCATCGCACGCTGAAGATTGACGGAAAGAACGAAACCGGCTGGTTCACCACCGATTTTACACTAGCCGAACTCAAGACCCTTCGTGCCCGCGAGCGTCTTTCCACGATCCGGGTCCACAACACCCGCTATGACGACCATTTCGAAATCCCGACCTTCGAGGAAGTCATCGAGCAGGTCGCCGCACAGTCAGCCGCGACGGGCAAGGTCTTTGGACTGGTGCCGGAAATCAAGCATTCCACCCATTTCAACAGCCTCGGCCTGAACCCCGAAGCCGCGTTCCTGCGGACCATCGCCGCCCATGACTACACCCGGCAGGCTCCGCTGGAACTCCAGTCTTTCGAAACCGGCAATCTGGGCCGCATCCGGGCAGACGTCCTGTCCATCAACCCGCAGGCACGTCTGATGCTGCTCATGGGCGAGCGCAAGGACATCCCGCCCGATCTTCTGGCGGCCGGCAAGAGCACGACGTTCGGTGATCTCATGACGCCGGAAGGCCTCAAGGAAGTCCGCCGCTATGCCGACGTGATCGGTCCGTCCAACACGGACCTGATCCCTCGTGACAGCAATGGCGCCTGGCTTGAGCCCTCCACGCTCGTAACGGATGCCCATAAGGCCGGACTTCTGGTCCATTCCTACACGGCACGGCCAGAAAACCACTTCCTCCCGGCCCAGCTTCGCAGCGATGCCGGAGACGCCGCCCGCAACCCCAGAGGCATGATCGCGGAAGTCCGCCGCTATCTGGATATGGGGATCGACGGCTTCTTCACGGATGATCCCGCACTGGGGCGCATTGCCGTGAAGGGCATAATCTGAAGGCCGTTGCCCAACAAAAAAGGAGGCCTCCCGACCGGGAGAGCCCCCTTTTTGTGAGCTGACAGAAATCTCAGGCGATCTTGAAATGCTTGATGATCGCCTTGTTGAAAGCCGGAATATCATCCGGGCAGCGTGAGAAGACATAAGGTCCGTCAACCACGACCTCATTATCCACCCAGCTCGCACCCGCATTTTCCAGATCCGTCCGGATAGCCGGCCAGGACGTGACGGTCCGCCCCTTCAGTTCATTTACTTCAATGAGCGTCTGCGCGCCGTGGCAGATGGCAGCGATCGGCTTGCCCGCCTTCACGAAAGCGCGGGCGAATGCCACGACATCCTTGTTCATCCGCAACGCATCCGGAGAGGCCAGTCCGCCCGGAAGCAGCAGCGCGTCATAATCCTCGGCCTTTGCATCAGCAATCGCCAGATCGGCCCGGATCTTGTTGGACGGATAGATGTCCTTGTTCACGGCCTGGAATTCCCCTGCCTTGAGGGAAATAACCGTGACGGTCGCACCGGCTTTTTCCAGCGCTTCCTGCGGACCCGTCAGTTCGATTTCTTCAAGGCCGTTAGTGGCCAGTGCAGCGACTTTTACCATGGTTCCGGTCCTTTCAGAGAATGCGGGCGACGGAAGACGCCGCCCGTCAGACAATTATGCGTTGAGATAGATGGTCTTGGTCTGGACATAGGCTTCCATGCCATGCTGCCCGTCTTCGCCGCCCAGGCCACTTTCCTTGTAGCCATGGTGGAAGCCCTGCGGCGCCTCACTACCCGGACGGTTCACATAAACCTCACCGAATTCCAGATCGCGGGTCATGCGCAGGATCCGGCTCAGATCGTTCGTGAAGAGATAAGCCGACAGGCCGTAGCGGCAGTCATTGGCCCAGGCGATCGCCTGATCGAAATCCTTCACGCGGATCAGCGACATGACCGGACCGAACACCTCGTTATGAACGATGTCCATGTCCTGCGTGACATCCGTCAGCAGCGTCGGGGCATAGAAATAGCCCTTGTCATACACGCCACCTGTCAGACGCTTGCCACCAATGGCGAGACGTGCGCCCTGACGAACAGCATGTTCGACCATTTCATGGACCTTGTTGAGCTCGTCTTCGCTCACCTTCGGGCCCATATCCGTGGACGGGTCCGTCGGCAGACCGACCTTCAGAGCCTCGATCTTCTCACGGACCTTCTGGACGAACTTGTCGTAAACGGCCTCATGAATATAGGTGCGCTCGTTGCAAGTGCAGACCTGACCGGCATTGTTGAAGCGCGCCGTGACTGCGGCATCGGCTGCACGGTCGATATCGGCATCTTCCATGACCATGAACGGTGCCTTGCCGCCTAGTTCAAGCCGGACTTCCTTGAGCATCTCGGACGCAGCGGCCATGATCTTCTTGCCAGCCGGGGTCGAGCCCGTCATCGTGATGAGCTTGATGTCCTTATGCGCCACCAGCGGCACACCGACATCCTTGCCATCACCCGTCACGACATTGATGACGCCATGCGGAATCTTGGCTTCCTCGACCAGCTTTGCCAGATGCAGGCAGGCCAGCGGCGTCAGTTCATGCGGCTTGACAACAATCGTATTACCCGCGGCCACAGCCGGGCCGATCTTGCGGGCACAAAGCGCCAGCGGGAAGTTCCAGGCCATGATCGCACCGATAACGCCCAGCGGCACGCGGTCGATCAGGATCTTCTCTTCCGGGGAGCTGCCCGGGATGATTTCACCCTGAAGCCGCAGCACATTCTCGGCTGAGAAGCGCAGCAGACCAATCGCAAAATCCACCTCGATCCGGGCTTCCTTCAGCGGCTTGCCCATTTCGGACGTGATGATGGCGGCAAGCTTTTCCTTGTCGCGCTTCACCAGATCCTTGAGGGCGTGAATGTAATCAGCACGTTCGGTCGCTGTGCGGCGGCTCCAGCCAATGAATGCCGATTTTGCGGCAGAGACGGCCGCATCCACATCGGCCTGACCGCCTTTGGCGACTTCGGCGACAACGGCTTTGGTGGCCGGGTTTTCAACCTTGATCCACTCTCCGCCCTTCGGTGCGACCCAGCTTCCATTGATGAAGAGATTGTTTTTCTCAGTCATGAAGGTTCCTGCATTTTCTGTGTGGCGACCATGCGCTCCGTGATGAAACAGACGCATCAGCCAACCAGCAGTTCATTCGATGACCGTAAGGTGCAGGCATTCTCTCATAATAAAAAGTGATGATTCGTAAGCTCAGGACTCACTTTTTGTGAGTGTCTGGATATGTTGGCGCATGGTCCAGAAATCTCCGCCCCAGATCATTCAGTCCCGGCTCACGCCAGATGAAATAGACCTCACTGCCTTTCAGATCTTCCGGATACGTAAACACGATCCCTTCACGGCGCCGTCTTTTCACCTGCGAGAGGATACTGTGCGGGACGCAGGAAATGCCCAGTCCCGCCTGAACGCAGGCAAGGATGACGTCATAGGATTCGACCGTATGGATAATCGCATTCGAGACACCATGCCGCTCAAGCCAGGTCTCGAAATAGCGCCGGTAAAAGCAGTCGGTATTGAACAGGAAAACATGCTGCCCATCCCGCGCGCCCTTCTGTCCTTCCGGCATGGCAAGGGCCAGCTTCTCACGAAAGGCAAAGCGGCTTTCCATCAGGGGATGAACGATCGGGCCATCAGTCAGCGCAAGATCGATCTCGCCATCCGCCAGCATCCGCTCCAGCGTATAGGTCGGGCGCAGGAACATCTTCAGTTCCACGCCGGGACAGGCCGTCAGAAAATCCGGCACGATCTTCGGCAGATAGCCTTCAAGCGCCACATCCAGCGCGCCAATATTCAGGATACCGCGGGGACTGCCCTCGGCGAACAGATCCGTCAGGGACTGCGCCCCGGAGACGACCGGCAGAGCCTGCCGATAAAAAAGCCGCCCTTCCGGCGTGAGGATCAGACGCCCCTTTTCGCGCAGGAACAGCTCCTGCCCGACCAGAAGTTCCAGTTCCCTGAGCCGTGCCGTCACGTTGGACGCCACGCAGTTCAGCCGGCGGGAGGCCGCAATGACTGTCCCCTCCTCCACGACGGCGCAGAACATTTCAATCTGGGCAAGGCGGAGCGGATTCATGGGAGGTCCTCAGCGGGGAAAAGTCATCCGCCGGAAAAACATATCCCCAGAATCAGGGAACATCTCCGGGGAAGGGCCTGTGGATTGTTTGGGAAGAACTGGGGACCGTTCTGGCCAGGGCAGCTTTCCTGCGGAGTCGCACGATGAGTGTATCGAGTGCGGATAAAAACCGGCTCCGATCGGCTTTGCCGAAGGACGGATTATAGGTCGTGACCGTCCCCGTCTCGCGCAGACCCTGCATCAGATCGCGCATGGCCGAGACCATGCCGACGGAGCGTTCGTCAATTTCCTCGCCATTGGGACGCAGGACGGAAGTCTGCTTCGCCAGACAGCGCACGGCGAGCGGAACGTCATTGGTGATGACGATATCCGCAGGCGTCACCTGTTCTGCAATCCAGTCATCCGCCACGTCCGGCCCTTCCGGCACCACGACGCGCTCGATCAGCGGCGATTGCGGAATGTTCATCCAGCTATTGGCGACAATAATCGTCTTAAGGCCGTAGCGTGCCCCGACCCGGTAGATCTCATCCTTGACCGGGCACGCATCGGCATCCACCAGAAGCCGGGTGGTCTCGGCCATGGATCAGTCCTCCGCCTGAAAATGACGGATCAGTTCCTCCAGCACCACATCGGGGTGCTTCTCGCCCGAAACACGGATCACCGGCTCGTCGTCGCCTGGCACTTCAAGTGTCGCAAGCTGGCTGGGCAGCAGGCTCGCCGGCATGAAATGCCCTTCCCGGCGCTGCAATCGGTCAGCAAGTTCTCCGGCCGACGTGTCGATATGCACGAACTCGATCGGCAGATCGTCACCGCGAAGCTGCTCACGATAGGAGCGCTTGAGCGCGGAACAGGTCAGCACCGCGCCATGTCCGGCCTTCACCTGCTCGCGCAGCCAGTCATGACAAAGCGCAAGCCAGGGGGCACGATCCGCATCGGTCAGCGGCTGGCCGGTGCTCATCTTCTCGACATTAGCCGGCGGGTGCAGTGCATCGCCTTCCTGAAAATGCCAGCCCAGACGCGTGGCCAGTCCGGTTGCAACCGTTGTCTTGCCTGTTCCGGACACGCCCATGACCACGAGAAAACGCGGCTTCAGACCCATCTTCGTTTCGTGTTCCGTCATCTTCATGGCTCCCAGTGCTCCACGCCGTCCGGCGTCGCTACGAGGACTTCGGACGCCATGTTGAGAAACATGCCGTGCTCCACAACACCGACAATCCGGTCGATTTTTTCAGCCAGCTTCTCAGGCTCCTCGATCAGACCGAAATGGCAGTCCAGAATCATATTGCCAGTATCGGTCACGAACAGCGATCCGGCCCGGTCCGTTCTTGGCTTCACGCCGCGTGCGCCACAGGCTGCCAGACGTTCTGCCGTGCATTCCCAGCCGAAGGAAATGACTTCCACCGGCACTGGCGCCCGTTCGCCCAGCAGGTCCACGGGCTTGGTGCCGTCCACGATCACTACGAACCGCTTGGCCGCCTGCGCCACGATCTTCTCGCGCAGCAACGCCCCGCCCAGCCCCTTGATGAGATTAAGCGAACCGCGCTGGACCTCGTCCGCACCATCAATGGCAATATCAATCCGACGATGCGCCCCGAAATCGGTCAGCGGAATCCCGGCCTTGAGCGCCTTGTCTTCGCTGTCATCGGACGTCGGAATGCCGAAGATCTCCAGACCTTCCTTAACGCGCTCACCCAGACGCTCGATCATGTAAGCCGCCGTGCTGCCGGTCCCGAGCCCCACGACCATGCCGCTCTTGACCATGTCCGCAGCTTCACGCGCTGCCGTGCGCTTGTGAACGTTCATATCCGTTCCGCTCATGCGCCCTCTCCCACCGCAGCGCGGTCCGCAAGAATGATGATCCGTCCTTCGCTCGTCACCCGTGCAGACGGGATGGAACTGTCGCCCTCGACCAGACGCTCGAGCATCTCGACCTTGGAGGCGCCCGTCACGAGGAACACAACCAGCGCGCTGGACTGGATGGCGGGATAGGTGAGCGTAATGCGCTCGTAAGGTGCTGTGGACGGTGCGGCCGTTCCAACCCATGCCGTCCGCTCCTTCAGAACCAGCTGCTCCGGAAACAGCGATGCCGTATGACCATCAGTGCCCAGCCCCAGCATGACCAGATCAAACAGCGGGCGCTCCGGATCGAGCGTTGCGGAGCCATAAGCGGTCTGAAGGGTCTTTTCGTAAGCCTTCGCATCCTCTTCCGCCGTACCACCGGTCGGGATAGCGTGGACGTTCTGCGCCGGCACCGGAACGCGTGACAGCAGGACGGACTGACCGACCGTGTGATTGCTGTCGGCATGACCTTCCGGCACGTGGCGCTCGTCGCCGTAGAAAATCTCGACACGCTCCCACGGGATCAGCTTTGCACGGGACGGCGTGGCCAGGATCTCGAACAGGCGCTTGGGCGTGGAGCCGCCAGACAGGGCGACCCGGAACGGGCCATCCGTCTTGGCCAGGATCCCTTCGACGAGAAGATCGGCCATCCGCAGGGCAACGGCTTCAGAATCAGGGAGGGTTTCCAGCGTGGCGGCACGGATGTCGGTGGTCATGGATTGGGAACTCTCGGCAGGATGTAGCGCTCGACGGCCTTGGCCCAGCCATCGCGCTCGTTGGTGTCTGTGAGAACCTGCGCGGCGGCTTTCACATCGTCTTCAGCCTGCCCCATCGCAATGCCCAGACCCGCGACCGAAAACATCGGCAGGTCATTATGGGCATCGCCAAGACAGGCAACCTCATGCGGCGCAATGCCATGGGCAAGCGCCAGTTCGCGAACAGCCTCGCCCTTGTTGGCCAGGGCCGGCGTCACGTCGAGAAGAATATCGGAAGAACGACGCACGCTCGCATCGCCCTGAAGCATGGCGCCAAGCTCGGTCTCGACGTCCTGAAGCAGACTGGTATCGCTGCTCACGCCCATGACCTTGCCGATCCCCTCGAACTCCTTGCGAAGATCAGGAACCTGATGCGGCGTCAGGCCGGTAATACCCTGTTCGTGCTGGACGAAGGGCGTATAGGCGTCCCTCACCATCCAGTAGGACTGTCGCAGGAACCAGGTCTCGATCCCGTGCAGATGCAGCATGTCATGCACGATCGACAGCACATCCGGAGACAGAACACGGCTGACGGACGTGGTGCCGTCGGGTTTGAAGATGATGCCACCATTGAAGCCGGCATTCTGCCCGGTCAAACCAAGCTGCCCGATATAGGGAATCATGGCGGCAGGTGGCCGTGCGCTGGCCAGGCAGAGGGGAATCCCGCGCTCCTGGAGCACTTTGACCATGGCCACCGTCGAAGGCGCGATGGTTTTGTCTGGCGTCAGGAGGGTTCCATCCATGTCGGACACGACCATCCTGATGGTCTGTGGCAGTGGCGGAAGAGCCGCATGGATGGCGTCGAGGTCAACGGACATAGGAGCCCCTGTAAAAACCCCCGTCAGAGTCTTTGCGGGGGCTGGCTGGTCAGCAATGGCAAAACCATACCCTGCCAGCCAGTCATTGCCCATGAGGGGCGCAGGCTTATTTCTTCTCGACGTGTCCGCCGAAACCGAAACGCTGTGCCGAGAGAACCTTCTCAGCAAAATTATTACCCGACCGAGAACGGAAGCGCGTAAACAGCGCGGCCGTCATGACCGGGGCCGGCACGTCTTCCTCAATGGCGGCTTCGATCGTCCAGCGACCTTCACCGGAATCCGCAACTTCGCCGGAGAATTCGTTGAGGGTCTCCGAACGCGTCAGGGCCTCGGCTGTCAAATCGAGCAGCCAGGACGACACGACACTGCCGCGACGCCAGACTTCGGCGATATCGCCCATGTTGAGCTCGAACCGGTCCTTTTCCGCGAGGATCGGGGAGTTCTTGCTCTTTATGATGTCGAAGCCTTCGGCGAAGGCCTGCATCATGCCGTATTCAATGCCGTTATGGACCATCTTCACAAAATGGCCCGAACCGGCAGGACCACAATGCAGATAGCCCTGCTCGGCCCGCGGATCATGACCCGCCTCGTCACGGCCAGGCGTACGCGGCACATCCCCGATGCCCGGCGCCAGAGCGCTGAGGATCGGATCGATGTATTCGGCAGTCTCTTTCGTGCCGCCGAACATCATGCAGTAGCCGCGTTCCAGACCCCAGACACCGCCTGAAGTCCCGACATCAACATAAGAAATGCCCTTTTCAGCCAGTTCGGCCGAACGGCGGACATCGTCCTTGTAGTAGGTGTTACCGCCATCAATGATGATGTCGCCGCGACCCAGAAGGCCACCGAGCTGCTGGACGCAGTCCTCGGTGATGGCGCCGGCCGGCAGCATGACCCACACCACGCGGTGCTCGTCGCCTTCAAGGAGCTTTGCCACGTCGGCCAGCGTGTCGGCAGGCGTTGCGCGCCCGGCTTCACACCGTCCGACGACGGAGGTGGTCACTTCCGGCGTGCGGTCATGCACGACGACATCATGTCCATGCCGGGTCAGACGGACGGCAATATTGCCGCCCATCCGTCCCAGTCCGATGATTCCGATCCGCATGACTTATGCTCCTGCCAGTGCTTTGTGGATCGCCGTTTCCAGAGCCTTCAGCCCGTCCTCCAACGGTCCATCGATATGAACGCGGAGGGCACGACGACCACGGGCCGCGAGCACCTCGAAATCGCCTCGCGCCTGTGCCGCTTTCACGACACTGAAGCTGAAGCCATGGCCCGGAACCGGCACATCCGCCGCATCCGTTGCCGTGACCTGCAGGAACACGCCACTGTCGGGGCCGCCTTTGTAGGCCTGGCCCGTCGAGTGCAGGAACCGGGGCCCGAATTCGGCAGCTGTCGCCACCTTCAGCGCATCCCGGAGCTCCATGCGAACGGACTGTGCCCAGTCCCGTGTCTGCTGATCGCGCCTGATATAGGCGAGCAGCCCGACATAGTCACCAGCCTTCACGCGATCGAACAGTGCCTTGAGGATGGAGACCGCATCGCTCTTGTTCGCAAAGGCTTCCGTGTTCTTTTCATCCGCATAGAAAGACAGCGGGCCGTCCTTGGCGAATGGCGTTTCCGGCGGCAGCGAACCTGTTTCAGCATAAGCCGAGGTCAGCTTGCGCGTTTCGAGCTTGCTGAATTCCACGTCCGGCTGATCGAACGGGTCGATCCCCAGAACTGCGCCTGCCACAGCCGTGGCGAACTCGAACAGGAAGAAGGCCTGCCCGATCTGGGCCTTGTCCGCCAGACGGATGGTGACCACCGGCGCACCGGCAGCACGCAGGGCGCCAAGGCGGCTGTCTGGTACATCGTCGCCCAGAAGCAGGTCTACGAAGACACGGTCGGTGCCATACATGTCAGGCGTGCCGAGTTCTTCCTCGTCGATGGGAATAAGGCCCAGACCTTTTTTGCCCGTGCTCTCGGCGATCAGCTGTTCCAGCCAGGCCCCAAGCGAGGCAATGCCTTCGGAGGCCAGGATCGTGACCTTGTCACGATTAAAGCAGTGCGCGGCATGTCCCAGGATCAGGCCCAGAACCGCACCCGGATTGGCCGAAGGCGGTGCGCTTCCGTCACAGGATTCCACCATCAGGCGCGTGACCGTCAGCAGCTTGCGGACATCGATGCCGCTCGCAGCTGCCGGGACCAGACCGAAATTGGACAGAACCGAATAGCGGCCACCAATTTTCGGATCGCCGTAGAAAATGCGCCAGAAGCCGTTTTCCTCGGCCACTTTCTGCATGTGCAAGCCCGGATCGGTGATGGCGATGAAGCTGTCACCCGGCTTCTTGCCCAGAGCCTGTCCCGCCACCTGCCAGAAATGCGCAAACAGGATGTTCGGCTCCAGCGTGCCGCCGGACTTGCTGGCCACGATGAACAGCGTGTTCTTCGGATCAATGGCCTTCTCGAACGCCGTAACCTGCTGCGGGTCGGTGCTGTCGAGCACATGCAGCTTCGGCCAGCCTTCGCGCTTTCCGAACGTCTCGGCAAGCACCTCGGGACCAAGGCTCGAACCACCCATGCCCAGAAGCAGGATGTCCTTGAAGCCGCGACTGCGGACATCGCGGGCCAGAACTTCCAGCTCCTCAATATGCCACAGACGATCCTGCACAACCGTCAGCCAGTTCAGCCACCCGGCTTCCGGACCATTCGTCCAGACGGACGGGTCCTTCTTCCAGATGCGACGCAGACCGCCACTATGGCTCCAGTCCTTTTCGGCGGCGGCAACGTTATCGCGCAGATCGGGCGGAAGGTCGGCGCTGACCCGCAGGAGACGATCACCCAGCACGGCCTCGCGCTTGGTGGCAACGGCCGTCAGCAGCGTATCGAACGAGACGCTGAATGCCGCACAACCATCCTTGACCAGCTTGGCGGTGATGCCGTCCAGACCCAGTCCGAGGCGCTCGGCCTCGGCCATCACATGCCGCGCCTGATCGACGTTCTCCGTCAGGCTCGCACGGGACTTGCCGTGATCGCGATAGGCATCGAAGGTTGCGGGTGGGATGGTGTTGACCGTCTCGGGACCGATCAGCTCCTCAACATACAGGACGTCGGAATAGGCCTTGTCCTTGGTGCCGGTGCTGGCCCACAGCAGGCGCTGCGGATTGGCATTCTTCTCGGCCAGTGCCTTCCAGCGCGGGCTGTTGCGGACTTCCAGATAGTACTGATACGCCATCTTCGCATTGGCGATCGCAACCTTGCCGCGAATGGCCTTCAGGGCTTCGGCTTCCGGATCACCCGCTGCAACGCGACGGTCAATTTCCGCGTCGATCTTGCCGTCGATACGGCTGACGAAGAACGAGGCCACGCTGGAAATGCGCGAGACATCCTCGCCACGGGCCACACGGGCTTCAAGACCGGAAATATAGGCTTCCAGAACCGCCTTGTAAGCCTCCAGTGAGAACAGCAGCGTCACGTTGACATTGATGCCGTCCGCAATGGCCTCGCGGATGGCACCCGTGCCTTCTGCCGTGCCCGGGATCTTGATCATCAGGTTCTGGCGCCCGACCGCTTTCCACAGACGGCGCGCTTCGGTGATGGTCCCATGGGCGTCAAAGGCCAGATAGGGCGAGACTTCGAGGCTGACATAGCCGTCCATCCCCTTGGTCTTTTCGAACACCGGATCGAGCACCGCGCAGGCCGCGCGGATGTCGTCGATCGCCAGACGCTCGTACAGTTCGCCCGGAGAGAGCCCCTCGCCTTCGAGCAGCTTGCGGATCTGGGGATCGTATTCCGTGCCGTGCCCGATGGCCTTCTCGAAGATGGCCGGGTTGGACGTCACGCCACGCAGGCCGTCCTCGTCCACCAGCTTGCGGAGGCTGCCATTCTCCGTGAAGCTGCGCTGGATGAAGTCCAGCCAGGGAGACTGACCGTATTTCTCAAGGTCGCGCAGCACGCTGCCGACTTCGTTCAGACCGGTGTTGGAGATTGTGTCTGCCACAGGATCTCTCCCTTACTTGCCGCGCAGAGCCTGACGCTTTGCCGCGTCATAGACTGCCTCAGGCGTGAAACCGAATTTCGTAAGAAGTGCAGAGGCCGGAGCCGACGCACCGAACGTGTTCATGGCGATGATCGCGCCACCGAGACCGACATAACGATCCCAGCCGAAAGCCGCGGCCTGCTCAACCGCCACGCGACCGATCACATCCGGCGGCAGCACGGAATCGCGGTATTCCTGACTCTGCTCTTCGAACAGGTCAAAGCTCGGCAGGGACACGACGCGGGCCCTGACGCCCTCTTCCGTAAGCTTCTCGTAAGCAGAGACCACGAGGCCGACTTCCGAACCCGAAGCGATCAGGATCACGTCCGGCTTGCCATCACAGCTCGCCAGCACATAGCCACCCTTCGCCAGACCGGCGGCGGAGGCGTATTTCGTGCGGTCAATCGTCGGCAGGTTCTGACGGCTCAGCGCCAGCACGGCCGGCTTGTGCGTCATCGGGATCAGCGTGCGCCAGGCTTCGGCCACTTCATTGGCGTCGGACGGACGGATCGTCATGATGCCCGGCGTGGCACGCAGCTGGGCAAGCTGCTCGATCGGCTGATGCGTCGGCCCGTCTTCACCCACACCGATGGAGTCATGCGTAAAGATGTACAGAACCGGCAGTTCCATGATGGCCGACAGACGGATCGGGGCCTTCATGTAATCGGAGAAGATCAGGAAGCCCGAACCGTAAGCGCGGATACCCGACAGCGCGATGCCATTGCAGATCGAGCCCATCGCATGTTCGCGCACACCGAAATGGATGTTCCGGCCGCCATAGCTGCCATTCCATTTTTCCGGCTGGAAGGAGCCGCCGCCCTTGATGTCCGTCTTGGTGGACGGCGTCAGGTCAGCAGAACCACCGATCATCCAGGGCAGGTTCTTCGCAACCGCGTTCAGCACCTGACCCGAGCTTGCACGCGAGGCAATGCCCTTCGCATCTGCGTCGAAGGTCGGGATGTCCTTGTCCCAGCCTTCCGGCAGACGATGCTCGATGATGCAGTCGATTTCAGCTGCAAGCTCCGGATGCGCCTCGCGATAGGACGAGAACAGCTCGCGCCATTCCGCATGGGCTTCCGCGCCACGCTTGCCGAGGCCCTCGGCGAAGTGCTCCTTCACGCCGTCCGGCACATAGAAATCCGGAGCGTCTTCCGGCCAGCCATAGGCCTTCTTCGCACCCTTGAGTTCTTCCGCACCCAGCGGCTCACCATGCGCCGAAGCTGTACCGGCCTTCTTGGGTGCGCCATAACCAATGACCGTCCTGAGAACGATCATGCTCGGGCGATCCGTCACCGCACGGGCGGCCTTCAGCGCAGCGATAATAGCGTCAACGTCATTGCCGTCCGTCAGGGTCTGCACATGCCAGCCATAGGCCTCGAAGCGCTTGCCCACATTTTCCGTGAAGGCCAGATCCGTCGAGCCCTCGATGGAGATCTGATTGGAATCATAGATCCAGGTCAGATTGCCCAGCGCAAGGTGACCGGCCGTGGAAGCGGCTTCGGAGGCCACGCCTTCCATCATGTCGCCATCACCACAGAACACCGTCACATGGTAGTCGAACAGCTTGAAGCCCGGACGGTCATAGCGCGCGGACATCCATTTCTGTGCGATGGCCATGCCGACGGAATTGCCGCAACCCTGCCCGAGCGGACCGGTCGTGGTCTCGACTCCAGCGGTAAAGCGGTATTCCGGATGGCCCGGCGTCTTGGAGTTCAGCTGGCGGAACTGGGAGAGGTCTTCCACCGTCAGGGAGGGTGCGTCGACGACCTTGCCGTCCTGGATGTCCTTCACCCCCGTCAGGAACAGGGTGGAGTACAGCAGCATGGAGGCATGACCGACCGAAAGGACGAAACGGTCACGCGCCGGCCAGCACGGATCGGCCGGATCGTACTTCAGGTCATGCTGCCACACCGCATACATTGCCGGGGCAAGCGCCATGGCTGTGCCGGGATGGCCGGAATTGGCGCGTTCGACACCTTCCATCGAAAGGGTACGGATCGTATTGATGGCGAGTTGGGGAAGCGTACTCATCGGAATGGGGTCTCCGGCTTGTGACTGACGGGAAGAAACGCAACGATATCTCCCGCACATTCTGCTGCCACGGCATGACGCGAAGTCGCGCCGGACGCAATGGCTGATTGGTAAACCATATTGTGAAACACGCTCTTGTGCTTGATGACAACCTGTCACATTTCGACGGGCGTCATTACCGAAACCCAGAGGCCTGGCGTCCCGACGAGACACGTACGGCCCGCAAGACATCCCAGCGGATCGGAAACATCTTCAGATGGCAGATGGGGCTGCGTCCCCGCTGGCCGGATGCCCTGCCGCCCCAGAAAGCCTACCCGCAGGTTACGCCCGCTCCGGGGGAATGCTGCGTTACATTTATCGGTCATGCGACCGTTCTGCTCCAGTTTGGCCGCACAGGACGCGCGCCCCTGCGGATCATCACTGATCCGGTCTTCTCCGAACGCTGCTCCCCCTTCCGCAGTTTCGGTCCCCGTCGCGTCCGTCCGCCCGGCATCACCCTCGATGCCCTGCCCCGCATCGACATCAACCTCGTCTCGCACTGCCATTACGACCACATGGACCTGCCGAGCCTGCGCGCTCTGGCCGAGCGTGACGACCCGCTCTGCCTGTCGCTCCCCGGCAACCGCCGCCATCTGGAAAAGGCCGGTCTGCCGCGCATTGCCGAGCTGGACTGGTGGGAAAGCACAACCGATGACGGCGCCCGCATCACGGCCACCCCGGCCCTGCATGGCAGCGCCCGCACGCCGTTTGATGCCAACCGTGCGCTCTGGGGCGGCTTTACGATCGAAGCAGATGGCCACACGGTGTTTTTCGCGGGCGACACGGCCTGGGGCAAGCATTTCGACGCGATCCACCGCCGCTGGCCGGACATCGACCTCGCCATCCTGCCCATCGGCGCCTATGACCCGCGCGATCTCATGCGCCGTGTCCATATGTCGCCCGAAGAAGCCCTCATGGCCTTTGATACACTCAGGGCAAAACAGGGGCTGCCCATCCATTTCGGAACCTTCCAGCTGACCGACGAGGCCATTCTGGAGCCCCCCACCCGTCTGGAATTCGCCAGCCGCGGAGCCGGACGTCCGTTCCGGGCATTGGAGAACGGTGAAAGCCTCACCCTTCCGCCCGCTGACACAAAAAGCTAACCTCTCCTCCGACAACACCCCGCGAGGGGACACCGCCATGTGGAAACCGTCATGAACGCCCAGAACGTCACTTTCACGTCAGACCAGATCACCGCCCTGTTCATCGACGCGGCCCGTGAAGGCGATACCGACCTCCTGACCCAGTTTCTGGACGCCGGCATGGCCATCGATACGCCCGACAGCCGCGGCTATACCGCGCTGATCGTCGCCACCTATAACGGCCACGCGGACGCCACCCGCCTGCTGCTGGACCGTAAGGCCGATACGGAAGCCACCGATCTCAAGGGCGCTACGGCCCTGTCCGGCGTGGCCTTCAAGGGCCTGACCGACATTGCAACACTTCTGCTCGATCACGGCGCGCAGGTGGATCACGCCAATCATGCCGGTCGCACGCCGCTGATGTTCTCCATCATGTTCAACCGTGAAGACATGGCCAGAAAGCTTCTGGCGGCCGGAGCAAACTCGGACCTGAAAGACGCGGATGGTGTCTCTGCCCGCGACCTCGCCGAGCGCCAGCTCATGACCGGCCTGTTCACCGGAACGCCCGCATGAGCCGTTTCTGGAACCGTCGCGTCCGTGACCTGCACCCCTATGTCCCCGGCGAGCAGCCAAAAGTCGCGGACCTGCTGAAGCTCAACACGAACGAGTTCCCCTACGGTCCAAGCCCGAAAGTGCTGGCAGCCATCCGGGACGCTGCATCCGACGACCTGCGCCTGTATCCCGACCCGACGGCGACAGTTCTGCGCGACACCATTGCCGCGCGCTTCGGCACAACGTCTGACCGCGTTTTCGTTGGCAACGGCTCGGATGAAGTACTGGCCCATGCCTTCCGCGCCCTCTTCCACGATGACGCGCCGGTCCTGTTTTCGGATGTGACCTACGGCTTCTATCCGGTCTATTGCGGCCTGTTCGAACAGCCGTTCCGCCACATCCCGCTCAATGACGATTTTGCGATCGACATCGACGCCTATACCGGCGACTGCGGCGGCATCATCGTTGCCAATCCCAACGCCAACACGGGCATCGCCCTGCCGCTGGAGCAGATCGAGACGCTCCTGAAGCGTCATCCGGACCGGACCGTCATCATCGACGAGGCCTATGTCGATTTCGGGGCGCAGTCCGCCATTGAACTGACACACCGGTATGACAATCTTCTGGTGGTCCAGACGCTGTCCAAGTCCTATGCCCTGGCAGGGCTGCGTGTGGGTTTTGCGATTGGCTCCCCGGAGCTGATCGAAGGTCTCATCCGGGTCAAGGACAGCTTCAATTCCTATCCCCTTTCCCGCCCGGCACAGGCCGGGGCCATCGCCGCGATCCAGGATACCGAATGGCTCGCGGATATCACGGCGCGCGTTATCGCCAGCCGTGACAGGCTGGTCCCGGAGCTTGAAAATCTTGGCTTCCAAGTCCTGCCATCCTGTGCCAACTTTGTTCTTGTGCACCATACGGAGCACAGGGCCGGAGACATCGCCGCCGCACTGCGCGAGCGGGCGATCCTGGTCCGGCATCTCTCAACCCCGCGCATCCAGGACTGGCTGCGCATCTCGATCGGAACGGACGAGGCGTGCATACGCCTGACAGACGCTTTGCGGGACATCCTCTCTCCCCGATCCTGAATTAACCGGACGGTAATACTCCGTCCCCCATAATCATGAGCCAGACAGGGCCAGCCGGGCACGCTTTCGTGTGCTCCATCCCGCCATTCCCCGGATGAGCGGGAGGTCTGTGAATGTTTCATGCGGAAAGACAGAACACATGCGTGCATTCCAGGGACAGATGTCCGACAATCAGCCTATTCGCCGCAATCAGGCCGAAAAGGAAAAACAGCTCCGGGACCTCAAGGAGACGATCGCGTCCATGAAGTCCCACACCTCTCCGACACTGAAGGAGAGCATCCAGCGCCGCATTCGCGAACTGGAGGTCGAACTGCGCACCATCGCGCGTGAAAAGGCTGCCAAGGCCGCCAATCCGGACGCCCAGTCCGACCGCCAGCGCCGCCCGCCGCGTCGTAACACGATCCGCTCCATGTAATGGCGGCTGAGACGGCCGGTGCAGAGTTCCCTTCTGCACCGGCCGTTTTGCATCAGGCGTCCTGCTCGACCGTTTCCCGCGATGCCGCATCCCAGGCCGCCGGCCCCATCAGCCGCAACCGTGCCGGATGAAGCCCGTCGGTCTCGGTCAGGACATAATACGCCGTATATTCGCCGGTCGGCCTGCCCGGCCTCTCCTTCAGCAGTCTGAAAACATTCCGATCGGCCGTCATCTGTGTCCCGTCTCCGGCCAGAGGCTGGTTCCACATGTCCAGAGCTTCCGGCACTCGTGTGCGGTCGATCATCAAACAGTTCGGATCGACAAACCCGCCATAGCTTTCCCGGAAAATCCCGCCCCCGATCCCAACAGACTCCCACTGATCCTCGCAGATCGGCAGCAGCGTCCGCGGATGCACAAACCAGCGCCCGGCCCAGGCCCAGTCCTGCCCCTCGATTGCCGTCAGCAGGGAAGACAGGTGATCCGGCGCCCACCAGTTGTCGTCATCAAGATAGGCAATCCGCGGCGCATTCGAAAGCTGGCTGAGCACACTGCGCAACACGCCCCCATCCTTGGCACGGCCAAATCCGCCATACCTCTGGGATGTGGAATAGCCGGGCCACAGCACTTCGACGACCCAGCCGGCCGGCCGTCCTTCAACAGCGCGCTGCATCAGTTCGTCAGCACCCTCTCCCGGAGCACAGTCCAGACCGATCATGATCTGGACCCTCAATCCGCCCTGCTGCGCGAAGATGGACTGGAGTGCCCGGACGATACTCGGTCGCAGCAGGCTCGGCATGACGACCGCAACATCGAATGGTCGCTGGTCTGGTTCGCCGGCATCGGCGAAAATGTGAAGTCCGGGTTCCATGCCGGCGACGATACTGCGCGTCCGCAGACCTGTCACGTCACGGCCTGAGCCTGCGCTGCTCTCTTGCACTTCGCCGCCACAGGGCACACCATGACGGACAGAATGATCACTGCGAAAGAGTCCAACGTGTCCGCTCCTTCCACCTTTTCGCACGAACAGCTGCTTGATCGCCTGGGCGAAGTTGCCGTCCGCGTTGGCCTGAACATCGCGCCGGGCCAGCAGCTTCTCATCACAGCACCTCTGGCTGCCGTTCCGCTGGTCCGTCGCGTGACGGAACACGCCTACAAGGCTGGCGCCTCCCTGGTGACGACGCTGTATGCGGATGACGAGACCACGCTGGCCCGCTTCATCCACGCCCCGGACGACGCCTTCGACGTCGCTCCCACTTGGCTGGCCGACGGCATGGCCCGCGCTTTCCGCGAAGGAGCAGCCCGCATGGCCATCACGGGCGCCAACCCGACCCTTCTGAAGGGCCAGGATCCCGAGCGCATTTCCCGGGCCAACCGTGCCAATTCCAAGGCCAACCGCCCGGCGATGGAAATCATCACGCAGTTCGCCGTGAACTGGAACATCATCGCCTGCGCCACCCCGGCCTGGGCCGCACAGGTCTTCCCGGAACTTCCGGCCGATGAGGCGCTCGCCGCCCTGTGGGATGGAATCTTCAAGGCCTCCCGCGTCGACGTGGCCGACCCGGTCGCCGAGTGGAAAGCCCATAACGCCCGCCTGCACGCCCGGGCGAAATACATGAATGACAGCCGCTTCGAGGCCCTGCATTTCAGCGGCCCCGGCACCGATCTGACGGTCGGCCTTGCGGATGGCCATCTCTGGGCAGGCGGCTCGGAAAAGTCAGGTAACGGCATTGTCTGCAACCCGAATATCCCGACGGAAGAAATCTTCACGACGCCCCATCGCAGCAAGGTCGATGGCCGGGTCAGCAGCACCAAGCCGCTTTTCCATCAGGGCACGCTGATCGACAACATCTCGGTCCGCTTTGAAAACGGGCGGATTGTCGAAGCATCCGCGAGCCATGGCGAAGACGTGCTCAAGCGCATCCTCAGCACCGATGAAGGCGCAGCCCGGATCGGTGAAGTAGCCCTCGTGCCGCACTCCTCGCCCATCTCGGCGAGCAAGATCCTGTATCGCAACACGCTATTCGACGAAAACGCATCCAGCCATATCGCTCTCGGTCAGGCCTATACGAAGTGCATGGTCGATATCGAAGGCTTGACGCCGGAAGAACTGCTGGAGCGCGGCGTCAACGACTCCCTCATCCACATTGACTGGATGATCGGTTCGGACAAGATCGACCTTGATGGTCTCAAGAATGGCAACCGCGTGCCACTGATGCGCGCTGGCGAATGGGTGCAGGCATGACATTTCCCCGCATGACAGGGCTCTCGGCCCTTCTCGTTTCCGCTGTAATGCTGCCACTGGTGGCACAGGCGCAGACCTACCCGCCATCCGCCTATCAGGGTGGCGTCCCGAGCCAGAGCCAGACCCAGATTGATGGAAGTACACCTGTTCAGGGTGCTCCGGCCCAGCAGGCTCCGCAGGTCTCACCACAGGTCCGCGCCGATACGGAACGGGCCATGCACTACCCGCTGCCGCCCGACTTCATGACCCGGGCCGCAGCAACGATCGCCGAACTCCAGGCCCGGAATATCCAGCCCCCCAATTCCCACGGCACGAGCCTTGGGGATACGATCCGGCAGATCAGTCAGGTTCCGGGTCTGGCGCCAGTCCTGCAAAGCCACGGCTGCACACCTGAAACCTTCGTTATGGGCATGACGGCCTTCGGCATGACGCTCGCCGCCAGCAATGGTCAGCTCCCAACGGGAATGCCAAGCCCCAACCCGTCCAATGTCGCCCTGTTCAAGGCGCAGCCCGGACAGGTCACGGCCCTGATGCAGGCCATGGGCAATCCGCCGCACTGAAAACGGCACAGAGGCCGCGCCTTCCGCGGAATGGCACGGTCTCTTTCACCCGCGAACCAAAGATCAGAATGTCCATCAAACTTGACCCCGCGATCCTGCCTGCCTTGGATATTCTCGGCATGGCACAGTCAGGCGCCCTGCTGCGCGCCGAACGTGAAACGCCGCCGGATGGCATCCCGGCCTTCGTGACCCGGGCCGGCTGGGACGAACTGACGGCGACACATGCCGATCATCACGATGCCTCCCATACGGTGCTTCTTCCGGCACTTGAAAAAGCCGTCGCACGCATCCTGTCACACGCCGCAGAAGCCGCTTCGCGCAATGGTGAAATGACACCGGTCCTCACAATGCCGAGTGATCTCTTTCCCAGCGATCCGGACCTCGTTCTGGCTTTCGTCCGCGACAATACGCATCCTGTCGCCTGCGCCCTGATCGGCACGGCAGCCCAGATCGAAGCAGCCTTACGCGGCCACGGATCCCCTCAGGACCGGCCGAACTGACGGACCGCAAGTTCGTCCAGAACATTCTGTTCTTTCCTGAGATCAGCCTGTCGTTCCTCTTCTTTCTGCTCATCCCGCAACGTCTTGACCGCCTCCATGGCCGCTCGGGCCGCGATCAGCGCCGAGCGCACGGTTTCGCGGTCCAGCGCGGCCTCACGGCAGCGCGCCTGAGCCTCCGCCACCGCCTTTCGCCCCAGTGGAAGCCAGCGACTGAATGCTTCAACAGCACCATCCCCCGCTGTGGGGCTGGAGGCGATCCGCTGCTCGTTCAGGATCTCTTCCTGAGCAGAAGCCAGTTTCTCTTCTGCAGCCGCCTCACGCGCCACCGCATCGGCAAAACTTCGTTCCACAACGTCAAGTTCCTGCTCCCGCAGGGTGATCAGTGTATCGAGAGGCGAGCGTTCCATCGTGATATGTCCTTTACGCTGCCTTCACGGGAGCGTTCTGTGGAAGAGTCTGCATGATCTGAGCCAGTTGTTCGAAGGCCTCGGCACGCGTGGAGCGTTCGTCCCGATCCTGAGACAGAAACGCATTCAGTCGTGGCATCAGCGCAATGGCTTCATCCACTTCCTGATCCGTGCCGGCCTTATAGGCGCCAAGCCGGATCATGTCCGCCATGCGCTGATACGTCGCCATGGCCGCACGCGCCCGTCGCGTGAGGGCATTTTCTTCCGCCGAGTTACACCGTGGAACGGCACGCGACAGGGACCGCAGAACATCAATCGCAGGATAACGCCCCTGTTCCCCGATCTTACGGTCAAGAATGATATGGCCGTCCAGAATGCCTCGCACGGCATCGGCGACAGGCTCGTTCTGATCATCACCTTCCACAAGAACCGTGAAGAGTGCTGTGATCATTCCCTGATCGGGATATCCTGGCCCCGCTCTTTCCAGAAGACGTGGAAGCTCGGCAAAGACTGAGGGAGGATAACCACGGGTCGCTGGCGGTTCTCCGGCAGACAGACCGATTTCACGCAGCGCCATGCAGAAGCGGGTCACGCTGTCCATCAGCAGCAAAACAGATTTGCCTCTGTCCCGAAAATATTCCGCAATCGCCATGGCGGACAACGCGGCTTCACGACGCATCAGCGGCGGTGAGTCAGAGGTGGCGATCACCAGCACACTGCGGGCCAGCCCGTCCGGCCCGAGATCGTCCTCGATGAACTCCCGGACCTCACGTCCCCGCTCGCCAACCAGCGAAATAACTGCAACGTCACATTCCGCGCCTTTTGCCAGCATGGAGAGCAAAGTCGATTTCCCGACGCCCGATCCGGCAAAAAGCCCGAGCCTCTGGCCACGACGGCAGGTCGTGAACGTATCCAGGGCACGCACCCCAAGGTCGATACGCTCGCCAAGACGGGCACGGCTGGCCGCATTGGGTGGAGGCGACTGAATCGGCTGCCGCTTGAATGAGGGCAGCAGCGGCCCCTTCCCGTCAATCGGCTGTCCCAGCGGATCGACAACCCGTCCCAGCCAGCCATCGCTCACATTCAGACCGCCATCACGGCGATTCAGCGGCACCTTCGCCTCACATCCCGGACCAATCCCTTCCAGAGAACCAAAGGACATAAGACGGGCCATGTCTCCCTGGAATCCCACAACCTCGGATTGTACAGACCGGCCGTTCCGTGACCTGATGGCAACTCGGTCCCCAATCGTAACAAAACCCTCGAGTCCGATAACAGTCACGCACAGACCCACAACGTCTTTCACACTTCCCGTCACCCAGGTGCAGGTCATGTCGGAAAGCGCTGCAAGAAGCCTGTCGTATTTGCTCATAGTGCCAGTTTCTCGCCGTATTCTGCGGTTTGATCCGATCTTTAGAACCTACAACCTTCTCGTTAAGACATTCCTAATGTTCCCCTTTGACGGGAAAAATAATGACAAATTTACGATTTTTGATCTATGTCTATCGACACACACAACCTTGGGTAGTAACCATTGGTTCACCAAGCCGGGAGTTGAGAACATGCGTATTCTTCTTGTCGATAGCGATCAGTCCGCCGCCGCCAGCCTGTCCCAGATCCTGCGGACCGCATCCTTTACCGTGGACCACACACCGTCTGGTGAAGAGGCCATCGAGATGCTCCGTCATTATGATTATGACGTGGTTGTGCTTGAACTGATGCTGAACGACCTTGAAGGGTATGAAGTCATCCGGCGCGTCCGGACGGCCCGCATCACGACCCCTATTCTCGTCCTGTCTGCCCTGCTGCGGCCCCAGGCCAAGATCCGGGCATTCTCGATGGGTGCAGACGACTATATGACGAGGCCCTATGATGCTAGCGAACTGATCGCCCGTCTTCAGGCCGTCATGCGCCGCTCCCGCGGTTTTGCCGAACCGAAGCTGCGCGTCGGAAATCTGGAACTGGATCTGAACGGCAAGAACGTTACCGTCGATGGAGCGCCGCTGCATCTGACGGGCAAGGAATATGCCATCCTTGAGCTTCTGGTCATCCGCAAAGGCTCGGTGCTGACCAAGGATGCATTTCTTAACCACCTCTATGGTGGCATCGACGAGCCGGAAATGAAGATTATCGACGTTTTCATCTGCAAGCTGCGTCGCAAGCTCCAGAATGTCGGTGCAGGCAACCTGATCGCCACGGTCTGGGGCCGCGGCTACATCCTGCGCGAAGACGACAGCCCGGCCTTAGCACCTCTCCCGGAGACCGCCCCCCAGCATAACTCTCCGGTCACCGCTGCGACTGCCTGATTTCTCTGCAATCAGGCAGATCCCTGCCTGCGCTGGATGTTTACCCTTTTCTGTCGTCAGACAGGTTCAGACATGAGCAATAGCGCGAATGACGTCACAGACATGGTCCACAACCTCATTCACCAGCGCCTCATCCTCTGCCTCTGCCATGACACGGATCAGAGGCTCCGTACCGCTGGCACGCAGGACAAGACGGCCACTCCCGGCCAGACGTTCATCGGCCCAGGCCTTGGCTGCGGCAAGGTCAGGACTTCCCATCGGGCTGGTCCCTGAATAGCGGACATTTTTCAGAAGCTGCGGATAAGGCGTGAAGAAACGGCAGATTTCGCTGGCCGGCCGCTTGGTCTCAACAGACACGGCCAGAACCTGCAAGGCCGCAATCAAGCCATCGCCCGTGGTGGCATAGTCGGACAGGACCATATGTCCCGACTGCTCGCCTCCGAGATTGGCACCGATTTCCCGCATCCGCTCGACAACATAACGGTCACCGACTGCCGTCCGCTGAAGTTCGAGCCCGTTCTCGGCCAGAGCCTTTTCCAGCCCCATATTGGACATGACAGTCGTCACCACCGTGTTGCCACGCAGTCTGTCATGCTGCTTCCAGAAGGCCGCGATCAGACCAATAATCTGGTCCCCATCGACAAGATTGCCGTTTTCGTCCGCAATCAGAACGCGGTCCGCATCGCCATCCAGCGCAATGCCGAAATCCGCGCCATGCTCCCTGACAGCCGCACACAGGGTTTCAGGATGCGTCGATCCCACACCGTCATTGATGTTCAGACCATCAGGCGAACAGCCGATCTTGATGACTTCCGCACCCAGTTCCCACAACGCCGTAGGTGCCACGCGATAGGCCGAGCCATTGGCGCAGTCGATGACGATCTTCAGGCCGTCCAGACGCAGTCCACGCGGAAAAGACGCCTTCGCATTCTCGATATACCGGCCGGCTGCATCCGTCAGACGCGACGCCCGACCAATCTGCGCCGGAGAAGCCAGACGACCGGACAGATCCTGCGCCATCAGGTCTTCAATCTCACCTTCAACTTCGTCAGAGAGCTTGAAACCGTCCGGCCCAAAAAGTTTGATGCCATTGTCGGTAAAGGGGTTGTGCGAGGCCGAAACCATGACACCCAGATCGGCCCGCAGGGACCGCGTCAGCATGGCAATCGCCGGGGTGGGAAGTGGTCCGACCAGAATGACGTCCATTCCGGCGGACAGGAATCCTGCAACCAGCGCACATTCCAGCATATAGCCCGAAAGACGCGTATCCTTGCCCAGAACAACACTGTGGCGACGGTTCTGGCTCCGCATGAAGTACAGCCCGGCCGCCTGTCCCAGTCTCTGTGCAACCTCGACCGTCATGGGTGCGGTATTGGCCGTTCCCCTGATGCCATCAGTACCGAACAGAGACCTTTTGCTGGCCATAATGAAAAATCCTGCCTGTCTGCCAGAAATGAAAAAGGCGCGACACCGAGGATGTTCTCCTCAATGACGCGCCCGCTGGTGCGATTTGCTGCCTGATTAACCTGCCTGAGGCGCCGGATCAAACGCGCCAGGACGTGTGGTCGGAACGGAGGCACGACGGTTATCCGGCATCTGCTCATCGTCCGAAGTCCGCTCGATCGCCTCACCGCGCATGATGCGACCGACATCGTCACCTGTCAGAGTCTCATATTCCAGAAGTGCCGCTGTCAGGCGATGCAGGTCATCAAGATGTTCCGTCAACAGATCATGAGCCTGTTTGTAGGCCGTATCGATCAGGACCTTGACCTCCTTGTCGATCTCCCGCGCGGTTTCCTCGGAAATATTCTTGCTCTGCGTGACCGAGTGACCAAGGAACACTTCCTGCCCGTTATCGCCGTAAGCGATCATGCCGAGCTTGTCGCTCATGCCCCATTCGGTGACCATCCGACGCGCAAGATCGGTCGCACTCTTGATGTCACCCGAAGCACCGGCACTGACTTCCTCGCGGCCGAAGATGATTTCTTCGGCAACGCGACCACCCATGGCAATGACCAGACGGGCCAGGCACCATTTGCGGCTGTAAGAAATATTGTCCTTCTCCGGCAGCGTCATGACCAGACCAAGAGCCCGGCCACGCGGCACAATGGTCGCCTTGTGGATCGGATCGCTCCCCGGCGTGAAGATCGCGCAGATGGCATGTCCGGACTCGTGATAGGCCGTCGAACGCTTTTCGTCCTCGGTCATGACCATGGAACGACGCTCCGCCCCCATCATGACCTTGTCCTTGGCCTCTTCGAACTGCGCCATACCCACAGTGCGCCGCCCCTGACGGGCCGCCATCAGTGCAGCCTCGTTTACGAGATTTGACAGATCCGCACCCGAGAAACCCGGCGTACCCCGTGCAATGACCTTCGGATCAACATCCGACGACAGAGGGACCTTGCGCATGTGAACGCGCAGGATCTTCTCACGACCGGCCACATCCGGGTTCGGCACGACAACCTGACGGTCGAAACGGCCAGGACGCAGCAGTGCCGGATCCAGAACGTCCGGACGGTTGGTCGCAGCAATCAGGATGACACCTTCGTTGCTCTCGAAACCGTCCATCTCGACCAGCATCTGGTTCAGGGTCTGCTCACGCTCATCATTGCCGCCACCAAGACCGGCGCCACGATGGCGACCCACGGCATCGATTTCGTCAATGAAGATGATGCAGGGTGCGGACTTCTTGCCCTGCTCGAACATGTCACGCACACGGGACGCACCGACACCGACAAACATTTCCACGAAGTCCGAACCGGAAATCGTGAAGAACGGCACGTTGGCCTCGCCTGCGATGGCACGTGCCAGCAGCGTCTTACCGGTACCCGGAGGTCCGACCAGAAGCGCCCCCTTGGGGATTTTGCCGCCCAGACGGGTGAATTTCTGCGGATCACGCAGGAATTCGACGATTTCCTGAAGTTCGGATTTCGCCTCGTCGATACCGGCAACGTCTTCAAACGTCACGCGACCGGTCTTCTCCGTCAGCAGCTTGGCACGGGACTTGCCAAAGCCCATGGCCCGGCCGCCGCCACCCTGCATCTGGCGGAAAACCATGAAGCACAGACCCACCAGGATCAGAACCGGCAGATAGGCCCCGACGTAACGCAGAATTGGGCTTTCCCCGCTCTCCATCGGCTTGGCCGTCACTTCGACGCCGGCAGCGGTCAGACGGGACGGAAGACTCGGATCAAGCGGTGCATAGGTGTCGAAAGACGTCCCGTTCGTCAGAGTCCCGGAGATGTTCTGCTCCTGGATCATGACCGAACGGACCTGATGCTGGTCCACGTCATGAATGAAATCGGAATAGGCGATCTGCTGGGCTGCATGCTGGCCGCCACCGGGCTGGAAGGCTGTCAGCACTGCCATTCCGACCACGATGATGACCACCCAGATCGCAACGTTACGGCCTAAATTGTTCATCTCGCTCTCTGTCGTCCTTCAGACTGTTCCGTCAGATGCAGTCCGGGGTCCCCCGTCACAACTGGCCGACCGGTCACATTCTGCGTTGACTTCATAACATAAGCTTCCGCGTCCACGATCCTACCCCATCACAGGCAGGAAAACGCATTTCTTGCATTTTTGAGGCTCTTTTTACGTCCCCAAACGATTTTCTCCGGTCGCAGGCACCCCGGCCGCCCAGACAAACCCGGCTCCGCCGGCCTTTTCTCCGATCCGGGGCCACAAAATCAGCCGCCCCTCATGCCACACACCCGGAAGACACCGTGCCGCCGCAGATGGAACTCCCAGCCTGCGAAGATCGAGCGCATGGACCGCATTACCAAGAGCCCCGACCAGACTTCCGCTAGGGACATCCGGCGTCAGCAGGCGCCAGCGTCCGTCCCAGACCACGCCTGCCCTAGCAGCGACCGGCCCCGTTACCGCTTTTTCTTCACGAACCAGAATCACCCCGTCACCGAACCGTCCCGCTGGCTGTACATGAACCCCCGACAACGTGCCCTCACCCTGTTCCATCAGCCGCAGCAGGGCGTCGCGGGCCGGACGATAGGAACTGCCCGAAACCAGACGGATCAGCGCCGCCAGCGTCTCTTCACAAACTCCGCCTCGTTCCAGAAAAACCCAGCCCTCAGAGTGCCATACGGCATGACGTGCAAGGTTGACGGCCAGTTCCGCTTCAATCCGCTGGCGCTCTCGGATGGCGCTGGTCCGCAGCAACGCAGCCTCACGTCGCTGCCCAGACGTCAGATCCTGCCGCCAGCGCACACGTTCGAACCGCCGGTTGGCGTTCGACGGGTCCTCGATCCAGGGCAGGTTTTCCGCTTTCAGTGTCTGACGCAGCCGATCTTTGGACAGTGACAAAAGCGGTCGCACAAGCCTGATCCGTCCACGCACGCAAACGGGCTGAATACCGCTCAGACCCGCCGGCCCGCTCGCACGCAGGCTCCGCATCCATACCGTCTCATCCTGATCGCCGGCATGATGCGCGACAAGCAGATCCAGACATCCCGCGACGACACAGGCCTCTTCCAGCGCCTCAAACCGGGCTTGCCGCGCCCGCTCCTGCAACCGCCCTTTGGGAAAAGGTGCCAGCGTCAGGAGCCGCGCTGTCACACCCATTTCAACAAGGCGCCCAACTGTCAGACGGGCTTCGTCGGCTGATTCAGGCCGCAAGGCATGATCGACCACGAAGGCTATGACATTGCGCCGCCAGCGTCGGGCCAGAAACGCGAGCGCCATGGAATCGGCACCACCAGAGACAGCCAGCCCAACCGGCGCCTCCGCCACATCCGGGGCCCAAGGCCCCAGCTCTGTCATCAGCCCGGCGAACTCCCGTTCTTCCACAGGCAAGGCAGGATCAGATCCTACTGAAACGGGCGTCAATGACAGGCAGCGCGGCTCCGGAACGTCGTCTCGGCCGTCTTGACCCGCGGGGCCGGCGTCGGAAATTCCGTCTTGAGCTTATCCAGAGCCTGACAGGCCGAGCCCTTGTCCCCGAGCGCCAGCATCGAAGCGGCCACACCCAGAAGCGAATCCTGAGCCTTCAGGGATTTGGGAGCCTTCGTATAGGCATCATAATAAGCAACGGCTGACTGACGGTACTGCTTCTGCCCTGCCAGAGACTGCGCCAGCAGGAACTGGGCATCCATCTTGCCGGACACGCTATGCGCTGTTTTGACAGCAAAGCGTGCATTGCTCTCTGCATCCGTATAATTGCCGGATTTGAGAGCGGCGTTTCCGCTCTTCAGAGCATCCAGAGCCGTCTTTGGTTGTTCCGATGTATCGGATGCAGTGGCAGGAGCCTTGTCCGGTGTCGCCGCCTTGGCCGGAGCGGCCGCCGCAGCCGGTGCCGGTGCCGAACCGCCGCCATTCTGCGATGCAAACTGCATGTCCGAGATCTGCTTGGACACGCTGGCCTGGTTGTCGCGAACCGAGTTGCTGAGCTGATCCAGTTCGCCACGCATCTGGCGGTTCTGCTCTTCCAAAGCCGAAACACGTTCCAGAAGCTGCGCTGTCAGGTTGCCGTCTCCGACAGAAACCTGAGGCAGTGCCGTTGCACTCGGCGCGCCCAGATTGCCCGCCCCGTTCTGGACCTGCGAAAGCTGCTGACGAAGGGAAGCGATCTGGTCCTGCAGGGCGATGGCTTCGCGTGAGGAAATTTCCCCGCTGTCAGGCGCGTCCTGAGCCATGACCGAAACGACAGGCGACAGAACGGAAAGAACCGTGCCCAGAAAGACGGCACGCAGGGAACGGGACAGCACCATAACGGATCTCCTGAGACAGACTCGCAGTCACGGGCACGCAGGCAGGTTTTGCGCGCAACATGGCCCAGTCATAAAACAGAAACGGCCGGGGGATAATCCCCCGGCCGCTCATCATCTCAGTCCGTACGGGCGAAACGTCGGTTCAACGAACAGACGTGATGGCGTTACGGTTCTGCGACCAGGACTGCTCGTCATCGCCATCGGCGGTCGGACGGTCCTTGCCGTAAGAGATCGTGGTGATGCGCGAAGCGCTCACGCCCTTGGCGACCAGATAATCGCGGGCTGCGTTCGCACGACGCTGGCCGAGAGCAATATTGTACTCTTCCGTGCCGCGGTCATCGCAGTTGCCAGCAACCTGGATGCTGACCTGCGGGTACTTGGCGAGCCATGCAACCTGCTTGTCCAGCGTTGCGCGGGCTTCTTCGGAGAGCTGGGACTGGTTCAGCTCGTAGAAGACGCGGTCACCGACATTGGCAACCAGATCGGCTTCGCTGCCGGGCGTCGGGCCAGCTTCCCGAGCGACGGCGCCCGCGCCGTTGCTGTCACCCTTGTTGGTGTTGCCGTTGGAACAGGCTGCGAGAACAAGCGCCAGACCGAGCGCGCCAAATACCTTGAACTTCATGTGTCTCAATCCTGAGAACGGCCCCACAACTGGAACCGAATGCGGAAAATGCCGCGTTATTCCGGACCACTTCCTTCCAGATCGAAACACTCAGGAATTGGTTGCGATCCTGTGGTGCACCCCCTGAAAAACAGTGGCCATAAGCGCCCATACTCATGACTCAAATCATGGGTCAAGTGTCGTGTTAACGCCGCTCAGGCGCGAAAAGTTCGATTCATATTCGGAACCAGAAATTTCGGCATAAATGTCACAGATGTCCTGACGAATGTGGCAGAATTCTGCCATATCATCGGAACCATTGCGCTTTCACACCTTTGAAACATGCGCTGCCTGCGTAGCAGCCCAGCGTCACGGTCGTGGCATACGACGGTGGAAAGATGACCTCCGTCATCCTCACAAGGCCATCACTGGCGAAAACTTCGACCGAACTCCGATCCACGATCACCCTCAAACGCACCTGGCCGTCCACCAATGAAAGGGGTGCGACATGCCGCGTCGTGAAGGTTTTGTCAGGCACTGGAACACCGGGACGACTGCGATCCACGACCAGTTCCTGACGTCCCGGATCGTAAAGAATTTCCGTACCAAACCGGCCTTCCCCGGTTGCCGCGACAGTCAGGACCGCCACATCCGTCCCTGGCTCAATGACCAGTTGCAGGTCAAGAACAGCATTTGCGAAATCCGTACAGTCCATGACGCCATCAGGCAGAACCCAGGGTTTCCCCGCCTCGGGACGGATTTCACCGGCCGCAAAGACTTCTTCCGGAGCGCCCAGACTGATCGGCTGCTGTCTCACGACAAGCGTTCCATCCGACTGCCGGGCCAGAGACAGATGCGCCGGCAGGGTCATTTGTCCGCGCCAGGGTGATGTCGGCACATGATTGGCGTAGTTCCAGTTCCCCATCCAGCCGATGCTGAGCGGCTGGGGCGTGCCCGCAAAGCAGACAATCGCATAATTGTCCGGCCCGTAATCCATCCAGCGATACTGCCAGGGATCATCCGTCACCGAAGGCTGATGAGCAGGCGTGAAGTCCGTGCCGTCAAAATCACCCACGTAATAGAACGTGCCTGACCCTCCCGTGAGACCGCCCGGATTGACACTGACGATCGTCACCCAACCGGTACGCCCGTCCTCACCTTCAATGGGCAGACGCACCAGAACCGGCACTTCCCACAGCATATCCGGCGTATGATAGCCGGGCGGATGGAAATCGCTCAGAAACTCCCATTGCAGGAAATCGGTGGAGCGGAAAAGCTTGACCACCTGCTGCTCGGCCTCAACCGCCGTCAGCACCCAGTAACCACCCTCTTCGTACCAGCACAGCGCCGGATCACGGAAATTCTGCGAGGCCGGATCAAGCGTCAGAACCGGGTTATGCCCATAGCGGACCCAGTTCGCCCCGCCATCCAGACTGAAGGCCACCGAAACCGCCTGCGTCCCATCTTCCTGCTCGCCCGGCATATCGCGGAACACGCTGGTATAAAGCGCCAGAAGCGCTGGCTTTTCCGGTGTTCCCAGTCCGCTGCGATTGTCACGGTCATAAATCACCGTGCCGGAATAGATCTGTTCCTGAGGCGTGGACGGCAGGGCAATCGGCTGCTCTTCCCAGTGCAGAAGGTCGCGGCTGGTAGCATGCCCCCAGGAAATATAGCCCATGACGGGCTCAACCGGATTGTGCTGGTAAAAGAGGTGATACACCCCGTCGATCAGGATCGGCCCGTTCGGATCATTCATCCAGTTCCGGGCCGGGGCGTAGTGCAGCAGCGGGCGCCACTGCCGTGTCTCCTGAGGGGACATGGGGAATTCTCCTGTCAAAACCGTCCTTGCGACGCCTTACAGGAAAAAGGGTTCCCCACCCTTTTGCAAATCCGCGCTCCCGGACCGGAAGCGCGGACCATGACCTCAGCCGTTTCGCGGAGACCAGGCCGGGTCCGACGCACCCGTCGAGATCCGGATCGGGCGCTCGTTGAAGCCCGTGATGTCAATCGTGCCGATGCCGGACGCAAAGCCTGCACCGCCCGCACCCGATGCGCTCTGGCGGCAGAACGCCAGCACACGACCATTCGGGCAGAACGTCGCGCCATCTACCGTAAAGCCCTGCGTGAGGATACGCTCGCCCGTGCCGTCCGGATTCATGACACCCAGCGAGAAGCCACCGCCACCGATCCGGGTGAAGGCGATCAGGTCTCCACGCGGCGACCAGACAGGTGATCCATACTGGCCGCTGCCATAGGAAATCCGCTTCGCCGCCCCGCCAGACGCACTCATGATGTAAAGCTGCGGGCTGCCACCACGGTCCGAGTTGAACACGATCTGGCTGCCATCCGGGCTGAAGCACGGGCTGGTGTCGATCGCGCCATTGGAGTTGGTCAACTGCCGCTTCGCCCGCGAGGCCAGATCAACAACGAAAATGTCAGACCCGCCACCACGCGTTGCGGAGAGCACGACCGAGCCACCCGTCGGCGAGAAGCGCGGCGCAAAGGAAATGCCCGCGAACTCACCCAGGATCTGCTGACGGCCGGAGGCCAGATCAAACAGATACACGCGCGGACGGTTATTGGCGTAGGACATGAACGCGATCTGATCGCGCACCGGGTTGAAGCGCGGCGTCAGCGTCAGCCATTCCCCGCCCGTCAGCATGCGCTCGTTGGCGCCATCCTGATCCATCAGGGCCAGACGGGTAATCTGGTGGTGGCGCGGACCGGTTCGGGCGATATAGGCGATGCGGGTGTCAAAATAGCCCTTCTCGCCCAGCATCCGCTCATAGATCACGTCAGCAATAATATGCGCGATCCGTCGCCAGTTGGACGTCGAGGCCGTGTAGGCCGTGCCCTGAAGCTGCTGGCCGGAAAGTACGTCCCACAGACGCATCTCGACGCGCACACTGCCCGAACCAATCGCCTGACCGGCCACAGCCGCACGGGCGCCCTGAGCCTTGAGCGCACTGAAATCCGGCGTGGAGCCCGGCGGTACACTGCCGCTCATGACCTTGAACAGACCGGTTCCGTTCAGATCGGACGTGATCACGCCGGAAATCTGCTCACCCAGTCCCGCGCCAAAATTCGGGATGACAATGGGGATCGGCTCCTGACGGGCCTGATCGACGGTGATTTCGGCTTCACCGGGGCCGGAAGCCGCACCGGACTGGGCAAAGGCCGCCAGAGGCGTCGCCAGGAGACCACCCGCAGCGGTGGCTCCCAGAACGGAGCGGCGCGAGAACAGCGCGCTCAGGGCCTCGGCTTCGGTATCGGGAATGAAGGACATGAGACTTCCTCGTGGATTACGGCCTGAAGACAAAACGCAGCTCATGCGTCTGACCAAGCATCTTGGAGGGGATCGGCAGATGGGCACAGGTGGGGCTCAGCACCGCATCCCGCGCCCGCTCCGCCAGAACGCGATAGGACGGGTCGGACGCCATCTTCGCAGCCGTTTCAGGCGCAAATTTGACAATCCGCGCCTCGCCGGTCGCATCAACGGTTACAACCATATGCGCGACAAAGCTCGCATAGTTCCGCGCTTCGGTGTCTTCGGTGTAGCAGCGGCGCACGGACCCACCGATGGCCTTCTGATCCGCCATGGACAGGGACTTGGTGATGTCACCATTCGGCACCCCGCCCCCGTTCGGCGCCCCACCCTGCGGCGGATTGGCCTTCGCGGTCGGCGCATGGGTCTGCTTCTGGTCCGCCCGGAAATTATCCAGCGTCGCCAGCAGGGAATGACTGTCCGCTTCGGTTTTCTTGACCGCATTCGGCTGCGTCATATGCGAAAATTTCGGCATATCCGGCAGCTTGTCGGCCTTCTGCGTCTGCGGGCTCGGCGGTGCAACCATCGTCGATTTGGACGGCGGTGACGGTTTGGGCGGCGACGCCGGCACAGGCTCGGGCGACTCATCCGTCATCTTCGGCGGCAGCTTGATGTCCGGCAGCTTCTGCGGCGGCGTCTCCGGCGGAGGCGGCACGGGCTGAGGCGGCGGTGGTGGCGGAGGCGGCTCTTCCGTCGGCGCCTTCAACGGCGGCGTCGGGGCGGGAGGTGCCTCGTTCTTCACGGGTGCGGGGGCCGGAGCGGGCGCAGGAGCCGGATGATCGCCCTTGACCGGATGGGTCGGCGGTCCTGCCTGCTCGAATTCCATCTGAACCGTGGGAGGCTCAGGAGGCTCGGGCGGTTTTTCGGGTGGAAGCTGCACAAGCAGATACGCGATCAGCCCCAGATGAATGGCGGCTGATCCGTAAAGCGCATGACGAAAGCGCCTGTTGTCAGAGCGGCGTGGACGCACCACGGCAGCGGCCTCTTACTGGCCGCTCTGGGGCTGCTGCGCGAGAAGCGCAACATGCGTGAAGCCACCCGACGTGATCTGTCCCATGACCTGCATCACCTGCCCGTAGTCGATATGTGCATCGGCCCGGACGAAAATACGGTGGGTCGGATCGTTCTGCGACTGTGCCTTGAGCTGGTCGATCAGTTGGTCAGACGTGACCGGCTGGTCCCCCAGATACAGCGATCCATCCGTCTTCAGGGACACGGTGATCGGCTTGGAATCCGAATTGACCGGGCTGGCATCCGTCTTCGGCAGATCCACATTCACACCACTGGTCAGCATCGGCGCCGTCACCATGAAGATGATGAGCAGCACCAGCATGACGTCCACCAGTGGCGTGACGTTGATTTCCGACGCGGGCCGACGCTTACGGCGTCCGCCACCTCCAGCCCGTCCTCCCGCAGACATTCCCATGGTTCAGGCCTTCCCGCCGGTCGTATCATCCGCACGTTCCTCGGACTGACGCGACAGGATGGCCGCGAACTCGGTGCCGAAGGCTTCCATGCGGTCAGCGAATTTCTCGAAGAAATTGCTCAGACCGTTATAGGCGATATAGGCCGGAATGGCCGTCACGAGGCCGATCGCCGTGGCGAACAGGGCTTCGGAAATACCAGGCGCCACGACCGAAAGGTTCGTGTTATGCATCTGCGCGATGGACGCGAAGGAATGCATAATACCCCAGACCGTTCCGAACAGACCGACGAACGGTGCCACCGGGCCGATCGTCGCAAGGAAGATCAGACGGCGCGTCAGACGGTCGTTCTCACGCATGATGGTGATGTCGATCGCGCGGTCCACGCGCTCACGCACGCCACCCCGCGACAGATCGATTCCGCCGATCCGAGCCGAACGGCGCCACTCACCCATGGCCGCACCAAACACGGCCGCCATCGGATGCGTCGGACGCGCCCCATCGGATTCGTAGAGATCGTCGAGCGATCCGCCCGACCAGAAACGGTCTTCGAACTCGGTCGCCTCACGGTTGACGCGACGGATGAGAATGATTTTTTCCGCGATGATCGCCCATACGCCGGCGCTGCACAGCAGCAGACCCAGCATCACCAGCTTTACAACGATGGAGGCGTGCAGGAACAGGTCCAGAGGCGAAAGACCGGCCGCACCGACCGCCCCAAGCGCACTCGAACTTACCTCATGATCCACTGTTCTCTCCTGTACAGATCCTGTCCCTTGCGGGTCAGGACTCTCCATTGCACTTCATGACGAAACAGGAAAGTGGGTCAGACCTCTCCTGCCTCCAGTTTTCTCACTGCATCACGCCACCGGGGCGGAATTTTGGCAGGTTTCATGTCCGCAGCGTTCAGACAGGCCAGCTCAACGTCGATAACCGTAGCCGTTTCGCCACCCCCGGAATAATTCCGGACAGTCTGACAAAGTTTCAGCCGCGTCGGAGTCATGGCCTCTAATGCCGTCTCGATTTCCATCTCCTCATCGAGTTGGAGCGGCGAGCGGTACCGGAGTGCGGCTTGACGCACGACGAAGACCAGTCCGAAATCATTCAGAAGCTCGGTGACGGACGCATCCGCATCCCGCATCGCTTCGCTGCGCGCACGCTCGGCAAAGCCCAGATAGCGGGCGTGATAGACGATACCGCCCGCATCGGTGTCTTCGTAATAAACCCGGAACCTGATCTTGTGCGTGGCCATACTGTTTCTCCAGTCATGGTGCGCCCGGACGCCGAACCGTGTTCAGAGCCTTTCAGGGCGCGGAATTGTCCTGCTCCAGCGAGGAGAGCAGATCCACCTGGCTCGCCGGCGGCGTCAGGCCGAGATGACGCCATCCCGCCTCACCCAGCATCCGCCCGCGGGCCGTTCTCAGAACCAGCCCTTCCTGGATCAGGTAGGGCTCGATCACGTCTTCCAGCGTATCGCGCGCTTCGGCAAGCCCCGCCGCCAGCGTTTCCACACCGACCGGCCCACCATGATGATGCTCGGCAATCCGCTTGAGATAGCGCCGGTCCATCGCATCCAGCCCGCGCTCATCGACCTCAAGCCGCCCCAGAGCCGCATCCGCCAGCGCCCGGTCCACGACCGCATGCTTCGACACGAGCGCAAAATCCCGCACCCGGCGCAGCAGACGCCCCGCAATACGCGGCGTCCCGCGGGACCGTCGGGCGATTTCTTCCGCCCCGTCATCCGTCAGGCGCATCCCAAGCTTCAGAGCCCCGCGCGAGACAATCGCCCGCAGTTCCTCCGGCGTATAGAACACCAACCGCAGCGGAATCCCGAACCGGTCCCGCAGAGGCGTCGCCAGCAGACCGGCCCGCGTGGTCGCAGCCACAAGCGTAAAGGGCGCCAGATCGATGCGCACGGACCGCGCAGCCGGCCCCTCGCCGATGATCAGATCAAGCTGGAAGTCCTCCATCGCCGGATAGAGCACTTCCTCGATCGCCGGCTGGAGGCGGTGGATTTCGTCAATGAACAGTACGTCACGCGGCTGGAGATTTGTCAGAATTGCCGCCAGATCGCCTGCACGCTGAATGACCGGCCCGGACGTCGCCCGAAATCCCACACCCAGTTCACGCGCCACGATCTGCGCCAGCGTCGTCTTGCCCAGACCCGGAGGCCCGTGCAGCAGGACATGATCCAGCGCTTCATTCCGAGCCCGGGCGGCCTCAATGAAGATCGCCAGATTTTCACGGCTGGCCTTCTGACCCGTAAAATCCGCAAGCGTTTCAGGCCGCAGACTGCCCTCGCCCATATCCTCGGGCTGACGGGCCGGATCGGTTTCGCGGTAATCGTCGCTCATCGCGCGAGATCCTTCAGGCTCAGCCGGATCGCCAGATCAAGCGTCGCATTCTCGTTCTCGGCCAGCACCTTGCTCAGAACAGGCCAGGCCTCGGCCCGACGGAACCCAAGCCCCGCCAGCGCCAGCAGCGCATCGTTCTCGACACTTGGTCCCGAGACGATCCCCGGTGCAGATACGGTCCCGCCCCCGCCCGGCATTTTCGCGACCTTGTTGCGCAGCTCGCTCAGGATCCGGTCCGCCAGACGCGGCCCGACACCGGCCGCCCGGGTCAGCGAGCCCTTGTCCCCGGCATTGATCGCCAGCAGAAGCTCACCGGGACTGTTCGCCGACAGGATCGCCAGCGCCACTTTCGCGCCCACGCCCTGAACGGTCGTCAGCAGCCGGAACCAGTCGCGCTCATCCGTCGTCGCAAAACCGAAAAGCTGGATCGCATCCTCGCGCACGATCGTCTCGATCAACACGCGCGCCACCGAAGGCGGCTGCGGCAGCGCGGCCAGCGTGCGGGTGGAGGCCGAAACCACATATCCCACACCGTTGACGTCCACGATGCAGCGCTCGCCCTCGATCTGCCCCACAAGTCCGGTCAGCTGCCCGATCATGCCATGCGCTTTCCGGCCACGACATGCGCGGCACTTGCCCGGTGATGGGCATGACAGATCGCAACCGCCAGCGCATCGGACGCATCGGCCTTGCGGATCTCCGCCCCCGGCAGAAGCCGCTTCACCATCATCGTCACCTGTTCCTTGGTCGCAGACCCGGTCCCGACCACGGATTTCTTGACCGTCATCGCCCCGTATTCCGCAACCGGCAGCCCTTCATAGGCGGGCGTCAGCAGAGCCACCCCACGCGCATAGCCGAGCTTGAGCGTCGAAGAGCCGTTGCGGTTGACGTAAGTCTCCTCGACAGCCGCTTCGGCCGGAGCATATTCACGGATCAGCTTCTTGAGAGCGCCATGCAACTCGCACAGACGCAGCGGCACGGATTCGGACCCATCGGTCCCGATCACACCCGAAGCCACATGCTTCAGGTGATTGCCGTTCACGTCGATGATGCCCCAGCCCATGAAACGCAGGCCGGGGTCAATGCCCATCAGACGGATCAAGCAGCCAGCGCCTCAGCCACGTCGTCAGGAATATCGAAGTTCGCATAGACGGCCTGGATGTCGTCGCTGTCTTCCAGCACGTCGATCAGCTTCATGACCGAACGCGCCTTGTCCTCGTCCAGCGTCACGCTGTTTTCCGGACGCCAGTCGAGCTTGGACGACTGCGCCTCACCAAAATGGCTCTCAAGCGCATCCCGCGCGGCGAAGAAGTTCTCCATCGCGCAGGTCACTTCGTGGCCTTCTTCGGTCGTCTCGGCATTGTCCGCACCGGCTTCGATCGCGGCTTCCAGCATTTCGTCTTCGGAGGCCACATCCAGCGGATAGCTGATCACGCCCAGACGCTGGAACATGAAGGACACCGAGTTCGTCTCACCCAGCGACCCGCCATGCTTGGAAAACGCCGCGCGGACTTCACCCGCCGTCCGGTTACGGTTGTCCGTCAAACCTTCGACGATCAGCGCAACACCGGCCGGGCCATAGCCCTCGTAACGGACTTCCACATAGTCGTCGCCACCCGCAGCACCGGACGCCTTCTTGATGGCGCGCTCGACATTGTCCTTGGGCATGTTGACTTCACGCGCCATGGAAATCGCGGCACGCAGACGCGGGTTGGACGCCGGGTCAGGCAGACCCGAGCGCGTCGCAACCGTGATCTCACGCAGGACCTTGGCGAACTGTTTGGCGCGCTTGGCGTCCTGCGCACCCTTGCGGTGCATGATGTTCTTGAACTGTGAATGACCGGCCATCGGTCGCTCCTTCCTCTATCGTCGTGTCAGAGGCTCAGGCGAGCCTGCCATGACAGTGTTTGAACTTCAGACCCGATCCGCACGGGCAAAGGGCATTGCGGGGCGTTTCCGCATACCAGCGCTGAAGCGTCGCCGCATCAGGCTCCGCCCCTGTCGGGACGGGCTGCGGACGCGGCGGCATCGGAGCAGCGGACGGGAAACCCGCCATCGGCTGCGGCGCCGGAATGTCGCCCCCCGTCGTTCCCTGCGCGAACAGTCCCGCAGGCTCCTCGGACGGACCGGACGTCTCGGTGTTGATAACCGGGAACGGCGGCGGCTCGGACACGGCCTGGATGCGGCACATCGTCTCCGTCACGCGGATGCGCATGTCATCCAGCATCGCCGTGAACATCTGGAAGGCTTCCTGCTTGTACTCGTTCAGCGGATCACGCTGACCATAAGCCCGCAGACCAATACCCTGACGCAGCTGGTCCAGCCCGTGCAGATGTTCTTTCCACACTGCATCGAACGTCGTCAGCACGACCTGCTTCTCGATCAGCCGCATCAGCTCGGGCCCCATATTGGCCGTCCGTGCTGCCTGCGCCTTGGCGGCTTCCGCCTCGATCCGCTCGATCACGCTCTCGGAATCCATCCCGTCTTCCTTGGCCCAGCCCGCAATCGGCAGATCCAGGTTCAGGATGCGGGAGACTTCTTTGGTCAGTCCTTCCGTATCCCAGGCCTCGGCAAAGGATTTTTCAGGAATATGCGCATGCACCAGATCCTCGATCGTGTGCTCGCGCAGCTCAGCGATCACACCCGACAGGTCGTCCGTCGCCATGTATTCCCGGCGCTGGGCATACACCTCCTTGCGCTGGTCATTCATGACGTCGTCATATTTGAGCGTGTTCTTGCGCATGTCGAAGTTGCGCGCCTCGACCCGCTTCTGCGCCTTTTCCAGAGCCTTGTTCAGCCAGGGATGAACAATCGCTTCACCTTCCTTGAGCCCCATCTTCTGCATCATCGCGCCCATACGGTCGCTGGCGAAAATGCGGATCAGATCGTCTTCAAGCGACAGGAAGAACCGCGAATTGCCCGGATCACCCTGACGTCCCGAACGCCCACGCAGCTGGTTGTCCACACGGCGGCTTTCATGCCGCTCGGTGCCGATCACATACAGACCGCCAGCCTTGTGAACTTCCTCGTGATGCTCTTCGACAATCGCGCGGATGTTCTGCTCAACGGATTCACGCTGCGCCTCGTCCTCGACGCCTTCGGTGCTGGCCTTGACCAGCATCTCGATATTGCCGCCAAGTTTGATGTCCGTTCCGCGACCCGCCATGTTCGTGGCGATCGTAATAGCCCCCGGCGCACCCGCCTGCGCCACGATGATCGCTTCCTTCTCATGCTGGCGCGCATTCAGGACGTTATGCGGAATGCCGCGCTGCGTGAGGATATGCGAGAGATATTCGCTCTTCTCGATCGACGTCGTACCCACGAGAATGGGCTGGCCGGTCTTGTGAATGTCCCGGATCAGATCAGCCACGGCGTTAAATTTCTCGGCCGCCGTCAGATAGACCTCGTCGTCCGTATCGATCCGCTTGACCGGCAGGTTCGTCGGAATTTCCACCACGTCGAGATGATAGATTTCCGCGAATTCATCAGCCTCGGTCATGGCCGTACCGGTCATGCCGGACAGCTTCGGATAGAGACGGAAATAGTTCTGGAACGTGATGGAGGCGAGCGTCTGGTTTTCCTGCTGGATCTCCACATGCTCCTTGGCTTCCAGCGCCTGATGCAGACCATCCGAATACCGGCGCCCATCCATCATACGGCCCGTGAACTCGTCGATGATGACGACCTTGCCATCCCGCACGATGTAATCCACGTCCCGCGTGAACAGCGTATGAGCCCGCAGGGACTGCTGGACGTGATGAACGACGGCGACGTTATGAATGTCGTACAGGCCGCCTTCCTGAAGCACGCCGGCTTCAGCCAGAAGCGCCTCAATCCGATCGGAGCCATGCTCGGTCAGCGTGACCGAGCGCAGCTTCTCGTCCTTGTCGTAGACATCCGGCTCCTGCACGAGCTTTACGACCACATCATCGACAGAGCGATACAGGTCGGAGCTGTCATCCGCGGGGCCGGAAATAATGAGCGGGGTCCGCGCCTCGTCGATCAGGATGCTGTCCACCTCATCCACGATCGCGTGGTTGAACGGACGCTGCACCATGTCGGCGAGCGAATATTTCATGTTGTCGCGCAGGTAATCGAAGCCGAACTCGTTGTTCGTGCCGTAGGTGATGTCCGCGGCATAAGCTTCACGACGTTCCCCGTCCGACAGGTTCGGGACGATCACACCGGTCGTCAGCCCGAGGAAGCTGTAGAGGATGGACATCTCTTCCGCGTCACGCCGCGCAAGATAGTCATTCACCGTAACGACATGCACACCCTTGCCGCTCAGCGCATTCAGATAGACCGCCAGCGTCGCGACAAGGGTCTTGCCCTCACCGGTCCGCATTTCCGCGATCCGCCCGGCATGAAGAACCATGCCGCCGATCAACTGCACATCAAAATGACGCTTGCCCAGAACCCGGCGCGATGCCTCGCGGCAGACCGCGAAAGCTTCCGGCAGCATACCGTCGAGGGTTTCGCCCTTTTCCAGCCGCTCCTTGAACTCGGTCGTCTTGTGCCGGAGCTGCTCGTCAGACAGGGCCTGGACCGCAGGCTCCAGTGCATTGATCTCGGGCACACGGCGCTGATACGCCTTGAGCGTGCGATCGTTGGCAGAACCGAAAAGGGCGCGGGCGAGGCGTGCGAACATGCTGAACCTTGAGATGCCGAAAACCCGAAGCGCCAGCTCTTTCCACCACCGGAAAGACCCGCCACACCGGGCCGTCAGGATTTTCACGTCTGCTGGAGATAGGACCCGGGCCGCGAAGGGTCAATGGAGAGCCCGTCGCGAACTCCGATGAAATGTCCTCATTGTCATCGTGGTGTCACATCCATGCCCCGCTTTCCGACCTGGGCCGCCCTGCGTGACGGAATGGTAACGGACCGCACCCTTGCAGGGCGGACCAGCCTTTGTCATGGTGCAGGCCATCCTTATTTTCAGGTCACATCCGAGGTAGTTCCCACATGCGGCTTTCCCGCTCCACTTTCGCTCTTGCCGCCCTTCTGGCCGGTACGTCGGTTGCAGCATCCACGGCTTTCGCCGCTCCGGCTGCAGCCCCTGCGGCTCCTGTCGCAGCAGCTCCCGGTGCAGCCGCTCCGGCCGCCGCTCCCAACCCGGACATGCTGATCGCCACCGTCAACGGTGCGAAGATCACCCTCGGTGACGTGCAGCGCGCAGCCGGCAACCTGCCGCCGCAGGCCCGCCAGATCCAGCCATCCGTCCTGGTCCCCCTGATCGTCAACCAGCTCGTTGACCAGAAGGCCGTGCAGATCGCTGCCGACAAGGAAGGCCTGAGCCGCAAGCCGGAAGTGAAGGCTGCCATGGACGCCGCCGCCGCAAACGCCCTGCAGAACGCCTATCTCGAAGAGAGGGTCGGCCCGCTGGTTACCAATTCCGCAATGCATGACTTCTACCAGTCGCATTACGCGAACAAGAAGCCGGAAGAAGAGATCCACGCCCGCCACATCCTCGTGGACAGCGAAGCACAGGCCAAGGACATCATTGCCCAGCTCGGCAAGGGCGCTGATTTCGGCAAGCTTGCTGCCCAGCTGTCCAAGGACAAGGGTTCCGCCGGTGCGAACGGTGGCGATCTCGGCTGGTTCAAGAAGGAAGACATGCTGCCGGCTTTCTCCGCAGCCGCTTTCGCCATGAAGCCGAACACGATCTCCCAGACCCCGGTTCACACCCAGTATGGCTGGCACGTGATCCAGGTCCTCGCGACCCGTACGGCCCCGATCCCGACCTTCGATCAGGTCCACGACCAGGTCCGTCAGGAGCTGATCCGCGACAAGGTGCGTGACATCGTTCAGAACGCTGAGTCCCAGGTGAAGGTCGTTCACTACGACGCACAGGGCAAGGCCATCCCGAATGCAGCTCCGGCTGCCGCACCTGCAAAGAAGTAAGTCCATGGCAAAGCCGCTCCCCGTCTCTCCGCTCGCTCGTCCGCTTCCGGAGCTTGCAACGATTGCGGGCGTGCGGCTTTCCGCCGTTGCCGCGGGCATCCGCTATCAGGGCCGCACGGACCTGATGCTGGCGGAGTTCGTCCCCGGCACGATTGCCGCAGGCGTCTATACAAAGAACGCCTGCCCGGGCGCCCCGGTGCTGTGGTGCCGCGAGGCGCTGACAACGCCCTATGCCTGCGCCCTGCTCGTCAATGCAGGCAACGCGAACGTCTTTACCGGCCGCGCCGGAATGCAGGCCTGCGAAGACTGCGCGGATGCCACCGCACAGCTTCTTGACTGCCCCCCGCAGGATGTCTTTCTCGCTTCCACGGGCGTGATTGGCGAAAAACTGCCCCAGGACCGGATCATCGCCGCCCTCCCCGCCGCAAAGGCCGGGCTGAGCGAAGATGGCTGGGCCAATGCAGCCTGCGCCATCATGACAACGGACACCTTCCCCAAGGCCGCTCGCCGTGATGTGAAGATCGGCGGCAAGCCGGTCCGCATTCAGGGCATCGCCAAGGGATCGGGCATGGTCGCTCCGGATATGGCCACGATGCTGGCCTATGTCGCAACGGACGCGAAGCTGCCCCAGAACGTCCTGCAGTCCCTGCTGACCTCCGGCTGCACCCAGAGTTTCAATTCCATCACCGTCGATTCGGACACGTCCACTTCGGACATGTTGATGATTTTCGCGACCGGTCTGGCTGACAATCCCGAGATCGACGACGTTAACGACCCCGCTCTCGCCGAGTTTACCCTGGCGCTGAACGATCTCCTGCTGGAGCTCGCGCTGATGGTGGTCCGTGATGGCGAGGGTGCAACAAAGCTTGTCCGCATCGCCGTGACAGGTGCTAAATCCAATTTCTCGGCACACCGCATCGCCCTGTGCATCGCCAACTCCCCGCTCGTCAAAACCGCGATCGCAGGCGAGGACGCCAACTGGGGCCGCGTGGTCATGGCGGTTGGCAAAAGCGGCGAGCCCGCAGACCGCGACCGCCTTTCCGTCGCCATTGGCGGCACATGGATCGCGAAAGATGGCGGTGTCGTCGAAAATTACGACGAAGCTCCCGTAGTCGCACACATGAAAGGTCAGGAGATCGAAATTGCCGTCGATCTCGGCCTGGGTGACGGACAGGCCCGTGTCTGGACCTGCGATCTGACGCATGGCTACATCGACATCAACGGCTCCTATCGCAGCTAACCGTCCCAACACGTCACCGAGAGCGGGGCTTGTGCGTCCCCGCCTCTGCCGTTAGCAGAACTACGGTGCCGTTTCGCACTTGATATGAGGAAAAAGTCCATGTCTGCTGCAGCTCGCGTGCTTGTTCTTGGCGGTGGCGTTGGAGGGCTCGAAGCTGCCGCCGCGCTGGGCCGTCACCAGAACATTTCCCTGACCCTCGTTGACCGCAGCCCCGTCCATTACTGGAAGCCGTCCCTTCATGAGTTCGCTGCAGGAACCATGCAGCATCAGGGCAACTGCATTCCCTTTACCGATACAGCCGCCAAATTCGGCTTCACTTTCGTCCAGTCCAGCCCGGTCGCCGTCAATCGCGAAGCCAAGACCGTCTCGCTCGAGAACGGTAAGACGCTCCCCTACGATTACCTTGTGGTCGCTCTGGGCTCCCGCGCGAATGATTTCGGTATTCCGGGCATTGTCGATCACTGCATGTTCATCGACAGCCTCAAGGATGCCGATGCACTGTTCGCCACATTCCGCGACGCCGTGCAGAAAGCCCGTGCCGCTGGCCAGAAGCTGTCCGTTGGCATCGTCGGTGGCGGCGCAACCGGCGTTCAGCTGATTGCCGAGCTGTGCAAGTCGATTGATGACGCCCGCGGTCTGGGCCCGGCCGTCCGCAAGTCCCTGCTGGATGCCGTCCTCATCGAAACCGGCCCCCGCATCCTCCCCGCCTTCCCCGAAGCAGTCTCGACGGCTGCGACACAGCAACTCGAAAAGCTCGGCGTTTCGGTACGGACCAGCGCCATGGTGGTCGGCGCGGACGAGACCGGTTTCAACCTCAAATCCGGCGAACACATTCCCGCCAGCCTCCGCGTCTGGGCCGCTGGTGTGCGTGCTTCCGATGCCACAAACCTTCTCGAGGGTCTGGAGCGTGGACGCTCCGGCCAGCTTGGCGTCACCACAACACTTCAGACCACGCAGGACCCGACCGTTTTCGCCATCGGCGACTGCTCCCGGATCGACGCCGCCCCGATCGCCCCCACGGCACAGGCTGCGCGTCAGCAGGGACAGTATATCGGCCGCGCCCTGCCGGAAATTATCGCTGGCAAGACGCCTGCCCCGTTCACCTATAACGACCGCGGCGCTGTTGTGGCCCTTGGCGACTACAATGGCTGGGGCATGCTGGACGCCAAGCGCAGCTTCGGTGGCGGTGTTCTGTCCGGTCTGGCTGCGCGCCTGATCCATGAAGGCCTGTATCGCCAGCATCTCGCGGGCATTCTTGGCGTGGCACCCACAGCCTACAGCACGCTCCGCGAACATCTTTCGCCGGTCAAACCCGATCTGGGTGCCTGAAATCCGTTTCAGAGCCTTGCCAAAAGGGAAATAAGGGACGCAGCATCACCGGATCCTGCGCCCTCTGGTTCGAGAACTCATGAGCCCTACCGATCTCCCCCTCCCCTTTGACAGGGTTCTGACCGGCATCGAAGACACGCTGCTGGAAAAGGGTTTTTCTTTTCTTGAGGCCGACGTCACGCGTCCCCTCCTGGAACATGAAGGCCTGACCGACTGGCAGGGCTTTGCCGAGAGCTGGAACCATCTGGGTCTTGACCGCTACATGGCGGATGGCGGCCGCTATCGCCGGCGCCGTTATGCGACCTTCGCTGTCTCGGCCGACACCATTACCCGCAAGAAACACCAGCCCCATTATCAGAGCCGGGATTACAACCTGCTCAATGGCGGCGTCGAGCGCTGGTTCCCGGCCGTCACTGACTCCATTGCGACACACCCGGCCATGACAGCCGCAATCCGCACGATCAGCCAGATCGCGGATTCCCTGACGCCGCCCAAGGAAAAGCCACCGGTCTGGCATGTGGAAGTCCATCAGTTCCGCATCGAGGCCCGGCCCGACACTGAAGGCCGCCCCACGCCGGAAGGCCTGCATCGCGACGGTGTGGACTGGGTTCTCGTGCTGATGGTCGCCCGCCACAACGTGGAACAGGGCGTCACCACGATCCATGACATGCGCAAGGAACCGCTCGGTTCCTTCACGCTGACCAACCCGCTCGATGCCGCGATCGTGGACGATCACCGCGTCTATCACGGCGTCACTGCCGTCCAGCCCGTCGATCCGTCACAGCCGGCCTATCGGGACGTGCTGGTGGTGACGCTCCGTCACGAATGACACCCGAAGCTTCACAGATGTTCTTCTTCAATTTCGTGTTATGACAGGTCTCATGTCGATCCAGCAGATTCTTTCCCGCCCCGTGGCGGTTCTGGCCCTGTCCTTCATGCTCCCCGGAGCCCTGTCCTGTGCTGATGCCGCGACAGGCAAGACCCGCCATCACACGCGGCATACGGCGCAGTCGGCCAATGCTGGTGCGGCCCCCGTCATCCTCACGGCCCATCCGGGCACGAAGCTGGATGAAGACGCCCGCAAACTGAACGAAGACGATCTTCAGGACGCGGCCAAGCACCATGACCAGCCGGTCGTGCTCGTCGGCTCCGCCCCGCTGTCCTCAGGCAAGAATGATGAAGCCCTGTTCGTACAGCTCCAGTCCGCACGCCTCTGCGGTTCCGCAGGCTGCACGACCTCCGTCTATCTGAAGCACAACGACACCTGGAACACGGTCCTGGACTCCGTGAACGGCGATATTTCCGTCCTGCCCACGCGTCATAAGGGCATGCATGACCTGCTGGTCAGCCCGAACGACCGCTGGGTCTGGAACGGCAAGGAATATCAGGACACGCTCAGCGCACCGCCGATGCCCAAATAACCACTGATTTTTCAGGAAAGTCTGGAGCGGGCGAGGGGAATCGAACCCCCGTATGCAGCTTGGGAAGCTGCCGTTCTACCATTGAACTACGCCCGCTAACGGCCCTGAGCATAACCGCTCTGCGATCCCTTCGCAATCCGCCTTCAAGGTGTTGACGCAAAACCGAAATAAGGCTCATAGTCCTGCCCGTCAGAAACGTCATGGCGTGCCTGACCCTCGTGATTTGAGCGGCCGGCTTGCGGCGAGGCTAAAGAACTGCGCTAAAGAGGCCCTGCGTCGTTATCGAACGATTTCCAGGACTTCCACGGCCCGCCACATGCGCCCTGCACAAACAGGGCGTTTTATGGAGGGACACATCATGTCTTCAGAAAACTGGCGCACAGCCACCCGTCTCCTGCACGAAGCCCCAAACCGCACCGAGTTCGGCGAAACGTCCGAGGCACTCTTCCTGACCTCCGGCTTCGTCTATGACAGCGCCGAACAGGCCGCCGCCACCTTCACGGGCGACGTCCAGCACTTCCAGTATTCCCGCTTCGGTAACCCGACCGTGGACACGCTTCAGGAACGCCTCGCCCTTCTCGAAGGTGCCGAAGCCTGCGTCGCCACCGCCACCGGCATGGGCGCCGTCTCCTCAGCCATCCTGTCATCTGTGAAGGCTGGCGACCGCGTCGTTGCCTCCCGCGCCATTTTTGGTTCGTGCTACTGGATCGTAACTAACCTCCTGCCCCGCTACGGCATCGAAACCGAACTGGTGGACGGCACGGATTACGACGCCTGGGAGCGCGCGCTGTCCAAGCCGACAGCCGCCGTGCTGATCGAAAGCCCGTCCAACCCGATGCTCGACGTCCTCGACATCGCCCGCGTGGCCGAACTGACGCACAAGGCCGGCGGTCTGCTGATCGTGGACAACGTCTTCGCCACCCCGCTCGGCCAGTCTCCGCTCAAGCTTGGCGCGGATGTGATCGTCTATTCCTGTACGAAACATATCGATGGTCAGGGTCGCGTCCTTGGCGGTGCGGTGCTCGGCTCCAGCAAGTGGATCAACGAGACGCTCCAGCCCTTCACCCGCAACACCGGCAACGCCCTGTCACCGTTCAATGCCTGGGTCCTGCTCAAGGGCCTGGAAACGCTGCAGCTCCGCACCGACGCCATGGCCCGCAATGCCGCCGCTGTAGCCGACGCACTGGCCGAGCTGCCGAGAATTGTTCAGGTCCGCTATCCGGGCCGCGCCGATCATCCGCAGCATGAGCTGGCGAGCAAGCAGATGAGCAATGGCGGCTCCATAGTCGCGTTCGTGGTGGACAAGGGCCGTGAGGGCGCGTTCGCCTTCATGAACGCCTTCAAAATTATCGCGATTTCCAACAATCTCGGCGACGCCCGCAGCCTGGCCACCCACCCGGCTACGACCACGCATATGCGCGTCAGCGAGGAGGAACGCGCCCGTCTCGGCATCACCGATGGCGCCATCCGCCTCTCCGTCGGTCTGGAAGATCCGGCAGACCTGATCGACGATCTCAAGCGCGGTGCGGCGGCTGTCGCGGCCCTCGGATAAGTTTTCCTGACAAATGCCCGGGATGGCTTTACAATGGCGTCATGCCTGACAAGTCATCCCACCCCCATCTGCACGCCGATCCCGAGACGGCACTCGCCGAAGCCATGGAAAGCGCACCCCGCTTCAGCGAAACCACGGACGACGTGACGGTCACGGTCCGGACCTTCTGGCTGGACGACCAGTCCCATCCCGAAGACCATCAATACGCCTGGGCCTATCACATCAGCATCGAGAACGAGCGGAAAGACACGTTCCAGCTTCTCTCGCGCTCTTGGGAAATCGTGGACGGGCTTGGACGCAAGGAACATGTTCACGGCGATGGTGTCGTCGGTGAACAGCCCGTGATCGCGCCTAACGAACAGTTCGACTACACATCCGGCGCCATGCTCACGACGCCGACCGGCTTCATGCGCGGCACCTACCACATGGTCGAGCCACGCTCGGGCCATCGCTTTGACGTCAGCATCCCGGTCTTCAGCCTCGACAGCCCCCACGACAGCACACTGGTGCATTGACCGGGCGTGGGCGGGCCACACGGACAGGCAGTAGAACAGTCACACAAGCTTGACGTTCCCGCCTTCCCGGCCCATTCCTCCCCCATGCGTATCGCTGCCCTTCTTCTTGCTGCCGGTCGTGGCCGGCGCTTTGACGCCTCCTCGCAGAGCGGGGAAAATTCTTCCAAGCAGTTCCGGATGCTGCGGGGCAAACCCGTCATCCGCCGCGCTGCCGAAGCCCTCCTGCCGCATGTGGACGTGCTCCTGCCGGTCGGGGACGATCCCCTGCTGGCCGACAGCCTCGAAGGACTGGACATCCTGCCCCCTGTCAGCGGTGGCGCGGAACGCCATGACAGCGTGCGCAACGGCCTCGAAGCCCTTGCCAAACTGCCTGAACCGCCCGACTTGGTGCTGGTCCATGACGGCGCCCGTCCCTGCGTCCCGGCCGAGGTGGTGCAGAACGTCATCAACGCCCTGAAAACCCATGAGGGCGTGATCCCGGCCGTGGCCGTCATCGACACGATCAAGAAGGCCAAAGACGGCATCATCGTCGATACCGTTCCGCGGGACGGGCTGTGGCGCGCCCAGACTCCGCAGGGTTTCCGCGTCGGCACCCTGCTCGAACTTCACCGCACCCATCGTGACGCCCGCACCGATGATGCCGCCCTGCTTGAACAGGCTGGCCATCCGGTCGCGATCGTCGAAGGGTCGGAAGACAATATCAAACTGACTGTTGCGGAGGACCTGATGCGTCTTGAAGGTGTGATTGACCGGAACCTGCTGCCCCGCGTCGGACTGGGCTATGACGTCCATGCCTTCGAGGAAGGCCGCAAGCTGATCCTGTGCGGCATCGAGGTGCCCCATACGAAAGGCCTCGCCGGACATTCCGACGCCGATGTCGGCATCCACACGCTGTGCGACGCCATCTACGGCGCACTGGCCGAGGGCGATATCGGCCGCCATTTCCCGCCTTCCGACAATGAATGGAAGGACATGGATTCGGCCCGCTTCCTGGTCCATGCCGGCGAACGCATCCGCGAGCGCGGCGGCTTCCTCGTGAACGCCGACGTCACGCTGATCTGCGAGCGTCCCAAGATCGGTCCGCACGCCGAAGCCATGCGCAACCGCCTCGCCGATCTTCTCAAGGTCAGCGTCAGCCGCATCTCGGTCAAGGCCACCACCTCCGAGCGTCTGGGCTTCACGGGCCGCGAAGAAGGGATTGCCGCCACCGCCACAGTGAGCATTATGGTTCCGGATACCGGAGAAGCCTGACCTTCATTTCACTGCCCAAACACGGAGCACCGCCATGAGGATCCGCCATCTGCCCGTCTGTTGCGTCACAGCCCTACTGCTGGTCCAGCCGGCACTGGCGGCGCCGGTCTGCTCCGGCAAAACGACGCCAGAAATCCAGTCCTGCTTCAACTCCCGCCTGACCCAGGCCGAGGCGCAACTGAAGCGATACACGGAAGCGGCACTGCGGCGGATGCAGGGTCCGGGCACCGCAGCCCGGACACAGGCGGACTTCCACAAAGCTGAATCAGCCTGGTGGGCTTTCCGTGACGCAGAGTGCAAGGCGGTATCAGACCGCTGGTCAGACGTGACGATCAGGACATCCATGGAACTGTCCTGTCGCCTGAAACTCACGGAAGAGCGGACCTACGAACTCTGGCAGAACTGGCTGACCTCTCCGGACCGGGCCACCCCGATCCTTCCCGAACCCGCAATCAGCCCTCACAACTGAACATTCCAGCTCTGAAGACACAAAAAAAGCCCGGCACTCCCAAAGGAGGCCGGGCTTTTTTCATCTGATGATGCCGAGGCTCAGCCGTGAATGGCGCAGACCACCACGATCAGCGGTGTTGCAGCCAGAAAGAGCCATGCTCCGATGGAGCAGGTCTTCACAACACGGGTACCCATGTGACGCAGCAGGGGCTTACGAACGGATACGGACATATCTTCCTCGAATCTGACAGTGTTCGACAGATCCGGAGATAGCGCCCGATCCCCGGCCGGGGCGAGTCACCAATCATCTCGTTCTGTCACATGGCAGGAGCTTCAATGATCCCCGAATATGGCAAGATCATGCCCCATTCAGGGCATTTTCCTCTCAGATCGAAACCTGCCGCCCCAGTGTCAGAAACATGCCCGCATCGAGAATATCCTTCTCGCGGTTTTCCATGGTGCGGACGAGTTCATCGTCCTGCCCCCAGGTCGCAAGCTGGGATTTTTCATCATTATTGGCCCAGAGCACCGCATCCACGAGGCTGACAGCCCCGCCCACGACCGCAAGCGACAGAAGCAGACTGCCCGTCGCCTGCGCCAGAACGCCCAGAACCGCAAGTTCCAGATCGCCCTGCGTCGCCAGAAGCTGCCTTAGAGCCTCCAGATAGCCCTCAGGCTGCACAACCGGCATGAGACCATCCGTTACACTCGGGTGGATCCCGTAACCCGAAAGCCAGGCAAAAACCTGCTCCGCAACCGGGCTGACGCCGTCCGCGCAGTAGCACAGACCGTCATCCACCCCGAATCCGAGAAGCATATCCCGCGTGGCCTGCGGATCAGGCGCAATCCGCTCGATCATCGTCCCGGCCATCCGCGTCAAAGGCAGCGAGTCCGGCGTGAAGGACGCCCCTTCCGCAATCTGCCCCCACTCTCCCGCAATGGCCTCGGCCAGCGCAGAGGAACGCACGGCAAGAACCTTTCCCTGCGGCAGCCGGATCGGGCGCCCGTCCAGACGCGGCTCGAACAGCCCGTCTTCCTGCGCGACCGAAACCGCTTTCCAGAAACGTTTATGCCCGCTCAATGCAGAACTCCCAGAGCCCGAAGGATATCCCCGGCCTTCGAATGATGAACCTTGACCGCCGCAGGAGCCGGACCAGCCTGCCCTTCCCGTGCCGCAGCCAGTGGCGCGGTGCAGGGATCGGCCGCATTGCTGTCCCCGCCGATCGTCACATGAAAGCGCCCGCCCGCATCACGATCCTGTTCGACATGCGGCGCATCCAGCGTCCCCGTGACCACAACCGGCGTGGAGGCCCCGGCGCCTTCAAAATCCACCACCGGCAGAAGGTGCAGATCCAGAGCCTGCGTCCCAAGCCCTACCGTGCCACTCCCCGATGTGGAGAACCGGCCGGACTGAAGCCCCAGCGTATCGAGATGCGCCACATCGTCGGCAATATTCATATGCAGCCCAAGGCAGCGGAGCGACCGCGCGCCCTTCCCCAGCACCACACTCGCCGCAGACCCGGCCAGTTGCCCGAGCAATTCGCTCTGCATCTGACCATCCACGAGCGACACGCCCAGATGCCCGTCCAGTGACCGGCGCAACTCGTCGGAACTGTTTCCCTTGGCTGAAAGCTGGCCCACGATCTGCACAGGCCCCTGAAGCAGTTGCGGCATCCCCAGTTGTTTCTCCAGCAGCCCGGCCGGAAGCATCAGCGGCTGGAACGTCACGCTGCCCGTCACCGGAAGCGCGCTGGCATCCAACTCCGCCATGCCCGAAAGCGGCAGCCCCTGTGCCTGCCCTGAAATCGGGTCTAGACGCAGATGCCCGCCCGACAGCGTCAGACGCGTCGCAAGCTCAGTATATTCACGACCCGCATAGACCACCCTGTCCGCCGAAAGATGCAGGTTCAGATCCTGCGCCCGAAGTCGCCGGACCCAGGACGGTGTCAGATCAGGTGTGCTGGCAGCCCCCGATGCGGCGGACGAATGATCCGGCGCACTCGGAACGGCGCTTTCATCCTGCGGCGACACAGTCTTTGGCGCGGCAATGCCCGCTCCCGGAAGTGCCGCCGGCACTGTGGGAGCTGGCACGGCAGATGGTGCAGGCTGGAGCCACAACCCCTTGAGCGCATCAAGATCCATCCGCGCAGAATGCAGCTTTCCGCTCACAATTGGCGGCACGTCATGTCCCAGAACCAGCGCCAGAGCGCCGTCCAGCGCCACTTCCTGACTGCTGAACTGTAACCCGTCGAGCGTCATGTTCTCGCGGTCATGCCCGTCCAGCGTGCCATGCAGGCTGACGTCATGCAGAACCGCACCCGGCAGATGGAGCGTCTTGCTGCTTCCTTCCGCCACGAGATGCCCGTTTTCCGCGCCGATCGTTCCCGAAAGGGCAAAACGGGCACTGTCCTGCGCATTGAGCGAAGGTGCACCGGACAAAAGCGTCGTCTGGCTCCGCAGTTGCACCGTCAGCGGAACAGCGGTCTTCAAACCGTCGCGCCAGGCTGCAAGCGCCTGCTGCATCGTCCCCGCCCCGCCTTCGACATGCCAGGCCGTGTCCCGCCACTGCGTATCCGCCGTCACGGTCAGGGCCGCATCCGGACCGGTCGCATCGACATGCAGGTTTCGCAACGCACCCTGACGCAGCCCGACATAGCCGGCATGCAGATGCACCCGCGTCGGATTCATGCTGCCCAGAACCCGCTGCAGAAGCGCGTTCCCATCCAGACCCGTCAGCGGTCCGGGACTGCCCTGAACCGCAATATCTCCACCAAGGGCCGGCACATTCGGAAGATTGGCATGCGGGAACAGGCGATGCGCGTCCTGAAGGTTGGGCCACTCACCCTGCGCCGTCAGAACCACGTTTTCCATCCGCGAGGGATTGCCGATCCGCCCGTCCAGATTCAGCCAGTCGCGCTTTTCGCCATCGCCCAGCGTCGTCCCGATGCTGAACGCCCAGGGGTCTGTACCCCGGATCTGCGACAGGTTGCCGACATGCCCCTTGAGCGTGAACGGCGTGCCCGCATGATGCCCCTGAAGGCTGATCCACGGGCTCGGACTGCGCAGCCCGTCCAGATCCAGCGAGTCCACCCCGAAAGACCCGCTCGTATGGGTCAGACGGTCGTTCCAGAGCACGGCCGCCTGCGCGACATGCAGCCCGTCCAGCGACAGATCCCAGTGCGCATGAATCCGCTGCCCGCTCCGCCCGCGCACGGGAAGCGAGGCGTCCTCGTTCTCACGATCCGGCGTCAGAGACCAGTTCGCCTGCCCGTCCAGACCACGAACAAGATTGACCGTTGCCCCTTCGACCACGAAATCCTGAAACCGGACCTCACGGTGCAACAGGGCAAAGACGGCAATCCCGGCATGGATCGTATGGGCCTTGAGAACCGGCGCCTGTCCATCGCGCGTCAGCACGACGTCGGACGCTTCAAAGGCCGGCCAAGGCAGAAGCTGTACCGACGAATGACGGACCTGCATCGTAAGCCCCGTCTGGTGCTTCAGCGCCACAGCCACACGCTCGCGCAGCGCGTCCTGATCGATCAGGACATGCGTGGCCACACTCACACCCACAATGGCAACGATGACGGCAATCAGAACGCCGGTCAGCTTCTTCATTTTGCAGGCCCCCGGCCCTTGCTGCTGCTCCCACCCCGGACACGCTTGGGCGCCGGCGTCTCACCGGGCACGAAGCCCAGCGTGCGGAACGTCTCGCGCATATGCGGCGGCAAAGGTGCCGTCACGATCAGGCGCCCGCCTGCGGGATGCGGAATATCAAGCTGGCGCGCATGCAGATGCAGCCGGTCGATGAACCCTTCCGGATGCGCGGCTTTCCCGCCATAGCGCGGATCACCAACGATCGGCGTTCCGATGGATTCGGTATGCACGCGAAGCTGATGCGTCCGCCCGGTCAGCGGAGACAGTTTCAGCCAGCTCAGCTTCTTGCCCGCCGCATCGAGCGTCTCATATTCCGTCTTGGCCGAAGCCGCGTCTTCCTCATCGCGCGACGCTGCAATCACCAGAGCCGCACCACCCGCACCGATCTTCGCCAGAGGCTGATCGATAATGCCGGATTCCGGCGAGGGCCGCCCGACGACCACGGCCCAGTACGTCTTTTCCACATCGCGCCCACGGAAAGCTGCCGCAAGCTTCGCCGCCACACCCGGCGTGCGCGCAATCAGCAGGATGCCGGACGTGTCACGGTCGATCCGGTGCACCAGACGCGGCCGGTCCCCGCCCTCGGTCCGCAGACCATCGAGCATCATGTCCACGTGCTTGGTAATGCCCGGACCGCCCTGCGTCGCAAGGCCCGATGGCTTGTCGAGAACCAGCAGATGATCGTCCTCGTAGATCACCATCTTCCTGATCTCGCGCGCCAGCATCGGATCCGGCGGCGGCAGGGGTGCGGGCTTGTCCACGTCCGGCAGTGGCGGGATGCGGACGCTCTGTCCGGGGATCAGGCGCGTATTGGTCTGAACACGCCCTCCCTCCACGCGGATCTGTCCCTTGCGGCACAGTTTCTGGAGCGCGCCCTGCGTCAGATTGGGGTAGTGACGTCTGAACCAGCGGTCGAGGCGAATATCGGCCTCATCCTCGGTCACGATGCGGTTGGTAACTGTCATGGTTCGCGGGATGCCCTCTTGGCGGCCCGCATGTCCAGAAGTTTTCTGATACGCCCCTCATGTCCGCGGTCCGTGGGATGATAAAGGGACGCTCTGGGCATCCCGTCCGGAAAGTAGTTCTGACCCGAAAACGCGTCCTCGCTGTCGTGGTCATATTCATAGCCCTTGCCGTACCCGATATCCTTCATCAGGGACGTCGGCGCATTCAGGATATGCGACGGCGGCATCAGACTGCCGGTATCGCGCGCCAGAGCGCGCGCCGCCTTATAGGCCGCATAGACCGCATTGGATTTCGGCGCGGTCGCCAGATGCACCACGACCTGCGCCAGCGCCAGCTCACCTTCCGGAGAACCCAGACGTTCATAGGTCTGCCACCCCGCCACGGCCATCGGCAGCGCAGACGGATCGGCCTGCCCCACATCCTCGGCCGCAAACCGCGTCAGGCGCCGGGCAATGTAACGTGGGTCTTCCCCGCCCTCCAGCATCCGCGCAAACCAGTACAGAGCCGCATCCGGATCGCTCCCCCGCAGCGATTTGTGCAGGGCGGAAATGAGATTGTAGTGCTCTTCCCGGTCCCGGTCATACAGGATCGCCCGGCGCGACAGGATTGCCGCCAGATCACGGGGCGTCAGAACTTTCGATGGATCAAGCGCCACAAGCTGCTCAACCATGTTCAGCAGATACCGTCCGTCCCCATCCGCCATGGCCCGCAGACTCGCCCGCGCTTCGGGATCGAGCGGGAGAGGACGACCGACTTCCTCTTCCGCATGCACGAGCAGGCTCTCAAGGCTCGCATCATCTAGCCGGTTCAGCACCATAACCTGACACCGCGAGAGCAACGCCGCGTTCAGCGCAAAGGACGGGTTCTCCGTGGTCGCCCCCACCAGAACCACCGTCCCGCGCTCCACATAGGGCAGAAATCCGTCCTGCTGAGCCCGGTTGAAACGATGGATCTCGTCCACGAACAGCAGCGTCCCCTTGCCCGTCGCGGCCTGCTTCTTGTCCGCTTCCTCAAACGCCCGCCGCAGATCCGCCACGCCGGAAAAAACAGCCGAAATCTGCGAGTAAAACAGCCCCGCACGTCCCGCCAGAAGCCGCGCGATCGTCGTCTTGCCACATCCCGGACCACCCCACAGAATCAGGCTGGACAGCGTGCCCCGCGCCAGCATCCGCGTGAGTGTTCCTTCAGGCCCGAGCAGATGATCCTGCCCCCGCACGTCTTCCAGCCGCTTCGGCCTCAGACGGTCCGCCAGAGGCTGTGTCCGCGACGGCGGACGGCGCTGCACCTGCGGCGCTTCGATTGGACATTGTTGCCGCATGTTTTCTGGCGCGCGGGACGGGCCACGGCCTGAAGCCTGTCCCGGAGCACGGTTCGCCTCAGGAGCACCGCCGAAAAGATCTGTCATGTCGGTCACTGGCGTCTCCCGCTCCCCGGTCCATCATCAGAAGGTCTGCCCTTCCAAGATAGGGAGCCCGGCCGGTCAGGAAAATCCCCGGCTTTACGTTCCCGGAGCATAACCCCGGCCGCTGCCTTAATGAAGGATGCGCCGCAGCACACCGGGCAGCAGCATCGGCAGCGGATTGACCGACAGATCCGGCTTCTCGACCGTCCCGTGCAGTTCAAACGTCGCCGCCAGCAGCCCGCCGCCCTTCTCGGGAGACAGCAGATGCCCCAGCACCGGCAGCCGTCCGGGAAGCGCATTGAGCCCGAACAGCGGGACGATCGTCCCGTTCAGGTTCAGTTTGGACGTCGTCAGATCAATCGGCCCTTCCATCGTGGCCCCAAGCGCCTGATTGCCGATCACCCCGTCATGCAGCACCAGCAGGTTCCCCGCCAGGCTCAGACGTGTCGCCAGATGACCGATCTCGAACCGGTCCAGATGATTGGTCAGCCAGTGCAGCGGCGACAGATCCGATACCGCCGTCAGGCTCAGCGGCGGCCGCAGGAACTGCGACGGCCCCATTTCCACATGTCCGCGGAACGGCGGCAACCCGCCCCACAAACCGGCCGATTTCGTGTTCCGTCCTTCCGGAATTTTCCGCACTGTCGTCTCGTCCGGCGTGAACACCCCGTCCAGATGCGTCTGCCCGCCCCGGATACGGTCATACAGCCCCAGGCCCTCAAGCAGCGTCCCCAGATTGTCGATATCCAGCACGAACGGATGCTCGCGTCCCGTATCGGCCAGAACTGCCCGGACCCTTGTTGGCGCATCGAGTGCAAACCGCCCCGAGGTCAGATGCCCGTTCCGCAGTTCGATCTGCGAGACGACACCCCCAACCTGCGCCTTGGGACCATAATAGACATGCGGCGCATTCAGACTGATGGACCAGTTGTCTCCCATCGACGCGCCTTTCGCCTTCGCACCGCCCGGCGGTGCAGGCGTGGCCGCTGTCTGGGGATGCGGTGCGAACATCGGCGCCAGATCCAGCGGATCGGCATCGACCGTCACCCCGATCGGCTGCTCCACACTCTGCGGCAGGGCAATCCGCGCATCGCCCTCTGTCCGGCCGATCCGGAAGCCTTCAAGCACAATCCCCGTCAGCTTGCCCGCGCGCGTAACGCCGCGTCCCGCGACCGAAAGCCCGGTCCCATGCGCCTGCAAACCGTCCAGAACCACCATCCGGCCGTTCTGAAACCCGATATGTGCCATGGCCGTCGCAGGCTCACCCAGCGGCTTGGCCCAGATCGGCACGGTCAGAGCCGCCTGGGCCATATCCAGCGACAGCTTCAGATCGGACGTCTCATTGGCCTGCTGCACGAAATGCGCATTCAGAACCGCATGCCCGTCAAACAGACCGCCCGGCGCAATCCGCGCTTTCGCAGCAGATACCGGGTCCAGAACCGAGCGCGCATCAATCGTCTGCAACACCCGCGACGGCGCCCCGCCCTCGAAATTCTCATGCAACACGACATGCGTGGGAATCCCCGCAAGCCGCCCGTCCCCCGTCAGATCCAGCGCATCCTCGGTGGCGGACATCGTCCCCGACGCCCCATCCACCGGCTGCCCCATCAGCACATTCCCCAGATGCACGCCTGAGAACGCCGCCTGCGTCCAGACATGCAGTGCACCGTCCGGAATATTGGCGACCAGTGGCAGCGTCATGCGGACATGCGCGTCCACCATCCCCGAAGGCTGCGTAAACGGCAGCGGATGCCGCGCCAGAAGATGTAGCCGCGGATGGGCCAGTGCAGACATGAACCCCTGTAACGGTCCGGTCAGATGCGTGGAAATATCCCCGGTCTGGTCCTTGGCATACAGATCCCCGATCCGGATCTCCCCATCCGGCAGCAGCACGTTTTCCTTCACACCCGTGGACTGCACACCCTTGCCAAGATCAATAACCAGCGTGTCCGGCCCATCGAAATGCAGCGATGCCTCCAGCCCTGTCGCAGGTGGAACGGGCCGCAGCCAGTGCGCCGTCAGGCCATGCCCGCTCAGCTGCCCCTGAACCGAGACCGGCATGATTTTATCCGGACCCTTATCACTGTGCAGATGGGCCTTGACCTCAAGATCGCGCCCGGTCCCGTCCGTGATGTTTTTCGAAATCCAGCGCCGGCCACCCTTGACGATGGCGGCCGGCCAGATGGAGCCCAACGTGGCAAAGCGGATGCCATCCAACCCGGCCTCGGCATCCCCGTCCATGACCTTGGGCTTCTGCAGATCATCCAGCCTCAGACTGGCCGAGGCATGAACATGCGTCAGCGCCCCCCCGCTATCGGCCACATCAAGCCCGGCGGACGGTACTTCGACCGTAGCACCACCCTGCACGCCCGGACGGTCCATCCGCAGATGCACGGTCGCTTGCCCCGCATGCAGATGGATCGGATCGGCGGTTTTCTGGAAAACCTGCCCCTCACCCAGCGACAGCTTCAGCACGAGGTCCGAAGGCTGCTCATCCATACCCTGGGGCACGAATATCGCCCGTGCGTCGAGCGCCACCGGAACATGCCAGTCCGCAGCCAGCGGATTGAACGCGCCAAGCTGTGCGGGCTCGAACGGCGTGCTGTTCAGATGCAGCTCGCCGAGTTTTCCGGCCTGCCGCGCCTGCGCCGTCAGCGTGGTCTGGAAACCGTCGAGCATAATTCCGGCCTGCCCCGTTCCGGTCCAGACGAAATCCTGCCCATGCGGCGTCATACGCAGGCGGCGCGCATGCATTTCCACAGGTCCAATCACGGCAGTCCGGTCCTGTGGCAGACCGGCAAGCGTGATGGCGACGTTATGAACATCAACGGCACGGAGACGATCGAGCCGTGTCGGAACACCACGCCCACCGCGCTTCTGCTCCGGCAGGTCCATGTCCACATCGCCATCGGGCAGGCGTCGCAGGGCCAGCGTGGCATTCTCAAGCCGCAGGGTCCGGGGCGCGATCACGCCCTTGAACAGGGCGCTCAGCGACAGGACAGCATCGGCCTCGTCAGCCCGCTCTGCAATCAGGTTATCAAACCGGGTGACTTTCAGCCCGCGCGCCATCAGCACCAGTCCGGCAGGAACGCCTCCGGCCGAAGGCTGCCACTGGATGCGCAGCGTCTCCCAGCTCAGCCGACCGGCCGGATGCCCCGGACGCTTGCCCGCCGCGATGGCCACAGGCTCCACAAGGCGGGAGACGCGGGTGATATCCACCGGACCATGCGCCAGCTCCCACAGGAACACGCTGCCCGCAGCCGCCGCGAGTGCAACAGGCGTCATGCAGACCAGCGCAACCCAGCGCGCGATATGGAAATGCCGGGGCATATGAGGCCCCGGCCGGAACGGACGGAAACGCCTGTGAGGAGGGCGCGGGAAGTCGGGGACGGCCATAGACGGTCATCGGCGCGTTTCCGGCCAGTCTCCCTCGTAAAAAGTTTTCAGATGAAGCCGTCAGGCTTTTGAAGAGAGATCCCGGAAGGCTTCAGCCACCAGTTCGGCATGGGTCGCAGGCTTCACCTTGCGCCACACATGCCGGATGATCCCCTTGCCATCGACCAGGAACGAACTGCGCTCCATGCCCATATAGGTCCGCCCGTACATGGATTTCTCAACCCATGTTCCGTAAGCCTCGGCCACGGCATGATCCTCGTCCGAAGCCAGCGGAAACTCCAGACCGTATTTCGTGGCGAATTTCTCGATCTTCGCCACCGGATCGGGGCTGACACCGATAATGGCCAGACCCTCAGCCTCGAACTTCGGCAGCACTTCCTGCAGCCCGCAGGCCTGCAGGAAGTGCTGCCCGGCGTATCTGCCTTCGGATAGAAATACAGCAGATAGGGCTTTCCGCTCAGCCCCGCGCTGCTGACAGTGCGGCCACCCGAAGCTGGAAGCGTGAAATCTGGCGCGCGATCGCCCGGCTGAAGGCCGGAAGGCTGGGAAGTGGCTGTCATGAGCGGCATGATTGCCTGACCCGTCCGGCACGATCAAGGCAAACCGGACGGAAACCGTTCAGTATCCCGAGATCAATATCCCGGATACATGCCCGGATAGGCCGGAACCGGCTGCGGGGGGCCGTAAACGACCCGCGGCTGGGGCGCATAAACAACAGGTGGCGGGGCATAAACAACAGGTGGCGGGGCATAAACCACCTGCGGAGGCGGCGGCGGAGGACCATAAGGCTGCGTCAGAAGCGCACCGCCCACGGCCCCGAGCGCCAGCCCACCGAGAATCCCGCCGACAATCGCGCCGGAATGATCGCGGTACCCACCATGCCAGCCTCCGCGCGGACCGCCATATCCATATCCCGGACCACGCCCGCCACCATGCCAGTGCGCCTGTGCCTGCGGCACAATCGCGTTCGGGACAATGGCGGAGCCGATCAGCAGGGGAGCGGCCATAAGAACTGCACGTGTGATGCGACGCATGGCATCTTTCTCCTCAAAACACATGGACCAAAAGCCCCCGCGAACAGGAACTCCCTTCGTCCATGAGAAAGATCATGCCCGCTGAAAATGGCAGCAAGAGGCGTCAATCATGGCAGGAGGCGGACAAATTGTAACAGCGCCCTGTAACACTCCTGCCCGCCGGTTTCAGCGTGGCGGATCGACCCGGTGATAGCCCGGCGGCGGATCGAAAATCTCGACGGGCTGCGGCGCGCGGCTGACGGACACTGCCTCCAGGACCGGTCGGCCACCATGCGTCGCACCCAGCATCAGCCCGTCATCCGTGTAACAGAAAGCAGTCGTCTGGCTGTCGCTGTCCGCGCTTTCCCAGATCGTGCAGGGCTCCCCCGCAATCCTGCCTTGCTCCAGATTGCGCCAGAACCCGGCCGCAGGTGTGCCGGGTGTCGCGAAGCTGTCGCTGCCCGGTGCGGATGTAACGGTCGCCGTGTGGTTCGTACTGTCCAGCACCATAAGGGTATGCGTGCGATAATCCGTCAGCATGATCGTCGCCGAACCCTCCGGCTCAACCCGCTGACGCCACAGCGCAGACGTCCAGCGCATCCGCTGATGCAGATGCTGCCCGTTCGGCCCCGTCAGAACATAGACAATATCGGCGTCATGCAGTGGCGTTACGAGCGGAGCCTGGACCGGAGGCGGCGTCACGGACGGCACGTCCGCTTTCGCCGCGGATCCACAGACGGCGCCCAGCAGAACACAGACCGCACCACCAACGACACGCACGGATGGCATCTTCACTTCCGGTTTCCATCCGCAGGGCCGCTGGGCGGCTGATCCGGGGCAGATACAGACCCATCGCCCGAAGAGTTGTTCGGAACGGAAGGCTGCGTCGTATCGGGCTGCACAGGCTGGCCCGGCAGAGGCGCGGCAGAACCCGGCATTGCTGTTTCGGGTGCTGGCGTGTCGTGACTGCCGATGACAGAATTATCGGAGTCCGAATTGTCAGGAGATGTCGACTCAGGCGTTGTCGTCTTCGTATCGCTGCTTGAAGCCTCCGGCACCGGAGACGGCGTTGCACTGCCTGCTTCGCTCTGATGCGCAGGACGGCCTTTGGGCTCCAGCACATGGAAGCCTGCCGGCGGCTCGAACGTTGAGGCCGGGATGTCCTGATAGGTCACCGAAACGGCCTTGATGGAGCCTTCGACACCATCCGCATCAACCCCGTTTTCTGCCAGAATGACGCCGTCATCCGTCACGCAGGCGGTCGCCTTGCCATGGCTGCTCTCGATGTTCCAGCGTTCGCAGGCCACGCCCGCCACGGTTTCATGACCTGCCGCCGTGTACTGCATGTCCAGATCGAGCATGAACGGATTGTGCAGCCCGTGGTTGGGGTGCAGACGCGTATAGACCTGCCGTTTCATCATCACGAGCGTCACCTGCTGCGCCGGACGATCGAGAATGGTCACGCCATTGCCATCCTGCGAGTCGATCCGCAGCAGATCACCCGCGCCCGAGAACGCGACCTTTACCGTATCGGGACCACCCTTGGTCGTGCTCGACGGTGTAGAAAGCTGATAGACAACCGTGACATCCCGCGTCGGCGTCAGGCGCGGATGATCGTCCGCATAAGCCTGTTCCGGCAAAGCCCCCGCCCACAGCCCCGCGGCCAGTGGCGCGGCAAGCGCGGCATGTAGGAAAGCGGGGCGCGAGAAAACAGTCATGGCGGATCTCCGGCAGGCGCGCGCAGTGACGCAATGGACTCACGCAGGGCCTGAAGGCTGAAATCCTCAGGCCAGACCGCGCGCACGGTCAGCGCCTGATGAAGCAGGGACTGATAGTTCGCCGCCGGAATCCCGATACCGCCCAGCCCCGTCAGATGGGGCGTCGTGTATTGTGTATCCAGTAGCGTGTACCGTCCCTTGCGCAACCCCGCGACAAGATGGACCAGCGCCACCTTAGAAGCATCACGTTCGCGCGAAAACATGCTCTCGCCGAAAAAAGCCCCCCGCAGGGACACGCCATACACCCCGCCAACCAGCTTTCCGCCTTCCCGGACCTCGATGGAATGGGCGTTTCCCTGCCGGTGAAGCGCGCCGTAAAGCCTGCGGATCCGCTCGCTGATCCAGGTCGTCTCCCGACCCGGCGCAGGCTCGGCACAGGCCAGCATGACCTCATCAAAACCCTGGTCCGCCGCCACTGTCATCCGCCCCGACATGACCAGCCGCATCAGCTTCTTCGGGACATGCATCCCGTCGAGCGGCATGATCCCGCGCTCTTCCGGCAGATACCAGGCCAGCTCCGTGCTTTCGGCATCGGGCGCCATGGGAAAGATCCCCGCGGCATAGGCCTGAAGCAGAAGATCCGGGGTTATCTCGTCCATGATGGTACAGTCTTTACGTGGAGCCTGATGCGAAACCGCAGGGGAAAACATGGCCGCACTGGCAGCGGACATGATAGACGTGGACCATCGACAGGGAGACCGCCAGTGCCGCTAGCCTTCATTTACGTCATTATTCTCGCCATCCTTGGCGTCCTGCGCCTTGCGATGCCGGAAGCACATGGCCTGCTGATGATCCTGGCCAAGATCAGCGCCACCTGTCTCGTGATCTCGGCACTCGTGGATCTGTGGATGATGCGCGAAGGAAGCGAGCCCCCCTCCATGACAGAGGCCTCGTTTACAGCAGACTGATCAGCACCAGCAGAAGCCCGGCCATCGAGATGCCCCAGATCAGGCTGCGGATGGGCCCCCAGCCGAACGCATAGGCCGGAATATAGATGGCGCGGGCCAGGAAGTAGATCCCCGCACCCCAGCCTGTCAGCGGGCTGTAATGGCCCGACACCCAGGCCAGAAGCACGGCGCCGATAAAGATCGGCAGCGTCTCTGCCAGATTGGCCTGCGCACGCTTCAGACGCGCCGCCATTCCCGTATAGCGTGGCGGATCGCCGTCGCGGTTGCTGCTCGCCCATTGCAGACCGTCCTGCTGGCGGCAGGCCGCGGCGGTCAGGAAAAGCTGGACGACTGCCAGCACCAGTGTCCATCCAAGCCAGACAAGACCGATCGGCATGGGCTTTTCCCCGGAAGTTCCTGAAAATCAGGAAAATGTTTCAGATGTGCCCGTTCCCCCTGCACGCAGGTCGGCGGCCGCTTCCTTAACGGCCAGTCCATGCGTGCGTTCCAGACGGCGGATCGTGAAATGTGCCCGCGCCAGCGCACGATAATGTGCAAGGAACGCCGCATTGAGCGACGCCCCACACAGCGCACCCGCCACCGGCACCATTTGCAGCGCGAATTTGCGCGACAGCCCGATCCCGTAATGCGAGGCGACTTCAGCCATCAGCATCACGATCGGCCGTCCCCGCAGCAGCGCCCGCGCCGAGAAGAACCCGAGTTCACCCTCGTCATCATTCTGACGTGCCGGGAAACTGCGCAGCGCAAAGACTTCCAGACAGGCCCGACGCGTATCTTCGTTCCGAAGGTCCTCGCCTTCCTCACGGGCAATGCGCGCAATTTCGCGCATGATCGTCAGCGTGGTGAAGCCGACATCCGGCGCCAGACCGAAGATCCCTCCAAAGCCACCCAGCGCACCGGAGACGGCCACGGCAGCCTGCCCCATATTCTCGCGCAACGGATCGCGGACGGCAGGCGCATCATTATCGATCCCCAGAATGGCGACCTTGAAAGCGCGTTCGATCGCGACTTCCGCCGTCTTGTGGAACTTCTCCTGAACCGACGGCGCAAGTCCCAGCCCCTGCATACCGAGTTGCGTGGCCTGTCCGACGGCGCCGCCCATCAGGTCTGCAAGACGCACGAGCACGCCGCGGCCCTGTTCCACCTTTTCGAGAACCGACTGAAGCTGGGCAAGGGAATCCCCGTCCAGCGCCATCGAAGCGAATTCGCTGGTCGGAAGCTGCGTGTCATTCACTGCGGTCATGACGATCAAAACTCCTGTTCGTAAGACCCGAAACCGTTTACCGGATAGCAGGTTTCATATCCTAACATGGCGCCATCATGGGGATATCGGCTCCATGAGGCCACTGGTAGGGTGAGGAGAATTACAACAATGACCGTATTATCGCGCTGGATCCTGTCTGCTCCGCTGGCAGCCAGCCTCCTCATCCCGGCCGGTTTTTCGGCCCATGCCGCCACGACCCATACCCGCCATCACGCATCGCATGGCACGGCCAATCTTCCGCAGATGGGGCCGAGCGCAGGTCAGATCGTCGGCGCACCCGCCAAACCCCTGACTCCGGCACAACAGGCAGCCCTGCCCGACGAAGGCGCACCGCCTCCGCCACATGGCTATACGGAAGTGGAAGACTCGGAAGCCGCCCTCGCCAGCTACAGCGACCGCGTCCGCACCCATCTCCCGGTCGGCATGCCCGGCACCAACGCCCAGCAGAAAACCAACGGCCCCAACAATCTGCCGTCCCATTTCTCGATCTTCGGCATGCCGGTGAAGTTCAACGCCCCGGTCCAGTCACCCTATGAAGACGAAGACTCCCCGACGAGCTATGCCGGCCATCCGGTCAACGGCCAGACCAACATGCTCGTGAACGGCGACTCCTCCGCCATTCACTGACGACACGCGTTTTCAGGCGCGCGTCCAGCCCCCGATCCCTGTCAGGTGGCGGAACTCCGCATTCGTCACCGGCGCCACGGACAGTCGGGACTGTTTCAGCAGCGCCATTTCCGCCAGAGCCGGATCAGCCTTGATGTCGGCAAGGCTCACCGGATGGGCAAACGCCCCCTTGGCCTTTACATCCACACAGACCCAGCGCGGATCGTCCGCCGTCGGGTCCGGATAGGCTTCCCGCACAACCTCCACCACGCCCACGATGCGTTTCTCACTCACCGAATGGTAGAAAAGCGCCAGATCGCCGGTCTTCATGGCCGAGAGATTGTTGCGCGCCTGATAGTTGCGCACCCCGGTCCAGGGCTCGACGCCGTTCCGGACCTGCTCCGCCCACGAAAACGCTTCGGGCTCCGATTTCACCAGCCAGTACGCCACGGTCCACTCCTGCCGCATGGGCATTTAACGCTCAATTCCGTGAAACGTGATAACAGTGATCGGAACAATGGGACAACGCGCCTCTTCCGAATATGATTGCTTCGGACTATTTCAATAGGGAACTAATCGCCGCGTTACCAATCTGCCGAGGTCCGTGTCCCTGTGCGCCCTACCCCCAACCTGCTCCATCGCTATGCCAATCCGGGGCAGTTCCTGCGTCTGGCGCATGCGCTCCTGCCCTGGCTGAGCAGCGGCGCCATCCTTTTTCTGGTCGTCGGCGTCATCTGGGGCCTGTTCATCGCCCCGGCCGACTGGCAGCAGGGCGACACCGTCCGCATCATGTATGTCCATGTCCCGATGGCCTGGCTGGCCTCGTCCTGCTACCTCGGCCTTGCGATCTGCGGTGTGCTCTCGCTGGTCTGGCGTCATCCGCTGGCGGATCTTGCCGCTATCGAGATCGGCCCGGTCGGCGCCTGCGCCGCCGCCCTGTGCCTCATCACCGGTTCGCTCTGGGGTGAGCCGATGTGGGGCACATGGTGGGTGTGGGACGCCCGCCTGACCTCCATGCTGGTGCTGTTCTTCCTGTATTTGGGCCATATCGCCCTGATCCGCGCCTTCGATGAACCCGCCCGTGGCCAGCGCGCCGCCGCGATCCTTGCCCTGGCCGGCGTGATCGACCTGCCGATCATCAAGTTCAGCGTCCAGTGGTGGAACACCCTGCACCAGCCCGACAGCATCACCCTGACTGGCGCCCCCACCATGTCCATGATGATGCTCTGGCCGCTGCTGATCTGCACGATCGGCTTCACGCTCGGTGTCGCGGCCGTCATCTTCACCCGGCTCAGCGCCGCCATCCATGAAAGCCGCGCGCGCCAGCTTCTGGCCCGTTCGCGCCTCGACCGCAGGGACAGCCAAGTCGCATGATGCATCTCCCGAACCACTGGCCCTACATCGCGGCCTCATACGGCCTGACGCTGGGCTGCTCGCTCGTCCTTGGTGTCGGCGCGGCTCTGCGTCTGCGGAAATCCAAGGCCCGTCTGGCCGCCGTTGAAGGCCATGCCCGCCGTCGTGAAAGGTCAGCATCATGACCCGCAAGACCCGTCGCCTCTGGATCGTCATCGCCTGTCTGGCCTGTGTCGGCTCCGCCGCCGCCCTGACGCTGCGAGCGTTCTCGTCCAATATCGTGTTCTTCATGGCCCCCTCGCAGGTGAAGGCCAACCCGCCTTCGCCTGACCGCACCATTCGCCTCGGCGGCATGGTCATGGCCGGCAGCCTGCACCGCATCAACGAGAACGGCACTCCCGTGAACGCCTTCGAAGTCACGGACGGGCAGGCCGCGGTCGAGGTCCATTACACCGGTATCCTCCCTGATCTGTTCCGCGAAGGGCAGAGCGTCGTCGCCCTAGGCACCGTCCAGAAGAATGGCGGCTTCACGGCCAGCGAAGTCCTCGCCAAGCATGACGAGACCTACATGCCCAAGGAAGTCGCGGACGAACTCAAGCGCACCGGCAAATGGGACCCACGCTTCGGCAAGGCTCCGGACGCATCGAGCTGGGACACCATGACCGCAAAGAAAGCAGGGGGCTGACCGCCTGATGTTCGGACCTGAACAGGGCCATTTCGCCCTGGCTCTCGCCTGCGTGCTCGCCCTCGTGCAGTTCGCCGTCCCGCTCTGGGGTGCAAACCGCCGCGATGCCCGTCTCGTGGGGCTTGCCCCCTATCTCGCGGTCTCGCAGCTTATTGCACTGGGCTATTCGTTCCTGTGCCTCGTCATGTGCGCCGTCAGCGACGATTTCTCGGTCCAGAACGTCGCGGCGAACTCCGCCGTCTCCAAGCCGCTGCTGTATAAGATCACCGGTGTCTGGGGAAACCATGAAGGCTCCGTCCTGCTCTGGACGCTGATTCTCGCCATCTGCGGCGGTGCGGTCTCGCTGTTCGGCCGCAACCTGCCGGACATCCTGCGCGGACGCGTTCTGGCCATCCTTGGCGGTGTCTCGGCCGGCTTCCAGATGTTCTGCCTCCTGACCTCCGACCCGTTCGACCGCGTCTTTCCGGCTCCGATGGACGGTCAGGGCATGAACCCGCTCCTTCAGGATCCGGGCCTCGCCTTCCACCCCCCCATTCTCTACACCGGCTATGTCGGTTTCGCCGTCCCCTTCGCCTTCGCCGTCGCCGCCCTGATTGAAGGCCGCGTCGATGCGGCATGGGGCCGCTGGGTCCGTCCCTGGGCCGTGGCCGCCTGGTGCTTCCTGACCTGCGGCATCGCGCTGGGCTCCTGGTGGTCCTATTACGTGCTGGGCTGGGGCGGATACTGGTTCTGGGATCCAGTGGAAAACGCCTCCCTGATTCCCTGGCTGACGGGCACGGCGCTCGTGCATTCCGCCATTGTCGTGGAAAAGCGTGAAGGCCTGAAAATCTGGACAGTCCTGCTTGCCATCGCGACCTTCTCGTTCTCGCTGTCCGGCACGTTCCTCGTCCGCTCGGGTATCCTGAATTCGGTCCACGCCTTCGCCAACGATCCCGCCCGCGGCGTGTTCATTCTGGCCCTGCTTGCCATCGTCATCGGCGGCTCGCTCGCCCTGTTCGCTTGGCGCGCACCCTCCCTCACCTCGACCGGCCTGTTCTCGCCGATCTCGCGTGAAGGCTCACTGGTCCTGAACAACATCCTGTTGTGCTCGATCTGCGCCGTCGTCGTGACGGGCACGATGTATCCGCCCTTCATGCAGCTTCTGGCCGGGCGCACCATTTCCGTTGGCAAGCCGTTCTTCGACGCCGCTACGATCCCGCTGACCCTGCCGCTCCTGCTGGCCATGGGCGTTGGCACCGCCCTTCCGTGGAAACGCGCGCAGCTCGCCCGGACCTTCTCGCATCTCTATGCCGCTGCCGGCATCGCCGCGATCGGTCTGGTCCTGTGCTTCTGGAAGCTTTCCGGTGTCCTGCCTATCGCCTGCGGCGCGCTGGCCATCTGGGTCATCGCAGCTTCCGCTTCCGACGTTCTGCGCCGGATCGGCATTGGCCACACATCCGCACAGGGCGTGTGGGAGCGCATGAAGCACCTGCCGCGCTCAAGCTGGGGCGCGGCCCTCGCCCATATCGGCGCAGGCATCACCGTGCTCGGCCTGTGCGGCATGTCGCAGGCACAGCACGCCATCGTCGAAGTCCATATCGGCGAGACGCGCTCGCTGGCCGGCGACGACTGGACCCTGCTGGACGTGCACGACTATATCGGCCCGAACTACAAGGCCATGCAGGCCGACATCGCCATCCGCCACAACGGCAAGCTCGTGACGATCCTGCATCCCGAAAAGCGCGACTTCACGACGCAGAGCCAGACCACGACCGAAGTCGCCATCCACACCAACTTCATCACCGATCTGTACGGCGTGGTCGGTGACCGGCATGGCACGGGCAAGGACACGACCTATGTTCTGCGCCTGCACCGCAATCCGCTCGCGCCCTGGATGTGGCTGGGCGGACTGGTCATGGCGATCGGCGGCGCGTTCTCGCTGTCTGACCGCCGGATGCGGATCGGCGCCCCCAAGCGCGCCGCCGCCCGCAACATGGCCCGTGCCTGAGGAGAGAGGGACATGAACGCAACACGACGCGGCATCCTCACGGCCGTTCCCATCATCGGCGCAGGCGTCCTCGGCGTCGGCTTCTGGCGGATGCTGAGCGACATGCGCAGCGGCGCCTTCGACCCGCGCGCCATCAAAAATCCCAATGTTGGCAAGCCCATTCCGAGCTTTGCCATGCCGGGCCTCCCCGGCCTCGGCGACGGCTTCACCGATGCGGAACTCAAGGCCCAGCACCGGCCAGTTCTGGTCAATTTCTTTGCCTCATGGTGCATCCCCTGCGTGGCGGAAATGCCCGGCCTGCGTGCCATTTCGCGCAACATGCCGATCTGGGGCATCGCCTATGAGGACAAGCCCGAGAACGCCAGCGCCTTCATCCAACGTGACGGCTCCCCCTATGCCCGCGTCGCCTCTGACCGTCACGGCCGTGTCGCGATCGACTGGGGCGTAACCGGCGTGCCCGAAAGCTTTCTGGTTGCACCGGGTGGCCGGATCATCTGGCACGGGAGCGCCGCCCTCGATCCCCAGATCTACGAGGCAGAAATCCGCCCGAGGCTGGCCGGACTATGAAGGCGTCCAGACGCTTTCCGGCCCTGCTGCTCGCCGCTGGTCTGATCGGCGGCGGCGTAGCCCTCGCCGTGGACGATCCCGCCGAGATGCTGCCGAACCCGGCGCAGGAAAAGCGGGCCGAAGCCATCGGCGCGCATCTGCGCTGCCTTGTCTGTCAGAACGAGAGCATCGAGGACAGCAGCGCGCCCCTCGCGCGCGATCTGCGCAAGGTCGTGCGCGAGCAGGTTTCGGCTGGCAAGTCCGATCAGCAGATCATGAACTGGATGACCGAGCGCTACGGCGAGTTCATCCGTCTGGCCCCACAGTTTTCATGGTCCACCGCCCTGCTCTGGCTGATGCCGGCGCTCGCTCTGGTGGCCGGACTTGTCATTGCATGGCGTGCGACGAGACGCCGCACCGTCGTCACGCCTGCGCCGCTCACGGATGACGAGCGCGCGCGTCTGGATGCCCTTTCGGGCCGGGAGTAGACTTTTTGTTCTGGTTGGGAATCCTGATAATCGCGGCGGTGGCCCTGTGTCCCGCATTTCTGGGGCTGCGCACCCTCCGTCGGCGTGTGAACGCCCGTGACTCCGCCCTCACCCTGTATCGTGGACAGCTCGGCGATCTGGAGCGCGACCACGCCCTCGCTCTGATCAACGACGAAGAATACAAGGCCGCCCGTCTGGAAGTTCAGCGCCGCCTGCTGGCAACCGATGGCGAAGCCGCCGTCGAGGATCTGAACGCAGAGCCCCCAAAGCGCAACCGCGTTCTGCCGGTCGCAGCCGTTGGGCTTGGTATCCCGGTGCTCGCCTTTGCGCTCTATATCGTCAACGGTCATCCGTCTCTGCCGCCCCAGCCCCTGAGCCAGCGTCAGGCCGGGCCGGACGCGAAGGGCCTGCAGATGATCCACAAGCTCCAGACCGAAGTGGCCACCATCCCTCCCGGATCGCAGACCTATGCGACCGGACATTTCCTGCTGGGACAGGTCGAAGCAAAATCCGGCATGACGGATGCTGCGATCCGGGACTGGAAGACCGCCCTGAGCGCCCATTTCGAGCCTGAGCTTGCTATTCGCCTTGCCGAGCTTGAAAGTCAGAACGGCAGCCATATCTCTGGTGAAAGCCTTGACCTCTATCGCCGTGCCCTGGCTGCGGCACCAGCCGACGCGCCCTGGCGCATGGCTGTGGAAGCGCGTATCGCCATTGGCGAACATCAGGAGAATAACGGCCAGTGAGAAAACCCGAAGCCAACGCCATCGCGCTGTGCCCCGTCTGCCGCCAGCCCATGCGTCCGACATCGGAAAAATGCCCGAACTGCGGCGCCGAACGTCATTACGGCCCGCGGATCATTGAATCCTTCGTCTGCGCCTTCGCCGGCATGGTCCTGCTTGCAGCGATCTCGACCCTGCTGTTGCCGATCTCGCTGTGGACCATCCTGTTCGCCGCCATCGGGCTCGTGGCCGGTTTCCTGTTCTCCCACAACCGTTTCAGCGGCGATCGCTGGCTAAAATAGCCTTCCGTCAGCCCCGGATCAAGGGCTGAGACAAACTTCCAGACAGAAACAGACGATCAGGTTCCGTGAACCCGAAAGGGAAAACGATCGTTTCCGTTTTATCCCTCACTGTCTGGAAGTCTGTGAAGCCGTGCGCTTTCCGCTGGATCTTGTCCCGTGTTTGTCCATTCTCGCGGCCATATTGATTCCCACGTCCCGTGCCCATGCCGTTCCGGGAGATGAACAGGCCTATTCAGGCTCCCTGTTCTCGCCGCCCACGCCACTGCCAAAAGCCGGCGCGTTCTATGTCGAGCCTTATCTCTATGTTGGCTCGCCCATCGGACAGTTCGGCTCACAGGGAGACTATCATCCCCTGCCCGGCGTCCAGCGCTCCGTCAGTTCACTCGTCATCCTGAAATACGGCATCACCAACCGCATCTCGGTCTACATCACGCCGCAGGTCCAGTATTCCTGGCAGCGATCCGCAACACCATCCGGCCTGAAATTCACGGATCTGCCCTTTGTCCTGCAAGGCGTGGCGCTGGATCGTCAGAGCAGGCTCTGGCCTGGAAGCTGGCAGCACACGACTCTGACCGTCGATCTCGGCATGAATTTTCCAACAGGAAGCTACGACCGGCTGTCGCGGCCACAGGATGGCAGCGGATCGGGCGTTTATTCCTTCCGCTATGGCCTGATCGACCAGACAGGATTCAAATTCGGTTCCATGCGCCCCTTTCGCGTCCGCCTCTGGGCCACCGGAATCCAGCCCGTCACATCGGCATCCCTGACCGGACAGAGCGTCTACGGAACCAGCACGGGATTTTCCGGCCGCGCCCATGCCGAGGCATTCGGCAATTTCGGCGGATCCGTCGAGTTTTCCCTGAATGACCATTTCGGCCTCGCTCTGGACATGATCCGGGACTGGTCCAGCGGCTCCCATGTGCAGGGACACCAGACCCTCCAGACAGCACCAGCCGCCCAGAACCTGTCATTCAACACGCCCGCGGAAGACGACTGGTTCGCCGCACCGGCCATCGAATATAACTGGAATGCCAGTACTTCCATTCTCGGCGGTGTCGGTCTGACCCTTTCAGGGCGCGACACAACCCGTCAGGTCATCGGAACGCTGGCCTTCGAACATACATTCTGAGGCCCCACATAAACTCCGTCTCCCGTTCGGGAAATATTCCTGATAATGGGCAATCATGACACATTCTTCCGGGCGTTTCCTGCCGTTCTTCGTCGCCGTGGCCATCCTGTCATGGGCGAGCGCCTACCCTGTCGTCCGGATTGCACTGCATGATCTGGCGCCCATCCCCTTGGCAGCGCTGCGCTACGCGGTGGCAGCAGTCATGGCAGCTCTCTGGCTGTGCTGGAAACGCCCGCAACGACCGCAGACCCGGGATATTCCGCAGATCCTCGCCTGCGGCATCCTCGGGATCACGCTCTACAATATCCTTTTCAACTGCGGCGAAATGACTGTTTCCTCCGCTGCTGCCAGCTTCGTCATCAGTGCCGCGCCATTGATGGCCGGGCTTCTGGCGATGGTGTTTCTCGGAGAGCGTATGTCGCCTTGGGGCTGGGTCGGATCACTCCTGAGTTTCAGCGGAGTTGCCCTGATCGCCATGGGACAGAGCGGCGGCCTGGCCTTTGGTTCGGGTGCAACCTTGGTCTTCGGCGCCGCCGTCTGTGCGGCGTTCTACACGATTCTGCAAAAACGCCTGATCCACCGTTACGGCGCACTCCCCACGATTGCCTATGTCCTGATTTCAGGCGCGGTCTTTCTTGCGCCCTGGCTTCCACAGGGACTGGAGAGCTTCGCGCACGCCTCATGGCAGGGACAGGTTTCCGTGCTCGAACTCGGCATCTTCCCGGCCGCATTCGGCTATGCCGCCTGGGGCTTCGTCATCGGACATCTTGGCGCGTCCCGAGGAGCCGCCCTGCTCTATCTTCTGCCGCCCGTCACAATGGTTCTGGCCTATATCCTTACCAGTGAAGTTCCGTCCCTGCGCACCCTGCTCGGCGGGGCGATCGTGATGGCGGGCGTGATCCTGACCAACACCTACGGACGCCATCCCGTCGCCCAGACCGTCGAATCTTGAACGGCATTGTCCCTGTGACGGCATCCGGATTTTCTATGGCTGTCTTCCTTTGTCCCGCGGCGATTGTGCGATAATTTCCCCCGTGGAATGAGCCGGATCACCCGCAGGAAAGCCGAAAACAGACAATGAGCCGTACCGAAACCGATGGCATGGGCCCGATCGAAGTTGCTGACGATGTGCTGTGGGGCGCGCAGACCCAGCGCTCCCTGAAATATTTCAGCATTGGCCGCGAACTGATGCCACGTGAAATGATCGAGGCCTATGCGATCATGAAGCGCGCCTGTGCCACGGCCAATGCCGCGAGCGGCCGCCTGTCGCAGGAGCGCGCGGATCTGATCCACACCGTCTGTGACGAAATCACGAAGGGCGAGCATGACCGGATGTTCCCGCTTCATGTCTGGATGACGGGCTCGGGCACGCAGTTCAACATGAACGTCAACGAGGTCATCGCGAACCGCGGCTGCCAGATCACTGGCAATCCGCTCGGCAGCAAGACACCGCTGCACCCGAACGATCACGTCAACATGTCGCAGTCCACCAACTGCAACTTCCCGACCGCCATGCACATCGCGGCCGTTCTCGGCACGCATCGCCGCCTCATCCCCGCCCTGACGCGTCTGCGTGACGCCATGGCGGCCAAGGCCGAGGAATGGCGCGATCTGGTCAAAGTGGGTCGCACGCATCTTCAGGACGCCGTTCCCATCACGCTGGGTCAGGAATGGCACGGCTATGCCGGGATGCTGACGGACAATATCGCCCGGCTGGAACAGGCCCGCGATGGCCTCTTCCCCCTCGCCCTCGGTGGTACGGCACTCGGCACCGGCGTCAGTACGGATGAAGGCTTCGACCGCCGTGCCTGCGCTGAAATCGCCCGCCTGACCGGCCTCGGCTTTACGGCAGGCGAGAACAAGTTCGCGCTTCAGGGCGCGCATGACGCGCTCGTGCATCTGTCCGGCGCACTGCGGACGACAGCGGGCAGCCTGTTCAAGATCGCCAATGACATCCGACTGCTCGCCTGCGGCCCGCGCGCCGGTCTGGGCGAACTGCACCTGCCGGAAAACGAGCCAGGCTCCTCCATCATGCCGGGCAAGATCAATCCGACGCAGGCGGAAGCGCTGGCCATGCTGGCTCTTCAGGTCATGAGCAACGATGTCGCGGTAGGCCTTGGCGGTGCGGCCGGCATGCTGGACATGAATGTCTATAAGCCGCTCATGATCCACAACATCATGCAGGGCATCACCCTTCTGCATGATGGATCGGAGAACTTCCGCCGCTTCCTCGTCGAAGGCACAAAGGCCGATACCGACAAGCTGAAGCAAAATCTGGAACGCTCGCTCGTCCTCGTCACGGCCCTGTCCCCCGCCATCGGCTATGACCGCGCCTCGAAAGTCGCGCATCACGCCATGGAAAAGGGGCTGAGCCCGCGTGAAGCCGCGCTGGAACTCGGCTTCATGACATCGGAAGAATACGACCACTTCGCCGATCCGCGCCTGATGCTGCGTCCCAACATCACGCCGCCCAAAGGCTGATCGCGCTTCCGGCCCATAAAACGCTGCTGCATGACGAAAACTTCATGCAGCAGCGGTAGCCGTTGCGTCTCAGGACTGATACGGCGGAATATTCCTGTTTCTTTTCCCGGAGATGCCTGTCAGATGATGACCCGCCGCGCAGCCCTGCTCGCTTTAACGCTCCTCTCCCCCGTCTGTACGGCCGCGGCGGCCGACGCTCCCAAGACCGAAACCGCCAAGCCGTCCGATACCCTGACCGGCGAAGCAGCGCTCCTTCCCGCGGATTCCGTTACGCATCATCATCTTGGCGGCATCGCCTATACCGCCCATGCCGGCACGCTCATCCTGCGCGACCATGACGGCAAACCCACCGCCCGCATGTTCTACGTGTCCTACACCAAAGACGGCGTCCCGGCCGGCACACGCCCGGTCTCGTATTTCTTCAATGGCGGTCCGGGTGCGGCCACGGCCTATCTGAACCTAGGCGCTGCCGGCCCCAAGGCCCTGACCATGCCCGCCAAGGACCCGACGGACGGCACGCATGCCACGATGGGTGACAACCCTGACAGCTGGCTCCCCGTCACGGACATGGTCTTCATCGACGCCGTCGGCACGGGCTATTCCCGCCCCGCCGACACGGCGAAGGCCGGAGACCAGTTCTACGGCGTCAAGCAGGACGCCAGCGCCTTCGCCAAAGCCATCGGCCTGTGGACGTCGGCAAACGGTCGTGAAGCCTCGCCGCACTATCTCGTGGGCGAAAGCTATGGCGGCATCCGCTCCATCCAGGTCGCCAATGCGCTGCAGATGGAACAGGGCATCCTGCTCAACGGCATCGTGATGATCTCCCCGGCCATCGAGATGCCCCTGCTCGACACGGACGAGAACCCGCTCTCCGCCGCCCTCATGATGCCGAGCCTGATCACGTCGCATCAGAGTCCGAACGTGACGGAAAAAACCGCCGAAGACGCCTATCAGTGGTCCCTGAACACCTATTTGCCGAAAATCGCCGGCAAGCTCCCGTCCGGCACCGAAGGTCAGGCGCTCTATGCCGAAATCGCCCAGCGGACCGGCCTGCCGCAGGATGTGATCGCCCGCCAGCACGGCATCCCGGCCATCGGCTCGCATGACATCATGTCCCGCGACGGCCGCCTGTACGGACTGTACGACTTCACCCAGTCCATCGCCGACCCCGCGGCCGACGGTCTGGACGAAAGCCCCGATCCGACACTGTTCGGCTTCGGCCGTGCCTATGGCAACGCCTTCTCCGGCTACGCGGCCAATGAACTCGGCTTCAAGACCCCGCTGACCTACGACCTGCTGTCCCTCAAGGTGAACGGAAGCTGGAAGTGGAGTTCGGGCGGTCCCTCGCCGATCCATCAGATCCCGGTCCTCAACCGCCTGCTGGCGCTCGATCCCGGCCTGCGCGTCTTTGTGGCTAATGGCTACTATGACGTAGCCTGCCCGTTCGGCACTGCGCACTGGATGAAGGATCATCTGACGGTGGGCGCGGATCGCGTGTCGCTGCATCTCTATCAGGGGGGCCACATGCTCTATACGCGCCCGGCCAGCCGCCATGCTCTCTCGGCAGACGTGGCGTCCTGGATCCAGGCTGACAGCCGACAGCCCTGAAACAGAACGTCATAAATTGACAGCCCCGGTGGAGGAACAGATAATGGACAGAACGATATCTGGACCTCCGCTGGTCGGGCCTGCCCGAGCACGCAAGGCAGCCACAAACCGAGTGCCCCCTATGTCCGCTGCTTTTCAAACTGACCCTGCTGATTGCAGACAGTCTGCTCTGCGGACGGTCTCTCCTTCTTTCAGGCGGACCTCCTCTTGACCGTCCAGCGCACAGCCGCCTCCGAGCCGGGCTACTCGCTGGAACACGCCGTCACGACCTCATGTGACCGTGAGCCGATCCACCGTCCTGATGCCATCCAGCCTTATGGCCTGCTGCTGATCGCCGACAGCACGACCCTGACCATCATCGGGGGCGCCGGCGATATCGAAGGGCGCCTTGCACCGGACTGGCTGGGACGTCCGCTCCCTGCGATCCTGGAAGTCCCGACAAGCCGTTTTCACGACGAAAAACACCCCTCCCTGTCCGATCTGCGCGTACCGGGCCTGAAAGGCGAGACCTTCAGCGTCCTGCGCCACGATCAGGACACGCATATCCTCATCGAACTCGAACCGGTCGAACCGCATAACCTGCTGACCTGGGATATTTTCGGCGAGATCGACCGCACGGCCGACCGTTTCGAACGCTGCCCCGATACAGCATCCGTCTGCCGTCAGGGCGCCACGATCTTCCAGCGCCTCACCGGTTTCGACCGCGTTCTGGTCTACCGCTTCATGGAGGATGGCACCGGCCGCGTTGTCGGGGAAAGCCGCAACGACGCCTTCCCGTCCCTGATGAACCATCATTTCCCGGCCAGCGACATCCCCGCGCAGGCCCGGGCGCTGTATCTGCGCAACCGCATCCGCGTCATCCCGGACATCACTTACGAAGCCGCCCCCATCCGCCCGCCCGAAGCCGGGCTTGCGGGGCTCAACCTCAGCGACGTCCAGCTCCGCAGCGTCTCGCCGATCCATCTGCAATATATGGCTAATATGGGCGTGCGGGCCTCGGCCTCCGTCTCGCTGGTCGTGGATGGTGCCCTGTGGGGCCTGGTCGCCTGCCACAATGCGACGCCGCGCCGCCTCTCCGAGGACGTCCGCGCCGCCTGCCGCACGCTGGCGGGCGTCATGTCACGCCAGTTGCGCAACAAGGAAGAGCTGGTCACCTATCAGGAGCGTCTGCGCCTGCGCAATGCGACGGAGTTCGTCACGTCCCATTTCGACGTGCGCCATCCCATCGAGAGCAATCTGCGCAGTTTCATGGGCGAATTGCAGTCCCTGTTCTCCTGCAACGGCTTTGCCGTCATCAGCGGCGAGACCATCACGGCAACCGGTGTCCTGCCGGATAGCGAGAACCTGCACAAGCTGCATGACTGGCTGAGAATGGGCACCAATGGCGGCATTTTCACCAGCGCCATGCTGGCCAAGGACTACCCGCCTGCGGCCGACTGGCCCGAACGTTCTGCCGGTATCCTGGCCATCACGCTCCCCTTCCGGACACCGATGTGCCTCATCTGGAGCCGGGTCGAAATTATCCAGACCATCGAATGGGCCGGCAACCCGCATAAGGGCGATGAGGATGACGACGGCGTGCTGCGTCTCCGGACCTCGTTCAAGACCTGGGAACAGACCATCCGCGGTCACAGCCTGCGCTGGACCAATGAGCAGAAACAGGCCGCCCGGCGCCTGCGCCGCGTCCTGATCGCGGATTACCAGACCCAGCAGCTCCGTGAACTCAACGCCACACTGGCCGCCACGCTGGAAGAGCGTGAAAACCTGCTGCGCCAGAAGGATTTCCTGATCCGCGAAGTCAATCATCGCGTGCAGAACTCCCTGCAGATGGTCGCCTCCTTCCTCAAGCTCCAGGCCCGCAGCGCCGCAAATGAGGAAACCACGACGGCCCTGACCGAAGCGCAGCACCGCATCGCGGCCATCGGTCTCGTGCATCGCCGCCTGTACCGCGACGAACATTTCGGTGTCGTGGATCTCGGGCGCTATCTTGAAGAACTGATGGAAGAGCTGTGCTCGTCACTTGGCGAGGACTGGCATGAGCAACTGCATCTCGCCCTCTTCCCGATCATGATTTCAGCAGACCGTGCAATCAATATCGGGCTGGTCCTGACTGAACTGGTCATCAATGCCAGCAAATACGCCTATGACGGCAAGGCAGGCCCGCTCCATGTCGGCCTGGGCCAGACCAGTGACCGCCTGATCCTGACGGTCTCGGACCAGGGAGAATGCACGCCCCAGCTCAAGGGAACGGGCTTTGGCACACGCATGATGAATGCCGTCGTCAGCAGTCTCGCCGGCACACTCACCTACACAACCCTAAATCCGGGGCTCGAAGCCGTCATGACCCTGCCGCTGGACTCAGTGCTTCCCACGGAAGCCGATGCCAGTACGGAAGCCGCACTGTCCCAGATCCCCTACCCGTATCCCTGAGATACATTCAGTCTTCGGATACAAAAAAGGCGCCTGACCACTGGTCCGGCGCCTTTTTTCATGTCCTGAACAGGAAGCGACCTTACGCGACCAGATTGCCTTCCTTGTCCACCAGTTCGATCGGATAATCCCCGGTGAAGCAGGCATCGCAGTAACGGCGCGCACCCTCGGCCCGGTTGGCATGACCCAGCGCACGATAAAGCCCGTCAAAGCTGACGAATGCCAGACTGTCCGCACCAATCGCCTGCGCCATTTCCTCAAGCGTATGCGTCGCCGCCATCAGCTTGCTCTCTTCCGGCGTGTCGATCCCATAGAAACAGGCATGCTTCGTCGGAGGGGACGTGATGCGCATATGCACTTCCGTCGCCCCGGCGGCGCGGACCATATCCACGATTTTGCGCGACGTCGTGCCACGGACGATCGAATCATCCACCAGAATGACGCGCTTGCCCGCCAGAACCGGACGGTTGGCAGAATGCTTCATCTTCACGCCAAGATTACGGATCTGGTCCGTAGGCTCGATGAAGGTCCGGCCCACGTAATGGTTGCGGATAATCCCAAGCTCGAACGGAATCCCACTCTCGGCCGCATAGCCGATCGCGGACGGCACGCCGGAATCCGGAACCGGCACAACAACATCGGCCTCGACCGCACTTTCCCGTGCCAGTTCACAGCCAATCTGCCGCCGGGCTTCATAGACCGGCTGCCCTTCGAGAACGGAATCAGGCCGTGCGAAGTAAATATATTCAAAGACGCAGAAGCGGCCGCCCTTGTCCCCGAAAGGCCGAAGGGAGCGCAGGCCGTCATTATTGATGACGACGATCTCGCCGGGCTCGATATCCCGGACATAATCCGCACCAATGATATCCAGAGCACAGGTCTCGCTCGCCAGCACCCAGCCACCATTGCCCTGCTCATAGCCCGGCATCCGGCCGAGGACGAGCGGACGCACACCGAGCGGATCGCGCATACCGATCAGGCCGTCATCCGGCGTCAGCGTGATGAGCGAATACGCGCCCTTCACCTGCTTGACGGCATCGATGAAGCGATCGAGCACGGTCGTATAGAGCGAAATCGCGATCAGATGGATGAAGACTTCCGTATCCGTTGAGGAATGGAAAATGCATCCACGCTTGACCAGCGCCTGCTTGAGCGTCGCGGAATTGGTGAGGTTGCCGTTATGCGCGACAGCCAGACCGCCGAACTCGTAATCGGCATAAAGCGGCTGCACGTTACGGACATGCGTGCCGCCCGTCGTGGCATATCGGTTGTGACCGATGGCCACCGTACCTGGCAGCGTCGCCATGACGCGGCTGTCACCGAACACGTCGCCGACCAGCCCCAGCCCCTTGTGCTGGTGGAACCGTTCGCCATCGAAACTGACGATACCGGCGGCTTCCTGTCCGCGGTGCTGCAGGGCATGCAGGCCCAGAGCTGTCAGGGCCGATGCATCAGGCACACCCCAGACGCCAAAAACCCCACACTCTTCGTACGGGCGGTTGAGACTGTCGGACTGGGTCATGCGGCTGCGGCCTTTCCGGACTGGTTTTACAAGGACGCGTCATGGCCGCTTGTGGCCGGAGACGCAAGATGTGGTTGCAGGAAATGAGGCAGATAACCTGTCAGATGGGTCGCCCCGGCGGCGATGTAAGGCCCAATGAGGCTTCCCTGCATCACATAGGTCATCCAGGACCCGAAAAAAGACCCCGCCAGAAGATAAAGCACGATCAGGGCCACATAACCGCGTGCGATCCCAAACACGGCCCCCAGAATACGGTCCACGCCCCCGAACAGCACACCCCGCGCCGCCGTACCGATCCGCGCCCCGATCATGGTAAAGACCAAGAGCACGATCACGAACAGAATCGCCGTACTTGCGCTGCCGGCCAGCGCGGCCTGATGCAGATAAGGTTCCAGATAGGGTTCGAGCAGCCCATGGAACCGGTAGGTCAGGACGATCGCCCCGACCCAGGCCAGCAATCCGGCCAGTTCGGTCGCAAAACCCCGCGTCAGACCCCACAGCGCCGAAAGCCCCATGATGACCAGGGCTGCGATGTCGAGACGGGTCAGATCGTCAGGGTTGATATGGGACAGGTCTGGCAGGGGCGGCATGTCACGGCAGCTTCGTCGAGCGGAAACGGCCCCCCTTGTAGGGACGGATGCCATTGGCGCGCAACTCGTCCGCCAGACGGATACGCTCATCGAGTTCTTCCCAGACAAGCGCGGCATCGATATCGCGCGCCTTCCAGATTCTTTCCAGAAACACAATGAACGCCGCACTGTCCCGCACAAGAGCCGGCCGGTCATTGATCATGACATCAAGCACACAGGAGGCCCCCGCGACCCCCAGTCGCTGTGAAAGCTTCGTGGCTTTCCGGTTCTTCCGGAAAGGAACCGATTTTTCCTGTGACGCCATCACCACATGATGGGCGGAAGACCGTTGACAGGCAACCCGGGAGCCCCATCTTTTCCTGACACGGTCCTGACGTCTCTGTTCCTGAAAAAATCCCTTTGCAGTGCCGATTCACATATTCGAGAGCCGCAAACCAAGTTCCGGCAAGTCATTGCAGGACAACAGTTTAATATTTTGTCATGGACGTTTTCATTTCTGAAACGCGAATGATCTTGCACTCAAATTACCTAATAATTAACTCTTTATGTAAGACAACGCGTCACAAGTCAGATGATGAAACGCTCCGCCTCTCCGGTGGAACGGCTTCTTGCCTCATCAGGACTCAATGAAATGACAAACTACTGGGCAGGTGGCGCAACTGGCGACTGGTTCGCTGCCGCAAACTGGAGCGAAACCAAGGTCCCCCAGAACTATGGCTGGGACAATGTGGTAGCCGGCACGTCCGATAACAGGACGGTCACGATCACTGCTGCACAGGCGAATGCAACAAATTTCGGCACGCTGACAGTCAATGCCAATGCCACGCTCAACGTCACGGCAACATCCCCTGATGCCAGCGCCACGGTTTTCAGAACCAACCAGCTGACGGTCAACCAGGGCGGGACGATGAACGTCGCCACGTCCGGCGCTGTGGACCTCGGCAGCAATACGGTCGTCAACGGGACCCTGCAGATCAGCGGCAATCCGGCCATTACGATCAGCAGCCATAATATGGACGGCAGCGGCACCCTGATCCTGGACGGATCAGCACTGGGCAGCACGAACGCCTGGTTCCAGATGGGTTCGTCGCTGAAGACCGTGCTGCAGAACGGGGCGTCCCTGTACGTCAACAACGCCGTTGCCGGTAAGGAAATCGTCTTCGGCAGCGATGCGGCAAATGACGCCTATAACCAGATCATTCTGCAGGACTACGACCAGACGGTCAGCACGAAGATCACGGGTTATGATGCAACCTCCGTGATCACCATTGCGGGCCAGAAGCAGCAGGGCGCGCCGATCAGCGCCAATTTCCAGAGCAATGGCGATGGAACCTATTCGCTGAACATCATGTTTGACCCGTGGAACAAAATCCAGCTTTCGAACATCACTTTCGGCGCGAACTATGAAGCAGGCTCCCCCACAGTAGTGCAGAATGCGGATGGAAGCTGGAGTGTCATCAACGGCTCCAAACTGATCTGCTACCTTGCGGGGACCATGCTGCTCACGCCAGACGGCGAGCGCGCCATCGAGACGCTTGAACCCGGTGATCTGGTCACGGTCTATGAAAATGGCACGACCAGCACGCATGCGATCATGCGCGTCGGCCATGCCCATGCCACAACCGGGGAAACCGGCCCACCGGATCTGGACTCCGTTCCTGTCCGCATTCGCGCCAACGCTCTGGCCGACGGTGTTCCGAACCGGGATCTGCTGGTCACACCCGAGCACTGCATGATGCTCGAAGGCACGTTTGTTCCGGTCCGGATGCTCGTCAATGGCATGACCATTGCCTACGACCATTCGATCACGGCCTATGACTATTATCATGTGGAAACCGAACAGCATTCCGTTCTGGTCGCCAATGGAGCCCTGTCAGAAAGCTTCCTGGATGCCGGTCATCGCTCCAATGTCCTCATGCAGGGCAACGCACTGGCCCGTCTGCACGCTCTTACCTGGGAGAAGGATGCAGCCGTTCCGCTCGTGACGGATCGCGCCCATGTCGAACCCCTGTTTGCAGCACTGGCGCTCAGGGCCGCTGACCTTGGCTATACCCGTCCGGAAACCGAAGCACCGGTATCGGCCACAGGGAGCGACATCCATCTTCTGCTGAAAGACGGCACGGCCCTGCAGCCGATCCGCACCCGCGGCGAGCAGTTCGTCTTCATGCTTCCCGAAGGTTGCCAGTCTGTCCGGATCATGAGCTCCGCCGCACGTCCGACAGACCAGATCGGCCCCTTCGTCGACGACCGCCGCAAACTCGGCCTCCTGGTCGGTGAAGCCACTCTCTGGTCAGGTGAGCGGACGCATCGTCTTTCGGATCATCTTTCGGACCCGTATGCCGATGGATGGTGGAATATCGAGAGCAACCACGCGCGCTGGACCGGCGGCAATGCCCGTCTCGACCTTGGTTCACTGCTGAAAACATCCGGCGGCATTCTCAGCCTCCAGATCCTCGCTCACGGCGTTCAGGCAAAAGCTGCTGCCTGAACACCGGTCAGCATAATAGACCAACACTAAAAAAGGCAGGCCCCGAAAAGGGTCTGCCTTTTTTATTTGCTTCTCGGCAGAGACGACGGGAGCCGTTAAAGCTCCCCCTTTCTCAGGCTGCGGCGGACTTGGACGTCTTGAGCTGACGCTCCTGCCACAACGTTGCCAGAGCCTCGACCAGTTCGTCGATCATCTCATTCGTATGCAGCGGCGTCGGTGTAATGCGCAGACGCTCCGTGCCGCGCGGGACGGTCGGGAAGTTGATCGGCTGGATATAGTTGCCAAACCGGTTCAGCAGCTCGTCCGACAGATTGCGGCACAGTTGCGCCTCACCCACCATGACCGGAACGATATGGCTCGGGTTCATGACATGCGGGATACCGGCCTTGTCCAGAGCCTGACGCAGATAGGCCACGGCCCGCTGCTGCCCCTCACGCTCGGCACTGCTGTTGCGCAGGTAACGCACGCTGGCGAGAGCACCAGCCGCAATCATCGGCGGAAGCGCCGTGGAGAAGATGAAACCGGACCCGAAGGAGCGGACGAAGTCGCAAAGCGCGGCAGATGCAGCAATATAGCCACCCACAACGCCATAGCCCTTGCCCAGCGTGCCCTCGATCACCGTCAGGCGATGGGACAGACCCAGCTTCTCAGCCACACCGGCACCATGATCGCCATACATGCCAACCGCATGAACCTCGTCGAGATAGGTCATGGCGCCATATTTGTCGGCCAGATCACAGAAGGCTTCGATCGGCGCAATATCGCCGTCCATCGAATAGACAAACTCGAAAGCGATGATCTTCGGAACATCCGCCGGAAGCTCTTTCAGACGACGCTCCAGATCCTCGACATCGTTATGACGGAAGATCTGCTTCTCGGCGCGGGAGTGACGGATGCCCTCGATCATGGACGCATGATTAAGCTCGTCAGACAGGACGACGCAGTTGCGCAGACGCCCCGCGATGGTCCCAAGCGTCACCCAGTTCGACAGGTAACCGGAGTTGAAAAGCAGAGCGCTTTCCTTGCCATGCAGGGAGGCGAGCTCTTTTTCCAGCTCCACATGATAGTGGTTGGTGCCCGAAATATTGCGGGTTCCGCCTGCTCCGGCGCCCGTTTCATCCAGTGCCGTATGCATGGCCGTCAGGACTTCGGGGTGCTGCCCCATGCCGAGATAGTCGTTCGAGCACCAGACCGTGACATCACGGCCCAGGCCATGATGGAAAGCCTTGGGGAAGTTACCGGCCCGGCGTTCCAGATCCGCAAAGTAACGGTAGCTGCCATCCGCATGCAGACCGTCAAGGGCGGACTGAAACATCGCATCATAGTTCATCGCGTTTTCTCCTGCCCGGCACTGTAATCCTGTGACACGATCTCGCCAAGCACTCTCTCCAGATAAGCCAGCAGAACCCGCAACCGGGCTGACATCTGCGTCCGCGTGGCCCCGCATCCCGTGACAATGAACCAGACGGACAGTTCGGCCCCCGTCCAGCCGGGCAACACTTCCACAACCTGGCCGCTTTCCAGATCCGGCCGCAGCATGAACTCCGGCAGAAGCGCAATCCCCAGACCCGCCCGGATGGCGGGCAGGAGTATGTCCCCGCTATTGGCGGTCACACGCCCTTTCAGTCTCACAGAAGCCTGCCGGCCATCTTCATGTTTCAGACGCAGGAAATCCGGAACCGGCGCATTGGCATAGAGAAGGCCCGGCTGCCCGGCCAGATCCTCGGGACTGTCCACCTCCGTCAGCGTCCCGCGGAACTGCTGCGAACAGACTAGCCGCGTCACGGACCGGCATAGCAGAAATGCCTGCCCCGATACGGCCGGGCGCAGCAACCCGGACGTAATCCGGACAGCTGCTTCAAACCGCCCCGCAAGCAGATCCACAACCCCGTCATCCAGATCCATGTCCAGCGTGATATCCGGATAGCGTTCCAGAAATCCGGGCAAGGCGGGCCCGAGTACCTCACGACCGAACGTCATGGGTGCCGCCAGCCGGATCAGACCACGAGGCGTGGCGGTTCCTTCCCGCAATTCGGCTTCCAGTCCTTCGCCTTCCGAAAGAATGCGACGAGCCCGCTCAAGACATTCCGCTCCCTCTGCCGTTAGCGAAAGATGACGCGCACTGCGCTGGAACAGCGTCGTTCCAAGCCGATGCTCAAGACGCCCCATGATCTTGGAAACAGTCGGCGCCGAAAGCCCGAGGGAACGCGCGGCAGCAGCAAAGGAACCGCTTTCCGTCACCCGTGCAAACACGGCCCAGCCTTCCAGATCAGGCAGACCGGTCATGTGGTTTCTGGAAACTTCATATTTCCATCCTTTCCATTTTCTTCATGACCTCTCTACCCCATTATCTGCAACAAGACATCAATTCAGGAGCATGATCCCATGCTGGACATCAGACCATTCGCTTCTCTCGGCCACGCCGATCACGGCTGGCTCGACGCCCATTATCATTTTTCCTTCTCGAATTATCACGATCGCAACCGTATGCACTGGGGCCGCCTGCGCGTCTGGAATGACGACCGCATCGCACCCCATAACGGCTTTGGCGCACATCCCCATCGTGACATGGAAATCATCACCTATGTCCGCACCGGCGCCATCACGCATGAGGACAGTCTCGGCAACCGTGGCCGGACCGAAGCGGGAGATGTGCAGGTCATGTCCGCGGGGAGCGGCATTGTCCATTCCGAGTTCAACCGGGATGACGACGCCACAACACTCTTCCAGATCTGGCTGATTCCTGATGGCACAGGCGGCAAGCCGTCCTGGGGTACACGTCCGTTTCCGCGCCATGAACGTAACGGCCGGTTTGTCCCGCTCGCTTCGGGTTTCCCGGAAGACAACGCCCTGCCCATCCGAACCCGTGGCCGCGTTCTGGGCGCGACCCTCAAGGCCGGTGAAACGCTGACCTTCGAGACGGACAGGAACATGTTCTCCTATCTCGTTCCGGCGACCGGCAGCGTGGAGATCGATGGTCAGATCGTCGGACACAGGGACGGTGCGGCCCTGAGTGACGTGGAGAGCATCACCCTCACCGCACGGGAAGATGCGGAAATTGTTCTGGTGGAAAGCGCCGCTTTGCGTTGAACCGGGGCTGCATCAGAAGTGTGACAACACGCTCACTCCCTGTGACAAACAACACAGAAAGGTGTTGCCAGATGCCGGCACCCTTTGGTCAGGGAAAACGTTCTGGATGCAGGGCCACCAGCCCGGCAGAGGCCCGTTTTCTCCTGACGAAAGGAGCCTGACAACGACCGCTCAGAACACATTCACATCCAAGTCTCCGGCCTCTGGCACCGGCCAGACCGAAGCCCAGGCTGCAACATCCGTTTTCATCCGTTTCGGCGACTGGCTGAGTGGTGCAAGTACGGATCGTTCCGGCATGACAGAAGTCACCATCAAGATGATGAAAGAGGACTGCCAGCTGGCCACGGCGATCAGTGAAATCCGGCTTCCCCCTCTACGCCCCTTTCACCGGAACAGGTCGAAGACCTGATGGGAGAAAGGCGCCTGAACCATATCTGTGAAGAAACCGGTCAGTCGCCCAAGGCGGTCGAGAATGCGCTGACCGAGGTGCTTCCAATGCTCGCCTCTATGCTTCGGGAAAATCCGGAACGGCTTTTCAGTTATCAGTGCAAGATCAACTGAACGGCCGATGCCAGATTACTCCCATGAAATACGGCGGAAAGCCCCTCTAGAGGCCTTCCGCCGTTCTCGCCATGCGTCGGCGACGCGGTCGTCCTGCCGTCTCTTCAAAACGTTCGGTAATCTGTGCCGTCGTCTCAGGCGTGGCAAGAACCGTTCCTGAAGCCTCGATGCATCCAGCCTTCTGCACAAAGGCCAGGAGATCAGGCGAGTCCGCCCCTATGCCCCGAACCTTGAGTCCCAGTGCTTTGACCGCGTCCAGAGCCGCCCGATAAAAAAGCATGGCGCTTTCATCCAGAAGCGGCACATTCCCGGACTGCTGCCAGGACATGCCAGACGGTGCCAGCATGGACACGTCGAACTGGACCCCGTCCAGCAAGCCCCCCATGGCCCGCTCGCGTAGCAGACTCAGACTGGATGGCGCGCTGCCAAATCCTCCAAGAAAAATCTGGCATCCCTGATCGCGCAGTGCAGACAGGGTGTAACAGGTTTCCTTGTCGTCCTGCGCCAGACCGCTTTCCTGAAAGACAAGATCAAGCCGGCTGACCGGAAAACCGCTGGTCTGAAGAACAGCATTCAGGCGGCCATTGAAATCCCCATCCGGTGCCTGATCATCTTCCAGGGACACCATCAGACGCATACTGTCTGGCCAGGCCACCGCCTGCGAACAGGCATTTCCCAGCAGATCCGAATCAAACTCCCGCTGCTGCTGACCGAGACTTTTGCGCCGGCTCTTGCGCAGGGTCCGTCGTGGCACTGAGAGCCAGAGCTGGCTCATATCCACCTGTGCCCCGATCACCTTGTCCATGCCACCGCGACCCACCATGAAACGTGGCAGCCATCGTAGCGGCGGCAGCGCACTCTTCTGGCGCGCCCTGCGACTTCGCAGGGTCGTGGCAAACATTCCTGCACTCGACGCACTCATGGGCGTAGCGTAGCCGGTGCTGCTTTCTGGCAGTTCGGACAGCCCATCTGCCATGACTGTCCGGCCGGCATGCAGGTTCTGAGGGGCTGCCGGCACCGAAGTCGCTCCCTGTCCTAGATCATCCAATGCGGACACCTCCGTTCTTCATGACAGGGACAATGGCGGCCAACAGCCTAATTTTTCCTTAATAGCGGCAGGTTTTTCTGATGTCCTTTGAACGGCAGACGCTGTCTTATACCCACCCGACCTATTCTGGCCTTCCCTTTCAAACTCTTCGTTCGATCAATTTGGACAAAGCTGTTACGGTTTCTCGTCCGGACATTCTTCCGGGCCTGTGACACCCCTTCGGCGCGGTTTTTTCCGTAGCCGGGACAGGACCATTCTGCATGATGGATGCCGCGACCCGCTCCGCCGTATCGCCCTCTTCCCAAGGTTCCCTGCGTGCTCTCCTGCCCTACTGGCAGGTCACTTTTGCGTCTTTTCTGGGCTGGTTCCTGGATGCTTTCGACCAGACGACGCTCATGTTCACGCTGCCGGACATCGCCCATGATTTCGGGTGCACGATCGCCGATCTGGGGGCCGTTCTGATGGGGCAGTCCATCGGACGTGCTGTCGGGAATACCGGCTGGGGCTGGCTGGCCGACCGCTATGGTCGCAAGCCGGCCTTCATGCTTGGCGTGATCTGGTTTGCGGTCTTTTCCGCCCTGACAGGCCTCTCCCATCACTTTTATGTGCTCATGGCCGTGCAGTTTATGTTCGGAATCGGCTTTGGCGGCGAGTGGACCGCCTCGGCCGCGCTTCTGATGGAAAGCGTTCCCGCCTGGACACGGCCCATGGCCTCCGCCCTCATGATGTCCGGCTATGAAGTCGGCTATTTCGTCGCGGCCGGCGTGCAGGCGCTGATCCTGCCACATTACGGCTGGCGCGTCCTGTTCTTCATCGGCCTTGCCCCTGCCGCGCTGGCGCTGTTCATCCGGATCGGCGTACCCGAAAGCCCGGTGTGGCTTCGCAACCGCGAAGCACGCCTGGCACAGGGACGAAAGGAGCACGCCTCGCCCCAGCTGCGTCCGAAATTCCGTCTGACAGGCGCAGCCTTTCAGGCCATTGCGTTCATGAGCTTTCTCGAATTCCAGAAAGCCGCGATCTACACCTATTATCCAACGATCCTGCGCGGCAGCCATCATCTGACCCAGCAGGCCGTCTTCTGGCCGGTCATGCTCTACTGCATCGGATCGTTCAGCGGAAAGGTCTTCTGCGGCTGGCTGGCAGAGCGGTTCGGGGAAGTCCGCGTCATGCTCAGTGCGCTGGTTGTCGTGATGCTAACGATCTGGCCGTTCCTGAGCGCGCCAGGCTGGAACATGCTGCTGATCGCCGCCTTCGTCATGGGCGGTGCCGCTTCGGGCATCTTCGCGCTTGTTCCGCATTATCTGGCGCAGCGCTTCCCGTCCGACACACGCAGCTTCGGTATGGGGCTGGGCTATGCGCTCGGCTCCATCGGACAGGGCATGGCGCAGAAATTCGTGCCCATGTTCGGCCCCACGGCCCTGACCCTGCCGCTGTCAGCCGAGATCTTCGTGCTGAGCACCAGCCTCGTGACCGGCGCCATCGCCCTCATTCGCCCGAAAGAACTTCCGGGCGAGCACATGGAAGGCGACGAAACGGCCTCTTAAAGAGAGGCCGCCAGCCACTCCGCCGCCCGGATGCCATCAATCCCGGCGGAGAGGATACCACCGGCATATCCTGCCCCCTCACCGGCCGGAAACAGACCGCGCAGTGTCGGGCTCTGGCCTTCACGGTCACGACGCAGGCGGATGGGAGACGACGTCCGCGTTTCCACGCCGGTCATGACCGCATCTTCCATCGAAAATCCGCGCAGCTTGCGCTCGAACTGCGGCAGGGCCTCGCGGATGGCATCCGTCACGAAAGCCGGCAGACACTGCGTCAGATCCGTCGGCGTCACACCCGGCTGGTATGACGGCACAACAGCCCCAAGCGACGTGGAGGGACGACCCGCCAGAAAATCCCCGACCCTCTGGGCCGGCGCGTTGTAGTTGCTGCCACCTGCGATGAACGCCGCTTTTTCCCACTTTCGCTGGAACGCCATGCCGCCTAGCACATCGTCCGGAAAATCCAGCTCCGGCTTCACCTCGACGACGATGCCGCTATTGGCATTACGCTCGGCCCGCGAATACTGGCTCATGCCGTTGGTGACGACCTGCCCTTCCTCGGACGTCGCCGCCACGACCTGCCCTCCAGGGCACATGCAGAACGAATAGACCGCACGGCCATTCGACGCATGATGGACGAGTTTGTAATCCGCCGCCCCCAGCATTTCATGCCCGGCGCTCGCCCCGAAACGGGCCACGTCGATCACCGGCTGAGGATGCTCGATCCGCACACCGATGGAGAACGGCTTGGCATCCATTTCCACCTGCGCGTCGCGAAGCATCTCGAACGTATCGCGCGCCGAGTGTCCGACAGCCAGAATGACACGTTCCGCTGGCAGCGTTTCGCCACTGGACAGACGCAGGCCGCGCAGACGACGCTCCGTGCCCTCGCCTTCCATGTCGAACCCTTCAACGCGGGTCTCGAAACGGTACTCACCACCCAAACGCTCGATTTCGGCGCGGATGAACATGACCATCGTGACCAGACGGAACGTGCCGATATGCGGCTTGGAAATGGTCAGGATTTCTTCCGGCGCTCCCGCGCGCACGAATTCTTCCAGAACATGCCGGCCCAGATGTCGCGGGTCCGAAACGCCGGAATAGAGCTTGCCGTCCGAGAACGTCCCTGCACCGCCTTCGCCGAACTGCACGTTGCTTTCAGGCGTCAGGACGGATTTGCGCCACAGGGCGAATGTATCGACCGTCCGCGCCTTCACATCCTTGCCGCGCTCGATGATGATGGGCTTCAGTCCCGCCTGTGCCAGCGTCAGCGCCGCCATGATCCCGCACGGTCCCGCGCCGATCACGACGGGACGCGGCATGCCTTTAGGCAACGTTGCTTCCGGCGGATGATAGGTCGTGTCCGGCGTCGGCCGCACATGCTGATCGCTCTCATGTGCGGCCAGCACCGCAGCTTCGTCGGCAACATCGCAGTCCACATTATAGACCAGCACGATATGGCCGCGCTTGCGGGCATCGTATCCACGACGCGCCACGTGCAGAGCCTTCAGGTCTTCCGGCGCAATGTTCAGACGCGCGAGCACGGCGTCACGCAGCGCCTCCTCCGGATGATCCAGCGGCAGACGCAGTTCGGTAATACGGATCATCAGTGGTGCCCGTCCCCTGCCGTTTTCGAGACAGCCGGCGCAGGGTCAGCGTGATGCGTGTCCGGCGAACCTTCCATGATCCGGTCCATGATGGCCATCAGCACGCCGGAGACGACGAAAGCCAGATGAATGCCTACGCTCCATTCCAGAGCGCGGGTTGAGGTCTCATCCACGCGGATGAAGTCCGCCAGCACATGGATCGCGGACATAGCCACGATCGAGGCCATGAGCTTGATCTTGATGTCTCCAAACGTGACATGCCCGATCCAGCTCGGATAATCCTCATGCGTGCGGATATCGAGGCGGGAGACGAAGTTTTCGTAGCCCGAGAACATGACGATCAGCAGCAGATTGGCCAGCAGAACGAGATCGATCAGGTCCAGCACGCCGACGAACACGTCATCGAAATCCAGCCCTGAGGCTTTCAGCACCAGTCCGATCAACTGCTGGAAGAACTTGAAGGCCACCAGAAGCAGCCCGACCGTCAGGCCGAAATAGAGCGGCGCCGCAATCCAGCGTGTCGCGAAAAACGCGCGCTCCATGAGGCCTTCGGCACGGCCGAAACTGCCGGTGCGTTGTCTGGGCTGCTGATCGGGAGAAGGAGAGGAAGTCGTCATGCTCCCTCTCTACGATTTCAGGCCGCGTTTCGCCACAATGTTGTGAGCGATCCGGCGCAAATCCCTTACGGCGTGATCTGCGTGCCCAGAACCTTCAGGAACTGCCCGATCCAGGCGGGATGCGCGGGCCAGGCCGGCCCCGTCACGAACTGCCCGTCCGTTACCGCCCCATCCATCGGGACGGACTGATACTCGGCTCCGGCGAGCAGCACTTCCGCCCGGCAGGCCGGATAGGCCGAGATCTTCTTGCCCTTGATGACACCCGCTGCCGCCAGAAGCTGCGGGCCATGACAGACAGCCGCGACCGGCTTGCCGCTCTCGACGAAGGCGCGGACCAGATCCAGCACGCTTTCATCGGTGCTGAGCTGTTCCGGAGCCCGTCCACCCGGTATGACCAGCGCGTCATAGGCGTCTGCCGTCACGCCCGCATAGGTCGCATTCAGCGTGAAGTTATGGCCACGCTTTTCGGTATAGGTCTGGTGCCCCTCGAAATCATGAATGGCCGTTGCGACCTGCTCGCCGGCCTTCTTGCCCGGCGAGACGACATCGACCTTGTGCCCGACCAGAAGCAGCATCTGGAACGGCACCATGATTTCATAATCCTCGACGAAATCACCTGCGATCATGAGAATACGCTTTTCAGCCATCGTCTCTTTCTCCTTCTTCGTGTGTGCATCCTGACGCATCAGGAGCGCTGCCGTTCATATCAGTCATGACACCATGCCATGCACGGTTCGGCAATAGATATGGGATGGTCGCCTCACATGCAGTAAGGTCGGCTTTCAATTCTCACAGCACTGGCCTCCATGACCTCAGATCCCCATCACGACTGCGCCTGCGATCACGATCATCATGGCACCACCCTTCCGCATGAGCATCACGCGCATGACCATGCGGACCACGATCATGATGACCATCACCATGATCACGACCATTGCGACGGGCACAGTCACGGTTTCGGATTCGGCCACCAGCACGTCCATGCTCCCGCCAGTTTCGGCATGGCGTTTGCAGTGGGCATCACCCTGAACACGGCCTATGTCGCGGGGGAGGCCCTGTGGGGCGTCTGGGCGCATTCGCTGTCCCTTCTGGCCGATGCGGGACACAACCTGTCGGACGTGCTTGGTCTCGCCGGGGCCTGGCTGGCGCAGGTTCTTGCCACACGCTCCTCCAGCGCGCGTTTCACCTACGGCCTGCGCCGCTCGACGATCCTCTCGGCCCTCGCGAACGCCACGATCCTGCTGCTCGTCACCGGTGGCATCGTCTGGGAATCCGTCCTGCGTCTGTTTTCGCACCAGACTGTCCAGGGCGAGGTCATCAGCTGGGTGGCGCTGGTCGGGATTGCCGTCAATGCCGTGACAGCCCTGCTTTTCATGAAAGGCGCATCGAGCGATCTCAACGTCCGCGGCGCTTTCCTGCACATGGCGGCCGATGCCGTCATGGCCTTCTCGGTCGTCATCGCCGGGCTGCTGATCGCGTTCACGGGCTATACGATCATCGACCCGATCATGAGCCTGATCGTGTCGGTCTCTATCGTAATCGGCACGTGGTCGCTGCTGCGGAGTTCGCTGGATCTGGCGCTCGACGCCGTCCCGGCGGGGATCGATCCGGATGCCGTGCAGGCCGCGCTCCTGTCGCTTGATGGCGTCTCCGGACTGCATCACCTGCATATCTGGGCCATGAGCACGACCGAGACCGCCCTGACCGTTCATCTCGTCTGTGATCCGACGAAACCCGTCAGCACGGATCTGGTCATTGCACGCGCCGCAGAGCTTGTCCGGACGCGTTTTGACATCGCCCATCCCACTTTCCAGCTTGAAACCCAGCCTTCAGTCTGCGACACGCACCAGCCCTGCTGCTGAGGACATGTCATGACATCCACCCGCATCAAGGTCGCCCGCGCCTCCATCGTGCTGAGTGTGGTGGTGCTGGCCATCAAATACGCGGCCTATCTGGTTTCGGGCTCGGAAGCCCTGCTGTCTGACGCGATCGAGACCATCCTGAATGTTGTCGCAGCCGTCGGCACGCTCTGGGCCATGTCCGTCGCGGCCCTGCCTGCCGACGACAACCATCCCTATGGCCACGGCAAGGCGGAGTATCTTTCTGCCGTCATCGAAGGCGTGCTGGTTGTCCTCACGGCCATCGGCATTCTGGTCATCGCCATTCATGACTGGCGCCACCCCGAACCGGTCAATGCTCCTTTCTCTGGTGTGGCGCTCAATGCACTGGCCGGTCTGGTCAATCTCGCATGGGGTCGCACCCTGATCGCGGTCGGCCGCAAACAGTCCTCGCAGGCCCTTCAGGCCGCAGGCGAGCATGTCGTGTCGGATGTCTGGGCGACGATCGCGCTCGTGATCGGTGTCTCGCTCATCCCGCTGCTCAAATGGGACCGGCTCGATGCCGTGCTGTCCGCACTGGTCGCACTGAACGTCATGCGCGCCGGCTTCTCCATGATGAAGCACTCCCTGTCCGGCCTGATGGATGAAGCGCCCTCGCCCGAGCAGATGGATGCGGTCAAGGCCGTGATTTCCGAGAGCGCCACAGGGGCTCTTGAGGCCCATGATCTGCGCATCCGCAAAGTCGGCGCCCTGTCTTTCGTGGAGTTCCACCTCGTGGTCCCGAGCACGCTCACGGTCCACGATGCCCACGAGATCTGCGACCAGATCGAGGCCGCCATCCGCTCCGAACTCGGCCGCGCCTCCATCCACATCCATGTCGAGCCCGAAGACAAGGCCAAGCATTCCGGCGCTCTGGTCCTGAGCTGACGCCTGATCAAAACCGTGGCGAATCCGCCCTGACCGTGCGGTTTATGACACAGTCGGAGGCGGATTAGCCCTTCTGCGCCCCATCGGTCGAGAACCCTTGACCCTCCTCCCGCGTTGGTGGCAGGTGCAGATTATCAGCGCACGGGCCTGAACCGGGCGTATCCTCCACAGCCTGATCCTCCCTCCCGGACGTCCGAATATTGGCCGATACACCGCCTCCTTCTCCTGTCGCCGCTGTTCCTCCCGAGCCTCCGGTGACGGATGCACGCTCTTCGCAGCATGCCATGCGCCGCAAGGACCGCATCCTGCATCTGCGCCGCTCGGCCAAGGTGACGACGAACCAGTGGCGCCGCACAGCGGTTTACTGGGTGGGCGCGGTTCTGGTCGGCATCGTGGCCGTCCTTTTCGCCCGACTGGGTGACTGGGCGGCTGGCGTACGTCATCACATCGTGGCCTGGCACCCCACTGCCATGCTGGTCGTCGCCCCCGCAGGTCTGGCCCTCATCACATGGGCCACACGCACCATCTTCAAGGGCGCCCAGGGCTCCGGCATTCCCCAGACCATTGCGACACTGCATATCGAAAACGTCACTGTTGTGGACCGCGTGCTGTCCCTCAAGACGTCCCTCGGCAAGATCCTGCTGACGTCTTTCGGACTGATCTGCGGCGCCTCCATTGGCCGTGAAGGTCCCAGCGTGCAGGTCGGCGCGTCCATCATGCATGCCTTTTCCCGCCTGCTGGGACAATCCAACATCGCCGCCCGACGCAGCATGATCCTCGCCGGCGGCGCGGCCGGCATGGCGGCAGCGTTCAACACGCCTCTGGCCGGTATCATGTTCGCCATCGAAGAGCTGTCCCATTCCTTTGAGCAGAAGACTTCGGGCCGCACCCTGACCGTGGTGGTCCTGTCCGGCGTCACCGCCATCGCACTGATCGGGAACTACACCTATTTCGGCCATGCAGACGTGGACGTGCCTGTCGGTACGGCGTGGATTGCGGTGCTGACCTGCGGCATTCTTGGTGGCCTCGCGGGGGGCAGCTTCTCGGCCATTCTCATCAAGGCATCGCGTGGTATTCCCGGCCGGATGGGACAGTTTGCCGCCACACGCCCGATTGCCTTTGCCGCTGCCTGCGGCTTCGTGCTCGCCCTGATCGGCCTTGTCTCCAAGGGCGCAACTTATGGCACGGGCTATGATCAGGCCCGCGCCATTTTCAACGGCACCGAGCATTACCCGGCTTCATTTTTCATCCTGAAATATCTGGCGATGATCGTGTCTTACTGCTCCGGCATCCCGGGCGGTATGTTCGCACCATCCCTCGCCATTGGCGCTGGGATCGGCGGCTGGGTGGAACAGTTCCTGCCCCACACCACCCCCGGCGCGGTCGTGCTTCTCGGCACGGTGGCCTATTTCTGCGGCATGTCGCAGTCGCCGCTGACCGCCACGATCATCGTTATGGAAATGTGCGACAACCAGCAGGTCACGCTGGCCCTGCTGGCCACATCCTTCTTGGCGTTCGGCGTGTCAAAAATGATCTGCCCGCATTCTCTCTACAGCAGCTTGGCCGACCGGTTCATGGAAGCCAATGATCGCGGGCGCCACCACAACCATTCCCCACCATCTATCGAGCCCGCGCCGACACCATCCGAAAGTGAAAAAGCAGCGTCCTGATCTTTCAGCACGCTGCTCTGCGGTCTCTTATGGTTCTGTCAGCAACGAGTGCACCGCGGCATCATGTTCTACGGCGCATCGTCCGGCGTCAGGAGCCGCAGTATCCCCCTGCATCGCAAGCAGTTCGCGACGCGCCGCCGCCAGATCGTCCTGAAGCTCCGGCTGGGCCAGAAGTACATCCATTAGTGAAGACGCGTTCAGATATCCCGCCTGAACATCGGACTTCCAGTGCACTCCGCAGACAATCCGGCTCTCTCCGAACACGCGCCCGCGCTGGAGAATGGCCGACGCATGTTCGGGCATCAGATGCGCCAGAAGCAGCGCCATCCCGTACCCCGCCGTCGTGTGTCCTGATGGATATGACGAGTTCAGCCCCAGACCTTCGGAAGACGTACAGATCGGCAGGTTCGTGCCCACGAAAGGCCGCGTACGGTGCCAGTATTTCTTGACCTCGGACGTCCGGTGCCCGACCGCATGGCGGATCCGCTCAAGCACACGGGCCAGATGCGGCGCTTTCTTCAGATCAATGTCGAAACCCGCCGCACAGGAGAAATCCCGCACCAGATGCTCTTGCGACAGATCGGCATCGCTCTGCGCCAGTGTCCAGCGCGGCGTATCCTTCAGCGCACGCGTCACACGGAACACCCGGTCGTCATCCAGCTGTGCGGCGCTGCCAGGTGCAGGCGGCGGCGCAAGGACGAGACGTTCGTCCGGAGCCGCGCTGTCGGGCAGAATACCGGCCTGAACCGAAGCTGTTTCATGCGTTGAAAACGCACATCCCGAAAGGACAGTCGCACACAGGACGAACGCGGCGGGCAGACGAAAAGCAGAATGCATGGGCCAGAAATTCCAGTCAGGAAAACGGAAGAGAAGAATAATCCGTATCCTTAACGTTCACTGCCCGCCACGCGAAGACTTTGACGCGTGAAAACCTCATGACAGTCTGTGTCGCCAGACCATCGTACAGCCGCAACAGGAGCCACTTATGACAACGCCACTGCCCCGCGTTTCCATCCGCTACTGCACCCAGTGCAACTGGCTGCTCCGTTCAGGCTGGATGGCACAGGAACTGCTCTCCACCTTCGGCCAGGCACTGGGTGAGGTTGCCCTGATCCCTGATACCGGCGGACGTTTTGAAATCCACGTCAATGACACCCTGATCTGGGAGCGCAAACGCGACGGTGGTTTTCCCGGCCCGAAGGAACTGAAGCAGCGCGTGCGGGACGTCATCGATCCCGACCGCGACCTTGGCCACACGGATCGCCCAACTTCGCAACCTGAACCCTGATCCGGCGGATCAGGGCATGGTTTCAAACGTGAGCCTGACCCGGTCGAGACTATAGGGTTTGGGAAGGAACATGCCGCGGACTGGCAGGCGCACCTGATCTGCGGGCATATCGGCCGATGTCAGGATGATTTTCACCGGAGGCCAGCGTTTGCGGGCGATGGCGGCAAGTTTCTGCCCGTCATCACCATCCGGCAGATGGATGTCAGCAAACAGGTAGCGGATCGACGGGTCCGTTTCGAGGAACGCAATCGCCTCCGCCGCCGTCCGGGCGCTCAGAGTCCTGAAGCCGGCATCCTCGAAATAGTCCTCGGACATCATGCGAATAAACACGATATCTTCGACAATCAGGATCGTTGGCCGTGTGTCAGGGTTCTCCGGCATAAAAATCACGGGTCTCCAGTCAGTGTCAGATCGTTGCGAGCGACAGGGTCGGGGCGGTCAGATCTGCACATAAACCCGTCGAAGCATAACGAAGTTCCGTTTTTCCGTATCGACCCAGCCCTGCCTTGAGAAGACGCACGCCAAACCCCGTCCGCTGCGGTGGCGTAACAGCCGGACCACCCGCCTCCCGCCAGCACAGCGCCATGACTGGCTCGCCATCGCTGTCCGTAATCGTCCAGTCCAGGGAGACTTCACCCTCGGGCACGCTCAGCGCCCCGTATTTCATGGCATTCGTGGCCAGTTCATGCAGCAGCATTGAAAAAGACGTCGCCGTATCCGGTCCCAGCTTGAGGAACGGCCCCGATACCAGAACCCGGCTCTCCACACCCAGCGGCGTCAGCACCCCGCAGACCAGACTGGCCAGATCCGTGGACTGCCAGTTCCGGCGCATCAGCAGGTCATGCGCGGCACTGAGCGCGACCAGACGGGACGTGAAGGTCGTCAGCGGCCCCTGATCGTCCACGCCCCGGAAACCCTGATGGGCCAGGCTCTGCACGATGCTCAGCGTATTCTTCAGGCGATGCAGGATTTCATGATTGACGATCTCCTGACGCGCCTCGGCATCCCATTCATCCAGCGCCGTGAAAATCCGGTCCGCGGCCATGCGGATGAAGGACGTCTCATCCAGCGTCCACTCCCTGGGCGTTGCGCTGTGAACGAACAGACAGCCTGTCAGCTCGCCATGATCCATTTTCGGCACAACAATCTGGGCCTCGACCTGCACCGCACGCCACGCTTCCTGCTCCTCGTACATCCAGGACGGATTGGAGAGATCATCCAGAATGAGCACAGCCCCGCTGCGCAGGAAATTCGAGACCCGGCGGAAGGACTGAAACGAAAAGCTCCCCTCAATCGGCGACGCATCGGGCGCAAACCATCCCCGCTCAACGGTAAAGAGTTCGTCACGCACGGAAACCGCCGAAAACCCGACCCGCTGGACATCAAGCCGGTTGCCCAGAAGCTGGCACGCCTCATCAAGCGCCTGCTGCCGTGTCGTGGCCGTCCGCAGAGCATCCCCCACGGCTAGCAGGGTCGTCAGACGACTGGTCGCGTTCCTTTCAAGCGTGATGTCCTGAATCGTGCCGATCAGCCGGATGGGACGCCCGTCCTCGTCACGGTCCAGCACGCCCTGACGCAGGATCCAGCGTTCCTTCAGATCGTCCGCCCGGATGATACGATATTCAAGTTTCAGCGGCGCGGACCCGTCCAGCAGTTGTGCCAGAACCGGGATCTGCGCCCTGTCTTCCTCATGCACGCACATAACCCACTCGGTCGCCGTCACGATCTCCCTGACGGGCATACCAATGATCCGGCAGACTTCCGGAGAAACGGTAATGTCTCCGCTTCCCAGGTCATATTCGAAAATTCCCACGCCACCGGCCGCGCCCGCAGCCTGCTGGATGGCGTATTTTTCGACGGCCCGGCGCCGTGCCGCATCGGCCTGCCGCGCCTGTCGCGTGGCGCGTTCGCGGCGGATCTGCTGGGCGGCCAAACGCCGCTCCTGCGCCACCGTCTCCCGGCGCATTCCCATAAGGCGCATGGCCTGCCGTGCCAGCGCCCCCAGCCCGTTATGCTCCTGCGGCGAAAGACCTTCGGGGCGTGTCTCAAGATCCACGACACACAGCGTGCCGAAAATATCGTTCTCGGCCGTAAACAGCGGATATCCGGCATAGAACCGCAGACCCGGCACGCCGCAGACAAGGCCGTTCTTGCGCGTATCAGGATCCGCCATCATGTCCGGGATCACAACCGGCGCCCTGAGCGCAATCACCGCGGCACAGCCGGAATTGGCAAGCGCACCTCTTGGCTGGTCGGTTCCGAACCGGGCGGAAAACCAGAGCTGGTCCCCATCCAGAATACTGACAAGCGCAATCGGCGCCCGGCAGAGCGCCGCTGCGGCCACGGCAATATCGTCGAGATCGAGATCCGAAAATGCCTGCAGATCCCCGTATGCAGTCGGATCAGCCGGAACGTCCGATGGAAGCACTGTCTTCAAATTCTTTTTCTGAATGGAAACCGTGCTCTGCATGGCACGAACATAGCGTTATTTCAACCTTGCACAATCCAGCGTGAACCGACCAGCGGAGTATGTTCCGGAATCATAACATATAACCCTCATCAATCGGCCCGTATGCAACTCAATCCCGGACATCGTCACGGCATCGTGACCCCAGTAGACGCAAAGTGCTCTTACATATCAGAGAGACGCCGCGAAGAGTTCCGCAATGGATGTCATGTGTTTTCGCGCATCGCACCGCCACGAATACATGGACGAGGTCATGTCAGAACAGAAATCCGTTCCGGAAGAGGAAGAAAGCACTCGGGAGACACATCACCCCCATCTGCACCTTCCCCACTTCCATCTTCCACACAACAAGATTCCGCAGATCCATTGGCCCCACTTCCATATCCATTTCCACGACCGCCCCCTTGCCGGTGATCCCCATCCCGAACGGCCGTTCCACTGGAATCTCTACGGATGCGAGGCGCTCGCCACTGCCATCCTGATGATTGCCGGCCTGACCTGCGTGATCTTCCTGTCTGCACCGGGCACATTCTTCAGCACCCTTCTCGCGCCCTATCCCACCTTGCAGACCGCCCTGTGCGGCCTCTGCTTCGGTCTCGCGGGTACGGTTGCCGCCATGACGCCATTCGGAAAAGTCAGCGGAGCCCATCTCAACCCCTCCGTCACCCTCGCCTTCATGCTGTCGAAGAAAATCGTCTGGATCGACGCGCTGGGCTATATCATCGCGCAGATACTGGGCGCTGCACTCGGAACCGGCGCCGTCTATGCTTTCGGCATCATCTTCAAGCCCTGGCACCTGTTCTCGACAGAAGTGCATTACGGAGCGACCGTTCCCTATACCGATATCTCGATCTGGTATGCGCTCGGCTCCGAAATTCTCGTGACCGGCCTGCTCATCATGATGCTGTACTGGCTGGCGGCCCATCCTCGTTACAAGTGGATTACACCCTGGATTGGCGGCCTGTTCTTCTTCGTCATGAACCCGATCACGGCTTGGATGTCCGGCAACAGCGCCAATTTTGCCCGCAGCTTCGGCCCGGATCTGTTTGCTGGCAACTGGAATGGATTGTGGATCTATCTTTTCGGACCGTTCATCGGCTCGTCACTCGCTGTCCTGCTGATCCAATCCGATATTCTGGGCAAGGTGCACCTGCTCGAGGCTCGTCTGGTCAATTTCGGCCATCACGGCCGCGTCCCCCATCTCGAAGACCCCGATTTCAGACACGCCGCCCCCGAGCATTACGATGCCTATCGTGCCCATCTGGAAGCCCTCGCACGCAAACAGGCCCCTGACGCCACAGGCGACCTCCAGCCCGGCGACATAGAAAACGGGCCGGCCTGAATAATCAGACCGGCCCGTTCTTCCGCAACGTCAGTTCCGAAAATCAGTCTGCGCTGGACAGATCGATCGCGGCCAGAATGCCGTCTTCCGTCCCGAAAACCAGAGACCCGCCTTGAGGCGTGAAGCCGAGCGACGTGACCTTGCCCCGCTTTGTGTCCTGCCCGGAGCACAGCGGCAGAACACGCTGGTCACTACCCCCGATTTCCGCGAGCACGACCGTCCCGTCTTCATAGCCCGCCGCAATGATGTCTTCCTTCGGGTTCGGACAGACCGCACTGACGAACAGCCCCGGCAGGCGTGCCAGCTCGGCCGGCGCCTTGCCCATCGGCCCACCGCCAAAGAACGGCCACAGGATGATCGCATCCGCCCCGGCCGTCGCCAGCCAGCGACCGTTGCGCGTAAAGGCCAGCGACCTCACCTGCTTCGGGTAGCCACTCATGCGCATGTTATGCCCGTCCGACAGACGCCAGCCATGCAGATCGTTCTCCTGCATGGACGTCACCAGCGCCTCCCCGCCCGGATGGATGGCAATCGCGATATGGCTGCCTTTCCATTCAAACGGCCGTACGGTATCGACTTTGGCCTGCACGAACCACATCGACGCGCCATTATAATGCGACGCCGCGATCCGCTTGCCCTTCGCATCGAACACGAGGCCGGTCACGGTCGAAGGATGCTCCAGAACCTTGAGCATCTCACGCCCTTCCGCCTTGCGGACCTCGATCTGCTTGCCCGTCGAGAACGCCAGATGGTCCGGCGTGCTCGCCACACAGTCGATCCAGCGCCGGCCTTCATGCAGGGTTTCGCTCCGCCCGTCAGCAAAGGTCCGGACGAGCTTTCCGTCCTCGCCACCCGACAGGAACGCATCCGGAGCACAATCCTGTGCCAGACACAGCCCACCGTCATGCGCCGCAACAACTGTCCAGCTTTCCGGATCCCGCAGACTGTCCCGTGGGATCAGCGCAAGCTCCCCGTCCGCCGTCAGCGCTGCAAAGCTGTTGCCATCCCGTGCGGAAACCACATGCACGACCGGGCTCTCGAACCGGCGCTCTCCGCCCCGGTCCGTCAGAAGATCACCCATCATTCCGCAATGCAGCTTTCAAAGCCGCGACGAAGCTGCGGACGGTTGAGATTGCGCCCGATGAACACCAGACGGGACTCCCGGCTTTCGCCCTCACGGAACGGACCGATGAAATCGCCATCCGCCATCATGTGTACAGCCTGGAACGCAAAGCGGTCCTTCTCGCCCTTGAAGTGCAGAATGCCCTTGGCCCGCAGAATGTCTGCGCCCTGCTCCTGAAGGATCGCCCCGATCCAGGCCTGAAAACGGCGCTGGTCGATCAGTTCCTTGATGCTCAGGGAAATGCTGGTGATGCCTTCCTCATGCGAGTGGTGCTCGTTTTCCAGAAAATCCGGCATCGTCTTGAGCGCACGCGTCAGATCGAAGCCGCCGCGGTCCAGAATATCCGTCAGCTTCACGCCACCATGCTGCGCTTCATGGATCTGCGCCACAGCATTGATCTTGCGCAGACGGGCCACGATCTCCTTGCGGCGTTCTTCATCCGCAAGATCAACCTTGTTGAGCACGATCACATCCGCAAACGCAATCTGGTTCACGGCTTCGGGGCTTTCATCCAGCGTTTCCATGACGTTGAACGCATCCACAACCGTCACGACCGCATCCAGACGCGCCTTCTCCCGCAGGTTTTCGTCCACGAAGAACGTCTGCGCGACCGGGGCCGGATCGGCCAGCCCTGTCGTCTCGACAATGATGCCGTCAAACCGGTTCCGCCGACGCAGCAGACTGCCCAGAATGCGGATCAGATCCCCACGCACCGTGCAGCAGATGCAGCCGTTGTTCATCTCGAACACTTCCTCGTCGGCATCCACCACGAGGTCGTTGTCGATCCCGAGTTCGCCGAACTCGTTCACGACGACCGCATATTTGCGGCCATGCTCGGCCGTCAGGATATGATTGAGAAGCGTCGTCTTGCCGGCGCCGAGAAAGCCGGTGAGAACCGTCACGGGAACGGTTCCGGTCCGCGTCGGGGTCGCAGTAGTGTCAGGGGTGCTGGACATAAGGCCTCCGTAATCTGCCTTACGATATAGGCCGGTCCCTGCCCGCTTGAAACCCGTCCCCAGTCCGGAATGTCCGATAGGCCAGCGCCAGCCCCAGAAGCAGGAAGCCCCAGCCGCTCAGGGGCAGGTTCAGGAAGTCCGACGACGACGCGATCGGCCATTCCTGAATGAACACTGCCGCAAACAGTCCGATCGAAATTGCCGCACCGTTCCGCCCCGGCCAGATCGCCTTCAGCCAGGTCGCGATCATCAGCACGAACAGGATCAGTCCCGGCACCCCGGCATTCACCAGCGCCTGAAGGTAATGGTTGTGCGGATGCTGCACACACAGATCCAGCCATCCCTTCTCCGGCACGGCGTCGGACAGCCATGACAGCCCATGGAACGTGGCCGGGTCCGAACAGAAATGCCGATAGGCGTCATAACCCTGTCCGATCCAGGGATGCGCCTGCGCCATCACAACCGCATGGGTATAGATCTCCCCATAAGGCGACTGGCCGAAATGCGTCAGTTGCTGCCGCGCCAGTGTTACAAGATGGAAGAAACTGCCCGGCGAAAACACCCGCGCCACCAGCACCAGAACCGGCAGCATCGCCGCCGCCGCCAGCGCCGCCGGACGCATTGGCCGGTACAACAGCGCGCACACGCCAATCCCCAGCAGGGACAGCGCAAGCGGCATCCTCTGCCCGGCCAGAACCATAATCCCGACCGCCAGAACCGTGGCCGCGCACAGCCCCAGTGTCCGCACCAGACGGCTGCGCGCCCCTTCCGCTGCTGCACATCCGACCATCAGCAGCGGCAAAATCAGCCGGGACAGGGGTGCCGCAGCCCGCGGATGCGCATACGGTCCGGTCAGCGTTCCGTCATGAAAGCGCGGAATTCCAAACAGATTGCGCCCAAACACCGCCTGAATCAGCATCTGCAACGCGATATAGACCCCGCACGCACAGGTCAGCCACAGCACACGCCGGCGCCAGACCGCATCCTTCAGCACCCAGCAGCCCAAAGCGGCGGCCGCGAGTGGAAAACGGATCGCCAGCAGCGACTGGGTCAGCGCCCCATGCCCCGGCGCTACCCACAGCGTGCACAGAACCTGCCAGCCCCACCAGCAGAACGTGGCAACGACCCACGGTTCGCGGAACCAGTCCCATCCGCCATGGCGCCGTCCGGTCAGGCCCGAATGCAGCAGAAGCAGCACGGCCAGAAAATCAAGATCGGCCTCACCCGCCACGCGCACATGCGTCAGGGCCAGAGGCAGGACCACAGCAGCCCAACGGCCGATCCGGGTCAGGACGGAAGGAGAGAAACGCATCTGGCGTGGATGGAAGGTTTCACGATTTCATGCAACCACTTCCGGCGCGATACGCTTTTTCGTTACTGTCCATTTCAAGTGGAGACATTCATGGCTTCCGACACCATCCGCATCCCCGGCATCGACACCCCTCTCTCCCGCGTCGCCCTCGGCACATGGGCCATCGGCGGCTGGATGTGGGGCGGCCCCGATGATGACAATGGCGTCCGCACCATCCACGCCGCCATTGATGAAGGCATCAACCTGATCGACACCGCCCCGGTTTACGGCTTCGGCCATTCCGAGGACATCGTTGGTCGGGCGCTCGCAGAGAAGCCCAACAAGGCGCATGTCGCCACGAAACTCGGACTGCACTGGGTCGGCGAAGACGAAAAGAATATGAAGGTCTTCCGGGATTCCCGCCCGGCCCGCATCCGCAAGGAAGTCGAAGACTCGCTGCGCCGCCTGCGCGTGGAGACGATCGATCTCGAACAGATCCACTGGCCCGACGACAAGACCCCGATCGACGAGAGCGCCCGCGAACTGCAGAAGCTCCATCAGGAAGGCAAGATCCGTGCCCTCGGCGTGAGCAACTTCTCGCCTGAGCAGATGGACATCTTCCGTGAAGTCGCCCCTCTCGCCACGATCCAGCCGCCGCTGAACCTTTTCGAACGCACCATTGAAAAGGACATCCTGCCCTACGCCGAGAAGCACAATGCCGTCATTCTCGCCTATGGCTCGCTGTGCCGTGGTCTGCTGACGGGCAAGATGAACCGCGACACGACCTTCCCGAAGGACGACCTGCGCTCGAATGATCCGAAGTTCCAGAAGCCGAATTTCGAGAAGTATCTCGCTGCCGTCGCGGACTTCGAAAAGCTGGCCCAGAAGCGCGGCAAGTCCGTCATGGCCTTCGCTGTCCGCTGGGTTCTGGATCAGGGTCCTGTCATCGCCCTGTGGGGTGCCCGCAAGCCGGAGCAGGTCTCAGGTGTAAAGGATGTGTTCGGCTGGTCCCTGACCGATGAGGAAAAGAAGGCCGTTGACGAAATCCTGGCCCGTCACGTTCCGAACCCCATTGACCCGACCTTCATGGCCCCTCCCGCCCGGGACTGAAGCCATCAGGACTGCGGCGCGCGGCGAGCAAACGCAATTGCCTCCCGCCGCAGTTCTCCAAGTCGCATCCGGGCTGCCCCGACATCAAACAGGGCAGCCCGTTCCCGGCCTTTTGTTCCCAACTGTTCTCTCAGACGATCGTCATCCATCAGCCGGCTCAAAGCCTGCTCCAGCGCGCCCAGCGCATCAGGGTCCGCCAGAAGTGCCGCATCCCCAACCAGATCCGGCAATGCCCCCATAGGTGACGCCACGACTGCCGCGCCACATCCCATGGCTTCCAGTGCCGTCATGCCAAACGGCTCCTGCCAGCGGCTTGGCACCACAACGATGGCAGCCTCGGCCATGGCTTTCAGCACTTTGTCGTGAGGCACATATCCCGTCATCATGACCCCGGCCGTCGCAGCAAGAGGCCGCAGCTTTTCCAGATAAGGCGTTTCCGGCGAGTCAGGTCCAAAACGGTCTGCCCCCATGATAACGGCCCGCCACTCCGGATGAGCCGCCCGAACTGCATCCCAGGCCCTTACAAACGCGTCCACGCCCTTGTCCGCGACGACCCGCCCCGCGAACAGGATCGTCTTCTGCCTTTGGGCAAAAGGCCTGTATGGCAAGGCCGACAGATCGATGCAGTTGGGCTGCACTTCAGTCCGGATCGAACCGCAGCCTTCACGGAAACGCTGGGTGACCCAGTCCGAAACACCATAGACCAGAACATGCCGCGCAAGTTCCTCCCGCTGCCGGACCGAGCGCGCACCTCGCATCGTGCAGGGATCATTGTGCAGAACCAGCCTGACAGGCCCGAATCGCGCCAGAAAACGCGCCAGATCGGGCCGGTTGTGAATTTCCGTCAAAGCGGGCTGGCAGGAGCGCATCATTGCCACACATGCCAGACGCAGACGCCATCCTGACGGCAGGGGAATACGAGGCAGAATTAACGGAAAATACCGGCCACCCGGCAAAGGCGTTCCAATCCGCCCCAGTCCCGCCACCACATCCGAAACACCCGCAATCCGGCTGACAAGCAGGGAAATTGCGCCTGCATGTCCTGCCTCATAGCGCTCACGGGGCGGTAAAATGGTCAGTATTTCGTAACGCATTGTATCCCGCCCTTCTCTATGAAACATTTTGTTTCATTTGGAGTGTTTCCTGACTGTCCGACATTTCCAGTTTCTTAACAGAAAGCGGGTCATCCTTCCCGCAGACAGAGGGACAGAAACAATCGTGAATATTCCTGGAAAAAGCAGTCAGAAAGGGGGGCGATCCTGTGCGGAAGGTCACCTTCCGAAGTCTGCGCTCCGGGAAAACGTCATGGCCCTCTGTCCCATTCATCATCTCGCCGATGCCGCCAGCGAAGGACTGGCTGTTCTGTATCAGGGCCGGATCATCGAGGCCAACAGGCCGCTCCTCTCCTGCATCGGAACCACTCTGCAGAAGTGCCCAGCCCTGCGCGACATCCTTCCCAGCGCTCTTAAGGCCGCACCAGACAACAGTTATCGTCCCGGCGTGCTCAAAACCCTGGAAGGACAGACCCTTCATGTCCAGTTCAGACTAACGCCCCTGCGTCGTGCAGACCAGGATTGCCTGGCCCTGGCCATCATGTTCCCACATGCCATGGCTGCCTTTTTCGAGGCCTCCGCTCTGGACACTGCAACAAGCCTGTGCGGAAAAGACGAGTTCCGGAAAAGTCTTGCAGCCCTCTTTGGAAACGGCACAATCCGGCAGCCCGCGGGCATCCTCCTGCAAGCCAACATCAACCGCTTTCACACAATCAGCGAACGTTACGGTACGCTGGTCGCAAATCAGGTCCTGACTGAATTAGGACAGCGGCTGAGGACGTTTCTGACCGATGACTGTATCGTCGCGCGGCTGGGCAGCGATGAATTCGGTCTTTTCTGCCCTTTTCCCTATGATCATCCGGCTCAGGCGACCCGCTGGGCCCAGATCATCCGCGATGTTTTTCACACGACCCTGTCAGTCGCGGGACACAGGATCCATCTGACGGCCAGTATTGGCTGCTGTGTCATTCCGTTTGATACCTATCGCTTTGAGACGGCATGCCATTACGCCGAACTCGCCCTGAACGAGGCCCGCCGTCTCCAGTCACCGGACTGGGTGAGATTCAACCCGGTCATGCAGGCAGACATCCAGCATCGTTCCGAACTGGAACATGACCTGCAACGCGCGCTTGAGACAAACCAGTTCTTTCTGGAGTTTCAGCCGCTCATCTGCCTCAAAACCAATACAGTCGAATGCGTTGAAGCTCTTCTGCGCTGGCAGCATCCTTTAAAAGGTGTGATCTCTCCACACGAGTTCATCCCTATTGCAGAAGAAAGCGGCCTTATTGTCCCGATCGGCCGCTGGGTTCTGCTCGAAGCATGTGCTCAGGCAAGCAGACTGCCAGCTCATATCAGGGTTGCCGTCAATATTTCCGCTGTCCAGTTCCTGCGCGATGACATGTATGCCGCCATAATCCAGACACTGTTTCAGACCGGCCTGGCAGCAGACCGGCTCGAACTCGAGCTCACGGAAAACATCTTTCTCGAGGCCGTACAGCGCAATCTGGAAACCATGAGCAAGATCCGTGCCATGGACACAAAGATCGTCATGGACGATTTCGGGGTCGGCTTCTCGAGCCTCAACTACCTGCGAAGCTTTCCGTTCGACCGGATCAAGATCGACCGGTCCTTCATACGGGACATGCTGAACGATCCCCAGGCTGAAAGCATTGTCAGCGCCATCGTGTCTTTAGGGGATGCCATGTCGATGGAAGTCGTGGCCGAAGGCGTTGAAACGGCAGCACAACTCGACATGCTGCGCCACACCTCATGCAGCACAGCCCAGGGCTTTCTGATGGGGCGACCGGCTCCGCTTGCCGACCTGACGGCTCTTCCAGGCATGAACGGCTAGAAAATCCCAGCCTGACAGACTTTACAGTTTGGCGTTGCGTTCCTGCGCCAGACGTTCACGTCGAAGAACACGCCGTGTCTCACGCAACAGGCGGTATTTCTCCACCGCACTGCCCTTTTTCAGGCATCCTTCCGGACCTTGCAGACCTGCTGCCGCCTTCCCTGCCATACGGGGTGAAGAAACATATGTTTTTACGCAGGACGCCATCATTTCCTTCCCGTCGCATGAACTGACACGGACTGTAACATATGATGAAGATCGGACTCATCAATTATTTTCCGAGATCAGAAAAATGGACCACAGGCCTGAAATCGGGAGAATTTCGCGCATTGACCATCCTTCTCAAGAAGGTTTAACCCGATACACATCAAGCGGGCCAAGTGACGATCGCAACTCTCCATCGAACCGGACTCAGAGATAATCATGCCTACAGCTCTCATTACAGGAATTACTGGCCAGGACGGAGCCTATCTCAGCCAGCTCCTCCTCAAAAAAGGCTATCGCGTTGTGGGTCTGCTGAGACGTTCCGCCTCTGCGGACGTCATCGGTGAGAGACTGAGATGGCTCGGCATTCTTGATGATGTAGAACTGGTTGACGGCAATCTGACGGACCTGTCCTCCCTGATCCGGGTTGTAGAGACAGTCAAACCAGACGAAATCTACAATCTCGCAGCCCAGAGCTTTGTTGCAGCGTCCTGGCAGCAGCCGCTCCTGACCGGAAACGTGACGGGTATCGGGGCAGTCAATGTTCTGGAAGCGGCCCGTATCGTCCAGAGTAATGCCCGGTTCTACCAGGCCTCTTCTTCAGAAATGTATGGCCTGATCCAGGAATTGATACAGAACGAAAAGACCCCGTTCTATCCGCGCTCCCCCTATGCCGTCGCCAAACTCTATGCGCACTGGATGACGATCAATTACCGCGAGAGCTTCGGCATGCATGCCTCCTCCGGTATTCTGTTCAATCACGAAAGTCCGCTCCGCGGCATCGAGTTCGTAACGCGCAAGGTTACGGACGGTGTGGCGCGCATCAAGCTTGGTCTTGCGAATGAACTGGCTCTCGGAAACCTCGATGCAACCCGTGACTGGGGTCATGCCCGTGACTATGTCCGGGCAATGTACCTCATGCTGCAGCAGGAAAAGCCGGACGATTACGTCGTGGCCACCGGCCGGACCACCAGCATTCGCGATCTGTGCCGTATTGCATTCTCCGTCGCCGGCCTGAATTACGAAGACTACGTCGTAACCAACCCCGCCTTCCTGCGCCCTGCCGAAGTGGAAGTCCTGCTGGGCGACGCTACCAAAGCGAAGACCGTCCTTGGCTGGGAGCCTGAAACCACGCTTGAGGGCATGATCGCGGAAATGGTCGAAGCCGATCTCGCCCGTCATTCCAGATACAAAAACTCATAAGCGGCCGGATCGTGCGTCTACTGATCACGGGTCTCGGCGGCTTTGTCGGGCAACACCTGAAGTCCCGACTTGAGATGCGCTTTCCCGATTGTGAAATCCTGCCGGGCATTCCTGACATCAGGGATGCCCGCGCGGTCAATGACAGCATCGCAGAGGACCGGCCGGAATGCTGCATCCACCTCGCAGCTATTTCGACCATCGGAAAAGCCCGGCAGTCGCCCGATGATACCTGGGCCGTCAATCTGCAAGGCACGCTCAATCTGGCGCGGGCCATGCTGCAACATGTCCCGGACGGCACGTTTCTCTTCGCTTCTACAGCGGAGGCCTATGGCACGACGTTCCAGCGCAACACTCCCCTTGATGAGGACGCCGTCCTTTCGCCCGCCAATACTTATGCTGCCACCAAAGCCGCTGCCGACCTGGCTCTGGGCGCAATGGCGCGGGACGGATTACGGACCATCCGGATGCGTCCCTTCAATCATACGGGCCCCGGCCAGTCCCCGGATTTTGTCGTACCGGCATTTGCCTCCCAGATTGCACGAATTGCGAAAGGCCAGCAGAAGCCTCAGATCCATGTGGGCAATCTTGATGCCGAGCGGGACTTTCTGGACGTCAGAGACGTCTGCGATGCTTATCTGGACATTCTGGAACATCGCCTGTCTCTTCAGCCAGGCGCGATCTTCAACGTCTGTTCCGGGCACACCCGCTCCATTCGTTCCATTCTGGATGATTTGCTGCATCTGAGCGGTGTGCAGGCAGAAATTACCATCGACCCTGCCCGGCTGCGTCCTTCAGACATCCCTGTTGCCGCCGGAGATGCGTCACGTTTCAGGTCAGCCCTGGGCTGGACGCCCCGGATTTCATGGAACCACACACTGAACGATATCTACGAAGATCGTTTGAAATCCGTTTAAGCCAGCTTTGATCTTTCGGTTTTCAGAACAGGAAACCGGTTCCGGATTTACCAGAACCGGCTTTCTGCATTCCGTAAGTGACCGGAAGATCTAGAGCTTGCGGGCTTCAAGAACCCACAACTCTTTCTGATCATATGCCGGCATCGCCACCTTGTGCGACGAAACATGCAATCCGGTCTGGCGCAACTCACCTGCTTCCATCGTTGGGTCGTCCATAACCGTCAGAATATAACGGCCACCGGTCTTGAGAAGTTCGTGCGCTCTGGACGGTGCGAGCCTGCTGTCATCTGCGGCCAGCAGCAGATCCAGACTGCCCGGTCGAAGCGATTTTTCTCCCATCCCGTCAGCGTGACTGTATCCCCTGAGCCTGGACAACTCGGAAGACAGAGCTTCTGAATTATCCAGTTCATGGATGTGCAGATCCTGAAGATAGAAAAGGGCTTCATGCACCGTATTGACGCGCTGGCGACGCCACGGCGTTATCATGGCCTGTGCTACGGCCCCGACACGATTATCCGCCCCGCAATTCAGGCAGTAGATCCCCTTTCTCCAGTCATCGCGCGCCTGTTTTTCCTGACGCGGCCGGCTTCCACAAACCGAACAGACGCCATCACCCAGAACATTCTGCAGGATCTGCCGGGCACGGCTGGCGGAAAAGCGCGTCCGGACCACATTGGCACCGGAACGGATCAAGGTATGGCAGAGGCTTTCGTCATCCAGCAGACGGTTGACCGCATCCGCAATCCCTGTGGACGTATCCGCAATCAGGGCTTCTGCCCCGTCGAGAAGCTGGATGCCTTCATTGCCGCAGGACGTTGTCACAACCGGAATACCGGCCTGCAGGGACGTCACGATCTTGCCCTTTACCCCGGCACCATAGCGCAGCGGATTGACCGATACCCGGGCATGTTCGAAGTAAGGCTCCAGTTCCGGCACGAAACCCGTGACCTTGATGCGTTCACCCGCCAGTGCCTTTACACTGTCGGGCGGCACATTACCGACAATCCAGAGTGTGCTGTCAGGATGGGTTTTCCAGACCAGGGGCATGATTTCCTGCCCAAGCCACAAAGCAGCATCCACATTCGGCGTGTGATCAAAGCCACCGACGAAGATCAGGTCCTTCCTGTTCCCGAAATCAGCCGGTGCGTCGACCAGATCCGTATCCCCAAACAGGTAAGGCGGAACCACGGTCACATTCGCGTAGGGGACTTCTTCAAGAATATCCTGCTTTTCTTCCCCACTCGGCGTCAGAACGTGATCAACAACGTCGAAAATCTTGAGCTCCAGAGGTTTAAGACGCTGTGATTCCTGCAGCGCCCAGATGCTTCCCTCCAGCTCGTAACGTCTCATCTCACGCAGATAGTGCAGATCGTGGGTATAATAGAGAATTGTTGCGCCCGTATGCTTGCGCAGCAATGGCAGGATCGGGAACGTCACATCCGGACGCGCCGTCCAGATAAAATCAACATGAAGCCCGTATGTGCACAGCCAGTAATCAAGGCGATCCGGCGCACAGAGAACCTCGACGCCCATCTGCTGCAAAGCGCTCGTATAGGGCTCAAGCGGCTTTCCATCCTGAGGTGCATAAATGACCCGCAGCCCCAGTTCCCGCATCAGTCGCAGATACTGAAAGAGCGTCACTGCGCCTGCATGCTTGTCGTATTCCGGCACTTTGTCATCAATAACCAGAATGATGCCGCGTGAAGACGGCCGCTCACGACTGAGAAACGACGACATGTCCGGTGCAGGCTGGGTAGCCAGAAGCGTCTGCCACTTGCGACAGAATGTCGCATGGTTTTTCAGGGTCTGCCGGTCGCGGACTTCTGTTCCGTAAGACGCGCTGCCATGATGAAACACCTCGCTGGCAGGCTGATAGACAACACGATACCCCGCGTCACGGATACTTGTCGCAAGGTCGAACTCTTCATAGAAAGCTGGGGCATAACGACTGTCGAACCCTGCCATTTCTTCGAACAAACGCCGCCGCACAAGGAAACAGGCCCCCGTTACGACATCGACATCACGAACATAATTGTAGCAGCCCCGGTCAGGCCGGTCATTCTTACCGAACGGATCTCCCCAGCCCGTCCCGTAAATGATGCCGCCCGCTTCCTGAACGGTGCCATTACCATTCAGCAGCTTGCAGCCGACAACGCCGACACGAGTGTCTGAATTCATGACGGACATCAAAGGCGCCAGCCAGTTCTTGCAGACCGTGGTATCGTTATTCAGGAACAGTATTTCGCGCCCGCTGGCCTGACGGGCAGCGGTATTGCTGTTGGCCAGAAAGCCAAGATTTTCCTTGTTGATGATCAGTTTTGCGCCATGAAGCCCAAGCTTCCTGGCAATCGGCCGTGCAGGCCGGTCATCCGCAATAATGACCTCATAGGCGGTTTTCCGCGTCATCAGCATGACGGACGCAAGACAGCGCCAGGTGTCATAATAATGACCGTACACCGGAATGATGATTGAAACTTCCGGGTTCTTTTCTTCAGGAAAAGTCAGGGTAAATGGCAGGGCAAGCTGCGGGTCTGCAAAGCGCTCCATATGCAGCGAGCAGGGCACGCCTTTTGCACAGCGCGCTTCCCGCAGATAGTGAGCCAGTGCGCCGAACTCGACCGAACCGGGATTGCGGGCGGCATACCAGGCAGGATCAAACAGGGGATGCGGCCAGAAATTGGCCTGTTCACCATCCGATGCATAATGGGCCAGCGGATTGACGCCGCCCTTCAGAGCAGCCGCATATTCTTCCTGATAGGCCACCGGATCGAAAACGGCATTCGGCTTCAGACCGTCCTGCGGATTACTGGCGAGAAAATGCTCGAGAGGGGTCTGCCGCTCCGCAATCTTTCCCGCCTGTTTGGAATAAAATGCCGTATCGAATAACGGATGGGGATCAGGCGTCCCGCGTCCGTTATGCGTGATATAATGCACGAGCGGATTAACAGTGGCTTCGACCGGCAGGGCGGACATGTACCAGCTGCTGCTGAACAGGGGATGCGGGTCCAGCCCCTGTGCTGCGCCGGTCCAGTAATAATGCGCGACCAGATCCGTGTCCGGCTGCAGAAGATGCGCATAGCGCGTGCGATACCAGTCTGCATCAAACAGCGCAGAGTCCCTGAGCAGGGCAATCCCGCGCTTCGCACCCTGTCGCACCTGCACACGGGACCACAGACGCATGGTCAGCGTCCAGTAGGCCAGCTTGGCGGCACGACGCATGTGTTTGGCAAAAGTCGGATGACGGCTTGCAATCGCCCGGACACGCCGCCCCACTCTCCATGCCGTGGACTGCAGAAGGATGCGGTGCTCACTCTGGATCTGCTCAAGCTGACGGCGGAGGTCGGCGTTCGTGACGGAAAGCGCCTGCATGTCCTCATCGGCTCGCGGGACATTTGCGACGATCTGTTCGAGGTGACGCGCGTGTTCTTCACACTGATAGGCACGATGCATGGCATGGCCCAGCTGATCTTCGATCAGCGTGCGGACATGCTTTTCCACCTTTGCTTCACTGAGCCGCCATCCGGTCTTCACACCTGCCTCCGGTTCCTGTGGCGTCGGGACTGCTGTCTTTTCGTTCAGCTCAGCCATGTCTCGGCTCCTTCCGCAACAAGATGCACGCCACTGGCCTGCGCGCCTGAGGTGTTCAGACTTCGGATGACCTGCACACGCCGGTCAGGTGGAACAATGAACATCATGAAGCCACCGCCTCCCGCGCCCGAAACCTTTCCGCCAATCGCCCCGTCTTTCATGGCCTGGGTATAGAGCAATTCAATCAGCGGATTGGAAATGCCACGCGCCGTGCTCTTTTTCGCCTCCCAGGAGCGATTGAGAATTTCAGCCATCTGCACGACATTGCCCTGCAGCAGCGCATTCTTCATGTCATGGGCGTCCTGCTTGAGACGATGCATGTTGCGCATGGTCTCTTCCGTCACCTGAATCAGGCCCGAACGCTGCTCTGCAATAATGTCGGCAGAAGCCCGCGAGACGCCGGTAAAGGCAATGACAAGCGAAGTCTCGACCTCGTTTCGTATCCCGTCCGAAATACGGAGCGGGTTCACAATCACACGGTCATCGGCGAGAAACTCGATGAAATTCGTGCCGCCGAATGTTCCTGCATACTGGTCCTGCTTGCCACCCTGCAAACCAAGATCCACACGCTCGATTTCATAGGCCAGATGAGCCACGTCATAAGGGCCGAGCGGCAAATGCAGCAGCCTGACAAAGGCCTCGACAAGCGCCACAACCAGTGCGGAAGACGACCCAAGTCCCGAACCGGGAGGCGCGTCCACAAAGGACGTGATGCGCCACGGCTCTACCGGCACATTGAAGCGCCGGCTGATCCCCACCAGAACGCCGGCATGAAGTTTCAGACTGGCCTGTTTCGGCAGATCTTCATTGATCTGATAGACCGCAAATGCCTCGTCCAGTTCCACATCCGGCGCGACAAAGTGCACGCAGCCGTCCTGGGACCGCTCGATGAACGCATAGGCATAGCGGTCAATCGTCGTGTTGAGCACGGCACCGCCAAAATCGTCACAATACGGACTGAGATCCGTTCCACCGCCTGCAAGTCCAAGGCGCAACGGAACACGCGCACGAACAACCTCCCGCGTCCCGGTAACAGAGCGCGCATGGGACGGGCGGGTATGAAACTCGATGTTCACGGAAAGTCTTTCGTTTTAGAGATCAGCTCGGCAAGAGATGCAGGCCCCACCAGGATACTCCTGATGCCTGCGGCAGACGCGGCCTGCATGTCTGAAGGCTGATCACCATACAGCACGCAGTGTTCGGGCTTTATTTCCCAGCGTTTGAGAAGATCCAGGATCATGCCGGGCTCGGGCTTCCGGTCCGGACTATGCCCACGGTACTGCGGGAGTTTGGCATCCGGATGGATCGGGCAGTACCGCCAGTCCTCGATCGTGCCCCCATGTTCACGGACAGTCTCAATCACCCAGTCCATGAGCTGTGCAAGATCCGCTTCGGAATAGAACCCGCGGGCGATCCCAGACTGGTTCGTGACGACAAACACATGATGGCCGCTATCGGTCATGCGCGCGATGGCCGGAAGCACACCGTCCTCCCACTCAAACCGCTCGCGCGTTCCGACCCAGCCGTGATCCCGGTTGATGACGCCATCCCGGTCAAGGAAAACCGCAGGCCGCAGCAGGACTTCAGGCAGTTCCTGACCAGCCGCAACCAGATCATCGGGCAAACCGATATCCCGGAAATATCCGGTCAGACAGACACCGCGCAGCGCCTTTTCCTGCGCCAGTTTGGGAAGAACATCCTGCTCCAGGGAGCAGTTCGGCGTCAGATGTTCAAAGACCGAGTGGTCGAACAGGTAGATCCCGCTGTTGATAAGGCCTGACCGACCAGCCTGCTCCGCCTTGGGATGAAAGGACGCAACACATTCCCCGTCACTCTCCAGACGAACCTCACCATAGCGGTCCAGATCGTCAACTTCGCGCAGCAGCATCCAGTTTCCGTTGCGGGCCCTGGAGAGAAAACGCGACAGATTGCAGGAAAATATGGAATCCCCATTACACAGGAGAAACCGCTCCTGCAGGTGTTCCCGCGCATGATAGAGCGCACCACCTGTGCCAGCCCGGAACGGCTCGACACTGATCGTGATCTTCGCAGGCTTCGGCAGAAAGAGACGGATCTGTTCAACAGCCCGCTCGATTTCATGCGAAAGATGCCCGGCCAGAAGGACGAATTCCTCTACTCCGAAGCGCTGCATTTCGCGCATCAGCCAGGCAAGGAAGGGCCTGTCGCCACAGGACATGAGCGGCTTGGGAAGCGACTGCGTCAGCGCGCCCAACCGTGTCCCCAGACCGCCCACAAGAATGGCGCACTGCCGCACTGTTACACCGCTCATGGCAGCCACCTTTTCGGGCCGTCACAGGGAAGCGGCAGTATGGAAAAAAACATTCTCATCACTTCAGAAACCAGACAGTCACAGTTCGGCAGAGCGCAGTCCCCGGGTGGCGGGGCCCGATCTTATATAAGCAGGACGCTGCCGCCACGCTTTTTTCACCCGCGGAGGAGTGGCCAGAATCAGGTCGTGATCTGTCGCCAGGAGATTGTCATTGAGGAACGGATCCTGGGTCATGACCTTCTCCCATTTCTGAAGCAGCCGCCCGACATCCATGCAGGCATCAAGGATATTACGGGGAGAATAATCCCGCCCTCTCGTGCCACCATCGACATGCATCAGTGACGCATGTGGCGTCCACATCACACGCAGCCCGCGCTGTCGCACCCGCAGACAGAATTCCACGTCATTGCAGGTCAACGGGAAGCTTTCATCAAACCCGCCAAGTTCGGTGAAAACAGTCCGGGAAACCAGCATACATGCGCCCGTAACAGCCATCAGGTCGCGCGCCAGAACCAGCTGCCCCAGATATCCCGGATTATCGTCATGTGCGCCACGCAGGATATGTTTGGCTCCCTTGGGAGTCATCACCATCCCGGCATGCTGGATCGTCTCGTCTGCATAGAAAAGACGCGCCCCGACAACGCCCACTTTGTCCTGGCTGATCTGGCGCACCATCTCGGTCAGCCAGTCGGCCTCAAGGATTTCGGTATCATCGTTCAGAAACAGCAGCAGATCTCCACGAGCCTGCCGTGCCATGCGGTTATTGATGGCCGACCAGTTGAACGGCTCGGCAATCCGCGTCACCGAGACACGGTCATGGCGATCAAGCCGCCGCAGAAGTTCCAGCATTTCCGGTCGCGTACTGCCATTATCGGCCAAAAGAACCTCGAAACGCGGATAATCCGTCACGTTCAGAAGACTGGAAACACACCGCGCCAGAAGCGTGTCCTTGTTCTTCGTCGGGATAATAATCGACACGAGAGGAACATCTGCCGGCAGGGGAGCGACAAAACGCGGCCAGACATTGCCGCCAATATAGACGTCCTCAATCGTGCAGCCGGGGCGAGTGTTCTGAAGGTGCCGCAAAGCCACGCGCCGGATTTCAGGATGCTGCGCTGTTGTGCGCACCAGCGGAAATGTCAGCGGCAGGCCGGGCATCCGCCCGCGATGGAACAGAACACGGGACAGATGGCAGATCCGGGACGATTCCAGCCCCTCCGTAATCCGGAGCACCAGATCGTAGCGCGTGAAAGCACCGACATCCTCGCGGATACCACCTGCAGCGAGCGCAACATCCTTACGGAACATCGCAAGCTGCCCCACCACGTCACCGGCATAGATCAGCTCCGAACTCCAGGCCGTCTTGAAGCATGCGGCACAGCGCTGTCCGTCACTCCCCAGTCGATCTTCGTCGCAGTAGATCAGCGCAAGTCCAGGCTTGTCCTCAACAGCCACCGCGAATTCATAAAGAGCCGTCGCGGCAAGCTGGTCACCCGGCTCCAGGAACCCGAAAAAGGCCCCGTCGGCCTTCATCATGGTCTGCTGCCAGCGTTCCTCCACGCCCATATAGGACGGGACTTCCACCCCCACGATCCCCGGAACCCGCTTTATGACCTTCTGCAGGCATTGCTGCGTCCCTGCCTGCAGATCATCAGGATAGACCGCGATCAGCGTCCATTCCGGGTAGATCTGGTTTTCCAGCGACGCGACCGTCTCTTCAAACAGGTCGATACGGTGATGATTGACCTGGATCAGAAGAGAAAAACGGGTCCGGCTCTTCATTCCGTTATCAATATGACGCCCAATGGTCAGACGTTCCGTCGTCGAGATACGATCGTAACGCAGGAGCCATGCCCGGTAAGCCAGATCATCCTGTGGAGACGCACCATCGGGATAGAGCAGACCGAAAAGATCCGTCCGCGTCCTGGCCTCATCAGAACCTGCCACCACAACCAGCGCATCACCCCGATTCGGGGCGGAAAGGAGGTTTGCCTCACCCTGTGGGTCCGGATCCCGGCCCAGTCCATTACGATACAGGAATGTAACATACTCCCTGTCGCAGATATCTTCCGCGCCATGCAGCTGCCGGAACTCCGCGGAACCCGCGATGGCATGTGCCACATCACGGAACGTTGCTCCGTTTTCCAGCAGAGTCGCAAAATGCGTTATTGCAGAGAGTTCGGGACGCCGTCCAAGACCTGCCCGAAACAATTGAACAATATCGGCAACTTTTTCGGCAGGAAATGGCATGGCAATAATGATTCTCAATAATAGGGTATCAAGATACAGACTGAGATAATCAGTCACATCCAAGAAGAGTCTGCCATATAATCTCCCGAACTTCTACCATCCTGCGAAAAAACAGTTCCCGGAACTGGTCTTTTCCAAAAGGACATCGGGGCATTTTTCCCGCCGGGACATGCCAGGTCATGATCGCAACGCCCTTGCCGGAACGGGGTCAGTCATTCTAGACAGACCCAACAACGAAATCCTGACCTTCCCTTCCCTTCGTCGGTTATTTTGAAGTTGGCTTGGACATATGAGTAAAGACTACACCATCTGGATCGACGTCGAGGATATCTTCCAATATTTCCAGAATAATTCCCGTCCAAGCGGAATACAGCGCCTCGTCTTTGAAATATTGTGTGTTATCCGCAAGCAGGCCGCTGCAAGACCTGACATTGGCCGCATTGTCCTGACACGCCGCGCCCAGGAAGATGGGTCCGAAAACCATCTGCCGACATCCGTTTCCTTCGAGGAACTCGAGGCGCTTTTTGCCGCGCGTACGGAAGAAAAGAACGTCTCTGGCACCATCCTCCAGCCGGACGCACGGCCCTCCCGCGGTCCGCTCGTCCAGCGCCTCCGGCATGGCGTGATCCGGCGCCTGGAAAGTCTGCCCCCCGAGCTGGCACGTCCTCTCCTGAACATAGCCGTCAACCAGCTGCGTGCGATCAGGCTGCTCCGGCGCTATATCCGCACGCGCACCAGCCGCAAGACACATTCCAATCCTGTTCCCACGTCCCAGGCGCCCGTTGCTTCGTCTGCATCCGCAGCCTCTTCGGCACTTACACCAAAGACAGGCGACATCTTCCTGATCCTTGGCGCGGCCTGGTCCGAACCGGATTTTGGCGATCGTCTGGCCCATATGCGCAAAACATACGGCGTCCAGCCCGTTCTGCTGCTTTATGATCTCATTCCGGCTGTCCGTCCGGAGTGGTGTGCCCTGTCCCTGATCCGGGACTTCCGCCACTGGCTCGACACGACGCTTCCCCAGTGCGGACGCCTTCTGGCCATCAGCCATGCAACGGCTGACAGTGTCGAAACCTATGCACGCCAGCAGCGGCTGAAGCTCTCCGCCCCGGTCCAGACGATCCCGATCGGAAGCGGCTTCGGACCTCCGAGACTGATCAACGGGGAACGCCCGAGAGGCCTGCCCGCAAAAGACAGCTACGTCCTGTTCGTCTCGACCATCGAGGCGCGCAAGAACCATCTTCTTGCCTTCCGCATCTGGCGTCGCCTTGTTGCCGACCTGCCGCGCGATCAGGTTCCAACCCTCGTCTTCGCCGGCCGTGTCGGATGGCTTGTCTCAGACCTGATGCAGCAGCTCGAAAATACGGAATGGCTTCGGGGCAAGATCCGTCTGCTGCAGAACCCGACAGATGATGAACTCGCCCATCTCTATGATGGCTGCATGTTCACGCTGTTCCCCTCCCTTTATGAGGGCTGGGGCCTTCCCGTGACGGAAAGCCTCGTGAACGGCCGTCCCTGCATCGCCTCGAACTCGACATCCATTCCCGAGGCCGGCGGCCCGCTGACCCGCTACTTCGACCCGGAAAATCTTGATGAAGCTTGCCGGGTCGTCCGGGACACGATCGAGGATCGTCCCGGCCTGAAAAAATGGCAGGAAGAGGTGCGTACCGAATTCAAACCCGTCCCCTGGGAACGGAGCGCGGATGCAATTCTCGATGCCTGTCACGCGGCCTATCTGAACAGACAGACCTCATGATCTTCTGGATCGACATTGATGATCTGATGTTTCATCTGCTCCATCACGGACGACCCAGCGGTATCCAGCGCGTGGTGTTCGAAATTGGGGCAGCCCTGCGTGCGCTGTACGGCAATAACGTCCAGTTCGTACATCGTGGCTCCAATCCGGCAGATCCCCGTGATTTCCGGACCCTTGACTGGACCATGGTTGAAGCGGCGTTTCGTCACATCATGGGAAATGCCGGCTCCAGTTCCGCGAGCACTGCAAAATCCGTGCCGGTCACACCACAGGCAACAGGTGACATCGCCTCGAACGCTGCGCTTTCAACATTCTTCGAGTCCGAGAGCCGCGTTCTGAGCGAGTTGGGAGACCTGACCAAAATCCTTGGTCGGATGGGTCTTGACGCCGTGCGGGACCGGGTGACGAAACGTCGCTCCCAGACGCCCCGGGTGGAATTTGCCGAAGGCACGAAACTGGCCGACGCTGCCAGCCCCGGCGATGTCTTCCTGACACTGGGCGCGCCCTGGCATCATCGTCATTACATCCACACCATTCGCTGGATGCGTGACGATCTGAGGATGCGTTTCGGGCTTCTGATGCACGACCTCGTCCCGATCCGCTGCCCTGAATGGTGCGACCGCGGCATCATCACGACATTCAAGTCCTGGCATCAGGCTATTCTGCCGCTCGCCGATGTGATCTTTGCGAACAGCCAGGCCACGGCGCGGGATGTAGAGAGCTACCTGAAGGAACAGGGCATCGACACGCCCGTTCAGGCCATCCCGCTGGGCACGGGCTTCGGCCTCGCCGAGACCGCCACGGCCTCCGAAGCTCTGGTGGACGAACCCTATGCCCTGTTCGTCTCAACCATCGAAGCGCGCAAGAACCATGCCCTCCTCTTCCGCGTCTGGCGACAGCTGCTCGAGGACATGCCGGCTGAGAAGGTTCCAACCCTGGTCTTTGCCGGACGTGAAGGATGGCTCGTCTCCGATCTCATGCAGCAGCTGGAAAACTCCCGCTGGCTGAATGGCAAGATCCGTTTCATCCAGAATCCCACGGATGGCGAACTGCGCCGCCTCTACGCTGATTGCAGTTTCACGCTCTTTCCGTCCTTCTTCGAAGGCTGGGGTCTGCCGGTCACGGAAAGCCTCTCAATGGGGCGTCCCTGCATCGCTTCGAACACGACCTCCATCCCCGAAGCCGGGGGAAGCCTTGGACGGTATTTCAATCCCTGCAGTCTGAAAGAGGCCTACACCGTCATCCGACAGACCATCGAGGATCCCGAAGGCCTCGCCGCATGGACGCAGCAGGTCCGTACGGAGTTCAAACCCAGGCCATGGACCGAAAGCGCAAAGACAATTCTCGCGGCTTTTGAACCCGTCTGATCCGTTTCCTTCCCTCCTGCCCCATGTTCTAACAGCAGTAAGACCGATGACGCTCTGGATCGATATTGACGATTTGCTCACCTATCTGGCTCATCACAGCCGTCCCAGTGGCATCCAGCGCGTCGTCTACGAAATATCCGGCGCCCTGCATCACCTTGGCGGGAGGACAGTCCGTTTTGTCCGGCGCGGAGAGAACTGGCGGGATCTGCGCGTCGTCGACTGGTCCTTCGCACAGGCCCTCTTTGACCGCATGACCTTCACGCCGGTGGACAGGAAAAGCTCCGAGTGGGCTCCGGCTGCTCAGACTCCTGACGAGCCGGAGACCGAAACCTCAGGCCTTTCGTCGCAACTGCCCGCTTTCGTCGTACCGGCTTCCGACAGCACCGTTTCCAACGACAGTCTGCTGGGTGAACTGCTCCAGATCCAGAAAGGGAGCCTGCAGCAGGCCCTGAGCGTTCCGGGTGGTTTTGCCCGGGTAACCGAACGTCATGTCTCGGCATCCCTCAAACGCCAACGCGATATCTGGCAGACAAAGCGCGACCAGCGCAAAGAACAGACTGCCCAGAAGAAAGTTCAACAGACACGGATTGCCCTTCCGCCTGGTGCACCGCTGACGGAAGCAGCAGGTCCCGGCGATATCTTCCTCACGCTGGGTGCGCCCTGGCACCATGCCGATTATGCAACCATGGTCCGCTGGATACGGGACGATCTGCGGATGTCCTATGGTCTGCTCATGTATGATCTGGTTCCGATCCGTCACCCCGAGTGGTGCACACGCGACATGATCCAGGATTACACGGACTGGCATCAGGCCATCCTGCCACTCGCCGACAGGATCTTCGCCATCAGCCAGGCCACGGCGCGGGATGTGGAAAGCTATTTGAAAGAACAGGGCATCGACACGCCCGTTCAGGCCATCCCGCTGGGCACGAGCTTCGGCCTCGCCGAGACCGCCACAGCCTCCGAAGCTCTGGTGGACGAACCCTATGCCCTGTTCGTCTCGACCATCGAGGCGCGCAAGAACCATGCCCTCCTCTTCCGCGTCTGGCGGCAACTGCTCGAGGACATGCCGGCTGAGAAGGTTCCAACCCTGGTCTTTGCCGGACGCGAGGGATGGCTCGTCTCCGACCTCATGCAGCAACTGGAAAACTCCCGCTGGCTGAATGGCAAGATCCGTTTCATCCAGAACCCCACGGATGGCGAACTGCGCCGCCTCTACGCTGATTGCAGTTTCACGCTCTTTCCGTCCTTCTTTGAAGGCTGGGGGCTGCCGGTCACGGAAAGCCTCTCGATGGGACGCCCCTGCATCGCTTCGAACACGACCTCCATTCCCGAAGCCGGAGGAAGCCTTGGACGATATTTCAATCCCTGCAGTCTGAAAGAGGCCTACACGGTCATCCGACAGACCATCGAGGATCCCGAAGGCCTTACCGCATGGACGCAGCAGGTCCGTACGGAGTTCAAACCCAGGCCGTGGGCCGAAAGCGCTAAGACCATTCTGGCAACGCTCGAAACACTCTGAGCAGGGTTTTTCTGACACTCCGGGACTGTTTGCGGTCCGGGGCCTTGAGTTGAGGCCCCGGATCACGCACATGCAGAGGCATCCCCGCCGCCTGGTCCCGACAAGGAGCGTCACACTTGAAAATCAACGGCATTTCCTATCGCAGCCTCTGGCGCCCGTCCGATGACGATCGCAGCATCCGGATTTTCGACCAGACCCGCTTTCCCTGGAACGTGGAGATCCTGGAACTCCGGGACGCAGATGCCGTCGCCGAGGCCATCACCACCATGCAGGTCCGCGGAGCACCGCTGATCGGAGCCGTCGCGGCCTATGGTCTGGTTTTCGCGCTGCAGGACGACGCCTCCGACGCAGCACTGGACAAGGCAGCGGCTTTCCTGATCGCCACCCGCCCGACGGCCATCAATTTGCGCTGGGCCATCGAGCGCATGGTCGCACACCTCAAGGCCGTTCCCGAAGATGAACGCGTCGCCGCAGGTTACGCTGAAGCCGATGCGATCTGCGACGAAGACGTGCAGACCAACGAGGCCATCGGCCGTCACGGACTAGAGCTGATCCGCGAGATCTGGGAGCGCAAGGGCAAACAGAGACAGGTAAACCTGCTGACGCACTGCAATGCCGGCTGGATCGCGACCGTGGACTGGGGCACGGCCCTCGCCCCGATTTACATGGCGCATGACGAGGGCATCCCCGTGCATGTCTGGGTGGACGAGACCCGCCCGCGCAATCAGGGCAGCCTCCTGACCGCATGGGAGCTCGGCAGCCATGGCGTCCCGCATACCGTCATCGCCGACAATGCCGGCGGGCATTACATGCAGGCCGGTCGTGTGGACATGGTCATTGTGGGCACGGACCGTGTGACCGCTCAGGGCGATGTCGCCAACAAGATCGGTACCTATCTCAAGGCGCTGGCCGCCCGTGACAACAATGTCCCGTTCTGGGTGGCGCTGCCGTCCTCGACGATCGACTGGCGCGTGCGCGACGGCGTGAAGGATATCCCGATTGAAGAGCGCAGCGCGGATGAAGTCCTGTTCATGACGGGACTGGACAGCGATGGGGAAGCCGGCCGCGTCCGGATCGCTCCGCTCAACAGCCCGGCGGCCAACCCCGCCTTCGACGTAACGCCCGCACGCCTCGTGACAGGCCTCATCACCGAACGCGGCCGCTGTGATGCATCCGAGGCCGGGCTGCAGTCCCTCTTTCCCGAGCAGACGAAAGTCCACTGAGGAGTGTCCTCCTGCCAGGACCTGGACTGCGCGATACCACCTCCTGTTCCGGTCTCCGAGGAACCACCTGCAGCCTTCCTTCCGCTGTGGTTCCGCATCATACGGGGCTTCCTGATGGCCAACGTCATTGCCGGAATGGTCGCGAGCGTTTTTCTTCCCGGTATCGGGCTCGGCGCTGGCATGGCCCTGTCCAGCCCCGACAACGAGCCGATTTTCGGATGGTGCCTGTTTTTCTATCTCTTGCTCCTGCCGGTCATCTGCATCGTGACAGCCATCCTTCTCTTCAGGGCGGCGTCCCCGTCCCGGATGCGGATGATCGTGAACACGCTGATTTCGGCAGTTCTGCTCGGCATCTGGTTCCTTCCCACGGGCGTGCCACTGCTTGAGAAAGCCTGTACGAAAATCATGGCGGTCCATGCGGCCAGCCATGCCCCTCTGAGCGCCCGTCCTTGACGCCCCGGTCGTCTTGGCCCTTCATTCAGGCTGGGAAACAGATCCCCCAACGAGGATAACAGTGCCAGATTCGCATATTTTCAGGCGAGCAGCTGCTACGGCCGCCCTGCTCGCACTGGCTGCATGTTCCAGCCAGCAGAGTGTCCGCCCGTACCCGGCCCGCACGCCGAACGCCCAGTATGCGAACGGAACCACTGGTCCGGCTGGCTATGACAGCCACGTCCCGGATTTCGCCACACGCAATTTCGAACCGTTCAACCGTCAGGATGTCGCCGCCATCGCCCTGCGCGAATGGCGGATGTTCGGCTCGCCCGTCTCGGATGATGATCCCGAAGACCGCCCCGAACCCACCGATGCCGCACTGAAGCCCGAACGCCTCCCCGGGCTGTGGCAGCGCGTTGGCGAGTACTGGTGGATCGGGCAGGACCCGTACGAGACGGAAGTGGGCTGGACGGGCAAGACGGACTCCCAGGGCACACGCTTCGAGATCGAGCATGACGGCCATTACGCCTGGTCCGCAGCTTTCATTTCCTATGTGATGCGGGTCGCCGGAGCCAATGACCGCTTCCCGTATTCGCCCAATCACTCGACCTACATCAACGCCGCCGCCAGCGGACAGTCCAGCGGCGTCACGGCCCACGATCCGGGCACCTATGCCCCGAAGATCGGCGACCTGATCTGCGTCGGCCGAGGCCGCAGCAAAACCGTTACCTTCTCCATGCTGCCCACCAGCTACGGCTTTCCGGCCCATTGCGGCATCGTCTCCGCCACGAACCAGAATGCCCAGCCCTTTGGTCACGAACTGAGCATCGTCGGCGGTAACGTGGACGATGCCGTGGCCCTCACCCATGTTCCCACGGATGCCAACGGTATGATCGCCGATGGTTCAGGCCACAGCTATGACAGCCGCTATCCCTGGTGCGCCGTGCTGGAAGTCCATTACGATGCGGATCAGGAACCCGACAGCGGCATGTGAGTGGACGGCAGGCCACTGGCACGCCAGCCCTTGTCCGGACCATGCTGGTCCTCGAATCCGTCCACGATATTGCTGACATCCGCATAACCGGCATTTTCCGCCAGAAGTGCGGCATGATGTGACCGCATCCCCGACCGGCACAGGAACAGCAGCGGAGTCTGCTGGTCGGGGACAGCCTCGACCAGAGCCTCCACGAACTCCCGCTGCCGGTCCGGCTGCCAGGTCAGACACAGGAGCGGCGCCATCATTGCCGATGCGTCCGGCAGCCCCACATGTACCCATTCCGGCCGGGTCCGGACATCCACGAGAATGGGAGCGGGCGTTTCCGGCGCCTGATTTTCGGGTTCTTTTTCAAGCATGTCCCATGCCTGTCGTGCCGTCAGAACCTTCATGCTCTTCCTCATCCTTCCAAAACGCGTTCTATAATTCACCCAGCACAGGAGTGAACTATGACTGACATCTCCCCGAACCGCCAAACCGTCTCTCCGGCCACCACGCCTGGATGGCAGACCACTTCCCCGGGCATGACCGCCGCAATCGGGGGTACACCCTTGATCCGCCTCAGACGCGCCTCCGAGGAAACGGGCTGCGACATCTACGGCAAGGCCGAGTTCATGAACCCGGGCGGCTCGGTCAAGGACCGTGCAGCCCTGGCCATCATCGAGAACGCTCTGAAGACCGGCGCCCTCAAGCCCGGCGGAACCGTCGTGGAAGGCACGGCCGGCAATACGGGTATCGGCCTCACACTGGTCGCCCATGCTGTTGGCTGCAAGGCCGTCATCGTCGTGCCGGAAACACAGAGCCGCGAGAAACTGGACTTCCTGCGCATGATCGGCGCGGATCTGCGTCTCGTACCCGCCAAGCCGTATCGCGATCCGGGCAATTACGTTCACGTCTCGCGCCGTCTGGCCGAAGAGATCGGCGGATTCTGGGCCAACCAGTTTGACAACACCGCCAACCGCGAAGGCCACCGCGCCACCACGGCCCGCGAGATCTGGGAACAGACGAGCGGCGAGGTCGATGCCTTCACCTGCGCCTGCGGCACCGGCGGCACGCTGGCCGGCACTGCGCTCGGCCTGCGCAATCAGGCGAAAGCCGCAGGAAAGACGGCCCCGCGCATCGTCCTCGCCGATCCGGAAGGCTCCGCGCTTTATGGCTGGGTCAAGTCCAACGACCTCACCGCCACCGGCAACTCCATCACCGAAGGCATCGGTCAGGGTCGTGTCACGGCGAATCTTGAAGGCTCGCACCCCGACGACGCCGAACGCATCCCCGATGCGGAAGCACTGGAGCAGATTTTCTCCCTGACATCGGAAGAAGGCCTCTCCGTTGGGGGCTCGTCCGGCATCAATGTTGCCGCCGCAATCCGGACGGCACGCAGGCTCGGTCCCGGACATACGATTGTTACAATTCTGTGCGACGGTGGAGCCCGATATCAGTCCAAGCTGTTCAACCCGGAGTTCCTGCGTGCGAAAAACCTGCCTGTTCCCCCCTGGCTGGCATAACATCGCTCCCATCCACATCCTGTCCGGAAACGCCTTTTTCCGGACAGGCGGCATGAGCAGTCCGAACGCGGTCACAGCATTCCCGAAAGGCCTCTGGTCATGAGCACGGAAACCCTGCCCCATCTTCTGGTCGTGGATGATGACCGCGAAATCCGCGAACTGCTGAGCCAGTTCCTCGAACGCAACCATTTCCGCGTCACAGCCGCCCGTGACGCCCGCGAGGCCCGCAAGGCCTGGGCCAACGGGCATTACCAGCTCGTGGTGCTGGACCTGATGCTGCCCGGCGAAAGCGGCCTTGAAGTCGCGCGCTGGCTGCGCTCGCAGGACAACGTCCCCATCATCATGCTCACCGCCATGAGCGATGAAACCGACCGCATCATCGGCCTCGAATTCGGCGCGGACGATTACGTCGCCAAGCCGTTCAATCCGCGCGAACTGCTCGCCCGCATCCGCGCCGTCCTGCGCCGGACGGTTGATGTCGAGGACAAGCGTCAGGCGTCCGACACCCGCAAGATCCATTTCGCCGGCTGGTGCCTCGACCCCGTGCGCCGGCGCCTGCTGAACCCGGACGGGGCGGAAGTCTCCCTCACGGGCGGCGAGTACGACCTGCTCATGGCACTGCTAGAGCGCGCAAACCGCGTCCTGACGCGTGACATGCTGCTTGAACTGCTGCGGGGCCGTCAGGCCGGACCGTTCGATCGCGCGATCGACGTGGCCATCAGCCGCCTGCGCCGCAAGCTCGAGGATGACGGGCGCAATGCACAGGTCATCAAGACGGTCCGTGGCGGTGGCTACGTGCTCGCAGCGGAAGTGGAGCGTCTCTGAACCCGATGCACATCCTGCCACGGTCTCTCGTCGCCCGGACCAGCCTGCTGCTGATCGTGGGCCTTGCGGTCGTGGAAGCGGCGGGGCTCGGAATCCACGCGCTGGACCGCTTCGATCTGGAAGAGCGCAGTCAGGTCCACGAGGAACAGGTTCAGGTCTTTTCAATCTATCGCACGGTCGCGGAAGCCAAACCCGCCGACCGACACGATGCGATCGACGACCTGCATATCCCCTCCAACGTCACGGTGCTGCTGATCAAGGAGCCGGACCCGCTGATCGAGGGGCATGAAATCCCGTTTCCGGCGATGGCATCACCGTCTTTCCTGCACCGCCTGCATGATGATCCATCGGGCCATGAGGGCTTTCCGCCTCCCGGCCCGATGGATCCGGGCATGCCGCATCCCGGACCCGATATGGGAGGGTCGGGCTTCCCCGGCCCGATGGGACCACCAGGAGGACCGCCCGGGGGACCAATGGGCGGACCGGAGTTCCATTTTCCTCCCGAACACCCCGATGGCGAACATCCGGACGCCGAGCACCTGAACGGAGAGCCGCGCTTTCCCGGCACCATACACCGCCGCGACATGCCACCCTTCATGCGCTGGGCGCTCCTGCCGTCCTCGCTCTATCCGCGCAAGGTCCTGATCGGGCAGAAAATGCGCACGCATTCGACCTCGATCCTCCTGCCGGACCGTGACTGCTGGCTCGTGGTACGTTTCGTCACCTCCCTGCCTAATCCGTTCGGCTCCCCGACCTTCATGATCGCCTTCCTCGTCATGTCGATTGCAGGGAGTGCGATGATCGTCTGGGCCACGCAGCGCCTGATCGCGCCTGTCAGAACGCTGGCCAATGCCGCCGAAGCTTTGGGCCGGGACGTCCACACGGTCGCCCTGCCCGAGAACGGCCCCTCCGAAATCCGTCGTGCCGCCATCGCCTTCAACACCATGGCCCTGCGCATCCGTCGCTTCGTGACGGACCGCACGCTCATGCTGACCGCCATCGGCCATGACCTGCGCACGCCCATCACACGCCTGAAACTTCGCGCCGAATTCATTGACGACGAGGAACTGCGCAACAAGGTTCTGGCCGATCTGGACGAAATGGAAGCCATGGTCTCGGCCACGCTGGCCTTCGGGCGGGACAGCGCCTCCGCCGAACCCATCGTCTCGCTCGACCTGCGCGCCCTGCTCCAGACCATCATGGACGAAGCAGCCGAAAGCCTGCCGGACAAAGCCGACGACCTGTTCTACGAGCCGCCCAATGTTCCTGTCCGGATCAAGGCCCGCTCGGTGGCGCTCAAACGGGCCCTGAACAACCTGATCCTCAATGCCCTGAAATATGGTGGCAACGCGCATGTCACGCTCATTCCCGCCACCCATCCGGGCGAGAAGGGCAACGTGGTCAAGATCCTGATCGAAGATAACGGCCCCGGCCTGCCCGAAAGCGAGCTGGACCGTGTGTTCGAGCCCTTCGTCCGCATCGAAAGCAGCCGCAACCGTGAGACCGGCGGCAGCGGTCTGGGTCTGTCCATCGCCCGCACCATCCTGCATGGCCAGGGCGGGAATGTCCGCCTCGAAAACCGGCCGAGCGGCGGGCTGCGCGTCATCGTAACATTGGCCCTGTAAGCCCGGTCCGGACAGGCCCGCACCTTGATCAATGGTGCCGGCCCTTCCATGCTGGGGGCTTCCCCCCATTTTCTGATCAGGTCTTTCCCATGAAACAGCGTGAACTTGGCCGCACCGGCATTGCCGTCAGCGAAATCTGCCTCGGCACCATGACCTTCGGTCAGCAGAACACCGAAGCCGAAGGCCACGCCCAGCTCGACATGGCGCTGGACCACGGCATCAACTTCATCGACACAGCCGAACTCTATTCCATTCCACCCCGCGCCGAGACGCAGGGCTCAACGGAAACCATCATCGGAAGCTGGCTGAAAGCCCGCGGTGGCCGGGACCGCCTTGTCATCGCCAGCAAGGTCGTCGGACGCACCGCCATGCCGTGGTTCCGGCCCGATGGCGAGGAAGCCCGCCTGACCCCGCGCCAGATCCGCTACGCCCTCGAAGGCTCCCTGCGCCGCCTCGGCACGGACTATATCGACCTCTATCAGCTCCACTGGCCGGACCGGAAAATCGGCCTGTTCGGCGCAGGCGGCACGACATTCCGCGACCTGCCGGAAGAAACCTCCGTCCCCATCGAAGAAACGCTCGGCGTGCTCGGCGATCTCGTGAATGAAGGCAAGATCCGTCATGTCGGCCTCTCCAACGAGACCGCCTGGGGTGTCTCGAAATTTCTGGAAGCCTCCCGCACCGGCCTGCCCCGCGTGGCTTCCATTCAAAACGCCTACAACCTGATCAACCGGACGTTCGAAATCGGTCTGGCGGAAATGGCGCTTCAGGAGAAAGTCGGGCTACTGGCTTACTCTCCGCTGGCTCAGGGCTATCTCACCGGGAAGTATCTCAACGGCGCCCGTCCCGCAGGCGCCCGCACCACGCTGTTCGATCGCGGCCAGCGTTACCAGAAGCCCGGCGTTGATGAGGCCGTCACGGCCTATCACGCCCTCGCCCGCGAGGAAGGGATCGACCCCGTCCAGCTCGCCATTGCCTTCGTGACCTCACGGCCCTTCGTGACGTCCAACATTATCGGCGCCACCAGCCTGGAGCAGCTCCGCACCATTCTCGGCGCGGAAAACGTGACCATCACGCCCGAACTGGAAGAGAAGATCAACGCCATCCATCAGGTCCACTCCAACCCGGCTCCCTGAGGCGGAGCATCCGGCATCGGGGCTTATGCGCCTCTGATGCCGGGCGGGATCAGACCTTGATCAGTCGCGCGGCAAAGAACCCGTCCATGCCGCCGAGTTCGCTCCACAGGCCCGGATGAGTGCGGAACATCCCGTCCCAGGTCCGCGCGACGGCCATATCCGCCAGCGCGGCTTCCGAGAACGGATCGAACTTCCAGCCACCACGTGCAATCGCAGCCTTGATCCGCTCCGGCCCTTCCTCGTCCTGGAGCGAGCACACGGCATAAAGCAGCACGCCGCCCGGCTTGAGCATCTCGTGTGCCGCGTCGATCAGCGCATCCTGACCTTCCGCCAGTGCCGTCACATCGCGCGGGCGCTTGATCCACAGCACATCCGGATGGCGGCGCAGTGTCCCCGTCGCGGAACACGGCGCATCCAGCAGGACCATGTCCACCGACGTTTGCGGACGCCATGTCGCAGCATCCGCCACGACCGTCTTTGCCGTAAGCTTCAGACGCGCAATGTTTTCCTCAAGCCGCTTGGCCCGCGCTTCCTCGCGCTCGACCGCCACGACATGCGCGCCAGCCGTCGCAAGCTGCGCCGTCTTGCCGCCCGGTGCCGCACAGAGATCCACAACGGTCTTGCCCGCCACATCTCCCATAAGCTTCACCGGCATCGTCGCCGCCACGTCCTGCGCCCAGAACGCGCCGTCCTCGAACCCTTCCAGCGCCGTAATCCGCGTGCCGGCCGGATAACGGACGGAACCGGTTGGCAGCACCTCGCCCCCTTCCGGCGCGACCGCGCCCGGACGCAACGTCAGATCCAGCGGCGCCTCACGATGCAGACCGCGCGAAATCGCCCGCGCCCGCTTGCCCCACGCACTCCACAGCCAGGGCGGCACATCCAGCCGGTCCTCGTCGAGGCCCTCCAGCAGATCGTGCCCTTCCCGCGACACGCGTCGCAGCACCGCATTGGCCAGCCCCGCGAATGGCGCCAGACCACGACGACGCAGCAGATCCACGATCGTGCCGACGGCCGCATGAGGCGGTGTTTCCAGATGCAGCAGCTGCGCCACGCCCATCAGCAGCGCACAGCGCACCGGCTCGGGCGGCTCGCGTCGCAGCATCGGCTGAAGCAGTTCGGTCATGCTGCCCAGATGACGCAGCGTCGTCGCCGCCAGACGATGCGCGGATGCACGGTCACGCGGATCCATCGGCCCGGCGCGGTCCAGCGTCGTCTCCAGCATCCGGCGATGCTCGACCACACCGCAGACGATATCGAATGCCAGATCGCGCGTCGGATCCGGCGCGGGACGGCGCTCCTGCGTCCTGCCCTGCGAAGGGCCCCGCGAACGACGTGAACCACCGCTCCGGTTTCCGGAGGCTGGATTACGGGGCGACGGATTGGAAGGCTTCTGGGTCATGACTGGCTATCGGTCTCTCGCATCCTGCCGAAATCGCATCTTGCGGCCACGGACGCAATGGCGTCTTCTCCAGACATGTCCGATCTTATTGCCCAGAACCTCGCCGCCATCCGTCACCGCATTGCCCAAGCCTGCGAAAAGGCCGGACGTGCAGAGGCGGATGTCTCCCTCGTCGCCGTCAGCAAGTTCCACCCGATAGAGAGCGTCGAAGCCGCGCTGAAAGCCGGCCAGCGCCTGTTTGGCGAGAACCGCGTGCAGGAAGCGGCCTCCAAGTTTCCGGAACTCCGCAAGACCTTCCCGGACCTGCGTTTGCACATCATCGGTGGCCTGCAGACCAACAAGGCGGCCGAGGCATGCCAGATCGCCGACATGATCGAAAGCCTCGACCGCCCGTCCCTGTCCGACGCCATCGAGAAGGGCGCACAGAAAGTCGGTCGCCTCCCCGAGCTTCTCGTGCAGGTCAATACGGGCGACGAACCGCAGAAATCCGGTGTTCCACGCGAAGAGGCCGATGCTTTCATCGAAGCCTCGCTCAAAAGATTCGGACCAAAGATCCGCGGCCTGATGTGCATCCCCCCCGAAGGCGAAGATCCTGCGCCCCATTTCCGTCTGCTGCGCGACATGAGCCAGCGACATGGCCTGCCGGTGCTCTCGATGGGAATGTCCGCTGATTTTGAAACCGCCATTGCCGAAAATGCGACGCTGGTCCGGGTCGGGACCGCCATTTTCGGAGCCCGCCCCGCGCCACAATCCTGACACGCGGCTTGCGTCCGCCGCAGAAATCTTGTCATGAGGGACAGTTGCCCTGATGCGGAGCCGCGCTCGAGAAGCGCTGTGACAGTAGACAGCGGCACTCTATTGACGCCCGTAAATGGAACCAGCAATGCCTGAACATGACGGTGACCACGCCTCCAACCCTCCTCATGGCGTAGGAATTCCCAACGACTCCGCCGGAATCGTGCAGACGATCGAGCAGGCCCGCTCGGAGGGACACACCCACGAAATCGGCGGTGGAGAAGAGGGCTCCGGCCATAAGCGTCCCGCCGGCATGGGTGCCCTGCTCGCGGTGCTGGGTGTGGTCTATGGCGATATCGGCACAAGCCCGCTCTATGCCCTGCAATCCTCGGTCAGCATCGTCAGTTCGCCGAAGGCGCCGGCCCAGCCCTGGGAAATCATGGGGCTCGCCAGCCTGACCTTCTGGGCGCTGATGCTCATCGTCACCATCAAATACGTCATCCTCATCATGAGGGCCGACCATGATGGCGAAGGCGGCATCATCGCGCTGATGTCCCTGGCCCAGCGCGTGTGCAAGTCGCAGCATTTCCGATGGCTTTTCGGCCTCGTGGGTATTGCGGGCACCTGTCTGTTCTTTGGTGACAGCATCATTACCCCGGCCATTTCCGTGCTTTCGGCCGTGGAGGGTATTGAGACTTCCGTTCCCTCGGCCAGCCACATCATCATTCCACTGGCGATGGTCGTGCTGGTCGCCCTGTTTTCGGTGCAGGTGCTGGGTACGGGCAAGATCGGCAAGGCTTTCGGGCCGATCATGGTCTGCTGGTTCAGCGTGCTCGCCATTCTCGGCATCAAGGGCATCTTCCTCTACCCGCATATCCTGCTTGCCCTGTCCCCGACTTTCGCGCTCGAATTCATCGTTCTTCACGGCTATCTGTCGTTCATCGCACTGGGTTCGGTCGTGCTCTCCGTGACAGGTGCGGAAGCGCTTTACGCCGATATGGGCCATTTCGGCCGCGCGCCGATCCGCAAGGCCTGGCTGTTCTTCGTCCTGCCGTCGCTGACGCTGAACTATTTCGGGCAGGCCGCCCTGCTGATCCGCGATCCGCATGCCCTGTCCAACCCGTTCTATCTTCTGGTGCCGCACTGGGCGCAGATCCCGATGCTGGTCCTTGCGACGTTTGCGACCGTGATCGCCTCGCAGGCCGGCATCTCGGGCAGCTTCTCCCTGTGCCGCCAGCTCATCCAGCTCGGCTATCTGCCGCGCACCCGCATCATGCACACCAATGCCTCCGAGGAAGCACAGATCTATCTGCCGTCCCTCAACTGGATCCTGGCCTTTGGCGCGCTGGTTCTGGTTCTGGCGTTCCGCACGTCCTCGGCCCTCGCCGCGGCTTACGGCATCGCCGTGACGGGCACGTTCCTGTGCACCTGCGTGCTGGCGATGGTGGTGTTCCGCCGCGTCTTCAAATGGAAGTCCGCGACGGTTGCGATCGTCTTCGGCTTCTTCTTCATCGTGGACAGCATTTTCTTCTCGGCGAACGTACTCAAAATCCCCGATGGCGGCTGGGTCCCGCTGGCGATCGGCATCATCAGCACCATCATCATGACCACCTGGAAGCGCGGACGCAGCCTCATTGCAGCCCGTCAGCAGGCGGATTCCATGCCGATGGGCTCCTTCCTCGCCCGACTGCCGCAGTCCCGCACGATCCGTGTCCCCGGCCTGGCGGTCTTCCTGACCGCCAATCCGGACATCGTGCCGAATTCGCTGCTGCATAACCTCAAGCACAACAAGGTCCTGCACGATCACATCCTGTTCGTGACGGTCGAAAACCTTGACCAGCCGGAAGCCGAGCGCGGGCATCGCGCCATCGTTCAGGAACTGGCGCCGAACATCCATCGCGTCATCGTCCGCTACGGCTTCATGGAGATGCCGAACCTTCCGCGTGCGCTGCTGGAGCTGAATGCGCTGGGCGTGGCGTTCGATGCCATCCAGGCGTCGTACTTCACGTCGCATGAGCTGGTCGTGCGCTCCCGTGTGCCGAAGATGCAGCTCTGGCGGATGTGGATCTTCCTTCTCCTCCTGCGCAATGCCGCCTCCACAACAGAGTTCCTGCGTATCCCGCCTGACCGCGTTGTGGAGTTCGGCGTCCGGATCGCCATTTGACAACCACATCACAACCCGGCCCGCTCTCCCTCTACATCCACTGGCCGTTCTGTCTGGCGAAGTGCCCCTACTGCGATTTCAACTCCCATGTCCGGGAGGTGATCCCGCAGCAGCGCTTCGCCGAGGCCCTGCGCCGCGAACTGGCCCATGACGCCGCCCGTCTGACCCGCGACGGCGTCAAACGCCCCCTGCGATCAATCTTCTTCGGTGGGGGTACGCCGTCGCTCATGGCGCCCGAAACCGTCGCCGCCCTGATCGAGGATGCGCATCGCCTGTTCGATGCGGAAGACAATCTCGAAATCACGCTCGAAGCCAATCCAACCAGCGTCGAGGCCGGGAAATTCGCGGCCTTCCGTCAGGCGGGCGTCAACCGCGTCTCACTCGGCGTGCAGAGCCTGCGCGACGATGCCCTGCACAAGCTCGGCCGCGAACATTCCGCCACACAGGCCATCCGTGCGCTCGAAACCGCCCGAACCCTGTTCCCGCGCATTTCCTTTGACCTGATCTACGCCCGCCCCGGCCAGAGCGATGCCGACTGGACGGACGAACTCACCACCGCACTCGACCTCGTGGCCGATCACCTTTCGCTGTATCAGCTCACCATCGAGCCCGGCACGAAGTTCGAAGCCATGCGCCGCCGCGGCGAACTGACCCTGCCCGACGAGGACACGGCTGCCCGCCTGTATGATCTGACCGGCGAAATCGCCGCCCGTCACGGCCTGCTGCCCTATGAAGTCTCAAACTATGCCCGCCCCGGCGCGGAAAGCCGGCACAATCTGACCTACTGGCGCTATGCGGATTATATCGGCATCGGCCCTGGCGCTCATGGCCGTCTCACACTGGACGGCCAACTCTACGCCACCCGCCGCCATCGTGCACCGGAGCCTTGGGCGGAGCGTGTCGAAAAAACAGGCTCTGGTAGCACCGAGGAAACGCTCCTCACCCCCGAAGAAAAGGGCCGCGAAGCCCTGCTGATGGGCCTGCGCCTGTCCGAAGGCATCAATGAAGCCTCCTTTGCCACCCGCACGGGCCGGGCACTCATGGACTGCGTGGACCCTGCCATGCTTGAAGCCTGCATCGAGGAAAACTACCTTGAGCGAGCCCACAGCATCCTGCGCGCGACAGGCGAAGGACGGCTCCGGCTTGAAGCAATACTGGCGCGACTGGTCACTTGAAGGCATGATCCGGTCTTAATCCATCTGGAAGAGACCATGCGCCGACCCATTCTCTCTGCCCTTCTGGCCGCCTGCACCGTGCTGGCCCCGCTTGCCACAGCAAGCGCTGCTCCTGCCTCGAACCCCGCTCCGAACTATGTCGTACTCGACAACGACTTCCTCGGCCCGGGCGGCTCCAACATCCAGTCCATCATCCCGCTGCTCAACCGCCCCGACGTGACACTGCTGGGCCTGACCTCCGTCATTGGCGATGACTGGGAAAACGCGGGCACGGCGCATGCCCTCCGCTTTCTGGAAATCGCCCGCCAGACGCAGATCCCCGTCGCCGACGGTGCCACCACGCCGCTGGTCAACACGGTGGCCGAGACGAAGCTGCGCGAACAGCAGTTCGGCGTCATTCCCTGGAAGGGCGCCTGGGGCGGTCTCGGCTCCATCGAGCACGTCCCGGCTACGCAGCCCCCCGTCGGCAAGCTGCCGGAAGGTACGCCACATATCGCGGCCGATCCGCTTCCGGCCGCCATGTTCCTGATCCGCGAGGTTCACGCTCACCCGCATCAGGTCACGGTCATTGCCGCCGGTCCGTTGACAAACCTCGCCCTCGCCATCCGCATTGACCCGACTTTTGCCGCGACCGCGAAACAGCTTGTCTTCATGGGCGGTCTGCTTGATGCCAGCATGATGTCCGTCACCGGCAATGCCGACTTCGCGTCCGACTTCAACATGATCATGGACCCCGAAGCCGCCCGCATCACTCTGACCGCACCCTGGGCCTCCATCACCTGTGTCGGCAATGTCTCGAACGACATCATGATGACGCCTGAACTCGCGAACCGCATCGATGAAAAGCACAACGCCGTCACGGATTACCTGAAAAAGTATCAGGCCCCTCTGCCGCTGTGGGATGAACTGACCTCCGCCATCGCCGTTGATCCCACACTGGTCACGAAGTCCGTCACGGCCGTCATGGACATCAACATCGAACACGGCATGGATTACGGCCACGCCCATATCTGGCCGGATTCCACGGCGCCGAAAGCCATGGGCCTACGCAAGGTGAAGATCGTGCAGTCGATCGACAAGACGCGCTTCATCAACGATTTCGTCTCGCAGTCCCAGAAGGCTCTGGGCACGCACTAACCCAAGGAGGGCACCCGACACACATGCTGAACATCATCAAGCTGGCCGTCGGCTGCCCGAGTCTTGAAGTCCTGCGCGAGCGGCTGAACCACTACCGCGTCAACGGCCACGCCACCGTCCAGACCCGCACCATGCCCAAACGGGCCGAAGAGGTGCTGGACGGTGGCTCGCTGTACCGCGTGATGGATGGCATGATCCTATGCCGCCAGCCGATCATCGGGCTGGAAAGCTGCCAGCGCATGGATGGCAGCACAGGCACGCTGATCGTCGTGTCTGACGAAATCATCCCGGTCCAGCCACGCCCCATGCGCCCGTTTCAGGGCTGGCGCTATCTGGAACCTAAAGACGCCCCGCCCGATTTCGGCAACAGTCTCGGTGACGACGGTATCGCCGAGCTTCCACCACAGCTTCGTCGCGAGCTGGCCGAACTCGCCCTGATCTGAGCCTTCCGGACCCAACAGGCCTCATTTTCGCTGCATTCCGGGAACGGTATGGGACATGAAACGTCATGCTCCTATTCCGGGGAACCACATGACGTTAGAGGTGGTCCCGTCCGTTCGGACAGTTTTGCGGGCTTGATAAGCTATACCCGGTTGTTGTTATGCCGCCCTTCTGACGGCGTTGCTGTTGGCCCTCTGGTCCGGGGTTAACCCCGGACCAGATGGCGTCGGCACGTTATGATACGCCTCATCGGGCGTTCGTCCAGCCAGCGCCGTATGCGGACGCCTTTCGTTATAATGGGCGATCCATCTGCCAAGCCCGGCCCTCAGCTCTGATCCGGTCTCGAACGCGTACAGGTAGACGCATTCGTATTTCAGCGACCGCCACAGGCGCTCGATGAACACGTTATCCAGCCATCGCCCACGCCCGTCCATACTGATGCGGATCTGACGCTCTTCCAGTATCCCGCTGAAACGGGGTGTCGTAAATTGCGACCCCTGGTCAGTATTGAAAATGTCCGGGGCGCCATAGCGCATGAGGGCATCCTGTAGCGCCTCGATACAGAACTCCACGTCCATCGTGTTCGACAGACGCCAGGACAGGACCTTGCGCGTGAACCAGTCCATGATCGTCACGAGATAGAGAAATCCCCGTTTCATGGGAATATATGTGATATCGGAACACCAGACCTGGTCAGGCCGATTGATGACCAGATCCCGTAGCAGATACGGATATTTCCGATGCTCCGGATGAGGCACACTCGTGCGCGGCTTCTGGTAGACCGCCCGCAGGCCCATGATCGCCATGATCCGCCGGACCCGCTTGCGGCCCACTTCATGTCCCTGGCGGCGCAGATGCCATGTCATCTGCCGTGAGCCATAATACGGCGTTTCCAGGAACTGGGCGTCGATCAGCCGCATCAGCTCCAGATTGGCCTCGCTCTGTGGCACAGGCCGATAGTAAACGCCCGACCGGTTGAGTTGCAGCAGCGTGCATTGCCGGATTATCGGCAGACGCGCTCGCTTCGGGTCAATCATCTGCCGCCTCTGATCACGCCCAACCGAGCAGAGGCATCGCGTAAAAAATCCCGTTCCACGAGAAGTTCGCCTATCTTCGCGTGCAGTTTCTCCACATCAGCAGGGCTGACCGGCGGCTCAGCCACCGTCTTCCCGGAAAAGGTCGCCGCCATCCCCTCGATCGCCTGCCGTTTCCACTGTGCGATCATCGTCTGATGCACTCCATGTTTCGAAGCCAGTTCCGCCAGCGTCAGTTCCCCACGGATCGCCTCCAGCGCAACCCGTGACTTGAACTCTGCCGCATACCGTTTCCGCGTAACCTTGCCCATAAAACCCGTCCTCGTTCAGGCCAGATGATAGCTTATCGCCCTGTCCGAAAAATGGGGACCACCTCTAGGCCGCACCGGCCCCCGATACCAACCAGCGCTACATCCTTGAATCCCAGTCCGTAGCACGCGCAACCGTCAATCCCCTGCCTCCGCGCCTGCCACCCAACGCACGGGCCCGCTGGCTCAGCTTCGTGCAGGTGGACAGCGTTGGCAGTGCCGCCGAAAAAGCCGTGCAGCTTGGCGGCCGCGTTCTGGTCGAGCCGCATCTCGATCACCAGAACAGCATGATTGCCATCCTCGCCGATCCGGCAGGCGCCGCTTTCGGCGTTATGGAATGGCATGATCCCATCGCGGCAGGAGACGCGAAATGACCCGTCGGACAACAAAGACCTTCGCCCGCATCGGCGGCGCGCTCTGCCTGCTCGGCATGCTGTCCGGCTGCGTCGGCTATGACGGATACGGGTATGATGGTTACGGCGGCTATGGCGGCGGTGGCTATTACGGCGGTTACGACACCGGCTGGGGTGGTGGCTGGGGCGGCGGTTGGGGCGGCGGCTACGGCGTCGGCCCCTATCGTGGACGTGGCCCCGGCGGTCGCGGGCCCGGTGGACGCGGACCGGGAGGACACGGCTTCGGCGGTGGACCCGGTGGTCATGGTGGCCCCGGAGGCATGGGCGGTCATGGTGGACCGGGCGGCGGGCCCGGTGGAGGCCATGGCGGTCCGGGCGGAATGGGCGGCCACGGTGGCGGACCGGGTGGGGGTGGCCATGGCGGAGGTGGCGGTCAAGGTGGCGGCGGCCATCACTGACGCTCTTCGCGACCAATCCACATAAAAAAGCCGGAGACGACACCCCGTCTCCGGCTTTTTCTATTTTTCAGGCCCTAGGCTCAGGACCCATTGATATGATTGCGGAAATCTAATTCAGCCTCTGTGAGGAGACTGAAGATGAGTGACCTGTATTGGTTGACGGAGGAGCAGATGGATCGTCTGCGGCCCTTTTTCCCGAAGAGCCATGGCAAACCTCGCGTTGATGATCGTCGTGTGTTGAGCGGGATCATTTTCGTGAACAGAAATGGTCTGCGCTGGCGTGATGCGCCCCGGGAATACGGTCCACACAAGACGCTCTACAACCGCTGGAAGCGCTGGAGCGCTATGGGGGTATTCATCCGCATGATGGAGGGACTGGCTACTGGCAAGGCAGAGCCTCAGACAATCATGATTGATGCGACCTATCTCAAGGCACATCGCACGGCTTCGAGCCTGCGGTTAAAAAGGGGGCTCAGGCCGTTTGATCGGGCGGACCAAAGGCGGGATGAATACGAAGCTGCATGCTGTCACCGACCGGAACGGACGTCCGCTCGACTTCTTCATGACAGCAGGTCAGATCAGTGATTATACTGGTGCCGCTGCCCTTCTGGACAGTCTGCCACCAGCCGAATGGATGCTGGCAGACCGGGGCTATGACGCTGACTGGTTCAGAGAGGCCCTGGAGGAGAAAGGGATCAAACCCTGTATTCCTGGTCGAAAATCTCGTGCAAAACCGGTCAAATACGACAAACGGAAATACAAAAGACGCCACCGTATCGAGATCATGTTCGGCAGGCTCAAGGACTGGAGACGGGTCGCAACACGCTATGACAGATGCCCGACCGTCTTCTTCTCGGCAGTCTGCCTCGCCGCAACCGTCTTGTTCTGGCTATGAGTTCCTGAGCCTAGCTGCCTGACGGAGCCGAGTTACGCCCCGCCCGCTCCAGCGCCGCAATCTCGGCCATTACCTCGCCATTCTCGATCTTCTTGGCGACATCCGACAGTGACGCCCCGCTCTCAAGCGACGCCGCTGTGACACGCCACCGCTCCCCGGCCTCAGCATCGCCTTCACACAACCCAGCCGAAATATCGAACCGCAGCAGTGTGGCCTCTCCGCTCAGACGCCGCAGGGCCCGCAACAGCGCATGAGCCTGCGTCGCACGCTCCCCGACAGCCGAAACACCACCCAGGATGGGCAGCGAGCCCCGAGCAAACTCCGCCCGTGTCGTGTCGATCCCGGCCTGGCGCTGGATCCTGTCCGTGACAACCGGATCATCGCGGTTCAGCACGGCTGCCAGATAACGCAAATTTCCAACCACCGCCGTCTGCAGCAGACCGTCCATGTCCTGCCCCCGCCGCTGCGGACAGACCATGAAAGCACAGAGCAGCCCGATCACGCTGCCAAGCGTGTTGTCGAGCATCCGCACCCAGGCTACGCCCTGTGAGGGCATGATCATTTCCGTCACGACAATGAACTGCGCACTGATGAACACGACGAGCATGGTGTAATTCACGGCCCGCATCGCGATCGCCCCGATCACGAACACCGCCACCGCCGCCAGCATCTGCGCCGAGCCCGGCAGAAACGGTGTCAGCAACAACGCCAGCACGCCACCGCCCACTGTCCCGAGCACACGCTCCAGCGCCCGCACCAACGTCGTCTGTCCGGAGGGCTGGATCACCAGCAGCACCGCCACCAGCGCCCAGAACCCGTAATCCAGCCCGAGCCACCAGCTCGTCATGTAAGTGGCCAGCAGCCCCACCACGAGCCGGAGCGTATGCTGCCAGATCGCCGGCGTCAGGCGCGCCACATGCCGGGGCAGTTCGGCATCAAGCGGCAGCCGTGCCTTCTGTGCCAGACCTTCGGCCAGCGTTCCCAGCGTCCGCGCACTGGTCGCCACCAGCTCCCCGATCGGACCAGCCGTCGCGGGAATGCTCTCCGCCAGCGCAAGCCCTTCCGCTGCCAGATGTTCAAGATCCGGCGTGGGCTCCAGTGCTGCATCGCTGGCATGCTGACACAGCGCGGAAAAAGCCGCGAGCGTGCCCCGCGCCTCGAAATCCAGTCCGCGCGTCTCGACCAGATGCTCCACCGCCAGCATGGCCGTAAACAGGCGTTCCGCCCCGGCCAGAGACGCAATCAGGCGTCCGCGCATGCCATAACTGGCATGCCCGGCATCAATCTGAAGCGCCAGACCGCGCGCCCGCTCGATGGCGGTGCGTACATTCTGCCGATGGACCGTTTCCTGAAGTCGCCCCGCCGCAATCTCGCCCGCCATGACTGAAAGCAGCCGGTAACAGCTCCCCACGGCTCGTCTGGCTGGCGCATAGGGATGCAGCGGCCAGATGACGAGGCACAGGAGCATGGCCCAGACGCCACCTCCGCCAAACGCCAGAGCAATGACGAACGCGTCCTGCAATCCATGTGCCGGGAACCCCGTCCCTGCCAGCATGACGCATCCCAGAAGCGCGCAAAGCAGCGCCATGGACGGTGTCAGCGCCCGCGCCATGCCTGTCAGCAGACCCGTCAGCACCAGCCAGGGCAGCACGCCCCACAGCGGATAATCCGCGACAAGAGAGGTCACGCCCCCCAGGATTGCGCCACCCACCGTGAAAAGCCCGAGAATGCGGAACTGTTCCCGCGCCGTCCCGCCCGGCTCAATCAGGCAGCTCCAGAACGCCGCAAAGGCAGCCCAGGCCAGCACGGCCTGCTGTTCGTAAAGTGCGGGAAGCAGCGCCATGACGGTCGCCACCGCAGCCCGGCTCCCCTCGGCCGGAGCGATCTGCTCCGGACTGACGGGAACGGAATGCCGGGCCAGAAACTGCGTCAGAAAGTCGAACGGCCTGCCCCTGTTGGGGGCAGGCCGGGACGACGGACCAGTCAAAAGAGGATCGCGGACCATGTCCTCAGCGACCGGTCAGGATACGCTCCACGAGCTGGCCGACCGTCGGGACAAAACCGTTCGCATAGAACGGATCCGTGCCGAAGCGCCACGCATTCGTGCCGCCAAACATCAGATTATGGTCCATGACCACATCCTCATCCGCACCGGGCGGAATATGGGAAATGGTCTGGAGCGTCTTTTGGATGCAGAAAGACCGCGGATCCGCCTTCTGACCCGTCGTGTACGGCTCGCGCTGCATCCAGTTTGAGAAGCGGCACTGCGACAGACAGCCCATGCAGGCCGTCTGATCCGCCAGGATTTCGCGACTGCTTTCCGGCGTCACAAACACCAGCGTATCATCCGGGGTCCGGAGTGCTTCCGTAAAGCCGGCAGCTTCCCACTCCGCAATGCGCGGACGATCAGCTGCCGGCACGAACACCTCGCGCTTACGGGCACCAACGCCATAGGACGCTTCATACCCGTCGCCGGCTTCCTGACTGTAGGGCACCTGACGCTCGGACCGTGCGCGCAGATCGTTCAGGAAGCTGTTCTTGACCGCCGAGGAATAGAACCCTGTCGGAGAGAAGCGGTTGAGATACACATCCCCCTTCTTCAGCGTCAGGAGACGGCGCTTCCAGGCATCGGGGATCGGGCTTTCCTGCGTCAGCAGCGGACGGGTTCCGAACTGGAACGCGATCGGCCCCAGTTCCGGATTGCCGATCCAGTCCTGCCATTCCTCAAGATGCCAGACGCCACCGGCCATGATGATCGGCGTCTCATCCAGACCATAATTGCGCATGACGCGGCGCAGTTCGAGAACGCGCGGATACGGATCTTCCGGAGACAGCGGATTTTCCGTGTTGGACAGGCCGTTATGACCGCCCGCACGCCACGGATCCTCATAAACCACGCCGCCCAGCAGTTCGGGAGCCTTGCTGTACGCACGGCGCCACAGGGCATTGAACGCGCGTCCCGAGGAAATGATCGGGTAATACGGAATCCCGAAACGGACCGCGATGTCCGACAGGCGATACGGCATACCTGCACCACAGGTCAGACCATGCACAAGGCCCGGAGCACCTTCAAGGATGCCCGTGATGACTTCCTCGGCCCCGCCCATTTCCCACAGGATATTGACGTTGATCCGGCCTTTGCCGCCCGAAATGTCGTGGGCGATCTTCGCCTGGGCGATGCCACCATCAATGGCGTAGCGGATCAGTTCCTGCTGACGCTCACGACGGGTCCGGCCATGATAGATCTGCGGAACGGGCTTGCCGTCCTGATCGTAGCTGTCCGCATTGACGGCCGAGATGGTTCCGATCCCGCCAGCGGCAGCCCAGTGTCCGGCCGAAACGCCCGTGGAGACGGAAACACCTTTGCCCCCTTCGATCAGAGGCAGCACATCCTGACCACCAAAACGGAGGGTATCAATAGATTTCATGGGGACTGGCTGTCTCCGATACTCAGAAAAAAAAGGCGGGGCCTTGCGAGCCCCGCCCCAACACTCATTCGGCGTCGCGACGGGGCGGACGGCCCGGCTTGGCCCCCACGCTCTCCGTAATATCGGCGCCCGTGGCCTGATCGACAACCCTCATGGAGAGCTTGACCTTGCCGCGGTCGTCAAAACCGATGACCTTGACCTTCACGGCATCACCCTGCTTGACGACATCGGTCGTCTTCGCAACGCGGCCTTCTGCCAGTTCGGAAATGTGAACCAGGCCATCACGCGGACCAAGGAAGTTCACGAACGCACCGAAATCGGCGGTCTTGACGACCTTGCCGTCATAGATGCGGCCGATTTCCGGCTCGGCGACGATGCCTTCGATGCGGGCAATGGCCTTCTGGGCCTGCTCGTCGTTGGAAGCAGCAATCGTCACGGTGCCATCGTCACCGATATCGACCTTCGCACCCGAATATTCGACGATTTCGCGGATCACCTTGCCACCGGAACCGATCACATCACGGATCTTTTCCTTCGGCACGGAGATCGTGGTGATCTTCGGTGCATTGCCCGAAACGTCCGAACGACCTTCCGTCAGGGCCTTGGCCATTTCGCCAAGGATGTGGATACGGCCTTCACGGGCCTGCTCCAGGGCGATCTTCATGATTTCCGGCGTGATGGACGTGATCTTGATGTCCATCTGCAGCGCGGTCACGCCGTCAGCCGTACCGGCCACCTTGAAGTCCATGTCGCCGAGGTGATCTTCATCACCCAGGATGTCGGACAGCACGGCGTAGCCACGGTCTTCCTTGATCAGGCCCATGGCAATGCCTGCAACGGGACGCGGCAGCGGAACGCCGGCATCCATCAGAGCGAGCGAGGAACCGCAGACGGTTGCCATGGAAGACGAGCCGTTGCTTTCCGTGATCTCGGAAACCACACGCATCGTGTACGGGAAGGCTTCCTTGCTCGGCAGCAGCGGATGGATTGCGCGCCATGCCAGCTTGCCGTGACCGATTTCACGACGGCCCGGGGAGCCCATGCGGCCACACTCACCGACCGAATACGGCGGGAAGTTGTAGTGCAGCATGAAGTTGGAACGGTATTCACCTTCCAGCGCGTCGATGATCTGCTCGTCCTGACCCGTGCCGAGCGTTGCGACCACGAGGGCCTGCGTCTCGCCACGTGTGAACAGGGACGACCCATGGGCGCGCGGCAGGATACCGACTTCGGCCAGGATCGGGCGAACCGTCTTCAGGTCACGGCCATCGATACGGATGCCCGTCTTGAGGATGGAGCCACGAACGACCTGTGCCTCAAGCTCCTTGAGCATCGGCTTGGCCAGTTCGACGTCCAGACCTTCCTCGGCCAGGATCTCGTTGATCCGGTCCTTGGCTTCGGCGACCTTCTTGTAACGGGCCTGCTTCTGACGCTCCTTGTAGGCGTCCGCCATCAGCTTGTTGCCGACCTTCTCGACGCGCTTGCGAAGGGCGATTTCTTCCTTCGTCAGCGACGGCAGATCCCACGGTGCTTTCGCAGCGTGCTCGGCAAGCGCGATGATGGCATCGATGACCGGCTGGAAGGACGTGTGACCCAGCGTCACGGCTTCAAGCATCGTCTCTTCCGAAAGCTCGCTGGCTTCGGATTCAACCATCAGCACGCCTTCGGCCGTACCGGCGACCATCAGGTCGAGCGTGCTGTCCTTGATCTCGTCATGCGTTGGGTTCACGACCAGCTTGCCGTCGATGCGACCGATGCGCGCACAGGCGACCGGGCCGAAGAACGGAATACCGGAAAGCGTCAGCGCAGCCGAGCAGCCGATCAGCGACACGAGGGCCGGATCGTTCTCGTTGTCGTAGCTCAGAACCGTTGCGGTGATCTGGACTTCGTTGCGGAAGTTTTCCGGGAACAGCGGACGGATCGGACGGTCGATCAGACGGGCGTTCAGGACTTCGGCTTCGGACGGACGGCCTTCACGCTTGAAGAACCCACCCGGGATTTTGCCGGCGGCGTAAGCCTTTTCCTGGTAGTTGACCGTCAGCGGGAAGAAGTCCTGTCCCGGCTTGACGGTCTTGGCACCAACGGCGGTGCAGAGCACGACCGTGTCGCCATACGTGATCATGACCGCGCCGTCTGCCTGGCGTGCGACCTTGCCGGTCTCCAGGATCAGGGGGCGTCCGGCCCATTCGATTTCCTTGCGGAAATAATCAAACATGCATGTTTTCCCAAATTAAGGATGAAACCATCCCCGGGCGTCCGGCAGGTGGCGGAGCAGCGTTTCGGACGGCATGGCGGTGATGACGGGAAGCCCCCGACATGACACCATGTGGCCTGAAACGCCGGTCGCGCACCCGCACCGCCGGACAGGCGATGGCGGGATGTCCGGGAGCAGGCTCCCGGACAGATCTAGCTCAGCGACGCAGGCCGAGACGCTCGATCAGGCTCTGGTAACGGGCCTGGTCCTTGCGCTTCAGGTAGTCCAGCAGGCTACGACGCTGACCGACCATCATCAGAAGACCACGACGGGAGTGGAAGTCCTTCTTGTGGGTCTTCAGGTGCTCGGTCAGGTTGACGATACGCTCGGACAGGATTGCAACCTGTACTTCCGGCGAACCCGTATCCGTCTCGCTCTGCTTGTACTCAGAAATCAGTGCCGTGCGGCGTTCTGCGGTAATCGACATCGTGTTCTCCAAAAAACTCGTGGTTTTCCAGCATACGCGCTGCTTTGAGCCGCCCATGACGGACATGACACAGACCCAGCACGTGCTCTCCGATCATCGCGCGCCACAGATGGTCTTCCCCCTGCGACGATGCCGGCAGAGGATGCACGAGGTCCGCGGGGTCTATCGACTGCCCCCAGACAAGCATCCTTCCCTCCGCATCGGTGACGGCCAGCGCCGGGATGTCGACCAGCGCGGTCGCCGCATCCAGCAGAGGAGCCGGAAGAGCATCGGCCTTGTCCACAGTTTGAGTCGATTTGTCCAGTGATATCTGATCGATCGTCAGTGCGTGGCTCAGATCGAACGGCCCGCACTTCGTCCGCCGCAGCACCGAAATATGACCCACCGTTCCGCAGGCCAGCGCGATGTCCCGTGCCAGGGAACGCATATAGACGCCCTTGCCAGACTGGACGTCGAAGACGGCCGTATCCGCATCCGGACGTTCCACCAGCGTTATCGAATCGATCCGCGCCGGACGTGGCGGAAGCTCAGGCGGACGGCCGGCCCGCGCCATGTCATAGGCCCGCTCACCCCCGACCCGCAGCGCTGAAAAGACGGGTGGCACCTGCATGACATTTCCGGTGAGCGCGGGCAGAACGGCACGGATCTGGTCATCGGTCGGGCGGTTCGGAGATGTCGCCAGAACCTCGCCTTCAAGATCATCCGTCGTCCGGCTTTCCCCGAAAGTCAGGGTGAAACGGTAACGCTTTGTCGCGTCCATGATGTATGGAATGGTCCGCGTCGCCTTGCCGAACGCGATCGGCAGCACGCCGGAAGCCAGCGGATCGAGCGTCCCGCCATGACCGGCCTTTTTCGCATCAAAAGCCCATCGCAGCTTGTTGACCATATCCGTGGAGGTCGGCCCCAGCGGCTTGTCGAGAATCAGCCACCCGTCGATATCGCGTCCACGTTTTCTGCCCATACATCCCGTCCTTGCTTTTGAAGGCCGCTGATAGACCAGCAGGGGGCCGGAATGCAAAAACGCCCCTCACCGAAAGTGAGAGGCGTTTTTAAAAAAAGTCACTCGGGCTTGGAGTTCAGATCCCGCTGGACTTCCGGAGACCGCATAATCTCGTCGAGTTCCATGGCGTTATCCAGCGCCGTATCGGGCTGGAAGTGGATCTCTGGTACCGTCCGGAGATTGAGAGCCTTGGAAAGGCCCGTTCTCAGGAAAGGTGCCACCCGCTTCAGGGCTGGCAGGAGAACCTCTACATCGCTCCGTCCCAGACGTGTCACGAAAGCCGTGGCATGTCTGAAATCCGGAGAGATGCGAACTTCCGTCACCGTAATCCGCACATCCAGCAGTTCCGGATCGCGGAATTCGGTCCGGGCGAACAGTTCCGCCAGAACCCGGCGGACCTCTTCGGCCACCCGGAGCTGGCGGGTGCTGGGCCCGTGAGCGGAGACGCCCGCGGGACCTTTCACGTCATGTCTGGAACGGGAACTCAAGCCGGGATCACTTCCATTTCGTAGCACTCGACCATGTCGCCTTCGCGCAGGTCGTTGTAACCCGCAAACGACAGACCACACTCGTAACCGCGTGCCACTTCCTTGACGTCATCCTTGAAGCGCTTGAGCTGGCTCAGCTCGCCCTCATGGATAACCACGTTGTCACGCAGCAGACGCACGCCACAGCCGCGCTTGACGAGACCTTCGGTGACATAGCAACCCGCGACCTTGCCGGTCTTGGTGATGTTGAACACCTGACGGACCTCTGCGTAACCGAGGAACTTCTCACGATGCTTCGGCGCAACCTTGCCCTTGACCAGCTGCTCCACGTCATCCGCCACCTGGTAGATGATCGAGTAGTAGCGGATGTCCACACCCTCGCGCTGGGCCAGTTCACGGGCCTGCGTGGTTGCACGGACATTGAAGGCCACGATGATGGCATCAGAAGCCTTGGCAAGCTGGATGTCGCTTTCCGTGATCTGACCGACACTGGCGTTCAGGACGCGGACAGCCACTTCCTCATGGGCCAGCTTCTGCACGGTCGTAGAAATCGCTTCCGCCGAACCCTGCACGTCAGCCTTGATGAGAAGGGCAACTTCCTTCTGCACACCGGCCTGGATCCGGGCCAGCATCTGATCGAGCGTTCCACGGGCTGCAACCTGCGACGCCGCTTCCTTCTCCTTGATCTTCCGCTGACGGAACTCACTGATCTCACGGGCCCGCGCATCGTTCTCGACGACAACGAACGGCTCGCCCGCACCCGGCACACCCGTCAGGCCGAGAATCTCGACCGGCAGGGACGGACCGGCTTCCTTGACCTGACGGCCACGGTCGTCGAGCAGCGCACGGATACGGCCCCATTCGGCACCGGCCACCACGATATCGCCACGACGCAGCGTACCCTTCTGGACGAGAACGGCAGCAACAGGGCCACGTCCACGATCCAGACGGCTTTCGATCACGACACCTTCGGCCACACGGTCCGGATTGGCCTTGAGATCCAGCAGCTCTGCCTGAAGCAGGATGCATTCTTCAAGCTTGTCCAGACCGGTACGCTTGAGGGCCGAAACCTCGACGTCCTGGGTGTCACCACCCATTTCCTCGACCACGATCTCGTGGCTCAGCAGTTCCTGACGCACGCGGTTCGGATTGGCGCCCGGCTTGTCGATCTTGTTGATTGCCACAATGATCGGAGCATTGGCCGCCTTGGCGTGCTTGATGGCTTCGATCGTCTGCGGCATCACGCCGTCATCGGCAGCCACGACCAGCACGACGATATCCGTCACGGACGCGCCACGGGCACGCATGGACGTGAAGGCCTCATGACCCGGGGTATCGATGAAGGTGATCTTCTTCCCGGACGGCGCCGTGATCTGATACGCGCCGATATGCTGGGTGATGCCACCGGCTTCGCTGGCGGCCACATCCGTGGTGCGCAGTGCATCGAGCAGGGAGGTCTTGCCGTGATCGACATGCCCCATGACCGTGACGACCGGAGCACGCGGCTTCAGATCGGTTTCGCTGTCCTCGACACCCTCGATACCAATTTCAACATCGCTCTCGGAAACACGCTTGATGCGGTGACCGAATTCCTCGACCACGAGTTCAGCGGTATCGCCGTCAATGCTCTGTGCGGCCGTCGCCATGACGCCCATCTTCATGAGCGCCTTGATGACTTCACCCTGACGGGCGGCCATACGGTTGGCCAGTTCGGCGACCGTGATGGTTTCCGGCACGATGACGTCACGCACGACGCGGACCTGATCGGAACGCAGACGCTCCAGTTCGGCCTGGCGACGCTCACGGTCGCGCTGACGGCGGACCGATGCCAGCGAACGCGTCTTGTCGTCATCACCTTCAATCGCAGCGCGGACGTCAATACGGCCTGCACGGCGATCGCTGCCGCCACCCTTACGGGACGGCGCGGACGGACGGCGCTGCGGTGCAGCGGCAGCCCCCGGACCACTGCGGCGGGGTGCGGGACGACGCTCGTCATCACCACCAGCGGCACCGGAACGCAGATGAAGCGTTTCGTTGTTACGGGCAGGCGCAGAAGCAGATGCTGCCGGACGCGACGGCTGGACCGGGCGCGGCGGCATGATCGCACGCTCGGCCAGAGGACGCAGACGCTGCACCGGAGCCGCCAGCTGAACACCGCCGGTCGAGTGGCTGCGCGGATCGAGCGGAGCCGCTCGCGCAGCTTCCTCGGCCTCGCGGGCCGCAGCTTCGGCAGCAGCCTGTTCGGCAGCGCGTGCCGCAGCTTCAGCAGCAGCCTGTTCGCGCGCAGCCTGCTGCTCGCTTTCCTTCAAGACGGCGATTTCCGCAGCCTTCTGTTCGCTGATCAGACGCTCTTCCTCGGCAGCGCGACGCGCAGCTTCGGCAGCCGACATGATCTGGATCTTTTCTTCCTCGCGCCGCGCAGCCTCTTCAGCCGCGGCCTTGCGCTGCCCCTCAAGGGCGCGCTGGCGGGCTGCCAGTTCGGCTGCCGTCAGGGCACGTCCACCCGCACGGCCACCGCGGGCCGCCGCACCGGCACCCGGGCCGGACGCATTGCGCTTGGGCTTGCGGACCTCAACCTGCACGACCTTGGAACGGCCATGGCTGAAGCTCTGACGTACGGATCCGGCATCCACAGTACGCCCGACCTCCTGACGTCCAGCAGGGCGAAGCGACAGGCGGCTGCTTCTGGTCTGTTCGCCGCCCTGTGATGGGGTGTTGTTTCCGTCCTGGTTGCGCTCGTTGCCGTCGCTCATAGTTCCGCCTGTTCCTTACTGACCCCTGCGGGGTCTGGGAGCGGACGTCCTGCCACTCCCGAAAATCTCTCATGTTCGGCGATCAGGCGCTGTGCCAGCGCTCCTGGCGCCATCACCGCATAGACCGCCCGGTCCCGGCTGAACGCCGATTCCAGGACCCGATCGGGAACTGTCACCACCGGCAGAGAACGCCGGCCCGACACCAGTCTGGAGAACTCGTCCGGGCTTGCACTTTCCGAACGGATCACCACCCCTACCCTGCCTGAAGTGAGCCACTCCCGGCATTTCTGAAACCCGCAGACCGTCTGACCCGCTCTCCGGGCCAGGCTGACTGCGTCCAGCATCCGCTGCACCAGCGCGGCCTCGACCAGATCGGCCAGGCCTTCCGGTACGATCACCTGGGCTTTTGCCGCTCTGGCAAAAGCCTGTCGTGTGCGGGCGCTATCTAACACATCCCGGCTGGCACTCAACCACATTCCCCGGCCCGGAAGTTTTCCAGCGAGGTCGGGCACAACCCGGTTATCCGGGCTGACCACGAAACGGATCATGCCTTCAGGCGGCTTCTGCTCTCGTGTAACGATGCATCGCCGCTCCGAGCCGCGACGCCCTAGAGCACCACGAACGGGACCATTATCAGTATCAGAAATATCAGACGTCGGTCGACTCCTCATCACCATTTTCGGGCTTTGCCGAGTTGGCTTCCTCACCATCGAACCAGTGTGCACGGGCTGCCATGATGATCTCGTTGGCGGCATCCTCGTCGATGGCATCCTCACCGAGGATTTCCACCAGTTCGTCACCAGCCAGATCCGCCAGATCATCAAGCGTCTTCACGCCCTTCTCACCCAGCGTCACCAGCATCTGGTTCGTGAAGGTTCCCAGCTCGGCCACATCATCCGTGACACCCAGCGCCTTGCGCTGATCGTCCAGGGCCTGCTCCTTGCTGGCCAGATAGTCGTTGGCGCGATGCATGAGCTCTTCGGCCACGCTCTCGTCAAAGCCTTCGATATCGTTCAGTTCGCCCGGATCGGTGTAGGCCAGTTCCTCGATCGTGTGGAAGCCTTCCGTCACCAGTAGGCCCGCAATCACGTCATCGACGTCCAGCGCCTCGACGAACTGCGAGGAGCGCTTGCGGAACTCTTCCTGACGACGTTCCAATTCCTCGGCCTCCGTCAGGATGTCGATGTCCCAGCGCGTCAGCTGGCTGGCCAGACGCACGTTCTGACCACGGCGACCGATGGCGAGCGAAAGCTGCTCATCCGGCACCACGACCTCGACGCGGCCAGCTTCCTCATCCATCACCACCTTGCTGACTTCAGCCGGGGCCAGCGCATTGACGACGAACGTCGCAGCCTGCGGGCTCCAGGGGATGATGTCGATCTTCTCGCCCTGCAGTTCGGCCACGACGGCCTGAACGCGGGAGCCGCGCATACCGACGCAGGCACCAACCGGATCGATCGCCGCATCGCGGGAAATCACGGCCATCTTGGCGCGCGAGCCCGGATCACGGGACACGGCCTTAATCTCGATAATGCCGTCGTAGATTTCCGGCACTTCCTGCGCAAACAGCTTGGCCAGGAAGGCCGGATGCGTGCGGGACAGGAAGATCTGCGGGCCGCGCGGCTCGTCACGCACATCATAGATATAGGCGCGGACACGGTCGGAATTGCGGAAGGATTCGCGGGGGATCAGCTCGTCACGACGCAACAGGGCTTCCGTATGGCCGATCTCGACCATGAGGTTGCCGTACTCGGTGCGCTTGACCGTGCCGTTGACGATCTCGCCCACGCGGTCCTTGAACTCGTTGTACTGGCGCTTGCGCTCGTATTCGCGCACGCGCTGCACGATGACCTGCTTGGCCGTCTGCGCTGCGATACGACCGAAATCGATCGGCGGCAGTGGATCGACCAGATGCTCGCCGGCCTGGATTTCCGGCTGGAACTTGCGGGCGATATGCAGCGGGATCTGGGTGTCCTCGTTCTCCACATGCTCGACCGCTTCGGTCCAGCGGCTCAGACGGACTTCGCCGCTCTTGCGGTCGATCGTCGCGCGGATGTCCTTTTCATGCCCGTACTTTGCACGGCCAGCCTTCTGGATGGCCTGCTCCATGGCTTCGAGCACTTCCTCGCGGTCGATGTTCTTCTCGCGGGAAACTGCATCTGCAACCAGCAGCAGTTCGGGACGTGTAACAGACGTGTCCATCAGATCGGACCTCCAGCCAGCATGAGACGGGTCATCACTTCTTTCCCGGCTTCTTCGGATTCAGTTTGGGCGCCTGGCGCGCTTCCCCGCCATCTTCCCCTTCGGAGTCCAGCCCTGCAAGGGCCGCACTCGCCTCGATCAGCGCATCCGTCAGGACCAGACGGGCCTTGCGGATATCCACCAGCGGCAGAACCGCCTCGGTTCCATCATCCAGCCGGATGATGGCATTGCCGTCCCGCGAACCCATAACGGTGCCCGAGAAACGGCGACGGCCATTGAGCGGAACATCCAGCTCGGCCTTTGCCAGATGGCCGGCGAATCGTTCCCAGTCCTTGGCGCGCGTCAGCGGCCGGTCGATCCCAGCGGACGAGACCTCCAGCATCCACGCACCGGGGATCGGATCATCAACGTCCAGAATGGCACCCACGGCGTGGCTGATCTGTTCGCAGTCTTCCACCGAGATCAGGGAGCCGTTCGCACGGTCCGCCATGATCTGGATCGTCGGGGTATCACGTCCCAGCACGGACAGACGCACGAGCTCATAGCCCAGATCGGCGAGCGTCGGCGTAATCCGCTCCGCAATGCGGGCTTCCAGCCCCGTGAGATGGGGCAGTTCGATGTCGGAAGAGGCGTTCTGCTGAGACAAGACAAAAAAGGCGGCCCGTCAGGGCCACCCCCCAAATGAGCGGAAGATGAATGGAATATGCCCTATGTAAGTCACCTCCCCACCAGACGCAAGAGGAACGCAAATCCCTTTGATCCCGAAGCTCTTATTCATTGGGCGAGTCGAAAGATTTGTTTACATTCCCATGCCGCGAAAGCCCTTGTCTTTGGACGCCGTCGGGAGTGAGATGGTTTCGAAATGACTGTCCAGCCAGAGCCCCGTCCAGAACCGCGCCCGCAGCCCCTGCCATCCGAACCCGCGTCCAGAGGCAGGGCGCTGTGGGGCGGAGGCGGGCTGATCGCGGCCCTGACGGTCGGGGCCGGTGCCTTTTTCTATACCCACAACACGACCACACCACCTGCCCCGGCAATTGCCCCCCCGGCCCAGAACACTCCGGCCGTCCCCGCCGCGCAGACCGCCGCCGTCCAACTGTCCATGCTCTCCCCCGCAAAAGCCCCTTCCGCCCTTGCCAAAAGCGGCTTCAGCCCTGCCGACCGCGCCCGCATCCTCGCGGCGGTCAAGGACGGCAAGATGCGCCTGGTGGAAATGCCGGTGCTGGATGCTTCCGGCGCCGTGGGACAGACGATCGATGTCACGGTCTCGGGCCTGACACAGCGCGTCGTCCTGACGGGCAAGTTCCAGCATCTGGTCATCCCCATTGTCGAAGCCGGACAGATCCTCATCGCTCCCGTCAGCATGCCTCATGCACCGGCCCTGACCATTGGCGCACTGACGGCACTTGGTCCGCAGGCCCTGCCCGCCCTGACGACGCTTGACCAGCGCGTCCTGCTCAACGTGATCGTCCAGTAAGGAACCGCCCCGGTGTTCAAGTCCCTCGTTCCCATGCTCAACCGGGCCATGCCGCTGATGATGGCGGCCTTCCTCATTCTGGCAGTGATTCAGGTCGCGGTCATGCTACACCTGTCGCTGAACGGGCTGTGGGCCGCCATCGAATGGGGACGGCGTTTCTATCTTCCGCTGGCAGGCATCAGCGCCCTTCTGGCAGTCACGGGACTGGCGTATGAAACGTCAGCCGAAAAACTGGCGCGTCGCGGACTGCGCCGCAGGAAAGGTCTCATCATGGATGTTCTCAGCCGTCTGACAAACCGCGGAGCCCTTGAAGAGCTCATGGCCCGCGAACAGCGCGAAACTGTCATTGACGCCGACGAACTGGCCGCCTCGCTGCGCGCGCGCGTCATCGGACAGGATCAGGTCTGCGAAGACATCGCCCAGCAGATGCGCCGCCGCCTAGCGCTTCAGGTCCGCGGCAAACCCGTCGGCATCTTCCTGCTCGCCGGTCCTCCGGGCACCGGCAAGACCTATCTGGCCAAGCAGATGGCCAAGCAGATGGAACGCCCGCTGCTCCATTTCGACATGACGCAGATGTCCAGCGCCCACGCCGCGACGCAGCTTTTCGGCTCTCCGAAGGGTTATGTGGGGTCCGACACGTTCGGCAAACTGACCGGTGGCCTCAAGGATAAGCCGGACGCCGTGGTCCTGCTCGACGAAATCGAGAAGGCCCATCCGGACGTCTTCAAGAAGTTCCTCACGGCCTGGAACGATGGCCACGTCACGGAAGCCTCCACGGGTGAGCAGGTCTCCACGACCCGCGCGATCTTCATGCTAACATCCAATGTCGCCACCGAAGCCCTGACGGAAATCGCAGACCGCCTCGCCAACGAGCCCGAAAAAATGCGCGCCGAGTCGGTCGAAGCCCTGCGCAAGTCCGGCTTCGCTCCCGAGGTCCTGAACCGTCTGGACCGCATCTTCATCTTCCGTCCCCTGCGCGGACTGGACCTCGCCCGCGTTGCGGCTCTCGAAATCGAAGCCATGATCGAAGGCTACGGCCTGCATGTCGAAACCGGTGGCATCGATGCCGGCGTCCTGTTCCAGGTCATGATCAAGCAGAAGAACCTCGGCACCGGCGCCAGCGCGCGTGACCTTGTCCGCTCCATCGAGGACATGGTCAGCGAAAGCCTCATCGTCGCCCGTCAGCAGGGCGCCAAGCGCGTCCGTCTCGTCACGCAGGAGGACGGCACCGTTATCACCGAGATCGCAAACGATACCGAAACCCAGCTCGGCCGGATGAGCCACTGACCCATGACGGCATTCGGACGGCTCTGGCGGCGCGCGCCCCTGTGGCGCACAAGCGTGATCGTAACGGTAGGCGCCCTTGGCATGGCCGCCTTCTATCCCACTCCGGCGCTCAAGAAAGCCATGCCGTGGCTTCCAGGGCACCTACCCGGTGCAGCACCGTCAGCCGGACAACAGGCCGACCAGACTGCCGCAGGCCCCGGCGGCGCGCCCGGAGCAGGCGACCAGATTGGCGTCCCTGATCCCGGCATCGCGCAGCATGGAAGCATCATGATCGCCGGCCGCACTCTGCCGCTTCCGGCCGGTGACTGGCACCCGATCCTGACCGCCAGGAGCGGCGCGCATGGTGAACTGTCCCAGCAGATCCTGGCCCGCACCGATCGCGGTGTTGTCTCCGGCGTCATCGTCGTGCGTGCCACGCAGCAGCCCGTCCCGGCCGAACTCGCCGAACAGCTCGAAACGCCATGCCATGATGACCGCGACTATGCGGCCCATATTTCCGAACAGCCTGGTGTTTCGCAGGAATGCAGCTACACCAGCAATGCCGTCCTCGAAAACCAGAGCGTCAGCACCGATCCGTTCATCACGGCCGCATTTTCCCGGATGCGCACGCTCGGCTTCCCGATCCCGAGCCTGATGATCAATGTCGGCTGGTATCATGCAGCCGTGGCCGGCAAGAACACTGCCCATATCGAAACGGTGGAAACCCTCGTCGCCCCGATCGAACATGGCTCACGCCAGTTGCTCGCCCCGCCGCAATACTGGAACAAGGCTTCGGTTCATAAGAACCCGGACGCCGCCCAGTTTATCGACACTCTGGACCGCTGGATGATCGGCTGGTCCCGCGTCCTGCGTCAGGGATTTGACGGCACGCTGGACACGGCAACGCTCGTCCCGCCCCTGATCAACGATCCGTCTGCTCCCCGTCCAGCCTAAACCGGGCCGGGCACCCTGTTCAGTGGTGCCCGGTTCCTGAAAATCCGCGACCCAGCCGCCGCTCTGCCATCCGCGCCAACCGCACAAACGGCAGTCCAAGCAGCAGATAGGCCAGGCCGACCATGATCCCCGTTCCGAAATAATCGTAATAGGTGGAGGACAGCCGCACATAGGTCTGGCTGAGCTCCGTCAGCGTAATGACGGAGACCAGCGAACTGTCCTTGAGCAACGAAATAAAGTCGTTGGTCATAACCGGCACGACGGTGCGGAACGCCTGCGGCACAATCACGACACGCAGCGCCTGCCAGTGCGTCATGTTCAGCGCAATCGCCGCTTCCATCTGCCCGCGCGGCACGGAGAGCAGACCGGCGCGGTAGTTCTCCGCTTCATAGGCCGCGTAATTCAGGCCCAGCGACAGCACACCCGCCATGAACGGCGACAGACGGATGCCGAAAGCCGGCAGTCCATAGAAAATGAACAGCACCTGGATCAGCAGCGGCGTTCCGCGCACGACTTCGACATACACGCCCGCCACGAAACGCAGCGGCGCCGCGCCGTAATGCCGGGACAGCGCCAGCAGAAGCCCGAGTGCCACGGCCAGAACCATAGCCAGCGCCGACACCGCCAGCGTCATGAGCGCCGCCTGCCCGATCAGCGGCAGGAAACTCACATAACGCCGGACCAGAACATGCCAACCGCTGCCAGTCGTGTTCGCCATGGCCTGCCGGTAATGGTCCCATTCCGTTGGCGCGATGTCCGGCTGGCTGTTATCGCCCGTGTAGTTCGCCATCAGAGGCGTCCACAGGTTCCAGCGCGCCAGAATACGGTGCAGCGTCCCGTCCTGAATGATCTCGCCCAGCGCCGCATCCACCTGATCGCGCAACGTGCGGTTCTCAGGCGAAAACGCGATCCCGTATTCCATGCTGCCGATCGGCTCGCCTACGAGCTTCATGTCCGGGGAAATGCTGCCGTAATACAGCGCAATCGGCGCATCGAGCAGGATCGCATCCAGACGCCCGTTCCGCAGATCCGAGAACGCATTCGTCTCTTCTTCATAGGATCGCACGTTCGAGCCACCCTGCCGGCGCAGCATCCGCTCGGCCGTGGTGTCCTTGATCGTCCCGACAGTATGGCCCTTGAGGGCGTCCATCGTATCCAGACCGTTCTGGTCGTGCCGGACGATGATCCGCTCGCTCGTCACATAATACGGACGCGAGAACAGGACGGCCGCCTTGTGCTCCGGCGTCATCTCGATGCCGTCCAGCACCATCCCGTACAACCCGCGGGACAGGCCGGGGATCAGGCCGTCCCAGTCATTCTGGATGAATTTCGCCTTCCGGTGCATCCGTGCGGCGATCTCATTGACCAGTTCGTACTCGAAGCCGGTCATTTGGGATTCATGGGCAGGATCGTGGAAGACGTAAGGCACATTCGCCTCACCATCCGATGCCCAGAGCAGCTCCTGTGATACCGCAGGTGCATCCGCCAGCGCGACGGAAACGGGGCTGACGGCAAGCGCCAGCAGGAGTGCGAAAAGTTTTTTCATCACAGCAGCGTCCGCAGGAACCGGCGTGTCCGTCCCTCCTGGGGGTTGGCGAACATCAGGTCCGGATCACCGCTCTCGACGATTTCCCCGCCCTCGACAAACAGAACACGGTCCGAGGCCGCGCGCGCAAAACGCATGTCATGCGTCACGACTAACTGCGTCATGCCCTCGTCATCCAGCGCCCGCATGACGGACAGCACTTCCTCGGAAAGTTCAGGGTCCAGCGCCGAGGTCGGCTCGTCGTACAGCATCACGGACGGCTTCATCGCCAGAGCGCGCGCAATGGCCGCGCGCTGCTTCTGACCGCCCGAAAGACTGTCCGGATACCGGTCCTTCACACCTGCAAGCCCGACCTTCGCCAGAAGTTCGCAGGCGATGGACTGCGCTTCGTCGCGCGACATCTTCTTGACCTGGATCGGCGCCATCATGACGTTGTCCAGCACCGTGCGATGGGGGAACAGATTAAAGGCCTGAAACACCATACCGACATGCGACCGCAGCTTATGGGCTTCGGCTTCGTTGGCGCGGCTCCAGTGCTTTCCCGTACACGCGACCGTCACATCCTCGATCCGGACAGAGCCCGCATCCGGATGTTCCAGAAAATTGAGGCAGCGCAGGAACGTGGACTTGCCACATCCCGAAGGCCCGATCATCGAGATCAGTTCTCCGCGCTCCACGTCGAGCGACAGGCCCTTCAGAACCTCGTTCCCACCAAAGGACTTGGCGATACCACTCGCCTGCAGCACCAGATCAGCCAGTTCCGGAAACCCTCGAAAAAAGAGATGCACGATCACATGACCGCGCAGCCCTCATAACGGACCTGCGCCAGTGTATCGAGACCTTAATACAGTGCGCGACATAATTCATACGATCATCATATTCGCCGCACCGCACCCGCGGCCCTTGCGAAGCACGTCCGCAGGGTCTCTAAAACAGAAAGACACACACCGGGACAGAGCCGAACCCGCGCATGAGACCCTTTGATGACCAGCCCGTCTGACTTCCCCACGCCCCCTGCTCCCGGACGCCTGCTCGACGTCGAGGACGTCACGGTGTTCCGCGGAGACCGGCTGGTGCTCGATGGCGTATCGCTGACGCTGGATGCCGGGGATGCCATGATCCTGACGGGGCCGAACGGGGCCGGGAAATCCACCCTTCTGCGCACGATTTCGGGTCTGCGCCGTCCCGATTCAGGGGAAGTCATCCGCTATGGCGACCTGGCCTGGCTCGGCCATCAGGATGCGCTCAAGCCCGGACTGACGCTGGCACAGAACCTGACTCTGGCTGAAAAGCTTGGCACGAACAGCCTGCCCGACGCACTTGAGGCCCTGGACCTCACCCATCTGATAGACCTTCCAGCGCGCCTCCTCTCCTCCGGGCAGAAGCGCCGCGCCGCCTTTGCCCGCGTCATGCTCTCGGGGGCCCCGCTCTGGCTGCTTGACGAACCGACGGTCGGGCTGGATGTCGCCAGTATCGAACGTCTCGGCGCCGTCATGGCGGCCCATCGCGCCAATGGGGGGGCCATGATCGTCACGACGCATGTCCCGCTTCCCCTCGACAACACCCGTTCGCACGAGCTGCCCTCGCTCGCACATGTAGAGTCCTTCTGGCTGTCATGACCGCTTTTCTTGCCCTGATCGACCGTGACCTCCGTCTGGCCTTCCGCTTCGGCGCCGACACGCTGGCCTCGCTGCTGTTTTTCATCCTATGCGGCAGCCTGTTCCCGCTGGCGCTCGGGCCGTCGCCGGATCTGCTGCGGCACATGGGACCGGGTATCATCTGGGTCTGTGCCCTGCTCGCCTGCCTGCTCCCGCTGGACCGGTTGTTCGGAGCAGAACTCGAAGACGGCTCCCTCGACCTGCTGATGCTGACCGGCCCGGCCCCGGCCGCTGTAGCCTTTGCCAAGATGGCGGCCCACTGGCTGACGACCGGCCTGCCGCTGCTGATCGCCAGTATCCCGCTCGGCATCATGCTCGGCGTCAAAGGCTCGGAACTTCCGCTCCTGCTGCTCGGCCTTGCGATGGGCACGATGTCCCTCTCGCTCCTCGGTGGCATGGCGGCTTCGATCGTGCTTGGCGCGCGGCGGGGTGGCGTGCTGCTGCCGCTTCTGGTCCTGCCACTCGCAACGCCGGTGCTGATCTTTGGCGCAGCCTCCTCCTATGCCGGACAGCTTGCAACATCGCCTGCCGCCAGTCTGGATCTGCTGGGAGCGTGCCTCTTCGCCTGCCTGCCGCTCTGCCCCCTCGCCGCCGGACAGGGCCTGAAAGCCGCCGTGGGCTGAAGGCCGTGTCATACCTTAACAGGATGTCATCCGCGGGCCTTTGACGACATGACGCCTTTGTGAAACGACTGGACCATATTCGTTTCACATCGAGATCATCACCATGCCCCAACGCCCGTCGCTCAGAAGCTCCCTTTTGTCCTGCGCAGCCCTGATGGGGCTGGGTTTCGGCATTGCTCAGGCCGAGCCGGGCTATCTGCGTGAACCCTCGATTTCCGGCCAGACCGTCCTGTTCAATGCCGAGCAGTCCGTGTGGAGCGTCCCCCTCGCTGGCGGTCAGGCCCAGCGTCTGACGACCGTGCCGCAGGGTGCAAACGCCATTGATCCGCACCCCGTCATTTCCCCGGATGGCACCCAGATCGCGTTTGCCGCCAATTTCGACGGTCCGACCGAAATCTATGTCATGCCCCGCAGCGGCGGCACGCCCCGGCGCCTGACTTTCGAGAACGTCGCCCGCCTGAAGATCATCGGCTGGGACGCCCATGCCGGCATCCTCTACGCCGCCCCCGCCGCCACGGGACCCTATTACACCCAGACCGTCACCGCCATTGATCCAAAGACCAGCGCAAAGCACGTCTTCCCGCTCTCCGGCGTCAATGATGCCGCCCTCAGCCCGGACGGACGCTGGCTCTATGCCGTCCGCTTCGGCCTCGCCACGACCGGCGATCACATGCGCGCCTATCGCGGCGGCGCACTGTCCCAGCTCTGGCGCTTCGACCTTCAGAACGGCAAGGAAGCCGAGCGCATCGGCACGCATGACGCCAACCTCATTCGCCCGATGCCTTGGCGCGACCGACTGATCGTCATTTCCGACGAGAACGGCCGCTACAATCTGTGGAGCCTCGCCACGGATGGCACGGACGCAAAGCAGCTTACCCATTTCACGGATTACAGCGTCCTCGAAGCCTCCATTTCCGGCGACCATATCGTGATGCGCAAAGGCGCTGACCTGTTCGATTTCAATCTGGCGAGCGGCGAGACCACCCCCATCAAAGTGGACCTGACCTCCGACAACCTGCCCCGCAGCCCGTACTGGCTGGAAAAGCCCACACGCTTCCTGACCGCATCGGCCATTTCTCCCAAGGGTGAAACCGCGGCCTTTACCATGCGCGGCCATGTCGTCGTCGCAGGGGCTTCGCCGCGCCGCGTCGTTGTCCTCGCCACCCCTGACAATGTGCGCCTGCGTCTCGCCCAGATTACGCCGGACGGCAAATCCGTTATCGCCTTCAGCGACGTCAACGGTGATTCCGCCCTGTGGCGCTTTGCAGCAGACGGCAGCGGCAAAGGCGAGGCCATCAGCCAGCCGTCACCGACTGAACCCGTGATCCTCTCGCTTTCGCCAGACGGAAAATACGCCGCCCATACCGATCTTCTGGGCCGGCTGTGGCTGACGGATCTGTCCACGAAGGCCGACAAGCTCGTCGATAACGCCACACAGGACGGCACCAACGTCTTTGACTCCCTGTCATGGTCCTCGGACGGCCATGTTCTGGCTTTCGTGCGCACCCGTGGTGCGAACCTGCGTCGTCAGATCGCGCTCTACGTCCCCGCCACCGGCCAGACGAACTGGGTCACGGACGGGCGCTACGAATCCTGATACGCCGAGCTTCTCGCCAGACGGGAAATGGCTGTGGTTCCTTTCGGACCGCACCTTCTCACTGTCCAATGGTTCGCCCTGGGGTGACCGCAATATCGGCCCGGCCTTCCCGAAACGGACCGGTATTTATGCCCTGGCCCTTCAGGCTGGCGAACGCTTCCCGTTCCAGCCTGCCACCGAGCTGGACCCGGCGGACAAGAAGCCTGACGCCGACAAAAAGGATGCCAAGAAGAAGGATATAGACAAAAAGAAGCCCCTTTCCGCCATCGAATGGGCCGGTCTTGCAACACGTCTGTATCAGGCGCCCGTCCCGGCCGGGGACTATAGTGGCCTCGGCGTCTCTGACGACTATCTGTTCACCATCGACAGCTCCGGTTCAGGCGATGGTCCGGGCGATCTGAAGTCGATCCATATCGACAATAACGAACACAAGATCGAAACCTACGCCGCCAAGATTTCGGATTTCGACATCACGCCCGACGGCAAGACCCTGCTGACCATCAGCCGTAAGGGCAAGAACGCCCCCGACCTGCTCCTGACACCTGCGGGTGAAAAGCAGCCCAAGGAACTGGCCGGCAAGAAGATCGAACTCGACCATCTGCGCCTGCGGATCGATCCCGGACAGGAGTGGTCGGACGAATTCGTGGATGCCTGGCGTCTGCACCGCGATCATTACTATGACCGCGATCTGCACGGCGTGGACTGGAAAGCCGTGCGCGCCCATTTCGCGCCCTTCGTGGACCGCCTCGGGGACCGCGCGGATCTCGACGATCTGCTCGGACAGATGGTGGCGGAAATCGGCGCCATGCACTCGCAGCTCCACGCGCCCACGACCGTCGATCAGCCCGCGTCCAGCCTCATCGCAGGTCTTGGCGCGCATCTGACGCATGAAGACAATGGCTTCCGCATCGACCATATCTATCAGGGCGACCGCGATCTCCCGGACCAGCAGTCCCCGCTGGCGGCTCCGGGCGTGGATGCCCGTGACGGAGACCTTATTGTTGCCGTCAACGGACAGCCCACGGCCGGACAGCCCGATCTGGGTTCGCTCCTTGCCGATCAGGCCGGAAAGCAGGTTCTCCTGACGCTCTCGCGCGCAGGAAAGGAGCACAAGGTCATCGTAACCCCTGTTCCTTATATGAAGGAGCGTGACCTGCGTGCGCGCGACTGGGAAGTCGGCCGTGCGGATGTCGTCGATCGCGCCAGCCACGGACGCATCGGCTATCTGCATCTGCAGTCCATGGTCGGGGACGACATGGAAGCCTTCGCCCGCGAGTTCTATGCCAATATCGACAAGGACGGCCTGATCGTGGACGTCCGTGGCAATACGGGCGGCAATATTGACAGCTGGGTCCTGACGCAGCTCATGCGTCGCCCGTGGATGTTCTGGGGCCGCTACGGCAATGCGCCTTCGGTGGACATGCAGCAGTCCTTCCAGGGCCGTCTGATCGTCCTGTCCGATGAGATGACCTATTCGGACGGCGAGACTTTCTCCCAAGGCATCAAATCCCTGCATATCGCGCCGCTGCTTGGTGAGCGTACGGCAGGTGCCGGCGTCTGGCTGTCTGACGGGGATCGTCTGATCGACAACGGCAATGCCCGCACGGCCGAGAACCCGTATTTCGACCTGAACGGACACTGGCTGGTCGAGAACAAGGGCGTCTCTCCGGACATCGAAGTCGAGAACATGCCGGTCGCCACCTTCAACGGGCAGGACCAGCAGCTCGACGCCGCCATCGCCTGGCTCCGCAAGGACATGGCCGACCATCCGCGCATGGACCTCAAGCCGGAGGCCTTTCCGGTGCAGCAGCCTGCTGCCCCTCGCTAATTCTGAAAGGTTCTGATAGATCGGCAGAGTGCTGATCCATCAGGATACGAAGACATGCGAGCTGTTAAAGAGGTCACCAGATCTGTCGATGACCCAACAAAATCAGGTCAAACCCGATGATGGAATTTTCGTTAGCGGTTCTGGCTGCGGTTTCAGTTCTTTTATTTGTATATATTATATTTAATCATAGAAATATTTTTATTTGCAAAAATATATTAAGGAATGTAATTCTCTTATTATTTATAATTCTTCTATTTATAATCATATTTTATGCTTTTTATATAATTTACCTGCTCATTTTCATAATCCAATAGAACATAATCAAATAACGGCACATTCTATGGATCAGGATTCAGAGCATCCGGTCCATGATGCTGTCCTTGCGACCATAGCGATGAAGCAGCGCGGCGATCACATGCCCGGCGATCAGCACCCCCAGAACCCATGACGAGAACTGGTGCAGTACATTCACCAGCGGCACGAAAACCGGTGCTTTGTGCGCCAGGGGCGGCAGATTGACGACCCACATCATCGGGATCGGCAGGCCGTGAACCGAACTCCGTACCCATCCCGTCAGTGGCACGACCAGCATCATCGCATACAACCCGAAATGCCCGACCTGAACCGCCAGACGCTCCTCTTCAGGGATCTCCGCCGACATGGCGGGGGGACGATGCGTCGCGCGCCAGACAAGGCGCAGGACCGTGAGGACGATGATGAACGGTCCGATCTCCTTGTGGATCAGCAGCAGGAGCGCCTTCTGCGGCGTCGCCGCATGCGGCATGATCCGCCCCACATAAAATCCGAGAAGCCACAGCGGAATGATGATCGCCGCCATGCTCCAGTGAAACATCCTGGCCACAAGGGAATAACGCTGGAACGGCGGAAGGGTCTTGTCCATGAAACGGCAGCACTCCGGAAGAACGGTTCCGCTTTCTATAACCCGTTCCCTGGCCCGAACACACGTTGCGCCGAGTTACGGATTTTCAAGCGTGAACAGGACGGCTAGGACAGCCTGTACGCCCTCACAGGAATACCCGACCGCCATGCTGACACTGCTGTACACGCGCATTACCGAACTCGCCGCGTCTCCGCGCGCCGTCTGGTGGCTGGTCATTGTCGCGATGGCGGAGGCCTCGGTCTTTCCGCTGCCAGTGGACCTGATGCTCGTGCCCATGTTGCTCGCCAACCGCGAACGGGCCTGGTTTCTGGCGTTCGTGTGTACGCTGGCCAGCGTCGCGGGCGGCCTGATCGGCTGGGTCCTTGGCGCTTTCCTCATGGAGCATATCGGCATGCCGATCGCGCATTTCTATCATGCCGATCAGCGCATCCTGAACCTTGAGGCCATGTTCCGCCATTACGGCGTGTGGATCATTCTCGCCAAGGGCCTGACCCCGCTCCCCTACAAATTCGTCACGCTGGCCGCCGGGGCCGCCCATTTCTCCCTGCTGCCCTTCATCGCCGCCAGCATCGTCACCCGTGGCGCCCGCTTTTTCCTTGAAGCCGCCCTGCTCCGCACGTTCGGCGAACCCATCCGCGATTTCATCGAGAAGCGCCTGGCCCTGGTCCTTCTGGGCGCCCTCCTCCTGATCGCAGGCGGCATCGCCCTGATCGAATTCCTCTGAGAGGCCAGCACATAAAAAAGCCCGGCGTAAGTGCCGGACTTTTTTATGCAATCAGGTCGAAGCACTCAGTTCAGTGCCATCCGCTCATGCGCCATGGCCTGTTCTTCCCCAAAGGACGGCCATTCGGAGCGTGTCAGCGCCTTCAGCGACGGCGAAGGCAGACCCATGCGATGTGCATAAAGCCAGGTATAGGTCAGGGCACGGTGGACATAATCGCGCGTCTCACTACTGGGGAGCGTTTCCATGAAGAACAGCGGATCATGCATATCCGCTTTCTGCGCGCCTTCCCAACGCGCAATCGCGCCCGGTCCGGCATTATAGGACGCCAGAACCCGAACCAGATCTCCGCCTTCGGGTGGGGCAACCGTTGCAATTCGGCTCGACTGGTTCGCCAGATACAGCACGTAAAGCTGCCCGATCTCCAGATTGGAGGACGGATTGTGCAGCCGACTGACCATATCCGGTGCAACCGGAATCACTGCCACACCATGCGCGTCATAGGTCATGTGCGACGTGGTCACGAAGCTGGCCGTGACGGGACGGATCTGCATCAGACCATGCGCGCCCGCACCTGACGTCGCCGACGGGTCGAAATTGGATTCAACCCGCGTCAGGGCATAGACCAGCGCCGGGTTCATCCGAAAGCCATGGCTGGGCTTCAGGGATGGCAGGGGAAGCGGCGATGGCTTCGTCACCTGTGCTTCCTGATGCATGATGAGAGAGGCGAGTTGTTCGGACAGATCCTCATAACCCGCCGCCTGAGCCACGAGCTGTAGCGAACGCGACTGTGCACTATCTGCCGCAACATCCATCCACATGCGCCGGATCAGGTTCTCGGCCCGCATCCGCTCACCGACCTGCAGCAGCGCAAAGAGCTGACGGCCCTGCGGAAGGGCGCTCACAGCCTCGACATCGATTTCCGCAAGAACGGGCACTGGGTCATGCAGCGTGACTTCCACGCCCCCGTCCGGCAGACGCGCATGACCGTGCCGTCCAAGCTCGAGCGTCTGGGATGCCAGAATGCCGTAGAATGTCTCGTGATGAATGGCAGCGCGATGCAGCCACTTCACATAGCCCGTCATGTCATGACGCCGACCTTCGGCACGCGCCGCCCAGAAGGCAGCCGCAGCACGGACCTCAACCACCGTAACAGGAGCATTCGCCGCAGACTGGAACAGATCATAGGCCGCTTCGATATGGCCCTCGCGCCAGGCCGCAAGCCCGGCCACGTAAGCTGGCAGCCCGACCTGGCTGTTGCCACGGCCAAACCCCGCGCTGCCCTGCCGCAGAGCCAGAAGGGTCTCCCCCTGTGACAGCAGGCCCAGCGCGACCTCACCGTAAAGCTGGGCCGCATAAGGCGCTGTCATTCCTGGCGTGATGTCCACAAGATGCAGCGCACTTTCCGCGCCGCGCACACCTGTCAGCACCCGCTCCTGAACTGTCCGGTCCAGCAGCGGATTGCGTGCAAAGGCATGCATCAGCGGATCGGCCGGTGCAGACGTTCCCTTCACATCATCGGCCCGCGCATCGGGTGCGAGCGGGCGAATGAAGGATTGCGGCTGAACGGTCCCGGGAAGCGCAATCTTCAAAAGCAGCGCCTGAATATTCGCAGCATCAGGCTGCGAAGCATAATCATGAAGCCATTCGCGGAGCTGTTCTGCTGCCGGATGGGCACCCGGCGCCAGATAACGCTCGGCCAGCACATCCGGCAGCAGGACATGATCCGTCACCAGACGCATCTGGTCCTGAACGATACGGGCATTGCCTTCCCGCTGGGCCTGGAAGATCAGCCGGTAGCGGCTGGCCATGGCCGCAGTAAGCGGATGGGGCAGCGAGACGATGCCATCGCCACCAAGGGCGGGACGGGCTTCGGCAAAAGCAGTTTCATCCCCCACCCGCTCCGGCTGGGGAGGGAGGTTTCGTGTGCTTTCCGCACGCGCCGGCGACAGCGAGCCACCGGCCAGAATCAGCACACTGACGAGCAGAGCCCGTGCGGTACTGCCTGAAATGAAAGGGGGTATCCTTCGCATAGCAGCGGGTTGCTACCCGCTTTGCCTGCTGTTGGCAAGAACTTGTTAAGTTCCCCACATCCTTGGACTGGGCAATGATATAACCCAACCCCAAAACAATCCAGTGGCAAACACCTGTCTTCGCGCGTTTTTTTACGTTTTCCCGAAGTTTTTTAACGCCAAGATTTGTACCCGTCCGGTCCTCATTCTCCCGGATACAGTTTCTCCATCAAAATCAGGAGATCCTGCCAGGCATTCCGCCGTGCAGCCGCACTTGCCCGCAGTTGAAGCGGATGCCGCATCGGCAGAAGCGGCACCGGAGTCGCAAGACTGGGAACCGGAACCTCGGTCCACTTCCCCCGCAGCCGTCCGACAGCCGCATCGGGCCCCAGCAGCATCTTGAGCGGCGTGACTCCCATCGTTACCAGATAGCGCGGTCGACACAGGGCAATTGTCCGCAGCAGCAGCGGATGACAGGCCTGCATCTCCGCATCACTCGGCGTGCGCCCACCTGGAGGACGCCATGGCAGGGCTGGCGCCATCGAAATCTGCTCCCGGTCCATCCCGACCGAACGCAGCATCTTTTCCAGCAGCGTGCCCGCTTCCCCTGCAAAAAGCGTCCCCGAGCGGTCTTCATCCGCGTCCGGAGCCTCACCGATCAGCATGAAAGGCGCGTTCTCCACAAAAACCGGCTCCAGCCGATGCGTCGCGGTCCGGGCCAGAAACAGATCGTCAGGTGCCGCGGTCAGTCGCATCAGCGTCGGAAGATCAGGCGCTTCCTCCACCGCACGCAGACTGGCCGCCGCTGTTGGCGTTCCTCCCATTCTCGCCACGGCCGGACGCCCGGCATCGTGCCCCGTAGACACATCCTGCGCACTCTCCATGCGTGGAGGCAACTGCGGCGGCGCCTCGGAAAGGCGGTCCACCGGCAGCTCGCACAGAGCCTCGTCGGCTCCCCATTCATACTGTAGCTGGAGCGCGGCCAGCAGTTCGGCCCGGCTCACGACTGGCTGGGGCGTCATGGTCTATCCGTTCTGGTTGCCTCCCGCCCCTCCACCGCAGGTCCCCGAAAGGGATGCCAGTTGGCGTGAGGGACCAAGAGGGCTAGAGTTTCGTCCATTATGCAGATCACACGCGGCTGGCCCAGATCATTCGAGGATTTTTCCCGTCCGCTCCGTCTGGCGCTTCCCGCTCTTGCGCTGGGCAGTTGCCTGACGGGAGCCGCGATGGCCGCCGTTCCGCCTGCCCTGCTGCCAGCCGTCAATCCGGAACATTCCCTGACCGGCTGGATGATGGCCGCCACCGTCATGATGGAGCGCGGCGACATCACGGCCGCCAACCTAGCCCTCTCCCACGCTCTGCCGCTCGCCCCGCACAATCTTCGGTTGCAGCAGGACGCATTGCGTTACGCTGCCATGGCCGGTCAGCAGACCGAAGCCGTCAAACTTGCCAACGCACTCCCGGACCACGACTCCGGCAGCGACATCGGCACGCTCATTCTCGCGCAGGACGCCTTCTCCCGGCAGGACTGGGCCGAAATGCGCCGCATTCTGAACCGCAACCCCCATCATGGCCCCCTCGTCGCGATCTCGGCCCCCGCTCTCATGGCCTGGAGCCTCGCGGCCGAAGGGCATACCGACAAGGCCCTGAACCTGCTGGCACAGGCCGCCGCCCAGCCCGCGACCCGCAGACTCTATCTTCTGCACGCCGCCATGGTCGCCGAGCGCCTCCCCACGCCCCAGCTCGCGGGACAGCTCTATCACCGCACGGGAAACGCGTCCGGCGACCCACTGACGCTCCAGATCCTGTACGCGCAGCTCTATGGCGGCTGGCTTGAGCGACACGGCCACCACAAGGAGGCCAGTGACACCATCGCGGCTCTTGGCGTGACGTCCCCGCTGGCATCCCTCGTCATCGGCCCGCTCCAGCAGGCGCTACCGCACTTTAAAGCGCCCACGCCCGCTCTCGGGGGCGCCATCCTTAACCTCCAGATCGCCCTGATGGTCACCGACGCCATCCAGCAGGACGGCATCCCCCGGGACCCGGCCATCATCGCCCTGCAACAGGCCATTTTTCTTGACCCCGGCCTGACAATCGCGCGCATCTTCCTGGCCGACACCTTTCGCGAAGCCAACCAGATCGATAGCGGCCTCAAGGAACTGGACGGCATCACGGCCTCCGATCCCCTCGCTGCCCTGGCCGCGCAGGAACGGATCAACCTCGCCCTGCGCTCAGGCGATCTGGAGCGAGAAGCCGACGCCCTGCACCGCGCCCTGACCCTGCGCCCGGACAATCCCGAATTCCTGATTCAGCTCGCCGAGGTCGAAGACCAGCGCGGCAGACATGCCGAGGCCATCGACCTCTATACCCGCGCGCTCAAGGCCTCCCCACCCCGCAAGGAAGTCCTGTGGCCCATCCTGCTGGGCCGTGCGATGGCTGCGGAAGAGAGCGGCAACTGGGCGATGGTACAGGATGACATGAAGCATGCGCTCGAGCTTGCTCCGGATCAGCCTGAAGTTCTCAATTTCGTCGGCTATGCCAATATCGAGCATGATGCCGATCAGGCGAACGCCCTTGCCATGCTCAAAAAGGCCGTCGATCTCCAGCCCGCTGATGCCTCCATTCAGGACAGCTACGCCTGGGCCCTGCTGAAATACTGCGCAGACCTCAAGACCGCACTGCCCATCCTCGTGCAGGCCGCCGAACATGCTCCTACCGATGCCGAGATCGGCTACCATCTTGGCGTTGCCTACTGGTATCTCGGACGGCATACCGAAGCACAGGACCAGTGGAACCAGGCTCTCGATGACAGTCCCCAGCCGCAGGATCGCGCCCTTCTGATGCAGGCGCTCCAGAACGGCGGCCCCCATCTCGCAGCTTTCGAACAGAAACAATGACCTTTTCAGAGACGATGCCCAGCACTGCTCCCACACAGACCACGGCACAGGCCACAGCCCACGCCAAGATCAATCTGTTCCTGCACATCACCGGCCGCCGTGACGATGGCTACCATCTGCTCGACAGCCTCGCCGTCTTCGCAGGCGCAGCCGACCGCGTCACGCTGGCCGGCCCCAGCGACACGATGTCGCTTACGATCAACGGACCATTCGGACAGGGTCTGGAAGCAGACGACCAGAACCTCGTTCTCCGCGCCGCACGCGCTCTTCAGGCCCAGGCCGGCACTTCAGCCAACGGCCTGACAGAAAACTTCCGGCTGGAACTGGAGAAAAACCTTCCCGTCTCTTCCGGGATCGGCGGCGGTTCAGCCGACGCTGCTGCGACACTGCGCCTGCTGGCCCGGGAATGGAATGTCGATCAGGCGACACTTTTCCCGATTGCCGAAAAGCTAGGTGCCGATGTTCCCGTCTGCGTCGCCCAGCGCGCAACCCGCATGCAGGGTATCGGCGAAATCCTCGCCCCCGCTCCGATCCTGCCTGACGCCGGCCTTCTGCTGGTCAATCCCGGCGTCGGGGTCTCGACCCCGGACGTCTTCCGGGCCTTTGCCGCAGGCGGGGGCATCGTCGAACGTCCCGAAGCGTTTCTCCCGGAACGCTGGACCACCGCGCAGGACATGGTCGCCGATCTGAACGCCACCACGAACGATCTCCAGGCTCCGGCGTTATCCCAGTGCCCCGTGATCGGCACAGTCCTAGCTTCGATCGCAAGCCTGCCCGATTGTCTGCTCAGTCGCATGAGCGGTTCCGGCGCCACGTGCTTCGGGATCTTCCCGAACCCGGAAAGCGCCGTTGACGCTGCCCGTATCCTGAACGACCAGAGCGCACGTCTGGGTTGGTGGACATGGGCGGGCGGTTTCTACCACACTGGAACTTCCACCTGGTCACAATGAAACGCCGCAGGGAGTCAAACACCATGGCAGCTCCACGCATGCAGGTCACACGCGCAGAAGACGGAAAGACAGTTGCCCTGACCTTTCTCGAAGGCAGTGGCGTCTCGGGCAGCATTTCGCTTGATGAAGCCCAGCTGTCCCAGCTGATCACCAGTCTTGGCCTGGCCCATGCCAGCCTCGTCGAAAAGCGCCCGCCTCCGCCGATTGAGGGCGCACGCTTCACCCCCGTCTATACGACGAACTGGGCCCTGCAGATCGACGCCCTGACCGAAGGCTCCATGCTGGCCTTCCAGCATCCGGCCTATGGACCAGTCGGCGTTGTGTTCGGCCCGCAGGATGTCGAACAGATCATTGGCGGTCTGCAGAAACAGCGCACCATGATCCGCTCCAATCCCCACGACGCCAGCCAGCCAAGCTGACGGAGCTTCACTGTTCCATCAGAACAGCTCAACGTCTCCCGGTTCGATACAGGGCCGGGAGGCCTGAGCCAGCAGACGCTCACGCACCTCCCCCAGTACCAGTCGCTCCACGATACTCCGCCCGATCTGCACATCTTTCAGGCTGTTTTCGAGACTTAATCCCTCGCAGCACTGCACAAGCTGCCCAAGGACCTGCGTGATTCTGTCGAAATCCTGAAGCTCTGATACGCTCTCAGCCGGCAATGCCTCCAGACAGGCCGTCTCCAGCCGGCGCAGATCCTGAAGACTCACAGCAAGCTGCGTGCCCATTCCGTCCAGAACCTGACGCAAAGAAACAGTGTCTGACCCATCATGCACTGCAGATAGGCCCGAAAACGGCTTCAATGCGGGATTTGAGCGAGCTGGCCGTGAACGGCTTGGCAAGGAAATTATTCACCCCTTCCGCGATTGCCTGCTGCACCAGATCCTTGCTGGCCTGTCCGGTCAGCATGATGAAACCCGTTTTTGCAGTACGCGGATTGCTCCTGACCGCCTTGAGCAGTTCAAGCCCGTCCATATCCGGCATGTTGAAATCGGAAATGATCAGATGCACCGAGTTGCTCTTGAGATGCTCCAGAGCCTCGACCCCGTTCCGGACCCCGGCAATCTGGGCAAAGCCAATCTGAACAAGCGTATTCCGCAGGATCGAGCGAATGGATGTCTGATCATCGACAAGAAGGACAGACATGGAAGATGCGGAAATCATGGATACGTCTCCAGAGAACGGCGTTCACAACGATTGAGAATGGCCTGGCCAATGGCGGAAAGGGGAAGCTGCGTCTCGACCGCACCTAGTTCGAACGCAGCGCGTGGCATGCCGTAGATGACCGAACTGGCCCGGTCCTGACCGATCGTGGACGCACCGGCATGCCGCATGGCCAGAAGCCCCTGCGCACCATCACATTCCATTCCGGTCAGGATCACTCCCACAGCATTTTTTCCGACCACCTTGGCCAGAGAATAAAACAGTTCGTCCACCGAGGGCCGATGGCCATTGACAGGCGGCCCGGCAATCAGCTGGCAGACATACTCCCCGCGCCGGACACCTGCCCTGACACGCAGATGTCGTTCTCCGCCTGATGCGACATAAACCGTACCCGGCTTCAGAACATCCCCGTCTTCGGCCAGCCTGACTTCGGGCTTTACGATCCGGTTCAGGCGACGGGCAAAACTCTCCGAGAACTGTTTGGGCATATGTTGCACAATGACCGTCGCCGGACAGTCTTCGGGGAAATGCTCGAGCACCTCCGTCAGGGCCTCCACCCCTCCGGTCGACGCCCCAATCCCGACAACCACACCCGTTTTCGGAGCAGCGATCGTCTTATCCGCCGGGCTTACTGTTGATACCGGAGGCAGCGTTTTCGTCTCTGCAGCCCGGACGATCGCATCTCCCAGCCCCGCAAACGGATCCGTCCCACCCTCAGGCGCCACTTTAGAATACCATTCGGCCGCTCCCATCCGGAGCGCCTGCTCCACCAACCCCTTGTGGCTGGCCAGATGACCCGACACCATCACTACCGGCATCGGACGCAGCCTCATGATCTTCTCAAGAAACTGCAACCCGTTCATAGACGGCATTTCGAAATCGAGCGTGAGCACATCCGGGTTCAGCCGTACGATGAGATCCCGCGCCTCAAAAGGCGTACTGGCCGTTCCCACGACCTTGATCCTGCCGTCGCGCTTGAGTGCAGCCGTAATCAGGGCTCGTGTGGTCAGCGAGTCATCAACAACAACGACAGTAAAAGGCGTCATTTCGCTCAAGACACAGCCTCCCCGAACGAGGCCTTGCGATAGGCATTGTAACCGATGCTTTCCAGCCCGAACCGCTCGGGATGCGCGATACGCTCTGAATGCCCCAGATAAAGCTCTCCGCCCGGGAAAATCCGTTCGGCAAGATTGCGCCAGAGTCTGTCCTGCGTTTCGCGATCGAAATAGATTGCGACGTTCCGACAGAAAATGGCATGGAAACGGGAGGAAAACGGCCAGGGCTCAACCAGATTGAGCCGTCGGAAACGGATCATGTTCCGAAGCTTTTCAGACATGACGACCCGGTCGCCCTCAAGCCGACAGAATGCCTGCCCTCCTTCCTCAAACAGAGCCTCGGCTTCTCCAGAAGCATACTGACCCGCTCTGGCCTGATTCAGAATATCGGCATCAATATCCGTCGCCAGAATCTTTGCCCGTAGATCTGGAATGATGGACAGACATTTCATGACGGTCATGGCGATCGAATAAGCTTCTTCCCCACTCGAACACGCTGCCGACCAGATCCTGAGTTCTTCGCCACGTTCAATACGACGATAGAATTTCTGACGAAGCAGACGCTCTAGATACGCAAAATGATGTTTTTCGCGATAAAAACTGGTGACATTTGTCGTCAGTGCCGAAACCAGATGCTGACGCTCGTCAACGCCCGCATCACTCACCAGAAAAGCACAATACGCGTCAAAAGAGCCAAATCCCTCCTGTCGGACCCGACGGGAAATCCGTGAGTAAACCAGGCTCTTTTTCTTTTCTGACAGGGCAATTCCGGCGTAGCTCTTCGCAATTCCTACAATGATCTGGAAGTTTTTGTCTGAAATCGCATCTGCCTCCGGTGCGCTGATCACCGTCACTGCAGGCTTCCTTCAAACAGCGAAGAGACGTTTACGGAAAAAATCATGCGCTCGCCCAGAGACTGTATTCCGTTTGAAAAGTATTTCAGATTATCACTGGACAGTTCTGGCAGAGATTTGAACTCTGCCTCATCGACATCGGAGATATCCGTTACATTCGTAACTGAAAATCCGATAATCTTGCTTTCGTTTTTCAGAAAGATAATGGCTTTCTTCTCACGCGTCTCTTCAGAAACCCCCATCATCTGTGCCATGTCCACCAGTGGAATTACTGCCCCCCGGACATTGACCACGCCTTCGACAAATGGCGGCGCTGCAGGGAAAGGCGTCGCCTTCGCCCATTCCTTGATTTCTTTCACGGCAGAAATCTGAACGGAAAATTCCTGATCACCCAAAGAAAAAACCAGAGCCTTTTCCATGATTATACTTTCTCCTCCAAGAAACTCTCTCTTTTCTTCAGAAGCTCGCCAAAGAGAAATTCGACATCGAGAATAAATGCCACATTCCCGTCCCCAAGAATTGTTGCTGTCGAAAAACAGGAAATCTTTCTGTAGTTCTCTTCGAGGTTTTTAACGACAAATCTTGAATGATCTATAATCTTATCAACAATAAAAGCCATTTTTTCTTCGTGTTCATTTTCGATAACGAAGCAAATTTTTTGACTTTTCCCGTCAGGAACCGAGCCAAGAATTTCTGCGGCATAAATGACGGACAGATAGCCATCCCGATAGGGATAGCCGTACTTGCCTTCTCCGATATGGAAAGCTTTCCCGGTATCGTAAATTATGGTTTCCGAAACATTATTGACCGGAACAACAAAGTCCTGGCCCTCTGCCTTGAAAATAATCCCTTCAATGACGGATAGTGTAAAAGGCAGGGAAATCGAAAAAGTTGTTCCTTTGCCTTTCGAGGAACTAATGAAAACGCGTCCATTGATCTGCTGGAGACTCTGTTTGACGACATCCATCCCCACGCCCCGGCCCGAGACGTCCGTAACTTCCGCAACAGTTGAAAAACCGGGTTCGAAAATCAGGGAATAAATCTCTTCACGATCCAGCCTCTGACCTTTTTCAATGATCTTTTTTTCAACAGCTTTTTCGTAAATTCTGTCAGGGTCCAGACCGGCGCCATCGTCCTGGATTTCTACAATAATCCGTCCTGAACGCTGAAAAGCCCGAAGTCTCAGCAGGCCTTCCAAGTCCTTTCCAGCCTGAGACCTGATCTCTGCGTTCTCGATGCCATGGTCAATGGCATTGCGAACCATATGAGTCAGAGGATCAGACAGCTTTTCGAGAATGGAGCGATCAACTTCAGTATCTTCGCCTTCCAGTACAAGCCGGACCTGCTTTCCCGTCAGCCTGGCTGTCTCCCGCACAACCCGACCAAGCTTCTGGAAAACCGTCTTGATTGGATAGGCCCGCATCGTGATGACATTTTCCTGCAGTTCATGAATGAGCTGCTCCTGTGCCGTCACCACATTTCCCAGAATTGAATCGCCCAGGATTTTATTGCGCCGCATCTGTGACTGAATGGCACCCTGGTTAATAACCAGCTCTCCAATCAGATCGACCAGTTTGTCGATCCGCTGAATATCAACCCGGACGGTTGCAGAATCCCTGCGTTCAACAGGATTTTTTACTTGCGGGCCTGGTTTCTCTTCAACCGGTGCAGGACACGGCGTTGCAACTGCTTCGGTCTCGGCATGATCGGGCGATGAGGTAATAACCGCATGAATATCATCACCAGACCACTCAAAGATCTCTTCGATACTCGTGCGTGGTTCTGCGGTTACAAGCAGGATCTGCCATGTCAGATAGCTCTGACAGGGTGAAATATCATTGATGACAGGGACACTGTCGATATCAACCGTAACCTGGCTTTGTCCCACCCCTTCCAGAGCAATCAGGATATTCCGGATATCATCGCCGCGCTCATAAAGCTGCGACGAGACGGTCATGACGATCGAATATTGACATTCTTTCGGCTCATCAATCTCGATTTTGACCGGAGCGAATGACAATCCGAAAATATCGTCCATTTCGACATCTTCGGATTTCGGTTCGACGACGGGTGCTTCCGAATAAAGATACTGCTCAAGTTCGGCAATTGTCTCAGGGTCAACGTCGTAGCTGCAAGCACCGTTTTTGAAAGCGGCCACAATGTCGAACAGCACATCCTTGCATTTAAGGAAAGTCGTGACGCTGTCCGCATTGACAGAACATGCGCCGGATCTGAACCGGTCGAGCACGCTTTCGAAAAGGTGGGAAAATTTGACCAGATCTTCCATTCCAAAAGCTGCGGCGCCGCCTTTGATGGAATGAACACATCGGAAGATCGTATTGATCTTCTCTCCATTCTCCGGTTCGTCCCCAAGCGTTGTCAGTTCTTCTTCGAGAAGGGCAAGCTGCTCATCACATTCATCGAAAAAGATCTGCCGGATCGCATCCATATCATCGGTGAAATCTTCGCTCATGAACTGACGCGCCTCACCGCGGCAAGCAGTTTGGGGCCATCAAATGGCTTTACAATCCATCCAGTCGCGCCGGCTTCCCGTGCGGCCCGACGAAGCTCCTCCCCTGATTCGGTCGTCAGGAAAATAATTGGAACGTATTTTGTTTCTGGCCGCGCACGCAGGGCCTTTGTCAGCTCCAGTCCGTCCATACGTGGCATGTTCAGATCTGTTATGATGACAGCCGGCGAAAAACTGCTGATCTTTTCGAGAGCATCAATGCCGTCCTCTGACGTTTCCACGTCATAACCGTCCCTGCGAAGCTCCCGACTGACGAGATCCCGCATGGTTCGGGAATCATCAACAACCAGAATATTCATGCTTTTTCTCCTGCACTCAGGAGAAAATCTCCTCCCATGACCCGAAGACTCTCTCTCATCGCATCAGAAACATTTCTGATTTCAAAACAGGCATCCTGCTGTTGTGCCGTACGGTAGGCCGAAATCAGGAGTTGGAAGCAGAGACCGCCCACTCGAACCACACGACTTCCGTCCAGGCAGAAATCTTTCTCCTCATTCCTGAGGAGTTCAGCAAAAGTGTTGGCGTAACTGGTATCCAGCATTTCAGGCAAACTCAGAACACTCATCAGCGAAACTCCTCCCATCCTTCATCCGAAGTCTGAAAGGAACCGTCTCCCCATTGCGAAGACGGAAGCTCTGCCTCTGATGATTCGCTGTCAAAAGACAGATCGCTTTCATGCTGGCTTCCCTGCAGATGGAACCGCTGCAGGCTGCCCACGAGTTCTCTGGCTTCAGCGCTCAGATTATGACTGGCCGCCGTCGCCTCCTCCACCATCGCAGCATTCTGCTGGGTGTTCTGGTCCATCTGGCTGACCGCAACACTGATTTCCGACAGATCATTGGCCTGACTACGCGCCGCCGTCGCAATTTCGCCAATCAGGACACTGATTTCACTGACGTTTTCCACAATGGATTTCATCGCCACCCCTGTCTCTTCGACCAGGGAACTGCCACGGCTGACCTGCTGCGTGCTTGAGGTGATCAATCCCTTGATCTCCTTGGCAGCATCCGCCGAGCGCTGGGCAAGAGCGCGGACTTCGGCGGCCACGACAGCGAATCCCTTGCCTGCATCCCCCGCCCGGGCGGCCTCTACACCAGCATTCAGCGCGAGGAGATTTGTCTGGAAAGCGATGTCGTCAATCAGTCCTAGAATCTGCGCGATATGGATCGAAGACTGCTGGATATCCTGCATGGCTGCTGTGGCAGCCATCATGACTTCCCCCGAGCGCTCGGCCCGATCGCGCGTCTGACTTGCCACTTCGCTCGCATGAACGGAGGCCGCTGCAGTCTTGCGAACAGTCTCCGTAACATTTCCGACCGAGACTGTGGTTTCTTCGAGCCGGGCGACCTGAAGTTCCGTCCGACGCGCCAGATCATCTGCGGCAGACGCAATTTCGGCAGAGCCGGAAGAGATGGTCGAAATGCTGTCATTCAGCGAGACCATGACCTTCTGCAGCGTTGAGGCTGTGTCATTGAAATCTTCCCGCAGCCGCTCATACCGGGCCGGGAGAGCCTCTTCGAGACGAAAACCCAGTTCGCCATCGCGAAGACTGGTCATGGCGTTGCCCAGAACGCCAATCACCCGTTCATGCTCGGCAGCTTCATCCTGCGCCGACTGCCGCGCTTCCTCAGCCTCGATCCGGGCGGCCGCCAGAGCAGACTGTGCCTGGGACGCCAACACTTCGCTTCGCTCGGAATTCGTACGCGCTTCGCCCAGCATGACCTGCAACCGGATGAGCCCGGCTTCCCGCACATTGCGCGGCAGTGTCCCCTCGGCAGCGAGTTGCCTTACAGCGCCGATCAGATCGTCTCCACGGGTCGCCACCTGAAAATAGGCTACGACCACAGCGACAAGAAACAGCCCCATGATCGCGATTTCAGGAAAAACCGAATGCCGGACGCCTTCGACATGCATGCCGCTTGCCGCCAGCTCCCACCCTGTTCCGCAGACACAGAGCAGCACAGGCACAGCAAATGCCATCAGCAGCCGCCTGCGCAGAAACGAACTCCTCTGCATGGGAACGTCGCGTATGTCGGACATGCCAGACCGCCTCCAGAAACTCAGATCACACCGCGGCAGCCACATGCGGCCGGCCAGATGCTTTCCTTCCTAGAGAACAGTTGATTGAAACTCCGTTAATGCCCGTTCACACAATCTCAGGGAGATGATGCAGGAATATCCACATCATGCTGGACGAACATGCGGTTGCCTTCGCGTGGAACCCAGATGCGGTAGTGTTTCAGAACATCCGCTCCCAGCAGGGCATCCGCATCAGGAATATCGCCACCAACCTTCAGCACGACATCCCGAAAAGTGATGTCGCCCAACTGCAGGGTCTCGAAGGGATGCCTGTAATTCTTGACCGGATCGCGCGTCAGCCCATAACCGATCGTCACCGGATCCTTCTCCAGCATGGCACGCGTCACGCCCGCAGCCCGGGCGGCATCACGACTGATCAGGGTGGTCGCGGCTCCCGTATCCAGATCAGCTTCTATAACATGCCCGTTCAGCCGGATATCCACGGTGGTCTTGTGACCTTCATTATAGGGATGGCCAATCGGAACCGCATGAATACGTCCTGTCCATCCCGGCGTCGGCGTATCGCAGTCTTCCGTCTCGACCAGGCGCACCCGATGGTTCGGCATGTCCACAATCGTATCATAACGTCCCAGGAAATCGCGTCCGAACAATCCCACGATCGGAAGGCCGGCAATCCGCCCGGTAAACTTTCCAACCCCCGCCACAGCGATATTCAGGGCCTTGGAGCTGCCCATATCCAGTGTGTCGATCGTTACGATACGACCGTAGTCCTCGCCTCCCACACCGCGCACGAACAGAGATCTCCCTGTATCATTCAGACCAAGGGGTTCGATGAAACTCTGACCAATTGTCGTGGAGAATGCGCCTGTATCAATGATGAGCGCGACAGGATGGCCATTGATCGAGGCCCGGACGATCGGACTTCCCCAGTCATTCAGAACAGGCATGTCACCACTCACGATCAGCTTGCACTGACGCGGCCCGCTTTCACACCCGGCAAGCAGCGCGCCCATGAGCAGCAGTGCCCCCAATCGTCCCAGTCTCATACCAGATCCCCTGTATCTTTCTGTTACAAAGGACACGGTCACGGGAGAGCGGGCAAGACAGTTTTTTCGACCTTCAGCGCTTTTTTTTCCAAATCCCCTATTGCCACCCCACGGGCAGGCTGATACATCACCGCCACCGACCGAGAGGAAGCCAAACAGCTTCTGAACGGAAGGCCCCAGGATGCTGAAAAGCAGCCTTGCGGGTGTAGCTCAGTTGGTTAGAGCGCCGGCCTGTCACGCCGGAGGTCGCGGGTTCGAGCCCCGTCACTCGCGCCACTTCCCTTGAGGAGTTGGCCACTTTCTCCCAGAAAACAATTTCCGAAAACGACTGCTTACCCTAGGTAAGCGTATGGTTTTCTTCATTCTCAAATGTCTGATTTCCGGACTTCTGATCGCAGCAGCTTCAGGCGTTGCCCGTCGCTATCCCGCAGCCGGAGCCCTGATTGCGTCCCTGCCTTTGGTCTCGGTCCTGGGTATGATCTGGCTCTGGATGGAAAAACCTGACCGCCTCATCATGAGTCGGCATGCGGAAGCGACCTTCTGGTACGTGCTTCCATCTCTTCCGATGTTTTTGCTGATCCCACGCCTGCTCCGCGCAGGACTGCCTTTCTGGCTTGCCCTGACAGCGGGCTGTGCCCTGACGGTCATCCTGTATCTCGGCACGAACTGGGCCCTGACCCGTTTCGGTTCAGGCGGCTGACACCTGAAAATCAGCCAGCTTCTTCCAGATAGAGGTCCAGAACCTCATCCGGCGTGCCATCCATCCGGATCTGGCCGTTCTCAAGCCAGATCACGCGTGTACACCACTGACGCATGATTTTTGGCTGATGGGTCGAGAGCACCAGGATTTCAGCCTGCTCGACAAGCTCTTCCAGCCGCGCCTTGGCCTTGTTCATGAAGACCCCGTCGCCCGCCAGAAACCACTCATCCATCAGCAGGATCTGCGGAGAGGACGCCGTCGCCAGCCCGAATGCCAGACGCACGCTCATGCCCGCACTGTAAACCTTGACCGGCATGTCCATATACGGCCCAAGCTCGGCAAAATCCTGCACATCCTGCTCGATCCGGTCGATCTGCTGGCGGGACAGCCCTTCATACCGTCCCTTAAGGCGGATATTCTCACGCCCGGTCAGTTCCGGGTTCATGCCCAGACTGCTGTCCAGCAGCGTCCGCATCGTGCCCTTAAGCCGCACCTGCCCGGCGACAGGCTCGTATATTCCCGCCAGCGCCCGCAGAAGCGTCGTCTTGCCGGCACCATTGCTGCCGATCAGTCCCAGCCGTTCGCCCGAATGCAGCGTGAAACTGATTTCCCGCAGCACACTGACAATCGTGCGTTCCCTCATATCGTGCATCAGATGGGCCGATGGCGAGGACGGTGCGAACCGGGCCAGCGTCTTGCCGGCCTGCCGTTTCAGGGAACGGCTCTGGCCGTGATACAGCGGAAAATCAATACAGAGACGGTCAATAACAATACCGGGCATGACGTCAGATCCAGTAAGGAATACGCGAACGCATCCGGCAGAACAGGATGGCCGCCAGAAGCCACAGAAGCGCACTGTGCCCGAGAGCGGCCTCCCAGATCACCGGGTCGACCGCCTGTCCCAGAAGAGGCGCACGGACGATTTCAAGAAGCGGATAGAACGGATCGAGCAGCAGATATTTCCGCCCGGTCGTGATCAGTTCCGGCTTCCAGATGATCGGCGTGACAAAGAAGAAGATCTGCATCAGGGACGCCACGATCGGCGCAATGTCCCGAAAGCGTGCACCCAGCATCCCGATCAGCAGGATGACGCAGAAACTGTCCACGATCCAGACCGGCAGACTGAACAGCAGGCTCCAGATCCCATGCGGCCAGACGCGGAAAATCGCAAACACGACAACAACAACGACCATGTTGTGAAGCAGGACCAGCAGGTTCCTGACGATCACTTGCATCACGGGCAGGCTGACGGGAATCCGCATCGAATGAAACAGGGACGTATTCTGCGTAAAGACCGTTCCGGCATCATTGACGACCGTCCCGCCATAGCCCCACAGCACGAGCGAGAGCGACAGGAAAGGCAGATAGGCTTTCAGATCCGTATGGAACAGATAGCCATAGACCACACCCATTGCACCGATCATCACGGCCGTGGACAGCGTCAGCCACAGCGGCCCGAGAATGGAGCCGCGATACCGCATCTTGATGTCCAGCCAGCCGAGCGTCACGGCAAGCGGCAGCAGTTGCAGACCCGCCTTCAGATCGCTCCAGGCGGCGCGGACAAGCCCCCAGCCCCGAAGGGGCTCAAGCGTCAGAACAGGAGAACGGGCATTCATGTCTTCCATGCGCTCTCCCTACCATGAAAGCGCGTCCTGCCCATCCCCCCGCCGCTGAAACATCCCTCTTCCAGTGTTGCATCGACCCGGGTTGATGATTTCCCTTGCATCCGGCGCCAACCTCGCCGACATGCTGCGGTCATGTCATATGCTGTGAAGGAAATGTTCGTGACCCTCCAGGGCGAGGGTGCACAGACAGGCCGCGCGTCGGTGTTCTGCCGCTTCGCCGGCTGCAACCTGTGGTCGGGCCGCGAGCAGGATCGCGCCACGGCCGCCTGCAGGTTCTGTGATACCGATTTCATCGGCACGGACGGCGAAGGCGGTGGCCGTTTCGAAACCGCCGACGCTCTGGCCTCCACCATCGAGGCCTGCTGGACAGGCACAGCCGATGACAGCGGCCGGCGCTATGTCGTCTTCACGGGCGGCGAACCCCTGCTCCAGCTCGATGATGCCCTGATTGCCGCCGTAAAGGTCCGCGGGTTTGAAATCGCCGTGGAAACCAACGGCACCATCGCGGCCCCCGCAGGAATCGACTGGGTCTGCGTCAGCCCCAAGCCGGGTGGCGCACTGGTCCAGACCGAAGGCGCGGAACTCAAGCTGGTCTATCCCCAGCCGGAGCTCCCGCCCGAGTTGTTCGAGCAGCTTTCCTTCCGCCATTTCTGGCTTCAGCCGATGGACGGTCCCGACCGCATCGCCAACACACAGGCCGCCGTAGCTTACTGCCTGCGCCATCCGCGCTGGCGCCTGTCGCTCCAGACCCACAAGCTGATCGGAATCCCCTGACCATGACCATCAGCAGCAACACTGCTCTAGTCCTGTTCTCCGGCGGTCAGGATTCCGCAACCTGCCTCGCCTGGGCCCTCTCCCGCTTCGACCGTGTCGAGACCGTTGGCTACGCCTACGGACAGCGCCACGCCATCGAACTCGAGTGCCGCGAGACTTTGCGCAACGAGATGGCCGCCTTTTCGCCGGAGTGGAAAGCACGCCTTGGCGAAGATCACACGATCGACCTCACCTCCCTCGGCGCCCTGTCCGAAACAGCCCTGACCCGTGAAGCCGAGATCGGCCTGAGCGAGAACGGCCTGCCCAACACCTTTGTGCCAGGCCGCAACATCATTTTCCTGACCTTCGCAGCGGCCCTCGCCGTCCGCCGCAACGCACGGCACATCGTCACCGGCGTCTGCGAAACCGACTATTCCGGCTATCCGGACTGCCGGGACGACACGATCAAGGCACTTCAGGTCGCCCTGAACCTCGGCATGGACCAGCGCTTCGTCCTGCACACACCCCTGATGTGGATCGACAAGGCCCAGACATGGGAGCTGACTGAAGACCTCGGCGGCCAGAAACTCGTAGATGTCATCAATCGTGACAGTCATTCCTGCTATATGGGCGACCGCACGCACCGGCATGACTGGGGCTATGGCTGCGGCACCTGCCCGGCCTGCAATCTGCGTGCCGAGGGCTGGCGCCGTTATCAGCAGAGCCGCTCTGAGGGAGGCGCCGCATGACCGCTGAACTGGTCTTCACCCGTCGCTTCTGCATGGGACACCGGCTTATCACGGGCGCCAGCGAACGCTGCGCCATCCCGCACGGCCATAACGAATATGTCCGCGTAACCCTCCGCCCGGCGAAACAGACCCGGCTGGACGGCCATGCGAACATGATCCTGCCCTTCGCCGAAGCCAAGACGCGCTGGCACCATTTCGTGGATAACAGCCTCGATCACGCGCTCCAGCTTTCAGAAACCGATCCGCTGCTCGCATGGTTCCGCGCGAACGAACCCGAACGCGCCAGCCGGATCGTCGTCACCCCCGGCGACCCGACGACCGAGCTTATGGCCGCCCTCATGCTCGCCAAGCTGACCGCCATCCTCGCAGATCAGGGTGATATCCTGCGCGTGCATGAGATCGAACTGGAAGAAACACCAACCAACACCGTGCGCCTCGGCGGCAATCCGCAACATTACCTGCCCGCCGTATCCCGCCCACCCGAACAGTGCTGGTGGAACCGGCCGGACGCCAGCATTTCCTGACATCCGGCCAAAGGCCTGCCTCAGATCTTGTTGACCGACGCCTCGTAGATTTCGTCGATCGCCTCTGCGAGCGTCGTATCGAACTGCGCATCATCCATCTGATGCCGCAGATCGCCAATCAGAGCCCGGGAGAAGCTCGCAATCATCCGATGATTGTGGCGCAGCTTCTCACAGGCCTGATCCAGCGGATACCCACCGGACAGCGCCACAACCCGGACCATGCGCGGATCACGGGCAATATCGTCATACAGATCTGCAATTTCCGGAATCGTGACCTTCAGCATGATCCGTGCATCTTCGGGAAGCTTCTGAAGCTCCTCCAGAACATAGTCATGCAGAAGCTGCTCGCAGGCCTTCTTGTCCGGACTCTTGATCAGCACTTCCGGCTCCAGAATGGGCACCAGCCCATGCTTGCGAACCTGCTCCGCCACGGCAAACTGCTGCTGCACAACGGCCCGGATCCCACTTTCGGACGGCAGACGGATCGTGGACCGCTCCTTCGTCCCATAGACGCCCAGCTTCACAGCGCGCTCCAGCAGATCATCCAACCCCGGCATCGGCTTCATCAGCTGAACACCGTCCGCCTCTGCCTCCAGCCCCTTGTCGATCTTCACGAACGGAACAACGCCCCGCTCCCGCCACAGATAGGCTGGAACAGGCTCGCCATTCACGTCACCATCCATCGTGCGCTCAAACAGGATGGCCCCGATTACCTTGTCTCCGGTAAAGGCAGGCGCCGTGATGATCCGCACCCGCATTTCATGCATGAGCGCAAACATTTCGCTTTCGCCGGAATAGTCACTTTCCGGGATGCCATACTGCTTCAACGCACCGGGCGTAGAGCCCCCGCTCTGGTCCAGAGCAGCAATGAAGCCCCCTTTTTCCGCCATCTGCGACATCATCGTTTCCGCGGTGCTCATCAAGATCCCCTTCGATACAGGGAAAACCGTCACCACTTCCGAAGGACCAGACCGATCGCCCCATGTCGCGGCACGTTTCCCGACAGGGGCCAATCGCGCCAGCACTCGGAATGGTTCCTGCGCCCCCGCTTCAAAAAACCGTACGGCAAACTCCCCTCAGGGCTCTGCCTCGTCCTCCTGCGGCGTCTCATACAGGTCCAGAAATGCCTCGATATCGTCGCTCATCAATCCCGCCGATCGCTCTTTCACGACCTCTTCCGGCCACTCCCACCAGGCCAGCGCCAGCAGTCGCGAGATCACGGATTCCGAAAACCGGTAGCGGATCACTTTTGCAGGATTCCCACCCACAATCGCATAAGGCGGCACCGGTTTCGTGACGAGCGCCTGTGCTGCAATGATGGCCCCGTCCCCGATCGTCACCCCTGACATGATCGTGGCATGCGCACCCAGCCAGACATCATTGCCGATAACCACATCGCCTTTCGACGAATGATCTTCCTGCCCTTCTGCAGCTGGCGGCCAGAAATTTGAAAGCGTTTTAAACGGATAGGTGCTGACCAGATCGGCGCGATGGTTGCCCAGAATAATCGTGACATTCGGCCCGATCGAACAGTAATCGCCCATCCTGAGCCCGGCTTCTCCCACTTCCAGAACCGTAGGCGCACCATAGGTGTGCGGGCCAATATCCCAGCCCCATTCATCAATCTGGGCCGCCAGCGCATAGCGCGTCAGAGCCTGGAAGACATTGTTTCCAAAGGACACGGGCATCACTCCTTCATTCTGATGCCGGACATCCGGACCTGCCAGCCAGGGCAGTAAGGAACGGAACGACGGAACTGACCGGCGCGTTGGGACGAGGGTAACCTCCTCAGGTCAGGAAAGAACAGCATGAAAACCATCCTCATCACAGGCGCAGGCACCGGATTCGGACATGAAGTCGCCCTGCGACTGGCTGCAAAGGGATTTGACGTCATCGCAGGCGTGGAAATCGCCGCACAGGTCCATGCCGTCTCCGAAGACGCGAAAAAGCGCGGCGTCTCCCTGCGCGTCGAGAAGCTCGACGTCACCTGCGAAGGTGACCGTCAGAAAGCCGCAGACTGGGATGTGGACATCCTGCTCAACAATGCCGGTATTTCCGAAGGCGGCTCTATTGCTGACATTCCAGCCGAAAACCTCCGCCGTCAGTACGAAGTCAACATCATTGGCCCCGTCATGCTCACGCAGCTCGTACTGCGAAAAATGGTCGCGAAGAAGAAAGGCCGGGTTGTCTTCATGTCTTCCGTCGCCGGTCTGACTACAGATCCGTTCGCCGGAGCCTATTCATCGTCCAAACACGCCCTGGAAGCCATCGCCTCCGCGCTAAGCCAGGAAGTGAAGGAATTCGGAATCGAGGTCGCCACCGTCAATCCGGGTCCGTTTCTCACCGGCTTCAACGACCGCATGTTCGAAACCTGGAAGAGCTGGCAGGACGATCCCTCCCGGCGCCTGTTCGATTACAGCAAAATTGCCTTCCCGCATGAGCAGTACGATCCGGAACCCGTCTTCGAGACGACGATCGGCGTTCTGACCGGTGCCATCGATACCTACCGGAACGTGGAGCCGAAAGAGATCATTCCCCAGCAGCGCGAACAGCTGGACGCCATCTGGAGCCAGAAAGTGACGGACGGTCTCGGCAAGCGCCCCGAACTCGTCCAGAAGGCTTACGACATCAAGCCTGCCACGCCGGTCTGAAGCCGGAAGAGCTGTCTCAGCCCCGCAGAAGCGACATGATTTCCATTCTGGCTGCGCTATCCCGCAGCCAGGTGCCGCGCGCAATGGACGTCACGGTCGTGGAGCCGGGCGAGCGCACGCCGCGCATGCTCATGCACATGTGCTCGGCTTCGATCACAACCAGCACGGCTTCGGGCGCCAGAACATCTTCCATGCCCTGCGCGATCTGATCCGTCAGACGCTCCTGAAGCTGCGGACGACGGGCAAAACCCTCAACCAGCCGTGCAATTTTGCTCAACCCCGTCAGACGACCACCCGCTGGCAGATAGGCGACATGCGCCTTGCCATAGACCGGCAGCAGATGATGCTCGCACATGGAATGGAAGCGGATGTCCTTGACGATCACCGCACCATGATGTTGGTCCGCCGAAAACTGCGTCTTCAGATGATCCCGTGGGTCCTGATGCAGGCCGCTGAACACTTCGAGATACATCTTCGCCACGCGCTGCGGCGTATCGAGCAAACCTTCGCGCTCCGGGTTTTCACCCAGCGCCTCAAGGATCTCCCGCACGGCACCCGCAATCCGCACTTCCGCATCCGCAGGCAGCGGCAATGCTCCCATGGGGCGCAGTTCTTCGGAAGAAAGGCTGTCCTGACTGTCCGACAGACGTGCCGATGCGGCGGTCATGATCGTGGCGTTCAGGTTGGTCATGCGGGTTCAGGCTCCTTGATGCCCCAACGGCCGGTGCCGTCAGGTGCGCGCCGGGTCACATCCCCCGGGCTCCGCGGCAGGACTGCTAGCGCGTCCCGCACGCGACGTCCACCAATGACGTGATCTGGATCAATTTCTGCAAGAGGCTCGAGCACAAAAGCCCGCTCGAACAGACAGGCATGTGGCAGCGTCAGCACCTGGTCCCGGACATCCCGCGCTCCATAATAAAGAATGTCGATATCAACTGCCCGCGCGCCCCAGCGCACACCCGGCACACGCCCCAGATCAGCCTCGATCGCCTTGCAGACCCGCAGAAGCGCGTGAGGCTCCAGCGTTGTCCGCCCGGTGGCGCAGATATTCACAAACGCCGGCTGCTCCACCCCGCCCCAGGGCGCGCTGTCATACAACGACGACACATCTGCAATCTCAAGCCCGTCCACAAGCGACAGACGATCCACTGTCGCTGCCAGAACAGCCTCGCGCTCCCCCAGATTGCTCCCCAGCGAGAACGCAACTTCATGCACCCGGGCCTGCTCCACGGAAACCGCCGTCCCTGAAACTGCATAAGGCACCGGCGCGGACGGCTTGCGCATCTCGACCCGCACCCATTCCACCCGGTCCAGCTTCGTCAACACGGCCTCGGCAATGCGCCCCGCCACTGTTTCGATCAGTTGAAGAGGCGGCCCCGTCACAATGGCCGAAGCGATATCGCAAAGCGCTCCGTAACAGACAGCCTGCTCGTAATCATCGCCCGCAATTGCACCTGACAGATCGGCCCGGATCTCGATATCGACCACAAAGCGCTGCCCGATCCGCGTCTCTTCCGGCAACACACCATGATAGCCAAACAGACACAGATCCCGCACGAAAACGGAAGTCAGGGCAGGAACGATCATCGGACATCCTTCAGAATCTGGCGCATTTTCAGTGCATCCACATGCTCGCGCACATCATGCACCCGCAGGATCGCGGCCCCCTGCTCCACCCCGTACAAATTGGTCGCCAGCGTTCCCGCCAGCCGTTCGGAAGCCGCACGCCCCAGAAAATGCCCGAACATCGACTTGCGCGACACTCCTAGCAGAACTGGCAGTCCATATTCGGATTTCAGCTCCCCAAGCCGCGCCACAGCCTCGACATTCTGCGCCTGCGTCTTCCCAAACCCGACACCGGGATCAAGAACAATCCGCTCTTGTTCCAGCCCGGCCCGCTCCGCCAGTTCCAGTGACCGGTCAAAAAACCGCCGCCAGTCCGCGCGCAGGTCGAGCGCCGCATCCACCTCATGCCGGTTATGCATCAACACGGCCACGGCATCCGAATCCGCCACCACGGATGCCATCTCAGGATCGGCCTGCAACCCCCACACATCATTGATAACCGCAGCTCCAGCTTCCAGCGCCCGCTTCGCAACGAATGCCTTGGTCGTATCTACCGAAACGACGCCCCCTTCCGCCACCAGCGTTCCCACAACCGGCGAGAGCCGCGCCCATTCCTCTTCCGCCGTCACCGGTTCAAAACCCGGCCGTGTGGATTCCGCCCCCAGATCCAGCAGATCCCCCCCGTCCGCCAGCAGGGCACGCCCATGCTCAAGCGCAGCCTCGGGCCGCAGGAACTGCCCTCCGTCGGAAAACGAATCCGGCGTGACGTTTACAATCCCCATCACCGCCACAGACCCGTTTCCAGACGGGATCTTCCAATGCTTTGCCATTGCTACACCTTTCACAGACCCTCCACCTTCCGTCTCCAGCACAGCGGCACATTCTCTTCCGGCACGGGCGGCCCCAGAAAGAACCCCTGCACTTCCGTACAGCCATGCTCCTGCAGATGCCGGTAATGCTCCGGTGAAGACACACCCTCCGCCGTCACTGCAATCCCCAGATCCGTTGCAAGACCGATCACGTTGCGCACCACTGCCGCACTGCGCGCATCCTGAAGCATGTCCTGGATAAAGACCGCATCCAGCTTGATCTTGGAAAACGGAAACTGCCGCAGATACATCAGCGCCGAAAAGCCCTTGCCGAAATCATCCAGCGCAATCCGGACCCCTCTGTGCTCCAGTTCCCTGAACGCGTGATAGGCAAGCGGCCCGGCCTCAAGCGCCCGGGTTTCCGTCACTTCGACCTGCAAGCGCTGCGGTGCCAGTCCGGTCCTTTCCAGAACACTGAAAATGCGGTCCGCAATATCGGGAAGCGAAAAATGCGTCGCCGTCATATTGATCGAGACCCATAGAGACACAGGCCATCGCCGCGCCGCCCGGCACGCCGTTTCCAGAACCCAGAAATCGAACTCCAGCCCGTTCCCGGTCTCAATGATCATGTCGATGACCTTCTCGATCGACAGATGGCCATGTGCTGAGCCTTTCTACCGGCATAGCGCCTCGAAACCAACCGTCTGACCGGTCCGGGCACTGGCGATCGGCTGATAAACGAGCGCGAACGCCTTCATCCGAAGCGCCTGATGCACATCCCGGAACATGTTCTTCTGACGACTATCGGCCAGATCATCGCACGGATCGAAAATACTGTAGCGCCCGACCCGCTCGCGCCGTGCATCCTTCAGCGCCGTTTCCGCGGCCTCCACAAGCGCATCCCCGTTCCCCACGCCCGAGACGACCATCCCGATCGCCGGTTCCAGTTCAATGACACCTTTACCGGGAAGCGTCACCACACCGTCCAGAACTGACAGCATTTCCAGAGCAAGAGCTTCCGGAAAACGATGCTTTTCCTCGGCAGGTACATCCGTCACGATCGCCAGATCCATCGCGCCATGCCGCGCTACAAAACGGTTTCCAGCACCATCCCGATCTTTGAAACGATATTTCTCCAGCAGGGCTCCAAGTCGCGAGGCACTCACCTGCAGGACATATGCCGTCGCTTCGGCATTAACGTCACGCCGACCTTTCGGCCCTGAAACATCCAGCGACACCAGTACCAATACAAAATCCTGCTTCCCACGGGTCGTTTCCAGCAGGCGTCTCTGGACGTGCTCCAGACAGGCCAGCCGGTTCGGCAATCCCGTCAGTCCATCCACCCGAACCCGGTGGAAATGCCGGTCCCGCATCGCCTGCATGGCCGTGACATCCGTCCCCACGCCCCGATAGCCCCGAAAGACCCCGGCCCGGAACACCGGCTGCCCCGTGAGCATCCACCATCTGCCCTCTGGCGCAGACCGGACCGCCAGCTCCCGGAATGCAAGCCGGTTGTTCAGACAATGCGCCAGATGCAGCTCCGGTGACATCGCTCCAGACAGATCTGCCCTTAGGACCGGCAGCTCCGAAACAGCACCCGGAACGCCCAGAACACCCTGCAAACTCTGTCCCGCAATGTCAGCCTCACAACGCCCCAGAATCCGGCATAACCCGGCAGACGGATTGCGCAGCCTGCCCGCCTCATCCGTCTCCCACAGCCAGCCACCGCCCTGCGAAACAGACCGTGGCATAAGAAGCGACAGGATCTCCGCCTGTTCCCGCTCTTTCAGCCGCGTCATCTGCATGCGCCACAGCAGGACATTCACCAGTCGGCTGACCCCAGCGACAAACAATCCGCAAACCGTCACTTCAAGAATAAAAGACGCTGTAAACAGCACGGAACGGTGCAGGCATTCTTCCAGCAGCGCGCCATACATCCCTGCCACGATCGGGATCATCATGGCCTCGACCGCCCCCGTCACAGGAGCACAGAGCAGCAGTGGTGCCATGAGACCGGCGCACACCCCGATCGTCAGCACATGAACGTCTTCCCGATGCAGCCGGAATGCCAGGATGATGAAGACGAACCAGACGATCCCCAGAACACCATTCAGGCATCGAAGAGCCTGCCGGACCGAGTGGTCATCTGCCCATGAATAGTCCCGCAGCTTCTGGATTCTGGGCTGAATGGCAAGAATCCAGACCAGTAACGCTCCCCAGACACCCAGAAGCGGCACGACAGCCAGCCGGCGATCCAAAGACCATACGCCCAGCGCCACCACAGGCGCACTGACAGCCTGAGCCAGAAGATGCACCGGAAGAAGCAGCTTGAGCGTTCGTAACTGGCGCCACCTGAAGGTACTCTGCAGATGCGTCGGAACCTGTGGCGTCAGCGCTCCACTGCGCCTGCCATGACGGAACCGGAAGACCACCCATCGCAGCAACAAACACCGCCGCCTTAAGGCCCTGAAACCGCTTCCCGCCCCCAGGCCATCCGCAGCCGGATCTTCCGGTTCTTTCCTTTCCCCGGCGCTGCTCCCTGCACCAGAACATCTGTCGTCTGTCATACACCGTCATACCAGTGGAGCACGTCGAAGCCCGAAACGGCTTTCCCGGATCGGAAAACCATCCCTTCGAAGGTTGGGAACCATACCCGCAAAGAGCCTGTTCCCAAAATCCGGAGAATGGAATTTCCAATAGCCAGCCCACGGCCGGAACAACCACCGGGAACCCCTGCAGCATCACCGTGTTTTCAGATCAGAGACGGTCCCCGTCCCAGAGAAAAGAGAGACCCATGTCCCGCATTGATGACACAGCCTTTGAAGGTGAAGACCGCAAATACCGCGTTGCCACAGAACAGGCGGAAGCTGCCCTCCGTGCCCGCGATAGCGGAGATAATGCTCTGGCCGAGCGCCTGCTGGACGAGGCCGAACGGACGGACCCTGAAGCCCTCGCCAATGTCCTGCAGCGCGACAGTGACAGTCCGGCAGGTCGCGGCCACAGACCGCCCCCGCCGGCATCGGATGAAGAAGTCGCCGCCATCACCCGAACGGTTCAGCCGGGCTCCGATGCGCCGTCCCGTGCCGGAATCGTTGACGGTAACGGGGATATGGACGGCTCTGGCGCAGACAGCGAAAAGCGCTAAAACCGCCGCGCCCGCACGCCTCAGGCCTTTCGGGCGCGATCCAGAAACGCATCCATCTGGTCCGGCTCAAGCGCACCAGGGGCCACAGCGGCCGTACCGAAAATGAAGGTCGGCGTTCCGTCCAGACCGACAGACCGTCCCTGATCCAGATTGGTGTTGATCAGCGTGATCGTCTGCGGCGAGTTCATGTCAGCCGCCAGCTTCTTCGCATCAATGCCATTGGCCTGGGCCAGTTCGGCAATCCGCTCCATGCTCGGCTTGGTGGTATCTTCCATCAGCGCCTTGCGCATGGCTTCATACTTGCCCTGCATGCTGGCCGCAAAGATAGCCCGCGTATCCAGCACACTGTTGTTACCGAGAACCGGGACGACCTTCTCGACCAGCCGCACATCCGGGTGACGGTTAAGGAAACTGTCCACCTCGCCCATCATGGACCGGCAGTACGAGCAGCGCGGATCATAAAATTCCACAACCGTGATCTTGCCATGCGGATTGCCCCGGATCGCAAAAGCCGGTGCGGTCTGCAGTTCGCTTTGATGCGCCCGCACGGCCGCAAGCGTCGAATCCTGCTTCTGTTCTTCGGCCTTTTCACGGATCGAACGGATGGCATCCGTGAGGATGGTCGGATCGTTCTGCAGGGCCTCACGCATGATGCCGACGATCTCCGCCCGCTGGGCTGGCGTGAAGGACTCTGTCGGCGCCGCCAGAGCCTGACCGCCCACGAAAAAGGCCATTCCGGCAACAGCGGCGCAGGCCGTGGCAAGAAAATGGTGTCTCAAGGAGAACGCTCCGGTTCAGCTGGGTGGAAAAGACGACTTCAGGTCCATACGCCATAAAGAACGCATGTGGCAAAGAGAAGACACCAACTCGCCCCTCCCACAAACTACAGATTACCGTTATGAGGGAACAACAGCCGGACCGGACCCACGGCGCAGACCCGTCTGCCCGCGCCCGTTACCCGCAAAGGCCACGAGGCCGGACAGTCGTGACCAGACAACGGAGAAACGCCAGGTGGCGCATCGTCAGCACCAGATTTCCACCCCGGACGCCCCACAGGGCCGTCGCGTATCTTCCCGCTTCCCGGCCGCGCTGATAGCCACGGCTGCCTCAGGCCTTCTGCTGGGCGCCTGCTCGTGGATGCCCGGTGTCCAGCTCATCAGCAACAACGAAACCTCCGCTCCCGCAGGTGGCAGCATCGGCACGGTGGTCGCAGACGAGCCACAGGCCGCGCTTGTCGGTCATGACGTCCTCGCCCGCGGTGGCAATGCTGCCGATGCCGCAACCGCCACGGCCCTTGCCCTCGGCGTGACCCTGCCGTCCCGTGCGTCTTTCGGCGGCGGTGGCGCCTGTCTGGTCAGCCGCCCCGGCGAACCTGCCCAGGCCATCACCTTCCTGCCCCGCCCCGGCACCAGCAAGGGCGGTGACCGTCCGGCCGGAACAGCCGCCGAGTTCCGCGGCCTGTACCTGATGCAGCTCCATTACGGCACCGTCGATTTCAACGATCTCATCGCCCCGGCCCTGAACCTCGCCAGCACCGGCATCACTGTCAGCCGCACGCTCGCCGCCGATCTGGCCGCCGTCCGCCCGGCACTTCTGGCCGACGACAATGCCCGCACCATCTTCGGACGTGGCGAGGCCACAACCGTGGCCGCAGGTGACAGTCTGGCCCAGCCCCGTCTCGCGGGCTTCCTCGAACGCATCCGCGTCGCAGGCGTCGGCGATCTCTATAACGGTGCCCTTGCCGATGTTTACGTCACCGCTGCCCAAAAAGCCGGCGGCGGCCTGAACGACGAGGACATGCGCCAGACCCTGCCGGTCCAGACGGCTGCCCTCACAACCCGTCAGGGCGGTGTGGACGCCTCCTTCCTGGCGCCGCCCGCTGATGGCGGTCTCGGCGCGGCCCTGCGCTACACGACCGGCGCTTCAGCCCAGGGGGCCGTCGCCGCATGGCGCGCTTCCAGCAACACCACGCTGGCCGCCGCACAGGCCGCCCTCGACAGCGGCCATTCCGGCAACGGCACTCTCCCGGCTCTTCCGGCCTCGACGTCCTTCGTCGTGACGGATCATTCCGGCATGGCCGTCGCCTGCGCCCTGAGCGAAAACAACCTGTTCGGAACAGGCCGCATTGCAGGAAGCACAGGCGTCGTCCTCGGCGCGTCCCCCGCCCGCACGCCGCAGCCCCTGCTCTCCGCCGCTGTCCTGCGTGACCAGCGTAACCTGCGTGCCGTCATCGCGGCTTCCGGCCAGAACGAAGCCGCCGATGCTGTCGGAGACGCTGCCCGCGCTGCCGCACATGACACCCCGATCCCGCATGAAGGCGCAGGCCGTATCAACGCCATCCTCTGCCATGGCAACGATTCGTGCCGCGGCTCCACGGATCCTCGCGCCGCCGGCCTCGCCGCAGGCACCACGAACGACAGCCGGAACTGACAAAAAAGCCCCGCCAGCCTTCAGACTGGCGGGGCTTTCCCCTGCTCCGGGCCTTTACCCGGTAAAACTTCGCACCAGACTTCCCGCCACAAGCGACCACCCGTCGACCACGACAAAAAAGATCAGCTTGAAAGGCAGGGACACCGTACTCGGTGGCAGCATCATCATGCCAAGGCTCATCAGCACGCTGGACACCACCAGATCGATGACCAGAAACGGCAGATAGAGCAGAAATCCCATCTCGAACCCGCGACGCAGTTCACCGATCATGAACGCAGGCACCAGCACCCGCCAGGGCGTATCACTGACCTTCGCGGGCGGCTTCTCATGCGCAATGTTCAGGAACGTCGCCACATCCGCAGGCCGCGCCGTCACCGCCATGAAATCATGAAACGGCTGGGCCGCTGCCGTCAGACCTTCCATTTCCCCGACACGCCCCGCCATCATCGGCTCGATCCCGGCATCCCAGGATTTCTGAAGGGTCGGCTGCATCACGAACAGCGTTAGAAACAGCGCCAGCCCGATCAGAACCGTGTTGGGAGGCGTGCCCTGCGCACCCAGCGCACTGCGCAGCAGCGACAGCACAATCACGATCCGCGTAAATGCCGTAATCATCACCAGCAGGCTCGGCGCCAGCGACAGAACAGTGATCAGCGCCGTCAGCTGCACCAGCCGGCTGGTCGTCCCCGCACCACCGGAAGCACCATTCTGCCCCAGATCAATGCTCACAGCCTGGGCATGCGCCAGATGCGGCATCCCCAGACACGCCAGCAGCACCAGAACCGGCAGCAGAACCCGAAGAACGCAGGCCATCTTCCTCATGCCACGTCCTCCGCAGCTGAGGCATCCAGAGCCGAAGCAAACGTCTCGCGCTCCGTCCAGTCCATCAGGATGTCCTGATTGCCGCCCGTCAGAACCAGCACTTCACGCGCACCATATCGCACAACCGAAAGACGCCGCGTCCGGTCCAGAGCCATCTGCCCCACCAGCGACAGCCCCGCCTGTCCGTCCCGCGCCCCACTCTTTTTCTGCTCCAGAAAACGCAGGAGTGGCCGCGCACAGAAAATCAGCACGATAATGAAAATCAGAGCGGCAATCGCATTCACGCACTCATGCAGGGTCATAGGTCAGTCATCCTCATTCCCCGGCATGATGCCCAAGACTGGTTAACGACCGCTTAATTGCCCATCAGTTTTACCAAAGATGCCGCCCAAAAAGCAGAAACCCCCTGTCCTGAGCGCCCCGTCCCTGTCACAGATATTTTTCTGAATGTTTCTGCGCAGGACCAGACGCCGTGAACGCCCACCCCCAGACGATCCAGATTTTCCTTCCCTCCGGCGATCCACAGGGAATCCGGATCGCCTCCATCACTACCCGGATCGTGCAGGTTGTCGAAATCCCCCGCCTGCGACTGGAAGAATTTCTGGAGCGGCCTGAAGCCAACTCGGTCGGCATCTACATCCTGTTCGGTGAAAATGACGAAACGGAACGGCCACGCGCCTATGTCGGGCAGACCGGAAATTTCGGAAACCGCCTGAAACAGCACAACGAGAAGAAGGGCCTGTGGTGGAACCGGGCCGTCGTCGCCTTCTCGCTCACCCAAAGCCTGACCGTCACACACGCACACTATCTAGAGTGGCTGGCCCTCAGCCATGCCACACAGGCCCAGCGCTTTGAAATGGACAACGGCACAGGTGGAACAAGACCTCACACCCTTCCTGCGCTGGAGGCAGAATGCCGCGAAGTCTTCGAAACGATCGACATCCTGCTGACGACATTAGGATATCCGATTTTCGAACCCCTCATCCGCAACCGAAACCCGGTCGCTGTCACTCAGACGACTGGATCTGTTCTGGATGCACAGAAGCAGTCTATCCCAACGGAATTTTATTGCCGTGCATCTGGCGTGGACGGACGCGCCAAATACACGGAAGAAGGATTGGTTGTATTAGCTGGCTCTTACGGGCGCTCTGAAGTTTCCAACAGCTTTCTCGGGCATAATTATTATCAAAAAAGACAAACGCTTCTGGATCAGGGTCTTCTTCGCATTGAAGGGGACCGGATCTATTATACTCGGGACACACTGTTTAAGTCCCCGAGTCCGGCCGCCGTTTATCTTCTGGGCCGCGCGGCCAACGGATGGACAAAATGGAAAGACAGCAACGGACTTACCCTTGAAGAGGCCATAGGCCGCTCTACGCCCGGTAACGACTGCGAGGTCTGACAAAGTCCCCCTCACAATCTTCCCCCGCAGCGGAATCGACGGCTCAGGCAACCATTTATTAAAGATTTCACGCCATCATGCGCTTCGCCGGGATTTTTCCGGCACCTGCATGATGGAGACTGTCTCGATGCGTAACATCGACCCAACCAGCGCAGGCGGCACCGACCTTTTCTCTCTGGGCCGTGACCGCATGAACTGGCTTCAGGCGCGCCAGCAGGTGCTGGCTGGCAACATCGCCAATTCCGACACACCGGACTATCAGGCCAAGGACGTCTCCCCGTTCGAGGCGGCGATGAGCGAATTCGACATCACGCCCACCGTCACCCAGCCCGGTCATATCGGTTACAATGCCTCAGGCACCCACACCATCGAGACCACATCCGAACAGTCCCTGGACGGTAACCAGGTTTCCCTGGACCAGCAGATGGAACAGGTCGCGGACGTGAACGACCAGCAGCATCTCGCCGTAAACGTCTATTCGAAATACCTGAGCATGTTCCAGACGGCGCTCGGCAAGTAAGGAGCCTGACGGATGAACCTGTCCACCACCATCGGCATTTCCGCAAGCGGCATGGACGCACAGGCCCAGCGCCTGCGCATCGTCGCGGAAAACCTCGCCAATCAGGATACGACCGGCTCCCAGCCCGGCGCGGATCCCTATCGTCGCAAGAGCATTACCTTCGCCGAACATGTAGACGACGAAACGGGCGCCTCGACCGTGGATGTCCAGAATGTCGGACAGGACATGTCGGACTTCGACACCCGCTATGATCCCTCGCATCCGGCCGCTGATGAACGCGGCTACGTCAAGGTTTCCAACGTGGATTCCATGACCGAGATGATGGACATGCGTGAAGCCGAACGCTCCTACGAAGCCAACCTCAACGCCCTTTCAAGCACCCGGACCATGCTGTCCCGCACGCTTGACCTTCTGAAATAACCCTGATGCTCACATCCCTCTCCCAGGCCCACAACGCCTACGCCGTCCAGAGCCTCCAGAGCCGCCTTCAGGACGTCACGGATGACGTCGATGACGGTATCCGCTCCTCCGCCTCCACCAGCGGCAGCAGCTCCGGCACGGATTTCGGCTCAGTTCTGTCCCAGTCCATCGGCAGCGTCATCGACGGCGGCCATGATGCCGAAACCAAGGCCGCACAGGGCCTGACAGGCGGCGGGGACATGACACAGATCGTCACCGCGGTCTCCAATGCCCAGCTTGCCCTCCAGACCACGACCGTGATCCGCGACCGCATGGTCCAGGCGTATCAGGACGTGATGAAAATGACGATCTGACCATGCAGGCCATCGATCTCGGCGCCATTCTGGAGCAGACCTTCCTTGTCGCTCTCAAGCTGAGTGCTCCCGCCCTTCTGACGGCGCTCGGGGTCGGCCTTCTAGTCTCACTTGTGCAGGCCGTCACCCAGCTCAACGAAGCTACACTGTCATTCGTCCCGAAGGTTCTGGCTATCGGCGCCGTCATGGTCATGGCCGGTTCCTTCATGACGGCCACACTCGTCGGCTTTACCCGGCATCTTTTCGATCAGCTGATCCTCGTTGGCACGACCTGAAACCACGCAGCGTTTTAAATCCGGAGTTTGCCAACGTGTCCGTGCTCAGACAATCCAACCTGAAAGACGCGTCCCGGTGAACTCTGGCCTTGCAGACACTGCCGGAGCGTCCGCTATGCCGAGTTTGGACCTCAGCGGCCCGGCCCTGAGTATCTGGGCTCTGGCTTTCGTTCTGGTCCTCTCCCGTACCGGCGCAGTCGTCATGGTCATGCCGGGCCTTGGCGAGCAGTCCATGCCCATGATGATCCGCGCCGGATGTGCCATCACCCTGACGGCCCTTCTGCTTCCGCTTGTCGCACCTTTGCTGATGCAGGCGCATCTCGACACACTCGCTCCCGTTGCACTGGGAGGCATGATTGCCGTTGAACTCTTCGCAGGTGTCCTGATCGGCTGGATGGCCCGACTGATCTGCATGGCCCTGCCGATCGCCGGCCAGATCATCGCGGTTTGCATGGGCATTTCCAGCGTGCTCCAGCCGGATCCCGATCTCGGTTCGGGAAGCTCCGCCCCCGCTCGCTTCCTGAACCTGCTGGCACCTCTCGTGCTTCTCGTCACCGGCGCATACATTCTTCCCATCCGCGCGATCCTCGGCAGCTACAGCATCATCCCGCCGGGCGGTGCACTTCTGCTCACCGCCAGCCATGCCCACTGGAACCTGCTGGGAGACTCCGCCCAGGGCATCATCCAGCTTACCGAGCACAGCTTCGCCCTCGGACTGGAACTCAGCGCGCCCTTCCTGATCCTGTCGCTCGTCTGGCAGGGCATGCTCGGCATCATGACGCGCCTGCTCCCCACACTTCAGATCTACAATGCCGCAAGCCCCCTTCAGCTTCTGGGCGGCATCGCCCTTCTCGGGTTGACCCTCAGCACCATGATCGCCGTCTGGCAGGGACAGGCTTTCGACGTGCTCCGCACCCTGCCCGGCCTCTGAACGATGTCTGATTCCGACGACAAGACAGAAGCCCCGTCAGCCCAACGACTTCAGAAAGCGCGTGATGACGGCCAGATCGTCATGTCACGCGAGGCCATGAGTTTCGTAGCACTCCTCGGCGGCTTTGCCGGGATCTTCATGCTCCTGCCCTATCTTGTGGCTGATTTCGTCCACAGCATGCGGGCGCTCATGGCCAATGCAGGCACGGTCCCGATGGCGCAGGGCGGCCTGCTGAACAGCACGAATCACGCCATTGAGGCCGGTCTGTCTCTGGCTGTTCCGATCGCCGCAACCGTTGCCGTCTTCTGCCTCGCCGCAGGCTTCCTGCAGACCGGCTTCCTCATCCATCCCGGTTCTCTGCTGCCCAAAGTCGAACGTGTCTCTCCGCTCGCTGGCTTCAAACGCATTGCAGGCGGTGGAACACTGCCGGACACGTTCAAGGCTCTCGCAAAATTCACTGTTTTCGCCGTGATCCTGTGGAACATCTCCAGAAATGCCATTCCCACAGCGGCACGCATGGTTGGACTGGAACCCGGTCCCCTTCTGAAAATGATGGCGGATCTGGGCTTCCGGGCTGCCGCCGCCATGATCGGAGCCCAACTGGTCATCGCAGGGGCCGACATTTTCTGGATGCGCTTCCGTCACATCTCCAAACTGAAAATGAGCCGCGAAGACCTCAAGGACGAATACAAGAACACGGAAGGCGACCCACATGTCAAAGGCCGTCAGAAAGCCCTGCGTGCCAAAGCGGCCAAACAGCGCATGATGGATGCCGTCAAAACCTCAACAGTCGTCGTGACCAACCCAACTCATTACGCCGTCGCCCTTGTCTATGAGCGTGGAGGCGGCGGCGCGCCAAAAATCGTGGCCAAAGGCATGGACGATGTCGCAGCGCGTATCAGGGAAATCGCCCAAGACAACCGCATCCCGATCGTTGCCAATCCGCCCCTGGCCCGCGCGCTCTTCACACTCCCGCTCGACAGTGAAATTCCGGCCGAGCATTTCAAGGTTGTCGCAGCAATCATCGCCTATGTCTGGAAACTCAAACGGCCTGCCAACCGTTCTGCACCTCTGAAATAACCAGGGGCCCGCCCGCAGGAAAAAATCTTCCTCCAAAGCCTTCCTCCCCCTTGGCGTGACCGGGGGCAGGCATGATATGTCTGCCACAAGAACATTTGTGAACATGGAACGCTGGCAGCCGCAGAAATCACGGCTCTTTGCGAGAATGGCCACCCGGTCTATCGTATCCTGTAAACGCCAGCCCCAACCTATTGCGAGGATTGAATGGACAAGACCAAGGCGCTTGAAGGCGCACTCAGCCAGATCGAGCGCGCCTTCGGCAAGGGCTCGATCATGCGCATGGGCCAGCGTCCGAAAGTGGAAGCCAATGTGATTTCCACCGGCTCCATCGGGCTGGATATCGCTCTCGGGATCGGCGGCCTTCCGCGCGGTCGTATCGTAGAGATCTATGGTCCGGAAAGCTCGGGCAAGACCACTCTTGCCCTGCATGTTCTGGCCGAAGCGCAGAAGAAGGGCGGCACCGTGGCTTTCGTCGATGCCGAACATGCGCTCGACCCCGGCTATGCCCGCAAGCTGGGCGTCAATATCGACGACCTTCTGCTCAGCCAGCCCGATGCCGGCGAACAGGCGCTGGAAATTGCCGACACGCTGGTCCGCTCCGGCGCTGTTGACGTGCTGGTCGTGGACTCCGTGGCGGCCCTCGTCCCCCGCGCCGAGCTTGAAGGCGATATGGGCGACAGTCATGTCGGTCTGCATGCCCGTCTCATGAGCCAGGCCCTGCGCAAGCTTACGGGAACGGTCTCGCGCTCCAATACGCTCGTGATCTTCCTGAACCAGATCCGCATGAAGATCGGCGTGATGTTCGGCAATCCGGAAACGACGACGGGCGGTAATGCTCTGAAGTTCTACTCGTCCATTCGTCTCGACATCCGCCGCATCGGCTCCATCAAGGACAAGGACGAAGTCGTCGGCAACCAGACGCGCGTCAAGGTCGTGAAGAACAAGATGGCGCCTCCGTTCCGTCAGGTCGAGTTCGACATCATGTACGGCGAAGGCATCAGCAAGATGGGCGAACTGCTCGATCTGGGCGTGAAGGGCAACATCGTCGAGAAATCCGGCGCTTGGTTCTCCTTCGACAGCCAGCGCATCGGACAGGGCCGTGAAAACGCCAAGCAGTTCCTGCGCGAGCATCCGGAGATGGCCTCCGAGATCGAGCGTCGCATCCGCGCAGAAGCCGGCGTTCTCTCCGACGCCCTGATGACGGATCCGGAGCCCGACGCAGACGGCAACCCGGAAGACTGAAACGAAAAAGGGCTCCTTCCGGAGCCCTTTTTTATGCCGTGTGACTGTCGTGAAGAAGGTCGCTCAGGCAGCGATCTTGCTCCGGACACGATCCCAGAGCTTTGCCCCCTTGATGATCGCACGCGCAATTGCCGGCGTCGTCGTCGGCCGCAGCAGACGCGGGTCATAGCCGGAGAACCGGCGATCATCCTCGTCCAGACAGAGCTGCATCAGGTCTGGAAGACTGATGTCCATCGTCGTCATGTCCTTGGCACCCGTGACCGTGAAATTGTTGTCCTGAGTGTGCTCTTCCCCGTTCTCGTCAATCGAACGGGCCAGCCCCATGCGCTCATAGGCCAGGAACAGCCAGACCCCGATCACACGCAGTTCGAACCATGGCCGTTTCCAGAACGGCATGGTCGCCCGGTGCCAGGCCAGCCAGTTCGCGAACAGCAGGATATGGCGGCACTCTTCCTGCATCACCGGCTCGAACGTCTCGATCAGCTCCTGCGGGAACAGCCCGGCCCGCTCGGCCAGCGCGAACAGTCCGAACGCAAAGAAGCTGTCCACGCATTCCGAGAACCCCGTGACCAGATACGCCCATTCCGTATCCTTCGGCGTGACATACGGAGGCTCCGGCGCCATCGGAATGTTGTAGGCCTCGACCAGCTTGGTCAGGACTTCCTTGTGCCGGTTCTCTTCCCAGGCATTGCGCGACAGCGCATCCTTCATGTCCGGGTCGGTGATCATGTCCGCATAGGCGGCCATGCGCAGACGGGCTTTACCCTCGGTCTGGACCGCAATATCCCAGATCGGCAGCGACGTGATGCGATGCAGCGTCTCCGGATTCAGCTTCGGCCAGTCGATCACGGATGGCTTGTACGGATTGAACGTATCACGGAACATCGCGGCGACGGCCCGTTTGTGCTCTTCCGTACCGGGCTTGAGCGGCCCCTGGATCGGGCTGCTCCAGTGGCGCGCTTCGTAATCAACGCGCTCGAGCGTCTTCTCCGACGGTGCGTCGGGAAGATGGGAATAGATTTCGGCCAGACTTTTCATGACTGTGTTCGCGGCGTGCCGGAAAGGCACGCCGTGCCCCTTGGAGCTTGTAGTTTTTACTTGAGTTCGGTTGCCGAGTGGATGATGCGGTTCACGAGGCCATAGGCAATGGCTTCATTGGCCGACATCCAGTAGTTCCGGTCCGTATCCTTGGCGACCTTTTCGTAAGGCTGCCCGGTTTCCTTCGCGAAGATCCGGTTCAGACGCTCGCGCATCTTGATGATCTCGCGGGCCTCGATGTCGATATCCGTTGCCGGACCACGCACACCACCCATCGGTTGATGCAGCAGGAAGCGCGTGTTCGGCAGGCAGACACGCCGCTCCGGACGGCCGGCGGCATAGATCAGCGCACCGGCGGATGCGACCCAGCCGGTGCCGATCATGTTGATCGGAGCAATCGAATCCACAAAACGGATCATGTCATGGATGGTGTCGCCACTCTCCACGTGACCGCCCGGCGAGTTCACATACACATCGATCGGCTTGTCGGACGTCCCGGCCAGTGCCAGCAGACGGCCGGTGACATCACGGGCGATCTTGTCGTTGATACCGCCGAAAATCAGAACTTTCCGCTGATCGAACAGACGGCCCTCAAGCTCGCTGATCGGGCTGTTCAGCGTCTTGTTGTCGTCTTCCCGTGTTTCGGGCTCCGGAGCATCCGGCTCGTCGTCCAGGCGGGTCGGGGTCATTCTGGTGATATCCATATCGTTTCCAGATCCAGCATGCATGTTCATATCCCCTATCCTGCGCTTCGTTTTCGTCAGTGCCAAGTCCTCCTTCGGATCGGGCTTCCGATCCTCACCGACAGGAACTCTCGCCATCCCTGTCACGAACCGCTAGGCTCCGCCGCGTTTCGACATTCTAAAGACGGCAGGAACGGCACAGTGGTCCCAGGGAACAGCAGGCAGCCCATGACAGCGGCAACACGCAGGACTGCGGGAAAAATTCCCTTTCTCGTGCTGATGACCGCACCGCTGCTGGCGGGCTGCCAGCATCAGGACATGACCGATACCGTAACCGGCTGGTGGCACGGTTTTGAAGGCGGCGAGATCGCCAAGCTGCGCGCCCCGCCGCCGGGCGAAAACCTGCGCTACCCCCATGTCGGCCGCACACCGACAAAGGCTCCGGACCTCCCCACTCCCGAGGCCCGGCTGTCGCTGACAACCCAGCTCGAAGCCCAGCGCAACCTGGCCCAGCGCGAAAGCGCGGCTCAAGGCGCTCTGCCGACCATTCCCCCGCCGCCCAAAACTGCTCCCGCAGCCGCTCCGAACCCGAACTCCGAGCAGAGCGGCATGACCATGACCGCCGTCGGACAGCCGGAGCAGCCCGCGCCGGAGAGCCCCTCCGCCGTCAATCCGGCGCCCGATCTGCCGAACGCATCCGCCCCGGCGTCTCCCGCACCGCCCTCCACACCGCAGCACCCTGCCGTGCAGCCTGCCCCTGCGAAAAAACCGGCTGCACAACCGGCACCCGAAGCCGAACTTCCCGCCGTGGTCACAAAATCCATTCCTCCGACGCCGCCCGGCCAGTTCCCGCAGATCGGCGACCTGCCCCCGCCCCCGCCGCAGTTCCCCGGTTTCGATCTTCCGCGTGACGCCATGGTCAGCGACCCCATCCGTCCGGACATCGACACGTCCACGCCCGAAGGCACGCTGATCCGCTTTCAGCCGGCAACCGATCACGTCGCCGGCAATCCCCAGGGCGAGTACCAGCACATCATCTCCCTGCGCGGAAACCAGCACCTGACCATCCGAGGCTTCGGCGCCTTCATGAGCGCAGACGCAGCCCTCGCCCCTGCGGACCAGAATCGGGAAATCGCGCTCGGCCTGCTGCGGGCCCGGGTCGTGGCCCGCGCCCTGATCGAACGCGGCGTGCCTGCCTCCGCGATCATCCTCAAGGCCGAAGCCATCGGCGACGGCGTCCGTGTCACGGTCGGAGGCTGACGCGGGGGAAAATGGCCGGAAAATGACATTGTGAAATCAGGCGCAGTCAGGCTGTTCCACTCCTGAAAAAACCTGTCTATCGTCGCTGCTCCCTTTCACCCTCTGTCCCAGAGCTGGTCATGACCGAAGAGTTCCACCGCATCCGCCGCCTGCCGCCCTATGTGTTCGCTGAAGTGAACAAGGCCAAGGCCGCCGCGCGAGCCGCCGGTGACGACATCATCGATCTGGGCATGGGCAACCCCGACAGCGCGCCCCCGGCTCACGTCGTGCAGAAGCTGATCGAAACGGTCGGCAATCCGCGCGCGCATGGCTATTCCGTCAGTCGTGGCATTCCGGGCCTGCGCAAGGCCATGGCGAACTATTACGAGCGCCGGTTCAACGTCTCGCTGGACCCGGAAACCGAAATCATCGCGACCCTCGGCTCCAAGGAAGGCCTGGCCAATCTGGCCGCCGCCATCACGAGCCCCGGCGACACGATCCTGGTCCCGAACCCGTCCTATCCGATCCACCAGTTCGGCTTCATCATCGCCGGCGCGTCCGTCCGCTCGATCCCGGCCACGCCGGACGAGGACATGCTCCGTGCGCTGGAGCGTGCCGTCCGCCACTCGGTCCCCAAGCCGACCGCGCTGATCGTCAATTTCCCGTCCAACCCGACAGCCTTTGTCGCGAACCTTGATTTCTACAAGGAACTCGTGGCCTTCGCGCGCCGGGAAGAGATCTGGATCCTGTCCGATCTGGCCTATGCGGAAATCTATTTCAACGAGAACGAACCGCCCCCGTCCCTCCTCGCCGTTCCGGGCGCAAAGGACGTGGCCGTCGAGTTCACCTCCATGTCCAAGACCTATTCCATGGCAGGCTGGCGCATGGGCTTTGCGGTCGGCAATCCGCGCCTGATCCAGGCTCTGACACGCATCAAGTCCTATCTGGATTACGGCGCCTTCACCCCGATCCAGGTCGCCTCCGTCGCCGCCCTGAACGGCCCGCAGGATTACGTTTCCGAAATCCGCGCCATGTACAAGGACCGCCGCGACGTGCTGCTGCGCGGCCTGCAGAGCGCAGGATGGGACGTCCCTGCACCGGCAGGCTCGATGTTCGCCTGGGCCCCCATCCCGCCCGCTTTCGCCGAAATGGGCAGCGTCGCCTTCTCCAAACTGCTTCTCAAGGAAGCAGGGGTTGCGGTTGCGCCCGGCCTCGGATTCGGGGAATACGGTGAGGGCTTTGTCCGGATCGGACTTGTCGAAAACACCCAGCGGCTGCGTCAGGCGACGCGGGCCATCAAGGGCTTCATGTCCCGGCACGGCGCCGGGGCCGGAACCGCTGATCTTCTTGGAGCTGCATCATCGTGAAACCACTGCGGATCGGACTGGCTGGACTCGGGACTGTCGGGATCGGTGTCATTCGTCTCCTGCGTGAGAACGCTGACATGATTACCGCCCGGGCCGGCCGCCCGATCGAAGTCGTGGCCATCACGGCCCGGGACCGTAACCGCGACCGCGGCGTGGACCTGTCCGCCATGCGCTGGCACGACAGCGCCACCGCCGTGGCGCAGGACCAGGAGATTGACGTCGCCGTCGAACTCATCGGCGGCTCCGAAGGCCCGGCACGCGACATGGTGCGCACCGCGCTCGAACGCGGCCTGCCGGTCGTGACCGCCAACAAGGCACTCGTGGCCCTGCATGGCGACCGTCTTAGCCGCCTGTCCTCCGAAAAGAATGCCCCCCTCCTGTTCGAGGCAGCCGTGGCCGGTGGCATTCCCGCCATCAAGCTCGTCCGCGAAGGACTGGCGGCCGATCGTCTCCTCAGCGTCGGCGGCATCCTGAACGGCACCTGCAACTACATCCTGACCGAAATGCGCGCCACGGGCCGGGACTTCACCGACGTCCTGACCGAAGCGCAGGCCAAGGGCTATGCCGAAGCCGAACCGTCAACGGACGTGGACGGCTGGGATACGGCCCACAAGCTGGCCATTCTCGCCGGTCTGGCTTTCCAGCCCGTCGCCTTCGACACCCTCTCCGTTCAGGGCATCCGCGACATCACCGCGACCGATCTGAAATTCGCCGATCAGCTCGGATATCGCATCAAGCTCCTCGGCATGGCCCGGCAGGCCGAAAACGGCACCGTCGCCGCCTGGGTGCGTCCGTGCCTCGTCCCGGCCAGCGCTCCCATCGCCGCCGTCGAGGGCGTCTTCAACGCCGTCTCCACACAGGGTGTGTTCAGCGGCCCCATGACCATTTCCGGCCGCGGTGCCGGCGAAGGCCCGACTGCCAGCGCCGTAGTTGCCGATCTGATCGATCTGGCCCGTGGAAGCGCCATTCCCGTCTGGGGCACGCAGTCCGTTCCGGCCCCCGTCGCCTGCGCGAATCTCGCTGATTTGAACAGTGCATTTTATTTACGTGTGAACGTTCAGGACCGTTCGGGCGTAATGGCTGACCTGACATCGGTTCTTCGGGACCATGATGTCTCTGTTCACTTTGTTTCCCAGCATGATGCTGCAACAGGATGTGCTGACCTGGCGATCGTAACCCATCAGGTTCCTGAAAAGGCCATCCATGCAGCTGCCACAGCGCTTGCAGCTCTTCCTGTCGTGACAGGAAAGCCACTGGTGCTCAAAATCGAGGATCCCCTTGCGTGATCGACACTCAGAATGTTCTCCCGTACCGCGTCACTGACCGCAATCTTGCTCTCGAGCTCGTCCGTGTAACGGAAGCAGCCGCGATCGCCTCTGCCCACTGGACCGGCCGCGGCCAGAAGAACGAAGCCGATGGCGCCGCCGTGCAGGCCATGCGCGCCGCGTTCGACACCGTCGCCATCGACGGTGTCGTCACCATCGGCGAAGGCGAGATGGACGAAGCACCAATGCTGTATATCGGTGAAAAAGTCGGCTCCGGTGGCCCGGCCATGGACATCGCGGTCGATCCGCTTGAAGGCACCAATCTGTGCGCCAAGAGCCTGCCCAACGCTCTGACGGTCGTGGCCCTCGCCGAGCGCGGCAAGTTCCTTCATGCCCCTGACATCTACATGGAAAAGATCGTCGTCGGCCCCGACCTTCCCGAAGGCGTGGTGGATCTGGATGCCTCGATCGGCAACAACCTCCGTTCGCTCGCCAAGGCCAAGAAGCGCGACGTCTCGGACATGGTCCTCTGCGCACTTGACCGCGAAAGACATGAAGAGATGATCGCCCATGCCCGCGAAGCCGGCGCACGCGTCATGCTCCTGAGCGACGGTGACGTGGCGGCTGCCATCGCCACCTGTATCGATGGCAGCGGCGTGGATCTCTATGCCGGTTCTGGCGGTGCTCCCGAAGGCGTTCTGGCCGCCGCAGCCATCCGCTGCATGGAAGGCCAGATGCAGGGCCGCCTTCTGTTTGAAGATGACACCCAGCGCGAGCGTGCCCGCGAAATGGCCAATGGCCTCGATCCGGCCCGCAAGCTCTTCCTGCACGACATGGCCTCCGGTCACGTCCTGTTCTCCGCAACGGGCGTCACCTCCGGCCCGCTCCTGAAGGGCGTGGAACGTCCGAGCCCGACCCGGGCTCGCACCCATTCCATCGTCATGCGTTCAAAATCCGGCACGGTGCGCTATATAGAAAGCCACCATACCTTCAAACCGAAGGCAAAAGCCGCTTCCTGAACGGAGAACCATGCTCGCAGATGATACGGGTGCCGTCCTCGGCGTAACCCGAAGTGCAGGACACCGCCGCTGGATCTGGCGGGATCCCCGCCTGGCGGAAGCTGATAACCGTCTGGCTCTCGGTCTGGCCCAGCAGGCCGGCATTCCTGAACTTCTGGCCCGTATCCTCTCGGTACGGGGCGTCGCATCACACGACGCCTCTTCCTTTCTTAATCCCCGCCTGCGCGACGCCATGCCTGACCCGTCCTGCCTGCAGGACATGGACCAGGCCGCCGAACGCCTCGCACACGCCGTGCGCAACCGCGAGCATGTCGGCCTGTTCGGCGATTACGACGTGGATGGCGCCTGCGGAACCGCCCTCGTCTGCGATACGCTGCGCGAACTGGGCTGCACCGTCAGCACCCATATCCCCGACCGCCTGACCGAAGGCTACGGCCCCAACACCGCAGCCCTTGAAAACCTGCTGTCAGAAGGCGCTACCCTTCTGGTCTGTATCGACTGCGGCACAGCAGCGATCGACATCCTCAACGGCCTGAGCGACCGCGCCGACATCATCGTGCTCGATCACCACAAACCCGACGGCGCGGCCCTGCCGAAAGGCATCGTGGTCAACCCGAACCGTCTGGACTGCACCTCGGGGCTGGGCAGCATCTGCGCCACGGCCGTCGCCTTCCTCACGATGGTCGCCACGATCCGCCACCTACGCCGCACCAACTGGTTCGACGAAGGCCAGGTCATTCCCGACCTGCTCAAACGCCTCGACCTCACGGCGCTGGCCACCATCTGCGACGTCATGCCCCTGACCGGCCTGAACCGTGCGCTTGTCATGCAGGGCCTGCGGGTCATGTCCCGTGGCGAGCGCCTTGGACTGGCCACGCTCTCTTCCGTCGCAGGTGTGAAGGAAGAAGCCAGCGCCATGGCCTGCGGCTTCGCCCTTGGTCCCCGCATCAATGCCGGTGGGCGCATCGCACAGGCCGATCTGGGCCTGAAACTCCTGTTGTCCGATGATGTCGTGGAAGCCCGCGCCCTCGCTGAACAGCTCGACCGCGTGAACCGCCAGCGCCAGACCGTCGAATCCACAATCCTCGATTCTGCCATGGAACAGGCACAGCAGCAGCTCGATGCGGGCCACGCCGTCATCTTCCTGCATGATGAAACATGGCACCCCGGCGTCGTCGGCATCGTCGCAGGCCGCCTGAAAGAGCGCTACAACCGCCCCGCCCTCGTCGCGGCCCTGACGGACGGCGTCATCAAGGGCTCAGGCCGCTCCGTCCCCGGACTGGATCTCGGAACCGCCATCATCGCCGCCCGCCAGAACGGCCTGCTCCTCACCGGTGGCGGCCACGCCATGGCCGCCGGCTTCTCGCTTTCTGCCAATCGTGCCGACGAGTTCCACAGCTGGCTCGACACACAGCTCTCCGGCGCCCTCACCCTCCCCAAACAGGACGCTCTGAAGCTCGACGGCATCATGACGCTGGCGGGCGCCTCCATCGCGGTCGCCGACCAGCTCGCCCGGCTGGAACCTTTCGGCCCCGGCAACGAGGAGCCTGTCCTCGCCATCAGCAATGTCCGCTGCGTCAAAAGCGAGCGTATCGGCAAGGACGGCAACACCCTGCGCGTCATCCTGCAAGGCGAGGACGGAGGCACACGCCTGCGCGGCCTCGTCTTCCGTGCAGCGGACAAACCCTTCGCCCCCCTGCTGGAAGACCGATCCATGCCACTCGTTCATGTCGCAGGCACATTGCGGGCCGAGACATGGCAGGAGAGAAAAAATCTGTCTTTTTTCATTTCTGACGCCGCCCCGGCTTGACGCCCCCGAAAGACGCCCCTATACACCCGCTCACGCCTCCAGTCCCGTTCGTCTAGAGGCCTAGGACACCGCCCTTTCACGGCGGCAACACGGGTTCGAATCCCGTACGGGACACCACGGCTTTCAGCCAGAAATTGAATTATCTTCAGGTTCGGTAATGATCCATTTTGATCATTACAGGAAAAATCACCTGCGACCGAATGCAGGAATGATTGGCTGAACTTACGACAATCCTTTCTCAATATCTCCGGATATGTTGCTGGGCTGATCGATTGGCACCTTGTGTCCATGGGTAGCCACGCTGCGCTTCAGATAACGCGGCTTCAGCCCTGCTCACCCGAGAATCCTCCTGAAGCGGATTGCAGCATCTCAGCGAAGGACCGGGTAGACGTTCCCTGACAACGCATATCATAATGTCTTGATATCTGGTTCAGGATGCTCCCGAAGCATGGCGTGCCAGACGCGTGACGTTGCCTGAATGAAAGCGCCTGCCTGACAATTTTTCCTTCCATGCACACACAAGGAACTGCGCTCATGAACGATGATTATGACGAAAACGGAACTGAACTGGAAATCCAGAAACTGATCGGCGAGCTTCAGAACGATTTAGAGCGCCTCAATATTACGGCAGACAAATCTGATGCTCCGGACGATCTCAAGCACATGATCGCTGCGCTAGCAGACAAGATCGACGGACTGGCTTCACTGGTCCGGTAATGGTTCTGCCTCCCCTGCCGATAATGGTGCGTGCCGGATTCTTCGTGCTGCACCTACATCGGAAGCGGGCGGCATCATTATTTCATCTGTTGTGTAATCAGACTGATGATCCGGTGATGAAGACCCGCAGGCGTCATCGCCTCGCCGTTCAGGCGTGCAATAGCGTGAAACGCCCCGAAACCCTGTATGATCACCGGCGTATGGCGCGCGCCACCCGGCATTACGGCCCCTGGTAGCGAAGGGCGGTGATCTCCGTAAAATACCAGAAGAGCATCCCGGCCGGTCTGCTCAAGCGCGCTCGCCACACGCCCCAGAAGCTCATCCCCGTTTCGAAGGTGATGAAGATAATCTGCAGCGCCGCCTGACCACGGCCCATGATTTTCGATCGTGACCGTGCAGATAAATGTCCCCGAAGGCTTTGCAACAGCGTCATCGATCAAGGCCAGTATCCGGTCTCCCACAGCGCGATCTGCGACATGGACGCCGCAGTGCGCCGCGTCGGCAAAATCTTCTTCTGTCCCGATCAGAAGGTTGAAGCCTACAGCCGGCATCAGCGCATCCCGGCCGTAAAACCGAAGATCATGTGGATGCAGAAAAATCCTGCCCTCACAGATCGGAGCCAGCCGGGCGGCAAGAGCGTCGTCCGTCTGCTTTCCTGCCGTAAGATATGGATCGAACCGGCGGAAACCGAGCTCCTTCTCCTCATGGCCGAACAGCACACCATATTCCGTCCGCATGGTGTATGCCCCAAATCCCGAGACCTGCAGCCTGCCGACGACTCCTTCCCGTTCAGCCTGCAGGAGATTGGGCAGGCTACAAGCTGATTCATCTTCAAGGCCGAGTTCACGGGAATCCGCAAAGGATTCAGATTGAATCACGATAATCACAGGCCCCTGATCCAGACGCCCTGCGGGAACCTGTGGCCAGTTCTGCAGCTTGTGACGGCAGTCGTCTTTCCACCTCAGCCAACTCAGCACAATGGTCGCCAGGAGCCCGTACCGTACCTCCCCCGCATCGAGATCCGCGACCGGCAGAATTTTTCGCGCCAGCCCGGTCTGCCCAAGGCCATTCAGACAGACATAGCCCATAGCGAACAGGCCCAGACCCTCTATCCGGAGGACGAGGCCATGACCTGACCGGGAATAGAACAGATCGTTCAACAGCAACCCGACGAAGGACAGTCCCAGCAAGGCCAGTCCGGCCAGAACCAGAACCCGGGCAAATGGAGGAATGGCTCCGATATAGAACCTGGGATGCCGGACGAACGCTCCAATGACCGCGACATCACTAAACATCAGCGGTTCACCAAGAACGTTTCTTTTCAGACCCGAGCCAAAGACCAGCAGAACTCCGATAAGGATCGTCAGGACGGCCGCAGGTCCGGGATGCCCCACCAGAAACAGAAGAGCGCCGAACATCATGAACGCCATGAAGAAACGAAAAATACTCGCCTGAAAAAAGCCAGCCATACTGCGGATACATTTTACTGCATCTTTATTGACCCTCGGAAAAAAGTATACTTTCAGATCCAAGAATTCAAACGTGAAATAAACTATAAGTAATAAATAAAATATTTTGATATTATTCACATAATGCACTCCTTAAGAATTTGTATTTATTTCCAAGACAGCTGTTTTATTCATGATGCGCCTTGGGATTTCAGGTGGTTTTATAATTAATTTTACGTCTTTCAAACGCATATATCGAATGTTACCTTGGCCTTGTATTCGCGGCTGCCCCGCAGAAGCGAAAGAGGAAGGGGCAAGAAAAAGGAAGAGCATTCGCCTTGAGTTCAGGATCTGTTTCGACATCCAATCCGCTTCCGCTCATCCTGACCGCGCCTCCTCTGGGAAACTCTATTCACCCATTTAGCCGGATCCGACCAGACGCGCCCGGTCTATTGGCTGAATCTTCGTTCGAATCTGGAGACATTCAGAACGATCCTGCCGTCCGGATGATTTCGGAAGCCCGGGTGGGAGGCAGGTTCTGGGCACCCGCCGCAAAGGCAAAAGGGCCGATACTGGTCTGCGTCCCCCCTGATCCGGCAGATGCCCGGCAGATGTGGCAGCAGGCAAAAGCCTGGACCAGTCTGGATCAACTGGTTCTCGTAACGCCTGACAGCGGCGTAGGCTGGAACAGGATGCAGGATGCGGCTCAGGCCGAAGGTGCACAAGCCCTGTCCGAAAATGTTGATCCGTTTTCGCTGCTGGATGGAACCCGCACCCTGCTTTCACCGTCAGGCAGCCTGAATGCGCTCTCTGCTCTCGGAGCCCTGACAGGACATAGCGTGATGCGTCCGGATACCGGGTGTGGCTGGAAACAGGATACGCACGCAGCTGCGGAGGCCCTGCAGATCCTCCGGGTTGCGACGGAATACAGGTCGCCATTTTCGGGAATGCCAATCGACATTCTCGACGCGATTGATCTTCTTGCAGAATGGAAACGCATTCTTGTCGTCAATCGCACCATAAGCGTCTGTGTCGGTATGTCGTTCTGGAAACGCGACCGGATGAAGGCGTTTTTCGCAACAGCGGAAGAACACCGCCCGTTCTCGCTCTTCCGTCGGACGGCCACAAGCGCCATTGCCACAGCACGCAGACACAACACTGCGAAAGGGATCGCCGTCTGGGCGACCCGTATGCCGCGTGGACTGGAACGGGCAGCAAGGAAAGGCGGTCTTCCGCTTCTCCGCGTCGAGGATGGCTTCATACGCTCGGCGGGCCTTGGAAGCGGCTTTCTTCCGCCTGCATCCATCATTACCGACAGCAGGGGCCCCTATTACGACCCCGCACAGCCCAGCGATCTGGAAGTCCTGCTGGCCACCCACCCCCTCGGGGAGGACCTTCAGGCGCGTGCCCGATCCCTTATGGACCTCATCCGGATGCAGAACATTTCCAAGTATTCTGCCGACGCAACGCCGCCAAACCTCGGCGCTCCGCAGGGACGACGGATCATTCTGGTACCCGGGCAGGTGGCTGACGACATGTCGGTCCGGCTGGGTGGCAGAAACGTCCAGGGCAATATGGATCTGCTGCGCCGTGTCCGGAAAGCCTGCCCGGACGCATTCATTGTCTACCGCCCCCATCCGGACGTGGATGCAGGTCATCGCGCAGGTGCCCTCGCCGATGCGGACGTCCTGCGCGCAGCCGATCACATCTGCCGCGAGGGTGGCATGGGCCCTCTGCTGGACGTCGTGGATGAAGTGCATACCCTGACATCGCTGACGGGTTTCGAAGCCCTCATGCGCGGACTGCCCGTCACGACCTACGGACAGCCCTTTTACGCGGGCTGGGGCCTGACCCACGATCACGCGCCTGTCGCCCGACGTACCCGCCGGCTGAACGTGGAACAGCTTACCGCCGCCACATTGCTGCTCTATCCACGCTATATCGATCCTTTAACCGGCCTGTTCTGTGGGCCGGAAGTTCTTATCGACCGCTTCGGCAGCCCCGAAGTCTGGCGTCCGGATCTTCTCATGCGCCTGCGTCAGGCTCAGGGGGCGATCAAAAAAGCCTTTGTTCAGGGAGTTCACACGGTGCTGCACACACCAGCGAAAAAGAGCGATCGGTCATGAGCACCGCCAAAACGTCTCCTTCCGCCGGAAACACCGCATCCGATACGGGACACAAGCCGGAAAGCGTACAGCGCAACATTCTGCTTCTTCAGGGGCTGATGGGACCATTCTTCCGGCTGATCGGCAGAGAACTGCGCCGCCGCGGCTATGGAGTCTGGAAAGTCAATTTCAACGGTGGCGACCGGCTGTTCTGGCGTCTGCCGGGAGGCATTGATTTCACCGGCCGCGCCAATGAATGGCCGGACACGCTGGCACGGATCATCATCGAACACGACATTACCGATGTCGTGTTGTTCGGGGACTGCCGCCCCCTGCACAGTGCCGCCATCGCGGTCTGCGCCCGCCTGCATATTCCTGTCCATGTCTTTGAAGAAGGCTATCTCCGGCCCGACTGGGTGACGTTCGAACTCGGAGGGGTCAACGGCAACTCCACCCTGTCAAAGGATCCGGACTATTACGTCCAGTGCGCGAAAACCCTGCCCGCACTGCCCCCACACCACCCCGTCCCGTCCTCGTTCCGGACGCGCGCCCTTCAGGGGCTGGCGTATAATACTGCCGACCTGCTCTCCCGGTGGCATTATCGCCACTGGAACAACTACCGTCCCTGGCATCCCCTGACCGAAGGGATCGGCTGGCTGCGCAAACTGCTCGCCAGCGACGAGCGACGTGACCGAAGCAAAAAACAGCTTGAGGCGTTACGGGCCTCGGGCAGTCCCTACATGCTGTTTCCCCTGCAACTCGATGCAGACGCCCAGGTTCGTCTCCATTCGTCTTTCAGCGGAATGGCAGAGGCCATACGCGTTGTGATCGCGTCCTTCACGTCCCATGCCCCACGCGGCATGCGTCTGGTCATCAAGGAACATCCTCTCGACAACAATATCCGCAACTGGTGCCACGAAGTCGCCATGCAGGCCGCGGCCTACGGCGTTACGGACCGTGTAGACTATTTCGAAACGGGTGACATCGCGGACCTCGTCCGCACCGCCACCGGTGTCATCACCATCAACAGCACGACCGGAACCCTGGCGCTCGCCGAAGGCAAGCCTGTCATCACCCTGGGGAACGCTGTTTACGATATTCCGGGCATCACGTTCCAGGGCCCTCTGGCGAAATTCTGGTCAGATCCCGGCCGGCCGAACCCGGAGATCTTCGACGCCTATCGCCGTGTCCTGATCGAGCGCTGCCTCATTCCCGGTGGCTTCTTTTCGAATGAAGGAATGGACAAGCTGGTCCGCCATGCCATCGACCGTCTGACGCGCCACAGTCCGCGGGACTTTGCCGCCGCCTCACGCGCCGAAATGGCGCGCCGTGAAGCGCTGCGTCAGGAACTGGCCTCCCACCCCGACACGCCGGCGGAGATTACAACTCCGGATCCGGAAAAGGCCGCACCATGACCCGGTCCCCCTCCGCAGGACGCCCCTTCTATACGCTGGACATCTCGCGCATCCTTACCCGTGCGAGCGCCCGCGTTCCAACCGGCATCGACCGGGTCGAACTCGAATATGCCCGGTATCTCTGCCAGCATGAGCCCGATCATCTGGAGTTTGCCGCAGCGCACCCGCTCCGACGCTTCGCCGTCCTGCCCTATGCTCGCGCCGTCGCCTTCATTGAGGCGATCGGCGCTGTCTGGGACAACGGAATTGACGACGGAGGGCGGGCGGCCCGACTGGGCAAGGCTCTTCTGCACGGAGTCCTCGTTCCCCGCCTGGGACGTTCTACCGAACCACACGCCCGGACAACCGGACGCAACGTCTATCTTCTGGTGTCCCACCATCATCTGACACGACCGGAACTGATCGCGGCTGCCATCAGGCGGCGTCATGGGCTATTCGTGCCCATGATCCAGGATCTGATCCCGCTGGAATTTCCGGAATATGCCCGCGAGCGTGAACCTGCACGGCACCTGCGCCGTATCGAAACGGTTGTGCGTTATGCGGATGCAGTCCTGACACCTTCGGAAGCAACCCGACAGTCTCTCCTGCCCTATTTTAAACGTGCAGGCCGCAGCGTCCCGATCTGGCCCGTGCCGCTCGGTGTCCATCTGCGGGCTGCGTCAGGAGCAGACAGTAGTTCTGACGCAGAAGCGGGCATGACCGGGCGCCGCACACATCCCTATTTCGTCTGTCTGGGAACAATCGAGGCGCGCAAAAACCATCTTCTGCTCCTCAATCTGTGGCGGCGGCTGGTCCAGCTTCATGGAGACGCCGCGCCACATCTCGTCATCGTCGGCAAGCGGGGATGGGAGAACGAGCAGGTCATCGACATGCTCGAACGCTCTCCCTCCCTCAAGGGGATGGTGGAAGAACACAATTCCCTTCCCGACACGACGGTCGTCAGCCTGCTGAAAGGGGCCAAAGCCCTCCTGTTCCCCTCGTTTTCGGAAGGGTTCGGACTACCTCTCGCCGAGGCCCTGGCGCTGGGCACGCCTGTACTGTGTTCCGACATCCCGGTCTTTCACGAAATCGGCCAGACTTCCGCCACATATCTCGACCCGCTGGACGGACCAGGCTGGATGCAGGCCATCGAAACCCTCGCAGGACTGCCAGCTTCTGGAACACAGCCCATCGCCTTGGCATCCGCCCCACTGAAACCGGACCAGATCCTCAACTGGCCACAAAGCATCTCCTGCGCACTCGATCACGTCTCCACCCTCGCATCGAGCGGCACGACCTCCGGCGGTCACTAAAACCACTCTGTCCGTTCCCATCGCCCCTCATCCTCAGGACAAGGATGAGGGAAATAGCGAAAGGTGGATGCCCGAACTGGACGCAGAGCATCCTTTTCATCTTTTCAACCCAGTAAGATCAAATTCTTGGCGAGATGCTAAAAATTGCGTTTCCATGCTGGCATTTGTTCATTTCAAGGGACGCGAAGACTGCTCCCTGACCATGAATTCAGCCTCCAATTAACTTTATGGTGATGCGATTCAGCCATAAGAGCTATTCGAAAGCACCGCCAGGAGAGGAACATTGCCAGAAAGACAGATCAGCGCCTGATCCAATCTATGGCCTGGTTCAGGCCTTTCAGAATTTTTCTGCTCTGCGGCTATATGCACACACCTGATCAGCCCTGGATTTTACTATGATTTACAGGGAACTAGCTGAGTGATAGGTAGTAGGATCGTAGGTTGCTTCTGCAAACAGCCAGAAGGTTCTCCCGCAGGGTCGCGACAAACAAATGAGGTTTGCAATGATGGTCCGCACTTTCAGGGCACATCCGACGCGGGTCCGCCTGTTTCGAAACAAATGGCTGGAACTCACGACCCTAACTCCGTTTCCATTGTTTTTCAGCGTGTGGCTGCCCATCACTGTTGTCGCAATAGTCGCGGCATTTCGGACAGAACAGGGTGGGAAAGTCGCATTCGGATTTCTGAGCGGACTTCTGGTCTGGACCTTTTTTGAGTACTTTGCTCACCGGTACATTTTTCATCTCAAGCTTAATTCTGCTGTGGGACGCCATCTTATCTTTCTTATCCATGGCAATCACCATGCGGATCCCAAAGATCCCCTGCGCAGCATCATGCCCCTGACCGTTACGCTTCCCTTGGGTTTCCTGATCTGGCTTGCCTGGAGACATTCCGGATTCCCTGCGCCCAACTCGGCTTTTGCCGGATTTGTTACGGGCTATACGGCGTATGATACGGTGCACTGGGCCTGCCATCAGACCAACTCCCGTGGGCCGATTGCGAGAATTCTCCGGAAACATCATCTTCTTCACCATTACGCGCGAATCCATGGCAATTATGCCACCACGGTTCCGCTACTGGACCGTGTTTTCAAAACCCGTATCCGGTCACAGTAAGCCTGCTCTTTCATGCAGATTACTCTGGATGCCAGAAATACCGGCCGTGCCATGGGCACAGGGGTTACGACCTACACGCGAACCCTTGCCGAGGCCCTGGAAGAGCAGAAAGATGTTTCCGTTGGCTGGATCCATGAAACATCCGGGCCAGGCGCCGTTGATTCAAAATATCCCCACTCTTTTTCCGCCCGCGGATTACGGTTTGCCCGGGCACTAAGCAGCCGGAAACGGAAGGCCATTACTGGCACAGGGCACGAGACTGGAAATCTGTTTTCCAGAGATCTCTTCCGGATCGGCCATGTGCATTTCAATATTTTTGGAAAGCTTCTGGCCATCGAGCCAGAGCAAAAGCCTGCTGTCATGCACTGGACGTGTCCTCTGCCGCTTTACATGCCGGGCTGTCCAAACATTGTGACCATCCATGATCTCATTCCCATTCTGCACCCTGAGTTCTGCCAGACTGATCCGACACGCACACAGCGGCTGCTTGAGAAAGTCATTGAACGGGCCGACCTGATTGTCACGATTTCCGAAACCGTCAAAAAAGAAATCATGGCCCATTTCAGCCTGCCTGCCGAGCGCATCTGCGCCATTCACCAGGCAACAAACATCAGGTCGGAACTTTCAAGCCTCCCTTCCGTAGGACGCGCTCCCTGCCCTCAAGGAAGCTTTATCCATATCGGCACCATAGAGCGTCGCAAAAACATCGGACGCCTGATCCGGGCCCATAGCCTCAGTCACAGCCAGCGCACACTGGTGCTTATAGGTCCGCAGGGATTTGGCGCCCAGGAGGAGCTTGCGGCATTATCAGATCATCTTCATCCAGAGCGTGTTATGCTACTTCCCTGGATTGACCGCGCAGATCTTATTGCCGCCATCCAGAGTGCCCGCGCCGTTGTGTTCCCGTCTCTCGCCGAAGGTTTCGGGCTTCCAATCGTTGAGGCCATGGCACTGGGTGTTCCTGTCCTGACTTCTCAGGGAAGCACCACAGAAGAAATTGCAGGTGGTGCAGCCTGTCTGGTGGATCCCTACGATATTGGGTCAATCACCGAGGGTTTGATCCGCCTGGACCGTGACGAAAACCTCTGTCGCAGCCTCGTTGCTCTTGGCAACGAGCGGGTGAAACATTTCAACCCTCATGATTACGGGATACGCTTCAAGGCGCTGTATCGCGATCTCGTGGCCTCAAAACAGTCTTCTTCCCGCCACAACCCAGCGGTCTGATGCCGCTTTCCAGTATTCCCATCCAAGGAGTTCCAGTGTCCAGTCAGCCTCGTCTTCATGTCGCTCTTGATGGCTTCAATCTTGCTTTGCCCCGTGGAACGGGAGTCGCGACCTATGCGCGCACGCTGAGCTATGCCCTCAAGGAAATGTCATATGAAGTTGACGTTCTGTACGGTCTGAACATTCCATCAAAAGCACAGAGCCTGCTGCGGGAGATCCTGTTTTTCGATCAGCTCTGCGCAGAAGAAAAAAGCCGCCGGGCCCGTTTTCTGGGCGCCAGATGGAAAGAACGCGCCCGTGCCGATGTGCTGGGACATCGCGCAGTCAGCATCCCAGTAGACAAACATGTGGATGCCCGCTCCTTTTCCGAGCGCCTGCCGGCTTTTGACCGCATCCTCAATGCACGGGATCTGTTCATCACGGCATGGACCCATTATCGCCGGACTCGCCGTTTCCTGAGCATCACACTTCCGAACCCACCGGATGTCATGCATTGGACCTACCCCCTGCCGATCCGCGCACGCAATACGAAGAACGTCTATACCATTCACGATCTCGTACCGCTTCGACTGCCCCACACCACACTGGACAACAAGACCAATCATCTCAGACTGATTACGGACATCGTTCGGCATGCAGATGCGATATGCACCGTTTCGGAAGCTTCCCGAAAGGATATCATCGACTTCGCACCCCAGGCTGCAGCAATCACCCACAATACGTATCAGTCTGTCCGGGAACAGACCGCTGTCCAGAATATTCCTGCTGAAATCATTACCCAGACGTTGAATCGCCTCTATGATCTCAGGGCCGGGGAATATTTTCTGTATTATGGTTCCATCGAACCCAAAAAGAACATTGCCCGTCTGATTGAGGCTTTTCTGGCGTCCGAAACCCAGAGGCCCCTGGTGGTGGTCGGTGCCATGGCCTGGAAAGCCGAAGGCGAACAGCAGCTTCTGGAACGTGGAAAGCGTCTGGGACGGATCATCCAGATGGAATACCTGCCGGAAAATGATCTGATGATGATCATCCGGGGCGCAAGGGCCGTTCTGTTTCCTTCCCTGACAGAAGGTTTTGGCCTTCCGGTCGTAGAGGCCATGATGATGGGCACCCCTGTACTGACGTCTCATGAAGCATCTCTGCCTGAAGTCGTCGGAAAGGCCGGCCTGATGGTGAACGCCTATGATACGATCAGCATCATGGAAGGTATCCAGAAACTTGACAGTGACGATGCTCTCATCAGTTGGATGCGTCAGGAAGGCCCCATACAGGCAAAGAAATTCGATATGGCGAACTACCAGATTGCTCTGGAAAAATTTTATGAGGCCGTCCTTAAAACTGACTTACGCAGATAGAGTAAGTAGCTTGGTCAAAGCAGGCTGAAATCTGAGGTACCGCCTGCTTCAACCCAGCAGGCAGTGGAACGGGCATGGCACACTGCGATCTGAGAAATCAGAAGCGGATGATGATTGGTCTACTTGCGCTTCCCCAGCACAGACAGTGGGTTTGACCGGTCGGAAATAACCGCCAGCGTCTCGACAATATGCTGCATGTTGTGCCCATCAGGGACATACGCAGCCCTAGGCTCAGGCCTTATTGATTTGATTGTGGTGATCTGATGCAGGCTCTGTGAGGCGCCTGTAGCTCTTTTCCCAGAGAGCCACGGCAGAGGCCGCGTTGATGACTGCTGCGTGCTGAGCGGTATCATTTTTGTGAACACGAAGCTGCCTGCCGTTGCCGATCAGAACGGACGAACGTTGAGCGTCTTTATGATAGCGGGACCGATCAGTGATGATACCGGTGCCACTGCCCTGCTGGAACAGTCTTCCTGCAGCACAATGGATGCTGAAAGACCGGGGTTATGGCGCTGACTGGTTCAGGGACGCCCTGGAGGAAAAAGGAATCAGACCCAGCATTCCCGGACGGAAATCCTGCGCAGAACCGGTCAGCTATGACAGGCGGGAATATAAACGCCGCAAGCGCATCGAGATTATGTTCGGAAGGCTCAGGGACTGGCGGCGGGTCGCCACAAACTAGGCTCAGGACCCATTGATATGATTGCGGAAATCTGATTCAGCCTCTGTGAGGAGACTGAAGATGAGTGACCTGTATTGGTTGACGGAGGAGCAGATGGATCGTCTGCGGCCCTTTTTCCCGAAGAGCCATGGCAAACCTCGCGTTGATGATCGTCGTGTGTTGAGCGGGATCATTTTCGTGAACAGAAATGGTCTGCGCTGGCGTGATGCGCCCCGGGAATACGGTCCACACAAGACGCTCTACAACCGCTGGAAGCGCTGGAGCGCTATGGGGGTATTCATCCGCATGATGGAGGGACTGGCTACTGGCAAGGCAGAGCCTCAGACAATCATGATTGATGCGACCTATCTCAAGGCACATCGCACGGCTTCGAGCCTGCGGTTAAAAAGGGGGCTCAGGCCGTTTGATCGGGCGGACCAAAGGCGGGATGAATACGAAGCTGCATGCTGTCACCGACCGGAACGGACGTCCGCTCGACTTCTTCATGACAGCAGGTCAGATCAGTGATTATACTGGTGCCGCTGCCCTTCTGGACAGTCTGCCACCAGCCGAATGGATGCTGGCAGACCGGGGCTATGACGCTGACTGGTTCAGAGAGGCCTTGGAGGAGAAAGGGATCAAACCCTGTATTCCTGGTCGAAAATCTCGTGCAAAACCGGTCAAATACGACAAACGGAAATACAAAAGACGCCACCGTATCGAGATCATGTTCGGCAGGCTCAAGGACTGGAGACGGGTCGCAACACGCTATGACAGATGCCCGACCGTCTTCTTCTCGGCAGTCTGCCTCGCCGCAACCGTCTTGTTCTGGCTATGAGTCCTGAGCCTAGACAGAGGCCCGACCATCTTCGTCTCAGCCATCTGTCTCGCTGCACTCGTCATGGTCCGATTATGTGTCCTAAGCAAAGCAGAAATAGTTATTGTTATGACCTTTGTCGGCCAGGATCGTTCTGGGATTCAGTGCAGGCGGTTTCATCAAAACGCTTATGGTTTTGTAGTCTGAAATCTGTCCTTCGGTGAGGGTAAAGCCAAGAAGAAAGAAGAGGCTGAATCATCGCTCGCTCCTAATTCATTCTGCTCAACTATACGGCTTTGCCGAAACGATTTATGAGTCAGATCTTGAAGAGATCGAATAGACCTTTCAGCAACACGAGAGATTTTACAGTATATGAATCATTTACAATAATTTTTATTTAACTTAGAATAAAATCTCTATTTAATCAACTTGGGCACGGAATATGACATTCTTATACAATGGAGAAGAAATAGTAGTTAAGCATTTTCCTGGAGAAAGTGAATATTTAGTTGTAAGTTTTATGTTTGGTGGAAGAACAGACTTTGCAGAGAAGGAATTCTTTCTTCAAGAAGTGCAAAAAAAAATAAATATAGAATTAATAGGTATTTCAACCAAAGTTGGTAAATGGTATATTTCCCATGAAATGGATGATGTTATCAAAATAATAAAGAATTTTTCAAATAAAAAAATAATATGTATTGGGGTTTCTATGGGCGGTTTTGGCGTCTTGAAATATGGAAGAGCATTTGGAGCTTTTTCTGTTTTGTCGTTTGCTCCTCAATGGTCAATAAATCCTGATGATTTGATTGATAATCCCAATGAAGGAGAAAGAGAAGTATTTTCTAAGAATTTTTCAGACAACATGAGTAATATGTCCATAAAAAATGAAGATATTTCTGAAAGAACATGTATTGTATATGATCCGGCAAACCATTATGATAAATATCATGTTAAAAAAATAATAGAAAACACAGATAAAATAGACACAATAAAATCGTTTTATACAGGGCATCCTGTTGTTGAGAGTCTATCGGGCTCTTCAAATATGAAAAATATTCTTGATTGTATGTCTGACTATAATTTTCCTCACCTAAGGGAATTAATTACACAAATAAGAAGAAAGCATCCTGAAAATATAAAAAGGAAAATAGATTTTTGCATAGATAAAAAACCAATAGAAAGTATTCTATGTCTTGCATCAAAATCAATGTACAACATAAAATATAAAGAAAAAATATTTTCTGATTTTCGTTTTTTAGGTAGACTTCTATATAGAAGTAGTTCTTCAAAAATAGATTTATCAAAAAATATTGTAGAAGCAATTTTGAAAAATAATTTCTCTACTGGGATAAAACTAAAATCTGAATCAAAGTTTGATGAGTATTTATTCATAAATAGCTGCGGAGGGATTTTAACATATGATCCAATTGAGGGAAAGTTTCAAATTGAATATAATTTCATTTTTCCAAATAAATGCCCGGTTTTTTTCTCTTCTCAGGTGTTAGGGGGACCTATATATTTTCATCTTTTTGGAAAGAAAATGTTCATATATACGAACGGCAATGGTATTGCTCATACTGATTGTTACTCAGAAAATAATTATATAAGGTTATCTCCATCGTTTTTTGAAAAAAATGGTAAAATAAATTCTTTTACATTAAAAACAGAACATGGTTATATATCATGTAACCCGGAATCTGGTGATGTCACAAATGAATCTCCAAGAGATGATTTGTGGGAAAACTTTTCTATTTTTAGAAATTTCTTATTATTTGAAATTGCATGATCCATTAGGCTCAGGACACATAATCGGACCATGACGAGTGCAGCGAGACAGATGGCTGAGACGAAGATGGTCGGGCCTCTGTCTAGTTTGTGGCGACCCGCCGCCAGTCCCTGAGCCTTCCGAACATAATCTCGATGCGCTTGCGGCGTTTATATTCCCGCCTGTCATAGCTGACCGGTTCTGCGCAGGATTTCCGTCCGGGAATGCTGGGTCTGATTCCTTTTTCCTCCAGGGCGTCCCTGAACCAGTCAGCGCCATAACCCCGGTCTTTCAGCATCCATTGTGCTGCAGGAAGACTGTTCCAGCAGGGCAGTGGCACCGGTATCATCACTGATCGGTCCCGCTATCATAAAGACGCTCAACGTTCGTCCGTTCTGATCGGCAACGGCAGGCAGCTTCGTGTTCACAAAAATGATACCGCTCAGCACGCAGCAGTCATCAACGCGGCCTCTGCCGTGGCTCTCTGGGAAAAGAGCTACAGGCGCCTCACAGAGCCTGCATCAGATCACCACAATCAAATCAATAAGGCCTGAGCCTAGTGTAGATCGCACCAACCATGAGAACGCGGGGCTTCGATTTTTCAGCGGGAAGGTTGTTCCTGCATCACAAAGCGTAGCTCCCCACCTGCAATGACGCTCTTCTGCGAAAGAAAGGGCGTCTCAAGCGGTCGGCCATTCAGCGTGACGGACCCGATATAAGGGTGCTGCGCATCGAGATGCTCGGCGATCACTGTAAACGTATGGTTGTTGCCAAGGTGAATCACAGCCTTCGGAACAAACGGACGTCCAATGGCATATTCCCCGCTCGCCGGTGTGACGGGATAGAAGCCCAGCGCCGTGAAAATATACCAGGCTGACATCTGACCAAGATCATCATTGCCGGCCAGACCGTCCGAGCGGACAGCATACTGCATCTGCATGATCTGTGTCAGACGCTGCTGCGTCTTCCGGGGCGCACCAGCATAATCATAAAGATATGCGACATGATGGTCCGGCTCGTTACCGTGGGCATACCATCCGATCAGGCCGCTGATATCTTCGACATTTTTGAAAATCGCAGGATCCACTTTCGCATCGAAAAGCGTATCGATCTTCGCCATAAACGGCGCCCTGCCCCCCCATGACAGAGATCAGTCCCGGAATATCCTGCGGGACGTACCAGGAATACTGCCAGGCATTGCCTTCCGTATAATCGCTGCCATAGGCGGCCGAGGCCGGATCAAACGGCATCCGGAACTGCCCGTCACTTTTGCGCGCCCGCATGAAGCCCGATTTCGGGTCCCAGACATTCCGCCAGTTATGGGACCGCCGCTCGAACTCACCGGCAATATCCGCATGTCTCATGGCACGGGCCATTCGTGACAGCGCCCAGTCGTCATAGGCATATTCAAGGGTCTTTGAGGCGCCCTCGGCTTCTTTATCAATCGGCACGTAACCGATCTTCATGTAGTCGGCGAGATCACCATAGGACGCGTAAGTGGCACTGTGCACCATGGTCTTGAGCGCTGCTTCGGCATCAAAGCCCCGCACACCCGCAAGATACGCATCGGCAATCATGGGCACCGCGTGATACCCGGTCATGCACCAGGTCTCGAGCCCCTGATAGGACCAGACCGGCAGCAGCCCGAACGGACTGTTCTCCGCCGCTGCCACCAGAGACTGGACGAATTGCGAGCTCAGATCAGGCCGCAGAAGCGCCAGCAGAGGCTGCTGCGCGCGATAGACGTCCCATGTCGACCAGGTTGAATAGAAATCGAACCCTTTCGCCTTGTGCACTTCATAATCCGGCCCGCGATACTCGCCATTGGCATCCATGCTCAGCGTCGGCGCCAGCATCACATGGTACAGCGCCGTATAGAACTGCGTCCGCTGATCGGCCGTGCCGTCCACATCCATGATCGAAAGCGCGCTTTTCCAGGCTTCCTGTGCCTTCGCACGCTGCGCATCAAAATCCCAGCCCTGACCTTCACGATCAAGATTATCGACCGCATTTGCTTCACTGACCGGCGAGATCGCTGTCTTCACCATCAGAGGCGCATCAGGCTTACCGAAGTCAAAGACCGCCTCAAGTGCACGACCGTTCTGCGCATCCTGATCCACACCCCGATTGCCCGGACCTTTGAATCCCTTGTACGGAACATCCGTCTCACGATTATAGAGCGTCCGGCCCACCATCGGCCGCGAGAACCGCATGGCAAAACACAGCACCCGCCCGGGCGCCCATCCACGCGTCATGCGGCACCCCGACACAGTGCCGTCAGCCGCAACATGCAGCCGCGCCCAGCTGACCTTACCGGGATAGTCATAGATACTCGGCCGCAGATCGAGCAGCAGATGCGCAGGCTTACCCTTCGGAAACGCATAGCGATGCCAGCCCACACGCTGACCCGCCGTCAGCTCGGCCCGCACACCATAATCATCGAGCGTAACCGCATAATATCCCGGATGCTCCACTTCAGTCGCATGACGGAAACGCGACCGATACCCGCTGCCCGGCACCGCTGCATCCCCCGGCTCCAGCCGTACGTCTCCCGAAATTGGCATGACCAGCACATCGCCCAGATCGGAATGGCCCGCGCCGGAAAAATGCGTGTGCGAGAAGCCCAGAATGGTCGGATCGTCATACTGATACCCGGCAGCCCAGGGATAGGAATGTCTGAAATCCTTCATATCCGTATCGGGTGAGACCTGAACCATCCCGAAAGGCATCGTCGCCCCCGGAAAAGTATGCCCCGCTCCCCCGGTCCCGATCCTCGGATCAACCGCAGACACGGCTCCGTCATCAGCCCGGACCGGATGCAGCCCCCCTCCCGTCAGGAGAACCGAACCCGCAACACTTAGAACGCACAGGAAATAATGCTTCATTGAAACGACCTGACCAGAACCATGAGAAATCGAAAAAACCGTAATGAGAAAAAACCGGCCCGCCTAGCGCTGCTGGCCCGCACCATGCCCGAGAAGTTCGAACTCACCGATCTCGCCTCCCTGCCCGCCATGCGGAACCCAGCGATAGAAGCGATGCGGAGATCCATCCGCCAGCAGGAACGGCCGGACCTGATGCTTCCAGGCAAAATGCTCTCCGCGCCGCCGGCCGATCACGTCCCAGTGTACGCCATCGTCAGAAGCCAGCACCTCCCATGAGGACGGAGCCCGTGCCACTGCATCGCCAGATGTTACGGTATAGGCCAGCGCCCGTGTCGCAACAGGCAGTTCAACCGACAACCCCGTCGCCGGGATCATGGCCTTCGTCATCGCATCATTATCGAATGCCGCAGCCGGCCCCGTGACCCGCGCACCCGCAATGTCCATCAGATCAGCCGCCGGGTCGGGCTGCTCCTGCCCATTTGTCAGCGACGGCAACGCAGCTGCTTCGTCAGCGCCCCATTGTGAGGGACGCGGCCCCATGGTGAAGCGCAGCTCCCCGCCCGCATCAATGTCCTTCTGCGAAATCCACCAGCGCGTCAGAGGACGACCATTGAACGTCACGGACTGGATATAGCGGTTTTCGTCGCTCACACCGGGTGCGCGGATCGTCAGCGTTCTGCCACCCTCAACAGACAGTCGCATCGTCTCAAAACGCGGTGCTCCGATCGCATAGGTCGGCGTTCCCATCCGCAGCGGGTAGAACCCGGCCGCACTGAACACCCACCAGGCCGACATCTCGCCATTATCCTCATCGCCCGGATAGCCCTGCCCGATCGTCGATCCACGATAGAGCCGGTTCATGACATCACGGATCTTGTCCTGCGCGTTCCAGGGCTCCCCGGCATAATCATACATGTAAAGAATATGATGGGCCGGCTGGTTACTGTGACTGTACTGCCCCATCCGGATGTCGTGCATTTCCCGCATCTCGTGGATGACGCCGCCATAGTCGCCAACATGATAGTCCCCCGGCGTTGCGAAATACGCATCGAGCTTCCGGGCCAGCCCCTCCCGTCCGCCATACAGACTGGCAAGCCCGCGCCCGTCCTGCACGGGATCGAACGCCATCGTCCAGGCGTTCGTCTCTGTATAATCCCCACCCCAGGCCAGCGGATCGAAGTCCTTCTTCGCCACACGCCATGACCCGTCCGGCCGACGCCCCACGAAGAACCCGACATCCCGGTCAAAAAGCCGAACGTAATCGAGCGCCCGGTTATGCAGATACCAGGCCTCCGCCGCAAAATCCGCGCGTGCCGCTGAACTGCCCGATGCGGTCGCCGCAAGATCAGACGCCATCTCGCCTAGCGCGAAATCATTCAGCGTCGCCGCATTCGACCAGGACAGTGCCTCATCCGTATCGGTATCCGTAAAGCCACGATAGGCCGAGCGGGCCAGCCCCTTGCGGCCCACACCCGGATCATCCGGAACCACCGTCGCATCTTTCAGAGCCGCGCGGTAAAAGCCAGTCGCATCAAAATTGCGCACGCCCTTGCGCCAGGCATCCGCGAAAGCCACATCCGCGCTCGTTCCCGTCATGAGATCAGCATAGCCGGGCGATGACCAGCGCGCGATCCAACCTCCTTCCCGGTACTGCTGCACGAAGCCATCGATCAGGGTGCCGGCTTCTCCGGGTGTCAGCAGCGCATAAGCCGGCCAGGCCGCACGATACGTGTCCCAGAAGCCGTTATTGACGTAGAGCCTGCCCGGCACGATCCGCGCCCCGGTCCGTGTGTCCGTATTCGCGCCAGTTGGCGTCACGAACGGGCTTGCATGCGCAAATCGTGGTGCTTCAGCCGTCCCGATATTTTCATGCGCCTCATTGGGATACAGATAGAGACGATACAGATTGCCATAGAGCGTCCGCTGTTCGTCCTCCGGCGCGCCCGGGATCGAAACATGTCCGAGACGACTGTTCCAGGCCTCTTTCGCAGCCTGCGCCACCGCATCGAACGTCATGCCCGGCGGCAGTTCCATGGCCAGATTGCGTTTCGCCTGTTCAAGACTGATGAGCGATGTCGCAATCCGGACCTCGACGGGCTTCCCGTCATGCGTATCAAACGATGCCCAGGCTTCCACATCGTCACGCTTCTGACCCGTCAGCCGCCCCTGTGCTTTTGCAGGGCGGTCAAACGCCAGCGTGACAAACATCCGCGTCGCGCCCGTGGACAGCCCGCTGGCCACATCCGTATAGCCCGCCGCACTCCGCCCGTCAGGTGCAATGACCAGATGCCCGTGATCATTGATGTTATCGAAAACAAGCTGCCCTTCCGCCCCCGGATAGCGAAAGCGCATGATCGCGGCATGATCGGTCGGCGCCATCTCCGCCACGATCCCATTGGCGAGCGTCACGGCATAGCGGTAGGGAAGCGCCGTTTCATGCTCATGATCGAACGCCACGCTCCGCGCCGTCCGGTCTGCTGACGGCACGTCACCGCCGGGGACCGGCATGATCTGGAACGTCTGACGGTCCCCCATCCAGGGGCTGGGCTCGTGACTGAGCGACAGGGCCTCAAGGCGTGGGAGGTTATCCGCGCCGTTACGCTCCTGATACTGATAGAGCCAGTTGGAATCGCCACGTGTAACCGGCGTCCAGAAATTGAAACCATGCGGTATCGCAACAGCCGGAAAGTTGTTCCCGCGCGAATACCGGCCATTCGCATTCGTGCCACGCCTTGTATCCACCCAGTCCACCGGACTGCGCGCCTGCGTCTCCCCGCTGTCCCTGATCGCCACGTCATCAAGATAGACATGATACGGCCCACCGCCCGGCGCATCCGACCGGATTTCAATCGCCGACACCGTCCTGCCCGCAGCGATGGCTCCGAGCGGCACCTGAACGCGGTTCCACTGATTGGGATAGAGCGCGCGCCCATTCCCCTGCCCGCGCCCGGTCAGCGACGCTCCCGAAAGATCCCGCACACCCAGAGCTGACGCCCGGCTTCCATCGGAAAAGACAATATCAAGCGTGGTAAATGTTGCCGGATCGGTCAGAGACCGCGGATCGGAAACCGGAAAGATCAGATAGCTGAAAACACCGTGGGCACCGACCCTGAGCGGACGCACGCCTGAGGGATGCGCAATAACCGCGGAAACCGCCCTGCCCGTTACATCGAAACGAAGGGCATCCCGTCCCGTGAAGCCACTGCCGGGATGCGCCGTCAGCACTTCGTCTTTCTGCGGCCCGCCCCCGAATGACAGGTGCCATCCAGCTCCGGCCTGACCGGCCCGACCCTGCGACAGATCAAACACACCGGACACATTAGACTGACTTAAGGCGGGGGTTACGGAAAGAGACTGTGCAACCAGAGAGAATGCGATCACCCGCCCAAGACCTGCGAATCTTTTCATGTCATCCGTTCACTTCGCCCGATGCATCAGAACAATACATATTGCACAAAATCAGCAGACCATTTTTATTCTACAATAAATTCCTGCCGACAAGCCCGCGAAAGACGTGGCACAGCCGCTTCCTGCAGGTCCGTCTTATTCTATCGCCAAAGGAAAACCGTCAGGGCGCATCCCGAAACCGAACCGGAACAAACGCACCCACAAGAAAACCACCAAAAAAAGACCATAAATGCCACCATGAGATTCAGTAATATTGCCTTATATTGTAGTTTTACTTTAATTTTATGCGATCATTATAGCTTGTATTTACACAATATACGTACAGACATAATGACAATTCCGCCCTTCCAGAAACAGGCCGTGTTACCGTAAGTGGAAATAATTTTCCCCTCTTGCATGAAACCACATGTTGCAGATCTGTCACAACTTATACCTTAAGTTAATCTGCCGTAACATAAACAGACGATTCCAGCTTGCGTATCCGCATCATACTGTTTCGATTAAGCATCTTACGCTTCAAAGCGGTTTTCGGAGTTACTTTTATGCGAATGGGAAGGCGTTTCCGTTTTGGCGCCACGCTGTGCAGCGCTACCATCCTTGGCACTGTCGTCACGCCGACGATGATCCTCAAGGCTCACGCTGCGGATACGGATGCAACAACAGCTAGCAAAACGAAAAAAACAGTCAAAAAGACCGCAAGCGCACCTGCCGCTGCACCGGCTCCCGCTGCAGCCAGCGCACGACATAGCGGAAACGCTGAAGTCCTGCGGTCTGCCCGCCGGAGCAGCTCCGAGCCCAGAAGCGGTTCAGAGAACATCATCGTCACCGGCTCGCTGATTCACGACCCGAACCTGCACAGCGCCTCCCCGATGACGCAGCTCACACGGCAGGATCTGCAGCAGCGCGGCATCAAGACGGTCACCGACGCGCTCCAGCAGCTCTCATCGAATGGCGCCGGCAACCTGACATCCGCTTTCAGTGCGAACGGTGCCTTCGCGGCCGGTGCTTCCGCGCCGTCCCTGCGCGGCCTTTCGACTGACTCGACGCTCGTCCTGATGGACGGCCAGCGCCTGTCCTATTACCCGCTGTCCGATGACGGCGAACGTAACTTTGTTGACACACAGTGGATGCCGTCCTCCATCATGGAACGCACGGACGTTCTTCAGGACGGCGGATCGGCAACGTACGGCGCTGATGCCGTTGCTGGCGTGGTGAACATGGTGACACGCCGGCAGATCAAGGGCGTGGAAGCCAATGCGGAAGGCGGCCTGAGCCAGCGTGGCGATACCGGTCACCAGCGGCTCTATGCCACATTCGGCCATGGCGACCTCGATCGTGACGGCTACAACGTCTACATCAACTCCGAATACCAGCAGGATGACGCGCTGTATAACCGCCAGCTCGGCTATCCGTATAATTCCGGTGACCTGACCGGACTTGGCGGCGGCAACGGAAATTACAACGTCGCTTCAAACGGTGCGATCAACAATTTTGTAGCCACACCGAACGCGATTGTCCGCCCGGTCAACAGCAGCGGTGCGGCAACCGGACCGTGGCAGCTGCTCAACCCCTCCGCAGGCTGCTCCGCAACCGGTGGTGGCGGTCTCGTGTCTGGCACCGTGAATGGTGGCGTTGGTAACAACAACCAGGCCTGCACCATGAACAGCAAGCGTTACGGAATGGTCGTCCCTTCCGTGCGACGCATCAGCGCAAGCGCACATTTCATCGCGAATGTGACCCCGCGCTCGCAGTTCACGACGATGTTCAACTACGCACAGACGGATACGTACGAGCTTTCGCACAACCCGTATCCTGTCCAGACGTCCAACCAGAACAAATCCGTCAGCCTGATCGGCATCCAGCTTCCTGCGGTTCTGCCCAACGGACAGCTGAACCCCAACGACCCCTTCGCTGCCCAGGGCCAGAACGCCAACATCTACGGCACCTTCGGCAACAATGTTCCCGGAAACACCCAGTTCAGCCAGACCTTCCGTGGATCCGCCCGCTATAGCGGATGGGAACCGTCGAAATGGGGCAGTGACTGGAAGTACGATGTCAACTTCGTTGGCATGAACACGCTTCTGGACCAGACCTATACCGGCTATCCCAATGTTTACGCCCTGCAGGACGCGGTCAATGACGGTACGTACAACTTCGTAAATCCGTCGCAGACGCCGGCTTCGGTTGTCAACTCGATCTTCCCGAACATCACGACCCATTCGCGTTCGCAGGAATATTCCGGTGAAATGACGGCCAGCAAGGGTCTGTTCCGCCTGCCGGGCGGCATGACCACGCTTGCCATCGGCGGCAACGTGCGCTGGGAAGCCCTGAACGATCCCAACGCGAACCCGACGATCAACAATGTTGCAGCCACGCAGCTTTATGCGGGCATTAACCCGTTCAACGCGCAGGGCAGCCGCTGGGTCGAGTCCGGCTTCTTCGAAGTCGCCCTGCCCTTCCACAAGATGTTTGATGCCGATATTTCCGGCCGTTACGACAACTACTCGACCGGAAACCGTCACTTCTCGCCGAAGGTCGGCGTGAACTTCCGTCCGACAGACTCCCTGACGATGCGCGGAACCTTCTCCCGCGGCTTCCGTATTCCGAGTTTCGCGGAAACGGGCGGCTCCAACGTCGGCTACACGAACTACACCATCAAGAATGCCGACTGGATCGCCGAACATAATGGCGATGCCTACACGAACGCCTACAGCCTCGGCGTCAATTCGAGCGGCAACAAGAACCTCAAGCCGGAAATCTCGACCAACGTCACGGGCGGTATGGTTTTCCACCCGACGAACTGGGTCAGCCTGAGCGTCGATTATTACTACATCGAAAAGCAGCGCTACATCACGGCCAACCCGATCCAGGCCGGCGACGTCGCGGAAGCCTATATCGCGAATGGCGGCTCCTACTCGGCGCCTGGTGTCACGGTTACTCCGGATACCGTCGATCCGCAGGATCCGAGCGCTTCCGTCCGTCCGGGCATCATCAATATCGGTTACATCAACGCCAACAAGCTCGTGACGGATGGTGTTGACGCTGAATTCTCCGCACGTCACCGCCTGCCGGGTCCGCTGCACGACGTGATGTGGTTCAGTCACGGACAGTTCACCTATGTCCGCAACTTCAACCTGACCCTCCCGAATGGCAGCGTTCAGCACTACGCCGGTACGATCGGTCCGTGGGAAGCAGTGTCTGCATCGGGTACGCCGCGCTGGAGAGCCAACTGGGCCAACACCTTCACCTGGAAGTCGCTTTCGGTTACGCCGACGGTCTACTACACCAGCGGCTACAAGACGGTGTCCGAAGACTACCAGGCCGGTCTCGGCTGCGGACAGTCCCTCGCACAGGTCAATAACAGCTTCGCTCCCAACCAGTGCCACGTGAAGAATTGGTGGGATGTCGATCTGACGCTGTCCTATCAGGTCAACAAGCGCCTGAACGTCTATGCGAACGTCTACAACCTGCTCGGCTTCAGAGCACCGTATGACTACGCAACCTACGGGTCCTATCTGTACAACTCTTCCTGGGCCCAGAAGGGGATCATCATGCGCTCCTTCCAGTTCGGTGCAACGCTCACCCTCTGAAGGACCAGTTTCCCCAAGGGTCACACACCCCGCAGGAACAACAAAAATGGGATGGCATTTCGATGCCATCCCATTTTTTATGCACGTTTTCCTGACACATCCCTGCCGCAGGTTCCGCATCATCACATGTCCGGAACAGCTAGCGAGCTCTTCCTGCTCAGACGTTCATCCCACGGCGTCGAGACCCAGAAGCCGGCATAGCGCAATCCCCGGTTCTGCACGGTTCAGGGTATAGAGGTGAAAGCTCTCGACCCCATGACGCTGCAACTCCCGGCACATCATGGCGGCCAATGCCGTCGTGACCTGCGAACATACTTCCGGCTGATCTTCCAGATCTGTGACCTGTCTTAACAGCCAGTCCGGAATATGCGCCCCGCACATCCCCGCAAATTTCCGCGCCTGCGCCACATTGCCGATCGGTAAAATCCCTGGAACGATCTCCGCCGTGATCCCCGCCGCCGCAGCCTTGTCCCGGAAGCGGAGAAACGCTTCGGGCGTAAAGAAGAACTGCGTGATGGCACGCATGGCCCCGGCATCCAGCTTGCGACGCAGATTGTCCAGATCCGCCTGCGCACTCAGCGCTTCCGGGTGGATTTCCGGATAGGCTGCTACCGAAATCTCGAACGGCGCCACATCCCGCAACCCCCGCACAAGCTCCGTCGCCGAGCGATACCCTTCCGGATGCGGCACGAAACCCGCTTCCATATCTGGCGCATCCCCCCGAAGCGCCACGATATGCCGCACCCCGGCGTTCCAGTACGCCCGCGCCACATCATCAACATCCTGACGCGATGCTCCAACACAGGTCAGATGCCCCGCAACCGGAACCCCCGTCCGCTGCCCCAGACGCTCGGCCGTCCGGATGCTCCTGTCCCGCGTTGACCCTCCCGCCCCGTAAGTGACGGACATGAACCCGGGCCCATAGGCCGCAAGCCGGCTGGCCGTGTTCTCCAGCGCCTCCGCGGCAGCCGGCGTCTTGGGTGGAAAGAACTCAAACGAGACCCTGGGCTTGCACAACGGCGCCAGCTTTGAAAAATCGGCAGACATATCACTCTCGGACAGGGCTGAAGGACGAGGAAACACCGGATCGAAAAGGAGACGGCACAGGCCGCCCCCTTCCTTCTCCGGAACGAAGGAAAATCAGGCCGCAGCCTCGGCCCGGAGCAGACGGGCCGCTTCCACCATGTTGGCAATCGCAGGCTCGACTTCCGGCCATTTGCGGGTCTTGAGACCACAATCCGGATTAACCCAGATCTGCCGGTCTTCCAGACGCTCACGCGCCGCACGCAACAGGGCCACCATTTCCTCAACGGTCGGAACGCGCGGGGAATGAATGTCGTAAACCCCCGGACCGATTTCGGCCGGATAGGCGTCCTGCACGAATGCATTCGAGCAGTTCCATCTTCGAACGTGCCGTCTCGATGGAAATGACATCCGCATCCATCGCCGCAATGGCGACAATGATGTCGTTGAATTCCGAATAGCACATATGGGTGTGGATCTGCGTGCGATCCGCGACCCCAGACGCTGTCAGACGGAAGCTTTCGACGGCCCAGTCCAGATAGGTCTTCCAGTCCCTGCGACGCAGCGGCAGACCCTCCCGCAGGGCGGCCTCGTCGATCTGGATCATCGCCGCACCGGCCGCTTCCAGATCCTGCACCTCGTCACGGATGGCGAGCGCGATCTGACGGCATGTCGCTGCCCGCGACTGGTCATCACGAACGAAAGACCAGTTGAGGATCGTGACAGGCCCCGTCAGCATGCCCTTCATCGGACGCTCTGTCAGGGACTGCGCATAACGCCACCATTCGACCGTCATCGGGCGCGGACGTGACACATCACCGAAAATGATCGGCGGGCGGACATAACGCGACCCATAGGACTGCACCCAGGCATGCTTCGTGAACACGAAACCCGAAAGCTGCTCACCGAAATACTGCACCATGTCATTGCGCTCGAATTCGCCATGCACCAGCGCATCCAGCCCGACCTCTTCCTGCCAGCGCACGGCCTTGCAGGTCTGCTCCCGCAGAAACGCCGTATAGTCTGCTTCCGGCAACTCGCCCCTGGCATTGGCAGCACGCGCAGCGCGGACTTCCGGTGTCTGGGGGAACGATCCGATGGTCGTCGTCGGGAACAGCGGCAGGTCCAGCCGGGCCTGCTGTTCATCACGACGTTGGGCAAACGGCGCATTCCGGCGGCTCTGTTCCGGCGTCACGGCCATCAGACGGGTCTGCACCGCCAGATCATGAATGCGCGGCGAACTGCGACGCAGACTGGCCGCCCGGTCGGACGCCTCCAGCACGTCACGAACAGCATCGCGTCCCTGCTCAAGCGCCGTCGCCAGCGTGCGCAGTTCCGCAATTTTCTGCACGGCAAAAGCCAGCCACTGCCCGATTTCCGGGTCCAGATCCGTCTCGCGTGCAAGATCGATCGGCACATGCAACAGCGAGCATGACGGTGCCAGCACAAGATTGCTCCGCGCCCGGAAGACCGGCTCAAGCCCGTCCAGCAGACGACTGAGATCGGCACGCCAGACATTGCGACCATCCACAACCCCGAGCGACAGCAGAAGCTCCGGCCGTACCTTGCCCAGCACATCGGCCAGCTGTTCCGGGGCCCGGATTAGATCCAGATGCAGCCCATGCACCGGCAGCGACAGCGCGGTGTCGAGATTGTCATCCAGCGCACCGAAATAGGGCGTCAGCATGATCTTCACGGACGGAACAGCGGCCGTCAGCGTCGCATAGGCCGTGCGGAACGCTGCCCGCGCCGCATCATCCAGATCCAGCGCCAGCCCCGGCTCATCGAACTGTACCCAGTCCGCACCTTCCGCCACCAGCTGTTCCAGAACCTGCTGATAGACCGGCAGCACCCGCTCCAGAAGCCCGAGCGGACTCACCTCTTGGTCGCCACGGATCTTGGCCAGAAGCAGATAGGTCACAGGCCCGAGCAGCACCGGCCGCGTCTGAAACCCAAGCGCCTTGGCCTCACGGTATTCGTCAACAACCTTCGTCGTGGACAGGCGGAATGTCTGGTCCGCCGTCAGATCCGGCACGAGATAATGATAGTTCGTATCGAACCACTTCGTCATTTCCCCCGCAGTCACACCATGTGCACAGCATCCCTGGGACCCGCGGGCCATCGCGAAATAGGTGACCGGGTCAACCGTCCCGCCTTTCCAGCTATAGGCCTCGGGCACGGCACCCAGCATGGCGGACGTATCCAGGACATGATCGTAGAGCGAGAAATCGTTCGACGGCACGATATCCGCGCCATGCTCCTTCTGGCTGGTCCAGTTGACCCTGCGCAGAGTGGATGCGGTCGACAGAAGCGCGTCGAGGTCCGAACGACCCGACCAGTAGCTTTCCAGTGCGGACTTGAGTTCACGACGCAGACCGATGCGCGGAAATCCGAGTGAGGCGACACTGACGCCCATGATGACATTACTCCCAAATCACTGGCCGAAGCCGTTTTGGGCAGCAGGATCCATGCACGTCCGACCATTCGGACGCGGTGGGTCCCTCACCATCCAGACACCCCGCCGGACGGCTCGCTGCGGCCATGGCAGGTCTCCTGGCTTGCGGGTCATCATCGTCATGCCGTCTTCCCGGATCAGGACAATCCAGTGACATCGTGGCACCGACTTACCGCTCACAGTTGCGGGGACAGCGCTGGCCTCACACCAGCTTCCCTCTTGGCTCCACTCGGATTCACAATCCGGCCGGAGAACCATGGCGTTCCGAGATAGAACCATCCGAAACAGCCTGTCAAACTGTTTGCGTATATAATGATATTGTTATATAGTTTGTGCATGACACAGTCTCTGGTTCTCTTCCAAGCCCTGGCCGACGCCACGCGCCTCCGCATCATTGCACTCCTGCGCCAGATGGAGCTCTCCGTCGGAGAACTGGCGCAGGTCTTGGGCCAGAGCCAGCCCCGGGTGTCGCGCCATCTGAAAATCATGGATCAGGCCGGCCTGATCTCCCGCCGCAAGGAAGGCAACTGGGTCTTCCTCACCCTCGGCGACCGGCAGATTATTGCCCCCGCCCTTGCCGCCATGGATGCCTGGGATCAGGAACCTGATACCGAACGTCTGGCCGACTGCGCCCGCCTCTCCGCCGTAAAAACCGTCCGCGCCACCGAAGCCGAAGACTGGTTCGAGGCCCACGCCGCCGAATGGGACAGCCTGCGCTCCCTTCATGTTCCCGAAGAGGAAGTGGAGGCGGCCATCCGTAAGATTCTCGCTCCGCACCCATTGGGCCGCCTGCTGGACATCGGCACGGGAACCGGCCGCATGATCGAACTGCTCGGCCCCGAAGCAGAGCACGCCATCGGCGTGGACCGAAGCCCCGCCATGCTCAGACTGGCGCGTTCGAAACTGGACGAAAACACCACTGTTCGCATCGACTGGAGACAGGGTGACCTCTATGCCCTTCCGCTCCCCGCGGCTTCCGTCGATACTGCTGTCATGCATCAGGTGCTGCATTACGCCCAGCATCCTGGCGCTGCGATCGAAGAAGCCGGCCGTGTCCTCACCCCCGGCGGTCGCCTGCTGATCGTGGATTTCATCACCCATGACCACAGGGAACTCCGTGAACAGGCCGCCCATGCCTGGCTCGGCTTCTCGAACGAAAACATGCGCCGCTGGCTTGAGGATGCAGGCTTTGAAAACATCCATACGGTCACGCTGAAAGGCCAACTCGACGTCATGCTCTGGCTCGCCGACCGCCCGCGCCATTCCTGAAGTCTGCCGCTTCTCCCCCATACGATGAACTTATCTATATAGCATGTTGCATATTATATCGTAGATGCTTTAAGTAGAGCCTCGCTCCATCGCTCATGATGGCTGAAATCTATTGTGCAGGCTCGCCCTCATGCTTCTTCCCGCGCGAAGATATTCGCTTACGCCCCGCCTTTTATATAGCAAAAGCTATATTTTGGTCGGCCTGCTATTTCTAGGAACAGGCATCGCAAATGCAGCTTCTCCCGAAGCCAAATTCCCGAGTGCGAAAAAGCCTGCCATCACCAAGGCATCAGCCCTCCCGAAAAAACCGTCCGGCTCCGAACGGATCAGCGTCATCGGCCATCTCAACCGCGAACGCGCCCGCATTTTCCCAGGCCTTGGCGCGGTGGATTACACCATCGACCAGCATCAGATCACGACCACACCCGGAGGCCAGAACGCGGCCTTCAACCAGATCCTCCTGCGCATCCCCGGTGTCGTTCTCGACAGTTATGGCGAGGTACACGTCCGGGGCGAGCATGGCGGGCTGACCTATCGCGTCAACGGAGTTCTGCTGCCTGAAGGGCTGAACGGTTTCGGCCAGGAACTCGACACCCGCATCATCCAGTCCGTGGACCTGCTGACCGGCACGCTCCCCGCCCAGTTCGGCTTTCGCACCGCCGGCGTGGTGGATGTGACGACCAAGACCGGCGACAGCCTCAAACACAATCAGGTCTCGCTTTACGGTGGGAGCTACAACACGTTTGTTCCCTCCGTGCAGCTTGGGGGACAGCACGGAAAACTGGATTATTTCACCACGCTGTCCTTCACCCGCAATAACATTGGCATCGAAAATCCGAGCAACACGTTCCGCGCGATCCATGACGTGACCGAACAGGAAAAGGCGTTTTCGTATCTGTCCTGGCATCTGGACGAGGCGAGCCGCCTTACGCTGCTGACCAGTGCCTCTTATGCGGATTTCGAGATCCCCAACTCCTTCAAGACCTTCGATACGAACAGTCCGGATTACACGACGTTTTATGATGTCGCAGGCGTAAACCCGCATGATCCGGCCATGAACTGGGCAAGCCTGAACGACAGCCAGACCGAACAGAACTACTACGCCGTCCTGTCCTATCAGCGCACGACCGACCGGCTGAACCTTCAGGTTTCGCCCTATTTCCGCTACGGCCGCATCGACTACACGCCGGACCGTGACCGGGATCTGATCTATCAGGGCGTGTCCGAACATGAGGTCAACGATTTCACGACCGGCGGCATACAAGCTGACCTGTCCTATGACATCGCACGCCATCACACCTTACGGGCCGGACTGCTGGGACAGTACACGTCCGAACGTCTCGATACCGATACGCTCGCTTTTCCTGTTGATGAGGCCGGAAATCAGACCGCGAACACGCCCGTGCGCCTGATCGACAATACCGGAAACTGGTCGGTGGAGGCCGGGGCCTATATTCAGGACGAATACAAAATCACCCGCAACCTGACCTTCAATTACGGTATCCGCTACGACCGTTTCGCGTCATCTTTCGACACTGAAGGCCAGTTGAGCCCGCGTGCGAACATGGTCTGGAAACCGATGCGCAGCACGACACTCCATCTCGGCTATTCGCGCTATTTCGCCCCGCCTTCCCCGCAATATGTCTACCCATCCACGCTGGCCCGCTTTGCGGGGACGACGAACGCGGCGGCCAACACCATCGACAGCGCCACGAAGGTCGAGAAATCGCATTATGTGGATGGCGGCATCCTTCAGCGCATCACGCCCGATTTTCAGATCACGCTCGATGCCTATGCCAAATGGGCGCATGACCTTACCGATCTCGGGCAGTTCGGCCGTGCGGTCATTCTGGCCCCCTTCAGCTACAGGCGCGGGCGCGTCTATGGCGCCGAATTCGGCAGTTCCTGGCGGCATGGGCCATGGTCGCTTTTCGGCAATTTTTCGTACGTCAAAACCTCGGCCCGCGATATCAATTCCGCGCAGTACCAGTTCGATCCGGCTGAACTGGCCTATATCCGCAATCACGCGATCCAGCTTGACCATCAGGGCGAATTTACCGCTACGGCCGGCGCCTCATGGATCACGAAACACGACATGGCCTATGTCGATTTCGTCTATGGCTATGGCCTGCGCAGTGGCTTTGCCAATCTGGAGAAGGAGCCGCAATACGACGTCTTCAATATCGGCTACCAGCATAGTTTCACGAAGATGCCGTTCGGGCATGACATCAAAGTTCGCGCCGATATCGTCAACCTGTTCGACAAACGCTACCAGCTCCGGGATGGCAGCGGGGTCGGCATTTATCAGGCACAGTACGGTCAGCGCCGGGGCACGTTCTTCACGGTCGTCTCGGAGTTCTGAAACGCGTTCAGACTGGCACGACCAGCCCCTTCATGGGGTCCACGGCCGGCCCCGGGAAAACCGTTGCAACGGCTCGCGACGGCAAATGCAGGTGGTCGCAGAGAACGCCTGCCGCCACCGCCCGCAGATCCGTCGTAGGGGCGAGGTCCCGGTTCTCGAATAACTGACTGCTCCGCAGCCCCGGCCAGGTTCCCCCGACTTTCCCGCCCGCCACGGCCCCACCGGCCAGAAAGGCGACCGTGCCTGTTCCGTGATCCGTCCCGCCCGTGCCGTTGATACGGACGGTCCGTCCGAACTCCGTCATCGCGAGAACCACCGTGCGTTTCCAGCTCTCGCCAAGCCCCTGCCGCAGCGCCCCGATACCGCGATCGAGCTGCGCCAGCGGACTGCCGAGCCGTCCGAGCTGCCCGGCATGCGTGTCCCATCCGCCGATTTCCAGAGCCGCGATCCGAGGCCCATGTGGCGTGGCCAGCATCTGCCCGGCCGCCGTGGAGAGCCGGGTAAAGGCCTCGGGCTTGCGGGACGTTTCCGGAGCGGCGGTGGCCCCCATGTCCATCCTGGACGCTTCGGAAAATCCGCGGGCCTTCAGGGCGCTGCGGAAAGCGGGGCCTGTCACGGGGTCATGAGCATTCAGGGCGAGGATCTGGCTGTAGAGATCGGCGTCCGGATGCTGGCTTCCGGCGGGAGCATAGCTGCCCACCCGCGCCGCCCCCCGCAGCAGAAGCGGCACCGTCAGACCCATGGCCAGCCCGTAGCCGTCCGGCCGGTTCGCCTTCCCCTGAAGCACCGAAACGGCCCGGTTCAGCCACCCGCTGTCCAGACGTTCATCCGCGCCGCTTTCCAGATAATCCTGGGCCTCGAAATGTGACCGGCTGCGATAATGCCCCGCCACCGCGTGTATCGACAGCATCTGGCCTTCTCCGTACAGCCTGTGCAGGGTCGCAAGCGACGGATGCAGGCCGTAGAAGCCGCCCAGATCGAGCAATCCTCCCTCCTGTCCCGGTTCGGGGAGGACGAGCGCCCGGCGATACACCACGAGATCGGGATCGCCATAGGGGGTGACGGCGGACAGGCCATCCAGCGCGCCACGAAGGATCACGACGACCAGACGCGAATCATCCGGCCCACCGGAAGAGCCAGCAAAGGCCAGTGAAGAACGTCCCAGTGTCCAGCTGGCAGCCAGACCGAGCAGAGCAGTACGACGGCGGATCATCATGACTCAGCGCCTCTGGAATTCGGGGGAAGAAAACAGCAGGGCCAGCGCATCCTGACGCGACCCGGCGTGATGCATGGCGGTGCGCGTCTGCGGACGCAGGGCAGGCCCGAGGGCGATATCGGCGATGTCCATAGGATCACCGTTTCGGACATGCGCAGCCACCCGCCACGCCCAGTCCGCCCGGGCCAGCATGTCCGCAGGCGCGCACCAGTCTGCGGCATTGTCGCTCCAGCCATTGGGCAGCGGTGCGGTCCACAGCGGCTGCCCCAGTGTGCTGAAAGCCGAAGCCAGCTGATGGGGGGGCGAATGCGGATCATCGGGCCGGCTGGGCTCTCCACCGATGGATAATGCCCGGAGCACGGCCGTGGCGTAGTCCATGGGCGAGCGGAACTTGCCCCCGCCCAGCCCCGGATCGGGCAGCTCCGCCAGCGCGAGGGAGGCCGCCTGCAGATCGCCTTCACTATCCCGCAAAACGGTCTCGACATGCCGCACGGAAGCGGGTGACGGCGTATCCGCCACGAAATGCCGGACCATCTGCGTGGCGATGTGGTGGTAGGTCGCGGGATGCGTGCCAAGGAAATGCAGGGCCTGTACGCCGCCGTCCTCGCCTTCCAGAAAGGCCTGTCCCATGAGAGTTTTCGGTCCCGGTTCGTGCGCCTTCTCCCGGAACACGAACCCCGGCCGCTCTGCCTTCATGTCCACGCCCCAGCCTGTCAGGATCGCGGCGAAGGACGTCACATCTCCCTGGCTGTATCCGGCGGCGGGCGAGACGGTATGCAGTTCCAGACATTCGCGGGCCAGGTTTTCGTTCAGCCCGTGATGGCTCTTGCGGCCGGCCGCGCTGTCCGGCCCGATGGAGGACGCATTGTCCAGATACATCAGCATGGCCGGATGCCGCATGACCGCCAGAAGCATGTCCGAAAAGCGTCCGGTCACATGCGGACGGATGGCCTCGCGCATATAGGCGCCGATGACAGCCCGCGTGCTGCCCTGCCGCAGACTGACCGTGAAATGGTTGAACCAGAACCACGCCAGCCGCTCCCGAAAAGGCTGATCCGTCAGCAGCAGGGTGTCCATCTGCGTGGCGACTTCCGCCTGGAAGATCGGCTTGACCAGCAGGTCGCCCTGAACCTTGGTGCGACGCTGTTCCCGCAATGCGATCAGGCCGTCCGCACAGGAAGACACGCCTCTGAACGCAGCGGTGTCAGGTCCGGTCAGCTGATGCGCGAGCCAATCATGCAGCGACAGGCCCGCGCCCTCCCGCGCATTGTCCCGCTGGCCCCATCCAAATCTGTTGATTGCACTGACAGGTTGCATGGCATCCCCACGATGACGGAAGTCGGCACCCTAAAGGACGCTGATCCCATCATGTAGCAAAACCGGGGCGGTGTTGTGTGAAGCTTTCAGACATGCCCCGCGATCGCTCACCCCGAGCGCAGCAGTCTGCGCATGAAGCCCGGCCTGCGGACCAGATGCGGCACGATCGGCGAGGTGTGCCGCACGATCGGGTCCTGGCTCTCCCGCATGGTCAGGCCGGCAAAGCTGTCCCCGACAATCCAGGCCCCAACCGATGCCGTCACCCCGTCAATCCGGTGATCGGCGAATTCCTGATAGATTTTCGGATACGCGCCATAGGTCCCGCCCTCGGCGCAAAGGGCGCGGCCATCGCGCAGGATACGCACATTCTCGCCCCCGCGCGCATGGATCGGCTTTTCCACATAGGCGCGGGGAGAAGATCGCCCGTGCCTGCCGGTCACGTCCGGCGGTACATATCCCGCCGCCAGCAGATTGGGATGCCCTGGATAACGCTTCCACAAAGCCGGCAGCAGCGCCTTGTTGGATAGCAGCGCCGTCCAGGGCGGATTCAGGAACGTACATCCACAGTTCTGTAGATGCCGCGCACCGGAATCGCGGAACATCAGCTCCCATGGGTACATGCGGATCATGCTCCGGACGATCCGCCCACGATGCAGAAGCTGGCCGCCATGCGTGATTTCCAGATCGCGCAATTCGCAATGGATCGCTTCAAGTCCGGCCTGTTCGGCCCATTGCCGGTAATAGACGGCATGGGTCGTGTCTTCGAGGTTGTCCGGATAGGGCACGATGTGAAGGATGCGTTCAATCCGCCCCTTCCGTCGCAGATCCGCCAGCCGATTTACAAGAGCCTGCGCATCCAGAGGTGCGTGAGTATGCGGGCGCCCTCTCTGCCGATGCCATGAACTCTGCATCCGCGTGCTTTCGGGCAAGGTCGCGGGCGTATCGGCATTATATTCGATCAGCCGGGGCTGGCCGTCGCACCAGGCGAGATCGAAGCGCCCGATCAGGAACGGATCACGCCGCGCCCAGGACTGACGCACCACGTCCTGCACGGCAGGCGGAATGTGAAACGCATCCAGTCCGCCCGGTTGCCTGACGGCCTCGTCCACGACCGACAGGCAGAGCCGGTGCAGCGTTTCGGAGACATTGCGGATCAATGTGACGGCAGCCACATCGAATTCGTAACGAACATCTTCGCGCCAGGCGAAACTGCCATCGGCGTTGCGGTAATAATGATAGCCGAGCCGGTCCGCCTCAGCCTGCCAGTCTGGCCTTGCGGAAGACGTCAGGCGGTGCAGCTGAACCATGCGCGAAAACTATTCGCCCCCGCCCGCATGGCCACCCGCGCTTTCGCCAAATCCAGCATGGCCCGCCGAGCCCTCATCCCCGTCACCGGAGCCGCCCCTCTTGTCGTCGGACCTTCTGGTGGATGTTGGAACATACACGGCGCCCGAGGAATGGCCGGAATCCGAACAGTTCTGGGGGCGCTGGGCCTGCGCGGCCGCAGAAGCGCACGGGTCTGGTCGACCCGCCTGAGCCTGCATTGCGTGCGGATTTCGCAGGCTCAGACCGATCACACCAAGCCCCATAACGAGAGCACCGGCCCCCATACCCCACGCGATACGGTTCTTCATTATCCGTCTGCAAGACTGTTTGACCGAAACGCACTGTAACATAGCCGTTTGCAGAAGATAGACCTCTTCTACAGCCAGGCTTCAGCCTTGCAGCTCCGCCAGAACAGGGGCCGCAAAGCGCCGATTTTCCAGCACCGGGAGCACCCGCCGCGCATGAGCAATCCGCTCCCGGTCCAGCGTGGCAAAGCCCAGAGCAGGCGCCTCGCCCAGCGCCAGCGTCACGACACCCAGAGGATCAACAACCATGCTGAACCCGGTATTGCGCGCGCCACATTCCCCGACCGCCACGACATAGCAGGTGTTTTCCAGCGCCCGTGCCACGGACATGATTTCCCAGTGACGTTCCTTGCCCGGCCCCCGCACCCAGGCCGCAGGCAGCAGCAGGACCTCGGCACCCGCCAGTGCCAGATGGCGCGCCAGTTCCGGAAAACGCACATCGTAGCAGGTCATCAGACCCACCTTCATGTCCCCGATCTGCACCACAGGCGGCAGCTCCAGCCCCGGCGAGGTCCGCTGGGATTCCTTCATGCTGAACGCGTCATACAGATGAAGCTTGCGATACGTTGCGATGAACGCTCCATCCCGCAGAACGAACTGCGTGTTGTAAAACCGCCCATTCCCGTCCGGAACATTCACGCATCCCACCACGGCAATGCCCTGACTGGCCTTGCGCAGCCCCTCCATGAACGGTCCGTCCAGCGGTTGCGCCGTCTGCGGCAGAAGCTCCGGATTATTGATGTCCTGCGCCAGAATCCCTTCAGGCAAAACCAGAAGTTCGGCCCCGCCCTCACGCGCTTTCTCGATCAGATCCAGACACTGGCGCTGATTGGTTTCCCAGTCCGGTGCCATGGCAAACTGTCCCAGAGCAACTTTCATCACGGCACTCCATTGCGGGAGGACAACACATGCCTCCCCAAATCCATCCACCCAGCATGCCCGAGTGATACAGGGCAGTGAAGCCGGAACTTCGGTCCCGTCCCATCAACACATTATGGAAAAACAGATCTGATACTTTTCCTTACAGAGACAGATCATGCCTGTCCGGCCCCGCAAAAAGCGGCGATTTTGAAGAACACGAACAGTGTCCCACCTCCCGAGCAGAACAAGCCCGAAGTTCCCGCTACAGACCATGACCGTATTCGGGAGAATATCCATGATATAATCGCGTTTTTTACTGCCTGCATTCCGTCGTATCGCCTTTCCGGCGCCGCAAGATCACAGAAGCAACAGCACAAAAACAACCTCACATTCCCGTGAGCACAGAGAAAATCATCACGAATATTGTCCTCCGCTCACAACGGTTTTCCGCCGTTCGCACAGGCCCACACACTTGAAAATCTTTTTAGAAGCTATCGCCCGCGAGTTCATGCACATGTTCGGGACATCTTTTGACATGGGGGAATTAGTTGAAACTGCTCACCTTCCGCACCCTGCGCTCCCTGCGGTTATCGGGACGTGGATGCCTGTTTCTCGGAACGACCCTTGGCGTCCTCGTACTGGGGACAAAAGCCCGGGCCGATGACGATATCGTTTCAAGAATGGAACAGGAAATGAGCCGTCTTCAGGCGGCCCAGGCCCATGTGCAGGAAGAACAGCGCGCCATCAATCACGACATGGCCCTGCTGAAAGCGGAAATCGCACGACACCACGCATCCGGCACCTCCGCCTCCCATGCGCCCGCATCTCAATCTCATGACGGACAGCTCGCCGCTGCCCGCCCCGACGCGCGCAGTGACGTTCACGCGGACCATGCCGAACGCATCACCACCGCATCCGCCCGCCGTCACGGCAGCAAAACTGCCGAAGCCCCGCAGTTCACGGCCTTGCCCGGCGAAATGACGGCCGCCTCCGGAACCGAACCGGTCCGTGGCACTACCGCACGACGCGACCGGGTCTCCCTCTCCCCCACCGGACGCGGCCTGGTCGATACCGACAGGGGATCGGAACTCGCCGTCGTTGGCCATCGCGCCGAAGACGTGCTCGTTCACTTCGCCGAAAACGGCGTCGGCCCGCATCCGCGTGAAACGCTGGGTGCACAGGCCGCGGGCGCGGTTGGCGATCACGGCGTGTTCCATCTCGGCCCGGTCACACTCATGCTCGGCGGCTTCGTCGATACCGCCGCCGTGCTCGAAAATCGCCATATTGCGTCCGACACGTTCAATTTCTGGCAAGACATGCCGTATCCGAACGAGCCGCGCTATCACACCAACAATTTCGACGGCGGCGCCCGCTACAGCCGCCTGTCCCTGCTGGCGCGCGGCAATATCGACTCTGAATCCACGATCTCCGGCTTCTTTGAATCCGATTTTGGCGCCGGTGCCGTCACGACCGACCCCTATGAGAGCAACAGCTATTCCTTCCGCATGCGTCAGGCCTATCTCGCCTATGACGACACCAAAGCGGGCTGGCATTTCCTCGCAGGTCAGGCCTGGAGCCTCCTGACACCCGGCCGTGCCGGTATCGTCGCACGACAGGAAAGCCTTCCGGAAACGATCGAGGCCTCCATGCTTGCAGGCCAGACCTGGTCACGCCAGTGGCAAGTCCGCATCGTGAAGGACTTCTTCCATCACCGCCTGTGGACGGCGCTTTCGATCGAAAACCCCGCCACGCTGTATGATACGACCGGCTTCTCCGCCAGCAACGGCGCCGTGTCGATGCCCAACGGCTCCATCGTCACGATCGGCCAGAATGGTGTCGGTCTGACCAACGACACAGCCAATTTCTCCAACGAAATCGCGCCAGACGTCATTGGCAAGGTCGCCTATGATCCGATCTGGGGCCATTACGAAATGGAAGGCATCCTGCACTTCCCCCATGACCGCGTGACCATGGGCAATACCGGCCACAACAACACCGCCATCGGCGGCGGCGCAGGCGGCTCCATGATCCTGCCACTCATCCCCGGCAAAGTGGAACTGCGCATGGCCGGCCTCGCAGGCTGGGGCATCAACCGCTACGGCTCCGTCCTGCTGCCCGATGCCACGCTCAAGGCCAATGGCAACCCCGACCCACTCTTCGGCGTCCAGGCCCAGGCCGGCATCATCGCGCATCCCAATCCGCGCATTGACGTCTATGGCTATGTCGGCACCCAGCGCGTCGGCCATTCCTACTTCAACCAGAACGGCGGCTCCTACGGCTACGGCAATCCCGGCTATTCCAACGCCGGCTGCCTGCAGGAACTCTCCACCCTGTCCTGCACCGCCAATACCCGTGCGGTTTCGGAAATCACGATCGGTGGCTGGTGGCGCTTCTTCAAAGGCAAGTTCGGCACGGTGGAAGCCGGCACACAGCTCGCCTATGCCCGCCGCCAGATCTGGTCCGGCATCGGCGGAGATCCGCATACCAGCATGAGCCAGATCTTCTTCGACTTCCGCTACCTGCCCTTCCAGTAAGGGCCCTCGCCCCGGACAGGCCTCACCCCCTGTCCGGGGCGCTTTCGTCTTCACGGCCAAAGAACCGCGCATAAAGCGTCGGCAGCACGAACAGCGTCAGCAGCGTCGAGGACACCAGCCCTCCGATCACGACAGACGCCAGAGGCCGCTCCACTTCCGCGCCAGACCCACCCGAAAACGCCATCGGAAAGAAGCCCAGACTGGCCACGGACGCCGTTGCCAGAACCGGCCGCAACCGGCTGCGCGCCGCCTGAAACGCCGCATCCGCCGCCGCGAGCCCATCCTGCCGGAACACCCGGATCTGGCTCATCAGAACCACACCATTCAGGATCGCCACGCCAAACAGCGCAATGAACCCGATCCCCGCAGCAATGCTGAACGGCAGCCCCCGAAGCGCGAGCACGAAAATCCCGCCCGTCGCTGCCATCGGCAGATTGGCGAACACCAGCGCCGCTGCCCCGAACGACCCCAGAGCCGCCACCAGCAGCAGGAAGATCAGCGCCAGCGCAATCGGCACGACAATGAACAACCGGTGCAGCGCGGATTGCAGGTTCCGGAACTGCCCGGCCCAGACCATCCGGTAGCCCTGCGGCATCCTGATTTTCTGCGCCACGGCCTGCTGCGCCGCCGACACAAACGAACTCACATCCCGCCCGCGGATATTGGCCTGCACGATCACCCGGCGGTGGATGTTGTCCCTGTCAATCCGCGACACCCCGTCCGACAGCACGATATCCGCCACCTGCGACAGCAGGACCCAACCCTGCCCGTCCGCCCGGCGCACCTGCAGATGACCAATCCGGTCCGCCGAACTGACCGCATCCTCCCGTAGACGGACCTGCGTGGGAATGATCGCCCCCTGCACCGTCACCGGCTTGCCGACATGCCCCCCCACGGCCTCCACGACCGCCAGGATATCCGGTACAGCAACCCCCAGCCGGGCCGCCGCATCCCGGTTCACGTCAATATGCAGAAACGGCACCGTCCCGCTCCCCTGCAACGCGACATCCGCCGCACCACGCACCGTCCGCAGCGTCTCGACAACCTGCCCCGCGATCCGGTTCAGCTCCGCAAGGTCATCGCCATAGACCGAAATCGCAAGCTGCGTCCGCACACCCGCCAGCAGATCATCCATCCGCATCTGGATCGGCTGCGACCAGGAATACGCCGCCTCCGGCCGCCTCGCCTGCAGGGCGGCATTGAACTTCTCGACCAGTCCCGCCTGCGTCGTAGCCGTCTTCCACGTACTGCGCGGCCGCAGGAAAATGAACGTATCAGTCTCGTTCGTTCCCATCGGGTCCGTGGGAATGGCCGCCGTCCCCGTGCTGCTTACAACCGTCTGGACCTCCGGGAAGGAGCGCAGGATCCGCTCTTCCTCAGTCACCCCCTCCAGAACCGTGGTCAGAGACGCACCAGGCAGGCGCATCGCATTGAGCGCCAACGATCCTTCCTCAAGCTGCGGCACGAACTCCCCGCCAAGCCGCCCCCCACCAGCACCGCCAGCAGAAAAGCCCCCACAGTCACAATCAGCAGCCGCCCGCTGTGATGCTCGGTCCAGCGCAGCGCCGGCTCATAATACCGCCGGACCGTCCGCACGAACCAGGTTTCCCGATCCGGCAGGCTGTTGCGCATCACCAGCACCGCCAGAACCGGCACACAGACGAAGCAGTAAACCAGCGAAGTCAGCAGCGCCATGATGACCGTCTGTGCCATCGGGCGGAACATCTTGCCCTCGATGCCCTGAAGCGTCAGCACCGGCAGATACACCATAACGATGATCAGGATTGCGAAACTGACCGGCCGCACCACGGCCTTTGCGGCCTCCACCGTCAGTTCGGCAAAGGATTTCGACTCCCGCGTGGCAGCGCGCTCAACCATGATATGCTCCACCACCACGAGCGAACTGTCCACGATCATCCCGAAATCGATCGCCCCCAGACTCAGCAGATTGGCCGAAACGCCAAACAGCCGCATCCCCGCCATGGCCGCCACCAGAGCCGCCGGAATGACCGATACGATCACCAGCGCCGCCCGCCAGTCCCCCAGCACGACGACAAGCACGAACAGCACCAGCCCCGCGCCGATCAGCAGGTTTTCCTTCACCGTATGGATGGTCTGCCCCGTCAGGGTCGCCCGGCTGTAATAAGGCTCCAGCGTCACACCCGACGGCAGGGACTGCCGGATCGCCGGCAAAGCCCGCCCGATCGCACCCAGCGTCGCATTCGAGCTGGCCCCGGTCTGCATCATCACGACGCCAATGACCACCTCACCCTGCCCGTCCCGCGTCACGGCCCCAAGCCGCGTCCTCGGCCCGGCGGACACAACCCCCATGTCCCGCAGCCGGATCACATGGCCGCCCGCTCCCAGCTTCACGGGAATGGCGCCAAAATCCGCCAGACTGCCTACCAGCGCCCGGCCCACAACCACGTTCTGCTCGGCATGATGCGCAATCCAGCCGCCACCGGACGACGCATTGTTCGTATCGACAGCCTGCACGATCTCGCTGATCGAAACCCCGAACGTCCGCATCCGCGCCGGATCAACCGCCACCTGATACGTCTCGACCGATCCGCCATTGACGTTGACGTCCACAACGCCCGGCACCAGCCGCAACTGCGGCACGACCGTCCAGGTCATGAGCCGGTTCAGCTCCATCAGCGAGAGCCCGGCGCCACGGATCTGCAACTGCATGATCTCGCCCATGCCCGTCGCCAGCGGCCCCATCGAGACGCTCACACCCGGCATGGTGATGCTGTCCCGTGCCGCCTGCAACCGCTCCGAAACCCGCGTCCGGTCCAGATCGATATCCGTCGCGTCATCGAACTGCAGATAAACCGCCGACACCCCAGTCCGCGACACGGAGCGCAGGTCCGTCACACCCGGAATCCCCGTCAGGCTCGCCTCAACCGGAAAGGTGATAAGCTTCTCGACTTCTTCCGTCGCCAGCCCCGGCGCAGTCACCGAAACCATGACCTGCTTGGGCGAAATATCCGGCACCGGCTCGACCGGCAGTCCCGGCACGGTCATCACCCCGCCGATCATCAGCGCAACAAGCAGACCCAGCAGGACAAAACGGTTGGACTGGAAAAAATGCAGCATGAAACCCGGTCAGTCCGTATCCAGCCCGCTGACGAGCGACATGGATTTCAGGGCAAAACTGCCCTCCGTCACCACAGCATCTCCCGCCTTCAGATTGCCCTGCACGACGACACTCTCATCCGTCGCCAGCCGCACCCGGACCTCGCGCGGCGCATACTGCCCTTCGGCCGTCTGCACATAGACAAGGTCATGCCCCTCGATCGTCTGCACCGCACTCGACGGCACGATCATGCCATCCACGGCCTCACTGGTCTCAAGCGCCGCATCCAGCATGATGCCAGGCCGCAGGAACGCCACCGGCCGGTCCACGACACAGACCACCCGCACCAACCCCGTCACCGGATCAGCCACACCATCAATCGTCGTAATCTTCGCCCGGAACGGCTCAGCCCGCGCATTCCCCGAAGGCCGGACGGTCACAACACCGCCGGGCACCAGCCGCGACACCTCATCGGGCCGCAGATCCGCGACAATCCACACGCCCGACAGATCCACGACCGTCGCCACAGGCTGCCTCGGCGTCACGTCCGACGCCACGGAAGTCTGGATGGACTGCACAACACCCCGCACCGGCGAAATCAGCGTGGACGCCTCATCCTGCACGATCTTTTCTGTCACGGAGGTGAACTCCTCCGTCAGCCGATGCTGGATCAGCCCGATATCCGCTTCCCGCGCCACGACCGTACTGCGCGCCTGCTGCACCGCCGCCTGACGCCGCCGCACTTCCCCGGCCGACACAGTACTACCCACAAGTGACTGTCCGCGCCGATACGCCAGCTCGGCCTCCCCCAGCGTCGCCTTCGCCGAGGCCAGAGCGGCTTCGTCCTGCTCAAGCTGAAGATGCAGCACGTGAAGGGAATGATCCGTGTAATCAATGAGCGCCTGCCCGGGCACCACGTTCTGCCCCGGCGTCACCCGCACCGCCGTGACCTTCCCGTCCCCGCTCGTACGGATCACCACCGTCCGCGACAGATCCGCGCTCACCCGCGCCAGTGCCGAGACCGTGTCATGCAGCGTCCCCTGCAGCACCGTCGCGGTCTGGAGATGCTCGCCGTCCCGCGCCTCGGCCCCGAGCGTCAGCGGCTGCATCCAGCCCGGTGCATCCGCCGCTCCCGCACGCGACAGAGCACACAGCGCCACCCCACAGACCAGAAAACCCACAAACCGGCTCATGGAATGGTCCCCGTCGCAATACCCATCCGGATAATCGCCGCATGCCAGGCAATCTCCGCACGGTTCAGATCCAGCAGCGCCCGATACGCATCCATCCGCGCCCGCAGAGCCTCGATAAGCGGCGTTTCACCCACCCGCCAGGACCGCTCCATCCCGTCCGCCCGGCGCAGCATGGAACTCGCCTCGACCCGCGAATTCGACAGCGATCCCGTCGCTGCAACCAGATGCGCCCGCACCTGCGCCATTTCGTTGCGCACAGCCCGCCGCGCCTCGACTTCCTGCCGCGTCGCTGCCGCCATCCGGTCCCGTGCTGCGGATTCCTGCGGCGTATTCGTCACCGCACTGGGCAGCGGCACCCGCAGATTGACGCCCACCTGCGTATCCCACGGGCTGTCATACTGCCCCTGATCAATCGCATCGACGCCGATTTCCGGATTGGGCATGAAGCTCTTGCGCGCCAGTTTCATCTGGTTCTGCGCCGCAATCACGGCCTGATGCGTCGCCCGCACCCGCGGATCAACATCCTCCACCCAGCGCGCGTCATTGGCCCGCGTCAGCGCCAGCCAGTGCTCATCCGCCTGCGTGATGTCCGGCACACCCGGCAGCCCCGTCAGCGTCCGCAACTGACTCGCCGTGGTCTCGATCTCCTCGGCGGCCATGTCGGCTTCGCTCCGGGCCTGCGCCAGTTGTGCCTCCACGGCCTGCTGATCCGATACCGCGATTTCCCCGGCATGCCCGGCCCGCTGCACGTCTCCTTCGATCCGCCGGAGCGCCGCCACCGTCGCCAGCGCCGCCGTTTGCCGACGCATGGCCATGATCGCAGCCCCCGTCGCATCCACGACCCGCACCGCAACCGACATCCGCTCTACATCAAGACGAACGATTGCTGTCTTCGCCTCGGCCTTCGCCACGTTCTCGGTCGCAGTGCCCTGTCCCGGCAGCCACAGCGGCACCGAAACGCCGCCCTGCCAGGTGATGTAACCATGATTGAAACCGCTGATGCGGTCATCATAGTAATCACCCGTCAGCGTCGGCCCGCCCGCGAACCAGGACTGCGCCGCCTTCGCCCGCGCATCGGCGGAATCCTGATTGACTTCCAGCTCGGCCCGCACCGGGTCTGCCTTCCAGGCCGCCGCAATCGCATCATGAATGGACAGCGGCACCCCCATCCCTTCCGAGGCCCGAACCGGCGCCGCACCACAGGCCAGCGCAACAAGACACGCAGCAGCCACCTGCCGACGCGACAGTCCCGCACACCACGCAACGGAAAGGGAATGAAATGCCATCCCCGTCTCATCCCCCGCTCTGCCAGACGTGTCAACGAAAGGACGCGCGACACCCGGTCCGGCGCCTGATTGCCGCCCTTCACAAACGGCCTTATGACTCCAAGATAAGAGTCATTCTCAACTAACCCTTCCCTTCCAGAGATCAGACCCCATGCTCGTCCACATCCCCAACATCCTTTCCCCTGAAGACGTCCGCTATTTCCGTGACAGACTGGAAGCCGCCGAATGGACGGACGGCCGCGTCACTGCCGGCGAACAGTCCGCCAAGGCCAAGCTGAACCTCCAGATCCCGCAGGATTCCCCTGAATGCCGCGAACTCGGCGAACGGGTCCTGCGCGCGCTCGGCCGCAACCCGACTTTCAACAGCGCCGCCCTGCCCCTGCGCGTCTATCCGCCACTCTTCAACCGCTATGACACCGGCATGCATTTCGACGCCCATGTGGACAATGCCATCCGCCCGATCCCCGGTGCCGGAATGCGCATCCGCACGGATGTCTCCTCCACGCTCTTTCTCACTGGCCCGGACGAGTATGACGGCGGCGAACTCGTCATCCAGGACACCTACGGCACCCAGAGCGTCAAACTCCCCGCAGGCGACATGGTACTCTACCCCTCGACCAGCCTGCACAGCGTCAACCGCATCACGCGCGGCAGCCGCTGGGCCTCATTCTTCTGGTCCCAGTCCATGGTCCGCGACGACACCAAGCGCAGACTGCTCTACGACTTCGACTGCTCCATCATCGAAACCCGCAAGGCGCTGCCCGACAGTCATCCCGCCGTTCTCGGTCTGACCTCGACCTATCACAACCTGCTGCGCCAGTGGGCCGAACTCTGACTTTCCCGCCCGACCGCGCCGGAATTCTTCCGGCACGGTTCCGGATCCGCATGGCAGCGACGATTTTTTACTGGAAACAATCAAATAAAAACTAACATTACATACAAGAAACCGGAAACGGCCGCAGCAGACCTGCGAAAACATTCCCGAAAATACCACGAGCGCCTTTTAACGAACGCTTAATTATTGTATGATATTACTCAGGTCTCCTATTGAGAGAGTCAACCCGGGTGATGGAAAAACAAGAGGATGATGTCAGGAAAAACCTGAACTATGCCAATAACTGGCCTCAGGGCACGCGTGATGATTTCGTCCTTCACGCCCTCGACTGCTCCGCCATTGTTGCCATTACTGATACCCGCGGTCGTATTCTTTCCGTCAACAGCCGGTTTGAAGAAATCAGCGGTTATACCCGTGACGAACTCATTGGCAACGACCACCGGATGCTGCACTCCGGGCAGCATGACAGGAAGTTCTTCCGGCAGATGTACCGGACAATCGCCTCAGGCCATGTCTGGCACGGCGAAATCTGCAACCGCCGCCGAGACGGCTCCCTTTACTGGGTCGATACAACCATCGTCCCCCACATCTCTGAAAACGGAAAAGTCACGAGCTATGTGGCCATCCGTTTTGATATCTCCGCCCGCAAGCAGGCCGAGAACCACCTGAAGGCCAGCCGTCAGAAACTCCAGAAAGCCGTCAATACCGACTTCCTGACCAAGATCTCCAACCGCCAGCATTTTTCCCACATCCTGCGCCGGCTTCTGCGTACGAGCACTGCGAGCCATATTTGCCTGGCCCTGCTCGACATCGACACCTTCAAGACGATCAATGATACGTCCGGCCATGACGCAGGCGACCGCCTGCTGCGGAAGGTCGCCGAGAAACTTCAGTCTTTCCAGAGCGACAGCTGTTTCATCGCCCGTATCGGCGGTGACGAATTCGCCGTCCTCATGACGGGCAACACCCCGGCGCGGTTCGAAACGGATCTTCTCAACATCCTCGCCCGGATGCGTTTCACCTTCCGCAACCCGATCATGAGCCATGTCTGCACCGTCAGCATTGGCTATGTCTGCGTTCCCCTGCCCGCTGCCCGGGAAAAATCCCTGCTCAAATGCGCGGACCTTGCTCTGTATGCCGCCAAGACGGGCGGGCGCAACCGCATCTGTAAATATCACCACTCCATGGAAGAGAAGCTGGATCTTGCAGCCCGGCTGCGCAGACGCGTGCAGACCGGCCTGCGCGACCACAGCATCGAGGTCTTCTACCAGCCCATCTTCTCCCTGAGCGCTCCCGACCGCATTTCCTTCGAGGCCCTTCTGCACTGGGACCACCCGCAACACAGGGTCCTGTCCCCACAGCATTTTCCCGAAATCTTCGAGGACCCGCGACTGACCCTGACGCTGAACAGTTTCGTCACGCATCAGGTCATGCAAGACATGCGTCTGCTCCAGGAGCAGAACATCCATTTCGAGCGCATCGCCATCAACATCGCCTTATGCGACCTCGAAGGCAGCGACTTCTTCCGGAAAATCACCACGGTCGCCGAAGAAATGAACGTCCCGCTCGATGCCCTGGCGCTGGAAGTCACCGAGAACGTCTTCTCGCGTCCCCATCACAAGCAGCTCGAACACGAACTGGACACCCTGCACAGCCAGGGCGTGCAGATCTCACTTGACGATTTCGGTACGGGCTTTGCCTCCCTGACCCATCTCAAAACCATTACGTTCGACTATGTGAAAATCAATCGGGCCTTTGTCGCCGGACTGGAACGCCACGGTACGGACGCCGCCATCATCCGGGGCGTGATCGACATCGTCCACAGCCTCGGGCGCAAGGTCGTCGCGGAAGGCATCGGCAGCGCCACGCAGGTGCGCGCGCTGCTCGAGATGGAATGTGATTTCGTACAGGGAGATTTTCTGTGTGAGGCCGTGCCGGTGAGGGACATCCCGGCCGCCCTCGAAAAGATCCGCTATCAGGCGCTTCTGTCACCTGTTGGCGGACCAGCCTGACGGATCTTCCGATCCGTCAGGAACCAGCATCAGAAACGCTGGTCAATGCCGGTGAGGATCGTCCGGCGCAGACCATATTGCGGCGCACCAACGCCAATGCCGCTGCCATCACGCAGCAGATAGGTCCGGTCGAACAGGTTGGTCACGTCAAGACGCAGCTGTGTGCGCTTGAGGAACGGAACCTGGAACAGATCCTTGAAGGACTGCACCAGCGACAGGTTGAACGTCGCATATTGCGGCACGGACGCGCCGTTCGGTGTCGCACCGTCGGCGCGCAGACCACTGCCATAGACCATTGTGGCGGACAGGCGCAGCGGATGGCCGGTTCTGTGGAAGAAGGAATAGCTTCCACCCGCAGAGGCGGTCCAGTGCTGATCGTGATCCAGATGGATCCAGTGCTTGCTGGTATAGGCCAGATCGTCCGGATCGAAGTTCCACTGCGCTGTGGTGATGTCTTTGCCGATGGCGCGCGACCAGGAGAAATTGCCGTACACGCTGAAGGCGCCGCGGGTGTAGTCCGTGGCGAATTCATAACCATGAACCTGCCCGCGACGGTAGTTGAACGCCGACAGGATGACCGGGGAACCGAACTGGCCTTCATCAATCATGTTCTTGGCGAGCTTCACATACGCATCAAATGACGCATGCCAGCCCGGCAGAAGGGTCTGGGAGAACCCGGCATCAAAGTAATGATCGCGCTCGGCCTTCACGTTGCTGTTCTGGAACGTCCCAGGAGCTGCGGATGTATTGGCAAACTTGTTGAGCGACGTGCCGCCCACGAGTTCGAACGGCGGCGGCGTGAAGTAACGGGAATATCCAGCATGGAATGTCCCGCCACGCCAGGGCTTGTAGACGATGTTCAGACGCGGACTGACCTGCTTGGAATGGGTATATTCATCCACCCCGTCAAAGCGCAGACCATAATTGATCGTCAGGTTCTTCAGCGGGCGCCACTCGTCCTGCGCATAAAGACCGTACATCCAGCCCGTCCGGCCGGTGCCGTCATGGATGGTGAGCGGATTGTCTGAATAGACCGCATTGCCGTCACCGTCCTCGCCGCTTTGCGGGTAGACCGTCGAATCCGATTTAGAAACGTTTCGTTCCACATAAATCTGATAGCCGAAGCGGACCGTGTGATCCTTCGCGGCCTGCCATGTGGCGTCCGACTGCGTCCCGGTCGAGAAGACCGAACGCGCCGCACGCTGGGCAATATCGTTATAGACCAGATCGCCCAGCGGATCGGGCGAGTAGCGCAGGGAGCTGTAGCGCAGCACGGCGGACGTCTGGAAGCTCAGCTTGCCCATGTCCTTCTGCAGGGACAGGATACCGAAATCCGTGATTTCCTTCTGATGCTCGTTCAGGCTCGAGCTGTCGCCATTGCCGTACAGCTTCTGTGACAGGTCACTATTGGCAAAGGACGGGTTGGCGAACTGGCGCTGCTGTCCTGGATTGTTGGGAAGCTGGTATTCGGCATTGGAAATACCGGCCGTGAAACTGATCCGGGTATTTTCGTCCACCGTGTAACGGCCATGACCCAGGAAGTGATACTGGTTCGTCAGATCATGCAGGGCGTTGAAGCTCGGCGTGGTGTTTTCGATCCCTACACGGTTGTGCACGAAATCCGCCGTGGCGAACCAGTCCCACTTGCCGTGATGACCGCCGAACTGCGCGGACGGAAAGAAATAGTCGCGCGCACCGCCATAGATCGAAACGTCACCGCCGGCGTCCGAATAGCCGTTCTTGGTGTTGATATCGATCACACCGGCCTGAAGGAAGCCGTACTCACTGGGCAGCGCGCCCGTCGTCAGCGACATGGAATGTGCAAACCGGGTCATGAGCGTCTGTCCGAATACGCTCATGCCTTCCGGAAGCGCCACACCGTCGAGACGGAATTGCACTTCGTTATGATCACCACGGATATGGATCTGCCCGTAGCTGTCCTGCGCCACACCCGGAGCCTGCAACAGCAGCGTGTTCAGACCCGCATTATCGCCGCCGGGATTGGTCTCGATGGCCTGCCGCGAGAAAGTATAGGTCGTTGCACCCGTGGAGGGCTGAAGTGCTGCGCGGGCCCGTTCGAGATGGGCGTTGACGGTAATGTCATCCGCGCCTGCGCGACTGACTTCCGTCGTCGTCGTTCCATGCTGGTCATCGGCATGACCGAAGCTGGACCGGGCATCGGATGCCTCGTCATCCGTCTGTGCTGCGGAAGGCGTTGTTGTTGCCTGGGATGCCGGAGCAGGCGACGTGACCGACTGCGCAAATGCGGAATCGGCAAGGGCATTGGTGCAGCCCAGTAGCAGAAGAAATGAACGGGCAGACACGAAAGACGGCATGAAACCTCCGGACAGGAAGACGGCAGGAGCGAAGGATAATCGGAACGGCTCTCTTATTATGTTATATCATAACAGTTCAAGCGAAATCTTTCGCCTTGGGAACCAATTTGCGCGGGCCGTTGGCGCTGATGCAGGAGTGCAATATAAGCACGATGTTTTTCAGGGCTTTCCTGTCCATTTTCAGGCAGGCTGTCCCAACCGATACCGTCCCCTCCAGGAGACCCGCCCTTTCCATGACGCTTCGCAAGGCCCTTCTCCTGAGCGCCGGTCTCCTTGGCCCTTCCCTCGCCCTTGCGGCCCCGCCGGAAGAGACGAAACCGCTGGCCGGCAAGGCCCGCACACCCCATCATGCGGGTTCTCACCACACGCCCGCAAAACCAGCCTCCCACGCAGGCGCTCCTGCGGCACCCCACGCCATCCAGGCGCGTGACACTGAAACCATCGCCGTCACCGCCCGCCGGACGGATTTCGCCTTCGTCGCCGCCCAGCACCTTCCCGATGCCGACACGCGCCTCACTGCCGACCGCCTGATCCAGCGCGGCGTCGTGACCCTGCGTGATCTGGAACGCGTGGCGCCCAACCTGACGATCCAGTCCATCAACGGCACAGCCTCGACCAATTTCTATCTGCGTGGCGTCGGCTTCAATGACTTCACGATGAACAACATCCCCACCGTCATGACCTATTTCGATGACGTGCCCTTCGCGTTATCGACCATGTCGAGCGGGTTGATGTTCGATCTGGCGGACGCCACCGTCACCCCCGGCCCGGTCGGCACCACACACGGACAGTCCGACACCGGCGGTGAAGTCCGACTGCGCACCGCCGACCCGACCAGCACCCTGCATTACGGCGCCAGTCAGGACATCGCCTCCTATGCCCGCAGCCGGAGCGAGGCCTATATTTCAGGCCCGATCGCCAAAGGGCTGGATTTCCGTCTCGCCGGACAGATCCGGCAGGGTGGCGGCTGGCAGACCGATCCGCAGAACGGCGCCCATCTTGGAGACGCGGATTCCTATGCCCTGCGCGGCAAGCTGCGCTGGCATTCGGATGACAACCGCACCACGATCCTGCTTTCCGGCCATTTCGTGCAGGACAACAGCCAGGTTGTCACCAGTCAGGCCATTCACCGCCTGATCGGCACGACCGGCCTGCCCCAGCTCGGGCAGACACAGGCCGAATGGTCCTCCCGCCCGCAGTTTGCCAACCTGATCGGACGTCCCGAAGGCCTCAAACCCAGCGAGCACAACCAGTTCTGGGGCTGGGACCTGCACATGGACCATGATTTCGGCTTTGCGAAACTCACCTCCGTCACGGCTTTCGAGACCGAGCGGCAGGGCGAATATACGGATCAGGATGGCACATCCCGCTCCGAAGCCGACACCTACCGCACCATCAGCGCCAATGCCTTCACGCAGGAACTGCGTCTGGGCTCCAGCAATCCTGACAGCCGCCTGCAATGGGTGGTCGGTGCGTTCTACCAGCGCAGCCGCATGAAACAGCGCTTCTTCTTCGATTACACCGACTATGCGGCCCGCGGTTACATGATGGCCACGTCCTTCTCCATGAATCAGGAGAGCACGTCCGAATTCGGCCATATCAGCTACCGCCTGCCCCATAACGTGACGCTGTTCGCAGGCCTGCTGCACGAGATCGACGACCGCAGCCTGCCCGGCCTCACATCGGAAATCTTTGGCGGTAAGACGACGGCCTTCCACGGCGAGAGCACGGCCTCGGCGCAGTTCGCCGGACAGGTCGGCGTCTCATGGCAGGCCACGAAGAGCACGCTCGTCTATTACAAGATGAGCAAGGGCTTCAAACCTGGCGGCTTCAGCGCCAACAACACCCAGATCCAGGCCCAGCTTGACCCATTCGGCCCCGAGACGGTGCTGACCTACGAACTCGGCTTCAAGAGCGACCCGATCCCCAACGTCCTGCGCCTGAACGGAGCGGCGTTCTATAACGATTTCCACAACCAGCAGGTCGTGGGCACGGTGCTGATCCCGAATTACGGCCCACTCAGCGAGATCACGAACGTCCCCAAATCCGAAAGCTGGGGTTTCGAGGGCACGATCGAACTGCACCCGGTGCGGCATGTCTTCGTCACACAGAACATCGGCTGGCAGCGCGGCAATTATCAGGACTTCCTGAACGTCAATCGTGCCGCCACCAATGCCGCCTATGCCAAGACGGGCGTCTGGCAGGCCGTGAACAGCAATTTCGCGGGAGTGAATAACGGCCAGCCCAAGCTGACCCTTAACGGTCAGGCCGAATGGCGCCAGCCTCTGACATCTTCACTGGGTTTCGATATCGGGCCGGACTGGTCCTATCGCGGCAGTCAGGCGATCGCGGTCGGCGGTACTGGCTTCTATCGCCTGCCGCCCTACTTTCTGCTCGGCGCCCATGCGACCCTGCGCCCCTCATCGGGGAAGTGGGAGGCCACGGTGTACGCGTCCAACCTGCTCAACCGCAGCTTCTTCGAGAGCGGCGGCATGGCGACGACAACCTATTTCTACATCCCCGGACCGCCCCGCTTTATCGGCGGGCGCGTATCCTACGGATTCTGATCACAGCCTGAGAGGGAAAGGCCGAAAGATCAGCAGGAAATCAGGCAGTGTGCGAGAGCCTGGATTTCCTGAATGTTTTTCTCGGTATTCATGGGCTCACGCCCAAGCATGTTCATGGCCCGGAAATGGATCGTGCTGAGCAGCATATCGAGAACCGTATTCGGGTCCTGGCAGAAGACGTTTTCGCCCCGCCGGCTTGCGCGCTCAAGAAACTGTGACATCTGCGCACGCGCCGGAACCACGCTCGTCTCCCACAGGACCTGACCGAACTCCGGATCACGCACCGCCTCACCCAGCAGGGTTCCGTAGGTGCGGCCCAGCGGCGTGGCGAGAAATCTGACGCGGGCCGCGATCAGTTCATCCACGTCTCCGGCAAAGCTGCCCGTATCGATCTGGGGCGTCAGATCATCGCGCCACAGGCGGATGGCATCGAAGAACATCACCTGCTTGGTCGGCCAGCGGCGATAGACCGTAGCGGTGGAGACACCTGCGGCCTTGGCAACGCGGCTGATAGTCAGGCCCTGATAGCCCTCCTCCACCAGAACGCGTGCAATGGCCGCCAGGATGTTATCCTTGAGCATGAGATTGACCGGTCGCCCCGGCGCACGCACGGCAGTCCGGTCCCGCGCAGGAATATGGATATTCTTTAGCGGTAAAGTATGGGTTACGACGGATTGTGACATGATTGTTCCCCCCTCTGGCCATTTACCGGCTGGCATTATTTTTGAATAAACACAGATATTCAGAGATGGATGCACGGTTACAAGACGCATTTGCGTTTGTTTGGTATCAAAACATGTCCATTTTCTGTCAGTGCGAAGACTGTACCACCGCAAGCGACTGTCTTTTCTCCCGCAATGCATCTGCCGTCATGGGCGTCGCACGGACGGATTGCACGTCCTGCGCAGAAATTTCCGGAGCCGTACCTGTTGTGCCCAGAGTGGCGGCATAGGCCAGCACGACGGCGATATCATCATCGGACAGCGCCCGGAACGCCGGCATGTATCCCTTGTAGGACTGCCCGTCCACTGTGATCGGCCCATGCAGTCCGTTCACCAGAACTGCCGCCAGATACGCCTTCCCGTCAGTACTGCCCGCAATCTGCCCGACCCGTCCGGCCAGCGGCGGAAATGTCCCCGGACGTCCCGCTCCTGAAGGCCCGTGACACATCGCACATTTCCCGTGATACAGCGCCGCCCCGTCCGCCGCCATGGCCGAAGATGCCAGCACCGGCCCAAGCCCCAGCAGAGCCGCCAGCATGATCTTCAAACCGTGTCCCGTTGTCATGGCCCTGGGCCCTCCCGGAGTTCGCATCGCCGTAGCATTTCGGAAAACACTAACCTCCGCTTTTCCCAAAAGCTACCGCCCCCGTCTTTCTCGCCACGGCAAAGCCGCCTATCCTGCCGCTCTCTTTCCCGCCGGACATCCCGGCATAGTCGGCAGAGGTTCCGCATGACCCAGAGCGAGACACCCCCGTCCCCGGACGGCACGAAACGGCGGGATCTGCTGGCAACCGGAACCCTCGCCCTTGGCTGCGCAGGCGCCTGCGCCCTGAGCGTTCCCTTTCTCAACAGCCTGAAAAACCCCGCCGCCACACCCCTGTCCGACAACACGCTGGAGGTCGATCTGTCCACGCTTGCCCCCGGACAGAACATGACCGTGCAGTGGCGGGACTGGCCCGTCTTCATCCAGCGCCGCACGCCACAGATACTGGCCGCCCTTCAGGTTCCCGGACACCTCGCCACCCTGCGCGACGCAGATTCGAAAATCCTCCAGCAGCCAAAGGACGCCACGAACTGGCACCGCTCGGTCCGTCCGGAATATGGCGTGCTGGTCGGCATCTGCACCCATCTCGGCTGCGTCCCGACCTTCGACAAACCCGGCTCCGCACCGGAAGCGAAGGGCGGCTATTTCTGCCCCTGCCACGGCTCGCATTTCGACGCCGCAGGCCGTGTCGTGCAGCGTGCGCCCGCGCCCTACAACCTGCCCGTCCCGCCCGTGACCTTCCTCTCCGACACGAAAATCCGCATCGGCCACAGCGCCGGCGATCCGGGCTTCAGCATGTCCGACATCCAGCAGATCTGAGGACCGGACCATGCCCTCACCCGACAAAACGCCCGGCACAGAACCTTCCAGCTGGCTCGACCGCCGCTTCCCGGTTACAGGCTTCCTGCGCCGCGAATATGTCACCTTCCCGATGCCCCGCAATCTCAATGCCCTGTGGAGCTTCGGCGCGTTCCTGATCGTCACGATGGCCTTCATGATCGCCAGCGGCCTGTTCCTCGCGATCAACTACACGCCCGACATCACGCAGGCCTTTGCCAATGTTGAGGCCATCGACCGGCAGATCCCCTCGGGCTGGTTCATTCGCAGCCTGCATATGGGCGGCGTGACGATGCTGTTCGCCTGCCTCTACATCCATCTCGGCCGCGGGTTGTGGTACGGCTCCTACAAGGCCCCGCGCGAACTGCTCTGGCTGACGGGCCTTGGCCTGATGCTCATGGTCATGGTCACAGCCTTCGCGGGTTACGTCCTGCCCTGGGGCCAGATGTCCTACTGGGGTGCGACCGTGGTCCTCAACGCCGTCCACGCCATTCCCCTGATCGGCCACCCGCTGTCCGAACTTCTGCTGGGCGGCGAGACGCTGGGCAACATCGCCCTGCACCGCCTGTTCGTGCTGCATTTCACAATGGCCTTCGCCATTCTCGGCGTCATCACCCTGCATGTCGCAGCCCTGCATGTCGTGAAATCGAACAACCCCACCGGCATCGACCCCACAAGCCCGGCCCAGACCCTGCCGTTCCATCCCTATTACACCAGCCGCGACGGCTTTGCGCTCTGCCTCTTCCTGATGGTCTATGCCGGACTGGTCTTCTTCCTGCCTGGCCTGCTGACGCTGGCGGACAACTACATTCAGGCCAATCCGCTCATCACTCCGCGCGACATCCGGCCTGAATGGTATTTCGCCCCGTTCTACGCAATCCTCCGCGCCGTCCCCTCCCGCCTCGGCGGTCTGATCCTCGCCACCGGAAGCCTCGCCGTCCTCTTCGCCCTGCCCTGGCTGGACCGCTCTCCGATCCGCCCGGCAACTCGGCGCCCGCTGGTCCGTCTCTCGCTTCCGCTTGCCTTCGCATCCTTCATCCTGCTGGGTGTCGCGGGCATGCACCCGCCCACCGAGGCATGGTTGACCATCAGCCGCATGGCGATGGTCTGGTGGTTCATCCATTTCCTGCTTGTCATGCCGCTCGCTTCCGAACGGGAGATCCCGTCATGACCCGCTGGACCCGGATCCTCCTTCTTGCCATCAGCCTGACCGCTCTTCCCGCCGCAGCCAGCACCCCGGCGCAGCGCGGCCTGGTGGTCTTCCAGCAGGTTTGCGCCGCTTGCCACGGCATGGAACATGTTGATTACGGAAACATGACCGCCCTCGGCCTCTCCCCGAACGATATCCGCAAATGGACTGCGGATCAGGAATTACCCGACGGCGTGGACAACAACGGCGACCCGAAAACTCGCCATGCCACCCCGTCTGATCCGATCCTCTCGCCCTATCCCAATGCCGCAGTTGGCCGCCTCGCCAATCACGGCCTCCTCCCGCCCGATCTGTCCCGTCTGGCCCTGACGCTGCCCGGCGGTGCTGACGAAATCCGGCAGATCCTGCTCTCCTACGCCCCCACTCCACCGGGCGTAAAACTCGATGACGGCCGCTATTACAACACTGCCCTGAAATGGAAGCATATCGGCATGCCCCCGCCCCTTCAGGACGGCATGCTGACCTACCCCGACGGCACCCGTGCGACCTCCGCACAGATGGCCGGCGACGTCTCCGCCTTTCTCGACTGGGTAGCCCACCCGCACCAGACCGAGCGCAGACGGATCGGCCTTTACGTCCTAGGCTATCTCGCCCTGATGGCGCTCCTGACCTTCCTGCTGCAACGCCGCGTTTGGTCATCCCGCCGCTGAGCGCCCCTACATCCGCGAGGCATTATCCATGCGATGCGCCGCCCTATAGGTCAGCGGCATGACCGTCAGCCCTTGCACCGTCTCGATCACATCCAGCTCCGTATTTCCCAGCAGCCGGATCAGTGCCTCCCGCGGTGTATAAGACCCACGGACCGCAATACTGCTCCCGCCCTGCAACAGCGCATCATCCATCAGGACCGGACATTTCGTCTTGCGCGCCAGTTCCGCCACGGCCGCCGCAAGGCTCTTCTGCCCGATCTGTAATGTCTTCCTGCGGATCGGACAGATGTCCCGCGTTCGCGTGACCGTCTCCGCCGAAACCGGACTGCCCGCGCACAGGACACAGAGCATCACCGCCATACCCAACCCCGTCCGAAAGAAACGGGATGCCGCGTGACGCCACTCATGTTTTCCTGAAAACGGACGGTCGCACATGTCCGTGACTCTCCGCTGGACCACCTGCCCCGGACCGCAACACGGACAGGCTTACTCGCGGACTCAACGCCCCATAATCACGGGAAGCCACAGCCCTCCCGCTTTTTTGAGAACCCGGCACACCGGATTACGCGAAACTAGAAGGTCGGCGGTGTACAGGCGCTGATGATCTCGCAGCCGTCAGGACTGACACAGCGGAAACGATGCGGCTGCCTGCTGTCGAAATGATAGGCATCCCCCGGCCCCAGCACTTCGCACCGCTCCCCGACGGTGATTTCCACCCGGCCACGCAGAATAAACCCGCCTTCCTCGCCCTCATGGGCATAGACCGAAGACCCGGTATCCGCGCCGGGCGCATAATTCTCATTCAGGATCTGCAGGGTCCGGCCAAATGCCGGCGCACCCACCTGCCGGAACGTCACGCCCCGCTGCTCGAACGTGACCAGTTCGTCCGAGCGGAAGAAGATCTTCTCCCCGCCATCCGGTGCAATGCTGAAAAACTCTCCGAGCGTCACCGGAATCCCGTCCAGAACCCGCTTGAGCGTCCCGACGGAAGGGTTCATGTCTCCGGACTCGATGAGGGAAATCGTGGAATTGGTCACACCGGTCCGCTTGGCCAGTTCACGCTGGGACAGGCTCCTCGCCGTCCGGACAAAACGCAGGCGTGCTCCCAGATCCATTCCCTCGTATTCCTCCCGACTCATTCCATGTAACCAGTATGTCATATCGAAACAGAAAGGAAACCCGCAGACGTCAAAATACCCTATGGTGGTATAATTTTCCCCTATATGACCTTACGATCTCTAACACGATGATCCAGAGCCGGGGAACGTCTGGCCGCAAAAGCCGTTCTGGAGTAGAGACTCAGTCGGAGCGCCCTGTTTCGCAAGTTCTGAGGAGCATGGTGACTTCCGGATATTCCGGTCACGGCTCCGAGGGTATGCGCGGATACATCAGGTACAAGGTGGATGACAGATGCTGTATGCTTCGACGGGATGTTTCACTCTGACAGTGATGATGGGCGTCTGGCTCGCAATTTTTGCGGCCCGTTATAAGCGCCCCTACAGCTTCCTCACCCCGCTTCATGTCGGCTCGGCTGTTGTGGGATCGATCTTCCTGATTATCGCGCTGAGCAATGGTGACAGCCGACTCATGCTGAACGTGGCCCTCGCTGTCGCCATCGCCTCTTTCGGCGTCCTGATGGCGTTTTTCCGCAGGCGTGGCGCCATGATCGCGCCGCTCTATATGTGTCACATCCTGCTGGCGGTGATGTTCTATTTCTCGATGGTCTGCTTCACCATCTTCCCGAATTTCGGCCTCGACTGATCGCTGTTATAGGGCCGAAAGGCTCTTCCAGATCATGTAGGCCGCAACCGTGAAGATGACGCAGGCAAAGAACGTCGTCAGTGCCGCACCGGAACCCGACAGACGCTTAGCCGTCCGGGTTCCAAAGAAACTGCCAACAATTCCCCCCGCCACGAACAGCGCCCCCATCACCCAGTCCACATAGCCCGAGAGCATGTAGCTCAGCGCCGTACTGGCCCCCAGCGCGGCCACGGCCACCAGCGACGTCCCCACGGCATTGAGAATGGGCATCCGTGTGCAGGCAATGAGCGCGGGCACGATCAGAAACCCGCCACCGATCCCGAAAAACCCGGACAGCACACCCGTCCCGGCCCCGGCCATCATAACGCGCGGCATGTTCTGGCGGTTACACGCAGCCCCAGCCTCACCCTTGTTACGCCGCCCCCGCAGCATGAGTACGCCCACCACGACCATCAGCAGCGCAAAGCAGAGCAGCAGCTTCTGCCCGTTCACCGCCTTGCCGAACGCGGCCCCGATCAGCGCCCCCACGACACCGCAGGGTGCGAAAATGGCCGCGCATTTCCATTTGACCGTCCCCGCCCGGGCATGACTGACCAGCCCGGTCAGCGCATTGACCGCCACGGCCATCGCACTCGTCCCGATCGCGACATGGGGATTCTTTACCCCCACCACATAGACCATCAGGGGAACGGCAAGGATGGAGCCGCCGCCGCCGATCAGGCCAAGCGTGAACCCGATCAAGACGCCGCAGGCCAGTTCAAGCGCAATCTGCACAACCGGTTCAGCCGTCCTTCTTCGCGTTCAGCGGCTTGGGCGCAACCATGAGTTCGCGCCCCTTGAGCATCCCGTCCCAGTACATCAGCGGCATGACATATTTCTTGAGCCACCAGGCCAGACGCGTCGGCTTCTGCCCGTTGAGCAGCCATTTCGGCAGCGTCGGCGCCAGTTTGCCGCCATAACGGAACTCGGCCAGCACGATCCGCCCGTTTTCCACCGTCAGCGGGCAGGCGCCATAGCCATCATATTCCGAAACCGGAGCCTGATGCTTCAGGAACGCCAGCACATTGGTCGCCACCACAGGCGCCTGCACCCGGACCGCGGCAGCCGTCTTGGCCGAAGACGTGCCGATCACGTCACCAATGGCGAACACATCCGGGAAACGGACATGCTGCAACGTCGCCGGATTGACCTCGACGAAGCCGTCCGAACCCGCAAGCGCGCTCTCGCGGATCACCTGCGGCACGCTCTGCGGCGGTACGACATGCAGCATGTCGAACTTGCGCTCGACCCGCTCCACACCCTCGCCAGCCTTGCGTTCGAAGGTCGCCGTGCGGTTCGGACCGTCCACTGCCACAAGCTTCGACCCGGTATGCAGCCCGACATGATAGCGCTTGATGTATTTCATCAGCGGCGGCACGAATTCCTTCACGCCAAACAGCCCCGGCGTGGCCGTGTCGAACTCAACCGAAATGTTGCCCAGAACGCCACGGCGCTTCCAGGCATCACAGGACAGATACACGGCCTTCTGCGGTGCACCGGCACATTTGATCGGCATGGGCGGCTGCGTGAAGATCGCCGTCCCGCTCTTGAGCTGCTGCACGAGCTGCCAGGTATAGGGCGCCAGATCGAAGCGGTAGTTCGATGTCACGCCATTCTTGCCCAGCGTCTCCGCCAGACCCGGAATGGCATCCCAGTTCAGCGTAATCCCCGTCGCCACGATCAGCGCATCATAGGAAACGACCGAACCGTCCCCCAGAACCACTTCCCGCACATCCGGCCGGAACAGCTTCGCCGCCTGCCGCACCCAGACGACATCTTTCGGCATGACATCTGCTTCCTTGCGGCGCGTCTGGGCCGCCTGAAAAACGCCCCCGCCCACAAGCGTCCAGCCCGGCTGGTAGAAATGCTCGTTCGACGGCTCAACCACACCGATGGACAGATGGCTGTTGCGCTTGAGCAGACTGCCCGCAACCGACAGACCACCCGCACCACCGCCAATGATCAGCACCTGAAAATGCGCCGCCCCCTTGCGCGGAGCCGCAGAGGGTACCGCAACACTCTCGATCCGCCCCCGCAGAGCACTGACATCCACCCCGGCCTTAGCAGCCGCCGCAATGATTTCCGCTGCCGGACGCTTGCCCGCTTCCGCCAGAGCCCAGATCTGAGCGGCCCGCGCACCCGACCGGCAATAGCCGACAACCGGCGCGGGAAGCGTGGCCAGAGCCGTCCGCGTCTGCGCGACCTGTGCCTCATCCGGCACCGTCCCCGCCTTGACCGGCACCGCGGCAAAGGCCAGCCCGGCCTCCTTCGCAGCCTCTTCGATCGCGCTCATGTCCGACTGGTCAGGAGACTTCCCGTCAGGACGGAAACAGAGGATCGTGCGGAACCCTTCCGCTTTCAGATCCGCCACGTCACTGACGGCGATCTGGGGAGACACGGCATAGCTTTCGGTCAGATGGCGGGTCGGCATGGGAACTCCAGAAACGGAAAAAGGATCAGAAGACCGGCACGCATCCCGCGCCGGAGAAGAACGTCACAGACGGTTGACGGGTATCTTGATGTAGCTCACGCCATCAGCTTCAGGCTCGGGCAGATGCCCCCCGCGCATATTCACCTGCACGGACGGCATCAGCAGACGCGGCATCGCCAGAGTGGCATCACGGGCCGTCCGCATCTCCACGAACTCGTCCTCGCCCACCCCGTCATGGACATGGATGTTATAGGCGCGTTCATGCCCGACCGTCGTCAGCCAGGCATATTCGTCCCGCCCCGGCGCCTTGTAATCATGGCACAGGAACAGTCGCGTCTCGACCGGAAGCGACAGCAGACGGCGGATTGAGCGGAACAGCTGCCGCGGATCACCGCCCGGGAAATCCGCCCGAGCCGTGCCGAAATCCGGCATGAAGATCGTATCGCCCACAAAGGCCGCATTGCCGATCACGAAGGCCATGTCGGCCGGCGTATGGCCCGGAACGTGCAGCACCGTCACAGGAAGGTCACCGATCCGGAACGTCTCGCCGTCGGTAAAGAGATGATCGAACTGCGATCCGTCCCGCGCAAACCGCGTCCCGGCATTGAAGATCTTGCCGAACACCGCCTGAACCCGCGTGATATCCGCGCCGATCCCGAGCTTTCCGCCAATTTTTTCCTGCAGCCAGGGGGCCGCAGACAGATGATCGGCATGGGCATGCGTCTCAAGCTGCCAGTCGACGGTCAGACCTTCGCGCTCCACGTAATCGACGATCGCCTGCGCCGATCCATGGGACGTGCGACCGGCGGCCGCGTCATAATCGAGCACAGAGTCGATAACGGCTGCGCGCTTCGTGACAGGACAATGGACAACGTGGCTCGCGGTATTCGTGGCTTCGTTGAAAAACGTACAGACAACGGGAGCGGGCGCCGCGCCTTCCTCGGTTCGCCGGATCTGCGCGGTTGCGGCCTGGACTGCTGCATCATGCATGGCGTTCACCTTCTGGCTGTGGAATGCCTTTACGACACTTTCATTAACTGTTAAGTTAATATTGTAAGTGTTGCATGGCAAGCGCCCTGATGCTTTTGGAACCGGATCATGAACGTATCCCCTCCCGCTGAATCCCCCCTTCCGTTTCTGCGCATTGGCGACCGGGCTCCGGATTTCAGCGCCCGGACCACGCATGGCGAATTCATCATGAGCGCCCTGCGCGGACACTGGGTCCTGCTTTTCGCCCATCCGGCCGACTTCACGCCCGTCTGCACCAGCGAGTTCATCGCCCTGGCCCGCAGCGCGGAAGAGTTCCAGAAGCGGGACTGCGCCCTGCTCGGCATCTCGGCGGACAGCCTCCCGGCCCATCTCGCGTGGGTCGAGGCCATCAACACGCAGTTCGGAATCCAGATCCCCTTCCCCATCATCGAGGACCCGTCCCTCGCCGTCGCCCGCGCCTATGGCATGCTCGACAGCGCCGCACAGGACAGCGCCACCGTACGCTCGGTCTTCGTGATCGACCCTTCGGGTATCATCCGCGCTATCCTGAACTATCCGGCCACTGTCGGCCGCTCCGTCCCCGAACTGTTACGCCTGCTCAGCGCACTGCAGGAAGTAGACCGCGCCGGCACGCTGACGCCCGAAAGCTGGCAGCCCGGACAGCGCACGGTCGCCCCGCCGCTCCAGACACAAGCCGCCGTGGAAAAAGCCGGCGCGACATGGTTCTTCCAACCCGCAGCTAGGGAGCGCTCATGACCGTCCTGCTTCCGCTGGAGAAAAGCCGCGAACTGGCCGAATGGCTCCGCGTCCTCGCCCAACCCCAGCGCCTGATGCTCCTCTCGGCCCTGCTCGACAGCACCCATGCCGTGAGCGAACTCGAAACCATGACCGGCATCGGTCAGCCCACGCTGAGCCAGCATCTCGGCGCACTCCGACGCGCCGGCCTGATCGAATCCCAGCGTGAGTCGCGTGCCATCCATTACTGCTGGGCCGACACACCCGACGCCCGACGCGCCCGCGCCCTGCTCATGAGCCTGCAACCCGGCGCCCTCCCGCCTGAACTGCCCAACCCGGTCAATACGACCGACCCCACACCCGGCCCCGCCGCCTCAGCAAGATTTGCCCGTATTCTTCATCCCTGACAGTTCTCAATCAGGAATGCTCTGGTCCTTATTGAATAGCGGTGCGGTTTCACAGTTGTGATAAAGTGTTTGTCGCCTGAAACCACAAAACCTTTCATACGCTTACCTGAAGGTAAGGAGAGACCATATGATCCGTTATTTCATCGCCCTGACCGGACTGGCATTTGCACTGACACAGGGCGCATCAGCCGCCACCCGCGAACAGCAGAAGCAGGCCTGCCAGGGCGACGCCATCCGTCTGTGTACGCTGGCCATTCCGAACGAAGCCAAGATCACCGCCTGCATGAAAAAGAAGATCGACCAGCTCTCTCCCAAGTGCCGCGCCATGTTCACTCCCGTGCAGCAGCCGAAGAAAAACCAGTCCAATCCCAAGCCGAAGCAGGACTGAGCTCGCAGCAGGCCCAAATAGAGAATTTGACGTTTCCGTAAATCCTCCCGTTCCCGTGACTGGTTTATGTCAGGGAAAATGAGTATGGTGTCGGCAGTGATTTTCAAAAGAGCACTGACACCATACGGCGAGCGTCAGGATCTGACATGACGACTCCGGTGTCGTTACTGGACAGACCTGAACAATGACCCGACAGCACGACCGCCGCAAAGTAACCCTCAAGGACGTGGCGGCGCAGGTCGGCGTTTCCCATACCACCGTCTCGAACGCCTATATCCGCCCGGGCCAGCTCTCCGCCGCCCTGCGCGAGAAGATCCTCGCCGCGGCCCAGGAGCTCGGCTATACCGGCCCCGACCCGGCCGCCAAACAGCTCGCCACCGGCCGCGCAGGCGCTCTGGGCTTCCTGTTCAGCGAAGACCTCCCCTACGCCTTCTCCGATCCCGCCATGCTCAGCGTGCTCAACGGCGTCGCCAAATCCTGCGACGAGCTGGAAACCGATCTCGCCCTGATTTCCGCCGGCAGCAACCTGCGCAACCGCACGGCCCCCGTCTCACTGGGCAATGCCGCTGTGGACGGCTACATCCTCTATTCCGTCGCCCCCGACAGCCGCTGCGTCCTGATGGCCCAGCAGCGCAACGTCCCCCTCGTCGTGGTGGACCAGCCCCGCCTTAACGGCGTGCCCTATATCGGGATCGACGATCGCGGCTCCGCCTACCGCGCCGCAAAAACCCTGCTCGAACTCGGCCACCGCCATTTCGGCATCCTGTCGCTCAAGACCGCCCATGACGGCTATTACGGCCCGCTGACCGCCAAGCGCCGCGCCAACATCGCCCACAGCACCATCGCCATGCGCCTCGAAGGCTATCTGCTGGCCCTCAAGGAAGCGAACATTGCTCCCGAAGACGTCCCCACCTGGGAAATCCCCATCAATTCCGAAGACATGGGTGCCGAAGGCGTACGCCACCTGCTCAACCGTGCCCAGCGCCCGACCGCCATCCTCGCCATGAGCGACCGCGTGGCCATCGGCGCCATGCGCACCATCCGCGCTCTCGGTTTCAGCATCCCGCAGGACATCTCGATCTTCGGTTTCGACGACATCCCCAAGGCTGAAGGCGAAGATCTGAGCACGGTCCGCCAGCCCCATGAACGCAAGGGAACGGAAGCCATCCGCCTGCTCAGCGCCAATAAAGGCAGCGAAAACGTCATCCTCGACACCGAACTGGTCCTGCGGGGCAGCATCGGCCCCGTTCCGACCTGACGCTCGGTATCAGTCCCGAAGCGCCGTCAGCAGGTCCCCGAAGGAATCGATCCGGATCTCCGGTTTCAGTGCCTCGCACTGGCTGGACGATCCATGCCCGTAACTGGCCCAGCACGAGGCCACACCGGTATTGCGCGCAAACTGAAGATCAGCCGCCGTATCTCCGACCATCAGGAACGATGAACGCGGCTGTTTCGGGAACAGGGGCAGAATCCGTTCATTCATGACCCGCGGGTCCGGCTTGTGCGGAAAATGCGGCTCCGAGGCGATCACCCCGGTAAAGAACGATGTCAGACCAAAGCGCGCAATGCTCGCACAGACCGTAGGCGCATGCTTGTTGCTGAGAATGGCCAGGATCTTCCCCTGCTCTTTCAGAGCGGAAAGCGTCTCCACTACTCCGTCGAACAGAACCGTCTCTTCTTCGTCCGCCGCCGGATAGAACGCCCGGTAATACCGCACGAATGCCGCGGCATCATGCTCGTCACTGTCCGGCACGATCGCCTGAAACAGCGTCTGGAGCGTGCCACCACGGGTCAGCTCCTGCTTCAGGACGTCCGGGGACGGGGCCGCAATCCCGCTGGCCCCAAAGGCCTCTCTGAGGCTGCGCAGAATGGCCGGCTGCGTTTCCGCCAGCGTGCCGTCATAATCAAGAAGAAGGATCGGAAAGCGTGTCATGCTCTCCTTCTCTCCTGCCCTGATCCGGAAATCCATCCCCCGTGTCGCAATATCCGCAACACTTACGGTGTGTGCGCCCCCAGAAGTGCGCGGATCCCCGGCAGGATCGCAATCAGCAATCCGCCCGGCGGCTGCGGAGAATGCGCCGATGCCAGCATGCTGGCCGAGCCTTCAAACGCCTGTTCCTGCTCCTGAAGCAGCCGATCCGCGTCCATCCGCCAGGCCGAACCCTCCCGCCCGTTCAGGACATTGAGCCCCGCCCGCGACAGCAGTCCGATGGCATGGGACACTGGCACAACCGCCTCAAGCGCCGGCACACCCTTCGCACTCGCCACGAACGCCGGATCATTGTCGGTCCAGCGCTGCAACATCTCCCGCAGAGGCCCGGCCAGCCCGGCCTCACCCTGCACATAACGCGCCGCCATTGCATTGAACCGGGTCGCCGCGAACGCATCCGGATTGCTCACCGCCACAGGTGCGGACAGCATCGCGTCGCCCGTTGGCGCCGCAAGACGATTGAGCGCATAATTACGGACCGGAACCACCGCTTCCGTCAGCACTTTCAGCGGCCCTGAATGCCCCGGCGCCATTGCTTCACGCATGGCCTCCTGATGCTGGGACGCCTGCAACCCTGTCGCCTCAAGCTCGGTCATCACACCTGGCAGACGCCGCTCCAGATCAGACACGTCACGCACATCCTGCGCAGACCAGAACCGCTCCGCCAGCGCCGCCATCCGCGGCCACAGACGCGCATCCAGCATCGGCTCGGAGACCATCTCCGCCCAGAGCGTCCCTTCCGCCCCCATGATCAGCGCCTTCTGCCCGTCATCCAGCGGCGGCGCGTGCTCGTCCATCGTAAACGGCACGAAAAACCGGGATTCTTCGGCGGATATTTCGCAAGCTGCGCCGCCGTGATCCCCTCGGCCTTCGTATCGAACGGATCAACCGCATAATGCATGGCGGCAGGTCGCAGCAGATCGAGATAATATCCCGCAGACACCACAACCGGATGTCCCGCCCGCGTCGCCGTCCCGGTCCATTTCGACGCCCGCCAGGGCTCGACCACGACGTTCTTCGGGATCGGCGCCTCGCTGACCTCGTCCCAGCCCATCATGACATGCCCCTGGGCCGCGAGGATCTTCGCAACTTCCGCCGTAAAGGCCGCCTGAAGCGCCGCCGCCGTCTCGAAACCATGCGCCTTCATATAAGCCGCAATCGCCGGGTTCTTCGTCCACTGTGACGATACGACCTCATCACCGCCCGCATGCACATACCGGTCCGGAAACAGGCCGCCCATCTCCCCGTACAGTACCCGCACGAAGCGCAGCGTCTGCGGGTTGGTCGGGTCCAGCGCAGCGTTGTTGAGGTTCTCTCCCTTGATGCCCACGTCCGGCAAAGGCTGTGCCGCCAGTTCCGGATAGGCCTGCACGATCGCCAGCGCATGCCCTGGCACATCAATTTCCGGCACGACACGGATGCCCCGATCCGCCGCATATGCCACGACTTCGCGCACCTGAGCCTGCGTATAATACTGCCCGTGCGACGCCACGTTCTGAAGCTTCGGGAACATCCGGCTCTCAACCCGGAACCCCGAACCATCGCTCAGATGCCAGTGCAGCACGTTGAGCTTGACCAGCTCCATCGCATCAAGCTGCCGCTCCACCGCCTCGACTGTGTCGAAATGTCGCGACACATCCAGCAGCAGCCCACGCCAGGCAAAACGCGGCGCATCATCGATATGGACCCGCTCGACCACAGCCCCTTCCGGCGTGGCCCGGACCAGCTGAAGCAGCGTCGCCAGCCCGTGAATGACACCAGCCGGACCATCCGCCTCAAGCCGTGCCCCACCCGCAGCCGTCGTGAGTGTGTAATGCTCCTTCTCGTCCACACTCAGATACGCCCGGTCCGCCCCGGCCGAGACATGCAGCACATAAGGCGCTCCATGCCCCGCAGATCCAGCGATCGCCTTCAGACGCGTGACGAACCGCACCGCCGCCCGCTGCAACAGAGGCGAAGGCCGCGTCTCCCAGACGATCTGAACCCCACCTCCGATGGACGCCACACCATTGGAGACCGAAACGGATTTCGGCACCGGCAGCAGGCTTTCCTCGGCCCGCGCCGTCCCGAAAACACCGCCTGACGCAAACACCGCCCCGGCCAGAAGAAGACAACGAACAGCACAAAGGCGGCGGGGCAGAACTGTCTGCATCATACGGAAATCAGATCCTTGTCCGGAATATCAGGGCGTGTCGGAAGCAGGCGGCAGCGCATCAAGCATCCGCTGCGCATCATCGGCCGAAAGCGCAATGCCATAGAAATCATGATAGAAAGACCGGATTGACCGGATCATCGCCGGCGCATCCACCTGACCGGTCTGCACGATCTGCCGCGCCCAGATCACCTGAAGCAGCAGTTCCGGCCCATAGCGGTCCCACGGGAACAGGCCCGTCGGATTGCGATAGACCCGCCCCGTCTGCACGGCCTTGATCTTCGACCAGACCGGGTCCTGCTTCAGCGTCGCCGGGTCACCCGCATTGGCCGCAATAATGAGAATGTCTGGATTCCAGGACAGGACCTGCTCGATGGAGACAGGCTGCTTGTTGCCATGTATGCCCTGCGCCGCATTCTGCCCGCCCGCACTGCGGATCCACTGGTCGATGATGCTGTCATCCCCATCAACCCGCAGCGGCTTGAGGGATTCAACATGCAGCACATGCGGCCCATCCGGATTGGTCGGCGCCTGCGAAATCACCTGCAGAAATGCCGAGCGATAAGCCTGCGCCCGCTTGGCCGCAATCGGCGTCTGCAACAGCGTCGCCGTCCCATCCACACAGTCGAGCATGGAATCAAACCGGTCAAAGCCCTCGGGCGCCACATTCAGCCCCGCATGCGTCAGCGCATCCGCCGCATGTCCCGAGTTCGTCACGAACACCAGATCCGGATGCAGCGCCAGAACCTCTTCCGCATTCAGGTTTCCTGGGTCCAGCGTCTCCGCCTTCGCCAGCTCCGGCACCAGACGGAACATCCAGGGCAGCATTGCCTGCCGCGCCACCGTCCCCACGATCCGGTCCTGCGCACCGAGCATGATGAGCGTCGCGTTATGCGCGTACCACCCTTCCACGATCCGCGACGGCGGCGCGGCATGGGCGACAGGTGCAGGCAACACTGTCGCAAGCGGCAGCGCCAGAGCCGATCCCAGCAACGCCAGACGGGTCAGGGCCGGAAGCCGCTTCAAGATCCGTGACTGTTTCATTCCTCATCCCTCCCGTGATGGAAAAAGCGGTTCCCGGCGTGATCCATCTGTCGCAGAGGCACCCCGTAAAGCGCTGACATCCGTTGCGCCGTCACAACATCCTGCGGCGGCCCGTCCGCTTCAATCCGTCCATGATCAAGGATCAGGACCCGGCTGGCGCGGACATAAAGCTCTTCCGGCCGGTGTGAGGTGAGCATAACAAGCCGCCCCTCCCGCGCAAGATCATGCAACAACGCAATGAGCCGGATCTGGTGCCCGTAATCCAGCCCGGTCATCGGCTCATCCAGCAGCAGTCCCCGCGCATCCTGTGCAATAGCCCGCGCCAGCACGACACGCTGCCGTTCCCCACCAGACAACTCCGTCACCGGACGCCCCGCCAGAGCCTCCAGCCCCATCCGCTCAAGCGCTGCCTCAACAGCCATCCGGTCCTCAGCCCCAAGCCGTCCCGTCAGCCCCGCATACGGCACACGCCCCAGCTCCACCATCCGCCGCACCGTATACGGAAAACTCGCAACATGACTCTGCGGCACATAAGCCAGACGCCGCGCAATCGCCGAAGCCGACCACTCCCGCAGCGCCCGCCCCTCCAGCAGAACCTCCCCGGAGGTCGGCACCACAAATCCCATCAGCAGCCGCAGCAGCGTACTCTTCCCCGCCCCGTTCAGCCCTAAAAGCCCGACCAGCTCCCCCGGCACCAGCGCAAGATCAATCCCTTCCAGAACCGGGCGCTTCCGTCCCGGCTGGCAGAATGTCAGCTCCTCGCAGCACAGGAACGTCATTCCACACCCCGACGCAGACGCCGCAGCACCAGCACAAACGCCAGAGCGCCAAAAAGCTGCGTGACGATCCCGAGCGGAACCTCCCCCGTCGTCAGACTGCGCGCACAGGTATCGGCCAGCACCAGCCCCCCGGCTCCCAGCAGCGCACAGACCGGCATCATGCTCCGATGTTCCGCGCCCACAAGGAGCCGCGCGACATGCGGCACCAGCAGCCCGATCCAGCCAATGATCCCCGCCATCGAAATCGTCATCGCACAGGCCAGCGTCGCCAGAACGATCAGCGCCGGACGCATGACCTGCACCGACACACCCAGACTGCGCGCCTCATCATCCCCGAGCGACAGCACATCCAGCATAGGCGCGCACAGAACCAGCGCCACCGTCAGAACAATCAGCGGTCCCGACATCCAGGCCAGTTGCTGCCATCCGCTCGGCGCCAGACTGCCCAGAAGCCAGTTCACGATGGCCGGAAGCTGATCCATCGGATCGGCCAGATATTTCACCAGAGACAGTAACGCCGTGAAGATCGCATTTCCGATCAGGCCACCCAGCAGCAGCGTCAGGATACCCCCGCCCGGCAGCGTCCTGCTGATGAGCAGCCCCGTCCCGACCGCCAGCAGACCGCCGCCGAACGCGCCCATCTGCACCACGACCGCCGATCCGCCACTGACAATACTGAGCGCCGCCCCAAATGCCGCCCCGCTCAGAACCCCGAGCAGATCGGGCGAGACCAGCGGATTGCGGAACACCGCCTGATAGGTCGCGCCGCCGCAGGACAGCGCACTCCCGACCAGCAGCGCCGCCAGAATACGCGGCAGCCGCGCCTGCATCACCACAACCTGCGCCACGGGATCACTTGCGGAAGACAGATGCAGCAGAGACCCGAATACCCCCAGCACCCGCCCCGGCGAGAGCGGAAACCGTCCCAGACAGAGCGCGCCCAGCACGCTCAGGACAACACCCGCCAGCGCAGCAAACCGGATCAGGGCGGAACGGTCAGAAATGGCGGATCCTCTCGGCAGAACGGCCGCAGAACCGGCCGCGCCCCGAGCATAAGCCATGCATCACAACACGGCCAGAACCCGCGCCATTCCCCGTCAGAGCCTCTGGACGTGGAGGGATCGAAGAACCCTTGATTGATACGCTTGGCTGGTGATTTCAGGTTTTTGGCGATTTGATTGACTACTTTTGGGTTCGTTTTCGATCTGCGTTTTGAGCAGATTGAGTGCTGCCCCCCGCTGGATTGCTATGCATTCGCGCTGATCCGCTCCAGGAAGAGGAAGCGGCGCATATTATAGACGATATTGGCCAACCCGATCCTCATGGTGGCCCGCGTTATGCCGACGGTTCGGACGAACAGCCCGGTCTGTGATTTCTGATCAGCAAAGACATGCTCGACACGCGACCGGATAACGGACTTTCCGGCGTTGGATTTCTGGATATGCCTGGGCATAGGCTTGAGATGCGGCTTTTTCCTGTGAACCTTCGAGACAAAGCCCTGCTCCTCCATGAAGTCCTCATTCGCTTTTGAGCGATAGGCCGTGTCAGCCCAGACCGTTGAGGCCGTATTGGTTTTATCCAGCAGCCCCTCTCTCAATCGCGTGCCATCACTGGCGGCGGCATGCGTTGTTTTCCATTTCCGGATGAACCGGTATTTCCGATCAATGGAAACATGCGATTTATAGCCAAAGAACGGGATGGCGAGATCGCTGGAGGGCATGGTTCCATCATCCTGCCGCTTCGCCTTCGTGAACTTCAGTGTCCAGCGCGCATGACGATCCTTGTGCGACAGCTTTGCGGGTTTGTCCTGCCAGTCTTCAGGAATACGTCCTTCCCGAAGATCGGCTTTCTCTGCGTTGGTGTTCCGCTGCTTTGGAGCAGCTACCAGTGTGGCATCCAGGATCTGGCCTGACATCGGTAAATACCCGGCGTTGCGCAGGGTCGCATCAAAGCGGTTGAACAGCCCTTCGATCGCACCCGCCTGGGTCAGACGCTCGCGGAACAGCCAGACCGTTTTGGCATCCGGCACCCGATCCGAAAGTCCCAGACCAAGGAAACGCATAAAGGAGAGGCGATCGTTGATCAGATATTCCGTCCGCTCATCAGACAAATTGTTGAGCGTCTGGATCACCAGAATTTTGAACATCAGCACCGGATCAAATGGCGGTCGTCCGCCTTTGCTTCCGTCAGAATACGCCAGAGCCTTCTCCAGGTCAGGGCGGAAGACTTCAAAATCCACAGTCCGGGAAAAGGCCTCCAGCTGATCACCAAGCCCGCTCAAGCGGGCAAGCCGTTCTTCAACATCAAAGAAACCCGGCTGCTTCATCTTTCATCATCCCCAATCAACTAAGGGGAAATGGAATCACAGAGCAGACCTCAATACCAGGGGGTTTTTCGAACCCTCCAGGTGTCAGAAAGCCTGCGGAAAGTCCGCTTAAAGCATAGGAGGTTTTTGGCACTCGGTGTCATAATATTCATGCAAAGACACCTTGGCTTTTTGATGAATTGTAACAGACTCCCGCGCCGAGGACTTAATATCCCCTTCATAGCCGCACAAAGTCTACCCCCTGAAATACTGTAATCCGGACCAGATATCACCCTAATTTACGCCGGAACGTCGGGAAACCTGTGTTATTTTCATGACGGTGACTGCATTTATTTCCGGAAACACACGGTTTTGAGATAACGCAATCTTTCCTTTCACGGCTCCGTGCACTAGGTTGCACGCAACAGCCACCTTTTTGTGGCAAATGATTTCAAACCTGCCGGGACAGTATAAGCATGCTCAAACAGATAGCTGCCGCCGTCATTGGCCTTGGCGCAGTGGGAGGCATCGGCTTTCTTGCCTATGCCTGGTACCCCGCCATTGCCCCGATCCCGCGGCCAGCCGCATCGTCATTCTCCGCAGACGCCATCAGCCGTGGCGCCATCGTGGCGAATGGCGGCTACTGTGCGGAATGTCATACCCGCGTGGATGGCAAGCCCGGCCCCGAACTGGCCGGCGACTTCAAGATGGCCACCCCCTTCGGTGACATCTTCTCGTCCAACATCACGCCTGATGAAGAATGGGGAATCGGCAACTGGTCGCTGGCCGCGTTCAAGCGCGCCATGAACAAGGGCATCGCCCGCGACGGCTCCCAGCTCTACCCGGCCTTCCCGTTCGACCATTTCACCAAGGTCAGCGATCAGGACGTCTCGGACCTGTACGCCTATCTGATGACGCGCCCGGCCATCCACATGAAGCCGCGCGACAACACGGTCCCCTTCCCGATCAACATCCGCCTGATCGGCCAGGGCTTCTGGAAGCTGCTGTTCTTCACCCCGGGCCGCTACCAGAACGATCCGAAGCATGACGCACAGTGGAACCGTGGCGCCTATCTCGCCGAGGGCAACGAGCACTGTGGCGCCTGCCATACGCCGCGTAACCTTCTCGGCGCCGAGAAAATGAGCAGCGTCTATGACGGTGCGGTCATCGATGGCTGGATCGCCCCGCCGCTGAACGACCACAACCCGACGCCCGTCGTCTGGACCGAAGACGAGCTGTTCCAGTATCTGCGCTTCGGCGTGGCTCCGCTGCACGGTTCCGCCGCAGGCCCGATGTCGCCCGTCCCGCACCGCTTCCTCTCCAAGATCCCCGAGGAAGACGTGCATGCGATCGCACATTATTATGCGGACGTGGACAAGGCCGCCCAGCGCAGTGCTGGCGATCAGGCCGCGATCTCCCGCGCCATGCAGATGTCCGGCCGTGATCTGACGGGTCCGCAGCCGCTCGACGAAGATGCGCGCCTGTATCAGGGTGCCTGTGGCGCCTGCCATTACAATTCCGGCCCGAACCCCGTTCTGGGTCGCCCGGAACTGGCCCTGAACAACGCGCTGTGGCTGGATGAGCCGAACAACCTCTATCAGGTCATGCTGCATGGCATCACCGCGGAGGAAGGTCAGGACCACATCTCGATGCCGAGCTTCTATTCCGGCCTGTCCGATCATGACATGGCCCGCATCGCCGCGTATCTGCGTCGCACACGCACCACGCTGCCCCCCTGGACGGATCTAGAGAAGAAGGCTGCCAGCGCGCGCGCCACGCTCGAAGCTCCGCCCATCAACGCTTCGCACTGATCCGGGCAGGACTGGGAAAACAGGACATGACCACGAAATTTGAACTCAACGGACAGCCCGTTACGGTCGACGCCCCGGCAGATACCCCCCTGCTCTGGGTCATCCGTGACGACCTGAACCTGACCGGCACCAAGTTCGGCTGCGGCATCGGTGAATGCGGCGCCTGCACCGTCCATGTGGGCGGCCGCGCCACGCGCTCCTGCATCACGCCGCTCTCCGCCGTCGAAGGCGCCTCGATCACCACGATTGAAGGCCTCGACCCGGAAGGCAACCACGTCGTGCAGGTCGCCTGGCGTGACCAGCAGGTGCCGCAGTGCGGCTACTGCCAGTCCGGTCAGATCATGCAGGCTGCAAGCCTCCTGAAGGACTATCCGAACCCGACGGACAACCAGATTGACGGCGTGATGGGTGGCAGCCTCTGCCGCTGCATGACCTATATCCGCATCCGCAAGGCCATCAAGGAAGCTGCCTCAAGGCAGCAGGAAGGCGCCAACAATGGCTAAAATCGAACAGATTGCGAAAAAGAGCGACGCCACGCGCCTCTCCCGCCGCAACTTCCTGATGACGGCGGCCGGCGCCGGGCTGATGTTCGGTTTCGCCCGCAAGGCCGGCGCTGCCACGACGCTGCCGTCCGCCATGCCGCCGGAAGCCGCGTTCGAGCCCAACATCTGGTGCGCCATTGCTCCTGACGGGTCGATCAACGTCAACATCGTCCGCGCCGAAATGGGCCAGCATGTCGGCACCGCCCTCGCCCGCATCATCGCGGACGAAATGGACGCCGACTGGGACAAGATAAAGATCACGCAGGTCGACACCGCCCCGAAATGGGCCGGCAAGTACGTCACCGGCGGGTCCTGGTCCGTCTGGGATACCTGGGACACCTTCCGTCAGGCCGGTGCTGCCGCCCGCAGCGTGATGCTGACCGAAGGCGCAAAGCTTCTCGGCACCACGCCGGAACGCTGCACGGTCAGTGAAAGCGTCGTCTCCGCTGGTGGCAAGAGCGTCTCCTTTGGCGACATCGTTGCCCGCGCCAAGCCGACCCGGACCTTCACGCCGGAAGAAATGGCCAAGCTGCCGCTCAAGCCGACGGGCAACCGCCGCCTGATCAGCAAGCAGGTCCCGGCCCTCGACATCCCGGACAAGACAACCGGCAAGGCCATTTACGGCATCGACGTCAAGCTCGACGGCATGGTCTATGGCCGCCCGAAAATGCCGCCGACCCGCTACGCCGCCAAGGTCATCTCCGTGGATGACAGCGCCGCGAAGAAGATCCCGGGCTATGTGCGCTATGTGGTTCTGGACGATCCCTCGGGCATCGTTCCAGGCTGGGTCGTGGCGCTCGCCCAGACCTATCCTGCTGCGATCCGCGCTGCCGACGCACTGAAGGTCCAGTGGACTCCCGGCCCGACGATCAATGTCTCCGAGGCGGACATCATTGAGCACGGCCGCAAGCTGGCTGCTGATCCGAAGAACGGCACCCGCGTCTTCAACGACAAGGGTGTGGACGAAGCCCTGACCATCCATCCCGGTCAGGTTTTCGAACGCAGCTATACCTGCGCCTCGGTCGCGCATTACCAGCTTGAGCCGGTCAACGCCGTGGCCCGTCACATCGACGGCATGTGGGAAGTCCATACCGGCAACCAGTGGCAGTCCCTCATTCTGCCGCAGCTTGCCAAGGCGCTTCAGGTTCCTGAAGAGCAGGTCGTCATGCGCACCTACATGCTCGGCGGCGGCTTCGGACGTCGTCTGAACGGCGATTACTGCATCCCGGCGGCCCTGACCTCCAAGGCCATCGGTGGCGCACCGGTCAAGCTGATCCTGACCCGCTCCGATGACATGGAGCTGGATTCCATCCGCTCGCCGTCCATCCAGACGATCAAGGTCGCACTCGACAACGACCGCAAGAAGATCGTGGGCATGGACTATGTTGCGGTCGCCGGCTGGCCGACACAGGTCATGGCTCCGGCCTTCCTCGCCACCGGTGAAGACGGCAAGAAGTATGATCCGTTCGCCATCGCCGGTGCGGATCACTGGTACGAAACCGGTCCGACCCGCGTCCGCGCCATCAGCAACGACCTCGCCAATGCGACCTTCCGTCCCGGCTGGCTGCGTTCGGTCAGTGCCGGCTGGACGCCCTGGGCGCTGGAATGCTTCCTCGACGAACTGGCCCATTCCACCAAGCAGGACCCGCTGGCGTTCCGTCTGTCCATGTTCACGGCGCAGGGCCGTAACGCCGGTCAGGCTCCGAACTCCGTGGGTGGTGCCAAGCGTCAGGCCGCCGTGCTCCAGCGTCTGGCCGACAAGATCGGTTACGCCAACAAGCAGCTCCCGGCCGATACCGGTATCGGCATCGCCACCAGCTTCGGTCAGGAACGCGGCATGCCGACCTGGACGGCCGCTGCGGCGCAGATCCATGTCGACCGCAAGACGGGCGTCGTGACCTGCCAGAAGCTCTGGCTCGTCCTCGATGCCGGCACCATTGTCGATCCGGGCGGCGCACTCGCCCAGACCGAAGGTGCGGCACTGTGGGGCTTCAGCATGGCGCTGTTCGAGGGCACCGAGATCGTCAACGGCACGATCAAGGACCGCAACCTCAACACCTACACGCCGCTGCGCATCCCCGATGTGCCGGACATCGACATCGAGTTCATCCAGAACACCGAAAAGCCCACGGGCCTTGGTGAGCCGGGTGTGACAGTCGTCGCTCCCGCTATCGGCAACGCGATCTTCAATGCCGTGGGCATCCGCCTGCGTCACATGCCGATGCGCCCGGCCGATGTGCGCCGCGAGCTGCAGCAGCATAGAAGCTGATCCAGCCCGCACATCATGAGAAAGGCCGCAGCCCCGGATGGAGCTGCGGCCTTTTTCTTGTCTGTTCCAGGCCCTGAACACGCAACACTGACAGGATGGGTCTTGCCAAAAACCCCAAAAGTCGTGAGAGACTGACCCGTTCAGCAGGCAGCAGAAGCCGGAACGACGATGCGCCGCCGGAAAAAGGACGAACTGTGAGCTGGTTTTACGAAGAACACGGCACCCGCAAGGGGCCGGTCTCCGCGGACGGCATGAAAGCCCTCGTCACGGAAGGCATCATCGGACATGCCACCCTGTGCTGGACCGAAGAGTTCGGCGGTGAATGGCACCCAGCCGGAAGCTGCGTGTTCTGGCCCCCCCAGCCCGAAGGCGTCCCCCCGGCACTGCCCGCCAGCCTGATCTCGAACCGCTGGCTCTGGCTCAGCCTGGTCGGCCCGTTCTTCGGCAGCACGGCCGTCGACATTCTCCTGAGCTTCGGCCTTATCCCCGACATCGCCAGCAACATCGCCTCCATGGTGGTGAGCGTCGCCATTTTCTACGGCGCCCTCATCATGGACCGCCGCAGCCTGCTGGCCGCCGGCTTTCGGCCCGGCACGATCCTGTGGATTCTCCTGCCGCCGCTTTATTTCTGGCGGCGCATCCAGATCGTGGGCCACGGCATGCTGCTCTTTTTCCTGTCGATTCTGGTGTTCCTCTGGGAGTTCGTCCCAAGCGTCACGAATGGCTGGCACATCATGCCCAGCGAAGGCCTCTCAAGCTACGTCTCCCGCCGCTACTACGAGCTGTAAGCGCTCAGCAGTACCGGCGATAGAACGCCTCGACCCGACGCGCCGCCGTCCCGATCCGATAAGGCGACATGTCCCACTGGCGCGGCGCGGCCCCTTCCAGCCGCCGCAGCCCCGCTACCAGTGACGCCAGACATCCCGGCGCCACCAGACATTCCGGCGCCTCCGCCAGAATATCCGTCACACCACCCGCCGCCGTGGCACAGACCGGCAGCCCCGCCTCCATGGCCTCGAGCAGCACCAGCCCGAACGGCTCATGGCGGGACGGCACCACAAACGCATCCAGCGCCGCCAGCAGATCAGGCATATCCGTCCGGTACCCGGTGAAGAGGATCTCCGGACAGCCCTGCGCCGCACACTCCAGCACCGCACGTTCCGGACCATCCCCGATCAGCACGAGCCGCGTCTCCGGCCGCAGCCCTGCCTGCTTCCAGGCCTGAATCAACAGCCCGAAGTTCTTTTCCTCAACCATCCGCCCCGCCGCGCCGATTACGACGCCACCGTCCGGAATGTTCCACTCCCGTCGCATCCGCTCCCGCAAGGCGGCACGATGTTCGGCCGTCGAACACGGCGGCACCGTCCAGTTCGGGATGAGGGTACAGCGCTCTCGCTGCCGGTCCGGCAACGCCTCACGCTGCCAGGATGCAATACAGACAAGCCCGTCATGCGTGCCATAGCTGCGACCACGATAGGATGTGTGCAGGGTCGCCACCACAGGCACTGACCCGGCCAGCCCTGCCCGCCGCAGCCAGCTTGCCCTTGCCGAGGCCCGACCCAGATGCGTATGGGCAATATCATGCCGCCCGCTGCGCAGTTCGGACGCCAGAGCCGACAGATACCCGCCCGCTCCCGCCCGCACGATTTTCACATCCGGACACAGAAACCCGCTGATATCCCCGCCCGTCAGAGGATCGGCCGTCCTGCGGTTGAGCAGCAGTGTGACGTCATGATCCCGCGCCTGAATGGCCGACAGCTCCGCGAGATGACGCTCCGTCCCCGCAAATTCCCGAGTAGAGAGGCAGTGCAGAATTCTCAGTCGGGAAGTCACGCGCTTATTCCTTCACAGGCGTGTCGAGAGAACGGACTGTCAGGTGTTGTTGAGCCGGCCTCCGGCGCCCCAGACACCCTCGATGACCGGACCTCCGCGGGTGGACATGCGCCGATAGGGCGGACGCGGCTGACACGCCACGAGATAAAGCCCGACCGTGAACAGGACCTGCGAAATCGTGGTCAGCTGCGTCACGAGCCAGACGATGCCCGGTGCCCCCATGCCCCGGAAGAACTGGTAGATCAGAAACGCCAGCGACAGCAGCCGCATGGCCCGCAGCAGTGGCCGCAGCGGATTGAGCATCCCCGGCCGCACCAGCGGCGCCGAACGCTTCATGCCAAGGAAGAACGCAAGGCTGATGCACCAGATCAGCGCACTGTCGATCATGTTGCCCAGCGTCGCCCCGAACAGCAGCATCGGCAGCACGAGCGACAGCCCGTCCAGCATCAGCGCCCCGAGCTGACAGCTCAGACCAAGATGAAGCGCCGTCAGACGTTCAGGAAGCCGGTCCGCCAGCGGCTGGAACAGCCGGTCGATCAGCCAGTCATCAACCCGGGCAATGCGTTCAGATAAAGTCATTGCCCGCAGTTTAGCCAGCGCCCCGCCCCTCTGCACATAATTTTTTCTTCATCCAACGGTCAGATACACCGCCCCCAACCCGCGCTAGACATGCTGGACAGGGACCGGAACAACCGGTTTACTCCTTTGTGAAATTTATGTTTCCCCTGCACGTTCCCCTGCCGGAAAGTTCTGAACACATGTCCGCACTCTCCCGTCTGTCCCGCCTGTCACTGCTGGCCGCCTCCATGCTGGCGTCGCCGGTGCTCGCGGGCGCCCATGCCGCACCCGCCGTCGCACCCGCGACAAGTGCTGCCCCGGCAACGGTGACGCGGGCCACGCTCTCCAACGGCCTGCGGGTCATCGTGGTGCGCGACACTCTCGCTCCGGTCGTGCAGACCATGCTGAACTACGAAACCGGCTCCGTGAACGCCCCCAAGGGCTTCCCCGGCACGGCCCACGCCCTTGAGCATATGATGTTCAACGGCTCGCAGACCCTCTCACGCGACCAGCTTTCCACCATCAGTGCGCAGCTCGGCAATAACGACAACGCCGACACCACATCCGACGTCACGCAGTATTATTTCAAGGCCCCCGCCAGCGACCTCGACGTCCTGCTGCGCATTGAGGCCGGACGTATGCGCGGCCTGAACATCACCGAAGCCGAATGGGCGCATGAGAAAGGCGCGATCGAACAGGAAGTCTCCCGCGATCTTTCCAGCCCGCTCTACCGCTACCTCTCGCAGATCCGCGCCGCCCTCTATGCCGGCACGCCCTACGAACAGGACGCCCTCGGCACCCGCCCGTCCTTTGACGCGACAACCGCGCCCATGCTGAGGAAGTTCTATGAGTCCTGGTACGCGCCCAACAACGCCGTGCTGGTCATCACCGGCGATGTGGACCCGCAGGACACGCTGAAGAAGGTGCAGGCCGCTTTTGGCAGCATCCCGGCCTCTACCCTGCCCGAGCGTGGCACCGTTTCTCCCACCCCAGCGAAGGCGCAGAGCATTGCGCTCGACACCGATTTGCCGATCGGCCTCGTGACCATGGCCTGGCGGATGCCCGGCCAGCGCGATCCCGACTACGCTGCAACCACCCTGCTCGCCGATGCCATCAGCAGCCAGCGCGCCGCCCTGTTCGACCTCGTGCCGTCAGGCAAGGCGCTAGATACCGGCTTCATGTATGACCCTGAGGCGCAGGCCGGTCTGGGCGTCGTCTATGCAGGCTTCCCCAAGGGTGCCAACCCGGACGCCCTGCGGACCAGCGTCGCTGCCATCATGGAGAATTTCCGCACCCACGGCATCCCGGCAGAGCTGATCGAAGCCGCCCGCCGCAAGGAAATCGCCTCGCTTGAGTTCAATGCCAACAGCATTTCCGGCCTCGCGGAAAGCTGGTCGCAGGCCATCGCCATCCAGCACCTGAACGACCCGCAGGACATGCTGGCCGCCTTCCGTAACGTCACCAAGGAACAGGTTGACGCGCTGGCCAAGAAGCTGCTCGACCCCGCCCACGCCATCACCGCCACCCTGACGCCGAGCCCCTCGGGCAAGCCGGTCGGCCAGAAAGGCTTCGGCGGCGCGGAATCCTTCAACACGCCGCCTTCCGGCAAGGTCGCCCTGCCGGACTGGGCACAGCAGGCCCTCGCCCGCCTGACCATCCCGGCCGCAGCCCCGCTTCCAGCGGCCTATACGCTGCCAAACGGCCTGCATCTTCTGGTCCAGCCCGAACATGTCAGCCACACCGTCGAACTGATCGGCCGCATCCGCCAGAACGCGGACCTTGAACAGCCCGCCGGTCAGGAAGGCGTGGCGGCCGTCACCGAGGAGATGTTCCTCTATGGTAGCAAGACGCATGACCGTCTGGCCCTCGCCCGCGCCCTCGATGACCTTTCAGCGGACGAAGACGCCGGCCCGTCCTTCTCGCTCAGCACGCTGACGCCGAACTTTGAGAAAGGCCTCGCCCTGCTGGCCGATCACGAGCTGAACCCGGCCTTCCCGGAAAAAGCCTTCCGCATCACCCAGATGCAGACGGCCCAGGCCCAGGCTGGCGAACTCCAGTCGCCGGGCTACCGCTTCGGCCGCGCCGCCCGCAAGGCGCTGGTTCCCCCGCAGGATCCCACCCTGCGTGAAGCGACTCCCGCCACGATCGGCAAGCTCACGCTTGCGGACGTGCAGGCCTATTACGCCCATGCCTACCGGCCGGACCTGACCACCATCGTCATCGTCGGCGACATCACCCCTGAAGCCGCAAAGGCCGACGTGGAAAAGGCGTTCGGCGGCTGGAAGGCCACAGGTCCCAAACCCGCCGTCGATCTGCCCACGATCCCGCTGAGCCGCACCTCGCAGGCCGTCGTGGCTGATCCGGGGCGCTCGCAGGATGAGGTCAAGCTCGTCGAGACCATCGGCATGAAAGTGACCGATCCCGACCGCCATGCGCTTGCCGTCGGCAACACGATCCTCGGGGATGGTTTCTCCTCGCGCCTGATGCAGGATCTGCGCGTGAAGACGGGCTATGTCTATGGCGCCGGAAGCGACCTCTCCTATTCCCGCACCCGCAGCGGCTTCGGCATCACCTTCGGCGCCGATCCGGACAAAGTCAGCAAGGCCCGTGCGCTTGCGGTCAAGGATGTCGAGGACATGCGCAACGCTCCCGTCTCGCAGGAGAGCCTCGATCTCGCCAAGGCCACGCTGCTGCGCAGCCAGCCCATGTCCCGCGCCAGCTTCAGCGCACTGGCCGGAAGCTATTTGTCCCTGATCGCCTTGGACCTGCCGCTGGACAGCCCGGCCAAGGCCGCACAGGCGATCTACGACATGAAGCCCGAACAGGTGCAGGCCGCCTTCCGCAAATGGATCCGCCCCACCGATCTCGCCCAGATCGTCATGGGTCCCCAGCCGAACTGATCTTCCCTTCCGGCACAACACGAAAAGGCCACGGACTGCTCCGTGGCCTTTTTTCATGCTTAACGCCTGAACTCCGGAAACAAAAAAAGCCGGAGACACGCTCCGGCTTTCTTCAGGTTCAGGCAAGGAAAGAACGTCAGATCAGACCGCCCCTCAGCCGATCAGCCCCTCATCCTTGAGCACGCGCAGCGCATACTGGATGCGGTGCTTGTACAGATGCTCGGCCTGCGTGCGGGCCTGCGCCTTGCGCGCCATCGCCACACGCAGATCATTGTTGTTGAGATAGGTCGCCACCAGTCGCTCGAAATCCACACGGTTGGAGAACACCGGGATCTCGTCTGCGGAGTAATAGCGGCGGATCTCATGCGTATCCTCATGGAACACCTGGAACGCCCCGGCCAGAGCCGCCTCGAACGTCCGCGGTCCCGGCGTGGACGGCGCAATAATGAAGCGCTTGTTCTCGAAGCTCAGCGAACGGCCAAGGTTCAGAACCAGCTTGGAGCGGCGATAAAGCTCCACGAGTTGGGACTTCTCGATCCGCGCATCGGAGAACCCGATCCCTAGTTCGCCCCAACCCGGTCCGACGATCTTGATGTTCAGGTTCCGCAGGGCAGGCAGCAGGTTGCGCACGATGTCCTTGCGGTTCGTGAACGCCACGCCGCAGAACAGAACATCGATCGTCTTTTCGGAATCCGCTTCGATTTCGCCGTAATGCAACTTCGGGCTGGCTGCCAGCGGCAGATGGAACACCCGCTCACGCTGATAGAAGTTATGCCCCCAGCGGTCACAGGAGAAGATCACATCGAAATCATCGGCGATGCGATAGTTCGCATCCTGCTCATAGGGATCTTCCGTCGCCCAGAACACCGTCACCGCGCCGATCTTCTTCGCCTCGCGGCAGACCTCGCCGAAATACGTGCTTTCCGGAAGATAGGAGCCGATGGCGAACACGATCGTCGGCTTCAGGATCCGGATCGAGCTTGCAGCAGCCGAGATATGAACCGCAGTGATATTATCCTCGCCAAAACAGTCCGCCCAGCCATCCATGATGGACTCACGGATCTGGGCGTTGGCCTGGCTCTCATACCGGCCCCCGCTGCAGACAAGAACACGCCCGGTCAGGCCCGTATCCGTCCCGGCGTCCGCATTCGCTGCCATGGGCTCCACGATCGCTTCATTCACTGCGTCCATAGCCTTCCTGCTCTCCTCAAACCTTCCTGAACCGGATCTCTCCGGTCATGTCATGCAATGCAGCTCTGAACAATTTCTGACAGCGCCTGCCGGAACCGGACCGGAGAACAGTCCCGCTCGACAGCCGCCAGCGCGCCCTGCCTCAGCTTTTCCCACAGTTCCCTATCCTGATAAAGCCGGACCACCGCCGCCGCAAACGCTTCCGCATCATTCGCCGGCGCGGAAAGCAGCTCAACTCCATCGGTCCAGCCCACCTCGTCCTGAAGCAGCGTCGTCACCACCTGCGGCAGTCCATAGGACGCCGCCTCATGAACCTTGAACGGAACCCCACCTGCAAACCTTGTCGGCGCCACAAAGACCCGGTGCCGGTCAAACAGCTCCCGCGGATCTCCAACCGGTCCCACGATCTCCACCCGGTCATTCGTCGAAAACACCGTCATATCCACCCCCGGTCCCACAAACCCGGCAATGGTGAAATGGACATCCGGTGGCAGAACCCCATCCAGCAATGGCACCACCTTTTCCACGAACCAGACGAGGCTGTCGTGATTGGGGGCGCCCTCATCGTGGATGGCTCCGAAGAAGAGAATGTTATGACGGTTTTCAAAGGTGGCGGGCGTGGGCTGGACATGAATTTCATGTCCCAGGACGGAGACATTTTCATAGCCCGCACGGCGTACAAGGCCGGCGTCATGAGAGGTCACCGTGATGATCTGCTGGCAGAATCTGGCACAGTCCAGTTCCTGCTGCAGCATCTCGTCAAAACTGATATCCGGTTCAGGAAGACCCAGAACCCGGATACGCTCCATCGTACGTGGCGTGGCGATCACTTCCGTATCCAGGACGGGTCCCGACGCCGGAAGATAGCGGCTCGACTTATTCAGCAAGGGCAGAAGACGGGCCATGTTATGTGTGCGGCCGATCCAGACCAGATCGTAATATCCGACGCGCTCCTGGATGAAGTCGGCGAAACTGGACAGATCCTGGTTGACGATCAGTTCCACCGTTTCAGGAAAATCCCCGAACAGATCAATGGCCGTCTGGTCCCTGAGCAGGACCGGGAATACCGTGACCTGATATCCCAGAGCCGTCATCTCACGGATGATGTCATTGGAGCGGACATAACCTGATCCAAGGCGGCGCAGGGGCAGACGGTCCTCGATGAAGAGCACCCGCTTGCGCTGGCTGACCCGGTGTTCCCGGCCCAGGATGGCATTGCGGATATGGGCCGGCTGCTGATGGCGCAGGAAATCCTGCTGCAGCCGGGCGAAGGTTTTCAGATTACCGCGGATCAGCGCATGAGATCCGGCCGCTCCTGAACTTCCGAATTCCAGATGCTCGATGACGACGCCTGGATCATAGACGATACGCATCCCTGTCTTGAGGATACGGACGCAAAGATCCGCGTCTTCGAAATAGGCCGGCATGTAACGGGGATCATACCCTCCAAGGCGACGGAGCAGGGCCGTGCGGACCATGAGGAAGGCTGCCGAACAGTAATCGACATCCCTGACGAAATTGGCATTCGTCAGGTTCGGATCATCTTCGCGAAGGTACCCATAGGTCGCACCGTCCCGCCAGATAATGGAACCGGCTTCCTGAAGGCGCATGTTGGTCCGGATCAACTTGCCACCGACGGCCCCGATATTGGCCTCGGCGCGCAGCCGTTTCAGGGCATGGACAATGGCGTGAGGATAGAGGCGGATATCATTGTTCAGATACAGGACAAACGGTGCTTCTGCCTTCTCCAGCGCGAGATTGCAGCCCTGAAGATAGCCGATATTGTGCCGGTATCGCAGAATCGTGGCGCCCTGGACCATCTGTCCGATATGACGGGTCTGATCGTGCGAGCCGGAATCCACGAGCACAAGCTGAATGGCGCCGGCGTAGTTGGCGCGAAGTGAAGCCAGAGCCTGCGCCGTCAGGGCGATCCGGTCATAGACAACCATCAGAACGCTGATTTCAGGAATACCGTGAACGGTAAAATCCAGAGGATGACGGACCAGCGACGGCAGGATGGCTTCGGCTTCGCGCTCGAACAGGAGCCTCGACTGTTCTTCGGGAAGCTCGGACACAGCGGCAAGGGCTGCTATCCGCCCTTTCCCCAGTCCCGTCCTGCCGGCAACCAGATGGGCAAATGCGCTGTCATAAAGCCGGTTGCGGACGTCGTTACGGACCTGTGCCTGCGCCATATGGGCAGCGAGGTCCACATCTTCCTTCGGAGTGCGGCCTTCATGCATACCGTAACGAACGAAATGGTCGTAGCCGTTACGAAAATATCCATGCTCCAGCGAAGGCACTATGTCCGGATGGGCCTGTCGGTAGCACTCCTCGGAAAAGAACTCCTGCGGATCAAAAAGGCGCGGTGTCTCGTTGGTGAGGTAATGGTGCAGGGCGCTTGAATAATGTCCCGCAGCAATTTCCTGACGGACTTCGGGATAACGCGTCAGGTACCAGACCGGATCGAAATACCAGGAAACCCGGCCGGCATCGGCGACATGGGCCGGCAGACCAAGCCAGGAACCGAAGAGGCCAATCCGGCTGTCAAAATGGTCCGGGAATGTCAGCGCAAGTTCGCGGCAGAGTTCATCGTCAAAGAAATGATGTCCGCGGTAATAATGGCTTTCCCCGATCTCCAGGTAATGATCATAGCCATTCCGGAAGCCGTTTTCGGTCAGAAAACGTTGTGAAAGCTCTGGATAGCGCCGACGATAACCGGGTTCATCAAACAGCCAGTGCGGAGAATGGGTCTTGTACCCGGTCTCCGTATAATGCTCAAAGCCCGAAGCCCATTCCTCCCGGATCAATCCCTGACGCACATCCTTGTATGCGTCGCGATACCACATTTCATCAAAATAGCGGTTTGGGGAATGTCCGTAATGCTGCCCGGTCTGCAGGTAGAATACATGCGGGTCTTCCTGCCCTTCTTCCTGCATCCAGTCCCGTACTTCGGGATAACGCAACAGATACCACTGCGTATCAAAGCGGGACCAGCGGGGTTCCCGCGTCTCGGATAACGGGGCTGAAACAGTTTCGGACATCAGGGCAAGCCTCCCGCTCGCAGGTCAGGAAACGATTTTTCCAGCGAGAAGACGCTCCCCGCGTTCGACGTTCTCTGTGTGCAGGTCGACATATTCCGCAGACAGGATGGCACCATTGTCGAATGTCACGGCAATATTCGTCATCCTCGAGGCGTAGACGTCTCCCACGACATTCACGAGAATGAAGCGGTAGACGCCATCGAGCGGACGGGCATAGCCTTCGCGCGACATGAACGTACCGCTGAACCCGGAACAGAGCGGCGCATCGCGATGCGCTGACCCGACATCAGCGCGGATCACACGCTCCAGCGCAAAGAACACGATCTCGTCACGGCTTTCCGAAACCAGCCCACCATAGACCTGGCCGGCACGGGACAGATTGCGGAAGAATATCCAGCCACGGACCGACAGAGGACCATCCGGTGTCAGTTCAGCAGGCGGATCGCCAGCCAGTCCCGTGAAATCATCGATGGCATAATCCAGCGCGCCGGAGGTGTAAGGATGCATGTGATGCTTGCCGACATTCGACAGCTTCACATCACGCATCAGACCGTCACTATGGGACACGCGGCGGAAGTCGGACAGGATCAGGTCGTTGGAAGGAGCAGAACGGATAATCTTCCGGATCTGGCCGCCTTCGACCTCGATCTGCATGGACGTCAACTGGAACGCTCCCTGCCCGTTGATCACGTTGATCAGACCAATCCGGAAACGCCCTTCACACCATTTACCACGCAGGGCGACCTTGCCTGAAAAACCGGCACGACGGGGCGCATTTGTGAAGAGTTCCGCGATATCAGTCCGGATTTCACGCTGACATTCGAGAAAAATCATGGCGCTGTCGGGATCTTCACCGAGCAGGACCGTGAACATCTGGCCAGCGGAACTGATACCGGGAAGGATCATCCACCCGCGGATATGAAATTCGGGAGAGCCTTCGAAAGGTTTCTCCTCAGTATCAGAGAAGATGTGGTGACAGATGTCATCAATATAACATTCGCCCCCCTGTACCGAGAACCAGTCCAGAACCGGAACCGGCATTTCGACGGACAGGTCACGTGCCGTCGGCGGATCGAAGATATGACGCGGCGGAGCCTGATGACGCCAGGTTGCGTGGGGCAGCAGGTGGACCTGCCCTGCATCCAGACGCAGTTCCGACACACCCATGTCACGGCGGGGCGCCATGTCGTGATAAAGTGCCAGCAACTCGTCCGCGTAGTCACGCGCATGGGTCCAGAGCGCGGGCGTGATGTTCTGCATGATCTGGCGACGCAGCGGTTCGGAAGAACGCAGCAGTTCCAGCCGTTCGAGCACCATGCTTGGGCGACTGATGGGAACCTTGAAACCATTGACACCATCTTCGACCCGGTCTCCCAGAGCCCCCACATCGGTTACGATGGGGACCAGACCATTCTGCCAGGCTTCAGAGAGGGATATGCAGTATGTCTCGGGCCAGATTGACAGATTCAGCGCAACATCCGCGACCTTCAGCGCCTCGATATCGCCCATCTCATACCGGCCATAGATCTTGACATGCGGACGCGGGACCGAGGTCAGAACGGCTTCATATTCCGGATGCACATACCCGAAGATGTGGAAAACGAAATGGTCCGGATGGGCGATATCGATCAGGTTGAGGATCGTATCGGCACCTTTGGTGCGCAGGAAGTTTCCGATGATCGCAACGCCAAGAGGACGGTCTCCCAGCGGCTCGTAGGGCTTCATCAGAACGGGAACGGTATTGTCGGGGCTTGGGATGCCCATGACAAGACTGCGCTTGGTATCAAGAACCGGATAGATCTCGTGCGTCAGGTTCCGTGAATGATCTGTTCCGAACAGGATGGCGTCAACGGAATGGAGCATCTTGGCCACGAAGGCACGGCGGGTCTGTTCACCGCCATGTTCGACATTTTCCGATGCCTTGAGCGTGATGTCGGACGCAAGGACGGAACGGACCTCGTCCTCTACATAGCGGAGTTCATGATTGAGAAGATTGTAACGGGCGGAAAGCAGCCAGAAATCATGCGCTGAGAAAATCACACCGGCGCCACTGGCCTTTGCGATGATTGGCAGCGACAGTGCGTGGTGGCCCAGATGCTGAAAATGGACAATGTCGATATTGTACTGGCTGATGACACTGGAAAACGCCATTTCCTCCGGCGAATCACACATCGCGTCCTGCCAGCCCACTTCCGGCACATCGAAACGTTCAAGTTCGTGACCATTTGCCGTGGTCAGGCGGCAGGACCCTCCACGACGCAGCCAGTAGAAATATTCGACATCGCGCGACAGGAGTGTGCAGAGACCCTGCTGATAGACTTCAACACCGCCCCATGCCTGCTCATGAATTGTGGAATGCGTGCACATCAGCACACGCAGACGGCGACGACGCTGCAGGGGAGCCGGGCGCTGGGTCCGACGCCCGAAATCAGCTCCGGTGATTTCACGCATCTTCTCAAGGCGGTGCTCATAAAGATGCTGCGATACGACTGATTTCTGCGCGGCCAGAGCCGCATTGTGACGTGCGTCCTGCTGCTGGAGCAGCCCGGCAATAGCATCCACGACCTGATTGGCATTCCGCGCCAGGGCAATCCCATCTACGGTCTCGAAATACTCGGCACTCATGCTTTCGGGTGCTTCGACGACCTGGGCGGCACCTGCGAGCGCAAGTTCGAAGAAACGCGGTCCCGGAGCCGTAGCCTGGCTGACGTCACCATGGCTGGCATAATCACGGAACATGGTCAGGGTGACGGCGCTGACATTCGCGAAATCAATGAAGGCTTCATGGCTGATCGGACGCTGGATGGCCAGCGCCGCCAGATCAGCCGGCAGGGGCGGCAGGAATTCGTTGGTCGGGCAGACAAGCTTGAGGCGGGCATCAGGGAATGCGGCGATCACCTTGCGCAGGGTATGGACCCGGTTGGGCCACATCGTCCCGGCAAAGAAGATGTCATATTCCAGTTCGGAAGCGGGAAGAACCGGTCTTTCATGAATCGACGGGCTGGCGGCCAGCGGAAGATAGTGTCCCTTGCCGTGATAGTACTCTGCACAGGACGGATCATTCGTGAAGACGTAGTCGAAAAGCCCGGCATTTTCGACATTGAAGTCCCGCATGAACGGATCTTCAAAGGTCCACAGGATCATGGTGCTGAATGCGGGTCGGACACGGCGGATGAGCGGCAGATTGATACGCTGGGCATCAAGACAGATCAGAACATCATGTTCGCCCGAAGCAGCGATACCTGCCAGACTCATGTTGTCTGCAACGACAACCTGTTCCTTACCAAAAAGCGACTGTGCCGCCCTCTGTACGGCGAGGGTCAGATAGGAATTGGGATTGTGGGTATAGTTCGTATTGTAAATAACCGCCATCAAACTTCTGGGCGCGGACGCCCACTCCCACTTCTAACTGAACCGCCGCTTTTTCAGGACATCAAGCGTTTCAATGGCATTAATATCCCTTATCTTTTGTAGCTTATGAATTGAAAGATCAAAAGCCCATCGCAAAACATTAACGCCAAACTAAAAAAGGGCCGCCGAAGCGACCCTTTTCATATCCGACCGGGAGAGGAGACCCTCTCCCGGTTCACCGGAGCGGAAGCTCAGGCGTCCGTGTTACGGCGACGGATGGCGGCACCCAGGATATCACCCAGGGATGCGCCCGAGTCAGAAGACCCGTACTCGTTGATGGCCTGCTTGTCTTCCTCGACCTCACGGCCGCGGATCGTCAGGGCCAGCTTGCGGGACGCGCGGTCAACGGAGACGACCTTGGCGTCAACCTTTTCACCAACTGCGAAACGCTCCGGACGCTGCTCGGCCTTGTCACGGGCCAGCTCGGCGCGACGGATGAAGCCGGTCAGGACGTCGTCGACCTTCACTTCAATGCCGTTGCTCTGAACAGCCGTCACGACGCAGGTGACGACAGCCCCCTTCTGGACGCGGGACAGGGTGTCAGCTGCCGGATCTTCCTGAAGCTGCTTGATGCCCAGGGAGATACGCTCCTTCTCGGGATCCACGTCGAGAACCTTGGCCTTGACGACCTGGCCCTTCTCGTAGTGCGACATGGCGGTTTCGCCCGGCTCGTCCCAGGACAGGTCGGACATGTGAACCATGCCGTCGATGTCTGCAGAAAGACCAACGAACAGACCGAACTCGGTGATGTTGCGGATCTCGCCTTCGATGATCGAACCGACCTTGTGCTCTTCCTCGAACTGCTCCCACGGGTTGCGCTGAACCTGCTTGAGGCCGAGGGAGATGCGGCGCTTGGCGCTGTCCACATCCAGAACCATGACGTCGACTTCCTGCGAAGTGGCGACGATCTTGCCCGGATGGACGTTCTTCTTCGTCCAGGACATCTCGGAAACGTGCACCAGACCTTCGACGCCCGGCTCCAGCTCCACGAATGCACCGTAGTCGGTGATGTTCGTGACGCGGCCCGTGAAGCGTGCACCAGCCGGATACTTGATGGCGACGTTTTCCCACGGATCAGCTTCAAGCTGCTTCATGCCGAGGGAGATACGCTGCGTGTCCGGGTTGAAGCGGATGACCTGCACGCGAACCGGCTGACCGATCTGCAGGGCTTCGGACGGGTGGTTGATGCGCTTCCAGGCGATGTCGGTGACATGCAGGAGGCCGTCAACGCCGCCGAGGTCAACGAACGCACCGTAGTCGGTGATGTTCTTGACGACGCCGTCGAGGATCATGCCTTCCTTCAGGCCCTGGATCAGCTCGGAGCGCTGTTCCGCACGGGTCTCTTCGAGAACGGCACGACGCGAGACAACGATGTTGCCACGGGCGCGGTCCATCTTCAGGATCTGGAACGGCTGCGGCTGGCCCATCAGCGGTCCGACGTCACGAACCGGACGGACGTCAACCTGGCTGCCCGGAAGGAACGCCATGGCGCCGCCGAGATCAACCGTGAAGCCGCCCTTGACGCGACCATAGATCGTGCCGTTGACGCGCTGGTTGTTGGCGAATGCACGCTCCAGGGCGGTCCATGCCTCTTCGCGGCGAGCCTTCTCGCGCGACAGGACGATGGAGCCGTCACGGTCTTCGTAACGCTCGACATAAAGCTCGACGACATCGCCCGGCTTCACGTCCGGGGCAACGCCGGCCGGACCGAATTCCTTGAGGGACACGCGGCCTTCGCTCTTGAGGCCGACATCGACGATTGCGAATTCGTCGGTCAGGCGGACAACGCGGCCGGTGACGACGGAGCCGTCAAAGCCGGTGTCACGGCCCAGGGTCTCTTCGAGAAGGGCTGCGAAATCTTCGGTGCCGTGATTGGCCGTGGGGGTCTGAGTGGCTGAAGCCATGTAGATACTATATTCCCGGATGCCCGTTCCTTGGCGGAGCGGATATCCACGTCTGCGCCAGATCCATGACGGACCGGACGTCTCCCCGCTGCCGTTGAACGGTCAGATCGGGTTGTTGGTTGTTTGACCTGTCTGCCAGACGCAGAACAGACCATCTCCCTGCCTTTGCGGCCGGGTGATACGGTGCACCAACACCCTGCGACGGCGCGGTGTCAATAAAAAAAGCCGTTTTTGGGGCGCTATTGCGGCAGGTCAGTTCCGCGCTTTCTGGCGGGCCACGGTTTCACATGCCTTTTCAAGGACCTCCGCGGCAGAGAGCGTATCGGTCTCGATCAGGATGGCATCCGGAGCCTGCACCAGCGGAGCGGTTTCACGCGATGAGTCGCGCTCGTCCCGCGCCACGATTTCGGCAATAGCGGCCTCAAGCGCGGTCTCCTCCAGCGGAGTCCCGCCATGGACCTGATGATGGCGGCGCAGCGCACGGGTGCGGGGCGAAGCCGTAATGAAGAACTTCACATCCGCATCGGGGAAAACGACGGTGCCGATGTCACGACCATCCACGACCGCGCCCGTTTCGGACGCGAAGACGCGCTGACGTTCGAGGAGGGCGGCACGGACGGCGGGCTGTGCCGCCACGAGGGAAGCGCCCCGGTCAATTTCAGGGACGCGCAGATCCGTGCGAGCCAGATCGGCCTGTTGCAGGGCCTGGGCTTCAGCCGACGCATCGCCAGCCGGGTCCAGCCCGGCATTCACCATCCGGCGGGCGACGGCGCGATAGAGCAGCCCGGTATCGAGATAGGGCAGCCCCAGTTTTGCAGCGAGCGCCTTGGCGAGCGTACCCTTCCCGGCTGCGGCGGGACCATCGACAGCAATGACAAGCGGACGAACTGTCACGGCGTCAGCCCTGCGCCGAGCGCGTTCATCAGGTCCACGAAACCGGGGAAGCTGGTTTCGATGAAAGCCGTGTCGTCCACGTTCACGGGCTTCTGGGCGGCAAGGCCAAGCACGACGGCGCTCATGGCGAGGCGATGGTCCATGTGGGTTTGGACCGTGCCGCCACCGAGGGGGCCGTGATAGCCCTTCACGATGAGATCGTCCCCGATCACCTCGGTTTCGGCGCCGTTCACGTTCAGCAGCGCAACCGTGGACGCCAAACGGTCGCTTTCCTTCACGCGCAGCTCTTCCAGACCGCGCAGACGGGAGGCGCCTTCGGCAAAGGCACAGGCGACGGCGAGAACCGGGTATTCGTCAATCATGGACGGCGCACGCTCGGGCGGAACATCCACGCCCTTGAGCTTGCTGTAACGCACATGCAGATCGCCGACCGGCTCACCGCCTTCGACGCGCTCGTTCTCGATGGAGAGGCTCGCACCCATTTCAATCAGGGTCGTGAACAGTCCCGTGCGCAGCGGATTGAGCCCCACACCTTCGAGCCAGATATCCGAACCCGGAACCAGCAGGGCCGCGACGATCGGGAAAGCCGCGGAGGACGGATCGCCGGGGACGGTGACGTCACGGGCGGTCATGCGCACCGGACCCGTCAGGGCGATTCGGCGTCCGCCGGCACCGAAGCGGGAAACATCCACCTCGACACCAAAGTGGCGGAGCATGTTTTCCGTATGGTCGCGGGTGGCAACGGGCTCTTCCACAACCGTGGTGCCGTGGGCGTTCAGACCGGCCAGCAGGATGGCGGACTTGACCTGGGCGGATGCGACGGGAAGGCGGTATTCGATCGGCTTGGCCTCACCCGTGCCGCGGATCGCCATTGGCAGGCGGCCACCCTCGCGGGTCAGAAATTCGGAACCGTTGGCCGCCAGCGGAACCGTCACGCGGCGCATGGGGCGCGAGCGCAGGGACGCATCGCCCGTCATAATGCTGTTGAAACCATGGGAAGACAGGATTCCGGAGAGCAGACGCGCTGCCGTGCCGGAATTGCCCATATCCAGCACATCCGCCGGCTCGGTCAGGGCGCCCACGCCACGCCCCTCGATCACCCAGTCCGCACCATCACGCGTGATGGTCGCGCCCAGTGCGCGCATGGCGTCCGCCGTCCGCAGCACATCCTCGCCTTCGAGCAGGCCGGTCACATAGGTGCGGCCGGAAGCGAGGGCGGCGAACATCAGCGAGCGGTGGCTGATGGATTTGTCACCCGGAACACGGGTGCGGCCGGAAAGTCCCTTGGGGGACGCGGAGACGGTCAGGGGGCGCGAGACTTGCATGGCAATGTTCTTGCTGGGGCTCCCCTCGCCTGTCAATCACCTCGTGAATCATGCCGGGGTGGCACAGTCATGCGCCTGAAAACTGTCAGGAATCATGCTTCGGGATTTGACAGGGCGCGCGCAAGATGGCATGGCCGCGTTCCTTATTCGAGGCATTAGCAGGCTCCGCACAATGGCAAAACCCGAACTCGGTCTGAAACGGACATGCGTTGAATGCAGCGCCCGCTTCTATGACCTCAACCGCGTCCCTGCGGTGTGCCCGAAATGCGGCACGACGCAGCCGGACGATTCCCGTCTCAAGCGCAGCGAGGTTCCGCTGCCGGAAGAGAAGGATCCGAAGCCCCAGGCCAATGAGCATGAGGATGATGTGGATCTGGAAGTCGCCGAAGACGAGGACGATGATGATGTGATCGCCCCGGACGACGATCTGGACGATGACGATGATCTCAGCAATGACATCGAAGTCCCGAACGACAAGGATGACCGCGACGACAACTAAGGTTGTCCCCAAAGTCCTCTGCGCTGTTTTTCTGGCGGCACTGATGAGCGGCTGTTCTGATCCGGAAGGTGTTTTTGCCCCGGACAGCGCAGCCGTTCGCGCATTCAGGGCCCGGCTTGACGGCCAGCCCAGTGCCACGGCGGTGCTTCAGGCCCGCTGCCCCTCCCCGATCCGGGTACTGCGCCTGAGCGTGGACCGGCCGGTGACGGAAGAGATCCTGACCCTGCTGCAGGTCACCGAGACCCATCAGGTCATGACGCGACATGTCCGGCTTCTCTGCGGTGAGACCGTGCTGTCGGATGCGTGGAACTGGTATGTGCCCGAGCGGCTTTCCCCGGCCATGAACACGCTGCTGGAACAGACTGACACGCCGTTCGGGCGCGTTGTGCAGCAGACGGCATTCCGGCGACAGAGACTCGAGACCCGTTTTCCGGGCGCAGCTTCCGGCACCGTTCTGGAAAACCGCGCGCTTCTGCTGCGTGGTGCGGACAGCGCTCCGATTTCCCTTGTTGTGGAAGATTATCTTCCGGCCGCTGTCCGACCCTGAAAGTTCAGGACGCGGGCGACCAGTTCAGATGCTGGCCGCCATCGAGCGCAAGCATCTGGCCCGTCACGGATGGCAAAGCGAAAAGCGCGAGCGCAGCCTGAGCGATTTCCTCGGGCGAGGAGCCGTGTTGCAGCGGAGTTCGCGCGCACATGCTGTCAAAATGTTCCTGGCTCTGACGCACGGCTGGCAGGACCGGACCGGGGCCGATCGCATTCACCCGTACCCGGGGCGCGAGTGCGAGGGCCATGGTCTGCGTCAGGGTCCATAATCCCGTGCGGGACAGGGTGTAGCTGACGAAATGCGGGGTCAGGTTCCACACACGCTGGTCCAGCATGTTCAGGATCAGGCCCTCTGCTTCCTCAGGGAGCGCCTGCGCCATCGCCTGTGAGAGAACGAACGGGGCGCGGAGATTGGTTTCCAGATGCAGATCCCAGCTTTCGCGGGTCACGCTGCCCATTTCGTCACGGACGAAGGCGGAGGCGTTGTTGATGAGGATGCCAACCGGGCCAAGCGCCGCCTGAACACGGGGCAGAAGCGCCGCGACTTCCTCTTCGCGTTGCAGGTCGGCTTGCAGGACACAGCCTTTGCCTCCGATCCGCTCCAGCAAGACTTCGGCCTCGTGCGTGCTATCGCGACAATGGATGGCGACTGCGAATCCCTGCTCCGCCAGCATTTCCACGAGAGCAGCACCGATACGACGCGCGCTTCCCGTGACGAGAGCGACACGGGGAACGCGCGGCGAAATCCGAAAAGGCGCAACCATGGTCAGAGAGACCGGCGTGCCGTAAGAGCCGCAGCCAGTGTGCCGTCATCCAGCACATCCAGCGCGCCGCCCATGGGCACACCATGCCCCACGCGTGTGACGGTCACACCCGTGGGTAACAGGCGTTCCTGAAGCCAGTGCGCGGTCGTTGCGCCTTCGACGGTGGCGCTCAGGGCAAGAATAACTTCCCGCACCCCGCCTTCCTCAATCCGCTCGAACAGGGGGCGGACATTCAGGTCATCGGGGCCAAGACCGGCCAGCGCGGACAGGGTGCCGCCCAGAACCTGATAGACCCCCCGATGGACGCCTGCGCGTTCCAGCGCCCAGAGATCGCCCACGGTCTCGACCACGCAGATCAGACCCCGGTCACGCCCTGCATCCGTGCAGATATGGCACGGATCGACCGTATCGAGATTACCGCACAAACTGCAGGTCTTCACGCTCGTAGCCGCGCGCTCCATCAGATGGGCGAGCGGCAGCATCCGGCTTTCCGGCTGGCGCAGAAGAGCCAGCGCGGCCCGGCGGGCAGACCGTGGCCCCAGTCCCGGCAGGCGCGCGAGCATGGTGATCAGTTGGTCAATGTCGCCGTGGCCCATCATAGGCGCGCAGTTCCTGTCAGCCGGATCAGAACGGCAGCTTCAGACCGGCCGGGAGATCGAGACCACCCGTCACATCGCGCATGGCTTCGGAGCTTGCAGCTTCAGCCTTGGTCTTGGCGTCCGTATAGGCGGCAACGATCAGGTCCTGCAGCGTTTCAATATCGCTCGGATCAGCCAGCTGCGGGTCGATCTTCAAGTCACGCATTTCGCCCTTTCCCGTCAGCTTGACGGTCACCAGACCAGCGCCGGCAGAGCCTTCGACAATGAGGGACGCCAGATTGCTCTGGGCGGCTTCCATCTTGGCCTGCATCTGGCTGGCCTGCTTCATCAGTCCGGCAAGGTTCTTCATCGGTATCGTCCTATCGGTTCAGGTTCAGATCGTCTTCATCAAGGAAATCGGCATCCAGGGGCGCGAATTCCAGATCGGGCGGTTCATCATCGGTCAGCGGCACGGTGATTTCCGGCGGCAGGCCGTATTCATCAAGAGAATGATCCTGCACTTCCCCGATCTTCGCGCCCGGAAAAGTCTTCAGGATGGCCTGCACCAGCGGGTGCTGCTCCACCGAAGCCTGGTTGAGAGCCACGACTTCCGCGCCCTGCTCATCCAGCGTCGGCTCGCCCGGAGCCGTCGAGGCACTGACGCGCCACTGGCCGGGATAGACGCGGTCCAGCAGTTTTTGAAGCTGGCGTTCGATGCGGGCCTGAGGCTCCTCGGCGCGGATCTGCACATCCGGCGGCGAAAAGCGCACGAGATGCACGGCATTGCGGAGCAACCCGTGCAGCACGGGTTCGCGCTCACGCGCCACCATCGCCACCATCTCACGCCATGTGCGCGGCGGGGGCGGAAGCTCGGGCTCTGGCTCTGGCTCCGGAACAGCCTCGGCGTAACCGATGCCGGGCTCGACAATCTCACCACCATTGGCGACAAGCCGGACATGCGCGCGGGGCCCGTGACCACCAGAGGTCTCACTGACACTGCTGGACGCGATGCCGCTGACCGCCCCGGACGGCGCAGTGGAAGACCCGCCACCCATCGGGCCGGACGGGCCAGCCGGAAGCGACAGGTCCTGTCCCCCTTCCGTCAACTGGCGGATCAGGCGGTCTGGCGTAGGCAGCAGGCTGGCGTGACACAGGCGGATCAGCACCATCTCGGCCGCCTGCCGGCGATCTGGAGCGGTTTCGACTTCCTGCACACCCTTGAGCAGGATCTGCCAGGCGCGTCCCAGCACGGCATTGGACAGCCGGTCGGCCAGAGCCGCACCGCGGGTACGCTCGGCTTCCGGCAGATCCCGGCCTTCCCGAAGCGACGGAATGGCCTTGAGGCGCGAAATCAGGTGCAGCAGATCCAGCAGATCCGCCAGCAGAACGCCGAGATCGGCACCGCGGGCATAGGCCTGATCGGTCAGGTCCAGCGCGTCGGCGGGCTTGCCGGCCATCAGGGCGTCCAGCAGATCGAAAACCAGTCCGCGATCCGCCAAGCCGAGCATGTCGGCCACGGCATCGGCGTCGCTGGCCCCCTGGGCGATGGCCTGATCGAGCAGCGAAAGTCCGTCACGCACGGAGCCGTCTGCCGCGCGGGCGATCAGGGCAAGCGCGTCTTCGGAAAGGGTTGCCCCTTCCCTGACGGCGATATTGTGAAAATGCCCGGCCAGAAGGGACTGCGGAACGCGGCGCAGGTCGAAACGCTGGCAGCGCGACAAGACCGTCACCGGGACCTTGCGCAGTTCGGTCGTGGCGAAAATGAACGTGACCTGCGGCGGCGGCTCTTCAAGCGTCTTGAGCAGCGCGTTGAAGGCGTTGCGCGAAAGCATATGGACTTCATCGATGATGAAGACCTTCATCCGCGCCTGCATCGGACGGAAGCGCGTGGCCTCGATGATTTCGCGCACATCGTCCACGCCGGTGCGGGAGGCGGCATCCATTTCCAGCACGTCGGGATGACGGTCCGCGAGAATGGCCGTGCAGTTGGGGCAGACGCCGCAGGGATCGGCCGTCGGGCCACCCTTGCCATCCGGTCCAACGCAGTTCAGGGCGCGGGCAATAATCCGGGCGGTCGTCGTCTTGCCCACACCCCGCACGCCGGTCAGCATGAAGGCATGCGCCACACGCTTGAGCTCGAAAGCACGGCGCAGGATGCGGACGAGGGAATCCTGACCGATCAGATCATCGAAAGTCTGCGGGCGGTATTTGCGGGCCAGAACGCGATAGGGCGTGGCCTCGGCAGCCGGAGGCGCAGACATTTCCGGCTCTGGCGCGTCTCCAAAGAAGCCGCCGCCATTTTCGGGCGGCAGGGGGAGATCGTCGTTTTCATCAGTCATGAAATTGTCTGACCCTCAGCACTGAGGATGGGACCGTGGAGAAACGGTCGGGACGCTGCGTTTAACAAACCGGAGCGTCCGGTGATCTGTGTGAGGTAGGAGGCCGGACATTCAACCCGGATAAAACTCACTGCGGCTGCTTCCTTCCGGACCTGACCGGGTTGGCAAGGTATCCGTCCAAAGCCGACCTCCCGGCGCTCTCCTAACACGGAGAGAGGGGTGTCTGACAACCCCCAATCATCAGAGTGCGCCCTCATTATCCCGTCTTATTCTCCGACAGCCGCTCCGCCCATGTGCCGCGGATCGGCCGCACCATAGATCAGACCGGTCTTTGCCGCAGACAGGCTCGGGTGGTCCGCAAGAATGCCTTCGGCCACTCCCCAGGGACGATGCGGCGACAGGGCATACCCTTCGGCCTTGAGGGTCTGCATGGTCTCGTCAGACAGCGCACCGGGCTCCAGCTCGACAGCCGAAGGCTCCCACTGCTCGTGGATTCGCGGCAGATCCACGGCCTGACGGATATCCAGCGCGTAATCGATCACACCCAGAATGACAGAGAGCGTGATGGTCGGAATCCGCGACCCACCCGGGCTGCCGATCACCATGACGGTCCTGCCATCACGCGAAACAATGGAGGGCGACATCGACGACAGGGGCGTCTTGCCCGGCGCAATCGCATTCGCTTCCGAACCGACAATGCCGAACATGTTGGGCGCGCCCGGCTTGGACGAAAAATCGTCCATCTCGTCATTCATCCAGATGCCGGTATGGCCACCCATCACGCCTGCACCGAACCATCCATTGAGAGTATAGGTCGCGGAAACGGCCATGCCATCATGATCGAGCACTGAGAACTGCGTCGTCTCGTGCTTTTCCTGCGTATCGGGTGCCGCCTGTGCGACGAGAGCGGGAAGCGGCTCCCCTGCCCTGAGCGTGCTGGACGCGAGAGCATGATCGGTCGGGATGCCCTGACGGATCTGATAGGCATAGGCCGGGTCGATCAGGTGCTCGACAGGGTTGTGCACGAAATCCGGATCGCCCAGGTCGCGACGGTCCGAATAGGCGTGACGCATGGCTTCGACTTCACGCTGCACGGACGGTGCCGTGTGCAGGCCAAGCGCATGCATGTCGTAGCCGGACAGGATGTTCAGGATCTCACACAGCGCGACGCCACCACCGCTCGGCGGAGGTGCGGTATCGATCGTGTAGCCGCGATAGGTGCAGCGGATCGGTTCGAGATGGCGGATGTGATAGGACGTGAAATCGGCAGGCTGAAGCAGACCGCCGCCTTCCGTGCTGGCACGCACGATTTCTTTCGCGATCGGACCTTCATAGAAGGCTTTGGGACCGTCCTTCGCGACCAGCTCAAGGGAATTGGCCAGATCCTTCTGCACCAGACGGTCACCGGCCTGAAGCGGCGTGCCATCGGGGCGCAGATAGAACGCCCGGGCATACGGGTCTTTCTGGAAATAGCGCGTGGACGTATGCAGGAGATCCGCATCGCCCTGATTCAGAATGAAGCCGTCACGGGCCAGCGCAATGGCAGGCGCCATGACCTTGGCGCGCGACAGATGCCCCCATTTCTGCAGGATGGAATCCAGACCTGCGACCGTGCCGGGAATGGCAACGGCTTTCCAGCCCTCGGTGGACAGACCCGGAATGACCTTGCCCGAAGCGTCCTGATACATCGTGGCCGTGGCAGCACCCGGGGCATGTTCGCGGAAATCGATGAAGAGTGTCTGGCCGGTTTTCAGACGCAGGGTCATGAAACCGCCGCCGCCGATATTGCCCGCTGCGGGATAAACCACGGCCAGCGCATATCCGACAGCCACGGCCGCATCGACCGCATTCCCGCCCTGCGCCAGAATCTTCGCGCCCGCATCAGAGGCCAGGTGCTGGGCGGAAACCACCATGCCGTGACGACCCGAAGCCAGCATGCCGGCGCTGACATGATCCGGACCAAACGCCAGCGGGTCATGGGCGGAACTGAGCGCCTGAGGCGCAGCATTGGCGAGCGTCGTACCGCTGATCAGGAGTGTCGCGAGAAAAAGCGGGAACGCTCTCATGCAGGCTCTCCATAAGGCGGCTTGGTATAGCCTTTGGGGGACAGGGTGAAGATTTCGCAGCCATTGGCCGTCACGCCGACCTGATGTTCGAACTGGGCGGACAGGGTGCGGTCACGGGTGACGGCTGTCCAGCCATCATCAAGGATCTTCACGTCCGGACGGCCGATGTTCAGCATGGGCTCGATCGTGAAGACCATGCCCTCCACGAGCTTCACACCCTCACCCGGCCTGCCGTAATGCAGGATGTTCGGCTCGGAATGGAAGTCGCGGCCGATGCCATGGCCGCAGAAGTCGCGTACGATGGAGAAGCGGTTGGCCTCGGCATATTCCTGGATGGCATGGCCGATATCGCCAAGCGTGTTGCCGGGACGGACCTGGGCAATGCCGCGCATCATTGCGTCATAGGTCACATCGACCAGCTTCTCGGCCTTCTTGGGAACCTTGCCCACGACATACATGCGCGAGCTGTCACCATACCAGCCATCCAGAATGGAGGTGACATCGATATTGACGATGTCCCCGTTGGACAGCTTCTTGGAGCCCGGAATGCCGTGGCACACGACGTGGTTGATCGAAATGCAGCAGGATTTCGGATAGCCGCGATAGTTCAGCGGGGCCGGCGTGGCGCCATGAGCGATCGTAAAGTCATGGATAAGCTGGTTGAGCTCTTCCGTGGTCACACCGGGCTGCACATGAGGCGTGATCATGTCCAGAGCTTCCGCCGTCAGACGACCGACGCGATGCAGATGTTTAAAATCGTCCTGATCGTAGAGAACGATACCCCGTGGCTTGTCCATATCTGCTGCCCGATCCTTCAATCTTCAAAAAGCCCGGACAAAATGCGTCTGTCCGGGCTGGATCGCAAGGCGGCAGGTCAGATTTTCAGTATCAGCTGTGCCGGGAGCGCTTCTTGTGGGCAACCACATGACGCACGCTGACCATGCGGACAGCCGCGCCATGATGGGAAATCCGGCCATAACGGCGTGGTGCCGTTGGTGCATCCGCGACTTCCATCGGGCGGGATGCTGCAAGCAGAATGCTCTGATGGAAGCGGCCGCGACGACGGGCCGACGCCATCAGGACACCAGACGGCGCTGCAGGATGCAGAAGCGGCTGCGGCGCAATGCCTTCATCGGCAAAGCCCTTGTCGAGCAGAGCCACCATTTCCATCGAACGGCGGGTATTGCTGGACGATCCCATGACCACGCCGATCAGACGGACATTGCCGCGCTGGGCAGACGTGATGAGATTATGACCTGCAAGATCGGTGTAACCCGTTTTCAGACCATCCGCGCCTGCATAGATCTTCAGCATCGGATCATGGTTCGGAACCATGCGACGATGGAAGTAGAAGGATGGGACATTGAAATAGTGGTAATACTGCGGAAAATCGGCGATCAGATGCTGTGACAGAAGCGCGAGATCATGCGCCGTCGTGACCTGATCAGGGTCCGGCAGACCGGAAGCATTGCGGAACGTCGTATTAGTCATGCCCAGTGCACGGGCCTGCTGCGTCATGAGCTGGGCGAAACGGACTTCATCACCGCCACCGAGAAATTCCCCGAGAGCGCAGGCCGCGTCATTGGCGGACTTGGTCACGAGTCCTAGAATACCCTGCTCCACGGTCAGACGGGTGCCGGGAACAAGACCGAGCTTCGAGGGAGCCTGAACAGACGCGTGAATGGAAACCGGCACCTGCTCGTCCAGGCTGATCTGGTGCGCTTCAAGGGCGCGGAAGGTCAGATACAGCGTCATGAGCTTGGTCAGGGACGCCGGGTAACGCTGCAGATCCGCATCTGTCTGGGACAGGACGGCACCGGTTTTCGCATCCATCACGTAACTAGAAACGTGCCCCGCATACTGTGCCTTGGCCGATCCCAGACCCATGGCTGTCATGGCGCACAACAGAAAAGCTTTCTGAAACGGGAAACGCATGTGTCTGACAGCCTCTGAACGGGAATATCGTCGCGGGAACAATTCTGGGCTCTGAAGCCCTGCATTACTGGTACTCTAGGCGCATTGAAAACTTCCCGTCCACCAGCTTTGAAGGACTTTCCTTAATTTTTCGTAAGCAGGGGTCAAAGGAGGCAACATCATGGCAGATGGCGCATAAAAACCTTATTTCGAGGACCGGCAGCCCTTCTCAAGAGGGAAATTCACACCATATCATACCAGTCATGTCTTCTTATGATCTTCCCTCCTGTCTGAACGGCCGTCCTGATGTCGCTTTCACGCGCATGATGTCTCGCATGGGGCCGGAGTTGCCCGACTCCATTCCTCCACTGGGCCCGGGAGACGGGGATCAGGATCTTGAAATCAGCGTGGTGGTGCGCCCCCGGACACGGACGCGCAAACCTTCCATGTACAAGGTCCTGATGCTCAACGACGACTACACGCCCATGGAGTTCGTGGTGCATGTGCTGGAGCGCTTCTTTGCCAAGACCAGGGACGAAGCAACAGCCATCATGCTCCAGGTTCACCAGCGTGGCGTTGGGGTCTGCGGGGTGTTCACGTATGAAGTGGCTGAAAGCAAGGTGACACAGGTGATGGATCTGGCGCGCCAGAACCAGCATCCCCTTCAGTGCACGATCGAGAAAGACTGATCCGTCTGACAGGCAGAAAAGCGCGGACCCAGGATAATTTCTTGTTTCCATCTGCGTTTCTGACTGGCGTTACACGTTACTCCGCGACAAGATACCTTTCTTACGAGAGGTCGAGAGGAGCGCCATCACATGCTGTCCCGTACGCTCGAACAGACGCTCCACCGCGCCCTGACATTCGCAGGTGACCGGCGTCATGAATATGCAACCCTCGAACACCTTCTGCTCGCGCTGACAGAAGATGACGATGCCCTGACGGTCTTCAGGGCCTGTGGCATCGATCTCGACAAGCTGCGCTCCGACCTGACCGATTTCCTCGACAAGGATCTGGCGGGGCTCGCTGCAGAACGGCCGACGGAACCCAAACCCACTGCAGCGTTCCAGCGCGTGATCCAGCGTGCGGCGATCCATGTGCAGAGCACGGGCCGTGACGAGGTCACGGGTGCGAACGTGCTTGTGGCCCTGTTTGCTGAACGCGAGAGCCATGCCGTCTATTTCCTGCAACTGCAGGATATGACGCGACTCGATGCGGTCAATTTTATCTCCCATGGCATCGCCAAGGCTCCGGACCGTGGAACGGGACGCCGTGCAACTGCAGCATCCAAGGACACGTCCGAGCGTGAAGAGCGCAAGGAAAGTGCCAAGGAAGGCGCGCTGGCGACTTATTGCGTCGATCTGAACGAGCGTGCGCGTGAGGGGCGGATCGATCCGCTCATCGGCCGCGATCAGGAAATCGAACGCACCATCCAGATCCTGTGCCGCCGCACCAAGAACAATCCGCTCTATGTGGGCGATCCGGGTGTGGGCAAGACAGCCATTGCGGAAGGTCTGGCCAAGCGGATCGTGGAAGGCGACGTGCCGGAAGTGCTGCTGAACAGCACGATCTATTCGCTGGACATGGGCTCGCTTCTGGCTGGCACACGGTATCGCGGCGATTTCGAAGAGCGGCTGAAGGCCGTCGTGACGGAAATGGACCAGACCCCTGGCGCCATTCTGTTCATTGACGAAATCCACACCGTGATCGGTGCCGGTGCGACATCGGGTGGGGCGATGGATGCGTCCAACCTGCTCAAGCCTGCCCTGGCTGCCGGGACGCTGCGCTGCATCGGGTCCACGACCTACAAGGAGTTCCGCCAGCATTTCGAGAAGGATCGGGCGCTTGTCCGCCGGTTCCAGAAAATCGACGTGCCGGAACCTTCGATCGAGGATGCGGTCAAGATCCTGCGCGGCCTGAAGGGCAGCTACGAAAAGCATCACAAGGTGCGCTACACCGACGAAGCCCTGCGTGGTGCCGTCGAACTGGCGGCCAAGTATGTCCATGACCGCAAGCTGCCGGACAAGGCGATCGACGTGATCGACGAAGTCGGCGCCGCGCGGATGCTCGTGCCCGAGAACAAGCGCCGCAAGACGGTGACGCTGAAGGACGTGGAAGAGGCCATCGCCAAGATCGCCCGCATCCCGCCCAAAAGCGTCTCGGCCGATGACCGCGAGACCCTGCGCCATCTGGAGCGGGATCTGCGGAACATGGTCTTCGGGCAGGACAAGGCGATCGACGCGCTGGCCGCTGCGATCAAGCTGTCCCGTGCCGGACTGCGCGATGCAGAAAAGCCGATCGGCAACTATCTGTTCTCCGGCCCCACGGGCGTCGGCAAGACGGAAGTGGCCAAGCAGCTTGCCAACTCGCTTGGGATTGAGCTGATCCGCTTCGACATGTCCGAATACATGGAGCGCCATTCGATCTCCCGTCTGATCGGGGCACCTCCGGGGTATGTCGGGTTCGATCAGGGCGGCCTGCTGACGGATGCCATCGACCAGCATCCGCATGCAGTCCTGCTGCTGGACGAAATTGAAAAGGCCCATCCGGACCTGTTCAATGTCCTGCTTCAGGTCATGGATCATGGTCGCCTGACGGATCACAACGGCAAGGTCGTTGATTTCCGCAACGTGATCCTGATCATGACCACGAATGCGGGTGCAGCGGATCTGTCCAAGGAGACGATCGGGTTTGGTCGCACCGTACGCAGCGGTGAGGATGAAGAGGCGATCAAGCGCCTGTTCACGCCGGAATTCCGCAACCGTCTGGATGCGATCATTCCGTTCGCCAACCTCACGCCGGAAACGGTGGGCCGTGTGGTCGAGAAGTTCGTGCTTCAGCTTGAGGCCCAGCTGGCAGACCGTCATGTCACGATCGAGATCTCCTCGAGCGCGAAGGAATGGCTGGCCGAGCGCGGATATGACCGTCTGTATGGTGCGCGTCCTCTGGGCCGCGTCATTCAGGAGCACATCAAGAAGCCGCTGGCGGAAGAGCTGCTCTTCGGACGGCTGGCTCAGGGTGGTGCCGTACGGATCGGGATGAAGAACGGGGCGCTCGACTTCGATATCATCGAAGGCCGGGACGAACCCAAGGGCGAGGATGGCGCTTCAAAGAAAGACGAAGCGACAAACTAAAGCCCAGCTTCAAAAGAGAAGGCCCGGGAGACATCGTCTTCCGGGCCTTTTTCATTACTGGTAGCGGGTACCGTTCACGACGACATATCCGGGCCAGCGCCATTTGCGGCTCGTACCGTGATGGGTCCAGTCCACGCCCTGACGGCGCAGGCTGTCGTAATAGTACCGGCCCTGCACCTCAACCTGATCACCCTTGTTGACCCAGGGCCATTGGGGAGCATTCATCTGGTCCAGATCGGAGACGATCCGGATGGAAACACCCTGCCCGACTGACACATAGAAATAGCCATGCCAGCCGCTGCGGGTCCGCTTGGCCTTTGGTGAGATGGCCAGAACCTGTCCGCACAGATGCTCGGGAAGATCGATGCGGGTGGGGCCGGACTGTTCCAGTCCCTGCTGGTCCGCAAGGAAACGGGCATTATCGCAGGAAGCAGGCATGTCATGGGTGGTCTGGCCTGTCAGAGCCTGACCGAAAAGACCCTGCGCAGATGCGGCGAACGGTGTGCACAGCAGGGCTGCGACAACTGCGGGGAGCAGACGGAATGTCATGGAGTTTCTCCTCCTGTCTGGGCGGCCCTGTGCGATGTTCTGCCGCCGGCGAAAAGGACCCGGACACAAAAAAGCCCGCCCCAATCCGGGAACGGGCTTTTCTGCTGGTCCGGAAAACGGATTAGGGTGCTTCGCTGGCACCTTCACCGGCAGCCGGCTCGGCCTTCAGGGCTTCGCTGGCGAGCGGGCGGGCAGGCGCACCGTCCGTGATCATTTCGAGCTGACCGGTGATCTGGCCACCGTCCTCAACCTGCAGGCGACGGCACTTCACCTTGCCGATCAGACGGCCGGTGGAGCGGATCGTCAGGCTGCCATTGACGGTCAGGGTCCCGTCAATCGTGCCAGCCAGTTCCGCGTCTTCGACTTCAACGCCACCACGGAACACGCCGCCATGCGTGACCTGAAGCTCGGTCGCCTGGATCATGCTGGACTCGACAGTGCCCTCAACCACGAGGCGCTCGGCGTCCTGCACCGAACCCTGAACGCTGATGCCGCGGCCCACGACGAGCGTGCGGCGCTCTGGACCGGTCTGGCGCGGTGCGCCCGGAACAGCGGCCGCACCGGGACGCGGAGCCCCTGCCGGCATTGCGCCCGTCGGAGAGTTGGGGGACGGCGGCGCCGGGAAAGGGGTACGACCCATGGGAGCGGGGTCCTTCTGCTGGTTGGGCTGCTGGGGACTGGTGGGCGATCCGGATCCTGATGCGGGAGCCGTCTGGCTGGGAGCGTCCGGCCGGTTGGGGAAAATGGGCTGTCCTGCGAGCTTGCTGTTCTCTGCAGGTTTGGACTCATCTTCCGGTTTGCGTCTTCTGAACAAGGAAACCCCGCTGCGGATCTGGAAAAGAACACTCTGTCTAGGACGTCTCCCGGATGCTCCATCGCAAGGGCGGAACAGTCAGGGCGGGCCTTTCGACAACGCTACACGCTCACCACCCGGCGGGACAAGACGCGCATTTCCATAAATGTGACGAAAGATCACGTATGAAAACGGCACGAGAGCGACCGGGAGTTGGCGTAGCCCTACAGGGGACCTATGATCGTGTTGATTTAATGGCGCAGTCCGCCCGTTAAATGTTTTTTTCCGAAGTTTTCAGCGACCTGACCGGAGTTCCAATGTCTGCACCCCAGCATGACCTTCTGTGTATCGGCAATGCCATCGTCGACGTCCTCGCCCCTGTGGGCCAGGATCTGATCGACGGGCTTGGCGCTGCTGCCGGGAGCATGACCCTGATTGACGCTCCTACGGCGCATGCCATCGAAAGCCGCGTCGACATCGAAAACGTGACCGGTGGCGGTTCCGGCGCGAACACGGCCGTTGTAGCCGCCCGCATGGGTGCGAAGGTTGCCTATCTCGGCAAGGTCACGGCTGACGAAGCCGGCGACCATTTCACGCGCGACATCCGCAAACAGGGCATCACCTTCCCGTCCGAGCCGCTGCCGGCCGCCGATGGCACGCCGACCGCGCGCTGCATCGTTCTGGTCACGCCGGAAGGCCAGCGCACGATGTTCACCTATCTCGGCGCCTGCACGGAGTTCACGCCCGAGGACGTGCATGAAGCCGTCGTGGCTGATGCTGCGATCACCTATCTCGAAGGCTATCTGTACGACAAGCCGCAGGCCCAGGAAGCGTTCGAGCACGCTGCCCGTCTGGCCCGCAAGGCCAACCGTCAGGTCGCCCTGACGCTGTCCGACACCTTCTGCGTGGAACGTCACCGCGCGGCTTTCCACGAACTCGTGGCCGGTCATGTGGACATTCTGTTCGCGAACGAGGCCGAGCTTCTGGCCCTGTACGAAGTCACGGATTTCGAGGAAGCCGTCACGCAGGTCTCCGCAGAGACGAAGCTGGCTGTCATCACGCGTGGCGAGAAGGGGGCGGTCGTCATTGGCGACGGAGAGCGCCATGACGTGCCGACGAGCGAAGTAAAGGTCGTGGACACCACGGGCGCAGGTGACGCATTCGCTGCGGGCTTCCTCGCGGGCCTGAGCAAGAAGCATGACCTCGTGACCTGCGCGAAACTGGGCAACCAGGCTGCCGGCGAGATCATTACCCGTTACGGCGCACGCCCGACCGAGGCATTCACGCTGACGGCCTGAGCCTCGCCCTGCCCCGTCGGTCAGGGCCGGTCTTACAGATCGGCCCAGCCAATGCGGGCGACACCATACCGGTCGAATGAGGCCCGCACAGCCGGGTCCAGAAGGGCGGCCAGCTCGCCTTCCTGCTCATAGCCCGGCATGAAGCGCTTCATCATGGCGTTCTGGGCCGTGGCGGGGTGGAAATAGATTTCGCTCGTGCCCTCCGGCAGACGCGGGATAAGGCCGCGGATATGGTCCGGCGTCATATGGCCGGACCAGCGCAGACCGAAACACCAGTCATTAGTTTTCAGCCCCGCTTTGCGGATCTGGTGTCGCAGGACGCTGATCCAGTGACGCAGGGCACGGTCTCCCAGCGTGTCATTGGCCTCAACAGGCTCCGGCGGCTCGAAAGGCGAGCGGACAGCCTGCAATCCATGCTCCAGACCGGACTCGATCAGGAAGCGTCCCACGGTCGGATGCAGATGCATGTGCTTGTGGGCGTTGGCATGATCGAGCGTCAGCCCGGTCGCAGCAAAGGCCCGGAACTGGGCCTCGATCTCACGACGCAGAGCCTTGCGCGCGGGCGGGCAGAAGAAATACTCGACACCCAGACGCAGCTGGTTGCGGCCAAACCAGCCCTGCTCATCCGTGATGGCGGGAAGATCGAGCACGGATTTGCCCTCGATCGCCACAACATGCAGCCCCACCTTCAGGTCCGGCATGGTCTTCGCCCGCCGGATGGCGTCTTCGGCGGCATCGCCCGCGACCATCAGGCTGGTCGTGGACAGGATGCCGTTGCGATGGGCCTGTTCGATGGCCTCGTTGACTTCAAGGCTCATGCCGAAATCGTCGGCGGATACGATGGCGCGGCGAAGGGCGCTGGATGTCATGGCAGGTCTCACGAAAAAGGGGCCACGACATCTGCCATGGCCCCTGGGTAGTGTCCGGTCAGGCGCGCGCCGTTCAGGCGGCGTGACGGTCCTTGAGGAACTGGAAGAACTCCACACCTTCACGCAGACGGCGCTTCATCATCTGCGGGCTGCGGACCATCTCGTTGACGATCGAGGCGATCTTGGAGCCGCGGAAGTAGAACTTGCGGTAGAATTCCTCGACGCTCTCGAAGATTTCCGTGTGCGACAGATGCGGGTAGTGCAGCGGCGCGATCTGCACGCCGCTCTCATCGATCAGCTCGGCTTCCGCCTCGTTCAGCCAGCCGTTTTCTGTCGCCTGCTTGTGCAGGAACGTGCCCGGATACGGCGCGGCCAGGGAGACCTGCAGGGTGTGCGGGTTGATTTCCTTGGCGAACTCGATCGTCTCCTGGATGGTCTCCTTCGTCTCGCCCGGCAGGCCGACGATGAAGGTTCCGTGGATCTTGATGCCCAGCTTGTGGCAGTTGCGCGTGAATTCCTTGGCGGTCTCGACGCGCATGCCTTTCTTGATGTTGTGCAGGATCTGCTGGTTGCCGCTCTCATAGCCGACCAGCAGCAGGCGCAGACCGTTTTCCTTGAGAACCTTCAGGGTTTCGTAGGGCACATTCGCCTTGGCATTGCAGGACCAGGTGACACCGAGCTTGCCCATCTCACGAGCAATGGCTTCTGCGCGCGGCAGGTCGTCCGTGAAGGTGTCATCATCGAACATGAATTCCTGCACTTCAGGGAAGTACTGCTTGGCCAGACGCACTTCGGCGGCCACATGCTCGGGGCTGCGGGTCCGGTAGCGATGGCCGCCAACCGTCTGCGGCCACAGGCAGAACGTGCAGCGCGACTTGCAGCCACGGCCCGTATAGATCGAGATATACGGGTGCTTCAGGTAGCCGATGAAGTAGTCATTGATGTTCAGGTCGCGCTTGTAGACCTCGGTCACGAACGGCAGGCTGTCCATGTCCTCGATCATCGCGCGATCCTTGTTCGCGATGATCTCACCCTTCTCGTTCCGCCAGGTGATGCCGTCCACTTCGGCGAGCGGCTTGCCTTCGGCGATTTCCTTGATCGTGAAATCGAACTCGTTGCGGGCCACGAAGTCGATCGGGCCACCCTTCTCCATGCTCTCCATCGGCTGGACGGCAACCTTCGCACCCACCATGCCGATCATCAGCTTGGGGTTCGCATCCTTGAGCATCTGGGCGACGCGCACGTCGGAGGCGAAAGACGGCGTGGAGGTGTGCATGACCACGAGGTCACGGTTCTTCACGTCTTCAAGAATGGGGTCCATGCCCATCTTCGCCGGCGGAGCATCGATCAGGCGCGATCCGGGAACCAGTGCGGCCGGCTGGGCCAGCCAGGTCGGGTACCAGAAAGACTTGATCTCGCGCTTTGCCTGGTAGCGGGAGCCAGCGCCACCATCAAAGCCGTCAAAGGAAGGAGGCTGGAGAAAAAGGGTTCTCATCATGATCGGACACTCCTGTGGGTGGCGCCGGCCTGGAGCGAGGTGGCGCAGGACGCGGAATTTCGTTTTCTTCGGGCGATATGGACCGTTCTGCCCCGCCATGCAACGCGTGATCCGCGCGCACTGCCCACCATAATGGCAGCAGACAGCCAGTCACGGGCGATCAAAAGCGGGATTGCGGCTGGCAGCGGACACTCCGTTGCACGATCCATGATGCGGCTTCCAAGGGCACGGACCAGCCATGTCAGGAGCAGCATGAACCAGGTCCACCAGGCATTCGGACGGAACAGCACCGCCGTAACCGCCCAGAACAGGGGAAGCTGGATCGCGGACAGACCGTAGCCAACGGGCGCAACATTCTTGACCGTCCGCCCCCAGCGCAATTCATGGGCCAGAAGATCGCTGAGCGAATGTTCGCCCACGGTCGTATGGGTCAGGGTCGGCGCGATGGAAATATTCTCCCCGCGCGCCCGGATCAGCTGACCCAGTTCGGCATCATCAGCCACATGGTCAACCAGCGCCTCAAGGCCACCGATGTCTTCAAGGGTCTGACGACGCAGGGCCATCGTGGCTCCCAGACAGTCCTGCCGTCCCAGAAAACGGGACATCATGACGCCGGGGAGGAAATTGTGGTTGATCTGACATGCGCCGATCTGCTGCACGAGCGTGCCGGCAGCCGGCCGGCCGGCATACAGGGTCGTGACCAGACCTGTCCCCGCCTCCTCCAGACTCGTCACGACATGGCGCAGGTAATTCGGACTGGCATGAATATCCGAGTCGGAGATCACAATAATGTCATGACAGGCTTCCCCGTACATGTTTATCAGATTTCCGACCTTCCGGTTCGGGCCATGCTCCTGCGGATTGACCACGACACTGCCCGGGACCCGCGGATAACGTTTCCGGAGACGTTCAATGACCGGCAGGGCCGTATCTTCGGCATTCTGGACACCGAAGACGATCTGGAAATCCGGGTAGTCCTGGGTGAACACGCTTTCCAGCGCATTTTCCAGCAGCGGCTCGTTTTCATGGAGCGGCTTGAGAACGGTAACCGCAGGCCACGCCCGATCCGACAGACGCAGGGCCTCATCGGCACTGCGCTCCGTGCGGCGGAACCGGGCGAGCAGTGTCGCACCGGCCAGCGCCTGCAGATTGCCGGCGGCAGAAACAAGGGCGCAGAAGCCGGCCGCGATCGTAAGAGGTAAGGACACGACGGTCTTCTATCCTTCCCGAACGCTTTTGGGAAAGGGTGCTACCGTCGCAGCGTGATCAGTCATGCAGGAAATGCGCGGTCTTGCTGTCCAGATGATCGGCCAGACCACTGGCGCCGCCCGAACTGAGGGCACCACCAAAATCGGCCCGCTGGGCAGCAACCTGGCTGATATGCGCATTGAGCAGAACGTCCGTAATGCGCCAGCCCGAGGGGCCATTCGTCATGATGTAGTCGATCGGCGTGACATCACCGCCATCCGTGCCACCGATCGTCGTATCGACAATCAGGCCGCCGGTCGGGTTGGGGCGCGTCTGCGGGTTGACCGTGAAGGCAGCCTGGGCTTCGGGTTTGAACGAAGAGGCGTAGCGGGCGATCGTGAACTGGCGGAAAGATCCCAGAAGACGGGTCCGGTCGGAAGGACTCAGGCTGTTGTAGCGCACGCCGACCGAGCGACGGAGAATCGCTTCCAGATCAAAGGCGCGATCCACGGCCGGCGCGATCATCGTTGCGCGCTGCTGGGCCGTCTTCCCGGACTTCTGGGCCGTTTTCAGGGCATCATACAGCGCAGAGATCGGTGCCACGGCCGATGTCGCGTCAGCGGGCGCTGCTTCGGCCGTCTGGGCCAGTGCGGCCGGCGAAAGTGCCGGCATGGCGACGGCTCCGGTCAGGAGGCAGGCGGAGAGAAGGGACAGAGTCACTTTCGGGGGAAAACGGCAAATCATGATCGTGCTTTCGTCCTGTAGACAGTTCTGTGCATAGAGATCAGGTTCATGACACACTGTATCAAGTTCCGGAGATCAAGTTCTGGCTTCCGTAGATCCATCTGTGCTCGATTAGCCACAGGCCTGATGCGAATTATGCAGCCTGACATTGAGGCGAACACGACAATGGGTCTATAGGCAGTCAATCTCACGCTCGATGGTCCTTCATGTTTCCCGACTTCCACAAGCCGGGACAGGGAAGACAGCCACGGGCCATCCACGATGTGCAAGGCCCCGGGCGCCCTATGGGTGCATCTTCCGGAGGCTAGAACCAGAGGATTATAATGGCCGTTCCTTTGATGCAGGCTGTCCGAGTCGGACGGTACGTTGTCAAGCAGCACCTCACGGGCCGCAAGCGATATCCGCTGGTCCTGATGCTCGAACCGCTGTTCCGCTGCAACCTGGCATGTGCCGGTTGCGGCAAGATCGACTATCCTGCGCAGATCCTGAACCAGCGGCTCAGCCTTCAGGAATGCCTGGATGCCGACACGGAAGCCGGTGCCCCTGTCATCGCAATCGCCGGTGGCGAGCCCCTCCTGCACAAGGAAATGCCCCAGATCGTCAAAGGTTTGATCGGGCGGAAAAAATACGTTTACCTGTGCACGAACGGCCTTCTTCTCGAGAAGAAGCTCGACGATTACGAGCCCTCCCCGTTCTTCTCCTGGGACGTGCATCTGGATGGCGATCAGCTGATGCATGACTCGTCGGTCTGTCAGGAAGGCGTTTTCGAACGTGCGACCGCGGCGATCCGTTTGGCGAAGTCCCGCGGTTTCCGTGTCTCCATCAACTGCACCCTGTTCGACGGTGCGGTTCCCGAGCGCGTCGCAGCTTTCTTCGACGAAGTCATGGCCATGGGCGTCGACGGCATCATGACCGCTCCGGGCTATGCCTATGAGCGTGCACCGGATCAGGCCCACTTCCTGAACCGCCAGAAAACGAAGCAGCTGTTCCGCGACATCTTCCGCCTCGGCAAGGGCAAGAAGTGGCGCTTCACGCAGTCTCCGCTGTTCCTGAACTTCCTGGCCGGCAACGAGAACTACCACTGCACGCCATGGGGCAAGCCGCTTCGTACGGTCTTTGGCTGGCAGCGTCCGTGCTATCTGCTCGGTGAAGGCTATGCCAAGACGTTCCGGGAACTGATGGACGATACCGCCTGGGAGCAGTACGGCACCGGTGCTTACGAGAAATGCGCCGACTGCATGGTGCATTCCGGGTACGAGTCCACGGCCGTTATGGATGCCGTCGCGCGTCCCTGGCACATCGCCAAGGTCGCCCTGTTTGGCCCCGAGACCGAAAAGCCGATGGTTCCGGAAATCTCGCTCGCCAACCAGCGCCCGGCCGAATACGGCTACGAGGAACAGGTCCAGCAGCAGATGGAGCGCATCTCCACGGGTGCTAAACCTGCTCGCGGTCCGCGCGTCCGCGTCAATGGACGTCCGGCAGCCAACACGGTTTCGGAAGCCGCCGACGCAGCAGACTGAGGATATTCTTTTCCTGTCTGTGTGTGCACATGAAGAACCGGCTCCTGGTGAGCCGGTTTTTTTGTGAAAAGCCCCCTCCATTTGACCGGACAGAATGAAGGGCATGGCATCCGCCAATCGTCCTGTTATGATTGGGCATTCATTATTCTGGCCGGATCATGCTGACCCCTATTCTCGTTATCTGTCTGCTCATTTTCCTCAATGCCGTGTTTGCCATGGGAGAAATGGCTCTCATTTCGGCAAAGCGGCCACGGCTGGAGGTTCTGGCCAAGCAGGGCACCCGAGGGGCCACAACTGCAATCCGGCTGGCAGAGGATCCGCACAGCTTTCTGCCAACCGTTCAGGTTGGCATGACGCTGGTCTCCATTCTTGAAGGTACGTTTGGCGGCAGCCAGATGGAAAGTACGGTCACGGCATGGATCGCAAACATCCCGTCGCTACGTCCGATTGCCAGTGAGGTTTCGATCGTCCTCGTTGTTGCGATAATCACCTTCACCATGCTGGTTTTCGGCGAACTCATTCCCAAGCAGATCGCATTACAGCAACCGGAAGCCATTGCCTCACGTCTGGCCTGGCTGCTTGTCGGTGTAGCGCGCATCGCACAACCGATCGTGTGGCTGCTCAGCGGTACTTCTTCCCTGGTGCTCCGTCTGCTCCGTGTCGGCCCGCTGACGCGTGCAGCGGTCACTGAGGAGGAACTGAAGGCCGTTCTGGCTGAAGGTGCCCGTGCGGGTGTCCTGGAGACCGACGAACAGGCCATGATCGAGCGCCTCCTGCGTCTGGCAGACCGCCCTGTGCGCGCCATCATGACGCCACGTAACGAACTCTTCTGGATTGACCGGCATGCGGATCAGGAAACACTGGTCCGCAAGCTCCGCCAGTCGTCCTATGCCCGGATAGTCGTTTGTGAAGGGGATGTGGATCACCCGGTCGGTGTCATCCTGGCCAAGGACATCATGGACCGGCTGCTCCTGAAGCTTCCGGTTTCCGTCGATGCCGTGCTGCGCGAACCGCCTGTTATTCCTGACAGTCTCAGCGCCCAGGACATGATCGAGCGCATGCGTGGCGTCAATCTGGGTATCACCTTTGTCCTGGATGAATACGGTTCTTTTGAAGGCATCGTGACCCCATCAGACGTCTTCGAGGCCATTGTCGGCGAGGAAAAGACGGAGTCATCCTCTTCGGAGCTTCAGGCGGCTGAAGGTGCGGATGAATACGTATTCAACGGCTTCATGCCGGCTGATGAACTGCGCTCCCGTCTCGACCTACCAGAGCTTCCCGGCGCTGGCGGCTATCATACCCTTGGCGGTGTGATCCTCGCGCTTTTACGACGTGTTCCGGCGCGTGGAGACAAGGTGGCCTTCGGGGGTTGGCTGTTCGAGGTATTGGAAATGGACCGGCGACGCGTCGGGAAGGTCAAGGTCAGTCGCCAGGTTCTCGCCGAAGACTGACCCTGTTATTCAGGCCTTGCTGGTGAACAGGGCCTGCCGATCCGTAACAGGCGCATAACTGCCCTGATTGCCATAGTTCTGCGGCAGAGCAGTCGCCGGTGTTGAGGTCAGCAGTTCAATCACGCGCTTCTGGGCCGTAATGGCCCTCTGGAGAAGTTCGCCATTGCGATTGCCCAGTTCTGTCATCTGCTCCAGCAGATTACGATAAGGAAAAGCCGGAGAATCTTCCCCGGCAGCATTCTCATCATCCGGGCAGCACGGGCAGAGTTCTTCCCTGCGATCATTGGCAGCCGCAACTTCATGCTCAAGTGTTCTGGCCGCGTCCTGCTTGTCACCCAGAAGCGCCAGCGCATCAGGAATCCGTGCCTCTTCCAGAGCCGAATTTTCCGCCTCAAGGATGGCGATCAGTCGCTGCATCGCGGGAATAATGGACGCGCTCATTTCTGCTCCTGCATAGCCAGCATCTGACGGTCAATCGCATCCGTCAGGCCTATTCCGCCATTATTTTCCATCTGCTTGGCGATCTGTTCCACGAGCATGGGCCGGAACTGCTTTTCGCCTGCACCACCGCTGAACATGCTGTCGCTGTTATCCTCGGTGGCGAACATGGGCTGAAGCATCTGGTTAATGGCCATCGATTCGAAGCTCTGAGCCGACTTCAGCGTTTTGGCAGGATCTGCCTTCTGCCCATGCAACGGCAATCCCTGCGATGCCGCGGCGGTCGTCGAGGATATTGTCATCAACGCATCTCCAGTTCTGCCTGCAGGGCGCCATCAGCCTTGATGGCCTGCAGAATGCTGATCATGTCCCGTGGCCCCACTCCCAGGGCGTTCAGGCCTGAAACAAGCTCCCTGAGCGTTGTTCCGCCGGGTACCACAGCTAAGTGGTGGGTCTTGCCTGTATCAACCTTGACGTTCGTCCGTGGCACCACAGCGGTCTGGCCGCCGGAAAACGGACCAGGCTGGGAGACTTCGGGCGTTTCCGTCACCTGAACCGTCAGGTTACCCTGCGCCACGGCGACCGTACTGATCCGGACATCTGCCCCCATGATGATCGTGCCACTGGCTTCATCCACCACCACTTTAGCAGGGTTATCGGGCGTCACGAGAAGGTCGCCAATTCTGGAGAGTGTGGAAACAGGATCATGATTGCTCAGATCCAGCAGGACCGTGCGTGGATCCTGAACAATGGCAATCGGTCCGAAAGTCCGGTTGATAATGGCTGCAATGCGACTCGCGGTCGTAAAGTCCGGATTTCTCAGGCTCAGATGCAGATTGGCACGATGGCTGAGATCGAACGGCACTTCGCGCTCAACAATTCCGCCATTAGCAATATGACCGCTGGTCGGGACGTTTCGGGTAATGGACGCTGCTGCTCCACGCGCAGAAAACGCGTTCGTAGCCAGAGACCCCTGTGCAACGGCATAGACCTCACCATCAGCCGCCATCAGCGGTGTGACCAGAAGAGTGCCTCCCGTCAGGGAGGAAGCATCGCCCGCTGCTGAAACCGTAACATCGATACGGTTGCCACCATGGGCGAAGGCCGGAAGATCGGCCGTCACCATAACGGCGGCGACATCATGCGTCTGAAGCTGGGTTTCCTGATCGCGAATGTTCACGCCCAGCCGGTTCAACATGGAAATCAGCGTTTCACGGGTGAAAATCGTATTGGTCAACCGGTCTCCGGTGCCATTCAGACCGACCACCAGACCGTATCCGATCAACTGGTTGCTCCGGACGCCTTCCATGTCCGTAATGTCCTTGATGCGAACGCTGGCAGCCAGGGTAAAGCCTGGCAGAAGCAGCAGTCCGACACAGGCAAGCGCCGTTACACGCCGCAGCAGGGTCTGGAAGGAAAATGAAGATCGCATGAAAAAGCGCATGGGCGACGAGGGGTATCCTGATGCCTGCAAGACAGGTCTGGGGGGCTCAGGTGTTGAGGATGGGCGTACAGGGTAAAGAAACCCCTAACAGAGACGCAGATTTCCGCGCTTTCCGACAGACACGCAAAGTATGTTCGGGGTTGGCGGATGCGGCTGGGGTGGCTATAAGCCGCGCGTTATCGCCTGCGGCTGTTGGAAGCGGACGTTGGCAGACCAGCCAAGGGATTGGATGCGCATGATTACGCTGCCGCCGGATTATAGGCCCTCCGACAACGAAGAGTTCATGAACCCGCTTCAGGTCGAGTACTTCAGGCAGAAACTTCTGCGCTGGCGTCTTGATCTCCTGAAGGAAGCGGATGGAACCCTTGCGAGTCTCTCGGAAGGTGGAATTCATGAATCCGACATCACCGACCGCGCCAGTGTCGAGACGGATCGTGCTTTCGAGCTTCGGACCCGTGACCGGGCCCGCAAGCTGATCGCCAAGATCAACATGGCGCTCGAACGCATTGACGATGGAAGCTATGGATTCTGCGAAGAAACGGGAGAGCCGATCGGCCTGAAGCGGCTCGAAGCCCGCCCGATCGCGACCCTTTCCATCGACGCGCAGGAACGGCACGAGCGGATGGAAAAGGTCCATCGGGACGATTAAGGCTTGCGCTTGGCGCGCTGACCCGTTACGAAGCGCGCCAAGGCAACGGTATGCTGCTGTAGCTCAGTGGTAGAGCACTCCCTTGGTAAGGGAGAGGTCGACAGTTCAATCCTGTCCAGCAGCACCATTTTTCCTTGTTTTTCAGAGATTTAAAATTTCCATCAGTCTCAGACTTCCCTAGCAGAGGTGGTCCCGTCCGTTCGGACAGTTTTGCGGGCTTGATAAGCTATACCCGGTTGTCGTTATGCCGCCCTTCTGACGGCGTTGCTGTTGGCCATCTGGTCCGGGGTTAACCCCGGACCAGATGGCGTCGGCACGTTATGATACGCCTCATCGGGCGTTCGTCCAGCCAGCGCCGTATGCGGACGCCTTTCGTTATAATGGGCGATCCATCTGCCAAGCCCGGCCCTCAGCTCTGATCCGGTCTCGAACGCGTACAGGTAGACGCATTCGTATTTCAGCGACCGCCACAGGCGCTCGATGAACACGTTGTCCAGCCAGCGACCGCGCCCATCCATGCTGATGCGGATCTGACGCTCTTCCAGTATCCCGCTGAAACGGGGTGTCGTAAATTGCGACCCCTGGTCAGTATTGAAAATGTCCGGGGCGCCATAGCGCATGAGGGCATCCTGTAGCGCCTCGATACAGAACTCCACGTCCATCGTGTTCGACAGACGCCAGGACAGGACCTTGCGCGTGAACCAGTCCATGATCGCCACGAGATAGAGAAATCCCCGTTTCATGGGAATATATGTGATATCGGAACACCAGACCTGGTCAGGCCGATTGATGACCAGATCCCGTAGCAGATATGGATATTTCCGATGCTCCGGATGGGGCACGGTCGTGCGCGGCTTCTGGTAGATCGCCCGCAGGCCCATGATCGCCATGATCCGCCGGACCCGCTTGCGGCCCACTTCATGTCCCTGGCGGCGCAGATGCCATGTCATCTGCCGTGAGCCATAATACGGCGTTTCCAGGAACTGGGCGTCGATCAGCCGCATCAACTCCAGATTGGCTTCGCTCTGTGGCACAGGCCGATAGTAGACGCCCGACCGGTTGAGTTGCAGTAGCGTGCATTGCCGGATTATCGGCAGGCATGCTCTCTTCGGGTCAATCATCTGCCGCCTCTGATCACGCCCAACCGAGCAGAGGCATCCCGCAAAAAATCCCGTTCCACCAGCAACTGGCCGATCTTCGCGTGCAGTTTCTCCACATCAGCAGGGCTGACCGGCGGCTCAGCCACCGTCTTCCCGGAAAAGGTCGCCGCCATCCCCTCGATCGCCTGCCGTTTCCACTGTGCGATCATCGTCTGATGCACTCCATGTTTCGAAGCCAGTTCCGCCAGCGTCAGTTCCCCACGGATCGCCTCCAGCGCAACCCGTGACTTGAACTCTGCCGCATACCTCTTCCGCGTAACCTTGCCCATAAAACCCGTCCTCGTTCAGGCCAGATGATAGCTTATCGTCCTGTCCGAAAAATGGGGACCACCTCTAGCTTAGTGCTAACATAGGGGTCGAAAACAAGGGTTTTACGCATGGATAAGCATAGTTCTAGCGTAGTTTCCGCACCATATAATGTGTTCAAACAGTCTGGCTCTGCTAACTGGTCAGTCCGCTTCTCCATTCCCGGACAGGGACAAATCCAAAAATCTTTAGGAACGAGAGATCGCCATGAAGCTAAAAAGCTTGCACGGCGATTCTATTATGAATCTCTTCTGAAAGCTGAAAGCGGATTGAACGTCTGTGCGAAGCCCAGCTCAAAAATCACCCAAGTTTACATCGCCTATATGGAAGCGCGTGCCGCACAAGGCATGATGCCTAAAAATGTAGCAGCACAAAATACAGCCATTCTCATGAGATATGCGGATGGCTTTTTTGGTGCTCAGAATCCGAACTTCATTTCCACTAAGTCCGTGGATGCCTATCTCTCATGGCGTTCTGATTATTGGATCACAGAACCTGGCAAAGACATTTCGTTCATCACTTACGAACGGAATGGGAAAACCATCACCACACCCATCACAGAAAAGAAGCGTATCTGCCCTATCCCTGCGACGTTGAATTGTGAGAGGGCTGCGTTGAATGGCTCTCTTTAGTTCTGTTTCGATTCGCAGTACATCAAATCCATTCCTGCAATCCGAACTGCTAAGGTCGGTTACACAGCCCGTCCCGGCTTCTCATATGAGGAATGTAAGTCCCTCAAAAATTACGCGTTCGTTCAGACAAACAAGCCAGACATTCATCCGGCGGTAAAATACGACCGTATCCTGTTCTATTGCTACACCCAGATTATCGCTCTGACAGGAATGAGACCCACTGAAATTAAGAACATGAAGTGGGGTGATGTGATTGGCTTGAAGTTCGATGACAAGGGAAAGCCATACGCGGATGACATACACCTGAGAGTTTATGGAAAGGCGAGATCACGCGAACTGATTCCGCATGAGGAAGTCATGTTCGCTCTCATTTGGCTCTATCGCACTTATCAGGAACAAGCTTCCTTCTCACTAGACAAAAAAGCGCCTTTGTTCCTCCATCAAGACAAAACCCCATTTACCTCCTTCACAGGACAGTTCGCACGGACCTAACAGGCATGTGGCCTTGTGAGAGATTATCGTGGTGTTAAGAGAACACCTTACAGTCCTAGGCTCAGGCCTTATTGATTTGATTGTGGTGATCTGATGCAGGCTCTGTGAGGCACCTGTAGCTCTTTTCCCAGAGAGCCACGGCAGAGGCCGCGTTGATGACTGCTGCGTGCTGAGCGGTATCATTTTTGTGAACACGAAGCTGCCTGCCGTTGCCGATCAGAACTGACGTGCCCCCCGGAAATGTAACCATTTAAAAGTAGAGTCCGATCGAGAAGGATACGGACGGATGAAGCGCAGTCGTTTTACGGAAGAGCAGATCATAGGGATCCTGAAGGAACAGGAATCCGGACTGAAGGTCTCTGATCTTTGCCGTAAGCATGGGATCAGTGACGCGACCTTCTACAAATGGAAGACCCGTTATGGTGGCCTTGAGGTATCCGAGGCCAAACGGCTGAAGGCGCTGGAAGATGAAAACAGCCGCCTGAAACGTCTTCTGGCGGATGCCATGCTGGATAATGCGGCGCTGAAGGAGATCGTTGGAAAAAAGTGGTAACGCCTGTCGCGAAACGGCAGGCGGTCCGACACATTCAGGAAGCTCTGGCCCTGAGTGAACGCCGAGCCTGTGCGCTTGTTGGTGTTGCCAGGCGTGTCGCGCGGTATGTTTCTACCGGAGCGGACGATGCTGCCCTGCGCCAGCGCCTACGGGAACTGGCGGACCAACGACGCCGCTTTGGCTATCGCCGCCTGGGTTATCTTCTGGCGCGGGAAGGATTCAGCCCCAATCACAAGAAGCTGTTCCGCCTTTATCAGGAGGAAGGGCTGAAAGTCCGCCATCGGGGTGGCCGCAAGAGGGCACTGGGGACGCGTTCTCCCATGACCATCCCTCAGGAACCCGGGCAGCGCTGGAGCCTGGATTTTGTCTCGGATGCCCTGACTTGTGGCCGCCGGTTCCGCATTCTGGCTGTTATCGACGATTTCAGTCGCAAGAACCTGGCATTGGTTGCCGACACGTCATTGTCAGGTGGACGTGTGGCGCGGGAACTGACGGCCCTGGTGGAACGATATGGCAAACCCCTCATGATTGTCAGCGACAACGGTACGGAGTTCACATCCCATGCCATCCTGAAATGGGCCGATGAGATGAAGGTTGAATGGCACTATATCGCCCCCGGGAAACCGCAACAGAACGGCTTTGTCGAAAGTTTCAACGGCCGGTTGAGGGATGAATGCCTCAACGAGACGCTGTTCACGTCTCTCAGCCATGCCCGACAGGTTCTGGCTGACTGGCGGGAAGACTACAATACGGTGCGCCCCCATTCCCAGCTGGGTGGCAGGACACCGGATCAGGTCGCCAGACAAGTGTTTCGGGGGCATGCCCCCGAGACACTTGTCATCCCATCAACCCAAAGCCATAAAAAACGGGAACTCTCCTTTTGAGTGGATACAAAAAAGGGGGCACGTCAGAACGGACGAACGTTGAGCGTCTTTATGACAGCGGGACCGATCAGTGATGATACCGGTGCCACTGCCCTGCTGGAACAGTCTTCCTGCAGCACAATGGATGCTGAAAGACCGGGGTTATGGCGCTGACTGGTTCAGGGACGCCCTGGAGGAAAAAGGAATCAGACCCAGCATTCCCGGACGGAAATCCTGCGCAGAACCGGTCAGCTATGACAGGCGGGAATATAAACGCCGCAAGCGCATCGAGATTATGTTCGGAAGGCTCAGGGACTGGCGGCGGGTCGCCACAAACTAGACAGAGGCCCGACCATCTTCGTCTCAGCCATCTGTCTCGCTGCACCCGTCATGGTCCGATTATGTGTCCTAAGCAAAAATATTCGATTATTATCTTTCAAAATTTTTATAATAGAATAGTTCTATAATAAATTATTTTTTTTAAATTCCTCTTGATTTATATTATTGGTAAATTTCTATTTTTCTAAAATGCAAGAAATTTTCCCCATTTACTTCTATTTTTATAAATCTTGCATCCATCTCAGCATTAATTAAATTTATAGAAAACTGATTATTATCATCCCATTTTATATCATTGAAAGAAATTTTATTCCGCCAATTATCTCCAAAATTTGAGAAATAAATAGATATATTTCTTGTTCTTTCTGAAGCAGAATCATTTCTATTATATATCTTAATCTTTTTTATTTCTTTTATAGATCCAAGATCTATTGCCCACCAAGGATTTGTTTCAAAGGAAGTATGATTACCATAAAATTCTTCCTCTACCGCTCCCACCAAAAGTCCAGCATCTTCTTCTAACGAAGCCCCTTTAGACCATTCTGATATAGAGCTCTGCGTACACTTTTTACCTCGAGAAATAATAATATCTTTATTTCCCACAGTGAGATTAAAAGCGTTATTTGTTTTTTCTCTCCAGAAATCTCGTAGAGACGTATCTTTTACATTCGATAATTCAATTATCTCTCTATACCCGCCATTATCAAAAATATCTTTCCAAACCTTTTGCCCAGAAAAAGTCTTACCTACACTTCGTTGCGATCTACGAATAAAGTCCTCGGTTGATTTCATAAAATAATGGTTCAATACGGCAACTTCTCGAATAGCATCAGCTTTATCTGATAAATATTTATCGTGAATTTCAAGAGGATTATCAATAAGATAATTCATACTCTCTCCCAAAACGTTAACACAATTGAAATTAATAAGGTATTTACTTATCCCGTGATGAATAGAATCTCTAGGGTTCGTCTCTATCCATTGGTCTGAATATATTTTAGTTTTTGATATTATTTTAGTTAATGGATGAAGTTTTTCTTCTCTATAATAATAATTTAAAATTACACTTCCTTCAGGTCTCTTTTCAAAATAATTTGTTCCGAACATTGACCAATTAAAATAAACAACATCGTTTCCTTCAAATTTTACCATGAAATCTTTTATATTATGAGTATTTTTTAGCAAAAGAAATTCATCTATATCTATAAAAGAAACCCATTCTGTTTGATTTTTAAAATTCTTCAGGAAATCTAATATCATTCCAATTTGATTTCCGACCTCTGCATAATAAACAAATGTCACAAAACTATTTTCTTCCGAAATAAATGGAAGACAATTTGTATACAAATCCCTTGGATCATCATCGTTGCAGTATATATAGATGTGATCAAATCCTATTTCTTTATAGAAAGATATCCATTCTGATATATTATTATATTCCCACCGACAGCATGTCATAATTGAATATTTATATTTATATGTGTCGCTCATTTTTATTTTCCTTGATTGTTATTTTTTACCTCTAAAATATACATTTTTTGTGAATTTTCTAGCGAAAATATGCAGGTTCCAGGTGGAGGGTTCGAAAAACCCTTGGCTCTGAGCTGTTCTGTGTGATTCCATTTCTTCGGCGTTGATTGGGGATGGTGGAAGATGAAGCAGCCTGGTTTCTTTGATGTTGAAGAGCGGCTTGCTCGGCTGAGCGGGCTTGGCGATCAGCTGGAGGCCTTTTCCCGGACTGTGGATTTTGAGGTGTTCCGTCCTGATCTGGAGCTGGCTCTGGCCTATTCAGACGGAAGTAAAGGCGGACGTCCGCCGTTTGATCCGGTGCTGATGTTCAAAATTCTGGTCATCCAGACGTTGAACAATTTGTCTGATGAACGGACAGAGTATCTGATCAACGACCGCCTGTCGTTCATGCGCTTTCTGGGATTGGGGCTGTCGGACCGCGTGCCGGATGCCAAAACGGTCTGGCTGTTTCGTGAGCGTTTGACACAGGCGGGTGCCATTGAAAGGCTGTTTGACCGATTTGACGCGACCCTGCGGAACGCCGGTTATCTCCCGATGTCCGGCCAGATGGAGGGATCGAAGAACCCTTGATTGATACGCTTGGCTGGTGATTTCAGGTTTTTGGCGATTTGATTGACTACTTTTGGGTTCGTTTTCGATCTGCGTTTTGAGCAGATTGAGTGCTGCCCCCCGCTGGATTGCTATGCATTCGCGCTGATCCGCTCCAGGAAGAGGAAGCGGCGCATATTATAGACGATATTGGCCAACCCGATCCTCATGGTGGCCCGCGTTATGCCGACGGTTCGGACGAACAGCCCGGTCTGTGATTTCTGATCAGCAAAGACATGCTCGACACGCGACCGGATAACGGACTTTCCGGCGTTGGATTTCTGGATATGCCTGGGCATAGGCTTGAGATGCGGCTTTTTCCTGTGAACCTTCGAGACAAAGCCCTGCTCCTCCATGAAGTCCTCATTCGCTTTTGAGCGATAGGCCGTGTCAGCCCAGACCGTTGAGGCCGTATTGGTTTTATCCAGCAGCCCCTCTCTCAATCGCGTGCCATCACTGGCGGCGGCATGCGTTGTTTTCCATTTCCGGATGAACCGGTATTTCCGATCGATGGAAACATGCGATTTATAGCCAAAGAACGGGATGGCGAGATCGCTGGAGGGCATGGTTCCATCATCCTGCCGCTTCGCCTTCGTGAACTTCAGTGTCCAGCGCGCATGACGATCCTTGTGCGACAGCTTTGCGGGTTTGTCCTGCCAGTCTTCAGGAATACGTCCTTCCCGAAGATCGGCTTTCTCTGCGTTGGTGTTCCGCTGCTTTGGAGCAGCTACCAGTGTGGCATCCAGGATCTGGCCTGACATCGGTAAATACCCGGCGTTGCGCAGGGTCGCATCAAAGCGGTTGAACAGCCCTTCGATCGCACCCGCCTGGGTCAGACGCTCGCGGAACAGCCAGACCGTTTTGGCATCCGGCACCCGATCCGAAAGTCCCAGACCAAGGAAACGCATAAAGGAGAGGCGATCGTTGATCAGATATTCCGTCCGCTCATCAGACAAATTGTTGAGCGTCTGGATCACCAGAATTTTGAACATCAGCACCGGATCAAATGGCGGTCGTCCGCCTTTGCTTCCGTCAGAATACGCCAGAGCCTTCTCCAGGTCAGGGCGGAAGACTTCAAAATCCACAGTCCGGGAAAATGCTTCGAGCTGATCACCAAGCCCGCTCAAGCGGGCAAGCCGTTCTTCAACATCAAAGAAACCCGGCTGCTTCATCTTTCATCATCCCCAATCAACTAAGGGGAAATGGAATCACAGAGCAGACCTCAATACCAGGGGGTTTTTCGAACCCTCCAGATGAACGGGACAATCAACGAGGCAACCATCAAACGGCTTCCCTAGCGACGAAGATCATGGCCTGGGACGTGTCGAGGCGATACTCGTGATCGGCCACGAACCGCGGTTAGCTGGCCATCCAGCCTAAAGTTCTCTTCTCTTTCAGCGTCGCACCAGTACGCGGAGCCAGCCATAGACCGTGTGCCAGCGCCCAAAATGGATCGGCAGCATGCACAATCCGTAGCCTGAATGGACAAGATAGCGCACTGCGTTGATCACTTCATTGAATTTGACCTTCCCTAGCACTACTTTGGCAGAATTGAGTTAGGGTGTCTGTTGAATATCCATCCGCAATGAGGGCAATGTGTTGGTGGTGAACGAGCTATGCGGTCAAGAATGGCCTGGCGCACTGCTGGCAGACTGGGTTGCGGTGGCGGTCCGGAGGCTCTTTTTTTCGTCCCGCCTGAGCGAGTCTGCGGGACTGCAGGAAGGCGTAGGCCATCATCGACATCAAGGCATGGCGGTGAAGTCCGGTCCAGGATCGTCCCTCGAAGTGATCCAGCCCCAACTCCTCTTTGAGTTGCTGATGGGCCTGTTCGCATATCCAGCGCGCTTTGATCGCGCCAGCCAGAACCTTGATTGGTGTCTCGGTCGGTAAGTTCGAAAGATAGTATTTTCGTTCGCCATTCGAGCGATGCTCCCCCACCAGCCAGGCTTCTTCGCCCGGCATGTGCTGGGCTCCAGCAGAGCCGATCCGCTGGGGTGCACCATCTGCGATGCGTACGCGTATGGCCGCAAAACGAGCCGTCAGGCGTCCCTTCGTTCCCTTACGCCAACTGACCTGCCGCCACTTCGTCCCTTCGAGCATGGTGTGCGCCGCCACGGACGTGACATTAGGGACGTGGCGCACTCGTGGACGGCCGCGACCTGTAACCGGGAAGATCAGTTGAACATCGGCGGGGTAGACCTTTTGGTGTCGGGGAATACCGACAGCCCAGCAAAGACTCCGTGCGGTCAATGCCTGCCGAAACGGAGCTGACAACCCGTAACCCGCATCGGCCAGCACGCAGCCGAAGCGGACACCTGTTGCGATGACGCGATCAATTTCCTCAAGCGCGATTTCAGGCTTCGTGCGGTAGTCCTGTAAGGCATGAGGTACGCCCGCCTTGTCCATGCGCGCGACATCGCTTGTCCAGCTTTCTGGCAGGAACAACCGCAGACTCAGCATCAGGGGAACTTCACCCGAAGCCAGTGTCACAGAGACCATTGTCTGGCAGTTCGCATTCTTGCCTAGTGCGGTTGCGTATTGGGGCGCAACGCCAACAGAGGCTTTGCCCTTCTTCGGCAGGGCAGTGTCATCGATGATCAGCCAGGATCCGTCGCCACCAACCAGGTCATCCGCCTGTTTCCACAAGGTCGCTTCCAGTGGAGCTTTGTCCCAAAGCCCGGCTCCGATGAAATGATGCAGCCGGTCATAGGAGACCGCATCCGAGCGTGCGGCCATGGGTTGGATGCTCTTGCGATCTCCTGGCCCAATCAGACCTACGATATAGGCGGGGCACATTTTACGCCGCGTCTTGTTGCCCAGACCATCCAGATATGGGGCGAGCCATTGCTCAAGATCCGCTTGCCAGTCTTCTTCCAATGCCAGCCTCCGTCAAAGCTGGCTCCCCATGAATCACGCAATCTGCGCCATGGGAATCCTAAAAATCATGCTTCTGCCAAAGTAGTGCTAGTCTCTGTCACATATGGGCTTGGATTCAAGAATATGGAAAAGGCCGCTTCTTTTTTTGAGAGAGCGGCCTTTTCTGGTCTTCATATTGTATCAGTCGCGACGGTCGCGGATTTTTACATACGCAATAGCCGCATGCTCGGCGCAGTAAGGCTTTCCAGGAAGCGGTGTGGCGCCGCAGAAGTGGAAGCCCGGTGTACCAGGATCGCCGATAGGCCAGCAGCAGGACGGGCCACGACGGGTCGGGCGGTCGATACCAGCGGTTGAAAAGCGGGGCGGCATGGCTGGACGCGGCACAGGGGCGACGCGGGGTTCCGGCTTAGGCGTGGCAACACGCTCCCGCCGCGCGGCTACAGTTTCCTTGGGAGCAGCAGGAACAGAACGTGCGGGCGCTACTGGCTGAGGAGCAGCCTTGGTGGCTTCAGGTGCCGCAGGGGATGCTTTACGAATAGGGGTTACAGGCTTTGCTGCCGCTTCTTTTTCCACGGCGTCGGAAGCTACCTTGGAAGCTGCGATAGTATCCTTGCTGTCGGCAAACAGATCGGATGCTACGGCTTCTGTGGCCTTGGCACGGGAAGGACTTTTGCGGCGGGGCGTTGCCTCGGTTGTGGCCGCGTCCCCGTCCTTGGCCTTGCGATTGCGGATGGGAGAAGGACGCGGTGGCAGGCCCAGACGGTGCGCCTTGCCAACGACGGCATTCTTGGTGATGGAGAGCTGGCGGCCGATTTCTGCGGTCGAAAGTCCCTGACTCCACAGATCGCGAAGTCTGGCGATCGTCTCGTCCGTCCACTCCATATGTTCGTTTCCCTGTCCCGCTTCGGTGCCTGGCCCGGCCCGATATGCTGTTGGTTTCCAGTCCCGGCCCACCGGACCCGGAACATCTTTGGGAGGTTTCTTACCAGAAACTCCCCGCCGCGTCGAAGCCGGTTCTTACGAGGCCGGTTCTGCGACGCGCTGAAGCTCTACAAGTCCATTCACGACAGCCAGCGCGATCTCGCCACGGACCAGCGCCTGAGCGTCCAGACCAAACAGTTCGCGCCGCCAGCCCTTCAGGGCACCGACATCGGTTTCTCCAAGCGCAATCCGGTCCAGATCATCCGAAGAGGCGACCAGACGGGGGGCAACCTTGTGCTCTTCACATTTAGCAGCCAGCAGGACCCGCAGAAGCGTCACAAGAGCCGTGGACGGCCGTGGGCGATCGGATTTTGATGGTGCTTTCGGAAGCTCGGACTCCGGGAGTTCCTGAGCACTGCTGATCGCTTCAAGCAGCCCCTTGCCCATCTTTCCCTCGGCGAAACCGCGCGTTACGCCGCGGATACGGGAGAGGGCCTCAACTGTATCGGGATGAACAGCTGCGATTTCGAGCAGGCTTTCGTCACGGATGACGCGCTGGCGGGGAATATCGGCGTTCTGGGCTTCCTGCTCGCGCCAGGCCGTGACTTCACGCAGGATACCAAGCATCCGGCGGTTGCTGGTGCGGGCCTTGAGCTTTTCCCACAAACGGCGGGGATCGGGGCGAAACGTCTTTTCTTCCGTCAGGACAGCCTGTTCGGCATCGGCCCAGTGCAGACGTCCCTGATCGGCAAGCTGTTTGCGCAGGGCATCATAGACCGTACGCAAATGCGTGACGTCAGCCGCGGCATAGGCAATCTGCGCCTTGCTGAGCGGACGGGCTGACCAGTCACTAAAACGGTGCGCCTTGTCGATGCTGCGACCGGTAATCGCGCCGACCAGACTGTCATAACCGACCTGATCGCCGAAGCCGGCCACCATGGCGGCGACCTGCGTATCGAAGACCGAAACCGGGAGGCGATCGAAAATATGGAGAAAAATTTCAAGATCCTGCCGGGCGGCATGGAAGACCTTGGTGCAGTCCGGCTTGGCCAGAAGGCCGCCGAGAGGTGCAAGATCGATACCGGGCGCCAACGTGTCGATCAGGACGACGTCTTCAGTTCCGGCAAGCTGGACGAGGCAGAGCTCGGGCCAGTAGGTCCGTTCCCGGACGAATTCCGTGTCGATGGTCACGAAAGGCTCGTTCTGCAGTTTTTCGCAGATACGGGCCACCTCCTCACTGGAGGTCAGGAGAACGGGGGTCGGGAAGGTCGGAGCTTTCGAGCGCATGACACGATCCTACACAAAGCGCAGGATCGTGACCACGCCCCCCGATCGTCCTTCCCTCACCCTTTCAGGTCGATCAGAGAGACTGGTCGATCCAAGCCTTGAGCTGGCTCTTCGGCAGCGCACCCATCTGCTGGGCGACCGGCTTGCCGTCCTTGAAGACGATCAGCGTCGGGATGCTGCGGACACCATACTTGGTCGGTGCTTCGGGATTGGAGTCGATGTTGACCTTGGCGACCTTCAGACGGCCCTGATACTCGGCGCCGATTTCCTCAAGTGCCGGAGCGATCATCTTGCACGGGCCGCACCATTCCGCCCAGAAATCGACCAGAACCGGACCTTCGGACTTCAGGACGTCGGCTTCGAAGCTGCTGTCGCTGACGGCGACGGTGTTTGCGCTCATGAGGGTATTCCTTGTGGCGAATGATGTTTCTGAGAACGGATATCGGCTGCCCTGCCCCTCACTGCAAGGGGCTTTTGATCTGCATCAAGCTCCGGGACGGACCTGATCCAGCAGCGGGGACGGAAGTGTGACAACGGCGGGTCCTTCCGTCCAGACCAGAGAACAGTGAATGTCGTAGCCGGGATGAAGTTGCGCCAGCACGGCGCGATAGGCCGCCATCTGCCGCAGATAGGCGACGGGCGTGCGCTCGGCCCGCAGAGGGGGATTGCGATTCGTCTTGTAGTCGCAGACCCAGATCTGCCCGTCCCCAATCCGCAGACGGTCCACCTGCCCGAGCACCACGCGACCCGCGCTGACACCGGAAATCGGCTGCTCCGCGCGGCTTCCGGGCGCAAACAGCGGCGCAAGGTCGGGATGGGACAGAACGCCCAGAACCTGTTCGGCCAGACGCTCGATTTCCGGTTCCGTCAGGCCGAGAGCCCGGCGGGACAGCCAGCGCAGAGCCACAGCTTCGCGCTCGGCGGCCGGAGTTTCGGGCAGAAGCTGGAGCAGACGGTGGATCATCGTGCCGCGTCGCATGGCCTGTTCACGCACCGGAGTCGGGCGACCGGCCAGAAGCTCCAGCGGCGAGCGTGCGGCTGGAAGTTCGCCGAACTCTGCCCCATCCGGACGGCTGGGTGCGAGCGGACGCGTCATGGCATCTTCATGCGGCGTGATGACGGGCTTCCAGTCTGGCGCACGCCCCATCCAGTCCGGCAACGTTGCACAGGGCGGTTCGGCCGATCCGGGCTGGAAAGCAACGGGGGCAAGTGTGCGCGCTTCTTCCAGCACGAGCCGCTCGCCTTCCCAGCCCAGATCCATCGGTTCAGACCGTGCATTGGCCAGTTGCCGGAACCCGGCCTTACACTGCCGATACCAGCTTGTATCCGCAGGCTCGCGTTTGGCCCCAGCCCCACAGATCACCAGCCAGTCACTCGCGCGGGTCAGGGCGACGTAAAGCAGGCGGTTGCTCTCGGCGCGGGCTTTTTCGGCGTCCCGTTCGGACAGGGCCGTCGTGACCTCCGTCCCCATGTCCTTTTTCGGCACCCAGAGCGGAAGTTCGAGCGCGCCCGCCTCTTCCCACAGGAAATCGCTGCCCGGCGGCGGCTTGGAGGTTGTGTCCGGCATGACGACCAGACGTGCTTGAAGCCCCTTGGAGCCGTGCACGGTCATGACGCGGACGGCACCGAGCTCGCTTTCAGCTTCGCGTTTGCTGGTGATTTCGCTGGCTTCGAGCCAGTGCAGGAAGCCCTGAAGCGACGGCGGATGCAGCCCTTCATAGCGTAGCGCCGCCGTCAGCAGTTCGTCCACCGGTTCAGCCGCTTCCGGCCCCAGGCGACGCAGCAGGCGTGTTCGGCCGCCATGCTGGCCCAGCGTTTCGGCGAGCAAGCGGTACGGAGACGCATAATCGACGCGCGCATAGAGCGTGGACAGCATCTCCCAGGCGGCCCGCCAGTCCTCGCGCTCCCGGTGCCGTTCGCGCAGAACGGTCCAGAGCGGCTGGCCTTTGGGGCCGAGGGCATGGGCCGTGCCATTGCGGGTTGCGAGCGCCATCAGCGAGTTGTCCGTCAGCCCGCCGAGCGGGGATGTCAGGACGGAAGCCAGTGTCAGATCATCCTGCGGCAGGAGCAGGGCCGCGCAGAGCGTCATGAGATCGCGGACGGCGACCTGCTGCGTCAGCCCGACCCGGACCAGCGTCGCCACCGGGACATTGCGCGATTTGAGAGCCCGGATCAGCGAGCGCAGGAATGGCGAGCGCCGGGGGACAAGGATCAGCACGTCCCCTGCCGTCAGAGGCGCCTGTCCCGGCTGGGGCGGACGACCGATCTGCTGGTCGATCCATTCGGCAAGCGCTTCGGCAAGGCGCTGCGGGGCACTCCGCTGCCCGGTATTGGTGGAGGGCGCGCGCCAGGGCGTGAGGCCTTCGTCATCATCCTCGCCCTGCACGACGGGGACGAGCGGCCAGAGTTCCACGCGCCCTCCCTGCCCCGGACGGGCCGAGACATGCGGGCGGAGCGTCTTTTCGTCGTCCTGAAGCAGGCCATGCGCCGCGAGAGGCTGGGAAAATACTGCATCCACGAAAGACAGGACGGGCGGGACCGAGCGGAAGGAAACGTTCAGTTCCGGATCGCGCCACAGCAGACCGGCATTGCGCACCCGACTGGCAAATTCATGACGCCAGCGGTGAAACTCTTCCGGCTGGGCGCCCTGGAAGCCGTAGATCGACTGCTTGTAATCCCCGACCGCGAAGATCGTGCGTGGACGCGGCCCCATGTCCCACGCGCCCTCACCTGCGAAGAACTCGGATGTAAGCGCGCCGGCGATTTCCCATTGCAGGCCGGAATTGTCCTGCACTTCATCCAGCAGCAGATGGTCGATACCGCCATCGAGCTTGTAGAGCACCCAGGCCGCACCCGGATCGCGCAGAAGATTGCGGGTTTCCTGAATAAGGTCGTTGTAATCGACCAGCCCGCGAGCCGATTTGCCATCCTGAAACGCCGTCAGCATCGGCGCAGCCAGACCCAGCAGGGCGCGGTTCAGCAGAACAAGGCGTGCGCTCTTAAGGCTGGCCTGAAGATCGAGAAGACGCTGCGCTTCTTCTTCCAACAGCGGCGCAATCCATGGAACGGCCGCCTGCGCTGCCTTGCCGACGATGCCGTTCACTTTGCGCGGACCACCATCCTTCGTCAGCAGACATTTCGCCCATACTGTCGGCACACGCTGGGCTGGTTCCGTCCCGAGCCAGCCCAGCATCTGATCGGCGAAGACACGACCGGACGTCGTCACGCTTCCAAGCGCATCGCGCAGCCCGGCCCGAAGATCCTCCTCTTTCGGCGGAAGACAGGCGAGGGCTTCAAGATCTTCAAGGCTCTGCTGCCCGGCTTTCAGGGCCTTGCGATAGGCACTGACCACGCTATCCGGCAAAGTGGCCCAGCGCTCCAGTAATGGCCGGGCGCGGCTCTCCTCCATGTTCAGCGTACGGATGCGCTGGAAGAAGCGGTCCAGACCCACCGTTCCGGCCACATCGGCCGCAAGCTCCGGCGAACGGGCCAGCCCGTCTTCCATCGCCTCACGCAGGGCCAGTGTGGTGTCGGTGTCTTCCATCAGCGTAAAATGCGGATCAACCGAGGCTTCCAGCGGGAAACGCCGCAGCAGGGACTGGCAGAAGGCGTGGATTGTCTCGATCCGCAGGCCGCCCGGAAGATCCAATACGCACAGGAACAGGGCGCGGGCACGGCGGCGGGTTTCGTCCGTGTTGGGAACGTCGAGGCTTTCGAGCTCCGCACCCAGTTTCGCGTCCGGCAGAGAGACCCAGCTTCCCAGCTTCTGCTGAAGGCGGTTGGCCATCTCGGCGGCGGCGGCCTTGGTGTAGGTCAGACACAGGATGCGCGAGGGATGTGCGCCATCGGCCAGAATGGTGTCGCCGTCATCGGTCTGTACATAGAGCGGCAGCATGAGACGCAGCAGGCGGTCGATCAGCAGCTTGGTCTTGCCCGAACCCGCCGAGGCCGAGACGAACACCGAAGCGCGCGGATCAGAGGCCTGACGCTGCGTGCGGTCGGCGGCGGCAATGACTTCGTCACGGGTTACAGGGCGCGTCACAGGCGGCATGTCGTTCATTCGCCCTCTCCTTCCGCATAGGCCGCGCGCCATTCATCCACGCGGGCCAGCTGCGCGTAATCGGTGTAGCGTGGGACGTGCCCGGCCCAGGGCTGGGAGCGGTAGGGCTGATCGGGATTGTCGTATTCGTCCACGAGGGTCCGGAGTTTTTCCATGGCCTCACCAATCAGGGTCGGCGCGTCCGTGCCGGAGCGTGAGCCCGGCACTTCGCTTTCCTTGCCCGGATCGTCCCCACCGGTCAGATGCCAGTAGAGCAGCTTCTTCGTCTCAACAGCCGGAACGTCCTTGAACGCCCCTTTCGCCAGCAGCGCGCCTTCAAGCACGAGCTGAACGGACCAGCCTTCCGCAACATTCTTCCCGCTGGGCGGCTGCCCGGTTTTGTAATCAAAGACGGTTGCCAGACCATCCGCACCGATATCAATCCGGTCCGCACGGCCGCGCAGTTCGAACGGCGCGAAAGCCGCCTGAAGACGGAAAGACGCCGTGACTTCGACGAACCGCCCCTGCGCCGGGCCACTTTCTTCCATATCCAGACGGTAGGCCGCTTCCTTTTCCGCCACCCAGTCCGCAATCCGGGCCAAACGCGGCCCCCACCAGTTCACAAGGGCCGGGCGCATATTGGCCCTGGCCAGTTCCTCGGCAAAAACGCGACGCAGGATGGCGCTCGCATTGGCAGGCCAGCGCTCGGGGAAGTCGCTCAGGACACGTTCCATCGCATCATGCACGACCATGCCGAAATCGGCATGTTCCGCGCCTTCCTCCAGTGGCTTGAGCGCCCGGAGCTTCAGGACATGCTTGGCATAGATCGCATACGGATCGTGCATCCAGGTTTCGATTTCGGTGATGCTGAGACCGCGCGGACGCAGGGCAACGGGCGGGCATGGCTCAGGCGGCGCGACGGCTTCGGCGCCTGCGAGTGGCTGATCCAGACAGCGCTGCCAGTCCAGCGCGGGATGCACCGGCAGGCTCTGGGAGCGGCCGCCAAGAAACGCATCCATCCGGACCATCCACCGCGCCGGAACGCCGGGCGCACCCTCACGCCGGGCCGAGCTGGCGAACACGGCTTCCTTTGACGCCAGAATGGTCGAGACGAAATCATGCGCGCTCACACCCGTCTGCCGCTCCGGAGAGGGCAGCCCGACCCGCACGCGCATCGGGCGGCTCAGCCAGGGGCCCGGATCGGTCGCGGGCGGCCAGACGCCTTCGTTCAGTCCACCCAGCACCACGACATCAAACGCCAGAAGCCGCGCTTCCAGCACACCGAGGATCGAGACGCGCGGATGCGCCAGTTCCACGCCCCCACGATGCGCGCGCAGACCAGTGAGCATCTGTCCCGCCATGGAGGTATTGAGGAACGAATCCAGATGCGTCAGCCGCTGCGGCGGAAGGATGCCGGTATTGACGATCAGCGCCGCCAGATGCCGTGACAGGGCCTCGCCGTCCTCGCCAAGCCATAGCCGCGCACCTGGATGGCGCGGTTCATCTTCCGGTGCGTCCAGCTCTTCAGCCGTGGCCGCCAGAGCTTCCGCCGTGTGGATCAGGCGTTCGAGCAGTTCCGGCAGGGGAATGGCGCCTTCGATGGACAGGAGCGGATCAAAGGCTTGCTCGATGCGTGCGATGAAAGCGGCGGGGCCTTCCGGCTCATCCGGGGCGTCGGCACTGGCGCCGTGATCGGGCGCATGTTTTTTCTGGGTGTATTCGTGCAGCGCGGCTTTCAGGCCCGCGATGCCCGGCGCAGGAGCAGGCCCACGCAGCAGGAGCCGTTCCAGCCGCCGGGCAGAGGCGTGACAGTCGCCCGGCGTACGCCCGAGCGCGGCGAGGGGGTGTTTCAGAACAGACAGAAGCGCCACCGGGGACAAACGCGCTTCGGCGGCAGTCGCGATCAGACGCAGGAAGACAGCGGCCGGAGTCTGGGACAAGGACTCGCCCGCACTGTCATCGGCATGGATGCCAAAACGCAGAAGCTCCGTCCCCACGCGCTGCGCCAGAGCACGGTCCGGCGTGACGAGCGCGCAGGTTTTCCCGGCTTCGGAGACGACATCGCGCAGGATCAGGGCAATGGCTTGTGCTTCCTGCTGCTGGTCCTGCGCGGGCAGAATGGAGAGGCCATCGATATCACGAGGGCGGCTGTCCTGCCCCCAGTGCTCGATCCCGTGTTCCGGCAGGAGAACTTCTCGCAGCATCAGCTCACGTCCGCGATCCCGGCCGCCATCCCAATCCGTAAGTTCTTCGCGCGACAGGCCCAGATCCGTCAGGATTTCCTTCAGACCGGCCTGCGGATGCGACGGCGGCAGATCGGCCCAGATCTCGTCCGCCATGCCCAGGTCCACGCCCGGCAGGATCACGAGCCCGGCAGGAAGCCGCGCCACCACGGCCAGCACATCCGACACCGCCGCCGATCCATCTGCGAAACCCACACCCCAGACGGGCGTCAGCGGCGGCTTTTCCGCCCAGGCGTGCGCCTGTGCTTTCAGCCGCGCGATCTGCCGCGCCACGGGGTTGGAGAGCCCTTCTTCCTCCAGCCATTTCGGCCAGACGGCGGTCACGATTTCCAGAAATTTCAGCGTCTGCTGCCAGTGATCGGAGAAGCGCTCCTCCACCGCATCCGGCAGGCGTTCAGCCAGATCGACGCCGCTACGCTCGGCCTCGTCCATCAGGTCCGCCAGCGCCTTGGCAAGAGGCCAGGCGCGGTCGATCCCCTTGGTGCTGTCTACGCCAACGCTCACGAGCGGCGTCTGAAGAATCAGCATTGAGAGCACGGCCAGACGCCGCTGCGGCTCTACGGCCGGAGGCAGGACAACGTCGATCCCGATGGACGCCAGCGCATCCTCGTCCACGTCATTGATTGCGACGATGCGCGGCAGGAGTGCGGCCTGCGTGTCCAGAACCCGCAGGAACGCTTCCATGAGCGCACGGCCTGCGCGACGGCTGGGGACGAGGATCAGGCCGGGACCATCCGTTCCGGCTGCCGGGTCCTGCTCGAGCCATTCCTGCGCCACACGGTCCAGAAACGGCTCCGTGCCCGCAATGGTGACGACGCCGCTCATGGGTTCAGTCCTGTCAGGCGCTCTTCAGGCCAGCCCGTCAGCTCCACGAGGCGGGAATCCTCGCTGTCACCGGGGACGAATGTAAGATGCAGCGCGCCTTCGGGTAACAGATCCCCGGCCCGTTCCGGCCATTCGACCAGCATGATGCCCTCGCATGCCTCGTCCCAGGCCAGTTCATACAGCGCATCCGGTCCGTCCAGACGCCATAAATCATAGTGATGCACCGCTCCTTTCGGCGTCTCGTACGGCTGGACGAGCGCGAAGCTGGGGCTGGGTACTTCCATCTGCGGATCCTGAGCCAGATAGCGCAGGAACGCCCGGGCGAACGTGCTTTTCCCGGCTCCAAGTCCACCCGAAAGCGCGAGGCAGTCTCCGGGCGCGCAGCGATCGGCGATCAGGGCCGCCAGAGTTTCGGTTGCGAGCTGGTTATCGAGGCGTATCTGCATGAGCCCCAATGTGGCCCGACTGCCCGGAGCCAGCAAGCACGTTTGGGGAACATCCGTGCCCGCTCAGCCGGATGTGTGCTGAAGAAGCGCTTTCCACCGCGCCATGACAAAGTCTTCCTGAAACTCCGCCGCCCTCTGCCGCGCCTTGGCTGACATGCGCTGGCGCTGTTCAGGGGCACCCATCAATTCCAGCAGGGCAATGGCCAGAGCTTCGGGCTCTTCGGGCGGAACCAGAAACCCCGTCTCGCCATCGCGGACGATTTCCGCCGGCCCGGTCTCACAGTCGAAGGCCACGACCGGCACGCCCGCCGACATGGCTTCGAGCAGCACCATTGGCAGGCCCTCATAACGCGATGATGCCACGAACAGCGCGGCGCGGGCATAATCGGCATCAATGCCTCCGGTTGCGGGCGCAATCGTCACATGATGCAACCCCTTGGCCTGCTGAAGCAGGGCATCGCGATCGGGGCCATCGCCGCGGATCAGCAGTTCCCAGCCCGCACTCCGCGGGTCCTGCTCCACGATCTGCCAGGCCCGGAGCAACAGGTCGTAGCCCTTCTGCTCGGTCAGGCGTCCCGCAGCCAGAACCAGACGGGACGCTTCGGGATAAGGGCTGTCCGTCACGGAGGGCGCCATGTTCGGAATGGCGGTCAGACGCGCCCGGACCTTCGTCCCCTCACGCCACAGAACCGTGTCCCGTTGCGTCAGGACAACGACATCGTCGGCCCAGCGCGCGGCGATCTGCCGTCCCCAGACACGCTTGCGGCGGTTCAGCGTCACGTTGAAATTGAAATGCTCCCACACGATGCAGCGCACGCCCGCAAGCCGGGCCGCCGCAACGCCATAAAGCGCATGGGTGGACTCCACGACTACCAGCGTGTCGATTTTCTCCCGCTTCAGCAGACGCGACAGCCGCCAGACGATGCGGAACCAGGAATTGAAGATCTTCACCGGCCGGTCGAACAGGGACGAGACAGGGATTTCAGGCGACAGCGGAAAGGCCGGAGCCCCAGCCCCGACCAGTTCCACCAGACGCACGCCACAGCCCTGACGCACCAGCCCGTTCATGACGGCGCAGGCCGAGCGTTCAGTGCCGCCGAGGCCTTTGAGGTCCTGAATTACAAACGCATATCGTGCCTTCAATGCCCTACCCCAACCTCTTCAAACCGATTATGAAACAGGTCATGACGACTGCACCTCAAACCCTCAACACCGATGTCGCGATTGTCGGCGCCGGTCCGACCGCCCTCTTCGCCGCATTCGAATGTGGCATGCTCAAGCTGTCCTGCGTCCTGATCGACGCGCTCGACAGCGTAGGCGGACAATGTGCGGCGCTCTACCCGGAAAAACCGATCTACGACATCCCGGCCCATCCCGCCATCGAAGGCGGCGCGCTGATCGAGGCGCTCGAACAGCAGATCGCACCGTTCGACGTGCCGCGCCTGCTGGGCTCGCGGGTCGAGACGCTGGAAGGCCAGCGCGGGGCGTTCACGCTGAAGACCGCACGCGGCGACGTCATCACCGCGAAAGCCGTCATCATCGCCGCCGGTGCCGGTGCCTTCGGGCCAAACCGTCCGCCGCTCGACGGGCTTGAAGCCTATGAGCGCACGGGAGCCGTGCAGTATTACGTCAAAAAACGTGCCGATTTTGCAGACAAGCGCGTCGTGGTCGCAGGAGGTGGCGATTCCGCGCTGGACTGGGCTCTCTCCCTCTCCGAAGTGGCCGCCCAGGTCTATCTGCTGCATCGCCGGGACCGTTTCCGTGGCGCGCCTGAAACGCTGTCGCGCATCGAACAGCAGATTGCCGCCGGCAAGATCGAGAAGGTCGTGCCCTATCAACTCCATGCCCTGCACGGCACGGATGGTGTGCTCTCGACCGTGGAAGTCACGACGCTTGAAGGCACGTCCCGGTATATCGAGGCCGATGCGCTTCTGCCGTTCTATGGCCTGTCCACCGATCTGGGGCCGATTGCGCTCTGGGGGCTGGACACGCATCGCAACACCGTCCCCGTCACCCCGGCCACGCTCGAGAGCAGCACGCCGGGCATTTTCGCGATCGGGGATGTGGCGACCTATCCGGGCAAGCTAAAGCTCATCCTTCAGGGCTTCTCCGAAGGCGCCATGGCGGCTCATGCCATCCATGCCATCGTCCATCCCGACACAGCCCTACATTTCGAATATTCGACCAGCAAGGGTGTTCCAGGCTGACGGAGCGGGGCAGACAGATTTTTTCGCAGCGCTGAGCTGGCTTTCATGGCTTCAGGGCGGTTTCACGAACGACAACACAGCAGGACAGATATGAAAGTCATCGTTATGGGCGCCGGCGTCATTGGCGTGACAACGGCCTGGTATCTCGCTCAGGAAGGCCACGAAGTCGAAGTCATCGACCGCCAGCCGGGTGTGGGTCTGGAAACATCCTTTGCCAATGCGGGTCAGGTCTCTCCGGGCTATTCCACCCCCTGGGCCATGCCGGGACTGCCGTTCAAGGCCGCGAAATGGATGTTCGAGAAGCACAGCCCGCTCGTGATCCGTCCGCGCTTTGACACGGCCATGTTCCGCTTCATGGGCGAGCTGCTCATGAACTGCACGGAAAAGGCCTATGACATCAACAAGGGCCGGATGTTGCGGATCGCGGAATATGCCCGCGACCGTCTGGACACGCTCCGTGCGGACACCGGCATCACCTATGATGGCGCCCAGAAGGGCCTGATCCAGCTGTTCCGCACCGACAGCCAGATCGAATACGCGGCCGAAGACATGCGCCTGCTGGCTGAAAGCGGCGTCGAGCACAAGCTGCTGACCGTGGACGAGATCCTGGCCCGCGAACCCGGCCTCGCCCATGCACGGCATCTGCTCAAGGGCGGCCTGCTGCTGCCGGGTGACCAGACGGGCGATGCGCATCTCTTCACGCGCCGTCTGGCCAAGATGGCCGAGGACAAGGGCGTGAAGTTCCATCTCGGCGTCAATATCGAGGCTCTGGAAGCTGCCAGCGATGCCATCGTCAGTATCCGCACCAGCGCCGGCCGCATGACCGCCGACCGCTATGTTCTGGCACTCGGCAGCTACTCCCCGCGCTTCCTCAAGCCTCTGGAACTGCGTCTGCCGATCTATCCGGTCAAGGGTTACTCCCTGACCATGCCGATCACGGACGAAAGCCGCGCCCCTGTCTCGACGGTCAATGACGAGACGTACAAGGTCGCCATCACGCGCCTTGGCGACCGCATCCGCATCGGCGGCACGGCGGAGCTGAATGGCTTCAACCTGCGCCTCAGCCCCGACCGTCGCGAAACCCTGGAGCTGTCCTTCAGCGAGATGTATGGCGGCGGCGACCTGTCGTCTGCGAAATACTGGACGGGCCTGCGTCCCTGCACGCCGGACGGCACGCCGATCGTCGGCCCCTCCCCGCGCTACGGCAATCTGTGGCTCAACACCGGTCATGGCACGCTGGGCTGGACGATGGCGGCAGGCTCCGGCCAGATCGTCGCAGACCAGATCTCCAGCCGCCAGACGGCCATTCCGTCCCTCGACCTGTCGCTGGACCGCTACGGCGTCTGAGACACGCTCCCGTCCGTCAGCTCTCACGGACGGGAGAAAAACGCCCGGACATCCTGCATCGAGACAGTTCCGTCCCGGCGCAGGAGTTCGTCCTTGCCGCCCACATGATGCGGCATGACCATCAGCGGCGTACCCTCATCCATGAATCCGATCCGCAGATTACTCCAGCGCGGCGCCACGAACCGCCGGAAAGACTGGGCGAGCGCGCACTGGTCAATGCACCAGTTCGTCGGATTGGCCGGGTCATAGGCGACCTGAAGATAATCATGCAGGAACGCCGCGATCTCCGGCAGCCTGTCAGCCTCCCCGAACCATGAAATCCCTGCACCAAAACCCCAGGGCTCGCCAAAAGTCTGGCGCCCTTCATGGTTGTAGGCATAAAGCCGGAAGCCATAATCAGCGGTGTTCCTGAGATCATCAAACAGCGTCAGGAAATCATCCGGGAAATAGCCGTTACAATCGGCGGTGATGACCGGACAGGCATAGCGCCGCACCACTTCGGGCAGCATCAGATAGCGGATCGCCGTATAGGTCGCGGCATCGCGCCATGTCAGGCGGCCATGAGCCAGGGTAACATCGAGGCCGAAATCCTGTTGCGAGACGGCGTCGATCAGCTCACGCATGAACGCAAGCTGCTCCGGTGTAGGGCTGTCGATCCCCAGACACAGCCGGATCCGGAAGGACGGATCCGGGCGGGTCGCACAAAGCTTCAGCAGTGACAGCAGCAGCTTGGGCAGGAAACGGAAATACCCGGCGTCGCATCCGAAAACGAGACACAGCGCGGGGGGCGGGCCATCCGGAGCGGTGCTGGATTCCCAATGCCATGCCCCCATTCCCAGACGGTCTGCAACAGGTGCCGGTACTCCATGACGCGCAGCACCCCCCAGCCATGTAAACACGCCGCAATTGTAATGGATCGGCATGAGTCCAGTCCGGATGGCGAGGATTTTTGCCGCCGCATAATGCTGATCCGCGGCATCTGTATCCCCTGCGAGCCAGAACTGATGCCCTTTGCACAACGCGTTCCAGTAACTGTCACCATTGAAGCGCCGGTCCAGCAGTAGCAGGGCCTCCCGGGAGTCCGTCGCCAGATGCACGGAAGTATCCTCAAAGCGGTGGCCGTAAGCCTGCCGGATGTCCTGCCCATCCTTTTCCGAAAGCGGCATGGGCATCAGAACCCGGTCGAACAGCTCGTCAAAAGGCGGGAGATGAAGGTGACGCAGTCTGTCCGGCAAAAGGAAAAGGGTATTTTCACCATGTCTCAGCCGGGCGTCGAGATCCTGTGTCCGCTGCAGGACATTGCTGTTGGGGAAGCGCCTGAGCAAAGCATCGCGCAGCAGGTCGGCGGCCTGCTGGTGACGGCCGCAGCGCATTGCGAGAATGGCTGAGAAATACAGCATGTCCGGACCGTCATCGGCCCGACGCGCCAGCTCCAGCGCACGCTCCGCCAGTGCCAGCTCGCCACAGTCCACACAGATCAGCACCAGATAACGCAGACGGGCCAGATCTTCGGGATAGAGGGTAACCTTGAAGGCTTCAGCCTGAAGACCCGAATAGGAATCCCGGATGCGGATTGCAGGCTCGGGATCTCCGCGCCGTACAACACGCTGCACCTCTTCCAGAAGAGCCTGCAGCGCAGGAACTGGACACGGATCGAGTTCTACAGAACCCCCCTGCCCGTCCGACACAAGACCAGACCCGTCTTCGCGTGGCTGGATATCGAGGCGTTTCAGTGGAACGGACAGTTCCCCGGCCCGCAACTCGAGGTCCTGTATCACGGGTCGCACGCACACAAAGTCCGGACCTGCAACATGCCAGGGGCGTGAGATCAGCCGTTGCAGTGCAGGAAGACACGCCATCGGCAGGGCGACAAACTGCTCCCATGCCTGAATCTGCGATGCAGTTCCAAATCTGTAATCCGGGGCTGCGGTCAGGAAGAGAGACCCAGCACGCAAAGCATAGACAGGCCGGGCAAGCGAGGGCTCAACCGGCACGATATCGAACAACCCATCATCCGCAGCGGGTGAAACGGGATCTGCTCTTCCCGCAATCACATCGGATAGGGAAGCCAGGTACAGCGCCAGTCCGCGCCGTGCGATAATGGAGCCGTGCCAGCTCAGAAGACAGGATGTCATGCCATCAGCGTAGTGAGAGCCATCAATGCACGCAAATAATTGCATCGTGACGTCACGGGCCACCAGCCAGAGCGCATAAGATCAGCGGCTGCACAAAAAAAATGGGGCCTGCGTGAGCAGACCCCGTTCCGTATTCCGTAGCTCTGCGAGAGAGCTGCGGGCCGGTCCTCAGTTGGAAGGAGCGGCGTCGGACGTCGTGGCATCCGTCGGAGCGGACGTCTTCTTGTGGTGCTTGTGGTGGTGCTTCTTGCCGTGATGCTTCTTCGTGCTCGTGCCCGTAGCATCCGACTCAGCGGAAGGAGCAGCCGGAGCAGCTTCGGAAGGCGTTGCCGTTGCAGGAGCCGTAGCAGCAGGAGCTTCAGCCGGCGGAACAGCAGCGGCCGTCGTGGCAGGGTCGGCGAATGCCGGAGCAGCCGTCAGGGCCAGGGCGGAGACGGCGGCGATCAGGGAACGGTTGAAAAGACGCATCTGGAAACGAAGCTCCAAAACAGAATAGAGACGAGCCAGCATTCAGTGATCCTGAAGTGACCTTGAGGCTGAAGATACCATTCCCGCTTTGCCGGGTCGCGCATTAACTTTATGAAATTTCAGTCTCTTGTCCGTGTCTTGCGAAAACGCGCCTCAATTCAGACAAACTCTATTGCACGACCATAAAAAAGGCGTGCCCGGAAGATCCGGGACACGCCTTTTTTCTAACCGCTATCCTCGGGAGGACGGATCAGGCCTCGCGGGACTTGGAGGCACGCTTGCGCTCGTGCGGATCCAGGTAACGCTTGCGGATCCGGATGGCAGACGGCGTGACTTCGACCAGCTCATCGTCCTCGATGTAAGCGATGGCCTGCTCGAGGCTCATGCGGCGCGGCGGCGTCAGAAGCAGGGCTTCGTCCTTGCCGGAAGCGCGCATGTTGGTCAGCTTCTTTTCGCGGACCGCGTTGACGTCCAGATCATTCTCGCGCGAGTGCTCGCCGAGGATCATGCCTGTGTAGATCTTCTCGCCGGCATCGACGAACATCGTGCCGCGATCCTGCAGGGAGAACAGCGCATACTGCGTCGTCGTGCCGTCTTCAGCGGAGATCAGCGAACCGTTGCGACGGCCTTCGATCGGGCCGACATACGGCAGGTAGCCGTGGAACAGACGGTTCATGAGGCCCGTACCGCGCGTGTCGGTCAGGAACTCGCCGTGATAGCCGATCAGGCCGCGCGACGGGATCAGGAACGTCAGACGGACCTTCCCGCCACCGGAAGGACGCATGTCCTGCATGACGCCCTTACGCAGGGACATCTTCTCGACGACGACGCCGGAATACGGCTCGTCCACGTCCACCAGGACTTCTTCGAACGGCTCTTCACGCTCGCCGGTCTCTTCGTTTTCACGGAACAGAACGCGCGGACGGCCGATCGTCAGCTCGAAGCCTTCGCGACGCATCGTCTCGATGAGAACGCCAAGCTGAAGTTCGCCACGGCCGGCAACTTCGAACGCTTCGCTTTCCGGGCTTTCCGTCACCTTGATGGCCACGTTGCCTTCGGTTTCCTTGAAGAGACGGTCACGGATCTGGCGCGACGTCACCTTCTTGCCTTCACGACCGCCCAGCGGGCCATCGTTGATGCGGAAGGTCATGGACAGGGTCGGCGGATCGACCGGACGCGACGGCAGGGGTGCCTCGACGGACGGATCAGCGATCGTGTCAGGGATCGTGGCTTCGGACAAACCGGCCACGGCCACGATGTCACCGGCTTCGGCTTCATCCACGGGCACGCGGTCCAGGCCACGGAAGGAGAGCAGCTTCGTCAGACGGCCGGTCTCGACAACCGTGCCATCCGGACGCAGCACGCGCACCGGCATGTTCACCTTTGCACGGCCCTGATCGATACGACCCGTCAGGATGCGGCCCAGGAAGTTGTCGCTCTCGAGAATGGTGGAGACCATTCCGAACGGCGCGTCCTTGTCCACGTTCGGCGTCGGCACATGGCGCAGCACCAGGTCGAACAGCGGGGCCAGATCCTTCTTCGGTCCGTCCAGCTCCAGATCGGCCCAGCCCTGACGGCCCGAAGCGTAGAGCATCGGGAAGTCGAGCTGGAACTCGTCGGCGCCGAGGGAGGCGAACAGATCGAAGATTTCTTCGTGCACTTCGTCCGGACGGGCGTCGGAACGGTCGATCTTGTTGACGACGACGATCGGACGGATGCCACGGGCCAGCGCCTTGCCAAGCACGAACTTGGTCTGCGGCAGCGCGCCTTCAGCGGCATCGACGAGGATGATCGCGCCATCCACCATGCTCAGGATACGCTCGACCTCACCACCGAAATCGGCGTGGCCCGGGGTATCGATGATGTTGATGCGCGTGTCTTTCCAGACAACGGACGTGCACTTGGCGAGAATGGTGATGCCACGCTCGCGCTCGAGGTCGTTGCTGTCCATCGCGCGGTCGGCAACGTGCTGGTTGTCGCGGAAAGAACCGGACTGTTTGAGAAGCGCGTCAACCAGCGTGGTTTTGCCATGATCGACGTGCGCGATGATGGCGATATTACGGAGTTCCATGTGGTCTTCCAGACGGGAGGCATCGAAGAGAGGATTTGCGCCGTCTTCTGCACCGAATCCCGCCAATATGCAAACTCTGTCACTGTCTTTTCGTCTTGAGGATGCCTTGAGCCTGCGGGAAAGCTGGGCCACATCACACAAAACACGGCCCCTTTGAGGAATTCAGATCATGTCCGACCATCACCCGACCGGCCCGTCCGCACCCGGCACCGACGCCCTCAGCCAGCTCGGCCGCGCCACCACCACGCCGCAGAGTCCCGAGGAAGCCGTCCTCGAGCGCGTCCCTTCCCCGCATCAGGGCCGGCAGTATGTCGTGCGCTTCACGGCACCAGAGTTCACCTCGCTCTGCCCGGTCACGGGACAGCCGGATTTCGCGCATATCGTCATCGACTATATCCCCGGCGAATGGATCGTAGAGAGCAAGTCCCTCAAGCTCTTCCTGACCAGCTTTCGCAATCATGGCGCGTTCCACGAGGACTGCTCCATCGCCATCGCCGAACGTCTGGTCGCCCTGCTTGACCCTCAATGGCTGCGCATTGGCGCCTACTGGTATCCGCGTGGCGGTATTCCGATCGACGTGTTCTGGCAGACGGGTGAGCCGCCGAAGGGCGTGTGGATTCCCGCGCAGGACGTCCCCGGCTATCGCGGCCGCGGCTGAACCAGTCCATGACCGAAGCCGCCGCCATCGCCCGCTCCAGCGGTCCCGTCACACAGGCACGACTTGTGGTGGACTTCCAGCGTCTCGGGATCACGCCCGGCATGACGCTGCTGGTCCATGCGTCGCTGAGCCGGATCGGATGGGTCTGCGGCGGGGCGCCAGCAGTAATTTCGGCTCTGCTTCAGGCGGTCGGACCGGAAGGCACGATTGTCATGCCCGCGCAGTCTTCCGAACTGAGCGATCCGTCAGGCTGGTGCGATCCGCCGGTCCCGGAAAGCTGGTGGGAGACGATCCGTGCCACCATGCCGCCCTATGATCCACGCCTGACACCGACGCGCGGTGTTGGGCAGATCGCCGAAATTTTCAGGACATGGCCCGGTGTGCAGCGCAGCCTGCACCCGCAGGTCTCGTTCAGTGCATTCGGACCACAGGCAGCGGATATTCTGGCGCGTCAGCCGATGGAAGATCCGTTCGGTGCACAGTCCCCCCTTGCCGCCCTGTCAGACAGGGATGCGCAGGTGCTGATGATCGGAACGGGATGGGAAACCTGCACGGCGCTGCATCTGGCCGAGCGGCTTGCCCAGCCGGACGGCCCGACCTTTCAGGACGGAACCTGCATCACCGTAGAAGGAGAGCGCCGGTGGGTCCGGCTGTGTCTGCCCGTGACGGACATAGAGCGTTTCCAGCCTTTCGGCGCCACGCTGGATGGCAATGCCCTGCTCCGGCACGGTCATGTCGGCTCGGCGCCCTCACGCCTCTTCCCGCTTGCACCGGCCATCCGGATGGCCACGGAGCGCTGGACGGGAAGCGAAGCGGCTTAAAGGCTGATCCCGAGCTGCCCCTGGAAATACAGCAGGGGCGCGCGGTTTTCGTCGAGTTCCAGCGCAACGGGCCGCGCCATGAAAAGGGCATGGGTCCCGCCCTGGAATGTCTCGACCAGTTCACAGTGCATCTTCACGAGTGAATCCCGCACAAAGGCCGTGCCATCCGCCGCGCGTTCGATCACGTCCGAACCGAACTTGTCAGCCGTACGGCTGGCAAACAGCATCGCCACGTCCTTGTGGTCATTGCCCAGAATACTGAGGCCGAACACCCCTGCTTCTGCAATCGCACGATAGGTCGCGCTGGCTCGGTTGAGACAGATCAGCAGCAGAAGCGGATCAAGGGAGACGGAGGTCAGGGCGCTGATGGTCGCGCCCTGCTCGCCTTCGCTGCCTTTGGCCGTCACCACGGCCACACCCGTGGCGAAGTGGGACATGGCCTTGCGGAAATCGGTTTCGTTCGGAGTCGTCATGAAGACTTCCTTGCCATAATCCGCAGGCCAGCGCACCTCCCCTTCAGAACCCCAGCGTCATGTCCGCGCCAAACAGGATACGCCCCATGTGATGCTGGTCATCGAACGGACGCGTGCTGTTGAGCGAGCGGTCAAAGCGCAGTTCCGGCCGGAACTGGAGCAGCTTGACGTGATGCCCCACATCCGGCCGCCAGACCGTATTGAGCGTCAGGGCACCATACGTCGTGGCAGGCGCGGATTCCGAGCGCGTCGGATTGCCGAGCATGGCCTGCGCATAGCCTTCATTCTCCGCAAAACTCGCCACGAAACTGCCGGTGTTGTCCCGGTACAGCTCGGCCCGTGCATTGACCGTCAGGTTGGGATGGATGTGCCACCCGCCCCAGACGACCGCGCTCCACGTATCGGCGCGCAGTCCTTCGTCGTGAAGCTGGTTCAGCTCCGCCGTGACGCTCCATTTCTTCGAAAACGTCCAAGTCCCGTTCAGGTCATTCCAGTACCGCATGGCACCATTGGCCCGCGGCCCAAGCGAGCGCACGGCATTTTCCGGCCCGACCCGTAGCAGATAGGTGAAGGACAGATGCCCGTCTGCCAGATTGTTACCCGTCACGCCGATATAGCCGGCGGGACGGCCATTATTGTCGCCGCGCCCAAAAGACGTCTGGTTGCCGGTATCCGCGCCGAACTGGAGGTCGAAATGATCGTCCAGATGAAGCTGGAACATGCCGCCCACATGCTCGAATGGCGTGGAATATTCGGTCGTATAGGCCAGCGTATAGAAAGCGCGGGTCGAGGGATCGAGCGTTTCCACCCCCATGGGGGAGGTGAGAATACCGATCTGCCCGTCCAGCCCTTTGGCCGTGAACCAGGGCATGTGGATCGCGACATTGGCGAAGACCGGCATGGCCTGATAGCGGCCATTGATCCAGCGGTCTGAAACACCGGCAATCGTATAGCTGCGGGCATCGGAGCCATAGAGCATCCGCAGGTTCATCCCCAGCCCATACCCGCCGCCGATCGGATCGACCGGTTTGGTGAGCGTGAAGGTCAGCTGGTTCAGCGTCGCCTGATCGGCATAAGGCGAAAGGAGCTGGCCGAAATTGAGGTTGCTGGCGGGATGGCTGGAACTGCCCATCACGCCGCCTTCAATCTGCGCGCCGAAGGAGACGTCGGAAAACCACTGATCCGTCCAGGCCTTACCCTGCCCGGAGGTCGTCTGCTCCCCCACGGTCTGGGCACTGGCAGCGGAGCCTCCGAGCCCTGCAAGAACTGCCAGTATTGCCCCAAAACCCAGACTGAAACGCTGCCTCATGCCATCCACCTTCCGGTTGCATGAAGCAGCCCATAGCACAGGCCCGGTTTTTTACTTAATGTTGCTAACCGGGAATATTTCTCAGAATTTGGCCGTATTCGGGTCAGCGCCCATCCGGCCATCCTTGCGGTCCATTTCCCCGATCCCCTGCATGTCGTCCCTGTCCAGCACAAAGCCGAACACGTCCAGATTTTCCGCCAGACGCTTCGGATTGACCGATTTGGGAATGACGATCAGCCCGTTCTGCAGATGCCAGCGGATCACGACCTGTGCCGGAGTCCGGCTGTGCTTTTCAGCGATCTTCCCGATCCGTTCGTCAGTGAGGACACGCCCCTTCCCCAGCGGACGCCAGGACTCGGTGCGGATATTGTGCTGCTCATGAAATTCGCGCAGGGCGCGCTGCTGGAAATCGGGATGCAGTTCGATCTGGTTGACGACCGGCACAACCCCCGTCGCGTCCATGATCCGCTCCAGATGTTCCGGCTCAAAGTTGGAGACGCCAATGGACTTCACCCGGCCCGACTTTTTCAGCTCGACCAGTGCCTTCCATGTCTCGACATACTGCCCCTGAGCCGGCATCGGCCAGTGGATCAGATACAGGTCCAGCACCGGACGACGCAGCAGGCGGGCGCTTTCCTCATAGGCACGCATGGTCCTGTCATAGCCCTGCTCGTCATTCCACAGCTTGGTTGTGAGAAAGACGTCCGGATGGTCTTTCAGCCCCTCACCGACGCCTGCCTCATTCTTGTAAAGCCGCGCCGTATCGACGGAACGATAACCGAGCTTCACGGCTTCCTTCACGACCCTGGCGGTCTCATCCGGCGGCGTTTCCCAGACTCCCAGCCCGATCTGGGGCATGGTGTGACCGTCATGAAAGGAAATCACCGTCTGGGCGTCGGCGGACGGAACCTGTGAGGACATGTCTGTCTCCCTGCTGGGTTGAAGAATGAATTACACGCGCGTGATGTGCTGTCTGTCCAACGTCCGGCCTGAACGACGGGTTCAGTCCCCGCTGAGCAGAACGCCCAGTTTGCGGGTGAATGTCGCAACCGTGAACGGCTTGACCAGCAGCGCACATCCCGGCGCCAGAGGCTGATCGCCCAGAATGCTCTGCTCGGCATAGCCCGTGATGAACAGGACTTTCAGCGCGGGCCAGCGTTTCATCAGCTGCTCTCCCAGTTCGCGGCCGTTCATCCCGCCCGGCATGCCGATATTGCTGATAAGGACCGCTGGTGGCTCGTCCTGCATGGCCAGAGCCAGTGCGGACGGACCATCAGATGCCGTCAGCACGACCCCGCCCAGATCCGTAACCATGTCCGCCACGATCATGCGCACGGCGTCCTCGTCGTCCACGACCAGGACCCTGCGCCCTTCCAGAAGACGCGGCTGGGGCGTGCGCGGCAGAGACGGAGCATCGGCGCGCATTACATCCTGCCCGTGATAACGCGGCAGCCAGAGAGACACGCTTGTTCCCTGTCCGGGGATGGAGCGGATTTCCACCTGTCCGCCTGACTGCTGGGTAAAGCCGTAGATCATGCTCAGACCAAGTCCCGTCCCCTCCCCCAGCGGCTTGGTCGTGAAGAACGGGTCAAAGGCGCGCTGGACGATTTCAGGCGGCATGCCACAGCCTTCATCTTCCACCGTCAGGACGACATAATCGCCCGCCCGGATAGACATATCGGCTGCCACATCCGCCGTCAGGAGGCGGTTTTCGCTCTTCTGCCGCAGCGTCGTCCCATGGTTGTGCATGGCGTCCCGGGCATTGATGCACAAATTCAGGACCGCGTTCTCAAGCTGGTTGGAGTCCACGCGCGTCAGCCAGAGATCCGGCTGGAGGTCAAAAACAAGCTCTATCCCTGGTCCGACCGTTCCCCGGAGCAGGCTCTCCAGTCCGCGGACAAGCGCGTTCATATCCGTGGGTGTGGGATCGAGGGTCTGGCGGCGGGAGAAGGCCAGAAGGCGATGGGTCAGAGACGCCGCCCGATGAACCGCTTCTTGCGAGGCCGTGATATAACGCTCCAGCCCGTCCATCCGGCCCTGTGCGATCCGCATACCCAGCAGTTCAAGTCCGCCCCCGATCCCGGCGAGCAGATTGTTGAAGTCATGCGCCAGCCCGCCGGTGAGTTGCCCGACAGCCTCCATTTTCTGCGCCTGGCGGAGCTGTTCTTCCAGCTCGTTGCGCTCGGTCAGGTCACGCCCGACCGCATAGATCGCATCGCCCTCGTCGTTGCAGCTCCAGTTATAGGTCCGCCAGGTTCCATCCGAGCGCCGCATCCGCACATCCAGCCCCGCCGTCGGCCAGGGCGTGCCGGTAATCAGCCGGTCGAACGTGTCCCAGACCGTCTGTCTGTCATCGGGATGGCACAGCGCATCCAGCCGCAGGCCGGCGAGTTCCTCGGCCCTGTAACCCTGCATCTCCTCCCAGCTCGGACTGACCGCGACGTAATAGCCGCGGCGGTCGATAATGATGAACAGGTCGCGTGCGATATTCCACAGCCGGTCGCGTTCGCGGGTCCGTTGCAGGATACGCTCTTCAAGCATGACGTTGAGATCGCGGATCTGCTGCTGCGTGCGGGCCTGACGCATAGAGGCATGGGTACGGTCCGCAACGGCGCGGGTGAAGACGATTTCCTCTTCCGTCCAGACATGCGGCGCATCATGGCAGACAAACATCAGCCCCACGAAGCGCCCGAACTTGAAGATCGGGATGCAGAGGAGTGCTACGATATTCTCGACTTCGTAGCGCGCATCATAGCCCGCCGTCAGGGCGTTGGTGCGAACATCCGAGATGGCCACGGCTTCACCCCGGATCAGCAGCGGCCTGAACTCTCCGTAATCCGCGAACATCCGCACGCCCAGCAGGGGCCGCCGCGCTTCGGCTACGCCGCTGACAGTCATACCTGTGCCGTCATCATTGATGAGGCCATACCCCGCGCCGCTGGCATCCAGTTCCCGGCAGATGATATGGGCGGCGACCTCCTCCATCATGCCCGTGTCATCGAGCGCCCGGAGCTGGTCTCCCAGTTCGACGAGGGCGGCCTGGCGCAGGGCCTGCCGCTTGCTGCGGTCAATGTCGAAGACGATGCCCGGAAAACGGGCCACCCGCCCTTCTTCTCCCAGATCGCAGCGGCCATTGCCTTCGAACCAGCGCTGGCCTTCCGGCGTGTCCACCCGGAACTCGAAACGGCATTTTCCGCCCCGCCGCGTTGCCGCCGTTACGGCCTGCACCACGGCAAAGCGGTCCCGCGGGTCCACGGCGTCATAGATGACGTTCGGCATGACGCCTTCACGCAGTCGGACCGGATCAAGCCCAAGCGTCAGGGCCAGCCGGGCATCGCCTGTCATGCGGGATGCGCTGTCATCCCACATCCAGGTCCCGGCGATTGCTCCGGCATCCAGTGCGAGCTGAAGTCTCTCGGCCGACTGGTTGGCTTCCGTCAGATCACGCCCGATTGCCAGCAGGCGCTGGACGTCCCCGTCCTCGCCAAATACCGGAGTAACGGCCACGTCCCAGAACCGGCGCTGCCCGCGCATGGTCATGGCATACCCCTGAAAGCGTGCCGTCTCGCCTTCCAGTGCGGTCTGCACAGCCAGGGCCGCACGGCGCCGCGGCTGCCCGCGCCACAGATCGACCCAGGGCAGCCCGTGCATGATGATCGGGCTATCCATTTCCATGGATTTTATGCCGCCCTCATTGACGAAACGGATGCAGCCGTCACAGTCGAGGATATGGATGCAGTCGGGCAGGCTGGATAGCAGCAGCCGCGTGAACGCCTCACTTGAACGCAGGGCTTCCGCCGTCATGGATGCGGAGGACACATCCATCGCCAGCCCGACACTGCGGCGTCCGTCGGGGCGGCTTTCATCTTCCCGCCATCCCCGCAGCAGAACATGCCGGAGCATCGGCCGACGGCGGGAAGACTCCGCCCGCGAAAGTGCGGAGGGGACCGGAACAAAAATCCGGAACCGCAACTCGTAGCATCCGTCTTCCCGCAGATCCTCCTCGACATTTCCGTCATAGACGCGCCGGTCTTCGGGATGGAGGGACAGCATCAGTTCATCGATGGGGACACCCACGGCCAGCCGTTCCGGCGGCAGGCCCCAGATACGGGCGAACCGCGCATCTCCCGTCACCATCCGCGCTGCGAAATCACAGCGGTAGAAGGCAACTTCCGCCGTATCCGCCATGCGCTGCATCCGGAGCTGCATACGCTCCATGAGCGCGTGCTCTTCTTCTTCCGGCGACGTGGACGCTGCATGCTCGCGCAGCAGTTCATCCACCTGAAGGGCGCACAGGGCCAAGACGTGCTCAAGGGCCGGCGCATTCTGCCGCACGCACAGCCAGACCTCGACCACGCCGGAGCGCACCGGCAGCAGGCGTACGGTACAGGAATCGACGGATTGTCCATCCATGAGGCACGCCGCGCCTTCATAGGCGATCGTGCTTGCCTCACCGCCCAGGATGCGCACCCCTTCGGTATCGCGCACCAGCAGAGCGGCCTCACCGCCCCCCTCGGCGGCGGCAAGGGCCAGAAGATGAACGCACAGAACAGAGGCACGGCCACCGGCCGGAGCCGGACGGAGCATCAGCGCTTCGGTTCCTCCTGCTGCGTCCTCCCCGCGATCCATTGCCTCTCCTCAAGCCCTGCCCATCCGAACGTTTCCCACCCCGGGACCGTGTCAGTCATAGCAGATCTGGCGTCCCTCGCATCCTGTCACGAAACCTCTACAATGGGATGGCCACTTTTTCGCCTTTCTTACGTTTCTGTCGGAACGTGATCACATTTTCAGGAGTTTGCCATGCTGAACCTCGATCTGAGCGGTCGCACCGCCCTCGTCACCGGCTCAACCGGCGGGATCGGCCTTGCCATCGCCCGCAAGCTGGGTGAGGCCGGGGCAACCGTCATCATCAATGGCCGCAAGCAGGACAGCATCGATGGCGCGCTCGAAAAGCTGGGCAAGGCCGTGCCGGGCGGCACCTTCCGCAGTGTGGTCGCCGATGTCGGAACGCCAGAAGGCTGCAAGACGCTGTTCGAAGCCGAAAGCAGCATCGATATCCTGATCAACAATGCCGGCATCTTCGGGCCGAACGATTTCTTTGAGACGACGGATGACAGCTGGCAGCACCTGTTCGAGGTCAACCTGTTCTCCGGCGTGCGCCTGTCCCGCGCCTATATGCCGGGCATGAAGGAGCGCAACTGGGGACGCGTGCTGTTCATTGCATCGGAATCCGCGCTGAACATTCCGGTCGAAATGGTCGATTACGGCGTCAGCAAGACCGCCATGCTGGGTTTGGCCCGCGGTCTGGCGAAGCTGATGGCGGGAACGAACGTGACGGTGAATTCGGTCCTGCCCGGCCCCACCCTGTCCGAAGGTGTCGAGGATATGCTGAAGGCCCAGAACCCCGGCAGCACCCGTCCGGTCGCGGAACTGGCGGCGGAGTTCGTGCAGAAGCACCGCCCGAGCAATATCCTGCGCCGTATGGCCACGGTTGATGAAGTGGCCAACCTTGTCGCCTATGCCGCCTCGCCCCTGTCTTCCGCCACAACCGGCGCGGCCCTGCGCGTCGATGGCGGTACGGTCGACACTATCTGATCAGGAAGGCTGATCAGGCAGACGGGGGCACGTCCCCCGCCAGCCGTTGCAGAGCGGTCCGGATGTCGGGTTCAACGGCAGGATCGTTCCGCAGCGACTGGGCCACAGTCCGCGCAAGCGGAGCCGCGCTATCCCCTTTGCGGAACCAGGCTCGCAGAAAGACCTGCAACCGTTTGCGGACCGGCACAGGCGTCGTTTCCCGTGCCGCAGCGTCGCGCAGTTCGATCACCCACAGTCCCAGCGCCATCGCATGCAGATGCCGCGCCATATAGGTCAGCATCACGTCGCGCGGGACACCCTGACAGTTGCGCACGGCGCGGACCATGCTGGCGGCATTGATCGCCAGCCACTGATGAACCGTCTGTCCGCCGCCTCGTGCAATAAAACGAAGATGCTGCTCAACCCAGACCGATGTGCGTCTGAGGTGACTGTCAGCCCGGAACGGAAACACCACGCCGAACGTGACGCGCGCGAAAATGACCGCTCCCAGAAAGGCGCTTGCACCATTAAGGAACGACACCTCGTCATAGCGCATGAGATTTGACGGTCCGATCAGGACGGGCAGGAACATGTTGAACGAAAAGGCGTGGTTCACGAGCTTTGGTGTCCGGGCAGCCAGACCGCCGATCACCATCGGGATCATCAGAAGCAGCGCCAGATATTCCGGCGCCGTGACAGCGGGCACAACAAAAAACGCATAGATCCCCGCCACGCCCGCACACCAGACCGCGCCACGATAAAAGCCGGATGAGGCCAGTGCGGGGATTTCGCGGGTGGCCAGCAACCCATAAACCAATGCCACGAAGGACACGAAAGCCGGCCCCGAAGGCCAGGCCGTCACTTCCCAGAGAAGCCAGGCACCCATGATGCCGGTGGCAGCCCGCAACCCGTTGAACACCGCTTCGAGCATATGACGCGGAGAACGCGTGCGGAAACGGAAGTGGTCATGACGCGGTGGCGTGATGATCGCCTGAATATGGTTATGGGCCGCCTCCAGATCCCGATCCACATCAATACCGGTCGCCCCGCCCTGCGCCCGCGCAAGGACTGCCAGCAGACGCGCCAGAACGGCACGCGCATGGTCTGCACTGCGCCGGGTTCCAGATCCCATTTCGAGAACGTCGAACTCGATGCGGCTGTTGGCATCGACCAGTTCGGTCAGCAGGCGGCTTTCGGTTTCCGGATCAAAGCCGCCCGCCCGCAGGATTTCGGCGTGAGAGGCCACCTTGGCGGTAATCTGTTGCAGACGCCCCAGAAGCCTTTGCCGGGCTTCCTTCTGGACATTGGGCAGAAAGAGCGCCGCCATGACCGCTTCGCAGAGCGTTCCCAGCATGATGTACGTGCCGCGCGCCATGGCGACATTGAAAACATCGTCAGGCTGGCTGATCGCGCCTGTCGCCACGATGGCAGAGGTGAAGCTGATAACGAGAAACCCGTAGCGCCGATAGCCGTCCAGAAACGTCGCCCAGCCGCAGCACAGCCCGATCCAGAGCGCGAGCGCGATGAAGAACAGCCCTGCCTGCTGGGGAAAAGCCGCGATCAGGGCCACGCCCATGCAGCCCCCGATGATCGTGCCCGCAAACCGCCAGCGCGCCTTGGACAGGCTCTCCCCGCGCGAAGCCGTCGCCACGACCCAGACGGTCAGCGGCGCCCATTGCGGGCTGTCCAGTTCCATCCACATGGCAATGAGCAGGGACAGGATCGCCGCCACCGAAGTCCGGACCGCAAAGCCCAGATCTTTCGCGGACGGCGCAATCAGCCATCCCCAGCGCTGGATCAGAACATCGCGCAGTTCCGATCCGAATGTTGACCCCAGTCCCGCGAGACCGGCTATTCTCCCGCCCAAACCTGGCACTCTTCCGTCCAAAAAGCCGCAAATTGCGAAAGGAAACCCAGGCCTGTCCAAGATATTGTCATGATTGCATCATAAGCCGCGCTTATGATGATTCTCAGACTGTCAGCGCATCTTCCAGAATGAGCTGCGTGGCGACTTCCCAGCTGCGGGACATCAGCGCCGTCTGCACCGGCTGTTTCAGACGCACCAGACCCACTCCCGGAGACGGGCATGACGCGAGACGCCGGATCTGAAGCGGGTTGGCCGGATCGCGCTGATGCGGCAGGGCAGCCACCGGCAGGATCGTCGCCAGACGCCCGGCGAGCACTTCGACATATAGCAGTTCGAGCGCGTTGGTTTCGAGCAGGACGTTGGGCTTGCTCCCGGCCTTTGCAAAGCATTCATCCACGATTTGCCGCGTCCGCATGGAATGCCCCAGAAGGCCAAGGGGATGCTCGGCGGCATCCGCCCAGCTGAACGTCTTGCGGGACGGCAACTCCATGCGGGAGCCCGCCACGAAGACATATTGTTCCGCATAAAGCTGGTGCGTCTCGAAACTGCCGTCTTCGGGAACCTGATCCAGATAGATCAGCCCCATCTGGATCCGCTGCTCGGTCAGGTCATGCAGGATGTCGGTATTGGCCGACACGGTCAGTTCGATATGAAGTGCTGGTACGGCAGCCCGCAGGCTTTCCATCAGCGGCGGCATGACCTGAATGGCGGGCGGAATGGTCCCGATCGACAGCGTTCCCCCAGCGACTTCATGCGCGAAATCGGCTTCCTGACGCAGACCGTCCAGTGCAGCCACTGTCTGCCGCGCCCAGGCCAGAACGCGCTCACCTTCCGGTGTCAGCCCCAGAACGCGACGGTTCCGCCGGACGATGGGGACGCCGAGTTCATGCTCCAGCTGGCGGATCGCCATCGACAGCGCAGGCTGCGACACATTGCAGTGCTCCGCCGCCCGGGAAAAATGCCGGTACTGGTCCAGAGCGATGAGATAGGTCAGCTGACGCAGGAACACGAGGGCTTGTCCATGAACACGGAAAGGGTAGGAAGTGTGTCGCCGCGGTCCGCCCTTGGCAATCCGGAAGACGGTGTCAGACGGCCGCCCGGACGTCATATCTGTGGCCCGATTGCATCAGAACAGAAAATCCCTCCCGATTATCACATATAATTTTGAATATTTTCCCAATCATGCGTTATACTTTAGGACTCAAGATGGCGAATCACTGTGCCTGTCACAGAAGAGCCCTCTCCCTCTCTCCCCGGTGCAGGCTGACCTGCCCGGTTTCTTTTCTGCCTTTCCCTGACAGGTCTGCCCTGCGGGTCGCCGGAGTTTTCCCGTCATGAGCGACACAGTGCTCAACCCCTCTCCCGTCCCTTCTGCTGCTGCGGTCAAAGCCCCCATGGTCGGACGCATGATGTTCGCCGTGGCACTGGCTGCGATTGCGGGCCTGATGTTCGGACTGGATGTAGGCGTCATTTCCGGCGCACTCGGCTTCATCCGTGACGAGTTCCATGCTTCCGAATTCGAGCAGTCCTGGATCGTGTCATCCATGATGTTCGGCGCGGCTGTCGGTGCCGTGGGCGCAGGCCGCATGTCCTATGCGTTCGGACGCCGCCGCTCGCTGATCTTCAGCGCGTTCCTGTTCGTGGCGGGCGGCCTCGTCTGCGCCCTGGCATCCTCTGTCTCCGAGCTGATCATCGGGCGTACGATGCTGGGTCTGGCGATCGGTATCGGAAGCTTCGTGGCTCCGCTCTACATCTCCGAAGTCTCGGACATTTCGCGGCGTGGTAGTCTGGTGTCGATGTATCAGCTGATGATTACGCTGGGCATCCTGCTGGCCTTCGTGTCCAACGCCATCCTGTCCTATAGCGGCTCATGGCGCTGGATGCTGGGGATCATGGCCATTCCCGGCACGTTCTTCCTGATCGGTTCGTTCTTCCTGCCCGACAGCCCGCGCTGGCTGATGCTGCGGGGCCGTCACGAGGAAGCCCTGTCGATCATGAAAGAGCTGCGTCACAACCCCGAGCTTGCCCATCAGGAAATCCGCGACATCCAGGGGCAGATCCATGACCGTCAGCGCGGTCTGGCGATGTTCCTTGAAAACCGGAACTTCCGCCGCGCCGTCCTCCTCGGCATCGTGCTTCAGGTCATGCAGCAGCTCACGGGCATCAACGTGGTCATGTACTACGCGCCGCGCATCTTCCAGGAAGTCGGCTTCGGGGCGAGCGGCCAGATGTGGGGCACGGCGATCGTCGGCGTGGTCAACTGGCTTGCTACCTTCATCGCCATTGCTTTTGCCGACAGCTGGGGCCGTCGTCCGATGCTGGTCACGGGTTTTGCCATCATGTCGGCTGGTCTTGCCGTTCTGGCAACCATCATGTCGGGCGCTGTCGGTAATACGGACCTGTCGCATTACCTCGCGATCTCGGTCCTGCTGTGCTTCATCGCAGGCTTCGCCTTCTCGGCCGGTCCGCTGGTCTGGGTTCTGTGCTCGGAAGTCATGCCGCTTCAGGGGCGTGATTTCGGTATCACCTGTTCGACCGTCACCAACTGGGTCACGAACATGGTGGTGGGTGCCACGTTCCTCGGCCTGCTCACGACGCTCGGGGCCTCGCATACCTTCTGGCTCTATGCAGCCCTGAATGCGCTCTTCATCTTCATGGTGCTGTTCTTCGTTCCGGAAACCAAGGGCGTGTCCCTGGAATCCATCGAAACCAAGCTCAACCAGGGCGTCACCCTGCGCAATATCGGCCGCTGATCCACGCCCGCTTAAGGCATAAAAAAAGCCCCCGCTCCGCAAGGAACGGGGGCTTTTTTACGTCCGGAGCATCAGATGCGACCGGCAGCGATCTTGCGATCGGTGTTGTACTGGCTCAGCGCATAGACTGACCAGATGGCAGCCGGAATCCAGCCGATCACCGTGATCTGAAGGATCAGGCACACCAGACCGGCAAACGGCCGGCGAATGGTGAAGAACTGCAGCCAGGGCAGAAGCAGGGCAAGAATGAGACGCATGATGCTCTCCTTTCACAAAAATGCTCTGTCCTCAGTGTTCGGTGAGAAACGCTCCGGATGCAACTCCGCATCATGACGAGGTCTGCGGAAGCGGATCACGTCCGACCAGTTCCAGCAGCAGGAACGACCGTCCCGTCACAACATATTTGTAGCTCTGAGGGAAGATTTCCCGCTCCACGGCGCCGCCATTTTCCGGAATATTGGTGTCGAGCAGCAGCTTCCAGCGCCCCTTACCCGTCTCCGGCAGCGTGAAATTCACGACATCCTTCCAGCCATTGAAGATCAGCATGACAGTGGCATCCGATCCCCGGCGCCGGATGCCACTGGGCTGGCTGCGCCCGTCGATCATGAGGCCGAAGCACTGCGCGGTTTTCCATTCATCGGGCTGCATGGTGCCGCCATTGGCATTCAGCCAGGTCAGCTCCTGAATATCGAGTTCCTTGTTATAGGCTTCCATCAGGAACCGGGCACGATGCAGGATCGGATAGCGGTGTCGCAGGGCCGTCAGACGCCGGACAAAGGCCTCAAGCTCCTTCGCCCGGTCTCCCAGCGACCAGTCCAGCCATGAAATCGGGCTGTCCTGACAATAGGCATTGTTATTGCCATCCTGCGTCCGACCGAACTCGTCTCCTGCCAGCAGCATCGGCGTACCCTGTGACAGCAGCAGCGTGGAGAGCATGTTCCGGCACTGACGCCAGCGGATGTCATTGATATCCGCATTGTCGGTCGGACCTTCCACACCATAATTGCAGGACCGGTTGTCGGATGACCCGTCCTTGCCGTCTTCCTGGTTCGCTTCGTTATGACGGTCATTGTAGGACACGCAGTCCATGAGCGTGAAACCGTCATGGGCCGTCACGAAATTGATGCTGGCCCAGGTGCGGCGGCCGCTGTGATTGAACAGATCAGGGCTGCCAAGCACACGTGGCGCCAGCGCATCGGCATGGGCCTCGCCTCGCCAGAAATCGCGGGTCGTGTCGCGGAATTTGTCGTTCCACTCCGCCCAGCCCGGCGGGAAATTGCCGACCTGATAGCCGCCCGGCCCGACGTCCCAGGGCTCGGCAATCAGCTTGACCTGTGACAGCACGGGGTCCTGACGGCAGACCCGCAGGAAACTGGAATCATTGTGAAAACCATCTGCTTCACGCGCGAGAATTGTTCCGAGATCAAACCGGAATCCATCCACGCCCATCTCGTTGACCCAGTAACGCAGACTGTCTGCCACGAACCGGATGCAGTTCAGATGTGTCAGGTTGAACGTGTTTCCCGTACCCGTTTCGTTAATGTAATAACGTGGATCATCCGGCATGAGGCGATAATAGGACGCATTGTCCAGCCCCTTGAAAGACAGTGTTGGACCCAGTTCGTTTCCCTCGGCCGTGTGGTTGTAAACCACGTCCATGATGACTTCGAGCCCGGCTTCATGGCAGGCCCGCACGAGGTTCCGGAACTCTTGCAGGGCATTGTCCCGGTCATGGGCATAGCGGCTGTCGGGGGAAAAGAAGCCGATCGTGTTATAGCCCCAGTAATTCGTCAGACCCTTATCCGCCAGATACTGGTCGGTCACGAAACTCTGGACGGGCAGCAGTTCGACTGCGGTGACGCCAAGCTGCCGGATGCGCCTGAGCAGATTGCCATCCGTCAGCCCGGCATAGGTGCCGCGCAGGGTTTCCGGTACGTCCGGATGCTGCTTCGTATAGCCCTTGACGTGCATCTCGTAGATTACGGTGTCATGCCAGGACGTCCGAGGATGCTCGAAATGCTGGGGGGCAGGATCGGTGATGATGCCCTTGGGGACGAACGGCGCACTGTCGCGCTCGTCAAAACTCAGATCCTTGTCCGCATGACCAAGCTGATAGCCGAACAGGGCCGGATCCCATTGTAAATCCCCATGAAATGCCCGGGCATACGGATCCATCAGGAGCTTGTTGGGATTGAAGCGATGGCCGGCTTCAGGTGTGTAGGGACCATGAACCCGAAGGCCGTAAAGCTGTCCAGCACCCAGGTCGGGGATCCAGCCATGGAAAATCTGGTCGGTATATTCCGGCAGGCGGATGCGGTCGGTTTCGGTTTTGCCATCCGCGTCGAAGAGGCAGATCTCCACTGCCGTGGCAGCCGTGGAGAAGACGGCGAAATTGACACCCCCATTTTCCGGTACGGCACCTGAAATATTCGGACGCCCTTCGCGTAGGCCCTTCTGACGTGTGCTGCTCATAAACCCCGTTCCAAAACCGGATCAGGCAGGCCCCTCCGCCCGTCTGGCGGGGCGTCCTGCATTCCGAAACGCTAACGCCTCCAAACCGCAGACACGAACATAACTTTTCCGTGAAGGAGGTTCGCAAACGCCGCTTCAAGCGTTGTCCCTGACACAGGCATCAAACGTCAGAGACAGCGCCCTCGCGGCCGGAAAGATGTGCGTCATGAGCAACATTCAGCACCCCGCGCAGGATATTACATTGCAGCTCCTGTCAGTGGCGGGCGAGATGTACCCGTTCATCAAAACCGGCGGTCTGGGGGATGTTGTAGGCTCGCTGCCCGCGGTTCTCGGGCAGCACGGCATCGATACCCGGACGATCCTTCCGGGATATCCCGCCGTCCTGCGGGCACTGTCCGAACAGCAGGAGACGATCCGGTTTGATAACGTTTTGGGCCATGTCGTCACTTTGCGGGAAGGCTGGGCACAGGGGCGCCATCTTTATGTCGTGGATGTTCCGGACCTTTATGCACGGCCGGGCAATCCTTATCTGGCACCGGACGGGCAGCCATGGGCCGATAACGGAATGCGTTATGCCGTCTTGTGCCGCGTAGCAGCGATGATCGGTGCCGGCGCGCTGGCTGACTGGAAACCCGATGCCGTTCTGAGCCATGACTGGCATGCCGGCCTTGTGGCAACCTATCTGAAATACATGGATGCCCCGACGCCTCCTGTCGCACACGTCATCCATAACCTTGCATTCCAAGGCCTCTTCCCGCGCGGCATGATGGGGGCCTTCGGGCTGCCGGATCAGGCCTATGACAGCGGTGACGTCGAATTTTACGGCCAGATCGGGTTCATGAAAGCTGCCCTGCAGGTCTCGCACCGGCTGATCAGCGTTTCACCGACCTATGCCGAGGAAATCCAGACCCCGGAAGAAGGGATGGGCCTCGACGGTATCCTGCGCTCGCGTGCGAATGTCTTGACCGGCATCCTTAACGGCATTGACCTGCGGGAATGGAACCCGCTGACCGATCCTGCCGTGTTCTTTCCCTATGCCGTGGGGGATCTCGCGGCACGACGGGCCAACAAGCGCGTGTTTCAGGCAGAATTTGGTCTGCCGCAGGACCCTGATGCCCTTCTGCTGGGCATGGTGAGTCGGCTGACCACGCAGAAGGGTGCGGACCTGCTGGCGGGTCTCGCGCCACGGCTATTCGAGGAGAACATCCAGCTGGCCGTTGTCGGTACGGGGGACCGTGACATCATGCAGTCCTTCACGCAGCTTCAGGGACGCTATCCGAAAAACTGCGTCTGCCACATGCGCTATAGCGAAACGCTCGGCCACCGACTGCATTCCGCCGTGGATGCCTCACTCATTCCATCCCGGTTTGAGCCCTGCGGCCTCACACAGTTCCATGCCATGCGTTACGGTTCCGTTCCGATTGCGGCACGTGTTGGCGGTCTGAGCGATACGCTTGTCGATGCCAATTCTGCGGCCGTCATGGAAGGCGTGGCAAATGGTATTCTGTTCTCTCCGACGACGGAAGACACCGTCCTGCTGGCCATCCGCCGGGCGCAGAATCTGTTCCGTCAGAAAGCGGTCTGGGCGCGGATGCAGCGCAACGGCGCCCTGCATGATGTTTCCTGGGATTCCAAAGGCGCGCAATATGCCCGTCTCCTGATGGAAATGACGGGGCGGCGTCCTGTTGCCCGCGAAGCCGAAAATGCCATCGCGCCCCGTCGCAGCGATCCCATGTCCTCTGCACCGCGCACAGTCCGTCCAGCCGCACGCATGCCACGCGGGCGCAATGGCGAACAGGTCAGTTCCATTCTCAGTTTTCCCCATACCGGCACCCATGCCTAGAGGTTCTGAATGCAGGCCATTACCGTGTCTCAACCCTTGCAAGCCATGATCGATGATCTGGTCACCACACACTGTCAGGACCCTTTCGCGCTCCTGGGGCGTCACCGTGTAGGGCGAACCGATCAGGTTCGTGTCTTCTACCCGGACGCGCTGGAAGTTCGCCTGACGGTAGAGGGTGCCAAGGGAGAGCGCTCGGAAAAGACCATGCGCCGCATTGACGAGCGCGGCATTTACGTCACCACAATTCCGAAAACCAGCCGCTACAGCCTGCGCATCCGCTGGGCGGATGGCTGGCAGGAAACACATGACCCCTACAGCTTCGGCCTGCTGCTGGGAGAACTGGACCTGTATCTGTTTTCGGAGGGACGCCATCATCATCTGGACCAGATGATGGGCGCCATTCCCATGACAGTCGATGGTGTCCAGGGTGTCCGCTTCGCAGTCTGGGCGCCCAATGCGAAGCGGGTTTCCGTGATCGGGGATTTCAATATCTGGGACAGCCGCCGTCATCCGATGCGACTTCGACATGAAGCGGGGATCTGGGAACTGTTCATTCCCGGTCTCAGGTCAGGCGAGCGCTACAAATACGAAGTCATGTCACAGGATGGCACGGTGCTTCCCGCCAAGGCCGATCCCTATGCCCGGGCCAGCGAGCATCCGCCCGCCACGGCTTCCATCGTCGCCTCATCCAGCAGCCACAACTGGCAGGACAAGGCCTGGATGCAGGAACGCGCCCGGCACCAGACCCCGGAAAACCCACTGTCGATCTACGAACTGCACGCCCCCTCATGGCGCCATCCGCAAAGCGGCCGGGGCGTCATGGACTGGGACGAACTGGCCGCAACACTGATCCCCTATGTCACGGAACTGGGTTTTACCCATATCGAACTTCTTCCGGTAACGGAATATCCGTTCTCCGGCTCATGGGGCTATCAGCCACTTGGGCTTTACGCACCAACCTCCCGTCATGGCAGTCCCGAACAGTTCGCCCGCTTCGTGGACCAGTGCCATCAGGCCGGTCTCGGCGTCATCATGGACTGGGTGCCCGCACATTTTCCGGCCGACCAGCACGGACTGGCCTCTTTTGACGGGACGCATCTGTATGAACATGCCGATCCCCGCGAAGGCTATCACCAGGACTGGCATACGCTGATCTATAATTTCGGCCGTAACGAAGTCCGCGGCTTTCTGACAGGAAGCGCGCTTTACTGGCTGGAACATTTTCACATCGACGGACTGCGCGTCGATGCCGTGGCCTCCATGCTCTACCGCGATTACAGCCGCGAAGAAGGTGAGTGGTACCCCAATATCCATGGGGGCCGGGAAAATCTCGAGGCCATTGGCTTCCTGCACCACCTGTCGGAAACCATCCGCCACCTCCATCCCGAGACCCTCCTCATTGCCGAGGAATCCACCGCCTGGCCGGGTGTGACGAAGCCGGTTTCCGAAGGGGGGCTGGGCTTTGACTACAAGTGGAATATGGGCTGGATGCACGATACGCTGCGCTATATGGAGCGGGATCCGCTCTGGCGTGGCCATCATGGCAGCGACATCACGTTCGGCATGATCTACGCCTATTCCGAGCGTTTTATCCTGCCCCTGTCTCACGATGAAGTGGTGCATGGCAAAGGATCGCTTCTTGCAAAAATGCCAGGCGATGACTGGCAGAAACATTCCAATTTGCGGGCCTATTATGCCCTGATGTGGGCCTATCCCGGCCGCAAGCTTCTGTTCATGGGATGTGAACTCGCCCAGCCGCAGGAATGGTCTTACGAAGGCGAAATCGCCTGGTTTCGGCTGGATGATGCGTTCGGTCGCGGCATGCATGATACGGTTCGCGCCCTGAACGGACTGTACCGTCGCGAGCCCGCCCTGCATCAGCGCGATGACACGCCATCCGGCTTTCGCTGGCTGATCGCCGATGATCGCGAAAACTGCGTTTTCGCCTGGCTGCGGCAGGCCCCGGACCGTGCACCGGTCCTGATCGTCTGCAACATGACACCAGTGCCCCGGCATGACTACCGGATCGGAGTGCCATCAGACGGAAGCTGGCATGAAATCCTCAATACGGACGCCGCGATTTTCGGCGGCTCCAACATGGGCAATGGCGGCCTGTGCCACGCTCAGCATGTCCCGTCTCACGGTGAGGCCCAGTCCCTCGTTCTGACACTCCCGCCGCTTTCCGCACTGTATTTTTCTCCCCATCCCGCGAGCCCTCAAGGATCTTCTTCATGACAGCTTTCCATTATACGGGCCGCTTCGGCGCAGAACTTCTCAGTCCGGACCGGACACGTTTCTCATTCTGGGCACCATCCTGCAAGACGGTCATTCTTGAAGTGGAAGGCCTGCCGCCGCAGGCCATGGAACGGCATGAAGACGGCTTCTTCACAACAGAAGCACTCTGTGGTGCAGGGGCACGCTACCGCTTTAGGATCCGCGACGACCTTTCCGTCCCCGACCCCGCCAGCCGCTGCCAGCCCGATGGCGTGCATGGGCCGAGCGAAGTCCTCGATCCCGGTTTCTATCAGTGGAAGCATCCGGGATGGAAAGGCCGCCCATGGGAAGAGACGGTCATCTATGAGCTGCATGTTGGTCTGGAAGGTGGCTATGAAGGCCTGATGGGGCGACTGCAGGAGCTGGTCGATCTGGGTGTGACGGCCATCGAACTCATGCCGATCAACAGTTTCAGCGGCAACTGGAACTGGGGCTATGATGGCGTTCTGCTGTTTGCGCCCGATATTTCCTATGGCCGCCCCTCCATTCTCAAGACGCTGATCGACCATGCCCATGGGCTGGGCCTGATGGTGTTTCTGGACGTGGTCTATAATCACTTCGGCCCTGACGGGAATTACGTGCCCGAATATGCGGAAGCGCTTTTCGATCCGGACAATGCGACCGTCTGGGGTGAAGGGATCGATTTCCACAATCCCGTCGCGGCAGAGTTCTTCATCGACAACGCCCTGCTCTGGATTGCGGAATACCGTTTTGACGGGCTGCGGATTGACGCGGCCTGGGCGATCACCAACCGCAACTGGTTCACCCAGCTTCGTCAGCAGATCGCCCGCTATACGGAGCCGGAACGGCATATCCATCTGATCCTCGAGAATGAGAACAACAATTCCGCACTGCTCCGCGATGGCTACAGCCAGTGGGATGAGGACTGGCACCATGCCGTCACCGTTTTGCTGACCGGGGAAGACGAAGGGTATTTCAAGGCCTTCACGAATGACCCGACCGCCCTTCTGCGCCGGGTTCTGGCGGAGGGCTTTGCCTGGCAGGGCGAATATTTTGCGCCGGCGGACAAGATGCGCGGTACACCAAGCGCAGACCTGCCGCCCACGAAATTCGTCACCTTCCTGCAGAATCATGACCAGATCGGCAATCGCCCGCGGGGAGAGCGGATGATCACGCTCTGCGAGCCGGAGGCGTTCAAGGCCGCCTATGCACTGCTTCTGCTCTGCCCGATGACGCCCATGCTGTTCATGGGAGAAGAGTGGGGCTGCACCACGCCCTTCTATTTCTTCTGCGATTTTGATGGAGAACTGGGGCAGAAAGTCCGTAAGGGACGTAATGACCAGTTTCGCAAATATTGCGGGATCAGCGACCCGGCAGAATTGGAAAGCCTGTCCGACCCCATCGCCCGTTCGACCTATGACGCGTCACGTCCCGACCGACAGGAACGCGAAACACCTGCCGGACAGGAATGGCTCGCCCGCACGAAGGAACTGCTGGGGCTGCGCCACCATCACATCACGCCCCATCTGAAGGGCGCGCGCAGTGCGGGAGCGGAGGTTCTTGGGGACGGCGCCGTCCGGGCAAGCTGGCTTCTGGACAATGGCACCCTGCTGAGCATTGCCATCAATCTGGGCGCCCAGACCCTGCCCATCGTTGAACCGGGATCCCTGATCTATCAGACCGGTGCCAATCGTACGGCCGGCACCCTGCTTCCCCACAGCATCGTCGTGGGACTGGACCGCGCCCTCTAGTTCCTCAGAGGGATTTGCCGGCCGGGGTGGACGCGGCTGTCGTGGTCCGCAGCCAGCCACCCTCAAACCCTGCGCGCTCCAGCCCGGCGCGCAGATAGGGATTCTTTTTCATCGTGTTCCACACGAGCCCGCTGCGCCAGTTCTCCAGCATCAGCAGGATCGGTCCCTGATCGATCCCGAGTTGCTGACCATCCACCCAGTAGGATTTCTGATCGGCAAAGGACGGATTGAAGGCGTCGAGGAAGCCGTACTTGTTGTAAATCCGGTCCCCGTAACGCGCCCGCATTTCCTTAAGTGCTGGCAGGGCAATTTCCGGTGCAAAGGCAATTGAACCACCGACAGCCGTAGGTGCGATTGTCCCGTCATCGAGAATATAGTCCCGCCCCGCCCCACGCGCACTGTAGGCGAGGTAATGGCGCTGCTTGCCATGATAGACCTGCTGCGCATCACCGGGTCCATCACAGGCCGTCAGCCCCCAGATATTGGGACCATAATCCTTCCAGTCGCCGGGATTGGCACGGGCATAGGCCTGCTGGGCATAGGCCGCTTCACGCCCGTTCTGGAAATAATCGACGTTATGGGCCCGGTCCCAGGCATCCTGCACGCCGCGGAAATCAATCCAAGATTCACTGTACTGATGGCCGAACATCGGTGCGAAGTTCAGTAGTTTGTGACCCTGGAAATCGCCCCACTGCCCTTCATAGGTCGCCGTCCAGGTCTTCCAGGTCTCGGCCGGAAGCGGATGCGTTGGTGAGCCGAGGGCCTGAAGATAGATGATCAGACCCTCGTTATAGCCCTTCCAGTCGCTAGGCAGGAACGTATGCGGCGGCATCCACCCCATGCTGAGCCAGGGACCATGGGCTTTCATCCACGTCCAGTCGATCCGGCGGTACAGATGGTCCGCAATGTCGCGGATTTCCTTTTCCTGCGGCGTGTCATGATCGAAATAGGACTGCGAGAACAGCACGCCTCCCATCAGCAGCGCGGTATCGACACTGGACAGCTCTGACCAGTCCGCGACGCGCAGGCCGGTGTTGGGATCAAGGAAATGGTAGAAAAAGCCGTGATAGCCCGCAGCACCCGAGACATGATCATTCTGCGGCAGGCTGGCGAGGAAACGCAGCGTTGTCAGGGTCCGGTCCACGGCCTGCTGGCGGGTGATGTAGTTCCGCTCCACACCGATGCCATAAGCCGTCAGGCCGAAGCCGACACTGGCAATGCTGGCAGCCCCGTTGGGGAGCGGCGCACGATCCGGCACCAGGCCATTCTGCGGATTGGCCGTTTCCCAGAACCAGTTGAAGGTCCGCTTTTCCAGATCATCAACGAAAGCAGCATCGGCAGCCGGCAGGCTCGCAGGCTGAAGGGCTGGCGTCAGCGTCGTGCTGTGCGTGGGGGCGGCCTTTGCGGAAGGAAGCATCAGGGCCATCGCGCCCAGAGCCATCCCGACCCGCCGGAAGCGCGCCATCCGGGAGGCCCTTCTGTCGCCCGTTACGGCCTGTAGAGAGAAAAACGGGACTTCGGAAGTCCGCTGCGTCCGGTGCTGCATGCTCATGCGGGGAGGATAAGCAGAAGCACAGACCGCCACGCACCTCCCGTTACATCAACTTTCTGTGACATTCAAAAAGTGAGGGAACTCCGCCCTTGTTATGGAGAACTTTATGACAGGATTGAGGCGAATGTAACATCCGCAATATCTGAAATGACTGGTTCCGAAAATTCAGGGCTGGCAACCGAATCTGTCTCGCACAGCATCCGGGTCGCAATCTCCGCTGTCACGAAGGTCGCGATCACCTCCGGCCGCTTGTCCCGTATCCCGAAATCCCCGATTGGACAGACAAGACGATCGATCCGCTCCTGCGGAATGTCGATCTGACGGAAGGCGCTCTCAAATCGCTTACGCTTCGTCCGCGACCCGATCATGCCGACATAACGCAGATCCTCGCGCTCCAAAGCCGCCCCGGTGATCAGCGCATCCAGCGTATGGCTCTGGGTCAGGACCAGCACACCCGATCCGGCGGGAGCGCCCTGAACAAGCGGTTCCCATTGCTCGGTGACATATGCCTCTACGCCCGGCGGAACGATCCCGAACTCCTCCTCACGCGCATCAATCCAGACCAGCCGCAGCGGCAGAAGTGCGAGCGAACGTGCCAGAGCACGCCCCACATGCCCGGCCCCGAACAGCAGCAGTTGCGGCAATCGCTCCCATTCCGCACGAATTTCCGCCTCAAGGGCCTCCGCGTCTTGCACACGCTCGATGCGAACCGTCACTGCTCCGCCACAGCACTGATTAATGGCAGGACCAAGCGGGATATGACGTTCGACCAGAGCTCCGCCCGAAGCAAGAAGCGCACGTCCTTCCGCCATACAGTCCCATTCCAGCCGACCACCACCGATCGTGCCAGTCTGTTCAGTCCGGGTCAGGAGCATGAACGCGCCTTCTTCCCGTGGCGTCGAGCCCCGGGCGCGGATGACGGTCAGGCGCACGATGTCCTGCCCATCCCGCCGCCAGCGCAGAACATCCGTCAGCATGGTCAGCCCGCACACTCTTGCAGCGCCATAAGGGTTTTCAGCACCCGCTCAGGCGTGGCCGGCGCGTCGAGTTTCGGACAGGTGAGATAGTCATCCAGACTGGCGATCGCGTCCGAAATGGCCTGCAAAACCGCGACCCCATGCACGAAAGGCGGCTCCCCCACGGCCTTGGAACGGAAAATCGTCTCCTCCCGGTTCGGCGCGTTTTCCAGCAGCTCCACATTGAAAATCCGTGGCCGGTCGGAACAGGCCGGGATCTTGTAGGTGCTGGGCGCATGGGTCCGCAGACGGCCGCCGCCATCCCAGACCAGTTCTTCCGTCGTCAGCCATCCCGCACCCTGCACGAACCCGCCTTCGATCTGCACCATCTTGGTGTGCAGCCCCTGCCCCATTTCCGTCCCGCCATGGTTCACCTGAACCGAGCCGTCCGTATAGACATGCACCAGCGCACCAGCCTGATTGTAATGGGTGGCGGTAAAGGAAATGCCGAACTTCACCGGCGTCAGCGCAATGCCGCGCCGGATGATGCGGCTGGTGCGGTTGAACGCCCGGATCTCGGCCTTGCGCGCCTGATAGTCACAGCGCTCGACCAGCTTGGTGATGATCTCGGCCGTAATCGAGTCCTCGACCGTCATGTGATACGGCGTAAGATTGCGAGTTCCCGTCCCGTAAACATTGCGAAGTCGGACCGTTACAGGATCAAGACCGGTCGCAAACGCGACTTCCTCGATCACGCGCTCGGCCGCGACAATGCCCTGCGGCCCACCAAAACCGCGATAAGCTGTATTGGACTGGGTATTAGTCCGCAAAGGCTCGGATTTCAGCCGCACATCGGGATAGAAATAGGCATTATCGGCGTGAAACAGCGCCCGGTCCGTAACGGGTACGGACAGATCCGCCGCCCAGCCACACCGCGTGGCCAGCACCATATCCACGGCAAGAATATCGCCCTCATCTGTAAAGCCGACATCATAGTCGATCAGGAAATCATGCCGCTTGCCCGTGACCATCATGTCATCATCACGGTCCAGACGCGCCTTGACGGCCTGCCCCGTCCGGTCGGCAGCGATGGCGGCCAGACAGGCCCAGGCATTGGCCTGCGTCTCCTTTCCGCCGAACGCCCCGCCCATACGCCGCATTTCCGTCGTAACCAGATGATGCGGCCGCCCAAGCACGGCCGCGACCAGATGCTGCGTCTCGGATGGATGCTGCGTGGAGGACCAGATCCGCATTTCCCCGGCCTCTCCGGGCTGGGCGAGTGCGGCCTGCCCTTCCAGATAGAAATGCTCCTGCCCACCAATCTCGATCTGCCCCGACAGGCGGCGTGGCGCGGCCTTCAGGCCACGCTCCACATCGCCGCGCTGCATGGTCAGGGAACGCCAGACCATCGGGCTGCCATTCTCCCGCGCCTGCGCGATGTTCAGGATCGCAGGCTTTTCCTCATACTCGATTTTCGCCAGACGCACGGCCTGACGCGCCGCCTGACGCGAGGTCGCCACTACGGCGAACATCACCTGCCCCCAGAAATGGACATGATCCGTCGCCAGAAGCGGCTCGTCTTCCCGGTGAACCGGGCTGATCTGGTTCTCGCCCGGCACATCATCCGCCGTCAGCACGCACAACACATCCGGCGCGGCGCGCACGGCGTCCAAATCCATCGACACGATCCGCGCATGGGCCTTCGTGCTCAGCCCCGGCACGAGATGCAGCGTGCCACGTGGCTCAGGCATGTCATCAATATAGGTCGCCCGCCCCGTCACATGCAGCAGCGCGCTTTCATGCTTCATGCTGGTCGAAGCCGCCCCCGGAGCGAGATCAGACATGCGCCAGCCCTCCCGTCCGGGCGAGACGCGCCTGCGTACCGCCCGTCGTTTCTTCAAAAAACCGCGTCAGCAGGTTGGCGGCCACGGTCTGCCTATACCAGGCACTCGCCCGCATATCGGTCAGCGGGGCGAAATCTTCCAGAATGGCCGCCCGTGCAGCGTCCAGCGCGCCCTCATCCCAGACCTGCCCCATCAGCGCCGCTTCAGCACCCGATGCCCGCTTGGGCGTAGCCGCCATGCCGCCATAGGCCAGCCGGACCGCAGTAATCCGGCCCTGATCGTCCGCCTCGATCATGAAAGCTCCCAGAACGGCGGAAATGTCCTGATCGAAACGTTTGGAAATCTTGTATGCGCGAAACTGTGCATCCGGCGCGGGCTCAGGAATGCTCAGGGCCTCCACGAACTCGCCGGGCTGCCGGTCCTGCTTTCCGTAAGCGATGAAATAGTCTTCCAGCGCGATGGACCGACGCTCCGCCCCGCGCCGCAGATGCAGCGTCGCATTGGCTGCAATGAACATCGGCGGCCCGTCCCCGATCGGGGAGCCATTGGCGATATTCCCACACACCGTCGCGCTATTCCGCACCTGCGTGGAGCCCAGACGACGGATCATTTCCCCCGCATCTGGCAGCAGGTCCGCAATGGCCGGGCGCGCATCCTGATACGTCACCGCTGCCCCGATCCGCAGTCCTTCAGCCGTTCTGCTCAAAGCGCGCAATTCCGGAACGCGCCCGATCGGCACGACATGCTTCAGGCGACGCATCCCCTTCGTCACCCAAAGTCCCACATCCGTGGCACCCGCAACAATGGTCGCCTCCGGATCGGCCAGCAGGATCTCCGCCAGATCATCCGCAGACGCCGGAATGCTGAGCGTGCCTTCAGGCCCTTCAAGGCGCACGCTCTCGCCGTCCTGCAATGCCGTTAGACGTTCAGCAATCGCCTCCACCTGCGCGTCGAAACGGTCCGGACCACCCGTCATCGCCTGTTTCATGGCCCGCACGATCGGCGCATAGCCGGTGCAGCGGCACAGATTACCGGCCAGTACATCATCAATAGCCTGATCGTCCGCCGTGGCCCCTTCCGTCTTGCGATAGGCGGCCATCGACATGACGAAACCCGGCGTGCAGAACCCACATTGCGAGCCATGCTGCTCAACCATGGCACTCTGCACGGGATGCGGCGCATCAGCCGTGCCCAAGTCTTCAATCGTAAAGACCTGCGCACCGTCCAGCATACTGACGAACTGGATGCAGGCATTGACGGCGCGCCAGTTCAGCCGCCCGTCTTCAAGACGGACGACCAGCACCGTACAGGCCCCGCAATCGCCCTCATTGCAGCCTTCCTTGGTGCCGGTCCGGCCGCGCTCACGCAGCCAATCCAGCAGGGTCAGCGTCGGGGACAGATCCCTGAGCGTGCAGAGGTCTTCCCCCAGATAAAAACGGATGGTCTGTCGCATCGGGCGGGATCTCGGGCAAGGAAGACAAGGGAACGTGCAGACTTCTGTGCCCCACGGCAGGCGTTGCCGTCTATATCCAAGATCGGAACAAACCGTTGCCTTTTTTAGAGCAGCGGATAATGGCAGGCGACCGTGCGCCTTTCTCCCACTGCCCGAAGCTCCGGCCGTTCCTGCGAGCAGCGCGGCTGGGCCAGCGGACAGCGCGTGTGAAACGCACAGCCCTGCGGCGGATGGACCGGGCTCGGCACGTCGCCTTTGAGCGGCGGCGGCAATGGCCGGTCCGGACGGGGCACCGCATCCAGCAACGCCCGCGTATAGGGATGGGCCGGCGCTTCCAGAACCGCCAGTACGTCCCCTTCCTCCACGATCCGCCCCAGATACATGACGGCAATCCGGTCCGCCATCTGCCGCACAACCGCCAGGTCATGGGAGATGAACACGCACGCCACACCCAGCGAATTGCGCAGATCCCGCAGTAGATTCACGATCTGCGCCTGCACCGACACATCGAGCGCCGAGGTTGGCTCATCGGCCACCAGAAGATCCGGTTCCAGCATCAGGGCCCGGGCAATGTTCAGACGCTGCCGCTGACCGCCCGAGAACTCATGCGGATACCGGGCCAGAACGGACGACGACAGGCCCACCTGCTCCAGCAGCGTCGCAATGCGCTCCGCAATGCCGGTCCGTCCATGGATCCGCATCGGCTCCGCCAGCGTGTCACCGATGGTACGGCGCGGATTGAACGTCGAGGACGAATCCTGAAACACCATCTGCATCCGGGGTCGCCAGCGCCGTAGTGCACGGTCCGACAGGCCGGAAATCCGCTCGCCTTCAAAGAACACATCACCCGAACTCGGTGTCCCCAGCCCGATCAGCGTCCGGCCCAGCGTGGACTTGCCACAGCCGGACTCCCCGACCAGCGCCAGAGCCTCTCCGCGATGCACGACCAGCGACACATCGCTTACGGCCCGCAGGGTTTCCCCATGCGACAGGCGGTAGTGTTTGCTGAGGTTTTTCGCTTCAAGCAGAACAGTCATGCATCATACAGCACGCAGGCCACGCGCCGCCCTTCTTCCGGTTCACGCAACGCAGGACGCACGGCACAGTCCGGCCGCACGTACCGGCAACGTGGCGCGAAAACACAGCCTTCCGGGCGCGCATCCGGGGCTGGCGGACGCCCCGGAATGGTTGGCAGCGCATCCGGCCTCGGACCATCCAGCGGCGGGATCGCTTCCAGCAAAGCCTGCGTATAGGGATGCAGCGGCCGCGCCATGACCGCCGCAACCGGCCCCTGCTCCACCACAAGCCCGGAATAGACAACCGCTACATGCGTGCAGGTCTGCGCCACGACGCCCATGTCGTGCGTGATCAGCATCACACCCGCCCCGCTGTCGCGGATTTCGCACAGCAACGTCAGGATCTGCGCCTGCACCGTGACATCGAGCGCCGTAGTCGGTTCATCCGCGATCAGAAGTGCGGGGTCACAGGACAGCGCCATCGCAATCATGGCGCGCTGCCGTAGACCGCCGGAAAGCTGGTGCGGAAAGCGCTTCGCCGCCGCTTCCGGATCGGGAACGCCCATCCGTCCCAGCAGTGCCACGGTCCGCGCCCGCGCTTCACGACGGCTGACGCGCTCATGCAGGCGGATCTGTTCATCAATCTGCGCGCCAATGGAGCGCACCGGCAGGAACGCCGTCATCGGGTCCTGAAAGATCATGGCCATGCCCGCACCACGCAGACGCCGCCACTCCCGATCTTTCATCCCGAGCAGTTCGCGCGCCTCAAAACCGATGGAGCCTGAGGCTTTCAGCCCCGGCAGCAGCCCCATCACGCTCATGGCCGTCAGGCTTTTCCCCGACCCGGACTCCCCCACCACGCCAAGCGCATCCCCACGCCGCACGGTCAGGGACACGTCTTCCAGCAGGGCCGTCCCATCCGGCAGTTCCAGATGCAGGTGATGCAGCTTTAAAAGAGCGTCAGCGCCCATGCCGCCCCTCCATAATCCGCGGGTCCAGCAGGGCATAGAGCCCGTCCACCAGCGCATTGGCGATGACGACAAAAACGGCGGCATACATGACCGTCGCCATGATGAGCGGCAGGTCGAGCGTTGCCAGTGCCTGATAGGTCAGCCGCCCCACGCCCGGCATGGCGAACACAACTTCCGTCAGAAGCGCGCCGCCCCCCAGAAGCTGCGCAAAATCCAGCCCGAACAGCGACACATAGCTCAGCCAAGACAACCGCAGACCATGCCACAGCCACACGCGCACCGGCCCCGCCCCCTTGGCACGGGCGGTGCGAATGGCGTCTTCGCCCATGGCGGTCAGAAGTTCGGAGCGCAGGACACGCGCATACAGGCCGATGAAACACACCGCCAATGTCAGGGACGGCAGGAACAGCGCCTTCGCCCAGCCCCAGGGACTCTGCGAAAACGGCACGTATCCAAGCGGCGGCACCCAGCGGAACAGGAACGTGTCATGCCAGCGGCTCTGTGTGACGAGATTGACGACTTCCCCGAGCCAGAACACCGGCATGGACAGCCCGATCAGCCCCAGAACCATCAGCAGCCGGTCCACCCAGCTGTCGCGCAGCACAGCGGACGCAATTCCGAACACCAGCGATCCACTGACCCAGAAAAACGCGGCCCACAGCACGAGCGAGAGTGTCACCGGGGCTGCCTGCAACACTTCGGGCACAACGCGCTGCCCGTGATTGACGAAAGACGTCAGATCCCGGCTGACGAACAGCTTTTCCATCATCTTCACATACTGAACGGGCAAGGGCCGATCGAACCCATACTCCGCGCGGATACGTTCCACGACCTGCGGACTGGCGCCCCGGCCTGCAATGCGCGCTGTCGGGTCCGCACCCGGTGTCGCAAAGAAAATGCAGAATACCAGAACCGAAATCCCGAAAATGACCAGCAGCATCTGCCCGGTCCGGGAGGCTAAGCTGCGGATCATCGGCCTGCTCCTTTCGGATCAAGCTGATCCCGCAGCGCATTGCCCAGAACATTAAGCGCCAGCACGGTCAGAACAATTGCCAGCCCCGGCGCGATGGCCACTATGGGACGCGTATAGAGCAGCCCTTCCCCGTCCTGAATGATCGTCCCCCAGGACGCCGCCGGTGCCTGAACGCCGAGCGACAGAAAGGACAGCGCGGATTCCGCCAGCATGCACAGCGCCATCACCAGCGGAGCCAGAACGGCCATGGTCGGCGTCAGCCCCGGCAGGATCTCCCGCCATAGAATACGGAAATCCGACGCTCCCATGCCCCGCGCCGCCATCACAAACCCCGCCTGCGACAGGCTCAACGCCCGTGCCCGCAATGGTCGCGCCGCATAGGGCACATAGACCAGCGCGATAATCCCGATCGGGATCAGCAGATTATCCGCCCCGATGGTCACAGGCCCAAGCCGGATGCCATGCCCCACCGTGACGACGGACAGCGAAATTGCGAACAGATAGACCGGGATCGCCCAGAGCATATCCAGAATGCGCGACAGGATCAGGTCGATCCAGCCGCCGAAATACCCGGCACAGATCCCGATACAGGCCGCCAGACAGAGGCAGACCGTCGCGGACGCCGCCGCAATCAGCAGGGAATTGCGCCCCCCATACAGAACCCGTGCGGCAACGTCGCGCCCCTGCGAGTCCGCCCCGAGCGCATACGGCCCCGGCCGCCAGTCCGGTCCGATCGGACTGAGCCCCAGATGCAGCGGATTGTCGTTGGGCTGCATCAGATCAACGCGCTGTCCGTTCCGGATTGTCGTGCCTGCGATGTCGGAAGAAAACGGATCAATCCCGTTGAGCGTCGCATAAAGCGGGGCAGACAGGCAGGCGAGGATGATGGAAACCAGAAGCAGGGCCGCGAAGGCGCCATCACGGCGCGTCAGAACAGCGCGGATAATCCGCCGATAACTTCCTTCCACGCCTGCTCCCATCCGTTCCGGTTCGTGATCTTTTTTCGTTCTACAGCACGAACACGTCCGGACAGAAGAGGCTCTTCGTCAATCAGACCATCTGGCGACCAGGTTTGCGCACATGCTGGCGGATGCGCTGCTGCAGCGCGACCAGATCGGGAAGAAGTTCGTTATGGAGCGCGCGCACGCTGTCATGCGCGGCATAGAAGCGTCTCGTGCCACTCGTGCTGACCAGAATGGCCGCGCCGAGGAAGACGCCGTTGATTTCGATAATGGTTGAACCAAGCATGATGCCGGACCCTGAAGAAAGAGCCCGACAGTCCAGTTATCGGGCGTTATGACACGCCGGAGACGACTGTCTCCGGACCTGAAGCGGAGCAGCGTTTGCGCTGCGTGCTACACATTCGACACATCATTGACCGACTGGTCCCGTTGCTGTGGATGCCACTGGAGGCTGTCAGATACGACGGCCTGCGCCGTGCCGTCAACATATAACGCATGAACATGATGTGATATCGACGTCACGCCCATAATAACGCTATTGTTTCGTTGTAACGGAAATCATCATTTACCGTCTGCCCTTTTCCCCATTTCCCATGTTAAGTGAGGCCATGAGCAAGAAGGTTCCGCTGTCCCCCGCCCCGTTCGAAGGTTATGCCGCCCCCCGGGGACGCGTTTTCAACTCTTTTCTGGAGACGGTGGGAGGCACACCGCTGGTCGCGCTGCCACATCTGACCCAGCGCGAGCATCTTAACGGGCGGCTGCTCCTCAAGCTGGAATTCTTCAACCCGCTCGGCTCCGTCAAGGACCGGATCGGCGTGGCCATGCTGCGCGATGCCGAAGCGCGCGGCCTGATTACGCCGGGCCGCACGGTCCTGATCGAGCCAACCTCGGGCAATACCGGCATTTCGCTCGCTTTCGCGGCCGTGGCGCTGGGATATCGCCTGATCGTCACCATGCCGGAAAATGCCTCGACCGAGCGCCGCAAGATGCTGCGCCTGATGGGCGCGGACACGGAACTGACGCCTGCATCCCGCGGCATGGCCGGCGCCATCGAACGCGCCGAGCAACTCAACCGCACCCTGCCCGATGCCTGGATGCCGAGCCAGTTCGAAAACGACGCCAACCCGGCCGTGCATGAAACCACGACGGCCCAGGAAATCTGGGAAGATACGGCAGGCAAGGTCGATATGGTCGTAGCCGGTCTGGGCACGGGTGGTACGGCATCCGGCATTGCCCATGGCCTGAAAAAACATCGTAAATCCATCAAGGTCTATGGTGTGGAGCCGCGCGAAAGTGCCGTGCTGCACGGCGACGAGCCCGGCCCGCATGGCATTCAGGGCATCGGCCCTGGTTTCGAGCCTGATACGCTGGATCTCAAGGCGCTGGATGGCGTGTTCGAAGTCTCCGAACAGGAAGCTGTGGCAACCGCACGTCTCTGTGCAGCGGTTGAAGGCATCCCCATCGGAATTTCCTCGGGGGCCGCGCTGTTTGCGGGAATGGAGCTGGCCCGCAAGCCCTCCAGCCGGGGCAAGACGATCGTGGCCATCGTCCCGTCCTTCGCGGAACGCTACCTCTCCACACAGCTCTTCGATGGGCTGGCCTGAGCACCAACAAAACAACTACAAACAAAAGTTATTTTATTTAATAGGCGTTTGTGTTCGTTATTAATTCGAAGTCCTGTTCCGCTCTCATGCAGAAGAGTCGGGGCGGCTGAGAGGAGATAACGTCATGAACCTGTTTTCCGGCCGTCCGACATCTTTCGATCCCGCCTGGGCGACGCATGGCCTGCCCGATACGGGCCGCCAGCAGATCGCCGGTGCGTTCCAGCGCCTCGGCCAGCAGGTCGAGTTGCTGCTGGTTCCCGGCCTCTTCGGTTCGGGCCCGGATCACTGGCAGTCCCACTGGGAACAGACTTATGGCCTGAAACGTCTTCACCAGACGGACTGGGAAACGCCCACACCCGCAGACTGGGAAGCAGCGCTCACCACTGCGGTCGAGGCCTCATCCCGTCCGGTTTTTCTGATTGCCCACAGTCTTGGAGCCGTGCTGAGTGCCAGGTGGCTGAGCCGGCATGGCGGACAGCGCGTGGCCGGGGCGTTTCTGGTCGCGCCTGCCGATATTGACCAGACGGCCCATCCGGACGTCGAACGCATCCGCGCTTTCGGGCCGCTTCCCAACACGCCCCTGCCCGTTCCCACGGCCCTCATGGCCAGCAGCAATGACCCCTGGCTGTCCCTGCCGCGAGCGCGCGTGCTGGCCAGTCGGTGGCAGTCGGATTTTCTGGAAGCGGGCGCGGTCGGCCATATCGGCAGCAGCGAACCGCTGGGTCTGTGGGAGCATGGCGCGACGGCCATGCTCGATTTTGCCCGCAGGAAACTCCCGTTCCGGGTGCAGTGAACGCACCCGGAAACGTCTGCCTCAGGACTTGCCGGAGATCGGTTTCCAGCGGTTGAGCAGCAGGGAGTTGCTGACCACCGAGACGGAACTCATGGCCATGGCAGCCCCCGCCACGATCGGGTTCAGCATCCCGAAAGCCGCCAGCGGCAAACCCAGAATGTTGTAGATGAAGGCGAAGAACAGGTTCTGCCGGATCTTGGACAGGGTGGCATGGGACAGCGAAATCGCATCCAGAACGCCCGTCATCTCGCTCTTCATCAGCACGACATCGGCCGTATCGAGAGCCACGGCAGAGCCCGCACCAATGGCGAACCCGACATCAGCGGCGGCCAGTGCCGGCGCATCATTGATGCCGTCTCCCACCATGCCAACCAGACCGCCCTGCGCCCGGTATTTCGCAACACCATCCGCCTTGTGCTCGGGCAGAACGCCGGCGAGATAGTCGTCTATGCCAACCCGTCGTGCCACCACCGACGCCGCGCGTTCATTGTCGCCGGTCAGCATCACGACCCGGATGCCCCGGGCCTTCAGGGCCTCTACAGTCGCCACGGCATCGGACCGGAGTTCATCCGCCAGCGCGATGATGCCCAGAACCTGACCGCCCTGCGCCACGGCGATAACGGTATTACCTTCGCTTTCCAGCGCGGCAACCGGCAGCGCCGACAGGTCCAGACCACTCGCCTGCATGAAAGCCGGCGAACCCAGACGCGCCTCCTGCCCCCCACACTGCGCAACAACGCCCTTACCCGGAACTGCCTGAAAATCCTCGACTGCGGCAGGCGCATTTCCACCGTGGCTTTCGGTATAATCCACGATGGCGCGAGCCAGCGGATGCTCGGAATGATGCTCCAGGGCATGCGCAACACCCAGAAACCGATCCACCGGAATGCCAGCTGCCGGATAAACGGCAGCAATCGTGGGGCGGCCCTGCGTCAGGGTGCCGGTCTTGTCGACGATGATGGTCTTGAGTTTCTCGGCCCGCTCCAGCGCATCCGCATTGCGAAACAGAATGCCGGACTGTGCGCCACGCCCCGTTCCGACCATGATGGCCGTCGGCGTCGCCAGACCCAGCGAGCACGGGCAGGCAATAACCAGAACGGAGACCGCGGAGACCAGACTCCATGCTGCGGAACCGGTCACGGCCCAGCCAATCAGGAAAGTCAGCACCGCAATCCCGATGACCGCAGGCACGAAAACGCCCGAAACCTTATCGGCCAGACGCTGCACATTGGCCTTGGAGCCCTGCGCCTGCTCGACCATCTTCACGATCCGGGACAGCGCCGTATCTGCACCCACGCCAGTAGCCCACACACGCAGCGCGCCATTGGCGTTCATCGTGCCGCCAAAGACCTCGTTGCCGATTTCCTTGAGAACCGGAACGCTCTCACCCGTCAGCATGGACTCGTTGATTTCGGACGCGCCCTCGATGATCTGACCATCCACCGGCACGCTCTCGCCCGGACGCACGACGAAAATGTCGCCGACATGCATATCCGCAACCGCGCGGTCCATGATCGCACCGTCCCGCTCGACATGCGCGATCTGCGGCTGAAGCTGGAGCAGGCTCTCGATCCCGGCGCTGGTCCTGTTCTTGGCGCGGGTCTCCATGAGCTTGCCGAGCGAGATCAGCGTGATGATGGACGCACTGGCTTCGAAATAGACATGCTGGTGCAGCCCGAACACCACCACGATCGCACTGAACAGCCAGGCAATGGACGTTCCGAGCACGACCAGCACATCCATATTGGCTGACCCGCCACGCACGGCATTCCAGGCCCTGCGATACAGATGCGCCCCACAGACGAACTGCACGATCGTCGCGAACAGGAACTGCACCGGAACCGGTACGATCATGCGCCCGAAGGCCATGCCAATCATCTCGGCAAAGAGCGGCAGGGACAGGACGAGCGTCAGAATGAAGCGGTTGCGCTCACGCTTCCAGATGGCTTCACGCCTGGCTTTGGGATCTTCACGCGTTCCCTCGTCCAGCCGTTCCGCGCCAAAACCGGCCTTTTCGATCTTCCCGATCAGGAAGGCCGGTTCGACCACGCCGGGAATGTAATTGATATGCGCCCTCTCGGCCGCGAAATTCACGCTGGCCTGCACGGAAGGCTGACGGTTCAGGATTTTCTCGATCCGCGCCGCACAGGCCGTGCAGGTCATACCCGACAGCGACAGGTCAAGGCTCTTTTCATCCACGGAAAAGCCGGCACGGCGCACGGCCGCCACGACGCTTTCAACGGAGGATGACGCATTTTCAAAAACGACCTGCGCGCGTTCGGACGCAAAGTTCACCGTTGCCTTCACACCGTCCTGACGGTTGAGAACTTTTTCAATCCGCGCGGCACAGGCAGCACAGGTCATGCCACCGACGGGGAAACTGATCGTTTCTGACATCTGGAAGGGGTCCTGTCGGCTGGAAGAACTCTGCAGAGGGTCCGGGAGAGATATACCCCGATACCCTATTTTTCAAGCACGCAAGAGACGGCATGGCCATCGCCAAGGATAATCTCGTGATCGTGGAAGCGACACAGGGCATCGCGATGCGCCACACTGATAAAGGTGGTGTCTGGCAGCGTGAAAAGAAGGGCCTCGTAAAGACGGCGTTCATTCCCTTCGTCCAGCGCGGAGGTGGCCTCGTCCAGAAACAGGATTGCAGGGCGGAACAGGAGCGCTCTCGCCACGGCCAGACGCTGCTGCTCTCCGGGAGACAACACATCCCCCCACTCCGCGATTTCGTCCAGCCGAGGACTGTATGCCGCCAGATTCACGGCTTCCAGAGCCTTCTGGCAGAACGCCGTTTCATAACGGTCCGGCGTTGCGGGATAGCTCAGGGCCTGACGCAGGGTTCCGGGCGGCACATAGCTGCGCTGGGGCAGGAACATGGCCTGACGCATGTTGAAGGACACCGCCCCGCTCCCGTGACGCCACAAGCCGGCAAGGGCGCGCAGGAACGTGCTTTTTCCCGAACCTGACGGCCCGCGGACCAGCCAGCGCTCCCCGCTTTCCATCGTGATGGACCCGATTTCCGTAATCGGTTTTCCATCCGGCAGGCACAGCACAAGATCACAGATCTGGACCGTAGTGCTTTCAGATGCAGAGCGTTCGATCCCGCTCTGGGGCTGCTGGCTGACCACCCGCTCGAACTCACCCAGACGCTGCAGCACCGAACGCAGCGTCGCCAGATCCGCATAATTGAAAATGAACCATTCCAGACTGATCCGGACCTGCGTGTAGGCCGAATTGATCTGGGAATAGAGGCCGAAGGTCAGAGCATGGGCCATGGCTTTCGGCGCCAGCATCAGCCACAGCGGTACCGTTGCGATTCCGGTATAGATTTCGCCAATGAAATTGACCCGCCAGGTGTAACGCACGACGCTACGCCAGTTGGTGGCGATATGCGCCAGATAGCCGGACAGACGCAGATGCTCGGCCTCCTCGCCGCCATAAAAGGCGATCTGTTCGGAATTGCGCCGGATATCCATCAGCCCCGCACGCAGATCCGCGTCGAAATGCTGCTGCCGGTAATTCGCACCGATCAGAGGCGAGCCGAACCGCTCCAGAATCCCCGAGGCCGTCAGGGTCGTGATGACCGCACCCAGAAAAAGATAGCCGGGGATGTGGAAATGATGGCCGTGCCAGTCGAAAGACAATACCCCCCCCATGTTCCACAGAACGACGGCAAAGGAGAACAGCGTGGTCACGGCATCAATCGCATCCAGACCGAGCCTGAGCGTCTGGACTGTCATCTGCGACAGATCGTCCGCAATACGCTGATCTGGGTTATCCGCCCGGTTCGGCCCGTGTTCCAGGCGGTAATATGCCTCTTCCGACAGGTACTGCCGCAGATAGACACGCGTATTCCACAGACGCCAGCGCATGGACAGGACCTGCGTCAGATAGGTCTGCGTCACATGCACCGCAACAGAACCAACCGTCACTACTAGGTAAAGCGGCAGCATCCCCAGACAATGTGCGACCTGACCGGCAAAGAACGCATCGAAAAACCGGTGATACCAGGCCCCGAACCAGACGGCGGACTGAACGTAAAGCACGGACAGTCCGATGGTCCCCCCAGAAGGGACCAGGCCCACCATTTCTCTTCGGATTTCCAGTAGGGAAAAGGACTTTCCAGTCCGAAAGCGAATGTGGCGGGGTCGTTTGCTCAGTAGTTTGCACGAAGTGTGGCCATGAAGCTGCGGGGAGCGGCGGGGAAGTTGAACTGCCAGACGCCGCTGGCGCGCTCATAATAATAGCGGTTGGTCAGGTTTGTCGCGTTCAACTGCAGCTTCAGATGCCTGTTGATCCTGTAGCCGATCATGCTGTCCAGCGTCATGTAACCGCCCTGAACGGTCGTCGCATAACTGCCGCGCGGATTGCTGTTGGCATCAATGCCCGTACCGAAACTGAGCCCTTTCAGGCGTCCGTCCGGCACATTGTAATGCACCCAAGACTTGAACATGTGGTGTGGGGAATAGACTCCGCCGAAATCGCTGACCTTCGCGTCCGAGACCTTCGTATCCAGATAGGTATAGCCGATCGAGACATCGAGCTCCGGCAGGATCTCGCCATCGATCTGCGCTTCCCAGCCCTGACGCCGGATCGGTCCCGTGGTCATGTAGAACTGCGAATGATCCGGGTCCTGAACAGGCTGGTTCACGCTTTCCATCCGGAACAGCGCGGAAGAAATGTTCAGGCGGCCATGGAAATATTCCGCCTTGAAGCCGGTCTCGACCTGATTGCCTTCCTGCGGCTTCAGCCCGCCCCCGCGATAGGTCTGCCGACCGACCGAAGGCGTGAAGATGCTGGAATAGCTGGCATACCACGAGATGTTCGGCGTGATCTGATAGACCGTGCCCAGATACGGGGTGAGCTGGCCGCGAATGTCCGATGTCGTAGCCCATTCGCTCTTCGGGCCGGGCGAGACATACTGGAGCTTCTCGTAGAACCGCGACACACGGCCGCCGAGGATTAGCGAGAGATGCCGGATCAGTTCAAGACGGAGCTGTCCGTAAAAACCCCACTGATAGGCGTAGTCGTCCGTGCCGTAGCCATCCTCGCTCTGTTTGTAGTCAATGCAGTTCGCGGCCGGCGCCTTCACGACGCCCGTATTGTTGATGCTGACATTATTATAAATGGCATCGCAGTTGACGTTCGCATACTGCGTCAGCTGTTCGTAGGAATTGTAGTTGAAGCCGAACAGCGCATGATGCGTTCGGTTCAGAAGACGGAAATTGCCCTGGGCATACACATCCGCTGAGCGCGACGTGTTCTTGCCCCGCATCCCGACAATCCCGATATCCTGATACTGGAGCAGACCGGTATTCGCATCGATCGTCGTCCAGGGTTCATTATATAGCGTGTTGTAGTTCTGGTCATAGAACGTGGCGCGCGCGGTCGCCGTCCAGTCGCCCCAGAGCTTCTGAGTGAGGGACGCAATCGTCTGCTGCGTCATGTAGTTGCTGTAACCCCAGTTCTGGCTCGGATTGGCATCGCGTCCGCCATACCACAGCGTGTTTTCCGTCGTGACCGGCAGGCCGAAATATGGCGCCGTGATGTCCTGCTGCTGGGCTGCGTGAGACACAAGGAACGTGGTGGTCGGCGTGACGTCCCATTCCAGCGCGCCATAGGCCTGCCATTTGCGCGAATGGGAGTATTTGTAGAAATAGTCGTTGTCCTGAAACAGGTCGGCGGTCCGGAAGCGGAGCGTCTTCGACCGGTTCAGCGGAATGGTCATGTCCATATCGGCACGATAATTGTTGAAGCTGCCGACCATGGCGGAACCATCGACCGCGAAATCCCGGCCCGGCTTCTTCGTGACCTCGTTGACAACACCACCGGCGCCACCACCACCCTGCAACAGACCGGACGACCCACGCAGCACCTCGACCCGATCATACATGGACAGGTCGAAAGCCGCGTTGTTCAGCGTGCCGGACGCATCGGGCGTGCCGTCCACGGATGTCGTGAGCTGATAGCCCCGGGAATAGTAATTCGAATTGGCCGTAGAACCCGGCAAAACGCGGATTCCGTTGATCTGGCGCATGGCGTCCGCCATCGTCAGCATGTTGGAATCTTCCATGCGCTGCTGGGTGATGATCGAAACGGACTGCGGCACATCCTTGAGCGCCACGGGGCTCTTGCCCCAGGCTTCGACGGCAGGTGCGGTATAGGTGTGATTGCTCCCCAGAACCCGGATGTTTTCCACCCCGATCCCGTCCATATCCGCAGAGGATGCTGTTCCTGTCGCAGGTGTCGCAACAGGAAGCTTTACAGGCTTCTGAACAGAGACTGTGACAACGGGATGCGAATTGCAGGAAACCGGATGCGGCGTTCTGTGTGTGGCATGACAGACGGAGGGGTGATTTTTCGTCCGCTCTGCAACCGTGTCGGCCATGGCCGCAGGACAGGTTCCCGCCATCAGGCTGCCCCAGATCAGGGTATTGTAAGAAATGGCGGACAGGTTGAGCCGGCGGCGCACTGAAGAAGTGCCATGCTGTGTCATAGTGTCTGTCCTAGAGAGACATACTGGCGCCACGCAACATCCTGAGTCCTGAAAGCATCATTTAGTAACATGGGGCCGGTCAGGAAACGTCTCCAAACCCCATGTTTTCGACACCATCCTAACCGCAGCGGGCAAAATCTGGACCGTGTGCTGTTTTCATCATGCTACGAAATCCCTGAAAAAGAGCCCCCGCTCCATCCGCAGCTTTCATATACAAGATCAGGATATAGAATATATGTACTGACTCCGAAACATATTCGGCGGGTCTTTTTGCGTCCGGAAAAATAATCTTTCCCCATTCCCCTGCCGGGTATAGAATCCCGACAGATTCGAGCATTCGAATTACCCCGCCTCTTACCCCTGGTGAGACTTCTGATGGTCAGGACACATGCCCGGATCTGGATCGGCCTTCTGGCCTGCCTGCTGATGCAGGTCGGGCTGCTGCTTGGCACGTCCACCGCGCAGGCCCGGACTGAAGCGCCCCATCACATGATCATGGCGATGCACCACATGGTCCATCACCAGAAACCCGACAGCACGGACTGCTGCAGCACATCAGCCTTCCACGCGATCCCCCATTCCCAGCAGTCTTCCGGGGGCTGCTGCCATACGCATATGGTCTCGACCGAACCCATGCTGACCATGGCGTCCATCCAGCCTTCCGGTCCCGTCAGTCTGGCGGCACGGGCCTTTGCATCCGGACGGCATGACCGTTTCAGCGGTACGGACTGGATTCCGGCCTCTCCCCCACCGAAACTCCGCGCACTCTGACGCACGCCTGACAGGCGTGGACCCATCCTGCCGTCCAGTCCGGACAGCCGGGATCTGATCCTCTGTCATTTTCGCGGATTTTTCTCATGATTTTTCCGTCCCTCATCCGGGGCGGCCTGACACGACGACGTTTCGTAACGGGTCTCGGCGCAGGTGGCCTTCTGGCCACCCTGCCCCGCACCTCACAGGCGTCCTCGGCCAAGGCTTCTTCGGGTCTTATCCCGCCCATGCCGTCTGACCGGTGGCATCTGACGATCGGCCATACGCGCATCTCGCTCGACGGCAAGACCATGCACGCCCCGACCGCAGGCGGCACGGTGCCGGGGCCGATCCTGCGCTGGAAACAGGGCGATACCGTCAGCATCAGCGTCACCAATACGCTAGATGAGCCCACCTCGATCCACTGGCACGGGATCCGCACGCCCTCGAACATGGACGGCGTGCCGGGGCTGAGCTTCGGCGGCATCGCACCGGGCGAGACCTTCACCTATCGGTTCAAGCTCCATCAGAGCGGCACCTACTGGTATCACAGCCATTCCGGAATGCAGGAAGCAACAGGGCTGTATGGTGCGCTGGTCATCGATCCGCGCCGGCCGGACCCGAATGCCTGTGACCGCGATTACGTCATCTTTCTGGGCGAGTGGACGGATGTCATGCCCGATGACATCGTCAGCAACCTCAAGATGCAGGACGATTATTACGTCTTCCGCCAGCGCACGGCAGCGTCCTTTCCGAAGGAAGCGCACGAGGCCGGAAGCACCGGTGCCGCCCTCGCGAACCGTTTGGCGTGGTCCAAAATGCGCATGGCCGCGACCGACATCGCGGATGTCTCGGGCGCGATCTACACCTACACGCTGAACGGCCATGCCCCGGACATGAACTGGAGCGGCCTGTTCAAACCCGGCGAGAAAGTGCGCCTGCGCTTCATCAACGGCTCGACCATGACCTTCTTCGACATCCGGATTCCGGGGCTCGAAATGCTGGTCGTGCAGGCCGACGGCAACGATGTCGAACCCGTTCCCGTCGATGAATTCCGCATCGGCGTGGCGGAAACCTATGACGTGATCGTCCAGCCGAAGGACGAGCGTGCCTATGCCATTTTCGCCCAGAGCGAGGACCGGACCGGCTACGCACGCGGCACTCTCGCCCCGCGCGAGGGCATGATCGCCCCCCTGCCGCCAATGGACCCGCGCCCCGTCCGCACCATGGTCGATATGGGCATGGGGAACATGAAGCCCGGCGAAAGCATGAAGGACATGGACATGTCAGGCGATATGTCCGGCATGAAGATGGATGACGACATGGCCGGAATGGACATGCACGGCATGAATATGAACCACATGGCCATGCCGAAGATGGAAGTGGATGATCCCGGCCCGCCGCCCATCAATGTCGAAAACCAGATGCGCGCCATGATGCCGATCGACCGGACCGGCAGCCCCGGCGACGGTTTGGAAAACAACGGCCGCCGCGTCCTGAACTACAGACAGCTCCGCGCTACACGCCCCGGAGCAGATCTGAGGCCGCCGACGCGGGAGATCATCCTGCATCTGACCGGCAACATGGAACGCTATATCTGGGGCATGAACGGCCGGAAGTTCTCGGAATCCGGCCCGATCCGCCTCAAACTCGGCGAGCGCGTGCGCTTCACGCTCATCAACGACACCATGATGGAACACCCGATCCATCTGCATGGTCTGTGGAGCGAACTGGAAAACGGTCAGGGCGATTACCGCCCCTATAAGCACACCATTATTTCCCAGCCGGGCTCGAAGCTGAGCTATCTGGTGACGGCCGATACCCCCGGCATGTGGGCGTATCACTGCCACCTGATCTATCACATGGATCTGGGCATGTTCCGCACGGTGATCGTGGCATGAAACACGCCCTGTCCCTCGCGCTTCTGGCCCTCGCGGCCCTGTCCACCCTCGCCCTGTCCGGCACGGCCCGCGCCGTTCAGCCGACCTATCATGCCGCCGATGCGCCTGAGGCGACCCCCGTTGTCTATATCGGCAACATCATGCCCTCAATGGATCAGGGCACCTGGCTGCACGGCATCTTCAACGAGCTTGAGGGGCGCTATGCGCCCGGCGGTACCGATTTCCGCTGGGATGGCGAAGCCTGGTTCGGCGGCGATTACAACAAGATCTGGCTCAAATCCGAAGGCACGCTCGAAAAAGGCCGCCTGAGCGATGGCGACCACGAACTGCTCTATACACGCGCGATTTCGCCCTACTGGAACCTTCAGGGCGGCGTGCGGATGGACCTCGATGACGGCCCGACCCGCACTTGGGGGGCGTTCGGCATCGAAGGTCTGGCGCTGTACGAATTCGAGTTCGAGGCCACGGCCTATGTCAGCGATCGCGGGCGTTTCGCCGCCCGCATCGAGGGATCTTACGACTTTCTGCTCACCAACCGCCTGATCCTTCAGCCCCAGGCCGAATTCAACCTGTACACGAAATCCGATGCGGGACGTCAGGTAGGAGCAGGTCTGTCGGATGTCGATGCCGGTCTGCGCCTGCGATACGAACTCTGGCGGAAATTCGCCCCCTACGTGGCCGTAACCTACTCCGGATATCTTACTCAAGCCCGCCGGATCGCCCGTGACCAGCACGACGATACCGGTTCCGTCCGCTTCAGCCTCGGCGTTCGAAGCTGGTTCTGATCATCCCTGCCCAATCACGACGAAAACCGAAAGTCCGACATCATGCGCAAGAGCTTTCTCGCACTGACCGCCCTACTCGCCACCGGCACGGCTTATGCCGATCCGTCCATGCCGGGCATAGATATGAGCCACATGACCATGTCGCCAGCCAAAGCACAGGATCCGCTGGCCGGGCTGAGCATGGATCAGCAGATGGTCCTGTGCTCACATCTGCAGACCCTCAGCGAACAGAAAAGCACCCTGACGCCGAAGATGAAGCAGCAGCTCGCCGCCTGTCAGAAAATGAACACGGGCATGACGAATCAGCCCGCACCGGCCGAGACGCTGGACCGCTGAGCCCGCAGGCCGCCTAGCGCATCATCCGGCGGACGGCCTGGAGAAGCTCGTCAATCGCGTCTTCGCCGCCATCTTCCTGCACCGCCCGGCGCACACAGCCATTGGCGTGGGACGACAGGATCTGGATGGATACCCCGTCCAGCGCCGACTTGATCGCGGAAATCTGGGTCAGGATATCGACGCAGTAGCGGTCGTTCTCGATCATGTTGAGAACACCGCCAACCTGCCCTTCGATCCGGCGGATACGGTTCGTCAGGGCTTTCTTGCGGGGCTGTTCGACACGGCGGGCGTCATCGTCCAGCGGTACGCAGCTCTCGCAGATATCTGGTGCATGTTCTTTATGGGATAGTGCCATTACAGGATCCGCCCTCTGTCAGACATCCGAACGTAATATCATGGGTCCATGCTCGCCCATCCGGCGCCCACAGGCCGGTGTATGCCCCCCTGTGCCGGGAATTTCCAGTCTGGCGATATGGTCCCGGTGTTTCCAGATCGGAAAAAACCGAGTCCCGGCCGGAAAAGCCCGACCTGCCCTCACCTGAATGGCCCGGGCTTCCCTTCTGCTGCGGGCCGTTCTCCCGATATGAGTCGTTCTCACCACACGCTTCATAAAATTTATCATCAAAACCGGTGATTTCCCCGGCTGTGAAGCGGTCTTGATGCAAATCATTCTCACTCCCCTTCCCGGACGGACAGGATGCGCCTATCTAGGATAGAGGTCGGGGCCTGTGAGCCGCCGCCACATTCACCGGGGTACGGAACTGATGTTGTATCTGGATACACTGCCCAAGGGCGGACACGCCGTGATCGAGAAGATCGAACAGCGTGCGCCTCTGGACCCGATTGCCACACGTCTGGGAGAGCTGGGTTTTGTGCCCGGTGAAGCTGTGCAGGTGGTCGCGACCGGACCAATGGGCAGGGATCCGATTGCCGTACGTCTGGGGACGTCACGCTTTGCCCTGCGTCGTGGTGAAGCCGCCCGCGTGGGTCTGCGGGCTGTTTCCTGACCTCCATGAATTCGACAGCGTCCGCGCAGACACCCGCTTCAAGCCTGCATATCGCCCTTGTCGGAAATCCGAACTGCGGCAAGACCTCCCTGTTCAACCAACTGACGGGAAGCCGGCAGAAGGTCGCGAACTATGCGGGTGTGACGGTCGAGCGCAAGGAAGGGTTCTTCACAACGCCCAACGGCCGCGCGATCCGCGTGCTGGACCTGCCGGGCGCCTATAGTCTTGATTCGACCAGCCCGGATGAGGACGTCACACGCGATGTCTGTCTGGGCCGTCACCCGAGCGAACCACAGCCCCAGATGCTCGTGGCCGTCATTTCCGCCACCAATCTGCGGCTGCATCTGCGCTTCCTGCTCGAATTGAAGCAGCTTGGCCTGCCTGTCATCGTCGCGCTGAACATGATGGATGAGGCCCGGCGCAACTGCCTCAAAATTGACGTTGCGGGTTTGCAGGCCGATCTGGGCATGCCGATCGTGCCGGTCGTGAGCCTGAACCGCGCAGGCGTCATACCGCTTCTTCAGGCACTCGATCTGCCTCTTCCCGCCCCGCCAGCCCCACTCCCGGCGGGGATTGATCCCCATATGGAAGTGCGGCGCCTACTGGCGGCTTATGTCGTCGATCCGTCCACCGGAAAGGACCGCCTGACCGACCGGCTGGACCGCGTCTTCCTGCATCCCGTCTGGGGCCCGGTCATTCTGCTGGTCGTGCTGTTCGTCATGTTCCAGACGGTCTTTGCATGGGCACAACCGCTTATGGACGGGCTGGATAGTGGGATTTCGACCTTCGGGCAGATCGTCCTCAAGCCCCTGCCGGATGGCATCCTGCACAGCCTGCTGGCCGATGGTGTGATTGCGGGTGCGGGCACGGTTATCGTGTTCCTGCCGCAGATCCTCATCCTGTTCCTGTGGATTCTGGCCCTTGAGGAATCCGGCTATCTGCCTCGCGCCGCCTTCCTGCTGGACCGGCTCATGGCACTGGCCGGGCTGAGCGGCCGGTCCTTCATTCCCCTGCTGTCGAGCTTTGCCTGCGCCATTCCGGGCATCATGGCGGCCCGGACCATCCAGAACCCGCGGGACCGTTTGGTCACGATCCTGATCGCGCCGCTCATGACCTGCTCGGCGCGTCTGCCGGTCTATACGCTGCTGATCGGGGCGTTCGTGCCGCATCGGACCGTGCTGGGGATTTTCGGGCTTCAGGGGTTGGTGCTGTTCGGGCTCTATGCCGTGGCTATCGTCAGCGGTGTGATCGCCGCGCGTGTCATGACACGCGGCGTGAAGTCCGAAGAGCATCCGCTGCTGCTCGAACTGCCGCCCTATCGCCGCCCGAACCTCAAGAGCCTGGCACTCGGCCTGTGGCAGCGCGCGGTGATGTTCCTCTCCCGTGTGGGCACGATTATCGTCTCGCTGAACGTGCTGCTCTGGGCGCTGTCGAGCTTCCCGCTGCCGCCCGCTGGCGCTCCGGGGGCAGCCATCGATTACAGTCTGGCCGGACGCATCGGCCATCTGATGCAGTGGGTATTCGCGCCCATTGGCTTCAACTGGCAGATCTGCGTCTCGCTGATCCCCGGCCTTGCGGCGCGTGAGGTGGCCGTCAGTGCACTGGCGACCGTCTATGCCATCGGGGCCACGGATGACGGCGCGGCCGACAAGCTCCTGCCGCTGCTCTCGACGCAGTGGAGCATGGCCACCGCGTTTTCGCTGCTGGCCTGGTATGTCTATGCGCCGCAATGCATTTCCACGCTGGCTGTCATGCGGCGGGAAACCGGATCGATCAAAACCGTTCTATGGGCTGCGGCGTATCTGTTTGGACTGGCCTATCTGGCGGCGTTCCTGACCTATCACATCACCCGCGCCATTACGGGAGTTCCCTGATGATCGAAGTTGCTGTTGCCCTGCTGATCGTCTGCGCAGCCGCGGTTTACTGGTATGCGCGTCTCTTTCCCGAAGGGTGGGGCCGCCTGCGCACGGCCGTGGGCTTCGCCCCTGCACCGCAACCCACCATCGGCAAGGGCTGCGGCGGCTGCACGGGCTGTGATCGCTCCGGCAAGGGCGGCTGCCACTAAGGCAACCGCCCTGCGGGATCAGGCCCTCTGAAGGCCCGGATTACCGCGCTCGACGGCAAAGCTGGCATAGGTAGACAGTGCACCATCGCGCACCATGACCCGGTCGATGATTTTCAGATCGGCATGCCACACATCCGGCCCCACATCACACAGCACATAACCGCGCTTGTCCGTCGTGGCCTTCAGATGCGGATTTTCGCTGCGGGCAATCCGGCTGAAATGATCATCATCGCCAAGACCGTCCGCGCCGGATGAAATGGACGTCGCCAGGAACTCGACCGAGACCGGCTTGCCCCGTCCCGGTTCGACCAGCAGGTCTCCAGCGAAATGCCGGTGCGCGTCTCCGGTCACGTTGACCACGTTGCCGGGGCAGTGCGTGCCTATGAAATCCAGCAGGCGCTTACGGCTGTAGAGATAGCCCGACCATTGATCCATGCTGTAGGTCAGTTCGGCATGGGCGGATTTGCGATGCGCCAGATCCATGATCATCACCTGATGCGCCAGCAGGTTCCACTTCGCATCCGACCGGCCCAGCCCATCGAACAACCACTGCTCCTGCTGCGCGCCCATCATGGTGCGCTCGGGCGACCAGACATCCCTGCCCTGCGCCGCATTCGTATCCCCGTAAGCCTGATCGCTGCGATACTGGCGCGTATCCAACACGAACATGTTCATCAGGTCGCCAAAGCGGAAGCTGCGATAAAGCTGCATGTGGCTGCCATCGGGAATGGACGTCGCCCGCAGCGGCATGTTCTCGTAATAGGCCTGTAGCCCCGAAGCCCGGCGCAGACGGAAAATCTCCGGCGGCGTGCCGTCCTGATCCGTATCCCCGGCCCAGTTATTGTCGATCTCGTGGTCGTCAAAGCTGCCGATCCAGGACGTCGCCGCATGGGCGGCCTGAAGATCCGGGTCCATTTTATACTGGGCATAACGTCGGCGATATTCGTCCAGCGAATAACATTCCGGCCCGACATGACGACGCAGGACATGGGCCTTGTGACCGTCGATTTCGCGCAGGCGATCGCCGCTGTCCGGGCCTTCGTAAATGTAGTCGCCATAGTGGAACACGAAGTCGATCGGCTCGTCCGCGATGGCACGCCAGGCGGTGTAGTAGCCGTACTCGTAATGCTGGCAGCCGGCTGCGGCAAAGCGCACCCGCGACAGCGGCGCACCTGGCAGCGGCAGTGTGCGCCCGCGGCCAGTGGGGCTTTCATAGCCTGCGATATGGAAGCGGTACCAGTACGGACGGTCCGGCTTCAGACCCGCGACTTCGACATGCACCGAATGGCCAAGCTCGGGATGCGCCAGCGTCTGTCCGCTCTGCACGGGTTTCGAGAAACTCTCGTCCTCGCTGACCTCCCAGTTCACCAGAACCGGCTTGAGGACTTCCATGCCCCCTGCCTCTTCCAGCGGGTTCGGCGCCAGTCGCGTCCAGAGCACTAACCCGTCGGATGCCGGATCACCGGAAGCCACACCGAGCTGGAACGGAGACGTCTTGAAGCTCGGGTTCTTTTCCAGATCGCGCGGGACGGCGGCCCGCAGGGCACAGACGCGCGTGGACAGGAGAAGACCCGCACCAAGGCCGGTCAGCAGGCTTCTACGTTTCATGAATACCATGCAGCAGTTCTTTCCTACAGAGCCGGGCTCGCAGCGGAACCGGACTCCCAGAAGTCTTGGGATACATACCTTCCATTCTGTGGACACATGGAACGGGGTTTTGCCCACTCCCCGAAGCCGCATTTCATGAAACTGTCACGAATGCGACCGTGCGAACCGGCTAAACGCAGGTCTGACGCTATCCGGATAGATGCTTTGAAATGGTGCTGGTCTGAGGCTTTTCCGTTTTGAAAATCTTTCGGAAAATACGGAAAAGTTCCCCGAACGGTTCTTGTGCCGCCCTCTGAGAGCTGACCAGTGGGATTGGTTTCGAAAGAGTCCCGCGCCGCAGCTCCCCTCTCCCACATCAGTTCACGCAGTCGTGAAAATCTTAATTTTCCCGATCTTCCTGATCGGACCGTCTTTCTGCGGAGTGCAGGTTTTCTGGGGGTGCCGCTGCATGCATCCATCCTGACACCGCGGCGTTTTCCATTGCGTGACAGTCCTCCAGGCAGGGACGATACCGGTGTGTCGTTTGATTGCTGGAAAGTGAAGGCCTATGTCTCACCCTGTCATGTCGTCACAGTCGTGACCGGATAAGCCGTAAGAGAATGGGATCACTTCATGAAACTTCTGGCCGTTCACCCAAGTGCCCTGATGTACACGCGCGTGTTCCTGCGGCTGGAACCACTTGGGCTTGAACTTGTTGCGGGCGCTGCACGCAATGAAGGACATGATGTTCAGATCATCGACCTGCAGGTCGAGAGCCATGAAGACTACTGGAAGCGTCTCGCTGACTTCAAACCGGATGCGATCTGCTTTTCAGGAAGCTATCTGGCGAACATTCCCGAGATCCTCGACCTGTGCAAGGAAACGAAACAGCGGATGCCCGGGAAGTTCATCTTCGTGGGCGGTCACTCGGTGTCCTTCATTGCACCTGACGTGCTCCAGCTTTCCGAAGGCGCCATCGACTGCATCCTGAAGGGTGAAGGCGATGCGACGGTCGGTTTGCTGCTGGAAGCCATCGAAAAGAAGACGGACCTGCTGAAGGTTCCCGGTGCCATCACAGTGGATGGCGAAGGCCCGCCGCCGATCTTCGTAAGTGGCCTTCGTTCATCAGGAACATGGCATGGCCATCGCGGACGAGATCAAGAAGCGCGGCATCAAGAAGGAATACTATCTTGAAACCCGCGCGGACGTGCTGCTGCGCAACAAGGAAGTTTTCAAGACCTGGAGCGAAATCGGGCTGACCTATATCTTCATCGGGCTTGAAGCCGTGGATGAGGAAGGGCTCAAGCAGTTCCGCAAGCGCGTGTCGCTGGATGCCAATTTCGAGGCGCTGGAATATGCCCGCTCGCTCGGTCTGACGGTTGCGATCAACATCATCGCCGATCCGTCCTGGACCCGCGAACGCTTCGAGGCTGTGCGCCAGTGGTGCCTCGAAATCCCGGATATCGTGAACATCTCTGTCACGACGCCCTATCCCGGCACCGAGATCTGGCACCGTGAGGCCCGGCGCCTGACGACGCGCGACTATCGCCTGTTCGACATCCAGCACGCTGTCCTGCCGACCACCCTGCCCTTGCCCGAGTTCTACAAGGAACTGGTCAAGACGCAGCAGGTGCTCAATACCAAGCACATGGGCTGGGAAGCACTGAAGGGCACGGTTGGGATTGCGACGCGTCTGCTGCTGCACGGACAGACGAACTTCGTGAAAATGCTTTGGAAGTTCAATTCTGTCTTCAATCCGAAGCTCCAGCTCTCCGATCACATGCGCAAGCCGCGCTACGAAATGCCGGTCCAGCCGGATGTCGTGGACAAGATCGACCGCAAGGCGCTTTACGTCCATGGTCCCGGCGGTCGCCGGACGCGCGCACTGGACGATGCGACCGAGGGCTTCGTGGACAAGACCCGTATGGGCGCGGAAGCCGCCGCCGCGGAGTAAGAGTCAGGACGACGGCAGAAGCGGGCTGAGGCGCCAGACGTTTTCGGACGCCGGGCATCGGCCTTTCAGCCCGCCTTCGACCGCCCGGCTTTCCAGAAGCGTGAAAGCATAAGCCTGACCGTAACATTCGCGCAGAAACGCTTCGCCGACGGAAAAGGGCGGCCCTTTCAGGCAGGACTGATCGTAATCCAGCGTGACCAGCAGTTCGGGCACCAGACCGGTCAGGGACAGGAGATGCGCCGCATAGGCCCGGCGCAGGTCTTCTGGCAGGGCGATCAGCGCGGCGCGGTCATAGATGCCGTCCATCGGGCCGAGCAGATCAGGCGTCAGGTCGAAAATATTGCCGGCGAAAATGCGGATGGTCCCGGCGGAAAAACAGCGTAATGGCCCTGCGTCTGCAATGTCGGGCGTGAGGCCGAGATCGCTGAAGAACCGGTGCACGGCGATATTGCTCAGTTCGCATCCAGTCACGTGAAGGCCCTGCCCCGCCAGCCAGACCATGTCCTGGCTCATGCCGCACAGAGGCACGAAAATCCGCGCTTCAGCCGGAAGCTCCAGTGCCGTGATGTGACGGGTCAGGAGCGGATTGGCCTGCGGTTCATGAAAGCCTGTCTCGCCGCGTTCCCATTTTTCCTGCCAGAAAACGGCATTCGATTTTGCGTCCATAAGTCCGGCTTTCTTCCTGCTTTTCCCGACTGAGACTGTGCCGGGTTCTGCTGGCGAGGCAATGGCATGTGTCGGGAAAATATGAGAAAAGCCGCTCATGGTCATGCTCACCCCCTCCCAGCGGCAGGCGCTTGATGAAATCATTGCCGCACATGCCGCAGGACGGCCGACGCATCTTCTGACGGGATATGCGGGCAGCGGTAAGACGACGCTGATGCAGGCCGTCGCCCGGCATTTCATGGCTGAAAAGAAGGTGGTGGTCATCACGGCGCCCACCCACAAGGCCACCGCCGTCCTGCGCTCGAAAGTCGATCGGGACGTTGACTGCCGAACCATCCAGAGCCTGCTGAGCCTTCAGCCGTCCTCGCAGGGTACGACCACAACCCTCGTGCGCTCCAAACGGCCGCAGACGATTGCCGATGGCATCGTGATCGTCGATGAATGCTCGATGCTTTCCGCGGAACTGATGAACTGGATCCGCGATCTGCTGCGCTACTGCTTCGTGCTGTTCGTGGGCGATCCGGCCCAGCTCCCGCCCGTGGGAGAAGCTGCGTCGCCCTCCTTTTCCGTGCCCTCGCGCTCTCATCTTGAAACGGTCGTGCGGCAGGCAGCGGGCAATCCGATCCTCGAAGCCGCGACCATCATCCGCCAGAGCCAGGGGAGTGACGCCGACTGGAGCTGGGTCCGCGATGCGCGTCAGGAGCAGACAGGGCTGTTTCTGCCGAAAGATGTGGAAAGCTGGGTCCGCAAGGCGTTCCTATCCGATGCCTTCGCTGAAGACAACGACTGGTGCCGCTATCTGTGCTGGACGAATGCGCGGGTGAATCAGATCAACCGGATGGTCCGCCTCTGGCGCTATGGCGGCGAAACGCCGACGCCCTTCATGCCCGGCGAGCGTGTCGTGTCGCGCGCGCCGTTCTCCGTCCAACAGGAAGAAAGTGGGCCGCGTCAGGCAATCGCCACGAACGAGGAAGTCCTCGTCATGGACATCAAACCCGGGCGGCTGTCGTACAAGTTCGAGCTCTGCAAGGACGTGCCGGCCTGGGTCGCAGATCTTGCGTCATGGGAAGTGACGCTGCTGACGATGGCGGGCGAGGAAATCACCGGCCATATCGTGCAGAACCAGAAGGAGCTGGAGGCTGTGGACCAGCGTCTGGTGCAAGAAGCGAAGCAGCAGCATCGGCGCTGGAGCCACCGTTTCGCGTTTCACAACGCGCTGCTCCAGCTTCAGGCGATCTATGCCATGACCGTCCATACGGCGCAGGGCAGCACGTTTAAAAACGTGTTCGTGGATCTTGGCGATATCGGCCGCCGTGCCCGGCAGAACCCGCTGGAGACGCAGCAGCTCTGTTATGTGGCGGTGACGCGCGCCACTGACATGGTGTTCCTCGTCAACACGACGGGTCTTTCCGCGCGATAGGCCGCGACGCCCATAGCGAGGCCAGAATAGACCCCGAGACATTGTGCCAGATGGAGAAAACGGCTCCGGGCAGTGCCGCCAGTGGCGAGAAATAGAAACGCCCCAGCGTGGCGGCGAGGCCTGAGTTCTGCATCCCGACTTCCAGCGAAAGCGTGCGGCAGATGCTTTCATCAAAACCGAGCAGCCTCCCGCCCCAGTAACCGCCTAACAGCCCGATCCCGTTATGCAGGATGACCGCCAGCAGCATGATCGGACCAGCCTCTTTCAGGGATGGCCCTACGCCGGCAACGATTGCCCCGATGATGAGCAGGATCGACACCATGGCCACCAGCGGAAGCGCGGGTTCCACGCGCTTCACCGCACGATGGCACAGCGTATTGAGCGTAACCCCCGCCAGCACGGGAAGCGCCACCATCGTCAGAATGCTGCGAAACAGCGCCCAGCTATCCACGGCCACACCGGCAGACACATAGAACCGTACCAGAAGCGGCGTTGCAACAATCCCGACAAGGGTGGAGAAGGCGCTGATGCTGACGGAAAGCGCAACGTCTCCGCGCGACAGATAGATCATGACATTCGAGGCCGTACCGCTCGATACGCAGCCAACCAGCACCATGCCCGTGGCCAGCGCGGGCGGCATCGACAGCAGATGTGCAATCCCCCAGGCGGCAAGCGGCATGACGAGATAATGCAGCCCTACCCCCGCCAGAACCGGCGCGGGACGGCGCGCGATCCGGCTGAAATCGGCGGGCGTCAGGGAAACACCCATCGTGAACATGACGAAGGCCAGAAGCGGCGTGATGACAGGAACCAGCGTCAGGAACGGTCCGGGCAGAAGAAGAGCCAGGCCGGACACCAGAATGGCCCAGAGCGGGAAAAGACGTGTCATCGTCGGACCGTGACGGTTGCTGACAGGGAATTCTCTGGGCGCATTAGACTCAACTGGATGAAAATGACAGAAACGTCCTTATGCCGGGGCATGGCTGGCCCGTCATCTCTTTCGCTGCCACAGCCGGGAATGAAACAGCCTGAAAAATGCCATTAACCCGGAGGTAAGGTCGGGCTGTCTTTATGGCGCTGTGAGGAATTGAAGACTGCCTGCCAGCTTTATACGGGAGTGGCCTGTACAGCCTGTTCAACAGCCTATGCTTCATCAGTGACTCCTGATCCCCCTACCCTGCTCGGTTGCAGCGCGGTTCTTTTCCTGCTTCTGGGCGTACACTTCATCCTGTCTGAATTCTCCGGCAGACGATGGTCGCGTATGGCCTGGTACGCGGCACCGTTTCTTCTGGGATCAGTGTCCAGCCTGCTTTTCATTGTCCCGACGCTCCTGCCGGGTCTGTGGAGTCTGCGGCTAGGCGCCCTGTTCATGGCTCTGGCCTACGGGGCCGGGTGGCAGGCCCTGCGTGTCATGCTGGGCTGCCGCCCACGGATTCTGGTCCTGCTGTTCGCCTGCAGCGCGTCTTTCATGCTGTCGATGCTCGCCGGACCGACCGGCCTGATGCACGTCATCAGTACGGCCTTTCGTCTGGCAATTATCGCAGCTTTCCACGGAGCCGCCGCGCTTGACCTGAAGCGGAACGTCAGGATCATGACACCTGGAGGGTTCGAAAAACCCTTGGCTCTGAGCTGTTCTGTGTGATTCCATTTCTTCGGCGTTGATTGGGGATGGTGGAAGATGAAGCAGCCTGGTTTCTTTGATGTTGAAGAACGGCTTGCCCGCTTGAGCGGGCTTGGTGATCAGCTGGAGGCCTTTTCCCGGACTGTGGATTTTGAAGTCTTCCGCCCTGACCTGGAGAAGGCTCTGGCGTATTCTGACGGAAGCAAAGGCGGACGACCGCCATTTGATCCGGTGCTGATGTTCAAAATTCTGGTGATCCAGACGCTCAACAATTTGTCTGATGAGCGGACGGAATATCTGATCAACGATCGCCTCTCCTTTATGCGTTTCCTTGGTCTGGGACTTTCGGATCGGGTGCCGGATGCCAAAACGGTCTGGCTGTTCCGCGAGCGTCTGACCCAGGCGGGTGCGATCGAAGGGCTGTTCAACCGCTTTGATGCGACCCTGCGCAACGCCGGGTATTTACCGATGTCAGGCCAGATCCTGGATGCCACACTGGTAGCTGCTCCAAAGCAGCGGAACACCAACGCAGAGAAAGCCGATCTTCGGGAAGGACGTATTCCTGAAGACTGGCAGGACAAACCCGCAAAGCTGTCGCACAAGGATCGTCATGCGCGCTGGACACTGAAGTTCACGAAGGCGAAGCGGCAGGATGATGGAACCATGCCCTCCAGCGATCTCGCCATCCCGTTCTTTGGCTATAAATCGCATGTTTCCATCGATCGGAAATACCGGTTCATCCGGAAATGGAAAACAACGCATGCCGCCGCCAGTGATGGCACGCGATTGAGAGAGGGGCTGCTGGATAAAACCAATACGGCCTCAACGGTCTGGGCTGACACGGCCTATCGCTCAAAAGCGAATGAGGACTTCATGGAGGAGCAGGGCTTTGTCTCGAAGGTTCACAGGAAAAAGCCGCATCTCAAGCCTATGCCCAGGCATATCCAGAAATCCAACGCCGGAAAGTCCGTTATCCGGTCGCGTGTCGAGCATGTCTTTGCTGATCAGAAATCACAGACCGGGCTGTTCGTCCGAACCGTCGGCATAACGCGGGCCACCATGAGGATCGGGCTGGCCAATATCGTCTACAACATGCGCCGCTTCCTCTTCCTCGAAAGATTGAACGCGAGCGCATAGTCATCCAGCGGGAGAGCAGTCCCCGATCTGCTCAAAACGCAGATCAAAAGCTCCCCCAAAAACCGTCAATCAAATCGCCAAAAGCCTGAAATCACGAGCCAGGCGCATCAACCAACGGTTCTTCGATCCCTCCACGTGTCAGCACGGACAATCCGGAACATGATTTTCCGCCCGGGCTGCTGTATGGGGCATGAATTATGAACAATTATTACAATTGATTTTCCGCCTTTTGAAGGACACATATCACCCCGTTCAATCGGTTGTACTGGCAGCGGGATTTCATGGGGCCATTCTTCAGTCAGGAAGCACAGAAAATACGGTCATCATTTACTGTATTCTTTCGTGATTTGTCCTGGCTCTATGCGCCTCGTCTTTCCGCCCTCGGTTTTTCACTCCGCACGACGATTGCTGCACTGGTCGCCCTGGCCATTGCTCTCTGGATGGAACTGGGACAGCCGCAATGGGCTCCCATGACCGTGTGGATCGTGGCACAGGGGACACTGGGAGAGAGCCTCTCCAAGGCCCGCTGGCGCGTGGCGGGAACGCTGGGTGGCATCGTCTCGGCGATTGCCCTGGCAGCGGCTTTTCCGCAGGCGCCCTGGCTGTTCTTTCCAGCGCTGGCGGTCTGGATCGGCCTGTGTACGGCTCTGGGCACGCTGCTTCATAATTTCCGCAGCTATGCGTTCGTGCTGACGGCCTATACCTGCTCCATCGTCTCTTTGAGCGCACAGGCGCAGCCCGATCAGGTGTTCAGCATCGCCATGGCGCGCGGGAGCTACATTCTTCTGGGCGTGATCTGCGGGACCGTGGCGGACATGGCCTGCCGGAGCAATGTTCCCGGCAAGGCGCGTGCCGCCATCCGCACCCAGCTCCAGCAGATCGTGCTCGAAGCGGCCAATGCCTCACGCGACATCCTGCTCGAACATGGAACACCCGAGAGCGATCTTCATAACATCTTCTCCCTGTCGCTCAGCCTGAGTGACCGGATCGAGTTCAGTGCCATCGAGGTCGGGCGCACGAAGGGCATTGTCGATTACGCCCGCGCCACGCTCGGACTGGCCTCCCGGCTGATGTCCCGGGCACTGGGCATGCGCAGCCGCCTGAGCGCCGTGCCCCAGCGTTCGGAACGCACACAGACCCTGCTGGAGGACAGCGCCGGGATTCTGGATCGGCTGAGGGTCGATATTGATGATGCCGATACCCTGCAGACGCTGCGCCAGGACGTGCTGGCGCTGATCGGCCGGTGTCAGGAAAACATCGAACAGACGGTGAGCCTGCCGCGTGCGGAAAGCGACAGTGGCATCGTCTTCAATGACCGTATCCTGTTACAGGGCCTGCAACTGACGCTGACGGAGCTTCAGCATCTGCTGGGCTGTCTGGCCAGTGACCCCAGCGAAAACCCGAGAGCCGAGAGCTACAGACTGGCCCGCCCGCGAAACTGGTACGCCGCCATCCACAATGGTCTGCGTTCCTGTGCCGCCGTCCTGATGGCGGCGTATGTCTGGGAAGTGACGGCATGGCCGGATGGACCGCTCTTCATCACGTTCGTTTCGGTGGTCTGCGCGCGTTTTGCCTCCTTCAGCAACACGCTCCTGGCCAGCAGCGCGTTTTTCTCCGGCGCGGTCTGGGCGACGCTTGCAGCGGTCGTGCCTGTCTTTCTGGTGATGCCGGTCACGGCCTCCTATGCGATGCTGTGCCTGACGATTTCGGTCCCCATGCTGATCGGCGGACTGGCGACACGTGCGCCCGCCCTCGCCTCACGGGCCGCATCTTTCAGCAATTTCTTCCCGTACCTGATTGGGCTCGACAATCACAGCCGTATCAACGAGACCGAATGGTTCAATACGGTGTTCGCCTTACTGAGCGGCCTCGGCTTTGGCGTGCTCGTGTTCCGCTATGTCTTTCCGTTCCAGCTGACACGGTTTTACCGGAACTTCCGGCTGGATCTGCTGTCCGATCTGCGACTTATCGGAAAAAACCGGCGCTCGATGACCGAAGCCGTCTGGGTTGGCCGGATCGTCCTTGGCATGGAACAACTGATTGCCCACACCAAGGCTGTCCAGGCCCGCTCCAATGATCGCTGGCTGCACGCCGCCTTTTCAATGATGACAGTCGGGCGCAACCTGCTCCAGCTTCAGGCCTATCGCGCCCAGATCGGCCTTCCCGAAAATGCGCGGACGATCCTTGCACGTCTGTGCGAGAGTTTTGCCAGCGCTTCAGCCGGACCCGAAACCCTGGAACTCCAGTCGCGGGAAGCACTGGAGAGCCTTGCCGTCATGGAGAACGCAGAAACCAGCCGGAACACCCGCCTGCTTCTGTCTTCCGTGACGGGATGTCTGATCATCATTTCGACGGAGCTTGGTCACCGGAACGAAATTCTGGAAGCGTCCTGAGACCATCTCCCGAATCCGTGAGTTTTCGCGGGGAAATGGAAAACAATCATGTTCACAAATCTCTGAAAATGCTCGGTTTCTCGGGAGATTCCGCCGGTCCGGAAGCAATCGGATTCATGAGCTGAATTTTTGGGTTTCCGTCATGCGATCAAAGTGCCAAAAGCCCTCGCATTCGGGGCGCTCGGGTCGCCGTTCCAGTCAGGAAGTCCGCCGTGTTCAAAACGCTCTCCGCTCCGGTGATCGCAGGCCTCTGCACCCTGTTCGCGTCGACCTTTATCGCGATAACGACCGAGGTCGCACCGGTTGGCCTGCTGATCGACATGGCCAAGTCCTTCAACATCACCGAAGGCCACGCCGGGCTGGCCGTCAGCGCCTATGCGCTGCTCGTCGCGTTCGGGGCCGTGCCCATCACGATTGCCACGAGCCGCATGGACCGCAAGATGCTCATGCTGCTCTGCCTGTGCGGATATGTCCTCTCCAACCTGATTTCCGCAATGGCACCGAACTTTGCCATTGTCTGTGCCGGCCGCGCCCTTGGTGGACTGTCGCATGCCCTGATGATGTCCATTGCAGCGGCCTATGCTGCCCATCTGGTGCCCGAGCGCATGACGGGACGGGCTATTTCCTTCGTCTTCGGGGGAGCATCTCTCGGGTCCGTGCTCGGCGTTCCGGGAACGGCCGCGATCAGCCATTTCGCGAGCTGGCGTGTGGCGCTTTACGTCATTTCGGGACTGGCGGCGATGCTGACGGTCTTCATCGCGCTCTATCTTCCGCCGGTCCGCGGGGCTGACACCAAGGCCCTCAAGGTCCCGACCATCCGCTCCCCGCAGGCCGCACGCATTTTTGGCGTCGTGATCGGCGTGAATGCCGTTTTCTTCTTCGCGCATAACCTGCTCTACACCTATGTCTCACCGCTTCTGCTGGCGCATGGCCTGCCGGAGCATCTTCTGAGCGTCGCACTGCTCATTACGGGCGGTGTCAGTATTTTCGGTTTGTGGGGCGCAGGACAGGTCGTAGACCGCTGGCCGGCAGCGGGTCTGTTCGGCGGTGGCCTGGCCATGCTTACCGGCATGATCCTGGTCTACGGACATCTGATTTCCGCATGGCCCAGCGTTGGCGCCGTCGGGTTGTGGTGCATGGGTTATGCCGCCATCACCCCCTTCGTCATGTCCGGCGCCATCCGGGCGCGCGCCACCAGCGCGGATGTGGCCGGAGCGGCCATCAACAGCAGCAGCAATTTCGGCATCCTTCTGGGCTCGGCCATCGGCGGCCATCTTCTGAGTACGCTGGGCTTTGCCGTGCTGTGCCCAGCCTCCATCGTGATCGCGCTGGGTGGCATCCTGCTGGCAGCGTTCAATCCTGCAGCCTTCCCCCGCCGGCTTCAGCAGGACTAAAGCCGCGGCCGCTAGCCGATCATGTCCTTTTCCTTCTTTTCGCGCTCCGCCCCGATGCTGAGCTTCTGATAGATTCCGAGCGCGATCACCATTCCGGTTGCCACGACGAGAAGGGCTGCGGGATAGAGAATGTCGCCGGGAGCTTTGCCGCTGCGCTCGAATACGCCGACCAGCCCTTCGATAAAGACTGCGATGATGACGGTCGTCATGAACTTGGTCAGGCTGACGCGGGCTTCGGCGATGGACTGCTTGCCCTTGGGCCGCAGGACTTCTTCCTCGATGAAGTATTTCGCCACATCGAAAACGGCGATCGAGATCACCACATAGCTGATGGCCTGAAGGATTGCCTCGCGTCCCTCCGTCAGGGACGCCACGAAGGCCGAGACAAGGCCGATGCCGCCCGAGAGGATCAGGAAGCTCGCCAGAAGAATCAGCAGTGCACTGGCACCCGCAAAGGCCCAGCGGGACAGGGAATGAATGTTCGGCATGATGTGTCGCTCTGCATCTGAAGAAAAACCGCAAACGGATCCGGACATTTTCAGCGACAGGAACCGCTTGCGGGACAGCCTCACATTATCCGACCTGATGGCGCAAATGCGAGCAGGATCTTCGCACCGCGCAGACTAGGAGCGGCTGGTTCCCAGCCTGGGCATGACCTGAATGAAGACCAGTTCCGCAGCAAGTTCGACCAGTGTCTGGGTCACGATCACAACGGCCAGCAGCGGCGCCCCTCCCGGCACGGCCAGCGCAAGCGGCAGCACGACGAGGGAGTTGCGCGTCGCCCCACTGAAGGCCAGTGCCCGCCCGGCCGGTGCCTCAAGCCCGAACAGTCGCGAAATACCCCAGCCCAGCCCCGGAGCAAGCAGGGCGAAGGCTGCATAGACCGGCGCAACCTGAAGCACGGCTGCGGTCGCCTGCCCGAGATGAGGAGTCATGGATGCGATGACGATGAACAGAACAATCGCCGTAACCGGCACAGGCAGCAGGCCCAGCCCCGTGGCGACATGCTGTCCCGTAGAGCTGCGTCGCGCCCAGAGCTGGACAATCCATGCCAGAAATAAGGGAATGATGATCAGCCACAGGAAGGCGTGCAGGAATGGTCCCGCCTGAACCAGCTGCGACATTCCCTCCCCCAGAAAAAGACGAAGCCAGACCGGGAGCGCTATCATCTGTGCTGCCAGAAGAACCGGTGTGGCAGCAAGCAGAAGACCCGCATCTGCCCGCCCCATCTGAGCAAACGTCACCACCCAGTCGATACAGGGGCAGAGCAGGACCATCAGGATGCCCAGCCGGATCATCCCGTCTGCCGGTGCGAACGGAAGCAGCAGTGCAACGAGCGTAGGAACAGCCAGGAAGTTGGTCACCAGAAGGGCTGCAAGGAACCGTGTTTTGCGAAAAGCCTGCCCCAGTTCCGCAAGCGGGATCTGCAGAAAGGTCACGAACAGCATCACACCAAGGGCCGGATTGATGACGGCCGCCCAGGAGGCCGTTCCCCTGACCAGAATGGCTGTCCCCGCGCCCAGAAGAACGGCGAGGAAATACAGCGCGACCTGACATTTTTCGAGCCGGTCCCGCAATACGTCCACCGTCATAATCTCCACCGGCCTGCCCAGAACCCGAGGAAGTGGAACAGGCAAAACCGCACCGGTTTTTCTATAATCTGCATCCTGAATGTGATGCAGGATCAGGAGAGGAACGGTCAAGGCGGCGGGCCGGCAGAGATGCGCCCGTGAATGCGCGGACCGTTCTCCACGCCTCTGTCACGGACCGATGCAACGGCACGCAGGGCGTCCATGACCTCCGGCCAGGGGGCAGTGATCGTGGTAGGCAGAATGGTTGTCGTGCCGTGCGCAAGATAAAACCGGGACAGCATTTCGATGGCCGCCATGGACATGTCGTCGATGAAGCCCGGCAGGATGTAGCGGTTCGGAGTTTCAGCAAGCGGTGTGATGTCACGGAGATTACGCCGCAAACCCACTTCCGACAGAATAAAGAGATGCTTCACAAACCGGTCGCCTTTTCATGCGATAGCCAAGCGATATAGTCTCCGTGCAATTAGAGCAGAATCTTTCGGTCTTTGTGAACGCGGCATATTACGATTTCACATAATTCAGATTGAAGTTCCCGAAAATCGAACCGTCATCCTAAGCCAGTCCAATTTCATTACTCAAATTCAATGTACTGATGGAGTCTTACCTTTTGTCGGCCGCAGGTCGCCTTCGGCATTATAGCGCAGAGGTCCGAATATCTGCCGATCCCTGCAACAGGGACAGGCTCTGGATATTTTCATTATCCGCAGTCGTATCGGTGAAAATGAAGAAATTGAGCGGATCCGCCGCAGGAATACCTTCATACGTTTAGTTCAGTTCAAACTGGTTCAGTCCACAAACGGGCAGGCTGACCTGATGATCACTGGTTCTTAACGGTCTCCACTTCCCGTTACAACACTGGGGAGGCATCATTCCTTCGGTGTCGAGCCTGTCATCCTTGTTACGCTTTCCATATCCAAATGGATGGTAGTCTACTCGGGATCGAAATGAACCGACTGCCGCTGCTTCAGCCCGCCTCGGGTGCTTGTGCTATTTTGACTGCAGCGTTTTTCAAGATTGCGCACTGGCAAACGCCGCGGCAATAGCAGTCAACGAGACAGAAACAAGGAAAGACCTACTAATATTCTGCACTATCGCTTCTCCCTGGCCGGTCTCCAAAAATCGCGCTCAGAGGCAGACTCATCTGTTCAGGTGATGTATCGGACACCATCCTTGATAAGTCCAAACCAACTTTATTCGACGCACCCCGAAGGTAAATCGCAAAATTAAATATCTTAGGATTTTTTTGATATGCTGCTCGGGAAAATTTACAACCAGGATAGCCCTTCGTTGCCAAGGCTCGATATTCTCTGAAGTCCAAAGATATTTTGGTATTAATCTGGCATTATATTTCTCTTATATCGAAACGAATAAGGGGACATGCTTCATGCGCTTTACCGACATAGCCGTAATCTGCGCATATTTCCTGTTGCTTCCCCTCGTGGCGATCATGGTGTCGCGGCGCGGAAAAACGCCCGGCGATTTTCTTTCTGCCTCACATGACCTCCCCTGGTGGGCGATCTGTCTTTCGCTCGTGGCGACAGAAACCTCGACCCTGACATTCATCAGCATCCCGGGCATTGGCTATACATCAGGCATGGTGTTTCTCGGCCTGGCCGGAGGATATCTGATAGGCCGGCTGATCGTGGCCATCTGGTTTCTGCCACTTTACGCACAGGGCCAGATCAGAAGCGCCTACCAATATCTGGGCGAGCGTTTCGGCCCGAGACTACAATGCGCGGCATCCGGCGCCTTCCTTGTCACACGGCTTCTGGCCGAAGGCGTCCGCCTGTCCGCGGGGTTACTGCCTCTGACGTGGATGCTGGAACACAATGGAATTTTCCTGAACCATTTGCTCGTCCTGACCCTCATTATCGCTTTTACGCTGGCTTATACGGTTCTGGGCGGCCTGAGAGCCGTTGTCTGGTCTGACACCATACAGCTCTGCATTTATCTTTTCGGTGCCGCCGCCTGCGCCTTCCTGCTGATGCACGACCTTCCGTCCGATGGGTGGACCTTGGCCTGGACTGCCGGAAAGATGTCACCGTTCCACACCCTGCATGTCAGAACACTGCTCTCCGATCCCTTTACGCCGCTCGCAGCCCTTGTGGGAGGCGGCATCCTTTCGGTCGCCTCCCATGGTTCGGACCAGCTCATGGTGCAGCGACTGCTGGCGGCCAGAAATCTTCGTGATGCCCGGTACGCCCTTGTGGGAAGCGCATTCGTCGTGGCGTTCCTGTTCGGCCTGCTGTCCCTCGTCGGCGTGCAGCTCTGGATAACGCATCAAGGCGCCTCCCTGACCGCTCTTGGACTGCATTCACCCGACGAACTGTTCCCGAGCTATATCGTCTCAGGTCTGCCTGCGGGGCTTGGCGGCCTGCTTCTGGCCGGCGTCCTGAGTGCCACGATGGGCTCCCTGTCCTCCACCCTCAACGCCATGGCAGGTGCATCCCTAACGGATTTTGGTCCCCTGCCGGCCCGCTTGCTCAGGCGATGGGGGCAGTCTTTCGGGTTGAGGGAAAGCCCTCTGTTCGCTGCCCGTCTCATGACGCTGTTATGGAGTGTCGCACTTGTTCTGGCCGCACTCTGGTTCACGCAAGGCGATCAGTCGGCTGTCATTCTGGGCCTGACAATCGCAGGATGGTCCTATGGCCCGACCCTCGGAGCCTTCCTCTTCGGCATGTTCTATCCCGCCGCCCGAGCGCGCGATGCCCTTGTGGGTTTCCTGACGTCACTGGCAGGCATGGCAGCGACAATGACGTTCCTGCAATATGCTGGCTATCATCTGGCTTTTCCCTGGCTCGTTCCCCTCGGCATAGCAGGAATGCTGATAGCCGCCCGTTTTTCCATGCTTTTGAGCGGGTTGTCCCGACAGGAATTCCAGTCGGCTCACGACGCCCGAAAGGATTGGGGCCAATGACTGCCACGGACACGCGCCAGACATCTTCGCCTGCACCGACCAGGACCAAGCAGCAGGACCCGCGTTATGAAGACAGTGACCTGTGGCCGCCAACGTCGATACGGAATGTCATGGCTGAAGCACACATGACGGTGACAGCCGTCGTCTGCGCAGCCGTCTCCCAGATGAACGATGTTGCCACGGCCACACTGTCGCGCCTGCGCGCAGGAGGAAGGCTGTTCTATGTCGGTGCCGGCACATCAGGCCGCGTGGGACTTCAGGACGGCGTGGAAGACCCTGAAGACACTGCATCCAAAGAAATCCTGTCCCACAATTCCGGCCGAAACAATGTCGTGTTTGGCATCGCCGCACTGGCCGAGCTGACAGGCGTATTGCGTGTGACCGTCCGCAAAGCCCTTGAACAGTTGGTGACAGCCGGGTTGTTAACACAGCGCCCCAGCGCAGGAACATTCGATCCCGCAGGATCCAGCAGCCGCTCTCGGTCCTGATGGGGTTTTCCGAAGACATGCGCGCCCGTGGCTATGAACCGGCGTCAATCTGGCTGGATAAATGCGCCGCAGGAGCCAGCCCGGACGAAGCCATGGCCCTGAGTATTGCCCCGGCGGCCCCAGTCCTGCGTCTGAAACGGATCCGGGCGCGAATGGCCACGCTGCATGAAGCCGACCTGCTCCATATCAGCCCTCCCACGGCCATTCTCGAAATCGAGCGGCGTTCCTTCCTTCCGGACGGACGAGTCCTTGAGGTCACATTTTCCTGTTATCGCGCCGATCTCTATGATTTCGTCGTGGAATTCTAGACATCCGAGGAGCATGACTGATGCGATGCCTGACCGCCATAGGACTGATGAGTGGCACCTCGCTGGATGGCGTGGACGCTGCGCTTGTCCGCACGGATGGTAAGAAAATCGTCTCGCATGGCCCCGGGCTGAGCCTGGAATATTCTCCGGAACGGCGGAGCCGTGCCCGTGATCTTCTCTCCCGTGCCGCGACGATAAGCCCGGACGATCCGGAACTGCACGCTGTCGAGCGGGACATCACCCGACGCCATATCGAAGCCGTCGAACTCCTGCGACGCCAGACGGACACAGTCGATCTGATCGGGTTTCATGGACAGACCATCCTGCACGCACCGGAACGACGGCTGACCTGGCAGATCGGCGACGCTGCCCTGCTGTCCCGCGAAACCGGCCTTCCGGTTATCCATGATTTTCGCAGCGCGGATGTGGCGGCCGGCGGCGAAGGAGCCCCTCTGGCGCCCTGGTATCATGCCGCGCTGCTTTACGGGCATGAAGGGCCCGTTGCCATCCTGAATATCGGCGGGGTTGCGAATGTGACCCTCGTAGACCCTGACGGACGTATTTATGCCTGTGACACCGGTCCGGGAAATGCCCTGCTGGATGATTGGGCGTTTCTTCATACAGGGACCGCCTGTGATGTTGATGGCAGGTTGGCGCGTGCTGGAACGGTTCATGAGGACATTCTGGAGCCGTTATTGGCAGACCCCTATTTTGCACGCCCGGCGCCAAAGTCTTTGGACCGCCTGACATTTCACCGTGCCATGGATGCGGTCAGAACGCTCTCACTGGAGGACGGAGCAGCAACACTCTTGGCATTTACGGTCGAAGCCATTCGGCGGACACCGCTGCCATGCCAGCCAGCAGCCTGGTATGTCTGTGGAGGCGGCCGACGTAATCCGACGCTCATGGCGCAACTCAAAGACACTCTGTCTGCACCAGTATTGCCTGTCGAAACACTGGACTGGAACGGTGATGATCTGGAAGCAGAATGTTTCGGATTTCTGGCCGTCCGTGTCCTGCGAAAACTACCACTTTCCGCCCCAACCATTACCGGCAGTTCTACCCTTCTGACAGGAGGGCGGCTGACCTGTGCTGGTCTTTCTCCCCTTCCTTCGTGGTTGGCCCTCTGAAATCACGTCCCTGTCTTCAAAATCCTCTGCCCGCTACGGCGGCAAATGGGACGGGTAAGCCCGTGTGTCCAAAGGTGACATAGCCAGACAGGTCAGTTGTTCCTCACATCGCCCCCAGAAAGATTCCCGGTATAAACCCGGAAGCGGATTATGGCGTTCGAAACTTGCGGAGCTACAGCAGCGGGATCTCCGCGAAAGGACGACGATGCATTCTCTGAGTCTTTCGGACGGGTGGCAGGATGTCATGGTCCGTCTGGCGGCTGCCCTGATCACGGGAATGGTTTTCGGCCTGAACCGGGACGAACATCAGCGCGCCGCCGGCTTGCGAACGACCACCCTTGTCTGTCTTGCAGCCTGTCTGGCCATGGTGGACGCTAATCTTCTGCTTCAGACCGGGGGGAAGACGTCAGGCTCTTTTGCGACCCTTGATCTTATGCGTCTGCCGCTGGGCATTCTGTCCGGAATGGGATTTATCGGCGCTGGCGCCATTCTGCGACGGGGAAATATCATTCACGGCGTTACCACCGCGGCGACGCTATGGATTGTCACGGTTCTGGGGCTGTGCTTTGGCGGGGGTCAGATCCTGCTGGGACTGACAGGCGCGGTGCTGGGTTTCGCTGTTCTGTCAGGGCTGAAATACGTTGAACGGTATCTGCCCCAGAGGCAACGCTGCATGCTGGTCTTCAAAACCCGCCATCAGGGTCCGGGCTGGCACTATATCCTGAAAAAATGTGCCGAGCATTCTGTTCATGTAAAACAGCGTCAGGCCCGCTATCAGAATGACGAGCAGACCGCAGAAATTCATCTTGAGCTGTCATGGCAGAACAGGACTGCCGTGCTGGATCCATTGTTCCTGCAGTCGCTTAATGATCACCCCGATATTCTCTGGCTGGACTGGCAATCGCTTGAAATGGAAGAGTGACGGTCCTTCAGGCCTGTTTGAGGTGTTTTCTGAATTCTTCCGCGGTCCATGTGGTAATCTGGTTTGTAAAGCGCAGGCGATAAAAGCCCAGCAACTGGTCATGGGTAGAGTCAATTGAGCTGTAAACGCCGTCAGTGATCAGAACTGCCCTGTAATTGTAATCAAGCGCGCCGAGCAGGGTTGCCAGGACACAGACATCCGTTTCTCCCCCGGTGATCACGAGAGTTTCGATATTCTGGCCTTCAAGATGCTTCTGCAGTTTCCCCTCATGCCAGGGCGAATAACCCTTTTTATCGACCACCTGTGCCGGCGGAATAAAGGTTTTCAGATCATCGACAACATCCAGCATATCCTCTCCGAGACGGGAGCGCGTCATCTGATGCCAGTGCCGATAATAATCCTGCCAGGCGCCTGATGCATCTTCGACATCAACGGGAGGAATGAAGCGGGTAAAAACCGTTTTTTCGGGCTGCGTGGCAACAAGCTGGTGAACCGTAGGGAGAATGCGGGCCAGCCAAGGCGCATGCCAGGCCGTTTTTTTGAAAAACATGTTCTGCATATCAACGCAGATATGGCGCCGGCGCCCGCTCTTCAGACTGTCTTCCAGACCCATTGCACGCTCTCCATTCGCCAGAGTGATGAAAGGCCCTGTTGGCTGCAACCCCCCGGACGCTTTCTCCAACAAACCCTCACTGACCTCAACGTGGAGCGTGCTCTTCGTCGCAATCTGAAAATTTTCAAAAATCAGATAGGCAAAGGAAGTTATGGTGGTTTTACCTACTGCGGTTGCACGGTTTCATGCGTCAGAACCAAAGTCTCCAGAAGGTTGACATGCGCCAGATGCGTCAGCCCCTGAGGCATGTTACCCAGCCATGATCCATCATCCGGATTGACCATCTCGGTCCAGACACCCACGCCTCCCTGAAGCGCATCCGTAAGCTCTGACAGCGCTTTTCGGGCTTTCTCCACATGTCCCAGAAGTGCTCATGCTTCAGCGATCCAGAACGAACAGGCGAGGAAACATCCTTCCTCATCCGCCATATCGCTGTATCGGTAATGATAGGGCCCCATCCCCAGTTCCCGATCGAGAGCCGCCAGCGTCTGGCGAAGGCGGTTCTGGTTTTCAAACCGGAACCGTACAGCCAGAGCCATCGCGGCATCGAGTTTCCCGGACCCCGGATACATGACATAGGACTGCCTGCTGTCAGACCAGCAATGCTCATCGATCCAGGCCGCAATCCGATCCCGTTCCCGGACCCATCGGTCACGGCATGTTGTGGGAAGTTGTCCTCTGTCCGCCAATTCGACAGCGCGTGCGAGGGCCTGCCAGCAACTGATTTTTGAAAACGTATAATGCTGCTCTTCTGACAGTTCCCAGATCCCGGCATCTTTCTGCCGCCAGATATCCGCGCATTCATCTGCAATATGCGACAGAAGTTCAGCGCTGGCATTATCGAGAATGTTCCCGGCTTCGATAAAGCGCCACGCTGTCCCGAAGATATCACCATAAATACCATGCTGGTGCTGACTGGCAGCCTGATTGCCTGTCACAACCGGCCGTGAGTTCCTGTAGCCCGACCTGCCAGTTTCCTGAACGTCAGAAACTTTCTCTCCCTCCAGAGTATAGCAGACGAGAGGGCCATTTTCCTGGAGGCGCTTCAGAAGCCATGTAAAAGCAGCCTGCGCCTCGGGTTGGGCATTGATGGCAAGAAACGCCTTGATCGTGTAGCCGGCATCCCGGATCCATGCGAAGCGGTAATCGTAATTTTTCGCGCCCCCGATTTTTTCCGGCAGGGATGTGGTCGCCGCTGCTGCAATGGCGCCTGAAGGAGAAAAAAGGAGAAATTTGAGCGCAAGATCACTTCGGACAAAACCGTCCCGATAGGGTCCCTGATAGCTGATCGCACTGGACCAGAGTTGCCATGCGCGATCGGAAGTATCGATACGCGCATCAATATCCTCAATCGGCGGCACCACCAGTGGCTCGTCTTGTCCAGCCACGATGGCCAGAACCTCTCGTTCGCCTTTGCGGACCACAAAATGACCTGTAACGCCCTCGTCACTCTGCTCACATGTAACGCCTGATGTATGCAGGAAGAGTCCCAGAACATCTCGCACATGGAAAACCGTGTAGCGCCCAATCCGGGACCTGTAAGGGCTTGCCGTATCAGCACGTCGGCTGAACAGGATTTTCAGACTGAAACGGACACTCCCTTCCAGCCCCTCAATGCGTCGCGCCAGTTCCGACCAGGGAAGACGCCCGGCATGGCTGCTATTGAGTGATTCCGTCAGCCTGGCCTTACCGTCGCGTGTCTGGAAAATCGTTTCCAGAACATTGCTCTCCGGCAGGTAATGCCGCTTTACCTGAAACTCACCTTCGGGCTGGATAACGAAATACCCGCCTTCACCAGCATCAATAAGACGATCAAAAAGAGGGGGAGAGCTGATTTTGGGAACACACCACCAGTCAATCGACCCGTCAACCCCGGACAGAGCGACGGACCGGCCATCGCCGAGCGCTCCGTAATCTTTAAGAGGCAGATAACCTTCGGTTCTGATCGGATATGACAGTTCTCGTTCTGCCTCGATGGCACGATCACCTTGCATCTGGCGGTTTCCCCATACTTGAGATCTTCACCCCTCGTATTGAGGAAAATCTGCTATCGGATCAGCGCATAGGAGTGGAAAAGGTTCAGAGGAAGAGCAACACGTCTCTGCCCGACATCAGGTTTAAAAAACGGAGAGCGGCGTTTTTCAAAAGTGAAATCGCGCCTTCCCCAAACCCTGGCTTTGATCAGCGTACATGTTGAAGGCAAACCATAGAAACCGACAGCTATAAACCAGAATTCTGTTAAGTATTCTGCAAGAAATGGAACATCAGAAACATGATGCTTGTGATGAGACAGTTCGGATTTTCACAAAACCTGTAGCACACATTCTTTCAGAAACCCCTGAAGCTGCCGTGCAACCGTAGCAGGGGCCATCAGCCGAAATCGCACGCTCCTCCCGGCTTTTCGGAACGACGGGCGTGGCTTCAGGATGATAGGGCGGCTCAAACCTTTCTTAGGGAATGCATTCGATCTGAAATTTTAAACTCAATTTTTCAATTTTTACGGAAACGGTCCGTATCCTTCGCTGTTTGTCATGAAACGACATAATAGAAACGAGGAAACATGGTCCGACCAGACCCCAGAGATGCCAGCAGTCCAGGCAAACTTATTCTTCTTTTTTCTCCCTTGGGCCTTTTGTTCCTGAGCGGATGTGAGACTGCCGGAATTTCCTTCCTGGCACCTGCCGGACCTATCGCTGCTCTCCAGCATCACTGGTTTGAAGTTATTCTTGTTGCGCTTGCCATTGTCATTCTGCCGGTCCTGGCGGGCGTTCCATTCTGCCTCTGGCGATATCGCCTTGGGAACAGAAACGCTCCTTATCGTCCGGACTGGCAATATACGCTTTCGCTGGAATATCTCGTATGGGGGGTTCCAGCTGTTATCGTTCTGATGCTCGCAGTTCTGATCTGGGGCGCGGAACGACGCTATAGCCCCCAGACACCCATCAATTCCCAGACGCCACCACTGGAGGTTCAGGTTGTCGCCCTGAACTGGAAATGGCTGTTCATCTATCCGGCTGAACATGTCGCAAGCCTTGATACACTGGCCCTGCCGGTCGGGCGTGAGGTCAGGTTTTCGCTAACCAGCGACAAAAGCATGCAGTCATTCTTTATCCCTGCCCTTGGCAGCCAGATCTATGCAATGGCCGGAATGGTGACCACGCTTCATCTCCGGGCCGATCAGCCAGGCCGCTATCTTGGTGAAAATACCCAGTTTAACGGCATGGGTTTTCAGGACGAAAAATTTACGGTGATTGCCCTGCCCGACCCGGCATTCAGAAACTGGATGACGGCCGCCCATCAGAGTTCCCTTGCCCTGAACGACGCAACCTACCGGACCTTGCTTCAGGATGGGAACGACCAGCAGGCCGTGTCCATGCTCACCAAGGGCCAGATGCCTCCTTCCGATCCTTTACAGCCTCAGGGCCTGCGTTTCGCCAACGTGCCGCCTGATTTCTTCCGAAGCATTGTCAATCACGTCCACCAGCCACCTGTCTCTCAAATCACGGTTCCGCAATGATCCCTCATCCCGCTCTAAAAGTGGCCATGCCATGACTTCGTTTCTGTTTGGGAAATTAAGCTACGGTGCCTTTCCGTTCTACAGCCTGATCGCGACTTTTGCCGCGTCCATCGTCGTCATCGGTGCGATCGGAGTAGCAGGATTTATCACCCGGATACGCGGATGGCCTGCGTTATGGTCGAAGTGGCTGACGAGCCTCGATCACAAACGCATCGGCATCATGTACATCGTGGTCTCATTCGTCATGCTGGCACGCGCCATCGTTGAGGCTGTCCTGATGCGGGCACAGCAGGTTGTTGGCTATCGCTCCTCGGGCTTTCTGGGGATACTGGTCTTTGCAGGAGGGGTAATTGCTCGCAGCTTCAATCGCCATACAGAACAGACCATCAGCGCTGATGAAGTCCGTGACATCGAAACACGCTGGCTGAAAGCCGTGCATGAAACGGCGCCAATTCCGGTTGAAGCCGAGTTTTCCAATCTGAATCGCGGGCGTGCCGCAGGAGCGCTGAAATGACCGGCCTGACATCCGCCGCTTCACACGGCGCCCACTCCGATAAACAGGGCAGTTCGTCCCGTCATCCCGGCTTAAACCTGCACCAGCATGATCCTCAAGCCCATGACGCAGCAGAAGAACTGCTGTTCGGCTTCTGGATTTTCCTGATGAGCGATCTGGTCATCTTCTCGATGCTGTTTGCGACCTATGGAACGATGCTGAATTCGCTGGCAGGCGGCCCAGGCCCTCATCAGCTTTTCGACCTTGGCAGCACGGCCATTGAAACAGTCGTTCTCCTGACCAGCAGCCTGTCGTTCGGCATGGCCACCCTGGCCATGAAATATGACGCTTCAGTGCGCAAAACCGGATTATGGATCTTCGTCACCCTACTTCTGGGACTGGTTTTCCTGGGTTTCGAAATGCATGACTTCAGCGAAATGATTTCCAAGGGCGGCCTGCCGTCGCGCAGTGGCTATCTCTCGTCTTTTTTCGCTCTGGTCGGCACACACGGACTGCATGTAACGGTGGGCTGCATCTGGCTTGTGGTCATGCTCGTCCAGTTGCGGGTCTTTGGCCTCGACAGTTGCGTCAAGACGCGAATTCTTCGCCTCGGCCTGTTCTGGCACTTTCTGGACATCATCTGGGTTGGAATTTTTTCCGTCGTGTATCTTTTGGGACTGGCACCATGAATCGGGAAGCAACACAGGCACGTCATCAGTACATCACAGGGTTTGCACTTGCCCTGTTCCTTTCAGCCATCCCGTTTGGACTGCTGGCCACTGGGGCCATATCGCGCATCACTTTATTATGGACCATCGGACTGAGCGCCATTGTGCAGGTTTGCGTGCATTTCTACTATTTCCTGCATATTGACCTGAAGCGCTCTCACCGCGACGACCTGCAACTGATCCTGTTTACCATCCTCATCATCTTTCTGATGGCAGGCGGTACGCTCTGGATTATCGGCAATCAGCACGCAATGATGATGTAGGAGCCATGACATATTGAACATCAGGCTCAGTTGACACGCGCCATTTCTCTTAGATTTTTTTTAGTATTCCTGTCAGGAACCTATGCCCTTCCGAACCGTCTGCTGAAATATCAGGGACAGGAAGGCTGCCTATGACTTTTATCCGGACACAGCGATCTGGCTTCCATGGAAAAGGGCTGTCCTTTTTACTGGGGCTCGCGGTCTGGATGAACATGATGCCACCTGCAACGGCTCAGGCTGCCCCTGATCCGGAAACCGTCTTTGCGCAGGCCGCCAAGGAAGGCCCCCAGAACGAAGCGATTGAAACACCGGATCAAGCCGCGATGCTTGTCCGCCCGCTACAACCCTCCACATTCCTTGTGCCGGGCACGAGCCCCTATCAGACAGCCCATCTACTTGGCGACTGGGGCGGAATCCTGCCTTTTCTGCATCGGCACGGCATTCATCCTTACCTGAATTATCTTGCCGAAGCCGCCGGAAACCCTATCGGAGGGATGCGGCAAACAGGTGCGTATGCCCATCAGATTCCATAGGCGCTGATCTGGACTGGTATCAGATCGCCCATATCAAAGGCCTCAGCACGCATTTCCTGATGGTCAACCGTGAGGGAAACAACCTCAGCAGTGCGATGGGCAATCTGTTTGATGTGCAGGAAATATGGGGAGGTGGCGGTGACGTTGCCCGTCTTGTCTACTTCACATTCGAACAGTCTTTAGCTCAGGGCCGCGTCAATATCATGGTTGGTCGTATGCTGGCCGGAACCGATTTTGCCGCCTCCGATCTTTATTGCGGCTTCCAGAATCTGGGCCTTTGTCCCAACCCTGAATCGCTCTTTCTCAATTCCCGTACCAGTGGCGGCGGCTATCAGATTTTCCCTTACAGTTCATGGGGAGGCCGTATCAGGGTTCGGCCTTTGCATAATGTCTAGGGCCTGTTAGGGCTTGATCCAGTCTGCTGCGGCAGCGATGTGGATGACCGCGAGGAACGACGTTGCTGTTTTTTCGTATCTGGTTGCGACAGCGCGCCACTCCTTGAGGCGAGCCCAGAGGTTCTCGACAAGATGTCGACACCGATAGGCCCATTTTGGGCAGGCGACCGGGCCATCGCGTCGTTTCGCAGGAATGGCGGGCCGGGCTCCCATGTCCCATATCCGTTCACGAAAGGCATTTGACGCATAGCCCTTGTCCGCCACTACCCACAGGGGAATGGCGGGAAGGTTGTCGAGCATGGCTGGTGCCAGGGGCAGTTCATGAGCCTGTCCGGGGGCCAGCGCAAAACCGAAGGCTTTTCCATGTCCATCAGCGATCACGCAGACTTTCGTGCCATAGCCGCCGCGAGAGCGGCCAAGTGCTTCACGATGGTCCCGCTCTTCGAAAGAGGCCCCTTTTTTGGGCTCCCGCCGCCTTGTGGTGAGCCCTGATGTTCGTACCATCCAGAAAAGTCATTCCGAATGCCACTCCCTGTTGTTCCTGAACCAGTTCGAGCAGGCGTTCCCATACGCCGAGCTTCGCCCAGCGGATGAAAAGCTGCGCAGCCCGCCACCACGGACCCAGTTCAGCGGGGATGCTCCGCCATTTCGCGCCATTCTCATGACGCCAGAAAATCGCTGCTATCGTCCGCCGCAGATCATGTGGCGGCGTCTTGCCCCTCGGGCTAACCTCCTCAATCAGAGGTTCCCAGATCGCCCATGTCTCGTCCGTAAAGGTGCCTGTTCTGTCTCCTTCTTCCATCCCTACAATATGGGAAGAAATTCAAGATCTAACAGGCCCTAGGCTTACCACCGAGAGAATCATTAACCAGTAAAGCCATGTCGAACAGGCGTGGCTTGTCCTCAAGAGGCGTAAAATCTGTCTCGATCTTTGCTGTGTATTTCTCTCCAAGATAACCTTGAAATCGGGATGTGAGAGGTGGTCCCCATTTTTCGGACAGGGCGATAAGCTATCATCTGGCCTGAACGAGGACGGGTTTTATGGGCAAGGTTACGCGCAAGAGGTATGCGGCGGAGTTCAAGTCACGGGTTGCGCTGGAGGCGATCCGTGGGGAACTGACGCTGGCGGAACTGGCTTCGAAACATGGCGTGCATCAGACGATGATCGCCCAATGGAAGCGCCAGGCGATCGAAGGCATGGCAAGCCTTTTTTCTGGTAAGTCAGTAACGGAACCTTCAGTCAGCCCAGCTGATGTGGAGAAACTGCACGCGAAGATCGGCCAGTTGCTGGTGGAACGGGATTTTTTACGCGATGCCTCTGCTCGGTTGGGCGTGATCAGAGGCGGCAGATGATTGACCCGAAGAGAGCATGCCTGCCGATAATCCGGCAATGCACGCTACTGCAACTCAACCGGTCGGGCGTCTACTATCGGCCTGTGCCACAGAGCGAAGCCAATCTGGAGCTGATGCGGCTGATCGACGCCCAGTTCCTGGAAACGCCGTATTATGGCTCACGGCAGATGACATGGCATCTGCGCCGCCAGGGACATGAAGTGGGCCGCAAGCGGGTCCGGCGGCTCATGGCGATCATGGGCCTGCGGGCGATCTACCAGAAGCCGCGCACGACCGTGCCCCATCCGGAGCATCGGAAATATCCATATCTGCTACGGGATCTGGTCATCAATCGGCCTGACCAGGTCTGGTGTTCCGATATCACATATATTCCCATGAAACGGGGATTTCTCTATCTCGTGGCGATCATGGACTGGTTCACGCGCAAGGTCCTGTCCTGGCGTCTGTCGAACACGATGGACGTGGAGTTCTGTATCGAGGCGCTACAGGATGCCCTCATGCGCTATGGCGCCCCGGACATTTTCAATACTGACCAGGGGTCGCAATTTACGACACCGCGTTTCAGCGGGATACTGGAAGAGCGTCAGATCCACCTCAGTATGGACGGGCGTGGGCGATGGCTGGACAACGTGTTCATCGAGCGTCTGTGGCGGTCGCTGAAATATGAATGCGTCTACCTGCACGCGTTCGAGACCGGATCAGAGCTGAGGGCCGGGCTTGGCAGATGGATCGCCCATTATAACGAAAGGCGTCCGCATACGGCGCTGGCTGGACGAACGCCCGATGAGGCGTATCATGACGTGCCGACGCCATCTGGTCCGGGGTTAACCCCGGACCAGATGGCCAACAGCAACGCCGTCACAAGGGCGGCATAACGACAACCGGGTATAGCTTATCAAGCCCGCAAAACTGTCCGAACGGACGGGACCACCTCTGTCTGAAGGATCTGCGCCCCATCGCAGATCATAAAACGCAAATCAACAAGCTTGGCGCCTTGGATCAGATACTTGAAACTGACGGGAGCGGATGCTCCGGTCCGCGGCATGATGAGTTCTTTGGTAACGGGGGCTTTCCCGAGCTCAAGAAGATGGACTTGGAGCACACGTTTGTCTCCATCCCATGCCACCTTCTGATCAGGGAAGCTAACGAGGTTTTTAGTAAGCGGTGTTTTTGGACACACCGCAACCGCGATATCGAACTCGCCCGATGATGGTAGTTTGCCAAGCTTTTTGCCGTCACCGTTGATCGCATCGATTTCTAGGACCCGGGCGGTCGGCGGCGGGGTCGTCGAAATCAGTTTTGGTAGTATCTTCCGAATTGGCTTTACGTTTTCCGGAACATCGATATCGGTCATGCCAAAGCGTGGCAGAAGCTCGTGGATCTGCCTCGATTCAAGGACGTTATCGTCCAGCCTTGGCGAGAAAAATCTACGGCTGTGCAGCAAAAATGTCTGGTTCGACACGACGACTTCGCCTTCGACGCCTGCCGCTTCACTTGCTTGTGCAGCGGCCATGTCGATACTGGAATAATTCCCAGCCCAGTTCTCGGCGAAAGCCTCAAGCCATCGTTCGTTGCCGCTTTCTTGGACGCAAACGACGCACTTTGCGCCGGTTGAACCCCGGATCTCATCTAGGGATCGGGCCAAAGTTCTCTGGTCGTCAGTGATTATAATGACCAGTTCTGCCGAAACGGATCCGGTCGTCAGAGTATTAACGGATTTGGCCAAGAGCACGTCGGCCAAACTCTCGCCAGGCTTCCAATCGCCGACCCGAAAAAATGAGCCGCGATTCAGAGCCTCTGTAAAGGCTTGCCCTGCTTCGACGCCCGTACTGCCGGTCGGAGTCGAAACGACGAGGGCACCATCCTGGCGATCTGGCGTTTTCGTCCGAGGTCGTCGGTCTTGAGGCCAGTCAAAAAATACACGCCGGTCTGGAACAGCATCGGCGAGATAAGTCCTAAGCTCGTTGATATCGTCACCCAAAGAGCTCCAATTCCAGACCGACCTGTCAATTCGCAGACGAAAGTCAAAACCGAAGGATAAATCGCTAAACGCCCGCGCTAGATCGATTGCCAATGTGGTATCGATCCAATCTTCTGCGTTGAAAACTGCCTCATCGCCGCCCCAGACAGCTATGCCATTTTTCCGGATCGCAGAGTGTAAAGCGTGGGACACACCCAAACTGCTCCGACCGTGCCACCAACTCCAGTCGCCTTTGGCAACGAGGACGCCAAGGGCGGCGCGCGCAAATGGTCCGTAGTCGGCATAATCGTTCAGCCAGGACTTATCGTCAAAAAGCACATTTCTACCTTTTTTGGTTCCTTAGACGATATTCGCAGTCGATCGCAATGCCTGACACCAGCGGTTCGCTACGCGCTGCCGGCTGCCTAGCATGTCGCGAAGGACGTCCCACAAAAACCAGCTTTGATAAGTCCCTGCCGGATTGTGCCGCCAACAAAGGATAAGGTCTCGAAATAAGGTCGATCATCAGTCGCGAAGCTAAAATTACATTCACTTCTGACATTGATTGTAACAGCAGTTCACGTCAATGCGGATAATCGCAAGTGGTTGCGCGGTATGATACTCCCGATTTGAACCTACCTTCTTTAAAACACTGGAATTAAACGATTCTAGAGAATGCGGCCTCAGTTTACGCATAGCAAAACCCCGCTAAGCCGTTGACTTAGCGGGGTTTCAAAAACTGTATTTGGTTGCGGGGGCAGGATTTGAACCTGCGGCCTTCAGGTTATGAGCCTGACGAGCTACCGGGCTGCTCCACCCCGCGGTGGTGTTTTTGATGTTGGGGATTTGTTGTGGTGTGTTGGGTAGGCTGGGGGACCTGGCGGCGACCGACTTTTCCGCACCTTAAGGTGCAGTATCATAGGCGCTGAGGGATTTCACGGCCGAGTTCGGGATGGGATCGGGTGTAGGGCCCTCGCAATGGCCACCAGGTCTTCCAGCCCACCCTGTCTTTTGAGAGAGGGTGGTGGTTGGTGCGTTGTGAAGAGTGTGGCTGATTTCTGTGCATGTGTTTTGGAGTGAGAAGTATGAGCGATTAGGACCGGTTAGCTGCATGCATTACTGCACTTTCACACCCGGCCTATCAACGTGATGGTCTGTCACGGCTCTATGAGACCTCGTTTTGAGGTGGGTTTCCCGCTTAGATGCTTTCAGCGGTTATCCCGTCCATACTTAGCTACCCGGCTGTGCCACTGGCGTGACAACCGGTGCACCAGAGGTATGTTCATCCCGGTCCTCTCGTACTAGGGACAAATCCTCTCAAGTCTCTTACACCCACGGCAGATAGGGACCGAACTGTCTCACGACGTTCTAAACCCAGCTCACGTACCACTTTAATCGGCGAACAGCCGAACCCTTGGGACCTGCTCCAGCCCCAGGATGTGATGAGCCAACATCGAGGTGCCAAACCTCCCCGTCGATGTGAACTCTGGGGGAGATCAGCCTGTTATCCCTAGAGTACCTTTTATCCGTTGAGCGATGGCCCGTCCACGTGGGACCACCGGATCACTATGGCCGACTTTCGTCTCTGATCGAGCTGTCACTCTCACAGTCAGGCGGGCTTATGCCATTGCACTCGACAGCCGGTTTCCGACCGGCCTGAGCCCACCATCGCGCGCCTCCGTTACACTTTGGGAGGCGACCGCCCCAGTCAAACTGCCCACCATGCAGGGTCCCGGACCAGGCTTACTGGTCTCGGTTAGACATCAGAAAAATTCAGGGTCGTATTTCAAGGATGGCTCCACCCAAGCTGGCGCCTGGGTTTCAAAGCCTCCGACCTATCCTACACAGAATGTCTCTGATGCCACTGCAAAGCTGCAGTAAAGGTTCATAGGGTCTTTCCGTCTGACCGCGGGTACCCCGCATCTTCACGGGGAATTCAATTTCGCTGAGTCGATGCTGGAGACAGTGGGGAAGTCGTTACGCCATTCGTGCAGGTCGGAACTTACCCGACAAGGAATTTCGCTACCTTAGGACCGTTATAGTTACGGCCGCCGTTTACCGGGGCTTCAATTCAGTGCTTGCACACCTCCTCTTAACCTTCCGGCACCGGGCAGGCGTCAGGCCCTATACGTCATCTCACGATTTCG
>NZ_CP175538.1:1450000-1630000 GCF_046058915.1 Gluconobacter roseus
TATCACCAACCATGTAGAAGGCGCCTTCCGGCAGGTGATCGTACTCGCCAGCCACCACAGCCTTGAAGGAACGGATCGTATCTTCCAGCGACACCAGCTTGCCCGGGGCGCCCGTGAAGACTTCCGCCACATGGAACGGCTGGGACAGGAAGCGCTGGATGCGGCGGGCGCGACCAACGATCTTCTTGTCGTCTTCGGACAGTTCGTCCATGCCGAGAATCGCGATGATGTCCTGCAGGCCCTTGTAGGTCTGGAGCGTCTGCTGGACCTGACGGGCAACCTGATAGTGCTCTTCACCAACGATCTTCGGGTCGAGCGAACGGGACGTGGAATCCAGCGGATCAACAGCCGGATAGATGCCCATTTCAGCGATCGAACGGTTCAGAACCGTCGTGGCATCAAGATGCGCGAAGGTTGCTGCCGGAGCCGGATCGGTCAGATCGTCAGCAGGGACATACACGGCCTGAACGGACGTGATCGAACCCTTCTTCGTGGAGGTAATACGCTCCTGCAGGGCACCCATCTCGGTGGCCAGCGTCGGCTGGTAGCCCACTGCGGAGGGGATACGACCCAGAAGTGCGGAGACTTCGGAACCAGCCTGCGTGAAGCGGAAGATGTTGTCCACGAAGAACAGGACGTCCTGACCTTCTTCGTCACGGAAGTATTCCGCCAGCGACAGACCCGTCAGAGCCACGCGCGAACGGGCTCCCGGCGGCTCGTTCATCTGACCGTAGACCAGCGCAACCTTGGAACCCTCGGTCGAACCGTCTTCGGCAATCTTGATGACGCCTGCGTCCTGCATTTCGAAATACAGGTCGTTACCTTCACGGGTACGCTCACCGACACCTGCAAAAACGGACACACCACCGTGGGCCTTCGCGATGTTGTTGATGAGCTCCTGAATGATAACCGTCTTGCCGACGCCAGCACCGCCGAACAGGCCGATCTTACCGCCCTTGAGGTATGGACAGAGAAGATCGACGACCTTGATGCCGGTCACGAGGATCTCGGAGGCAGCAGCCTGCTCTTCGAAAGACGGAGCCGGACGATGGATCGGGAAGCGCAGTTCGCTGCTGATCGGACCACGCTCATCGATGGGCTCGCCAACGACGTTCAGGATACGACCAAGCGTTGCCGGGCCAACCGGCACCATGATTTGCTTGCCCGTATCACGGACTTCGGTACCGCGAACCAGACCGTCGGTCGTGTCCATGGCAATGCAGCGGACCTGACGCTCGCCGATTTCCTGAGCCACTTCCAGAACCAGCGTGTGATCGCCGTTCTGGACGTGCAGGGCGTTCAGGATGAAGGGAAGATCGCCTTCGAACTGCACGTCCACGACCGGACCACGCACCTGGGTGACACGGCCGACCACGTTGTTGGCAGCTCCGGCAGAAGGGGTAAGAGTTTCGGACATCGGATTCGTCTCCTGCGTGATCTCAAACGGCTTCTGCGCCGGAGATGATTTCGATCAGATCGTTGGTGATGTTGGCCTGACGCGTGCGGTTGTACTTCTGCGACAGACGATCGATGGCCTTGCTCGCATTGCGGCTGGCATTGTCCATCGCGGTCATCCGCGCGCCCTGCTCGCCCGCAGCGCTTTCCAGCATGGCCGAGAAAATCTGGACCTGCAGGTTGCGCGGCAGAAGCTGCGTCAGGAGTGTGGCCTCGTCGGGCTCGAATTCGTACTGCGCCGTATCGGCATCAGGTGCGGCATTGTCATTCTCGGGAACCGAAAGCGGAACCAGAGGCGCCTGGACCGGAACCTGCGTCATGGCGTTGAGGAAGCGGTTATAGACCAGCGTGCAGCGGTCGATCTCGCCCGCTTCCAGCATGGTGGCAATCCGGCTTCCGATATCGGTCGCCTTGTCGAAACCCACATCCTTGCCATCACTGCCAGCCAGACGATCGGTGATCATCTCCGGATAGTGACGCACGAGGATGTCTGCTCCCTTGCGGCCAACCGGCAGGATGCGGACCGTCTTGCCTTCAGAGACAAGCGTGTCGACCAGCTGACGGGCACTGCGGACGATATTGGCGTTGAAGCCGCCGGCAAGGCCACGGTCGGAGGTCAACACCACCACGAGATGGGTCTGGTCCTTGCCCGTTCCCGCCAGAAGACGCGGCAGACTGGCTGCGTCCTCACCACGGGTCGCCGTCGCCAGCTCCGCCATCATGCGACGCATGGCGTCGGCATAGGGACGGGCCGCTTCGGCCTGCATCTGGGCGCGCCGCAGCTTGGACGCTGCGACCATTTTCATTGCGTTCGTGATCTTGCGCGTCGATTTGACGCCCGTGATCCGTCCCCGCAGTTCCTTCAGCGAAGCCATGGGCTATCCTCAGGCCGAAAAGCGCTTGCCGAATGCTTCGAGCAGCTCCTTGAGCTTACCTTCCGTCTCCGGCTTGATCTGGCGGTCATTGCGGATGGCCGTCAGGATGTCAGAGCCCGCACCGCGCATCTCGGACAAAAGAGCGGCTTCGTAGGCCACAACCTTGTCCACGGCGATCGGATCAACGTAACCGCGCGTACCGGCGTACAGAACAACAACCTGTTCTTCGACCGGCAGCGGGGACGTCTCGGGCTGCTTGAGCAGCTCGACCAGACGGGCACCACGATCCAGCTGCTTGCGGGTGGCTGCGTCCAGATCGGAAGCGAACTGTGAGAACGCAGCCATTTCACGATACTGGGCCAACTCCAGCTTGATCTTGCCGGCAACCTGCTTCATCGCCTTGATCTGGGCTGCGGACCCCACGCGGGATACCGAACCACCGACGTTCACGGCAGGGCGGATGCCCTTGTAGAACAGATCCGTCTCAAGGAAGATCTGGCCGTCGGTGATGGAGATCACGTTGGTCGGGATGTAGGCTGCCGTATCGCCAGCCTGCGTCTCGATGACCGGCAGGGCCGTCAGGGAGCCGCCGCCATGGGCGTCGGACATCTTGGCCGCACGCTCCAGCAGACGGGAGTGCAGGTAGAACACGTCACCCGGGAAGGCTTCACGTGCCGGCGGACGACGCAGCAGCAGCGACATCTGACGGTAGGCCACAGCCTGCTTGGACAGGTCGTCGTAGCAGACGAGAGCGTGCATGCCGTTGTCGCGGAAATACTCACCCATGGCGCAGGCCGTGTACGGTGCAAGATACTGCATCGGAGCCGCATCGGACGCCGTAGCGGCGACAACGATGGAGTATTCCATCGCACCCTGCTCGGTCAGTGTACGGACCAGGTTTGCGACCGTGGACCGCTTCTGGCCGATGGCAACATAGATGCAGTACAGGGACTTCTTCGGATCGCCTGCGGCATTGACCGGCTTCTGGGCGACGATAGTGTCGATCAGGATGGCGGTCTTGCCCGTCTGACGGTCACCGATGATCAGCTCGCGCTGGCCACGTCCGATGGGAACGAGCGCATCGATGGCCTTGATGCCCGTCTGCATCGGCTCGCTGACCGACTGGCGCGGCATGATGCCCGGAGCCTTTACTTCGGCACGACGGTATTCGACATCCGTCAGCGGGCCGCGGCCGTCGATCGGGTTGCCGAGACCATCGACAACGCGTCCCAGCAGGCCTTTGCCGACCGGCACTTCAACCACGGACTTCGTCCGCAGGACGGTATCGCCCTCGCGGATGCTGTCGCCGTCGCCGAACAGAACCACACCGACATTGTCGGCTTCGAGGTTCAGCGCCATGCCCTTGAGGCCCGTGCCTTCGAACTCGACCATTTCACCGGCCATGACGTTCGTCAGGCCGTAGACGCGGGCGATGCCGTCGCCGATGGACAGGACCGTGCCCGTCTCGGAAACGGTCTCGACCTGGTCGAACGACGCGATCTGCTGCTTGAGGATGTCCGAAATCTCAGCGGGACGGATATCCATCACGCGGCTCCCTTCATGGCGTTCTGCAGGCGGGTCAGGCGCCCGGCGATCGAAGTATCAAACAGTGTGGAACCGATCCGCACGGTCATGCCGCCAAGCAGGGCGGCGTCCGTACGTTCGGTCATGGACACGCGGCTGTAACCGGCTTCGGCCAGACGGGCCTGAAGCTGGCTGCGCTGCGTGTCGGTCAGAGGCTGTGCGGAGCGGACCTCGGCAACGACTTCACCACGCAGGGCGGAATCAAGCGCCAGGACACCGTCCAGAATGGATGCAAGATCAGGCAGGCGGCGATTATCGGCAATGACGCCGACAAAACGACGCAGGACATCGCCGAAACCGAGCTTCGACATCAGGACGTTCGAAACCGTCCGGCCCTGACGGATGTCCATCCGGGCATCAGCCAGGAACTTCCGCAGATCGTCGCTTTCGGCAATGGCGGCACGCAGCGCCTTTACTTCACCCAGAACGTCGGAAAGATTTCCCTGCTCCGAAGCGAGGTCATAAAGCGCACGGGCATAGCGCTGGGCCAAGCCCCCTGTATGTCCAACCTGCGGCACCTGTGTCACCGTCACACGCGTGTTCCGTCTCACTAAATCCGCCGCAGAGTGCGGCCGGAACCGGCTTATCCGGTTCCTTGCATCAAAACTGTCCGGACCGGGCATACACGTTCCTGCGCAGGATTCGTCTGAAACCCGGTCCTCCACTTGGCGCCGCCTCTAGCACGCTGTCCGGTTCCTGCGCAACCGAGACGATACGCAAATTGCCCGCTCAGCCCTCCGGGATCATGACGTGGGTTTGCGTTTTGCCCGCCCGGGCTGGCATGACAGGGGTTCTGCAGTGATTTTTCGGGAGATTTTGTCCCGTTAATCACATCCTTACGATGCTATGCGCAGATAACCCCGCAACCAACCATGGAGACCCGATGTCCATCCAGACGCGCCTCTTTTTCCTGCTGGGCGCCCTGTCCGTCCCTGCCCTGTTCACAACAGCCCGCGCCATCCCTGTTGAGGACAAGCCGTCCTTCCCGACCATTTCCTATTGGGACAACTGGACCGACCTTCAGGGCGTCACACATCTGACGAAATGCAAGATGTCGACATTCCATGAGGACTCAATCGCGCCGGACGGTGACAAGATCATGCTCAGCAATCCGCATGACGGACCGGCAACCGTGACGATGCGCGTTCAGCCGCCTCACTGGAAAGGCGGATGGAATGTAAACCATCAGGTTCAGTGGATCGTGCCGCTTTCCGGCATCTATTTCGTCAAGGCGATGGACGGGACCAGCGTGGAACTGAATCCGGGCGACATTCTGCTTAGTGAAGATGTGGCACCCGCGTCTCACGGATCGGATCCGAAGGGCCATCTGTCAGGCAATGTTGGCGATGCCGCAGTCGCACTACAGATTCTCCAGTTTGGAGAAGCCACGCCATCGCATGTGCCCTGTCAGTGGCAATAAAGGCTGGGCATCAGATTTTTTTCAGGAAAGCCTGGAGCGGGCGAAGGGAATCGAACCCTCCTCAGAAGCTTGGAAGGCTACTGCATTACCACTATGCTACGCCCGCTCAGGTGAGGCAGTCCTTACTCCATTTTTTTTGGCGCCCGCAAGAGGGGAAAAGCCAAAATGGAAATTCCACAACAAAGATGTTCGGGGCACTTGACTTTTGTCCCCGAACATTCTCTTTTGCGGCCACTGTCGCTGGCATGACGTCCTGAAAAACGTCCTGTCCGATGATAGGGGTGTAGCTCAATTGGCTAGAGCGCCGGTCTCCAAAACCGGAGGTTGAGAGTTCGAGACCCTCCACCCCTGCCACTCCTTCTCGCCGGATGTCCTTCCCGACACCGGGAGCGGGTTTTTCACTTGATTCGAGGACGATGGTGTCGGTCAGTACCCCGAAAGACGAGTTGCGGAAAACGGCGCCTCAAAAGAACGGATCCGGCTTCAACCTGGTCGCATACGTTCGTGATGTCCGCGCCGAAGCCAAGCGCGTCACGTGGCCAACTCGTCGTAACACCCTGATCACGTCAGGTGCCGTGCTCGTCATGGTTACCGTGACCTGCATCTTCTTCTTCATCGTGGACCAGGTGATCGGCCTCGGCGTCCGCGAACTATTTGGCGTTGGAGGCTAGGTTCGCACCATGGCGAAGCGTTGGTACGTTGTGCATGTCTATTCCGGATTCGAGAAAAAGATCGCGAGTCACATTCAGGAGCAGGCAGCACAGAAAGGCCTTTCCGATCATTTCGAGCAGATTCTTGTTCCTTCCGAAGATGTGACGGAAATGCGCCGCGGCCGTAAGGTCAATGCAGAGCGCAAGTTCTTCCCGGGCTATGTTCTCGTCAAAATGGAACTGACGGACGAAGCCTGGCATCTCGTCAAGGACACCCCCAAGGTCACGGGCTTCCTCGGAACCCGCAACCGTCCGACCCCCATCACGGCCGCCGAAGCCGACCGGATCATGAAGCAGGCCCAGGAAGGCGTTGAGCGCCCCCGTTCCAGCCTGTCCTTCGAGATCGGCGAGCAGGTCCGCGTGGCCGATGGTCCGTTCACATCTTTCACCGGCATGATCGAAGACGTCGACGACGAGCGTCAGCGCCTCAAGGTTAGCGTCTCCATCTTCGGACGCTCCACACCTGTCGATCTGGACTTCACGCAGGTCGAAAAGCTCTGACGCTTTTCAACCGCTGAATTACCCACAAAAAAGGCTCCCTCTTCGGGAGCCTTTTTTATTTGTATGCCTGCGCCTTTCAGTCCGTCACAGGAGGCGGCAGGACGCGCAGTTTTGCAGCCGCCTGATCGGCAATGGCCGCGACACCCTGACTGAGCGCTGCGGTCAGCTTTGACGTGCTGGAGGCCACCGGATCCGCCGACTGCCAGACTACGGACGAGGTCACCACGGGCCCGATCATCTTTCCAGCCGGATGGACGGACAGCATACCGGTCACAAGGGCATGACCTGCCGAATCGGCTTCGAAATTGCGAATGGTCAGTTCGACATAGGCCGTGGGTGTCGTCGTGACCGCATCGCCCTGAGCAAATACGGTCGTACCCGGCAGACGCTGGGCCAGATCGGTCATCAGCGTATGGCCGAGCATGTCAGGCAGCGCTTCACTCCAGCTGCTGCCAGAGGCCAGCTTCGTCTGGTAATCCTCACTGGCCTTCACGATCGTATCGCGATCCAGTCGGGCGCTGACAACGGGCGTACGAACCTCGACCACGACCGGCCCTCCCGCCTGGGAGACGCCCGGCAGAGGCGCCAGTGTGTAGAGCGTCGGATCACTGCTGCAGGCCGAAAGAAAGCCCGTCAGACCCAGAGCCCCCATCAGGGACAGGACACGAAGGCGGGACGTCAAAGACTGTGTCATGGCTCAGTTCCTGCGGCCGGTGATGAGAGCGGAAGGATGGTGATCCAGATAATCCGTGAGGAATCGCAAAGAGCGGGACATCTGGGTCAACTGGGTGATCATGTTCTGAAGGCTGCGATGGAAATCCGTATCGCCGCCATAAGCTCCCAGAACCGACTGGGCATTGATCAGCGTGCCCTGCAGGCCCTTCATCAGCGCCGGCAGGTTCTGGTTAGCATTCTTCGTCAGTTTACTCAGGTTCTGAAGCGAATCGCGTAGCGCCGCGAGGGACTGCGTGACTTCAGGACTGTTCAGACGGCCATCCGCATGCGCCAGAAGATCGTTCACATGACCACCGATTTCGGTCAGCGGCATGGCTGCGATCTTGTCGGTGATGGTGGAGACAGACTCCATAATGCCATCCACTCCGCCGGCCTGGCTCGGCAGCACTGCGACGTCACCTTCATAGGTCAGGGTAGTGGCAGGCGCATTCTTGACGAACTGCAGGGCGATCATGGATTCGCCGGTCAGGAAACTGGCGCTCTGGACCGAGGCGCGCATTCCGTCAGCAACAAAGGCCTGAAGATACTTCTCGACGGGCGGCTCCTTGCTGTTCTCGATCCGGTCATCCCAGTTGGACAGCATACGCTCGGGTTCGAGTTCTATATCCACACGGACACGGGGAAGCTTTGTCGGGCCTTCAAGAAGGAGGCGAACATCGTTGACCGTGCCGATCTGCAGACCGAACATGGTGACCTGGCTGCCGCTCGTAAGGCCTTTGACGGACGAGTTGATGTAGGTCACGACACGCAGGCGCTTGTGGTAGCGGGCGTTATCGGCATCAGCCTCGCTGGCATAAAGCTTGAAAACCGAATTGGCCGGCGCGTCCGGCAGGTCGATATTGCGGCGACGCTCCGGCAGGCCGAAAGCAATACCGCCCGAAAACAGCGCCTGAAGCGATTTGAGCTGCACTTTCAGACCACCGGCCCCGAGACCCACCTGAACGCCGGAGACGTTCCAGAAACGGCTGTCCGTGCGCAGGTAATGGTCATACGGCTCCTTGACGAAAGCCTGGATGACGATGGGGCCCTTGCCGCCCTGCGGCATCGTATAGCCGAGCACCTCACCCACCTGTAGGTCGCGGAAGAACACCGGCGATCCCGGACCGAGCGAGCCCAGCGACGGAGAGACCAGCCAGAATGTCTCACCCGGCTGGTCCGAGCGGACACCGGGAGGCGATTCCAGGCCCTTGAAGGCTTTCTGGTAGTGGCCGTCATCCGTGCCGGGATCCAGAGCGATATAGGCGCCTGAGAACAGCGTATCGAGACCGGTAATGCTGGCGCCGTTGATCCGCGGACGCACGACCCAGAACCGGGTGTGATCGGTCAGGATATGGGAACTGTTGGCGTTCATCTGGACCGTCACGTCGACATGTTTCATGTCGTCGCTCAGGGTGATGTCCTGCACGGTACCCAGGGTCACGGCCTTGTTCTTGACCTGCGTCTGACCGGGAGTGAGGCCGTCTGCGGTCTCGAACGTGATGGTGATGACGGGACCACGCGTTGCGAAATGCTCCCACGCCAGCCATCCGGCGATGAGAATGGCCACCACCGGAATCAGCAGAATGAGGGAGAAGCGGGTGCGGCGCACCGGGGCTTCCTTCGGCGAGACCGTTGGCTCCCCCGGTTGTTTCGGGAATCGCTCACGCGCGTCCAGGCTCCATGTCAGTAGGGTCAGAAGAAGGCAGATGGGGGACAGGGGCATCTGGAGACGGGGTCTCCGGCTCCCTGTTGCCCGTCGCGGGACTGGCGACCGCACCATTCAGGCCGGCGGCATCCCACATTCCGCGGGGATCAAACAGCTCTGCGGCGAAAATGGTCAAAATCACCACCAGCGCAAAGCAGACCATCCCCGGATCGGCCGTGACATTGGCCAGAAAGCCGAAATGCACGACGGCAACGAGGATGGAAATCATGAAAACATCGATCATGGACCAGCGACCGATGATGACGACAAGGCGATAGAGCTTCGCCAGATGCCGCAGCTGCCAGCTAGATCTGAGCCGGGTAGAGATGATCATGATCGTCAGGGCGATGATCTTGAGGACAGGCACGGTGATACTGGCAAAGAGCACCAGCAGGGACAGCGGGATCATCCCGGCCTGCCACAGTTCGATGACGCCACTGGTAATGGTGCTGGGCGCGCCATGTCCGACCTTGGTGTAGGTCATGACCGGCAGAAGATTGGCCGGCAGGTAAAACACGACGCCGGCCACCAGAAGGCAGGTGGCCGAAGACAGGCTCTGGGGTTTGCGCCGGCGCAGGATCTGGCCACAGCGAGGACAGTCACCCATGTCTTCTTCCTGCGGCACAGCATGGTCGAAAGCCAGCACCAGATTGCAGGCATGGCAGGAGAGCATGTGCTCCACAGGCGGGATGACACCGTTCCGGGCATCAAGATGGGCGACATCCAGCAGATGGCCCTGGTGATCGTCCAGGGTGGGGCTGATGTCGCGGCTGCGCCAGATCCGCTCGGCATCAAAGGTCGAGTCCACGGCGGCCATGCTCAGCATCAGACCACCCAGAAGATAGACGCCGGGCTGCAGGATGACGAGGGCAAGGTCCACGAGCTTGGTGTAGGCTACAAGCACGCCAAGGACATAGACTTCCACCATCGACCAGCCGCGCAGGCGGTCGTACCAAGTGAGCAGCCGTGGGGTCCAGTCGGGCATCTGGGGCCGTGACGTGCCGTAGAGAATGGCGCCCATCAGACCGATAATGACGCCCGGCATAAGGATCGTCACCAGTGCGACGAGAACACCGATCATACCATAGCCCTGATGGCCAAGCTCGATCGGACCGCTCATCAGCGAGACGGTATTCTCCCGCCCATAGACGTTCAGCGTCATGAGGGAACTGATGAGGAGCGTCGCGTAAAGCGCGGCGGACGTAATGCAGAAAGCGGCCGGAGCGCCGATCAGGGACGTCCTGCGGCGGCGGGCCAGCTGGCAGCCGCAGCGCAGGCATTCGGCAAGATGTCCGGGTTTCAGGCGCGGGACGTGCTGGAAAAGGCCGCAGGTCGGGCATTCACGCAGGCCTTCCACCGCGTGGATGGAAGCATGGGGCTCCTGACTGCGGGAAAAGCTGACGGCGTTGCGCCACAGTCGTTTATGGAAACGGTCAGACATCGGGCTCCTAACCTAACGCAGGGAGCCGTCTTTTGACAGTCCGCCCTTGTCGGGCAGCCCTCTGCATCGGGATATCGACATCCATCGTAGTCCCATCACAGGCGGATTGCCCAGAGGAAGCCGGTTGTATCCGCAATATTTTGAAAAATTGTGAAGATCCGGACCCTAGAAGGAAAACACCGTTATCTGTGTCCGATATAGTGGACACAGCGGTGACAGATCCGGATTTTCGGAAGACCTTGATGGTGCCGGTGAAGAGATTCGAACTCCCGACCCCATCATTACGAATGACGTGCTCTACCAGCTGAGCTACACCGGCGCACCCATCAAGGTGGGCGCGTTCTAACCGAGCCCTTGGGGGTTGGCAAGCCGGAAAATGCAAAAACCGCTTCGATACCTCAATAGCCGCGTCCGGTATCAATCACACCGGTCATGGGCTCACCGGCTTCATAGCGCCGCAGATTGGCTAGAACGGCCTCGGCTGCCGTGTCCGACTGAGCAGCGCTGGCGATATGCGGGGTCAGGAAAATGCGCGGATGATCCCAGAACGGATGTTCGGGCGGCAGCGGTTCGGGTGTGGCGACGTCGAGGACGGCCTGTGAAAGCTGGCCGCTGTCGAGGGCGGGAATCAGATCGTCCTGCACCAGATGACCGCCGCGGCCACAGTTAATGAGGCAGGCCCCTTTTGGCAGTTTTCCAAAGAGGCTGCGATTGAGGATGCCGCGCGTAGCGTCCGTCAGCGGAACGAGGCACACCAGAATGTCGGTTTCCGCCAGAAAGGCATCCAGCTCCCCTGCCCCGGCAAAGGACTTCACACCCGGAACCTCGCGACGACTGCGGCTCCAGCCCCGGCACTCGTAGCCAAAGGAGACGAGCTTCTCCAGAACCGGGCTCCCTAGCTCTCCCATCCCCATGAGGCCGACGCGATAGAGTTTCGCCGGACGGTTATGTGAGCCATCCCAGACATGTTCGCGCTGCTGGCGGCCATAGCGGAACATGTCCCGGTGAAAGGACAGAACTGCCCAAAGGACATATTCGATCATGCCCTCCACCAGACTGCTCTCCACCATCCGGATGATCTTCACGCCCGGTGGCACATTGGCGAGATTGAGCTGATCGATCCCCGCGCCCAGCGAGAACAGGACTTCGAGATTAGGAAAAAGCGTGCCGAGATCGTCCGGCGTCTTCCAGGCCGCGAGATAGCGGACATCCTCTTTCGGGCCGGTTTCCGGCCAGATATGGAACGGGATGTCCGGACGGGCCTTCGCGAATTTCTCGCTCCAGATCTTTGCGCGTTCGGGCGTATGATGGAAGACGATCGACATTCTGCGTGTTCTCCAGCCGGAAAGATGTGCGGGGATGCTCGCGCCACGGGGAGTTCGGATCAACCCCGCACACCTGTTTGTGTATGGCCGACTGTCGGGAACGCACGCCGGGTTCGGACGTAGAGGGGGCTGGATCTCATACAGGAGGGCAGGATCATGCCTCGTGGAGACAAGTCAGCCTATACGGACAAGCAGAAGCGTCAGGCCGAGCATATCGAGGAAGGCTACGAAAAGCGTGGCGTTTCCGACAAGGAAACCGAGCGCCGGGCCTGGGCTACCGTCAACAAGGAAGACGGCGGCGGGAAAAAGAGCGGATCGGGCCGGAAAAACCATTCCTCGAAATAGGCTTCCGGCCCTGCAGGTCTGATCAGGCCGCGTCCCAAGCGGCGCGGGCAGCATCCACGCCTGCGCCGCGGTTGAGTTTTACACCCTCACCAGCCAGCACGGAATCGAAGGCTGCGAGCGTCAGCAGGACTTTGTCCTTGCGGGCATTGATGCCCATTGCCCCGATGCGCCAGATCTTGCCGGTCAGCGGACCGAAGGACGAGACGATCTCAATGCCGAAATCGTCGCGCATGAGCTGGCGGATGCGGGCATTGTCCACACCTTCCGGCACCCAGACGCCCGTGACATTGCTCATGCGCGTTGCATCGTCACCGTAAACCTTCAGGCCCATGGCGCGCAGCCCAGCAACCATGGCACGCCCTGCCCGCACATGACGGGCAACCCGGGCCTCCACGCCTTCTTCCACAACCAGACGTGCCGTTTCGCGGGCGGCGTAGAGCATGGACGTGGCCTCGGTATGATGGTTCATCCGCGCCGGGGACCAGTAGTTCATCAGCATCGCGAGATCGAAATAGTTCGACTGAATGACCGGGCCATCGCCCTGCGGCTGGCCGGTAGCAATGCCAGCTTCGTCATCACGACGCTTGAGAATAGCGGCAACGGCACGCTCGGACAGCGTGATGGGTGCCGAGCCCGGAGGGCCATTCAGGCATTTCTGCAGACCGGCCGTGGCGACATCGATGTTCCAGGCATCGGTTTCGAACGTCATGCCGCCGAGCGTGGCGGTGGCATCCACATAGAACAGCACGTCATGCTTGCGGCAGATGCGGCCGATCTCTTCGAGCGGCTGGGCCGTCGTGGTGGAGGTGTCACCATGAACACAGGCGACCAGACCGGGCTTGTGCTCGATGATGGCAGCTTCAATGGCGGCCGGATCGACAACCTGCCCCCATTCAACGTCCACCGTGCAGGGAACGCCGCCGCAGCGATGGACGATTTCCGTCAGCAGCAGGCCGAAGCGGCCAAAGCGCGGAATGACGACCTTCATACCCGGCGAGACCAGCGACACCAGCGCAGCCTCAATGGCCGAACGGGCCGAGCCGTTCACCAGCAGCGTCCAGTGGTTCTTCGTGCGGAAAACCTCACGGTACAGGGCCATGACCTCATCCATATAGGCGGTCATTTCCGGGTCCATCTGGCCGATCACGTCATAGGACATGGCGCGAAGGATACGCGGGTGGACGTTGGTTGGCCCGGCGCCCATCAGCAGACGGGACGGCGGATCAAGCTGGGCAAAAGTCGCGGGGTGGCTCATGACTGGAACTCCTTGACGAAGGCAAGCAGGGCGCGATGGGCGAGATCGACGTCTCCCACGCGGACGGTTTCATCGGGATGGTGGCTCAGGCCGCCGGGACTGCGGATGAACAGCATCCCCATTGGGCACAGATCGACCATGGCCATGGCGTCATGCCCCGCACCGCTCAGAAGGCGCTGGGCCGGGCGACCGGTGACGCTTGTGACAGCCCGCGCCAGACCTTCCACCAGTTCAGGCGCGCAGGCGGCGGCAGGCAGGTATTGCGAAGTATCGAACGCAATGCCCAGACCGCGACGATCAGCGATGGCACGCAGATCGGTGCGGATCGCCTCTGCCATGGCATCACGGGCCTCATTGGTTTCGGCCCGCATGTCGAGCGAGAAGCGGACTTCACCGGGGATAACGTTCGACGTGTTCGGCGTCACGTCGATCTGGCCCACCGTGGCGACCTGCGTGGCACCCCCTGACGCACCATTGCGTTCGACCGCAAGAATCATTTCAGCAGCCGCCGTCAGGGCATCCTGACGCATGGTCATGGGAGTTGTGCCCGCATGGTCGGACTGGCCAGTGACGGTCACACGCTGACGGGTCTGGGCGGCGATGGCGGTGACGACGCCGATCTCACCATCCGCGCTTTCAATGGCCGGGCCCTGCTCGATATGGGGTTCGATATAGGCGAGCAGCTCATCCGGGCGGCGGGCGGCTTCGCTCAGACAGGCGGGATCGAGGCCGTAACGGATCATGGCATCGGCCATGGTTATCCCGGACGCATCCGTCATGTTTTCAGGCACGGACTCGATCAGCCCGGCCATGGCGCGGGAGCAGATCATGGGAGCAGCAAAGCGCGAGCCTTCCTCATCCCCGAAGCCCATGACCTCGATGGCAAATGGCAGGCGCGTGCCCTCTTCATTAAGGGCGGAGACCAGCTCGATCCCCAGCATGACCCCAAGATTTCCGTCAAAGGCACCGCCATTGCGGACCGTATCAAGATGGGAGCCGATCATCAGTGCCGGGGCGCCGGGCGTCAGGCCTTCATAGCGCCCGATCAGGCTCCCGGCCGCATCCAGACGGGTGGTCAGACCGGCCTCTTCCATCCACTGCGCAACCTGCGTGAGCGTGCGTTGATAGGCAGGCCCAAGCCAGAAGCGGAACAGACTGCCCGGTGTCTCGCTGAAAGGGACATCCGCGAGAATACGGCACCGCTCAACGGCGCGGGCTCCGTGGGCTGTCATGGGGGCTCCTGTCCGGGATGATGTGTCAAGACGGGTGGAACTGTGCTCTCATAACGGAGTCAGATCAAGTTGACCTGCCAATAAATATGGTCCCACATATCGGGATGAAAGATCAGATGCATCTCGACCCGTTCCATCTGCAATCCTTTCTCGCAGTCGCGGAAACGCTGCATTTCACGTCGGCCGCGCAGAGCCAGGGGGTAAGCCAGTCCACGATCAGCCAGCATGTCAGCCGGCTGGAGGAACAGCTTGGAACGCGCCTTCTGGCCCGGAGCACCAAGAGTGTGCGCCTGACCGAGGACGGCATGGCACTGATCGGTCTGGCACGGCAGCTTCTTCAGTGTGAGGACAGCATCCTGTCCCGTTTCCGGCAGGAGGCTCCCCGGGGGACGATCCGTCTGGGCGTAACGGAAGACCTGCTTCTGACGCGATTTCCCGAAATCCTGGGGACATTCCGCGCGTCTCACCCCTCGCTTCAGATCACCATGACAGTCGGTCTGTCGGCCTATCTTGCGCAGCTTCTGGAACAGGGAGAGCTGGACGTCTGGTGCGGGATGCGGCGCACGACGGAGACACGCGGACAGAAGCTATGGACTGAGGACATGCGCTGGTATGCGCCCGCAGGGACGGAGTTTCCGGCGGAGCAGTCCATTCCGCTCGTGACGTTTCCCGATGGCAGCGTCACGCGACGTCTGGCAATCGAAACGCTCAACAAGGCCGGGCGTGCCTGGCATCTGGCCTTTACCAGCGGCAGTCTCGGCGCGCTTCTGGCGGCTGTGCGCGCCGGATATGGCGTAACCCCGCAGCCGGCATTCCTGCGCAACGTGGAGCACCTCTCTCATTGCACAGCAGGCCTACTGCCGGAAATGCCGCAGGTCGAGTTCATTGCGTCCACCCGCCATCAGGTAGCACAGGGGCCGGAAGAACTGCTGATCCGGACGCTCTGCGCCCATATTCCGCGCCTGCAACCCGATCTCATGCCCCTCTGAGGACGCCGCCATGCTGACACCCAATGCTCTTGGCGGAATGGTAACGTCTCCGCATCATCTGGCCAGTCAGGCAGGTCTGGACGTCCTGCGCGAGGGTGGCACGGCGATCGAGGCGATCGTGGCCACGGCCTCCACGCTGGCAGTCGTCTATCCGCACATGACGGGGCTGGGCGGCGATGCGTTCTGGCTGATCTGCTATCCTGACGGACGGACTGTGGCCATTGACGCCTGCGGCGCGTTGGCGATGGGCGCGGATCATGCGGTGTATGCCGAGGCTGGGCATAACGTCATTCCTTGGCGTGGCGGACTTGCGGCCAATACGGTGGCCGGGACGGTCTCGGGCTGGGAGAAGGCGCTGGAACTGAGCAGCGACATCCGCGATCCCCTCCCGTTGGACCGGCTTCTGCGGGACGCCATCTTTTATGCAGAACACGGGCGCGTCGTATCAGAGAGCGAGGCGGCCCTTCTGGCGCAGAAACAGCCGGAACTCATGTCGGATCCGACGCTGGCGCGCATCTGTTTCCCAGAAGGCAAACCCTGGACAGCGGGCAGTATCCGCAAATCGCCCGAACTGGCCCAGACGCTGAGAATGCTGAACCGGGACGGACTACGCAGTTTCTATAACGGGCCGCTGGCGCGTAGTCTGGCCGCCGATCTTGCCGCGGCAGGCAGTCCGGTCCGGTCTCTGGATCTTCTGGCGCATCGGGCGGAAGTCAAGGAACCGTTGCATGTCCAGACCAGCGACGGTTTCCTTTATAATACCGCCCCTCCCACGCAGGGCGTGGCCTCGCTTCTGATCCTGGCCCTGTCGGACCATCTGAGCCGTGCGGACGGGCCGGAAAGTTTTGCGCATGTGCATGGTCTGGTCGAAGCGACCAAGCAGGCGTTCCTCTACCGCAACCGTTATACGGATGGCAGCGAACATTCGGAATCCCGGGCCCGGGCCCTGCTGGCCGATCCGGCACGGCTGGAGGCGATGGCGTCCCGCATTTCCATGACCCATGCCCTGCCCTGGACGGAGCAGACCCAATGGGGCGACACGACATGGATGGGGGCGATCGACCGCAACGGCGTGGCGGTCAGCATGATCCAGAGCCTGTATTTCGAGTTCGGCTCCGGCGTGATGCTGCCGCAGAGCGGGCTGTTCTGGCAGAATCGCGGATCATCCTTCCGTCTGGCCCATTCGGGCTGGAACATCCTGCGACCGGGGGCCAAACCGTTTCATATACTTAATCCCGCTGCGGCCCGACTGCGGGACGGGCGCACAATGGTCTATGGCACCATGGGCGGCGAAGGTCAGCCCCAGACACAGGCTGCGATCTTCAGCCGTCACGTCCGCTATGGGGTACCGCTTCAGGAAGCCATCTGCCGCCCGCGCTGGCTACTCGGGCGGACCTGGGGGGATGAGAGCCTGTCGCTCAAGGTGGAACCGGGCTTCAGTCCGGGCGTCATGTCGCAGCTTGAAGCAGCCGGGCATACGGTCGAGGCTTTGCCCACGCAATCCATCATCATGGGTCACTCCGGCGCGCTGATCCGCCATGAAAACGGAAGGCTCGAAGGTGCCACTGATCCGCGCAGTGACGGAGCCGTTGCCGCATGGTGAGAGCTCTGGCCGGAAACCTGTTCGCGCAGGTCGTTCTGGCGACGGTTCTCGGACTTGGCGCCGGACTGTTCTTCCCGGCCCTTGCGGATGATGTGGGATGGATGACGGCGCTGTTCATGCGCCTCATCATCATGGCGGTCGGCCCGCTGCTGTTCTGTATCGTAACGCTCGGAATCCTCGGGGCCGGATCGCTGAAAACGGTCGGGCGACTGGGTGGACAGGCCCTGCTCTATTTCGAGATCATGACGACGCTCGCGCTCGGCGTGGCAGTTCTGGTGGCGATGGGGCTTGGCATCGGTCGAGGCGTCGGGTTCGTACCGAGTGCCGAAGATATGCGAATGATCGCGTCCTATGGCGACCATGCACAGAACCTGCGGGCCGGGGGCATCAGCGGATTTCTGCTTTCGCTCGTGCCGCGCACCCCTGCGGAAGCCTTCGCACAGGGGAACGTCCTCCAAATCCTGGTCTTCGCGATTTTTGCCGGATGCTGCCTGAGCGGCATGGGAGAGCGCGGCGCACCTCTGGTCCGGCTGATCGAAAGCATCTCCGAACTGTTTTCGCGCATGATGGGCATCATTATCCGTGTCGCCCCTCTGGGCGTGTTCGGCGCGATGGTGACGACAACGGCGCGTTACGGACTGGAGACCATCGGGCATCTGGCCGGATTTACGGCGCTGTATTTCCTGCTGGTGGGCCTCTTTATCATTGTTGCGTTGGGCGGGGGCCTGCGGCTTGCCGGCGTCAGTCCTTTGCGGTTTGCGCGTTATTTCCGTGAAGAACTGCTGATCGTCGCCACAACCACGGCATCGGACGCGGTTCTGCCCAGCCTGATGACCAAGCTTGAGGAACTCGGGGTGGAACGTCAGGTCGTGGGGATCGTAGTCCCGGCCGGGTATTCACTCAATCTGGACGCGCTGTCGATCTATCTGGGACTGGCGGTCATCTTTCTGGCCAACGCTACCGGAACGCATCTGACAGTCTGGCAGATCGCAACCTTGCTCGTAACGGCACTGATCACGTCCAAGGGGGCGCACGGAATTCCGGGCTTTGCGATCGTCATTCTGGCGGCAACGCTGGCGAGCGTGCCGTCCATTCCGCCCGCAAGTCTGGTGATGCTTCTAGCCGTGGACTGGTTCGCGGGGATCGCGCGGGCGGTAGGCAATTTCGCAGGCAACTGCGTGGCCCCGGTTCTGATTGCAGCCTGGGAAAAGCGCCTCGACCACACAAAAATGGCCGAGGCGCTGGAGCGGTCCTAAGTCAGATCAGACGGGCTTCCGCCAGTCCATCCGTTTCCAGCTTTTCAGCCAAAGCAAAAAGCTGGTCTTCACGCCCCGGACGCGCAATCAGCTGCGCACCGAGCGGCAGTCCCGGAACCTTCATCGGCACGGTCAGGACCGGAAAGCCCGCCAGCGTCAGCGGCTGCGTGTAAAGACCCAGATTGGCGCGGGCAGAGACCATCTTGCCGCCGATTTCGATTTCCGGCTGATCAAAACGCGGCGCTTCGCCGACCAGTGCAGGGGCCAGCAGAATGTCCGTCTTCGCAAATGCCTCATGCATCCGGTCACGGAACCAGTGCCGCAGGCGATGGGCCTGAAAGATCAGTGTGGACGGCAGAAGAGCCCCGGCCAGCAGACGGTCCCGGACAGCAGGATCATATTCGCCAGCCTGAGTGCGCAGACGTCCGAGATGCTGCCCCGCCCCTTCGGACGCGCTGATGACAAACGCCGCAGCCCGCGCACGCGCCACTTCGGGGATCTCCACAACATCCGTGGCTCCCAGCGCCATGGACAGCGTATCGATCGCGGTCTGCATCGGCGCCGACATGTTCTCGCCGAACCAGCCGCCAAGCCGGGCAATGCGCAGGCTGCTGACATCGACTTCCGCCAGCGGTCTGGCACAGAGCGCTTCAAAACAGACTTTCAGTCCGCCCGCACTATCGGCGAAAGGGCCGACCGTATCGAGGCTCGGCACGAACGGGTAGCTGCCCTCGACGGACAACCGACCCTGCGTCGCCCGCAGACCCCACACACCACAGAGCGATGCCGGCACGCGGATGGAACCATTCGTGTCGGAGCCAAGACCGAGGGAAAACATCCGAGCAGCTACGCCCGCCGCCGAACCGCCTGACGATCCACCGGCCAGACGCTCGGGAGCATGCGGATTGCGGGTGTTGCCGTAATGGGCGTTGATCGTGGCGAATCCGTAAGCGAATTCGTCCATGTTCGTCAGGGCGATGGGAATGGCTCCGGCCGCGATCATGTGCGCAACCACAACGGCATCCTGCGTGGCAGGCGGATCGTTGGCGAGGACTTTAGAGCCAGCGGTCGTGACTTCGCCGCGGACATCGAACAGATCCTTGATGCCAAACGGCACACCCGCAAGCGGTCCGGGATCGCGGCCCTGAAGCACGAGACGGTCCACCCTCTCGGCAGCTTCAAGGGCACGCTGCATTAGCAGGCGCGTGACACAGTGATAGCTCCCGTCCCGGCTTTCGATATCGGCCAGAGCCTTCACGGCCAGATCGCGTGCGGAGCGCTCGCCCTTGCGGACGCTGGCGGCAAGCGCAACCGTGCGCTGTTCAAGGCCACTCATGGTTCGTACCGGAAAGCAGGTTCGAGACGGTCGGGCAGTTCCAGCCCTTCGATCAGCGCGCCATAGCTGCGCAGGAGTTCAAGATTGCTCCGCACCCCGGCATGGAATTCGGACGGAATGGTCAGGCCGTTCGCAGCGGCGAGTACCGTAATTTCGCTGTCATGGGGGTCTGTCGTCATACGAACTCCGGTTTCCGGTTCTGCCTTGCTGACCATAATCCTGTCCCGTCCGCCGGTGCGATGACATTCACAGGAGGCCACAAAGAAAATGACGGCCTGCTCGCGGACTGTCCAGCATCAGACGATGGCGGACCGGTATTTTCAGGGTTTGATCCGGTAACGCCAGTCATTGAGCACACTCACCAGCGTCTCATGCCAGGGGATCTGCGGACGCCAGTCCAGCGCCTGCCGGGCGGCGGCCGGATTACCCCGCATGGAAGGCAGGCCGGACGGACAGGGAATGTTTGCATCAACCTCAATGGTCGCCGAAACGCCAGCCACGTCCAGAAGATCAATGGCCATGGAACGGACCGTCCGGGTCACGCCGGAACAGATGTTCAGAGCGGTTCCGTTCGGCAGGGGCTGGGGAAGAGCTAGCGCATTGATATAGGCGTCACAGGCGTCGCGCACATCGGTAACATCGAAGCCCGCGTCGGGATGGCCCACTCTGATAGTCGGCGCCTGCTGTCCGGCTTCGATCCGGGCGACCTGAGCGGCAAGGAACGGCAAAATAGCGTCTTCATCCTGCCCCGTTCCCGCCTGGGTAAAGGAGCGCAGGCGCAGGCCATGCAGCCCTTCCCGGCTCAGATTACCGATCGCCAGATCGGCCGCCGCTTTGCTGGAGGCATAGGCATTGACCGGTGCGATTACAGCAGATTCGTCGAGGGGCTGGCCGGAAGAAAAGCTGGCCCCGTAGATTTCAGCCGTTGAGACGAAGACGAAGCTCGCCTGAGGCACATGGGTCTCGAAGGTCTCGGCCAGGATGAGCGTCCCGTCCAGATTTACTGTCCAGGCATCAGCGCTTTCCGTCTTTGCACGCGCGACCGAGGAAACAGCAGCCAGATGCAGGCAGGTATCCGGCTTTTCATTCCGCACGAAACGCTCGACCGCAGCCCGGTCGCGGATGTCCATCGGGTCTTCCAGCAGGACATGCCCGGGAATACGGTCCTGAAGCCGGGCCTTGAGGTGCTGGCCGACAAACCCCTGCCCGCCTGTCAGCAGAATCCGGAGTCCCATCTCAGGACCGGGAAGCGGAAAACCTGTCCGCAGTGGAAGAGGCAGAAACGGTTGGCATGGGGCAGTCTCCCGGCAGGATGGGCCCGGGCTGGCCGAAATGTCAGCCCACGCCATGCTGTTTTCGGCCACATCTCCCGACAGGGCAAGGGCGCAGCAGGAACCGGGCCGCTCAGACGAGGGGCCTGCCACCGACAACAGGAACTCGTCCGAGTCTTGCCAATGCACTGTACCGGCGGCGTCTTAACAGGTTTTTTACCGCTCTCGTGTTTGCTTGGGATCACACGGAACAGACGGATTTCACCTTTCCCATGCGGCACGCTTTTCGACATTCTGCTCGCACTCTGGGGCTGCTCGGCCTTCTGCCGGTCCTGTCAGCCTGCAATTCCCTCGCGCAGATGTCCGAGATCGGCCGGCCACCCCGCATGACATCGATCACGGACCCGACGCGGGCGAACTCCTATCGCCCCGTCACCATGCCGATGCCGCCCCTGCAGGCTCCTCCTGACGAGGCCGCAAGTCTCTGGCGCTCCGGCAGCAAGGCTTTCTTCAAGGATCAACGCGCATCGCAGGTTGGTGACCTCGTCACGATCATCGTGGACATCACGGATAACGCCGCCTTCAACAACGGCACGACTGCTGACCGGACCGCGGACGAGAAATTCGGCATTCCCAATCTGTTTGGCATCAAGGGCAAGGTCATCAGTTCGATCACAGGCGCGGACAGTCTGAACACGGCCAGCAGCAGTGATTCCGGTGCGACCGGCAAGATCACCCGCAACGAAACCGTAACCCTGCGTCTGGCAGGAACCATCACCCAGGTTCTGCCGAACGGCAATTTTGTCGTGATGGGCAAACAGGAAGTGCGGGTGAACAGTGAATTGCGGGAACTGGGCGTCAGCGGCATCGTGCGTCCACAGGACATCACGGCGGACAATACCGTGACGCATGACCGCATGGCGGAAGCCCGGATTTCCTATGGCGGCCGTGGAACGCTCACGCAGCTTCAGACCCCCCGCTATGGCCAGCAGGTCATGGACGCGATCCTGCCATTCTGAACACAAAAAAGCCGGGGCAGAACCCCGGCTTTTCCACGCTTCTTTAAGACGAATGCCTTATTTCGCTGGACGCGACAGCAGCAGCGACCAGAGTTCGGCAACATCCTTGGCCGGGCCATTGCCCTGCACGGAAGAGAACGTCTTGATGGCTTCGGCCTTCTGGCCACCATCCATCTGCGCCATGCCGTACTCGACCTGCGCCAGATCCGGGTAACGCGGGTTCTTGCCCAGGCCCGTCTTCATCAGAGCCAGACCGGCATCAACCTGCCCGTTCAGCACCTGATTGTAACCAGCGGTCAGAGCCGGACCCGCATTCGGAGCAGACGCCGCCTGCGTCACGGCAGAGGCAAGCTGGCTCCGGTTCGTTGCAGCCTGCTGGGCCACAAAGGCATGGAACTTCGCGTCAGCCGCTGCGGTCGGACCATTGCCGAGCGAGTGATTGGCATAGCCCTGGTTCAGCAGATTAAGCGCCAACTGAGGCAGACCCATCTGGACGGCGCGCTCACCCATATCCTGATAGTCGGACGGATCCTTGAGCACACCGGTCGCCAGACGCAGACGCTCGACGTAAAAAACGAGCGGCGGCGAAAGGTTCGGGTTTGCCACCAGATCGTGGATCAGCATCGACCAGTAATCAGGCTTGGAATAATACTTGGCCAGCAGGACATAGGCATGCGTCTTGGCATCCGCGTCCTTCAGGTTTGTATAGGCCGTGGCCAACATCTGAAGCTGGTTTTCAGCCGGAACCTTGCCAGCCTTGATCGTGGCATCGACCTGTTCCTGCGCGGCCTTGGCCGTACCTTTCCAGTCCTGCTGCAGATAGTAGCACTGGATCAGCATCGTCTGCATGCGCGGGTCGGCGCCGTATTCCTTCAGATAACGCTCGGTCGCCGGAATGGCGCGGGCGTACTGCTTGGCGCTATAGGCCATCGTGGCCTGCGCCATCAGCATCTGGCCCTTGGCAGCCTTCGGCGTACGGGAGCTGTTGATCAGGACATCATAGGCCTTGATCGCAGCATCCGTGTTGCCGGACTGCGCGGCGATGGCCGCGCGCATCTGGGCCGTGGTGTAGGCTTCGTAATCGGTCTTGCCCTTGACCGCGTCTGCGGCGTCGACGGCTTCCATTGCCTTGGCATAGTTCTTGGATGCCAGGGCGCTCTGGGCCTGCTGCAGATCCTTGCCAACGGCCTGGCCGAGGACATCGTCAGCATGGGCGGAGCCGGCAAGCGCGGCGATACCGAAGACACCGGCCAGCAGAAGGTTACGGGCGCTCAGACGGCGGTAAAGGGACAAAGACACGAATTACTGTCCTTCCATGAACTGATCCAGACCGACAATTCCAAGCTTGGTCATGCCGAGACGCTGTGCATCCGCCATAACATGGGCCACCGTCTTGTAGTCGGCAAGACGATCGGGATGGATATGCATTTCAGGCTGGTCCGGCATTGCTGCGGCAGCTTCGAAATGGGCCTGAAGAGAGGCCTCGGACGTGATCGGCTCGTTGTTCCAGGAAATGCTGTTGTCGTAGCCGATGCTGACGGTCACAAGCTTGGGTTGTTCGGTCGATGGGGGAGGATTGCCCTGAGGCAGATCGATCGCCACCGAGTGTGTCTGAAGCGGGATGGTGATGATCAGCATGATCAGCAGCACCAGCATCACGTCGATCAACGGCGTGGTGTTGATATCGACAATGCCTTCGTCTTCGTGCGTGCTGTCAGATCCGACGCTCATGCCCATGACGGCGGTTCTCCAAAAGGGTGACGTGAAAGCAGGAACGGGCCGCTTCGTTCAAAACGGCCCGACACGACCTCAGTTCGAGTGAGGCTGCTCGGTAATGAAGTCCACGTGGGCGATCCCTGCTTCCTGGCAGGTTGCAACCACCTGGCCGACTGCCAGATACTTGGCAGCCTGGTCACCGCGGATCTGGATCTGCGGCTGCGGCTTCTGCTTGGCCGCCTCGACGAGGCGGTTCAGCAGTTCGGTGTGGTTCGGGACAAGTGTCGTGTCCCAGAACACCTGACCGTTTGCATTCACGGCCAGGACAACGTTGCCCGGCTTGGTCTGTGTCGGCTGATTGGCATCAACCGGCAGCTTGACCTTCACCGTATGTGTGGCGACGGGGATGGTGATCAGAAAGATGATCAGCAGCACCAGCATGACGTCGACGAGGGGGGTGGTGTTGATTGCCGACACCACCTCGTCGTCACCGCCGCCTCCTCCGACGTTCATTCCCATGGTATCAGATCCGCTCGCTGGTGGTGATGGTGGTCGGGACAGCCATGCCGCCCTCGGCCGGAGCAACACCGTGACGGAAACCGCCGATCAGGACGGACTGGATGTCGGCAGCGAAGTTGCGGACGCGATCCATGGCACCCTTGTTACGGCGGACGAGCAGGTTGTAACCCAGCACGGCCGGAACAGCGGTGGCGAGACCGATGGCCGTCATGATGAGGGACTCACCAACCGGACCAGCGACCTTGTCGATGGAGGCCTGACCGGAAATACCGATGGCCGTCAGGGCGTGATAGATACCCCAGACCGTACCGAACAGACCGACGAACGGCGACGTGGAACCCACCGTACCGAGGAAGGCGAGACCGCCCTGCATACGGGTGTTGATGGTGTCGACCGAGCGCGAGATGGACATTTCGGTCCAGGACGGCAGGTCGATCGAGTCACGCATGGAGCCTTCGTGGTGCTCGGCAGCCACGATGCCCGTCTCGGCGATGTAACGGAACGGCGAAGACGGCTTCAGCGCAGCAGCACCATCGTGAACGGACGGCTTGGTCCAGAACTCACGAGCAGCTTCCTTGGACGCTGCGAAGACGCGGCCCTGTTCCAGGAACTTCATGACCATGATGATCCAGGTACCAGCGGACATGATCACCATGATGATCAGAACGCCACGAGCAATCGCATCACCATTGGCCCACAGGGCGCCGAGGCCGTACGGGTTGCCCTGCGGAGCAGGTGCTTCCGGCGTTGCGGTTGCGCTCTCGCCCGGCGTTGCGGCTGCGGCGGGAGACTGATCGGCAGGAGCAGCACTGTCGGCCGGAGCGCCGGCAGGTGCGCCAGCGTCATTCGGAGCGGAAGCAGCCGGGGCGCCGGCCGGATCGGCGGAGGTCGTCGGGGTAGCCGGGCTGGAAGAAGGATCCACCGGAGCCGCTGCAGGAGCGCTCTGGTCAGCCGGAGCCGGCTGGGCGAAAGCGACAGCCGGTGCAACGGCACCGGAAGCCAGGGCCAGCGTCAGAGCCAGTGCGCTGGCCCGGACGGCACGCGCCTTCGTCGGAACGGCAAGGGCAGGAAGGCGGAACAGTCTGGTCATGAACTCCATATCCTCGTTAGAGATGCCCGTTTTCGGAGCTTGCTGGGTTGTCGGCCATATGGAGACCGGCCCTTTTCTGAGCCCTGCCAGGTTTGGAGACCCTGACAGGACAATTCTATTTGACGGTAGTCGAAAGATCAGTCGTCACCCATCGTGAAGTCGATGTGCAGCACGTGGTGAGGCTCTGTTACCGGGGCACCGTTCACGACGGCAGGCTGGTAACGGGCTCGACGAAGGAAGTCGAGTGCACTTTCCACGAACTCGTGACCACCGCTTGAACTCACAATGGTACAGTTTGCCGTCTTGCCGCTCGGAAGAATGTCACACGATGCGGTCACGTGACCTTCGCGGTTTTCTTCCATGGCTTCATCCGGATATTGCGGCTGCGCACCGTTGATCGGTCGTGCACCAGCCGAATGATCTGGAACTGCGTTAGCTGGCGGTCCCTGCGGCGGAGCCGGAACGGGCTCTGGCGACGGGGTCGGGCTGGGCGGCACCGGATGCGGCGGCTTGGTGTGCGTAACCCGCTGGACCGCTTTCGGCGGCGGCGGAACGCTGATCTTCGGCGGCGGAATGTACGGCGGTGGCGGCTGTTCCATCTGCGGCGGCGGCGGCGGCGGTGGTGGCGGCGGTGGCTTGGGCTGTTCCTTGATGACTTCCGTCTTGATAGGCGGCTTTTCCTGGACCAGCTTGCTCACAGCACCGCTCATGAGCGCATAGATCACGGCGCCCATAGCCAGCACGGCCACGACGATCGCGACAATGTAGTCTGTCGGCTTGCGCTGCTGTGCGGCGTAGCTCTTCATGTCGAAACCTTCTTACCCCTCACTGACACCGGCGTTGATCCACATCTGCCGGGTGCGGTGCCCCCGATTTCTGTGTTTCCATCGGGGCCCCTCACTGCGAACACATGAAATCCTTCATATGCCGTAAGGACATACCCGATATGCTGATTGGGCAGTCTAACCGCCATGCTGTCAAGCCGGTTATTGCCTTTATCGAAACGATTTTTTCATATTGACGACATAATCTTTGGTTCTGGATGACTTCATCCAAACGAAAATGTCGCTGGAAATCACCATAGCGCAATTTCACGATATGGTACCGTGACAGATTTAAGAAAAAGGCGCCGGAACAGAGAACTGTTCCGGCGCCCTAGCGAATCCGTTTCGGTCAGGATGCAACCTGCTCCCGCACATCATCGGGAGCAGTGCGATGACTGTCCTTACTGGGCCGTAGCGCTGGCCTCCGAACGGGTGGCACCCACGCTTTGCGCCAGAGAAGCCGACATGAAGTCGTCCAGAGCGCCATCGAGCACGGTCCCCGGGTTCCCCTTTTCCACACCGGTCCGCAGATCCTTGACCAGCTGATACGGCGCCAGGACGTAGGAGCGGATCTGGTGTCCCCAGCCGATATCGGTCTTGGAGGCCTCGGTCTGTGCCGCCGCGGCCTCGCGCTTCTGGAGCTCGGCCTCGTACATCCGCGCACGCAGCATTTCCATGGCTTTGGCACGGTTGCGGTGCTGCGAACGATCCGTCTGACAGGCCACCACGATCCCTGTGGGAACATGGGTGATACGAATGGCCGAATCCGTCTTGTTGACGTGCTGACCACCTGCACCGGACGCCCGGAACGTATCCACACGCAGATCCGAATCGTTGATGTCGATCTCGATCGAATCATCCACGACCGGATAGACCCACACAGACGCGAACGATGTCTGGCGACGGGCTGCCGCATCAAACGGCGAGATCCGGACGAGACGATGAACGCCGGCCTCGGTCTTGAGCCAGCCATAGGCATTGGGGCCGCTCACCTGGATGGTGGCGGATTTGATGCCGGCCTGTTCGCCTTCGCTGCCTTCGATGAAGGTGACCTTGTAGCCATGCTGCTCGGCCCAGCGCGTGTACATGCGCAGGAGCATCTCGGCCCAGTCCTGGGCTTCCGTACCACCCGCACCCGCATTCACCTCGACGTAACAGTCATTGCTGTCCGCTTCGCCCGAGAGCAGGCTTTCGATTTCACGCTTGTGGACGTCTTCGGCGATCCCCCGCAGGGTTTGGACGGCATCCTGGACGAGACTGTCGTCTCCTTCCATTTCCGCCAGTTCGACGAGTTCGAGCGTGCTTTCGACCTCGGCTTCGATCTGCTGGACGCCTTCGATCTGGTTGGCCAGCGTTGTCCGCTCGCGCATCAGCTTCTGGGCGGCATCCGCATCATTCCACAGATCGGGATCTTCAACGCGGTGGTTCAGTTCCGCGAGGCGTGTTGTTGCGACATCCCAGTCAAAGATGCCTCCTCAGCAGTGCCACCGACTGCTTGATCTGTTCTGAAAGGGCCTCGGTTTCGGCCGACATAATGTCCTCCACTGAAAGGGCGGTTTCACACCGCCCCATTCGGTCTGTTCTGGTGCGTCTTAGTATAGGCCGCCCACGCCGATGTCACCATCGGACGGAGCAGGTTTCTGGGCCTGTCCCGGCGTTGCAGGACCGCTGTTGCCCGAAGCGCTTCCGGACTGGCCAGGTGTCTGGGCCATGTCGCTTTCGGAGTCCGAAATTACGGCATCGGCTCCGGTATCGGCAGCGGTCAGGGCTTCCGTACCTGCACCGAAGCCATGCAGCGCCACGGAGGCACCCGGGACCTGATCGGTCTTGAACCCATCGACCGCGGAAATGCGACCTGTGTTGTAGCTGGCCAGCGTGATGCCGTCCGGAACCCGGAAATCCAGCTTCGGACGGCTGGCGAGCGCGACCTTCATGATCTTGTTCCAGATCGGTCCGGCAACGCGGCCACCATCCGAATTGCGACCCAGTGTCTGAGGCGTGTCGAAACCGACCCAGACGACCGTGACGATATCAGGCGAGAAGCCGGCAAACCACGCGTCATGGAAATCCTGGCTGGTACCGGTCTTGCCCGCGACAGGACGGTCAATCCCCACCCCGGCCATACGACCGGTACCGCGGGCAATCACGTCCTGCATCATCTTGACGATCTGGAACGTGCTCTGCTCGCTTGCAAGGGTCGGACGTATGTCTGTCAGAGCCGGGACGGACACGCTGCCGGGCACGGGAGTGGCTGGAGCAGCAGGTGCGGCAGGCGGCGGTGCTTCAGGAGCCGGAGGAGTCGTGCCATCATCCACAGCAGGCTGTTCGCTGGGTGGTGCTTGCATGATGGTGCCAAGTTTCAGTCCGCCTGCCTGCCACAGAACACTGCCGGAGCGGTCCTGAATGTCATCCACAAGGGTCGGTGTGACGATATGCCCGCCATTGGCGATCGTGGCATAGGCCGCAGCCTCGCGCATGACAGTCGTCTCGACCGCACCAAGGGCCGCAGGCAACACATGCGGCATCTGGGCGACCAGTCCGGCACGGATCGCTGTATCGGCCACGGCTTTCATGCCGAGATGGGCGGCGACGCGGATCGTCACAAGGTTGCGGCTTTCACGCAGCGCATCGTGCAGCGTCGTGGGGCCCCAGTTGTCGTGCTCGTAGTTTTGGGGGTGCCAATCGCCATAGGAGACGGGCGAATCATCGAACCGTTCGGAGGGGGAAATGCCCTGTTCCATCGCGGCCAGATAGACGAACGGCTTGAAGGACGACCCCGGCTGACGCAGCGCCTGCGTCACACGGTTGAACTGGCTTTCATGGAACGACCAGCCGCCCACCATCGCCAGAACACGGCCCGTATGGACGTCCAGCGTGACAGCAGCGCCTTCAACCTGCGGGATCTGGCGCAGGGCTGCGGAGCCGCTTTCCTGCGGTTCGATCATGATGACGTCACCGGCCCGGAGCGGATGCATCCGACGCGCCCAGGCAATATCCGTCGCAAGAAGCGTACCCTTTCGGGCCGTCCCTTCCTCGATCCAGCCCACATACGTACCGCCAGGCAGCACGACCGCCAGACGCCACTCACGCAGCATACCGCCGGGCGGCGTGATATGATCGAGAGCGCTTTCCCAGCCGTCATCCTGAATATCCGGCAGGTTGCGCAATGGCCCCCGCCAGCCGCTATGGACCCGGTCGTAATTCATCAGACCTTCATGCAGAAGGCGCGTCTCGGTGACCTGAAGACTCTGGTCGAGACTGGTATGGACTTCCAGTCCGCCCTGCGCCGCCCGCTCCTGCCCGTACTGTGCGATGAGCTGGCGGCGGACTTCCTCGCCGAACCACTCGGAATCCGGCAGAGGCCCGAAACGCTGCTTCTGCTGCGGGACCAATGGCTCCTGCTTTTCCTGATCGGCCTGCTCGCGTGTCAGCACGCCGGTCTCGACCATCAGATCAAGCACAAGGTTACGGCGCGCCATCGCGGCCTGCGGATGCAGGAACGGATTGTAGTTCGTGGGCGACTTGGGAAGCGCAGCCAGTGAGGCAGCCTCGGCATCATCAAGCTGATCGAGCGGCTTGTTGAAATAGCTCTGGGCGGCCGCGGCGACACCATAGGCGCCGTTCCCGAGATAGATGCCATTCAGGTAGATTTCGAGAATCTTGTCCTTGGACAGCACCTGCTCCATTTTCAGGGCGAGCAGGGCTTCCTTGATCTTGCGGTCGAAGCTCAGGACATTGCTGTTGAGCAGCATGACCTTCGCGACCTGCTGGGTAATGGTCGAGGCTCCCAGCGGACGACGACCATGACGCGCAAAGATATCCGTCAGCCCCGCACGGCCAATCGCCATGAAATCCACACCGCCATGCGTGTAGAAATTATGGTCTTCCGTGGCAATGAAGGCGTTCTTCACTCGCTCGGGGATCGCATTGATCGGCACGAAAATCCGGCGCTCGTTTGCCAGTTCGGCCATCAGCCGGTCGTCGGAAGCATAGATGCGGCTGACGGTCGGCGGCTTATAGGCGCGCAGACTGTCCACGCTCGGCAGATCCGCCACGAGCTTGGTATAGGTCGTCCAGCTCAGAATGCCAGCCCCGGCGACCCCCACCAGCCCCACGCCGGCAATGATCGCCAGCGACTGCCGATAGCGGCGGAAGCGCGGAGGACGTGGAGGCGTGGCGCCCGGGCCCTGTGGATTGCCAGAGCCCTGAGGATTACGGGAACGGAAGGAACGTCGCGTCATGCGGCCTGCATAGCATTGTTCCGTATCCGCCGTCGCCCCCGTCTGAAAGGGTCATTTCGTGGCAAAGACGCCACCTTGAAACCTCATATTCAGCGCTGCGACGCTTTCCATGTATCATGGCCCTGACGGTCAAGTTCGGCAAATTCTTCATCGTTGAGATGCAGGGACGCTGCACGCACGTTGGAGGCCAGATGTTCGGGGCTTCCGGTGCCCGGAATGGGGAGCATGACCGGCGAACGTTTCAACAGCCAGGCCAGTGCAATCTGTCCGGCATCGGCATGGTGGTGATGGGCGATCCGGTCCATCGAGGTGCCGGGTTTGGCAAGATCCCCGGCGGCAAGAGGCGCCCAGGGCATGAAGCCGATATTTTCCTTCGTGCAGTAATCCAGCACGTCCTCGGAGGAGCGGTCCACGAGGTTGAACCGGTTCTGCACGGTCGAGACCGGGAAATACTTTCTGGCCTTTTCGATCTCGGCTACGGTCACTTGCGACAGGCCGACATGCCGGATCAGGCCCTCCTCGCGGAACTTCGCGATGGCTTCGAACTGCTTTTCGGCCGGACAGTCAGGGCCGATGCGGTGAAGCTGCCACAGATCAATCCGGTCCACACCCAGACGCCGCATGGACATCAGGACGCACTGGCGCAGATAGTCGGGATTGCCGACCGGCTTCCAGATATCGGGACCATGGCGCGTCAGCCCGCCCTTGGTAGCGATAACCATGCCCTTATAGGGGTACAGCACTTCGCGGATCAGGTTTTCCGAGACGAACGGCCCGTAGGAATCCGCCGTATCAACAAAGTCGATACCGAATTTTTCCAGACTTTCCAGCGTTCGGACAGCCTGCTCATGATCGGGCGGCTCACCCCAGATCCCTTTGCCGGTGATGCGCATGGCTCCAAAACCGAGGCGGTGGACCTTGAGGTCTCCACCGATCAGAAAAGTGCCGGATTTGCGGGCGTCGGGTCCAGACATGAGCAGGTTCCTATGTTCCGTGGTCCCTGTTCAACAGTCCGGGCGGGTCAGGGTTGCCGAAAACTTCAGCCCAGCAGGCGCCCGACCATCCGCGCGGTGTAGTCCACAACCGGCACGATCCGCCCGTAATTCAGGCGGGTCGGGCCGATCACGCCGATGGCGCCTACGATCTTCTGGGCCTCGTTGCGGGCCGGGGCCACGATCATGGACACGCCCGACATGCCGAACATGCCGCTTTCGCGCCCGATATAGATCCGCACACCCTCGGACGCATCGGCCAGTTGCAGAAGCTGGAGCATGGTCTCCTGCGTCTCCAGATGGTCGAACAGCATCCGGATGGTGGTCAGGCGTTCGATCTCGGTAATGTCGGCCAGCAGCTTCCCCTGCCCTTTCACGAACAGCGTCCCCCCATCCGCATCCCATGTCGCAAGGCCGCTTTCAATGACGCTGGCAGTCAGGGCGTCCAGCTCATGACGGCTGGCATCCATCTCCGTCCGCACCCGTTCGCGCAGATTGCCCAGCGTCAGCTCCCCGAGACGGGAATTGAGGTAGTTCCCGGCTTCGACCAGCGCCGAGGGCGGAACACCGGGCGGCGTTTCGATGATGCGGTTCTCCACCTGCCCGTCCGAACCCACGAGAATAACCAGCACCCGCCCCGGACCCAGCGCCACGAACTCGATATGCTTGAGGGTCGCATCCGATTTCGGCGCGAGCACCAATCCGGCGGCCGAAGACAGCCCCGACAGCAGGGAGGACGCTTCGGAAAGAATGTCCTGATAGGACCGTCCATGGATATCGAGACGGCTGTCGATGCTGGCACGATCCTCCTCGGTCAGGGAACTGAACTGGAGCAACCCGTCCACAAACAGGCGCACGCCCTTTTCAGTTGGCAGCCGTCCGGCCGAAACATGCGGACTGAACAGCAGTCCGGCGCGGGCCAGTTCCGCCATGACATTGCGGATGGTGGCCGGGGACAGGCTGGGCTGCAGGCGCTGGGCCAGGGTCTGGCTGCCGATGGGTTCGCCGGTTTCAACATATTCCTCGACGATTTCCCGCAGGATCGCAGCTTCACGATCTCCCAGACCGTGGGGCATCGGGATGGAGGGGCGGAACAGGGGAGGCTGTGGTCGCATCATGGTAAACCAACTGTCGGGGCTGGATGCCTTCGCGTCAAACGCGGTAGAGGCGGGACATATTCGACCACAGGATCTTTTTTACATGACTGACACCGCAGGCAAGCGTCCTTCAGGACGTACGCCGGACGAAAACCGCATTGTTTCCATCGAGACGGGTTTTGCCCGCCATGCCGAAGGTTCGGCCCTCATCCGCGTCGGCGGGACGGAAGTCCTGTGCACGGCCACGATCGAAGACCGCGTGCCGCCCTTCCTGCGCAACAAGGGACAGGGCTGGATCACGGCGGAATACGGGATGCTCCCGCGCGCCACGCACAGCCGGGGCCAGCGCGAGGCCGCCAAGGGCAAACAGTCCGGTCGCACACAGGAAATCCAGCGCCTGATCGCGCGTTCGCTGCGGGCCTGCGTGGATCTGAAAAAAATCGGTGAGCGGACCATCACGCTCAATTGCGACGTGCTGAATGCGGATGGCGGCACGCGCTGCGCCTCTATTACAGGCGCTTGGGTCGCGCTCTCTCTGGCGCTCAAAAAAGCCAAGCGGTCGCAGGCTCTGACAGCGCAGGTCGCGGCTGTCTCCTGCGGGCTGACGGATGCCGGTGCCGTGCTGGATCTGGATTACATCGAGGACAGCAGCGCACAGGCCGATACGAATTTCGTTCTGACGGCAGATGGTGGCATCATCGAAATCCAAGGGACGGCCGAGGACAAGCCGTTTCAGGAAAGCGAATTCTTCGAACTCCTGCGGCTGGCGAAGCTCGGCACGGCACGGCTGTTCGAAGCCCAGAACAAGGCGCTGGAGACTGCATGATGCGTAAACTTTCCCCGGTTCAAAGATCGTGCTTGCCAGCCACAATGCCGGCAAGCTTCGCGAATTCTCCACCCTGCTGGCCAGGAGCGGCATCATCGTGCTCTCGGCCGCAGAACTGGATCTGGCCGAGCCGGAAGAAACGGAAGAGACCTTTACCGGCAATGCCGCCATCAAGGCTCTGGCCGCAGCCCGGGCCTCCGGACTGCCCGCGCTGTCCGATGATTCCGGGTTCTGCGTTTCAGCGCTGGACAACCGTCCGGGCGTTTATTCCGCGCGCTGGGGTGGGCCGACAAAAGACATGCAGGTTGCAATGGAGCGCGTGCACCGGGAGATGGGCGATAACCCGGATCACCGGGCGTTCTTCGTCGCAGCGCTGTGTCTGGCCTGGCCGGATGGCGAGACCCAGACCGTTCAGGGCGAATGTCACGGCACGGTCGTCTGGCCGCCACGGGGCGATCATGGACATGGTTATGACCCGATGTTTGTGCCCGAAGGCGAAAGCCGGACGTTCGCGGAAATATCGGAAGCGGAGAAAAATGCCGTCAGTCATCGCGGACGGGCGCTGGAGCAGTTTCTGAAGGACTTTATTGAAGCCTGAATGGAACAGACCCGGTTTTTCAAAGAGGAAAATCCGGGTTTATTTTTTCTGGAATTTCTGGATCAAAAAATCACAAACATAGATTTATAAAATACGTAGTAACAAAAAATCACCGCAAATTCTGTGATTCATGTTACCCTGATCGGACCAGAAACAAAAAAGGGATCATCATGGGGAATGTGACAGCACTGTTGGCGGATGCATTTATATTTGTCCTTATCCCATGGGGACTGTGGCAGCTGCTCAGACGCTCCATTCCGATTGCCATCCTGTCCATTCTGGTCGGCATTCTTCTTGCGGTCCTGCATTTTCCCGCCTCGACCATCGGCATTCCCTCGCTTTACGGCGATTATATCGGTTGGCTGGCTGTTCTGGTGCTGGCCTTCACCGCCGGACTGGAAATGTGGCAGAACCCGACCCATTCTCCCGAAGCCGCAAACCTGCCCTCCCCGACGCTGGGCCGCCTTCTATGCGGCGTACTGGTGGCGCTGGGGATTCCATTCGTCATCGGCACCATTCTGGTCAAGCTGTTCTTCCTGCCGCTGCATGGCTGGCAGGCGCCCCATGGCAATGGCTGGATCGGCGCCATGTCGATCGGGCTGTGCATTTCCGTCAGTGCCCTGCCAGTTCTGATCGGGATCGTGCGCGAACTGGAGCCTGTCTATCGCCCCGTCGGACAGCTCGCCTTGAAGCTCGCGGTTGTGGACGATGCCGCGCTCTGGATCGGGCTGGCCATCCTGCAGTTTGCGGCACGCGGACCTGACGCCCTGCATGGCTGGACCGGCTTTGAGGGGCTGGCCGTCCTGCTGCTGATCGGTATGGCCTTTCTCAGCAGCTGGGCCACGCGGAACCTGAAAAACCCGCCGATCTGGGTGATCTGGGCGGCCGTCCCGGCCTATCTCGCCGCCGGGTCCTGGGCGAGCCATGAACTGGGACTGCATGAGCTAATTGGGGCCTACTTCGCGGGCGCGCTCATGCCGCCACGCTGGGTGCGCCGCCTGCCGGTCGAAACCGTGGGTACGTTCTCGCTGATCTGGCTGGCCCCCATGTTCTTCGGCCATAGCGGCCTTCGGATTGACGGCGATGCGCTGACCTGGCCGTCGGTCATCGCCTCGCTCCTGCTGGTCGTGATCGCCATTGTCACGAAGATCCTGGCCGTCTGGATCTTCCCGCCTGCGCCGGGCCTGACGCACCGGCAGGCTCTGGGGATCGGCTCGCTGTTGCAATGCAAGGGGCTAATGGAAATCGTGGCAGCAACCATCCTGCATGCCCATGGCATGATTTCGGAATTCGCCTTCGCATCCCTCATGGTTCTGGCCGTGATTTCCACGACCCTGACAGGCCCGATGTTCCGGCTGGTGTCAGGGCGTTCCCGTCCCCAGATCGCCGGATAACCCTTCCTCAGTTCTTCGAACGCACGGGGCCGTGGCTGACAAGCGCACCCCGCTGCCAGACCTGATCGATCTGATCCACGGCACCAATATTTTCATCGGCATTGCCGTTCACAACCAGAAGATCAGCCCGGCGACCCGGCGCGATCACACCACGATCGGACAGGTCTAGCAGAGCCGCGGCATTGCCCGTCGCCAGACTGATCGCCTGCACAGGCGACAGTCCCGCCTGCACCGTCAGGTAAAGCTCACGATGCTCGGCAAAGCCGGGGATGCGTGTCGGAGCAGCTCCGGAATCGGTACCAAAACCGACCTTCACACCGGCACGATACAGGACAGCAAGGTTCTTCTGATTAACGGACAGCGCGTAATGCGAGGCCTTGCTCAGAGGCTTGGCCATCGTCTCGGCGCGCCATTTCGGGTCCGTAAACTGACGGCGCAGGGCCGGATCCATCCCCGCCAGCACGAATGGGTTGGAAAGCAGTTCGGGCTGTTCGGCATAAAGATAGTTCGCCTCGTCCAGATCCAGTGTCGCAATGTACCATGTGCCCTGACGGAGCATCGCAGCGATCAGATCATGATCGACCGGCTGGTCCCGGACGCCATGAGCGAGAATATCGGCCTTTGAGGCCACGATGGCCTTGGCAACGGCCAGATCATGAATATGCACGGCAACCCGCGTGCCATGCTGGTGCGCCTCGTCGATGGCAGCCTGATAGATGGCCGGTGGTAGCATCGGATAGGTCTTGCCGTCGGGCACGTCGTTGCGGAAATCATCCACCCAGAGCTTCACCAGATCCGTATGCTCTGCGATCATCTGGTCCACGTCCTTGCGGGCCTCTTCGGGCGAAGTGGGACGGAAGACCTGATCGGGACCAATGCCATTGACCATGGCGGCCGGAGGCACACCGTCAGGCGCGCCAATCCCCTGGTCCACACCGTACAGATCCGCACCCGGATTGCGACCGTCATGCTGTTCCTGACGCAGCGTGTCAAAAAGCGGGGAGCGGTTCAGACCCAGCGCCGTGACGGTCAGAACGCCGTAATCGGAATACTGCTTCAGGGCCGCAAGAATGTTGGCGCGGGTGTAGTTATCGCGGCTGGCTCCCGTACCCTTCACAAGCCCGACATGGCTGTGATCGCTGATAAGGGCGGGCATGAGCGTCTTGCCCGTCAGGTCCACATGACGGGCATCGGCCGGTGCGGGGATCCCCACGGAGATGATGGTACCGTTATCAACGACCACTGTGGCATCCGGCTGGGCCAGGGCGCCCGTCCCGTCGATCAGCCGCGCATGTTCGAACGCCACCGGTTCAGCCATTGCACTCCCGACATACAGGGCGGCAGGCGTTGCAAGCAGCAGGGCGGCGAAGGCGGAACGGATGGTCATGCAGCGGTCTCCTGTGTGGCTCCCGTCGGGCATCCTGTGGTCCGGGCGGAAGGGTCCATGAACGGAGAAACGCAGCCAGACCTGAAAGGATGCAAAAACGCACCCTTTCCCTCCCCGTTCAGACGTCCAGCGACTGAAGTTCGAACAGCCGGCGATAAATGCCCCTCTCCCGCTCGATCAGTTCGGCATGGGTTCCGTCTTCCTTCAGCTCGCCCCGGTTGAAGACAAGGATGCGGTCCAACTCCATGACGGTCGAAAGACGATGGGCCACGACGATCACGGTCCGGTCCTGCATGAGACGGCGCATGGCGTCCTGCACGAGAGCTTCAAATTCGGAATCAAGGCTGGACGTCGCTTCGTCGAAGATCAGGATCGGCGCATCGGCCAGAAAAGCGCGGGCGATGGCAACACGCTGTCGCTCACCACCCGAGAGCTTCACGCCCCGCTCACCGACCATGGTTTCGTAACCTTCCGGCAGACGCTCGATGAACGGCGCCGCATTGGCAAAGCGGGCGGCTTCTTCGATCTCGGCACGGCTGGCATCAGGGCGCGCATAGGCGATGTTTTCCGCAAGCGTCCGATGGAACAGGACCGGCTCCTGCGGAACGATGGCGATGTGCGAGCGCAGGGAGTCCTGCGTCACATGGGCAATGTCCTGCCCGTCCACCACGATCCGCCCGCCATTCACGTCATAAAGGCGCTGAAGCAGCTTGGTCAGGGTCGTCTTGCCCGATCCGCTCGGCCCGACAAGCGCCACGCGGGAGCCCGGCGCGATGTCGATCGTCAGATCGTGGTAAAGCGGCTTGTCCTGTCCGGGATACTGGAAGTCCACATGCTCGAAGTGGATGGCCCCCTGCGAGAAGTGAGCCTCCGCGGCATCAGGAGCATCCCGGATGGCAGGCTCACGGCGGAAAATCGCCACCAGCTCTTCCATTTCGTTGACCGAACGCTGCACCTGGCTGACCTGCTGGCCCAGATCGCGCAGATAGCCCTGCACGAGGAACATCATCGTCAACACATAAGCCACGTCACCTGGTCCCGCCTTACCGTCCCACCACAGCCAGACGGCGAGACCGATCAGCAGCATCCGCATGGCGAGCGACGATAGAGCCTGAAGATTGGCGCTGTTGGTGCCGCGGATCCAGGTTTTCAGGGTGCGCTGACGCCAGCCATGGATGATGCTGTCGAGCCGCTCGTCTTCGCGGTCTTCCGCACCGAACGCCTTGACGACGGGGTTGCAGGTTACGGCATCCGCCATCGCAGCACCCATTTTCGTATCCCACTCATTGGAGGCACGGGCGGTGGGCGCGACGTAACGCAGGGTCAGGGTGATGGAAAGCCAGGCAAACAGCACGACCGAGACGGCCAGCACCGAACCCATAAGTGGCGAGCGGAACATCAGAACGGCCGTCGTGCCGCCCAGAACCAGCACTTCCGGCGCGATCAGAAGCAGCAGCGTGTCGTCGAGCGTATCGATCGCCCAGATGCCACGTGTCAGCTTGCGAACGGTGGAGCCGGCAAAGTTGTTGGCATGCCAGTCCGTCGAAAAACGCTGCACCCGATCAAAAGCCTGATTGGCAATCCGGTGCATGATGGCGAGCGTGAGATGCGAAATCCCGATGAAGGACGAACGCCGCCCGAACAGTCCGACCAGCCCCAGAACAATCAGCCCCCCAACCATGAGGAATGCGTCGTCCCGCAGATGCAGAAGCTCGGCCGTCTGCGCAACGGCAGGACCGGCAGCATGGCGGGAAATATCGTCCACCAGACGGCCCGCGAGAATGGGCGTGCAGACATCGGCCAGCGTGGCAAGACCGACGCCACCCAGGGTCTTTGACAGCAGAAGGGGATGATCCCGCCAGCGGCTGGAGACGAAAGACAGGACCTCGGTAAAGGAGACGTCCTGCTTGCGGCCCTCCTGCTGCTGGGTGGTCATGGGAAGAGTGGTATCGGACACAAAACGCTCCGCCGTCTGTCTGCCTGCGGTGTGATGCAGGGCAGGCCACGGTGTGATGGCATGGAATTTTCAGAACTTTGCCGTATCTTGCTGTCTGTCCCAACCGGACGCAACAGCCCCGCAATACACCCCGGTAACACATCCCAGTGGAGTGCCTGTCATGACCGATGTCCCCGCAACAGCAAGCCGGGCCATGAGCAAGGCAGCCGCGAAAGCCTTCATCACCGCACTGGCCGAGGCCAACCCCAACGCGGAGAGCGAACTGGTGTTCCGCAATCCGTTCGAACTTCTGGTGAGCGTCGTGCTTTCGGCCCAGGCCACGGATAAATCCGTCAACAAGACGACGAAGGGCCTGTTCGAGGAAGCGCCCGATCCGGCGTCCATGGCCGCCCTCGGCGAGGACGGCATTGCCCGGCATATCCGCACCATCGGGCTGTGGCGCGCAAAAGCGCATAACGTGGCGCTGCTATGCGAACAGTTGCTGGAACGGCACGGAGGACAGGTTCCATCCGACCGCGCCTCGCTCGAAGCGCTGGCCGGTGTGGGACGCAAGACGGCGAATGTCGTGATGAATGTCGCCTTCGGGGCGGATACGATGGCGGTGGACACGCATATCTTCCGCATCGGCAACCGGACCGGCCTGGCACCGGGCAAAACCGTACGACAGGTTGAGGACGGGCTGGTCGCGCGGATTCCGAAAGACATGCTGCGCCCGGCACATCACTGGCTGATCCTGCACGGACGCTATGTCTGCAAGGCACGCGCACCGGAATGCTGGCGTTGCCCGGCAACGAAATGGTGCCTCTATCCCAACAAGCGGATGCAGGCCCCGCCAGCACGAAAAGCCGCTGCGACCTAAAGGATCTGGGCTGCTGTCCGGCGAGACGCCTGATAGGACACGGAATAGACCACAATCGTGTTGACCACGCGCATATGCGTCGTCACCGAAAAGCCATTGGCGTTCCAGGTAATCTTTTCCGTCATGGGCGTCCGCACGTCGAACAGCGGCTGACCATATTTCTGCCGGACGGCGCGCCCCCATTCCTCGGCGCAGATGCGAACATCGCCAGAATCCGTATCCATCAGGGCATGGACCTCCACCGAAGCCAGACGCCCACCTAGAAAATTCACATCCACATTCGACAGGCACGACCCGATCGAGGGCCCCTGCATCACATAGCGCGCGAAACCCGCCCGCGGCACCGGCGTGGGAAGCGCCATCATTTCCGGATGGCTGAGCTTTGCTTCCGGAACGCTCATGCCCAGAGCCAGCCCTTCCCAGATCACGGCGGGAGCGGCCTGTGCCGGGACGGCAGCCGTCAGTGCAAGCGCGAGCAGAACGCCCGTTGCGGGTTTGTAAGCCACGATAGCGGACCTCCTTGTACGGCGATCCTACAGGGCGATTGCTTTCCAAAAGGTTGAGAGATGCTCACTCAGACTGGGCCAGAGGCAGGTTGGGCATGCCATGCCAGCCCACGGGCGGCACCCAGAGCCGGTTGCCCCGCCAGCTCCGATCCGACACGACCGTAAGACCGCGCCCCGCAAACACGCTGTAAGCCCCATCCCGCCAGACCGAAAAACGGTCGATGGACGGCACATCCGGGCAGCCTTTCCGCGCAGGTGAGGCACTGATGAACAGGCTCACGCCCTCGCACTGCTTCGCACTCGGCAGCGTATTGCCATCCGAAGCATCACGTACACGCAGCAGGATAGTCTGCGCGCCAAAAGACATCCGGCACGGTCCCGACAGACAGTCTGGCGGCAGCGGCGCCGTGGGAAGGGCAAGGGCCTGCTGCCAGTCTTCCAGTGTGCGGCGTTGAAGACTGGAATGAGATCCGACCAGAAGCACACCCTGACGACGCACGGCCATCAGTCCCGCATCCGGGGAAACGAGAATATCCGGCTTCGGCGCCAGCCAGATCGAGGCCAGCCCGACCGCGATTGGCAGCAGACCAGTAAGGCACACCCTGCCCTTCCACAGGCACAGGAAACACAGTCCGAGCATCACCAGAAGCAGGCCCCAGCCCGGCATGGCGGGAACAGGCTGGTGCGCCATCGGAAACGCCGCCACACGCTCCGCCAACGCCTGCACGATCCGGATTCCTACGCCCATGAGCTTCAGGAACGGGGCTTCGGCATGGAACGGCATCGCCACGAGGGCCAGAAGCCCCACTGGCATGATCCAGACCGCCGCCAGCGGAACAGCCACAAGATTGGCCAGCACAAACCAGGGCTGAAGCGCGCCAAAATGCGCCATGCTGACCGGCAGGGTCGCCAGCCCTGCCAGAAGGCTGGTCAGGACAAGCGCAGCACAATGGGACGCGACAACGCGATACCACTCCCCCTCACCCCGCAGGCGCATAAGTGGCTCACGCAAGGCACCATAGCCCGCGATCAGCCCCATCACGGCGGCAAAGGACATCTGGAAGGACACATCGACGACCGAAACCGGCGAAACCAGCAGGATCAGGAGCGCCACGATGGACAGCGAGCGCATGGAGAGGACGCGCCGTCCGGTCACGATGGCCAGCGTCACGATACTGGCCATGCCCAGCGCGCGAAGGCTGGGAAGATGCGCGCCTGTCAGCATCACATAACCCGCCCCGGCCAGCAGGCCGGCAACGGCGGCAATCTGTCGGCATGGCCAGCGCAGGGCGATATATTCGATGCCGGCCAGACCACAACGCAGCGTCACAATGACAGCCGCCATCACCAGCCCCAGATGCAGCCCGGCCACAGCAAGAAGATGCGCCAGCCCCGAAGCGGAAAACGTCTCGCGCGTATGCTGGTCGATGCTCCCCGCCTCTCCCGCCAGAAGCGTGGCGGCAATGGCAGCGGTCTGGTCAGACAGCGCAGCATTGGCGCGCAGAGCCACGGTTTCGCGCAGGGATTCAATCCAGGACTGGCGGGAGGGCGCGCCTGAAAGGCTGGCCAGCCCTAGCGCATAGCCGCTTCCGGCCAGCCCCGAGAACCAGGCTTCCCGCTGAAGATCCCGCCCGCCGGGCCAGGAAGGCGGCGGCGGTGCGCGCAGCATGGTGCGCAGGCGGATTGTGCTTCCGGACTCGGGAAGCAGGTCGTCATCATCGCGCAGACGGATATGCAGCGTCCGGCGTAACGGCGCCATCCCGGCATCGACAGGCGTCTCGAACACGGCATCCGCCAAAGTCACGCGATGGCCGTCATCCTCGTCATCATTACGTGGCGGCAGGATTTCCAGCGACTGGACGCGCCCGGTCACAACAGTGGCATGGGTCGGCAGGGCCGGCATCGGCGGCTGCATCCGGGCCTGAAACGCCAGATCGCCAAACCCGATCGCCGAAGAGAGCATCACAAATCCCAGCAGACGCGGAAACAGCCGCTGCCAGCCCCACCAGAAACAGGCAACCCCCATCAGGATCGGCAGAACCGTGACAAACACAATACACAGGATAGAAGGCTCGAACGGCAGAACCAGATACAGCATGGCCCCGAGCCCAACCGCGACCGGAAGCCAGCAGATCATCTGCCGCCCCTGATCCAGAAAGGCCTGGATGATGGCGGACGGTGGCGTCAGTGCAGCGTCAGGGGACTCTGCACTGGCCAGAAGTTCGTCCGTATCGAGGTCCGGAACGGAAAGGGGCTCTGTCTTCACGGACAGGACCGTAACGGATTTTTCCGCAGGACGCGCCTCCTCACTCGAGGCCGACGCATCCCGAACAGACCTCCCTTACTGCGGCAGGTGAAGCGCCTGCTTCAGACCAGCAGCATCCTGTTCCAGCTCGAATCCGGTGCTGCCCGGCTGGAACAGCTTTGCGGTCGCGAGATTTCCGGTCACGACAGGCTCGAATCCGGCCGCCCTCACCAGCGCCACCACCTGCGACACGGCCTGCGCATCATCTCCCGCAACCGGCACGGCCAGAAGGGGCGCCGCACGATGCGCTTCAGAACGGAGCATGGTCATGTCGATGGAATTGAACGCCCGGACCACATGCGCGGACGGAAAATAACGCTGGGTCGTCACACCCGCCCCATCCTTCTGCGCCGTATCCGCAATCGCCCCGTCCCGCCAGGGATAGGGATTGGACGGATCAAGCACGACCTTATCCAGCAGCGTCCGGCTGAGCTGCGGGCCAAGCTGCGGAATGGCGCCATAGGGCACGGCGAGGACCACGATATCTCCGTAAGCCGCCGCCTGGGCCGGGGTTCCGGCGGTGGCGAGCGGACCAAGCGATGTGGCGAGCGACTGCGCCTCGGTCAGGGAACGGGCCGAGACCATGACGTGATAGCCCGCATGGACCCAGAGTTCCGCCAGGGTCGTACCGACATGGCCTGTGCCGATGATGCCGATCCGGGTTTTCTGGCCTGTGCTCTCAACCGCACTGGCGCTGCTGACCGTGGCCAGACCCGCGAGCGCTGCGAGGAAGGGACGTCGTCTAAGCGGAAAGGCTGTCATGAGGGGTGCCATTCCCGTGCAAGGACGCCTGCTCCGCCCTGAACCGGATCGGTTTTCGGGAACGGCAGGTCATGGATGCGGGCGCTCTGTTCTGCTGTGGGCGCAGCACGGAGAATGTCGAAGGACTGGTTGGGCGGATAAGCGCCGATGACGGTAAAATCTTCGTCCGAGCCAAGGTTGCAATGCCCCGTCCCCGCCGGAAGCAGGGCGATATCGCCACCACGCACCTCGACCGTCCGGGCCTTCGGCCCCCCGAGCATGAGACGGGCAGACCCGTTGGAAAAGCCCAGAACTTCATGCCCGAGACTGTGATAGTGGTGAAACGGATAGACGCCGTTCCGCCACTGCGGTGGCCAGCCGTTATGGGCGAACAGGTCCTCATAGACCGATTCACGGTCCGGCCCCGCTTCCAGCGCATTGCGATAGACGATGACGGGAAGATCCGGATTGTTCGGCACCCAGTCATTGGCACGCAGCGTAAAGACGTCCACGTGCGATGTCGTGGCACTCGCATGATGGATCCTGCCCTCTCCGAAGGTCAGTCCCAGCCCTGCCAGCAGGGCGTTGAAATCGCGTCGGTTCATCGAAAAGGCACCATCCGGACTATTGAGGTACAGGATAGGCAGGTTCGGGAAAGGACAGGAAATCACACGCGCTTGAAGAGGCTTAGCTTTTTGTAAGACACGGCGTTTTGACGGTTTTCCCGAACAATCCGGCGATCGCCAGACCGGGGAGCCGCAAACAGGACCCTGCGCTGGCGGATGGAAGCGCGGGGCAGAGCGTGATATGACGGCGACATGACCATCCGTACGCGATTTGCCCCCTCCCCGACGGGTCTGCTGCATGTCGGCAATGCCCGCGCCGCCCTGTTCAATTTCCTCTTTGCACGCCATCACGGCGGCGAATTCCTTCTGAGGATCGAGGACACCGACAAGGAACGCTCCACCCAGAAGGCCGTGGACGTGATCTTTGACGGTCTGGCCTGGATGGGGATCGAGGCAGATGCGGAGCCGGTTTTCCAGTCCGCCCGTCAGGATCGCCATACGGAAGTCGCGCTGGAGCTTCTGGCAAAGGGGCAGGCCTATAAGTGCTTCTGCACGCCGGAAGAGCTGACCGCCATGCGCGAGAAAGCCATGGCCGAGAAGCGCCCGCCCCGTTACGACGGCACCTGGCGTGACCGCGATCCGTCCGAGGCCCCTGAAGGCGCGCCTTATGTGGTGCGTCTGAAGGCACCGCGTGAGGGTGAGACCGTCATCAAGGATCTGGTGCAGGGCGAAGTCCGCGTGGCGAATGCGGAAATGGACGATCTGATCCTGCTGCGCTCCGATGGCACGCCGACCTATCTGCATGCCGTGGTTGTTGACGATCATGACATGGAGATCACCCATGTCATGCGCGGTGACGATCATCTGACGAACACCTTCCGTCAGGCCATGATCTATCGCGCCATGGGCTGGGATCTGCCGCATTTCGCACATCTGCCGCTGATCCACGGACCGGATGGCGCCAAGCTGTCCAAGCGTCACGGCGCACAGTCGGTCGTGGATTTTCGCGAGGAAGGCTATCTTCCGGAAGCCCTGTGCAACTACCTGCTGCGTCTGGGCTGGGGTCATGGCGATGCCGAAGTCCTCTCCCGCGAAGAGCAGATCAAGCTGTTCGATCTGGACGGCGTAGGTCGCTCCCCGTCGCGCATGGATTACGTCAAGCTGGCGCATCTGAACGGAATCTGGATGCGTCAGGCTGATGACGCGCGCCTGACCAATGACGTCATGGAGCGCCTTCAGGGCCGCGAGAGCGTGGTGACGGATGACAAAACCCGCGCGCGCATTCTTGCGATGATGCCGGGCCTCAAGGAACGCGCCAAGACGCTGGTCGAACTGGCGGATAATGCGGCTTTTGCAGGCTTCGCCCTGCCGCTGACCTTCACGCCCAAGGCCGAGAAGCTGCTCGGAGAGGACGGACGTAAGGTTCTTGAAGGCGTCGGCAAGGAACTGGCTGCGCTGCCGGACTTCACGCCCGAAGCCATCGACGCCACGCTGCGCGCCTATGCCGAGAAGCACGAAATCAAACTCGGCTCCGTGGCCCAGCCGCTGCGTGCTGCCATGACGGGCTCCACGACATCTCCGGGTATTGACCTGACGCTGTCGGCGCTGGGACGGGACGAGGTTCTGGCCCGTATTGCCAGCCGTTCTCGCTTCCGGGTCCGTCGATGCCTGAGCGGCCTTCCGTCCCCCGGCATCTGCTGGGAATCGAGGGGCTGTCGGCTGAACAGCTCGTGCCGTTCCTCGATCTGGCGGAAAGCTACGCGCTTCTGAGCCGTTCGCGTTCCGCGCCGCGTGATGCGCTGCGGGGACGGACGGTCATCAACCTGTTCTACGAAGACAGCACCCGCACCCGCACGAGTTTCGAACTCGCGGGCAAGCGGCTGGGCGCGGACGTCATTAACATGTCCGTCGCCACGAGTTCGGTGAACAAGGGCGAGACGCTGCTGGATACGGCAGCAACGCTGAACGCCATGCGTTGCGATCTGCTAGTCGTGCGGCATGCACAATCCGGCGCCCCTGCCCTACTTTCGCAGAAGGTGGAGGCCAGTGTTGTCAATGCGGGCGATGGCACGCATGAACATCCGACACAGGCGCTGCTTGATGCGCTGACGATCCGCCGTCATTTTGGCCGTCTTGAAGGCCTGACGGTGGCGATCTGCGGCGATGTCGGACACAGCCGCGTGGCACGCTCCAACATCCATCTGCTGACGGCATTCGGGAATAGGGTGCGTCTGGCTGGACCGCCGACGCTGCTGCCCGGTGTCATGGCTGAGCTTGGCAATGTCGAACTGTATTCCGACATGGACCAGGCGCTCGAAGGCGCGGATGTCGTCATGTCCCTGCGGCTTCAGAAAGAGCGCATGGGCGCCGGTCTGGTGCCCAGTGCCCGTGAGTATTTCCGCTTCTTCGGTCTGGACCGCCGGCGTCTGGCACTGGCGAAACCCGGCGCACTCGTCATGCATCCAGGGCCGATGAACCGCGGGGTGGAAATCGCCTCGGACGTGGCGGATTCGGACCAGAGTGTGATTTCCGAACAGGTTGAAATGGGCGTGGCCGTGCGGATGGCGGTTCTGGACCGGCTGTCCCGGGCACGGATGCCGGTATGAGTGATATCGTTTTTGAAAATGTCCGCCTGATCGACCCGGCCACCGGTCGCGACGAGACCGGGCGGCTTGTGGTGCGTCAGGGCAGGATCGTCACCTGCGAGGATGGTTCGGTTCCTGAAGGAGCGCGGGTCATCGATGGCGCGGGCGCAGTCCTGTGTCCGGGACTGGTGGATATGCGCGTGGCTCTCGGGGAGCCGGGATCGGAATACCGTGAGAGCGTCTCCTCTGGCGCGCGGGCAGCTGTCGCGGGCGGCATCACGACCATGGCGGTCCTGCCCAATACTTCGCCCCCGATCGACAACCCGGCCCTCGTGCATCTCCTGCGGGTCCGTGGCGAAGAGACAGGTATGGTCTCGATCCATCCCTATGGCGCGCTGACGCGCGGCTGTGAGGGCGGCGAGATGGCTGAGCTCGGGCTGCTGCGGGACGCCGGAGCAGTCGCGTTCACGGACGGAACGCGGGCCATTGCTGATGCCAAGCAGATGCGCAATCTGCTGTCCTATTCGCGTTTTCTGGACGCCATCGTGGTTCAGCATCCGGAAGAGCCGTCGCTGGCCAAGGGCGCCTGTGCCACGGCTGGCGCGCGTGCCGTGCGGATGGGGCTGCCTCAGGTTCCGGCGGCAGCCGAGGCCATCATGATCGCACGCGACCTGCGTCTGGCGGACATGACGGGGGCGCGTCTGCATTTCGCCCATGTCTCGACGGCGGAAGGCCTGGATCTAATCCGCGAGGCCAAAAGCCGCGGTATTCGTGTGACCTGCGATACGGCACCACCCTATTTCGCCATGACGGAAGACGATATCGGCGATTTCCGCACCTATGCGAAACTGTCACCTCCCCTGCGCAACGAAGCGGACCGCAAGGCCGTCTGTGCTGCGCTGGCGGATGGGACGATTGATGCCGTAGCGTCAGATCATGCCCCGGCGGATGCGGATGACAAGCGACTGCCGTTTGCACAGGCGCGGGCCGGTGGAACGGGGCTAGTCACGCTACTGGGCGTCACGCTTGGGACCGGGCTGCCGCTGATTGATGCACTGCGACTAGTGACGTCCGCTCCAGCGAGACTGCTCGGCCTTGAGGCCGGAACGCTGGCAGTCGGGAGCGATGCCGATCTCTGCCTGTTCGATCCGGACAAATCATGGACCGTCATGGCCGGGGAACTTCCGGGCCGGGCGCAGAACACGCCTTTTGATGGGCGGGATCTGAAAGGCCGTGTCCTGCGCACGTTCAAGCGCGGCGTGGAGGTCTTCACGGCCGATGACCAGCCGGATGCGGCCGCATGAGCGGCTTTCAGGCACAACTGATCCTGCTGTCTCTCGTGGCCTATGTCATCGGCAGCATTCCGTTCGGTCTGCTTCTGACGGCGCTGGCCGGAGGCGGCGACATCCGCAAGATCGGATCGGGCAATATCGGCGCGACCAATGTCCTGCGCACGGGGCGTCGTGGACTGGCAGCGGCCACGCTCCTTCTTGATGCCCTCAAGGGGGCCGTGGCTGTCCTGATCGCCCGGTTTTTCTTTCCTGAAGCGAATGAGACGACCATGGCCGTAGCGGCCGTGGCCGTCGTCATCGGGCACTGCTTTCCGGTCTGGCTCGGATTTCGCGGCGGCAAGGGCGTGGCCACGGGACTGGGCACGATCTGGGTTCTGTCCTGGCCGGTTGGGCTGGCCTGCTGCGCGGTCTGGCTGCTGGTCGCGCGTCTGAGCCGGATTTCTTCGGCCGGAGCGCTGGCGGCGTTCCTGCTGGCTCCCGTGCTGATGGTTCTGCTGTCGGGTCATCCGCTGCATTCACCGATCCCCGTGGCGACGCTTCTTGTCTCGCTGCTGATCTGGGCCCGGCATTCGGGCAATATTGCCCGGCTTCTGACGGGGCGGGAGCCGCGTGTGAACGTGGATCAGGCTTCCCGGCGTTAGATTTTTAAGTAGCTGTTAAGGAATCTGTCTTAAGAAAAAGATCTTATGACAGCGTCCTTGGCTTCCTTCCCCGTTATGTCCGCAACAGACCGAATCGACGCACTCCGTCTGGCGCGGACCTCTGGTGTCGGCCCCATCAACTTTGCGCGACTGATGACGCAGTATGGCAGCGCGGGGGCAGCTCTTGCGGCCCTGCCAGCCCGGATGCGCAAGGCAGGGCGCCGGGAAGAGCCTGTCATTCCATCCGTTTCACGCATGACGGAGGAGCTGGAACGCCTTGAAAAACTGGGCGGAAACATGCTGATCCGCGGCGAGCCGGCCTATCCGCTTCTATTGTCCCATGTCCCCGATGCTCCGCCCGTCCTTTTCACCCTTGGAGATGTCCGCAAACTATCGGTCCGCTCCGTAGGAGTCGTGGGCGCGCGCAATGCTTCGGCTGCGGGAATCCGTATGGCGGAGAGCCTTTCAGCCGAAATGGCACATGCCGGACTTTGCGTGATTTCCGGGCTGGCACGGGGAATCGAACTCGGCGGCCCATGCCGCGGCTCTTCATCCCGGACTGACAGTCGCAGCCATCGCGGGCGGGCTGGATCATGTCTATCCCCCCGAGAACGTCTCCCTGCAGCAGCAGATTGCCGAGCGGGGCTGTCTGGTGACGGAAGCGCTGCTGGGCACTGCGCCCCAGGCCCGCCATTTTCCGCGGCGTAACCGCCTGATTGCCGGAATGTCGCAGGCTTGTCTGATCATCGAGGCAACGCTCGGATCCGGCACGCTGATCACCGCAGATCTGGCCCAGTCCTACAACCGTGAACTTCTGGTTGTGCCCGGTTCGCCGCTTGATCCGCGGTCACGGGGTGGAAACCAATTACTGAAAACAAGCCAAGCCACACTGACAGAAAATATCAGTGATATTCTTCAGGCCCTGCCGCTGGAACTTCCCCCACGTGAGCCGGCGCCCTGGCAGCGCGCACCAGGCCACAACCCGCTTCTGACGGGGTTTTCCGAGCCTTCGGTCGCATGGGGCGCGGCGCCAGAAGACGACTGGATTAATCCGGATGTGATCCAGAAAACAGTGTGTGCGCTTCTGTCCGTAACGCCTGTAGCAGTTGACGAGGTGGTGCGCCGCTGCCAGTTCTCCGTGTCGGCAGTGCTTGCGACGCTGGCCGAGCTGGAGCTCGGCGGGGTCGTGGAGTTTGTGCCCGGCGGACGCGTGGCGTTGCTGCCGAACTGAAGTGACGCGGAATACCGGAGTGGCGATGACGGACGTTGTGGTGGTCGAGAGCCCGGCAAAGGCCAAGACGATCAACAAGTATCTGGGAAGCGGATATACCGTGCTCGCTTCGTTCGGCCATGTGCGGGATCTGCCGCCCAAGGACGGCAGCGTGCGCCCGGACGAGAACTTTGCCATGAGCTGGCAGACGGACGAGCGCGGCGCCAAGCAGATTTCCGCCATCACCAAGGCGCTGAAGGGGGCGAAGAACCTTTACCTCGCCACTGACCCGGATCGCGAAGGCGAAGCGATTTCCTGGCATGTCCGCAGCGTTCTGGAAGAAAAGAAGCTTCTGAAGAACGTCGACGTCCATCGCGTCACCTTCAACGAAATCACCAAATCGGCCGTCACGGCTGCGATGGCGGCGCCTCGTGAGCTGGACCGTCCGCTGATCGACGCCTATCTGGCCCGGCGCGCGCTGGATTATCTGGTGGGCTTCACGCTTTCCCCCGTGCTGTGGCGCAAGCTGCCTGGCAGCCGGAGTGCGGGCCGTGTGCAGTCCGTTGCTCTGCGTCTGATCTGTGAGCGCGAAGCCGAGATCGAAGTCTTCCGCCCCAAGGAATACTGGACCGTCACCGGCGGCTTCACGACACCGGGCAAGGCGGCATTCCAGGCACGTCTGACACATCTGAAGGGCGAGAAGCTCGACCAGTTCGACCTGAACAATGAACAGCTGGCTTTCGGTGCACGCGATACCGTCCTGGGTGGACAGTTCACGGTCCGCTCCGTCGAGCGCAAGCGCACCAAGCGCAACCCGCCGCCGCCATTCACGACGTCCACCCTGCAGCAGGAAGCATCGCGCAAGCTCGGCATGAGCGCGCAGACCACGATGCGGACGGCCCAGCAGCTTTATGAAGGTGTGGATCTGCGTGGCGAGACCACCGGTTTGATCACCTATATGCGAACCGATGGCGTGACGATGGCCAAGGAAGCCATCGGCTCCATTCGTGGACATATCGGCAAGGCGTTCGGGGACGAATACGTTCCGGATTATCCGCGCAGCTATTCGACCAAAGCCAAGAATGCGCAGGAGGCCCATGAGGCCATCCGTCCGACGGACGTGTTCCTCACACCACAGCAGGTCGCCCATGCCCTGACGCCGGAGCAGAAGAAGCTTTATGAACTGATCTGGAAGCGCTCCGTCGCCTCGCAGATGCAGTCGGCCGAACTGGATCAGGTGGCAGTGACGCTGGCGGATGCGAGCGGCCAGACGCTTCTGCGCGCCACGGGTTCGACCATCGCGTTCGACGGCTTCCTCAAGCTCTATATCGAGGGCCGTGACGACACGAAGGCCGAGGACGAGGATGGCAAGCTCCTGCCGCCCATGAAGGAGGGCGACCGCCTGACGACAGGGGCTGTGGAAGCCGAGCAGCACTTCACCCAGCCGCCGCCGCGCTATTCGGAAGCCTCGCTCGTCAAGAAAATGGAAGAGATCGGCATTGGCCGTCCCTCGACCTATGCCTCCATTCTCGGTGTGCTGCGGGACCGCAATTATGTGCGTCTGGACGCACGGCGCTTCGTTCCTGAAGATCGCGGCCGTCTGGTGACGGCGTTCCTGACATCGTTCTTCGAGCGCTATGTCGATACGGGCTTTACGGCCTCGCTTGAAGAGCAGCTCGATGACATTTCGGGTGGCCGGGCCGACTGGCACGATGTCATGGCCGCCTTCTGGCACGATTTCTCGGCGGCCGTGGCACAGACCAAGGATCTGAAGATCTCGGACGTCATCGACGCGCTGGACGAGGATCTTGGGCCGCATTTCTTTCCGCCGCGTCCCGATGGCGCCGATCCGCGCGTCTGCACGTCATGCGGAACCGGGCGACTGGGTCTGCGGCTGGGCAAGTTCGGCGCCTTCATCGGCTGTTCGAACTACCCGACCTGCCAGTTCACCCGCCGTCTGGTGGCCGAGGAAGGCGATACCGAAGGGCTGAATGATGGCCCGAAGGTTCTGGGGCAGGACCCGGAGACCGGCGAGGACGTCACGATCCGCCGCGGTCCTTACGGTCTGTATATCCAGCGCGGAGAGCCGAACCCTGAGGACAAGAAGGCCAAGCCCAAGCGGACCACCATTCCCAAGGGTCTCGACGGCAACACCATGACGCTGGAACAGGCGCTGGGCCTGCTGTCCCTGCCGCGCCTGGTCGGACTTCACCCCGAAACGGGCGAGAAGATCGAGGCCGGTCTGGGGCGCTTTGGACCCTATGTGAAGATGGGCGCCATCTATGGCACGCTCGACAAGGACGATGACGTCCTGACCGTCGGGCTGAACCGTGCCGTGGATGCGCTGGCCAAGAAGCTGGCCTCCATCCGCAATCTGGGGCCGCATCCAAAGGACGGCGAACCGGTCATGATCCGCAAGGGACGGTTTGGTCCGTACGCGCAGCATGGCCAGCTGATCGCCAACCTGCCGAAGGGGCAGGATATGGACGAGGTCACGCTGGATGAGGCCGTGGCGCTTCTGGCGGAGAAGGGCAAGCCACTGAAAGGTGGCGCAAAAAAATCTTCGACCAAAAAAGCCGCTCCAAAAGCCGCGAAGGCCAAGAAAGCCGTTGCGTCTGTGGAAGAGGATGAGGCGGCTCCGAAGAAGGCAACAAAGCGCAGTCCGGCCAAAACCGCCACAAAGACGAAAACCACAACGCCGCGGAAGCGTAAGACTGTCTCCGACACGTCGTCGGAAGACTGAGAACAGATCGGGTCGGCAGTGTTGCCAGATGGCACTCCCGACCCCACATTCGGTCTGGCAAGTCTTTACCGTGGCTGAAGTTTGTGGCGTGGTCACGTTACGGGAGCAGCCGTTTTTTGCCGTCCCGTCTCCAAGGACCCCGTCTTGCGTCATGCCGTCCGCCCTATGACCTTTTTCATGCCGCGCAGCCGCGAGGCGGCATGTCACCCGGCCCTGTGTCTGGTGGTCTGCATGTTTCTTCTGGTGGCCCCGACAGGATCCGCAAGATCACAGCCGGCTCCCGCTGCCGGCGGCGCCTCCGGGCAGGCCGCCTTCGCCGCCACGCCCACACCTGTCCCACTCGCATTTTCAGTCTCCGTCACCCGGGAAGTTCTGGTTGCAGCTCTCGGCTTTCTGGAGCCGCGCACGCTTGAAGCCCATTCCGCGCGGGATTTCTGTGTCTGGGGACTGGATGGTCTGACAGCCATTGACCCGACGCTGTCCGTTACCGAAACGCAGTCTGCAGCTTCGGAGCCAGCAACGGCACATACTCCGGGTGCTGCCATGGCAGCGGAAAAAACTGCTGACGCGTCTGCACATGCCCCGACCGTGCTGAACGTCCTTCAGGGACAGACAGTCATATTCAGCCGGGCCATGCCTGCCGCGGACAGCAACGGCGCCTGGGCCGATCTGGTGACGGCTGCCATGCAGGCAGCCTGGCAGCATTCCTCCACCCTGCGCGACGCCGGATCAGATGCCCTTCTGCAGGGCTTCTTTGACGAGCTTTTCAATCATCTCGACCCCTATTCCCGCTATCTTGGCCCCTCGCCCGCCATGTCGGACCGCACACGCCGGACCGGCAATACGGGAACGGTCGGCCTGAGCCTGGGACAGAGCGGGCGGACGATCGTGATCACCGCCGTTAACGCCAACGGCCCCGCCTGGGAAGCCGGCGTGGACATGGGGGAGCGTCTGGTCTCCGTCAACGGACGGACGACGCGCGGTCAGGATGTCGCCACGGTTCAGGCATGGCTGGATGGTGAAGAACATACGGCCGTGACACTGGGAATCGCCGCGAAAGGACACCGGACGACGACCGTTCGGCTGGAGCGCGCGCAGGTGCCACCCGAAACCGTGTTTGCCTCGACGGACGGACCCTTCACAGTTCTGCGCGTCACCTCCTTTTCGACCCAGACGGCCGAGGAAATCAGCCAGTACATTGATCAGGTCGTGGACGAGCCGACGCCGGATGCGCCTTCACAACCCGCAGACAGAAAAAAGGCTGCGGGGATCATCATCGATCTGCGCGGGGATCGTGGTGGTGTTCTCCAGCAGGCCGTCACCACGGCAGCCCTGCTGCTGGATCACGGGGTTGCCGTGACCACGCATGGCCGAAACCCTCTGGCCAACCACATCTGGGCCGTTCAGGGTGGGGACATGACCAATGGGACCCCCGTGGCAATTCTCGTGGATGGACGGACAGCGAGCGCGGCTGAAATCCTGGCCTCCGCCCTGGCCGATCATCGCCGCGCCGTCGTGATCGGCAGCGAGACGCTGGGCAAGGGACTCGTGCAGGTGATCGGACAGATGCCGAACGGGGGCGAACTGTTCGTGACGTGGAGTCGCAATCAGGCTCCACTTGGCTGGCCGATCCAGGGACTGGGCGTCATGCCGCAGGTCTGCACATCGCTCGGCACGGACTCCCTGCAGGCCCAGATCTCTGCGCTCAAGCAGGGAAACACCCTGCAGGCCGAGGCCGTGCAGATGGCGCGCGCGGCCCGCTATCCGGTTCCGGTTTCGAAAATCCTCGAGATCCGGAAGCACTGTCCGGCCGCCATCGGTTCGGACGCCGACATGGACGCAGCGAGGGCACTGCTGTCTTCCCCCGCCGCCTACAGGGCGGCTCTGGAGTTTGTTCCTGACGAGAACAGCGCGCCCCTCCACTAACCTTGCAGGATGAACGGAAAACAGTCATGGGCGCACGATTGAAAACGGGACTGTGGGTACGGGCTGTCCTGCGCCGTATTTCCTCGGACGGCACGTCTGCCATGGTCCTGAAGAAAGGTGACGAAGACGCCGGTGCGGTTCTGATCGTCCTGACGGACCGTTCGGGAGGACTCGGTGTCCTGCGGGAAGACGGCTCCGACTGGGCCCGCGTGGACGCCCACGATCCGGCCAGCGTGGACGCCTATCTGGAGCGCCAGAAGAAATATGATCCGGACCTGTGGATCATCGAACTGGAGATGCGGGATGTCTCCCAGCCCGTGGAGCGAACGCTCGGATCACGGCGCCTCGATCTGGACGAAGAGGCATAAACTGTGGGAGGGAAGACACAGCACATGGCGAACCTGCCATAAAGAAAACCGCATGATGCGGCATTGTGCTGTGTGATGCGTTGCCATCGTCCGAGCTTTCGGCAAGAACACACACAGATAAGGTTGGCAGATTTGGCTGGTTGGAGAGAAATGGACATGACGCAACGATCCGTTGTCAGGACCTGGCTTACCCGCGCCGGGTTCACTGCAGGCGTTTCGATGCTCGTCATGGGTGCCGCAACCGCACAGCCCGTCAAAGGCCTGTATGTTGCAGGCGAAGGCGGTGCGAGCTTCAATCAGGACCAGACCGCACGCCTGTCCCCCGTCTTTCCGAGTGGTCGTGACCACTACCAGGCCGGCGTAACCGGTATTGGCAGTCTCGGCTATGGGCTTGGAAACGGTTTCCGGGTCGAAGTCGAAGGCAACTATCGCAATAACCGCCTGCAGCAGTTCCGCTCCAGCACCTTCCCGTCATCTGTCGGTGGCCGTCAGCAGGGTTATGGCGTCATGGCCAATGCCCTGTTCGACATGGATATCGGCAAGTCTTGGGTCTTCCCGTATTTTGGTGCGGGTATCGGCTATGGCTGGCAGGCGATGAACACCTATGTTCATGCTCCGAACGGCGCCTTTGACCAACACGTGGGCGGCACGACCGGGAACTTCGCCTATCAGGGCATCTTTGGCCTGTCCTTCCCTGTTCCCTGGGTCGTGGGCCTGTCGGCCACGGCGGAATACCGCTTCTATACGCTCATGGGTCCGAACGGGCATCATGCTACGGCGACCGGTATTTATGGTGGCTGGGACAAGACCAAGGAATTCGGGGTTTCCAGTGGTAACCGCGATACGCGCACGGACTTCAATCATTCCCTGATGCTGGGGCTGCGCTACGAGTTCAATCCGGCGCCCCCGCCGCCGAAGCCGGTTGCAGCTCCCATGCCGATCCCTGCCCCGGCCCCCACCCGCACCTATCTGGTGTTCTTTGACTGGGATTCGGCTGAGCTGAGCGCCCGCGCCAAGGCTGTGGTGGCTGCTGCGGCACGCAATTCCACGTCCGTGCAGGTCACGCATATCGAGGTCAGCGGCTATACCGACACGTCGGCTGCCCATCCGGGACATCGTGGCGAGGCCTACAACATGGCGCTCTCGCAGCGCCGTGCGAACACGGTCAAAGAAGAGCTGGTGCGTGATGGCGTAGCCGCAGGGCTGATCACGACGCAGGGCTTTGGCGAGAGCCACCCGCTGGTGGTTACCGGCCCCAACACCCGCGAGCCCCAGAACCGCCGGGTGGAAATCGACTTCAAGTAAGACGGTCTATTCGCGATCCGGCCAACCGGCAGTCTCACAGGGGACTGCCGGTTTTTTTATGTCTGTCGGGAATAAAAAAGGGCGGAGAGAAACCTCTCCGCCCTTTTGGATCCATCAGCGGGATGGACGCTTATTTCTTGCGGCGCACCGTGTGACGAACAGTCGCCTTTTTGGCGGTCGTCTTGGTCGGTGTCGGGGCGACAACGGCAGGCGGCTTCGGAACAACAACGCCCGTCGCATCCACCGTGGCGTGGATCGTCAGGTGTTCACGCTTCTGACCCCCACCGGGGATCAGCTCGGCCGTGAACGAATCCGTTCCGGCATAAGCCGTAGCCGGCGTGTAATCCACGTAGGTCTTGCCATCGTAATTATAGAGGAAGGCCTTGCCGTGTGTTGGTGCCGGACTGACGCCGAAGGAGGCATAGTTGCCACCCATCGGCTTCTGGATGGCAATGGAGCACAGTCCGTCATCACTGCGGACCGTCATGTCGACACTCATTGTCCCGTCCGCAGCCTTCTTGACGGCGGAGACGTGACAGACAGCGGAGGTCCGCTGGTAGCCGAAGGGATTCGGAGCCACGGAACGCTGGACGATCGGCTGCTGGGCACAACCGGAGAGAAGCAGGGATACGGCAAGTGCCGAACCCAGGGTAATGGCAGAACCTCGCAGACGCACGGTCAACTCCAACGCATCGTGACTGGACATGCCGCGTTTTCACGGCGGACAGACGTTCGGATGTAGAACAGGACAGCACGGGGCGAAAGACTGCGTGAAGGGACAGCGGCCATTTTGACGGTATTTTATGCCTGATGGCGGATAAATTGGTGTTGAGAGGGTATGCGCCCATTTTCTGCCACGAAATCATGTTTCGGATTAAGGGCTTGCCGCACGTTCCTCAGACGCAGAATCAGCTTTCGCAGGGGGTCGACCGCGGGTAGTCTGTTCCAGTGGTTGTGGCCGGTCGATCCGGTCTTGTGGAGTCTGTCAATGCCGTCGATCTTTCGTCGTTCCTTCAAGAGCCTGCTTGCTGTCGGGCTTTCCTGCGCTACGCTTGCTGCCGTTCATCCCCTGTCCGCCCGCGCTGCGGACTGTGGCAATTCGCCCGCTCACGAAGCCTTCGATGTGGCCGGCCTGAAGTCCGAGCTGATGGTGACGGCGCTGTCCTGCAAGGCGCAGGAGCGTTACAATGCCTTCGTCGGCAAGTTCCGCCCGGCCCTGCTGAGCGCCGATGAGCGTCTGAACAGCTATTTCCGCACGACCTATGGCCGCCGCGCCCAGGTCGAACATGACGACTACATCACGCAGCTTGCCGACATCCAGTCGCTGGGCGGCCTGAAATCCGGTACGGTTTTCTGCCAGCAGCGCGAAGCCATGTTCGACGAGATCGACGCGCTGGAAACGGCATCCGACCTGGCGCATTACGCTGAAGCCAAGGACGTGGCCCAGCCGGCCTCTTATGAGAGCTGTGAAGCCCCGGCCACAGTGGATCGTCACTCCCGCAAGGGCGTAACAAAGCGGGCCACCACCCGTCGCACGAACCGCGCCTGAGCCAATCTCTGATCCTGTCGCGAAGCGTTCGCTTGACGTTCCGTGACGGGACGGCGACAACGCAGACATGAGCGATCTGTTCGAGTCAGGAAAGACAGGCAAAACCCGGGCCGGCGGCACCCGCAAGGGGACGGTCGACACGGAATATGGCGCCCACGACATCGAGGTGCTGGAAGGGCTTGAGCCCGTCCGGCGCCGTCCGGGCATGTATATCGGCGGCACGGATGATACCGCATATCATCATCTGGCCTCCGAAATCCTTGATAATGCGATGGATGAGGCGGTAGCGGGGCACGCCACGACCATCGACGTGCGGCTGGAAGGCCCGCGCACGCTCATGGTGCGCGACAATGGCCGTGGCATTCCGACCGATCCCCATCCGAAATTTCCCAAGAAATCCGCGCTTGAGGTGATTTTCACCACGCTGCATGCGGGCGGAAAGTTCTCCGGCAAGGCCTATGACACCTCCGGCGGCCTGCATGGCGTCGGCAGTTCGGTTGTCAATGCGCTGTCCGAGAAGCTGGAAGTCGAGGTCGCGCGGGACAGGACGCTGTACCGGCAGGACTTCGTGCGCGGCGTCTCGCTGGCACCGCTGGCAGAAGTCGGCAATGCGCCCAACCGTCGCGGGACGACGGTGCGTTTCACGCCCGACCCGGAAATCTTCGGCAATCATCATTTTTCCCCTGCGCGCCTCTACCGGATGTGCTGCTCCAAGGCGGCACTGTTCCGGGGGGTGACGATCCAGTGGAAATGCGAGCCCTCCCTCATCAAGGCCGGGGACGAGACACCGGTTGAGGCCACGATCCAGTTCCCCAACGGTCTGGAAGACGCCCTTTCGGCGGAACTCCGGCCTGATCCGGATCTGCTGACGCCGATCTGGGCCGGCGATGTCGAACTGCCGATTGCGGCAGACGGTCGCACGGGCGGACGCGTGGAATGGGCGGTGGCGTTTCTTGAAAGCGGTACAGCCTCGCTGTCCTCGTTCTGCAACACGATTCCCACGCCACAGGGTGGTACGCATGAGGCCGGGTTCCGCGCAGCTCTGGTCAAGGGGCTGCGCGCCTGGGGCGATCAGCGTAAGGTCAAGCGGGCTGCAGCGATCTCGGCCGAGGACGTGCTTGGTTCCGTGGCGGCCAAGCTCTCGGTCTTCATCCGCGATCCGCAGTTCCAGGGCCAGACCAAAGACAAGCTGACGTCGCAGGAAGCGTCCCGGCTGGTCGAAGGTGCGCTGCGTGACCGTGTGGATCACTGGCTGGGCGGCAACCCGCAACAGGCCGACACCCTGCTGGCCTTCATGGTGGAACGGGCGGAAGAACGTCTGCGCCGCCGTGAGGTCAAGGACACGGCCCGCAAGAGCGCAACACGCAAGCTGCGCCTGCCGGGCAAGCTGACGGACTGCACGCGCGAAAATGCAGTCGAGACGGAGCTGTTCCTCGTGGAGGGCGAATCGGCCGGTGGCTCGGCACGTCAGGCGCGTGACCGTGAGACGCAGGCCGTGCTGCCGCTGCGCGGAAAGATCCTCAATGTGGCGTCTGCGACAACGGACAAGCTGCGGGCCAATCAGGAACTCCGGGACCTGACCGAGGCTCTGGGCTGCGGCATCGGGGCGTCGTTCGACATCAGCCGTCTGCGCTACGGCCGCGTCATCATCATGACGGATGCCGACGTGGACGGGGCGCATATCGCCTCGCTTCTGATGACGTTCTTCTATCGCGAGATGCCGGAGCTGATCCGTCACGGGCATCTGCATCTGGCGCAGCCGCCGCTCTATCGCATCACGCATGGGCCCAAGACGGTCTATGCGATGGATGATCAGGACCGTGTCCGGCGCATCAAGGCCGATTTCAAGCCGAATGCGAAGGTCGAGGTCTCCCGGTTCAAGGGCCTGGGTGAGATGCCGGTGAAGGATCTCAAGGAAACGACCATGGATCCGGCCCGGCGTACGCTTCTGCGGGTCATCACCCCGGCCGAAGACCGCCTGGCGACCAGTGAGCGTGTCGAAAGCCTCATGGGCCGCAAGCCGGAGCTGCGCTTCCGCTTCATTCAGGAACATGCCCGATCCGTTGACGAGCTCGACGTCTGAGCGTGTCGTCACCGGCCAGTACCACGGAGTCTCATAGCCAGCTCAAGGCCGTCGGATGTCTGATTGGAGGGATCTCCTCCTTTCAGATCGGCGCCACACTGGCGAAGGGACTGTTTCCCCTGTTCGGTCCGACCGGCATGGTGGGACTGCGCGTATGTCTGGCGGCCGTGATCCTGCTGTCCATCTGGCGACCAACGCGGGGGACCCTGACGGTCGAGCGCGTGAAGCTGCTCCTGCCCTATGGCGCATCCGTCGCGGTCATGAACTTCTGTTTTTATGTGGCGCTGGTCCGGCTGCCGCTTGGCGTTGTTGTCGCCCTTGAGTTCACAGGCCCCCTGACGCTGGCACTGGTCGGGTCCCGCCGATGGCTGGATCTGTGCTGGGCCGGGCTTGTGGTTCTGGGACTGTTTCTGCTGCTGCGACCGGAAGGCGCGACGGTCGGCCTGTCATCGCTCAACCTGTTCGGCGTAGCGGCGGCTCTTCTGAGCGGGTGCGGCTGGGTGGTCTACATCCTGACGGGCACGCGGATGGGCAGGATGTTTCCTGCGCCCGTTGCGACCACTTTAGGCATGAGCACGGCGGCGATCATCCTGCTGCCCTGCCTGATCCCGACGATCCCGACGGTTTTGACCCATCCCTGGCAGGGCGGCGCCGCGCTGAGTGTGGCCGTCCTGTCCTCGGCGGTGCCCTATATCCTGGACATGATGGCGATGCGGAACCTGAGCCCGCGTGATCTGGGCATCCTGTTGAGCATGGAGCCCATGCTGGGCGCCCTTTCAGGATTCATTTTCCTGCATGAGGCGCTGTCGGTCATGCGCTGGATGGGCGTTCTGTGTATTGCCGCTGCTTCGGCCGGGAATGTCCTGACGGGTCGACAGAAGCCGCTGCACTGATCGTCATCAGCTGAAAACCGGCGGAAATATAGGGATGGGCCGTATTCTGCTCCCTTGACCGGGCCGTAGCTCGGGCGCCAGATGCGGGCATCATGTCTGCCCATGCTTTCCCTTCAACCCGACGGTCCCGCGCCTGTGCGCTTGCGGTCATCGTCGCGGTGTTGCTGGGATTTCTGGGGCAGCTTGTCCTTCAGGGATGTGCCTATCCCGAAGAAAGCCCGCGGGCGACGATCGAGCGCCTGACGGGAATCGACATTGCGCCGTCACACGCGGTGATGGCGGAACCAATGCCAGGCATGATGGCCGGGCATCATCACCCCCACCATTCCCATGATGGCAGCTGCCCGCTCTGCCCTCTGTTGCAGCTTCTGGCGGTCATTCTTGCCAGCCTGCCTGTCATGCCGGGTTGTGGAACCGTCGGGCGCCGGATCCGGCAGAAACCGGGTGCGCCACGTGCGCCACCGGCGATCCGGCGTCTGCTTCCCCCGTCCCGAGGGCCTCCCTGCTGCGTCTGAACTTCATCGTGGTCATGGCGGAGGATGAAGGGTTCTGCGGTCTGCTTTTCTGAAGCGGGTCTTCAGGGCGTGCTCCGCCGTGACTGGGTTTTCAGACCAGTCGAGGATGTGGATCATGCTCCCTCTCTTCAGCGTCCGTGCAGGCGGAAGCGCATGCCGTGCATGTACGCTTCTTGCCGCCATCGCTTTTTCCCTGAGCGCTTTTCCAGCAGCGTTTGCGCAGGATGACGCTTCTCCGCCAGAGTCTGTTGAAGCGGGCAAGGCCGAACAGCTGAGCGTCATCGGCGTGCGCCAGCCACGAACGACCAGCGCGGATACGGCCCATCTTCTGGATCATGCGCTGGGCTACAGCACCTATTCCGCAGGCGGTGTTTCCGCCCTGCCCGTCCTGAACGGCATGGCCGATGACCGCGTGGCGACACTCGTGGACGGAATGCGGATCGATGCCGCTTGCCCCAACCACATGAACCCGGTCATGTCCTATGTCGATCCGGACAGCGTCTCCCATGCCGTGGCGATTGCGGGCATTACGCCTGTCAGTCTGGGCGGGGACAGTATCGGCGGCACCGTGGAAGTCGAACGGAAAGACCCGCTGTTTGCAAAGACAGGCAATATCCTCGTGACGGGGCATGTGCGTGGCGATTATCGCAGCAATGGCGGCGGGTCAGGGGCTTCGGGTTCCCTGACGGTCGCCAATGACATGTTCAGTCTGCGCTATACGGCGTCCTATTCCCATGCCAGCGACTATCAGGCCGGCGGAGACGGGAAACAGGTGCGCTCTACGGAGTATCTGAGCTTCAACCATGCCGTAACGCTGGGCATGAAAAAGGCCAATCATCTGCTGGCCCTGACCTTTGGGCAGCAGGATATTCCGTATGAGGGCTTTCCCAACCAGTACATGGACATGACGAACAACCGTTCGACCTTCGTGAACGGCAAGTACAAGGGCGACTTCAACTGGGGCACGCTGGATGTGCGCGGATCCTGGCAGCGGGTGACGCATGTCATGGACATGCTGTCGGACAAAGGCGGTCACAGCGCGACTACGGGCATGCCGATGAACACGGATGCCCGGACGGCGGCCTATGCGATCAAGGCGACCATTCCGCTCGGGCTGAAGCATACGCTGAAGCTGGGCAGTTCCTTCGACCATAACGGGCTGAACGACTGGTGGCCGCCTTTGCAAGGCAGCATGATGATGGGGCCTGGGACCTATCACAACATCAATAACGGCCATCGGGACCGGCTGGGGCATTTCGCGGAATGGGATGCGCAGTGGCTGCCGCGCTTTTCCACGCAGCTTGGATTTCGCAATGATCTGGTGATGATGAATACGGGCAAGGTCGCGCCCTATTCCTGGACCGGCATGATGGCGATGGCGGATGCTGCCGCCGCAGAGCAGTTCAACCGGGCGTCACGCGGCCGGACGGACGTCAATTTCGATGTTACGGCAACGGGGCGGTGGAAACCGTTGGACAGTCTGTCCATCGAGGGTGGCTATGCCCGCAAGACGCGCTCGCCGAACCTGTATGAGCGGTATGCCTGGGGCATGGGCAGCATGGCGACGCGCATGATCGGCTGGTTTGGCGACGGCAACGGCTATGTCGGGAACCTGAACCTGTCTCCCGAAGTTGCCAATACCGCCAGCATGACGGTGGACTGGCATGATCCGGAAACCACGCGGCGCTGGGATCTGAAGATCCAGCCATTTTATACCTACACCCACAATTACATTAACGTCCGGCGGCTGGAGAGCTTTTCGAACGGGCTGTCGATGCTGGGGTTCGTCAACCACAACGCCCAGAGCTATGGCATCAATGCCTCAGGGTCCGTGCGCCTATGGGACAGGCCAGCCTATGGTCGCGGAGAGCTTGTCGGAAACATCAACTGGGTGCGTGGCGTGGATCTGGTGACGCATTCGGGGCTGTATCACCAGATGCCGGCGAATGGCGTGATCGGACTGCACGAGACGTATGAGAACTGGACGGGACGCGTCGAAGTAACGCTCGTGAAGTCCAAGGACACCGTAGACTGGCTGCGCAACGAGCCCCGCACGCCAGGCTATGCGCTGCTGGGGCTTGGGGGGAGCTATCGCTGGCGGTATTTCACGCTCAATGCCGAACTCGCGAACGTGCTGAACCAGAGATACTACCTGCCGCTCGGCGGGCTTTCACTGGGTGACTATGACGCCACGGGTGTTCTGGGGCCGTTGCCAGGAATGGGGCGGTCCTTCAACATGAACCTGACCGCCTCATTCTGAAAAGACCGGGCCGGGAGAACCGGGAGCGCGTCAGACGCTCTCGGCAACCCAGTTCCGCTTCTTTGTCGCCAGACCGATGCCCGGATTGAAGCAGTTGCACGGATCGAGACTGCGGTAATGCTCGACCATTTCCTCGGGCGCCTTGTAGAGATGCCCGACATTATGTTCGGCCGGATAGCGGGCACCGCGGGCGTCCAGTCCGGGGAGCATGTCATGCTCCACCTTCATGGCGTTGTAGCCCTTCTTGATCACGTAATCCTGGTGCATCACGTGGCAAAAGAAGTGGCCGTAATAGAGTTTGACGATGATCCGGTCCTCGATTTCCTTGGGGAGGACCTCGAACCACTCACGGTCATTGCGGCGCAGGGCAACGTCTAGCGCCACGATGTCTTCAGCGGTTTTCGTATGGACCGCACGGTAACGCACGGCGGCACCGGCTGCGGCGAAGCGGTGCAGGAAGGCGCGTGTGCCTTCATCCGGTGTACATTCGAAGAAGGCGCCACCCGTGCTTGAGGCCCACTGCTCCAGATAGGCGCGGACGGGTGCGGTCATATGGGCGGAGACCTTGAGCATCAGATGATGCTCGAAGCGGTCGCGGTAATCGCACATGCGCTGGGGAAGCTGTTTCGGCAGAAAGCGGCTGATAAACTGCATTGCCAGATCGCTGAAATGATTCGGCAGGAATGGCAGTCGCTGTGCGAAAACGTCGAACCGGGACTTCATGGAAAAGAACATCGGCAGGTATTTCGTGCCGAAATAGCGGATGACCGCAAAGGTGTCCTTGCCGTATTTTTCGGCAATATTGAACGCATCGCGGTGCAGGTATTCACCGGCGATCGGCAGTTCGTCGAAATGGGTCAGGGCGTGACGGCGGAGGTCTTCGAGGTCGGATGTGTTGTTCGTCCCGATATAGAACACGCCCGGATTCTTGTTGGCTTCGAACGTGTCGAGACGGACAGCAAACACGACCAGTTTGCCCGCACAGCCTGCGGCTTCATACCAGCGGTTGGGATCGGCATTGAAGCGGGCGGGGGTATCGGCATCCACGTCCCGAACATGGGTGGCGTAGTTCTCGTCATGACCGCGACCGGCCTTCCAGTCGATGGCGCTTTCCGGAAGCTGACCGGCCTGTACGGCGGCAAGGATCTGCTCGGGATTGCCTTCAAGACGGATGCCGAGATGGTTGACGAGGTGGAGCTTGCCGTCCTCGCCCATCTGGCCGAACAGGGCCATCTCGGTGAAGGCCGGTCCGCGCTGCACCAGCGCGCCACCAGAATTGTTGCTGACGCCGCCGAGAACCGAAGCGCCGATACAGGACGAGCCAATGACCGAGTGAGGTTCACGGCCGATCGCAGCCAGTTTTTCTTCTAGATCGTGCAGGGTGGAACCCGGCAGGCAGACGACCTGCTTGCCCTGACCGATCAGGTGGATGCCGTCCAGGCGGTTCGTGCTGATGATGACAACATCGCGATCGTAGTCGTCGCCGTCAGGAGTAGAGCCGCCGGTCAGGCCGGTATTGGCGGCCTGCATGATGATGATCCGGCCCGTCTCGGCGCAGAGCTTTGCGGCGCGCCACAGTTCCACCAGACTGCTGGGCTGGAGAACCGCAACCACGTCGCCCATGCCGAATCGGAAGCCCTTGCGGAAACGGTAGGTTGCGCTCGGCTTGGTCAGGACGTGGCGCGCGCCCACGATGGCACGGAGGGAATGAATGAGCGAGGCGTTGCTGACCTCGGAACTACTTTTCAGGGACGCTGACATTCTGTTGTCTTTCCTACCGCCAAAGTGATCGCAGCTGGTCCTAACATGGTGTTGCAAGAAACCGCTCTTCAACCCTGCGTGTTATTTAACGCGCCCAAAAAGACGTTCAAGTTCACGCCGTGTCAGTTTGAGCCAGGTTGGCCGTCCGTGTGAACAAGTATTTGCACGCGGTGTCAGTTCCATCTCGCGCAACAGGGCATCCATTTCCTCAGGTTTGAGACGACGACCTGCGCGGATGCTGCCGTGACATGCCATCCGCGCCAGAATGGCATCCAGATGATGCGAAAGACTTCCCGTACCTGCAGGGTCCAGATCCGGATCGCTGGCCAGTTCGTCGGCAACGTCTTTCAGAAGCCCCTGAATGTCCTGTGCTCCCAGAAGAGCAGGAACCGAGCGCAGCAGCACGCTGCCGGGGCCGAAAGATTCAAGATCGATCCCGAGCTTTGACAGATCTTCGGCGCGCGCCATGAGAGCTTCCGCCTCGCGACGCGGCAGGTCCACCACTTCCGGCAGAAGCAGGGCCTGCGACCGCAATGTCCCACCGCTGGCATATTGTTCGCGCAGGCGCTCATGGGTCAGGCGCTCATGAGCCGCGTGCTGGTCCACGAGGACCAGGTCGCCATCGGGTGCAAGGGCCAGGATGTATGTGTCAAAGACCTGCGCAATGGCGGCGCCGAGCGGGAATGCAGGATCAAGGGCTTCCGGCTGCTGTGGAGCACGAGCAGCGGGAGCGAAAGCCGGGTCCGTTTCAGCAAAACCCGATCGGGCCAGAGGCGGATTGGCGTCCTGCAGAGGCGAGGATCGCGGAGCGTACCCGGTCGGCAGGCTACCCTGTAGCGGAACAGAGGCCGAAGCGTCCCGCGGCTCCGGCGGGCGGGGCGGATAGACGATGGACGGACGGGAACCGAAGCTCGCATGAATGCCGCCACCGCCATTCGAACCGTGCCCCAGCGCCCGGCCCAGACCGCCAATCACGAGAGACCGGATTTCGGCTTCATCGGCGAAACGCAGTTCCGTTTTGGCAGGATGAACGTTCACATCCAGCCGTTCCAGCGGCACTTTCAGATGCAGCGCCATAACCGGGAAGCGACCACGCTCGATCACGGGGCGGTAGGCCACGCGGATGGCGGTCCGGAGCATCGGGTCCGTGACCGGCCGGTTGTTGACCAGAATGAACTGGCCCGACCCGGTCGCGCGGGTCCGTGCCGGGCCGCAGGCGAAGCCTGACAGACGGACAGAACCGCGCTGTTCATCCAGCGGGATCAGCGTGTCTGGTGTCGTGTCCAGAACGGCGGCCGTGCGGGCGACGGGGCTCTGTTCCGGCAGGTCGAACAGAACCTTATCGTCCAGCAGGACGCGCATGGCGCAATGGGGCGCCGAGAGAGCCAGACGGCGCATGACGGATTCGGCATGGCCGCTCTCGACCCGGGCGCTTTTGAGGAACTTGCGTCGCGCCGGGGTGGCAAAGAACAGGTCTGTCACGACGATGCGCGTACCAACCGGGCCCGATGCAGGCTGTGGTGGCGTGATGACACCGCCATCGACGCGGATGCACCAGGCGGTATCGGACTCCGGCGTACGGGACGTGATGGAAAGCCGCGCGCTGGCGCCGATGGACGGCAGTGCCTCGCCCCGGAAGCCCAGCGTGCGGATCTGGACGAGGCGTTCATCCTGAAGCTTGGAGGTGCAGTGCCGCTCGACGGCCAGTTCCAGTTCGGCCGGGGTCATGCCACAGCCATTGTCGGTGACGTCGATCCGGTCCGTCCCGCCAGCGCGTAGGGCAACCACGATGCGGGTTGCGCCGGCATCGACGGCGTTCTCCACCAGTTCCTTGAGAGCGGCAGCGGGGCGTTCAATGACCTCGCCGGCTGCGATCAGGTCAATGACGTGCCCGGAAAGACGACGGATTGTGGGGCGGGAAAAGGACGGGGCCTCGGACACGATGCCTCCTCATCGTCCGGAACGGGACCGGACGGCAGACAGGGCCGTCCCTTCTATCCGGTCATCAGGACAGACGGGACGGAGGGTATTCAGAGAACGCCCAGGAAAGCTTTCTTCTTGCGGACGGTCGGGGTCGCACCTGTGGCCGGGTTGCGGCCCAGAGCCGAGTTCTCGCGGATGCGGCGGTTTTCAGCGTCTCCATCAACGACGGAACCGGCGCTGCCGCCTTTCCAGAACATCAGGTTGTCCACGAAGCCCGCGTCAGCCGTACCGAGTTCGGCATTGTTCGGCGCATTGGCGGACTTGTCCACCTGCCCGACGAGCGCGCTCTGGCCCGAGCTGCCCTGTCCGGCATCCGGGTGCAGGGCCGTATCCGGCGACAGGGTTTCAAGCGCCTGCATCCGCGGGCTTTCGTCCGGACGGTGGGCGTCGGCCGCGCCGGGGAGCTGCATCTGCTCGGAAGGCGGCATCGACAGCGGGGCGCGCGTGGTGACGGTGTACTCGTCGGGCATGGCCCGTTCGAGGCCGATCGCGCGTGAGACATCCGCACCCGAGCAGCCCGAAAGCAGCAGGCCGACGGAAGCCATGGCACCCATCTGGACACTGAGACGGGCAACGGAAAGACGGTTACGACGCATGGAGGGCCCCTGGGACGCGATCATGATGCAACACTCCTACAGTCCGCGCGACGCGGGGGCAAGCCATTGGAACAAGTTCCGCAATCGCATCACTTGGCCGCGGCCTGACGTTCCGCGAGCAGGGAGTCGATCAGCCAGACAATGACGCCGCAGACGATTCCTGAATCCGCGATATTGAAGACATACCATGACCAGCCGAATGCATGGGCGTGCAGGAAATCCACAACCGCCCCATAGCGCAGGCGGTCAATGACATTGCCGATGGCGCCACCGGCAATCGCGCCACAGGATGCTGCCACGAGCGTGCGCTTCGTACGCGTCAGGGTCCAGACCAGCAGTCCCACGGCGATCAGGGAAACCGCGCAGAAAATCCACGGCCCCCGGCTGCCGAGGCCGCCGAACATGCCGAACGTCACGGCGTGGTTCCAGACCATCGTGAAATTCAGGAACGGCAGGATCTCGACCGATCCCCGGTCTGGCAGATGGTAAACATAGAGGATCCAGTCCTTGCTGGCCTGATCCAGAACGAGGACCAGAACCAGCAGGGCGAGACCCAGAACCATGCGGCCGATCCGGCTCATGCCCTCATGCCACAGGGACATCAGGCACTCACCACGTCGATGCAGCGGCGGCACAGGGCCGGATGCTCAGCATTCTCGCCAACCTCGGGCAGGACCTTCCAGCAGCGGGCACATTTATGGCCCGGCGCACGCTCGACCTGCGGACCGCCATGGGCCGTGTCCCCCGGCAGCAGTTCGGTTTCGGCATGGGAGGTGATGAGCAGTTCGGCCCAGTCCAGGCCGCCGAAGATCCCGGCCTCTTCCTGCGACAGAGGCAGCGTGACGCTGGCTTCGAGCGAAGAGCCGATCGTGCCGTCGCGGCGGGCCGTTTCCAGCTCGGTCGTGATCAGGCGGCGATAGGCGCGGATGTCTTCCCAGCGGTTGCCAAGTTCCGGGTCGTTCCACTCGGCGTCTGGCTCGAAGAACTGCGCGAGATGGACGCTCTCGCCTTCACCGAAGCGGGCCTGCCAGGCTTCCTCGGCCGTGAAGACGAGGACGGGAGCGAGCCAGGTGCAGAGCGCGCGATGCAGGGCGTCCAGCACCGTGCGGGCGGCACGGCGCGTCGGATCGGACGGGGCGTCGCAGTAGATCGCATCCTTGCGGATGTCGAAATAGAACGCCGAAAGATCGGTGGTGCAGAAGCCGTGCAGTGCCGGGTAGACACCGACCCACTGATGCGTCTCGACCGCACTGGCGATCAGGCCGCGCAGTTCCGTCAGGCGGTGCAGGATGTACTGCTCCAGCGGCGGCAGATCGGCGTAAGGCACGGCTTCTTCGAGCGTGAACCCGTCCAGCGCACCGAGCAGCCAGCGCAGCGTATTGCGCAGACGGCGGTAAAGCTCACCCTGCTGCTTGAGGATTTCCTGCCCGATGCGGAGATCTTCGTTCGTGTCGGAGTTCAAGACCCACAGGCGCAGGATGTCGGCGCCAAGGCTGTCGGTCACGTCTGACGGCGCCACGACATTGCCCAGCGATTTGGACATCTTGCGGCCCTGCTCGTCCATGACGAAGCCATTGGTCACGAGCGCCCTGTAGGGTGCGACCCCCATCGTGCCGACACTTTCCAGCAGGGAGGACTGGAACCAGCCGCGATGCTGGTCCGAGCCTTCAAGATAGAGATCCGCCGGGAAGTTCAGGCCTTCCTGCCCCAGATCGAAGCGATGCGTGGAGCCGCTTTCGAACCAGACATCCACGATGTCGAAGACCTGTTCGTAATCGGCGGGGTCACGGTCGGCGCCGAGGAAGATGGCCGGGTCGGCTTCGTACCAGACATCCGCACCCTTTTCGCGGAAAGCCTCGACAATACGCTGCATGACAGCCGCATCGCGCAGGACTTCACCGGTGCGCTTCTCGACGAAGACCGCGATCGGCACACCCCAGGCGCGCTGGCGGGAGATGCACCAGTCGGGGCGCTGCTCGATCATGGAGGTCAGGCGACGGCGGGCGGCTTCGGGGACGAAGGTGACGTTGTCCAGTGCGCTCAGGGATTTTTCGCGCAGCTTCGTCTGGCCATCCATCGCGATGAACCATTGTGGCGTGGCGCGGAAGATGATCGGGGCCTTGGAACGCCAGGAATGCGGATAGGAATGACGGACCATCCCTCGGGCCATCAGGCCGGTGGCCGGGGCATCGTCGTGTTCGGCGGACTGGCGGGCTTCGGTCAGCAGGTCGCAGACTGGATCGGCTGCCTTGAAAACATGGATGCCGGCCAGATGCGGAACCCACGGAGCGTAGCGGCCATCATCCTGCACGAGTTCGGGCACTTCGATGCCGTACTGACGGCAGAGCATGAAGTCGTCCTGACCGTGGGACGGCGCCATGTGGACAAGGCCCGTACCGGCATCGGTCGTGACGAAATCACCTGGCAGCATCGGTACATCATACTCATAGCCACGGCCACGCAGCGGATGGGCGCAGACCGCGCCTTCGAGCGCATTGCCCGGCAGGGTGTAGAGAACGTGGTGTGCGGTGATGCCTGCATCCGTGCAGAACGCGTCCACACGATCCTCGGCCACCAGCAGCTTCGCGCCCTGCGGGACGAGACTGTTCTCGTTCGTCTCATCGACGCGCAGGACGACATAGGTGATGTCCGGGCCGTAGGCGAGCGCGCGGTTGGCCGGGATGGTCCAGGGCGTGGTCGTCCAGATGACGGCCGACACACCGTTCAGGGCGTGGGCCGGTGTCGGGTCCTTGATGATCGGGAAGGCCACGAAGATCGTGGTAGAGTCGATGTCGTGATATTCGATCTCGGCTTCGGCCAGGGCCGTCTTCTCGACCGGGCTCCACATGACGGGGCGCAGACCACGATAGAGGCTGCCATTGAGCAGGAATTTGCCGATTTCATCGACGATCTTGGCTTCGGAGCTGAAGTCCATCGTCACATAGCGGTTGGCCCATTCGGCCTGAACGCCAATGCGCTTGAAGTCTTCGGCCTGCTTCTGCACCCATTCGGCAGCATACTGGCGGCATTCGGCACGGAACTGGAGCAGGGGTACCTGATCCTTGTCCTTGCCGGCCTTGCGATACTGTTCCTCGATCCGCCATTCGATCGGCAGGCCGTGGCAGTCCCAGCCCGGAAGATAGCGGACCTCATACCCCGACATGCGATGGGCGCGGTTGATGACGTCCTTCATCACCTTGTTCAGGGCGTGTCCGATGTGAATGTGGCCGTTGGCGTAGGGCGGTCCGTCATGAAGCGTGAAGACGGGACGTCCCTTCCCGGCCTCCCGGATCTTTTCGTCCAGTCCTGTCGCGGCCCAGCGGGCGAGCGTTTCAGGCTCGCGCTTTGGCAGGCCGCCGCGCATCGGAAAGCCGGTTCGGGGAGAAACACGGTATCGCGGTAGCGATCCTGCTGTTCCTTGAAGGCTGCGACGGAAGGATCGGGGGTCTTATCGGACATGGGGACGGGCCAGTTTCGGTCATTCACACAAAGGGGGAACCATATGGAGATTGCGGGCCAATCCGGTCAAGTCCGCGTTAAGGGCGGCAGCAATGCAGGGTCGTCCCAAAGCGGGTTGCCGGGGCGGCGGGACTCGCGGATGATGGACGCTATGGCGCTTTTTTCAGAAGGCAGATCCGTGACCGCACTTCGTCTCTTCCAGTCCGTTGCAGGAGCCGTTCTGGGTGTCTGTGCAGGGTTCAGCATCGCCGCACATGCGCAGGCGCCCCGTTGTCCGGCAGCGGCAAGCGTGCCGGACAAAACCCGGATGGCGCAGATGTTCCAGACATCACCGGACCGGGGCTTCCTGTGGAAAGTGACGAAGGATGGTCACTCCTCCTGGCTGTACGGAACGCTGCATGTCGCAAAGCAGGACTGGCTGCTGCCCGGCCCGCTGACACGCGCCGCGATCCTGCACAGCAGCGAGATCGCGCTGGAGCTTGATCTGAACGCTCCGGACACGGCCACCACGCTGCGGCAGCCGGAAGATCCGGCCCGCTGGGCGCATCTCGTGCAGTCGGGGCGCAAGGCGAAGGTGGATGCGCTCATGGATCAGCAATGCGTGCCCAGCGCGGCGTTCGCGCATGTGGCGGTTGGCGTGGAAGCGGCCGGGGTTGAATCCCTGTCGTCACGCCCGGACGGATATTATCCGGATTATGCCGTGGATGCCGTTTTGCAGGGCATGGCGGGCAGTCTGAAAAAGCCTTTGATCGGGCTGGAGACGGTGCAGATGCAGCGGGAGCTGCTGATCGGTTCGGATCAGGCGGATGAAGATGCGTTTATTGATGACATCGTCAAAGGCGTGTCGTCCGGCAAGACGCAGGCCGAGAACCAGCGGCTGGCGGAGATGTGGGCCTCGAGCGACGTGAAGCGGCTGGAGCGGTATCAGGACTGGTGCGACTGCCTGGATACGCCACAGAAGCAGCGCTTCATGACGCGGCTTCTGGATGAGCGGAATGTCGGGATGGCGGCAAAAATCGAGAAGATCCATGAGAGCGGGACATCACTGTTCGCGGCCGTGGGGTCTCTGCACATGGCGGGGTCGAAAGGTCTGCCCGCCCTGCTCCGCAAGGACGGGTTCGAGGTCCAGCAGATCGTGCCAGCGCCCTGATGAAGCGGATCGTTCAGAGGTTTCTGGGGCGGAAGCCCTCGTCACGTCATCCTGACGCACCTGCCCTGCCCTTTCAGATCGAAGAAATCCGTCAGGGCGCATTAAAAGGACAGCATCTTCAGATCGTGCAGTGGGGGCAGGTGCTGCTGGACAGTGTGTATGTTCCGCGTAATCCGGTGGCAGCGTTGGACTGGTTTACGATCGCCGCCAATGCGGGGTTCGGGCCGGGGCATAACATGCGCGGGCGGTGTTTCCAGTTCGGCTGGGGCTGTGAGAAGGACCTTCTGCAGGCTGCACGCTGTTACGAGGCCGCTGCGAAAGCCGGAGACGAGTGGGGCCGGTACAATCTGGGCATCATGACCATGCGCGGGATCGGCATGGAAGCGAATCTGGCGCGGGCGCTGGATCTGTTCCGGACAGCGGCAAATAACGGCCATGCGAAATCCATGAACCTGTATGCGCGGTTTCTGGAAGAAGGATGGGTGGTGCCACAGGACCGGGTGGCGGCGCTGGACTGGTACCGCAGATCAGCAGAAGGCGGGGATTATCGTGGGCAGCACAATCATGCCACGGCGCTTGTGGATGCTGGGAAGATCAATGAGGCGCTGGGTTGGTGGCGGCAGGCCGCCGTGGATGCGACGTCCGACATTCTGCTGGCGATGGATCAGAAGCTGACGGCTTTGGGACCGACCGGCGATGCGGAGTTGCTGGAGCAAGTGCGCGGGCGCCTGACGGAGATGGGGATTTCTCCGTCAGGCGCGGCTGGACCGATTAGTATGTCGCCGAAAGATTGAAGAGGAAGGACCGGCCGATCGAAGGTGTGGCGCGGTTACTGAACAGGCTGCCGTAGTTCAGGCGGTTGTCGAGATTGTAGCCGTTCATGGCGACGCGCCAGCGTTTGGTGATGTTGTGGGAAATCATGGCATCCCATTCCACCGTTGCCGGAACGCGGGCCGTATTGGCGGCATCGAGCCACACCCCTTCACGCCATGTCAGGCCCCCACCGAAGGTCAGGTTATAGGGCTTGTTGGGCGCGATCGTGTAGGTGGACCAGATCGTGGCCGAGTTCTTCGGTGCATACTGAATGCGCTTGCCGACATCGGCGGCCGTGCCCGCCAGCGTCTTGGCGTCGTAGAAGGCATAGGTGCCGATCATGGTCCAGTTCTTCAGGATCTCGCCCGATACGCTCAGTTCCACGCCCTGGTTGCGCTGACGGTCGCTCGACGAGGAGACGTCGCCGTTCTGGTCCGTCTGCAGCGAATTGCCCTTTTCAAGACGGAACACGGAGGCCGTAAAGCCCATGCGGCCGTGGAAGGCGTTGTACTTGGCGCCCAGTTCGTAAAGGCTGCTGCGCTCGGGCTTGAAGCCTTCTGTGCTGGATTTCAGCGGCTCTGAACTGTTGGTGACATACAGGCCAAGCGGTGTCGTGGACTGCGCCCAGTTGAAATAGATCATCGTGTTGTCGTCAGGCGTGTACATCAGGCTGACAGTCGGGTTGAACGTGTCCTGATCCTGCCCGAACGCCATGCCCGATCCGGCAACGCCGCCATTGGCCGAATAATGGCTGTTCCAGTGATCCCAGCGGAAGCCGCCCTTGATGGAAAAGACCGGCAGAAGCCACATCTGCTCAGAGAAGAACGCGCCGACATCCGTGGCATCGCCCGTCTTGTAAATGGCATGGCCCACGCCGGGAATGTTTACGATATTGGGGGCATACTGGCCCAGAGACCCCAGAAGCAGGCCTGCCTGATTGGGATTCGGGTTAAGCAGGCTGGTCGTGTCTTTCTGCGTCCCGTTCTGCCCGTCGAAATTATAGGCGTAGTTCGTGCGGCGGTCATAGACATGCGAGACATCCCAGCCGGCGATCATTTCATGCCGGATGGAGCCCGTGTCGAACTTTGCGACGGCCGAGAAGACGTTCTGCACAGACCAGTCGTTCTGCTGATAGGGCTCGGGTCCACCCACGCCACCGCGACGGTTGACCATGGCTGCGGAAGGATTGGTGAAAAGATTGGCGGTGCAGGTCGCATCACAGGCTTCCTGCGAGGATGAAAAATACCGCTCGTACATGCCACCGCGCAGATCATCGTAAAGCGTGATGTGCGGATTGAGTGTGAATTTCAGACGGCCGGTCAGCATGTCCACGTTCGAGGCATCCTGATCATAGGACGTGCCATACCAGTTGGTCCGTTTAACACCGTATTCCGTTACCGGAAGGCCATAGACCGTACCGGGTTTCGTCACGACCGGGACACCATAATCGGGAATACGGTTGTCGCTCTGGTGGAAGTATTCGAGCGTGAAAGTGGTACGCTTGCCCAGACCGAAGGCGATGGATGGTGCAATACCCCAGCGGTGGGAATAGAGCTGGTCACGACCGACGACGTTGTTCTCGTTGCCCATGCCGGTAATGCGGATGGCCGTGGACTCGCCGATCTGTTTGTTGAAGTCGAGCGTGCCGCGATAATAGGCACCCGATCCGCCCGAGAAGCTGCCGCCATAGCTGTCGCCGAGATGGGCGACCTTGGTGGTGATGTTGATGGCGCCACCCGTGGTGCCATTGCCGAAGACTTCCGAAGACGGGCCCTTGATGACCGAAACGTGGTCATAATCGAAGCTGTCACGGGTATAGACGCCGAAATCGCGCAGACCGTTCTCGTAGATATCGTTCTGCGCCTGGAAGCCGCGGATCAGGAACTGGTCCCCCGCCATGCCGCCTTCGCCTTCCCCGACCGAAGCGGTGATGCCCGGCACGTTGCGCAGGGCCTCGTCGAGCGATTTGACGTTCTGCTGCTGCATCAGGAGTTGTGGAACAATGTTGATCGTTTGCGGCGTGTGCAGCGCATCCTGCGGCATGCGGCTCAGGCCCATCAATTCATGCAGGATGTTCATGGGCGAGCCCACGACCTGAAGATGTTCGGCTTCCTCCGGTGCAGCCGTAACGCTGTTATCCGCTGTCTTCGGCGCGGGCGGAGCGCTCTTTGGAGCCGCCGGTTTTGTATCCTGTGGACGGGCGGCGTCATTTCCGGGAACGGGATGGCGACGGAGTTTGTGGTGGTGCCGGGTGTCGTCCTGAGCGTGCGCGGCCGTGCAGACAAGCGTCAGGCCTGCGGCAAGGGAGAGTGGTCCCAGAGGGTGGCGGGGTGTTCTGGACGACATCGGATCACGATCCTGCAAACGAAAACGGATGCTGTCCTTAAAATGTTAATGCGAATAATTCTCAATACAGATTCAGCAACATTGCGAAAGATTCTCATTCTCTTTGCCTGATTGTGGCGAAAACGACACAGAACGACATATGACAAAAACCCCTTCTCCGAGGACGAAGAAGGGGTTCATCAGACAGAAAGAGCGGGTATGCCATGAGGCGATCTGACGGATCAGGAGTGGGCGATAATTGGTCCGCGTCTACCTTCCACGTCCGAGGGGCAGTCCGGGTACCCTCTCGGCTGTATCCTCACCGGAGGACACAGGTCTCGGACTACAAAACCAATTCCGTCAGGATGTGCGGATCCACAGGATTTTGTCTGTTATTTCATCCTGCAAAGGCTGCAGCACTTCGCAGATAGAAGACTGGCGGTGCTAACGGGACCGCAACCGCATTGAAGGGATATTCAACCACTTCAAGCAGATGCGGGCGTATTGCAACCCGCTATGACAAGACTGTTCTGTCCTTCATGAGTTTCCTCAATCTCGCCACCGCAAGGCTTTGGACTAGACCTTTTGTCAATGTAACCTAGTATCCCAAGTGATTTACGACAGCATCATCTCCTATGTTTCCCCATATAGAAAGCCCCAATAATCTGGAAGTGATTTGCCAGCCTAGGTAAGATGCAATATTCTCTATAATAACATTAACACTTTCCTCAATACCTGAAGCTCCATCATTCCCACCATCAAAGTAATCGTTATTTGATATTATTGGCAAGATAAATGAATTAAAAAAGGACCTTCTCATTATGTGGGGTGTATTAGAAAAAAGGCTAGTTTTTGTTAGATTGTCTTGATAGTCTATGATTGACTGATTGGCAAAGAAATCAAATCTATCAGCAATATTTTTGTCCCTATTGATTTTTATATAATTTATGTCAGGTCTTTTGTGGAAAATTTCAATTAACTCCATCCAATTTGGACAATTTTCAAGCAATTCATGATCTTGTTCAATTACTAAAATAAATTCTTCATTAGATCTTGCTATTGATTCCAGCCATTGTTTCCGAAGTCCATTATTTTCATTTATGATAATATTTACATCTTTTGATTCAGCTAGCTTTAATAAATTCTCCTTATATGGGATCCCCAATGCTGTTTCCCTGTGATCATATACAATATTTGTATTTACTTCCACATGACCAGTTCTTTTATTTGAATTGGAAATTATATCCTCAATCATTTTTGTATTTGGGGGAGCCAAATCATGGTTATGGCTCATTCTTTCAGTTGGATGAGAAAATATGAATAGTCCAACATCATGAGTTTTTTCATCTCTATTTATGTTATCAATTTTAACGTCAATTAATTTGTAAATATGCGTCGCCAATTCTGTGAAGGCTTTTGTTTCTTTACAAATTTTTGCATATTTTACAAAGGTATCATAATCTCTTTTTTCTAAACAAGAGCAGCAGATACCTAGAAGAGAATATAAATCTCCTTTAGATATATTGTTTGCTTTATGATAGAAATCATAAGACAAGTCTATGCGACGTGCACTTAAATTAGCATCAGCCAAAATCAAATAAGAATTAAAAATCTCTGATTCTAGAGAGTTTTTTCTTGCCAGATAATCAATTTGATTTGCCGCCTCAATTGCTAAGTCACTATAATTAACTGAACATGCATCTTTTGCCAATCGGGATAACATTTTTGCGTTATTCTCAAATTTTGCAAGAGACCGAAAATATAATGCTCTTCTGGCTACTTCAGATGTCCAAACATCCTTTATCAAGATATTACTTGATGTGTCGTATATATACGGTATGTACTCCTCATGCTCTCTTATAATTGCTGTATATTCTCCATACATCCTTCTAGAAAGGAGATCTGATACTATTTCATTTAGAAAATAATTATATATGCGCTTATTTTCTTTAAATTTTTCTAAATTTAACTCAAGTAAGTTTAATGCATCTTCAAATTTTAAATCAATAAAAAGGCTTTTTATTTCATTTATAGCCTTTACGCAATTATCAAATAAATGGTCCTCAAAAGGCTTTTGAGCATATGAACGCGAATATACCTTGTATTTACTAAAATCCGGTATGATTCCAAAAATTTCTTCTCTATATGAATGATCGTTGGTATCTAAAGCCGATAAGAAACAGATCTTATAAAACCACTCTTTGTTTTCCATGTTATTTACATAGGATAATGCTTCTTTTATCTGCTTTTTGTCTAAAAGGATTTTAACCTTCTCTTCAAGGAAATAAGAAAATCCTAATTCATTTAGAAATGAAGGGAATTTTTTAATTCCTAGCTCAATATATAATTCTGATTCATTATACCGGCCTTGATTGTGAGAATTTTTTACTAAACTCAAAAGAAATTCTGGAGTCATACGATTATCCTTAGAAAATACAATTATTCAGGTTAGTTGGAAAACATTGTTGATGATTTATACGTTTCTCCGTCTTTGATAAAGATTTCTAAGGGGTAATTGTCCCAATACACCAATAACAAGTGATCATAAAATGAAAATTTTCCCTTACTATTATGTTCTAAAAGAGTAACTCTCTTGCTTGAGAAATCTAAAAGAATCTTCCCTTTCCAAGAAGGATTTTCAGCATTTATTATTTTTTTATCTTCTTTAATAAGATTAATATTATAAAATATTTTTCGTCTTTCAGCAAAATTCTTGAGGCTGTTATCTACAACGGATCCTTTATCTATTGTGGAGTAGTCGCTATTTCTTTCTAAAAATTGATTGAAATATACTTGTTGCCCATAAAAAGCTCCTTCTATAGATCTAAAGCGTCGAATAATCACGTCTTCAGCTGATTTGAGCTGATAATGTTTGATATGAGGCGATTCCAACAATAAGGATTGATCTGAATCATTCAAAAGCTTATCCCCGCCACTGGGAAAAGATTCTGCATATGAAGACCAGTCATCGCCAATAGAATTCACAATATTGATATCTGGCCAAACGCTTTGTGTTAGCGCATGATGAAAAGGGAATTTAGTTTTTTTTATCCGATCTTCTGTCAAATACTTTGTTTTACAAATATATTTTACGTGATTATTAATATTTTTATCTCTGTATGTATAATTCCTTAAAACAGATCCACCAGGACGTGAAATAAAACCAGAAGTTTTAAAATTTAACCAATTGAAATATACACAATCCACACTTTCCTTATGGAATTCCATATAATTTGATATATTTCCGAAACTTCTTAAGTCTAAAAACTCGTCAATATCGAAAAAGGAAATCCATTCCGATTCATACCGAGCAGTTCTTAAAGCATCTAAGTACATTTCGTACTGCTTCCCTTTTTCAGGGAAATGCTTCAGTGTAAGAAAATCTTGCGGAAGATCTACTTCACTAATTTTTTTAAAGAACTCCGTAGGGTCATCATCATTGCAATAAACATATATATGATTAAATCCTACTTCTTTATAATACGCCAGCCATTCTCCTATGTAGTCTTTCTCCCACCTAGCACAGCATATAATGGAATATTTATATTTTTTATTAAAGCTTTCCAAGTTATAATATCCTTCTTACGTCAATGTTCGAAGCTAAATTCGCATGTAAATTATACGAAAAAACCTTGCACAAGTAAATTTCAAAATCGGAAAACCTTTTGGTTTGGATGTTTTTGCCTAGCCTCATATCTCCTGTATTTTTGAAAAATAATATGTTTGAAACCTTCGTTGTGGTTGGTGCTCAACCCGCTTGTGGAAGCAGAATAGTGGTCTCTTCTCCTTACTCTGCTGGTATCCCCGTCTGGATATTAGGACGAGCTTAGCCATCTTGCGGTAATTCCGAGCGGTTGCAGCGATGGTAAACTCGTTATGAAGTTTCCTTAGAGAAAATAATTTCAAGCGGTCCACGTTCAGATTTTGCTTGAGATAGACGAATAGAATCTGGAGGGTTCGAAAAACCCTTGGCTCTGAGCTGTTCTGTGTGATTCCATTTCTTCGGCGTTGATTGGGGATGGTGGAAGATGAAGCAGCCTGGTTTCTTTGATGTTGAAGAGCGCCTTGCTCGGCTGAGCGGGCTTGGCGATCAGCTGGAGGCCTTTTCCCGGACTGTGGATTTTGAGGTGTTCCGCCCTGATCTGGAGCTGGCTCTGGCCTATTCAGACGGAAGTAAAGGCGGACGTCCGCCGTTTGATCCGGTGCTGATGTTCAAAATTCTGGTCATCCAGACGTTGAACAATTTGTCTGATGAACGGACAGAGTATCTGATCAATGACCGCCTGTCGTTCATGCGCTTTCTGGGATTGGGGCTGTCGGACCGCGTGCCGGATGCCAAAACGGTCTGGCTGTTTCGTGAGCGTTTGACACAGGCGGGTGCCATTGAAAGGCTGTTTGACCGATTTGACGCGACCCTGCGGAACGCCGGTTATCTCCCGATGTCCGGCCAGATCCTGGATGCAACACTGGTGGCTGCTCCAAAGCAGCGCAATACGAAGGCTGAGAAAGCGGATCTCCGGGCAGGACGTATTCCTGAAGACTGGCAGGACAAACCCGCAAAGCTGTCGCACAAGGATCGTCATGCACGATGGACACTGAAGTTCACGAAGGCGAAGCGGCAGGACGATGGAACCATACCGTCGAGCGATCTCGCCATCCCGTTCTTTGGCTACAAATCCCACGTCTCCATCGACCGGAAGTTTCGGTTCATCCGAAAATGGAAGACGACGGATGCCGCCGCCAGTGATGGTGCGCGATTGAGAGAGGGGCTGTTAGATAAAACCAATACGGCCTCAAGCGTTTGGGCTGATACAGCTTATCGCTCGAAAGCGAATGAGGACTTCATGGACAAAGAGGGTTTTGTCTCAAAGGTTCACAGAAAAAAGCCGCATCTCAAGCCTATGCCCCGACATATCCAGAAATCGAATGCTGGAAAGTCCGTGATCCGATCGCGCGTCGAGCACGTCTTTGCCGACCAGAAATCACAGACGGGATTGTTCATCCGAACTGTCGGTATCACCCGGGCCACCATGAGGATCGGGCTGGCCAATATCGTCTACAACATGCGCCGCTTCCTCTTCCTCGAAAGATTGAACGCGAGCGCATAGTCATCCAGCGGGAGAGCAGTCCCCGATCTGCTCAAAACGCAGATCAAAAGCTCCCCCAAAAACCGTCAATCAAATCGCCAAAAGCCTGAAATCACGAGCCAGGCGCATCAACCAACGGTTCTTCGATCCCTCCATCTGGACTTTTTTGATGGTGTGTCGTGATATAAGTGCTCGTCAATACGGGGACACGAGCTAAATCCTTAGGACATTCTGGGGCGTAATTTTGCACTCTAGGGTCCTTGCCGTGTAACGCTTTTAAAATACGTAACCTTCGCAGGTTTTTTATTGACACGGTAGTCAGATACTAAAATTTCCTACACTTCTTGACCATCTGGCGTTGGGCGATGACTTTGATCAAAGGTCTGGTCCCAAACCTTGCGGCGGCGAGATTGAGGAAACTCATGAAGGACAGAACAGTCTTGCCATAGCGAGTTGCAATACACCCGCATCTGCTTGAAGTGGTTGAACATCCCTTCAATGCGGTTGCGGGATGAAATAACAGACGAAATCCTGTGGATCAGCACATCCTGACGGAATTGGTTTTGTAGTCCGAGACCTGTCCCCCGGTGAGAATACAGCCGAGAGTTCACCTTGACTGCCACACCGGACGTGGAAGATAGACGCGGACCAATTATCGCCTACTCCTGATCCGTCAGATCGCTTCATGCCATACCTGCTCTTTCTGTCTGCTACCCCAGAGAAACAAAGCAAGGTAGATCTCACATTAGACCGATAGACCTTTTGTCAACCTGACCTAAAAATAGATGGGAGGACTTAGGTACCGAGAATGGCGCGCGCCTGTACGGCATCTGCTGCAATCTGGGCCTTGAGTTCGTCCAGACCGGAGAACTTCTTTTCCTCACGCAGAAGCGAGATCAGGGCGACGCTCAGGGTCTGGCCGTACAGGTCTTCGTTGAAATCGAAGAGATGGACTTCAAGCCGGCTTTCCTGACCGTCATTGATGGTCGGGCGGCGGCCGATATTGGCGACGCCAGGAACAACCCGGCCATCCGGCAGCGTGACACGCGCGGCATAGACGCCGCGTGCGGGTTCGACATGCTGCGTCAGGGGGATGTTGGCAGTCGGGAAACCAAGGAGGCGTCCGCGCTGGTCTCCGTGCATAACGGGACCGGTGATGCTCCAGGGACGGCCGAGTTCCTGCGCAGCGCGCTGGGGATAGCCTTCCTGCAACAGGCGGCGGATGCGGCTTGAGGAGATCGGGCCGCCTTCATCGGAAAGCTGGGGCACGATGGTCAGACCGATTCCATGGGGAGCCAGAAGGGTTTCAAGCCGCTCGATATTGCCGGTGCGACGATGGCCGAACGCGAAATCCGCCCCGCAGGCCACATGCGCCACGCCAAGGCCGTTCACCAGCACGTCATTCACAAACTGATCGGCGCTCAAGCGGGAAAACTCCGCATCGAACGGGATCTGGAAGACATGGTCCACACCCTGCTCACCGAGAGCGGCAGCGCGGACATCCGGCAGCATCAGGCGGAAGGGGGGGTCCTGCGGGCGAAACAGCGTGCGGGGATGGGGATCGAACGTGACGACCGAAAGCGGGTGATCGGGACGCGCCATCCTCAACGTATCGAGCAGATGGACATGCCCGCGATGCACACCGTCGAAATTGCCTAGGGCAGCAACCGTATTGCGCGCAGAGGCAGGAATATTGCGCCAGTCCGTATGCAGGATCATGCGACGGGCAGGCCGAACTGGGTGGCGACAGCATTGAGGTCTGGCGCCTGCGGGACGCCCGGATGAGGGACAGTGCCGTCCTGCTCGCGGACGAGCTGGCAGACAGTCAGGCCTGCCCTCTGGGCCGCATCAAGCTCGGCGCCGATATCGGACAGGAACAGGATTTCGTCTGCGGGCAGGCCGAGAGCGGCCGTAATCTTTTCATAGGAGGCGGCGTCTTTTTTTCCGCCGGTCGAAAGATCGAAGAAATCCTCGAACAGCGGCGTCAGATCGCCCTGTTCGCTATGTCCGTAAAGCAGCTTCTGGGACGGGATGGAGCCGGAGGAGTAGACGGCCAGACGCAGACCGCCTTTCGACCATGCTTCCAGAGCGGGCGGGACATCGGAATAGAGATCCGCTTTCAGGGTACCGTCCTCGAAACCCTGACGCCAGGTCAGACCCTGAAGCGTCTTGAGAGGTGCGGCTTTCACGTCCGCCTTCATCCAGTCCTGACAGACCTTCAGCGGGTCCTGCCCCGGATGCTCCATGACGATATCCGCGCGGGCACCCACGACCGTCGGGTTCGTGTGGTCCTGCATCAGGGCCGGGAGGGCTTTCGCGGCGTAGGGAAACATGACGTCCCGCACGAAAGAGATCGGCAGGGTTGTGCCCTCGATATCAAGCAGGACGAGACGGATCATGGGAGACTTTCAGGAGTTGCCGGAGGCTTCGACAGGCACTTCGGCCGGGAAACGGTTGGCAATGTCATCGCCGGTATACTGCGCGATCCAGCCGGTGGTGTCGGTAAAGACGCGCAGGCCCACGACATCCGGCGATGGTCCGGCGTCGAACCAGTGCGGGATGCCTGCCGGAACGGAGATCAGGTCGCCTTGTGTGCACAGGACGGAATAGACGCGCCCGCGGATGTGCAGGACGAACGCCCCCTGCCCGTGCACGAAGAAGCGGACTTCATCTTCGCTATGGGTGTGTTCGGACAGGAATTTTTTCCGCAGCTCCGGAAGATTTGGCGTGGACGCGTTGATTCGCACAACGTCCGCACTGCCGGCACCCGTCTCACCCATCAGCGTATCGAGATAGGGGCGATAGGCGTCCAGCACCTCTTCCGCCGGCGCGTCGGACGCCGGTGTGACGGGAGCGGACCAGCGGTCGAAACGGATGTTGTGGGGACGCAGGGTCTCCGCGATCTCGCCGGGCGTGGTGACATCCAGCAGGATCGTGTCGGGAGCATCGTCGCGATAGACGGTCAGACGGCTCATGATCAGGCCTTCTTCTGCAGACGGGCCAGTTCGCAGGCCAGCAGGAACTCGAGCCCTTCGAGACGGGCCAGGGCGGTGAACATGTCCTTGCCCCAGACATACACGCCGTGGCCGCGAATCAGGTAGCCGAGGCGCATGTCCGCCAGTTTCGGCGCGACGACCGTGGCCAGACGCGCGATGTCCTGATCGTTGTGGAACAGGGGCAGTTCGAGGCTGGTATCGTGGGTCGTCTGCCCCTCGAACACTTTGAGGACCTCATAACCCGCCAGCGTAATCGCGTCGGACGGTTCATCCATGGACAGGATGGTCGCGGCGACGGAGTGACCATGCAGCACGGCCCCGATCGCGGGATCATGGGCATAAAGCTGCGTGTGCAGGAGCGTTTCCGCGCTGGCACGGTTTGCGGGATCAACCGGAACGCCATCGGGAGTAATCTCGATGACGTCGCTGTCCGTCAGGAAGCCTTTATGGCCGCCCGAGCGCGTAATCGCGATACGACCATCCGGCAGGCGACAAGACAGGTTGCCTGCCGTAGCCGGCACCCAGCCGCGCTGGTCCATCCGCTGGCCCGCCTGCACGATCTGGCGGCAGGCATTGCTCCAGCTTTCATCAACCCTGGTCTGCATCAGGCCTGGTTGCGGTGCGTTTCGCTGGTGGTCGTCTGGTTGTAGCCAGGATTCTGGTTCGGCGGCGAGATGTGACCCGGAGCCTGACCGGCTTCCGGCGCGCTCATGGATTCATCATCGGCCATGTTCTTCTTGAAGGACTTGATGCCCTTCGCGAAGTCTCCCATCAGGCCGCTGATTTTGCCGCCGCCGCCAAACACGACGAGCAGGACGACCGCCAGGATCAGCCAGTGAACGGGGCTCATGCTGCCCATAATGTATTACTCCGAAAAGCCAAGGCCACCATCATGTGGCAAGGCTTGGGCGATTGTGCAAGCGTTCCTCTCAGGAAGCGTCGTCAATGTCCTGCGATGAAATGAAACCATAGGTCGGATAGGCGCGCTTTCCGAGGCTGTGAACCGGCGCCCACCAGACGCGCACCAGCGTCCAGTCATTGCGGGCGGAAACATCCGTGACGGGCACGGCACGGTCAATGCGGCCGGGCTCCCAGTTGGCATGATCAACGAGGATCGTCCGGTCCGAAATCTGCCTGCGCACGATGGAGACATGCCCGCTGGGGACACGGGATGTCGCGCGGAAGACAAGCACTTCTCCGGGACGTGGTGCGTGGGTATGACCATAGCGTCCGATGGACTGCCGCCACCATGAGGCCGCGGTTCCGCTGAGTTTCAGGCCGGTCCGCTCCCGGACATAGGGTGCGCATTGCAAAGGACCGTTGAAGCTGGCGCGGCTGTATTCATAGCGGTTACCGCACGCCCCCAGGATCACGAGAAGACCAAGGGGCAGGAAGCGGAGAACGCGGGACATCATCATCGTCAGAGGCTGCGGAAGGCGATGATGCGGTCTTCCGCCTCATCGGGGTCCATGTCGAGCACGCTCTGGGCGACATCGCGGGAAAAGCCGTTGCGGGCGAAGACACCCAGCGCTTTGAGCGGGTCTTCTTCCTCGCGGTCCGGTCTTTGGAACGGGCCGAGGCGGCGCTTGCGGGCCAGAACGAGGGCTGCGGCAAGTTCCGCGTCTTGCGCGCTGCTGTCCGAGCGCTCACCAAGCGATTCGTTGAGGGCTTCGCGGGTCGTGTCCTGATCCACGCCCTTATTGGCGAGATGGGCTTCCACGGCACGACGGGAACGACCAGTCCGGGTCAGGCTGACGGCGCGATTGCGGGCATAGCCGGCATCGTCCACCGCACCGAGATCGGTCATGGATGCGACGATTCCGTCGATGGCGGGGCGGACAGCCGCAATAGTGGATTCGATGTCTTCATTCGGCAGACCCGCACGTGAGGCGCGCACGCCCCAGCGGCGCAGGCGGCGGTCCAGCACCTGACGCAGGCCCTGTTCAGTTGTGGCGAAGCGGGCGAGATGCGCCAGCGCCGCTTCACGCAGGGACGCGGCATCCGGAACGGGTGGCGGGGCGGGACTGTCCTCCATAATGCTTCGGAGTATGCGGCGTGAAAGGCATTTACGGCAAGACGCCTTGGAGCCATCATTCCGTCCATGAACGATTCATTTTCTGCCCGTCTTGAAGCGGCCGTCTCCGCCCTCCCTGCCCGTTTTCCCGGCCCCGGCGGGGCCGTGGCCGTTCTGAAGGACGGAGAGGTTCTGGTCCGGCATGGCTGGGGCTATGCGAATGTGGAACGTCGCATTCCGTTCACGCCGTCCACGCTGTTCCGCATGTGCTCCATCACCAAGCAGTTCACCTGCGGAACGCTGCTGGACCTGTATGACGATCCGTCCGAACTGGATGGGGATTTGGATGCGCGCCTGCCACAACTGGATGAACCCTCACCGGGGCTGCTGCATCTGGCGCATAACCAGTCGGGGCTGCGGGATTACTGGGCCGTGGCAATGCTGCATGGCGCGCCGATCGAAGGGTATTTCGGGGACCGCGAGGCCCGTCGCGTCATTGACGGAACGCGGACGCTCCAGTTCCAGCCGGGTACGTCTTATTCCTATGTGAACCAGAATTTCCGGCTGATTTCCGACATTCTTCAGGATCGGACGGGGCGTAGCTTCGCTGAACTGCTCCAGACGTCGATCTTCAATCCGGTCGGTATGGAACGGGCGATTCTTGCGGCCGAGACACGCGCCATGCCGGATGGAACCGTCGGATATGAGGGGACCGTGGAGAGCGGCTTCCGTCCGGCGGTCAATAATGTGCTGTGGACGGGCGATGCCGGACTGGGGGCCTCGCTCGATGACATGATCGCCTGGGAGCGGTTCATTGATGAAACCCGCGATGCTCCGGACAGTCTTTACCGCCGCCTGACCGTTCCGGTGACGTTCAGCGATGGACAGTCCGCACCTTATGGATTCGGCCTGCAGCGCAGCACGATGTTCGGCCGGGACGTGACGATGCATGGAGGTGCCCTGCGGGGCTGGCGGTCACATCGTCTGCATGTCGCTTCGGAACGGCTGTCAGTTGTGGTGATGTTTAACCATATGAGTGCAGCGCAGGTCGCAGCGGCACAGATACTGGCTGCGGCACTCGGCGTTCCTTACGAGCCAGACCGCAGCACCCAGCAGCCGACGGCGCTGTATGGCACCTATCTGGAACGGGAGACGGGACTGTCGGCCCGAGTTCGAGCCTGCACCGGGCGGTGCAAAGCTGCGCTATCTGATGGTGCCGGAGCTGCTGGAGGGGATTTCAGCCACGCGAGCTGAAGCAGGGTCGGTTGTCGTAAGGGCACAGGATGCTGCGGAAGGCACGGAAGCCGTAATGGAACGTCCGGGCGAAAACCGGACGAGTATCCTGACACGCTGCGATGAAACGCCCGGTGAGAACATCGCCGAGCTGGCCGGAATTTATCGCTGCGAGGAACTGGACGAGGCCGAAGTCACCATCGAGCTGGCAGGTGGCGTGGTTTATGGCGGTTTTTCGGGAATTCTGGGCGATGGCCGGATGGAAATGCTCCAGCGTCTGGCACGGGATGTGTGGGTTCTCCCCTGCCCGCGCGCGCTTGATCATACGGCTCCGGGAGACTGGACGCTGGCGTTCGAGCGACAGGGCAGCAGCGTGGCCGCGGTACGGGTCGGGTGCTGGCTGGCGCGGGATCTCGTGTATCAGCGCGTCTGATCCGGAACCCGCACAGGGCAGTTATCCGGTCATGGGGTTTGACGGAACCCCTTTCCGCCCTTCACTATGCGCAGGCGGATTTTGAAGCCCTGCTCCGGGCAACCAGAGCAGGGTTTTGCAATTCCGCAACAACCGTTTCGTTCTCAACCAGATATTCAGAGATCCATCATGATCCCCGCGCTGATGCCGAATTACAAACGTGCCGACCTTGCTTTCGAGCAGGGCGAAGGCGTCTGGCTGACGGCGACGAACGGACGACGATATCTGGATTTCGGCGCCGGCATTGCCGTGTCCTCGCTGGGACATGCCCATCCGAAACTGGTGAAGGCCATTGCGGATCAGGCCGCGAAGGTCATGCATGTCTCGAACCTGTACCGGGTGCCCCAGGCTGAAAAGCTGGCGCAGCTTCTGGTACAGAACACGTTTGCGGACTCGGTGCTGTTCTGCAATTCGGGTGCCGAGGCCAACGAGGCCATGGTCAAGATGATCCGGCGCGCCCAGTTCGAGAACGGCCATCCGGAACGCACGCATATCCTATGCTTCAACGGCGCCTTCCACGGACGGACGCTGGGCATGATCTCCGCCACCGGTAATCCGGCCTATCAGAAAGGCTTCGGGCCGGTCGTGGCCGGTTTCGACCATGCGCCGTTCAACAACACCAACACGCTGCGTGAGGCCATCACACCTGAGACGGCCGGCATCGTCGTCGAGCCGGTTCAGGGTGAGAGCGGCATCAAGCCGGCCACTCAGGAATTCATGTCGGCTCTCCGCACCGCCTGTGATGAATACGGCCTCTATCTGGGCTTCGATGAGGTCCAGACCGGCGTGGGCCGTACGGGACGTCTATTCGCCCATGAACTTTATGACGTGAAGCCGGACGTCATTTCCGTGGCCAAGGGCATTGGCGGCGGCTTCCCGCTTGGCGCCGTTCTGGCAACCGAAGAGGTGGCAAAGCATCTGACGCCGGGTTCTCATGGCACGACCTATGGCGGCAATCCGCTGGCCTGCTCGGCGGGTCTTGCCGTGCTGGAGGAAGTGCTCAGCCCCGGCTTCCTCGAACATGTCCGGGCCGTCGGTAGTGCCTTTGGCGCCATGCTTGAGGATGTCGTGAAGCGCTCGGAAGGCGTTTTCGACGGTGTGCGTGGAGTCGGGCTGATGCGTGGACTGCACTGCGTCCCGCCTGTCGCTGCCGTCATGGCTGCGATTCTGGATCAGGATCTTCTGGCCGTAGGCGCGGGGGACAATGTCCTGCGACTCGTCCCCCCTGATCGTCACGGAAGCCGAATGCCGCGAGGCGTGCGATCGCCTAATCCGGGCGGCAGCTGCCCTGAACGCACAGACCACAAAGACCCAGGAGAACGCCTCGTGAGCGCAGCAACTGCAAGCCGCACGACCGCCACGGATCACCAGGCGCCCCGGCATTTTCTCGATCTGCGCGATTTTACGCCTGAGGTGATCCGGCAGATCATCGACCTGTCTGCAAAGGTGAAGGCCATGCAGAACGGCCGTCGCCAGCCCCTACATCCGGATCGCCCGCTAGAAGGACGGAGTCTTGGTCTGATCCTTGCCCAGCCTTCGACGCGCACCCGTGTGTTGTTCGAGGTCGGGATGGGACAGCTTGGCGGGTCGGTTTCGGTCCTCTCGCCGGGCGACATGCAGCTTGGGCGGGGCGAGACCGTGGCGGACACAGCCCGTGTCCTGTCGCGTTTTCTGGACGTGATCGTGCTGCGGACCGGCAATGACGCCAATCTGCGTGAACTGGCAAAATGGAGTTCGGTGCCGGTCATCAACGGCCTGACGCCTGTCTCCCATCCGATCCAGATCCTTGCCGATGTCCTGACATTCGAGGAACACCGCGGGCCAATCCGTGGAAAAACGCTGGCCTGGATTGGTGACGGCAACAATGTCGCCACGTCTCTGATGGAGGGTGCAGCTCTTCTGGGCTTCAATGTCTGTCTGGCCACGCCGGAGAGCTTCTCTCCTAACCCTGAAGCCGTAGAATGGGCCCGGGCCCATGGCGCGACGATCGAGGTCTTCCGTGATCCGGCCGAAGCGGTTGCTGGTGCCGATGCCGTACTGACCGATACCTGGGTGAGCATGGGGGACAAGGACCGCGAAAGACGGCTCAAGGTGTTCCAGCCCTATCAGGTCGATACGGCCCTGATGGCAAAAGCTGCGCCCAATGCCCTGTTCCTGCACTGTCTGCCTGCCCATATCGGAGAGGAAGTGACGTCCGAAGTTTTTGAAGGCCCGGCGTCCGTTGTCTTTGATGAGGCGGAAAACCGCCTGCACACGCAGAAGGGCCTGCTGCTCTGGGCCCTTGGGAGAGAAAACGGGTGATGGATACACCACCATTCCTCGACACGAACCGTCCTGACGTTCCAAACATGGTTGTTTCCGGCGGGGTGATGCCGTTCTATCTGGAACGCTCACCTGTCCGGGGCCGTCTGGTCCGGCTTGGGCCTTTGGCTGACGCCATCCTGTCCCGTCACGACAATCCTGATGCCGTCTCCCGGCTGGGAGGCGAGGCTCTGGCGCTCGTGGCCGTCATGGTCTCCGCCCTGAAGTTCAAAGGGGCCTTTTCCCTGCAGATCAAAGGGGATGGACCGGTCTCCATGCTTGTTGCCGATGCAACAGATAGTGGGGATTTGCGGTTCTTTGCACGTCTGCGCGAAGACGCTGACCGGAATGCACTGCCTGAGACCGCCAAGGAACTCCTTGGTGACGGCTACATGGCCTTCACCATTGATCAGGGGCCGGACATGGACCGGCATCAGGGCATTGTTGATCTGACCGGCACGACGCTTGCCGAAATGGCAATGCATTATTTCCACACCAGCGAACAGCATGACTGCTGGATCCGGCTGTTCTGTGCGAAATCGTCAGATGACTGGAAGGCCGGAGCGCTGGTTCTGGAACGGATTGCGGCCGAAGGCGGGATCGAGGCGACCGAGCAGGACGAAGATGCCTGGGAAACCGCCTGCACGCTGGCGGAGACGGTCACGGAGCAGGAAGTTCTTGATCCGGAGCTCTCGAACGAGCAGTTGATTCATCGGCTTTTCGGTACGCTGGATGTCCGTCTGGGCACCCCGCGCGCGCTGGCCTATGGTTGCCGATGCAACCGGGCAAGGCTGGCATCCGTTCTGGAGACATTCCCGGATGACGATCTTGACCATATGGTCGAGAACGGGGCCATTACGATGAACTGTGAGTTCTGTAATGTGGGTTTCCGCTTTACGCGCGATGAACTTGGAGAACGGTCTGAATGACGCTGACACTGCTTGATGGCGTAAAGCTCGATGGCTTTCCGGTCGAGCAGCTTTATCCCGGCTGGGTTCCTGTTAGTCGCACCCCGGTTGTGGACGATTTCAGTGTCGTCGTTTTCGGTGAGGACAGCAGCGGGCGACAGGCCTGCTGGTGGCTTGAAGGCGAAAACTACAGCGCAAGCCATATCTTGGTCCTTCATGAACCTGTCCGACGGCGTCTTCTGACAGCCATGGACTATGTTTTCTGGCCTCTGGCAACGGGTGTTCTGGGATCTCCTCTTCCCGATCAGACACCCGTAGACTGTGAAAACCTGCCTGAAATCGCTGTCAATGAAATGTCGGGCTCCTGGCTGGAAGGATATGCCCCACATACGCTTCTGCTGCCTTCAGGTCATGCAGACAGTGGAGAAGCCTTGTCGTGTCCAAACGGTCGCCAGATCGGTGCAAACCGGATGACCGCTCTGCTGTCCGCCCAGCGGGGGGCCGGACCGCTGATTGTTTCCTCACCCTTCACGGCACTGCCTCTTCTGGCCCAGATTACATTTCAGACGGGACCGCTGAGTGTCAGTCGTTTTCAGGACGGTGAGACGGTTTTCTATCTGATCTGGAACGAAAACCTCCCTGCGCTTCGTCCCACCTTTTACTATCCTGACGGCCCAATCGTGATCAGTGATGATCCCGGTGCAGCAATGATTCCAGGGCTGATCCTGGGCTGGTACGCGCGCCACCCTGAACATGCGGCTCTCATTCGTGAGGCGCGGCCGTTCAAGGCTGAGGATTTCGGTCTTGGACAGGCATCGGGCCTGCGTCAGAAAGAGCCAGCGGAAAATAATACACCGGCACCTGGGGTTGAAACGGTTTCTTCTTCCAAAACCAGGGACGAGCCTGCTGTGGTAACACCTGAGCCAGAGACAAGTCGGACAAGTCCTTCTTCACCTCAGGCCGAACAGCCGACTTCCGCTTCGGCCCCCCAGACGTCTAAACAGGGACTCAAGAGCCGGCTCAAGTCTCTTTTCGGCCGGCTGTAACGTCTTCAGGAGACAGGATATGCGCATACGTTACTGGACCGGTCTGGGTGCTCTGGCGTTGTCCCTTGGCGTAGCCGCATGCTCTGACGGGAATGGGAACCAGACCTTTCCCCCGCTCGATTACAGCTATCTCTCACAGATTCATCTGAATGTAGCCTCCATCGACGTGCAGGATGAAGCTCCTGCCGCACCGGATTCACTTTCAGCCAAAGCGCCGACTGCTCCTGATGAAGCCCTGAAGGCTATGGCCAGTCAGCGCCTGATTGCCAGCGGCAGTTCTGGCAAAGCCGATTTCATCATCAAGCAGGCCTATCTGAACCGGGCAGGCGACAATGCGGTAACGGGCGCGATGGATGTGCAGCTGAATATCGCGGATGCCGGAAACCAGCATACTGGCTTCGTTCATGCCCGTATCACACGCAAGCTCGATACGGGCGACCGTGATCCGACATCCCGCAAGGAACTCTACGCTCTGACCAGCCAGATGATGCAGGACATGAACGTGGAGCTGGAATTCCAAATCCGCAAGAAGCTTATGTCATGGATGACGGATGCGACCGGTACACCTCTCGTCAATGGCGGTATCCAGCAGCAGACACTTGGAGCGCCGGGAACAGAGCCAGTGCCTGCCCCTACAGCAACAGCACCCACTACACCTTCTGCCCTTGCTGCTCCCGAGAAAACAGCGACCCCAGTTGCCGCTGCGAGCGGACCGGATGCCATTTTCCCGACAGGGGCAGATAGCGAAACAACAGCAGCTCCCGTTACCCAGCATTCTCCTCAACCCGGGACGTTGCAACTTCCGTCAACGACCGGCACCGCAACGCACTGAGTTTACATCTCTCGTCATGTTGTGATGAACACAACGCTGGAAGTCCTGGCCTGTCTTCGGTAGGGGACAGGAGTTTGGATTTTGTAAAGCATCCATTTTCAGATTTTCTGTGATTTTTGGTTCTATTTTCCGGAGAGACCTGTGCCACCTATGGAACTGACACTGAACCGTCCGCTCCGCCGCAGTTTCATCAAAGGCCTCCTGGGAACCACATCATTCTGGATGACTTCAGGAAGTACCCAGTGGGCCGAAGCTCTGGCGGCGGAAGCGGCAGCCCAGTCCTATCAGCCCGCCTTCTTTGATATGAAGGAATACCAGTTTCTGGAAGCGGCCAGCGACCGCCTTTTCCCCTCCGATCATAACAGTCCGGGTGGTAGAGCACTAGGTGTAGCCGAATTCATCGACCGACAGATGCAGACCCCTTATGGACATGGGGAAAACTGGTATATGTCCGGTCCGTTCCAGCAGGGACCTGCCAATCTTGGCTATCAGCTTCCGTTCGTTCCGCGCGACCTCTATCGCAAAGGTATTGCTGGCGTCGAAACTTATGCCAGACAGCAACACGGCAAGGAGTTTGCAGCCCTTGCAGCCGTACAGCAGGACGAAATCCTGACGGCTCTGGAAGGGGGATCTGTCCAGCTCGGCGAAATTCCGGGGCGCGTATTTTTCGAACAGCTCCGGACCAATACCCTTGAAGGTGTGTTTGCCGACCCTCTTTATGGTGGCAATCGGGGCCTCGCAGGCTGGGTCATGCTCGGCTTTCCAGGAGCCAGAGCGGATTTCATGGACTGGGTAAACCAGGAAGGTGCGCCCTACCCCATCGGACCGGTCTCCATCTCGGGGGAGACCGCGTAAAATGGGTGAAAAGCATGTCGATGCCATTATCGTGGGGGCTGGTTGGGCTGGCGCGATCCTCGCCAAGGAACTAACCGAAGCAGGGCTCTCCGTGGTCATGCTCGAGCGTGGCGCCGAAAGGACGACACAAATCGAAGGCGCCTATCCGGATTCTATTGATGAACTGCGCGGCGCCGTGCGCAAACGTCTGTTCCAGAATCTGTCCCAGTCTACGGTGACAATCCGCAACACCATGGACCAGACGGCTCTACCTTACCGGCAACTCGCAGCTTTCCTGCCTGGTGAAGGCGTGGGAGGAGCCGGGCTTCATTGGTCGGGCGTCCATTTCCGCGCTGCACCAGAAGATCTGAGACTACGCAGTTCCGTGATCGAGCGCTATGGAGAGAAATTCATTCCTGAAGGGATGAACCTTCAGGATTATGGTGTCACCTACGAGAAACTGGAGCCCTTTTTCGACAAGGCGGAAAAAGTGTTCGGCACATCGGGAGAAGCCTACAAGGTTCAGGGAAAAGTAGTTGGAAACGGAAATGTTTTTTCTCCGGATCGTTCCAGTAACTTTCCACTTCCAGCAATGAAGGATACTTTTTCGGCATCGGTTTTCCGCGATGCGGCTAAAAGTGCTGGATACCATCCCTACGCGCTTCCCGCCGCCAACGCATCGCGCCAGTACACGAACACTTATGGCTGCCAGATGGGACCATGCAATTTCTGCGGATATTGCAGCGGGTATGACTGTTACCTCTATTCCAAGGCCTCGCCCAATGTAAACATCCTTCCCGCATTACGGCAGGATCCGAGATTTTCCCTGATCCCGAACGCCCATGTTCTTCGGGTCGATCTCGACAGCACGAAAACGAAGGCGACCGGCGTCACTTACCTAGACACCAAGACCCGGAAAGAAACGTCACTCTCCGCCGATCTGGTCATTCTGGGAGCATTCCAGTTCAACAATGTTCATCTGATGCTGGTTTCCGGTATCGGCAAACCTTATGATCCCGTCAGCAACACCGGGACGGTCGGACGCAATTTCGTCTACCAGACCATCACGTCCTCACGCGTCTGGCTTCCCTCCTCGACCTATACCAATCAGTTTGTAGGGGCAGGTGGTGCCGGCGTTGCCATCGATGATTTCAACAGCATGAATTTCGATCATGGGCCACTTGGTTTTGTGGGAGGGTCCCCTGTCTGGGTCAATCAGGCCGGAATGAAGCCGATCGCTGCTGCAACCGGTGCCGGAGGCGGAGGCACACCACGCTGGGGTTCTGCCTACAAGGATGCCCTGATCAATACCTATAAACATTCGCTGGGTATTGATGCACATGGCAGCAACATGGCGTATCGGGACGTCTATCTGGACCTCGATCCCACTTGGAAAGACGCGTACGGACAGCCGCTGCTTCGCATGACCTTCACCTGGAAGGAAAATGATATTCGCATGAACCAGTATGTCGTCAGCAAAATTGAACCCATCGCACGCGCCATGGGTGCGACAAAAATGAATCTGGTTCACCTCAATCCGGGTCAGCCTTTTGACACTCGCAAATACCAGACCACCCATCTGGGTGGAGGCGCCATCATGGGAGAAAATCCCCAGACAAGCGCGCTGAACCGCTATCTTCAGAGTTGGGACGTATCGAACGTCTTCGTCATTGGATCAAATGCGTTTCCGCAGGGTATGGGATATAATCCAACAGGAATGGTCGCCGCTCTTGCATACTGGGCCGCACACCATATTCGTACGACCTATCTGAAATCCCCTGGCCCGCTGGTGCAGGCATGAAATGGCCTCTGCTTGCGGTATGCATCCTCGGGAGCAGTCTGGCTGGAAAAGCCATCGCGCAGGATGCTGATAACGCCACTTTAGAAAAAGGACGTTATCTAGCCGCGGCTTCAGATTGCGCAGCCTGCCATTCAGCGCATGGAAGACCAGAATATTCCGGGGGCATTTCATTTTCCCTGCCCATGGGGAAAATCTATTCCACCAACATCACACCAGATGCGGACCATGGAATTGGTCATTATACGGAAGCCCAGTTTGGCAGAGCCTTGCGCGAAGGCGTGCGTCGTGATGGCTCAACGCTTTACCCGGCCATGCCTTTTCCATCCTATGCGCGTCTGACGGACAGCGATATCCACGCCCTGTTTATCTATTTTCGGAAAGGCGTCAAACCGGCTCCCATTTCTCCCCCGAAGAACGGGATTGTCTGGCCGCTCTCCATCCGCTGGCCGCTGACTTTCTGGCGCTGGGCTTTTGCCCCCACACCCACAAAGGCCATCCCCAGGACCTCAGGAGAATTCACTGATCCCGAGCTTGCCCGTGGCGCCTATCTCGTTGAAGGTCCAGCCCATTGCGGGGCCTGTCATTCCCCTCGCGCCATAACAATGCAGGAAAAGGCACTCACAGCGACGGATGGGAATCTTTACCTCGCCGGCGGTGCCATGGTGGATGGCTGGACGCCCCCGTCACTCCGTCAGGAAAACCGTACTGGACTGGGCCGATGGAGCGAGGATGATATCGTATCTTTCCTCAAAACCGGCCGCGCAGTGACCGGTAGTGTTTTCGGATCCATGACATCCGCCGTCCTGCATGGAACGCAGAAACTGACGGATGATGATCTGCATGCCATCGCTCATTATCTCAAGAGCCTGAAAGCTGTCGATCAGACCCAGAAACCATGGACCTATGACTCCACGATAACCGATCAGCTTCACAAAGCAGATCTCTCATATCGGGGTGCACGCATTTATGTCGATCGCTGCGCGGCATGTCATCGCACTGATGGGAAAGGCTATCCTTCCGTCTTTCCGCCTCTCGCCGGCAACCCTGTCATGATGCAGGATGATCCCGTTTCACTCATTCACATCATCCAGAGCGGTGCAACGCTCCCCGCGATGACAGCGGCGCCATCATCCATCGTCATGCCAGTGTTCAAGCATAAGCTGACGGATGAGCAGATTGCTGATGTCGTGACGTTCATCCGCCATGCCTGGGGCAACAATGCTTCACCGATTTCAGCAGAAGACGTGAAACGGCTCAGCAAAAGCATGCCTCCTCCAGATATGGCGGATGACGCACTTTCGCTGAACTGAGTTTGTCTTCAGGGCAGGAAACGATACAGGATACAACCCTGATACCCTGTCCCACCGCTGGAAGCCGTTCCATCAGTCGTTGCTGAATAGGAACCGCCGCCACCTGCACCATAGCGTGTAGCGTTTCGGCCTCCCTGGTTGCCGCAACGTCCTGCGCCGCCCCATGGACCATCGCCGCCATAGCCGGAGAATGTATAGGCATTGCACTGCCCATCTCCGCCGGAAGTGCCGCTCTGGTTCCAGACCGTTCCACCAGAGGCATTCCCGCCAACGCCACCGGCCGATCCGGTTGTGGAATAGAACGTTCCGCCCTGACCGCCTTCAGCCTGAAGAAGTGTCTGTCCATTGTAACTTACGAGAGACGTGCCACCCGTTTGCTCAGATGCACCGCCATTTCCAACAGTAATGGCAAGACCATTTCCCTGGGTCGGGCTGACAGCATAAATGCCCCAGGCGTCTCCGCCGCCGCCGCCGCCTGCACCTGAAAAGGAACCGGTTGTCGTCATGGCCTGCGAGGCAGCTCCACCACCACCGCCGCCGATAGCGCGCAATTCCACCCTGGATGCCCAGGCCGGAACGGGAACCGAGCCATTCCCGGTCACAAGCGTCATGGGTTCCGTGGATGCCTTGAGGAGTGCCTGTGTTGCCAGTTCAGGAATCGTTGGCCAGAAAACCTGTCCCGGCTGAACCGTCACACCCGCGAGACTGCTGGCTCCCTGTGGAACCGCAATCGTATAAAGCGCGACAACATGTCCTCCCGCCGGAGTTGCTGGAGGATTGGTAGCCACAACCAGCGTGATGATACCCGATCGCCGGACAGGAAGCGCCCCACCGGAGTTCTGGATACCAGCCTGTGTCTGAGACGGATTGCTGGCATTGAAGAATGGCAGCACGGTCGGGTCAGCATCCTCTTCGGAACAGATGGCATATACCGTGTAGGTATTTCCCGTCCCAGGCATTGTGACAGTCTGCGCCGCAGTGCTGCAGTACTGGCATGTCAGAGCGGTCGTATCTGCGCCGAGGCCACCACCATTTCCGCCAATGGCAGAAACATCCATGACGCCGGGCGCCACGATCGACCCCGCATTCACTGTCAGGCTCAGATCACTGACAGACGCGGAATATCCCAGTCCGGAGGCTGCCGTGACGTTCGGGCCATAAAGCATTGATGCCAGGTTTCCCAGCGCAGCCTTGGTGTACCGCCCTGCACGCAGAAGATCCGTATCAAGCGGGATCGATCCCGCATAAACGATTGCCCGATCCATTAACTTTTCACCTTGATCCAGCCGGTAACGCCCATGGCTGCCGTCTGGTCGACGGCGCGACAGACTGCTGCCAGATCCGCAGCTTTTCCCAACTGTGTTTCTACAAAAAACTGGCCACCCTGAAGGCTGCCATACCGCAGACCGGATGCCCCATAACCATATCCCCCGCCCATGGCTGGAGATGAAGCACAGGCAAGAGCATGACAGTCAGCGGCGTTCAGTGTCTCGATGATCACCGGCTGCACACCGGTTGCCGCTACGATCGCGTTTGTCACGGCCTGACGTGTATTGCGTTCGGCGAACAGGGAAGTCCTGATCCGCTTCCGATAGACACCGTCCGTCTCGGATATCTGTCGCACCAAGCCGCTTTCGCCAAAATAGTCATCAGCGGCCATATCCAGAAACGCACCACTCATCGTGGAAAGGCGCATCTGCTGCGAGCATTCCAGCATCAATTGCCAGATCCCGGCCAGAACAGCCCCAAACCCTGTCAGAAGAGCAGCCAGTACCGGCGCAGCCTCTTCCTCCAGCCCCTGAGGCTCAGGCGGGAACCATCCCTTTGGCAACAGCCGTCTCAACCGGCCCGCAAAATCCTCTGCCGATCCTGGCGCCGGACCTGTATCGAAAAGGATACTTCCATCCGATGCCCGAAGAATATTCCGGTCTTCATCATAAAGAATGCCCATGCCATCAACCCCCGGCCTGGGCAGCACTCATCAGCGGGATACGATAATCCGCGCCATTGATATTGATGTGCAGGAAACCACCATCAGCGACACTCGGCATTGTAGCGCCTGCCCCCGTGACCGGTGATGTGATCTGCAGTTCTCCACCACTTGCCGGGAAAAGACCCAGATTTCCGGAACCACCCGTCCCTTCCTGGACATACAAACCCGCCGCCTGCATTCCGGCACCAGCCTGCACCTGAAGCGCATTGGTCGGATTCTCCATTGTAGCGATCGAGAAAAGCGTTTCCCCTTCGATATTGGCAAACAGAATTCCGTTGTCGGTAAATTCCTGCCGCGTCCCATTGGAGCGCTCGGTTACTGTCGAACGGACAAACGCGCCTACATTGGCACCCGCAACGCCGGAAACGGTTTCAGGCGTATGCCACTCAACAGCATGATTGCGGGCCAGGGAGACAGCCGATGCATATCCGGAATCTTTCCCGTCCGTCCCTGTCAGGGATTGCGCCCCGAAGACAATACCCGTCTGCCAGGAATTCGGATTAGATACGAAAACCATTCCTGCCGCGGCATCCGAGGTTCCGGACGTCTGGCCACCGCCTGCACCAAGCTGGATCCCGTACACGCCACCACCGACATTCGGCGCATAAGGCGTTGACTGTCCGACGGCAAGACCACCAAAATTGACTGCCTCAAGCTCCATTCCGAAAGTAGGCTGATAATCCACACCCGCCATGCGCCATGCCTCGCCATAATAGGCATAGGCAGTCGTGGTCGTGGGATTGGACGTGTCATCGGAAATTCCCCATGACGCCACTCCGATGCTGCTCGGCTGAAACCCGAGAACCGAAGAGCCCCTCAGCGCATCGGACGTCCGTGAACCGGCTACAAACGCGCTGTTGCCAAACTGCGCAACGGAGGCGCACTGGGCATCCTGCAGGGCCCATGGACCAATCGATGTTGCTGCCATGGTTTCCGATAGCCAGTCATTCTGCGAAGAACTGGCACGGTCACTCAGAGCCGGATTTTCTGCCGCAACACCAACCAGAAGCCGGTCCGCAAAGCGTTTTACCTGTGCGCCCTTATCCGAATAGAACTGACCACTGGCCTCAACGCTGACAGGTGCTTCGATCACCTGCGCCACAGTAGCTGTAACCGTCCTTGTTCCGGTAGAATCCGCCAGAATAAAGACCTCTTCGCCCGTCAGGGCGTCGAGTTTCGGATATGTATTAAAGACAGCCATGAGAATTCCTCATCCCTACCGATAGAGCCAGATTCCGAATCCTCAGCCCTGAGTGACATTGATCTGAATGTTTCCGACAACCAGAGCCTGGTTGCCGTTTGCAGGAATATCGGCCTGCCCCCCGTTCAGACGGACATTCAGAACCGACGTCACGGAAACGTCTGCACCGGCATAGGCCAGATAGGACAGGCGGCTGTACGGATAGCCATCGCCTACCGTCATCGACGCAATATCCTTTGCCACAACGGACTGAATGGCACTCTGCGCCTGCTGTACCGTTACGGAAGACGGCACCACCACATCCATGGAGACATCCACGCTCAGGACCCGAGGCGCCTGCACACCGAACCCGACCCCGAGCGCCCGAACCGAATCAATAACCTCATAGACCTCCGACAGCAGCTGATCCGAAGGAACCCCGCTCCCATCGTTGACCACGGCGGTGAAATACCCGCTCCGCGCCAGCCCTGCCGCATCAAGACCATCCCGCAGGGAGTAACTCAGATCCGTCTGCACATTCGCAATGGCATTCCCGACCGCTGCACGACTTGCGGACGCCTTTGCTGCCAGCCAGAGCGGAAAACGTGCCCTCAACTGGCTGTCCGTCTCCTGATCAGAACCATTGAGAAAAGGGGCCGTATTCGTCACGGTATCAAGTCCCGATACCGCAGTGCCCATAAGACAGATCGCGCCAGCCGAAACATTCCCTGCCGATCCGGCCACCTGACATGACACCGGGACAGACAACGTGGAAACACCCGCTGCCCGCACATACCCTCCGGCAGACGCAGACCATGTCGGCAGGGACTGGTCCTGCGTCACGACAAACGAAATTCCTCCCACAGTCCGTACAATGACGCCAGGCGGCACAACCGCCGACTGCTCGCTGGCCATAAAAGACGTAAACGTCACAAGCCCCGTCGCAGGCGTACCCGGCAGCCGGGTCATGCCGAAATCATTGACGAAACTGTCGCAATCGGAGCCCGTAGACGTCGCCAGACGGCTCCGCAGCAGCGACTGCAGCACCAGATACTGCAACCACAGGCCAACCCCGCCCACACTTTCCATCAGAGCCCGCGCAGGAGAACCGATGGACACATCCAGCAACTGGGAACAGGAGGCCTGCGCTGCTGTCACGGCTGTGGAAACAGTCGTGGAAAAGGAACGTAAGGAGAGAGACATCGCATCCTCTTGGAGCGGTTCAGTAACGTGCCGCTCTCATTATTTCAGTAGGAAAAAGACAGGCTCTGCTGCTGACCGGATCCGGCATCGACATAGGAGACGTCGCATCTGCAGACGCCGCTCCCTTCGTCCGTCACGGTTACAGTCACCGCCTGCGATGAATCCACGCCGGCATCCGCCTGCACCTGCGCCTGAATGACGGATTCCATGGCTTCCGGAGCGATAACCTGGCCAACCATGAGCGGCAGCCCCACTCCATAATCAAGCTGCCAGATATAATCCCCCGGCACGGTCAGCAAACGCCTCAGCAGGCTCTGCCGCGTCAGTTCTGTCCCGGAAACCGTCCCAAGTCCGCCAGAGTTCAAAACCAGATCATTTCCAAAAATATGTGAAAGAGCGATCATCCAATCGGCCCTCCCGTATTCTGGCTTCCTGCCAGATGGACATGCCCGTTAAGGGAGTGCTGGTCCGTCCGCACATCCCCACCCGAAACCTTCAGCCCGGCGGAGGTCAGCGTCATGGCTATTTCTCCCACGGAAAAACTGATCTCCCCATCCCTGAGAACCAGCCGCACATTACCTGCCCCCGCAGCAACGCCACTCGGCCCGATATGCAGCCACCCAGCCTCGGAAGATATAGCACCCGACGATCCGGAAGATGAGACTGGCGGGCGCCCACAACCGCCCCTGACCAGCAGTTCGCCAGGCTGGGCAGCAGAGCCGGTGAACGGAGAAACAGGTGCCATTACGACGGTATCAAACACACATCCCGTCACAACCAGATGCTCGCCGTCCCCTTCAACCGGCTGCAGAACAACATGCGTTCCGGGCGAAGACGGACATGCTATCCGCAGATCCCCCGCATGAACGCCACCCGCATCCGGTATCCAGCCGGTCTCCACATTTTCAGGCTGGATCCGGACTTTCACGGCATGGTTGACAGGATCAACGGCCGAGACAATCCCAAACATCGTATGCGCCGTCCGGCCCTGCAGCACAGCGGCATCAAACCGGGCATCAGTCATGCTTCCCCTCCGCGATCCCGCAGAACAACCTGCTGCACAAATCCCTTTTCCACAGAAAAACGGGAAATAACCTGATCAATTCCCAAGGTCTTTTCCTGACTGCCAGTCGAGACGGTCATGAAATTCCGTGGCGCAATACCAATGACGCCTGGAATCCTGATCCGCACGGACAGGGCATGAGCAGCAATCCGCGCATGTTTGCCACGAGCCAGCCGCTGCAACTCATCCAGCCGCCGTTCAGGAACACGGAATGTATGGATACTGGCATTTCCCGCCGGTGCATCCTGAGAAAATGAAACACCATCGTAATAGACCTGCGTCGTGCTTCTCTGCCGTGAATCCCACGACGCCATATGCACAACGACACCGGATAAAAGCTGAAGGTCCCGCGCAACACTCGTCTCAAGAACGGCATGACGCATATCCGTCACCTGCGCGCCCGCATCAGAAGCAGAGCCCAGCGGCTGACAGATAAGGGACGTTCCTTCTGCGTAAAGATCACAGTACGCATCCCGTGCAATCGTAAAAGCGAGATCCGCCGCTGTCTGGAACCGGTGCTGCCCCATGAGAGCACCACGTTTATGCTCGATCTGCCAGAACTGACCGGCCATCAGCGTGGCCTGATCTGAAGGCAGCGAAATCGTCGCATCCAGCCCCGCAGCCTGCGCCATGATTTCAAGAAGTTCCTGCTGGGTATGGTTGAGCCAGGCATCCTGAACCCGCAGATCCATCAAAGCCGCCAGCGCATCCCGGCATTCCATTTCCAGACAGGCATGTTCAGCCGCATATTCGATATGATCCAGCCGCCCCTCGAACAGCGTTGTCCAGGACGAACTGACGCTCTGGGTATTCTGCATCTGAAGCGTCACCCATTTCCGCGCCGGCTGCTCCACTTCAAACCACAGGTTTCCCTGTCCCTGATTCCGGACTGCAAAACGCAGCGAGGCAACATCACAGGTTTCATACCGGCTGGCATCGACTTCAAACTGCACAAGCGCCAGAACCGGATCAACCTGCCCGTCAAAAAGGACCCGAGCTTCCAGATTCCTGACATTCATGACCCGGCTCCATCCGGCAGACCTGACACCAGATCACGTTCAACCGATGGAACCTTCAGCACGACAGTTTCCGGAATCTTCCCCAGATCCGGATCCGTCATCCCGTTGACCTGCGCAATTCTCCACCACTGGGACGCATCCCCCAGTTCACGCGCAGCCACATGAAACAGGGAAATATCCGCAGCACTGACAATAATATCCTGCATCATTCCCTCATGCGAAAACGGACGGCACAGACGTTTCCTGTCCCTGCGCCACGGCCACATTCGCCGCAGCCCGATTAACCAGACTTCCTGCATCCGTCGCAGCACTCAGAAGTGCGGCGTTCTGACCCAGAGCATTCAGCGACACGCTATTGTCCGGCTGGATAAATTCGACATTCTGTCCCGCCCCGGTAATCACGGACTGCAAACCGCTTCCCGCGCTTTCCAGCCCACCCGCAACAGACGCCAGTGCAGACGGAACCGTGGCAAGGTTCATGCCACTCTGCGCCACACCGTTGACCGTCCCCAGAGCATCCGTCACCTTCGCGGCAAAACCGCCAGCACCGACCAGACTGGCCAGCGGCATGACCTGCCCCACGACTGAAGACACCTGTCCGGCAGCCGTAAACACACCTTCGGAAACGTCCGAAACCACCCCCGAAAAACTGTCCAGAGCACTTCCCACATCATCCCCAAGCACTCCGGACAGAGTGCTCGAAATCTGTGTGGATGCTGTTTCCTGCGGCCTTTCAAGGATCAGCGTATAGGAACAGACAGCCCCTTTTGCTTGGTAGACATAAGTGAACTGGGCGATCCAGACCTGCACGGACAGACCGGCCGCCGAAAAAGTAACCTGCTGCCCCGCCATCCGCATGCGCTCGACCGCCTGCGCCCGCATCTGCGCATCCGGACCAAGAAACCGGCCTTTCAACTCCAGACGGCCCGGATCATTCCCCAGCGCATCAACAACCCGCCCGCCTCCTGGCAGACGATGCACGACGAGCATCTGACGCCCGCCGACCTGCAATGTGTCAGGAACCTCAATTCCTGTCAGAACCAGATTTCCCAGTATGACGGGTGATGACGCTCCCAGCCGCCCTACAGCGCCAATGGCATTTTCTATGTCAGAAAGGCCAATACCCATCAGGGAACATCTCCTCTGTCAGAAAAATCCGATACTTCGGCCCGGATACTGAGGTTGCATGATTTCATCGACACCACTGCCAGAGCGGCGCGCAGTCAGACGGGAACGTCGATTTCCCAGCAGAAAATCAACATGCCCCGCCCCATGATCCAAATGAGCATCCGAGGCCTCTGGCTCATGGTAATGTTCGGAGCCAAGAACAGGCTGATGTCGAGCATGCTCCTGACCGATGCCCTCATGAGACTGCCCGCTGGTCACAGCCCTGCGCACCACCGGCACGTAACTTACCCCGTTGACGATATTGCTCCTGGCGGCAGCCCTGCCTCCGCCCCTCACACCTGTCCTGACCGCTTTGCGGAGAACAGGGGCTCCTGCAGCAGCGTTATGGCGGCGCCGCTTCATCGCTACGGCAGCAATCGGTATTGGACGCCTGACGGCTGCCATACCTCGCGCAATCGCAGGAGCACTCCGCGTCCACGTTCCTACACTCCGCACCGGCTTTTCAACCGGTCGCGAAACCTGCTTCCGAGCAACGACAATGTCCGGAACGATGGCAGCTCTGCTCTTCGTCTTCATCACGCTTGAGACAGGCCTTGATGAAGACTGAACCGACCGCACCATCATCCCTGACCGGAACTTCGTATGTCCGGAAAATAACGGTGCATGAACAATGCTTTCCGCCTTTCGGACAAAAACTTTTCCCGGTGCATCAAGGCCTCTACACGGTCCGGAAAACCCGTTCCCGACTTCCCAAACAGAACGGCCTCGTCCGCGAGACGAAGCAACTTTGATCCGTCTTTTCAAACGAGGCACAGCCGAAACCAGAACCGACCTTCGTGCCATTCCTCTGGAAGTACCGACAGGAAACGTCCTGATCGAGAGAATATTCCGCCAGATGGCCTTCCGCATCATATCTCTCCCCGATAGGACATCATGTCCCAGTCAAAACTGTGCCCGTCCCGCTCTGCGGTAATGACACAGGCCGCCAGACGCCGCGCCCGCGACCATCCCCGCAACACATCCCATGGCACCCCGTGATCCAGCAGATAAAGCATCTCCTGGAACCCGGAGTGCCGGCTCAGTTTTTTGCGACGTCCCGAAGATCCTCATCCGCATCACGCTCGAACAGCGGCGTCAGCGCGGCAATCCCGGCCTTCCCGACGCGACGCGCCAGATCGCGGATTTCATCCTTCGTCTGCGGCATCTGAACCGGCACACCATCGATCGCGGTCACCGAACAGATCATCTCCGCATAACCAAGCCATGCAGAAGCCGAGGCCCCATTGATCGCACTACCCGCTGCTTCGATCAGATCCAGCATATCCGCCGGATCAATCTCGCGCAGCGTCAGACGGCGGTTGTCGGACAGGACAACTTCCTGCGGAAAATCACTCACGAAATTTTCGTCCTCGTAGAAGCAAAGAACTGAACCGTCTGATGGATCATGTGATCCGCCTGCCAGGGATCACTTTTCAGCTGCATGGAAACATTGCTGAATTCCCAGGTGCTGGTCGTGCCATCCGGTTCGGTCACGTACTGATAAATCGTCCCGCTCCCGACCGTCCCAGCATTCCAGTAAGCGGCCTCGACAGCCGCCACCAGATTGTCCAGCGCCGCATTGGCCCGGGCAATCTGGAACGCTCCCCGCCAGCCATTCGGAACATTGAATTCCAATGGCACTCCGTTCAGCGGGTTGGCACGCAGAGCCTGCGTTTCCTGGGCCGCACTGAAAGACGTGACATCCCGCAGATCAACCCGCTGACCATTCCACAGAACAGTAATCCGGCAATCCCGGCCAATGCTGTATGGATTTGCCATTTAGCCGACACTCCCCGATGCAGAGGACACGGTGACAGACGCACCACCCTGCAGATTGACGAAGAATTTCTCGTTGATACCCTGGTAGCGGACCGCCACATCCGCCTGCACATAGCCCAGCGCCGTGCGGGACTGCGGATTGTTGCTCGAATCACAGACCACGCTGTACGGCAGCTCACCATTCTGAACACCCAGAATACCCTGTGACAGCAGCGACGACAGAAAGCCCAGAAGCGTCGAACGAATATCACTGAACAGCGTATCGTTGATCACTTCACCCACATAACCGCCCATGCCGCCAGCAAGCGAAGCCGCGATGTAATTCGTCAGGCGCGTGTAGTTATCACCATTCATGGTGCTCTTGCTGGACGAGTTGTGACCGCAGCGCACCGCCCAGTACGTTCCACCCGGCGCCGGATTACAGATCACATCAATCCCGGCCGTAAACAGGGCAGACAGCTCGGCCGTGGAATAGGTCGCACTGCTCCCCGTCAAACCGGCTTTCTGGCTGCCAACCACACCCGACAGCGCCTTATTGAGACTGGACTGTTCCGGCGAAAGCGCCACCAGCCTGCCACCGGCAAACGCCTGCGGGCTGACAAGCATCATGCCGTTGGTGTCATCATTCCACCACAGCCAGTCACCGAACATCAGCTTGACCGACGCCGCATCCAGCCCACTCGCCGCCTTGACCGAAATGGCATTCGTCACCGTGTCGGACGCCGGCCCCGCCGCGATCATGTAGATCCCTTCGGACGTTCCGAAAGCCGCCTGAGCCGTATAAGACGTGCTGTCCGTCACACCATGCAGCAGCGCCACCGCACAGCCCTGCCCGCGCAGCGCATACATGCCGGTCCGCACCGTGCTGTCCTGCCCGATGAACTGAGCCGTCGTCGGCACACCGCCATCCGTACCGCCCGAAAGCGTCAAACTCGCTGCAGCCACAGCCGGAACCGTCTCCGGAAGCACAACCTTCACCAGCGCATTCAGATCCTGCGCCACAGCCGCCGCAATGGCAGACCAGTCCGCCCCCGCATAGGTCGCCGCCCCCAGATCCGCATGCGTCACCGCAAGCGCATACCCGGAGCCTGTCGCGGTCACGGCCGCCACGATGCCATTACCTACGCTGCCCGTGTGAACAGCCTGGATTTCCACGCCATCGATCGTGCCAGATGCTGCCACATCCGTCCCATCCGTCACGCGGACGACAACAAAGGACGACGCTTCCTGCATGACGGCGATATTGACCGCCAGACCCGCATCCGTCGTCTTATTCTGCTTGGCACCGAACGCCGCGACATAATCGCTCATGCCCCCGATCGGCAGCGGCATCCCCACCGGCCCCCAGCCGGCAGTCCCCACGACACCCAGTTGCGAAGACGACGCGCCCGCCAGGGCCAGCGTCTGCGGCTGGGCAATCTGCACATAAAGATTTGGCACGGTCAGTGCCGTGGTATTCAGCGTTCCCGCCTGATAGACCAGAGACATCCCCGGATCGCTCTCCAAAATGCAGAAAGCGGGCGCTTCCGACAGAAGCCACCCGCTTTCCTGATGAAATTTCAGCCCTTTGACTCAGCCTGTCCGTCAGGCGGCAACCACCGTCCCGAACCGGTCAACACCCAGCCCCGGATAGGACGAAGCCGCCGCCTGCGCCGCAACCGCTGCCTGCATGGCCTCCAGAGCCGCCGTCACTGTCTGGTTTGCCGTGCTTGGCGCCAGAATACCGAAAGACGCCGGAAGCCCCTCTTCGCCAGACAGGTTTCCAATGCCGCACAGCATTTCGGAGGCCCACTGCACCTGCAGGGTATCGAAAACCAGCTCGTAGAAATAATCCCGCCGATACAACGCCTCGTTCTGCATCGTGTCGACGTCTTCCACGCTCTGAAACCGAAGCTGAGCCTCCCGCCCGTCCAGCGTGGTGATCCAGCTCTGCCCCGCCAGCGCCGTATCCAGCACGGACGCCAACGTTTCCCGCGCCGTCGCATCCGCAGTCCAGATCGAAACCCGATAAAGCTGCGCCTGCCGCCGCGTCACCCGCACCGATTGGCCGTACCCCCCAGCATGACCGTTCAGAACCCGTCCCGGCACACTGACCGTCGCCCCGCTCGCCACACCATCCGTCAACGCTGCCGCCAGAGCAGCAGCAACCGTCGCAGGCGTATCCTGCGCCGTCACCGCATAAGCCGCAGAAGGCGCTCCCCCATGCGGCATGTCATCCAGCCAGATCGCCACCACACCCGCAGGCGTAGATGTCCCGGAAAAGACGATCTCAACTGCCCCATCCGTAACCACGACCCCAACTATAGGAACAACCTTCTGCTGCACCCGCCAGGGCTGCCCCAGAGGTTCAGCCCATTCAGGCATTTTCCGCGGCGCCATAGTAACAGTCACGAAATCGATATTGTTGCGGATGTTCTGCGCCGCAAAAAGATCGCTCGGCAACAGCCATCCCCGCCGTAACACCACCTGCCGCCCCGTCACTGAAGCTCCCGACAACCCATCCGGATACAGGACCTGTGCACAGTTATAGGCCAGCGCCAATCCGACCTTGGAGGCATCTGTCATTCTTGTCCTCCCTCAGACCTGCTGAAGCGACATGGTACACCGGATCCCGAACCCGGACATTTCCACCGCATTGACTGTATAAGTCGTACCCAGATCAGTCGTGACCGTCATGTAAGGCGTCAGCACCACCCCGGGTAACAGCGGAAGATACATTATCGACTGTCCCGGCCGCGTCGCCCCCGGCACACCACTGCCCGAAGATTCTCCCTTCGCCCGCATGATGATGGCCGCCGGACAGTCCGAAACCAGTGTCTGCACCGTTCCCGTAACACCGCTAACCGATACCGTCCGGCTACACACCACACACAGGGGAGGCCGCAACGGCTCCACGGACGCCACAAAATACGTCCGACCGCTCGCAACGAGGATATCCGCAACCTGCGTATCATCCCGCCGATCCGTCAGGACATATTCCGTCGGAATGCCCCATCCAATCGGCCGCGCAAACGAAAACCCGGCATCGACGTCAAAAGCCAGCATGGGTTGTGCATAAAGGGTTTCCATCGGTAACAGCCCACCCGAAGGACGATACTGTTCCCCTGAAGCCCCAAGCACCGCCGCAGCCCTCGCATATCCCCTGGAGAGCCTGGCCGCGATCATCGCCTGCTGCACATCGCTCTCCTCAAACCACGATCGCCCGGCCGTCCTGCAACTCCAGCCCGCCCGTCACGCCCAGAAACGCACACAGTCGCCGCCGCCACAGCGTAAACAGCATCACCCGGTCCTGCACTTCCCGACCATTGTGATACCAGCCCGCCGCCCGCGCCGTATCCAGATTGTCCGACGACGCCATAATCGCGTTTTCCAACGGATAAAGCTGCAACAGATAAAGCCGGAGCTGCTGCAGCTCCGCCCCGGACAGACAGTTCATCCGCCATTCCAGCGCTCCTTCAACCTGAAAGAAACGCCAGGATTCCTGATTGCCTTCCCGCGACCCGATCGCTGGATAACCACAGAACCGGCGGATATCCATTTTCTCTCCTTCCGAGAGAATATCCGTCGATAAACCAACCGTTTCGGACATGTCATTCTCCCCGCAAGAGAGGCCCCCGCCTTACAGACAGGGGCCGGAAAAGCCTCAGAACGTCAGACCAAGCGCGTCCGTACCAAGGCTCTCAATCACGACACCACGCTTGAGATAGCTGTTCGTGGCCGTCGGAATAACAGTCATGTCCGCCGTCACGTCGGTCGGCAGCGCAAAACCACCAATCCAGTACCAGGACTGCGCAATGATCTGGCGCAGGCGATCCAGCGGCTCGCGCGTCACCATTGCCACGCTGTCCACCATCTCGATCAGCGCACGCTCGGAATCCGGAATATCGGAATGACCCGTCAGAGCACAGTCACCCTCAATCAGCGCACCCTGACCCAGCAGGAGCGCACGATGAATGGAACCGGAACCCAGAGACGCCTGCTGCGGCGCTTCCGTCGTCGGGATGAACCGTACACCCAGAAGCTCGATCACCTGACCAGAACGATACTCTTCCGAACCATATGCACCACGGTACAGATGCTTGAAATCCGGATCACGGAACAGCGACAGAAGCTGCAGATCATCCAGGTAACAATGATACGCACCATTGATCATCGGCACGTTGTTGCGCCGCAGCGTCGCCACACCAGCCAGAACCTGCTGGATGCCCAACGTATCCGCCAGACCGCTCGCACTGGCCGTCTGCAGCGCCGCCGTGGTCAGACGACCGTTCGGACGGATCACCAGCGGCGCCGTGGACGCCACAACCGCCTGACCTTCCGTGCCATCCGCAACCGACACGGACGCCGAGAACGTCATCTGGCCCGAAACACCGCCCGGCGCCGTGGAGACATTCGTCGCATCCGCCGCCACACTGACCAGCGTATAAACATCACTGCCCACAGTCACGGTCATGCCATTGGTCGCGCTGATCGGCGTCACCTGACCATTCACGATTACGGACTGAAAACCACGGATATCATCGACAGCAATGGTATTGTCAGCACTCCGCAGCGTCGCCGTCACACGCGTGTTGCCCCCCAGGTAACCGCCCACACCATTCTGTACACCGCCAAACAGCGTATTGCGTGCCAGACGATCCAGAGACTGCATGGCCTGCACGCCATTGGTGTTGGCATTGGCCAGGAACTGCGACGCAATCCCCACGCCACTGGTGACCATGTTCAGATCAATCGTATCGCCATACTGGTTGATGGACAGCGTATACTGCTCGACCGACCAGCCGGACGGGCTCAGACCATTGTCGAAATTCGTATTACCCGTCGGGTTCAGCGGCGTCGTCACCGGAGCCTTGAGGCTCTTGCGGGTTTTCGTCAGCGTCTCACCGATGGCATTCGGGAACACTTCACGATCGGCAACCTGCCGGAAACCCAGCCGGGATTTCAGACCATTCTCGAACTCACGGGCCAGAAAACCCTGCTGAATGGCGGCCTGAAGCTGAACAGGAAAATTATCAATGCTCATGTATTTTTTCCGTAAATGTGTTTTCTGAACCCGGCCTGCCATCAGACCCGGTCAAATATCGTCCCGGGCCTCAGCCCTGGGCCAGAAACTGCCATTTGCGCGCTTCATAATCCGCCTCACTGACGGCGCGCGCATTGAACGGTTCGATGCCGCCCGGGCGAGGCGCTGCCTGCCCGACGGTGGTTCCGCTCGAATATCCGGGCCGCAGCACCTCGCCGAACAGATAGGCCCGCTCCTGACGCGCCTGCTGCAAAGCCTCGGCCACACCGACCACGGAACCATCCTCGCCCCGGTTGATCCCTTCCAGATCAATCAGCCGCACGACATCATCAGGATTATGCGCACCATTGCGGATTGCCTCCGCCCGAAGCGCCGCCACAATGACTTCCCGGTCACTGTCCTCCCGTACCCGGGCCAGCGCTTCCTCATGACTGCGCTGAAGCGTCTCCTGCCGTGTCACAACATCCGTCATTTCCTGACGGACTGCCTCAACTTCGCTCCGCGCTTCATTCAGCGCCTGACGCAGAGCCTCCACATCCTCAATGGTGTCATCAGTTCCGGACATCATTCCCCCGTCAACACTCATGCTTGTTCAGAAGCACACCACTGCTCCAGCATTTTCCATTCCGTATTCGGATCAGAATTTCCCGATGCCATCGCAAACATCCGAACCGCCGTCTCGCGGCTCAGAATTCCATTGGAGACCGCCGTCACCAGACCCTGCGTCAGCGACAGCAGCTCCGGATCGGTAGACGGAAACCATGCCGGCCACCGCAAACTCATGCGGCAGTACGGCAGGTCCTTGACCAGCGCTCCCCCGATCCGCAGCCCATTTTCCAGAACACAGGAAAAGCGGCATGCCATCCGGTAAATCGAGAGCAGCGCCCCTTCCCCGTAGGAATGCCGCAGACGATCCACCAGCCAGATCAGTGGCTGACACATCATCTCCATGGCTTTGCCCGACTGCGCACCACCAACCCGGTCGCCATGCGCCCGGTTGCCATGCAACTGCTCAAGCACCACCAGACGCAGTTCCCGATAATGATCGAGCACCGCGCCCGCCGCATTCCCGTTGATTTCCAGAAGCTTGGCATCACCCTCAGGCGGCAGCGTCAGCGCCGAAGCTGCACCACCCTGATGCGCCACCCCATCGGAAAATCCACCCGTCTTCAGGACCAGCGTCGGATCGGACCCGTATTTCAGCCCGCGCCCAGCCTGAGACAGCAGATAATCCGCCTCGATGACCGTATCGATGGCCCGCTCAAACGTGCATTCACCTTCCGGATCACGCCCATAAGGGCCGCCCAGATTGCGCGTCCACACGATCGGCACAAACCCCAGCCCATGCCGCACGGACCGGCTTTCATCCCGGACCCCGCCATCCATCCCCACAAGCCAGGGCACGGAAACCGCACAGTCCAAAGACGTCCAGATCCGCTGCCACCAGAACTGCGCCCCCAGAAGCTCATCCGCAATCGGATAGCCCTGCGCCGCCAGATCCCGCCCCCGGACCAGAAACCGCTCCTCAACCCGAAGCAGCTCCCCCGTCGCATCATCCCAGAACGGCGTCAGATATGCCGTTTCCAGAACCGACAGCTTCGGAACATCAGCCGAGACCTCGAACAGGATCGCAACCGATCCCACCGAGCCCAGCCGCGCCGCTTCCATCAGCAGAGACGCCAGCCTGGTCTGCGAAGCGAACGTGCTCAAGGCTTCTGTCACCCGCGCATCATCCGTCACCAGACCCGGCCAGTGCGTATCCCCGAACAGCAGCGAAACCGACTCATCCACCACCGTCCGGCACAGATTCGTCCGCACCGAAGGACGCCGGCTCGACAGCGGGATGTATTCTCCCGCCCCCGACTTCTCCATCGAGAACGGATGCGGCAGCGCATCATACTGCGTCCCATCCAGAACACGCTTGAGCGCCAGCAGCCGCGCCGTCCGCGCGGACGCACCCGCGGGAACAGCGTAACGCTGTTGCAGGGACAACCAGTCCATGTGTTCTCCATTGTTTCAGGCCGCGATCCCGACCCGGAGGGTCAGTTCAGCGCGCCAGCGAAAATCCAGACGGACTCCAGCCCGTCATGCCGCCACTTCCGGCCAGCATCAGTTCACTCAGCCCCCAGACCATCGCATCCGCCCGGTCCGGAGACCGTGGCCCGCGATACCCGCTGACCGAGAAATGACAGAGCTGATCCTCCAGAGCCGTAAACCGGCCATGATGAACAACCCTGCCAACCTCATAGAGTGCCGCAACCGGCTCTGCGCGCGCCGCCTTGCCCCGCGCCGCCGTCACCAGCTTGACCGAGGCATGCGCCCGCACACTCCGGATCGTGCCCTCTACCAGAGCCCCGCCGAAGTTCCGCTCCGCAACAATGCGTTCAGCACCCCATTCATCAAATGCCCGCAGGGCCCTGGCAGCCCAGCCCGCCGGACTATCCCTAGCAGACAGATCTTCCAGAACATGCCCCACACCAGCCGCATCAACGCCGCAGACCACAATCCCGATTTCATCGGATCTGTAATCTTCCGGTCCCGCAGCCCCCGAAGGATCAACAGACACCAGAATACGCCGCATACGGGCCGCCACATCCGCCCGGCTCTGCGCCGTAATCGCCGCCTCACGCCGGAACATCTCCAGCCGCCACAGCGCGCCTTCAACAACCGATTGATATTCACCATAAAGAAACCGCCGCTTTTCCCGCTCAGGGAGCGCTTCAAGGCTGGCGAGATAATCCTCGCTCAGATTATCCCGGTTGGCCTGCGGATTAAGGATCATCGTCGCATACAGCGACCTGTCCGCTAACGGTTCCCCCGACTTCGGCTCGATCCCGCTTTCGAAAAGCGCATAAAGCCAGTGTCCCATGCTCGGCGGATTGGCATCGATATATTCCTTAACTGCAAGGCCGGTTTTCTGCGCCAGACGCGTCAGAAGCATGTTCCGCGCGCCATAACTGATCTGGCTGGCCTCGTTCAGATAAACCGTCGCGAATTCCAGACCGAGGATCTTCTCGGTCCGATGCTCGTCATCCACCCCCCCGAAAAAGATCGTCGATCCATTCGGGAACGTCACGACACAGTCTTGCCGATCCAGCTTCCATCCGACCTGCGGAAAACACATCCGCATGACCTTTGGAAACGTGTCCCGCAAAACCGACGCCTTCAGCGCCGTCAGCCGATGGCGAAAAATACCATGCCGACTGTCCGGTGCCTTCAGCGCCCGAATCACAACGGCCCGAACCAGAACAAAGGTCTTCCCCGACCGCGACCCACCTCTCAAAAGAATATGTCGCGCTGGCCCACCAAGCAGCCGCACCGCCTCACGCTGCGAATCATTCAGCCTAAAGGGCGTTGTCATCACTGCTGATGCTGATCGAGATCGTTCCCGAACGCCCCTCGGATTCCATACCCGCCCTGAAACGGGACGGACGATGCGCCCGAAGCAGAAACGCCATCAACCCATCGCTATACCGTTTGCGAACAATCGGATTGCCCGTATCCGGATCGCAGACGACACGCCCGGCATACGTAACAGGCTCATCATATCCCTCCACGGCGCGTCGGCGTGCTTCCGCTTCCAGAGCATCCGCAGCCTCTTCCAGAGCCTCCTCCCACCGGGAAGAAAATTCCTTATCCGTATCTTTCCAGAGATATAATGTACTGCGCCGGACCTCAGCGACACGCCCGGCTTCAGAAATATTTCCACTCACAGACAGATGTTCGAGAAATCTCTTCTTCCGTTCCCAAGACTGTTCCCGTCGCAAAGAACATTTACCAGATACGTCTTCATCCATCTGTTCCAACCTTTTCCCCCGGATCGCCCCGAGAACCGGCTTTCAGCCTGCTCTCAGAGAAGCCTCCCTGCGGCTCATCATCATGCCACCGTCCAGCCAGACCGCCCGAACCGGCACATGTCGGAAACGTTCCCGACGTTCCGTTCCCCTGCGCGCGCGGGTCTCCACATCACGCTGGATCTGTTCCCGTTCCGCCCGCACAGCCACACGCGACACAATTTCCGGTGCGACATGTCCGATCTCCTGGGCTGACAGAACCGATCTCTGACAGGGAATGGACCTGCACCGGACATCCAGCCGGGAAAGACCCGCATCCACCAGATCATGCCACTGCAGAACAACATCAGCCCTGTGTACCGGCTCTCCCTCATAAACGAGAGGACAACCCACAAATGAACCGGAATTTTTCTGAATAACAATAAATGTCTGTCGGCCAGACAAAACTACGCTTCCAGAAGAAATTTCACATTTTCCCATAATTCAGGAAACTTCCAAAATAAAAGCCGCTCCCCTTGCGGAAGAGCGGCTTTGGATTTTTATGATGTAATTCCTCAGTGTGTATTTCTTATAATAAAACCGCGCTCGAATAGCAAGCGATAATTTATCGTTAACGAGATTTTTTCCTGCTCTTGTTTCTGGACATCGTTTCATACACATGTGCGAGCTGCTCCAGAAGAAGAGCGCACTGAGCCGAAACCTTCATCCGTGCACGCCCTTCCGACAAAGCCGGATAAAGGTGGCGAGCCATTGCCGAGAACGACATCTCACGCGCCAGAAGCATTTCGAGACGAACATGCGCACACAGTCCAAGCATGTCCCGAATCTGTGTAATCCGTGCAGAACACTGCCCCCGCCCCATCATCCAGGTATGAATATCTCCGCGCTCACGGATACGACCATCAGATGGCGGATTTTCCACAACACCGAGCGACGCAAAAACATATTCGCGATACCACCGGTCAGCCGCTGCGAGTTCATCATCCCCGATATCGCCCGCGTCATACATGGACTGCACCGCATTCACGACCCGGAACGTGTTTGCGACTTCGCGAATATCCGAATGCTGATACCGCTCCGCAGTAGGCTTCACCACAACATCAGGCATTCCACATGCACCCGACGGAGACACGTCCTGCACCATATTGAACATCAGTTGATCTCCATGCCGGCATCACGACCACCCATCGGCTGTAGCCCCGGAAAGACCGGCACCAGGTCCGCACCCCACAGCGCATTCCAGCTCACGGGATGACCGGCAGGAAGCGCCTCAGCCGTTTCCCTGTCCGTCACCATCCGGGTGCGCGAAGAGGACGTTCCGGATGTTTTTCTGGCAGAACGTCCCCGCCCCTTGCGGGCACTGCCCTGCTCAGGTAGCCAGCCATCGGAAGCAAGCATGGCAGCGAGAGCGCTTGCGGAGACCCGACGGGGTACGGAACCTGACTTGACCTGCCTCATCTCAACATCCTTTATCAGTACAGAACTGTTTCCAACTTTGGCAAAATGCCACAGTGTGTGATAAAAAAAACTTCTTCTGGATTTGGCATAAAGCCATTGCTAAAAAGGCCTCATGGCCAAACACAAGCGCCCGGACTCTCTGACTGCACTCCAACGAGCCATCGGAACTCGCATTTCCTGGGCTCGTGAACTCGTCATGCCCAATCAGAGCGAGTGCGCCCGCCTGCTGGGCGTTGACGCTTCGACCCTCAATAAGATCGAACGCGGCGATCGTGCGCCCAGCGTCTTCCTCATTGCGGCACTGTCGAACCGCCTGCGCGTGTCGACAGATTTTCTTCTGAAAGGCGTCCTGAACGGTCGTACCGACGAAGAACTGGCCCTGCGGCTGGCTGCCCTGCACCCAGAACTGGTGCTCCAGCGGCAAGACATGGCTCCGAGCACGGACAGAAACATGTCTTCCGACACACCTGATCCGCCCAAGAGACCAGATGAGGAGATCCATTAGTGACTGTTTCACCGGTTTCCATACGCATTCAGGCGCCCCCCATTCGATACGACACGACAAGCTCGCATCATCGATGGAATGAACAAATCGGAAACGTTGCCGGCCATCAGATCGTCTGAATTCATTGACCGGCTCCCTTCCTTCCCCGTTGATCGCCCCCATGGCAACCACCGATTAACGATAAATTAATGGCACTGTGCCATTGGGTCAAGGAACAAATATGGCTTTGAGCCATTAATACAGGTTTTGGCTGCCTCTGATTTTCCGCATTGCAGCCACAATCGGGGAATGCGACCGTGCTTTTTTCCTGAGATTTTACAGAGAAACTGCGCTGAAGAGTTTCATATTACAGCTTTTTTCAAGCAGCAGCTTCAGCATCAATCTGTACTGTTCAAGTATTGATTTGGAAAAATGCAACATTGTATTTCAGTGGCTGCAAAAATTTTTCCGAAAAATCCTGATGCTTTTTTTCACGATCGAAGCGCCCGGCTGGATATTTTTCCTCGCCGGACGATGCCCTCGTCAGAGAATGCGTGATGGAAGCAGCAAGGCTGCATTCAAAGTACTCACTCCCACTGGAGTGTTACTCGTGAATGACGTCCAGATCTCCGAACCGGGTATATTCCCCTTCGAAATACAGTTGGATCATTCCGGTCGGGCCATGCCGCTGCTTCTCAAGAATCAGCTCTGCCTTGTTGTGCACAAGAGCCATCTTGCGCTGCCACTCTTCTGTCGCAGCCTGGAACTTGTCATTGCTGTCGTAGGCACTGTCCTTGGGCTGACGCTGCTGCAGGTAATATTCATCGCGATAAACGAACATGACCGCATCCGCATCCTGCTCGATCGAACCCGATTCGCGCAGATCCGACAGCATCGGCCGCTTGTCCTCACGCAATTCGACCTGACGTGAAAGCTGGGACAATGCAATCACGGGCACGGAAAGCTCTTTCGCAATCGCCTTGAGCCCCTGCGTAATCATCGAGATTTCCAGAACACGACTGTCAGGCTTCGTCCCGATGGCCGGTCGCATCAGTTGCAGATAATCCACCACCACCAGGCTCAGCCCCTGCGTTCGCGCCAGGCGGCGGCATCGCGTCCGCATGGCGGACAGGGAAATCGCCGGCGTATCGTCGATATAGAGCGGCAGTCGCTGAAGCTCACGCGCAACCCGGACAAACCGGTCAAATTCCTTCTGCCCGATATCACCGCGCCGGATCTTTTCACCCGAAACCTCGGCCTCTCCCGAAAGAATACGGGTCGCCAGCTGTTCGGATGACATTTCCAGCGAGAAAATCGCCACCGATCCCTTGGGTTTCTCTCCGCTGTCCTCAGCATCCCGCAGGATCGAACGCGCCGCCGAGAACGCGATCTTGGTCGCCAGCGCCGTCTTGCCCATCGCAGGACGCCCGGCAAGGATAATCAGATCGGAAGGATGCAGACCACCCGTCCGTTTGTCGAAATCCCGCAGACCCGACGTCAGACCGACCACGTCGCCAGTGCGCTGATAGGCCTTGGTCGCAACACTGACCGCTTCCGTCAGCGCCTTGGTAAACGAGACAAACCCACCTTCCTGGCCCCGCTCCGTCGCGAGCTTAAACAACGCTTCCTCAGATGCTGCAATCTGATCGGAACCATCCAGATCCGGCCGCGCCCCAAAGGCATTGTTAACGACAGTTTCACCAATATCGATCAGCTGGCGGCGCACCCAGGCATCATGGATCACCCGCCCATAATCACCCGCATTGACGATACCCACCATCGCCGTCAGCAGTTTCGCCAGATAGGCCGGACCACCCGCGGCATCCAGAACACCCGTATGCTCGAATTCCGCCCGCATGGTCACGGGATCGGCCAGCTGTCCGCGCTCGATCCGTCGGGCAATGGCCTCATAAATCCGCCCGTTGACCGGGTCGGAAAAATGAGCCGGTTCCAGAAAGTCCGAAACCCGCTCATACGCCTTGTTGTTGGTCAGAATGGCGCCCAGAAGCGCCTGCTCGGCCGCCGTGCTGGACGGCGGACTGCGCCTTAGCAGGACGCCCAGATCTCCATCGTTCGAGGAAGCATCAGAGACGGTCGGAGAGAAATGCGATTCGATCATGTTCACGCTGCCCTTCTAACATCCCGCACCGCGACCAGAAACGGATTACCGCGCGATCCAACCATCCTCTGCCAGAACCACACCCGCCAGATAAAGACTCCCACAGATCAGTACGCGTGCAGGCGCATCCCCTTCGGCCACAAGACGTTCCAGAGCTTCCCTGACAGTTGGACCAGCAATCGCCCGCCCCCCCGAAGCCGAAATGATCTCTTCGACCGGCATCGCCAGATGCTGTCCCGGCTCCGCTACCGCCTGAACCGAAGCCGCCCTCTCAACAATCGGCTTCAGAAACCCTGACGCATCCTTGGTCTGCTTCACACCCGCAATTACATGAACAGGACGGTCTTTCCAGCCATCCAGAACCGTTCCCAGCACCTGACCGGCATCCGGATTGTGTCCGCCATCCAGATAGAGCTCCCACCCGGCAGGAAGCATCTGCGCCAGCGTACCATCCAGTTTCTGCAGGCGCGCAGGCCAGAAGGTTCTGGAAATGCCCTGATAGGCCGAAACCGGCAGACCCAGCCCCGAAACCCGCAATGCGGCCACAGCCAGCGCTGCATTCCCGGCCTGATGCTGGCCTTTCAGAGCCGGCACCGGCAGCGAAAGCATGCCATCCGCATCCCGATATTCCAGACCATCCGCACGCTCGGTGAAGATAATATCCTGCCCGATCACCCGAAGGGGCGCATTCAGTTCCGCAGCCCGACGGCGAATGACATCCAGCGCTTCCGGTGCCTGGGCCGCCGAAACAACCGGTACACCCTCCTTGATGATCCCGGCCTTCTCCCCGGCAATGGCCGCAACCGTACTGCCCAGAAACGCCTCATGATCCAGACTGACCGGTGTAATCACGCAGGCCGCAGGCTTCGGCACGACATTGGTCGCATCCAGCCGCCCCCCAAGCCCGACTTCCAGCACCACCAGATCAGCCGGAACCTGCGAAAACAGCAGGAATCCCGCCGCCGTCAGAACTTCGAAAACCGTAATCGGAGCACCGGCATTGACCTGCTCAACCTTCTCGAGCGCGGCAACCAGAACATCCTCGTCCACAAGCCGCCCCGCCAGCCGGAAACGCTCGGTCACGCTCACCAGATGCGGACTGCTCATGACATGAACGCGCAAACCAGCAGCCTCGGCAATCGCCCGCAGATTGGCACAGGTGCTGCCCTTGCCGTTCGTCCCCGCCACATGAATAACCGGCGGCAGATGGCGCTCGGGATTGCCCAGCTTCGCCAGAAGCCCCTCAAGCCGCCCCAGCGAAAGATCAATCAGCGCCGGATAAAGCTCCTGCAAGCGCGCAAGAACGGCACCCGGCCGTCCCTGATATTCGCCGGACAGCCGAACCGGCGCCCCACGCTCCGCAGTCATCAGGCTGCCGCGTCGGAAACGGTTTTCTGGCGCATCATGATGCCTAGAATCCGCCCAAGCAGTTCCGGCAGTTCGGAGCGCTTGGCCACGATATCGACCATGCCATGTTCACGCAGATACTCCGAACGCTGGAAGCCTTCCGGCAGCTTCTCACGAACGGTATCCTGAATGACGCGCGGCCCCGCAAACGCGATCAGCGCATTGGGCTCGGCAATATGCACATCACCCAGCATCGCGAAAGACGCCGAAACACCACCCGTCGTCGGGTTCGTAAACACGACAACATAAGGCAGACCTGCTTCCTGAAGCATCTGCACACCGATCGTCGTCCGCGGCATCTGCATCAGGCTGACAACGCCTTCCTGCATCCGCGCCCCACCCGAAGCCGTATAGACCACCAGCGGCGCCTTCTGCAGAACAGCCAGACGGCAGGCGGCCACAAAAGCCTCGCCCAGCGCAGCACCCATCGTCCCCAGCAGGAACTCCGGCGCCATGACGGCCACAACAGCCTTCTGACCCTTGATCATGCCATGAGCAACGACCAGTGCCTCATCGAGATGGGACTTGTTCCGCGCATCCTTCAGGCGGTCCGTATAACGCTTGGAATCCTTGAACCCCAGCGGATCGACCGGCATCTTCGGCAGCTCGATGGTGGTGTATTCCCCCCCGTCGAACGTCCATCCCAGACGCTCCTTCGCCGTCGCCCGCATGTGATGCCCGCAATGCGGACAGACCTTCTCGGACCGCTCCAGTTCCTTGGTGAGCATCATCTGCCCGCAGGATTCGCAGTTGGTCCACAGATTGTCCGGCACGTCCCGCTGAAGCAGGCCACGCAGCTTGGGTCGGACGTAGTCGGTCATCCAGCTCATGTCGTCTCGTTACTTTCTGCCCGCCTTCAGGACAAAGGACGGAGTGGGGTTAAAGCCCGGCGAAGGGCTGCATTCTCTGGCGCGTTTTAACGCCCGGAGGCCAAATATGCCAGCCCAACCATCGGCGGGCCCGTCTTATCTCTCCCGCCTGCATCACAAATCATGCCATCTTCCCCGACACGACCCATCACAGCGGACGTCATGTCCGGCATCCGGCCCTTTTCCCGTAAAGGGTCAGACCGACAGACCACGTTCCTGAACGGAGAAGACCATGTCCGACAGTTTCAACACCATCCGCTTCCCCAGCCCACAGGGCCTCAAGCCCGGCTGGTTCATCGGCTTCGGCGCCTTCCTGATCATTCTCGGCATCCTGGCCGCCCTAGACGCCATCACCACCACCTTGACCAGCATGGTCATCCTCGGCGTCCTGATGATCATCGGTGGCGTCGCCCAGGTCATGCAGAGCTTCGCCCATCGCGGCCTGCCCGTCCCGAACCAGTGGCTCTCCGGACTGATCGGCGGCCTTTACATTCTCGGCGGCATTCTCCTGATCGAAGAACCGGCAACCGGCTCGATCTTCCTGACCGCCATCCTTGCAGGCTGCCTGATTTTCGCAGGCCTCGCCCGTACCTTCTGGGCTGGCGGCCACCGCAACAACAGAAGCTGGCTCGCCCTCGCCATCAGCGGCCTTGTCACACTGCTCATCGGCATCATGCTCTACATGACGCTGCCCTGGTCCGGCCTGTGGCTGATCGGCATGTTCATTGCCGTGGAACTGCTCATGGCCGGCGTCGCAACCGTCCTCTTCGGGCTGTCCCTGCGTAACGACGGCGTCTGAATATCCTGTTCCGGCAGGCACCAACCTGCCGGAACATCAAAGATCAGGCCCGAACGGCCGCCGCCAGACCTTCAAGCTGCTTCAAAACAGACGGGACGGTCCGCTCCGTTGCCTGACCATTCTCCAGCGTTGAGGCCATGGTCTTGATCAGAGCCGAAGCCACAACCGCCGCATCCCCGATCCGCGACGCCGTCCGTGCCTGCTCCGGCGTGGAAATGCCAAAACCCACAGCAACCGGCAGATCCGTGGCTTCCCGGATCCGCGGCAGTGCCTTCTCCAGATCCGCAGCACTCGCACTGTTCGTCCCGGTAATCCCGGTAATGCTCACATAATAGACAAACCCGCTCGCCTCCCGCAGGACATGGAACAGACGGGAGTTCGACGTCGTCGGCGCCACCAGCGAGATGATGTCGAGGCCTGCTTCCCGCGCATGCGCATCCAGCAGATCCGCCTCTTCGGTCGGCATGTCGACAACGATAATCCCGTCCACACCCGCCTGAGCCGCATCGAAACAGAACTCCGCCGGACCATAGCTGTCGATCGGGTTCAGATACCCCATCAGCACGATCGGCGTTTCATTATCCGTCTCGCGGAACGCCCGGACCATTTCCAACACACGCCCCAGCGTCGCCCCAGCCTTGAGGCCACGAAGTGCTGCCGCCTGAATCGTCGGCCCATCCGCGGACGGATCGGAAAACGGCACCCCGATCTCGATCAGGTCCGCCCCCGCCGCCGGCATCGCCCGCAGAAGCTCCAGCGAAGTATCATAATCCGGGTCACAGGCCTGAAGATACGGGATCAGCGCACCGCGCCCTTCCTTCTTCAGGGCCGCAAAACGTGTCTGGATACGGCTCACAGCTTCACTCCCAGATGATGCGCCACAGTAAAGATGTCCTTGTCTCCACGCCCGGAGACATTCAGGACAATGATCTGGTCCTTCGCCATCGTGGGCGCGATCTTCATGACATGCGCCAGTCCATGCGCGCATTCGAGAGCCGGAATGATGCCCTCAGTCCGCGTGCAGACCTGGAACGCCTCAAGCGCCTCCTCATCCGTCACACCGACATATTCGGCCCGGCCAATATCATTCAGCCAGGAATGTTCCGGCCCGATCCCCGGATAATCCAGCCCCGCGCTGATCGAATGCGCTTCCTCGATCTGCCCGTGCTTGTCCTGAAGCAGATACGTCCGGTTGCCATGCAGCACACCCGGCCGACCACGGGAAATGGACGCCGCCGTCTTCCCGGTATCCAGCCCATGCCCCGCCGCCTCGACACCGATCAGCTTAACGGACGCATCATCCAGGAACGGATGGAAAATCCCCATCGCGTTCGACCCGCCACCAATGGCCGCCACGATCACATCCGGCAAACGCCCCTCGGCCTGGGTCATCTGTTCCTTGACCTCAACCCCGATAACGGACTGAAAATCACGAACCATTTCCGGATACGGATGCGGCCCCGCGACCGTACCGACGAGGAAATACGTGTCGGCGACATTGGCCACCCAGTCACGCATGGCCTCGTTCATCGCATCCTTGAGCGTCCCCGCCCCGGCCGTTACCGGCTTCACTTCCGCGCCCAGCAGATGCATGCGGAACACATTGGGCTTCTGCCGCTCAACGTCCGTCGCGCCCATGTAAATGGTGCATTTCAGCCCGAAAAGCGCACAGACCGTCGCCGTCGCCACACCGTGCTGCCCCGCGCCGGTCTCCGCCACAATCCGCGTCTTGCCCATCCGCCGGGCCACGAGAATCTGGCCCATGACGTTGTTGAGCTTGTGCGAGCCGGTATGGTTCAGCTCTTCACGCTTGAAGTAGACCTTCGCCCCGCCAAGCTCCTCCGTCAGATGCTGCGCAAACCACAGCGGGCTCGGGCGACCAACATAATCCTTCAGGTAATAATCCAGCTCCCTGCGGAATTCCGGATCAGCCTGCGCGGCGCGATAGGCCTCATCCAGCTCCAGCAGCAGCGGCATCAGCGTTTCCGCAACGAAGCGGCCACCGAATATCCCGAACCGTCCCCGGTCATCCGGACCGGAACGGAGGGAATTGGCCAAAGGAGATGACAGGGGGAAGATGTGTTCGTCATACCGCACTCGGTTCCACTTCAGGGCCCCAAAGCGATACCAAGGGCAGCCCCCGCCGTCCATCCACCTCGCCGACTTCCGACGTATTCTGAAACAATTCCGAAGCGGGGGCCTTGCGATCCTCAAGCAGGCAGGACATGAGAGAGCCTCACCGCCTTTTCATTTTCCCCGAGGACCTGCCTGATGTTCCTGGTGCGCCCCGCTGGCGCTCCGGCCCGGGAAACCGGACCGGACGCCGATATTTCCAAAGCGGTCTGGCTCGACCTCATCAACCCGACCCCGGACGAAATCGCCCGCGCGGAAAAAGCTCTCGGCACCCACATCCCCCGCCGGGACGAACTTGAAGAAATCGAAAGCTCGTCCCGCCATCACGAAGAAGATGGTGTTCTCTACCTCTCGACTCCCCTCGTCCGGCGCGAGGAAGATACAGCCTTCTCCCTGCCGATCGGCTTCGTACTCACAGACCGCCGCCTCGTCACTGTCCGCTATGCCGACTACTACGGCTTCGACATCGTCGGTCGCCGTCAGGCCGAGCGCGATCCCGCCAAGGGCGACCCATCCGCCAACGAAATCCTTGTCGAGATCATCGAGGAAGTCATCAACCGTCTGGCAGATATTCTGGAAGGTCTCGGCCGCGACCTCGACGCCATCTCCAGACGCGTCTTCAACACCGACCGCCCCCGCGATCCCGCCAGGGCCGGCGAAATGCTGCGTGAAACCCTGCGCCGCCTCGGCCATAGCGGCGATCTTGCTTCCATGACCCGTGACAGCTTGCTCGGCCTTGACCGGATCCTGATCTATATCGGTGACCGGACGGAAAAAGACCCACAGGCCCTGAGAACCCGCATCAAGGTCGCAGGACGCGATATCGCTTCCCTCAACGACTTCGATGCCCAGACCGTCAACAAGGTCCAGTTCCTGCTCGACGCCACACTCGGCTTCATCAGCATCGAACAGAATGACGGGATGAAGGTCCTGACCGTCGTCAGCGCGATCGGCATTCTGCCAACCCTGATTGCCGGCATCTACGGCATGAACTTCCACAACATGCCCGAACTGTCATGGAAATACGGCTACCCCTACGGCCTGACCCTCATGGTCCTTTCGGTCGTCCTGCCGCTCTTCTGGTTCTGGCGCCGCGGCTGGTTCGGCGCCCGTTAGGACGCCTCTTCCACCCGAAGCCCCGGCCCCACGGACCGCTCCGGCAGAACCGAACGCTGATACGCCACCGGGAACTGCCGGAGCTGCTTTTCCCATAAGGCCGGATCGCCATTGCCATCTTTCGGCAAAACCACGCTGTCCACCCCGCAGCGGCGCAGAAACGCCGCCTGATCCGGCAGGATATGCCCTTCCGCCCGGATCTCCCCCGAAAACCGCAGATATTCCCGAAGCGCCCGCGCCTGTGTGAACCCGCGTCCATCCCGGAAAATCGGGAACCGCAGCACCACAAGATCCAGCCGGTTCAGATATGGCTTCAGAAGCGCGGGATCATCCGCACTTTCCAGCAGAACTGCCCGCGCATCATCCCGCTCCGCCAGCTCTGCAGGCGTCACCAGCACATCATGAACCTGTGCCGTCCGCTCGCCGAGTTCAAACAGTCTCATATGCCGCCTCCCTGAAAGGCTCATGCCCCAGACGCGTCAGCGTATCGAGGAACGTCTCCCCGCTCTCCCGCCGCCCGAGATAGCAGTCCACAAGCCGCGCAATCGCATCCACCGTTTCGTCTTCCGGCAGGGCCGCGCCCAGAATCGTCCCGATCGCCGCACCATTCTCGGCCCGGCCACCAACCGTCAGCTGGAAGAACTCTTCCCCGCGCTTGTCCACACCCAGAAGCCCGATATGCCCGGCATGATGATGTCCGCAGGCATTGATGCAGCCCGAGATATTGATCCGCAGCGCCCCGATTTCCGCCTGAAGCGCCGTATCCGCAAACCGCGCGCCCAGCTTCTGCGCAATCGGAATGGACCGCGCATTCGCCAGCGCACAGTAATCCAGCCCCGGGCACGCCACGATATCGCCGATCAGACCGATATTCGCTTCCGCCAGTCCGACCTCCGACAGTCCCAGCCATAAATCCCGCAGCCGGTCCTTGCGCACATGCCCCAGAACCACGTTCTGCAGATGCGTGATCCGGATCTCCCCGAACGAATACGCATCCGCCAGATCCGCCAGACGCGCGATCTGCGCCGACGTCGCATCGCCCGGAATCCCACCCGCCGGCTTCAGTGAAATGGTGGCAATGATATGCCCCGGATCGCGGTGAACATGCGTATTGCTCCGCACCCAGCGGTCAAAGAGCGGATCATCCCGCCGCTGCTGCGCCAGAACAGCATCCGCATCGGCTGGCGCCTCAAGCTGCGGCACGGCAAAGCGCAACCGGATCGCCGCAACCGCCTCCGGCGTCAGCCGATACCGCTCCAGATCCATCTGGGCGAGCTCCGCTTCCACAGCCTCGCGATAGGCCTCAACCCCGATGGCCTGCACCAGGATCTTGATCCGCGCCTTATAAATATTGTCCCGCCGCCCATGCGCATTATAGACGCGCAGAATGGCCTCGAGCGTCGCCAGAAGATGCTCTTCCCGCACACTGTCAAACAGTTCCTGACCGATGACCGGGGTCCGCCCCAGACCACCCCCCACGAAAATCCGGAACACTGGCGCTCCATCCTCACCCGGACGGGCCAGAATCCCGATATCATGAAAGCGCGCCGCCACCCGGTCATTCGGGCTGCCCGAAATCGCGATCTTGAACTTGCGCGGCAGGAACGTGAACTCGGGATGCAGCGTGGACCACTGACGCAGGATCTCCGCATGAACCCGCGGGTCCACCAGCTCATCCGCCGCAGCCCCTGCATACTCATCCGCCGTCACATTGCGGATGCAGTTCCCACTGGTCTGGATGGCATGCATGTCCACCTCAGCCAGCTCACGCAGAATGGCCGGTGTATCCTCCAGCCGGATCCAGTTGAACTGGATGTTCTGGCGCGTCGTGAAATGCCCGTAATCGCGGTCATACCGCCGGGCGATCTCACCCAGCTTGCGCAACTGCCGACTGTCTAGAATTCCGTAAGGAATGGCAACCCGCAGCATATAGGCATGAAGCTGCAGATAGAGCCCGTTCATCAGCCGCAGCGGCTTGAACTCATCCTCGCTCAGCGTCCCGTCCAGACGACGCTGCACCTGCCCTTCAAACTCGGCAATCCGCGCCTGAAGGAAATCCCGGTCAATCCGGTCATACTGATAATGGCCGACAGGAGCACTCACTGCTGGCTCTCCACTGCAAATTCGGGATGAACGGTCGGGCCATGAGCCCGGATCTTTTCGCGTACAGTGACGGGTTCCGGGGGCACAACAGCCTGTACGGCCGTATCGTAAACGCCTACAACACCATCACGCTGGGCTTCCCCGGCCACACGCGCCAGCACAGCTTCCGCGTCTTCCGCATTCAGCAGCGCCGCGTGGCCGATATGAAGATCCCAGCTTCCATCCGCGCACCACCAGACGGTACGACCATCCAGAAGACGGTTGGCAGTCAGAACCAGCTTCTGGCCAGGTTCAAGTCGGACAGGACGTTTCATCAGCGCTCACCTTCCTGATGAATCCCGATCTCACCCTGCGGCTGGACCCATCATGAATCCGTCCTCAATCCCCTCTTCAGACAGAAGAGATGGGAAAATACCGAGGACATGGGGCTTACCACAGCGGCTCAAACATTGATCCATCATGGTAAGATATCCAGTCCTGTAAAACCCATTTCGTGGTTTTTACAAAATACTTTTTTTACTGGTTATATAGAGAAAGAAATCGGCGCCCGGCTGGGACGCTGCATCCCGGCCTCTTCCGCATTCTGAAGCAGATGCTCCAGTGTGACCGACGCCATCTTTTCCGAAACTTCCTGATCCACTGACTGCCAGAACGGTTCCAGCACCTTGGTCCGCAGAAGATTCGTGCCTTCTTCCGGCATTTCCGGATCTTCCGTCACAGTGCGGACGATCTCGTTCAACGTAATGGTCCGCGGCGGCCGCCCCAGACGATATCCCCCCTTCGGGCCACGCACACTCGACAGCAGCCCGGCACGGGACAGCGCCTGCAGCACCGGTTCAATTCCGCGACGGAGCATATCACCCCGCCGGGCAATATCCGCACCGCTCACAACTCCGGACCGGCCTGCATGAAAGGCGACATCCAGCATGATGGATATGGCGGTCAAAGCTCTATCACGACGGAGATACATGAGAATTCCGATTTTCTGCGACAGACAACATCATCATGACATAGTCCGATTTCAGTTCGTCTATCTTGTTTTCCATGCTGGAATGTCAATTGCCCTTTCAGGGCATCTCCCCATTTCCAACATATTCCCGATGAAAACGGTGCCCCAGCGACGTCAGAACCTCATATCCGATCGTCCCTGCCGCTGCCGCGACATCATCCACGCTACGCCTGGGTCCAATCAGATCGACCATCATGTCGGGACCAAGTTTTCCATCCGGCACATCTGAAATATCCACAATCAGGGAATCCATCGAAACACGCCCCAGAAGCGGCAGACAGAAATCCTCAAACCACGCACAGCCCTGCCCGGCCTCATGGCGGGAAAATCCATCCGCATAGCCCACGGCTACAGTCGCGATCCGGCGCGGCATCGTCGGCCGGTAGGTCAGCCCGTACCCGACCCCCTCACCCGGCAGAAGATCGCGGATCTGCAGAATATGAGCCTGCAGCCGGACAACCGGCGACAGCGGATTGGGTCCGTTCTGGTTCGGAGCAAGTCCGTAAAGCGCAGCGCCCGGCCGCACCATGTCCAGATGATAGTCCGACCCTAAAAAGATCCCCGAAGACGCCGACAGACTCAGCGGTGCAGCCGGCAATTGCGCAGACATCTCGAGCAGCCGGGCTTTCTGTGATGGATTGGCAGGATGATCCGGCGTATCGGCACAGGCGAGATGACTCATAACCAGACTGACATCCAGCCCGTCCACAAGCCCTTCATCTTCCCGCAAAGCCTCAAGATCCGCCTGCGAAAGACCGAACCGGGACATCCCGCTATCAACCTGAAGAGCCGCCTCCAGCGGAGCGCGCGCCTGTTCCGCAGCGTCACGCCAGACCGCAATCTGCTCAAGACTGTTCAGAACCGGCCGCAGTCCATAATACGCACAGGCTCCGGCCGCATTCGGCCGCGGGCCATGCAACACCGTAATCCGCGCATCCTTTGATACGACCGAGCGCAGCCTGATACCTTCATCAACATGCGCAACGAAGAAATCCTTCGCACCGGCGCGCTCAAGTACCGGAGCAACACGCGCGATGCCCAGTCCATAGGCATCTGCCTTGACGACAGCAGCACAGGACGCGCTACCCACGCAGTTCTGAAGATACCGGTAGTTTGAAGCAATCGCGTCCAGATCCACCGTAAGGCGGGCTCCGGCACGGGAAGAAGGCCACAGAGGATCAGGACATGCGCTCATCATGAAAGATGAGACTATCCCCTTCCCCGTTAGAATATCCTGCCGGATAATCACAGAATATTCTGATTAACAAAAAAACTATGACCGATTCTGCGAAAATAGACCGATAATTCCAACATGATCTTCGACCGCATCACCGAATCCATTCTGCGCATCCTTCAGCACGACGGACGCCTCAGCAATGCCGACCTCGCACAGCGCGTCGGCCTGTCTCCGTCCGCCTGTCTGCGGCGGGTGCGTCTGCTGGAAGAACAGGGGGTCATCCGCGGCTACCGCGCCGTCATCGACGAACGCTCGGCCCACAAACTGACAACGGTCATCGTCCAGATCACCCTCGAACGCCTGACCGATGAAACGCTCCGTCGCTTCGAAGCCCGCATCCGCGAATGTCCCGATGTCCGCGAATGCTATCTGATGACGGGAGAGGCTGATTACCTTCTCCATGTCGCCGCCCGGGATCTGGCCGACTACGAGCGCATCCACAAGGAAGAGCTCTCCCGCCTCCCCGGCGTCGTCCGCATCCAGAGCAATTTCGCAATCCGTCCCGTCGTCCAGCGCTGGATCAATCAGGATCCCGCCTGAGTCGCGAAAACACAAAAATGCATTTGCGAACCATTTGCATTTGAATTAGGCTCGATTCATCGGTCCCCGTGAACGAAAGCCTGATTTTCCATGATCGTCTGTTCATGCAATGCGCTGTCCCATCGGGACATCGAAATCGCAATTCACAACGGAGCTTCCCGACCGTCGGAAATCTACTCAGCCAGAAAATGCAAGGCGAAGTGCGGCAACTGTGTGCCCGGCATTGTCTGCCTTCTGCGCTCGGCTCTTCAGAAAACCCAGGCTGAACAGGCGCAGCTCAACGCCGCATAAAAAAACAACCCGGACAATGCCGGGTTGTTCAAAGTCCTGCTGCCTTATTCCTGTTCGGGCGCTGCAGCAGAATTTTTCTGAATATAACGCTCAATCCCGACCTGCCTGATCAGGTCGAACTGGCGGTCAATGAAATCCTCATGTTCTTCTTCATTGACGAGGATTTTCAGCAGAAGATCGCGCGAGACATAATCCCGAACGCTTTCACAGTAAGCGATACCGTCCCGCAGATCCTGAATGGCCTTCTCTTCAAGCTTCAGATCGCATTCCAGAATTTCCTGAACGGTCTGCCCGATCAGGATCGGGTTCAGACGCTGCACGTTCGGCAGACCACCCAGAAACAGAATCCGCTCGATCAGCCAGTCCGCATGACGCATCTCTTCGATGGACTCGTCATATTCCTTCTTCCCCAAATGCGTGACACCCCAGTGCCTCAGCGTGCGGGCATGAAGGAAGTACTGGTTGATCGCCGTCAGCTCGTTCGTGAGCTGTGTATTCAGGTGCTCGATCACCACAGGATCTTTAATAGCCATGTTTCCAAACCCTCCAAAAAAGGGGAGAATATCGGAGAGGACAGGCAAAAGAAAACTCTATCTCTCCAGCTTTTTCGATCATCTGGCCCTAGTCAGGATCTGGAACGTAGCGTCAGTGAATTCCAGAAAGAATAGCCCATGTGATCTGCCGCTCTTCGTGATTTTCAACAAGAAGAGCGGCAGACAGAAGAGAAGTCTAGGACCGCTATTATCGCCTGTTAACTGACGATATATCCTAGCCAACCCGGACAAGTTTGCGGTTGATAAACTCCTCAATGCCGAGGAAAGACAGCTCTCTCCCGAAACCGGAATTCTTGATGCCTCCGAAAGGCAGTTCCGGTGCAGCTGCGGTGGCCGTATTGATAAAAACCATGCCGGTCTCGACCTGTTCGGCGACCTTCTCTGCACGGGCAATATCCCGCGAGAACACTGCTCCGCCAAGCCCGTAAGGAGAGTCATTGGCCAGCTCAATGGCTGCCTGTTCGGATGCGACCTTGTGAACGACTGCCACCGGACCAAAGATCTCCTGATAAAAGACCTGATTGTCCTTTGAGACATCCGTCAGGATGGTCGGTTCCATGAAGAACCCCTTGCGGTCCAACCGCTTTCCACCCGCCACAAGCGTCGCGCCGCCTTTGACCGCGTCCTCCGTCTGAACAAGCGCCAGTTCCATCGCCTTGAAACTGCTCATCGGACCATGGGTCACACCCTTGTCGAGAGGATCACCGATCCGGAAACGGGTGATTGCGGTTTTAAGGCCCTCCAAGAAGGCATCATAAACCTTTTCATGCACAATCATGCGCTTGGCAGCGGTGCAGACCTGCCCGTTATTGGCAAACCGCCCCCAGGTCGCCCATTTTACAGCCTGATCAAGATCGGCATCGTCGAGCACGATAAACGCATCGCTGCCACCCAGCTCCATCGTGTCTTTCTTGAGGGCTGCACCAGCCTGGGCCGCAACAGCCTCTCCCGCCCGTTCGCTTCCCGTCAGGGCAACACCGCGGACCCGGTCATCCTTGATAAGCTCGGCGGACTGGTCATTATCCAGAAAGATATTGGTATAGGCGCCGACAGGGGCACCGGCATCCAGAAACAGATTTTCAAATGCGAGGGCACATTGCGGCACGTTCGGGGCGTGTTTTGCAATGACAACATTCCCCGCCATGAGATTTGGTCCTGCAACGCGGGCAAGCTGGTAATACGGGAAATTCCAGGGTTCGATACAGTAGATGATTCCAAGCGGCTGATTGATGATCTTCGCCCGTCCCGTTTTCACCTTAAGCGTCGTAGGCGCAAGAAACTCTTCTGCCCCATCCGCATAGAAGGACAGGATGTCGGCCGTAACATCAATTTCCTCAAGCGCGTCAGACAGTGCCTTGCCCATTTCCGTGGCGATCAACCGGGCATGAAGCTCACGGTCTTTGCGAAGCAGATCCGCGGCCCTGGACACGACTTTCTTGCGCTCTGCAATGCTCCGCAGCTTCCAGTCCGTTTTCCAGACCTGATCGGCACGATCCGTAATTTCTTTCATCTGTGCCGGTGTATGCAGGTCAAAACTGCGTTCGACATTTTCCGTTGTCGGATTGAGAGTCTGATAGACGATCATGTCGGCTTTTCCTCTTCATAAAATAACAGGAACTGTAGCCAGGGACTTCTTTCCCACTATGTGTTGTCGTGGGGAAGAAAGCAGGTGATCAGGCGGAATTGAAAACAGTACCACCCTTTTGGTTCTGTCGTTCAAGATTGTCCCGTTGACTTTGCCGCGCAAGAATGCACATAAACCGCCATTAGTGTCAGGAATGATACCATGCCGCGAACACGTCACACGATCCTGAACTGTAGCCCAGGCTGCACAGTCGAAGCCACGCTCGAACTGTTCGGCGGGAAATGGAAAGCGCTGATCCTTTATCATCTCTTTGAGGATCAGGTACTGCGCTTTGGCGAATTCCGTCATCGCCTTCCCAATGTCACGCAGCGCATGCTGACCAACCAGCTCCGGGAACTGGAGGCAGACGGTCTCGTATCGCGAACCGTGTTCCCGGTTGTACCGCCGCATGTCGAATACAGGCTGACGGAACTGGGAGAGACCCTGAAACCCGTCATTCAGGCTCTCAAGACGTGGGGGGATCAGTATGCCCATTTAGTCGAAAGAGAAAAAAGAGCGAAATCAGATCAGCCCGTGTAAATCACCGCACGTTCCAGTAGATTTTAGATACGCTTTTCTGTCAAAAGTTCCCCGCATCACCCAAATAAACGGCCCCAAGAAAGTCAGAATGAATTTACTTCCTGAAAGGGCAGATGCACCGTCATTCTGAATTCCGGTTTCTATTGCTTGAAAACAGGAGACACCCCATGCCTCTCATCCGCTTTGACATACTGGAAGGCCGTTCCGAGACTGAACTGGCCACTATTCTTGATACGGCCCATCAAGCCGTGCTCGACGCATTTCATGTGCCGCCCCGGGACCGCTACCAGATCGTCCATGAGCACAAGAAAAGTCGTGTGCGGATCGAGGATACAGGACTGGGCATTCCCCGCACCGATGATGTGATGATCATCTCGATCACAACGCGTCCGCGCACCGTTGACGAAAAGACGGCCTTTTTCCGCATACTGACCGAAGCGCTGGAGCAAAAATGCGGTATCGCGCCCAGTGACGTCATGGTGAATTACGTCGAAAACACCGATGCCGACTGGTCCTTCGGCAACGGAGAAGCCCAGTTCCTGAACGGAAAACTCGGCAAACCCCAACCATCATGACTGGAGAGTTCTGTCTTTTTTAAGTGATCTGAACTCTTGCCGTCTCCAGCCATTGAGTCGTCTCATTCATGGAGGCGACAATGCCTTTCTCACAAAACGACCACCCCAAAAATCCGACAAAAGCTCCTGGCTCTCCTGATGAACGGGAACATTTTGATCCTTATCCCGACAAAAGCCCGGTCATTGACGAACCGCCCGAGGAAGACACCCCCGAGAACACACATTCTCCGGAAAAGCCGGCCAACCGGGCACAGGTCCCGATGGGTCATTGAAGGCAGGTATCTGGCAATGATGAACGGACGAGCAGACACCCCCGTTACAGCGAAGTTCGGCCCTAAACACGGAAGCGTCTCCCATTTTGCTGACCGGGCTCTTTCAGCTGTCAGATCGGGTCTCGCATCCATCCGCGGACATTCCACGGTGTGGAAAAAGCAGCGAATTGTCGCAATCCCTGTATGCAATGAGGAAGAGCATATTGCTCCATGCCTCCTTGCACTGGCGGCCCAGAAAGCCCTCCCGGACAAGGTTGTTCTATGGGTCAACAATACCACAGACGATACCTGTACCCAGGCACGTTCCCTGATCGACAGACTTCCGTTTGAACTGGAAATCGTCGCGGTCTCCTATGACCCGGCATTGGCCAGTGCCGGTCTGGCACGACGTGACGCCATGGCCCATGCCGCCAGAGAGGCGTCGCCCGATGCCATTCTTTTCACGACGGATGCCGATAGCGAAGTTGCCTCCGACTGGATCGAAAACACTCTTACGGCTTTCACACACTATCCCGTCGAAGCCGTTTTCGGCCGGGTTCTGTTGATGCCGGAGGAATACAGCAAGATTCCGCTTCATCTGCATGAAGACGAACAGGCGGAAAGAGCCTATGGCGCGCTTCTCGAGCAGATCGGACTGATACTTCGTCCGGAAGCGCATGACCCCTGGCCCCGGCATCAGGAACATTCCGGCGCGAGCATTGCCGTCACACACGAGGCCTGGCGCAGGACCGGCGGCATCCCGCACGTTCCCTCCGGGGAGGATAGAGCATTTTATCAGGCCCTGCGACGCCACGGGATACCGGTTCGGCATGATCTGGAAGTCAGTGTGTATGTCTCTGCCCGCCTTCAGGGGCGGGCTCAAGGTGGTATGGCGGAAACACTGGCCCGGCGCCTGATCACGCAGGACGAATATATTGATGATGCCTTTGAGCCGGTCTCAAGACGCCTGCTGCGGATCCGCAGGGAACATGCTTACTGGAATGCAAACCAGTATGCATTTCCCATGCAGCCCTATCCTGACATACCGCTTGTCCATATCCGTCGTCAGGACCTTCCCAGACATCATGAACGTGCCCAGCGTGTCCTCAATGTCCTCCGTCAGCTGAAATGCCGCTTTCCAGAAGGGTTGCAGACCGGCACAGCCGGTCAATCCGATATCCCTCTCCACGCTCTGACAGATCAGCCTGCCAGCCTGCCTCACGGCAGGTTTGCATGAAATGCTCAGCCGCCTCGTCGCCAGTACAGGGCGTATCCGTCTCTCCCGTCCAGTTTACGAGAAGGATACGCCCTGCAGGGACAAGGCTTTCCACGACCATGACGGCAAGGCGCTGAATATCTTCTGCCGTCAGAAAATACAGAATTTCCGAAATAAGGACGAGATCACAGTCAGAAGCCTCTGCAACAGGATAATCCGCTGGCAGAAACGCCCTAAGGAACGTGACATGATCCTGTGCCCTGCATCGCTGCCGCGCAATGGACAGGGCATTTTCCGACGCATCAACAGCCAGAACCCGCCCGCAACGCTGTGCCAACGCCAGCGTACCGACACCGATCGCACATCCAAGTTCAACAGCAAATGAAACAGGGCGGCTGGGGAGACACTCCAGCACCCTCGCCAGTTTCTGCTGCTCATAGGGACTGCTCTCGAACCCCCACGGATCAGAACTGCTCTGAAACAGGCGCTCGAAAACCTCCGGTTTCCACGTTTCGCGGCTCATGACGCGATGAAGATTTCATAAGGCTTGATGATTTTTCCCAGAAGATGCTCCGGCAGGACAAAACCTTCCGGATCGTCCTCCACAACCAGACCTCTCTGGCTCCGATGCGCCTCAACGGCTTTTCGTTTCCTGTCCAGAAAATCCCGCACATCAAGACGCCATCCCATCGGAACAGGCTCGTCAATTTCCATGTCAGGCGGAAGTGTCAGGCCCCAGACCGGATAAGCCAGTATCCTCAGATGCGGCAGAAGAGCTTTCAGCTCCTGCCCCATGACCCAGACCGCTTCGTGATCGCAGTGCGGATCATACCGCCAGGGCACCAGAACCGTGCTGCAGTCGTAACGTCGGACAATCCCGGCCAACTGCTGCAAGGCATCATCCAGCCCCCTGCCTTCACTCGGCACCGCCGTGTCCCGAAATCCCAGAAACAGCAACCGGTCAGAAGGCAGACCCAGCACAGCGGCGGCATCCCGGCTCTCTTCCTGCCGGCACTGAGCCAGACGCTGCGGCGGCCAGGACACGGACCCGGGATGAGACGCCGAGCCATCAGAAACAATCACAACCACTGGCGGCCGTCCTTCGCTGACAGCGCTGGCAATAAAGCCCCCACATCCCAGACTCTCATCATCCGGATGTGGTGAGAGCACAAGCGATGTGCCGGGTGCGATCTCATCCAGAGACGCGAATGGAAAACTGGAAAAATGGCGCAGCATCTCTTCGATTTTCATGCGACATCCTCCGGCCAGTCATGGTTAACGAACCAGCTTGCAGCGTCCGTCAGTGCTTCATCCGGCGCCGGCTGCCTCAGATAGGTCGCCAGATCCCGCATCACCTGTTCGACGGCCCTTCCCTTCACAAAGGCCGAAAGACCCAGCCCCCTCTGCACAAGCGTCATCAGCTCCAGAGCAGCCCGTTCAACCGCCAGCCGCGCAAGATTGACGGTCGCTGTAATCTCTTCCGGACTCACCTCCGCCCCCCCATATGCTGCCTGAGCGGCCTGCCCGGCCCAGAGTGACGCCGTTTTTTGCAGGATGAGCGCCTCTCCGATGCGACACAGCTGATGCGGATTATCCGCCCGCCCCCGCGCCACAAGCTCCTGCCGCAGCAGGTCAACCAACCGGTCCATGGCCCCCAGAGCAACCGCCGATCCACGCCAGGCTCCGGCAGAAAACTCGGGCTGTCGTAAATAATCACCTGCCGATCCGAGAATATCCCCAGCTGAAACATGCAGATCAGTGAAATCATAAGCGCCGGTCCCGCTCGCCTGCATCCCTGTCAGCTTTCCCGGACCGGGTCGCCTGCGACTGGGATCGGTCGTCGGAGCAAGAACCATGACCGACGCATCATCCACGGTCGTCGCCGTGATCAGCGCCAGTCCAACCTGACTGACACCACTGGAAAATCCCTTGAGCCCGGAAAGCCTGTAGCCATCGCTTTCCTTTTGAATCGTCACGGGGGGATTACCATCCGTCACCCATATCCCCGCCAGAACTCCACCTTTAAGCGTCCGGGCCAATTTCTTGCGCTGATCTGAACTGCCATAAAGCGCAACAAGGCGAATGACATTCACATGCCCTTCAAGGCACCGGCCAAGGGAAAGGCTGAGATACCCGGTCCGTCGCAGCAGGGTCAGGAGCGCGCCACGTCCTTCCGGCGAACTGGCCACACCAAGCCCCCCGTCTTCGAAAGGAAGCAACGCATCCAGTGCACCAATTTTCCTTAGAGAAGCGAGCAGTTCCTCAGGAAAGACATCTTCCGAAGATCGGAATGGTCTGGCCTTCCACTCCATAAACAGGCGTCGGAGCCTGTCCTGAAACACGGCAAGGCCTTCGCAGGAGATGTCCCGACCTGAATTCAACATGCCCGAGCATCCTTCCGCGCCAGCCAGCACACGCAACGTCTGACAAGCGGTCAGGGATGCACAGTCCAACTCCGCTCCCCGGTCACTCTTTCGAGGGCAGGCGGCGCGGAATGCCGCACATCAGGCCGGATCGGAACCATGAGGATGGGTTTCCGGCATCCCCCAGGCAAACAGACAGGCCACGGCCGCCCCCGTCAGGCCAAGGATCGTGAAGGTCGTGCTGAAGCCATAAGCCGATGCCAATGCACCGCCTGCAAGATTGGACAGAAGCGCCCCGATGGTCCCCAGCGCCAGACCCAGGCCGATCAGCAGATTGCGCCGCCCGCTTCCCGAAGCGATATCGGAGAGAATGGCGTAAAACAGCACCAGAATGATGCCCGAGGACAACCCGTCTAGGATCTGCACAAGCGCCAGCGTCGGCCAGCCCGCACTCAGAATAACCAGTCCATCCCGAACAGGCTGCAAAGCGAGCGCAAGAACAAAAAGCGGTTTTCGCGGCCATTGCGGTGCCTTCCTGCCCACGAGGAATGCGACCGGCGCCATCGTTATCTGGGCCACGACAATGCAGATGGCCGTCACATCCGCCGGATTGCCAAGATGGTAAAAGGCATAACGCTCGATCATGAGCGGAACAACCGCACCATTGGCCACATTGAACAGCAGATACGTCACCAGAAAAACGGCCAGTCGCGGCTCGGACAGCAGGCTGACAACGGCATGCAGCGTCTCACGCACAGACGCTGCCTCCCGCGACTGGCCCGAAGGTTCATCAGCCCGCGATGAAAACCCACCAACCAGCAGAAGACTGACCGCCGCAAGCCCTCCCACACCCCATAATGGCGCCACCGGCCCCATCATGCGCCCCAGAAGACTCATCAGAAAGCCGGAAGACGCATTGCCCAGATGGTTGAAGGACTCATTGCGCCCCATCCGTTCGATATAACCCTTGGCCCCTGCCGTATGATGGCTGATGGCCGCCAGAATGGGCGTAAAGAGAGCCCCCGCCCCGCCTGCAATAAAATGCGCCACAACAATGGGATAAAACAGCGGCACCCAGGCCATCATCGCAACGGACACAAACGTCACGACACAGCACAGAGCCAGCATCAGGCGGCGACGGGCAATGATATCCAGCGCCCATCCCCCTATGAAACGCGCCAGCACGGCCCCAAGCCCGCCCGCAGCGATGGCGGCCCCAATCCGGCTGGAAGGCCAGTTCTGTATCGTCAGGAAAGCGGTCAGGAAGTTCCCGAGATTGTCCTGAACATCCGCAAGAAGAAAGCTCAGTCCGTCGAGGGAAAGGTCATCCTTCCGATGCCGGGTCTGCGCTCTGTTTTCCGTCACACTGGTTCCCATCAAGATTTTCTGACACGCCGCAAAGGTACTGAAACCCGGCCGCTTCGATATTAAACGGCCAGATCCCACTCACGTTACGAAGCCGCTGAAAGAAAAATGCTTTTTCAGCCCCCGCCCGCAGTCGCCGCCCGGTTCTTCAGCCTGACAACACTTCCGTATCCCCGAATTATCGGGAGCAGCATGAAACTTGCCGCCAGCGTTGCTCTTACACTTCGACATACCTGCAAAAATGACGCTGAACGGAGCGAATTTCCAATGACTGACGTGTCCGTCACCAGCCCCTGCCGCCTCCGGATCAATGGAGAGCCCTGCACCATCGATATCCCGCCCAGCGTCACTCTGCTGGACCTGCTCCGGGAACGTCTGGACCTCACCGGAACCAAGAAGGGATGCGATCACGGGCAGTGCGGCGCCTGCACCGTTCTCGTCAATGGCAGGCGTGTGAAAAGCTGCCTGATCCTCGCCGTCTCGATCCCTGATGCCGAGGTCACCACGATCGAAGGTCTGAGCCGGGACGGGCAGATGCACCCCATGCAACAGGCCTTTCTCGATCAGGACGCCTTTCAATGCGGATACTGCACACCGGGCCAGATCATGTCCGCGGTGGCACTTATGGAAGAAGGGCATGTCCACACCCGCGAGGAAATCCGCGAATTCATGAGCGGCAATCTCTGCCGGTGTGGCGCCTATAACGGCATCCTCGATGCCATCGAACAGGTCATTGCCCAGCAACAGCAGGACCGGACGGGAGAAGCCGCATGAGACAGTTCTCCTATTCCCGCCCCGACACGCTCGATATCGCCTGCCACACACCGGACCACACGCGCTATCTCGCTGGCGGCACCAATCTCATCGATCTGATGAAATCGGACGTCGAACGGCCCGAACATGTCGTCGATCTCAGTGCCCTGTCCATGAGCCAGATCGAGGAACGTCCTGATGGCGGCCTGCGCCTCGGCGCCCTCGCCACCAATGCCGACACGGCCGCCCATCCGCTCGTCAGCGAGCGCTATCCCCTTCTGGCCTCCGCCATTCTCGCCGGTGCCAGTCCGCAGATCCGCAACAGGGCCACGAATGGTGGAAACCTGAACCAGCGCACGCGCTGCCACTATTTCTATGACCCGGACATGGCCTGCAACAAGCGCTCTCCCGGTACGGGATGTTCTGCAAAAGGCGGCCGCAACCGGATCATGGCCATCCTCGGCACCAGCGATGCCTGTATCGCCACGTTCCCGTCCGACATGTGCGTGGCCCTCGCAGCCTTGAATGCGACGGTCAACCTCACAGGTCCCGAAGGCGAGCGCAGTGTTCCCCTGCGCGACTATCATCGACTGCCGGAAGACACCCCTTGGCAGGACAACATCCTGCGTGCCGGTGAAATCGTCACGTCTATCGACCTTCCGCCGCTCAGCTTCGGATCCCATCACACCTACCTCAAGATCCGCGACCGCCTGTCTTTCGCCTTCGCCATCGTCTCCGTCGCAGCGGGCCTTCAGATCGAAAACAACACGATCCGCAAGGCCTCCATCGCCATGGGCGGCGTCGGCACGAAACCCTGGTGCGTCCCGGAGGCCGAAGCCCTCCTTGAGGGGAGAACACCGTCCCCTTCCCTGTTCCGCGACGTTGCCGAATGCTTGCTGCAAGGTGCCGTCACCGATCGCGATAACGCCGCAAAGCTGAAGCTGGCCCCCCGCGTGATCATCCGCGCCCTGTCGCAGGCCGCCGCGGGCACGCCCCAGTCCCAGACGCAAAAGACCATTTTCTGAAAGAACCCGGGTATGACCCTCCATTCAGCAAAAATCGGACAGCCCGTCTCCCGGATCGACGGCCTCGCCAAGGTGACGGGACAGGCCCGCTACGCCGCCGAACCGCATCCTGCCGGCATGCTGTACGGCTTCATCGTCAACAGCCCCATCGCCCGCGGCCGGATCGAGGCAATCCGGGACGAGGCCGCCCGCGCGGTGCCGGGCGTGGTGGAGATCATGACGCATCTCAACCGCCCCCACAGCGCGCTTTTTGAGAAATCCTATATGGATGGTCTGGGCGTCCCCGGCTCTCCCTACAGACCACTCCATGACGCGGAAATCAGCTTCAACGGCCAGCCCGTCGCCGTCGTCCTCGCAGAGACATTTGAAGCCGCCCGTGAAGCCGCCATGCTCCTCGAAGTGGATTACGAACGCTGGCCACATAACGCGGATTTTGAAGCGTCCCTGCACCAGAAATACATGCCAGGCAAAACCCGCAGCAATTACGTGCCGCCCAAATCACGCGGAAACGCCGCCGAGGCCTATGCCCTCAGCCCGATCAAGGTCGAAGGGCGCTATCACCTAGCCCCCGAGCATCACAATCCCATGGAGATGCACGCAACTACCGTCATTGCCGAGGATGACGGCAGCTTCACGGTCTGGGACAAGACACAGGGTCCGCAGGCCGTCCAGGCCTATTTGACCAGCGCCCTGTCCCTTTCAAAAGATCAGGTCCGCGTGCGCAATCCCTATGTCGGCGGGGCATTCGGCTCCGGCCTGCGCGCCCAGCACAACGTCTTCCTCGCAGCGCTGGGCGCAAAAATGCTGAAGCGCTCGGTCCGGATCACCCTGACCCGCCCGCAGATGTTCACCCATGTCTTCCGTCCGGAAGCCGTCATGGATATCGCGCTCGGCGCCCAGCCAGACGGCACGTTGCAGTCCATGATCGTCGATGGCGTGACGGACACATCGCGCTTTGAGCACAACATGGAAAATCTCGTGATCTGGGGTCTGATCAACTACAAATGCCCCAACGCCACGGCCGATTACAAAGTCGCCCCGCGTGACACCTATACTTCCAGCGACATGCGCGCCCCCGGAGCCGCCACGGGCGTCAATCTCTTTGAAATGGCCGTCGATGAAATGGCCTATGCCTGCAACATGGACCCGCTGGCCTTTCGCCTGCACAACTATTCCGATATCGACGCCATGCATGACATGCCCCTGACCAGCAAGGCGTTGAAAGAAGCCATGCATGAGGGCGCGGAACGCTTCGGCTGGTACAACCGCCCGATGCCCCCGAAAAGCATGCGTGACGGAAAGGAGCTGATCGGCTGGGGCATGGCGACAGGCATCTGGGACGCGATGTTCTCCCCCACCTCGGCCCGCGCCACACTGACAGCAGACGGACGCCTGCATATCGCAACTGCTGCCTCCGATATCGGAACCGGAACCTACACGATCCTGGCCCAGACTGCCTCGGAAGCCTTCGGCATCCCTATCGAGATGATCGACATTGAACTGGGCGACTCAACCCTCCCCGAATGCCCGACAGAGGGCGGCTCATGGACAGCCGCCTCCGCAGGCGCCGCTGTCTGGCTCGCCTGCCAAAGCCTGCGCGAGAAGCTGTTTAAGGCTGTAGGCAAAAGCGGAAATATTTCCGCTTGGCTGACGGAAGGACTGTCGAATAATACCACAGTGCTAAAGGACGGATTTCTTCAGGATAAAGGCGCAGATGAAAACCTCAGACTGTCTCTCTCCGAAGCCCTGTCCCTGACAGGTCAGGACAGGCTTGAAGTCGAGGAAACAGCAAAGCCGGGCCTGCGCGGCACCATCAGCCAGATGAGAAAAGCCCGCTTCACTCACAGCGCCGTTTTCTGCGAAGTCCGCGTAGATGAGGAACTTGGCATCGTCCGCGTGACGCGACTGGTCAATGCTGTCGCCGCCGGACGCATCATGAACCCCAAAACTGCAGCCAGTCAGGTCCGCGGTGCCATGGTTATGGCAACAGGCATGGCACTTCACGAAGAGTCCCTGATGGACGAACGCGTCGGCCGCTTCATGAACCACAATTTCGCCGAGTATCACATCCCGGCCCATGCCGACATTCCGGACATGGACGTCCTTTTCGTCGAGGAAAAAGACCGGGAAGTCAGCCCGCTCGGGGTCAAGGGCGTGGGTGAAATCGGCATGTGCGGAACAGCCGCTGCCATCGCCAATGCCATCTTCCATGCCACAGGCCAGCGCCACCGCAGCCTGCCCATCACACCCGGAAGCTGATGATCCCTGCGCCTCTTCCGATAAACTGACCGGAAGAGGCGCAGAAAGGCATTTTCAGCCGTTGATGATCATGCCGCCATTCACATGCAGCGTCTGTCCCGTCACGAAGGACGCATCCTCGCTCGCCAGATAGACATAGGCCGGACCAAGCTCAGCCGGATCCCCACAACGCCCCATCGGCGTATCCTTGCCCAGATCAGCCACAGACTGCGGATCAACGACACCCCAGCTTGCCGGCTGAAGCGGCGTCCAGACCGGCCCCGGCGCCACGGCATTCACCCGGATCCCCTTAGACACCAGTTGAAGCGCAAGAGACCGCGTCATCCCCATTTCTGCCGCCTTGGTCGTGGAATAGGCCAGAAGCGCCTTGTTCCCCGCAAATGCATTGATGGAGGACGTGTTGACGATGGCGCTCCCCTTCTTCAGATGAGCAAGCGCCGCCCGGACGAGATAGAAATAGCCGTTGATATTGGTGTCCATATGGCGCTGCCATTCCTCATCGGAGATGGCTTCAATGTCTTCCTCGACAATCTGCACGCCGGCATTGTTGACGAGAATATCGAGACCGCCCAGCTCCTCGACCGTGCGGGCCACCGCATCATTGCAGACCTGACTGGAAGAGACATCACCGGCAATGGCCAGCCCCTTGCGCCCTTCTTTCTCGATGAGCCGAACAGTCTCCTGTGCATCCTCATGTTCCTCCAGATAGAGGATCGCCACATCCGCACCTTCACGGGCGAAATGGATGGCCGCAGCACGTCCGATCCCACTATCGCCACCACTGATCAGGGCCTTCTTTCCCTCAAGCTTACTGCTCCCACGATAATCAGGCCGGATATGAATGGCCTTGGGCTTCATCAGTCCTTCAAGACCGGGCTGGTGATCCTGCGATTGCGGAAGAATATGATCAGGCATGAAACAGTACTCCAAAAGAGTTCTGGCGCTTTCAGGGAGCAGCACCTCTGCCATGATCAACCGTCGAAGCCGACAAGTGTTGCCTCAACTTACCCTGTCGCAGACCCGGATGACGCATAGTTCATGGAAAACCGCAGCCACAACCAGCCAATCAGCGCAGAAAAGACAGAACCGGCAAAAATGCCCAGCCTGGCGGAAGATGCGAGGTCCGGCGTGGAAAAAGCCAACCCGGCAATAAACAGACTGATCGTAAATCCGATCCCGCAAAGCAGCGACAGACCAAAAATCATCCTCATGGATGTTGCGACCGGAAGATCGGCAATTTTCAGCTTCGTCGCGATAAATGTCGCACCAAAAACGCCCAGCGGCTTGCCGATCACAAGCCCTGCCATGATCCCCAGCGGAACAGCCTTCAGCATCATTTCCGGACGGAAACCCGTCAGCGACACTCCCACATTCATGAAACCAAACAACGGCAGAACACCCCAGGTCACGAAAGACCCCAGCCCAGCCGCCACCCGCTCAAGCGGAGATGCGTCTCCCACAGCCCGTCCGGACACACCCGCAGGCAGACACAACCCGGTCACAACACCTGCAAGTGTCGGATGCAGACCAGAATACAGCAGCGCACTCCACAACAGACCGCCCCCGATCCCATAACTCCACAGGCTCATGATCCCGGCCCTGTTCGCCCCGATCAGCGCGCCCGTAAGGATCATGACCGCACCCATCGCCGGCCAATACAGAGCATGCCCGTAGAACAGGGCAATCACCACGATCCCCAGAACATCATCGAAAATGGCCAGTGCCATCAGCCAGACCCGGGCCCCCGGAGACACATGCCTGCCAAGGGCCAGAATGATCGGCAGCGTAAACGCGGCATCCGTTGCGACCGGAACAGCCCAGCCCCGGACCGTCTCCGGATGCCCGTATGTTACCAGCAGATATGTCAGGGCAGGCACGATCATCCCTCCCACCGCCCCGATGAGCGGAAGGGCGATACGGCGGAATGACGAAAGATGCCCGGAGACAATCTCTTTTCTAATTTCAAGAATAACCACCAGAAAGAACAGGCTCATCAGCCCGTCCGACACCCATGCACCAACTGTCCCCGGACCATCCGCTCCCAGCCAGGAAAGCCGCAAAGGAAATGTCATCAGGCCAGCATAAGCTGACGCCCATGGTGAATTCGCCAGAACAAGCCCTGTGAGCGACGCAATCAGAAGAGCAGAAGCCCCCCATACAGGAGACGACAAAAGACGTCTGAAATACGCGCGGGATCCGGCAGAAAAGTCAGTCATTCCGCCTTGTTGAATGACACGGATCATCAGTACAAGCAGCCGCTATCATACGGGATCGTCCTGTACCCGTTTATTAGGAATCCCGGCTGGACTGACGCAGCGCTTCAAACAGCGTTCTGATAACCGGCCGGACACCATGACCGGAAAACTGCTCGATATAGTAATTCCCCAACCCTGAAATGGCAGGGAGAACAGTGCAGACACTCAGCCCCAGCGCTTCAACCAAGTTCTGGGACGCAGGCCAGGGCACAAGAGCCAGAGCCGAACTTTCCTTGACCATCATGAGCGCCAGCGGGGTCATATCCACCGATTCCACCATCAGGGAAGGCTCGTCGGAAAGACCGGGATAGCGGGCCAGCAACGTGTTCCATCCGACTGCATGGGACCTGACGTCAAGCAGCTTGAAACCGACGACATCATTTGCCGAAGTGATCCGCTCCACATCCTGCGGCTGACCCACAACAACATGGCTGATCCCCATCAGCCATCCCGGATGCTCCCGCGTCGACATGGCATAATCGAAACGGATGGCAAGATCCGGCTCCCGGTGCCTCTGGGAGTCTTCGATAATGACGTCCACCCGCACGGAAGGATGGTTCTTTTCAAACTCGCACAGGCGCCGCGGCAGCCAGCTCATGGCCATCAACTGGCTGGCAACAAGGGAGACGCGCTCCACATCCCGTCTGGGAAACAGGGCAGCGGATTTCGCCTCGATGGCCCGGAGGGAAACCTGAACGGTAGGAAGAAACTCGTTGCCTTCCTGCGTCAGCCTGACCTTGTTGGCACTGCGCAGGAACAGGGGCTTCTTGAGATAGGTCTCCAGCGCAAGGATCTGCTGGCTGACAGCGGCAGCCGACATGTTCAGTTCACGCCCGGCGGACGCAAAACTCTGGTGCCGTGCCGCGGCATCAAAGACGCGAAGCCAGTTCAGGGACGGAATACGATGAGGCTGCATTCCTCAAGCGTAAGCTCAGCTTATGCTTTCTGCCAAGAAGAAATATATTCCGATATCGCATTCAACGCCATAAAGCGGTGAGTGAGCCTTTTTTGCAAACGTCTCAGCGGGAACTCCATGGATGTCTGTTCGTGCGACATGTCTGCTCCTTCCGTTCCTGCTTCTGGCCTTTCCGTCCCTTGCCGCCGCAGAGGATCTTCCCCGCCACATCACGATCGGCACGGAAGGCACCTATCCGCCTTGGGCCTTTGCAAAGCCGGATGGCTCCTATGCCGGGTATGAAATGGACCTCGTAAAAGTGCTCTGCGAGCGGATGCATGCGACCTGCAAGGTTGTCACGCAGGACTGGAACGGGCTCATTCCCGGGCTTCGCGTGGGGCAGTACGACGCTATCATTGCGTCCATGGGCGTTACGGACGAGCGGCGCAAAGTTGTCTCGTTTTCGCATCCCTATACCCGGGCGCCGAACGGTTTTCTGACCTCGGGCACAGGGCCCCTGACCCGTCTGGCTCATACGGGTGTGCCCTTTGATCTAACGCGCGGGCCGCAGGAGGCGCAGGCAGCCCTTGCCGAGCTGAAGACCGCCCTGTCCGGGAAGGTCATCGGAGTGCAGACGGGCTCGACGGCGGCGGGGTTTGCCGATGCCTATCTGCAGGGCCTGAAGATCATGGAATACCCTTCCCTCGACCAGCTTGGGCTGGAGCTGATTGCCGGGCGCATCGATATTGCCATCGCTAATGTTACCACCTTCGGGACCATGATGGAGGCGGCCCCCAAAGGGGCGCTCGTCATGACCGGACCGACATTCTCGGGCGGGGTGCTGGGGTCGAACACGACTAATATTGCGTTCCGCCCGGATGATGATGCGCTGCGCAATGCCTTTGACGCGGCCCTGACATCCGTCAACCGCGACGGCACCAATCAGAAGCTGTCAGAAAAATGGTTCGGCACGGATATCTCGATCCATGAATGAGTCCGTAACGCGCCCCTCCTTTGCCCATTCCCTTGGCCATTCCTCTGGCCTTCAACCGGGACCGAAGATGTTTTCAGCCCTCGCCCCCCTCACCGATGCGGTCACCCTGTCTGTTGACGGGCAGCCGGTCCGAGCCCGTGAGGGTGAGACCGTTGCGGCCTGTCTGCTGCGGGCCGGGGTGCCGTATAACCGCCTGACACCGGTCTCCGGCGCGCCACGCCTGCCTTACTGCATGATCGGGCACTGCTTTGAATGTCTCGTCGAAATCGACGGGATCGGGAACCGGCAGGCCTGCCTGACGCTGGTTCGCGACGGCATGAAGGTACGCCGGCAGGCCGGGGCGCCACCGGCGCTGGAGCCGTCCGTCCCATGAGCATCAACGCGCCTCTCCCTGATGCGGATGTCATCATCGTCGGTTGCGGGCCGTCCGGAATGGCGGCTGCGGTGACGCTGGCGGAGGCAGGCCGCTCCGTCATCGTACTGGACATGCAGCCTGCGCCCGGCGGCCAGATTTTCCGGAGCCTTGAAGCCAATCTGTGCGACACGAGCCCGGCAGGCCAGAGCCTTCTGGCCGCGCTGGGGCCTGCCTATCGGGCGGGTGCGGATCTGATCCGGCGTTTCCGGGCATTTTCCGGAATTGATTACCGGCCGCAGACCACCGTGTGGGAAGTGCGGCCCGATGGAACCGTGGGCTGGTTGCAGGGCATGAACGCCGGATATGTGCGGGGGCGGCAGGTTCTGCTCGCGCATGGGGCGATGGAGCGGCCCGTGCCGTTCCTGGGCTGGACGCTGCCTGGCGTCATGACGGCGGGTGCGGTGCAGACGTTGCTCAAGGCCGGGCATCTGAAGCCTTCGGGCAGGATCGTTCTGGCGGGGACGGGCCCGCTGCTGCTGCTGCTGCTGCTGCTGCTGCTGCTGGCCAACCAGTTGCACCAGCTTGGCGTCAAACCGGCGCTGGTGGGCCGGACCGACCGGCTTTCCGATAGTGTGCGGGCTGCACGGCATCTGCGGCCGGGCGGGCTTGTGCCGCTTGTGAAGGGGCTGGGCTGGCTGGGGCGTCTGAAGCTGGCGGGTGTGAAATCCGTGACAGGGCTTGAGAACCTGGCCGCGCATGGGGCGCAGAGCGTCGAGAGTGTGAGCTTTACGGTCGGTGGAAAACGGCAGACGCTGCCCTGCGATTTGCTGATCGTGCATGACGGGATCGTGCCTGCGATCGACATTCCCAATGCTGCCGGGCTGCGTCTGCAATGGGACGGGCCCAATGCGAGCTGGCGTCCGGCGACGACGCCGGACGGGCTGGGCGCCTCTACCCTTCCGCCGGAACTGTCCGCAGGGCCGTGCGTGCTGCGCGTTACGGGCGATGCCCGGAAGATCGGAGGCGCGGATGCGGCCATGGCGCATGGCAAAGTGGCCGCACAGGCCATTTTGGTGGCGCTGGATCACGGTGCGGGGCCGTCAGCAGGGGCTCTGCGGGCGGTCGATAAGGCGCTGTCCGTGCGTCCGTTTCTGGATGCAGCTTTCCCGCCTGGTCTGGCGCAGGAACTGCCGGATGATGACACGATCGTCTGCCGCTGCGAGGAACTGACGGCCGGGAATCTGCGGGAGAAGATTCGCTCGGGCTTTCGGAACATGGATGCGCTGCGCGGCGAATCACGCTGTGGCATGGGGCCGTGTCAGGGCCGGAGCTGCATGGTGACGGCGGCCCGGCTGCTTCAGGATGAGACGCGTGCTACGGGTTGTCCGCCAACATTCCGGGGACGGCCGCCGATCCGGCCGATCCCGCTTGGAGCGGTAGCGACGCTGTCGGGTCTTGACCCCCGAGCCACCATCCGGCTGACACTCGAAGACAAGCCCGAAAATGCATCAGAGGATACGGTCGATGCCCCGGCAGAATGAAACCGCCCTGATCATCGGTGCCGGACTTCAGGGCTGTTCGATCGCCCTGTTCCTGGCGCGTGCGGGCTGGCGTGTCACGCTGCTCGACAAGAATGTCGCCGGGCGTCATGCCTCCAGCGTCAATGCCGGGGGCCTGCGCACGCTGATGCGGGACTGGCGGGAATATCCGCTGTCCGAACTGGCGATGGAACACTGGCGGCATCTCGACCGGCTTGTTGGTGCGGGGGCTGCGGAAAGCTGTGAGGTTCGGCTCGGCGTCGGGCAGATCGCGGTGGCGCTCGATGAGGCGGAAATGTCCTGGACGCTGGGCCGCGTGCAGGAGATGGAACGGCGGGGGCTGGGGGCGGAAGAGCTTCTCTCGGCCACGGAAGTCCGGAAGATGCTGCCCGGTCTGACGGATCAGGCTCTGGGCGGGCTTGTTTCGCGCGGGGACGGACATGCCAATCCGGCTGCGTCGACCCGGGCTTTCAGGCAGGCCGCCATGGCGGCGGGCGCAAAGATCGTCGAGAACTGCCGTGTTCTGGGCCTCGACCGCCTGCCGGGCGGCGGCTGGTCCGTTACGGCATCGTCGGGGCGGTATGAGGCGGGCGTGCTGGTCAACTGTGCCGGGGCCTGGGGCGCGCAGGTGGCGGCCATGGCGGGGCAGACGCTGCCGCTGAAGGTGGTCGCCCCCTCCATGATGGTCACGGCACGGGCGCAGCCATTCCTGGAACCCGTTGTTATCGGGATCGACCGTCCGCTGTCTTTCAAGCAGAGCGCCGTGGGGTCGCTGGTGATCGGCGGGGGCATTCTTGGGAAACCCTGTGCGGATCACGACACGTCCTTTACCGTCATGGACCGGATGCCCGAGGGCGCGGCCGCCACACTCGAAGCCTTCCCGGGCCTGGCGCATGTGCCGGTCCTGCGGACATGGACCGGGCTTGAAGGCGCGACGCCGGACGGGATTCCCGTGATCGGGCCGGGCGAAGGCACGCCGGATCTGTGGCATGTCTTCGGGTTCTGCGGGCATGGGTTCCAGCTTTCGCCGGCGGTGGGCGATGTTGTGGGACGCTCTCTGGTCAGCGGGACGGTTGATCCGTTGCTTGCGCCGTTCAGCGGCAGGCGCTTTGATGCGGGAGACGCCGCGTGAGCACACCGGCCTTCACGCTCATCGGGTTTGGCCCGGAAGGCTGGGGGAGGCTCCTGCTGCTGGCGGCCGGGCTGACGCTCGTGGCGGCGGTGTGCAGCTTTGCGCTGGGCAGTCTGCTTGGAGCGGCAGGGGCAGCGCTCAAGCTGGCGTCGTCGCGGAGCCTGCGGGGGGTTGGCACTTTTTACACGACGGTTTTTCGCGGGATTCCGGAGATCCTCGTCGTCTATCTGTTCTATTTCGGGGGCTCGCTTGCCCTGACGCACCTGATGCATCTGGCGGGGTTTCCGGGGTTCTTCTCCTTGCCCTCTTTCATCATCGGTGTCGTGGCCATCGGGCTGGTTTCGGAGGCCTATCAGACCGAAGCCTATCGCAGCGCTTATCTGCGGCTGGAGCGCGGGCAGATCGAAGCGGGCAAGGCCTGCGGCATGTCCAGCTTTGTCCTGCTGTGGCGTGTCATAGCACCGCAGACCCTGCGGTTTGCGCTGCCTGCGCTGGGTAATATCTGGCAGTCCGTCCTGAAGGAAACGGCGCTTTTGTCCATCATCGGGCTTGTCGAGCTTCTGCGGCAGTCCACGATTGCGTCGGGCGCGACACGGCAGCCGCTGCTGTTCTACGGTGTGGCTGCGCTGCTCTATCTTGTCATGGGGCAGATCACGGCGCTGGACATCCGGACGGTCGAGAAACGTCTTGCACGCTGCTGGGGGCGATAGGATGGACTGGCCTTTTCTTTTCGCAACGGCAAAGACGCTCCTCACAGGCGTGCCGCTGACCCTCCGGCTGGCAGCAACGTCGCTTTGCGCGGGGTTTGTGCTGGCGGTCGGGATCGCTGCCCTGGCCAGGAGCCGGTTTGCTCCGGCGCGCTGGCTGGCTGCGCTGTATGTGATGCTCTTTCAGGGCACGCCGCTGCTGGTGCAGATCTTCATCGTCTATTACGGCTTCGGACAGATCGATTTTCTGCGGGCGTCCTTTGCCTGGTCGTTCCTGCAGCAGGCCTATTGGTGCGCCGTTCTTGCGCTCTCGCTCAACACCTCGGCCTATGGCGCGGAAATCATCCGTGGCGCCATCGCGGCCGTTCCCGCGCGGGAGATCGAGGCGGCGCGCGCGATGGGCATGTCCGGACTGCTGCTGCGCCGGCGGATCATCTGGCCGCAGGCTCTGCAATACGGGCTGGCGAATTACGGCAACGAGGCCATCCTGCTTCTCAAAGCAACGTCGCTCGCCAGTGTGATTACGCTGATGGATGTTACGGGTCTGGCTTACAGGCTGGTCTCGAAGACCTATCGTTCGGAAGAAATCTTCACGGTCGCGGGTGTGATCTATCTTGCGTTGACCTTCGTGATTGCCACGGGAGTCCATCTCCTTGAACGCCGCCTCACGCCCTGTCGCCGGGTCTGACCCAGACGCCCCCGTCTTTTCCGGAGTTTCCATGGAACCGATCCAGTCCGCCACAGGGGCCCTGTCCGCCTCCCCCGTCATCAGCGCCACCGGCCTGACGAAACGCTATGGCGCCCTGGACGTCCTGCGGGGCGTTGATCTGGACGCGCATGAAGGCGAGGTGATTTCGATCCTGGGCGCTTCCGGCTCAGGAAAATCCACGTTCCTGCGCTGTCTGAACCTTCTGGAAGTCCCTTCGGGCGGCGCGCTCAATGTGCTGGGCGAGGACGTCCGTTTCCGCATGAAAGACGCAGAGCGGCAGATTGCGGATGCGCGGCAGGTCAACCGCCTGCGGTCGCAGGTCGGCATGGTGTTCCAGAACTTCTGCCTCTGGAGCCACCGGACCGTGCTGCAGAACGTCATGGAAGGCCCGGTCCATGTTCAGGGACGCAACCGACAGGAGGTGCGTGAGGAAGCCGAAAAGGAGCTGGACCGCGTGGGCCTGCTGAACCGGGCGGATTATTATCCGTCCCAGCTCTCCGGCGGGCAGCAGCAGCGGGTCGCGATTGCCCGCGCCATCGTCATGCGTCCGCGCGTCCTGCTGTTCGACGAGCCGACCTCCGCGCTGGACCCGGAACTGGTCGGGGAAGTGCTCAAAGTCATGCAGGGGCTGGCGGCCGAGGGCAGGACCATGCTGATTGTCACGCATGAAATGGCGTTCGCACGGGACGTCTCAAGCCGGGTCGTGTTTCTGGAAAAAGGAACCGTCCGCGCCCAGGGTGCCCCGCAGGATCTGTTCAAAGGCGGTATGGATGAGCGCTTCGACAGGTTTGTCAGCCATTTTTCGCGTCAGGGCTGAAGCCCTGGCGCCGAGTATCGGAAAGGAGTTGAGATGAAGACGTGCCAGATCCTGGGTGTCCCCATCCAAAGCGGAACCTCTGAAAGAGGCTGCATCATGGGCCCAACGGCCTTTCGCATCGCGGGACTGCCCGAAATCCTGCAGGAGCTTGGATGGCAGGTTGAGGATGTGGGAGACGCCGTACCCGCCGCGATGCCGGATGTGAGCCATTCCAACCCCGCCGTGCGCAATCTGGACGCGATCATCGCCTGGACGAAAAGCGTCGGTGAGCGGGCCTATGAGATGGCGAAGGCCTGCGATTTCCCGATTTTCCTGGGCGGGGATCACTCCATGTCCGCCGGGACGGTTTCGGGTGTGGCGCGTCATGCGCAGGATCTGGAGCAGCCCCAGTTCGTCCTGTGGCTGGATGCGCATACCGACCTGCATACACTGCACACGACCACCAGCGGCAACCTGCACGGCACGCCTGTCGCCTATTTCACGGGCCAGTCCGGATTCGAGGGCTTTCCGCCGCCTGCGGCACCCGTCGATCCGCACAACATGTGCATGATGGGTATCCGCTCGGTCGATCAGGCCGAGAAACGCCATGTCGCGGAAATCGGCATCACCGTCTTCGACATGCGCGCCATTGACGAGCAGGGCATCGTCGGACCGCTGAACAGCTTTCTGGACCGCGTCCGCGCTGCCAATGGGCGCCTGCATGTCAGCCTGGACGTGGATTTTCTTGATCCGGACATCGCACCGGCCGTGGGCACGACCGTCAATGGCGGTGCGACCTTCCGTGAGGCGCATCTCATTATGGAAATGCTGCATGACAGCGGGCTCGTGACATCGCTGGATCTGGCGGAACTCAATCCGTTCCTCGACGTCCGCGCCAAGACCGCCCTGCTCATGACCGATCTGGCCGCCAGCCTCTTTGGCCGCCGTGTTCTCGAACGCAAGACAAGGACCTACTGAGATGACTTCCTTCGCCCCTGCCCCGTCCCATCTCGCCTTCGTGCCGTTCGTCTCGGTCGAAAACATGATGGCGCTGGTCCACACCATCGGGATCGAAACTTTCCTGCGCGAGCTTGCGGAGTATCTTGAAGCCGACTTCAAGCGCTGGCCGGAATTCGACAAGACCCCGCGTGTGGCCGCGCATTCGGCTGAAGGCGTCATCGAACTAATGCCGACGAGCGACAGCAGCCTCTATGGATTCAAATACGTCAACGGCCATCCCAAGAACACGAAGGAAGGCCTTCAGACGGTCACGGCGTTCGGCATGCTGGCGGATGTGGCTTCGGGTTATCCAATGCTTCTGTCCGAAATGACGCTGCTGACGGCCCTGCGCACGGCGGCGACGTCGGCCATGGCTGCGAAATATCTCGCACCGGCAAACGCGAAAACGATGGCCATCATCGGCAATGGCGCGCAGTCCGAGTTCCAGGCGATGGCGTTCCGCGAGATCGTCGGGATCCGGGCGCTGCGGCTGTATGATCTGGACCGGACGGCGTCGGAGAAATGCGCCCGCAACCTGAGCGGACAGGGCTTTGACATCACGATCTGCGACAGCAGTGAGGAGGCCGTGGACGGGGCGGACATCATCACGACCGTCACGGCTGACAAGCAGTGCGCGACGATCCTGTCGGACAACATGGTTGGCGCGGGCATTCACATCAACGCTGTGGGTGGGGACTGCCCGGGCAAGACGGAGCTTCAGCGCGATATTCTGCTGCGGTCCTCCATCTTTGCGGAATATCCGCCGCAGACGCATATCGAAGGCGAAATCCAGCAGTTGCCCGAAGATCATCCGGTAACGGAGCTGTGGCAGGTCATCAACGGCGAAGCGAAGGGCCGCGCCAGTGACAGCCAGATCACGCTGTTTGATTCCGTGGGCTTTGCGATCGAGGACTTCTCGGCCTTGCGCTATGTGCGCGACAAGCTGGACGCAACCGGCCTGTACGAGAAGCTGGACATGCTCGCCGATCCGGATGATCCGCGCGATCTGTTCGGAATGCTCCAGCGCTCCAAGGGCGCTGACACGCCCTGAGACAGGCTTCTGGCTGCCGCGTCGGGGCAGCCAGAAGCGGCCTTCAGAGGCCGCCCTGTTCGACGATGAAGCGGGCGATTTCAGGCACGCCCTCGCCCGCGCGGATATTGGCGAAGACGAAGGGCCGTGTGCCGCGCATCTTTTTGCTGTCGCGGTCCATCACGCCCAGATCAGCACCGACATAAGGCGCAAGATCAATCTTGTTAATGACCAGCAGGTCGCTCCGGGTAATGCCGGGGCCGCCCTTGCGGGGGATTTTGTCCCCGGCCGAGACATCGATCACATAGATCGTCAGATCCGCCAGTTCGGGGCTGAAGGTCGCGGCCAGATTGTCGCCGCCGCTTTCCACCAGAACCAGATCCAGCCCCTCGAAGCGCTCCGTCAGTTCGGCGATGCCCGCCAGATTGATGCTGGCGTCTTCGCGGATGGCCGTGTGGGGGCAGCCGCCCGTTTCGATCCCCTTGATCCGTTCCGGCGGCAAAGAGCCCGCGCGGGTCAGGAACTCGGCATCTTCGCGCGTGTAGATGTCGTTCGTGATGGCAGCGATGTTGTAGTCGTCGCGGAAGGTCCGGCACAGGGCATCCATCAGCGCCGTCTTGCCCGTTCCGACCGGACCGCCGATCCCGACCCGCAGCGGGCCGTGTTTTGCTTTTGTCATGTTCTGAACAACCTTGTTGTCTGGGTTTCGTGATGCATGGCCGCGAGGTCGGAGCGGAAGCAGGCGCCCCCGACATCGTCCAGGGTCCGGTTTTTCGTGACGGTTACGGCGCGCAAGAGAAGCGGTTCCAGCCGGGCCAGCGCATGCAGGCCGTCCGTCTGTCCCAGTGGCACGAGGCGCACGGCTGCTGAGACGAGAGCGGCGATGGTGGCGTATCCACCCGAGAGCAGCGCCTGTTCCAGCGCCAGACCGCCCCGCCGGAAGACCAGCCCCTGCGCGACCGGCAGCGGCCAGCGCGTACCGCGCAGTTCGGACGGATCGGGCGTGACCGGCCAGACGGATGCGGCCTTGAAGAAGGCTTCGCCCTGATAGACTGTTTCGTCATAGCGCTCCCGCGATGAGGCGCAGGCGCAGGCCAATTCCGCCAGATCGCGCAGGCGGGGCATGTCGTGAGCAGTCTTCCACGCTTCCTGAAGAACGATCAGGTCGCTGCCCGGCGCGCCGTGCTCCAGCAGGCAGCCAATCCAGTCGCAGAGGGTTGCGACATCCGTGACGTCTCCGCTTTCCACCGCCCATTCCAGACCGTGGCTGTAGGCATATCCGCCCGTCGGAAAGGCTGGCGACACCCATGACAGGAGGCGCAGGAAGGCGGCGCCTGTCTGCGGGAGCGGGGTTTCAGTCATGCGTGTGGTGATGGTGCCCGTCCCCGTGGTGGTGCGGCTCGTGGCCGCCCGCTCGGGAGGCATAGGCTCCGCTTTCCGGGTCGAACGGCGCTTCCACCATGCGCACATGTCCGCCCAGACCATGGATCATGTCGGCGATAACATGATCGCGGCGCACGAGGATGGCGTGTTCCGAAATGGCGGCGGGCAGGTGGCGGTTGCCCAGATGCCATGCGAGCTGAAGCAGTTGCAGGGGGCTGTGGGCCGTGACTTCCATCAGCTCTTCGGGCAGGGCTTCCACGCGGATGATGCGGCCATCCTCCAGACGCAGCCCCTCTCCGGCCTGAAGCAGGCGGGCATGTTCCAGCTCCAGCCGGATTTTCTCACCGTTCTGCAGGGTCAGCATCATCCGGCGACGGTGCCGCCCTTCGTAATCGGCGGCGAAGGTGCCGCTGGCTTCGGCTTCGGGCCAGCTTCCGGCGGGAAGGATATCCAGGATTTGGGTCATCAGAACAGGAAATACCTCTGGGCCATGGGCAGGACTTCGGCGGGCTCACAGGTCAGGAGCACGCCATCGGCCCGCACTTCATAGGTTTCGGGATCGACTTCGATATGGGGCATGGCGTCGTTATGGATCATGCTGCGCTTGCCGATCCCGCCGCGCACGTTCGAGACTGCCGAGAGCGGCCGGCGCAGACCCAGCTTTTTGCCGATATCGTCTTCCAGCGCGGCCTGTGACACGAAGGTCAGGCTGGTATGGGTCAGCGCGCCGCCATAGCCGCCGAACATCATGCGGCCATGCACGGGCTGCGGCGTGGGGATCGACGCGTTGGGATCGCCCATCATCGCATAGACGATGGCGCCGCCCTTGATGACCAGATCGGGTTTGACGCCGAAGAAAGCGGGGTCCCACAGGACCAGATCCGCGAGCTTGCCGACTTCGATTGATCCGACTTCATGGGACAGGCCATGCGAGATGGCGGGGTTGATGGTGTATTTGGCGATATAGCGCTTCACGCGGGCATTATCCGCAGCACCATCCCCGGCCAGAGAGCCGCGCTGGATTTTCATTTTATGGGCCGTCTGCCATGTGCGCAGCGGGACTTCGCCCACGCGGCCCATGGCCTGACTGTCCGACGACATCATCGAGAGCACGCCCATGTCATGAAAAATGTCCTCGGCGGCGATCGTCTCGCGGCGGATGCGGCTTTCGGCGAAGGCGATGTCTTCCGGCACGCGCTGGTCCAGGTGATGGCAGACCATCAGCATGTCCAGATGTTCGTCCAGCGTGTTGACGGTGAACGGGCGCGTGGGGTTGGTCGAGGACGGCAGGACGTTGGGCAGGCCAGCCACGCGGATGATGTCCGGCGCATGGCCCCCGCCCGCGCCTTCCGTATGGAAGGCGTGGATCGTGCGGCCCTGAAAGGCGGCGATCGTGTCCTCGACGAAGCCGCTTTCATTCAGCGTATCGGTATGGATCATGACCTGCACGTCCATGCGGTCCGCAACGCTCAGGCAGCAGTCGATGGCGGCGGGGGTTGAGCCCCAGTCTTCATGCAGTTTGAGGCAGCAGGCCCCGGCGCGCACCATTTCCTCCAGCCCGTCCGGGCGGGAGGCGTTGCCTTTGCCCGCGAACGCCAGATTGACCGGGAAGGCTTCCGCCGCCTGAAGCATCCGCGCCAGATGCCATGGGCCGGGTGTGCAGGTTGTGGCAGCCGTGCCGGTCGCGGGGCCGGTGCCGCCGCCGAGCATGGTCGTGATGCCCGATGCCAGTGCTTCCTCGATCTGCTGCGGGCAGATGAAATGGATATGACTGTCGATCCCGCCGGCGGTCAGGATCTTGCCCTCGCCCGCGATGATTTCCGTGCCCGGACCGATGATGATGTCCACGCCCGGCTGGATATCGGGGTTGCCCGCCTTGCCGATGGCTGCGATCCGCCCGTCGCGCAGTGCAACATCCGCCTTCACGATCCCCCAGTGATCGATGATGACGGCGTTCGTGATGACGGTATCCGCAGCGCCCTCTTCCCGCGTGACCTGCGACTGGCCCATGCCGTCACGGATGGTCTTGCCGCCGCCGAAGCGGACTTCCTCGCCATAGATCGTGTGGTCGCGCTCGATCTCGACGAGCAGCGCGGTATCGGCGAGGCGCAGGCGGTCGCCGACCGTGGGGCCGAACTGTCCGGCATAGTCATGTCTGGAAAGACGCATCACTGATCCACACTCCCCATGACATTGCCCCGGAAGCCCACGACGCGCCGCAGGCCACGCAGGGGGACGAGCGTGACTTCGCGGTCCTGTCCCGGTTCAAACCGGATGGCCCCGCCCGACGCCACATCGAGACGCCACCCTGTCGCCTGTGCGCGGTCGAATTTCAGGGCCGGATTGACCTCGGCAAAATGATAATGGCTGCCGACCTGCACCGGCCGGTTGCCGGTATTCGTCACCAGAAGCGTCCGGCGCGGCTGGCCTTCATTGAGGACGATCTCGCCTTCAGCGGGAAGGATTTCACCGGGAATGGCCCCGGCGGCGAGGGATTCAGCGTATCGGGTCATGAACGGTCACCAGCTTTGTGCCATCGGGGAAGGTTGCTTCCACCTGCACGTCATGAATCATTTCGGCCACGCCCTGCATGACTTGGTCGCGCGTCAGAACGCGGCCGCCGCTGGCCATGAGTTCGGACACGCTTTTTCCGTCCCGTGCGCCTTCGACAACGTGATCGGTGATGAGAGCTACGGCTTCCGGATAATTGAGCACGACACCGCGTTCCAGCCGTCGACGCGCGACGTTTGCCGCCATCGCCACCAGCAGCTTGTCCTTTTCACGGGGGGTAAGTTTCATGTCCTGCTCCGTTCCGAACTCTGTGTCATGACCGCCATGTGGCCGGCATGGGGCGCCCTTCCCGCAGGACCGGCAGGATCCGTCTGATCGTCTTTTCCAGCGACCAGCCGCCCGACGCCACCCCTCGGATGACCAGCATGCCATTCCACGCCGATGCTGCAAACTCATGCGGCGCGATGGCGTCCAGTACGTCCCGCACGGCGTCGAGATGCGCTTCCGCGAGCGGCGAGACCAGAACCAGCGTGGCGACTGCAAGCTGGTCCGCGCTCGCGGCTTTGCGGGCCATCAGGGCGGAGACATCGTCGCTCTCCAGCCGTACGAGGTCTTCCAGAATGAGGCGCCCGTCCCGCCGGACTGTCAGCCGGTCACGCAGGGCAAGTGTCTGCAGGATTTCGCCTGAGCCGGTGCGGCCGAACATCCGGCTTTCAAGGAAGAGGAAGCTGGATGAGGCCTCCATGTCCACGGTCATGTGCCGGCGAAGCTGGCTGCCATCGAAGAAAATCGTTCCGTGGGGCAGCCAATCCAGTCTGGCTCCGGGCGCGATATGGCAGGATGTGAGGATTTCGGGAGGCGTATCGCTGGCGCGGGCGCGGTAGATGCGTTCTGCGGCCTGCGACGTGACCAGCAATTCAGTGTCCGGCGCGCAGGCGATGCGGCCTTCAATCCGGTCTCCCCCCGCGATGCCGCCAGAAATATTGACGGTGACGGCTTCCAGCGACGCGCCGTCCACGCGTGGGAACAGCAGGCGGCAGCATCCGCCCTGCTCCAGATCGCCGCGGACGGTCTGCCCGTCCCGGAGCTTTGCCGTCAGGCCGAACCAGCCTCTGGCGCGCTGAAGAACTGCCGTACTCATGCAGGCTCCTCCCGGCCGGATCGCAGCAGGAACCATCCGAGGACGGACGCGCAGAAGACGGCGGCGCCGATCAGTTCAAAATGATCGGACAGCAGGCTGGCGAGAGATGTGAGCGTTTCCAGTCCCGGCAGACGGTCCGCAAGAAGGTTCACCAGTTCGATCCCCGCAATGACGAGCGCCAGCATAACGGAGATGGTGGTCAGGGCCAGATTCCAGTTCATCCTGCGCCCTGCCCTTTGGTACAGGCCGTGCATCAGGATGCTGTCGGCCGTGTCCAGCAGGGCCATTCCGGCGGTGAAAAGCAGCGGGAACATCATGATCTGCCAGATTGGCAGGCCGTGCTGGTTCTGGACGATGGAAATGCCCAGCAGGCTGATTTCCGAAGCGGTGTCGAAGCCCAGACCGAAGAGAAAGCCGACCGGATAGAGGTGCCAGCTCACGGAGACCTGACGCAGGATCGGGGTGAGCAGCCGGGAGAGGCCTCGGGGTGGCATTTCAGGGTGAGTGGTTTCTGTGCCGCGCCGTTTGCGCCACAGATCATGCAGGGTCGCGGCGTTGAGGGTGGCGATGACGAGCAGGAACAGGACGGAGATCCATGTCCCGAACAGGCCGCCCTGCACCGCAAACGCGTCGATCTGCGTGCGGTAATGCTGTCCGGCGAGGACGATTACGAGTGTGGCCAGACAGACGATCGTGGAATGACCCAGCGAGAAGAAAAGTCCTGCCGCGCGGGCCTGCCGGTTCTCGCGCAGGGCAGCGCGGGTGACGTTGTCAATGACGGCAATATGGTCCGCATCCAGAGCGTGACGCAGACCCAGTCCATATGAAAGGGCCGCAGCGCCCAGAAGAAGCGCATTTCCGTGGAACAGCAGGACTGCCAGAAGCCACGCCAGAGCGTTGACCCCAATCAGAGGTCCGATCAGGCGCAGTGCTCCGGAACGATGGGGGAGATCCTTCCCTGTCAGGAGCTTTCTCCCGTGTCTGGCACTCTCATGAAGCGCGTTTCCTAGAAGTTCAGATTGGCCTGCAGGTAGTAGTATCCACCGTTATAGCCGAGCTGTTCAATCTGATAGTCGTACTGGAACGCACCAAGGTAGCGGAATTCCTTGGGAATGCGGCGCTGCTTCGCGTTGCCGACATTGTTCCCGCCGAGCGTCAGTCCAAGCTGCGGCAGGACCTGATAGGACATGGCCAGATTGGTTTCGAAACGGGCCTTGTTCACGTAGCGCATGAAGTCGGTATTCGAATAGGCCAGCGGGCCTTCGTAATAGGTCAGCGAAGACGTCGCATGACCGTAACGGACCTCATGCACGGACACACCCAGCTTCTTGTACTGCCAGGTGCCGCCAAAAATCAGCTTGTTCTTGGGCGTATAGCTCGTGATGTATGCGGCCTGCTGGGAGTTCAGCAGACTGTTGCCGTTCGCGTCCTTGCCGGTATGGGTCAGATCGGTCTCGTTGAGGTTCAGGGCCACGTCCCAGTCGATCTTGCCCCAGTCGCGGAAGCGGGTTTCGTAGCGCGCGGTCACGTCCAGACCCCGCGTCCGCGTGTCGGCCGCATTGGCGTAATAGGAGGCGGTGACGGCGTTGGACTGGAGCGTGGACGGCACCGTAAAGCCGTCGAGACGGAGGGCTTCGATCGCATTCGCACCGTTATAGACGCCTGCCGCCAGGATGCGGTTCTTGATGGTGATCTGATATGCATCCACACTGATATGCAGACGCGGCAGCGGGTCCAGCGTGAAGCCCGCGCTGTAGCTCATCGTGTGTTCCGGATGGAGTGGCTTGGCCCCGATCAGGCGTGCGCCGGCGGAATTGACCGGCAGATAACCCGTTGCATAGGTCGGCGCGACCGACAGATTGGACCAGTGCTCCTGCAGCAGGGATGGCGCACTGAAGCCGTTCGAGATCGTGCCGCGCAGGGCGAAATACTTGTTGAAATCATAGCGCGTGGAGACCTTGCCCGTCTTGGTGTCGCCGGCGTCCGTGTAATATTCGTAGCGCCCGGCGAAATCGACCTGCCAGTTCTTCAGCGGCCGCATGGAGAGTTCCACATAGCCGGCCGTGACATCACGGTTGCTTTCACTGGCGTTCTGCGGGCTCAGACCGTGCAGACCCTGTGGGCCGGTGCCGTAATACGAGTTCGCGTCACCGGACATGATGTCGAATTCATCGTAACGGTACTGCGCGCCCATCGCGAGGTTGATCGGACCTGCGAAAATCGGTGTGTGGAAGCTGCGATGGATGCCGAAATCATTCGTCCACTGGGTGTTGGTGAACGCCATTTCGTGGAAGCTCGTCGGAGAGGCGCCCGTTGCCGCATAGAGCGACGGGTTGACGGTATTGAAGAGATCCATCGACGTATGGTCGCTGCCATAGGTCGTGCTGAGATCCCAGTTCCAGCCGAACTTCTCGCCCTTCAAGCCGAGGGTGACGCTGTAATCGTCTTCCGAAACGCTCTCCTTCGGGCTGAAGCCGTTGGGATACATGGGCCAGTCCGAAGACGCGACACGCGCATCCTGATAGCTCTCGCCATAACGGTGTCCGTAAGTCGAGAACGAATACAGGGACAGGTCCGGCAGGAAGTCATACTGCATGTTGTAGGAAATGGTGCCGCGCTGCTGACGCGGATCGCCCTCGTCCTTGAAGTCATACTTGCCGTTCCGGCTGTCGGCCGAATTGCGGATGGTGTGGTCCTGGTATTTGTATTCCGCGCTCAGATCGAAAAAGCCGCGTCCCATCAGGTCAAAGCCCGCATTGATGGACTCACCCGACTGGAAACCATCGCCAGCGTAACGTCCGCCATTGGTGGCCTGCATCGTGATGCCGGACTTGCGGTGTTTGAGAATGATGTTGATGACGCCTGCGACCGCATCGGAGCCGTAGAGGGCAGCGGCGCCGTCCTGAAGGATTTCCACATGATCGATCGCGGAGATCGGGATCATGTCGATATCAACACCGTTCGATCCCTGCTGCGGACCGGAATTGTTGGACAGTACGGATGTCGCGTGACGGCGCTTTCCATCGACGAGGATCAGGGTGTGATTGGGAGACAGTCCGCGCAGACGCAGCACATCCACCATATTGGCGTTGCCGATCAGGAGCGGCGCGCGCGTCAGAGAGGGTGTCAGCTGCGTCAGGGCATCACGGAGATCGGACTGGCCCGTGCGGGAAATTTCGGCAGAGGTGACGACCTGGATCGGGCTGGCACTCTTGCGGACCGTCTGGTGCGGGTCACGCGTTCCGGTCACGATGACCGTTTCGTCTTCCTTGGGGAGCGAAATCACCTTCTTGCCGGAAGAAACATGCCCGCCCGTCGCTTTCGAAGCCGGAGCATTCCTGCGATCCGATGCCACGTCAGCCGCATAGGCCTGCATACAGACAAGCTGGCTCGCAGCACATGTGAGCAGCATGACACCCAGAGGAATGGAGACTGTCTTCATCGGCTGATCTTCTTCCCGTTCATCCACCACATGTCCGTCGCTCAACCCAGACATCGGAGCGTTCTGAATATTCCCGGTGACCTCCCGCACTCAGCCGATCACCTTGCGGAAAAATCTAACGATCTTCGGAACGATAACGGAATGTATGTTTTTTTCCGTCCTACCGTAAGTTGTTCTTAGTCTTCCCGACACCGGGAACACTCCAGCAGGCAAGAGCAGATCCCATCACGGTGAGAGACAGCAGCACTCCTTTTCTCTCACAGACCAAGGGCGTACAGTGCTCCATCACCATGGCCCGGATCCAAGGAAACCGCTCATGTCCCTCCGCATCGGCGTTGCCGGCTGGTCAATTCCTTCTGCAATGGCCGGGCAGTTTCCTCCGGACGGCACACATCTGGAGCGCTACGGAACACGCCTGTCCTGCGTCGAGATCAATAGCAGCTTCTACAGGCCACATCGCCGCACGACCTATGAACGCTGGGCAGCAAGTGTCCCGCCCTCATTCCGCTTTTCCGTCAAGCTCCCCAAGGCAATCACGCATGAACGCCGCCTGATCGACTGCCAGGACCTTGTTGAAAAATTCGTCGATGAAACGAGTGGCCTGGGCAACAAACGCGGCCCTGTCCTGGTCCAGCTTCCACCAAGTTTCGCTTATCCCGGCGAAACCGCTGAAGCCTTTTTCGAGGAACTGAAACGCCTGCTTACCGGCCCGGTCGTGCTTGAGCCTAGACATGCCAGCTGGTTCAGTCCCGAAATCGACCGGATGCTGCAAAGACAGCAGGTCTCACGCGTCGCAGCCGATCCAGCCAAACCCGTCCCTGCCGTGGCCCATCCCGGAGGATGGCAGGGTCTGGCATATTTCCGACTTCATGGCTCGCCACGCATCTACGAATCCCCCTACGAAAAAGAAGCCATCGCAGAACAGGCAGAAACCGTAGCAACTCTCATAGGTCAGGGCGCTGAAGTCTGGACCATCTATGACAATACAACCTTCGGCGCCGCCACACGGAACGCATTCGAACTCACCGAAGCTCTCTCCACACAAACCGACTGAAGAGTTCAGCCTCTTTTCTGCGCCCAGATGCTGGCGGCGTCCCTGTCCAGAATGACGGTGACATTGTCATGAAACCGGATGGCGGTGGCACTTACGTCCGCGCTGATGGGGCCGTTCAGGGCGTCGTTGATGATGGCCGCCTTCCCATCCCCGACAGCCACCAGCAGAAGCTGCCGGGCCTCCAGGATTGTTCCGACGCCCATGGTCAGGGCACGCTCCGGAACCCGCTCCGGATCGTTGCCGAACATGCCGCTGTTCTGCCGGCGCGTGACGTCATCCAGAGGCACCACGCGCGTCCGGCTGTCGAAAGCGGATGGCGGTTCATTAAAGCCGATATGACCGGTTTCCCCAATACCCAGAAGCTGAAGTCCAATCCCGCCCGAAGCACGGATGGCCGCTTCGTAACGCGCACATTCCGCGTCCAGATCCGCCGCAACGCCGTCAGGAACATGCGCTCTCCCGGCAGGCATGTTCACATGGGCGAACAGATGCTCCCGCATGTAGTGGTTGTATGAGTTCGGATCTGTCGGAGGCAGGCCGACATATTCATCCAGGTTGAACGACGTGGTGCCGGAGAAATCCAGCGTCCCCGCTTCATGCTGCTGCACCAGCAGGCGATAGATGCTTTCCATCGTCCGGCCCGTCGCAAGGCCCAGAACCGGCGTCGGAGTGCTGCGGATTTCATCCGCGATCATGTCAGCGGCGCGGGTAAAAGCCTGATCGGAACTGTCGGTGACGATGATTTTCATGGGTGGCCTCCCTCCTATCCGGATGCTCAGGCTTGGCGCTCGCCATTGACCCAGACTTCGGTAACCTGAAGCCTGTCGTCGAGAACCGTGAAATCCGCCAGCAGATCCGGCGCAATGGCACCCCGGTCATGCAGGCCGAGATAGGCGGCGGCATTCGTGCTGACCAGACGCGCAGCCTTCGGCAGGGACATCCCTGCCTGCATGGCATTGCGCAGGGCCTGGTCCAGCGTCAGCACGCTTCCCGCAAGCGTACCATCAGGCAGGCGGACCACGCCATCACGGATCACCACATCCTGGCCGCCCAGCTGGCTGGGTCCGTCCGCTTCACCAGTGCCGCGCATGGCATCCGTCACGAACAGCAGGCGGTTTCCCATCATGCGCTCCGCCAACCGGAAGCTGGCAGGATGGACATGGTGGGTATCAAAGATCATCTCGCCATACGCCACATCGCTGCACATCAGCGCCGTCACCGGGCCCGGACGCCGTCCCTCGATGGGGGACATGGCATTGAACAGATGGGTCGCCCCTATGGTGCCCCCGGCCGCACAGACAAGACAGATGGCCCGTTCGGCTCCATCGTAATCCGTCGTGGTATGTCCGAGACTGACCCTGACGCCTGCACGGGCAAAGCTCTGCATAGCCGCAGGAGCGTGTTCGAGTTCAGGCGCGATCGTCACGACGCGGACGCAGCCGGTGCCGATGGCTTCAGCCACGCGCGCGGCCGTCGGTTCGATATTGAAAGGCGGCTGAGCGCCCAGCTTGTGCGGACTGACGAAGGGTCCTTCCAAATGCGCCCCGTGAATGCGCGGACCGTTCTGCACGCCTCTCTCACGGACCGATGCGACGGCTCGCAGGGCGTCCATGACGTCAGACCAGGGCGCGGTGATCGTGGTAGGCAGAATGGTCGTCGTACCATGCGCAAGATGGAAGCGGGACAGCGTTTCGATGGCCGCCACACCATCCATCGTGTCAGCACCTCCGCCACCGTGGACATGTCCGTCAATGAAGCCCGGCAGAATGTAGCGGTTTGCAGTTTCAGCGAGTGGTGTGATGTCCCGGATATGGCTGTCGAAGCTGACCCGGCCGTCCACGATCCGGTCCCGCAGGACAACCCGGCCCTCAAGATAAGACATTATAACTCCCGATCCAGAGGTAAGAGGCCCGTCTGGCCATAGCGTCGGGCATAAAACAGGAGCGCAAGATAGGATGGCAGAACAAGCAGGGCAAACATGGCCTGAAAGCCGATGACGGGTTTCAAGGCGACGTAAATCTGCGGGATGATTGCGCCGCCGCTATATGCCATGACCAGCAAAGCAGACGCCAGAGGAGTCCACAAACCCGCGCCACGGATGGCGATCGGAAAAATCGTGGGCATCAGCATGGCATTGGCGGCTCCCAGAAGGGCCACGCAGAGTACGGAGACATAACCGTGCGTCAGAAAGGCTGCGATGGTGAGCAGTCCTCCCAGTATGCAGGCCAGTTCCATGAGCCGCTCCTGCGTCACAAAGCGGGGTACGATCAGAAATCCGGTCACATATCCCCCAAGCATGGCCGCCAGAGTCAGGGACGTGAAAAAGCGGGTCTGGCTGAGAGGCAGGCCGAAGCCCTGCCCGTAAGTCCCGATGGCGTCCCCGGCCATGACTTCAATTCCGACATACAGGAACATCACGACAATGCCGGCGACCAGATGCGGCCGGAAAATGCGTTTGCTGCTTTCCAGTGGTCCGGGAAGCGGGGGCGCCTGCAGGTCGGGCAGCGGACAGATTGCCACGCCGATTGCCGCTATCAGCAGGATCACCGCCATTGTCATGTAGGGAGCGTAAATGGCGTGGACGAAACCGGCCAGAAGGGCATTGCGCGCCACAGGATCAGTCGTCTCCTGCGCGCGCTGCGAGATGCTGCCGATATCGCCCATGACCAGGGTTGCGAGCACGATCGGGGCAAGGATCCCCGCGCATTTATTGCACACCCCCATGATGGCAATGCGCTGGGAGGCGCGTTCGGACGGGCCGAGCAGACTAGGGCCTGTTAGGGCTTGATCCAGTCTGCTGCGGCAGCGATGTGGATGACCGCGAGGAACGACGTTGCTGTTTTTTCATATCTGGTTGCGACAGCGCGCCACTCCTTGAGGCGAGCCCAGAGGTTCTCAACGAGATGCCGACACCGATAGGCCCATTTGGGGCAGACGACCGGGCCATCGCGTCGTTTCGCGGGAATGGCTGGCCGTGCTCCCATGTCCCATATCCGTTCACGCATGGCGTTCGACGCGTAGCCCTTGTCCGCTACTACCCACAGGGGAGTGGCGGGAAGGCTGTCGAGCATGGCTGGTGCCAGGGGCAGTTCATGAGCCTGTCCAGGGGCCAGCGCAAAACCGAAGGCTTTTCCATGTCCATCAGCGATCACGCAGACTTTTGTGCCATAGCCGCCGCGAGAGCGGCCAAGTGCTTCACGATGGTCTCGCTCTTCGAAAGAGGCCCCTTTTTTGGGCTCCCGCCGCTTTGTGGTGAGCCCTGATGTTCGTGCCATCCAGAAAAGTCATTCCGAATGCCACTCCCTGTTGTTCCTGAACCAGTGCGAGCAGCCGCTCCCATACGCCGAGCTTCGCCCAGCGGATGAAAAGCTGCGCAGCCCGCCACCACGGACCCAGTTCAGCGGGGATACTCCGCCATTTCGCGCCATTCTCATGACGCCAGAAAATCGCTGCTATCGTCCGCCGCAGATCATGTGGCGGCGTCTTGCCCCTCGGGCGAACCTCCTCAATCAGAGGTTCCCAGATCGCCCATGTCTCGTCCGTAAAGGTGCCTGTTCTGTCTCCTTCTTCCATCCCTACAATATGGGAAGAAATTCAAGATCTAACAGGCCCTAACCAGCGGATTAATGACGACCTGCATCAGCGACAGGCCCGCCCCCATGACCAGAAGCCCGGTCAGTGCACCTCCGTACAGGCGCATGGCAATGAACTGCCCGAACAGGGCCACGCCCGCCGCGCAGAGAAGAAGCGATACGGACAGTCCGGTCCGCAGACCAAGCTTCCGGGCCAGAAAAGATGCAGGGAGCGAGAACAGGAAATACGAAAAATAGAATACCATCGGGACGAGAAAGGCGCTCGTATCGCTGAGATCAAACGCAACACGGACGAAGGAAATCAGCGGGCCGTTCATCCAGGTGACAAAACCCATGATGAAGAAAATCGCTGCCGCCACGCCCAGCGGTACCAGTCCGTAACGTCCGGTCAGGCCTTCATCAGGCCGAACAAAGCCCGTCACGACGTCAGATCCGCATCGCGCAGGGTTGCCGCTGTCCGGCTGATCCAGGCATCATCCGGATTCCACCCGGCCAGTCGCGCGGCCCTGAGCAGTCCACCTCCGACCGGAGGAAGACGCGGCTCAACAGGAGCACCATGCCGGGCCGTGATGGCTTCACGCAGAAAGCGGCTCTGGAAAGTTCTCCCGGCATAGCTCCATGCCAGGGGCGTTTCGGAAAAGTGACGCTGTGCGGCATTAATATGCTCGGAAAGATGGTCGGCAGCCTGATGCATCAGGCGTCTGGCCGGGTCTAGCCCCTGTTCGGCCAGATCCGAAACAATCCGGGCCAGCGCCGCGACACTGGCCCGCGGATGCTCAAGCGCGCCATACCATTCCAGCAGCGCCATCCCGCAGGTCTCCCTGTCGAGCGGCAGCCCCATGGCGCTTGCAAACGGGGCAAGAAAAGCCTGATCTTCCTGATTGCGTCCATCCAGCAGCATGGTCAGCAGGGACAGTGCCTGACGCCCGATCCAGAACGCGCTTCCTTCGTCTCCGAACAGGCCACCCCAGCCCCCAACCTTGACCTGGCTGCCCTTGCCATCCGTTGCCCAGGCGACCGAACCCGTGCCGGACAGCAGAAGAACACCTGCCTGCCCGCCAAATGCCCCGGTACACGCCATTTCAACGTCACCGGTAAAGCTGAAAGGTTGCGGAAAAGCAGCGGCGACAAGCTCTTCCTGTCTGCGACCATGAAGGCGGCTCTCGCCATAGCCAGCAATCCCGAGCGAAAGTGCCGCCGCCGTGTCGGGGATCTGCGCGAGCAACCCGTGCAGGACAGACTGCCAGTCGCTCTGGTCAAACGGGTTGGAACCCGCAGCCCGGGCCACAGGGCCCAGCGTCCCATCCTGACCGAGCACAACCAGAAGCGTCTTGGTCCCTCCCCCATCTATGGCCGCGATACAGGGCACAGTCTGAGGCATGGGCGCCCCATGGGAGAAAGGGCGGGACTGTGTAGTCTGGAGCGAAGCAGGCATGGGAAATGTTTCGTTCGGGGCAGCAGGATCGGACACGACAATCAGCGTCAGATGAACTGCACCAGAAGCGCAGCCGGTTGTCGACCTCTGGTGAGAATGAGCCTGAAAACAGGCTCATTCTCACAGTGGCTCAGACCGATATCATGTCCTGTGTCTCCTGTATCGATCTGGATATGATTTACAGCCCAGAGTCAGTCCAAAGCCTGCTGTTACAGAAAATTGGCGCTCGCCACATATTTCATCATCATCCACGCAAGCTGGATCAGCCGCTGTCGCGGCAGTTCGGAAGCCGGCCCCAGAGGGCAATGCTTGCACGGACCTCGCCGCTGCTTTCCCGCCAGGGAATGGCCACCGCATTGATCCCGGGCCGGTAGGATTCGATGTCGAGGGCATACCCCTTGATCCGTACGCTTTCGATTTCGGACAGGATATTTTCGTCCAGTGCATTGGAACGCGTGGCCAGCACCCGTTTTCCCAAGCCCGGCACAAAGGCCAGAAACACCAGTCCGACCGAAGACCCTTCAAGCTTTTCCCGGTCGCGCAGGCGGGATGCGGCGAAAAGCGGATCTTTCAGATCCACGATATCAACATAAGCGGCCTTGTCCCCGCTGGGCACCGCAAAATAGACGGTCGCCCCACTGTCCCGGGCAATATTTTCCAGGATGGGATGCATCCTGTCGCGGAAAACGTAGTCGTTACCGACAATGCGGGAGAGATTGAGGATACGCCCGCCAAGATAGTAATTCATGTCTCCCAGACGACGATGAACATAGCCAAGCTGTTCAAGCGTCTGGAGAATGTTGTGAGCAGTCGTTTTGCCCAAACCCGAGATCGTGGCCAGGTCCCGCAGGCGCGCCCCTCCTCCCTGCTGTGCAATGATTTCGAGCAGAGCCACGGCGCGTTCAATGGATTGAATCAGTTTAGGAGTTTTCGACATAAAACCTTTTCTCTTGAATGGCCGAAATGATCGAAACGCAGCCTGACAGTCCTGTTTAGCCAAAACGCCTTCCCGGGCGAATCTGGAAAACATCTGGCCGCTTTGCTTGCACGCAAAACGGCCATTTTCGTGTCCCGGACAAGGCAGGATCTGCGCCTCGACTTTTCCGGTTGTCGCAGTCCATGCGGCAACCGGTTTTTTTTCAGTTCGTGCCCTTGGGCAGGGCGAAAACAACCATCTGATCTGAGATCGGCGTCATCATGAAATGGTGCCCACCGGCCATGATCGCAACATACTGGCGACCATTGGCTTCATAGGTCATCGGGTTGGCTTGACCTCCCCCCGGAAGGACATGCGACCACAGGACCTTGCCCGTCCGCTCGTCGATGGCCCGGATCAGGTTGTCGGTCGCTGCACCAATGAAGACCAGTCCTCCCTTGGTAATAACGGAACCACCATTGTTGGGTGTCCCGATTTCCCAGGGCAGCCCTGTCGGCAGGCCCCACGGCCCATTGGCACGTGCCGTTCCCAGCGGATGCTGCCACAGAACCTTTTGCCCATGTTTCATGTCGATGGCGGTGATCATCCCGTAAGGCGGTTTGTGGCACAGCATGCGAGTGAACGGGTCCCAGAACGGCGCGATTGTGATCGCATAAGGTGTCCCTTCCATCGGGCCATTCCCTTCCGCCGAGGCGCCTGCACCAGGCTTGTAATGCACGGCATCGATCGGCATCAGCTTCAGGCTGTCCGCCTTGCGACGGGTGATGAGCTGGGCATACATCGGAGACGCATTCCAGTTGGCGATCAGGATGCCCGTTTCCGGATCATAGGCCATGGAGCCCCAGTCACTGCCGCCATTGTTCCCTGGATACATGATCCATGGCTTGTCCAGGCTGGGCGGCGTAAACTCACCCACATAATGCGCGCTACGAAACTTGATACGGCAATAAAGCTGGTCCAGCGGGGACATACCCCACATATCCTTTTCCTGAAGCTCCGGCATACGCAGGGCCGGCATCCCGACGGACCAGGGCTGTGTGGGTGCGCGCGTATCGCCCGGAACATTTCCTGCCGGGGCCGGACGTTCCTCCACGGGAAGAATGGGCTTGCCCGTCTTGCGATCCAGAACGAAGGTCTGTCCCCGCTTGGTTGGCACGATAATGGCCGGAACCGTCTGCCTGTCAGGCGTCGGCATGTCCATCATCGTAACCTGCGATCCCATGTCGTAATCCCAGACGTCCTTGCGCGTCGTCTGATAGACCCAGCGCGGAGATCCGGTCTTGACGTCCAGTGCAACGATGGACGTGGAAACGGCATTTTCCTCCGGGCTGCGATAACCACTGAAATAGTCGCCAGCGGAGTTTCCGGTCGGGACATAGACCAGCCCAAGCGCATTATCGCCCGTCAGAGCGGCCCAGGAATTGGGCGTGCCACGGCTGTAATGGTTGTTGCCGGTCGGCTGCGAATGATCATCGGGGCGTTTGACGTCCCAGGCCCAGACGAATTTTCCGCTCTCCACATCGTAACCACGCACCACCCCGGACGGCGCCCAGCGACGCTGGCCATCCAGAACCTCGTGATTGACAACAACCACGCCATTCACGACCATCGGTGGCACCGTCATGGCCACAAAGCCCGGAACGGACTCACCCAGCCCCTGCATCAGATTGACCTGTCCACCATGGCCGAAACCAGGACAGAATTCTCCGGTCGCTGCATCCACTTCCACCAGACGCATGTCCAGCGTGCCTTCGATGATCCGGTTGTGGCAGGGCTGCCCTTCCGGCGTCTGGGACGAGGTGAAGTATGTCACCCCCTTGCAGGCCGCCGTGTAAGGAATGGATTCATATTTTACATTGAGATCGCGCCGCCAGATCTGCTTTCCCGTCGCGGGGTCAAGCTTGATGATGTCGTTCTGCGCCGAGCACATGTAGAGACCGTCGCCGACCTTGATCGAGGTCGTCTCGGCCGCCCATTTGTTGGTCTGACCGGGACGCGGATAGCTGCCAGTGTGATAGGTGAAGGCGACTTCCAGTTTGGAGACATTCTCCGGCGTAATCTGGTCCAGCGGTGAATAGCGCGTCTGGTTATCGTCATGTCCATAAGCCGCCCAGTCCTCACGCGCCGGACTGGCGCTCTGCTGCGGGGCCATGGCTGGCAGGGTCGATGCGTCAATCGAGCCGATATCCGGCAGGTTGGCGGCGTTCACACCCGGAGCCTGCGGCGCATAAGGTGAAGGTCCGGCGAAATAGCTCGGATCAGCCGGGGCATTCTCGGCCGGTTCGTCAGCCTTGCCCGGTCCCGGAATGGACGCGGATGGCGGCCCGCCCGCACCTGCAGGCGCAAACTGTGCCTGCGCGGCAAAGGGTGCACAGGTCAGAGCCAGAGACGCCACTGTGGCGAAAAGATATGGCCGACGCATCAGACTGTTCCTTTACTGGAAAAACGCGCTTCCTGACGGCGCAGAACCGGGATCGACAGGGCCACGAGAATTCCCAGAAGGGTTGGCCCAAAAGCGTGCGGCAGGAGATCGATGGGGCTGAAACCGACTTCCCACAGGGACCACAGCCAGGTGTAGGCAAGGGCACCGAGATACAGAAATGCACCCAGCGTGCGCCCCAGAACCATGAGCACACCGCCTGCAAGAAGCACCAGACCGCAAATGGCGTAGTAAATGGAGCCACCCAGCATGGCGAGATCTGCTCCGCCGATGACGAACGCCACGCCGACAAGCATGATGACGACCCCAAGCAGCACCACAAGCCACTCCACAAAAGTCGCATGATGAAGATGCCGGAACGTTGCATTTCCGGATATATTAGCCATGAGTTTTTCCTTTCCCGAATAGGAAATTACCGATCGCACGAAGTTATCAAAAACAAGAACTTCCGAGATTACTCACATTACTGTGATATAACTTGGTATTCTTATAGTAATTACTAAGGACTCCACTTCAAAGTGTGATTCCTGTTTCAAAGTCCAGTATTATTGGATTTTTGTATTTATTGGTTCCACCCGTACTCCAGATATACTGAGCCCCCGGCCGGATCAGCAGCCAAGGCGTTGGGCGCCAGCCGTAATTGAGTTCGATCGCATGTTCGCCAGAGGGCTTGTAGATCCCCGTAGCTCCCGTACCCTGAAGTTCATGAACCCAGTTGGTCAGCTTCGGATTGACCCACAGCATTTTCATGCCAAGGCTGACAGTGTCATTCGGCCGCGCGGGGAATGTTCCCTTGCGGGTCAGCCCCCAGTCGACGAAATAAGGCGCAACCGATGTCCGTGGATCGCCCCATGTGAAAGAGGCGAAGAACGACGTCCCGCGGTTCGGATCGTTTCCGTCGCGCTCAAGCATCCGGTCAAACTGGAACCAGCCACCAAACCGTCCACGCACCTTGGAGACCGGAGCAGAAACCAGATACTGCGCCGGGATCTGAAACGTCCCCAGCTGGGAATAGGGCCTGTTAGATCTTGAATTTCTTCCCATATTGTAGGGATGGAAGAAGGAGACAGAACAGGCACCTGGAGGGTTCGAAAAACCCCCTGGTATTGAGGTCTGCTCTGTGATTCCATTTCCCCTTAGTTGATTGGGGATGATGAAAGATGAAGCAGCCGGGTTTCTTTGATGTTGAAGAACGGCTTGCCCGCTTGAGCGGGCTTGGTGATCAGCTCGAAGCATTTTCCCGGACTGTGGATTTTGAAGTCTTCCGCCCTGATCTGGAGCTGGCTCTGGCGTATTCTGACGGAAGTAAAGGCGGACGACCGCCATTTGATCCGGTGCTGATGTTCAAAATTCTGGTGATCCAGACGCTCAACAATTTGTCTGATGAGCGGACGGAATATCTGATCAACGATCGCCTCTCCTTTATGCGTTTCCTTGGTCTGGGACTTTCGGATCGGGTGCCGGATGCCAAAACGGTCTGGCTGTTCCGCGAGCGTCTGACCCAGGCGGGTGCGATCGAAGGGCTGTTCAACCGCTTTGATGCGACCCTGCGCAACGCCGGGTATTTACCGATGTCAGGCCAGATCCTGGATGCCACACTGGTAGCTGCTCCAAAGCAGCGGAACACCAACGCAGAGAAAGCCGATCTTCGGGAAGGACGTATTCCTGAAGACTGGCAGGACAAACCCGCAAAGCTGTCGCACAAGGATCGTCATGCGCGCTGGACACTGAAGTTCACGAAGGCGAAGCGGCAGGATGATGGAACCATGCCCTCCAGCGATCTCGCCATCCCGTTCTTTGGCTATAAATCGCATGTTTCCATCGATCGGAAATACCGGTTCATCCGGAAATGGAAGACGACGGATGCCGCCGCCAGTGATGGCGCGCGATTGAGAGAGGGGCTGCTGGATAAAACCAATACGGCCTCAACGGTCTGGGCTGACACGGCCTATCGTTCAAAAGCGAATGAGGACTTCATGGAGGAGCAGGGCTTTGTCTCGAAGGTTCACAGGAAAAAGCCGCATCTCAAGCCTATGCCCAGGCATATCCAGAAATCCAACGCCGGAAAGTCCGTTATCCGGTCGCGTGTCGAGCATGTCTTTGCTGATCAGAAATCACAGACCGGGCTGTTCGTCCGAACCGTCGGCATAACGCGGGCCACCATGAGGATCGGGTTGGCCAATATCGTCTATAATATGCGCCGCTTCCTCTTCCTGGAGCGGATCAGCGCGAATGCATAGCAATCCAGCGGGGGGCAGCACTCAATCTGCTCAAAACGCAGATCGAAAACGAACCCAAAAGTAGTCAATCAAATCGCCAAAAACCTGAAATCACCAGCCAAGCGTATCAATCAAGGGTTCTTCGATCCCTCCATCTCCTGCGGACTATCGAGAGCTGGCAGCTTTGCGCCCAGACCAAGACCCGCTCGTGATGTTACGGTGAGATGGAACAGACCGATCGAAAATCCCGTCAGCTTCTTGAGATCGAAATCCACATTGACGCCGACTTCATGTGCGTAGCGGACATTTTTCGATGCCCCCCCCATCGGATTTCCCGCACTATCCTGAAAATAATGTCCGCTGATATTGACGCCCTTTTTCGTCAGCCATGTCCTCCACCCGGCCCAGTCACCCGTCATGGTGCTCTGGGTCAGCCAGTCATGAAAACTGTCCGGCAACAGGCTGCTCTCCGTCGTATCAGAAGTTCGGGCAACGTGGAGGGTTCGAAAAACCCTTGGCTCTGAGCTGTTCTGTGTGATTCCATTTCTTCGGCGTTGATTGGGGATGGTGGAAGATGAAGCAGCCTGGTTTCTTTGATGTTGAAGAGCGGCTTGCTCGGCTGAGCGGGCTTGGCGATCAGCTGGAGGCCTTTTCCCGGACTGTGGATTTTGAGGTGTTCCGCCCTGATCTGGAGCTGGCTCTGGCCTATTCAGACGGAAGTAAAGGCGGACGTCCGCCGTTTGATCCGGTGCTGATGTTCAAAATTCTGGTCATCCAGACGTTGAACAATTTGTCTGATGAACGGACAGAGTATCTGATCAATGACCGCCTGTCGTTCATGCCTTTCCTTGGTCTGGGACTTTCGGATCGGGTGCCGGATGCCAAAACGGTCTGGCTGTTCCGCGAGCGTCTGACCCAGGCGGGTGCGATCGAAGGGCTGTTCAACCGCTTTGATGCGACCCTGCGCAACGCCGGGTATTTACCGATGTCAGGCCAGATCCTGGATGCCACACTGGTAGCTGCTCCAAAGCAGCGGAACACCAACGCAGAGAAAGCCGATCTTCGGGAAGGACGTATTCCTGAAGACTGGCAGGACAAACCCGCAAAGCTGTCGCACAAGGATCGTCATGCGCGCTGGACACTGAAGTTCACGAAGGCGAAGCGGCAGGATGATGGAACCATGCCCTCCAGCGATCTCGCCATCCCGTTCTTTGGCTATAAATCGCATGTTTCCATCGATCGGAAATACCGGTTCATCCGGAAATGGAAAACAACGCATGCCGCCGCCAGTGATGGCACGCGATTGAGAGAGGGGCTGCTGGATAAAACCAATACGGCCTCAACGGTCTGGGCTGACACGGCCTATCGCTCAAAAGCGAATGAGGACTTCATGGACAAAGAGGGTTTTGTCTCAAAGGTTCACAGAAAAAAGCCGCATCTCAAGCCTATGCCCCGACATATCCAGAAATCGAATGCTGGAAAGTCCGTGATCCGATCGCGCGTCGAGCACGTCTTTGCCGACCAGAAATCACAGACGGGATTGTTCATCCGAACTGTCGGTATCACCCGGGCCACCATGAGGATCGGGCTGGCCAATATCGTCTACAACATGCGCCGCTTCCTCTTCCTCGAAAGATTGAACGCGAGCGCATAGTCATCCAGCGGGAGAGCAGTCCCCGATCTGCTCAAAACGCAGATCAAAAGCTCCCCCAAAAACCGTCAATCAAATCGCCAAAAGCCTGAAATCACGAGCCAGGCGCATCAACCAACGGTTCTTCGATCCCTCCATGTGCAATCCGTTCCAGGCTTTGCAGACTTTATTGCGATAAATGATGCCACCGTCTGGGTAACAAACAAGGGAAGAGTTGAACACTGGTCCCGGAACGGCAAACTTTCAGAAGTGGCAATGCATCATCCATGCGGCGCTATGGCCGTGGGTTTTGGTTCTCTCTGGGTCGCCGATTGCGCTGACAATACGCTCAACCGCATTGACCTGAAAAACGAAAAACTATCCGCTGTCATCAACACGGGCATTGCCAATCCCCGAGGCGAAACGAATGTTGTCATCGGAGATGGATCGGTATGGGTAGCCAGTAACCGAAGCGGTTCAATTACACGCATTAATCCCCACGATAACAGTATCTCTTCAGTCATTCGGGTTGATGCTGATACATATTATCTCTCTTTCGGCCTGAAATTTCTATGGGCAACGACACCAACCGGACGGGAGCTGGAAAAAATTGATCCAAGGACCAACACCTTGGTGCAAAGGATCCCTCTCGGGAGGGATCCAGGCTTTCTGGTTGCCGGCGAAAACGCAGTATGGGTGCAGGAGCAGGCTGATGGAACCGTTGCACGTATCTCGCCAGAAACAGGGAAGGTAACTGGCCGGGTCAAAGTATCAGATACGCTGAAATACGGGGATATCGACGCTGGCGGGGGCAATATCTGGCTTCGCACGACGACCGGCCAGACGTATGTCGTGATCGATCCTGAAACTCTCGACATTCTGGCTCGGGTCGGAAAGGAGAGTGGCAGCGGTGCATTACGGTATACGAGTTCAGGAATCTGGACGACGTCTCACGATATACACACATTATCCTGGTGGTCTCCTGCTACTTTACGCCATTAAATATCGAGACTCAGCTTTTGGCAGAAAATCGACCAAGTACAAAAATGGTTATATTATAACGTTCAACATTCAATTATCCCGACCAGCGAATTTTCTTTATTTTTTAACGATGGGAATATGTTTCATGAATAAACTTGCAGGAAAAGTCGCAGTCGTTACAGGTGTATCTAAGGGAATTGGCTCAGGAATTGCCGAAGCACTTGCTGCGGCAGGTGCTGCGGTCATCATTAATTATGCTTCAAGCAAAGTCGAAGCAGATGCAGTTGTTACTGCCATTACTGACAAAGGTGGCCAAGCCCTTGCGGTACAAGGCGATGTATCGTGCAAGACTGATGCCGAAGCCATCATCGCAGCCGCTATCAGCGCATTTGGCAGACTGGATATTTTGGTCAACAACTCCGGCATCTACGAATTTGGCCGGATCGAAGAAATCACCCAGGAACATTTCCACCGCCAATTCAATGTAAACGTTTTGGGTTTGATCCAAGTGACACAAGCCGCAGTTCCTTACCTTGGAAAAGGGAGCAGCATTATCAACATTAGCTCGGTATGCTCACACGTCACGCCACCCAATGCTGCTGTTTATGTTGGTACGAAGGGCGCCGTGGATGCGATCACTGGATCGCTCGCAAAGGAGCTCGGTCCGAAACAAATCCGCGTCAACGCCATTAATCCGGGACTCACCAAGACTGAAGGAACCTATTCGACAAATATGGTTGCAACTGATCGGGAACGTACGGTAATTGCGCAGACACCGCTTCAACGCGTTGGTGAGATATCGGATATAGCACCGATTGCAGTCTTTCTGGCCTCAGATGATGCTCGTTGGCTGACCGGAGAAATTCTTATCGCTGCAGGTGGCCTCCGCTGAAGCTCAGCTTCTGAGCTCTATGCGTTTGCCATTCTCATAGGCGGATTATCACTCTGTACGAGACTGTACCCTGCATATCCAAAGACCTTTCAGAGTTGTCACGGGCCACTCCAAGTGGACCCACATGCCATGTTTCCAAATCACATTGACAAAAGGCGTGTACGATTTGGAAGGATCGAAGTACCTTTAATTGAATTTCTTACAGCCTGATTTTTGGGCTCAGCGGGCAAGCATTGATGGTTCTGGGTGATAAGTTTCACTCTTTACTTGGGCAGAGCGAAAGTATTGCTCGCTGCCCTGCTATGCGGCGCCCCTAATTCACTTTAGAATTAGGACTCATAGCCAGAAAATGATGGTTGCCGCGAGACAGATGGCTGAGACGAAGGTGGTCGGGCCTCTGTCGTAGCGGGTTGCGACCCGTCGCCAGTTCTTGAGTCTTCCGAACATATCTCGATGCGGTTGCGGCGTTTATATTCCTGCCTGTCGTATCTGAACTGATTGGTCCCGCTGTCATGAAGACGCTCAACGGTCGTCCGTTCTCATCGATGATCGCATGCAGCTTCGTGTTCATACCCCCTCTGGTGCGGGCCGCCTTATCAGCCCGCACCCCGCCCTTATACACCTGCGTACGAAGCAGTTGGTTGCGGGTGTCAGGAACCCTGATTTGAACCTACGAAGGCCAGAGTTCTGAGCCTAAGAGGCGATCTGGCGGCGATGCTGGGCTTTGCGGCGAACAGGAAAAACGCCATGCATCATGCGGACGCTGGCGTTCTTGATCGGTTCCTGGTGCAGGATGGTATGGTTGCGGGGGCAGGATTTGAACCTGCGGCCTTCAGGTTATGAGCCTGACGAGCTACCGGGCTGCTCCACCCCGCGGTGGTGTTTTTGATGTTGGGGATTTGTTGTGGTGTGTTGGGTAGGCTGGGGGACCTGGCGGCGACCGACTTTTCCGCACCTTAAGGTGCAGTATCATAGGCGCTGAGGGATTTCACGGCCGAGTTCGGGATGGGATCGGGTGTAGGGCCCTCGCAATGGCCACCAGGTCTTCCAGCCCACCCTGTCTTTTGAGAGAGGGTGGTGGTTGGTGCGTTGTGAAGAGTGTGGCTGATTTCTGTGCATGTGTTTTGGAGTGAGAAGTATGAGCGATTAGGACCGGTTAGCTGCATGCATTACTGCACTTTCACACCCGGCCTATCAACGTGATGGTCTGTCACGGCTCTATGAGACCTCGTTTTGAGGTGGGTTTCCCGCTTAGATGCTTTCAGCGGTTATCCCGTCCATACTTAGCTACCCGGCTGTGCCACTGGCGTGACAACCGGTGCACCAGAGGTATGTTCATCCCGGTCCTCTCGTACTAGGGACAAATCCTCTCAAGTCTCTTACACCCACGGCAGATAGGGACCGAACTGTCTCACGACGTTCTAAACCCAGCTCACGTACCACTTTAATCGGCGAACAGCCGAACCCTTGGGACCTGCTCCAGCCCCAGGATGTGATGAGCCAACATCGAGGTGCCAAACCTCCCCGTCGATGTGGACTCTTGGGGGAGATCAGCCTGTTATCCCTAGAGTACCTTTTATCCGTTGAGCGATGGCCCGTCCACGTGGGACCACCGGATCACTATGGCCGACTTTCGTCTCTGATCGAGCTGTCACTCTCACAGTCAGGCGGGCTTATGCCATTGCACTCGACAGCCGGTTTCCGACCGGCCTGAGCCCACCATCGCGCGCCTCCGTTACACTTTGGGAGGCGACCGCCCCAGTCAAACTGCCCACCATGCAGGGTCCCGGACCAGGCTTACTGGTCTCGGTTAGACATCAGAAAAATTCAGGGTCGTATTTCAAGGATGGCTCCACCCAAGCTGGCGCCTGGGTTTCAAAGCCTCCGACCTATCCTACACAGAATGTCTCTGATGCCACTGCAAAGCTGCAGTAAAGGTTCATAGGGTCTTTCCGTCTGACCGCGGGTACCCCGCATCTTCACGGGGAATTCAATTTCGCTGAGTCGATGCTGGAGACAGTGGGGAAGTCGTTACGCCATTCGTGCAGGTCGGAACTTACCCGACAAGGAATTTCGCTACCTTAGGACCGTTATAGTTACGGCCGCCGTTTACCGGGGCTTCAATTCAGTGCTTGCACACCTCCTCTTAACCTTCCGGCACCGGGCAGGCGTCAGGCCCTATACGTCATCTCACGATTTCGCAGAGCCCTGTGTTTTTACTAAACAGTCGCTACCCCCTGGTCTGTGCCACCCAATCATGGTTGCCCACGGTTGGGTCTCGTTTATCCCGAAGTTACACGAGCAATTTGCCTAGTTCCTTCAGCATCGTTCTCTCAAGCGCCTTGGTATTCTCTACCAGTCCACCTGTGTCGGTTTCGGGTACGGTCTATACGCCAGAGCTATTTCCTGGAATGATTGAAAAGCCTGTTCAATCCGTTAAGGACAGACAACATCTCTCATTCGTCACTTCTGGCAGGCCCAGTAATATTCAACTGGTTCCCATCGACTACGGCTCTCGCCCTCGCCTTAGGGGCCGGCTCACCCTGCGTGGATTAACCTTGCGCAGGAACCCTTGGACTTTCGGCGACAGTGTTTCTCGCACTGTTTGTCGCTACTCATGTCAGCATTCGCACTTCCGATATCTCCAGAGAGGGTCACCCCGTCTCCTTCGCAGAC
>NZ_CP175538.1:1635000-2310000 GCF_046058915.1 Gluconobacter roseus
CAATGCCGGCACTCATTCCAAGCGCCGCCACCAGCGCACAGCATAAAACTCGCATGATATGACTTTCAGGTCAGGAGATCAGAAAAGGATTGGTCCGACGTTCTTCCCCGATGGTTGTCGGCATTCCATGCCCACACAGAACGACGGTCTCATCAGGCAGGCACAGAAGATGTTTGCGGATTCCGTCGATAAGCGCTCGTGAATCGCCGTAGGCAAAATCCGTCCGGCCGACAGTTCCCCGGAACAGTGTATCCCCGGCAAGGACACGACGGTTGCCGTGGTCGATGAAGACAACATGTCCGGGTGTATGACCGGGCACATGGGCCACGTACAGATCCTGCCCCAGCAGGTGCAGGACTTCGCCATCTTCCACAAAACGGTCGGGCGTGACGTTGTCCATGCCCGTCAGGCCGAAGGCAGCAGCCTGCTTCGTGATGCTTTGCAGCAGAAAATCATCCCGTCGATCAGGGCCTATGACCGGTACCGTCTGATCCTGCCGGGCTTCGAGAGCTTTCTTCAGGGCGGCCGCTCCGCCTGCATGATCCAGATGACCATGCGTCAGAAGGATGGCCTCTACGATCTGTTCATCCAGATGCTGGAGAATATCCTCAACATCGCCTCCCGGATCGACCACAACGGCACGGTTCTCATCATTAGAGAGAATGGTGCAGTTCTGCCGCAGGGGCGTTACCGGCACCCGCTTTGCATACAAAGGAGTCACAGCTCCTCCTTCCAGACGGTCCGTTATGATGTGGCGATACAGGGTCAGCCCCTGCGGGACAAGTCAAACACGGGATTAAGACCCCAGATCATTGACCCTCCTCCACAGGACGGTCACTCTCCCCGTTTCCCATCCACACGAGGTGTCATCATGAGCCGTATCATCCGCACAGAACCCAATGCCATTCTTTCCAAGGCCGTCGAGTATCATGGCTTCATCTTCACCCAGGGTGTCGTTGCGGCAGATCTTTCCAAAGGAATCGAAGAACAGACCAAAAGCGTCCTCGACCAGCTCGACGAAATTCTTGAAGTGCACGGCACCGACAAGACCCGGATCCTTCAGGCCCAGATCTGGGTGAAGGATATTGCAGACCGCACTGCTCTGAACACAGTCTGGTCTGCCTGGCTTCCGGAGAACATGGCTCCCGCACGTGCCTGCGTTCAGGCCGTCATGGCGGACCCGAAGATTCTCGTGGAAATCATGCTCACGACGACCAAGTGATCTGAATCAGCCGATTGTGGCGAGATTGCAGCAAAGTGTGGTGTCAAAAAGATTTTCTCTGGAAATGAAAATTTAACCCACAGGCTTGCATTCTGCTCTTGTCAGGGTTGCAGGAAGGTTGTTACCTCCCTGTAACCCGAACAACACACAACCAATCAGGATCCTAAAGATCGTGAAGCATAAAAGTTGCCGGAAAACCTTTTTCTCTGCTCTGGCGCTCTCCGCGATCGCATTCTTTTCGGGACAGGCTCAGGCCCGTCACAGTTCGGGTCATCACGGTCGGACGGTCTTCCACAGTCATCGTACGGCCAGCCATCATCATTCCTATGCTCACGTCATTCAGTGCGTCGCCTACGCCAAGACGGCTTCAGAAGTCGTTCTGCACGGCAATGCCCGTGACTGGTGGTACAATGCTGCTGGCGTCTATGCCCGTGGCTCCGCCCCTCAGGCCGGTTCGGTCCTGAATTTCCGTGCAATCCGCCGTATGCCGCTTGGCCATGTTGCCGTTGTGCGCTCGGTAGAAGACAGCCGGACCATCTATATTGACCAGTCGCACTGGGCTTCAAACGGCGTCGCACATAATGTTTGCGTCATTGATGTCTCTCCTAATAACGACTGGAGTGCCGTTCGGGTTGCACTCAACGATCGCAGCGGTCGACTGGGCAGCATCTATCCGACCTACGGCTTCATCTATCCGCATTCCGATAATGGTGACCGCAATCCGGCACCGCAGGTTGTTCTGGCACGTGCTTCGACCCCCGCGAGCTTCCATCATCGTGCAGTCCTGAGCGGCTCGAATCCGCTGAGCCATCCGATGAGCAACACAGAAGTCGCCGAAGCTCCGGACGATGCCTTCACTTCGGACGCTCCTGACCGTTCGATTCGCTGATAAAGCCTGACGACCGGGCTTCAGTCCGGTCGTGATTCCCTGTGATAGGGATGACCGGTATTGATGGCCTGAGCCCGGAACACCTGCTCGGCGATCAGAACCCTGACCAGCATATGCGGCCAGGTCAGTTTTCCAAGGGAAATCACGGAATCGGCCCGCTGGATCACGCTTGAATCCAGCCCTTCCGCACCACCGATCAGAAAATGAATCGGACGCCCCAATTCCTGCCAGCGGGACAGCATCTCCGCCAACCGCAGGCTGTCCGGTGTCTTGCCACCTTCATCCAGCGCCACGATCAGGGCATTGTCAGGACAGGCCCCCAGAAGAGCCGCGGCATCCTTGCGCTTCTGCTCTTGGACGCTGCCTTTTGACGGCGCGAGTTCCATCACCGTCAAAGCGGGCCTGATCCGGCCCGCATAACGCTCGAACAGTTCGCGCTCCGGCCCGGCTTTGAGCCGACCGATTGCGACCAGTTTCATTCAGTCCTGCTCTTCGTCCTGTCCGACAGCGACTTCGTCTTCGCTGCCATCCAGATCGGTGCCCCACATGCGCTCCAGACCATAAAGCTCGCGGCTTTCCGGCTTAAAGAGATGCACAACAACATCGCCGGCGTCGATCAGGACCCAGTCGCTGCCATTCGCACCTTCGATCAGGATGCGCTTGATGCCGATCTCATTGAGCTTCTTCTCGATGTGATGCGCCATCGCGGAAATCTGCCGGTCGGCAAGACCGGTCGCAATGACCATGCGATCAGCAAAATTCGCGCGACCGACCAGGTCCAGCACAACGATGTCTTCACCCTTGTCTTCATCCAGACTCGTGGTGATGACCGTCAGCATGCTGGTCAGAAGATCCGGCTGCACGGCTTCGCGCTTGACGGCCGTTTTCTTCGGTCCGGCAACTGCGGCCTTCTTGCGAGCCGTTCCCGGCACCTTGGCAGCCTCGGCCAGTGCCGCATCGGGGGAGCTGGTTTTCCGGCGCACAGGCTTTTTGGCCTGCGATTCGGGAGAGGTCGTCTTGGTGATGGTTTTTACTCCTGATCGGACTCCGGACGAAACTGGCCGGACTCACGCAACGCTGTAGCCGATATATCGTTCTGCGGCGCAGAAAGGAACGTCCATGCGTTGCCTTTTCGCTCCGCAAGCATGGGAGATTCGCGCGAAGGCCGTCTCTGATGCCGCAAAACAGAAGCCGCGGCCCCCTGCAGGGCTGGCGAAACACTGCCCGGACGCGGGAGCACAGCAATGGGAACCATCGCAGCCAACCGCCGCCAGCGCTTCCAGTGCGAAAGCTGCGCCAGCCCGTCCGCACCCATCAGCCACACGAAACGCACATGCGGAAAGCGCTGTTTCAGCAATCCAACCGTTTTTACGGTGAAGCGCTGCCCAAGCCGCGATTCGATATCCGTTGCAACGATTCGCCGTCCGTCTGCAAACCGCTCCGCAGAGGCAAGACGCACCCTGAACGGCGCCATGCCCTTGCGGGGCTTGAGCGGATTCCCGGGTGAGACCATGAGCCACACCTGATCCAGACGCAAAGCCCGCAAGGCCCGCCGCGCCAGCATGAGATGACCCGCATGCGCCGGGTTGAAAGACCCGCCCAGCAGGCCGATCCGCATGTTCCGGCCGTCCCCAGACGTCGGGATACTGATCAGCCCCGCACCTGCCCGGTGCCGATCACTTCGTACCGGTAGCATGTCAGCTGCTCGAGCCCCACCGGCCCCCGGGCATGCATCCGCCCCGTCGCAATGCCGATTTCCGCACCGAATCCGAACTCCCCACCGTCACAGAACTGCGTGGACGCATTCCACATTACCACCGCACTGTCCGTCCCGTTGAGGAACTCCGCCGCGGCCTCAGGATCTTCGGCGATAATGGCCTCGGTATGCGAACTTCCATGCCGCGCGATGTGATCCAGAGCATCCTCAACCCCGTCCACCACGGCAACCGAGAGCACAGCGTCCAGCCATTCCGTGTTGAAATCATCAGCGGAGGCTGCCGCAAGCGTCGGCACAATCGCACGCGCCCGGTCATCTGCCCGGAACGTACATCCCTTCGCGGCCAGATCTTCAACAAGCAAGGGCAGCAGAGTTGGTGCAATCGCCGCATCGATCAGCAGCGTCTCCGTCGCACCGCAGATCCCCGTCCGACGCATCTTCGCATCCAGCAGCATTTTCCGGGCCATGGCCGGATCAGCACTCGCATGGATGTAGGTGTGATTCAGACCGTCCGCATGCGCCAGAACCGGAACCCGAGCCTCGCGCTGCACGCGCTCCACAAGGGACTTGCCGCCACGCGGAATAATCAGGTCGATCTTTCCCGAAGCCTGCAGCATTGCCCCGACCAGAGCCCGGTCGGCAGACGGCAGGATCTGCACACAGGCCTCGTCCAGACCAGCAGTCCGCAATCCGTCTTCCATTGCTGCCTGAATGGCGCGCGCGGAATGAAGGCTTTCCCCGCCACCGCGCAAAATCACCGCATTGCCTGACTTGATGCATAGCGCGGCGGCATCAGCCCCAACATTGGGGCGGCTTTCATAGATCATGCCGATCACGCCAAGCGGTGTCGCGACCCGGCGGAAATGCAGCCCGTTCGGCCGGTCCCATTCCGCCAGAACACGTCCAACCGGATCCGGCAGACCTGCCACGTCTTCCAGACCGCGCGCCATCGCTTCGACCCGCTCTGGCGTCAGCGTCAGACGGTCCCGGAACGCCGCGTTCCGGTCTTCGGACAGCGCTGCCAGATCCTTCTGGTTGGCGGCCACGATCTCGTCCGACCGGGACCTGAGCGCTTTCGCAGCTTCGGACAGGGCATGATTGCGGGTTTCCGCGCTCGCTTGCGCCAGACTCCGGCTGGCCCGACGAGCATGCTCCGCCAGACCGTCCAGGATGTGCCCTGCCTCAGACATTGAACCGGAACAGCAGGACGTCACCATCCTGCACCACATATTCCTTGCCTTCGATCCGCAGCTTTCCGGCTTCCTTGGCCCCGGCCTCGCCGTTGCAGGCCACGTAATCATCGAAGGCCACGGTTTCGCAGGCAATGAACCCGCGTTCGAAGTCGTTATGAATGACGGCAGCGGCCTGCGGTGCCTTGGTCCCGGCCGTAATCGTCCAGGCGCGGGATTCCTTCGGTCCGACCGTGAAATATGTCCGCAGGCCCAGCAGCTTGTAGCCAGCCGCGATGACGCGATCCAGCCCGCTATCCGTCAGACCCAGACCTTCAAGGAATTCCGTCCGGTCTCCCTGCGGCAGCTGGCTGACTTCCGCCTCAATGGCAGCCGACACCACGACAACGCCTGCACCCTCGGCTTCGGCCCGCTTGCGCACGGCTTCCGAAAAGGCGTTTCCTGTCGCGGCAGAACCTTCCTCGACATTGCAGACATACAGAACCGGCTTCGTCGTCAGAAGCTGAAGACGGGAGGCCTCGGCTTCCTGTCCCTTCGGAACAGCCGTCCGGGCCGGCTTGCCGTCACGCAGCGCTGCCAGAAGCGGCTCCATCAGTTCAAGCTGGGCCTGAGCCTCACGATCATTACCACGGGCCCGCTTCTGCAGACCGATCTGGCGCTTCTCCAGGCTCTCCAGATCCGCAAGCATCAGTTCGGTCTCGATGATGTCCGCATCCCGAACCGGATCGACCCCACCTTCGACATGCGTGATGTCGTCGTCTTCGAAGCAGCGCAGGACGTGCACAATGGCATCGACTTCACGGATATTGGCCAGGAACTGGTTGCCCAGGCCTTCGCCCTTGGACGCACCACGGACCAAGCCCGCGATATCCACGAACTCAAGGCTGGTCGGGACCTTGCGGATGGACTTGCCGATCCGCGCCAGTTCATCCAGTCGTGGATCCGGAACAGCCACACGGCCCGTATTCGGCTCGATGGTGCAGAACGGGTAATTCGCAGCCTGTGCCGCTGCCGTTTCCGTCAGGGCATTGAACAGCGTGGACTTGCCGACATTGGGCAGACCAACGATGCCGCAATTGAAACCCATTCGTGCTCTCCATCATCATTGAAGACCGTCCAGACGCGAACGATCCGTTCCAGAAAATTCCGTTGCCCTGTGTTCGCAGAAACCGAGGAGGCTCACAACCACCTCCCGCCGCGAAACAGGCTTTTCAGCCCACGATTCCCGCCAGATCCTGCAAAGCCCGGACATGCGCCTTCAAAGCCGCACGCCCCTGCGCCGTCAGGACCAGCCAGGTCCGCTGCCGTCCCCCCAGAGGCGCCTTGCGCAAACGCACATAGCCCGCCTCCTGCATCTGGGCGAGATGCTTGGACAGAACCGAGTCACTCACCCCCAGCAGATCCCGCGCCCGCCCGAATTCCATGTCGTTCACTTCCGACAGGGCCGCAGCAAGCTGCAGACGCGCGGGAGGATGAATGACAGGATCGAATTGGGGAACAGCAGTCACAACGTCGCTGTCATATCAGCCCGCCAGGCCCTCTGCCAGAGCAGGCCTGCCCCGTAGCCGATCGCAAAACTGCCCAGCGTCGCAAGCCAGGGCAGCCACGCCAGATGCCACACCCGCGCACCAGCCCCCGACAGCGCCATCATCGCATAAACCGCCAGCATCATGCCGGTCGCGACCTTCCGTGTCCGGCCCCGACGATAGCCATTGACGAAATATCCCATCCGCCGCCGCGCAAGCGCATAGAAAATCCCCATCAACGCGATGCACAGCCCTTCCAGCAGGAAAATGAATGGCGGATCCAGGCTCATGGCGAATGTCAGCAGCGCCAGAAGGCCACCCATGACGGGCGCATTCCACCAGGGACAGACAAGCTCCACGCCAAGCTTTCCCCTGAAAGCGCCAAGGGCTTCCAGTTGCGCGCGCGCATCCTCATGGCTGGTCACGTCCACAGTCCCGACTCCATCCTGCTGCACGGTATTGACTTTCCAATATGGAAAATGATGATCTGACTTTCCATTATGGAAAGAGAACATCCTCATGACAATCCTGCACGGCACCCCGATTGCCGGAATCCTGCCTGTCCTCTGGCTCGCGCTTTTGCTGGTGACCTGCATTCACCAGACCCGCAGGGGCGCGCGGGACTGGCAGAGTTTCCGAACAGCCACGCAGGCCCGTGAGCGACGGCGCTTTTATCTAAAATGGCTGATCCAGAGCGTTCTTCTCTTTGATCTAGGCGGCGTTATGATCCTGGGGCTTCTGCCTGAGGGTCTGCGCTGGTTACCCGTGAGCCAGTTGCGCCTCTCCTCGCCTGCTCCGGCTGCCGGCACGGTGGCGCCCGAAACCTCGCCTGCCTTTTTCATTGGATTTGGCTGCGGGCTTCTGATTATCGCAGGATTTTTCGTTCTGCTTCGAAGGCTGAAGCGGGCTTGGCCTTTCAACCCACTGGGCGATTTTACCGCCCTGATCCCCCGGACATGGCCCGAAGCCGGACTGGCGTTTCTGCTGTGCCTGAATGCGGGTCTGGGCGAGGAGCTGTTTTTCCGGCTGGCCCTTCCCCTGCTCGCAGGTCAGCTCACCGGCAATCTGATCGCCGGAGCCGTGCTCTCAACGCTGCTATTCGGGGGAATGCACTGGTATCAGGGGGCCAAAGGCGTTCTGGCCACGACAGCGCTTGGCCTGATTCTCATGATCCGTGCCCTCAACGGAACACCGCTGATCTGGCTGATGGGATTTCACGCCCTGATGGATGTCGTCGCCCTATTCCTCAGACCGGCCCTGAGCGGCCATTTCAGCCGCAGTACCGTCAGGCAGCCAGCAGTGCGACCTTCGTCATGAAAGCTTCGTGTTCTTTTTTGGCCAGAAGAGGCGCGGCATCGGCCATGGCCTCAAGCCAGCGCTCGAGCTCCGGCTCTTCCGCCTTGGCGAAATTGCCCAGCACATGCCCGGTTACGCGATCCTTGTGGCCCGGATGACCGATCCCCATCCGCACACGCCAGTAATCCGGCCCCGGCAGACATTTATCCATAGAGCGCAGACCATTATGCCCGGCGGCACCACCGCCACGCTTGATGCGCAGCTTGCCGAAGGCAAGATCGAGTTCGTCGTGGAATACGGTGATATCGTCCTGCGCAATCTTGAAGAACTGCGCGGCCTGCTGAACGCTGTCGCCTGACCGGTTCATGTACGTCATCGGCTTGAGGAGCAGGATCTTCTGCCCCCCGATGACGCCTTCGGAGGTCTCCCCCGGAAACGCTTGCGCCACGGTGAGAAACCGTGGCGCCTGGCGATCTCGTCGACCGCCATGAAGCCGATATTGTGTCGATGACGGCTCATCCCCGGCTCGGGGTTGCCGAGACCGGTCCAGAGCCTCATCGATTACTTCTTCTTTGCGCCGGGCTTTGCAGCAGCGGCTTCGGCTTCAGCAGCAGCCTTGGCAGCAGCTTCGGCTTCCATTTCGGCATCGATCGTCGGTGCAGCGATGGAGGCGATGACCATGTCAGCAGCCTGGCCGCTTCCCAGAACAACGCCTTCGGTGCCCTTGAGGTCCGTCCAGCGCACGTTGTCGTGGATGTCCAGGCCGCTCAGATCTGCCGTGAAGTGCTCCGGAATGTTGGCCGGATCAGCCTGCACGTCGATGTAGTGACGGACGACGTTCAGAACGCCACCGCGCTTGATGCCCGGGGACTTCTCTTCGCCAACGAAAGCGATGGAGACTTCAACGTGCACCTTGGTGCCGGCAGCAACGCGCTGGAAGTCAACATGGATCGGGGCATCGGTGACCGGATGCAGCTGCACGTCACGGATCAGGGCTGCAACCGGCTCTGCGCCTTCGGCAGCCAGGTTGTACACGCGGGAGGACCAGCCACCGCGATGCAGTTCCTTCATGATCACGCGCGGATCAAGTGCGATGATGGAGGGTTCCTGCTTGCCACCGTAGATCACGGCCGGCACCAGGCCCTCACGTCTCGTTGCGCGCGCTGCCCCCTTACCAGCCTTCGCACGCGTCGAGACAGCAAGTGTCGTCAAATTAGCCACTGTTACGCTCCTGCGTATTGAATTTCACTCAACACAGACCTCCAGGGGTGCCTGTGCGAGGCGCGGAGTAGCGGAAAACCGCCACCCGCACAACCATTTTCGGACTCTGCCCCTCTGGACCTGCCCGTCTGCGGACCGCTACGCTTGCGTTTCATTTCCACAGTTTCCGGCAGATCCCCCACCCGATGAGCATCGCCGCCCGCATCGAACGCCTGCCCTTTACCCGCTTTCACTGGAAACTCCTGTTCCTCGGCGGACTCGGCTACACGTTCGACGGCCTCGATTCCGCAATCGTGGCCTTCGCGCTCCCGATGCTGAAAAGCCAGTGGCATCTGAGCGGCCCGGAACTCGGCCTGCTCGGCAGCGCCACTTACTTGGGCTACGGGCTCGGGGCCCTGCTCTCCGGCTGGTGGGGAGACCGCTCCGGCCGCCGCCGCGTCATGATGAGCGCCCTGGCCATCTACGCCATCGGCTCCCTGCTTTCCGCCGGATCCTCTTCCTTCGCGGGCTTTTTCCTTTGCCGCCTCCTCTCCGGAATTGGCGCCGGTGCGGAAGCCACCATCATCGCACCCTATCTCAGCGAATTCGTGGTCGCCCGCTATCGCGGCGCATTCACGGCCGCCCTCACAGGATTCTATTCCTTCGGCTATGTCACCGCCGCCATCATGGGTTTCATGCTCGTGCCCGTCATGGCGGATGGCTGGCGCTGGGCGCTGGCGCTCACGGGCTTCCCGGTCCTGATGCTTCTGTGGTGGCGCCGCGCCCTGCCCGAATCCCCCCGCTGGCTCGACGAGCGCGGCCAGACGGCCGAAGCCTGCCGCATCGTCGGCGACATCGAGGAAAGCGCCGGCCTTGCCGTCGGCCTGACCACGACGACCGACCGTGGCGCCCCAAGCATCCGTCCGGTCCGGGATCTCTTCGCTCCCAATCTGCGCCGTTCCACCTTCATGAGCTGGGCCATGTGGCTCGCCATCACTTTCAGTTTCTACGCGTTCTTCACCTGGATCCCGACCCTGATGATCGAACGCGGCATGACCGTCACCCGCAGCTTCGGCTACGCCATTTCGATCTATTTCGCCCAGCTTCCCGGCTATGCCTCCGCCGCCTTCCTCACTGATCGTCTGGGACGGCGCGGAACGGTGGCGCTGTTCATGGTCGCCGGAGCCATCAGCGCCATCGGCATGGCGACGAGCCAGACACCGATCGAAGTTCTGATCTTCGGCATCCTGCTGTCCTTCTTCATGAATGGCACTTTCGGCGGCATATACGCCTACACACCCGAGCTCTTTCCAACGTCCCTGCGGGCCCGCGGCATGGGTCTGGCCTCTGCCATCGCGCGTCTGGGCGCCATCGCATCGCCCGTCCTGATCGGCTGGCTGTATCCGCTTGCCGGTTTCCCCGGCGTCTTTGGCCTCACGACCCTGATCCTGCTGTCGGGTGCCACCGTCACGCTCGTCTTCGGGCCCAGAACGGAAAAACGCCCGCTCGATGACGAGCGGGCGTTCGCACAGACCTGAATTCGGGAGATCCGCGTCAGATCATCGGCACTCCACCATTGACCGCCAGAAGCGCGCCCGTGGTGTAGCTGTTCATCGGATCGGCAAAATAGACATAGGCCCCTGCCAGTTCAGCCGGCTGTCCCGGACGGCCCAGCGGTACATCCGAACCCAGATGCTCCTGCTCTTCCTCGGGCATTCCGGTTGCGATGAACGGCGTCCAGATCGGCCCCGGCATCACGGCATTGACCCGGATTCCCCGCCCGGCGAGCTGCTGCGCCATGCTGGACGTGAAGTTCGCAATCGCCGCCTTCGTCATGGAATACGGCACCAGCAGTTCCGGCGCCGTCTTCAGATTGACCGAAGACGTGTTGATGATGGAGGCGCCGGCCTGAAGATGCGGCAGAGCGGCCTTCGTCAGATGGAACAGCGCATCCGTATTCGTCGCAAAATGGCGCTTCCATTCGTCGTCGGAGATTTCTTCCAGCTTGGCGCGGGCCTTCTGGAAAGCTGCGTTGTTCACCAGCACGTCAAGACGCCCGAACGTCTCGACGGTCTTGCTGATCATCTCACGACAATGCGAGCCATCACGGATGTCTCCCGGCAGCAGCAGACAGTTCCGCCCCTCGGCCTTGATCTGTTCCCCGATGTCGCGTGCATCATCCGCTTCCGTCTCCAGATACGAAATCGCGACATCCGCGCCTTCACGGGCAAATGCCAGTGCGACCGCACGCCCGATCCCGGAATCGCCACCGGTAATGAGCGTCGCAAGTCCCTTAAGTTTTCCCGAGCCCTTGTAGGTCTCCTCCCCGTAATCGGGTTTCGGATGCATCTTTTCCGAAAGGCCAGGGAATTTCTGCGTCTGCCCCCTGAAAGGTGGGCGCGGATACCGGGTGCGAGGATCAGCAGGCATGAAAAAGCTCCTCAGGTCGTCAAAAGACAGAGTCCAGCCTTAACGGCGCGTCTTCTTCCCCGGTTCAGAAATTTTCCCAGATTTATTTCCGGAACATTTGCCGCTGCGCGCACTTTCTAGGGGCACGGCTTTCCAGCAGGAAAGACACTTCCTCACCACACTGTCCGGACACCCGCATGTCCGGAACCCACACGGCAGAGGCGCACTTCACATGAGCACGAACAAACGCACGACCGTCACAATTGGTGACCAGACCTTCGAACGTGGCCCGCAAGGCGCCACCCATCAGGTGGCCAAAGGCGATACACCGACCCTGACCACCCAGCAGGGTCTGGCTGTCTCCGACGACCAGAACACCGAGAAGGCTGGCGCACGTGGTCCGGCGCTTCTGGAAGACTTCCATTTCCGCGAAAAGATTTTCCACTTCGATCACGAGCGTATCCCCGAGCGTGTCGTCCATGCCCGTGGCTATGGCGCCCATGGCTTTTTTGAACTGACGGATTCTCTGGCCGATTACACGACGGCCAGTGTGCTGGGCAAAATCGGCAAGCGCGTTCCAGCCTTCGTCCGATTCTCGACCGTCGCCGGTGCCCGCGGTTCCTTCGACATCGCCCGTGACGTGCGTGGCTTCGCCGTGAAGCTCTATACCGAAGAAGGCAACTGGGACCTCGTTGGCAACAACATCCCGGTCTTCTTCATTCAGGACGCCATCAAGTTCCCGGACATGGTTCATGCCGTGAAGGAAGAGCCCGACAGCGGCTTCCCGCAGGCCCAGTCCGCCCATGACAATTTCTGGGACTTCGCGTCACTGTCGCCCGAGACCGTCCACATGCTCATGTGGATCATGTCCGACCGCGCCATTCCGCGCTCCTTCCGCTTCATGGAAGGCTTCGGTGTCCACACCTTCCGCCTCGTCAATGCCGAGGGCAAATCCACCTATGTGAAGTTCCACTGGAAGCCCAAACAGGGTCTGCAGTCCGTGGTGTGGAACGAAGCCGTGAAGATCAACGGCGCCGATCCGGACTTCCACCGTCGCGATCTGTGGGAATCCATCAATTCCGGCGATTTCCCGGAATGGGAACTCGGCGTGCAGCTCTTCGATGACGACTTCGCCGATAAATTCGACTTCGACATCCTGGACGCCACCAAGCTGATCCCGGAAGAACTTGTCCCCGTCCGCCGCATCGGCCGTCTGGTGCTGAACCGTACGGTGGACAACTTCTTCGCCGAAACCGAGCAGGTCGCCTTCTGCACCCAGAATGTCGTGCCCGGCATCGCCTTCACCAACGATCCTCTTCTGCAAGGCCGGAACTTCTCCTATCTGGACACCCAGACCAAGCGCCTCGGCGGTCCGAACTTCACGCATCTCCCCATAAACGCGCCGAAATGCCCGTTTCACAACTTCCAGCAGGACGGCCACATGGCCATGCACAACCCCAAAGGGCGTGCAAACTATGAGCCCAATTCCTGGGGCATGGGACCGCGTGAAAACCCGCAGACCGGCTACAAGCCCTATGCAGAGGAAGTGAACGGCCGGAAGACCCGTGAACGCGGCGAGTTGTTTGCCGATCACTATAGTCAGGCCCGCCAGTTCTATACCAGCCAGACCCCGACCGAGCAGACGCATATCAAGAATGCCTTCGTCTTCGAGCTCAGCAAGTGCCTCACCCCGGCCATCCGTGCCCGCGTCGTCGCGCATCTGCTGAACGTCGATGAAAAGCTGGCCAAGGGCGTGGCTGAAGGCCTGCGTCTGGAAAAGATGCCGGCTCCTGCTCCGGCGGCCCGCACGCCGCTGACGGATCTGCCGGCTTCGGACCCGCTCAGCATCCTCAAGAACGGCCCCAAGACGTTCAAGGGACGCAAACTGGGTGTGCTCGTTACTGATGGCACGGATGCGGACATGCTCGCTGCCCTGATGAAGGCCGCGGCAGCGGAAGGCACGATCGTCGAACTGGTCGCCCCGGCAGTTGGTGGCGTGAAAACGACAGACGGCAAGCTCGTCCCGGCCGGTCAGAAGATCGTTGGCGCACCTTCGGTCCTGTATGATGCGGTCGTCCTGCTCCCGTCCGCAGCAGGGGCAAAGCTCCTGACCGGCGAAGCCACCGCACGGGACTTCGTGGCCGACGCCTTCGCCCATGCGAAGTTCATCGGTTACGGCCCGGACGCCAAGCCCCTTCTGGCCAAGGGCGGCATCACGCCGGAAGACATGGATGACGGCATCATCCCGCTTGAGGCCCCAAGCGACCTCAAGACCTTCATCACCCTGTGCCGCAAACTGCGCTTCTGGGACCGGGAAGCCAGAACCCACGCTGTCTGAGACAGAACAGGGGCCGGAGACATTCTCCGGCCCTTTTTTATATCTGCCCCTCCCCACGCCATATTCCGAACGGAATCATGCCTGATTTCCATTACAGAAGCGTTCCGCTTTTGCAGGATGGGATTTCAGGATGCAGACAACATCAGGCGCGCAGCGCAATCCGGGGATCGACCTGCTCAGAGGATTATCCATCATCCTCGTCGTCATCCATCACCTTGCCCTGCGCATTCCCCTGATGCAGACCGGCCTCTCCGCCGTTTTTCCCACCATGCTGCTGAAAGCCCTGAACTGGGATGGCGGCAAGGGCGTGAAGATTTTCTTCGTCATTTCAGGCTTCCTGATTACCGATCACACACTGCGCCGCTGGGGCAGTCTGGGCGGCATCAACGTCTTCGCGTTCTCTGCACGCCGGGCCTGCCGCATCCTGCCATGCCTGCTGGTCCTGCTCGGGATTCTTGCCATTCTCAACCTCGCACGCGCGCCCGACTTCCTTTTCCATCACGACAGCCAGACCCTGCCCGGCGCCATCTTCGCAGCGCTGTTCATGCATCTGAACCTCTACGAAGCCCGGACGAACTATCTTCCCCCCAACTGGGATGTGCTGTGGTCTCTTTCGGTCGAGGAGCTGTTCTATGCGGCTTTTCCGATCCTCTGCCTGCTGGGCGGACGCGTTCCCAAACTGCCCGGTCTCGTTTTCGCGCTCTTCGCCCTGTCCAGCCCTTTCGCGGAATGGCAGATCCGGAACGCATCGGACATCTGGCAGGATGAAGCCTACGGACCAGGCATTTCTGCAATCGCCATAGGCGTCTGCGCGGCCCTTCTGGCGCACCGGATCCCCCCAGTTCTCTTTGCAAAGCTCACGCCCTGGCTCGGCTGGGCCGGAAGTCTCGGCGTTGGTCTCTATCTGGTCGACGGCCATGTCTTATGGCTGACCCTCGGCTACGCAACACCGCTGTTCTTCACAGCCTCATGCGCTGCCCTGCTTCTCGCTTTCCACAACGGATGGGGCAAGGCGACCGGAAGCGGGTTTTTGGCATGACCCCGCCAGTGGGGACGGCTGAGTTATGAAATCTATCTCAGCCACATGTTCGTCGTCATGCCGATGGTCCATCTGTTTAAGGCCACCGGAGAAAACTGGACGCTCGGCTGGATCTGGTTCATCCCGACCCTCGGCCTGTCCTTCTGCCTTGGCGCCCTCGTGGACCGATTTCTCTCACGCCCCGCCGCTCGCTGGCTGCTCGAAAAATCCGGCCTGCGCCGCCCTCAGCCCAGCGGGGAGGCCAGCGGGCGGATCGCCGAGATCTGATGCCCGATATGCCCACCACCCGCGAGCGTCCGCCGCCGATGGCTGAAAAACCGCGGGTCCGTCAGCGTATCCACACCAAGGATCTGTACGGTCCGAACGCCAGCCTGTTCCAGCCGGAAACCGCAATAGTCCGGCAGATCAAACAGGAAATGCCCCTCACGCGGCGCTGAACGAAAGAAAAGCTCTCCCTCGGTTCCATGAGCCAGAACAGCATCCCGCATATCCGGGCCGACTTCGTAGCTCTCAGGTGAAATGCACGGCCCGACAACGGCACTGATTCCTGTGGCACCCAGAGCCACCATCTGCGCGACCACGGATTCCAGAATCCCGCCCCCAGCCCCGCGCCAGCCCGCATGGGCCGCTCCAACAATCCGTCCGTCCTCGGAAGAGAGCAGAACAGGCCCACAATCCGCCGTAATGACACCCACGCCGACCTCCGGACGATCCGTCACCAGTGCATCACCTTCCTGCCCGGTCCCGGCCACCCAGAGCGGTGTTTCAGCCGTCACAGGCACGGTGATGTCACTATGCGTCTGTTTCAGACCCAACAGATGATCCGGCGTCACCCCGATCGCCCGCGCCACCCGCGCCCGGTTCTTCGCCACATTCGCCGGATCGTCCTGCGAGGACAGCGAGCAATTCAGGCTGTCATACGGTGCCGGCGAAACGCCCCCAAGCCGCGTGAAAAACCCGTGCGGAACCTTGAGAACCGATCCCGTCAGCACAGCCTCAGACATGCGCCGACACCTGAGCCGGACGACGCATCGCGTAAACCATCAGCCCCACCCCCGCGAGCGCCATCGGAATACACAGCAGCTGCCCCATCGTCGTGCCCCCGGACAGGAACCCGATATTCGCATCCGGCTGCCGGAAGAACTCGCAGAAGCTCCGCGCACAGGCATAGCCCAACAGAAACAGCCCCGACAGGAACCCGAACCGCTCGCGAACCTGCGGACGGCTGGCGGCAAACAGCATCACGCACAGCAGCAGGACACCTTCGGTCAGGGCCTCATAAAGCTCGGACGGATGCCGCGGAATCGGACCGCCCGTCGGGAAGATCATCGCCCAGGGCAGATCCGGAGACGCCGGACGCCCCCACAGCTCCCCGTTCACGAAATTCGCACAGCGCCCCAGGCCAAGCCCGATCGGCACAACCGGCACGATGCGGTCTGCAAACGCCAGAAAGCTGAGCCGCGTCTTCCAGCTGAAATAGGCCAGCGCCAGAATGACGCCTAGCGCACCGCCATGGAACGACATCCCGCCATCCCAGGTCTTGAAGATCTCGAGCGGGTGCGACAGGTAATCCATCGGCCGGTAAAACAGCACATAGCCCAGCCGTCCCCCCAGCAGCACACCGAGAATGGCGTGGAACAGGAAGTCATCCACCTGCTCGTTCGTCGCCACTTCCGGCGCCAGACGGTTCAGCCGCCGCGCAATCGGCAGCGCGATGATGAACGACACCATATAGGCGAGCGCATACCAGCGCACCGCCAGCGGACCGATATGGAAGGCAACCGGATCGAAATCCGGAAAGATCAGGGGATGGCTCAAGGAATTGGTTCTCAGAGATTGGGGTGAGGCTGGGAGAGATACTCGCGCACATACTGCCCGATACCGTCTTCAAGAGACGTAAACGGCGCATCATATCCCGCAGCGCGCAGGCGGCTCATATCCGCACAGGTGAAGGACTGGTACTGCCCGCGCAGCTTCTCAGGCATGTCCACGAATTCGACATCCCGCGCCCGCTTTACCGCATCGCAGACCGCATGCGCCAGATCGAGATAACTCCGCGCCACGCCGGTACCGCAGTTGAACAGACCGCTGACCTCCGGATGGTCGAACAGCCACAGCATGACGTTCACCACGTCCCCGACCCAGATGAAATCCCGCTTCTGCTGCCCATCAGCCAGACCAGGCACATCCGAACGGAACAGCTTTGCAGCATGGCCCTGCACGACCTCATCATACTTGACCTTCACCACAGAGATCATCGATCCCTTGTGATACTCGTTCGGCCCATAGACGTTGAAGAACTTGAGCCCGGCCCATTGCGGCGGCACCGGTGCACCAGCTTCGATTTCCCGCTTCACCCATAGATCGAACGCCTGCTTGGACCAGCCATACAGATTAAGCGGCCGCAGCCCGTCGATATTCTCCAGCCCGTCACGGAACCTCTCCGGCCGGTCCGCGGCGCCATAAGTCGCGGCCGAGGAGGCGTAAATCACCCGCACACCCCGTGCCGCACACCAGCGCCACAGCGTCTGCGACAGGTCCACATTGCTCGACCAGACCAGATCGCCATCCCGCGCCGTGGTGGCGCTGATCGCCCCCATGTGGAACACAGCTTCGACATCCGGCTCCGATGCGAGGAAACCCTCAAGCGCGTCAGGCGTGATGATGCGATCCGGCGCATGGGACGCCAGATTCCGCCACTTCACCCCGTCCCTGAGCCGGTCAACCACAACCGTCCGCAAGCCCCGGCGACGCAGGGCTGCATGAAGGCACGAACCAATGAATCCGGCCCCGCCGGTGACGATAATCATCCTTCCTGTATAGTCTGTCCCCGATAACGATCCAAGCGACGCGCCCGACATGGCACGCCGCAGAACAGCAGGAACTTCATCATGGCTGACAGACCCCGCTTTTTCGACGACCTCGCAGGCCTTGCCGGCAACGCCTTTTCCGCCGTGACCGGCGCCCGCGAAGAGCTTCACGCCATCGTCCGCACCCGCGTGGACGAAATCCTCAACAGCCTCGACCTCGTCCGCCGCGACGAATTCGACGCCGTGCAGGAAATGGCCACCCGCGCCCGCATGGCACAGGACGCCACCGAACAGCGTCTGGCCGAAATCGAATCGCGCCTCTCCGCTGTCGAGGAACTCGCGACCGAAGAGAAGGGCGGCCCGCAGGGCTGATCTGCAACAGTCATCAGGGCCGGTGTGACTTTTGCAACGCGTAATGCTTGCACACCGCGCAAAGGGCCCATAACGTGATTGATGTCGGGAGGGGATTTTCCACTTCCGGCCGCAGACATCTGGAGCGCCGCACCGGCGCCAGGCCGGTGCCAGGCTCCACGGCCTTGGGAGACCCGCCATGCCTGCCCTGAGCACCTCACTCACCACGGAAACAGAATCCCATCCGCTCGACCTGATGGAACAGGTCATGGGCCTCTATGAATGGGAGTTCGAACGGCTCGGCCCGTCCGAAATGGCCGCCCAGGCCCCCGGACAGTGGTGCGACTATTCGCTGTATTTCACATGGTCCGACGAACTCTCGGCCCTGCATCTCAACTGCATCCTGGACCTGCGCTCGCCCGCCAAGCGCCGTCCGGCCGTCCATGAACTCGTTTCCCTGGCCAATAACCGCCTCTGGATCGGCCATTTCGCCGTCGATCCCGACACCGGCACCCCTTCTTACCGACATACGCTGCTGATGCGTGGCGTGCAGACTCTTCCCGGCGAAAGCATGGAAGACCTTGTGGACATCGCCATGTCCGAATGCGAACGGTTCTATCCGGCGTTCCAGTTTGCACTCTGGGGCGGAAAATCGCCGCAGGACGCCATAGACGCCGCCATGCTCGACTGCGCAGGAGACGCCTGACCGTGCCATCCGTCCCTTCGGTTCTTCTCGCAGGGTGCGGAAAGATGGGAGGCGCGCTGTTTGACGGCTGGCTCGCCTCCCCCACACCGCCCCGGCTCGTCGTTCTCGACCGACACCGAACCTGCTCGGGCGATGCTGTCAGCGTCGTCCGTACGGCTGCTGAAATCCCCGCTGATTTCCAACCTGACATCATCGTTCTTGCAGTCAAGCCAGCCGTAGCCGAGATCGTGATTGATGCGATCGGCAAAGCTCTGGGCGCCCGCATGAACAACGCCGCAATTCTTTCCGTCATGGCCGGGCGAACCTGCAAATCCCTTGCGGACGCCGCCCGGCTGAACGGCGCGGACGTTCCGGTCCTCCGTGCCATGCCCAACACGCCTTCCGCCATCGGCGCCGGGATCAGCGGCCTCTATGCCTCGGACACGGCCACGGCAGAACAGAAGACCATCTGTCACGATCTGCTGTTTGCCGTCGGAGATGTCGTTCCTGTGGAAAAGGAAGCCGATCTGTCCGTCGTCACAGCCATTTCCGGTTCAGGCCCGGCCTATGTCTTCCTTCTGGCCGAGCTTCTCGAAAAGGCCGGTCAGCAGCACGGCCTGTCCCCCACTGTTGCGCGCCGTCTGGCCCGTGGAACGATTTATGGGGCCGGCCGCATGCTGGATGACATGCCTGACAGCGCGGAAGACCTTCGCAAGGCCGTCACCAGCCCCAACGGCACCACAGCCGCGGCTCTGGCGGTCCTCATGAAATCCGATGCCTGGCCGGAGACTGTTCCAAAAGCTATTGACGCTGCGACAAAACGGGCCGACGAACTCGCAGGCTGACAGTTTCTTTATGGGAGAGAGCTTGTCGGCGAACGTCAATGCTCCCACCATAGACCAGTAGCTTTCGACAGGAGACCCGTATGGACGGACGGCAGGACCCCTTTGATTCGGACGATATGGCACTGAGCGGCCCGCCGGACATGGCGCAGGAAGCCTTCGACGCCGCCCTCCTCCAGTCTGCCCTGTCGCTTGCCGGAAGCGAGGGATGGCACCGCTTTTCCCTCGTGGATGCGGCCCGCGAAGCCGGGCTCCCTGTCGAGACCGTGCGCAAGCGCTATCCCGTCAAGGCGCTTCTCCTGCTCCAGCTGGGCCGTCTGGCCGATGCCAGTGCCCTGCGTGACGACGGTGACGGCGGCACGCTGCGCGAATATCTCTTCGACCTGATCATGCGCCGTTTCGATATTTTCCAGGAATATCGTGAAGGCGTCCGAGCCGTTCTGCAGGCCGTGCCCTATGATCCTGCCCTTGCCGCTTTTCTGGCCGGAACCACCCTTGATTCCATGAAGTGGCTGGCGGAAGCCGCAGGGATCGACTGCACGGGCTTTGGTGGCGTGATGCGCATCAATGCGCTGGCCGCAGTCTGGGCCCACGCCATGCGGGCCTGGGAAAAGGACGAAAGCCCTGACCTTGCTGCGACCATGGCGGCCCTCGACACCGCACTGGACCGTGCCGAGCGTTACGGGATTCTCAAACCCTCCGCCCGACGCAAGATGAACGAGGCCCTGAACAATACCGGCCTGCCCGATCACGATCTGGAACTGGAATCCTGACTTCGGACTTTACGAAGGCCTCCGGTTCAGATTAGAAGGCCCAGAGCCTGCGCTTCTGGGAAGCGCAGCGATTGGGGTGTAGCCAAGCGGTAAGGCAGCGGATTTTGATTCCGCCATGCGGAGGTTCGAATCCTCCCACCCCAGCCATTTCCCTTTCAGACAGCCTGCTTCAGCCCCGGACTGGCCTTGAATCTCACGGTACGCCCGGCGGAAACTTCCACAGGTTCGCCCGTACGCGGATTGACGGCCTGCCGCGCCTTGGTCTCACAGACCGTGAAGGTTCCGAAGGATGGCAGGGTAAAGCCACCCTCTTCCCGCAGCTCCTCGATAATGGCCTCAATCATGTCATTGACGGCCTTTTGGGCAACAACTCCTGTACAGTTCATCGAATCTTGAAGAACTGCGGCAAGAAAAGCTTTGCTCATGAATAAAACTCCGGATTTACTCAGTGCAGGTCGCATCTTGCCGGTACAGAAATGCCGCTAGGCTCAGGACCCATTGATATGATTGCGGAAATCTGATTCAGCCTCTGTGAGGAGACTGAAGATGAGTGACCTGTATTGGTTGACGGAGGAGCAGATGGATCGTCTGCGGCCCTTTTTCCCGAAGAGCCATGGCAAACCTCGCGTTGATGATCGTCGTGTGTTGAGCGGGATCATTTTCGTGAACAGAAATGGTCTGCGCTGGCGTGATGCGCCCCGGGAATACGGTCCACACAAGACGCTCTACAACCGCTGGAAGCGCTGGAGCGCTATGGGGGTATTCATCCGCATGATGGAGGGACTGGCTACTGGCAAGGCAGAGCCTCAGACAATCATGATTGATGCGACCTATCTCAAGGCACATCGCACGGCTTCGAGCCTGCGGTTAAAAAGGGGGCTCAGGCCGTTTGATCGGGCGGACCAAAGGCGGGATGAATACGAAGCTGCATGCTGTCACCGACCGGAACGGACGTCCGCTCGACTTCTTCATGACAGCAGGTCAGATCAGTGATTATACTGGTGCCGCTGCCCTTCTGGACAGTCTGCCACCAGCCGAATGGATGCTGGCAGACCGGGGCTATGACGCTGACTGGTTCAGAGAGGCCCTGGAGGAGAAAGGGATCAAACCCTGTATTCCTGGTCGAAAATCTCGTGCAAAACCGGTCAAATACGACAAACGGAAATACAAAAGACGCCACCGTATCGAGATCATGTTCGGCAGGCTCAAGGACTGGAGACGGGTCGCAACACGCTATGACAGATGCCCGACCGTCTTCTTCTCGGCAGTCTGCCTCGCCGCAACCGTCTTGTTCTGGCTATGAGTCCTGAGCCTAATGCGAACCGAAGGGCGGAGCATCTATCTCCTTGGGATGTCTCTGTCTTTCCTATAGAACCGCTCCGGAAACAACCGTATATCACGAATTTAACGTTTCTTTCTTAAACAGGACCGCCCGTGTCAGCTTCTGTCTGCCTATTTGCATATTACAGCACAGAAACGAAAATTCCTCATCACACACGTCATCTGCTCCGCCAGATTGCCTCCTGCGGCTTCACGATCCACATCGCCGCCTCGGGCCTTTCAGAAGCTGCGGCCCAGTCGCTCAGAAACGATCTCGCAGAAGGTCCCGCCGCTGTTGCCGCGACGATCCATCCGCGTCCCAATGCCGGACTGGACTTCGGAGCTTGGCAGTTCCTGCTCTCTCTGGGATGCGACCGCGACGCTGCCGAAATCCTGTTCGCCAATGACAGCGTTTTCGGCCCTCTCCTTCCGCTGCGCCCGATCGTGGAGCGGATGCGGGAGAAGGAGCTTCAGGTGTGGGGCATGGTCCGTTCGGAAGCCGTGGTGTCCCATCTGCAATCCTGGTTCCTGTGCATGACCCGGGACGCTCTTGACCATCCGGCCATCCAGCGCATCTTTAATCAACCCTTCACCGAGATGAGCAAAGACGAAATCGTCCTGCACGGTGAGCTTGGTCTTGGGCTGGCCATCACGGCCGCCGGTCTTTCCTCGGAAGCGGCCTGGAGCAATCCCCGCGGCCTTGCACGCCTGCTGGCCCTCAATCCCATGCATACCGACTGGCGCACGGTCCTGCGCTCCGGACATGCTCCCTTCATCAAGACCGAGCTTCTGCGTGACAATCCCAGCGGAATTGCGTCCACCCATCTGTGGAGACAGGAAATCCCGGATCCGGCATTCTTCAATCCGGACTGGATCGCGGCTTATCTGGCTTCAACACCACCGCGCAGCCGCGCCAAACGCGCAGGTTTCCGGGCTAGGATTGTGCAGGCCCTTGCCAGCGAAGACCGCCGGCACGCACTCACGGCCCTGCTCCTTGGCCGCTAGACCTCTCGCCCGCAGGCCTGCTTCAGGAACTGGTAAAGTTCGTCTGCCTGCGTGTCATATGTCGCCAGACAGTCCTTTTGGGGATTGATATAACCGTCGAAACGCCCGCGCACATCCAGAAGCGCGGAAACAGCCTCCGCCAGCGTCTGCGACTTTCCATCCAGCGGCAGACAGGTTCCATTCACTCCATCCACCACATCTTCGGACTGCCCGCCAGGCGACGTCGTGACAACCCAGACATCCCGCGCCAGCGCTTCACGCACTGTCAGCCCGTAGCTTTCCTTCCATTGCGATGGAAAAAGCAGCACATCGATCTGGTCATAGAAATCGTCCAGTTCCGCCTGCGTGTAAGCCGGTACAACCCGAAGCCGTCCACGGACCGACCAGTCTTCCGGAAAAATGGACTGAAAGCCGAGATTGAGCTTGTTATCGACCAACACAAGCTCCCAGTTACTCCGCGACAGAGACTGCATGGCCTCTTTCAGCAGATCATATCCCTTGACGGCTTCGGTCCCCCCGACAAATCCAAACCGCAATGGCGACCTGGCAATCCGCGCCCGACGGGAACGCTCCGGCCAGCGGAATCCGTTCCGGTTGACCACGATGCGGTCAGGAGAAATGCCATTAGCCAGATAGAGATCCCGATGCGCCTGTGACGGGCTTATGAGAAGCGCCGCTCCTTCCAGAGCCTGCCGCATCACGACATCCCGATCCCGGAGATGTCGTGCGCCCGGGACACAGGCCTGACAGACCGAAAGGTCGATGATCGTCTGAAAACAGTAACGCCCATCGGCGCGGACCATGAACTGCCGCTCGCACAGCCACCAAGCATCGTGAAGCGTCAGGACATACGGAATCCCTTTCTCCTGACAAACTCTCAACAGACCTGTTCCGAGTCCCTGTGCCGCATGAACATGCACCACATCCGGTCGAAACGCGTCCAGCACCTCCGAAAACCGGGAAGCCATCGCCGGGTTGTCCAACTGCCCCAGACCGCCCTGATCATCGGGCAGCACAGAAGCAAAGACCGTCATGCCATCCACATCGTACCGGATGTCGCCATCAGGAATATCTGCAACAGACGGCCTGGATGTCACGACGCCAACCTGTGCCCCTTTGCGAACCAACCGGCGCCCCATTTCTTCGGCAACAATCGTCGCTCCCCCGAACGAACGGGGCGCGAAATAGACATTCGCCATCAGGATTTTCAGGGCCTGCTCTGGCCTGTCCACCGGAACACCAAACAGGGCACGGGCCTGACTCTGCGCCATGGCTTCCGGAGCATACCGCGCCATCACGTCTGCATACGCGGCATCAGCCAGTCGCTTGCGATAGCCATCATCCCGCGCCAAAAACAGAAACCCGTTTCGCCACGCTTCCGCATCCGCAGCGAGAAGACCGTTTTTTCCATCACGCATGATGGTCAGAAAGGCCGCACAGGGAGAACAGATGGCAGCAACCCGGACTACAGCCGCTTCAAGAAACTTGATGTTGCTCTTGCAGTCGTTGAACAGTGTCCGCTCCAGCGGTGCAATCGCAATATCCGTCTGTGACAGGGCCCGCAGATAGTCCGGATATGACAGCTCTGTCAGACGCTCAACCCGGTCTCCGAAGCGACTGAAAGCCGAAGAGAGCTGCAACTGTCCAATTACCCTCAGGCACAGCCGAGGCTCTTCAGCCATCGCCGCAAGCAAGCCTGCCTCGGCCTGTCTGAAATCGGCATCATGGGTGTTTGTCCCTGATCCATAAGATACCCAGATCCGGTCCGATCCCTGATGCACGGGAAGCGATGAGGCGATCCTGAGCGTGTCCGCATCCAGGGCATTCTCAAGGACAGCGACATCACTCAAACCCGCATCGCGCATCGCATCTGCAAGAGCCTGAGTCGAGGCAATCCCATGCCCGCAGGCCAGCATGCACCGACGAAAGAGCACCACGCCCGAGATCAGAAGGTCACGTTCCGCTGCGGGAAGCGTCTCAATATTCCCGTTCTGTCGATATTCGTCCTCATCAAAAATGAGGTCGTCCACCTCCCAGCGCGGCGCCAGTCTCAGCCGATGCGCCTCCGCCACCAGCTTCAGAACATCATCGAACCCTGGAACCCGATAGAAAATGACGTGGGTACATAGCTGCAGGGCCGACATGGCTTCGGCAATGTCGCGCCAGTCCACGACCTGAACCGCCCAGCCCAGTGCTTTCAGGAAATCCCGTTTCTGCCAGACGCGATATTTGGCACACTGCCGAAGACTGAGCTCGGCAATGATCAAAATCTTTGGACTTAGTCCATCCGTTACAGGGCTGGCCGTTCTGTAAGGATGATCCTGACCCGTTTCGCCCTGCAGACCCGACAGGCCCGTATGCGTCCGTCGCAACCGACGAAAACGGTGAATAGCAGTCTTCCTGATGCCCGAGAGACCCTCCCGGCCCCAGAGCCGCAGCAAACGTTCCGGCAATTCGCGTACCGGCCGTCCTGAAAGCAACTTGCCCAGCATCAGGGCCCGAACTGCTCGCAGAGGAACCGTCACACGCCAGGATAATGAGGTCTGGATCAGGGAAAGCTGACGCAGAAGCTTCTGGTTTTCCCTCTGCAACTCCTCGGCTCTCAGACCATTCAGCCGGGCTGCACTTCGATAGCTGTCGGTCAGGGTATCGCGCGGGTCATCCCGCATTCTGTCTGGCTTTCACAAAAATAAAAAAACTAACGTAGAAACACGAAAGGCCGGACCCTTGCGGATCCGGCCCTCCTGAACAATTCAGGTTCTGTCAGATGACAGAAGCCATCATTAGCTCAGGTTGAAGTTCGAAGCGTTCAGATCGGTAACACCGACGAACGTGATCTTGGAGTTGTCGGACAGCGCGATCGTGGTGTTGCCACCAGCAACCGTTGCGCTCGACAGAACATTCGCCAGACCATTGTTGTTCTGAAGGCCGTACTGATACAGGGCCATCAGGTTACCAGCTGCGCTGCCGAAGTCGGTGATCGTGTAATCACCACCAGCAGTGCCCTTGGTCAGGGCAAACAGGTTGCCAGCGCCCGAACCACCCGTGAGGGTGGCTGCGCCCGAACCGCCCACCAGCGTATCGGAACCGGAACCACCGATGATGGTTTCGTTGCCCGTACCTGCGAAGGCATGCAGCGTGCCGTTGGAGGAAGCAGCCGAGACGGTCTCGTTGCCTTCGTTGCCAACGAACAGGTTGGAAGAGCTTGCAGACCCACCGACCAGCATCAGGTCAAGACCCGAAGCGCCGAACAGCGTGGACGTACCAGCGGAAACGGTCGTTGCACCCGTGCCATTCAGGAACGTCAGAGCGCCCGAGGCATTGATCGAGTTGGCCGTACCACGAACCTGCCACATATCGGCAGATGCCGAGATGGTGTCGTTCAGACCGCCCGAAACGGTGCTCATGGCGCCGGTCGAGAAGTAGGTGCTGGAGCTGCCGCCAGTGATGAAGCTGTTGTTGCCGCCCGAAACGGTGTTGTGCGACGTCGTGTCGTAAACCGTTGCGTTTGCGCCCAGCGTGACCACGGAGCTACCACCCAGAAGGGTGACCGTGTCGGTACCGGTCGTGCCACCGATGGTGTCCTGACCTTCGGAACGAACGACGTTCGTACCGCTGCCCAGATCGATCTTGTTGTTGCCAAGACCGGCGCTGACGGTGTCGTTACCGTTCGTGCCCGTAATGGTGTCGTTGCCGTCACCCGTGGCAATGTTCCAGTTCCCGGTGGTGCTGCCACCGCTGAACGTGTTGTTGCCAACGCCACCGACGAAGGTGCCGTTCTGGTTGCCAGCCGTCATGGACACACCGGCATAATCACCGGCGAGAACACTGATGTTGCTGGCCGTGCTGCCAGAGACATCCAGGCTGACTGCAGAGTTCAGCGTGTCCTGACCCGTCGTGGAGTAGCTACCAACAGAGATGTACTGCGTGGTGCTGTCCGTGAGGGAATACTGTCCCCCCTGGCTGATCAGGCCATGACCGGCATTGCTTCCGGAAGAAGCGTTGCTACCCGGAACCATGTCATAAGAATCAAGCCCGCCACTAGTGTGGAGGGAGGACACAGCATTCTGATACTGCTGTGCCAGCAGCTGGGTCTGCCCACCATTGACCGTGACCGCAAAGGTCTGGCCGGAGGCGCCAACTACTGTAGTAATGTTAGCCATTACCATGCACTCCTAAAAAAGGTTGCCTCGCACCGGCGGCCCTCGGACCACCCAAATGATCGAGCGACGAGTCTTGGATATATCAGAGCGAGATTGCCAAAAGCAATCCACTTTGCACACGATACAAGGATTCACTGCCCGTCATTTGAGGATTCAAGATACCATACCGTCAACGAGTTCTCCGTTTTCATTATATGGAAACGGGAAAGAGCGGATGATCCGGCTCTTCAATCAAATCCTTTTATATCGAAAAAGTTCCGTCAATGTTAATTTCATAAGAAATAAATATCAGCAATATTGCATCGATCCATACCGGGCTGCACTTCCCGTCTTCTAAACCCCACCGCCCCTCACAGACACAGCGATCCTGACAGGCCCATTCGTGAATTTCCCAATTCCCACTTCACATTCCCACCCAAAAGCGGACCATTATCTGGCATGTCTGGCGCTTCTGCTGGTCGCCGAAAAATCAGCCCCCCGAAACGTCTTCCGTTCGCAGGACAACCTGGATCACATTTCCTTGATGGTCTGGCTGACAATAGTTCTGGCTGAGGAACAGGGCCTGACCGCTGCCCGGATCGAATGTGCACCACGTCTTCACACCCAGATCCGTCCTGCTCTTTGCGCAGCATTGGAAACTTACTGTTCGGCACTGGACATCAGGATTGTTTCCTCGACGAACGATAATCGCAGCGTCACCCTCCCTCTGCTTTTCCACGTTTCCGAGAACGCCACGGCCAAACCCTCATCCGCACCCGTTCTTCAATTCGGATCACCTTCTGCTCAGGGTGTCTTTGCCCTTACTCCGGATACAGCCCTGATTGATGCGGGAGAGTCGCCATTTCTGAAATTCCTGCTGTCAGATATGCCGGAAAGTCAGGTACTTCGTCACAGTATCCGCCTCCTTCTCGATGACGATCGAAAAACCCGCCACATCCTTTCCCAGACCAAAGCCATCCAGCAGTCATCGCTGGAGAAGACACAAACCATTCAGGATCTTCGCGTCTCTCTCCGGATGCTGTCCACCAAAACAAGGCGTCTTCTGGCAGACCCGCCATCACAAGAGACGGCAAGCATAGCCCCCGCACAGCCAGCCACAGACACGCATCCTGACGACGCTGTCCCCTCCCATTCCCCAAAATCTTCATTCTGGCGTCGGGCATATCGGCGACTGAGACGCTCCATACACCCACCTTCCCTGTCACCTGAGATTCCAGTTCAGGAAACCGACTCACAGGGAACACCTCCTGCTCCGGCACCAGCATCTTTCTCTGTGCGTCGTGTCCTTTTCGTCGCGGGCGAGCCCGATACACCAGGTATCCTCTACCGCTGCCATCGCAACGCGGCGGCGGCCAGGGATGCAGGCTTTGAAGCCAGGGTCCTGTCCTGCGCCTCAGTTAGCTATGACGATATCCACTGGGCAGACGTCATGGTCCTGTGGCGCGTGGAGTACAGCGGCCATGTCAGTACCATCCTCGATCTCGCCAAGGCCGAAAACGTCATCACCGTCTTTGATGCGGATGATATTGTTTTTGTCCCGCATTATGCCCGCATTGACATGATTGACGGCATCCGTTCGGTCGGCGCTACTGAAGCCCGTATCGAGCAATGCTTCTCTGACATGCGTCGCACCTTCCTGCGCTGCGATCAGGGATCGACCACAACGGCTGAACTGGTCTTTGCCATGCACAGCCTGCGGCCCGTGGTGCACCTGCTTCCCAATATTTACGATTTGCCCTCTCTCCAGCGTGCCCGCCTTGCACTGCGCATGCGTGGTGAACCCGGCCGCGTGAACACCGGAGACGGGCTGGTCCGCATCGGTTACGCGACCGGATCACGAACCCACCAGCGGGATTTCGCACCCATCTGTCCTACAATCGCGGAAATCCTGCGCCAGCGCCCTCAGGCCCGCCTGGTTCTGTTCCGCGAGCCGGAGACCCATCGTCCTGTCCTGCTCATGGAAGAATTTCCGAGCCTGATCCCGGTCCAGGACCAGATCGAATGGCGCGACATGGTCCCCCTCGACGAACTGCAGGACGAGTTCGCCCGGTTCGACATCTCCATCGCGCCTCTGGAGACCGGAAATGTCTTCTGCGAAGCCAAAAGCGAGATCAAGTTCTTCGAAGCCGCCCTCTCCGGAGCGGCAACGATCGCGTCCCCGACCGGTCCGTTCAGACGGGTTATCCGTCAGGGAGAAACCGGCTTCCTGACTGATACGCCGGCTGAATGGTACGAAGCCCTGATCGAACTGATCGACAACCCGGAACGACGTGTCCGGATGGCACGCGACGCCTATCATTCCGTCCTGTGGCCCTTCAGCCCGCAGGCACAGGCGCGTCGCATGAAACTTGCCCTGATGTCCATGTCCGACGATGAGGCAGCCGCTCTTTCAGTAGAAACCCACCTCGCCAGAGACCGGCTTGCGTCCCCCGGCCTCCCTGTCATCCCACCCAGCCAAACGCTCTTCCATCATGATGCGCTCGGTGAGGCGTCCGTTACGGTCGTCATCACGTCCTATAATTATGAAGCCCATCTTCTGGACGCGCTTGAATCCGTCGCAGCGCAGACCCTGCTTCTGCTGGATCTGATCGTCGTGGATGACGGATCATCCGATGGCTCGATCGCTTTGGCCCGGACATGGATGGAACGGCATTGCGACCGTTTCAACCGCCTGATCCTGCGCCAGTCCGTTGCGAATGCCGGACTGGGCGGTGCACGCAACATCGGAATGGATGCGGCAGAGACCATCCATGTCATGCAACTGGATGCCGACAACACCCTGCGACCTGAAGCCTGCGAAACGCTTCTCGACTCCATGAAGGATGGCACGGCCTATGCCTATCCGATCATCGCCTGCTTCAACGAAAAGGGATCGGTCCTGCTGGACATGAGCGCAGACACCCATCAGCAGCCGGGCACGCCCGAACTTCTTGGTGATCTGCCGTTCAATCCCTTTTCCCTCGTCTCGGGAAACAGGATCGACGCCATGGCCATGGTCACCAAATGGGCCTGGGCTGCCGTTGGCGGCTACTATGTTTCACGTGAAGCAATGGGCTGGGAAGACTTTGATCTGTGGTGCTCACTGGCGGAACGCGGTCTCCCGGGCCATCATGTTCCGCAGATTCTGGCCGATTACCGCCAGCACGAGACATCCATGACAAATGCTTCGACCGAAAAAGACGCCCATAAGGCCCGCGTCGTGGCTTTCGTTCAGGCCAGACATCCGTGGATCCGCCTTAGCGCCGAACGCGCAACGCCCCGGAAAAACTGACGTCGCCCTTCTAATCGGTATAAAAAAAACCCGCTCCCGGACAACTCCGGAAGCGGGTTTTTCATGACCTGAAAGATCGAACCGGGCTTCACGAAGAAGCCCGATACGCCTTGATCAGAACGGTGCGTCGATATCAACAACGTCGATCAGCTTGTGATTGACGAATTCCTTGATACCCAGACCGATCAGCTCACGGCCATAACCCGAACGGGCCACGCCACCGAACGGCAGGTCAGCCTTCACCATCGTCGGATGGTTGATATAGACCATGCCTGTATAGATCTGCTCGGCAACCTTCACGCCACGCTTGGTGTCCTTCGTGAAGACGGATCCACCCAGACCGAACGGCGAGTCATTGGCGATACGGATGGCATCGGCATCGTCCTTGGCACGATACAGCTGCGTCACCGGACCGAAGAACTCCCACAGACGGGCTTCATTGTTCTCGTGCAGGTTGGTCATCAGCAGCGGCTGGAAGAAGGCGCCCTTCTCGGGAACCGGGTTACCAATGGTTTCGACAACCGCACCGTGCTTCTTGGCTTCCTCGACCTGAGCCTTCAGATCGTCTGCAGCCTTCTGCGAGGACAGCGGTGCCAGCGTCGTGGACGGATCCATCGGATCACCGGCCTTCAGCTTGGCCACTTCTGCCTTGTACAGCTCAACGAAGCGGTCATACACGGCATCCGCGACGATCAGACGCTTGGCTGACACGCAGACCTGACCGGCATTCCAATGGCGACCAAAGGCAGCCCACTTGGCGGTCTTCTCCAGGTCGGCATCGTCCAGAACGAGGAACGCGTCAGAACCGCCGAGCTCCATCGTGGACTTCTTGAGAGCCTGTGCAGCGATGCCGGCAACAATGGCACCAGCCCCTTCGGAACCCGTCAGAGCCACGCCACAGACGCGCGGATCCTTGAGGATCGTTTCCGTGTGATGACGGGCCGTATAAAGGTTGCGGAATCCACCCTTCGGCAGACCGGCTTCCTTCATCAGGTCATCGAATGCGGCAGCACACTGCGGCACGTTGGAGGCATGCTTGAGAATGACCGTATTACCGGCAGAGAGCTGCGGTGCAATGATGCGGGCGATCTGGTAAAACGGGAAGTTCCACGGCTCGATCGCGAACACGATGCCCTGCGGCTGATGGATCAGGACGGCTTCGCCTTCCTTCGGGTCGGCAACCGGCAGCTTCTCGGCCTTCAGCAGCTCTTCGGCATGCTTGGCATAATACTCGAAAATCTCGGCGGACAGGATCGTCTCTGCCTTGGCTTCGGCATAGATCTTGCCCATCTCCAGCGTCAGGAGCTTGGAATACTTGTCGATGTCACGGCGCAGTATGTTCGCCGCTGCCGTCATGATTTTGGCGCGCTCTGCGAACGGCGTGTGACGCCAGCTCTTGAAGGCGTCATAGGCTTCGGTCAGCGCGGTCTGGACTTCCTGGTCGGTTGCTTCCGGGAAGGTCTTGAGCGTCTCACCGGTATAAGGGTTGATCGTAGCGTAAGCCATGACGAGTCATGTTCCTATGTGGTGACGGGTTTCCAACATATTGGCACGGATGCGGGCAGACAAAACCCCCCACATTCCTGGACACCAAAACTTCACGGATGTGTGTTCGTTTCAGGGAGATTATCACAAAGTTCCTCAAGCCACGCTTTCGCCGTGCTGTCAGACGGCGCCCGCCAGTCTCCCCGTGGCGAGAGGGACCCGCCGGAAACGAGCTTCGGACCATTGGGCATGGCCGAGCGCTTGAACTGGCTCGTCCCGAAAAACCGCCGCAGAAATACTTCCATCCAGTGCCGGATTTCTGCGAGATCGTACGAAATCTTCCGGTCTTCGGGATAATGCGCAGGCCAGTCGCCACGCGATGCATCACCCCAGGCCTTCTCCGCCAGAAACGCGATCCGGGACGGACGGAACCCGTGACGCAGGATATGATAAAGCGTGAAATCCTGAAGCGGATACGGCCCGATCGTCTGTTCGGTACTCTGCACCCCCTGTCCGGTATCGGGTACCAGCTCCGGCGTAATCTCCGCATTGACGATCTGTTCCAGAACCGCCCCCACCACACCGTCGCCCAGTTTTCCATCCCGCGCCAGCCAGCGGATGACATGCTGGATCAGCGTCTTCGGCATCCCGGCATTGACGTTATAGTGGGACATCTGGTCCCCCACGCCATAGGTGCACCAGCCCAGCGCCAGCTCCGACAGATCCCCCGTCCCGATCACGATCCCATTGCGGTAATTGGCGATCCGGAACAGAAAATCCGTCCGCAGCCCCGCCTGTACGTTCTCGAACGTGATGTCATGGACGGGCTGCCCCTCCGCAAAGGGATGACCGATCCCCGCCAGCATCGTCTGCGCCGTCGGCCGGATATCCAGTTCGTTCACTTCAACGCCGAGCGCCTCCATGAGCGCATGGGCCAGCGAGCGGCTTTCGCTTCCCGTCGCAAATCCGGGCATTGTGTAGGCGAGGACATGCGTCCGGGGCCAGCCAAGCTCATCCGCTGCCCGCACTGCAACCAGCAGCGCCAGCGTACTGTCCAGACCGCCTGAAACACCGATCACGGCCCGCTGCGCCCCACTCGCCTGCAACCGCCGGCGCAGCGCACTGACCTGAATGGTCCAGCCTTCGTAGCAGTCCCTCGCGAGTGTCCGTGCATCGGATGGCACGAACGGAAACCGCACGACTTCCCGTTTCAGCCCCAGATCCGTCCTCGGCGGCGCAAGCGTGAACTCGATCGTCCGGAACGCTTGTCCCGACTGCCCGAACTGCCCCGTCCGCATCCGCTCCTGCCGCAGCAGATCCAGATCCACATCCGCGACCACCAGCCGCTCACCCTGCGGGAAACGGTCCGACTGCGCCAGAAGCCGCCCCGCCTCATGGATCGAGACCTGCCCGTCCCAGGCCAGATCGGTCGTGGACTCCCCTTCACCCGCCGCCGCATAGGCATAGGCTGTCAGCGTCCGCATGGACTGCGCCTGACACAGAAGTGACCGATCATCTGTCCGCCCGATCGTGACCGGTGATGCCGACGGATTGAGAATGACCGTGGCTCCTGCTTCCGCAAGCTTCCCGCTCGGCGGAGACGCCACCCACAGATCCTCGCAGATCTCCACGCCCAGTGTCAGCCCGCGCACATCCTCGGCCTGAAACAGCAGATCCGTCCCGAACGGCACATCCTCGCCAAACAGCCTGATCGTCCCGGATGTCTGGAGCCCGGAGGTGAAATGCCGTGGCTCATAGAATTCCCGGTAGCGCGGCAGATGCGACTTCGGGACCACACCCAGAACCCGCCCGCGATGCACGACCGCCGCACAGTTATAGAGCAGGTCCCCCCGCACCAGCGGCAGCCCCACCACGGCAACGGACAGAAGCTCCCGCGAGCCCGCCATAACCTGCCGGAGGGCCTCAAGCGCCCCGTTCAGGATCACATCCTGAAACCGCAGATCTTCCAGCGTGTAGCCCGTCAGCCCAAGCTCCGGAAACACCACCGCCGCCACGCCCTGCCGGTCACACTCACGCAGCACCTCCAGCGCCCGTTCCCCGTTAATGCGCGGTTCGGCAAGCGTCACTGGCAGCGTGCAGGCAGCGATCCGGGCGAATCCCTGATGATACAGGGAGCGAAACAGGGTCATGACGGTCCTCCGGCAGGCAGGGCTTCCGGATTCAGAACTCCTGCCCATGGCAATATCGAAAACAGGGACTGTGCAAACAGCCCAAAAATAAAACGGATGTTACGAAAATGAACCTGTTCACCTCGCCGCCGTTCAGCCTTTTCAAACCCCGCTTCTCCGTCGGAGGGCGCTACTGACAAAGGAGACATTCTCATGGACCTGCTGCGCTGGACCATTGCCTTCCTTATCCTCGCCCTGTGCGCCGCGGTGCTGGGCTTTGGCGGAATTTCGGCAGATTTTGCCTATATCGGCAAGATTCTTTTCTTCATCTTCCTGGTGCTGCTGATCGTCAGCCTCGTCTTCGGACGCGGACGCGGCACACGCCTCTAATCTACCCTCAGCGTCGGGAGCGTCCCATGCGGGCGCTCCCGACCAGAGCAACCACAAACACCACAATCGCGTACAGTCCGCCCAGCTCCGTCATGGAGATCGGCAGACCGAACAGATAATCCGGCGAATCACACGGCTTGTTCGGCCGTGCCGGCATTGTGGACATCCAGTCCTTGAAGTTTCCTCCATGAAATACCGGAGCCCGGCACTCAGGCGCGGGGCTTGGCCAGAACTTGTGTTCCACGCCGGCATGGAGCACAGCGAGCCCGATGCTGGTCATCAGGCACAGAATCCCCAGAAAAACCCCGTATCGCGCATAGCGCTTCGGCAGCACGATCGTAATGATCCCAAGCCCGATCAGCACCCACCAGGGGCGCCGCTCCCACAGGCACAGCTCGCAGGGCGCAAGCTGTAACCAGTGTTCGGCAAACCAGACCACGCCGAGGGCCACCGCCCCCGCCAGAACATACAGACCGCCCAGTGCAGACGTTGAAACAGGGCGGTATGTTCTGTTCAGTGGCATGAACGGATTGCCTCCAGGCTATCAAGGAACTGCTTGGACCAGCTGCCCGCGGTGTTGCGGGAAACTTCGCCATACATGGCCGACCATGCCGCATGACGGGCCTCGACGTCCATGGTCAGGCCGATATGCAGCGCATCCGCCATCCCTTCGGCATCCAGCGGATTGATCAGCAGTGCCTCGGGCATTTCCGGAGCCGCCCCCGCAAACCGGGACAATACCAGCACGCCGGGATCATCCTCATCCTGAGCTGCGATGAACTCCTTGGCGACCAGATTCATGCCATCGCGCAGTGGCGTGACAAATCCCACATCCGCCATCCGGTAGAGCCCGGCGAGAATATGCCGCCCGATCGGCCAAGTCGTGTAACGGATCGGAACCCAGTCCGGCGTGCCGTAGGCACCGTTGATCGTCCCGACCAGCCCGTCCAGCTCTTTCTTGAGCAGACGATAGCTCTCCACCCCGCCGCGGGAGACCGGCGTGACCTGAAGGAACGTCACCTGCCCCCGATGCTCGGGATAATTTTTCAGAAGCGCCGCAAAGCCCTTCATCCGCTCCGGCAGGCCCTTGGAATAATCCAGCCGGTCCACACCGATGATCAGGCGCGTCCCCTCAAGCGTATCGACGATCTTCGTCACTTCGTCGGAGGCGGCACTTTCGATCGCCTGCTGGCGGAAACTGACAGGATCAATCCCGATCGGCACGGCCTCAACGGCGGGTTTGAGACCGTAAACCTCAAAGCATCCCTTGAGGTTGGTTTCGTCCTCGGGCGTCTGCACCCCGATCAGATCACAGGCCGCCAGCCCGGTCAGCAGCATGTCGAGCTTGGGCAACAGCCGCGCCACACTCCAGGGCGGAAACGGAATATGCAGGAAGAACCCGATCAGGCCCTTCACGCCCCGGTCCCGCAGCATCCGTGCCAGGGGGAACAGGTGATAGTCATGGATCCAGATCGTATCGCCCGGTTCCAGAAGTCCGACCAGCCGGTCCGCGAAGACCTCGTTGGCCGCATAATAAGCGTCGCAATCCTCGCGTGTGTAGCGGATCAGATTGGTGCGGTAATGGCACAGCGGCCACAGGACACCATTGGAAAAATTCAGATAGAAGCGGTCGTATTCTCGCTTCGTCAGATCGAACGTCACATAATTGACGTTCCCGACCTGCTCCTGCTGGACCGGCCGTTTGGCAGCATCTTCATGCTGCTGCCCCGACCATCCGAACCACAGGGTTTCCTTCGTCTGTATCGCGTCATACAGCCCGACCGTCAGCCCCCCCGCGGGCTGCGTACGCTCCCCCGGGGCAGGTGTCCGGTTGGAAACAATGATCAGGCGCCCCATCCACGTCCCTCCGACAGATCATGCAGCCAGCGACGGAACGTGGCTGCGTCTGGAAAATCATCAGGGATGAGCCAGCCTGCGCCCCCCATCTGGTTCGCCGCCCTCACCCCGTCCCGGTCTGTAACGTCGTCACCGACGAAAAGTGGGCGGCGTCCTTTGAAGGGCGCCTCAGCCATCAGTTCCTGAAGCGCCATTCCCTTGTCGATCCCCAGAGGACGCAGCTCTATGGCCATCTGCGCATCCTGAAGATGGAACCCCCCGCTTTCCACCGGCCAGGCCGACGTCAGCTCCCGAAAAGCGGATTCCGCCTCGGGAGCGCGGCGATAATGCAGCACCATTCCAGCTTTTTTGTGTTCAACACTGGCACCCGGATGATCTGACGCGGTTTTTTCAGCCGCATTCACCCAATGCGCGGGGACTACGGGCAGCTCGCGCTCGCGCAATGCCTGTTCGGGAGCGGGACGCACGACCACACCGTGCTCGCCCGCCACGGCGTAGGGAATACCCGGCAGGAAATGATCGATCTGGGCAATGGGACGCCCCGTGATGATCGCAAGCGCACCATCGAGCATGTCCCGCAGACGCAGCAGATCATCCGTCAGCCCATCCGGGACGCGGACACTTTCGGGAGTGGGGGCGATGTCGACGAGTGTGCCATCGAAATCAAGCAGCAGAGCCGCCTGGGACGGAGAAAAGGGAACCTGAATCATGAAGCTGTCATTTCTTCCTGTTTCTGGATCATTCCGCCCCATCCGATGCTATTCGAGACCGGGATCGGCCTCGGGAGGCGGAAGAGGCTGACCCGAAGGCTGCGCTGGTGCAGCCGGAGCAAGGGACGGCGCCGCACCACTGGGGGGCGCGAGCGGAATAGGATTATGACTGTCCGGAGCAAGCGGTACAGGACCACCCGAGGCAGAACCGGGCTGGGATGCCGGAGCATCGCCGCCCTCTTCCACCGGAACCTCCGCACTGGCGAGCACGGGTGCCTTCACCACAGGCAGAGGCCCCGCCTGCGGTGCCGTCGGCGTTCCCGCGCAGGAGACAACGCGCACATCGTACAAAGGGCTGCCATAAGTCGCGACAGAAGGTTCCTGCGCCAGCATCCAGCCATCGAATGGCGGCCGCTGCGGATCGCTGCTGTCCTTGAGATGCAGCAGGGCTCCGGCATCCGCCGCCAGCGTCTGCGGCCGGCTGACACAGGCTTCAACACCCACCGAAAGGCTGTGATAGGTCGCGCTGCCACCGACCGGAATTGTCAGCAGTTCCAGATGCGCATCCAGACGGTCCAGCACACGCACCACAGCCTGTGACTGTCCCTGCCAGGTTGCGGCCGGATACATTGCCGGAGGCGCCACACCCGTCGCTGCCCGGACCGACGCACTGCCCAGCAGGAGCGCTCCAGCCGCGCCACACAGCAAAACCTTTGCGGGATGCCGCTTCATCATGACGATTGTTCTCCAGCCCCGCCCTGAAACGGACTTTTCAGATCGGACAGCATGGCCTGAAATGTCTGCAGCATGGCCTGAGGCGCAACACCCATCAGGACGCCGTCATCAAACGCATCCTGCAAGGCCTGCCGCAGTTCTGCATCGTTTTCCCGCAAGATCTGCACCTTCTCCGCACAGGAGACAGGGTTTCCTTCGTGGTCCACCCACAGAAACGCATCTTTCTGCGCATCCGTCATGGCTCAGGGCTCATCCGCAAGACTACCCGCAGGCGGCTTGCCCGCAGCAGCCTTCTGGCTCTTCTGCAGCGAATCCGTCACGGAGAAAATGAACTTGCTCAGCAGCTGCTCCAGACTGATCGAGCCCTGCGTCTCGGTCATGACTCCGCCAGCCTTGACCATCGAATCCGCCCCGCCCGGAGACAACGCGATATACTTGCCGCCCAGCAGACTGTCAGAAGTCACGATCGCCGCGGAATCCGTCGGCAGCTTCACATCGGGTGCGAGTGTAAACGTCACCTGGGCCTGAAAACTCTTGGGATCGACCACGGCCCCGGTTACATGCCCCACGGTAATGCCCGCAAGCCGCACATCGGAACCGACCGTCAGGCCGTCAATCTGGCTAAAGGACGCATGAACAGGGTATCCCCCGTCATCGCTCTGATGATGCCCGACCATGGCCGCAACCAGAAGACCCGCAAGACAGGCCAGGACTGCGAACCCGGCCAGAAGCTCCAGCCGGTCATGGCGGACCGTGACAGCGCTCATGACGTTACCCTCGTGAAAATCATCCTTCCTGCACTACCCGACTCCGCTTCGCGCGTCCAATCCTCCCGCAGAAATCGTCCCGATCGCGTGCAGGAAAAATGTTATCCCCCATATCCCCATGTTCCCGCCCATTAGCGGCCTTCCGAAGGCCCTTTTCCGGCTTACGGCCCCATGGTCGCAGAGCGTAGATTCGCAGCATGACAGCTCGCCTTCACTGGACCGGCGTTCGCATGAGGACGCTTCAGGTCATGACCGACCCCGACGACAGCGCCCTGCGCTCCGTCACCCTTCCTGCCGCCTGGGATGACGAGGCCGCGCAGGCCCTCGCGCAGATCACCCTGAATGGTGGGCCGGTCAGACTTGCCGCGGAGGCCGCTCGCTGGGTGGACACGATTGAAGCGTGCCCGCCCCTGCCCGGCACCCCGGCCAACACGCCGTCGCCGGGCCGAAGCCTGTCCTATCTTTTGCTGATGCAGCAGATGGCACCGAACGCGGCACTGTGGCAGTGCCAGCCGGATGAAACACCCGGCTTCACCATTCGCCTGTCCAGCTTCGTGCAGGAAACCGGATTCGCTGCCGAACATTTCGTCGCCTGCCTGCGTCTGGCCTGCGATGCCCTGCGCCGCCTTCACGCCGCGACCCGGATCGAACGCACAGGTGAGCTGCCCCTGTTCGATCTCCCCGCGAAGCCGGAAGACGAAGCCGCAGGACTCATTCTCCTGACCGATCTCGATGCCTGCCTGGCAGCCCTCGGCCTCGACTATGACAGTGACGACGCCCGCAACGCCGCCTGCGCCATGGCCGCGCTCGCCACCACCGTGGCCCGCGCCGGAACGAAGCTGTCCCCGCCTGCCATTCCGGAATCGCCCCTGTCAGGGCTGCGAACCCTCGCGTCTTCGGTCTGTGCTGCCGAAGAGGGACGGCATTTCTGCCCGATCGAAACCGGATTTTCCTCCCCGGCCCCGACCGAAGGACTTCTGGGCGTCGAAACCTGCGGTCTCGCCTCGGCTTTCTCGCCCCTGCGCGAGGATGGACATCTGCGCGCCTCCACTCTGGCCCGGCTGGCTGCCCGTGGCCTGACTCCCGAATCCGCTCTGGCGCTCGCACTGGCTGGCGAAACCCCGCTGCCACCCGTTCGCCCACAGGCTCAGGCCGCCATGCATGCCGCCCTGAAGAACGCCGTGGACTTCCTGCCTGCCGTGCCCGAACCCGATCTGGCCGATCTGCAGGCCAGACTGGCCCGCGGCGTGCGTCGTCCGCTCCCCATGCGCCAGACCGGCTTCACGCAGCGTGCAGCCGTGGGTGGTCACAGTCTTTTTATGCGGACCAGCGAGTTCGAAGACGGCACGCTCGGTGAAATCAGTCTCACCCCGCCTCGCGAGAGCCCCATGGCCCGCGGTCTGATGGACTGCCTCGGCCACGCTGTCAGCATTGGCCTGCAATATGGCGCTCCGCTGGAGGCTTTTGTGGAGCGATTCGCCTATACGCGCTTCGGTCCTGCAGGCACCGTCGAGGGCGATCCGTCGACGGCTTATGCGACCTCCATGCTGGATTATGCCTTCCGCACTCTGTCGGAAGCCTATCTCGGCGAACACATGCCCGATGCCCCCCGGATCGAACCCAGTTCGGAAGATCCTGCCCCCATGCTGCCCTTCGGACGCGGCTCGGGCGAGACGCCGGAATGGAAGGACCGCGGGCGCCGCCTGAAGTTGGTCAGCTAGGCCGGAAACAGGTTTCGATGGCTCCGGCGAGCAGAATACATTGACAGTCAACGGACTCGCCGGTAGCTAGCGCCTGCGCTGAGAAGGAATCCGGTTAAATGACCGGGTAAGAAGGATGCGTACAGGGTAAGGGATCAGACCTCATGGGACACGCCCCTGCCGGTGACGACGGAAACTTCGACGAACGCCTCCGGCGTGCGCGTCAGAAGCTCGATCCCCATTCTGGGGAATTCGCCGTAACCGACGAGGGCAATGGTGACAGTTCCATGTCATCCCTTGGACTGGCGATCCGCGTGGGAACCGACCTTGTGGCGGGGCTCGCGGTCGGTGTAGCCATTGGCTACGCGCTGGGTCACTGGTTCGGGTACAGGGCTCTGTTCCTGTCCGTTTTCGCCCTGGCAGGTTGTGGTGCCGGCATGTTGAATGTCTGGCGGGTTTTGAAGGATTCGGACATGGTGTCCGGACCGAAAGATGACGGGAGAAGCCAGCGTGGCAGCCGGATCGACGATTGACGCGCTCGGACAGTTCGAGCTCCATCCGGTTCTTGGACATCTGGGAGAAGCCCTGCGGTTCTCGCAGTCGCCACTGTTCATGCTGATCGCCGCTGCCGTCGTTCTGGTCGTCCTGTATATCGGAATGCGCCCTGCCGCCGTTGTGCCGGGTCGTCTCCAGGCCGCCGCCGAGATCAGCTACGACTTCGTCCATGATCTTGCCGTCAGCACGATCGGTGAAAACGGCACGACGTTCTTCCCGTTCATCTTCGCGCTGTTCTTCTTCATCCTGGCCGGCAACTATCTCGGTCTGCTGCCCTTCTCCTTCACGTACACCAGCCACATTGCCGTGACCTTCGGTCTGGCCATCATGGTGTTCGTTATCTCGATCCTTGCTTCCATCCGCTTTCAGGGTGTCGGCTTCCTCAAGCACTTCCTGCCCGCTGGAACGCCTGTCTGGCTTGCTCCGCTGCTGGTGCCGATCGAGCTCATTTCTTTCCTTTCGCGTCCGGTCAGCCTGTCGATCCGACTTTTCGCCAACATGGTGGCGGGTCACGTGCTTCTGGAAGTGTTTGCCGGCTTCACGATCATGCTCGCCGGTCTGGGCGCATTCGGCCATGTCCTGGCTGTCGCCCCGATCGCGATCAACGTCGCGCTGACGGCCCTCGAACTGCTGGTGGGTGTGCTGCAGGCCTACGTGTTCGCCATCCTCACCTGCATCTATCTGCGTGAGGCCGTCGCTCACTGAGCCACACCAGCTTCGCACTAACCCTTTAATCGACCCAACAAGGAACCTGACAATGGACGTTCAAGCCGCTCACGAATTCGGCATCAGCATCGCCCAGGCCGCCCGTGACCTCGGTGCCGGTGTTGCCGTTTTCGCCCTCGCCGGTGTCGGCATGGGTCTCGGCAACATCTTCTCCACGCTGATCAGCTCGGTTGCCCGCAACCCGGCCTCCCGTCCGCATGTCTTCGGCATCGGCATGCTGGGCTTCGCGCTGACGGAAGCCGTCGCGCTGTTCGCCCTGCTGATCGCCTTCCTGATCCTGTTCGCCTGAGGTCGAACATGTACCGTACGCCACGCCTCTTCCTGTTCGCCGCTCCGCTTGCGGCCGTGCCGGGCCGTGCCGTGGCTGCGGGCATGCCACAGCTGAACTTCCACGATCCGCTGCTGATCGGACAGGTCGTCTGGGGAGCCGTCATCTTCGGCGGCTTCTATCTCGCCCTGAGCCGCTTCGCCCTGCCGCGTGTCGAACGGGTGCTGACCAACCGTCGGACCCGGATCCAGAACGATCTGGATGTTGCCCGCAAGGCCAAGGCTGAGGCCGACCGTGCCAGCGCGGAACTCCTCAGCGCCCGTCATGAAGCAGCCGAGCAGGCCCGCGCCCATGTGGAGCGGATCCAGAGCGAAGCCCGCGCCAATGCGGAGGCTCACGCTGCGGAAACGGCCAAGCGCCTCGAAGCCGAGATTGCAAACGCCGAAACCCGTATCACCCAGTCCCGTGAACAGGCCCTGTCCAGCCTGTCCGAGATCGCCACCAGCACCACCCAGGATCTGGTGTCGCGTCTGATCGGCACGCAGGACGAACAGACTGTCGCCAGCGCCGTCAAACGCGTCAGCGCCTAAGGAGACGAAGATGTTCCACGATCCCCGGTTCTGGACCGCCCTCGCCTTCGTCCTGTTCTTCGTCATTTTCGGGCGCAAGCTCTGGATCGCCGTCACAGGCCATCTGGATGCACGCGCCGACAGCGTCCGCCACGACCTCGACGAGGCTGCCCGCCTGCGTCGCGAAGCCGAGCAGATGCTGGAAGATGCCACCCGCGAGCGTGAAAAGACCCTGGCCGAAACACAGGCCATGCTTGCACGCTCCGAAGCCGAGGCCGCCGGTCTGGCAGAACGCGCCCGCAGGGACGCCGAAGCCGCCGCAGCCCGTTACGAAAAGATGGCGCAGGATCGTATTCACGCCGCCGAGCGTTCGGCTATCCGTGAAATCCAGGATCGCGCTGCCCAGATCGCTGTTGCCGCAGCCCGCGACGTCGTGTCGACCCGTCTGACGGAGAGCCCCGACATCGCCGCAACCCTGATCGACAAGGGCATCGACAGCCTGCCGGAAGCCCTTCGGCGCTCTGCTGCCTGATCCGATGCCCACCTCCACGGTGCAAGGTTCCTTTCATGACGACGGACAGCCCACAAGGCTCTCCGTCGTCATGGCCGTTCTGAACGAAGCGGAGAACATCCTCCCCGTCTGTCAGGAACTGGCAGACACTTTCGGCGCCGATCCTTCCGTAGAAATTCTGGCAATTGACGATGGCAGCACGGATGCCACCGTCAAAAAGCTGCTGGAAGCCCGCCGGACGCTCCTGCCACGCCTGCGCATCATCAGCCATCCAAAGCGTCTCGGAAAATCCGCTGCACTCCGCACCGGCATTACAGCCGCGAAGGGCCATTGGATCGCCACCATTGACGGTGATGGTCAGGACGACCCGTCCGCCATCCTGAAAATGCTGGATCACGCCGTATCGGCTCTGGGCGCATCGCCGCTGGTCGTTGGTGTCCGGCGCAAGCGCAATGACCGCCTGTCCCGCCGCATCGCAACGCGCTTTGCCAATGGCCTGCGTCGTCGCCTTCTGAACGACGGCTGCCCCGATACCGGCGCGCCCCTCAAACTGTTCTCCCGCGATCTTTTCCTGAAGATCCCGCAATTTGAAGGCGTCCACCGTTTTCTGCCTGCTCTGCTGGGACATTACGGCGCACCGCTGATCTGCATCGAAGTCCAGCACCGAGCCCGCCTTCACGGCAGTTCGAAATATACGAATTTCAACCGGGCCCTCGTGGGAATCCGTGACCTTCTGGGCGTCATGTGGCTTCAGAACCGCACGCACCTGCCCGACCATCTGACCGAACACTGAAGCCGTCACCGGATCCGGCCCTCCGGGATCCTGCCGCATGCCCGGCCTGACAGAACGGCGCGGAGAGTCCCCATGACCCTGAACCTCCGGCATTATGCTCTTCTCGGGCTGCTGGCCTTTCTGCTCGCGCTCCCCGGCCGCATGACGCTCCCGCCGCTCGATCGGGATGAACCCCGCTATATGGAAGCATCCGAACAGATGCTTCTCTCCCACAACTTCATCGACGTCCGCTTTCAGGACAAACCACGCTATCTCCAGCCGGCCGGCATCTACTGGCTGGAAGCAGCTTCAACTGCCGCCGCCGAAAAGATCTTCGGCCCTTCAGTCCTGCGCAAGACCTGGCCCTACCGGATTCCAAGCCTCCTCGCCGCAACCATCATTGTCCCCCTGACAGCGTGGATCGGCGCAACGCTTTTTGGTGGCGCAACAGGCCTGATGGCGGCAGGGCTGCTGATGGTCTCAACCCTGTTCGTCGCCGAAAGCCACATGGCCACCATCGACACGGTCCTGCTGCTTGATATCCTGTGCATCGAATCGGCGCTCCTTTGCGCCTTCACTGACCGACAGAAAAACTGCCCAACCCATCTCCGGGTTGCGATTGCATTCTGGCTCTCGCTGGGTGTTGGTCTGATGCTCAAAGGGCCTGTCGTTCTGATTCCGGGCTTCGGCACACCACTGGCCTTGTGGCTGATGGAAAGGGACCGGTCATGGTGGTCGCGACTGCGCCCGCGCTGGGGCTGGTTGCTCATGATTGCCGTCGTTGTTCCCTGGTGTGTGGCCATCGAGGTTATCAGTGGCGGCGATTTCTTCGCACGTGCCGTCGGTCGCAATTTTCTTGGCAAGGTCGCTCATGGTCAGGAGGCTCACGGCCTTCCCCCCGGCTTTCACCTGCTAGTTTTCGGACTGGCCTTCTGGCCCGGCTCACTCTTTGCAGCCCTTGCCGTTCCCGCCATCTGGAAAAAGCGGAAGCTTCCACAGGTCCGCTTCCTGCTCAGCTGGATCATCCCGCACTGGCTGGTGTTCGAACTGATTGCCACCAAACTTCCACACTACGTCCTACCAACCTATCCGGCGATTGCGATCCTCACCGCAGCAAGTCTTGTGGCATGGCCAACGCCTACCGTGCCCCAATGGGCAAAAGCCCTTTTCGGCATTTACGGTGTGCTGTGGACCGCCATTGGACTCGCCTTCTGTTTCGCTGGCAGCATTGCCCTCTATAAACTTGAACACACATTTTCCCTGTCCGCGCTGATCGCACTGGGAGGAACCCTGCCTCTGGTTCTCGGCGCCATCCTGATGCTCCTGAAACATCAACGTCGGCAGGCAGCTTTCTGCGCCATGGGTGCTGCCGTTATCGCTCATGCCGGGCTTTTTCTGGGCGTCATTCCCAATCTACAGACTATTCGCCTCAGCCCGCGGATCGCAGAGCTTTTCGACGATGTCCGGCCTTGCAACGACAGCGTGCTTGTTTCGTCATCCTATTCCGAACCAAGCCTCGTCTTCCTTGTCGGTCCCAACACCCAGCTTATAGGTCCGACCGAGGCGGCCAAATATCTACATGATCATTCGCAGTGCAGCCTGGCACTGATTGACCGCAAAGATGAACCTGCCTTTACTCAGGCTCTTCTCAAATATGGTCTTGAGGTTGTGGAATACGGCCGTGTCCAGGGACTGAATTATTCCAATGGACATCATCTGGATCTCGGAATTTTTGCGCCACGCTAAATCTGGTTTTTCTAATTTTTTTCATAAAAATTAAGAAAATTCTCAAAATTTTTCAGCCTTCGAAGCCTTTTGCCTTCCATAAAAGTCAGCAGAATCAATATTTTTTTACCTTCCCCCCGATATTTTCATGACTTGAAATCTTCAGAAGAGAACCTTTGAGTAAAATAGTTTTTTGTCCTATGTTTTAAATATTGTATCTGATTTAGAACATTGATGGTTGTGCAGGAGAAAATTAATGATAGTATGCCAGATAGATGAATTTTCCGTTAATGGTGTACGGGGATGGGCTACAGATACCGAAAACCCATCACAACCTGTATTTCTGCACGCTCTGGCAGACGGTCAGGAATTCCTTCAGTTCCATTGTACAGATCTCCGTGAAGACGTTTATGAAGCTGGAATTCCCTCAAAAAATACAGGCTTCCATATTACGGTTCCACATAATTTACTTGATGGCGAAGTCCATAATATCACCTTTAAAAACCGTCTAAATCAGATTGAAATCTACTCAGACAACCAAAAACTGGAATATATTCCTTTTGCTGCAAAGCTTCCCGTCGAAACACGTTCCTTCGTTGATGGTCTGAAACAGGGTGTTCTAAGCGGTTGGGTCGTCTGCGGAAATGATATTGAAGGCTGGAAAGGAAATCAGCAGCTTCTCGTAACCTGCGACGGTCAGAAAATCGCTCAGGTTGAAGCCAACAGATATCGGGGTGATGTCGGAAAAGCCCTGTCCTGCGATCCTTACTGCGGTTTCCAGTTTTCGCCACCCGAACTGTACCGCAAACCTTATCAGCAGGAGTTTCGTTTCTACGTCCTGCCTGACATGATCGAAGTTACAAACAGTCCCTGCCTGACTAGCTTCGTGACTGACGCTCATGAATCCCTGATCATCGACGTCATCGACAAAATTGACTCCCTCCATGTTGAACTGACCCGTTTGCGCCGGCAGGTTCGGGAAATCCTTCCACAACCCGGTTTTACGATCGCAGACTACCATTCCTGGGCAACGGCCTATTTCCCGGTTCTGCGCAAATACGTTGACCGCACCCGGGACGACGCAACCATCACCGGTAACCCGCTGGTCAGTATCGTCTGCCCTGTCTGGAATCCCAATCTCACGGATTTCAGGGCCGCGGTTCAGAGTGTCATGGCCCAGACATGGCAGAACTGGGAACTCATTCTTGTCGATGACTGCAGCAAAAACTCTGAATTACGGACTGTCATTGAAGATTTTGCCAAAGTTGATCCTCGCATCAAACCGATATTTCAGGAAAAGAATGGCGGTATCAGTGTCGCCACCAATGCTGGTCTCGCAGCCGCCCAGGGTGAATGGATCGCCTTCTTCGACCATGACGACCTGCTTACAGATGTAGCTGTCGAATACATGCTGCGTGAAGCCCAGAGAAGTCACGCCGATCTCATTTATTCCGATGAAGACAAGATCGATGCCAGTGGTTACTACAGAGAGCCGGCATTCAAGACGGACTGGAACTACCGACTGCTTCTAGGCGTCAACTACGTCTGCCACTTCGTGATGATCCGTCAATCCGCACTGCAGAATGTTGGTGGACTGAACAAGGATTATGATGGAGCGCAGGATCATGACTTCCTGCTGCGCGCGTCTGAACATATTCCGGCCGACAAGATCCATCACGTCCCCGAAATTCTCTATCACTGGCGTATCACGGCAAACTCGACCGCTTCAGACATTGGCAACAAGCGTTATGCCATTGACGCGGGCATCAAGGCCGTCAGCGATCATCTTGCCCGTAAGAATCTGCCTGCAAAGGTGGACTCCCAGATGGGGATGACGCTCTACACGGTGGATTGGGAGTTCAACCAGTCTCCGTCAGTCACAATCATCATTCCCTACAAGGACCAAATCGAGACAACAGCGCGTTGCCTGGAGGCAATCCAGAAATATACCCGTTATCCGAATTACAAGGTCATCCTCGTCGACAACTGGTCCATTACAAAGGAAGCTGCGGCATTCGCGAAAAAAGTCGATAAGATTCCCAATGTCGAGATTCTAACCGTCAAGGAACCTTTCAACTATTCCCGCATCAACAACCTTGCTGCACAAGACGAAAAATCCGATTTCCTTCTGTTCCTGAATAATGACGTTTTTGTCGAACAGGAAAACTGGCTGCAAATTCTGGTCAATGAGGCTCTAGCTGACCCGCAGGTTGCGATCGTTGGTGGCAAATTCGTCTATCCGAACCAGACAGTTCAGCATGCTGGCGTCTTGCTTGGGATCGGGGACGTTGCTGGGCATGCCCATGTCGGTATCCCGCGCAATGAAGGCGGTTATGCGGGCCGCGCCTATTTCCCACAGGAAATTTCGGCCGTCACAGCCGCTGGAATGCTGATCCGCCGTCCGGCTTTTGAACTGGTTGGTGGCTTTGATGAAGAACACCTCAAAGTCGCATTCAATGATATCGACCTGTGCCTCAAGGTCAGGGACGCTGGCTACAAAGTCATCTGGACGCCGGAGTTCTGTGCCGAACATCATGAAAGCCTCAGCCGCGGAAGTGATGATCGCCCCTCAACAGAACGTCGCTTCTTCCATGAAACACAGTTCATGATCGAAAAATGGGGAAACACGCTCCTTACGGATCCGTTCTACAACCCTCATTTCACGCTTGATCGTCAGGTCTTCTTTGACCTTACAATTCCGGGCGTGGACGAAACACGATACTCGCCACTGGCATCCACCAGAAAAAAAATCCGCCCTCTCTGGCCCGTAACCACATCACCTAAGGCCGAGCAGAAAAAAGCGTCTGCACCTGAAGAACCGGCGGCCAAAAAGCCTCCGGTCAGGGCACGACGGAAGAAGACATCAAGCACGACCGTTACAAGCCCCGTTGAGTAATCTTGGGGCTCCACTTTCAAAATAGATTATGAATTACAGGCCATGACTGTAAAAATTAGTCATGGCCGTCTCTTCAAGAGACAGTCTGAAGCTGTCCAAGAAATTGCCTCCTCAAATATTCAGAAAATCCTAACCTGTCTTCAGGCAGTAAATAGCCATTACTGCGTACAGATCAGGAATCTGTCACGCAATCAGATGATCTTTCTTATTGTCTGTAGCAGCCATATATCGGGAAAATACCGTGGTGGAGCTGAGGTCCACCAAACCTATGTGTCTGGGCGTCTCTGGTTCCGCCTTTAAGACAGTGTTTTCATGGGGATAATTTTTCCAATCATCCCAGGACGTCCCCCGAAGTCTCCCACGATGCCGATTTTTAACATGGGTCGGAACGTGGGTTTTCTATCATGGGTCGGATTTTCTGGGATAGAATGAAGCATGCCCAGAATTGCTTCGAACCGCCTGACCGCCCGAACCGTCGCTTCTCTCAAAGACGGGGTCTACGGAGACGGGAGCAATCTATGGCTGACCATCAAAGGCAACGTCCGAGCATGGTCAGTCCGCTTCAAAAGCCCGATCACCGGGAAATCTCGTGAGATGGGCCTGGGACCCGTCCGCGACGTGGGCTTGGCAGAGGCTCGCCGTCTGGCAACAGAAGCCCGACACATGATTGCTGATGGCTTGGATCCGATTGAAGAACGCAAGGCTGAGAAGGCCGCCCGCAAGCGTAAATCCGGACTGACTTTTGAGGACGTCGCTCGTCGATATATTCAGGAACAGACTCCTGCCTGGAAAGATCAGAGATCAGCTCCCGTCTGGACCAGTTCTCTCGAGATCCACGTTTTCCCCACTTTCGGAAAGAAGTTGGTATCTGCAGTCGATACAGATGACGTCCTGAAGATCCTTCGCCCCATATGGACCGAGAAGACAGAGACTGCAGGTCGGGTCCGTGGACGGATTGAACGGATCCTGGACTATGCAAAGACCCATGGCTGGCGGGAGAGTGAGAACCCGGCAAGATGGAGAGGACACCTCTCCAATATCCTCCCTGCTCCTTCAAAGGTCGCCAAGGTTGAACATCATGCTGCGGTGAATCGGAAAGACATCGCCAGAGTCATGGCCGCCCTCGCAGCATCAAACGGCCTTGCTGCCCAGGCAGTCCGGTTCCTGTGCCTGACTGCCGCTCGATCGGGTGAAGTCCGCTTTGCCACTTGGGATGAAGTTGATCTTGAGCAGAAGATCTGGACGGTCCCAGCAGAGCGCATGAAAGCCAAGCGGGAACATCGCGTCCCTTTGAGTGATAGTGCGTTGGAGATCCTGCAGTCAGTCCTTCCACTCCGCAATTCTCGACAAGGCGATTTCATCTTCCCAGGGCAACGCCGAGGCAAACCACTGACTGACGTGGCTCTGTCCAAAGCCCTCCATACGGCAGCTGGGACGAAAGAGGTCACCGTCCATGGCCTGCGCTCAACCTTCAGAGATTGGGCGGCTGAAGAGACAGATTTTCCTAGGGAAGTCGCGGAGATGGCGCTGGCACACGCCATCGGCGATAAAGTAGAAGCCGCCTATCGACGAGGTGATCTTTTCAATAAGCGACAGCAACTCTCAGAAGACTGGGAAAATTTTATAATCCCCAATTACGAAGCACACGTTGATTGAAGACGGACAGCCTCTTTCGTCCATCCCTTGCCCTCGTTCTCTCGGAAGCTGGTTTTGGCTCTGCCGTGTTTTTGCTCATCTAGATCGATAAGCATATCAATCAACTTGCCAATTTTTGCGTCTCCATCTGCTTTACGCATGTAAACAATGCGCAGAAGCTTGTCGCAGGCGCCATCAATGGCTTTCGCACGGTCCCCCTCCCACCGGGCAACGGTGGAACAACTCTGGCCTACAATATCGCCTAAACCCTCTTGCGAAAGGTGCAGCATGGAGCGCAAGAAGCGTACTTCGGCGCCACACATTCTATGAGAGCTGGTGATAATGCTCTTCGCAATGGCCTGGTGCAAACCCTCGACGTTATGGATTTTTACCATTTCGCCACGCGGCGTCTGCTTTACCTCAAAACCATTCGCAAGCCAGACATTATCAAGCCCGCATGCAGTGAAGTGGTACATGCCTTTGTTATCGGTCATAACCAATCCATCCATTCAACTGTGATGACTTCCAAATCTTCACCTGGAAATACAATCACTGTGACTACCCCGGCCTCACGTGAGCCAGGCATTCTCTTTTCGACGATGACTTTCCAGCCATCCTCTACTCTCTCAGGCGCCTGACATATAGTCCCGGTTTTCAGGATGTCGATCATATCGACAGAGTTCAGAACTCCCTGTTCTTCTCTTTCCTCAAGACGGTCATATGCGTGTGCGCTAACAAAGGGATCCCCTTGTTGTAGCCTCGTTCTTATCTCACGTTCTGCTTCATCCGTTCGTAGGTTGCCTTTATCGAGACGAACCGGCCGACGGGGGATTGGATTAACGTTACCCACGAGAGCCTCTTCGTCGTTGAAAGTGTCTTATTCTGATACAACGCAATCTTACATGGCAAGTTTGTTCATCGCTGACAATCCCTCAGATTTCTCTTCAATTGTAACGAATGTGACCAATTAGTGAACTTCACCAGTGAGCGAACAAAATCATCCTGAGAATCAAGCCCCTTACCTCGCTTACAGTCGCGACGGTCGTGCCAAGTGATCACAGATTATTTTTTCGCATTATCGGTCATTGATAACAGAATCGCGTCTCAAAAGCAATAATTTATGGCAAATTGCCATTATTGATTATCTAATGGGTGCTTAGGAGGTCTCGTTTACACCTGAAAATCAGAGGTGGACCCGGTTTTTCAGACAGGGCGATAAGCTATAATCCGACCTGAGAGAGGACGGGTTTATGGGCAAGGTTACGCGGAAACGATATTCGGCGGAGTTCAAGTCGCGGGTTGCGCTTGAGGCGATGCGGGGCGAGCAGACGCTGTCGGAGTTGGCGTCGAAGCACGGCGTGCACCAGACGATGATTGCCCAGTGGAAGCGCCAGGCAGTCGAGGGCATGGCGGGCATCTTCTCCGGCAAGGCGGCACCGGAGGCGGCGGCCAGCCCGGCCGACGTGGAGAAACTTCACGCAAAGATTGGCCAATTGCTGGTGGAACGGGATTTTTTGCGGGATGCCTCTGTGCGGTTGGGCATGCTCAGAGGCGGCAAATGATCGACCTGAAGCGGCCTCGGCTTTCCGTGGTGCGGCAATGCGCGCTGCTGCAACTCAACCGGTCGTCCGTGTATTACCGGCCGGTGCCGGAGAGTGAGGGCAATCTTGAACGGATGCGGCTGATCGACGCGCAGTTTCTTGAGACACCCTATTACGGGTCGCGGCAGATGACCCGGCATCTCAGGCGGCTCGGCCATGATGTCGGGCGCAAGCGTGTCCGTCGGCTGATGGCGACGATGGGGCTGCGGGCGATCTATCAGAAGCCGCACACGACGATACCGCATCCTGGGCATCGCAAATATCCGTATTTGCTGCGGGATCTGGTGATCGATCGCCCCAATCAGGTGTGGTGCTCGGACATCACCTATATCCCGATGCAAAAGGGTTTTCTGTATCTCGTGGCGATCATGGACTGGTCGACGCGCAAGGTTCTGTCCTGGCGGCTGTCGAACACGATGGATGCCGAGTTCTGCATCGAGGCGCTACAGGAGGCCCTGATCCGCTACGGCGCACCGGAGATCTTCAACACGGATCAGGGGTCACAATTCACGACGTCCCGGTTCACGGACGTGCTGCAAGCGCGCCAGATCCGCATCAGCATGGACGGGCGCGGCCGATGGCTCGACAACGTATTCATCGAGCGCCTGTGGCGATCCCTGAAATACGAATGCGTCTACCTGCACGCGTTCGAGACCGGTTCGGAACTGCGGGCCGGGCTCACTGCATGGATCGCGCATTACAACGGGCAGCGTCCGCATACGGCACTGGCTGGACGCACGCCCGATGAGGCGTATCATGACGCGCCGACGCCATCTGGTCCGGGGTTAACCCCGGACCAGATGGCCAACAGCAACGCCGTCAGAATGGCGGCATAACAACAACCGGGTATAGCTTATTCAAACCCAAAAACTGTCCGAACAGACGGGTCCACCTCTGGCATCCGATGAGAGACCGTCATAATCCCTTCTACATCGGCCAGGTCCGCGGATGCGCAGTGCGCTTTTTCCGTGCCCCGAATGACGTAGTTGCCCTGCCTTGGCATGCCTGTGCAGATCTGACAGCAGCAGCCGCGTTGCCGGACGACCTGCGAACGGTCTTTTTGAACATGACCAAATCCGGTCAATAGCAGGACAGCGTTCGAACAGTCGCGACTGATGCCGGTGACGTATTGATTGCCCCGCATTTTGTCGCTCAGGGGGCCATGGGTGCTTTTCAGCAATATGGCCTCGTTGACGAGGGTTTTGAGGACGACTGGTGCATCACCGCTGCCGAAGCAGCCTGCAAAATGCAGCAAGGCCTGAGCCCAGAAGAGAAGCTGAAGAACATCATCATGATGGGACGCCAGCATCTGGGTCGGGAGGACGATCTGTAATGGACGCCTCTTTCATTCCCGGCCTGCTCCACGCTGCTGAGATCTGCGACCAGTTCTGCAGTGAAAACGCGATGATTTCCCATGATGAAATTCTTCGGATTTGTCGTGCGGGGGAAGAGATGACGATGGAAAAGATGGATCATTCCGTGATCCATACTGCCAAGTCTCATGCCGCCCGCGAGATCGCAGCTTTCCTTCGCCGCCTCGTATCGGAAGGAGGCAAGGTATGAGCGCGTCCCTCAAAGTGGAAACCTCTCCTCATGAGGAGACAGCCCGCAAAGCTGCTGTGCTGGCCCAGAGCCTGCCGGTCTTTCCGTGTCGTGAAGACAAGGCCCCCGCTTGCCGCAACGGGTTCAAAGATGCTGTACGAGGCGAGAAGAACGCTCTTGCCTTGTGGCGTCAGTGCCCAGGACCGCTCATCGGCGTTCCGACTGGTGTCATTTCCGGCTTTGACGTTCTGGATCTCGACCTGCAGCACGCAACGGCTGACGAATGGTATGGCGAGCACTGCACACAGCTTGCCGGTCACCGGATGCAGCGTACGCGCTCAGGTGGCGTGCATCTCCTTTTCCAGCATCGGGAAGGTTTGCGGAACAGTGCCAGCAAACTCGCACGCGGCGTCGATGTCAGGGCGGATGGTGGATACATCATCTGGTGGCCCGCAACAGGTCTGGAAATCATTGAACGGGTCCGTCCCCAGCTATGGCCTGCCTGGCTGATAGAGACTCTGACACCGGCACCACCCCCGAAAGCCGATCTCTCAAAGATCGAGAACGGTCTGAAGAATGCGGACCGATATGCGGCTGGTGCCCTGCGTGCTGCCGTCCGGGCTGTTGCAGCAACCGGACAAGGTGGCCGAAATGACCGCCTGAACGCAGAGACCTACTCCCTCGCCCGCTTCGTGCCCGAAGGATACCTGACTGTCAGCCAGATTGCGGAAGCCATGGCAGCAGCCGGACTGGAAGCGGGTCTCACGTCTCAGGAAATCCAGAAGACCATTGCGTCCGCATTGAAGTCGAGAGGTGTCATGTGAGCACCGCCCTGGACCAGATTGTTTCCGACGCGACAGACAAAGCCGTCACTGCACAGCATCAGGCAAAGGAGCGTGAGGCACTTGGTCCGGCAGGGAGCAAGGCGCTCCTGACATTCGATACTGACGATTGGCAGGAAAGCTGCATCCCCAAACGTCCGTGGGTTGCTCCTGGCTATCTTCTGCGCGGCGCTGTTACCGTAGTAGTCGGGGCGCCTGCAGCAGGTAAATCGAGCCTGATGGTTGGATGGGCAGCAGCTCTCGGACTGGGCCTGCGCTATGGGCGTATGCAGACACCGCCCCGCAAGGTCATGACCTACAATGTCGAGGATGACCGCGACGAGCAGCGCCGTCGTTTTTCAGGTGTTCTGCGGTACATGGGCCGTACATCTGCAGATCTCCGCCAGAACGTCATCCGGATCGGCACGGATGGTATCGGCACCCTGCTGACCATCGATCCGAATACACACACCCTCGTTCCCACCGAAGCCATGCACCAGATGCTTCAGCAGCTTGCCAGCATGCGCCCGGACGTCCTCATTCTGGATCCGCTAGTTGAGCTTCATGAGGCCGAGGAAAACGACAATACGGCCGTTCGTTCTGTCATGGCCTATTTCCGCAGTCTGGCAATCCGGTACGAGATGGCGGTTGTCCTGCTCCATCACACTCGTAAAGGCTCTTCAGCAACGGCTGGCGACCCTGACGTGGCACGCGGCGCATCGTCCGTCATCGGTGCTGCCCGTATCGTGCTGACAGTCACCGTCATGACCGAAGAGGAAGCCAATAACTTTGGGATCAAGGCTGACCATCGGCGGTTCTTCTCCCGCGTTGATGGCGCCAAGATCAATGCCGCTCCGATCGGGACTGCTGAATGGTTCGAGCGGGAGTCACGCGAATTGGACAACGGTGACATGGTGCCGGTCATGGTGCCCTGGTCCCCGCCGCATGACATGATCTCCATGGAGCAGATGGACGCTATCAAGGCTGGTATAGCGAAAGGCAGCCCGACCGGTCCGTGGAGCCCGAAGCTTTCAAAGGATGCCCGGTCTGTGAAACGCCTTCTGAGTGAGAGCGGTGTCAGCACTGCTGAAGGGCAACGGAAGGTTCTGGACGAACTGATGTGTGCCGGGTTTGGGTCATTTGAATTCAAACGTTCGAACAACGCTCGTGCCCAAGGCTTAAGGACGCCAGACGGATCTCCAACGAACGTACGATGGGTTGATGATGAGAAAGCATGATCCGTGCAACTTCCGTGTAAGATCCGTGCACGCATGGATGTCGGAACCCTATAGGGGAATAGACCATCCGTGTGGTCTATCCACCCGTGTGGGTTCCGTGCGACTTCCGTGCAGAAAATTGGCTATCAGTAGGGAGACACCGCCCTCTCACGGCACTGAAATACCCATTCGGGATTTCCCACAATGTCATACAGATCGGCCGTAATGTCCTACACAGGCCCATCCGGACATTTCCAAAATGTCTTACACGGCCCACTTAATGTTTTACCCGTTACGGATTAGCGACATCCCATAATGTTTTACCCAGGTAGACTTTTTGTTTTACCGAAAAGGGGAGTAACGGGGGGACCAGCCGTTGCCCGAGCAGCACCTTGAAACGGAGGTGGCTATGCAAGAGAGAGAATTCTGCAAGCAGCCTTGTTTGAAGGTCTGAATTGATCTTCAGGGTGAGGAAGAAAAGGACCGGTTTCGGGGTCTGGAATGCCCTTGCGAAAATCGATGACCTGATGGCCCGGATACTTCCGGCAGTCTTGCCCAATAAATAGGCAGAAAAATTCCCGCGTCTTGCACTCGCATATAGAAGCATGTTGCTTCGGACGAATTTCGTACGAAGTCAGTTTTGCTCACTTTTGAGCCGTCCCGATCCGGACACCTGATTACATTTTTCCAATCGAAAAAAAATAACGATCTTATCTCCTGATCCCTCAGGACGTCTCCCGTTGTCCTAAAAGGCAAGCCCATGTGGGACATGAGAACGATGGGACAAAATGACGGAAAGTCCTTGTCCTATGAAATTGCATTTGACTTTTGAGACAACACCAATCTAGGGTCTAAGGGATTTTTAGGACATGAGACCCGCTATGAAGATTGGATATGCCCGCGTTTCGACGGTTGATCAGGATGCCGGACTGGAAGCCCAGATCCGGGACTTGAAGGCAGCCGGATGCGAGAAAGTCTTTGGTGAGAAGATCAGTGGCAAGGATGCAAAACGCCCTGAACTGCTGGCTGCGCTTGAATTTATCCGCACCGGTGATGTGCTGGTGGTAACGAAGCCCGATCGCATGGCGCGCTCAACGGCTGACCTGCTGGCCTACGTTGAAGCACTGAAGACCAAGGGGTGCGGCCTGATTGTCCTGTCAATGAATGGGACAACGCTCGATACGACGAGCCCCACGTCAAAGCTGATGCTGACCATGCTGGCAGCGGTGGCAGAGTTTGAGCGTGATCTCATGTTGGAACGTCAACGGGAAGGCATCGCCAAGGCGCGTCAGGAAGGCAAATACAAGGGCCGTCCTCGGACGGTCATGTCCCAGGCTGAGACCATCCGCAAGATGAAGGCAGATGGCCATTCCGCGGCCGCCATTGCCAAGGAGCTCGGAATTGCACGTTCTGGTGTCTATCGGGCGCTTAATGAAGAGGTCAGATAAGCATACGAACGTCGAAAGTAATAAAAAATAATCACTCGTCCCCCGGCGTCCCCATAAGTCCCCCATAATCCCAAGTTGTTTCATATTTACTTTCAATTTACTTCACATACCAAAAATATTTATTGAAATATAAAGTATAACCCCGTTATCACCGGGGTATGAAACGTATATCCCCTCACTCAAGGCCAAGTAGCCTCCAGAAACTCGACGGAAGGAGCAAGGAAGCTCGCCTGCTCAAAAGAGTACGTTCTGATCTCATTGAACACGTCGGAGGAAAGCCTTCCGCAACACAGAAAGCCCTCATCGAACGCGCGGCCTGGATGACGCTCCATGTCACCATGATGGACCGCAAAATGATGGAAGGAGGCGCTCCGGCCGAACGAGATGCCCGCCAGTATCTGGCGTGGGCCAACACCCTTACGCGCACCATGCGCCAATTGGGAATTGAAGGTACCGCAGCAAGCGCACCCTCTCTGGATGCCTATCTGAACGGACGGGTGGCATGAACATCATCGACGCGATGACGGATGACAATCTGTTCGGTTCTCATTTTCAGGGTGACACATGGGCCGCGTGGAAAGCTTTCCTCAAGGCACTCTTTGCACTTCCCATGGGTGAACAGGATCTTCCCTTTTATCAGCAGCACACGGGCCGGACGGAAGCGCCTACAGACCCATTCAAAGAAGCAACACTGATATGCGGACGCCGTGCTGGCAAAAGTCGTATTCTTGGCCTGATTGCGACCTATCTGGCGACGTTCCGAGATTACGCGCCCTATCTCGCCCCTGGTGAAATGGCGACCGTTGCTGTCATCGCCTCTGACCGCAAGCAGGCCCGCACCATCTTCCGCTACATTTCGGGTACGCTATCCTCCGTGCCAATGCTGGCCAATATGGTGCAGGATGAGACCAACGAGACAATCACGCTCTCGAACCGCGTCATCATTGAAATTGCAACAGCCAGTTTCCGCGTCACCCGCGGCTATACCTTTGCAGCAGTCCTTGCAGATGAGACAGCGTTCTGGCGTTCAGACGAAGCAAGCGCCAATCCTGATGAGGAAATCATCAAAGCCATTCGGCCGGGCCTGAGCACTATTCCAAGTGCAATGCTCCTGCTTGCCTCGTCGCCCTATGCCAAGCGTGGCGTCCTCTACAAAACTTTCCGGAAGCATTGGGCACAGAATGATGCCCGCGTCCTGGTATGGCGTGGCTCAAGCATGGAAATGAACCCTGCGCTGGATCCTGCGATCGTTCAGGAAGCGTATGACGACGATCCTGCTGGCGCCGCTGCCGAATACGGTGGGGAATTCCGTAGCGACATTGCTTCCTTCATTACCCCTGAAGTCATTCAGGCCTGCACAGTGCCTGACCGGTACGAACTGCCGTTCATCTCTGGCAATCTCTACCGGGCATTTTGCGACCCTTCAGGCGGATCAGGCGATAGCTTCACGCTTGCCATCGCTCATGATGAAGGAGGCATCACGGTCCTTGATTGCGTCCGTGAAATCAAGCCCCCCTTCAGCCCCGATGCTGCAACCAAGGAACTGGCTGACACCATCAAATCCTATGGCCTGAAGACGGTCACGGGTGACCGCTATGGTGGCGAGTACCCTCGCGAACGGTTCCGGGCACACGGCATCAACTATACCCTCAGCGATAAGGACCGTTCAGGGCTTTATCTCGAAGCGCTGCCCAAGCTGAATGCAGGCAAAGTTGAACTGCTCGATCTCAAGCAGATCGAACGTCAGTTTTGTGGCCTTGAGCGTCGTACTGCTCGTAGCGGCAAAGACTCTGTCGATCATGCTCCAGGCAGTCACGACGATCTTGTGAACTCGATTGCTGGTGTGCTCGTGCAGGCCCCCGTACGGCGGATGCCCAGCTTTGCCGGATACAAATCCCAATCCCCCTACAGAAATCGGAGTTATGCCCTGTGATCGACAGGCAGATAAATGCGGCCATCCGTGCAGAGCGAGACCGCAACCAACGCATTGAAACCGCACGTCAGCGTGTAGCCCCCATTCTTGGGATGGATGCAGCACTTCAGGCGACAAGTGCTGCCCAGCTTTACCGCGACGCCTTGCAGACGCTCGGCTTTAATGCCCGTGGCGTCTCGCTAAGTGGCCTGGAAGCCATGATGGATATGGCAGGAAAGGTACAGACCAGCCGCCTGAGCCCACGTTCCTCACTCGCCCATGATGCCGCCGCAGACAGTCCGCTGTTTGGTGCCTCTCCCAATCGTAAAGCTTGAGGGAAACATAATGGAAAACGCACGCCAGTACCTTGCGGACAGTATCGCCGCAGAACACGCTGCCCGTGAGGAGCAGAGAGCCACCCGGGCTGCCATGGATACGGCGCGAACACGTTGCCGGGAATGCAGGGACGCTATTACCGCGGCTGAAGAGGCCCTTGCAAAAGCCCGCGAGACTGACCCTGACGAATTGATTGCAGCAGCCCGGGAAGGTCGTCCTCCCGTGCTCTCCAAGGCCAGTGAGCGGCGCTATGCATTGGCGGCGGCACGCGATGAACTGGAAGCAGCAAAGCGGACAATGACTGAATTGAGCTCTCGTGTGCCTGATGCTGAGGCGACACTAGGGTTTGCCAAAACCGCGACCATACAGGCTGCAGCACGTGTCATTCAGGATAGCCCTGAATGGGCTTCTTTGGTCGAGAAGACACGTCAGCACGAACAGGAATTGATTACCTGTTATGCCGTTCTAGGCACGCTGTCAGATGCTGGTTTTTATCATCATACTGACTGCAAGTTCGATCCTGCAAAGAACGGCGATCGTAGTGTGGTGCTTCGCATGAGACAGTTGGCCGACCAAGAAATTCTTACATCCTGGACAAAGGCTTTTTCCGGTCTTTCCAGTGATGCTCAGACGTTGCTTCCAGGCGCTGATGCCTCAAAACCCATGCCCATAGAAACCAAGGTCACGAAGCCAAAGCGTAGCCTGTTCTCTGCCAAGTAAAACGATCCGCCAAGTTGGTAAGTGGCGGTCATAAACACCAACGAGCCATGGGGGCATTCATGCTCAGTCCCGCGATGGCAAGACGGTGGAAGACCCTTCATCTTCCGCCGCACATCTCCCCCGCAAATAAATAAAGAGACGATCAATGAAACAGGCGACACGCGATACGCTTGAGAGATTTCTACATCCACGGATGTCCACAGAACATGCGCCAGAGATCCGGGATGCCATTGAAACCTGTGTATCTACGAGAGGATCCGAAGGGAAAGATTCCCCTGAACTGGCTCTCCGTACGACCACCCTCCTGGGACTTTTGGAAGATGATTTGACCCCCGACGAATATGAGCGGGCTAAAAAGATCGTTCTGGGCGATCAATCCATTGCCCAGGATGCAGCAATCCGTGCCTGCCTTGGAATGCGCGATTACCGGCGTGCTGTCGAAGAGCTACGACCGCTCCTTGGGAATGACGTTCTGAACTACGGCACGTCGGCCGGGCTTTATTGCGCTGGCCTGAGAATAATGGGGGTTGCTGTGGATGAAGCACCCTTTGATGCTGCCAGAGCAATGTTCAGCAATGTCTGCCAACAGAAAAACGCTCAGTCCCTTGGTATGGATCGGGCTCCCGCCTTGCTCCAGCCTGTTGAGGAAGACTCTCCCCTTCACGGGGCAACTCCACGGCGCAGGAGTTAAGCTCATGGCGAAATCATTCATCCGAGGCTTGGATCGCCTTCAAAAAAAACTGGAAGGCGCAGCAAAAGCCGCATCCGCAGGCCTCATGGAGCAGTTACTGAACCGTGTCTTGGCCAAAACCAAAGAGCTTCCCCACCTGAACGTTGGTTTTTTTGAAGGCGCCACATATCCCTACAGCAATGGAAGCTCTGCTGGAAAACCTTATCCGGACGGTACACCTGTCGCTGCGGTGGCTGCCTTCAATGAATTCGGAACGGATCGTATTCCTCCCCGCCCCTTCATGCGTCAGACCATCGCCAAAAATCAGGCTGCATGGGGTGCACTTGTTGCTGCCTGCCTCAAGCGGACCCGTGGTGATCCAGAAAAGGCTCTGGAGATGGCTGCGGAGAAAATTGTAGCCCAGCTTCAGGAACAGATCAGAACGCTTCAGTCTCCGCCCCTTGCCGAATCCACAGTGGAAAATCGCCTTAGATCCACAAAAAAGAGCGGAAAACTCTCTACGGTGAACATGACGACAGCATCCAAGCCCCTGATCGACACAGGACACTTGCTGAATTCAGTGGGTTACGAAGTCACAACAGGGAGGAAGGACTAATTAAGGCTGTGTTCGGCAGGGCTTCTAGTCAGTCTCTGGGGATTAGAATGCTTCTGAAAACTCCGTCCCCCGACATCCCCGGACGTCCCCCGAAAACCCAGCATTAAACATGGGTTTTAACGTGGGTCAGAAGAGGTAATTTTTCAAAAAATGGCTGTTTATCAATAAAAATAAGCCCACCATGGTGGAGCTGAGGGGAATCGAACCCCTGACCTCCTCATTGCGAACGAGGCGCTCTCCCATCTGAGCTACAGCCCCACGGCAGGACAATAGTTCTCCTCTTCGTGCAGGCTGTCAAGCAGACCTGCACGCAGGACGTTGTTCTGTGCTATCGCTATGATTACAAGCGTTCTCCGACCGGCCTTTCGGCTGCCCTTCCGACATTCGACGAGGTTTCATATGGTTGCCCTGCACGCCATTATCCTGATGCTGATCCAGGCTTTTGTATGGATTCTGCTGGCCTATTGCATCCTGTCGATGCTGCTGGGTTTCGGGATCCTGGATATCCGCAACCGCTTTTTCTATTCCATCTTTAACGCGCTGGCCCGGATCGTCGAACCCGTGATGGCCCCGATCCGCAACATCCTGCCCAATACCGGCGGTATGGATTTTGCCCCGATGGTTGTCCTGCTTCTGATCCAGTTCCTGGTCTATCCGGCTGTCAATCGGATTTTCTTCATGCTTGCGACCCATAACAGCTTCTGACGCTGCCTATCTCAGAGCGCGCCAGACCTCTTCCAGAGCGTCCACCAGAACAGGTCCTGTCACACGATGCTGCGTCCCATCCGGACGCTGCATCCAGACTGACCAGCCCTCTCCGTTCTGGCGTTCCATTCTCACAGCCCAGTCGCCTGGGAGACGCGAAAAAACCCGCTCCATCCGAACCTCAGGCGTCAGCGGCTTGGCGTAATTATGTCCCATTCCAGATAACCTTCCCCTTCTGAGGCGGCCGGGATCTCAGCCCGTCCCGCCCACGGTCAGACCCGAAATTTTCAGCGTCGGCTGCCCGACACCAACCGGTACGCCCTGTCCGGCCTTGCCACAGGTTCCAATCCCCGGATCAAGCGCCACGTCCGAACCGATCATGGAAATCTGGTTCATGGCGTCCGCTCCATTTCCGATCAGTGTGGCACCCTTCACCGGGCGGACAATCTTTCCATCTTCCACCAGATAGGCTTCCGAAGCCGCGAACACGAACTTGCCAGACGTGATATCGACCTGTCCGCCACCAAAGTTCACGGCATAAAGCCCGCGCTTCATGGAGCGGATCATGTCCTCCGTTGTGGCGCTGCCTTCCAGCATAAGTGTATTGGTCATGCGCGGCATGGGTGCGTGGGCATAGGATTCCCGACGTCCATTCCCGGTCGAATGCGTTCCCATCAGACGCGCATTCAGCCGATCCTGAAGATAGCCGGTCAGAATCCCGTCTTCAATGAGAACCGTCCGCGACGTCGGCGTCCCTTCATCATCAATGCTCAGCGAACCACGACGCTCCGGCAGCGTTCCGTCATCGATCACCGTCACACCTGGAGACGCCACCCGCTTGCCGATCATCCCGGAAAAGGACGATGTGCCTTTGCGATTAAAATCACCTTCCAGACCGTGTCCTACGGCCTCATGCAGTAGAATACCCGGCCATCCTGGGCCAAGTACCACATCCATTTCGCCCGCAGGTGCAGGCGCGGCCTCCAGCGTGATCAGGGCCTGCTTCAGGGACTTGTCCACGGCCTCACGCCATGTTTCCGGAGCCAGAAGCCGGTCCAGTTCATAACGTCCACCAAGGCCGCAGCTTCCGCTTTCCCGCTGCCCGTCTTTCTCCACAACGACCAATACATTCATGCGCACCAGAGGTCGCAGATCCGCAACATCGCCGCCTGAATCCGCGCGCCGCATGATCTGCACAGCCTGCCACTCGGAACTGAGTACGGCACTGACCTGCACCACCCGGGAATCCAGACCGCGCGCATAAGCGTCGATCTCGCTCAGAACCGCCGCACGCGCTGCAAAGTCCGTGCCTTCAAGCGGGCGAGAATCGCCGTATAGCCGCTGGTTCGTCGCCTGCGGGCCCGGCGCCATGATGCCACTGCGCCCCTGCCGCACGGCACCAACTGTACTGACGGCACGTTCCAGAGCATCCCGGCTGATATCATCTGCATGCGCGAAAGCCGTTTCCGTCCCCAGAACAGCCCGCAGTCCAAACCCCGAAGACGTATTGAAACTGGCCGACCGGATCGTCCCGTCATCCAGGCTGATGCTTTCGTTTTCCCGGTATTCCAGAAAGAGCTCGCCATCATCCACACCATCGAGCCCGCGATTGACGAGCGCCTTGGCATCGTCACGGGTCAGCTTTGAATCGGATCGCCCGAAAAACAGAGCATCGGTCGTCGCAAGAGCGCCCAGAGCATCAGCAGCAACAGACATGGAAAACCTCCAGACAGAACAGACCGGCTTTCCCGGCAGACAGATTGAACAAGAAATGGCTCACAGCGCAGGACTTTTAAGAAAGGGCCTTTTCCAGCCGTTTCAAGGCCTCACGCAGGATCTCGGGCTTTTTGCAGAAGGCAAACCGGATCAGGTTCTGCGGAGGCGTCTCGCCATCCGGATTATAGAAGGCTGAAACAGGGATCGTCGCCACTCCCGCATGTTCGATCAGCCAGCGGGCAAATTCGACATCTCCCCGGCCCTGCGCATGTCGTGAAATATCCGCCACGATGAAATAGCTGCCATCCGCTGGGAGCGTCTCAAAGCCCAGCCGTTCCAGCCCATCCCGAAGCAGATCGCGCTGCGTCTCCATCTGGGCTGAGAGCGCCTGATAATAGCTGTCATCCTTGTTCAGGCCGTAAGCCACGGCGCGTTGCAGATTCGGCGCGGTGGCAAAGACCAGAACCTGATGCGCCTTCGCCACCACGGATGCCAGAGCTGCCGGCGCCGTCACATATCCGACCTTCCAGCCCGTCAGGGAGAAGCTTTTGCCTGCACTTCCGATCCGCATGCAGCGCTCGCGCATCCCCGGAAGTGTCATCAATGGCAAGTGTTTCACGTGAAACGTCAGATGCTCATAGACTTCATCGCAGATCGCATAGGCATCATGCTCCCGGACCAGTTCCGCAATCAGTTTCAGTTCTTCGCGAACGAAAACCTTGCCTGAAGGATTTATCGGCGAGTTGAGCATGATCGCTTTCGTCTTCGGCCCAAACGCGGCCCGCAGCTCCGCCTCCGGCAGGGACCAGTGCGGCGGTGCAAGCCTGACACAGCGCGGCACCGCACCCAGCAGCTTCAGCGCCGGCAGATAGGTGTCGTAAAGCGGCTCGATCACCACCACCTCGTCACCCGGCTCCACAACCGCCATCAGACACGCTGCCAGAGCCTCCGTCGCACCGGACGTCACGACAACTTCCGTCGCAGGATCCACATCCAGACCATAGAAACGCCGGTTGGATGCCGCCACAGCCTCACGCAGTTCCGGCAGCCCGGTCAGAGGCGCATACTGGTTCCGCCCATCCTGCAACGCCTCGGCCGCAACCTGAATGATATCCTGCGGACCTTCGGTATCCGGGAAACCCTGCCCGAGATTGATCGCCCCATGTTTCACGGCCAGTTGTGACATGATCGTGAAGATGGTTGTTGGAAGACCCGCAAGATACTGGTTCGGCGTTTTCATTGATGATTCCCAGAACTGATTTCCACCACATCCGACAAGGCAGAAAGCGCGCTACCATCGCAGGCCAGAGCAATGCTGCAAAGCCTTGCCAACCTCCGCAACACCGATATTCACGGCAAACTGCGTCCCGGATGGTCCCGAACCGGATTCTGCTCCCTGATCGCGCCCCGGGATCACCGAACCTGCCCGTAAAACCCTGTTCGCATTCGTAAGATTCCGTCGTAAATCCGCGAAAATGCGTAATTTCCCGTACTCGACAGACGGGCATTTGTCGCTTAATCGTTTTGCAGCCGTTTACACGATGCAAGGCGACAGATCGATGGCCAAGAAAGCCCCCACTTCCTCTACCGTGAAACCGAAGGCCGCTCCGGCGCGCCGTCCCTCGAAGGCCGCAGCCCCCAAGGCTGCTCCCGCAGCAGCTGGCAAGCCGCCCGCCCCGAACCCGCAGGCCGTTGCCCGCGTCTTCGAGATGATCCAGGAGCACGCGGCGGAATTCGTCGATCTGCGCTTTACGGACCCCAAGGGCAAGTGGCACCACACGACCCAGACGGTCTCGACCATCGAAGACGACACCTTCGTTGAAGGCTTCATGTTCGACGGCTCTTCCATCCAGGGCTGGAAGGCCATCAACGAGTCCGACATGGTCCTGCTTCCGGATCCGGAAACGGCCGTCATGGACCCGTTCTCCGCCAAGCCGCAGCTGATCCTGTTCTGCGACATCATCGATCCGAAGACGGGCAATTTCTACAACCGCGACCCGCGTTCGACCGCCAAGCTCGCAGAAGCCTATCTCAAGGATGCCGGCTTCGGTGACACGGCGTTCTTCGGTCCGGAAGCCGAGTTCTTCATCTTCGACAACGTGCAGTTCGGCACAGGCCCGAACTTCGGCATGTACCAGCTCGACAGCATCGAAGGCCCGGGCGCTTCCCTGAAGGCCTATCCAGAAGGCAACATGGGCCATCGCCCTGTCGTCAAGGGCGGCTACTTCCCGGTCCCGCCGGTAGACAGCGAGAACGATCTGCGCGCCGAAATGCTCTCCACGATGGGCGAGATGGGCCTGCCAATCGAGAAGCATCACCACGAAGTCGCACAGTCGCAGCACGAGCTCGGCACGAAGTTCGACACGCTCGTGAAGTCCGCCGACTTCATGCAGATCTACAAGTACTGCGTGCACAACGTCGCCCATTCCTACGGCAAGACGGCCACCTTCATGCCGAAGCCAATCGCGGGCGATAACGGTTCGGGCATGCACGTTCACCAGTCCATCTGGAAGGACGGCAAGCCGAACTTCGCTGGTGACAAGTATGCCGATCTGTCCGACGAGGCGCTGTACTATATCGGTGGCATCATCAAGCACGCGAAGGCCCTGAACGCCTTCACGAACCCGTCCACCAACTCCTACAAGCGCCTGATCCCGGGCTTCGAAGCCCCCGTGCTTCTGGCTTACTCCGCTGCGAACCGTTCGGCGTCCTGCCGTATCCCGCATGCGACGAACCCGAAGGCCAAGCGCGTTGAAGTCCGTTTCCCGGACCCGACCGCCAACCCGTATCTCGCCTTCGCTGCCATGCTGATGGCCGGCCTCGACGGCATCCGCAACAAGATCCACCCGGGCGACGCCATGGACAAGGATCTGTACGAACTGCCGAAGGAAGAGCTGGCCCAGATCCCGACGGTCTGCGGTTCGCTCCGTGAAGCTCTCGAAGCCCTCAAGGAAGACCATGCCTTCCTGCTCGAAGGCGGCGTCTTCACCAAGGATCAGATCGAAAGCTACATCGACATCAAGTGGCCGGAAGTCTACAAGTTCGAACACACGCCGCATCCGGCAGAGTTCGAGATGTACTACTCGGTCTGAGCCGGGTCAGAACATCACCTCAAGGGAAAGCCCGGCCTTCGTGCCGGGCTTTTCTGTTTTCAACACCCCACTTCAAGACGGCCCGATGATCCCACCCGCCCTTCAGGCCTTCTCCTCGTCCGCCCTGCCGATCCTCGACATCGCCGGCACGATCGTCTTCGCCATCTCTGGCGCCATCGAGGCCGCACGCTCACGTCTGACCATCGTGACCTTCATGTTCTTTGCCGCCATCACGGGCGTCGGCGGCGGCACCGTACGGGACCTCCTGATCGGTGCGCCCGTCTTCTGGATGCACACCTCCGTCCCGATCGCGGCCTGCCTGCTTTCGGCCATCGCCGTCTGGTTCACGCCAGCCCGCTTCTGGCCGGCCCGCGCGGTGGAATGGTTCGACGGTTTGGGGATCGCAGCCTATGGCGTCTTTGGCTCAGCCAAGGCGCTGGCCTACGGGATCCCTCTGATCCCGGCAGCCCTGATGGGCATTGTCAGTGCGTGTATGGGGGGTATTTTCCGGGACGTGCTGGCCGGTGTCCCGTCCATCATCATCCGGCCGGAGCTTTACGTCACGGCCGTGGCTCTTGCGTCAGGGAGCTATGTTGCTCTCACCGCAGCAGGCGTGAATACCACAGCCGCGGCCGCCTTCGCCGTTACCGCAGGATTTACTCTGCGGGCCATTGCCCTCATCAAGGGCCTGGGTCTGCCACATTATCGTCGATAAGCCGCAGACCCTTTCTGTCAGTCAGGCGATGACGTCGAAACCGACATCTTCCACAACATGCTGCAACGCAATCGGCGTTACTTTCTGCTCATCATACTGAATGGCAGCCTGTGCCGGATCGAGCGTCACCTGCGCAGATGAAACGCCCGACACATTGGACAGCGCAGACTGCAGCTTGCCAGAACATCCCTGGCAGGACATGCCATCAACCTTGAACGTCACCACCGAAACCATAAAGAGTCTCCTGTTTTTCAAAGGCTGCTCCGCAAAGCAGTCGCTCCCCGAAAAAGGGCATATTCCCACAGAAATGCAAACAGCTTTTTCAGGCCGCGTCAGCAGCCTCGTCCAGCGGCTGGACCTTCATGATTTCGGCCTGAGCACCACACTTCGCAAGAGCATCGCCCAGAACCTTGAAGTGCGGTGCAGCCAGATGGGCCTCAAACCCGGCTTCCGAAGACCAGACCTCATTGGCCACAAACCGGCCAGCTTTTTCGATATCCCTGCTGATCACATACTGGCGGCATGCGTCTTCCTTACGGGATTCCACAACACAGGCCGCAAAAGCCTGTTCCGCAGCCGCAGCATGTTCAGCAGGAACCGTGACAACAGCCGTGATGTGAACCGTCTGGCTCATGATGGAACTCCTTATATCCGATAGAGCTGCCCTGCCCCGTTTTTCATGCAGGCGGGCAGCGTTTCACGTGAAACCATACCACACCCCTTTGTGATAAAGAACCCATGCCGGGTATCCGACCCGAAAGGACCGGACAGCAGAAAGGCGCCTCCCCGAAGGAAGACGCCCTTGCCAAAACACCGGACTGGAAAACCCGTTCAGCCTTCGACGTAGGTCGAAATATCCGGGCAGGAACAGACAAGATTCCGGTCCCCCCAGGCATTGTCCAGACGCCCGACCGGCGACCAGTATTTCGCCGTATCCACACCACCAGGGAAACATCCTGCCTCACGGCTGTAGGAACGCTCCCAGTCCCCCGCCAGATCCGCCGTCGTATGCGGCGCAAAGCGCAGCGGGCTGTCTTCCATCCCGACGCGCCCGGCTTCGACCTCGGCAATTTCCGCACGGATGGCGATCATCGCATCGCAGAAGCGGTCCAGCTCACCCTTGCCTTCGGATTCCGTCGGCTCGATCATGAACGTCCCCGCCACCGGGAAGCTGACCGTTGGCGCATGGAACCCGTGATCGATCAAACGCTTGGCAATATCGTCCACTGTCACACCGACTGCATCCTTCAGCGGCCGCAGATCCACGATGCATTCATGCGCCGTAAAGCCGTTCGTCCCGCGATACAGAACCGGATAATGCTCACCCAGACGCGAGGCGATGTAGTTCGCATTCAGGATCGCCATCGTCGTCGCCTGACGCAGCCCCTCGTCGCCCATCATCATGATATAGGCCGCGGAGATCGGCAGAATGGACGCCGACCCGAAAGGTGCTGCGGACACCGTAATGCCATGCTGTCCCGGCAGATACGGCGCAAGGTGCTTGCCCACACCGATCGGCCCCATGCCCGGCCCACCGCCGCCATGCGGAATGCAGAACGTTTTGTGCAGGTTGAAGTGCGAGACATCGGCGCCATACAGACCCGGCCGCGCCAGCCCGACCTGCGCATTAAGGTTCGCGCCATCCAGATAGACCTGCCCGCCCGCGGCATGAACCAGCTCGCAGATCTCGACGATCCGCTCCTCGAACACACCATGCGTGGACGGATAGGTGATCATGATGGCCGCCACGCGCCCGTCATGCTGTGCGATCTTGGCCTTCAGATCCTCGACATCGACATTGCCGTTCTCATCGCAGGCCACGACAACAACCCGCATCCCGACCATCTGGGCCGAAGCCGGATTGGTCCCGTGTGCGGAGGCCGGAATCAGACACACGTCGCGGTTCTCATCACCGCGTGCGCGGTGATAACCCCGGATGGCCAGAAGTCCGGCATATTCGCCCTGCGCGCCGGAATTCGGCTGAAGCGACACGGCGTCATACCCCGAAATCGCACACAGCGTGCGCTCCAGATAGGCGAACAGCTCAGCATAACCCTGAACCTGATCCGCAGGTGCGAACGGATGAATCCGCGCGAATTCCGGCCAGGTGATGGGAATCATCTCCGCCGTCGCATTGAGCTTCATCGTGCACGAACCCAGCGGGATCATCGTCCGGTCCAGCGCCAGATCCTTGTCCGCCAGCGCACGCATGTAGCGCAGCAGATCCGTCTCGGAGCGGTGCGCATGGAACACCGGATGCGTCAGCAGCGGTGCCGTCCGCGACAGGCCTTCCGGCAGCGCATCCGCCACATCCAGCGCCTGCTCGATGGCCGACAGATCCGCCCCTTCGCCCGCGAACGCTGCCCAGACTGCGCGGATCGTCTCCGGCGTCGTGGTCTCGTCACAGGACATGCCGATCCGGCCATCCCCCGCATCACGCAGATTGATGCCAGAAGCCACAGCGCGCGCCAGAACCTGCGGCGCAGCATCGCCAGCCTGAACGGTGATGGTGTCGAAGAATACATCCGTCTCGACCGTCGCACCCAGCGTCTTCAGCCCGGCGGACAGGATCGCCGCCATCCGGTGCGTGCGCGCGGCAATGGCCTTCAGCCCTTCCGGACCGTGATAGACCGCATACATGGACGCGATGATCGCCAGCAGGGCCTGCGCCGTACAGATGTTGGACGTCGCCTTTTCACGGCGGATATGCTGCTCGCGCGTCTGAAGTGCGAGACGATAGGCCGGCTTGCCCGCGCTGTCGCGCGACACACCAACCAGACGCCCCGGCATGTGCCGCTTGAACGCATCGCGCGTCGCCATGAACGCCGCATGCGGACCACCAGCCCCCATCGGCACGCCATAACGCTGCATCGAACCGATCGCGATATCCGCGCCCAGCGCGCCCGGGCTTTCCAGCAGCACCAAAGCCAGCGGATCACAGGCCAGAGCCGCAATCGCACCCTTTTCATGCAGTGCCGCGATCACCTTGCGTGGATCCCGCACCTGCCCCGAAGACCCGGGATAGGACAGCAGTGCGCCGAACACGGAGGACGCATCCAGATCCGTCTCCGGATCGCCGACCACAACATCCCAGCCCAGCGGCTCGGCCCGCGTGCGGATCACGGCAATCGTCTGCGGGTGCGTATCGGCATCCACGAAGAACGCCGTCGCCTTCGACTTGCCCACACGCTGCGCCAGCGCCATGGCTTCCGCACAGGCTGTGCTCTCGTCCAGCAGGGAGGCATTGGCAATGTCGAGCCCCGTCAGATCCGCCACCAGCGTCTGGAAGTTCAGCAGCGCCTCAAGACGGCCCTGGCTGATTTCGGGCTGATATGGCGTGTAAGCCGTGTACCAGGCCGGGTTTTCCAGGATATTCCGCTGGATGACCGGCGGCAGAACCGTATCGTAATAGCCCTGCCCGATCATGGACGTCAGAACCTGATTGCGCGAGGCGATCTGCCGCAGACGCGCCAGTGCATCCTGCTCGGTCAGGGCAGCACCAATCCCATGATCTCCGCGATCGAGAATGGCGGCCGGAATGGTCTTGTCGATCAGGTCATCAAGGCTGGCAGCCCCCACGACACGCAGCATCTCTCCGATTTCGGAAGGGCGCGGGCCGATATGGCGGGAGCTGAAATCTTCGGTCTGGGCAGGCCACAAGGTCGTCACAGGCAGGTTCTCTGGCATTTCATGAAAGCAGTGGCGGGCTGAAGAAAAAACGGGGCCTGCCAGCGCAGACCCCGCCTCCCCTCAGAGGCTCTTGTACTGTTCGGCCGTCAGCAGGCCCTTGAGGTCGTCCGGGTTGGCAACCGTCATGCGGAAAATCCAGCCCTCGCCTTCCGGATCCTTGCCCACCAGCGTCGGATCATCGGACAGCGCGTCATTGAAACCGGCCAGCGTGCCCGCAACCGGCGCATAAATGTCGGACGCCGCCTTCACGGACTCGACAACAGCCGCCGCATCACCGGCAGCAACTTCCGTGCCCTCGTCCTTGGCTTCGACGAACACCAGTTCGCCCAGCTCTTCGGAGGCATGTGCCGTGATGCCGACAGTGCCCTGATCGCCATCGACGCGGATCCATTCATGGGACTTCGTGTAATAGGTCGTCATAGCTGCTTTTTCCTGATCTGAAGTTCGACTGTAAGTTCAGCGCTTGAAGCCGGGTGCCACGAACGGCATCGCCCGCACATGCAGCGGCACATACTTGCCCCGCAGTTCCGCAAAGACGGGCGTATCCACCGCCGCGTGATCCGGCGTGACATATCCCATCGCAACAGGAGCCTTCACGCTCGGGCCAAATGCCCCAGACGTGACCACCCCGATTTCCTTCTGCCCCTCGGCATCGGCAAAGAGCTTCGCCCCCGCCCGCACCGGAGCCCGGCCATCCGCAACCAGCCCGACGCGCTTGCGCTCTACGCCATCGCGCGCCTGCTTCAGCACGACATCCGCACCCGGATAGCCGCCCTCACGCACACCGCCCTCACGGCGCGCTTTCTGGATCGCCCAGCCCAGCGACGCCTCAACCGGCGTGGTCGTGACATCGATGTCATTGCCATACAGGCACAGCCCGGCCTCAAGACGCAGCGAATCCCGCGCGCCCAGACCGATCGGCAGCACATCCGGCTGCGCCAGGATCGCCCGTGCAATCTTTTCGGCATCCGCGCCGGCACAGCCGATCTCGAACCCGTCCTCGCCCGTATAACCGGAGCGCGACACCGTTACCGGAACACCGGCCAGCTCGGTCTCGATCACATCCATGAAGCGCATGTCCTTCACGGCCGGGCAGAGTGACACCAGAGCCGCTTCCGCCGCCGGGCCCTGAAGCGCCATGAGCGCACGGTCGAACTGACGCGTCACGACACAGCGATCAGACAACGCCTTCTCGATCCGGTCCGCATCCTGAACCTTGCAGCCCGCATTGACGACAACCAGCAGGTCCTTGCCCATATTGGCGACCATCAGGTCATCCAGGATTCCGCCCTTCTCATTGGTCAGCAGTCCATAACGCTGACGCCCGGCGGCAAGTCCGACGAAATCAGCCGGAACCAGCGTCTCCAGAGCCGCAGCCGCGTCCTTCACGTCCCCGCTCTTCGCGGCAATGCGGATCTGCCCCATGTGAGACACATCAAACAGACCGGCCTTTTCACGCGTATGCAGATGCTCCGTCATCAGTCCGGCCGGGAACTGGATCGGCATCTCAAAGCCCGCGAACGGCACCATTTTCGCGCCAAGTTCCAGATTCAGATCATAAAGAGGAGTACGCTGGAGGGAATCAGTCATATGGAAAGCCCCGAACCATTCTATCTAAAGGCGTGAAGATGCAGACGTCCCCGGTCGCCCGCAAAACGGACCGGAAAAAACGTCGCCCCTTCTGTCCTTTCGCCTGAGATCGCTATCCCGTCGGCGGATGCGTCCAGCGCACCTCTCTCCAGAATGTCCTGACCGCCTCGGTCCTTTGGCCTGAGAGTTTCCGGGGCGGTTGCTCCTTCGGCGCCAGCCTGACGGCCGGTCTCTCCCGTGTCGGTCATCCCGATCCTGCCAGTTTCCGAAAAACTCCGCAATCGTTACGAACGCTCATGCGTTGGGTCTTTTGCCCTGCAACACGCAAAGGAAAATGTCATGGCTGGTGAACTGACGGTCATTGCCGAATTTGAAACCACTTCGGCAACCTACGAAAAATTCCTTGAAGCCTGCGCCTATGACAGCGAGCGCTCCGTGGCTGACGAATCCGGCTGCCACAGCTTCACGGTCCTGTCCCCCGAAACGGAAGCCGACACGGTCATCCTCGTGGAAGTCTATACCGACCGCGCCGCCTTCGAGGCCCACCTCAAGACCCCGCATTTCGCGGTCTTTGCAAAAGCTGTAAAAGACCTGGAAATCAAGGAACGCAGTGTCCGTTTCCTGAAGAAGAGAGCCCCCTGAACAATGCATCTGTCGAATATGAAACGCCTTTTGACCATTACTCTTCTGTGCGGCACGGTTTCCGCCTGTGCCTCCCATCCGCAGCATAATCCGCGCCAGCGCCTGATCGGCATCCCCAACCCCGCCAGCGTCTACTGCACGCAGCAGGGTGGCCGTCACGGTGATGTCCGGACCGCTGGCGGTGAAACCGGCACCTGTACGTTCCCGCCGAACCAGATCTGCGATGAATGGACGCTCTATCGCGAACACCGCTGCGTCGCGCCTCTGGCCCGGATGCAGCCCTGATTTTTCCAGCCCGGTCAGGCCCGAAAAGGGCCTCCGGGTTTTTCATTATTCCGATACATAACATGTTATGTATTCTATCCACATGTTCCCCCGAATCCGAATGACCGTCCCCTCTCCCCTGAGCGCCCTGACCACGCGCAACACTAGGCTCTTCACGCTCCTACTGGAACGCGAACTCAAAAAGACAGGCCTCCGGATCGGTCAGCTTCCCGTGCTGCAGGCTTTGCAGGATGGAAAGACCCTCAATCAGAAAGCCCTCGCGAATTTTGCGGATATCGAACAGCCGGGCATGACGACACTTCTCGCCCGGATGGAGCGCGACGGCCTGATCCAGTGCGAACCAGACCCGACAGACCGCCGCAGCACACTGGTCACACTGACACCGGACGGACAGCGGAAAAGTCGGAATATTGTTCCTATTGTGGAACATTTAACCGACATAGCACTCAAGGGGTTTACACCCCTCGAACGCGACATTCTCGTAACACTTCTGGAACGGATCAACAGCAGCTTGAAAAGCCAGCTGTAACTGCCTACCCCTTAATGAAGAGGCAGGCACACGATCATTTTCCGGTTTTCGGAAGATGCTCGGCAATATAGGGCGGCAGGTTGAATGATCCGACATGGATCTCCGGCGTCCAGTAGCGCGTCGTCCCCAGGATCTTCGCAGCTTCCGCACGGGTGCGGATCTGCTCGACCGTCTGCGTGTTCGGCGCCTGCCCCTTGGAGGCCACACCCAGCGTCATGAACCCACCGACATAGGTCGGAACAGCGGCCACATACGCACCCACATGCGGGAAGAACTTCGCACGACGCAGGCTTGTTTCATACAGCTCATCCGCCTGCATAAACGGCACACCGCACTGGTTCACAATCAGCCCTTCAGCCGAAAGAATGCGTGCGCAGTTGCTGTAGAATTCGTCCGTGAACAGCACTTCGCCCACACCGATCGGATCGGTGCTGTCGACGATGATCACGTCGAACGAACCGTCAGCCGCCTTGGCGACATAGTCGATGCCGTCACCAACGATGACCTCGGCCCGCGGATCGTTCCACGCATCCCCGGCAATGTCCGGTAGATACTGTTTGGACAGCTCGATCACCGCACCGTCGATCTCGACCATGACAGCCTTCTCGACCGTGTCATGCTGCAGGACGCGACGCAGAACGCCACCATCGCCCGCACCGATGATCAGCACGCGCTTCGCACAGGGATGCGCCAGCAGCGGCACATGCGTCAGCATTTCCTGATAAACGAATTCGTCACGCTCGGTGATCTGGATGACACCATCCAGAACCAGCACGCGGCCGTGGCTGGAGCTTTCAAACACCACCACATCCTGGAAGTCGGATTTTACCCGTGCGAGCTCACGCGTAACGAGAAAGCGCTGTCCCCAGTCCGGGTACAGGGTCTCGTTGAGCCATGTTTCAGCCATGGATCATCGTTTCCTTGTCGGATTGTATTGGAAAAGGACCGGTTTTACCCGGTCCTTTCGTCAGTTCAGGCTGCTTTTGCAGCCTTGTCCTGCACGCGGCCACGCCGCACGGCATCGACCTCGATCCGGCCGGCCTGGAACAGGCGCTGCATCACCGGGATCGACAGGTTCGGATCACATGCACCGCACATGAACACGTCCACGGCCGCATAATTCCGTTCCGGCCACGTATGGATCGAGATGTGGCTTTCCGCCAACACGATCACGCCGGACACGCCGCCATTGGGCGTAAAGTGGTGAAAATGGCTGTGCAGGATCGTTGCGCCAGCCGCCACCGCAGCTTCGCACAGCGTTTCATCGATCCGCATGGGATCATCGAGATTCCGGGCGTCCCAGAAATCGATCAGCAGGTGATTGCCAGCAAAACGCTCGCCATCACGCTCAATGAAGTAATCCTTGCGCTCCTCCTCAACGAGGTGAGCTGCGCCGTTCTGGATATCTCTCGGGAGTCCCGATACCATCCCCAGTTGAGCAAGTGCGTTCATCACGTACCCCCAAACCAGTAGACAGCCTGTTGGGCAAAAATGCCCCCTTGGGCCAGGAAGCGCGCTAGTTAGCGGCCCCTCCCCCCTGATGCAAGCACTTTATGGGGTAATTCCCCAATATGTCACATATCTCCGCCGGTCCATGTTCCCACTGCATGAGAAAGCGGTTTTCCCTTTCCTGCACACAGGGCTCATATCCAGAAATGCCTTAAATATCCCAAGGCAGATACAGTTCGGGCGCCGGATCTCCGGGAAACGAATCCCGGAAATCGCGACGCCCGAAAGAAGCCGAGGCTTCCCGGTTCCAAAGGGCCGAATCCGGCCCTTCAGATCCGTCTGATCAGTTCTTGGCCTTGTCGACCAGCTTGCCCTTGGCAATCCACGGCATCATCGCACGCAGCTTCTCACCGGTCTTTTCGATCGGGTGAGCGTCATTACGGGCGCGGATGGCCTTGAAGCCAACGCCGCCGGACTGGTTCTCAAGGATGAAGTTGCGAACGAACGTACCGTCCTGGATGTCCGTCAGAACGCGCTTCATCTCGGCCTTCGTTTCCGGCGTGATGATGCGCGGACCCGTGACATACTCGCCGTATTCGGCGGTGTTGGAGATGGAGTAGTTCATGTTCGCAATGCCGCCTTCGTAGATCAGGTCCACGATCAGCTTCATTTCGTGCAGGCACTCGAAATAGGCCATCTCCGGCGCATAACCGCCTTCAACCAGCGTCTCGAAGCCGGCGCGGATCAGGTCAACGAGACCACCGCACAGGACAGCCTGCTCACCGAACAGATCGGTTTCGACTTCTTCCTTGAAGGTCGTCTCGATGATGCCCGCACGGCCACCACCGTTTGCCGAAGCGTAGGACAGGGCGATCTCAAGCGCATTGCCCGAAGCGTTCTGTGCCACGGCCACGAGGGACGGCACGCCACCACCACGCAGGTATTCGGAACGGACCGTGTGGCCCGGGCCCTTCGGCGCGATCAGGAACACGTCCAGGTCCGGACGGGCTTCGATGATGCGGAAATGGATGGATAGACCATGAGCGAAGGCCAGGGCAGCACCCTGCTTCAGGTTCTTCTCAAGGCTTTCCTTGTACAGCGCGCCCTGGCCTTCATCCGGCGTCAGGACCATGACAACATCGGCCCAGGCAGCAGCCTCACCCGGCTCCATCACCTTGAAACCGGCTTCCTCAGCCTTCTTCACGGCGGAAGACGTCGGACGCAGGCCGATGACGATGTCGGAAACGCCGCTGTCCTTGAGGTTGTTGGCATGGGCGTGACCCTGGCTGCCATAGCCGATGATCGCGACTTTCTTGCTCTTGATCAGATTCAGATCGGCATCGCGATCGTAATACACCCGCATCAGACAGGCTCCTTTTTAAGATGAAACACTGAAGGACCCCGCCCGATGGCAGCAATCCCGGTGCGCGAAACCTCGGCCAGGCCAAGGGGGCGCATCAACTCGATGAACGCGTCGATCTTCTCGGGAGACCCCGTCAGCTCGAACACGAAACTCGTGGCCGTCGTATCCACAGGCCGCGCACGGAACAAATCCGCAATGCGCAGGGCCTCCGTCCGGCGGTCACCGGACGAGACGATCTTCACCAGCGCAAGCTCACGGCCCACATATGGGCCTTCTTCCGTCAGGTCACAGACATCATGCACCGGGATCAGGCGCTTGAGCTGCGCCTTGATCTGCCGGATCACCATCGGCGTGCCCGATGTCAGGACGGTGATGCGCGAGAGCTTCTGCTCCGCATCCACCAGCGCCACCGTCAGGCTCTCGATGTTGTAGCCGCGGCCGGAAAACAGGCCCACCACGCGGGCCAGCGCGCCACTCTCGTCCTCGATCAGAACAGAGATGACCGAATGTTGGATAGTCTCCGTCATCAGACCAGCATCTTCCCTTCTTCGGTCAGTCCCGCCGCTTCGGAATCCTGATCCGGACCCAGCAGCATCTGGTTGTGCGCGGCACCCGACGGGATCATCGGATAGCAGTTCTCGCCTTCCGCCACGCAGATATCGGCCACGACCGGCCCATCATGCGCCAGCATCCGACGGATCACGTCATCCAGCTCACCCACATGCGTCGCCCGCATCCCGGTCGCATGGAAGGCTTCAGCGAGCTTTACGAAGTCCGGCAGTGCCTCGCTGTAGGACTGCGAATAGCGCGACCCGTGAAGCAGCTCCTGCCACTGACGGACCATGCCCATATAGTGGTTGTTCAGGATGAAGATCTTCACCGGCAGGCGATACTGCGCGATCGTGCCCAGTTCCTGGATATTCATGAGCGTGGAGGCTTCACCGGCGATGTCGATCACCAGCGCATCCGGATGGGCCACCTGCGCGCCCACGGCGGCCGGCAGACCATAGCCCATCGTCCCCAGCCCCCCCGACGTCAGCCAGCGGTTCGGCTTGTCGAACTGGAAGTGCTGGGCCGCCCACATCTGATGCTGCCCGACCTCGGTGGACACGAACGTGTCACGTCCCGTTTCCTGCGCCAGCTCGTACAGACGGCGGATAGCATGCTGCGGACGGATGATGGCCGACGGGTCCATGTCCTGTGTAAAACCAAAGCCGTCCACGCTGCGCCAGGAGGCGATCTGGTTCCACCAGGTGGACAGATCCGGCGCCGGCGTATCGCCCCAGGCTTCCAGCAGGGCCTCGAGCGTATCGCGCACATCGCCTTCGATCCGCACATCCACCGGCACGATCTTGTCGATCTGGCTCGGGTCAATATCGGCATGCACCTTGAACGAATTGGGCGAGAACGCATCCACGCGCCCCGTCACACGGTCATCGAAGCGCGAGCCCAGCGCGATCAGCAGATCACAGCCATGCGTGGCCATGTTGGCCTCGACCGAACCATGCATGCCCAGCATGCCCAGGAACTGCGGATCGGGAGACGGAAACGCGCCCAGCCCCATCAACGTGGACGTGACCGGGAAACCGGTCTTCCGCGCCAGACGACGCAGCAGCTCCGACGCTTCCGGACCGGAATTGATGATGCCACCACCCGTATAGAAGAGCGGACGCTTGGCCGTCTTCATGGCCTCAACGGTCCGCGCGATCGCTTCCGCATCCGGGCCACCCTGATGGCTCAGACGCCGCAACCGCGACAGCGCAGGCTTCGTCAGCGGCGCCTTGCCGACCGTGATGTCCTTGGGCAGATCCACCAGAACCGGCCCCGGACGACCCGAACGCGCAACTTCGAACGCCTCGCGCACGGTCTGCGCCAGTGTCCCCGGCTCCCGCACGAGGTAGTTGTGCTTGGTCGCAGGGCGCGTGATGCCCGTCGTATCGGCTTCCTGGAACGCGTCATTACCGATCAGCTTGGTCGGCACCTGACCCGACAGGCAGACGAGCGGGATGGAATCCATCAGCGCATCCACCAGCCCGGTCACGGCATTGGTCGCACCCGGACCCGACGTCACCAGCACCACGCCCACCTTGCCCGTCGAACGCGCATAGGCCTCTGCCGCATGAACGGCAGCCTGCTCATGGCGGACAAGCACATGGCGAATTCGGTCCTGCTTGAAGAGAGCATCGTAAATCGGAAGGACAGCCCCACCCGGATATCCGAATATGACCTCCACACCCTCTTCATCGAGAACGCGCAGAAGCACCTCCGCGCCATTCAGCGCCTCGTTGCCTGTTCCTGCGTCTCTTTCAGCAGCCGTCACCGTTTCCTCCCAAGGTATGAGCGGCGGGATTTAGGACGACGGCGCGTCGGCGTCAACTCGTTCAGATATAAAGTTCTCTATTTTTTCATACTGACTTTCCGATTCTTGCGCAGAATGGGTATATCTACGCAACGAAATCATCCCGTCATCACCTTTCCCCAGCGCATGATGCCGGAACCAGGTCGCCTGCCGCCGCGTATAGCGTCCAATGGCCAGGACGGCGGATTTCCGCGCTTCCTCAAGCGAGACCTCCCCCGCAGAACGGCCGCCAGTTCGGGCACCCCATGCGCACGCATGGCAGGCAGAACCGGATCGAGCTCCCGCGCCAGCAGAGAAGACACTTCTTCAAGAGCCCCGGCCTCCAGCATCTGCCCGAATCTGGAATCGATCGCCCGGCGCAGCCCTTCCCGTTCAGGATCAAGCTGCACGGACACGAACCGGCACGGCGCAGGCGGCAGACCCGGCTGCGACCGCCACCAGGCCAGCCCATGCCCCGTCCCCGTCCAGACCTCCCAGGCCCGCGAAATCCGCTGCGTATCGTTCGAACGCAGACCCGATGCCGTCTCCGGATCAACCTGCATCAGCCGCGCATGAAGCGCCTCCGGCCCGATTTCCTCCGCCAGTCCCCGCGCCTCGGTCCGCGCGGCATCTCCCGGGTCCGGCACTTCCACCAGACCATCCGTCAGCGCCCGCAGATACATGCCCGTCCCGCCACACAGGATCGGCATCCGTCCCTTCGACCCAGGCCGCATCCATCTCCCGCAGCGCTTCGGACCGCCACCAGGCCACACTTCCCGGCACGGCCGCATCCAGAATACCGTAAAGCCGGTGCGGCACAGCAGCTTCATCCGCCGCGTCCGGCCTGGCCGTCAGAATGTGCAGATCACGATAGACCTGCATGGAATCCGCATTGATGACCGTGCCCTCAAAGCGCCGGGCAAGGTCGAGCGCCAGTGCCGACTTGCCGGAGCACGTCGGGCCAGCCACAATGAGCGCAGTCTTAACAGTCACAGTCTTCGGGGCGTTCATTCCCCCTCCTGCCACACGTGCCGGACCGTTACGAGAGCCCATGTCCCTTCCTGCCGTCCTGACCCTCATCGCCGACCGGACATCCGGTCCCCTCAAGCCCGAGGCGATCGACATCGCCCGCACCCTCGTCAAGGGTAATGCCCCGATCGTCCTGTCCCCGGGCGAAGCGGTGGACATTCCCTGCCCGCCCTCACGCACCGGCTCCGCCAGCGCCGCCACCATCCGTGCGACACTGGCCCCCTACCGCGTTGATGCGCTGCTGATGAAGACCCGCGGCCGTCGCAAGGCCGTCCTCGTCGCCGACATGGACAGCACCATCGTCACCGGCGAAACGCTGGACGAACTGGCAGACCTTCTGGGCTGTGGCGAGGAAGTTGCCGCCATCACCCGCGCGTCGATGAATGGTGAGCTGGAGTTCGACGCCGCCCTCGAACAGCGCGTGGCCCTGCTGGCAGGCAAGCCGGCATCGGTTCTCGAAGACGTCTGGAATTCCGTCACCCTGACGGAAGGCGCAAAGGAACTCGTCCAGACCATGCGCAAACATAACGGTAGCACGGCCTTGGTCTCAGGCGGTTTCACATGGTTCACCCAGCGCGTGGCCGAGCTCTGCGGGTTTGATGAAAATTACGGCAATGCGCTGGAAATCGAAGACGGCAGGATCACCGGTCGCCTCGCTGGCCCGATCCTCGGCCCCGACGCCAAGCGCGACCATCTCGAACGCCTGACGTCAGAGCGCGGCGTGCAGCTCCGCGCCGCCCTGACGACCGGCGATGGCGCAAACGACATCCCGATGCTCGCCAGTGCCGGGCTGGGCCTGGCCTTCCACGCCAAGCCCAATGTGCGCCGCATCATTTCCACACAGATCAACTTCGCCAGCCTGCGCGCGCATCTCTTCGCACAGGGCTATCATGCGAAGGATTTTGTAACAGACTGACCGGGCTTCAGACCCGCCAGAGACGAAAAAGCCGCTGGAGTCCTAGGCCCCGGCGGCTTTTTTCGATCAGTATCCCCAAATGTAAGGCGGCACCCCGGAATAGGACGGTACGGCGTAATAACCGGGAGCATAGCCCGGCGCATATCCGTATCCACCATAACCGCCATAGCCATAAGGCGAGGCCACAGCCATTCCGGCCGCCATGCCAAGACCGACACCAAGGCCCCATCCGCCCCAGCCCCAGCCGCCGCCCCAGCCCGGCATACCCCAGCCATAGCCGAACCAGCCGGGTCCACCCCAGCCGTTCCAGCCACCCCAGCCCGGATAGCCCCAGCCACCAAAGCGCGGGCCACCCCAGCCACCGCCCCAGCCGCCACCGCGGAAACCCCAGCCAGGACGTCCACCGTAGCCACCGCCACCGGGTCCGCCACGGAAACCACCGCCGCCCATGCCACCGGGCCCCATCCCGCCACCATGGAAACCGCCACCACCCATTCCGCCGCCATGCTGGGCAAAGGCGGGAAGGGAAATCGAAGACGCCAGCAGTGCCAGCATCAGCGCGGCAGCGGGTCTGTGTGCAAAGGTCATGGCAAGTCTCCTGTGGGAAAGCCCGATCATTTTCCCATATCGGCATTATCAGATTGCGTGGGAAGGTGGCTTTCCCATGACGAAACAACTTGTTTCACGTGAAACACTTCCGTCACCTTCGTTTGCGCCGTGCGCCCAGATGTCCACCCAGGTTTTCAAGCGCCAGACGAAGCTCCTCGTCCTCAATATCCGGCACCTCGATCTGCACCGGTTTCGGACGCTTCGGCGTTGGCCGTTCGAACGCGACCAGATCCTGAACGATCTTGAGCCGCTCGATTCCATATTCCCCCCGTAGCCCACAGGCCACGTTGATGCGCTCAATAATCTGGGGTGCCAGATGCTGCAATTCCATGGCGATCGGTCCCGAACACGCCAGGGTCAGCGTCCCCGCAGAAAGCCGTCGCGGCTCGGTCTGCTTGGCCAGACGTGGACCCACGAAATCCACCCAGTCCATCATCAGGCGTGCGAGAACCGGCGGCTTCTTCTTGAAAACAGGCTGCGTCAGACCCTGAACGAATGTCCCGATCTGCTTCGTGCCCGAGCGCCGTGGCGTCCAGTTCCGGTTTGACGGCACCCAGCCATCGGGCTCCGATACGGGTTTCTTTCTTGAGGGGCGCTTGTCCGAACCGCGATCCTTCGTCATATCCGTCACCGTGACTCCTGATGCATCCGCCCTGCTGCGCTGGTACGACAACCACCGCCGCGTCCTGCCATGGCGCAGCCTTCCCGGCCATCGCCCGGACCCTTACGCCGTCTGGCTGAGCGAAATCATGCTCCAGCAGACAACCGTCAAGGCCGTCATAGCCTATTACGAGCGCTTTCTCACGCATTACCCGACGGTTCAGGATCTCGCGGCCGCCCCGCTCGAAGATGTCCTGCACCTCTGGGCCGGCCTCGGCTACTACGCCCGCGCCCGCAATCTGCACGCCTGTGCAAAACGCGTCTCCGAACGCGGCGGTTTCCCCGACACTGTCGCAGAGCTGCTGACCCTTCCCGGAATCGGCGCCTACACAGCGCGCGCTATTGCCGCCATCGCCTTCGGGCGTCCTGTCGTCCCCGTTGACGGGAATGTCGAGCGAGTCACAGCCCGCCTGAACGCTACCGAAGATCCCCTGCCAGCCTCACGCCCGCTGCTCGCCCGACAGGCCGCACTCCTGAACGACGATCCTGTCGCCCAGAGCCGTCCTTCGGATTTCGCGCAGGCCCTGTTCGATCTCGGCGCCACGATTTGCACTCCGCGTAGCCCCGCCTGCCTGACCTGCCCCTGGCAGACATCCTGCATCGCCCATGCCCGTGGCATCGCAGCACAACTGCCAGCCAAACAGCCCAAACAGACCCGCCCCACCCGTTACGGCGCGCATTTTCTCCTGCACGACAACGACGACCAGATCCTCCTGCGCACACGCCCGCCAACCGGCCTGCTCGGCAGCATGGACGAGCTTCCCGGAACGGAGTGGCGCAGCACACCCTGGCCCGAAGACGAAGCCCTTGCCCACGCCCCCTGCGTGGCCCACTGGGTCCGCAAAGGCGAGATCCGTCACGTCTTTACCCATTTCACCCTGTACCTCACAGTCTACGAGGCTTGCCTTCCGCAGGGCCATAATGCAGGGATCGATTCCTCTTTCGGCACGTTCCGTTCAACGAAACGCGCCGCACTGCCCGGCGTCATGAAGAAATGCCTGGCCCTCACCAAGCAGCCTTCGGAGACATGATGACTGACCCCACCCCGACACTCCGCCTGTGGTTCATGGACTGGCACGGTCAGATGCTCGACCATAATCCGCTGAAGGATGCGCCCAGCCGCACTCCCTTCCAGCCAGGGCGCCTTCCGGGACTTTGTGCTGTTGTTCCCGTTCCTTTCCAGCTTCCCTGTCGCCCGTTTATGGAAAAGCGCATCTCCATGCCCCGCCCTTTTCCTGAACTGGAAATGCAGGAGCTTTCCCATAAACGGATCATCTTTTTTATTCCGAAAACCGGAACCTATCTGAGAAGCGCGCCTTCAGGGCAAAACAGCGTGGATTATAGTGCCCCTGTTCCTCAAGAATGGGAAAACTTCTTTCCCATGACGACAGAGATGCTTCGCGGACTATCCCTGATCCTCACCGCACATGCGATAAGGCTGGAAAACGAGGCGCAGGACATCCTTCCGCTGCCAACACTCCATGAAGGGTTTACCCTCCGTTTCGGCGACAAAAACCTTCCCTTGTTCGTGAATACGGCCGCCCTAAAACAAATCGGTCAGCTCACTCTCGGAAGCTCCACCTCGGTTTCCCTGACATGGCAGATCGATACTCCACCTGTTTCTTTCGTCGCTCACCGACAGGCCGCGCCCGAACCCGCAACAGTATGAAAGATTTTTCACATTCCTGATGGTCGCGCCTCCGCGTGAAAGCCGTTTGCTCGACCCCTGCGTTCATGACAGACAGCCAGACCACAAGGACCTGTCATGTCGCGAGACCTCCCCGCCAGCAGCCACCTTTCCTCTCCCTCCGAAGCAGATACCGGACGCCTCGAAAACGGCAGGGTGACGTTTGGTACTGGAAGCGGCAACACGGAACACACGGACACTGGCTCTTCCCCCATTCTTCCCCCTGACGAGCGGGTCGGCTTTGCCGTTATGGGACTGGGCCGACTGAGCGTGGGACAGATCCTCCCCGCCTTTATGGAAAGCCGGACAGCCCGTCCCGTCGCCCTTATTTCCGGCCGGAAAAAAAAGGCCCTGACCGTCGCGCAGGAATACGGCATCCCGCCTTCATCCATCTTCACCTATGACGAGATCCATCGCCTCGCAGACCGCCCGGACATTCAGGCCGTCTATGTGGCCACGCCGAACGCCATGCATGTCGATCAGGTGGAAGCGCTGGCCGCCGCCGGAAAACATATCCTGTGCGAAAAGCCGATGAGCAATACGGCGCAGGAAGCCGAGCGCATGATTGCTGCCTGCAAACGGGCCGGCGTGAAGCTGATGATCGCCTATCGTTGCCATTTCGAGCCCTTCAACCGCGCTGTCATCAAACTCGTCCGCAGTGGAGAACTGGGCAAACCCAAACTCGTGGAAGCCGTCAACACACAGACCGAAACCGATGCCTCCCACTGGCGCCTGAAAGCGCCTGTCGCCGGCGGAGGCGCCCTGCCCGATATCGGTCTCTACTGCCTGAACGGCACCCGCAACCTTCTGGGCGAAGAACCTGTCGAGCTGTTTGCCCGGATGGTCAGTCCGGCAGACGATCCCCGCTTTGCCAGCGTAGACGAGACCTTCTCCTTCATGATGCGCTTTCCTTCCGGAGTGATTGCCAACTGCGCGACCAGCTATGGCGCCTCCATCACCCGCAAGCTGAGCATCCGGCTGGAAAAAGGCTCGATCGAGCTGGAAAATGCCTTTGCCTATCAGGGCCACAGACTCCGCATCTCGCGTGAAAACGAAGGCCACCCCGCCGTCACCGAATGGCACATCCCCCCGGCCAACCAGTTTACTCTTGAAATCGATCACTTTGCCCAATGCATCCTCAAGGATGAAACACCTCTGACATCCGGCGAAGAAGGTCTGCGTGACCAGAAACTGATGGAAGCGCTGTACTGTTCGTCCCGTGAAGACCGCATGATCAGGCTTTCAGAGACATGAAGTTTCTGATCTGGCTCCTGCCTGTTCTCGCAGGTCTCAGCAATCCGGTTCAGTCCGCCGCCAATGCCGGACTTAACAAGGCCCTCGGGCCTAGCCTGACCATCCTAACCGTTTATGTCGTCGCCCTGAGCGGACTGGTCTGCCTCTTCGCCTTTCTCCCGACTGACAGCACAACCGCAGCCCAGCCTCTCATGACCCGACTCCAGAATGTCCCCTGGTGGGCATGGACCGGAGGCCTGTGCAACCTGATGTTCGTCGTCGCCGGATCCCTGGCAACCCGGCAGACCGGTTCGGCCGCCTTTACGGTCATCACCCTGACCTGCGCCGTCTGTCTGTCCCTGCTTCTCGACCATTTCGGCCTTCTCGGCCTGAAACAGCACGCCCTGTCCTTTCCCCGTCTTCTGGGCGCCGCAATGGCCATCGGGGGCGTTCTGCTGGTTTCCTTCACCTGAAATAACGCAACAAGACCATTCTGGTCCTTATCCGTTTCACCGAACTGGTCAGGCTGTATTTAATTCTCCCTCATGAGAAAGGGTTTTTTCAATTAATTGTAATGTTTGATCGATGTCCTTCACAGACAGGATTTTTGGTCTAAACATTCCTGTGTCTGGAACAGGCAGATATTTCATACGAAGCCGGTCTGTTTTCCCGGCTGTGATGGGAAGATATGTCACCAAGAGGTTCTTTTCTTGCCGTTTCTGGGGTCCGTCATGACGGAACGGGCCGTTTATTCTGTTATACTACCCGTTATTTAACGACAGAAAATCGCTATCCTGAAAATCCCGGTTTTCCCTGGTCCCCTGACGGCACGTCACCTTTAAAATTCCTGTTCCAGACACCTGCCCGCAATATCCGGATAATCCCGGACGCCTCTCCTGAAATACAGGTCGGTCAGGTCCCTTCTCCACATTCCTGTTTCCCCCAAAGGCTGCGAGGGTCTGCCGGCTCCGTCAGTAACTGCGCGTCTGGATCTTCCGATTCCGGCAAACGGTCAGACGGTTCCCTGTCCCCGTATCCTGTCATAGCCTCCCTTCGGTCGGATGACTGCATGGTCCTGTCAGCAAGGCAGATCATCCAGTCATCTGACCGTCCCTATGGCTCCTGAGGTACTGAAACCATGACTTATACTGTCGGACATTATCTTGCCGAACGACTAACACAGATCGGCCTGAAGCATCACTTCGCCGTTGCCGGTGACTACAACCTCGTTCTGCTTGACCAGCTGATCGAACAGGGCGGCACGAAGCAGATCTATGACTGCAACGAGCTGAACTGCAGCTTCGCCGCCGAAGGTTATGCCCGTGCCAACGGTGCCGCCGCAGCCGTCATCACCTTCAGCGTCGGCGCCATCTCCGCCATGAACGGCCTCGGCGGCGCCTATGCCGAGAACCTGCCGATCCTCGTGATTTCGGGTGCTCCGAACTCCAACGATCACGGCTCGGGCCACGTCCTGCACCACACGATCGGCACGACGGATTACAGCTACCAGATGGAAATGGCCAAGCACGTCACCTGTGCCGCCGAAAGCATCACCTCTGCTGAAACCGCTCCGGCCAAGATCGACCACGTCATCCGCACGATGCTGCGCGAGAAAAAGCCGGCCTATCTTGAAATCGCCTGTAACGTCTCGGCCGCTCCTTGCGTCCGTCCGGGTCCGGTTTCGTCCCTGCACGCCCACCCGCGTCCTGACGAAGCCAGCCTGAAGGCCGCTCTGGACGAGAGCCTGGGCTTCCTCAACAAGGCCAACAAGGTCGCCATCCTGGTCGGCACCAAGCTGCGCGCTTCGGAAGCCCTCACGGAAACGGTCGAACTGGCTGACAAGCTGGGCTGCCCCGTCACGGTCATGGCCGCTGCAAAGAGCTACTTCCCCGAGACGCACCCCGGCTTCCGTGGCGTGTACTGGGGTGATGTCAGCAGCCCGGGCGCACAGGAAATCATCGAAGGCGCCGACGCCGTCATCTGCCTGGCACCGGTCTGGAACGACTACTCCTCGGGTGGCTGGAAGAGCATCATCCGCGGCGAGAAGGTTCTCGAAGTCAATCCTGATCGCGTCACGGTCAACGGCAAGACCTTCGACGGCTTCCGTCTCAAGGAATTCGTCAAGGCGCTGACCGAGAAGGCTCCGAAGAAGTCCGCAGCCCTGACCGGCGAGTACAAGCCCGTCATGCTCCCGAAGGCTGACCCGGCAAAGCCGCTGTCCAACGATGAAATGACCCGCCAGATCAACGAACTGGTCGACGGCAACACCACCCTTTTCGCCGAGACCGGCGACTCATGGTTCAACGCCGTGCGTATGCACCTTCCCGAAGGTGCCAAGGTCGAGACGGAAATGCAGTGGGGTCACATCGGCTGGTCCGTCCCGTCCATGTTCGGCAACGCCACCGCTTCGCCGGATCGCAAGCACGTCCTGATGGTCGGTGACGGTTCCTTCCAGCTGACGGCGCAGGAAGTGGCCCAGATGGTCCGCTACGAACTGCCGGTCATCATCTTCCTGGTGAACAACCACGGCTACGTCATCGAAATCGCCATCCATGACGGCCCGTACAACTACATCCAGAACTGGGATTACGCAGCTCTGATGCAGTGCTTCAACCAGGGCGTCCCGGGTGAAGAAAGCGGCAAGTATGGTCTTGGCCTGCATGCCACGACCGGTGCGGAACTGGCCGACGCCATCGCCAAGGCCAAGAAAAACACCCGCGGCCCGACGCTCATTGAGTGCAAGCTCGATCGCACGGACTGCACCAAGACCCTCGTGGAGTGGGGCAAGGCTGTTGCCGCCGCAAACTCCCGCAAGCCGCAGAACGTCTGATCCTTCCCGGATCAGTCCCTGTGACACAGAAAACCCCCCGTGCCTGGCACGGGGGGGTTTTCTTTTGGACCGGCTCTCAGCCGAAAAATCAGAGCAGACGCGCAATCTTCATGAACAGGAACGTCACGGTCATGAAGACGAAACAGACAATGCCCGCTTCCACGGTCCCCATCTGCCCCTGCGCCAGAAACATCCCACCGGTATTCATACCGAAGAATCCGGTCACGAATGTCGCCGGCAGCATCAACGTGGTTCCGACCGAGACGATATACAGTCGTCGGTTGGTCTCTTCCGCCTGATTGGAGCCCAGTTCGTCCTGCAGGGACCGCGCACGGTCCTGAAGCGCGATCAGATCGTCCAGCGCTGCATGAACCTGCCGCTCGGCCCTGTCCCGTAATTCGTCCTCGGCCCAGTCCGGAAGGTCCAGATCCTCGTCTTTCAGAACACGGTCAATCGGCGTCACCACCCGGCGCAGCTCGGTCGCACGACGGCGCACCTTACCGACAATGCTACCCAGATGCCCCAGGTCGGAGCGATGCTCAATCAGCAGAAGCACGTCTTCCGCCCGGTCCAGTTCGTCATCCAGATGTCCGAGCTGACGCCGCACTGTCCCCGTAAATTCACGCAGGGCACGGTCGATAATCCCCGCAGGCGTCTTCGGAATCTGGTCCGGCTTCAGCGAACGATATGCCGCGCCCAGAACCGGAATAGGATTGCGCCGTGTCGTGATCAGCAGGTCCGGCCGCATCGCAAACCGCCAGGCGCAGATATCCCGGTCCTCTTCCGACAGTGCATCGTCAAAAGCCGGCAGCGCGCCCCAGATCAGATCACCGAACGCCTCAAGCGCAATCCCGTACTCCGTCTCAGCCAGCATGGCGCAGACATCTTCAGGCAGGTCCGGCAGATGCGCGACGTATCCGCGTGCCGAGCTATGCACAGTATCGAAATGCAGCCAGTACCAGCCATCACTCTCGACCGGTCGCTCCGGTGCCAGAAGCGCCTCGACCTCGGCCGATCCGAGCGTCCGCAGCTCCTGTCCGGGGACGGCATGAACCGCCCAGACCAGTCCGTTTGCAAATGCGGGTGCCCCTGTTTCCTGATGGTCAGGATCCAGAACCGTAAAGGGGAAGTTGTAGGCAGTGCTCTCTGACACGACATCCTCCTGTTTTCAGGGGGTTCAGGACCGGCAGAACCGGCATGCAGCTTCGACAGAAACGACTGGGGGCGAATTCAGTCCGGCTTCTCGCACGCCATGCGCAACGACGCAATATACCCCTCCTTGCGTAAATGTGAGCGCCCTTCAATGCAACTTCATCCATTGTGGCGGGTTATTCATCTTACTCCGCAATGAGCGAACCCCTGCCGCAGGGGGCCTCCCCTTCCGGAAAGGAATGTCCATGTCCATCCGCACATCATTCTTCGCCGCCAGCCTCCTGCTGGGCACTGCCGTCACCGCTCCGTCCGTGATGGCCCAGGCCGTCAGCGCCCCCAGCAACGACCAGACACAGACCTCGACGTCTGCCGTGCAGAAGGCGCAGAACTCCACCATCGACCAGCCGAACAACCGTCTGCCGACCAATCCGCACACCGTGATGGAACAGCCGGACCAGCCGCCGCCGACCGCGCCAGGCGCCATGAACCGCACGACGAATGAAACGGGCCCCGTCCCGTCGAACCAGAAAGACGTGCACAAACTCGGCCACCAGCGTCACCACGCGCATAAGAAGACGTCTGCTCCGACCGATTCAACGCCGCAGACCACGTCGCCGGAATAACGGCGACAGGCCTATTGCCGGGCCCGCCCTTTCCGCGGGTCCGCCAAGCCTTTATACAGGCAGCCATCCAAAGATGGGCAGCAAGGGCCATTTCATGACGACGCAGGATTACAAGGTTCGCGACATTACCCTGGCAGACTGGGGCCGCAAGGAAATCTCCATCGCCGAAGGCGAAATGCCGGGCCTGATGGCTCTTCGCGAAGAGTACAAGGACTCACAGCCGCTCAAGGGTGCACGCATCGCCGGCTGTCTGCACATGACCATCCAGACCGCAGTGCTGATCGAGACGCTGATCGCTCTCGGCGCCACGGTCCGCTGGTCCTCGTGCAACATCTTCTCCACGCAGGATCACGCCGCAGCCGCCATCGCTGCCGCCGGTATCCCCGTCTTCGCCTGGAAGGGCCTGACGGAAGACGAGTTCAACTGGTGCATCGAGCAGACCATTCATGGTCCCGATGGCTGGACGCCGAACATGATCCTCGATGATGGTGGCGACCTCACCATCATGATGCACGACAAATACCCCGAAATGCTCAAGGACGTGCGCGGCATTTCCGAAGAGACGACGACGGGTGTGCATCGTCTGTGGGAAATGTCCAAGAAGGGCACGCTGAAGGTTCCGGCCATCAACGTGAACGACAGCGTCACCAAGTCCAAGTTCGATAACCTGTATGGCTGCCGCGAAAGCCTCGTGGACGCGATCCGTCGCGGCACGGACGTCATGATGGCCGGCAAGGTTGCCGTGGTCGCCGGTTACGGTGACGTGGGCAAGGGCTCTGCTGCCTCCCTGCGCAACGCAGGCTGCCGCGTCCTCGTGACCGAAGTCGATCCGATCTGTGCCCTTCAGGCCGCCATGGAAGGCTATGAAGTCGTCACGATGGAAAACGCAGCACCGCGCGGCGACATCTTCGTCACATGCACGGGCAATGTGGACATCATCACGATCGACCACATGCGTGAAATGAAGGACCGTGCGATCGTCTGCAACATCGGTCACTTCGACAGCGAAATCCAGGTCGAAGCCCTGCGCAACTATCGCTGGAACAACATCAAGCCGCAGGTTGACGAGATCGAGCTGGCTCCGAACCGCCGCATCATCCTTCTGTCCGAAGGCCGTCTGGTGAATCTGGGCAACGCAACGGGCCACCCATCCTTCGTGATGTCCGCGTCCTTCACTAACCAGACCCTGGCACAGATCGAACTGTGGACAGCAAAGCCGGGCCAGTACGACGTCAAGGTTTACACCCTGCCGAAGGCTCTGGACGAAAAGGTCGCTGCCCTGCACCTCGCAAAGGTTGGCGCAGAACTTTCCAAAATGTCACAGAAACAGGCGGACTATATCGACGTTCCAGTCAATGGTCCGTTCAAGCACGAAGAATACCGCTACTAAGACGAGACGGATCAGGGAGGGCGGAACCCCGGTTACGCCCCTTCCGGATTTCCTTAACCGACAGGAGTTACACTCATGGGTCTTTTCAGCACGATCATGTCTAAGATCTTTGGCCATGCCGAAGCAGCCACCCCGGCCACCTCCGCTGCTGCTCCGGCCGCGGCAGATGCAGCCGCACCGGCCGCTCCTGCAGCAGCCGCTGCCGCCTCCCAGACAGCCGCACCGGTGGACGTCGATGCCGTCCTGTCCGGTCTGGCTGCCAAGGCTGGCCAGCCGCTGAACTACAAGACCTCCATCGTGGATCTCCTGAAGCTGCTCGGTCTCGACAGCTCGCTCCAGTCCCGCAAGGAACTGGCCAGCGAACTGCATTACTCGGGCAGCACGGACGACACCGCGACGATGAACGTCTGGCTCATCAAGCAGGTCTATGCCGAGCTGGCCAAGAATGGCGGCAAGGTCCCGGCTGACTGGACGCACTGATCCGCGCCCCGTCCGCATGGACAACATGAAAAAGCCTGGCTGGTAACAGTCGGGCTTTTTTTATGACTGGCTGATCTCAGGGAAGGATCGGATTGCGCGGCTCCAGCGTCTGCATCGAACGCTCCACACTGGACGCCTGCCCTGCCCGCAGCTCTTCCAGCGACTGATGGAAAATTCGCACTTTGACCTCCACATGACGGTCCGGATAACGCCACCGCTCAAACGCCAGAACCGTATCCGGCGCCGTGCTGTCCGGCTGGTCGGCAAACGCCCATGACAGCCCGAAAATTGCCGCCATAGCATCCTGGTTCGTATCATGCCCCGCCAGCACCAGCAGCCGCGTGGACGCTGTCACCCCGGGAATATCCGCAACCGGACGATCCGCCAGAAACGCCCAGATGCCCTGCGCCATAACGCCATTCCGCGCCTGCGCCACAACCGGCAGACGACGTAGCAGCAGACTTTCCGCCGCATGAACCGGCATGACTGTCTTCAGCAGCCCCGGCACATCCGCTTTCGCAGATCCGAACACATCCACCGGAAAGCCTTCGGAATACAGCAACAGCAGACTTTCCGCTGCCATACCCCCCGTCGCAACGCCGCCGGAAAGATGCGGCGCGGCTTTCTTCCAGTCCAGAACCGAAGCATCGCGCAGACAGCGTGATGTGTGCGTTGGCCCGTCACACGCTCCCGGCGCCATCAGCATCTGCAACGCCTGTAATCCGCGTTGCACATCCGGAGTGCGGGAGACCGGCAGCGCAGACGCAAACGCCTGTTCCGTCTCTAGGCGCGGCGGCACAGCCCGACCTGCCGCAATGGCGTTGTAGACAGGATCCGGACCCTGCGCCTGCCACTGCGCCGTAACGTGACAGTCCGGCGCCACATCCCGCGCCCAGATCTGCCCGGTCTGCTGCGTCCTGTGATCCGCCCCGTCCGCCCAGACCTGGATCTGATCGGAACAGTTCTGCAACGGTCCAAAAGCCAGATGCTGATAATGCGACCGGACAGCCTGAACCATCGCCCCCAGCGTTGCCACACCATGTGGCGTCATCTCGCCGGGCGCTACGGACCATTCCGGCCAGTCAAACCCGGTTTTCGCTTTTAAAGATACCGGAGACGCCGTCGGACTCCGGATCCCGTGCCGGGACAGGAGCACGATTTTTTCCAGAACAGGCCCGGACGGCGCAGAGGCTCCGCCCGAACATCCCGTCAGGGACAGCGCAAACAGAAGGACACAGCCGGTCTTTTTCACGGGAAGGTCGCCGTCATGTTGAAGAACACACTCCGTCCGGCCAGCCGCCAGTAAAGCGGCGCGTCACCGTAAGACTGGTTGCCCGCAAAATCGCTGATGGAGCGGTTGTTGAAGAGGTTGGAAATCTTGAGGCTCGGCGTCACATCGCGCATGAAGCCACCGATATTATGAATGCGCCAGCCCAGGGCCAGATCCGCCGTCACATTGCCGTGGATCCTGTACTGGTTTTCAAACACCGTATGACCAGCCGAATTGGTGGTGCTGTCCAAACCCCAATGATGCCCGACATATTCCCCCATGAGCGAGAAATACGGACCCTTCGCATTTTCATAAAGCAGACCGAATGATGCCAGTGAATCCGGCGTTGTCGCCACCCGCACGCTGCTGTGTTTGTAGCGCGCGTTATTCACGCTGTAATTGCCGTAAAGCGAAAAACCGTATCCTATGACATACTGCCCTTCGAGCTCGATCCCGCGATAAATCGCGCCACCGCTATTCACATAGGTCGAGGTCGTGCCGATGTTCTCAACATTGATCTGTGCGGAAGCGATATAATTGGAAAAATCGATGTAATATCCATCCAGTGACAGCATCCAGTTCTTGCCGTGATAAACCGATCCAACCTGATAATTCAGGGTCGTTTCCGGCTTCACATTTCCAACAGACTGAACCTGAAAAACCGACATCGGAGGTGCCAGGAACCTGCGCGCAATCTGCGCATACGCACTCCAGTTTTTCATAATCCGTTGATTGATCGCAATAGATGGTTGCCAGGACCCATAGTGCTGGGTGTCCTTCATCGACACCTTTGTCGACTTGTTTATCGTCGCATCATAGTCCCTTGTGAACATGGAATATTTTATACCCGGCTTGATAACGGCCCCTTTCCAAGGATGAATATCGAACTCGAGATAGGGCTGCACCGTCGTGTTCAGATCGGAAATATCATAGCTGTAAGCCGACCCCGTTTTGGACGGAACCGGGATCGCATTTTTACTCAGATCCAGCGCATAGGTATAGCGACGATCCTTCTGCACATCCGCCCACACACCGAACAGAATATCCGCATAGGATGTATGTGCCTTGAATCGTAACGTATCCCCATAAGAACGGAATTTGGCGTCTGCATATTTCCCGGGAATGTCATTGGCATAGGTCGCCACTTTCTTCCCGGCCGAATTATAGAACGTCACACCATTCGCAGCCGTGCTCGTCTGACTGGCATCCGTGCTCTCCGTATAATCATGCTCAAACCCGCTCGTATAAAGCTGGTTTTCCATCGTCAGCCATGATGCAAGGCGGCTTTTGAGGCTCACATAATTAAAATCGGACGTGTAGGTGCTGGGGTTATATCCGTAATAACACTGCTTGGACGGGTCGTTGCACAGCCCGTAATTCTTGCCGTATTTCGCATATTCGGCGAGCGTCGCACCCTGCGTCGTGTACTGCCATTCTTTGTTGTATGTCGTCTCGAATGTGAGCGTCGTCTCGGGTGCAAGGTCGATCACATCCTTGAACATCAGATTGCTCCGGCGCTCGGCCGAATTGGTCAGATAGCCGTTCGTCTCTTCATGCTGCATGTCGAGAAACGCACGCCCAAAACGCGTCTTGCCGCTGTCGAATTCGATGCCACCGGCGCGCGTATTAAAGCTGCCATAAGTCCCGTACAGTGACACGCCCCTTTTGGCCGACGGCGTCTTGGACATGAACCCCATCGTTCCACCGAACGTCGCATTACCGATCGTGGAACCCGTTCCGGGACCGCGATCAATCTGTGCTTCCCCAGGAAGTGCGAGATAAACAGGGACGATGTCGTGTGGTGCAAATCGCTGGCATCACCGAACGGAATGCCATCGAATGTCATGTTGTACTGCCCGTCCCGAAAGCCGCGAAGGCTCATCGCCTCGGCCTTACCCATTCCGGGACCGTTAGGATTTTGCGAATAAACGCTCGGCTGGAACCGGATGATATCGTCGATGCTGGCGAGCGGAATGATATTGTTGCTCAGAAAGCCAGACTGAATTTTTGATGTCGGTTCTGTAATATCCAGCGGAACCGTCGCAGGTGCAGTCCGCGCGGCGTGACCAAGAACAGTCAGATTTTCCACGCCAGGCGCCGCCGCTTTTTCCTTTTTGGCTTTTTGCTCCTCATGCTTCTTCTGTTTTGAATCAGAAACATCTGCGTGAGCGCTTCCTCCCAGCAACAAGGCACCGGCGAAGCACCCGGAAAGCAGGATATGGTTACGCATCTTGAACGTCATGGGGAATGGGCTCCAGTGAATGGCGCGCATTCCATACGGAAGGCTTCAGCTCAGGAAAACTGCTTTACCGTTCCCGAAATAAAACATTCACACGTTTTACTTCAAACCTTCATACTTATTTTGAAATATTTCTAATTCTATACTTAAGGTAACGGTCTTTTATCCGCAATAGGGTCGATCTTCGGCTCCGTCAGTGGTCCTGAATCGATCACAACCACCAGATCACCCGCAATCTGCGTCGGCTGCCGATCCTTCGGAAGCAGCGCCTGAAAACGCGGATCATAACTTGCCGCCTGCTCATATAGCGCATCGATCAACCCGTAATGATCCATGAATTTATTCATAGTCGCCGGGATCCGGATGCAGCCTTCCGACGCCGGATGCCCCAGACGCCATTCCAGAAACTGCGGGTCGGTGGCATGGATTTCCAGCCGGATCTGCCCGGTTTCATGACGTGGCAGCCAGCCCTTCATCGCCGTCTGCCAACCCATGTCCCACACGCGCGATCCCTTGGCACCAATCCCACGGATTCCGTACTTGTTCTTCGTGCCTTCCGCCCGATAGCCCAGACGGTCCGCCGTGTTCTGAAAAACCCCGGTCGGTGTGATGTAGTAATATTTGCGTCCCGTCGTCCCGGTCGAAACCGGTGTACCCCCAAGGGATTCCCAAGTCGCATCCGGCAGCGCCAGAATATAGTCCAGATGCTGAATATGCTCATTCCGGTCCACGACCATGACAAGCTGCGGCCGCGAAACCGGCATGTCCGCCTGCGTGACCGCATCCTTCGCAAGCGTCAGGAATTCCTTGCGGCGCTCTGGCGTATAAGTGCTGAAGCCTTTGATATTATGCTTCATCAGCACCGCCAGGCGGGACGCCTCTTCCCGCGCGGCTTCATCGGACACGACCGGCAGATCCGGGATGTCAATCGGCGGCGGCGCAAGATCAGGCTGAGGCGGCGTATCCGTCGGCGGATTGCTGGCGGGCGGTGGCACCGAAGCGCCCAGCGATGGCGTCGTGTCCGGCTGATGCGTTGACAGTTCCGGCCCTGCACTGTCCGGCCGGGCACAGGCCGCCAGCGGTGCCACCCCCACAACCAGTGTCGTGGAGACAGATAACAGGGTAGCAAACCGCGTCAGACTGGAAACATCACGCATCTTCAGGACACCATCCTCGGGTTCAGAACAACAGACAGAACGCGAGGGAACAGAAACCTGTCCGGCGTTCGGCGCAGCAGAGATGTCCAACGTCCCGGCCACGCAAAAAGCATCACAGATCCAGAAGCAGACGCCGCGGATCTTCAACAAGCTGCTTGATCCGGACGAGGAAGCTCACCGCCTCCCGCCCGTCCACAATCCGGTGATCGTAAGACAGCGCAACATACATCATCGGCCGGATCACGATCTGCCCGTCCCGCACGACCGGACGATCCTGAATGGCATGCATCCCCAGAATTCCGGACTGCGGCGTGTTCAGGATCGGCGTAGACAACAGCGATCCGAAAATCCCGCCATTGGTGATGGAGAACGTCCCATGCGACAGCTCTTCCAGTTTCAGGCCACCCGTCCGCGCCCGCTTGCCATAATCGGCAATGCGACGCTCCAGCTCGGCAAAGCTCATCTGATCGGCATCATGCAGCACCGGCACAACCAATCCACGCTCCGTCCCGACCGCAATACCCAGATTGACGAAATCGCGATAGACAATCTCATCGCCTTCGATCTGCGCATTGATCGCCGGATAATCCTTCAATGCCCCGACCACAGCGCGCGCGAAGAAGGACATGAAGCCCAGCCGGGCCCCGTCATGCTTCTTCTCGAACTCTTCCTTGTACTGTGCCCGCAGCGCCTTGGCGGCGGACATGTCGATCTCGTTGAACGTTGTAAGAATGGCCGCCGTATTCTGCGCCGCTTTCAGATTGCGGGCGATCGTCTGACGCAGACGGCTCATCGGCACGCGACGTTCCCGCGCTTCATGCGATGACAGCTTGGGCGCCGGAGCAACAGCAGCAGGCTTCGGCGCTTCCGGCGCGGGCGGGGCCACGCGCGCAGGAGCCGCAACAGGCTCGAGTGCCAGCGGGGCAGCAGGCGCTTCAACCGCCGGAGCAGGTTCAGGCGCAGCCGGTGCCTCCGCCGTCTCGTCCACAGCACCCAGCAGCCCGCCAATCTCGACTTCCGTCCCCACCGCTACGCAGTCTTCCAGACGCCCGGCGGACGGCGCCGTCACCTCGACGCTGACCTTGTCGGTCTCCAGCTCCACGATGGTTTCGTCATGCTGCACATAGTCGCCGGATTTTTTAAGCCACCGCGCGACAGTCGCAGTCGTCAGGCTTTCTCCAAGCGCCGGAACCCTGATCTCGACCGTCATGCTGCTTCCCTGTCTTGCGTCCCGCCCCGAAGCGGGGAAATGTCTGTCTGTCCTGCGGTCAGTCCCAAAGACTGGCCCTCAGAACCACACCCGGCATCATACCGGAAAAGGTTCGGTCATGCAGGATACTGCATCTTTGCCGCCAGCGGGAGGCGGAACCATCCCCGTCGCCAGACTTTGAAACCAAAACACAGGAGGCCGCAATGTCCCCCCGCCCGACCGTCCTGAAATTCTGGACTCCGACCACCTCTCCGCCCGCACCCGCGACATCCTGACATCCCGGCTTTCAGCCCCTGAAACACAGCCCCGCACCCTGTCGCTTCAGGCCTATGCCGTCCTCGATGCGCTCCTCCCCGTCCTGCTTCCCCTCGACGAAATCCTGCCGCCCGGCACGGACATCAACATGACGGCCCGGATCGACGCTGCCCTCTCCGGCCCCCGTGATGGTTGGCGCTTTGCGGACCTCCCGCCCGATGCCGAAGCCTGGGAAGCGGCCCTCCTCACACTCGACGATGTCGCAGCCGAACAGCACGGCATCCGCTTCATCCATCTGGCTCCGGAACTGCGCGGCACCCTGCTCGACGCTATGATGACCGGCCAGCTCGGCCTCGACCGCGACGGCCGCCTTTCCATTCCCCAGATGGCACGCTGGGCCGGCGATCTGCGCGGCGAAGTCGTGGACTGCGTCATGAGCGATCCGCGTGTGCAGCAGGCGCTGGGTATTTCTTCCAGCCTCACTGGCGGCGACACCGTCTTTCAGGGCTTCACCGAAGTCGGCCCGGACAGCCGCGAAGATTTCGAGCCCAAAGCCACCGCCCCCCTCGCCCAGATGGCAGACTCCAGGGAATGAACAGCACGACCGTCATGAAGACATTCGCAGAAACAGACATCGTCGATGCCGTCGTTATCGGCAGCGGTGCCGGTGGCGCGCCGCTGGCCGCAGAACTCGCCCGCAACGGCAAGACTGTCGTCGTGCTCGAAGCCGGCCCCGCCTTCACCGCCATGGGCCACACACCCGACGAAATCGCGGCGCGCGAACTGTACTGGCTGCACGAACGCCTTTCCGCCGGCACGAATCCGCAGGCTTTCGGCGGCAATAACAGCGGCACCGGCCTCGGCGGTTCCCTGCTGCATTATGGCGCCTTCATGCCCCGCATGGATGCCCGCGACTTCCATCTGCACACCGAAACCGGCAAGGGCGTGGACTGGCCATTCGGTCTGGACGAACTGCTGCCTTATATCGAGCGCGTGGAATCCTTCATCGGCGTCTCCGGCCCGGCCTCCTATCCTTGGGACCCAACGCGCCGCTACGCCTACCCGCCTCCGCCCGCCAATTCCGCCGCGCTGAAAATGCGCGAAGGCTGTGACGCGCTCGGCCTGCGCCATGCCGACGGCCCGGCTGCCCTCATCACCCGCGAAATCGAACAGCCCCATTTCGGCACCCGTCATGGCTGTGCGAACTGCGGCGCCTGTCATCAGGGTTGCCGCAACGGCGCCAAATCCGGCGCGGACAATACCTGGCTTCCCATGGCCGTCGCCCATGGTGCGGAACTCCGCCCCGGCTGCTTCGCCCACACGATCGAACGCGACACTTCCGGCCGCGTGACCGGCGTGGTCTATCGCCAGAACGGCGTCGAACACCGCCAGAAATGCGCGACTCTCGTTCTGGCCGCCGGTGCCGTCGAAACCCCGCGTCTGCTCCTGACCAACGGCCTAGCCAACAGCTCCGGTCAGGTCGGCCAGAACTACATGACCCATGTTTCCACGCAGGTCTGGGGCGAGTTCGACGAGGACATCCGCCCCAATCGCGGCTACCCGTCCCTGACCATCACCGAAGACATGATGCGCCCCAAAGATGCGGATTTCGTCGGCGGCTACCTGATCCAGTCACTCGGCATGATGCCTGCGACATGGGGCCAGAACCTCGCCCGCAGCACCACGACACGCGGCCCGGCCTTCGCCCGCGCCCTCGCCGGATACAACCGCTCCGCTGGCATCGGCATCAACGGTGAATGTCTCCCCCGCCCCGAAAACCGCGTCACCCTCTCGAACGAGAAGGACGCATTCGGCATTCCCAAGCCCCTGATCGAGCACTCCTACGGCCCCAACGAATGGGCCATGCACAATCATGCCGCCAGTCTGCTGAGCCGGATGTGGGAGGCCATCGGCGCAAAAGACATCCGCGTCATCGACCGCGCCGCTCACATGATCGGCACCTGCCGCATGGGCACGGATGCGGGCAGCAATGTCGTCAATCCGGAAGGCCGCAGTTTCGATATCGACAATCTGTGGATCTCCGATCACTCGATCTTCCCCAGCGCCGCTGCCGCCAACCCGGCACTGGCCATCATGTCCCTGTCCCTGCGCACGGCGGACGCCATGCTGAAAGCCTGAGCCCCAGAAAACTGACATGGATCAAAGTGTTCCGGAGCACGCGCACCAGCCTTGACACCGGTTCGCGCGCTCCGGTAATCGAAGGACGACTTTCCGGTGACGTCCTGTCACCCGGTCTCCCTTTCCATCCGGATGACGCCCGCTTCACTGTCCTGCGAAATCTTTACGGATCCCCGCCTGACACCCGAAGCCCCCGCCCAGTCGCCCTGTCTTCTGTGTGGTCGCGCATCCTCCCCTATCAGGTCTGCCCCTTACGGCACATCAAGGCGCGTCTTTCATGCATCTCGCCGAACTCAAGAAGAAATCTCCGGCCGATCTGCTGGCTTATGCAGAGGAACTGGAGATCGAGAACGTCTCGTCCATGCGCAAGCAGGACATCATGTTCGCCATCCTCAAGACCCTTGCCGAGCGCGATCAGGCGATCTACGGCGAAGGAACGCTCGAAATCCTGCCGGACGGCTTCGGTTTCCTGCGCAGCCCGGAAGCCAACTACCTTCCCGGCCCTGACGACATCTACATCTCCCCCGCCCAGGTCCGCCGCTTCGGCCTCCGCCCGGGTGATACGGTTGAAGGCCAGATCCGCGCCCCGCGCGACGGCGAGCGCTATTTCGCGCTGCTGAAGGTCAACACCATCAACTTCGAGGCTCCGGAAACCGTCCGGACCCGCATCAACTTCGATAACCTCACGCCGCTCTACCCCGAGCGTCGCCTGAAAATGGAAGTCGAACAGTCCGAAGCCGCCGTCACGGAATCCTCTCCGCGCGGCAAGGGCAAGAAAGACCAGCGCGACTATACCCCGCGCGTGATCGATCTCGTGACGCCGATCGGCATGGGCCAGCGCGCCCTGATCGTCGCCCCGCCCCGCACCGGCAAGACCGTGATGCTCCAGAGCATCGCAGCCTCCATCTCCGCCAACCATCCCGAAGTGTTCCTGATCGTCCTGCTGATCGACGAACGCCCGGAAGAAGTGACGGACATGGCCCGCTCGGTTCGCGGCGAAGTCGTCTCCTCCACCTTCGACGAACCGGCAACCCGCCATGTCCAGGTGACGGAAATGGTGCTGGAAAAGGCCAAGCGCCTCGTCGAGCACAAGCGCGACGTGGTCATCCTGCTGGATTCCATCACCCGCCTCGCCCGCGCCTACAACACCGTCGTCCCTTCCTCGGGCAAGGTGCTGACCGGCGGTGTGGACGCCAACGCCCTGCAGCGCCCCAAGCGCTTCTTCGGTGCTGCGCGTAACATCGAGGAAGGCGGCTCGCTGACGATCATCGCAACGGCCCTGATCGACACGGGCTCGCGCATGGACGAAGTCATCTTCGAAGAGTTCAAGGGCACCGGCAACGCCGAGCTCATTCTGGACCGCAAGCTGGCCGACAAGCGCACCTTCCCCGCCATCGACATCACCAAGTCGGGCACGCGTAAGGAAGAGCTGCTGGTGGACCGCGCCGAACTGTCCAAGATGTGGGTCCTGCGCCGCATCCTGGCCCCGATGGGCACGATGGACGCCATGGACTTCCTGCTGGACAAGCTCAAATACAGCAAGTCCAACCACGACTTCTTCGAGGCCATGAACAACTGATCCACGATCAGCACGGCCGACATGAAAAAGGGGAGCTTCGGCGCCCCTTTTGTGGCCCGGTGTGCCGGGCCGAAGAAGAAAGGCCGCGCCTTAAAGAACGCCTTCCAGATGCAGCATGGCGTGCTTGTCGGCCACACCCCCAAGTCCCGAATACCCCCCCAGCCCCGAACGCCCGACGACACGATGGCAGGGGATCAGGATGGGGATCGGATTCGCCCCGACCGCGCCACCAACCGAGCGGGCAGAACCCCCGACCTCGGCCGCGATGTCCGCGTAAGTCCGCGTCTTCCCATAGGGGATCCGGCGCAGCGCGTCCCAGACCTTCTGACGGTACGGAGTCCCGTAAGGACGGTAAGGCAGGGTGTCGAAATCGACCGATTCCCCGTCGAAATAGCGCTCCAGAAGGTCGCGGGTCTGCAGAAGAAGTGGAGTCTCCTCCTGATCGCGCCCCCAACCCCAGTCCAGAGCGACGATCTGGCCCTCATCTTCACTGATGGTAAGGGCCCCGAAAGGTGAGTGACAGGATAGCTGTGGCATGAACGACACGGTGCCCGAGCCGCCCGAAACCGTCAATCCGGCAGTGTTGCCAGCCAGGCGAGACTTTTTAGCCATGCACTATGCGCATATCGAGCCATAGCAACATGCGTTTCAGGCATACAGTACCGCTTCTGTAGGCTTTTTAGCAATATTCTGTAATGTGTTGGAAAACTGCCATTTTTTGTATTGGAAAGGCGATCCGGGGTTTTCCGGAACGCCAGTGTAATTATTCGGTGAGCAACCTCATAGCCCGTTTCGGGGCCGTCCATCCCAATTCCTCACGGAAACGTCAGAAGCCGTGTTTGTCTTAAGCAATAAAATAGGGTCAGTAAGTTCTCATGCTGCCGGTGTCCGGTACTGATGGTCGGCTTGATAAGGAACAGGATCTCCCCTGCCCTTTCAAGACTTCAGAGGTCCAGAATATCACAGCGGAAACAGTCTTTACAAAAAGGACAGTTGGATCATGACTTCTGGTCTACTGACGCCGATCAAGGTTACGAAAAAGCGCCTTCTCAGCTGCGCCGCCGCACTGGCGATTTCTGCAGCTGTCCCTGTCGCTTTTGCGCAGGAAGATACTGGCGCAGCAATCACAAGCTCCGATAACGGTGGCCATGCCGGGGACTGGCTGTCCTACGGCCGGTCCTATTCCGAGCAGCGCTACAGCCCGCTCGACCAGATCACCACGGACAATGTCGGCAAGCTCAAGCTCGCCTGGCACTATGATCTGGACACGAACCGCGGCCAGGAAGGCACGCCCCTGATCGTCAATGGCGTCATGTACGCCACGACCAACTGGAGCAAGATGAAGGCGCTGGATGCAGCGACCGGCAAGCTCCTGTGGTCCTATGATCCGAAGGTTCCGGGCAACATTGCCGACCGCGGCTGCTGTGACTCCGTGAACCGTGGCGCTGCCTACTGGAACGGCAAGGTCTATTTCGGTACGTTCGACGGACGCCTGATCGCGCTCGACGCCAAGACCGGCAAGCTGGTCTGGAGCGTCTACACGATCCCCAAGGAAGCCCAGCTCGGCCACCAGCGCTCCTATACGGTTGACGGTGCCCCCCGTATTGCCAAGGGCAAGGTCCTGATCGGCAACGGTGGTGCAGAGTTCGGTGCCCGCGGCTTCGTCTCCGCTTTCGACGCCGAAACCGGCAAGCTCGACTGGCGCTTCTTCACCGTTCCGAACCCCGACAACAAGCCCGACGGCGCAGCCTCCGACGACATCCTGATGTCCAAGGCTTACCCGACCTGGGGCAAGAACGGCGCCTGGAAGAAGCAGGGCGGCGGCGGAACCGTCTGGGATTCGCTCGTCTATGACCCGGTGACGGACCTCGTCTACCTGGCCGTCGGCAACGGCTCGCCGTGGAACTACAAGTTCCGCTCCGAAGGCAAGGGCGACAACCTCTTCCTCGGCAGCATCGTCGCGATCAATCCTGACACCGGCAAGTATGTCTGGCACTTCCAGGAAACGCCGATGGACGAGTGGGATTACACCTCCGTCCAGCAGATCATGACGCTCGACATGCCGGTCAACGGCGAGATGCGCCACGTGATCGTCCATGCTCCGAAGAACGGCTTCTTCTACATCATCGATGCGAAGACGGGTAAGTTCATCACCGGCAAGCCCTACACCTACGAGAACTGGGCCACCGGCCTGGATCCGGTCACGGGTCGCCCGAACTATGTGCCTGACGCCCTGTGGACGCTGACGGGCAAGCCCTGGATCGGTATTCCAGGTGAGCTTGGTGGCCATAACTTCGCCGCCATGGCCTACAGCCCGAAGACGAAGCTGGTCTACATCCCGGCACAGCAGATTCCGCTCATGTATGACGGCCAGAAAGGCGGCTTCAAGGCGTATCACGACGCCTGGAACCTCGGCCTCGACATGAACAAGATCGGTCTCTTCGACGATAACGATCCGGCTCACGTCTCCGCCAAGAAAGACTTCCTGAAGGTCCTGAAGGGCTGGACGGTGGCCTGGGATCCGGAGAAGATGGCGCCTGCCTTCACGATCAACCACAAGGGTCCGTGGAACGGCGGTATTCTGGCCACGGCCGGTAACGTGATCTTCCAGGGTCTGGCAAACGGCGAATTCCACGCCTACGACGCCACGAACGGCAACGATCTCTATTCCTTCCCCGCACAGAGCGCGATCATCGCTCCGCCGGTGACCTATACGGCCAACGGCAAGCAGTATGTCGCGGTTGAAGTGGGCTGGGGTGGCATCTATCCGTTCCTGTACGGCGGCGTTGCCCGCACCTCGGGCTGGACGGTCAACCATTCCCGCGTGATCGCCTTCTCGCTTGACGGCAAGGACAGCCTGCCGCCGAAGAACGAGCTGGGCTTCACCCCGGTCAAGCCGGTTCCGACCTATGACGAGGCCCGTCAGAAGAACGGATACTTCATGTATCAGACGTTCTGCTCGGCCTGCCATGGCGACAACGCGATCTCCGGCGGCGTTCTGCCTGACCTTCGCTGGTCCGGTGCACCTCGTGGCAAGGAAAGCTTCTACAAGCTCGTCGGTCGCGGTGCTCTGACGGCTTACGGCATGGATCGTTTCGACACCTCCATGACGCCTGACGAGATCGAGGATATCCGTAACTTCATCGTCAAGCGTGCCAACGAGTCCTACGAGGACGAAGTCAAGGCGCGTCAGAACTCCACAGGCGTTCCGAACGATCAGTTCCTCAATGTCCCGCAGTCCACGGCCGATGTTCCGACCGCGGATCACCCCTGAGATAGCGGTACGCATAAGGAGCACGTGACATGCTGAACGCATTAACTCGGGACAGGCTGGTATCTGAGATGAAACAGGGATGGAAACTCGCGGCCGCTATTGGCCTTATGGCGGTGTCTTTCGGCGCCGCCCATGCCCAGGACGCCGATGACGCCCTGATCAAGCGTGGCGAATATGTCGCCCGCCTGTCGGACTGCATTGCCTGCCATACGGCTCTTCACGGACAGCCCTATGCGGGCGGTCTGGAGATCAAGAGCCCGATCGGCACGATCTATTCGACCAACATCACGCCGGACCCGGAACACGGTATCGGCAACTACACCCTGGAGGACTTCACGAAAGCCCTCCGCAAGGGCATCCGCAAGGATGGTGCAACGGTCTATCCGGCCATGCCCTATCCTGAATTCGCCCGTCTGTCCGATGACGACATCCGTGCGATGTATGCCTTCTTCATGCATGGCGTGAAGCCGGTTGCCCAGCAGAACAAGGCACCGGACATCAGCTGGCCGCTCTCCATGCGCTGGCCTCTAGGCATGTGGCGCGCCATGTTCGTCCCGAGCATGACGCCGGGCGTGGACAAGAGCATCAGTGATCCGGAAGTCGCCCGCGGCGAATATCTCGTCAACGGTCCGGGCCATTGCGGCGAATGTCATACGCCCCGTGGTTTCGGGATGCAGGTCAAGGCTTACGGCACGGCTGGCGGTAACGCCTACCTCGCCGGTGGTGCACCGATCGACAACTGGATCGCACCGAGCCTGCGCAGCAACAGCGACACGGGTCTGGGCCGCTGGTCCGAAGATGACCTCGTGACCTTCCTCAAGAGCGGCCGTATCGACCACTCCGCCGTCTTCGGTGGCATGGCCGACGTAGTGGCCTACAGCACGCAGCACTGGTCCGACGACGATCTGCGCGCCACGGCCAAGTACCTCAAGAGCATGCCGGCTGTGCCGGAAGGCAAGAACCTCGGTCAGGATGACGGTCAGACGACCGCTCTGCTGAACAAGGGTGGCCAGGGCAATGCCGGTGCGGAAGTCTATCTGCACAACTGCGCCATCTGTCACATGAACGATGGTTCGGGCGTCAACCGCATGTTCCCGCCGCTGGCTGGCAACCCGGTTGTCCTGACGGATGATCCGACGTCGCTCGCCAATGTCGTGGCCTTCGGTGGCATCCTGCCTCCGACCAACAGCGCACCGTCCGCTGTTGCCATGCCCGGGTTCAAGAATCACCTCTCCGATCAGGAGATGGCCGATGTCGTGAACTTCATGCGCAAGGGCTGGGGCAACAACGCACCGGGAACCGTGTCTGCTTCTGACATCCAGAAGCTGCGCACGACGGGTGCACCGGTCTCCACCGCTGGCTGGAACGTCTCCAGCAAGGGCTGGATGGCTTATATGCCGCAGCCTTACGGCGAAGGTTGGACCTTCTCCCCGCAGACCCACAGCGGCGTGGATGAAGCCCAGTAAGCTTCCCACTCCCTGTCAGTCTGACAGAAAGGGCGGATCGGAAACGGTCCGCCTTTTTCATGCCTGCGCTTTTCATGCCTCCCCACAGGGCATTTCACCGCAAGGCCACCTGCACTACATAGAAACCCATGACGCGCTCATCCCTCCCGGACGCCCCTGACAACACGCCCCAGGTCATTTTCGCTCTGGCCACAGGTCCGTCCCGTGCGGCCATTGCGATCATGCGCGCCAGCGGTCCAGGCAGCGATGCGATCCTGAAAGCACTCTGCAACGGACGGCTGCCTGAACCCCGCCGCGTCAGCCTGCGCACCCTGCGCCATGACGGAGAGGTGCTCGATCACGCCGTCGCCCTCTGGCTTCCCGGCCCCAATTCCTACACCGGCGAGGACGGCTTCGAACTGCACCTGCACGCCGGCCCCGCCATCATCGCTCGCGTCGCCGACGCCCTGACCGATCTGGGCGCCCGCCCTGCCGAACCGGGTGAGTTCACCCGCCGCGCCGTGCAGAAAGGACGACTGGACCTGCTTCAGGCCGAAGCTATCGCCGATCTCGTGGACGCCGAAACGGAAAGCCAGCGCAAACAGGCACTCCGTCAGGCCGACGGCGCCCTGAGCCGCCTGTACGACGACTGGGCACAGCGCCTCCGTCTCGTCCTCGCGCATCAGGAAGCCCTGATCGACTTCCCGGACGAAGAGCTGCCGCAGGACGTGGAAGACGGCCTGATCGAAGAACTTTCAAAGCTTCAGACCGAGATGTCCGCCCATCTCCAGGACAATCGTGGCGAACTCATGCGTCAGGGCCTGACGGTCGTGATCGCAGGCTCACCAAACGTCGGAAAATCCAGTCTTCTCAATGCATTATCCGGAACAGACGCCGCCATCGTCACCCATCGTGCAGGCACCACTCGCGACGCCATTGCGCTCGACTGGGTGCTGGATGGCGTTCGCCTGCGCCTGATCGACACGGCAGGCCTGCGCGAGACCGAAGATGAGATCGAAGCCGAAGGCATCCGCCGCGCCCTGTTTCACGTGAAACAAGCCGACGTCGTACTGCATCTGATCGGCCCGGATGAGAGCCTCGAATCCCTGTCCGGAGAGGAAATTCCTATCCGGACGAAAATCGACATCGCGCCCGCCCCACCCGGCATGTTAGGGATCAGCACGCAGTCCGGTGAAGGCCTCGGTGCGCTGCGGCAGGTCCTGTCCGACCGGGTGGCAGAACTCATGGCAGGTTCCGCCGCGCCGCCGCTGACCCGCGCCAGACACCGCGCCGGAATTCAGGAGGCCGTAACCCATCTGGACCGCGCCCAGACCGCGACATGGCCGGAGCTTCGGGGCGAAGAACTCCGCCTGTCCATGCTGGCTCTGGGGCGTCTGACGGGACGTGTTGATGTTGAATCCCTGCTCGATGCGATTTTCGGGCAGTTCTGTATCGGGAAGTAGGTTTTGAGCGATTTCGATGTCATCGTGATCGGCGGCGGTCATGCCGGATGTGAAGCCGCAGCGGCATCAGCCCGCTTCGGCGCATGCACCCTGCTGCTCACCCATCGGCTTGAAACGATCGGCGCCATGTCCTGCAACCCGGCCATCGGCGGAATCGGCAAAGGCCATCTCGTGCGCGAAATCGACGCGCTCGATGGCTTGATGGGCAAGGCCGCAGATCGCGCTGGCATCCATTTCAAACTGCTCAACCGCTCCAAGGGCCCCGCTGTCCACGGCCCCCGTGCACAGGCCGACCGTTCGCTCTACCGAGCCGCCATTCAGGATCTTCTGGCTGCCACGCCAAACCTGACGATCCTCGAAGGCGCCGCCGGAGACCTGATCGAAGAGAACGGCCACATCACCGGCGTCATCTGTGAAGACGGCCACGAGTTCCGCTGCGGCGCCGTCGTGCTGACCACCGGAACCTTCCTGCGCGGCGTCATCCATGTCGGCCACACTCAGACGGAAGCCGGACGCATCGGCGAAGCCCCGGCCAAGCGTCTGGGCGAACAACTCTATGCGCTCGGCCTCCAGATGGGCCGCCTCAAGACCGGCACCCCACCGCGTCTGGCCAGAGACAGCATCGACTGGGAGAACCTCCCGGCCGATCCCGGCGATGCCGAGCCCGAAGCCTTCAGCCCCATGACGACGGCCATCACCAACCCGCAGGTCGTCTGCCGCATCAGCCATACGACCGCCGAGACCCACAGGATCATCAACGAGAACCTGCACCGCTCGGCCATGTATGGGGGCGCCATCGCTGGTCGCGGCCCGCGCTACTGCCCGTCGATCGAAGACAAGGTCGTTCGCTTCGCCGAGCGCACATCGCATCAGGTCTTTCTGGAGCCCGAAGCCCTGCCCGGTAATCCGGGCGGCGATCTGGTCTACCCGAACGGCATCAGCACCAGCCTGCCCGCTGACGTGCAGGCCGCGATGATCGCCACCATGCCCGGTCTGGAAAAGGCGCGCATCGTCACGGCCGGGTATGCCGTCGAATATGATTACGTGGACCCGCGTGAGCTTCTGCCCTCCCTGCAACTGCGTCGCCTGCCGGGCCTGTACCTTGCCGGACAGATCAACGGCACGACCGGCTACGAAGAAGCCGGAGCACAGGGACTGCTCGCAGGCCTGAACGCCGCCCGCGCCACGGCAGGCAATGAACCGCTCACGCTGGATCGGAGTGACGCCTATCTCGGCGTCATGATCGACGACCTGACCCTGCACGGCATCAGCGAACCCTATCGCATGTTCACCTCACGCGCCGAGTACCGCCTGACCCTGCGCGCCGACAATGCCGACCTGCGCCTGACGCCAAAAGGCATCGCAGCAGGCTGCGTCCTGTCAGAACGCGAAGCCGCCTTCACCGCCCAAAAAGCAGAACTCGACGCCGCCATGGCCCGCGCGGCTGAGACGACCTTCCTGCCCCAGACCCTGCGCGACGTTGGTTTCGAAGTCTCGCTGGATGGCCGCAGACGCACGGTTCTCGATGTCCTCGCCAGCAATGGCGACCATACGAAGCTGGACACGCTGGCCCCGTGGTTCGGTGAACTTCCCCTGCGCGTGCGTCGCCATGTCGAGACTGAAGCGCGCTATGGCGGTTATCTTTACCGGCAGGATCGTGAAATTCGTCAGCTCGCATCCGAAAGTGCCATCGCCCTTCCGGCCGATCTGGATTACACTGCCATCGGCGGCCTGAGCAGCGAAATGCGCGAGCGCTTTTCCCAGGCCCGCCCGACCAGTTTCGCCGCAGCACAGCGCGTGCGCGGGGTCACACCTGCCGCGCTGGTCGCCCTGCTGGCCCATGTAAGGACCCTGTCATGACCACCGTTTCACGTGAAACACATGAGAGGCTGGAGCGCTTTGCCAACCTGCTCGTGCAGTGGAACGCGAAGATCAATCTCGTCAGCCCGCGCGACATCGCTCAGCTCTGGCCCCGTCACATCGAAGACAGCCTCCAGCTTGCAGAACTGATCTCCGCAGGCGCGACCATCACCGATCTGGGGTCGGGCGGCGGTTTTCCAGGCATCATTCTGGCCATCGCCACCGGAAATCCCGTCACTCTGATCGAATCGGACCAGCGCAAATGCGCCTTCCTGCGGGAAGCCGGACGCATCTGCGAAGCCAGGGTCACGGTCATCGCCAAACGTATCGAAGCCGCCAGCCCCCCTCCAGCCGACATCATCACGGCCCGGGCGCTGGCTCCTCTTAACAGGCTCCTCGAATGGGCGCGGCCATTACTGAAGGAAGACGGGTTCTGCCTGTTCCTGAAGGGCCAGAAGGCGCAGGCCGAGTTGACCGAGGCAAGCGCCGACTGGCACATGAGCCACACCATTATTCCCAGCCGCACCGACCCCGGCGGAGCCATCATCAAGGTCAGTGATTTCAAGCGTGTCGTCTAAAACCGAATCTCCCACCACCCGGATCATTGCCGTCACCAACCAGAAGGGAGGCGTCGGCAAGACCACCACCACCATCAATCTGGCAGCCGGTCTGGCCCGTCAGGGACAGCGCGTCCTGCTCGTGGATCTGGATCCGCAGGGCAATGCCTCCACCGGTCTGGGCATCGACTACGACCAGCGCAACACCGGCACCTATGCCGCGCTGATGGTGGAAGCCGAGCCCCATGCCCTGCCCCAGCCGACCGAGTTCGACAATCTGGCGATCATCACCGCCAATAACGAACTGGCGGGTGCAGAGCTGGAAATGATCGGCGATGAGCGCCGCGAATACCGCCTGCGTGACGCTCTGCGCGCGCTCGAAGGCGATTACGACACCATCCTGATCGACTGCCCCCCAAGCCTTGGCCTGCTGACGCTGAACGCGCTGGTGGCCTCTGACAGCGTGATCGTGCCGCTGCAATGCGAGTTCTTCGCGCTCGAAGGCATCAGCCAGCTCGTCCGCACCATTGACCGCGTGCGCCGCGCCTTCAATGCCGACCTGCATCTCGAGGGCATCGTCCTAACGATGTACGACCGGCGCAACAACCTGTCCGAACTTGTGGCACAGGACGCGCGGGGCTTTTTCGGCGATCAGGTGTTCGAGACGCTCATTCCGCGCAACATCCGCATTTCCGAAGCCCAGAGCCACGGCAGCCCCGTACTGGACTATGACGCTCGCTCCACGGGTGCCATCGCCTATCTGGCGCTGGCGGATGAACTGATCAAACGCAACAAGAACAAGGCAAAGGCGTAACCGGCGATGGCCAAAAAGGACAGTTCCCCACGGCTTGGTCGCGGCCTCGCGGCCCTTCTGGGCGATCAGGCGCCGCAGCTCGCCCGTGCCACACGTGCGAATGCCCAGCCGCAGCAGCATTCGTCCCTGCCGGTGGATGTTCTGGCCCCGAGCCCCTTCCAGCCGCGCAAGGATATGAACCCCGAGCGCCTGTCCGAACTGGCCAATTCCATCCGCTCACGCGGCGTCCTGCAACCCCTGCTCGTCCGCCCCGATCCGGAAAAGCCAGGCCACTACCAGATCATCGCCGGCGAACGCCGCTGGCGCGCCTCACAGCTCGCAAGCCTGCACAGCGTCCCCGTCCATATTCGCGAACTCGACGATACGGACGCCATGGCCGCTGCCTTGGTCGAGAACCTCCAGCGCGCGGATCTCAACCCGATCGAAGAAGCCGAAGGCCTGCAACGTCTGGTCACGGACTACACCCTGACGCAGGAAGAACTGGCCGGTGCCGTGGGCAAGTCACGCCCGCACATCACCAACACCATGCGCCTGCTCAACCTGCCGCCGGAAGTCCGCGCGCATGTCCGCAACGGTGAACTCACAGCCGGTCACGCCCGCGCCCTGCTGACCCATCCTGATCCGGTCTCTGCCGCAAAAATCGTCATCGCCCGAGGCCTCAACGTGCGTCAGGCAGAAGCTCTGACCGGTGGCAAAAATACCCTGACACCGGCCAAAAAGGCACGGGACGCGGAAATCCTGCAGATCGAGAATGACCTCTCCTCCCGCCTCGGACTGAAGGTCCATATTTCCTACAACGGAAAAAAAGGCGGCTCCCTGAAGATCGACTACACGTCTCTGGAGCAGTTCGAGAGCGTCATGCGCCTGCTCAACCGGACATAAATTACTGAAATATAAGGATTTTTATCTTTTTAAGACCAAACTTGCAGAAAAGATGAAAAACCCCTTGCAGCCCGGGGCAGAATCCCGCTATAAGCCGCTCCACCGGTAGACGGGCCATGGGCACATAGCTCAGTTGGTAGAGCAGCTGACTCTTAATCAGCGGGTCCAAGGTTCGAGCCCTTGTGTGCCCACCATGCCCGTCTCCGGTTATTCCCTTGAAAATCTGCGATTTCTAGACTGTCCCAGCAGCCTACAAGGCTCTTGCTGGATTGTGGCTTTGCGGACTCTGTGGATCTTCCGGACTCAATCCGGACTCATCTGAAAAAGATTGACCATCTCTGCTGTCAGCATGCCTCGAAGGCAACACGACACCGAACAGCAGCAGCAACAACAGAAACCCAACTTTCAGTTTATGTTGAGACCCTCGCTTACCGGGGTGCGAATTACCCCCGGATGGAAAACCCTCTAGGAGGGACCCAAGCATTTTTGAGAGATATGCGTTTGATGCATATGTCAGAGGGCTTTGGCTCTGTCTTTCTCTCCCTTAGTCTGAAAACGGTGTTATAGGTGTTAAGGTGTTATTCGCCTCATAAGATATTGTTTTATATAAGTTTTCCAATAACACCTTTCGAGATTGCCGCGTAACACCTTCTAAAAGGTGTTATTGATCGTTCGCACATTTTCCCGGAAAACTGCGGTTTTCTCGTCTCGACAGCTTTTGGACTACACTCCACTCTGTCAGCCCAGAACGGGCAAGCCATGCTTTATGCGCATAACAAGACAAAATCGCGGGAAGGAAACTTCCTGCGCTGACCGCGCAGACCACACATCCGGGCCGCGCCGGACCAGCCCGATCTCAGGACCCAGCAGACAGAATGCGATAGACACTAGCCCTGCCAATGCCCAAGCGCTTCGCAATCTCAGCCGGTCCGATTCCCTCGTCCTTCAACTGATGCACCTGCTCAGAATCAATGGAGGACTTCCGGCCGGTATAGATCCCGCGTTCCTTTGCAGCCTTGATCCCTTCCACCTGGAGGGTTCGAAAAACCCCCTGGTATTGAGGTCTGCTCTGTGATTCCATTTCCCCTTAGTTGATTGGGGATGATGAAAGATGAAGCAGCCGGGTTTCTTTGATGTTGAAGAACGGCTTGCCCGCTTGAGCGGGCTTGGTGATCAGCTCGAAGCATTTTCCCGGACTGTGGATTTTGAAGTCTTCCGCCCTGACCTGGAGAAGGCTCTGGCGTATTCTGACGGAAGCAAAGGCGGACGACCGCCATTTGATCCGGTGCTGATGTTCAAAATTCTGGTGATCCAGACGCTCAACAATTTGTCTGATGAGCGGACGGAATATCTGATCAACGATCGCCTCTCCTTTATGCGTTTCCTTGGTCTGGGACTTTCGGATCGGGTGCCGGATGCCAAAACGGTCTGGCTGTTCCGCGAGCGTCTGACCCAGGCGGGTGCGATCGAAGGGCTGTTCAACCGCTTTGATGCGACCCTGCGCAACGCCGGGTATTTACCGATGTCAGGCCAGATCCTGGATGCCACACTGGTAGCTGCTCCAAAGCAGCGGAACACCAACGCAGAGAAAGCCGATCTTCGGGAAGGACGTATTCCTGAAGACTGGCAGGACAAACCCGCAAAGCTGTCGCACAAGGATCGTCATGCGCGCTGGACACTGAAGTTCACGAAGGCGAAGCGGCAGGATGATGGAACCATGCCCTCCAGCGATCTCGCCATCCCGTTCTTTGGCTATAAATCGCATGTTTCCATCGATCGGAAATACCGGTTCATCCGGAAATGGAAGACGACGGATGCCGCCGCCAGTGATGGCGCGCGATTGAGAGAGGGGCTGCTGGATAAAACCAATACGGCCTCAACGGTCTGGGCTGACACGGCCTATCGTTCAAAAGCGAATGAGGACTTCATGGAGGAGCAGGGCTTTGTCTCGAAGGTTCACAGGAAAAAGCCGCATCTCAAGCCTATGCCCAGGCATATCCAGAAATCCAACGCCGGAAAGTCCGTTATCCGGTCGCGTGTCGAGCATGTCTTTGCTGATCAGAAATCACAGACCGGGCTGTTCGTCCGAACCGTCGGCATAACGCGGGCCACCATGAGGATCGGGTTGGCCAATATCGTCTATAATATGCGCCGCTTCCTCTTCCTGGAGCGGATCAGCGCGAATGCATAGCAATCCAGCGGGGGGCAGCACTCAATCTGCTCAAAACGCAGATCGAAAACGAACCCAAAAGTAGTCAATCAAATCGCCAAAAACCTGAAATCACCAGCCAAGCGTATCAATCAAGGGTTCTTCGATCCCTCCAGGTTCGAGCCCTTGTGTGCCCACCATGCCCGTCTCCGGTTGTTTCCCAAAAATTTCATACTGAATTTTCAAAGCCCGCTACGGGTCTTTTCGTGTTTCCGGACAGCCCCCGAAATCCAGAGACTGCCCTTGGCTTTCAGCCCCGAAAATCAGGCAGTTCGTTGACCGTTACGACGCGCCAAAGGCAGTCGATACGCTCCAGAATGGTGATGGACAGGTTCTGGATCGAAAAACGTAATGCCGTATCGGGATGAACACTCAGCGCATGCGCCAGAGCCGCGCGAATGGCACCGCCATGGCTGACGACAACCATGTCCTGCCCTTCATGCGCATTCGCCAGATCCTCAAGCCCGTGCCCTACACGCGCGCAGACATCCAGCATGCTCTCACCGCCCGGCGGAAGCTCGCAGGCGGAAATGGACCAGAACGGATTGGGTGGCAGACGCAGCAGGGACATAAACTCCGTATGCGGCGTGCCATGCCAGTCCCCGATCGACTGCTCGATGAAGCGCCCGTCAATCGTCACATCCTGCGAAAACGCACCCGCCTTGCGGATTTCAGCCGCAGTATCCTGCGCCCGCTGCAACGGTGAACTGTACCACAGGGCATCCTTCGGCAGACGCCGCGCCAGCGTGGTATAGCCGCCCTGCTGGCTAGCCATTGCCTCACGGCACAGCGGCACATCGAGCGCGCCATACATCGTCTTGCGCGCACTGGCTTCCACAACCGCATGACGGATCAGCCAGAACCGGGTGACGCCCTTCGGCAGTTCCGGCGTATCGAGAAAATGCCCGTGCGGGACCGCTTTATCTGTCTGGGTCATGACAACGGGGCGTAACGGGGGACAGGGTTCGCGTCCAGCAGAACATCCCAGTGCTTCAGGATCAGTTCCAGTTTTCCAAGCACCCGGCGTGCATCCATGCATTCGCGCTGAAGCCGGCGCTCCTCGTCCAGCCCTTCATGCGACGGCTCACCCGACACAAGGCGCGCACCCGCACACAGACGCAGCGCTCCGGCCGGCCCGTCCACCAGCGGATGAGGCACCGGCACCGGCTGCCCCAGCACACAGAGCAGACTACCCTCCCCTTCCGTCACCCAGGGCGACAGATCCGCATTCAGCCAGCGATGCAGCCGCCGCGCATCTTCCAGTGCCAGCGGACGCCCCGGCGCATGCGGATCTTCAATCAGGAAGGACAGGATGGTCGGCACTGCATCCCAGCGGCCGTCATCAAAAGGCGTGCCCATCGGCAGCATGGTCAGCGCGGGACGGGCCTTAACCATGGCCACGGCTTCCGTCATGAACCGGGTCAGACGACCGCGAATGACAGGATCGGGCAACGCAAACAGCGCATCCATTTCCGCCAGTGCTGCATACCAGCGCAGCGCCAGTCCGATATTGTGACCGTTATTGAGAGCCGAAGCATCCGCGCCTTCCGGCCATTCGTCCCGATTGCCATAGGCCCGCAACCCTTTGGGAAGCGACAGAGACGGCAGACGGCTGCGGATTGCGGGAGGAAGAAGAATGGCCCCGCAGAAAGGTGGGCCGGTAAAGAATTTGGAGCCGGTAATCATGACGATGATCCCCCGCTCCACCCATTCCGCCACACGCGATGGGCTCAGTCGCGCCTGACAGACATCAACAACAACGCTGAGCTGATCGCCCAGCTCCGTACACAATTCCCAGACAAGATCCATGTCCGGCGCCGCAAGCCCGGTCTTCGACTGGTCCAGCCGGTGCAGCAAAACATGCCGCCCCCCGGCCACTTCCCGCCGCACAAGTTCCGCACATTGGGCGTTGATCTCGCCCACCGGCCGCGCCGTCCCGTCAGCCGCACGGATATCGACACCAATCAACCGCGTCTCGGGCGAGAACCCTTCGATCACCTCACCCTTGCCCACGAGCGTGGCACAGGCGCTATCCGTAGCGAAATGCCGCCCGCAGGCCGCAAGCGGAACCCCGCTGCCCGTTTCATCCGGCGCCAGAAGAATGGACGTGACCGGCCGATCCGTTCCCGCCGCCACAAGCGCCAGAACCGCCAGCTCACAATCCGTCCCGGACGCCGATAACAGTACGGCATCTTCCGGAAGACCAAAATGCGCCCCGATTGCCTCACGGGCCCGGCGCACGACACCTTCCTGCACCAGATCCGGATCCTGCTTGGCCAGAAGCGCACTCATCATGCCACGCCGGGCGGCTTCCGCTCCCCCGAAACCACGCTCGGACAGCGAAGACGCAGTCGATGACCCAAAAGTGATCGCCCAGGGGCGCGGACGATGGGAGCTCGAATACCGGTTCAGCCCTGTATGCGGATCAACAGCCAGCCGGGAATCCCCGCCACCACTCATCAGACTCTCGGCAGGCGCCAGAACAGGCCACAGACGGGTCAGAACCTTCTGCAGACGTTCCGCTTCATGCTGCGTGAAAACAGGCAGATCCGGCAGGAACGCACTCAGCGTCTCCCAGCTCTGCATAAGAGCCGGTGCATCCGGCACATCATCGCTGAAAACCGCAAGCCAGGCCGGAAGCGGCGCAACCTCACCCGTATCGAGCGCATGAAACAGCGCCGCCACACGGGCTGCGGCAAAGCTGGCCAGATACGGATTGGCCCCCGGCTCCAGCAGCCGCATCAGCTCGATGGCATGGCGCAGATATGTCGGCGCAAGACGCGGCGCCTCAAGACACGGGCCCCCTAAAGTAAGCGTGGCCGTCTGCAGACAGAAAGGCTTCCCCGGTTCCAGCGTTCCCGCAACCCGGAATGGCAGGGACAGTGACACATCCAGAATGGGAACCAGTCCATCCGCAATCACCCGAAGATCGGGCCGCTCCAGAACATCCGTCAGGGAGCGTGTCAAAGTATCAGCCAGCATATCTGCCTCTCCTGCCTCCGCACGACTGTGGGATTAGCCCATCAGCCTGGACAGCGCGAGACGCGAAAACATTTCCCGGGATCCACTTCACGATGCCAGAAGAAATGTACCGGCGTTATTTGCGCTGTTTCAACAACGCTGTAAGGTAAAAGTTATTCTGTCAGGGGTTTTAGTCCCTGATCCAATATTATGAGGTCCAAATGCGGATTTTGCTGACAGGCGGTTGTGGTTTCATAGGGTCGGCCGTCGTACGCCATCTGATCCGGAACACCGAACACTCGGTTCTGAACGTTGACTGCATGACCTATGCAGCCTCGGAAGATACTGTCAGCGAGGTCGCAGACGACCCCCGGTATTCCCATGCCCGCGCCAACATCGTGAACGGTGTGGAAATGCAGCGCCTGTTCGACGAATACCGTCCGGACGCCGTCATGCATCTCGCAGCGGAAAGCCATGTGGACCGCTCGATCGACGGCCCCGGGGTCTTCATCCAGACGAACGTCGTCGGCACGTATTCCCTGCTCGAAGCCGCCCGGAAATACTGGAACACGCTGGGCGATGCCGAAAAGAAGGCCTTCCGCTTCCATCACATTTCCACGGATGAAGTCTTCGGCCATCTGGAGCCGAACGATCCGCCATTTACCGAAACCACCCCCTACGATCCGCGCAGCCCGTATTCGGCCTCCAAAGCCTCTTCCGACCATCTGGTCCGCGCCTGGTTCCACACCTACGGCCTGCCGACCTTCGTGACGAACACCACCAATAATTACGGCATCTGGCACTTCCCCGAGAAGCTGATCCCGCTGGTCACGATCAACGCCATCGAAGGCCGCGAACTTCCGGTTTACGGCAAGGGCGAGAACGTCCGCGACTGGCTCTTCGTCGAAGACCATGTCGAAGCACTGGTCAAAGCCGTCGAAATCGGCAAGCCGGGCGAGACCTACGCCATTGGCGCTCGCCAGCCCCGCACCAATCTTGAAGTCGTCAAGAAGATCTGCGCCGTCCTCGATGAGCTTCAGCCCGACCCGGCCGGCCCGCGCGAGCGCCTGATCCGCTTCGTGACCGACCGCCCCGGCCATGATTTCCGCTATGAAATCGACCCGTCCCACGCCGAAAAAGAACTCGACTGGAAAGCGAAGCACGATTTCGAAAGCGGCATCCGCAAGACGGTACAGTGGTATCTCGACAACCGCGCCTGGTGGGAAGGAATCCGCTCCAAGCGCTATACAGGCCAGAGACTGGGAGCCAGCAAGTGAGCACCATCGAAACACAGTCCATGAAGGGCATCATTCTCGCCGGCGGTTCAGGCACGCGCCTGTATCCAATGACGCTCGCAGCCTCCAAGCAACTGCTGCCGGTCTATGACAAGCCGATGATCTACTATCCGCTTTCCACGCTGATGCTGGCGGGAATCCGGGACATCATGATCATCACCACCCCGCATGACATGCCCCAGTTCCAGCGCCTGCTGGGTGACGGCTCGCAGTTCGGCGTGAAATTCGAATACCGCATCCAGCCGTCACCGGACGGTCTGGCACAGGCGTTCCTGATCGCCGAAGACTGGATCCAGGGTGCTCCCTGTGCCCTGGCGCTGGGCGACAACCTGATCTTCTCCGAACATCTTGGCGTTCTTCTGCGTGCCGCGTCGAACCGTCCGCAGGGCGCCACGGTTTTCGCCTATCAGGTCCGCGATCCCGAGCGTTACGGCGTGGTCTCCTTCGATGAGAGCGGCCGGGCCCTTAAGGTCGAGGAAAAGCCGACCCATCCGGAATCCCACTGGGCCATCACAGGTCTGTATTTCTATGACAGCCGCGTCGTCGAGTTCGCCAAGAAAGTGAAGCCCAGCCTCCGCGGAGAGCTGGAAATCACCGACCTCAACCGCATGTATCTCGAAGAAGGCACCCTTCAGGTGGACCGTCTGGGCCGTGGCTGCGCCTGGCTCGATGCAGGCATGCCCGACAGCCTGATGCAGGCCGGAACCTTCGTCCAGACCATCCAGTCCCGTCAGGGCATGCTGGTCGGTTCTCCCGCCGAAGTGGCGTTCCGCAACAAATTCATCACGGCCGACCAGCTTCGTGAACACGCGAAGAAAATGGGCAAGACCGAACTGGGCCGCCTGCTTCTGGAACTGGCTAACAGCTGATTTCTTTCCCGACGGTTCCGGTTTTCTGCATCCCGCTGCTACCGGAACCGTTTTTTCATAACATCTTTTCACAGCAGGAATTCAGAGCATGAAGGTCGAACGTCTTTCCATTCCAGAGGTCATTCTCGTCACGCCTCCCCGTTTTGGTGACAATCGCGGCTTCTTCTCCGAAACCTACAATGTGGAGCGCATGGGCGAAGCCGGCATCGACCTGCCCTTCGTTCAGGACAACCAGAGCCTGTCACGCCAGAAAGGCGTTGTCCGTGGCCTGCACTGCCAGCTCGCACCCTACGAACAGGGCAAGCTCGTCCGCGTCACCCGTGGCGCCATCTGGGACGTGGCTGTCGATGCCCGCACCGGCTCGCCAACCTATGGCAAGTGGTGCGCCGCTGAACTCTCCGCCGAAAACTGGTCCCAGCTCTGGATTCCGCCCGGCTTCCTGCATGGCTTTGTCACGCTCGAAGAGAACACCGAAGTGCAGTACAAATGCACCTCGCTCTACAGCAAGGTCTCCGAACGCGCAGTCATCTGGAACTGCCCCGAACTGAAGATCGACTGGCCCGTTTCCGAAGCTGACGCCGTCCTGTCCGACAAGGATCTGGTCGCGCCGCATTTCTCGGAAGCCAAGGGCTGGTTCCAGTACGAAAAGTGAGCATGACGATGTCCAGCAGCACAGGCTCCATTCTCGTCACGGGCGGCAACGGCCAGCTCGCAACGTCCCTTCAGAACCTCGGAACCGAGCGGATCATCCGCGTCGGACGTCCGGAGTTCGATTTCGACCGCCCGGAAACGATTGCCGCCACGGTCGAAAAATATAAGCCTTCAGTCATCGTGAACGCGGCCGCATGGACGGCTGTCGATCTGGCCGAAACGGAAAAAGATGGCGCCGAACGCGCCAACAATTCCGGTCCGGCAGCGCTGGCCGCAGCCTGCGCCAAGGCAGACATCCCGTTCATTCATGTCTCGACGGACTATGTTTTCTCCGGTGACAAGGGCATGCCCTACACCGAAGAGGACGCCACCTCTCCCGAGACGGTCTATGGCAGCACCAAGGCCGAAGGCGAACAGGCCGTCCTGACCGCCAACATCAAGAGCATCATCCTGCGCACGTCCTGGGTCTATTCGGCCCACGGCAAGAACTTCGTGCGCACGATGATCAATGCGGGTGCCAAGAACCCCGTGCTCAAGGTCGTGGGCGACCAGAAAGGCAATCCGACCAGCTCGGACGATCTGGCCGAAGCCATTCTCGCCATCATCGCCCTGATCGAGCGTGACGGCTGGAAGCCGGAATATCGTGGCATTTTCCACGCCAGCGGAACAGGTGAGACCACATGGCATGGCCTGGCCGTCGCTGCGCTGGAAGAAGCCGCAAAGCATGGCCAGACCATGCCGCAGGTCAACGCCATCCGCACCGAGGACTGGCCCACGCCGGCCAAACGTCCGCAGGACTCCCGGATGGACAATTCAAAGCTCCATCGCATTTTTGGCGTAAAGATGCCAGACTGGCGCCACAGCGTGACACGCATCGTTCACAAGCTGTTTTCCGAAGCCTGATCAGTCGGCTGCCTTTCCCCGGCGGAGGGGCGGCCGTCTGTCACCATCTTTACCGTTGCGTCCGAATGATCCCCTTTCCCCTCTTTCGGCCTCAAGCCCGGGTGCCGAAACATGACACAGAAAAGGGCCGAATCTTCCCGCCAGATCGCCATTCTCCTGTCGCTGTATAATGGCGAAACCTATCTGGACGCACAGCTTGCCAGTATCCTGGCCCAGACCCATCCGGACTGGATCCTCTACTGGCGTGATGATGCTTCAAGCGATTCTTCGCCTGAGAAAATGCGCATCTTTGCCGCTGGTCCCGGACAGGGACGCTGCGTCGAGATCACCACCCGTCACGAACGGCTGGGCGTAGCAGGTTCCTATGCCCATCTTCTTGATGCCATCCCCGCCATGCCTTACGTAGCCTTCGCCGATCAGGATGACATCTGGGAACCGCAGAAACTGGAATGGGCCCTCGATGCCATCAGCCGGCGCCCGGCTGAAAGGCCGACCCTGTATTGCGCCAGACAATATCTGACGAACGCGGATTTCACAGTCTGCCAGGAATCCGCTCCCCTGCGCCGCAGACCCGATTTTCCGGCCTCCCTGACGCAGAATATCGCAACGGGGCACACCGTTCTTCTGAACGCCGCAACACACAGGCTGATGCGGAACAACCCGCCGCCGCCTTCAGTCCTGCATGACTGGTGGGCCTATCTCCTGACAGCCGCGGCCGAAGGAGACATCATTTTCGACAATCGCTGCGTCAGTTACTACCGACAGCACGCCCATAACACGGTCGGCGCAACCGGTTCGTTCATCAGACGCGCCTGGGCTGCCTGCCGCCGTGGCCCCAAAGTCTTCATGACCATTTTCCGCTCCAACGTGACCCATCTTCTGAGCCAGCCGGAGAACCTGTCCCCGCAGGCCCTGCGTCTCCTGAAGGACATTGCCGCAGCCCGGACATTTCCCGCCCGCCTGTGCACGCTTTTCAGATACCGCAGGCTCAGGCGCCAGCGGTTCTCCGAAAGCACAGTCTTCCGGCTCTGGTATCTGTTTTCACGCTAGTTTCAGGAACCGCCGCATGGCCTCCATGAACGGTCCGTCCTGCTCCGGACTGAATGGCCGAGCAGCGTCGTAATCATAGACCGTTCCCGCCGGGCGCGTGGCTTTCTCCGCATCTTCGGAGGCATAGCGCGGGACAATGTGAGTGTGCAGGGATGGTGCCAGATTGCACCATGTTTCGTAATTGATCCGCACCGCATCGGTCACGGCCAGCAGCGCATCCCCTACCGCTGCCATATCCGCCAGATACTGCGCACGGGCCTCACCCTGAAGATCATTGATTGTCGGCACAACCGGATCGGCCAGAAGCTGGCAGTATCCCGGCAGAGGCTGCGTCTGACCGATCACCAGCCAGCCCGATTTCATACGCCCGATAACAGAAGGGTTGCTGCCACATCGTGCGGCAGCAACCCTCTGAGCGATAACATCCGTCATGGTCAGTCCCCTTCTGCGTGAAGGAGAAAGCGTATCATGCAGCGGCTTCGGCGTCCTCATCATCGCTCTGCACGATCCGGGTATTCCCCGGCGTGGGACGGAAACGCTTCTCGATCAGTGCTTCTTCAATGTCTTCAAGCGACGCACCGGCAGTTTCCGGCACGAAGAAGAACACGAAGATCACGGATGCCAGATTGACGAACGCATAGAACCACATCGTCCAGCTCAGCCCGATGGCTTCAGCCATGCTCAGCGCCGTGCTGGTCACCAGCAGATCGGCCCCCCACAGCGTCGCGGCATGCAGCGAGGTCGCCTGCCCACGCATCGAGAGCGGGAACATCTCGGCGCCCAGCAGCCAGCCACAAACCTGGATACCGCCGGAATTGAACATCATGAACAGCAGCAGGAACGCGACAATCATGTAAGCGCCCACACTTCCCGGTGCCGGATGGCTCATGAACATCACGCCAAGCCCGATTAGTGACAGAGCCGCACCCGGTCCCATGATCAGCATCAGGCGACGACGGCCGATCCGGTCCACGAACATGCAGCCCAGGAACGTCATGATGCAGTAGATCACGGCCACACCCAGCGATGCCAGAAGGGCCGAGGACGTGCCAAACCCGGCATCATTCAGGAAGGTCGGCGTATAGTAGATCATCATTTCCAGACCGCCACATTGCGTAAAGAACGCAACGCCAAGAGCGGCCACGAGTGCGGGGCGCACCCAGGGCTGGAACAGACCGCGCCAGCCACGGTTCTTCGGGTCGATCCCTTCCGCATTCTCGCGGATGGTCTGCACCTCGCGGCGGATGGTCCGCTTGGTCGTCCGGATCCGGCCAAGCTGGATGATGGCACTCTTCATGCCCTCATTCTCAGCCGCCCAGCGCGGGCTCTTGGGCATGAAGAACATGGAGACGAACACGATGGCGGCCGGAATGGCGGCAATGCCCACCATCGGACGCCAGCCCCAGTTAACACGCTCGGTAAAGCCGATGATGTTGGCAATCAGGATGCCCAGACCGATGGCGACATTGAACATCGTGACCAGCGTGCCACGACGCTCCTGCGGCGCCAGTTCGGAAATATACATCGGCACGACCTGCGTCGAACCACCCACGGCCAGACCCAGCACGAAACGCGCAGCAATCAGGCTCCAGACATCCGGCGCCAGAGAACAGGTCGTGGCCCCGATCACGAACAGACCACTCACCATGCAGGTGGTGTTCCGGCGTCCGAATTTCTCCGAAAGCCCTCCGGCCGCAAATGCCCCGAAGATGGCGCCGAGCAGAATGGCGGATGCAACCCATTCCTTCATGGTGGCACCCAGGCGGAAATCATCCCCGATCAGCGGCAGCGTTCCGGAGATGATGCCCGTATCATAGCCATACAGGCCACCGCAGATCGCAGCGACAACTGCCGCCAGAATCAGCATCAGCTTTGCGTTGGGGGAAACTTCGATGGACGCGGGATCAATATGCTCCCGTCCGGTTTGGACTGTTTTCGTATCGTTTTCCATAGAAACATAACATATCACAAAATGAATGGTTTTTTCAGGCCAAGCAGAAAACCAACAGAAATTCTGTGTGAAATACCATCAGGATTGACTATTCTGTCACAAGCCCGTCAGGATACGATCATGCAAACACCCGATACCACCAAAGATGTCCCGGTCATTGGCGTAAAAACGCTGATCATCATGCATGTAATGCTCGTCGCATTCATGCTGCTGATTCACTTCAAGGTGTCTGGTCTCAACGACTTCTGAACCGCTGCCACAAATCGGCCAGCGCGTAGGACAGGGCGGCCCCAAGCCCGATCCAGAAGGGAACAGGCGCGTCTGTCACCCAGGACAGCATCAACCCGCCCCATGACAGACCCAGTGCCAGTCCGACGGAAAGCGTAATCCCGGCCAGCGGTCCCAAACCGAGCTTCAGAGCCGTCGCAGCCGGCCCGATCATCAGACTGAACGCCAGAAGCGCCCCGGCCACTTCCGCACACGCCGCGCAGGCCAGCGCCGCTACGGCCATGAACACGACCGAAACCAGCCGCGCCGGCACACCCCGCGCCCGTGCCACTTCCGGCGCCAGACTGGAAAACAGCAGCCGACGCCCCAGAAACGCCAGCAACCCCAGACACAGCACCGCGACGCCACACAGTGCCTCCAGTGTCGGCACGTCGATCCCCAGCACATCGCCGAACAGCAGCGTGGTCGCCAGACTGGAACCCCGGTTGCTCATATGCAGGAACCAGGCGCCAAGCCCGAGACTGGCCGCCAAGACAAGCCCGATCGTGCTGTCCCGCTGAGCCGGAATGCCGCGCTCCCCTTCCCTCTCGGCCCCGATGGCAAACCCGGCCATCAGACTGAACACCACCATCCCCGACAGTGGCGGAAAGCCAAGCCAGACCGCCCCAGCCGCACCGCTGAACCCGATATGGGACAGCGCATGGGCAGCAAATGCCTGACGCCGCAGCATCAGGAACCAGCCGACCGTCCCCGCCAGAACCGAGACGACCGCCGCGCCCACGAAGGCATGGCGCATGAAATCAAACTCGAACATGCAGCTCCCCGTCCGCAAGCTGCACAACCCGCGTGACGACACCCGCCAGCGCCTCGGTTTCATGGGACGTCAGGACAATCCCGATCCCCAGACGCTCCGTCAGATCCTCCAGCAGACGCACTGTCTGCTCCTGCCCCGCATGATCGAGCGCCGCCAGAGGCTCATCCAGCAGCAGCAGATCCGGATTTCCCGCCAGAGCCTGCGCCAGCCCCACCCGCTGTCGTTCCCCGCCGGACAGCAGTCCCAGCGGACGATGTGCAAACACCGATGCCCCGGTCAGCGCCAGAAGCCGGTCCGCCTCTTCCCGCCGTGGCCGCAAACGCAGCGGCAACCCCCAGCGCAGCCCGTCCACCGCCGCGCGAACATGACTGACCGCCGGAAGCAGCAGGGCCGCATCCGTCACACTCTGCGGCATGTAACCGATATGCTGTCGCGCCTGCGCCGGTGGCAGACCATGGGTGAGGATCTCACCACCCTGAAGCGGCACCAGCCCCAGCATCGCCCGAAGCAGCGTGGACTTCCCGGCTCCATTCCGTCCGGACAGAAGCGTCATCCCCGAAAGCGGCACCGTTAGGGATGCATCCCGCAACACGCAGGTCGATCCCGCCGTCAGCGTCACATTCCGCAGGACGAGCCCGCGCTCCGGCTGACAGCAGACTCTTTCAGTGTCCACCATCACCCAGCGCCTGCCCGACCGTCTGAAGAATCCCGTAAACCCAGCCCTGCCAGGACTGACCGGGTGGCAACGTCTCGCCAATCGCCACAATCGGCAGGCCGGCCGTATGCGCCCGATCCACCAGCCGGTCAATCTGCGGAGAATGAATGGCCGGATTGGTAATCAGCATCCGCACCTTTCGTCCATCGATCATGGTATCGACCTGCGCCACATCCCGTGGCGACGGTTCCGCATGGTTCATGATCGCCAGCGCAAAGTTTTCGTCCACGACATCCAGCCCTGCATCCCGAAGCAGCGTCTCGCCCACCGGCTCCACCGCCGCCACGGGCACGGCTTCATGCTGTGCTTTCATCGCGGCCAGACGGGCTTTCACACCGTCAAGTTCCTTTAGGAACGCCTCCAGCCGCCCAGCCACGTCGGAAGCCGAAATCCCCGGCTGATGCGACAGCATGTTGGCAAAGACATGCGCGACTTTTCCAACCGCCTCGGGATCGAGAAAAAGATGCGGATTATCGCCGGGCTGCCATCCGGCAACCCCCGCCACCACGATCTTTCCAGGCGCAGATGCCGCAAATGGCAGCGCCCAGTCGTCATAGGTCGCCCCGTTCACCACCGCGATGGTCGCCCTCGCCATGGCCCGCGCCATTGAAGGCGAGGGCGTCAGATCATGCGGATCAATGCCCGGTGTGGCGAGAAGCGCCTGCGTCTGCACATCCGCCCCGCCGATCTGCGCCGCCACATTACACCAGGCCGCTTCCGCACAGACCACGCGCACCGGTGTTTGGGAAGGCTCGGCCTGAGCGACATCAGAAATGCCCAGAATACTGCCCAGACTCAGGCCAGCCAGCAGAAAAGCCGGGAAAGAACGCATCATTTTCCTCGGGGAAGGGATCTAAGGCTCAGGCGTTATAAAGTAACACATACCACCTGACCACCCTGCCCGATGTCATCCTCGACGCAGATAAAGCGCAGCGGCCGCCGCCACGACCTTGCGCTGGTAATCCAGATTGAGCGGCAGGGTCCGGGAATGATAATCCCCGATCGCCTTCATCAGATTCCCCCGCTCGTCATCTAGTGCCCTGCGCAGGATCATGGCCGCCGCCGCCACGTTGAAACACGGATCAAGCGCCAGTCGCGTCGCAACCTGCGACGCCGGCTGATGGATCATAGAGGCAATCGGCAGGATCCAGCGCGAGTTGATCTGCATGAGCCCGATATCAACCGATCCGTTCGTATTCGTGCTGACATGACCCATCACGCCGCCTTCGACCCGCTGGATCGCAGGCAGAATGCGCGGTGGCAACCGGTAATGCAGGGCCGAAGCCAGCATGCAGGCCAGCACGCTAGCAGCCATGGTTACGGATGGAGCGCTGTTGAATCATGAGTGCAACCCTAGCATCAGCCGCCCCCGCCTGCCATCCTGAACACCTCGTGATGACTGTAAAGGACATGAGGATGAGTGTTCCGGATACTTCCGCAACCCTGACGCTGGATGCCCTCGGCATCTCCTATGAGCGCCATGTCTATGATTACGATCCCTCGGCCGGAAAACTTGGCGTGGCTGCCGCGGCCGCGCTGGGCCTGTCGCCGGATCATGTCCTCAAGACCCTGATGGTGCAGATCGACGGACGCCCCGCCTGCGTGGTGCTGCCCGCAGACCGCGAGCTGGATTTCGCCCGCGTGGCGCAGGCCTTTGGAGGCCGCAAAGCCAAGATGCTTTCCCGCCCCGACGCCGAACAGCGCACGGGCTATCGTATCGGCGGCGTCAGCCCTTTCGGCCAACGCAGCACAGTCCCCACTGCTTTTGAGCAGTGCGGTATGGACGGCCCACCCGTCGTCATCAATGGCGGAAGTCAGGGCCTCCTGATCGAACTTTCGCCCCAGGATGCCCTGACCGCCACGAACGGGATCGTGGCCGATCTGGTCAAGCCGCTTTAGGCCGCGCCATATCCGTTCGGATGGTCCATGCGCCAGCGCAGGGCCGTCTCGACGATATCATCCAACTGGCTGAAACGCGGGTCCCACCCCGTTTCCCGGCGGATCTCCGTGGAATCCGCCACCAGAACAGCCGGATCACCCCCACGCCGTGGCGCCCATTCCCAAGGCACCTTCCGGCCACTGACGCGCTCGACGCTCTGGACCACTTCCAGATTGGTAAAGCCCAAGCCATTGCCCAGATTATAGGTCACCGACCGTTCATCGAGCTGGCTCATGGCGCGGATATGCGCATCGGCAAGATCGCTCACATGGATATAATCGCGCACACAGGTGCCATCGCGCGTCGGATAATCATTCCCGAACAGCTTCAGCCCGGCGCGGCGCCCCAGAGCCGCGTCGATCGTCAGCGGAATCAAATGCGTCTCGGGCCGGTGATCCTCGCCCAGACGTCCCTTTGCATCCGCCCCCGCCGCATTGAAATAGCGCAGACATGCGCTCGTCATGCCGCAGATCCGATCAGCCCAGACCAGTGCACGCTCGATCAGATATTTACTCTCGCCGTAAGGTGATCCCGGATCAACAGGCGCATCCGCCGCAATCAGCGGTGGCCAGTCATCCCCGCCAAACAGCGCCGCCGTCGAGGAAAAGACAAAGCGCTTCACACCATGTCGCGTGCAGGCCTCGATCAGGTTCAGCGCCGTGATGTAATTGCGCCGCAGATAGAGAAACGGCTGGCTCATGCTTTCGCCGACAAGCGACAGCGCGGCAAAGTGCAGAACCGCATCCCACTGCCCCGATGCCACCGCCCGGTCCGTCGCGTCCGCATCTGCCAGATCGACCTGCAGGAACTGCGCGCCCTGCGGGACAGCCGCCCGATGGCCCGTGCTCAGATTGTCCAGAACGACAACGTCATGCCCGGCATCAACCAGAGCCTGTGCCAGATGACTGCCGACAAATCCGGCCCCACCCGTAACGAGATACTTCACTGATTTAATAGTCCTTTTTTAAAAGGGGATCCAGCCCACCACGACCGAACCGCGACAGGCCGGATAATCACCCTGAAATCAAAGCAGATTCTGCGCGCGGTTCAGGATCATGCTGCAGACCTTCTGCTTCATCTGCCCCTTGAGGCTCGACAGCGAAAGCGGATTGGTGCCTCCCGTCAGAAGCTGGCCCTGCTGGCCGGCCTTGTAATCGCTGGAAGACGTCACGTCCTGCTTGCCCGTCAGGCTGCTCAGGGCTGACGTCGCACTGCTGCCGCTCAGATAGTTGTTCTGCACACAATAGCTCAGAACACCCGCCACATTACCCGTGCTTGCGGAAGACACATTCGGCAGCATGCTGCCCATCATGCCGGTGCCACCGGTCATGTTACTCATGCCCGACATGCCGCTCATGGCATTGCCCGCACCGCCAACGCCAGGGATGGACTGGGCATGAGCCGAGGAAACAACAAGGCCAGCTGCTGCAAGAACTGCAAATACACCGTGTGAATAACGCACTGTATTTCTCCTTCAGAGAACGTTCAGGGCAGCATCTGTCAGAAGTTGGAAACCGTCGCTGCCAAAGTCACGCTAACATAGCTGGCCCGAAGGTCCACCCTGGCCCAGTTGCGGAACAGCACGCAGACAGGACAAAGCACCGACCCTACAACAGAGCCTGAACGGAGCATTTCGATTTTTCGGAGAAAGGGAAACTGGTGGAGCCAATCGGGATCGAACCGACGACCTCCTGAATGCCATTCAGGCGCTCTCCCAACTGAGCTATGGCCCCACATGTTTCAAGCGGCCCCTTTGGGACGGGGCCGGATGAGGGCGGTATATCGTCATGATTTCGCCCTGACAAGCCTGAAAAACAGATTTTTTAGGCCGCAAGGACCTTCAGTTCCCGCAGTTCCTCCAGCAGCGGCAACAGCGGCAGACCCATCACGGCATCCTGCGCGCCCTCGACAGCCGAAAAAAGCTGTATCCCCGGGCCTTCAAGCCGATACGCCCCCACACAGGACAGGATCGCCGAGCCTTCCCGCTCCAGATAGGCCTTCAGAAAGTCGTCAGAGAAATCCCGCATCGTCAGCCGCGGCGACGCCAGATGCTCCCAGGCTTTCTCGCCCCCCTTATAGAGAACGACAGCCGTGCGCAGGACATGAGTCCGCCCCCGCAGCCGGCGCAGATGCTCCGCCGCCTCCGCCACAGAGTCCGGCTTGGCAAACGCCACCCCGTCCAGATCGAGGATCTGGTCCGCCGCCACCGTCAGCTCATCAAAGTCCACATCCCGCGTCGCGAGATTGGCTTTTGCGTCCGCCAGCGCGATCGCCGTTTGGGACAGCGTGTGCCCCTGCTCTTCGCAGGATCGCCGTAGCGCCTCCTCGTCGAGATCGACGGGTCGGACCTGCACGGCCAGCCCCGCATTTTCGAGAAGCATCCGCCGAGCCGAAGAGCCGCTGGCAAGAATGAGGGAAGTACTGAAAGACATCATGAAGTACGACTCCGTACTATCGACTGTTGGAACAGGGACGAGTACTGCGGATCACCCGGTGAAGAGATTGCGTCAGTACCTGGGGTACATGGGGATAGTACCTGCCCTTGCGAAAGGAGTACCCAGTACCGTGGATTGTACGGTACACCAGCCGGAACTGGGGGTTGTACACAGGCTCTCTGTGGGCAATTCGGGATTGAATCAACGACTCCCTTGCAGACTGCGGCTTCCGGAGTTGTACACAGTGTGAGTAAGACGGGGTACATTTTCAGAAAGCCGGGTACCCCGGTATCCACAGGGATCATCTTAACCTCCAGCATTTCTTTCTTTTTTCTTTTATGATTAGTGGGCGGCATGATTTCGGAAAACGCACCTTCCTCACCCTCGTCGAAACCGCTTCTGCGGGCCCTCCGTGGTGAAGCCGTCTGGCCCCCTCCGGTGTGGCTCATGCGTCAGGCAGGCCGCTATCTCCCGGAATTCCGCGCCATGCGGGACAAGGCCGACTTCCTGACCCGGTGCATGACCCCGGACATGGCCACCGAGCTGACGATCCAGCCGATCCGCCGCTACGGCATGGACGGAGCCATCCTGTTTTCCGACATCCTGATCCTGCCCTGGGCCATGGGTCAGTCCCTTGAATTCATTGACGGACGCGGTCCCGTGCTCGGTGCCATCCGCTCCGAAGCCGACCTCGCCAGACTGGACCCGAAACGCGTACAGGACGCCGTTGCACCAGTGCGCGAGACCTTGTCCCGCCTCACAAAAGAGCTTCCGGACGTCACGACACTTCTGGGCTTCGCAGGCAGCCCGTTCACAGTGTCATGCTACATGGTCGAGGGCGGCGGATCGCGGGATTTCGCCGAAACCCGGCGCATGATGCAGACCAACCCGGCCCTGTTCGATCGCCTGATCGACATCCTGACTTCGAGTACCGCCGAGATGCTCTGTGGTCAGATCGAAGCCGGCGCGGAAGCCGTGATGCTGTTCGATTCCTGGGCCGGAATCCTGCCGCCTTCCGCGTTCCGTCGCTACGTGATCGAGCCGACGCGCCAGATCGTCGAGTACATCCGCGCCCGGCATCCCAAGACCCCGATCATCGGTTTTCCGCGGCTTGGTGGCATCATGGTCCGCGAATATGCGCAGAAAACCGGCGTCAACACGCTCGCTCTCGATACCGTCGCCGATCCGGCCCAGATCTCCGAACTGGTTTCCAAGGTCACGCCGGGCCTGACGCTTCAGGGCAATATGGATCCGATGATCTTGTTCTCCGGCGGTGAGAAAATGATCCGCGAAGCCCAGGCCATCCGGGACGCGATGCGCGGAAAACCGCATGTTTTCAACCTCGGACACGGCGTCATGCAGCATACGCCGCCCGAGAACGTGGCAGCCCTCGTCGAAGCGGTACGCGCGGTATGATGGGCGGTATGACAACCGCCCTCGATCCGGCCGGCCATCTGAAACTGGTCATTTTCGACTGTGACGGCGTTCTCGTGGACAGCGAGGGCCCGTCCTGCCGTGCCACGGCGGAATTTGCCCGTTCCAAGGGGCTGTCCATTTCGGACGATGAGGCGCATAAGCGTTTTGCAGGCAAGGCCCTGCCGCAGATCGTGACAGAACTCGAGCATGAACTCGGGCATTCCCTGCCAGAAGAAACGGCATTCAAACTGCGCGAAAATCTCGTACAGATGATGCGAAAAAGCGCAGAACCCGTAAGCGGAGCGCTCGAAATGCTGGCAGGCGTGCGGGCTTTGGGAATGCCGGTTCGCGTCGGTTCCAATTCTTCCGTCCGTGAAATGGAAGCCAAGTTCGAGCGCACCGGAATGTCGCAGTATTTCCCCGAAAACCGCGTCCATTCCGCCAATGACATGGGCTGCCCCAAACCTGCTCCGGACGTCTATTTGTACGCCGCAAAGGCCGAGGGTGTCCTGCCAGAAAACTGTGTCGTCATCGAAGACAGTAATACCGGTGCAGAGGCGGCCTGGAAGGCCGGCATGGCCTGTGTGCTTCTTCGCCCCGAGGATGTGCCCCTGCCCCCGTTCTGGCCCGTCAAAGGCTCCGTCCGCATTACGCATCTGGACGAGCTGGTACCCCTGCTCCGCCGGACGCTGGAAAGCCAGAAACACGCATGACCGACTTTCTCGCGACCTATCAGAGCTGGATCCTGTCCCTGCACATCATGGCGTTCATCGCCTGGATGGCCGGGACGTTCTATCTGCCGCGCCTGTATGTCTATCACTGCCAGGTGGTGCCGGGTTCGGTCGAGAGCGAGCGGTTCAAGGTCATGGAGCGCAAGCTCCTGCGCCAGATCATGACTCCGGCCATGATCGTGACCTTCCTCGCCGGCGGCGCGCTGGCCTCCATTCCCGGTCTGATCGACTGGAACGCCGGCTGGTGGTGGACGAAGCTGATCTGCGTTCTGGGGCTCGCCGGTTTCCACGGCGCCTGCGGGGCTTGGCGTCGCGCCTTCGCCGAAGACCGTAACCAGCACCCCGAAAAGTTCTACCGGATCGCCAATGAGGTCCCCACAATCCTGATGATGGTCATCGTCATCATGATCATCGTCCGCCCCTGAGAAAGATCCCGAATAAAAGTTTTTGGTGAAGCTTTTTCCAAAAAGCTTCAAAGCCAGGAAGCGTCAAGGAACGTCACCTTTTTGAAAAAAGGTGACACCCAAAAACTTTTATTCGTCTCAGAGCAGTCCGTATTTCACGCCCGTCATCTGTTCGGAGACGGTCCACAGACGCTCCGCCAGTTCGGGTACATGCGCCAGAGCAGGCAGTCCCGCGATCCCCGGCACGCCACGGCGCTCTCCCGGGCCCTGCGGCCCGTAATAGCCCCCGTCACGCGCTTCCGGACTGGCCAGCGCATAAAGCAGCGGCCAGGCGCCTTCCTCGACCGTCTGTCCCATGGCGTGAAACACCGGCCCGGCCACACGCCGCGCCAGCCCCCGCATAAACCGGGCTGCCTTGTTGGCGGACTGATCGAGACTGCCGTTATTCGCCACGATATCGCTTGCAGCCCAGCCCGGATGTGCGGCCCGCGAATGGATGGGCCAGGGCGCCTTGAGCGCCCGGCGGTTCAGCTCCAGCGCAAACAGCAGATTGCACAGCTTGCTCTGCCGGTAACGAACCATGGGGTTGTAGGAATGCCGCGCGTTCAGATCGCCGAACGGGATTTCTCCCTTCAGCGCCGCCAGAGAGGCCACCGTCATGACCGTCGCATTCCCCGCCGCCAGCAGGGGCAGCAGCCGGCCCGTCAGCGCAAAATGTCCGAGATGGTTGGTCCCGAACTGAAGCTCGAACCCGTCCTTCGTCGTCAGGCGCGTCGCAGGGCCCATGACCCCGGCGTTGTTCGCCAGAAGATGGATCGGCTCCCCCGGCTGCGCATGGCAGACGCAAAGGCCTCGATCCCGGCCAGTGACGCCAGATCCAGCAGCTCGAACCGTGCCTTCACGAACGGCACCCGTTCATGCAGTCGCGCCAGAGCCGCCTGCCCCTTGTCATGATTGCGCCCGCTCAGAAGGATCGCAGCGCCCTGCTTCGCCAGCCCGCAGGCGACCTCAAAGCCCAGACCCCCCGTCGATCCGGTGATGAGCGCCGTCTTCCCGTCCAGACGCTCAAGGGAATCCGTGGACCAGGCGGGTGCGGCGGTCTGTGTCATCGGGTCTGTCCTTCCAGTGTGGGTCAGCTCGGTTTCGTCTCTGCGCGGGCCTCGTCGCGTTTTTCATCCGCTTCGGCTTCCTTGAGGGCCTCATCCGTCAGGCGCTTCTCGTTCTTCTTGAGGAAGATGAGCCCCCCGATCAGACAGCTCACCCCCAGAATGGCCATGACCACACCCACAGGGCCCGAAATCTTCTCGATCTGCTTGCCCAGTTCATAGGTCACGAAGGCATAGCCCCCCGCCCAGCAGATGCCGCCCATCGCATTGAAGAACAGGAACGAATGCCAGGGCATCCGGTTCGCTCCGGCCAGCAGCGCCACGAACACGCGCAGCACTGCGATGAAGCGCCCGAGGAACACAACGATCCCGCCATGCTTGCGGAACAGATACCGCCCCAGCATCAGCCGCTCTTCCGTCATGCCGACCTTGTGGCCGTGCTTTTTCAGAATGCCGTAACCGAAGTGATGGCCGATCAGATACCCGATATTGTCGCCCATGATGGCGCCGAGCACGGCGGCCAGGGCGATCCAGCGGATTTCCAGATGATGGGTACTGCCCGCATAGAGCGAGGCTGCGATGATGACGCTTTCCGCCGGAAGGGGAAGGCCCATGCTCTCGAACATGACGATGACGCCAACGACGCCGTAGCCGTAATGCACCAGCAGGTGGTCGAGAAAATGACTGAGGTGAAACAGTGTCCTGGTCCCGTTCAAGCTGTGGCGGAAAGGAAGGCCGCCGGTTACGATACTACGGCATCGGAGACAGGATGAAAAATGACGACATCGCCTATACCCACAGTTTCCCCCGCGCTTCCGCATTTACTTCCGGAAACTGGCCGTCCTGGATCACGCCCGAACTCGTGGCCGGCCGCACCCTGTCCTTTTCCGAACTGCGCACGGCTGGAAACTGGATCATCTGGCTCGAAAACCGCCCGGATGAACAGGGCCGCTCCGTCATCACCGCCCGCGATCCCGCAGGCCACGTCCGCGACCTGATCCCGCCCGGATATTCGGTCGGCACCCGCGTGCATGAATATGGTGGCGGGGCCTGGGATGTCCGTCTGAAGAACGGCGCCCCGCAGGTCGTCTTCAGCGACCGCAAACTCGGCGGACTCTGGTTCAGCGACGGCACCACCGCCACGCAATGGGCACAGGCGGGCGAAAACCCCGAACACCGCTACGCCGACCTGACCTTTGATCCGGTTTCCGACGCCGTGTTCTGCGTGCGAGAAACCCACGGCGAAGGCGTGCCCGTCGCAGCCCTCGTGCATGTGCAGTCCGATGGACGCGAAACCGTGCTGGCCAAAGGCGCGGATTTCTACGCAGCCCCCCGCCCCTCACCCGACGGACGCTTCCTGGCCTGGTTCAGCTGGAACAACCCGGCCATGCCCTGGACCGTCACAACCCTCTCCGTCGCCCCCTTCGATCGCACAACCGACACGCTTGGCCCCGTCAGCGACCTGACCGGCCCGGAACAGTGCAGCATCATCGAACCCTGCTGGTCCCCCGACGGCACGCTCTACGCCACGTCCGACGCCTCGGGATGCTGGACGCCCATCCGCTTTTCCCATGACGATACCGGCTGGCACCCGCACAGCCTCAATGGTGCCAACGCGGAAATTGGCCTGCCGCACTGGGTCTTCGGTCAACGCACTATGGCTCCACTGCCCGGAAACAGACTGCTGGCCCTCGGCATCCGCCACGGCCTCAATCACGTCCTGCTGGAAGATAACGGAAGCTGGACGGATGTTGCCCTCGGGACCCCCGTCAACGTCCCGCAACCACTCGAAGACGGGCGCTTCGCCTGGATCGACGCCCCGTCCGACGCGCCCGCCGCCATCGCCGTCGGCCGTCCCGGCGAACCGTATGACCGCTTCCGCACCAGCGTCACCCTCCCGCCCGGCGTGACAAAAGCCGATATCGCAACTCCCACCCCCCTGACCTTCCCGACCGCCAACGGCGCCGAAGCCCACGGCCTGTTCTACGCTCCGGCCAGCAGCACCAGCGCGCTTCGGGACGGCGAAAAACCACCGCTCGTCGTCATGGCGCATGGCGGCCCGACCGGCCGCGCCAATCCGTCCTTCGCCTTCAAGGTGCAGTGGTGGACCTCACGCGGTTTCGCCGTCCTCGACGTGAATTATCGCGGCTCAACCGGCTTCGGCCGTGCCTACCGCGAAGCACTGGACCGCCAGTGGGGCGTCGCAGACATCGAAGACTGCCTCGCCGGCGTGCAGGCCGTGCTCGACCGCGGTCTCGCCGACCCCGCCCGATGCGTCATCCGTGGCAGCAGCGCCGGCGGCCTGACCGTCCTCGGTGCTCTTGCCCAGTCGAACCTCTTCGCTGCCGGAACCTCCCTCTACGGCGTCACTGACCTGCGCGCGCTGGCCGAAGAAACCCACAAGTTCGAGGCCCGCTATCTGGACGGACTAATCGGTCCCTACCCGGAAGACGAGGCCGTGTATCTGAAACGTTCTCCCATCACGCAGGCCGAGGGGATTACCGTTCCCGTCCTGTTCCTGCATGGCGGCGCAGACAGGGTCGTCCCCCTCTCACAGGCGGAATCCATGCGCACAAAACTCGAACATTCCGCCCTGCATGTCTATCCGGAGGAGGCCCACGGCTTCCGCGCCCGCGAAACCATAGAAGACGCCCTGCAAAGGGAACTCGCCTTCTATCAGCAGGTTTTCAGTCACTGACTTCGACGGGCCGGGAATTACAGGATGAATTCCCGGCCTGCATTGTAGATGTGATAAAGCGAACTGGCCGGCATGTAATCGACCAGAGGCGCGCCGCTGGCATCCAGACGGTCAACCCAGCCACCCTTCAGACGGTCCGGGGCATATCCGGACAGGAAACGCTCCCCGAACTGCGCCGCCTCATCCAGTGTTCCACCCTGATGTTTCGCCCGCTGGCAAAGCAGGCGAATGAGTTCGGTCTGCGGCCAGATTCTGGTCGAATGTTCAAAGACATCCCCATCCTCGGTCATCGCATCGAACACCAGACCTGTGGCCCGGTCGCGCCCCTTTGCCGCTCCGACCTGATACAGATGTTCTGCCGCGTCCCTGAAATGCCGGGTCTTGGCGGCGTGAGGAGACGCAAGCCGCAGATACTCGCCCAGAAGCCAGGACCATTCAAAAAGATGTCCGGGCTCAACGCGATTGCTGCCGGCTTTCTCGGCTGGTTTCCAGTCCGCATCGAAAAACTCAAGAAGCAGCCCTGAACGCGGCTCGATCAGATGCCTGAGCGCCAGCTCCGCCATTTCCCTGGCTTCTGCAAGATAGAACTCGTCCTGCGTCGCCTCGAAAAGAGCCAGATAGGCTTCCAGAAGATGCATATGCGGATTCTGGCGACGCAGACTGTCCACGGGGGGCACGGCATCCAGAAAGCCATCATTATGCGCTGCAAAAATGGTCCGGACCTCATCGGCCGTTTCCCGCGCCAGCCGGGCGGGCCCTCCTGCACGGATGGACCACGCACAGGCATAAAGCACAAAGGCATGCGCATAGAGGTCACGTCTGCAATCTGCGGGCCTGTCATCAGGGCCGATTGAAAAGACCCATCCGGGCGCGCCGTCCCTGCGATGATAAAGCCGCTCCATCGTCTCCAGACAGGCTTCTGCTTTGGACGTTGCGTCATAAAGCCCGTCAAGCGACGCACGGTAACAGGTCGCGACCTGACGCGCCTGCACCATGAGACGGAGCGCGTCCATGCGGATCGGCGTGCCATCCCATGACAGGCGCTCATGGAACAGGTTCCGTCGCGGATCGAACCCGCTGGTCGTCCATAGGGGAAGCGCCCTCGACGCCAGCCAGTCCCGCCAGGCAAGCGACGAAGCGGCAATAGTCATGGGAATGTCTTTCTGCATGATGGTCTGTAAGTTTCAGGATTCTGTGGATGCCGGGCCCGTGGCCGCTGGCAGCATCTTCCGCACGATCGACGTGGTAGAGCGTCCGGAGACGAGGTCCACAAGCACCACTGCCCCGCCATAGGATTTAACGAATTCACCCCCCACGACCTCGTCCTCCTGATAATCCGCGCCCTTCACGATCACATCCGGCCGTAGGGCCCTGATCGTCTCAAGCGGCGTATCCTCGTCGAAAATCACGACAAGATCGACATAACGCAGTGCACCGATGACCGTAGCCCGCGCTTGTTCGTCCTGAAGCGGCCGTGTCGGCCCTTTGAGACGCGAAACCGAGGCATCGCTGTTAATGGCGACCACAAGCCTGTCACCCTGCTGGGCAGCCGAGCGAAGCAGCGAGATATGCCCCGGATGGATCAGGTCAAAGCACCCGTTGGTGAACACGACCCGCGCCCCGTGATGATGCCATTCCTCAACAACAAGCGCAGCACGCTCAACATCCACCAGGGCACCGTTTTCACGCATACTGGCCAGCAGAACCGCACTGAGTTCCGAGCGTGACACCGTCGCCGTTCCCAGTTTGGAGACGACGATGGACGCGGCATTCGTAGCGATGACGATGGCGGTTTCGAGGTCCTGCCCGGCGGAAATCACGCTGGCGATCGTTGCAACCACGGTATCGCCCGCCCCGGACACGTCATAGACTTCCGACTTGCGGGCCTGTGAATGAACGGTTTTGCCATTCGTCCGAAACAGCGTCATGCCTTCTTCCGAACGGGTGACGAGCACATCGCCCCCGAACTGCCGGGCAATGCAGTGGGCCGCCTCCGCAATCTCGCTGTCAGTCCGGGCCGGAAGGTTCGTTGCGGCCGCAAGCTCACCGCGATTGGGCGTCACTAAGGTCGCCCCCCGGTAAACTGAGAAATCACGACGTTTCGGATCGACGATAATGGGCACATCTCGCGCATTCGCCGCATCAATGGCAAACCGGACGACCTCGTCTCCCAGCACGCCTTTCGCATAATCGGAACACACCACCACATCCGCCGAGGCCGTTGCTTCGGCAATTTTTTCCATGAGGCGTCTGCGCGTCTCTTCCGAAAGCGCCCTGACATGTTCTTCATCGATCCGGACAATCTGCTGCCGGCCGCTCAGCACACGGGTCTTCGTGATCGTGGTCCAGTCAGCATCTTCAACCAGACCCGAAACATCAATATTCGGCTGTAACCGCAGAGCCTCTTTCAGCATTTCGCCGGAAGCATCCGTCCCAATCAACCCGATCAGAACCACATCGCATCCTAGTGCTGCGGCATTCATGGCAACGTTCGCAGCGCCCCCCGGAACGGCCGTATGTTTCGCCCGGAGCAATACCGGAACCGGTGCTTCCGGCGAGATACGATCAACAGAGCCATGCACGTAACAGTCAAGAACAACGTCTCCAATGATGACGACGCGACCGAAATCAAAGTCCTGGATCATGACTGTCTTCCATGGGGCAGGGACACAAGAAGCGGAGAGGAAAAGGAACGGTTTTCTGCCGTAAATATCCTGTCAGCAGGATAGTATGGGTTTTCAGTATCCATGGTACAGATTCCGCCCCGATCAGAAAACAGGTTCAACGAACAAAAATCCTGATCCCGGGAAAGAGGAACCGTTTTTCGTTCCTTTGAAAACAAATCAGCGCTCACTCAATGTCATTAGTCTTTTTCTTGTAAGAAAACGTTCCAGACTCTTCCAAAAGACAATCCTGTATTCTGCCCTGATGATGCGGCCTTCCGGTTTTAAAGTCCAGAACTGCCATCAGAGCGTTCCGGGTGCCGTCACGGCTTTACGATATCCGGCTCCAGCTTCCGGATGACCCGGAACGCCGTCACGACGGCCAGACTGCCAAACAGCACCACGCCCAGCGACTGCCCGACGAGGATCCCGACCGGCCCGTAAGCCGACCCGAACCACACGAACGGAATGGTCCCCAGCGTCGCCCGGCCCCAGTTGAACCCCGTGGAATAGAACGGGTGCCCCAGATTGTTGAACGCCGTATTGGCCACAAACAGCAGTCCGACAAACATGTAACTCAGCACCAGCCAGCAGCAGAACAGCCGCACGATATCCACGCCGACACCCTGAAGCTCGAAAAGCTGGATGATGTAACTGTGCGTCGCCGCCAGAATCAGCCAGGTCAGCCCCACACACAGCGCCGTCAGCTTGAGCGCCGCCAGAAGCGCTTCCTGCACGCGATGGATCTGCCGCGCCCCCAGATTCTGCGCCATGATTGGTCCCACCGACCCCGTCAGCGCAAAGACCAGCGAAAACGCCACCGGCACGATCCGGTCAATCGTCGCCTGCCCCGAAACCGCATTGAGCCCGAACCGCGCCATCGCATGCGTCACGAACAGCGCCCCCGTCGGCGTCGCCAGATTGGTCGCAATCGCCGGAACCGCAATCCCGCCAATCAGCTGCGTGGACGGCCCGAACGCCGACCGCTCCGGCCATTCCAGCATGGCGTGACCCCGCAAATTCAGGAATCCGCTCGCGGCAATAGCCAACCGCGCCAGAACCGTGCTGATCGCCGCACCCTCAAGCCCCAGATGCAGCCCGAAAATCATGACCGGATCCAGACAGGCCGAAACCACAGCTCCGGTCAGCGTCACCCGCATCGAGCGCTTGGCATCCCCGACCGCCCGCAGAAGTGACGACAGCGCCATCCCCAGACAGACCAGCGGCAACGCCGGCGAGACAATATGCAGGAACGTCGCTGCATGTTGCTGCGCCTCGCCATGCGCCCCCAGAAGCCCGAGCAGAGGCATCGCGAACGTCGCCGTCACCAGCCCCAGCACAGCGGCAATCGCCACCATGACCACCAGAAATGCCGAGGCCATCCGCCGGGCTTCGTCATGCCGCCGCGCCCCGATCAGCCGCCCCGTGCAGGCCCCGAGCCCGATCGTCATGCCAATGGAAACAGAGACCTGCACGTAACTGACCGCCGTCGCAAACGCGATCGCCGCCGTCAGCGTCTTGTCATGCAGATGGGAAATATAGCCGTAATTGAGCAGATCGACGGCAAAGACCGCCATCAGCCCGATCGCCCCCGTCCCGGCCATGGTCACGACATGACGCATGATGCTGCCATGAACGAATCTGGCAGGTCTGACCGGAGAATCGTCAGGAATACTGGGCTTTTTCGGGTCGTCGTCTGGCTGGGGCATGCTCACACATATTGCCCGTTCCAAACCCGGAGAACCAGAGGCTGAAAGCGTTTTTCCCGCCCGGGTTCCAAGGAATTCCATAGCCGAATCCGGCCTTCATGCAGGCTGGATGGCTCTTTTTTGCCTCGTAAGGACTTCCTTAACATCCGCTGTGGAATCCTCGCCGATGATGCTCGGGCATATGACCCGCAGCCTGTTCCATGTCCGGGAGTATGCCATGTCCTCGATCATCAACGCAGTCCACACCGCTGTCAGTGGCCTGAATTCGCAGTCCCATGCCTTCAGTGACCTGTCCAACAACATCGCCAACAGCCAGACCACTGGTTACAAGGCGAGCACCACCAGTTTCGAGGACTACGTCACCAACAACGAACTCGCCAATGACGGTGAAGCCCTGAGCGACAGCGTCGTCGCCACCACCCGTCAGCACAACGACAACCAGGGCATGGTCACGAGTTCAACCAACAGTTCGGCCCTCGCCATTTCCGGCAACGGCTTCTTCAACGTCGTGCAGGCCACCGGCCAGAGCAATGACAGCACCCCCGTTCTGGGCTCGCAGCAGTATTATACGCGAAATGGTGATTTCTCGCAGGACAAGAACGGCTATCTGGTCAACACGTCCGGCTATTACCTTGAGGGATACAACGTCGATTCCTCCACGGGCAGCCTGAGCACGTCTCTCGATCCCATTCAGGTTCCTTCCACCATCGCATTCCGGCCAACCGAAAGCACGAAACTGACCATGACCGGTCAGCCCGACGGCACTCCCACTTTGGCCACGGCCTATGACAGCAAGGGCAATGCCCAGACGGTTTCGCTGAACTGGACGCAGGTCGACGCCACGACCTGGACGGTCACCAATGCCAATAATGCGGATAATACCGCGACCGTGAAATTCGATGCCTCCACCGGCGCCATTGCCTCCGTCAACGGACAAAGCCAGGCTTCGGGTTCGACTGCCAGCTTCGACTATGAGGGCTCCCCTCAGGACATGACTGTCAACCTGGGCACGATTGGCAGCACGAATGGCGTCAGTATCGCTACGGATGGTGCCACGCCGTCCGGCGTTACAACGGTTTCCGACAGCGTCACCAGCGGCAATTTCTCCGGAATTTCCATGCAGACGGACGGTTCTGTCATGGCGACTTTCGATAACGGCTATTCCCAGCTCGTCGCCAAGATCCCGCTGACGACCTTTGCTGATCCGAACAGCCTGTCTGCCCAGAACGGCCAGGCCTATACCGCCACGGCACAGTCCGGCAGCCCCCAGATCAACGCCGTCAACACCAACGGCGCCGGCACTCTGACCACTGGCTCGGTCGAGGAATCCACCACGGACCTGACCGGTGATCTCAGCAAGCTGATCGTGGCGCAGCAGGCTTACGGCGCGAATACGAAGGTCGTCTCCACGGCAGACCAGCTTCTTCAGACCACCCTGGCAATGATCCAGTAAGCCGGACTGAAGGAACACCAGCCTCATGGGACTGAACAGCGCACTCTCGATTGCAACATCTGGCCTGAACGTCGTTCAGAACGCCATGGCCGTTGCGTCCAACAACGTCTCCAATGCGGGGACAAGCGGCTATATCAAGGAAAACGCCAACGTTCAGTCCACCGTGGCTGGCAATACGGGTATTGGCGTCCGCACTGCCGCCACAACACTCGCCACGAACGAACAGGTCCAGAAGGCGCTCTACGCCCAGAACGCGGATGTCGCAGCCTACACGGCCACGAGCAATTCCCTGTCCAACATCACGGCGCTTCAGGGCTCAACGACGGCAACCTCCGGCAGCAGCGGCACGCTGTCTGACCAGCTGGGCAATCTCCAGTCCGCCCTGACCTCCCTAACCTCCACACCCGACAGCGCCTCGGCCCAGAGCACGGTCGTTTCCGCCGCCGCAAGCTTTGCCCAGTCCGTCAACACCCTGTCTTCCGCATACCAGACCCAGCGTCAGACCGCCCAGAACGCCGTGGTCTCTTCGGTTTCGGACATCAATACCGATCTCACCACGATCGGCACCCTGTCCACCAAGATCATGAACCTCAAGAGCACAGGACAGGATACGGCGGCGCTCGAAAATCAGCGTTACACGGCCCTGTCGTCCCTGTCCTCGGAACTCTCCGTCTCCTGGTCGGAATCCGCAAATGGCGACATGACCATCAGCACGGCAGATGGCGTCACGCTTCCTACGCGCGACACCAGCAGCGCCAGCCCTGCGACCGTGTCCTCCACATGGCCGCTTTCCACGTCCTCGGCCCAGATCTCGGTCAGTATGACCTATCCGGGCACGTCCTCTAGTAACACCATTCCTGCCATCACCCTGAACGGCAAGGACGTCACTACCCATCTGACCGGGGGAACGCTGGGCGCCAACATCACCCTGCGGGACACGACCCTCCCTACCATGCAGGCGCAGCTGGACTCCCTGACATCGACAGTCGCCACCCGCTTCAGCGATCAGGGCATGCCTCTTTTCACGTCCGGTGCAGATGGCAGTGTTCCGGGCACATCGCAGACGGATCTCACGCCGACCGGCAGCGTCGGCTTCTCGCAGGAAATGAGCGTTTCCAGCGTCTATTCCGATGACCCGTCCAAACTGCTCGATAACAGCACATCCAGCACCCAGACCGTCCTCAACGTGCTGAACAACAGTTTTGGAAGCAGCGGCACTGCGGCTCCAAGCACGAACCTCGGCATGACCAAAAACCTGTCGACAGGGTATACGGGCGATCAGGGGATCATTTCCCTCGCCACCTCCCTGACGGCAAAACAGGCTGCCACCGCCAGTGATGCAAGCAGCGGCCTCGCCCTGTCCCAGACGACACAGACCAGCCTGACGTCCAATCTTTCCGGAACCTCCACGGTCTCCGTGGATACGGAAATGGCCAATATCGTCACCCTGCAGAACGCCTATGCGGCCAATGCCAAAGTCGTTTCGACCGTTCAGACAATGTTCAGCGCCCTGCTGAGCGCAATCGGATCCTGATCATGACCGGAACCATCTCCAGCTTCGGATTTGGAGGAATCTCCAGCCAGCTTCTCCTCGGTGTCCAGAACCTTTCACAGAACCAGAGCGCCCTTCAGCTCCAGGCTTCGACCGGCGTGCTGTCCGACAGCTATGCCGGTCTCGGCGCATCCCGAACACAGGCTCTCGCGCTTCAGCCGGCCATTACGCAGGTCTCGGCCTGGACGGGCAACGTCACGAACGCCCAGAATACCCTGACCACGACGCAGACTGCCCTCTCACAGATTTCGAGCATTGCCAGCGATCTGACGAGCTCTCTGTCCACACTTGGCAGCACGCTGTCCTATTCAACCGTCACGACGGCTGCCACCGCCGCACAGTCGGCCCTGACGTCACTTGGCAATCTGCTGAACACCAAACAGGGCGACAGCTACGTCTTCGCCGGGCAACAGAGCACCACGGCACCCGTCAGCACAGATCTGGGCACATCCAGCCTGGCCAATGAGATCGGACAAGCCGTCAGCCAACTCGGTTCAACCAGTGCAGCCGATATTCTCAGCACGACGCAGAATCTCGCCAACAATACTACGGCCGGCCAACCCTTTTCTGCATCGGTGTCCACTTCGCCAGATCAGGCCTATCAGCAGAAAACGCAGGTTGTCGTCGGACAGTCCGAAACAGTGTCGGTCGGCATGGTTGCCACGCAGGGTGCGACGTCCACCTCCACAAGCTCACCCATCCGCGATCTGATGCGAAACCTCATGGTCGTCGCTTCTCTGGGCTCGTCTTCGAGCAGCACCACCGACTATTCCAATCTGATTTCCGGGCTTCAGAGTTCCATGGATACGGTCACGAGCGGTCTGGGAGACATGAGTGGCCTTCTCGGTGTCCAGCAGAACAACCTGACGGGTCAAAGCGCCATGCTGAGCCAGATGTCCTCTGCCCTGACCACCCAGCTCGGACAGGTAAAGGATGCCGATCTGGCAAAGGTTTCCACGCAGGTCACGGACACCAACAACCAGCTTCAGGCGTCCTATTCGCTTATCGCTGACATGAAGAGCATGACTCTGGCTTCATACCTCTGATCGCAGTTGAAAAACTGTTTGTGACATCGCATATCCAGATCACTTTCCTTGAGGGAGATTGATGATATGAGCGAAACAAACACCCAGAAGGCCGCCGAAAAGCATGAGTTCAGTGCTGAAGTCGGACGTCTTCTGGATCTCGTGGTCCATGCCCTTTATTCAGATCGCGAAATCTTTCTGCGTGAGCTTGTCGCCAACGCCGCTGACGCCACGGACAAGCGCCGTTTCGAGGCCCTGACCGACAGCGCGCTGGCTCTTCCGGAAAATGCGTCTATCCGCATCAATCCGGACAAGAGCCAGAAAGAGCTGACCATCTCCGATGACGGCGTGGGCATGACTCATGACGAACTGGCCCAGAACCTCGGCACGATTGCCCGTTCCGGCACCCGCGCCTTTGGTGAGAAGCTGAATGCCGCCAAGCCGGAAGACCGCCCGAGCCTGATTGGCCAGTTCGGCGTTGGCTTCTATGCCGCCTTCATGGTTGCGGACCGTGTGGACGTCACGTCCCGCAAGGCCGGTTCGGATGAAGCCTGGACCTGGTCCTCAGATGGCAAAGGTGCCTTCACGCTCACCCCTGCATCCCGCTCTACGCCAGGTACCGACATTGTCCTGCACATGAAGGATGATGCCGACGACTTCCTCGACAGCTGGCGTCTGCGCTCCATCATCCGCAAATGGGCAGATCATATTTCCTGGCCCATCACCCTGCGTGAAACCAAGGAAGACGGCACCACGGAAGATCAGGCTGCCAACGAAGGCACGGCCCTGTGGAGCAAGCCGAAATCCGAAATCACGCCGGAACAGTATGCCGAATTCTACCGGCACATCTCCCACGCCTTTGACGAACCCTATGCAACGTTGCACTGGCGCGCAGAAGGTGTAACCGAATTCACGGCCCTGCTATTCCTGCCCAGCGCCCGTCCGTTCGATTTCATGGAGCGGTCCCGCGAAAGCCGGATCCATCTGCATGTCCGCCGGATGTTCATCACCGACGAAGCCGAACTCGTCCCGAACTGGATGCGCTTCGTGCAGGGCGTGGTCGATACCGAAGACCTGCCGCTCAACGTCTCGCGTGAAATGCTCCAGGCCACTCCGGTCCTGGCCCGCATCCGCAAGGCCGTGACCAAACGCGTCCTGAGCGAGATCAGCAAGCGTGCAAAGGAAGCCGATAGCGGTTTCAACACATTCTGGGAAAACTTCGGCGCCGTTATCAAGGAAGGCCTGTGGGAAGACGCTGAACACCGTACGGAAATCGCCGGTTTCGCCCGCTTCCACTCCACCTATAGTGACGACCTGATCACGCTGGATGATTACGTCTCCCGCATGAAGGATGGTCAGGACGCCATCTATTACCTGACGGGTGACAGCCTCGATGCCCTGAAGTCCTCGGCCCAGCTTGAGGGCTTCCGCGCACGTGGCATTGAGGTCCTGCTACTGTCCGACGCGGTGGATGGCTTCTGGCCGGAGCGTCTGTCCTCCTATCAGGACAAGCCCCTGCGCTCCGTCACCCACTCCCACGGCGATCTGGAGAAGTTCGAGTCTGTGGAAGCAGACACGACCGAGGCCGCCGATGTCGAAAAGCTGGTCCCGGCGTTTAAGGACGCGCTTGGCGATCAGGTCAAGGACGTTCGCAGCACTGTGCGTCTGACGGGCAGCGCCGTGGTCATTACGTCCGACGGAGGTCCGGACCTGACAATGCAGCGCCTGATGCGTCGCTCAGGTCAGGCCATGCCAGCCATGCCGCCGATCCTTGAGATCAACCCGAAGCATCCGCTCATCAAGGCCCTGGCCGAGCGTGTGACGAAGGGCGAAGGCATCAAGGACTATGCCAGCGTCCTGCTGGATCTGGCGCGGGTGCAGGAAGGCGAGCCCCTTCCTGATCCGACCGGTTTCGGTCGTTCGCTTGCAACGCTGCTGGCCGGTCCGGCCGCAGAGTAAGCGGAACTTTGGTTGCGTTTCAGACTACAGAAAGGCGAGGGAAACATCCCTCGCCTTTTTTAATGGTTCTCAAAGCAGGAAAAATTCAGCCCCGACCTGCGCTACCCAACCGGACAGTTCCTCGCGAGAAACGCTGGCGAACCTCACGCGGAGACGCGCCAAATTTCTGCCGGAACCGCCGGGAGAAATGTGCAGCGTTGCGGAAGCCGTGGTTCAGCGCAATCTGTGCAATCGGCAGCGCATCATGAGCCGGGTTCGTCAGATCGGCATGGATCCGCTCCAGACGGCGGTTGAGCATCCAGCCCGCAACGGCACCTTCCTCTCCGTCGAAAAGCTGATAAAGCGCCCGTGTCGAAATCCCTGACGCTTCAGCAATGCTCTGCGGGGTCAGATCATGTTCGTGCAACCGCGTCTCGATATAATGCCGGATATGCTTCTGCCGATGCCGTCGGCGCCCGGCCACACTGACTTCCAGATCCAGGCAATCCAGGATCGTCGTGATCAGCAGATCCGTCACATGCTGCAGAAGACGCTGGCGCGTCTGGGGGGTTGCACCTTCCAGAAACCCGGCCTCCAGCATGGCAGAAACGGATAAAAGAAAGGCGCCGGGCCCTTTTTCCAGGTCGAAGGTCAGCGGCGGCAGCCCTGACAGCATGGGAAGATGTCGCAGCAATGCAGGTCGCGTCACGCTAAGCAGAAAGACATCTGCCGTGGCCTCGACCGCCGGGGGTGTCGTCAGTGCTGCAAACTGTCGCTGATCCAGATACAGCGTGCCGCGCGATTGCCGGGGCAGCACCAGCACGGCCCGCCCCTGTTTCAGAATCCCGGCGATTGCCGATGACAGGGTTGTGCTGAGCCGGGCAACAACAGGATCCATACCGCGTGGTGGCACCGCAAGTGTGGCCAGCGGCACGATGCGCTGTGCATTCAGATCACCATGCGAACTGTCAGTCACGACCATGCTCTGTAAGGAGAGGTGGAAATGCTGTTAAACACCATCTTAGGGAGTGAAACCAAGCAAAACAACGATAGATGAATGGCTATAGGGAAAATCCATTTAAAGGGAAATAGCCACATTGTATTTCATACTGTGTCGTCACCGGGTGCCATTTGATGGCACAGACCATATTAAAAGTCTTAAAAGTAAAAGTTCTTTTAAAATAAGATTATAGTTCGGTAATACACGCAATCTGTTTTGATTGATTTAAGATATACCCATGGTGGGTAAAAAATAAAACCTGCGTTTTCTCTGAAATTTCGGCCAGAATCTTCAACCCGGCTGCCGTCCGTTCTTCATCGAACGTCACGAATAGATCATCGGCCAGGAAAGGCAGACGGATTCCACGATCCAGTGCCTGCTCCACCGACGCCAGACGCAATGCCAGATAAAGCTGATCGCGCGTGCCCTCGCTCATGGCATGCACCGGCACGAGCGCCGTGTTCCCAGGCCGGCTCCCTGCCAGCACAAGCCCGTCCGATCCTTCGTCTTCCGTCGCCAGTCCCGTATAACGCCCAAGCGTCAGGCGCGAAAACAGATCCCCGGCCCGTGACAGCAGCGGCCCATGCGCCTTCTGCCGCCCCTGCTCCACCAGACGTGACAGCATCAACTGCTGGAGCCTGAGCGAGACATAACGGCTGGCCCGCTCGGCAATTTCCGCCTCTGTCTCCTGGATTTCCTCGGCCGTTTCATGCACGCCCCGTGCAGTTTCCAGCTCGGCCAGAGCCGCCCGCGCCTTGAACAGGCGCTCGTCCACTTCCGACCTGCGGGCATTCAGCGCCGCAGTCTCCGCTTCGATGGCTTCGAATTCCTGCTCAAGCTGCGCCGGATCCGTCCCGCGTGCTTCTTCAAGCAATGCCTCGAGTGGTCTGCCATTTCCCGCCTGCCGGATCTGCTCCCGCAGTTCGTCCCGCTTTTCACAAAGCCCGGCCCTGTGCCGTGCCTGCGACAGCGCGGTATGGAGATCATCATCCGGCCCAATTCCCAGCATGGATCGCACCGGCATCAGTTCCGCCTGAAGCGCCGATATCTGCACATCGGCCTGAGCAATTTCAGCCTCAACGGCATTTCGCTGCTGCACAACAGCCTGTCGCTTGCGTTCGCGCTCGAGTTCCCGCGTCAGGAAAGCCTCAAGCTCCACTGCATCGCGTTGCCCATAGCGCTGAAGGAAAACCCCAAGCGCATTGCGGAAAGCTGCAATATCGCGCGCTTCGGAATCCTGTTCCTTCCGCTCGTTTTCAAGCCGTTCCTGGATCGTGCGCGCTTCCCGCACATCCTGCAGGTCAACCCGCTCTGCCCGGCCCGGATAACGGCATCCGTGACATGCAACCGTCCAGTCTTCTTCCCACTGTGCCTGACTACGTTCCAGTTCGGACAGCATCGCCCGGTCTCGTGTCAGGGCCTTTTCCAACCGGACACGTTCCGCCTGCTGCGCAGCATGATGCTGCGCCTCGGCCTCGTCACGCTCCAGAAGGGATGCGGCCTGCCGGATCTGAACAGCCAGCCGGTCTGACGTGCAGCCCTTTATAAAGACGCCCAGCCGCCGGCTCATCTCATCCCGGCTGGTCTTTGCCAATTCAAGCTGCATCCGCGCGACCTGCAACGCATCCTCGGCTGCCAGTGCCGCCTGACGCCGCGTGATCCAGACCTGAAGCTGCGCAGGCGGCAACACCGGAGCACCCAGCGTCTCCAGCAGCGCCGCCCACGCAGTTCTGCGGCGATCCAGTTCCGCCTCTGCCTGCACAACCCTGCGCCGGGCTTCGTCAGCCCTCAGCACAAGATCCTCACCTTGACGCACCAGTGCCGCCAGTTGTGCAGACTGCTCGGCATGGGCATGACGCCGGTCCGCCAGACTGTCCGCATTCTGGATCAGAACGCCAAACGCCTCCCGCATCGCAGGAGCCGGACAGGTTTCGGAACGGAATTGCTCTTCCATGTCCTGCCACAGACGGTCGCGTTCCTGACGCGCTGCCAGAAGCTGTTCACGGGAAACGGCCTGTCCATCTTCTTCCAGCCGCCGACGCTGCTGCGCCAGTTGCGCCGCAGCCGTTTGCGCCGCTTGCTCCTCGTCCAGCGCGCCGCGCCGCTGCTCTTCAAGTGCTGTCCACAGCCGGATTTCTTCTTCAAGGCCTGCGAGGTCGGGCACTGCAAGAGCCGTCAGCTCACCACGGCGATCCCCGCACTTCGCCGACCATGGCAACAGCGCCCCATAAGCCGCAGCTGTCAGGTCCTCCTGCCGCGCAACCTCCTGCGCAAGACCGTCGATGCGCTCATCAACCGGACCAAGACTTCTCGCCTCATCCAGTTCCAGTCTGAACAGACGCAACCGCTCCGTACCGGAATGCTCTTCCATCCCCGAACCAGCCACAGGATGAAGGCCATCAAGAGCCTGCTCCGTGTCCCGAAGCCGTGCCCGAAGACCCTGCTCCTGCGTCTGCAGCAGAACACGGGCCTGAAGCCGCTGATCCAGATCATCCAGCGCGACCAGTGCGGGAAGATCACCCGGTTCACATTCATGCCGCGTCCAGAACTGTTCCAGCCAGATCCCGTCCCGCGTCATGCGTGCCTGACGTTCTCCAACCGCTGCTTCCAGCCGTTCAATAAGAACACCTTTCGCCAGAAGTGAACGGATATTTTCATGATCCCCAAGGATCGGATGTGGCTCACCGAAAGATTTTATTTGTTCTGATACTGCACCAATCTTTTGCCGTGCAATCGATGCAGCATGTTCATCCCGGCGCAGCGTCTCAAGGATTTTTTCAATCCGACTGCATTCCTGAATACTCAATTCCCACGCAGGGAACTGCGCAATTTCCGTTTCTATATCGATAAGTTTCTGAAACGGAACAGATGTCATTTTCCGTCGTGAATTATTTCTGCGGCGCACGCCAAGGTCCTGAATTGCGCGCTCACAGAGAGCTTTTTCTGTTTCTGATTGGGAAAGTTCCCTATTCGAAATTGATAGCTGCCTGGCTGTTGTCGTGTCATTGCGCAGGGTCTTTTGCAGCTCCGTAAGTTTTGTGCGCGCCTGCTGCAAAGCCGATTTGGAAGAGCGATATTTCCATTGCGAATTGACATCGTCCTGAAGGGAGGATGCCAGTTTCCCGACCCCCTCAAGCCCCAGCCCAGCCGCAAGGATCTGGAGCCCCGCATCGTCTTTCAGACGGCGCATTTCCTCGCCGCCTTCGCGCAACCGCGCATGATCCAGTGCCCAGGCCGCTTCGAAGCCCTTCGTATCCAGCCCGCCCAGCCAGGTCCGCAGCGGCAGATCGTCCAGAGCGGTTTTATCGTCCGCCGCATATAATGTCTGGTTTCGCCCGCGCCGGCGAATACCTTCGAAAACCGTCCCGTCTTGTTCCAGACACGCCCCGACCCGCAGCAATGAGGCGGCCGTCATCCAGTCTCCGGAAATATGATGCGGAAATCCGAACAGGAAATCCCGGATGGCGTTGAGCGTCGTCGATTTTCCGGCCTCGTTGGGACCATAAATGACATGCAGATCCCGCGCGCCTTTGGGAAAGGTCAGCGTGGCATCCTGAAACCCGCCATAGCGGAAAAGATCGAGACGATCGAAACGCATTATTCCGTCTCCCCCACCAGTCGAGCCCGCAAGGCTGCCCGTGCCTGCTCAAGCGGAAACTGGCCGCCCGCCATCAGACTGTCCCGCTCCACACAGGACGGCAGAGCAGAGAAAAATCCTTCAAATGCCTCGGGCAGGGACGCCAGAAAATCCTCATCCTGCATCAGTCCCTCAAGCGCCAGATCCAGCTCCCGCGTCTCTGCAACACTAGTCCGATGTACCGGTGCGGTTGTCTCGTTCCGGATTTTTTCCAGTGCGATCTGCGCGGTCCCATGCGCCAGCGAAACCGCGATACTCCGCAGATCCTCTTTCCAGGCATGGGAAGCACATAACCGGTCATGCAATGCGCTCTGCCCGGTCAGCACAATCCGCGCAATGACAGTCCGCCCCTGCGCTTCGGCAAGCGCCTGCTCCATCTCACGCCGCGCGGCGGCAAGAACCGCCTCCATCGTCTGCATGTCACTGACATCCAGTTCAAGCTGGCTCCAGCGCACCACATCGCAATCGACAAACGTCACGGACCGGACAGATCCGTCCTCGACATCTACAAGCGCGCAGCCACAGGCCCCGGTCTCCCGCGCGTGCCGTCCCTGCAGCACGCCCGGAAACACGATCCACGGATGCTCGCAGACGATTTCGCGCGCATGGACATGCCCCAGCGCCCAGTAATCATACCCCTTGGCCGAGAGCGTCTCGACGGAGCAGGGGGCATAGGTCTCGTGCTCCCCATATCCCGAGAGCGACGTATGCAGCACCCCGATATTGAAACACCCCGCCACCGGCGCGGGATAGGCGCGTGTCATGTCCTGCGTGACATGCCGGTCCCGGAAACTCTGCCCATGCAGCGCCACACCCAGTTCGGGCCAGTGCAGCGTCTGCGGCGCATCATAGGAGAAATGGTCGATCCCGTCCGGCAGCGGCAGTTCGCGCGCAATGACCGACTGGGCATCATGATTGCCCGAAAGCGTCACGACCCGGATGCCCACCTGAACCAGCCGGCTCAGCGCCCGGACCATGTAAAGCCCGGTTCCCACATCCTGCCAGGTTCCGTCATACAGATCGCCAGCCAGCACGACGAAATCGACTTTTTCGGTGAGTGCCGTCTCGACCATCCGGTCCAGCGCGCGCCGCGTGGAGCCGCGGATTTCCGCTTCGGGAAGCCCCTCGTAACGGCTCAACCCCCTCAGGGGGCTGTCGAGATGGATGTCAGCAGCATGAAGGAAGCGGAATGAGGACATGCCCGAAGTTTACGCCCTCACGGATGTCTTGCAAGCCGCGTTGAGCCGCTTCAGGCCGCCGCCAGATACTGCGCCACGATTTCCGGCATCAGCCCTTCAAGCGCCCCGGCCGCCGCTATTTCCTCATCCTTCAGACAGTCCAGCGCGGCCGCGTCCTGCGCAAAGCCAAGCTGCCGTGCCAGCACGATCAGCACCTGAAGCGAGGCGATCTGATGGGCGCGATACCCGCTCGCCGCCAGCACGTTCTTCAGAACGTCATGCTCCTCACCCCCATGCAGCAGCCCCGAGACGGTGCTGAGAATGGACGAGACGGTCTCATGGGGAACCGGGGCAGGGTGTCCGTGCCGGGACAGAAGGATCGTGATCTCCCGCGCATGGCTCCGGCCCATCGCCAGATCCTGCTCCATCCGGCGGCACAGCCCCGGATACTGCTCACACCCCGGCAACTCGGAAAGCGCCGTCTCGATGGCCTTGGAGTCAATGGACAGGTGATCCCGCAGGGCATCCAGATAGATGTCCAGAGCTGATCTGACTGCCGTTTTCGTTCTGCCCACCGTGGATCCTTTTCATCTTTGGCGTGGTCTTAAATGGCCATATTGCCGGGTGGAGTGCAAGTGCGCAGAGCCTTCCCGGCCGGGCGTTCCCGGTCATGAAAAACCCCATGCCGGAGACCGGCATGGGGTATTCAGTTCCAGCGGGTTCCGAAGGATCAGAAACCGGCGCTGATGGAACCCGTCGCGGCGAACGGAGCCGCGATGGCATAGGTTGGTGCCGTGCCGCGGACCGTGGTGCCGAAGATGCCGCGTGTTGCTACGGCATTGGTCTGCAGGCCGAGTGGGAAGCCGAGATAGTGCTTGTCCGTGATGTTGGTCAGGTTGAACTTGATGTTCGGTGCCTGCAGGAAACCGACATTCTTGAAGCGGTATCCGACCGAGATGTTCATCTTGACGTAACCGGGAATGTGTTCGTCGTTCATGAAAGTGGAATACTGCTTGGCGACATATTTCAGGCTGTAGGCGCCGAACAGGTTGCCGTCATCATAGTCGAGGTTGAAGCCGACCTGATATTTCGGGGTTTCAGGCGCGAACTTTCCGCTGGTCGGCAGATAGTCGATATATTTGCCGCTACCGCCGCGCAGGTTGCTGGTCGTGCGTGCATCGACATATTCGAACGAAGCGTAGGGGCGGATATGATAGAAGATCGGCCGCGTTCCGATTTCCGCATCGATACCGTTCGTGCTCTGGCCACCGGCATTGATGTTGCCCGTTGCGTAGTTGCTGCACGTCTCGTTCAGACATTCACTCTGCGAGAAGAAGCGGTTGGTGAAGTTGTAGTGGAAATACGTGACCGAGGCCATGACCGTCGGACCCGTATAACGCCAGCCTGCTTCCTCGGAAATGGAGATTTCCGGTTGCTGGTTGGCATTGCCCTGCGTGGAATATCCGCCCGGCTTGTAATAGGTCCCAGCGTCGAACAGGGAGTAGTTCGTCGGCATGCGGAAGTTGGTCGAACCGGAGATGAAGACCTGCATTTCCGGATTGATCTGGTAACGGATCGAGGCCGTTGGCAGGGGCTCGTAATACGTCTTGTTGATGTACGGTCCCGTTGAGGTGTCGGGCAGCATGTTCTGCGCATCGCGGGTGACGATGGCGTATTTCAGGCCGCCTTCGATGGTCAGCTTGTTGTGCAGCAGGGACAGGCTGTCGCCGATGAACATCGTGTGGACGCGCGTCTGCGTCAGGTTGGCGCGGTACTGGTAGGTCGTGCCATTGTTGAACACATAGTTCGGGCCACCACCCCAGACTTCCCAGGGCGTGCCATCAGAACCGATGCCCGTGGCAGGGGCGCTCTGGATCTGCTTGGAATACTCGAACCAGTAACCGACCATGAGGCGGTTGACGCCGGTGGTCAGGGTCAGCTTGGTTACGGCGCCCGGACGATACGTCGTCGTGATGGACGGTTCATAAAGCAGCGTCCCCTTGGCGACGGTCTTGCCATCCAGCGTGCCGTTCATGGACGTGGCGCCCCAGCTTGTGGGTGCGGCATAAGCCCCGCCGCCACTGCCGCTGCCGTACCAGAAATACGGGGTTTCGGTCAGCACCAGGTGATCTGTCAGCTTGAAGGTGGACGGGGCACTGGCATAGATGTTGGTGAACGGGTTCTGGTGGAACTTGTAGTAATCGGCGTCGTTCGCCGTGGTCTTGCCGGTCGGGTCCTTGTAGACGCCGTTATAGACCGTGTTGGAAACCGTGGTCCCCGCTGCATTCTTGTAGGATGCGACGTACTTGTCCTTGACGCCAAGTCCGTAGGCGTCCCACGACGCCATATTCACGGAGCGGTTCAGGTAGTTGTACAGACGGTTGCCGACGATCGCGAGAGAGACGCGGTTGCCGTCACCCCAGTCGTTCACGAACTTGGCTTCGGCATGCAGCTTGCGGTTCGTCGCCATGGAGTGGACGGCATCTTCGGTCGCGTAGGAGCCGGAGAAATAGGCGCGCAGGTTGGTCTGGCCGATCTTGCCGGTGTCGAGGCGCAGGAAGCCGCGGGTGTAGGCGTACGACCCGTAGGAAACGTCGAACGCGCCGCCCTTCTTCATCTTCGGATCGATCATGTACATGTCGACCACGCCGCCTGTGGCGCTCAGATGCGGGCTGTCGAGATCGGCGGAACCCTGTGCGAGAGCAACCTTGCGCAGGTTCTCGGAATCCACGATTTCCTGGGAATAGGTCTGGAAGGAGCCGACGTCGTTGATCGGGAAGCCTTCAAGCGTGAAGCCCATCTGCGTCTGGTCGAGACCGCGGGCGCTCATGTGGCTGCCCGTCAGACCTGCCGGATCGGAAGACGAAACGTTTGCGCCCGGAAGCAGCGCGATGAGCTGCATCGGGTCCTGACCAGGGGCCTGCTTTTCGATGTAGTCGCGGGAAATGGCGGAAACGGACTTTGCCGCATCCTGTTTCTGCATCAGACCACCACCGACATCGCGGCGTGTTACACCATCGAAATAGGAGCGGTGACCGCTGACGGAGACATGTTCTTCATGTTCGTCTGTTGGAGCCGTATTGCCCATCATGGACGGGGCGGCGGCAGCAGCGACTTTCGTGGGACCCTTCTTGGTGGAAGGGGCCGTGCTGTCTGCAGGGGCGGCAAATGCCGACACCGTACCAAATGCAAACAGGGCCGAAGTCGAAAGCAGGCGAGCAAGGCGCATCGTATTGTTGGTCTTTCTCGGTCAGGTGAACTTTCAACCGAGAAAAAGCATGAGTGCCGGCTCTATTTCAATCAGATGTAGAGTGATACAGTATGACATGAAGGGGGTATGGCAATTTAGTCACATTTCGCTGATCTAACGGCGCGAAAGGGCAGGTAACTCCCTGCGCATTGTGACATTTGGAAGACATGACCCGTTTTTCTGGGGGCGATCGTTTCAAAAAGTCATCCTGCGGGACGCAGTGCTTCGTCTGCGCTGTAGATCTCTCGAATCCTTTTCGCCTGCGCGGCCGTGGGGACGACATCGTGGCTGTTGCCGTTCAGATGGGGAATGGTTTTGCCCTTCAGGACAGGCACCAGATCGGGCAGGGACGAAATCCGGTCCATCGAAAACAGCTGATCGACGGCAAGCCGGCCATTACGGTCGCAGACATACAGGGTCTGCGGACGGAACACATGGTCCATCTCGTAAACGGACGAACAGGATTCCACGTGGTCGATGGCATGGTCCAGCGTGTGGAACGAGCGGTAGAGCGCGTTGACGGCAGGATGGATTTTCACCCGTGACGTGCCGCCACGACGGGCAAAGGCCCATGCGGAAACGAAACGCTTCATGGGATCGCGCCAGATCGCGAAGCTGGGAAGGGTCCGGCACAGATCGGGGGCGACATGATTATAGTAGCGCCAGGTCTCATGCATCATGATCCCGCCATACAGCAGGTCACAGATCGAGGTCCCGCCGTTCTTGGGAACATGGATGAACAGCGCCCCGGCTTCGCGGATGCGTTCGATCCGCTGAAGGCGTTTGCGGCCCAGCGGCAGGCGCAGTCTCAGATCGGCGGCACGGGCATGGACGTCATTATACTGCTGGACCCGGAAGGTGCTGCACAACAGGCGCTGGGGAAGACCGGGCCCCTCTGCTTTCATGCCATCGCGTCCTGCCGGAAGGTCGCGGTCCTGGTGAACCGTCTGGGCAGCAGAATGGGTCGTCATGATCGTGTCCTGATCCTGTATCCGATGGCAGGAACACTGACGTCCGGGGATATTCGAGGCAAAGGCCGTATTGTAACAGAATGAAAGCCATGTTGCAGAGTTGTGCGGTATCAAATCAGCCAGAAATGGATGTTTGTGTTTGACTTGTGTCGCCCGGGGCGCTTCATGACACCTGACGGTGCCCGGCCTGCCGGGTGAAAAGGGAACGCAGTGCAAAACTGCGGCTGCCCCCGCAACTGTAAGTGCTGACTGTCGCTCCGTAACGGGCGAACAGTACGGCTTCAGGAGAGAACCCACTGGCCCGGTGCCGGGAAGGGGCCTGAGACCGGAGCGCGAGCCAGGAGACCTGCCGTCAGCATGAGTTGTCCGAAGGACGGTCCGGGCGGGGTGCATCGGAACGCCGGGTCAGGCCCTGTCACTGCGGGTCTGCCTCCTTCTTGAGGGCGACGCAGAACGACGAGACATTACTATCGCCATGCCCCGTATTTCCTGCCTTCTTTTCGCGACGAGCATGCTTGTCGCCGTTCCCGCGCTGGCGTCCGTCCCGGCCCAGGAACCGGCACCGCCGCAGAAGCCCAAGGCACCCCCGGCCGTTCCCCGGACGACAGCCACCAGTGCCCCGCAGACCACTCCTGACGCCGTGACCGCCACCGTCCCGGAGACCGTCACCGTAACGGCCAATCGCATCCCGCAGGACATCAGCAAGGTCGGCTCGCAGGTTACGGTTGTGACCCAGCGTGACATTGAACTTCTGCAGCGGCGCGACCTTGCGGACCTTCTGGCGCGTGAGCCGGGCCTGAACATGGTGCGCACGGGCGGCCCCGGCGGGACGGGGTCGATCTTCATGCGCGGGGTCAATTCCAATGAAGTGAAGGTGCGGCTGGACGGGATGGACATCAATGATCCGTCCACGCCGGCCGGGGCATTTGATACGGCGCAGTTCCTCACCGATGGTCTGGCCCGGGTGGAAATCCTGCGCGGACCGCAGAGTGGTCTTTATGGTGCAGATGCGATGGGCGGCGTCATCGACATGACGACCAAGCAGGGGCAGGGACCGCTGCACGGTTTTGTCCGTCTTGAAGGTGGCAGCTATTCCACCAAGAACGAGACGGCCGGGTTTTCAGGTTCGCTCCATCGTTTCCACTATATGGTTGAAGTCTCGCATAACCATGTCGGCGACTATCAGGCCGTGCCGAAAGCCATCCGCGCGCAGGTCCAAGGCCATGATGTCGCGTCCAACCGCAACGACAACCGTACGGCCAATGTACGCCTCGGCTATGACGTGACGGACAATTTCGATCTCGGCTTTACGGCCCATCTGACGCAGGCGGATTACGAATACGTCGCCGACGATTACAGCTCCTACCCGGCGCTGCCGTCAGCGCAGCAGAATGAGAGCGATCTCAAACAGGCCATCCTGCGCGGCACCGCACACATGAAATCCTTCAAGGGCGTGTTCGAGCAGACGCTGGGTGTCGGCTACATTACCTATCGCCGCCATGACATCACGGCTGGCGATCCGGAAATCGCTTCAAACCGCGGCGATCGCCTGAAGGTGGACTGGCAGGGCCTGACCCATCTCGGCCATAACGGCTCCTTTCTCGTGGGTTACGACTATATCCGTGAGCGGATCATGACCCCGGTCTCGGCCCAGACCACGACGAACGCCGCCTGGGGGCAGCTCGAAGGCCACTGGCACGATATCCTCTTCGGCTCGGCCAATATCCGCTATGACAACAATTCCCGTTACGGCAATTACGTCACCTGGCGTGTCGCCCCTGCCGTGAAGATCCCCGGCACCGGCCTGACGCTGAAGGCCAGTGGCGGCTCGGGCTTCCACGGCCCGTCCCTGAACCAGCTCTTCGTCAGCTACCCGGCCTATTACTTCTTGGCCAATCCGAACCTGCGGGCCGAGCGTCTCCTGGGTTTTGATGCCGGATTTGAAGAGCGTCTTCTGGACGGCAAGCTGACCTTCGGCGCCGATTATTACGGCAACCATGTCCGCAACCTCATCAACACGGCACTGTCGGGCTACAACTACACCTATGTGAACGTCGCCCGCGCCCAGACGCATGGTGTGGAAGCCTTTGTTGATTACCGCATCATCAAGAGCGTGGATCTGCGCGGCACCTATACCTGGACGGATGCGTCGGATCGCAGCACGGGTGCGGCCCTGGTGCGCCGCCCCCGTCACAAGGCCACGGCCAGCGTCATCTGGACGCCGACCAAACGCCTGAGCATCACGCCGAGCCTGCTCTATGTCAGCGGCTGGCACGATCTCGACCGTTACACGTCCATGAGCACGATCGGTCATGACTACGTCACGGTAAACATCGCTGCGGAATACAAGCTGGCCGATTTCGTCACCCTGTTCGCTCGCGGCGACAATCTGGGGAACCGGTATTATGAAAACCCGGTCGGCTATCTCCAGCCGGGCCGATCCTTCTATGGCGGTGTGACGTTTGGCCTTTAAGGCGTTCCTTCACGCCCTTTCAGCCCCGATGGCAGTCCTGCTGCTGTCGGGCCTGATGACGGGTGCGATCGCTGGATCGGCCTGTGCCGGTCCGGTGCGGACCCGTATCGTTTCCCTGAACCTGTGCACGGACGAACTGCTGCTCGAACTGGCAGACCCGTCCCACATCCTCGGTCTCAGCCCCCTGGCAACGGACTGCGCGGAATCCGTCCGCTGCGAGGTGGCAAGGACCTACCCCATCCAGCGCCCTGACGGCGAAAATCTCGTCGTCACCCATCCGGACGTCGTGCTGGACGGAACATGGCACCGCCCGACCGTCCCGCTCGTGACCAATGCCCTGCATGTCCCGTTCGTCCAGCTTCCGTCCATCGCCTCCCTTGCGGATATTCCCACGCAGATCCGCACCGTCGCCCACGCCATCGGCGAGGACGCGCGCGGCGACGACATGATCCGCGCCTTCGCGGAGCGTCTGGAAAGCCTCCATCCCACCCATCCGGACCAGATCCTGACCGCCACGGTCATCGGCGCGAACCTTGCGGGAGAAGAGGGCGGCCTGATTTCCGATCTGCTAAAGCGCGCCGGCTTCCGCCTGTCCGCTTCCGAACGCCCCGACGGCACCATCGCGCTCGAAACACTGATTGCCCATCCGCCCGCCCTGCTGGTGACGGGCATGATTTCCGAAGGCGCGTCTCTGGCGGAAGATGTCGTGCATCATCCCGCCCTGCGGGACCGTTTCACGGGCGCGCATCTTCTGGCACTTCCCGGCCGCCTGACCATGTGTGGCACGCCCGACACTCTCGATGCACTGACCGCCCTGATCGCCGCGCATGACCGTCTGACTGGTACGGAGCCCTCGCCATGAGCCGCTACACCCTGACCGTCGCCATATTGAGCGCCGTGGTTCTGGCTCTCGCCATCCTGTCACTGGCCGCAGGCCCGGCGGGGATCGGCGTCGTGCAAGGCCTGTCCGACATGCTGCATGGCCGTGAGACGATCGCCGCCACCATCATCGGCCAGATCCGCCTGCCGCGTATGATCCTCGCTTTGCTAATCGGCGGAACGCTCGGCCTGTCGGGTGCGGCGCTTCAGGGACTGGTCCGCAACCCGCTCGCCGATCCGGGCGTGCTGGGCATTTCGGGCTGTGGTGCGCTCGGAGCCGTGCTGGTTTTTTATACCGGCGTCTCGGCAGTCTGGGCGCCCGCACTCCCGCTTGCGGCCCTGTCCGGCGCCGGGCTAGCCACGCTGCTGCTTCTGGCCCTGACCCGAGGCGGTACGCTCGTTCTGGTGCTTGCTGGTGCGGCGCTGGGCTCCATGAGTGCCGCGCTTCTGGCCCTGACGCTCAATCTCGTGCCAAGCCCCTATGCGTCTTACGAAATCATGCACTGGCTCATGGGCTCCCTGTCCCGCGCCAGTTTGCATGACGTGCTGATTGCCACACCCGGCCTCCTGATCGGCTCGGCGCTGCTGTTCAGTACCGGACGCTCGCTCGACGCCCTGACCCTTGGCGAAGATGTTGCCCAGACGATGGGCTTCCCCCTGCGTGCGGTGCAGTGGCGCGTCGTGCTCGGAACGGCGCTTGCGGTCGGCAGCGGCGTCGCCGTGGCGGGCGGCATCGGCTTCGTCGGCCTCGTCATGCCGCACTTGCTGCGCCCACTCGCCGGAGCCCGCCCGTCGCGCCTTCTGCTGCCATCCGCACTCGGGGGCGCAGCGCTCCTGCTGGCCGCGGACCTGTTCGTACGCTTGCCCGTCAGTGGTGCCGAACTGCAACTCGGCGTCGTGACGTCCCTGATCGGAACGCCGGTCTTTTTCTGGCAGGTCTGGCGCCTGCGCGGACGGCCGGTATGAGGAGCGCACCATGATCCTCCAGACAGACACGATCAGCCTGACGCTTCTGGGCAACAGACTGCTCAATGATATTGCGCTCGATGTGCGTCCCGGCGAAGTTCTCGGCCTGATCGGACCTAATGGTGCGGGCAAGAGCACGCTCCTGCGCATCATGGCCGGACTGCTGCGCCCCGAGACCGGCCGCGTCCTGCTGGACGGACAGGATCTGTTCACCATGCCGCCCGAAGAGCGCGGCCGCCATCTGGCCTACCTCCCGCAGGAAGCGCCTGCTGCCATCGGCATGAGCGTGCGGGATGTCGCAATGCTCGGGCGCCTGCCTCATCGCCGCACGGCCTCGGCGGAACAGAATGAAACAGCCGTGCAGCAGGCTCTCGATGCGGTCGGGATGAGCGCCTTTGCCGACCGCTCCTCCGCCCGTCTCTCAGGCGGCGAACGCGCCCGCGTCCTGCTCGCCCGCGCGCTGGCGGTTCAGGCCCCCATTCTGCTGGCGGACGAACCCGTCGCGGCACTCGATCCGGCACAGGCCCTGACGGTTATGGACCTGTTCGGGCAGTACGCCACGCAGGGTCAGGCCGTCGCTGTCGTCCTGCATGATCTGGCGCTCGCGGCCCGCTTCTGCACGCGCATCGCGGTCCTGTCGCAGGGGCGTCTCGTCAGCATCGGCACGCCCGCCGAAGTCCTGACGGACGCTCTGTTCGCCGAAGTTTACGGCGTGGCCGTGCGCCGCTGCGGCGAGGTCGCCGTGCCCTGGTCGCTGGTGTCGAGCGCCCGACGCCCATAACGCCGCGCCAGCAGCGTGCAGGTGAAGAGCTGGATCTGATGATAGATCATCAGTGGCAGCACAATAATGCCGACCGATGCCGCCGGGAAAATGACGCTCGCCATCGGCACGCCTGACGCCAGCGATTTCTTCGAGCCGCAGAACTGGAGCGCGATCTTGTTCTCCGTCGTCTGCCCCAGCCCGTCGCCCATCAGATGCGACAGCACCAGAACCAGCGCCAGCATGAAACTGTTGAGCAGCGCCACTTCCAGCAAATGCGCGCCCGAAACCCGGTGCCAGATCCCTTCGACCACGGCCGAGCTGAACGCCGTATAAACGACCACGATAATGGACCCGCGATCGGTGAATGAAATCAGGATCTTGTGTTTCCGCACAATCGGCCCAACCCATTTCTGAAGGATCTGCCCGAGCGCAAACGGAAGCAGAAGCTCCTTGCCCACATCGAGCACGGATTCCAGCGGCGAATGTCCCGCGCCCATATGCCCGAGCACCACGCCCGTCAGCAGCGGCGTAAGCGCAATGCCCGCGATGTTGGAAACCGTCGCCGCACAGATCGCCGCCGGAACATTGCCCTTCGCGATGGAGGTCAGCGCGATGGAAGACTGCACGGTGGACGGCAGACAGCACAAGAACAGGATGCCCGACCACAGTTCCTCACCGAACAGCGCATCCGGAAAGACTGTCCGGAACAGAAGATGTAGCCCGATCCCCAGCAGCGGAAACAGCGCGAACGTACACAACAGTACGCTCCCCTGAAGCTTCCAGTCCTTCACGCTGTCCACGATGGCATGACGTTCGAGCTTTGCGCCCTGGAAGAAGAACATGAACGTGATGAGGATCGTCACGACATGCTGGAGAATGTGCTCCATCTGCCCCCGGCAGGGCAGGAAAGAGGCCAGCGCGATTGCGGCGATGAGGGACAGGAGAAAGGGGTCGAGACGCTTCATGCCGCACTATGTCCGTATCCGGGCCGGACATGCAACGTCCTGCCCCGGGCTCACGCCCGCTCTTTTGAAAACGGGCGTCTCATGTATCCTGTCCGTCATGACAGACCATAATGACCTGCCAGTCCCGGGCCGCCGCCGCGCCCTGACATCCCTTCTTGCCGCCGGAACCGTTGCCGGCACCGTCGGCAGCAGCCTGCGTCTGACGGGGAATGCTAGCGCCGCCGATGAACCGCCGAAAGACGCGCTCACGCCTCACGGCCATCAGCCGAGCAATGCGCATATCGAACCCGCCGATCAGCCCGGCGCAAATAACAAGCCTGTCATCCGCACCCAGAGCGACTATTTCTATCGCCCCTCCATTCATTTCTCGCCGCCTACCGGCTTCATGAATGACCCCAACGGCCTGATCTTCGACGGCCAGACCTACCATCTCTATTACCAGTACGACCCGACCGCCCCCTACGCCGGACGCGTCCACTGGGGCCACGCCACCAGCACGGATCTCTACACCTGGCAGGACCAGCCCATCGCCATTGACCAGACGGCAGCGGGCGAGGCCTATACCGGCTGCGTCGTGCTGGACCGCAACAACGTCTCGGGTCTTTTCCCGCCCCGCAAACCGGAGGCCGCCGCTGCTCCTCCGGCGACCCCGACGGCCACGCAGGCCGCCATGCAGGCGCTCGCCCCGGAACTGCGGAAAACCACATCTGACACGCCTTACGCGCCCGACAAAATGCCCGCGCTCGGCCCGAATGAGTCCGCCCCGTTCGGGTCGGTCTATGCCCCTTCAAGCAGCGCCGAAACCCATGCCGCCCCGCCTGCGCTCCCGCCCATGCCCGGCGGACTGGTCGCGATCTACACGCGCGCCACACCGCAGAGCCAGACGCAGTACATCGCCTGGAGCCCCGATGGCGGCCAGCATTACATCGACTACGACCACAACCCGATCCTGAATATCGGCGTCAATTCCTTCCGCGATCCCAAGGTCTTCTGGCATGAGGCCAGCGGCAAATGGATCATGGTCGTGGTCAGCGCGCGCGCCCACAAGGTGCTGTTCTACGGCTCCATCGACCTGCTGCACTGGATGCATCTCAGCAGCTTCGGCCCGGCCGGTCTGTTCGGCGTGGACTACGAATGTCCCAACCTGATCGAACTCGACATCGAGGGTGAGGAGAAAGGCAGGCGCTGGGTCCTGTTCGTCTCCGTCAATCCGGGCGGCCCGCTGGGCGGCAGCGTCACGCAGTATTTCGTGGGCGATTTCGACGGTGAGCGCTTTACGCCCGACAACACGGTGATCGGCCTGACGGACTTCGCCAAGGACAGCTACGCCATGCAGGTCTATGACAGCATGCCGGACAACAAGGCGGTCTATTTCGCCTGGTTCGGCAACTGGCAGTACTGCGAGGAAGTCCCCAACCGGAGCTGGCGCGGCCTCATGACGCTGCCGCGCCGCATGTCCCTGCGCCGGGATGAAATGAACTGGCTGCGTCTGGTCCAGCGCCCCTACGGGCTCGAAGCCTTCCGGGGCGAGAAAATCCCGTTCAAAGTGGACCGTATCGCCGCCCAGAGCGGTGTGCAGGTTGCCCTCCCCACCGGCACGGTCATTGAACTGCTCCTGATCGTCACTGTCGATGAGCGCAGCAACCCGCAGCCGGACGGCGAACAGGGCCGTGCGGGCCGCTTCGTCATCGTGTTCTCAAACGGGCAGGGAGAGTCCCTCTCCATCGGTTTCGATGCTTTTTCAAGCCAGCTCTGGCTCGACCGTGGTGACCTGCACGGCTTCTCCCAGCCCTTCTTCACGGAGCGTTTCTCCACGCCCCTGATCGCCAACAGCCGCCGCTTTTCCCTGCGTCTGGTGCTGGATGCCTGTGCGCTGGAACTCTTCGCCAATGACGGCCTCTCGGTTGCCACGGCCCTGGTCTTCCCTGCCAATCCGCTGACAACGCTGGGCCTTCAGGCCACCAATACCGGTGCGACAATCGAAGAACTGGCGCTGTATCCGCTGCGCAAGACCATGGACCGTCCGACGGCGTTGTGATGCAGGGCGCTGCCCTGCACCCGGAAGGGGGCTCGCCCCCTTCACCCCTTTTAGCAATGGGGTGGCAGATAGGTGAGGTAGGTGGCTTCCGAGAACAGCCCCATTTCCGCCCGCCGTTTGTCCAGCGTCTTCGGATCGTCGCCGCCCGCATCAAGCGAACGGGGTGCATAGTGATGGTTCTGGCACGAAAGCTGGGAGCCATAATGCTGCTTGCCTGTCGTCGCCAGCATGACCCGGTCTGTCAGCAATGCATAATCCGGCCTGGCGAATTTGCCAGCGCGCGCATAGGGCGCAAGCTGATGCAGCGCTTTGGCCTGAAAGGCCGGATCCTCATCGGCATGCTGCACTATCAGCCAGACCATTTTTGCGGTTCTCGGTCCCGCCTTTATCACGGCTGACCATCCCTTCGTGTCCAGCAGATGCCGCACCCAGTGACTGTTGTCCCAATCCACATCTTCAAATCTGTGTACAGTACGGTTTTTCAGCATTCTGAGTGTATCGGCATCAACGCCTGACAGAGTGTCTAATGTTTCCATCCCAAGGGGCCCCCGCCAGGCCTGATCAGGAATGATGCGTGCTGTGGCCTCTTCTTCGAGCGTGTTCTCTTCTGCCCCCTGAATGGCATTGACTGAAGCCGTGATCCCGGCCTCGTAAGTCTGGAAATAGGGAAGGCTGCGGGACAATGCTGTCCGGAATGCCTCCCAATTCGCAAAACCTTCCGGCGCAGAGATGACGTTAAGGATCTGCGAACACAGCCGGTCCTGATAGCCGCGATCTTTCGGAACGGACGCGATAATCCCGAGCTTTTTCAGCTCCGCATCCTGCACGAGTGCCGCATCATGCATGCAGGCCCTGCCATAAGCCTTAATGGCCTTCCAGTCCGCGACCTGCTGCGCGGTCGCACCCGGAAAAGCACCCCGGACAAACCCGTAATTGCCGGGCTCGAAACTGCCGTCATGAAAAAACGGCGCCAGAATGGGCGGCGGCGCAGGAGCCGCGGATGCTGCTGCAAACGCGCCCAGACCGGCCAGCAGGAAAAGCATACGAAAACGGGCCATCGTGACGACATCCTGTAAGGAAATGTTTCGTCACGATGGCCCGCATCAGAGGGTCAGATCAAGACCGTAACGGTCTCAGCCGCCCGTGATCTTGTTCTTCAGATTGTGAAGGCTGGTCGAAACCTGCTTCTGCCACTCGCTCATACGGTCGTGCCATTCGGTCGAATGCTGCTGCACGAGGACGCGCTCGGCCTCCGCTGCCGCAGCGGCCTGGGCCTTCTGCTGGGCCAGAACCTCGCGCTCCACGGCCTCGATCGGCCGACGCAGCACCAGCGATGCACCCAGCGACGCCGCCAGATCGTCCACGACCTGCGGCACATATTCCTGAACCGTCGCGATCACGGCCGTCGTTCCCACGGGAATGACGGAAGAAATCTGCGCCAGAAGACTGCTGCGGATTGCCGAATCCTCAACCGACAGGCTCGATCCCACAAGCGCGCCCATGGATGCCCCGAGCAGCACACCCAGCGGCCCAAGAAGAAGCCCGACCAGAGACCCCAGAAGTGTTCCGTTCAGAACCTGTTCGCCGGAAGACCCATCGGCCCAGTTATCATGAATGGTGATGTTGCCAGCCGTACCGCGCTCAACGACAGCCTCGTTGATGACAACCAGCTTCTGATCCGCAGCCCGTTCACGCAGTTCGGAAAAAGCCTGGAATGCCTTGCTCTGCTCGGTGAAGGAGAGAACAAGAATATTGGTATCCATGATCTGTCATGCTCCGCACCCCCGCAGAAAACCGACGGAAGAGGCAGGGCATGCGGGGGAATATCCTGCCTGGACTCGCAGCCCCTGAAAGGAGCCGCGACCGGAGGACATCAGATTAGTTGCTCAGCGTAAAGGTCAGGCCCTGTGCACCGGCAGCCAGACGTGCACCTTGCGTCGAACTGTCGATCTTGATGCGCACACCATTGCTGTTGGAGAGAACAGCGCCTCCCAGACCCTTGTTCAGAGTAGCCTCACCTGCAAGAGAGCCGTAGCTGCCATCGAAATCATGCAGGTTTTTCAGGTTATAGACGGTTCCTTCGGCCTTGAGGGCCGAGTAGCCGACAGCGGCAATGTTCCCGCCAGTCACCTTGAAATGGTAGGTGCGATGGCCATAGGTCAGGGTGCCGTCACCCCAGGTGTAACCGACGCCCACATCGGCGGAGCGTGCGGAAAGCGTGACGTGTCCGACCGGAGTGCCAAGCGTATCTTCAGCACGGACGGCAGGGGCTGCGACAAGACCCGTTCCGAAAAGAACGGCTGCAAGGGCGACGCCACGGCGGCTGATATTGGAAGACATCATGGAACCTTCTGTCTGTTTTCATAGTCAGGCCCTGCGGGTGGAAACCCGTGTGACACTGACGGTTGAAAAGACAACGCCCTCGCCCCCGGTTCGGATGCATTCAAAGGGACATTCATGTTCCTGCTATCGGTCACGGACCTTGGGGATGAGGAAGTTGAAGTGCATCCTGTAGTGTGAGCTGACGGGATGGCCGTTTCTCATTGCAGGGAAATAGGACGCCTGAACCACATAGTCGCGTGCGGCCTGATTCAGTTTCGCGTAATGCCCTTCCCGGACCAGACAGTCATGGGAACGGCCCTGTGCATCAATCGTACAGGCCACCGTGACATGATCTTCGATATGCCGGTCGATCATGGCCTGAGGATAACGGGGCATTCCTGAAACGGCGCGGTTGAGGCGGGCAGCGCGGGTGTTGCCCTGATGGTCTGATATGGCGAAAAACCTGCCCGGACCGATGTTCAGATGGGCGATCTGCGGCACCAGAACAGCAACCTGAAACAGACAGATGCAGAGCAGGGGTAGCAAAAACCAGACTGGCGGCTGGCGACGTCGCCCGTTGGCATCAGTCTCGGGACAGGGCTGGAGTTCGGGCTGAGGTGCCTGCTCCGGTTCCATCCGGGGTGGAAGGTCCGGGTCGTGATGCCGGGAAAGGGGATCGTCCATTTTTCGGTTCCCGATATCTCCGGGCGCGAGAGATGAGGCCTGTTTCAGACGGCGATGGCCTGCCCGGCGCCATCATGGAAGATCAGGCCATCAGAACGCCAGACAGAATCGCGCCACGACAGAGCAGCCATTCGCGTAAAGCGCTGATCAGATAATGATTTTTTCAGGGGAAAAATGGTGCCCAAGGGCGGAATCGAACCACCGACACTGCGATTTTCAGTCGCATGCTCTACCAACTGAGCTACTTGGGCACCGAGCTTCAGGGCGGACCCTGTTGCGGAGATGGGGTTTAGCTGATGATTGAGGCGGGATCAACCCTCCCTGTCGCGATATTCGTCCTGTTCTTCATCATTGTCCTGACGGAAGGACGGAACGCGGTAAGTCCCGCTGAACCAGCGGCCCAGATCGACATCCGCGCAGTGACGGGAGCAGAAAGGCCGGAACTGCGGATCGGTGGGGCGATGGCAGATCGGGCAGGTGGCGTTGCTCATGACAGGCTCCAGCTTGCGGGTGGGGCATTGGGATCAAGGACAAGATCGAGCGGCCGGGCGCGGCGGGATGTGAAATCCGCCAGAGCATCGGGATCGTTTTCCAGCGCCGTGACGAGTCCGATCGAGGCGGTCAGCGTCCGGCCGGGGCGGTTTTCGCGCAGGATCGTCCTGAGGATGGACAGCGCCTGTCCATGTGGGGAGGACAGGAGTTCATGCAAGGGGGACGGCGGCGCGGGCGCGTCAGTTCCAGCAGGCCGGACGGTGTGGCGCCGAGAACGTCTGGTTTCAGGGGATCGCCAGCCAGAGCCTCACGCAGGAACGGCACCAGAGCCGGGCGTTTGCGCGTCTTCACGCCCGCCGGGTCTACCAGAATCGTGCCTGAGAGGTTCCGCAGGCGGATCTGTCGGACCAGTTCAGGGAAGGCTGCGACATTGCCCTTGAAGTCCGGGGCGCCAGTGCTGTCGAGGTCGATGGCGACGAGAGCGGGGGTCGGAAAGATGCTGGCGGTCAGAAGGCCCAGATCGACTTCGGGGCTGCCGAGGCTGTCGAAATCCGCTTCCAATGCGCCATCGAAGGCCTGCTGGCAGCGCTGAAGACGCGGGCGCAGCCGGACGGGCATTTTTGCCGCAATGCCTGGGTCGTCCACGAAAATTGGAGCCTCCGGATAGCGGTCCGCCAGTTCGTCGAGCGGGGTTGGTCCGCGTTCGAGCAGCTTGGGTCCGGAAGGTGCCTCAGTGGGCATGTCCGCCCGGCGCAGGCGCAGGCCTTTGCCGTTCTGGGCGGCGCGACTGACGCGGGCTGCGGTCAGGGCCCCTTCGATCAGGGCTTCGCGGGTGGAGAGAAAGCCGCTCTGGCCATCTTCGAGCAGGACGAACGCTCCCCCCAGAGCGGGAGCGGCTTTCTGAACGCGGACGACGTGCCAGTCTTCCAGACCATCCGGGCAGCCGGGACGCCAGATGGCAGCATCCAGCAATGTGTCATGGTCCGTGATGGCAATCCGCACTTCGCCTGGAGAACAGGCTGCGCGGATTTCGGTCATGCGATCCAGCCACCCGAAGGCTTGCCGACCGGCTGCCCGCGCAGGAGCTGGGCCGTTTCAAACAGGGGCAGCCCCACGACCGCGGAATAGCTGCCGCCGATCTGGCGGATATGGGCGGCGGCGGCGCCCTGGATGGCATAGCCGCCCGCCTTGCCCTGCCAGTCCCCCTGCGCGATCAGGGCATCGATCTGCGCGTCCGTCAGGCGATGGAAGATGACGGAGGTTTCCACCAGCCGTTCGCAGGGCGTACCCGCAGGCCATCCCGCGCTCGGGCGCAGGACCACGGCCGTCAGGACCTTGTGGCGGCGGCCGGAGAGCAGCTTCAGACAGGCGCGGGCCGTCTTTTCGTCTTCGGCTTTCGGCAGGACTCGCCGGCCGACGGAAACCACCGTATCCGTGCCGAGGACGAGGGCGGCATCCGTGCGCTGCGCGGCCACATGCTCCGCCTTCTGGCGGGCGAGGCGCTGCGCGAGCGGACGCGGCAGTTCGCCGGGGCGCGGTTCTTCGTCGATATCGGCGCTGACGACGGCGTCGGGCACGATGCCGATCTGTTCCAGCAGGCTCAGGCGGCGCGGGGAGGCGGAGGCCAGAACGAGCTTCGGACGGTCCGGAAGGCCGGATGACCCTTCTGCGGAAGACGGGGAGGCGGTCATGCGGCGGACTGTCTTACTTGAAGCGGAACGTGATCCGGCCCTTGGACAGGTCGTACGGCGTCATTTCGACGTTCACGCGGTCACCGGCCAGAACGCGGATGCGGTTCTTGCGCATCTTGCCGCTCGTATGGGCCAGGATGGTGTGCTCGTTGTCGAGCGTGACGCGGAACATGGCGTTGGGGAGCAGTTCCATGACGGTGCCGGTAAACTCGATCAGGTCTTCTTTTGACATGTGAATCCTTGCTTCAGGGACAGGGTAATGATCTGCGCGCGGCAGTGGCTCCGGTGCGGAGCCAGAAAATCCAGCCCGCTATGTGCGGACTGTCAGCCCAAAGGTCAAGCATGACCGGTCCCTGTCGGGGGATTCTTGCGGTTTTTTGGCACTCTCGCGTCGTGCGGCCCTCTCAGGCAGCACGACGGGATCTGTTCAGGACGCTTTGGCAGCCGCCGCGGCCCGGGCAGCCATCTTTTCCTCTTCGGTCCAGACGCGGCGCTCGCGCACCTTCTGCGGCTTGACCTGCTTGACCGGACCGCCGCCGAGCACGGGCGGGCGCATGGTGGAGTTCCGGGCCTCTTCCGAGTGCCATTCATGGCTGTCGTGAACGTCCAGCGTCCGGCCGATCTCACGCTCCACGGCGTGCAGCCAGGCGCGCTGTTCGGCGTCGCAGAGCGTGATGGCGAAACCGCTGCGACCCGCACGGCCCGTGCGACCGATCCGGTGCACATAGCTTTCCGGCAGGCTCGGCAGATCGTGGTTGATGACATGCGTGACGGTATCGACGTCGATGCCGCGGGCGGCGATATCGGTCGCCACCAGAACCTGAACGTCACCTTCGCGGAAGGCGTTCAGGGCGCGCTCACGCTGACCCTGCGACCGGTTGCCGTGCAGGGCCTCGGCCGTGATGCCGGACTCCGTCAGGAAGGTGCAGACGTCGTTGGCGATGTTCTTCTGCAGCGTGAAGACGACGGCCTGACCGATGCCCGGCGTCCGGAGCTGCGCGAGAAGGGCCGCTTTCTTGTCGGATGCGTTAAGGAACATGACCGACTGCGCGATCCGGTCCACCGTGCTCGACGGCGGTGCGATCTCGACCTTGGCCGGGTTACGCAGAAGGCTCTCGACGAGGGCTGCGATGGATTTCGGCATAGTTGCGGAAAACAGCACCGTGTGCCGGTCTTCAGGGAGCGTTGCGACAATGCGCTCGATCGGCTTGGCAAAGCCCATGTCCAGCATCTGGTCGGCTTCATCCAGCACCAGCGCTTCAAGCTGCGACAGATCGCACAGGCCTTGTTCGATCAGGTCCAGCAGACGTCCTGGGGCAGCGACGATGATGTCCACGCCCTCTTCAAGCGCCTTGACCTGATGCACCTGACTGACGCCGCCGAAAATCGTCGTGACGCGCACCGGCTGGTGACGGCTGAAGCTCTCGAACCCGTCCGCAATCTGGGAGACCAGTTCACGCGTGGGTGCCAGAACCAGAACGCGCGCGCCGTTCTTGGGCGCGGGACGGGGCGTTGCGGCGAGGCGGTGCAGCAGGGGCAACGCGAAAGAGGCCGTCTTGCCGGTGCCGGTCTGGGCCAGACCGAGCAGGTCACGGCCTTCCAGCAGCAGCGGGATGGACTGGGCCTGAATGGGCGTAGGCTTGACATAACCCGCTTCGTCCAGCGCGCGGAGGAGGGTGGGCGCAAGGGCGAGATCGGCAAAAGCCTGGGCAGAAGTTGGGGACATGATGAAGCGGCGCCTCCGGCGCTGAGTAAAGCTGCGCCTGATGGGGCTTCGCGGATTCAGAAAACGGGCTTGTACGAATGATGCCTGCCGCCGTCAACGCAACGAAAGAGCGTGCCGCGCCCGTCTGTCAGGACAGTTTGGAAATATCGCGCATGGCCACGACCAGAGACATGTGTGACGCCAGAAGCCGCTGCGGCAACGTGGGCAGGTAGATCCGGATGGCCTCAAGGCGTTTGGACTCCGGAAGAGCCGCGAAAGGTGGCCGAGATCCCGGCCCGTCACTGCCCGCATCATAGCTTTTGGCAATTGCAGCAAGGAGGGAGGCGGGAACCGAAGCCAGAAGCGCTCTCTGTGCCGGATTCAGGAGCCGGTCCCGCAACGGGCCGGAGAGGGTGCGTTCTTCCGCTATTTTTGGTGGCTCGTAAGGCTTGAGCTGGTTCAGCGGAAATTCGACTTCCACGCCATTGGCCTGCTCCACATAGCCGGTGGAGCCGTCGATATCGACCAGCCTGCCGTCATGCGTGCCCTTCAGGTCCGAAACATGATCACCGATCGACAACTGCGCCATGACTGACTTCTCCTTCTCAGGACGGACACTAAAGCAGTTCCGGATCGTGGGTGAAAACTTTCTGCTTCCCCGTTCCCGATTTCAAATCCGAAAGGCGTATGCGAGCGTCGTACGGGCTGCATCAGCGCTATCGGTATAGGAGAAGGAAGCGAAAAACTGCAGGTTGAGGTTCATAAAACTGTCACATCCCCCTCCTTGTTGAATCCGTTATCAGCCCTGTCTTGGACACCGCGATTACTCCTTTGCCGGAACTGATCGTGAGGACTGGCTCATGACTGGCAACAAGGAAGCTCCCGCATTTCAGTATGGTACGACCTTTGGTTATGACGGGTTCAGGAAACGGTGCACGTACGGGGTGGAGAACGGACGCTTCTCCTGTGACAAGCGTGATGCGGACCATGCAATGTGTCAGTGCGGTCCTTGGCATGACGGTGCTCGGCGCAGGTTGTGAGGCGCAATCCTCGCCTGTATCGCCTTTGGTGTCTCAGGATGTCTGTGATCCTGCGCCGGATGGTCGCAATCCCTGTCCCCAGAATTTTCATCGTCCCAGACAGGCTCCTTTGTCGCAGATGGCGCAGATCGGACGCATGCTGTTTTACGACAAGGCACTGTCGGGTTCGGGCAAACTGTCCTGCGCATCCTGTCATGATCCGGCGAACCATTATGGACCGACGGGCAATGCGTCCGTTTTCGAAGGCGGTGCGGATCTGCACCGGCAGGGGCGGCGCGCAATTCCCACCCTGACCTATCTGGAACGTATGCCGCCGTTCAGTATCGGGCCGGATCTGGGAAATGACGATGTGGCTCCGCGCGTTATCGCTGTGCCGAGTACGGGAAACCAGCGCGGCAGCAAAAGTGCGACGGATACGGCGTCATCCGCCGCGCATATCGTGCCACAGGGCGGCCTGTTCTGGGGTGGTCGGGCCGATACGTTTCAGCAGCAGGCGGGCGGTCCGCTTTTTGATCCTGACGAGATGGCCTCCACGCCGGAGCGTGTCACTGCGCGGCTGAACACGGCACCCTACCGTGCGGCTCTTCTTGCGCTGGCAGGAACGCGCGGAGAAAAGGATCCTGCCTTCTTGCGGGAAGAGGCGCTGTTTGCAATCGGGCGCTATGAGTTGGAAGACCGTCATTTCCACGAATATTCCAGCAGGTTTGATGCCTGGCTGGAAGGGAAAGCCCGGTTCACGCCACTCGAGCGCGAGGGCTATCTCCTGTTCAATGATCCGCAGAAAGGTAACTGTGCGGCCTGTCATCTCGATCACATTACGCGCGACGGCCTGCCGCCGCTTTTTACCGATCACCAGTATGAAGCGCTTGGTGCGCCACGCAGCATGGCGATCAGCCGCAATGCCCTCGGCAGCTATGATGATCTCGGGGTATGCGACGCTCAGCCCGATGGCCGGAAGGCCTTTGCGGCCTATTGCGGGATGTTCGTGACGCCGACCCTGCGTAACGTCGCGACGCGTCATGTCTTTTTCCATAACGGTGTTTTTTACACGCTTGAAGCTGTTCTGGATTTCTATGCCGTCCGGGATCTTCAGCCAGAAAAATTCTATTCCCGCAGACCAGATGGAAAAATCAACGTCTACGACGATGTTCCGGAACAATACCGTTCCAATATTGATACAATAGATGCGCCGTTTGATCGCAGGCCCGGAGAGAGACCGGCTCTAACCGAAAACGAGCGCCGGGCGATCATCGCGTTTCTCAGCACGCTGACAGATACGGATGCTCCGGCTGTGGCTCCCCCAGTGGACACCGTTACGGGACAGACAGGGAAACGACATGATGGGTGACATGCTCCACAAACCAGAAGCATTCGGACGAACGATGGATGTGGGGTTCAGAATGTTTGTCAAACCGTTCAATCGTAGTGAGGAAAGGTTCCGTAAGGTGTTCATGAAGCGCGTACAACGAGCAAAATCCGGCCTGGCCATCCTTCTGTCCGGCTCCATTCTTTTTCCCTCCGTGGGGCTGGCGGCGTCTTCCTCTGCGGCTGCGTCCTATCAGACTGCGACGCCCATCAAGCATGTTGTCGTGATATTTCAGGAAAACCGTTCGTTCGACCATTATTTCGCGACCTATCCCAAGGCGGCGAATGTGAGCGGTGAACCGGCTTTTACGGCGTTGGCTGATACGCCTTTTGTCAACAATCTCATGAGCGCCAATCTCCTTACGAACAATCCGAATTCCAGCCCGGCGAATGGGTCGGGAGCAGCACTTCCGTTCCGCATTGACCGAACGCAGGCTAATACGGCGGATCAGAACCATAGCTACACGCCGGAGCAACAGGCTTACGACGGCGGGAAGATGGATCTGTTTCCAAAATATACCGGATCAGCAATGTCAGGAAGTTCCGGTGCTTTCGGAACGAAGGGGCAGGTTCTGGGGTATTTTGATGGCAACACGGTCACTGCGCTTTGGAATTACGCCCAGCATTACGCGATGAGCGACAATAACTGGAGCGATACATACGGCCCGTCCACGCCGGGTGCGCTTGAGGTTGTGGCTGGCCAGACCAATGGTCTTCAGCCTATTGCGGGCAACATGCTCGGCAATGCTTACATTCATGACGGGCAGGGTGGATACACCCTGATCAATGATGAGGATCCGGCTTACGATCGCTGCTCGACCCCATCACAGGTGCTGATCAATGCCAGAAACATCGGAGATCTGCTGAACGAGAAGGGGATTTCCTGGGGTGGTTTCATGGGGGGCTTCGATCTGACGCTCACCAACGCGAACAACACCACGGGGTGCAATCGCAGTACCTATTCCGAGACAGTGGGAACCCGTACGGATTATGTTCCGCATCATGCCTGGTTCCAGTATTTCGCGAGCACGTCCAATCCGACGCATGCCCGGCCGAACTCCACGGCTTCGATCGGTTTCAGCACGATCCCCGGAACCTCGACGCGGGAACCGGCCAACCATCAGTATGATATCAAGGATTTCTATGCGGCCGTGAAGGCGGGGAATTTCCCTGCGGTCTCCTATATCAAGCTGCCGGCCTATCAGGACGGCCATCCTGGCAATTCAGACCCGCTGGATGAGCAGAACGGTATCGTGACGCTCGTCAATTTTATCCAGAGCCAGCCGGAATGGGCCAGCACGGCAATCATCATCGACTATGATGACTCAGATGGCTGGTACGATCATGCGTTCCACAAACCACTTTGGGGCTCGTTCGACAGTACTGCCGATCAGCTCAACGGCCCCGGAATCTGCGGAACCGCAGGATCAGCTCCGAAAGGTGTGGCAGGCAAGCCGGTCAATGGCCGCTGCGGGCCGGGGACGCGCATCCCGCTCATTGTGATCTCGCCCTATGCCCGCCGGAACTTCGTCAGTCATGACCTGACGAGTCAGGCCTCTGTGGTGCGCTTCATCGAAGACAACTGGCTTAGTGGAAAGCGGCTTGGTGGCGGCTCGTTTGATGCGGCCGCGGGTCAGATCAATACGATGTTCGACTTCACGCAGACGCCGAACACTACGCCTCTGGTTCTGGACCCGGATACGGGCTCGCTCCGCTAAAGCGGGATGCTCCGGGAGGTGTCAGAACCTCCCGGCTGGAGGTTGGATCAGTTCTTTTCCAGCCGGACCGATAGGCTGAGCGCATGGGCGTCCAGTCCTTCGGCCTTGGCCAGCGCCACGCCAGCCGGGCCGATCCGGCGCAGACCAGCTTCGTCGGCTTCGATGGTGGTGGTGCGCTTGATAAAGTCGAAGACCGACAGGCCAGAGGCGAACCGCGCCGTGCGGCTGGTCGGCAGGACGTGGTTCGGGCCGCCGACATAATCGCCTACGGCTTCGGGGCAGTAGCGGCCCATGAAGATCGCGCCTGCATGGCGGATCATGGCCGAGAACTCGCGCGGGGCGTCGAGCATGACTTCCAGATGCTCGGGGGCCAGTGCGTTGACGATTTCGGCGGCTTCCTCAAGCGAGCGCACCACGATGATTGCGCCGTGATCGTCCCAGCTTTTGGAGGCAATGGCCGTGCGGGGGAGCGTTTCCAGCTCCTTGCGGACGGCTTCGGCAGCACGCTCGGCAAAGGCGGCATCCGTCGTGATGAGGATGGCCTGAGCCTGCTCGTCATGTTCGGCCTGGGCGAGCAGATCCAGTGCAACGAGGCGCGGATCATTCTGGCCATCAGCGACGACCACGACTTCGGACGGGCCGGCGATGCTGTCGATGCCGACATGCCCGAAGACCTGCCGCTTGGCTTCCGCAACGAAGGCGTTGCCGGGACCGACGATGCGGTCCACGGGCGCGATAAGGTCCGTACCAAACGCCATGGCGCCCACAGCCTGCGCGCCACCAATGCGATAGATCTCCGTAACGCCGCAGAGTTGCGCGGCCGCGAGAACCAGCGGGTTCAGCACGCCGTCCGGAGACGGCACGCACATGGCGAGCCGCTTCACGCCAGCCACACGAGCGGGCAGGGCGTTCATCAGGACGGAAGACGGATAGGCCGCCTTGCCGCCCGGAACATACAGCCCGACCGCATCCAGCGGGGTCCAGCGCATGCCGAGGCGGATGCCGTCTTCATCCGTGAAATCCAGATCCTTCGGCATCTGGGCAGCGTGGAACGTTTCGATCCGGCGTGCAGCGGTGCGGAGGGCATCCATCAGGTCAGCAGGGACGCGTGCGGCTTCGGACGCGATTTCTTCGGCGCTGATCCGCAGCTTTTCAGGCGGCAACGTCAGGCGATCAAAGCGGGCGGTGTAATCGCACAGAGCTTCATCGCCGCGGTTGCGGACGTCAGCGAGGATCGCGCGGACCGGCTCGGCCACGCTGCGTTCGTCACTGCCGCGCGCAGCGAGCAGTGTTGCGAACTCTTCGGAGAAACCGACAGCGGATGTATCGAGGCGTTTCATCAGGCGGCTTCCTCCGTGTTCAGAGCGGCGCGGAAGCGTTCGATCAGGGCACTGATTTCTTCAGGGCGGGTCTTGAGCGCAACGCGGTTGACGATCAGGCGGCTCGTGACATGGGCGATGGTCTCGGTTTCCATCAGGCCGTTGGCACGCAGCGTGGAGCCGGTATCGACCAGATCGACGATCACGCTTGCCAGATTTAGTGTCGGCGCCAGTTCCATCGCGCCATTCAGATGCACGATCTCGGCGTTGATGGCGCGGGACGCAAAATGGCGGCGGGCAATGGTCGGGTATTTCGTGGCGACGCGCAGTCGGGACTGACCGGTTGCAGGATCTTCGACCATGGTCTTGGGACGTGCAACGGAAATGCGGCAGCCACCGATACCGAGATCGAGCGGCGCATAGATATCCGGATAATCGAACTCCATCAGCACATCTGCACCGCAGACCCCAATATCGGCGCCGCCATAGGCCACGAAGGTCGCGACATCGAAGGAGCGCACCCGGACCACATCCAGATTCGGATCGGAGGTGCCAAAGCGCAGGCGGCGGCTGCTTTCTGTCAGGCAGTCCGGGTCGGGTTCGATGCCGGTCCGCGTCAGGACGGGGGCCAGCGCCTTGAGGATACGCCCTTTCGGGAGCGCCAGGATCAGGGGTGAGTCACTGCGGACAGCGAGGTCCGCTCCGGTCTGGAGGCCGTTTCCGGTCCCGTTCTGGGGCGCTGTCATGAAGTGTCTTTCCCTTGCCGTCCGCAGCCACTGAGAGAATGGCAGGCCATATCACGAAGCCGGAGTCTTCCCAAGTTCCCCAAAGGAATTTCCAGCCTCGGTGAGGGCCGGATGCGAATTTTCTTGACGTCCGGAAGCGCCGTTGCTCAATCTTGTATGCATGTCTGCCAACATAGAAACATTGCTGTTTCCCACGCCCCTGTCGGATACGAGCGGCCTGCCGCTTCGGGTCCAGCTCCGGGAACGTGTGCTGGCGGCCATCGGCTCGGGTCTCCTTGGTCCAGGGGACCGTCTGCCGACCATGCGTGCCCTGGCGGTCCATCTGCGGGTGGATCTCAACACCGTGCAGCGGGCCTATGCCGAACTGGAACGACTGGAGGCCATCCAGACCTTCCGGGCGCGTGGCAGCTTCGTCAGTGACAGGCCACCGCCACCGGATGAAGAGCGCCGGGCGGCGGACATCCGGGATCTGGCTGCATCCACGATCGCCCGGTGCCAGGCGCTGGGTCTGGAGCCCGAAGCGGTTCTTCAGGCCATGCGCGATCTTCTTTCCCTGCCCAACCCCTGATGCCGAAAGACGGCGTTTCGAAAGGCTGATGTCCATGCCGGAATTTCCTGTTTTCCCGTCCCTTTCGCCGCTTCGCACTGCAGGAAACCGGTCGCGCCTGCCCGTCAATACGGTCGCGCCTGCCCGTCAATACGGTCGCGGCGTCCATCGCGGGCGCGATCATGCTGGCCGCTGCCGGTCTGACGGCCCTGACCGAGGCCCCCGGATGGGTTGTCGGTGGAGTCATTCTGGCGCTGCTGGTGCTGATGTCCCTGCGGATGTGCAATTCCTGGCAGCGCGTTCTGGTCCTGCGGGCGGGGAAAATTCAGGGTCTGCGCGGCCCGGGCCTGTTCATGATCGTGCCGTTCCTCGATCAGATCGACGCCGTCGTGGACCAGCGCATCCGCACCGTGCCGGTCCATACGCGACAGACCTTAACGCGCGATACGACGCCGGTAGATGTGGATGCGGTCGTGTTCTGGATGGTGCATGACCCGCTGCGGGCGATCACGGAACTCGACAATTATGAAGGTTCGGTGTCGATGGTCGCACTGACCACCCTGCGCGAGGTGGTGAGCAGTTCGGATCTCGCCACGCTGCTGGAAGACCGCCGTCGCATCGACGGGGAATTGCGGGACCTTATCGAGATCAAGACGCGCGAATGGGGTGTGATGGTTCAGGCCGTTGAAATCCGCGACGTGCAGCTTCCCGACAGTCTTCAGGACGCCATGAGCCGTCAGGCCCAGGCCGAACGCGAGCGCGCGGCCCGCGTCACGCTGGCTTCGGCGGAGCGGGAAGTGGCGCATGAGCTGGCGCTGGCGGCGAAGACCTACGAGGCTTCACCGATCGCGCTTCAGATCCTGCAGATCAACCGCATCTTCGAAATGAACAAGAACCGCGGCACCACTATCCTGATGCCGACCACCATGGCGGATTCGATGACTACCGCCACGGCCTTTGCCGCCGCAATGCAGACAGTCCAGCCGGAAGCGGCGCCTCCGGCGGCCGAGAGTGAGGTCAGCGACTGAAGCTGGCCACCATGTCCAGCAGGTTGCGCTGACGCCGCGTGGCAAGCCGCGCGGCCATGAGCACGGAGCGGGCCTGCGAAATGGCGGTATCGAGGTCCGAGTTGATGATCGTGTGATCGAATTCGGCCCAGTGGGAAATTTCATCCAGCGCCGCCTTCATACGCTTGGCAATTTCTTCCGGATGGTCTGAGGCCCGCTTGTTCAGCCGGCGTTCCAGCTCTTCCAGAGACGGCGGCAGGACGAACAGGCTCACCACATCATCAGGCAGAGCCGCACGCAGCAGGCGGTGTCCCTGCCAGTCAATGTCGAACACCATGTCATGCCCGGCATCCAGCGCTTCCTCGACCGGTGCGCGTGGCGTGCCGTAACCCCGGCCAAAAACCTCCGCCCATTCCAGAAGCTCGCCATCCGCAGCCATGCGGCGGAATTCCGCAATATCCCGGAAATGGTAATGCACGCCCTCGACTTCCCCGGGACGCGGCCCGCGCGTCGTAACCGAGACGGAATGGCGCAGCGTAGGCTCCGAAGCGCGCAGAGCGTTGGCAATGGTGGACTTGCCCGCACCAGACGGGGCCGAGATCACCAGACAGACGCCGCGGCGGGGCAGTTGGGTCATGGGGTCTCCTTGCATTATGAGCCGGATGGGAAGTGTTCTGCCGAAGCGTCTAGCGTGAAAGAGGCCGTTCTGGCCAGATATTCGGGCTGAATTCAGGGCGCTGCCCTGAAACCCGCAAAGGGACGCAGTCCCTTTGAACCCATGAATTAAAAAACGGGATCAAAGGGGCGAGCCCCTTTGTGGGGCGCGGGGCAACGCCCCGGTCCTCACGGCTCGGACTGTAACTGCGCAACAATGGCACTGCTGATCGTCCGCCTTGTCGGGCCACCCAGCACATGGCCGAGCGGCGCCAGCACTTCGATATGGTCACAGACGATCTTGAAGACCGCGAGCATCGGCACGGACAGGAACGCGCCCGAAATGCCCCACATCCAGTCCCAGAACAGCAGCGATCCCATGACGAAAACGGGATTGAGCGTGAAGCGCCGGGCCAGCAGCATGGGCGTGATGGTCTCGCCTTCCAGAACGTGGATCAGCAGATAGATCGATGGCGGAAGCAGCGCGTAGAGCAGGGATGGGAAACTGAACAGCCCGACCACGAAATAGACGACCACACCCGTCAGCGGTCCGATGATGGGAATATAGTTCAGCAGGAAGGCCAGCACGCCCCACAGGAGCGGGTTGGGCATGCCGGTGGCCCAGCACTGGATCATGTTCACCAGCCCGACACCCAGATTCATCATCGTGATCGTCACGAGATAGAGCGAGACGTTCTGCTCGATCTGGGTCGCTATTTCCACGAGGCGGCGTTTCTTGGCGTAGGTCGGCATGATCTCGACGCAGCGGCGCAGGAGCGTGTCGCCTTCCGTCATGAGAAAGAACAGCATCAGCAGCATCGAGAAGAAGCCGCCTGCCAGTTCGCGTGTTCCGGCCAGGACGGAAGAGCCGAGGCGCGAGAGAGCCGTCTCTCCCCCAATCGTCCCTGTCACGCCACGCGTGCTGCGGGTGGTGCCCGAATGCCCGCTGAACATGGCAGACAGACGCATGTAGTCGCGCTGGACGACGTCGATCGGACCGCTGAGGACGGCCAGCTTGCTTTGCAATGCGGGAAGGGTCTGCGGCGCGCGGGTGATCCAGCCGGCCGCCGGAACGGAAATCGTCGTGGCAATCCCGCCCACCACGCCGAACATCATGACGATCAGCATCAGTCCGGCCAGATGCCGGGGAAGGTGCAGGCGCTGCGTGAGGAATCGCATTGGCGCAATCATCAGCAGGTTCAGGACGAGCGCGAAGACGAAAGGCAGGAGGATGGGGGCTGTGAAATACAGCGAATAGAAGACCGCCAGAACCGTCAGGATCAGAACGCAGATGTCCCTGATGTTCAGATGCTCGCGCAGCAGGTTGCGATCGAGCGTCGGGTCCAGAAAATCGCCGTCCGGAGCCAGTCTGTCCCCTGGTCGGTCGGATGGAGAGGCACTGTCGCTACAGGCAGGGTCGGCGGAAGACGCAGTGGGACGGCCGGACATGGTTTCTGCCTGAAGCGAAAGACGGAACGCACGGATCGGAACGATCCGCGAAAGGACACAGTTGCGTGTTCTGCCCAAAAACCCCCTTGAACTCCAGTGGCATCCGGTCACTAAATCATGAGGAGCACCGATGGATGCGTAGTCTGACGCATCTGCCGGTTATCGCAGACAAAGGAAAATCATCATGGCCTGGAACACACCGAAAGTTACCGAAATCCCGCTGGGCGCAGAAATCAACTCGTATGTCTGCGGCGAGAAGAAATAAACCTCTTCCCTGAGGTACAGTCCTTGAGGAATATGGCACGGCCGCTCCCCCATGGAGCGGCCGTTTTCGTTCATGGGCGTCGCAGGGCGCCCCAGTCAGACGGTTTGTGAAAAAATGATTGATGTCATCGTGCTCGGCGCGGCGGCAGGGGGCGGGTTTCCGCAGTGGAACTCCGCAGCACCCGGCTGTGTGGCCGCCCGCACGCGACAGGGCGCAAAAGCCCGGACCCAGGCCTCCATTGCCGTCAGCGCCGACGGAAAGCGCTGGTTCATTCTCAACGCCTCGCCCGATTTGCGGCAGCAGATCATCAGTACACCGGTCCTGCACCATCAGGGCAGTCTGCGGGGTACTCCCATTCAGGGCGTTGTCCTGACCTGCGGCGAGATTGATGCCGTAACGGGTCTTCTGACTCTGCGGGAGCGTGAACCTTTCATGCTGATGGGGAGCGACTCGACCCTTCAGCAGCTTGCGGACAACCCGATTTTCGGCGCGCTCGATCCGGAAATTGTCCCGCGCGTTCCGCTCATTCTCGACGAAGCCACGTCCCTGATGAACAAGGACGGGATTCCATCCGGCCTTCTGCTCACGGCCTTTGCCGTGCCGGGCAAGGCACCGCTTTACGCGGAAGCCGCAGGCTCACGGCCGGACGAGACGCTGGGCCTGTCCATTACGGACGGAAAAAAGACGCTGCTCTTCATTCCCGGCTGTGCGCAGATCACGCCAGAAATCGTGGAACGGGTGGCCGCGGCAGACTTGGTCTTCTTCGACGGCACACTGTGGCGGGACGACGAAATGATCCGCGCCGGGTTGAGCCCGAAGAGCGGACAGCGGATGGGGCATGTGTCCGTGAATGATGCCGGTGGACCGGTCGAATGTTTCACGACATGCGAAAAACCTCGCAAGGTGTTGATTCATATCAACAACTCCAATCCAATTCTGTTCGAAGACAGCCCCGAACGCAAAGACGTCGAACGCGCCGGATGGACGGTGGCGGAAGACGGCATGACTTTCAGACTGGACACACCATGACGCTCCTCACTCCTGACCAGCTTGAAGCAAAGCTTCGCCAGATCGGTGCCGAGCGGTATCACAACCGGCATCCGTTCCATCGCAAGCTGCATGACGGCAAGCTCGACAAGGCTCAGGTTCAGGCTTGGGCGCTGAACCGCTATTATTATCAGGCCCGCATCCCGGCGAAGGATGCGACGCTTCTCGCACGTCTGCCGACGGCCGAACTGCGCCGCGAATGGCGTCGCCGGATCGAGGACCATGACGGCACGGAGCCCGGAACGGGCGGTGTTGCGCGCTGGCTGATGCTGACGGATGGTCTGGGGCTGGACCGGGACTATGTGGAAAGCCTCGAAGGCCTGCTTCCGGCCACGCGCTTCTCGGTCGATGCCTATGTGAACTTCGTGCGGGACCAGTCGATCCTGGCGGCTATTGCGTCGTCGCTGACGGAACTGTTCTCGCCCACGATCATCAGCGAGCGCGTCTCGGGGATGCTGCGGCACTATGATTTCGTGTCGGAAAAAACGCTGGCCTATTTTACGCCGCGCCTGACGCAGGCCCCGCGGGATTCCGATTTCGCGCTGGCCTATGTCCGCGAAAACGCCCGTACGCCCGAGCAGCAGAAAGAAGTCCTCGGTGCGCTTGAGTTCAAGTGCTCCGTCCTGTGGACGATGCTGGATGCGCTCGACTACGCCTATGTGGAAGGCCACATCCCGCCGGGTGCCTTTGTTCCATGACGGAGACCCCCCGTATCGTAACGGAGGAGACGGTTCTCTTCTTCGCGCGCGGCCACCGGCTCCAGCACGATCGCGTGCGGGACCTGTGGATTGTGCAGGCGCCTGAAAAAGCATTTGTGATTGAGGGCGCCGCGCCGCATATTCTGCGGCTGCTGGATGGAAAACGCAGCGTCGGCGAGATCATCCAGCAGCTTGCAATCGAGTTTTCCGCCCCGCGTGAGGTCATTGCGAAGGATGTCCTCGCGCTTCTTTCTGAACTGACAGAAAAGAACGTCCTGCACACATGACACTCCCTTCGCCGCCGATGAGCCTTCTGGCTGAACTGACGCATCGATGCCCGCTTTCCTGCCCTTACTGCTCCAATCCGCTTGAACTCGAACGCAAGGCGGCAGAACTCGACACAGCCACCTGGACGTCTGTCTTGGAGCAGGCTGCCGAACTCGGTGTTCTGCAGGTTCATTTCTCCGGCGGCGAACCCATGGTCCGGCCTGATCTGGTCGATCTGGTTTCCGTTGCGCGGCGTCTCAACCTGTATTCAAACCTGATCACTTCCGGTGTTCTGCTGGACGAAGCGAAGCTGGAAGCCCTGGACAAGGCGGGGCTGGATCACATCCAGCTGTCCTTTCAGGACGTGACGGAAGCGGGGGCCGAGCGTATTGGCGGCCTCAAGGGCGCGCAGGCCCGCAAGATCGCTGCGGCGCGGCTCATCCGGGCGTCCGGTATCCCGATGACGCTCAATTTTGTGGTGCACAGGGAAAATGTCGCCCGCATCCCCGAGATGTTCGCCCTGGCGCGGGAACTCGGAGCGGGACGGGTGGAGATCGCACATACCCAGTACTATGGCTGGGGGCTGAAAAACCGCGATGCACTTCTGCCCAGCCGGGACCAGCTGGAAGAATCCACACGCGCCGTGGAAGCGGAGCGCGCGAAAGGTGGTCTGTCCGTTGATTACGTGACGCCGGACTATCATGCAGACCGGCCCAAACCCTGCATGGGGGGATGGGGCCAGCGTTTCGTGAATGTCACGCCTTCGGGCCGGGTCCTGCCGTGCCATGCCGCCGAAATCATTCCGGATGTCGCATTCCCGAATGTGCAGGATGTGACCCTGTCCGAAATCTGGAACATCTCGCCGCTGTTCAACATGTTCCGCGGCACGGACTGGATGCCGGAGCCCTGCCGCTCCTGCGAGCGCAAGGAGCGTGACTGGGGCGGGTGCCGCTGTCAGGCAATGGCGCTGACGGGAAATGCAGCGAATACCGATCCCGTGTGCAGTCTCTCTCCCTACCATGACCGGGTGGAACAGGCCGTCACCGAGGCGTCAGAGAGGCCGGAACTTCTCTACCGACATTTCTGACAGCGCAGGGGCCGGGTCTGCCGCCGGGCTGATCAGGGCTGGCCGGGAACGTTGCGCAGGAAAGCCACGCTTTCGACGCAGGCGGCTGCCGCTTCACGGCCCTTGTTCTCGGCGTCCTTGCGGGAGCGGTCCACGGCCTGCTGTTCGGTGTAGGTCGTGAGGATTCCGAAGGCGATGGGCACTTCGGTCGCAAGCTGGGCCTGCATGATACCGATGGTCGCGCCGAGTGAGATGAACTCGAAATGCGCGGTGTCGCCCTTGATGACGCAGCCGAGGCAGATCACGCCTTCATACTTGCCGGACTTTGCCAGACGCTGGGCCAGAAGCGGGAGCTCGAAAGCGCCAGGCGCGTCATAAACGTCAACATCCGTGATGCCGCGTTCTTCCAGCCATTCGAGCGAACCGTTCTTCAGGCCGCCCGTGATGTTCGTGTTGAAGCGGCTGACCACGATAGCCATTTTCGGCGCGGGCGAGAGACGCAGGTCGGGGGCTACGGGGATGTGCTTGCTCATGCCGGCTGTTCCTGAAGGAAATGGCCCATCCTTGTGCGTTTGGTCGCAAGATAGGCGCGGTTGAAAGGATTGGCCTCGATTTCCAGCCGCTCGCTGGATTTTACGTCAAAGCCGAAGCGGACCAGGTTGAATTCCTTGTCCGGATTGTTCGTCAGAAGGCGAAGAGAGCTCACGCCCAGATGGCGCAGAAGATCGGCCGCCGCATCCCATTCGCGGGCATCGGCGGGCAGGCCGAGAGCCTCATTGGCCTCCACCGTGTCCATGCCATGATCCTGAAGCTCATAGGCGCGGATCTTGTTGGCTAGTCCAATTCCACGTCCTTCATGCCCCCGCAGATAGACCAGCACGCCGGATTCCGACGCCGAAATCCGCTCCAGCGCCTCGCGGAGCTGCGCGCCGCAGTCGCAGCGCAGGGAGCCGAGTGCATCGCCCGTCACGCATTCCGAATGCAGCCGCACCAGAGGTACGCCTTTGGATGGATCGCCCTTCACCAGCGCGACATGCTCCACGCCATCGACGGCGCGGAAGGCATGGATCCGCAGATCATGGCCGCCGAAGATGCTCGGCAGGGCGGATTCAGCTACCATTTCGCCTGCGGCCGGAACGGGCGTACAGATCAGGTCATGGCCTGCGACAGGGCCACGGCCATGCTCGCGGCACCAGTCCTGAAGGTCTGCAATGCTGACCACGGGCATGTTGTGTTTAGCGGCATATTTCCGCAGTTCCGGCAGGCGCATCATGCTGCCGTCATCGGCCATGATCTCGCAGATCACGCCTGCGGGTTCCAGTCCGGCCAGACGCGCGATGTCAATGGAGCCTTCGGTATGGCCGTTGCGGCCCAGAACGCCTTCCGGATGGGCGCGGAGCGGGAAGATGTGGCCGGGTGAGACGACGTCGTCCGGCGTTGCGCCGGGATTGGCAGCGACAACGATCGTGCGGGCGCGGTCGGCGGCGGAAATGCCGGTCGTCACGCCTGTTGCCGCTTCGATCGAGACGGTAAAGGCCGTGCCGCGCGGATCGCGGTTGCGCGTGACCATGGGCGGCAGGCCAAGACGGTCCACCTGTTCGGCTTCCAGCGGCAGGCAGACCAGCCCGCGTGCCTCGCGGACCATGAAGTTGATGGCTTCCGGCGTGGCGAACTGCGCCGCCATGACCAGATCGCCTTCGTTCTCACGGTTCTCGTCATCGACCATGACGACCATGCCGCCAGCGCGGATGGCCTCGATGGCCGCTTTCAGGGACGGCTTCATGATGCGGCCTTTGCAAGACTGGGCGAGAACCGCAGCAGGTTCTCGACATATTTGGAGAGCACATCGACTTCCACATCCATCCGGTCCCCAACCGACAGCGTGGAGAGGTTGGTGTGTTCCCAGGTGTGCGGGATGATCGTCAGGCCGACTTCAAAACCGGCCTGATTGCCGCGGGTGATGTCATCATGCAGTTCGTTCACCGTCAGGCTGATGCCGTCGAAGGTGATGGAGCCTTTTTCCACGACATACTGGCGCAGGGCCTGCGGAACGAACACGCGCAGGGCGTAGGAATCGCCTGCTTTTTCGACGCTCGCGAGGGTCGCCACGCCATCCACATGGCCCTGCACGATATGGCCCGAAAGGCGCGTGCTGGCGGCGACGGCGCGTTCCAGATTGACGCGTGATCCGGCTTTGAGTTGGTCCAGCGGAGTGCGGGACAGAGTCTCGCCGCTGAGATGGAACGTCGCCACGCCTGCCGCATCGAAGGTCTCGACTGTCAGACACACGCCGTTGACTGCCACGCTCTCGCCGAGTTCCAGATCAGGAAAGCCGGTCTCCACGGTCAGGTCCATCGCTTTGTCACGGACAGAAGCGGAGCGGACGGTTCCCAGACGCTCTATGATTCCAGAGAACATGCGTTTTCCCTCAGCAGTCGCAGCGGGCTCTCGTCCCGCGATTTCAGGTCGATGCGGTCAGCGCCCGCAATGTTGTGGCCCGGGGTTTTGTGAATGGTGAGCCAGTCGTCCCACAGCCCGGCTTTGGCTACGGATGCCAGCAGGGCGGGACCGGCCTCGATCATCGCCCAGTTCACGCCCCGCTCCGCCAGCATGGCAGGGACGGAGAGCAGATCGGAACTGGTGAGAACCTCGAACCCGGCCTCCGTCATTTCGGAAACCCAGTCTGCCGGAAGGCGGCCGTGCCGGTCGCAGACAACGAGCAGGCGCGGCGAACGGCCCTCATGATCCGGAACATGCCGGACCGTGAAGCGCGGACGGTCCGCCAGAACGGTGCCAACGCCGGTGATGATCGCATCCGTCGCCCGGCGCAGGCGATGCGCGAGGGTGAGTGAGTCCGGGGATGTGAAGGTTTTTTGTCCCGGCGGCGGCACCATGGAGCCGTGTTCGTCCAGCGCCTGTTTGACACTGATCCAGGGGCGGTGGCGCACCATGCGGCTTGCGAAAGGGGCCAGAAGGGCCCGGCAGTCCCGTGCCAGATCGACCATGTCCGGTCGGTCGGCCAGCATGACCACGCGCTTTCCACCCGGCATTTCGCGCAGTCGCGTAGCGCCACCAGCGGCCTGCGGGTTCGGATCAGCTGCACCGATCCAGACTTCACGAACCGGGCTGTTGCGCAGAGCCTCGCTGCAGGGCGGCGTGCGCCCGGTATGGTTGCACGGCTCCAGCGTCACGAGGGCCACGCGCGCCTGATCCAGCACACCTGCCGCCCGGGCCTGCGCCAGAGCCATGGCTTCGGCATGGGGCTGTCCAACGCGCGGATGGACGCCGACCGTGAGGATACGGCCGTCCGCATCCAGCAGTGCACAGCCGACAGACGGGTTGGGGGCTGTAGCGCCGAAAGTCTCGACAGCCTGCGCGATGGCCGAATGAAAGCCATGGCGGATCGCGGTCAGCGAAACTGTGTCGGAAAGGGTAGTCTGGTCAGTCAAGTTGCGTCTTCTGGTCCCGTTACAGTCGGGACGCCCGCAAGGCGCACGCCGCCCTCAGCCGATACGGAATACAGGCCGGGTAACAAGTACCCGAACCTGTCCGTCACCGGACAAGTGCTGCGTTCTCTTCCATCCGGACTCTAACCGTCGGCTCCGGAGTCTCACCGGATCTGCTTGTCCCTTCCGGACCGAAATCCGGAAAGCGCTCGCGGGCTGAGGCGGAGAAATCCGCCAATACCGCCGGTGGGGAATTTCACCCCGCCCTGAGAACGTCTTTGTTCAAAGGAAACTATGAAACTGTCTGTGGGCGAAAGACAAGCAAAAATCCGCGTACTCCCGTTCACCGGAAGGGGAGGTCTGTCCCTGAAGCGCAGACTGGTGGAGATTTTCACACATAAAAAAGCCGCCGGTCGGGGGACCGGCGGCTCTGAAAATCCTGATGAGCTGGGCGGATCTCAGTTCGGAGAGGCGTTCGTATTGCGCTGGATGGCGTCCTGCGAAGCATTGGCGCCACGGGAGACGTTATGTCCGACGGAGCTGACATCCTGACCGGCGCCGCGCACGGTGTTGCAGGCCGAGAGCGTGACGCCAGCGCCGGACAGCAGAGCCAGGGACAGGGCGATGCGTGCAATGGATTTGGTGGACATAGGTAAAAATCCTCTAGAGAGCGTTTTGCCTTGTAAACGACACCTGACGACAATGGTTCACGGCAGGAAAAGGAAGTTTTCTTTCAGGTAATCGCCCTGTCAACCCCAAAAAAGACTTAAATATTATCCTGACGGGCGCCAATCTGAACGAACCGCGCTCTTATGCGCGTTGTAACATATCTTTCCCTTGCCGTGAGGATCCATGTCCAGCTCCCACAACCGCCCTGCCATCGTCTGGTTTCGGGACGATCTGCGCATGGCAGACCATCCTGCCCTGCATGAGGCAGCCGCCTCCGGCCGGCCCCTGATCTGTCTTTATGTTATTGATGACGTCACCCCGGCGCTCCATCCACTCGGGGCAGCCGTCCGCTGGTGGCTTCACGGTGCGCTGGCAGAGCTGCGGGGGCAGCTTGAAAAACATGGCGGCACCCTGCTGACGCTTTCAGGATCGGCGGAAAAGCTGGTTCCCCAGCTTGCGAAACAGACGGATGCGGCCTCGGTCCACTGGCATCATCGCCTCCATGAACGCGAGCGGGCACAGGATGACCGGATCCGGCAAGCGCTGGAGCAGCAGGGCTGTGAGGTGAAGGCGCACTGGGGCACGGTTCTGGTCGATCCGGAGACCGTGCAGACGAAGCAGGGAAGCTTTTACAAGGTCTGCGGCTCATTTTGGAAAGCGCTCCAGACCCAGGCCGTTCCGGAACCGCTCGACGCGCCGCACAAACTATCCTTCCATGCCATTCCAAAATCCATGATGTCGGATGCGCGCCTGAACGAGGAAGACCTCTGCCCGCATGCGCCGGACTGGGCGGAAGGTTTCCGCAAAACATGGGAGCCGGGCGAGGCCGAGGGGCAGGAGCATCTTCAGGATTTCCTCAAGGATGCCGTCGCGGACTATCCGAGGGGTCGGGACCGGGTAGCCGAAGAAGGGACGTCCCGCCTGTCGCCCTATCTGGCCTCCGGAGCAGTCTCACCGCGACAGGTCTGGGCGGCGCTTCAGAAACATGGCGCACATACGGAAGGGCCGCGGATCTTCCTGTCGGAACTCGGCTGGCGGGAATTTGCCCGCTATACGCTGTATCATCTGCCGAAACTGCCGTTTGAAAATCTCAACTTCAAGTTTTCCGGAATGCACTGGCGGAAGAGTGCTGCCGATCTGAAGGCCTGGCAGCGCGGGCAGACGGGGGTGCCGATCGTGGATGCCGGAATGCGTCAGCTCTGGCAGACCGGCTGGATGCATAACAGGGCGCGCATGATCGTAGGCTCGTTCCTGACAAAGCATCTGCTGATCGACTGGAAAGAAGGGGATGCCTGGTTTCGCGACACGCTGGTGGATGCGGATTTCGCCAATAACGCCATGAACTGGCAATGGGTGGCTGGCACAGGCATCGAGGCCACGCCGTTCTTCCGGATTTTCAATCCTACGCGACAGGCCGAGAAGTTTGATCCGGACGGCGACTATATCCGTCAGTGGGTGCCGGAACTGCGGCGTGTATCCGGCAAGGCCCTGTTCGAACCCTGGGCGGCAAAGGACGAAGAACTGGAAAAGGCGGGTGTCAGGCTCGGGAAATCCTATCCCCGCCCGATCGTTGACCTCAAGGAAGGGCGGGATCGCGCCCTTCAGGCCTTCAGGAGTCTCTGAACTCCCGAAACTCCGGCCCCCTTATAAAGAGGGGCCGGAACGAGCGGATCAGAGACCGCCGTTCAGGAAGTTGTTAACGTCACCACGGGTCTTGTTCCCGAGATTGTTAACGCGGTCACGCTGCTGCTGGGACGCATTCCGCAGCTGCTGCAGACGCTGGGTCTGCTGATCACGCATATTGGTCAGCTTGGACTGCTCGTTGTTGATCTGGTTCTGCAGACGGGCCTTCTGGTTGGCCACAGCGTTCGCATACTTGTCCTTCAGGTCCTGCAGACGCTTTTCACGGGCGGCCTGCGCTTCCTGGGACTGCTTCTGGTAGTTCTGGACCCGGCTGTTCAGGCAGTCTTCCCGCTGGGCCAGACGTCCGATGACATCATTCTGGCTGTTCTGCTGGCAGTTGCTTGCAGCCGTGGTGTCAGCGGCGTGAGCCTGCGGTGCAAGGGAAACCGCTCCAGCAATCAGTCCGGCAGCAAGCATCGAGCGGGAAAAAAGGGTGAAGTTCATAAAATCTCCTGTAAACGGATCAGTAAATCAGAGCACGCCCTGATGGCGGGAATGTGGCCCCTGCGAACAGCGGGCTATTCCATGCCTTCGGCGATCGTCGATATCCGTTCGGGCATCAGTAACGTGATATGGGTAATGCTTCTGATACTGATAAGTTTCTCTTTTTTGAACGCGCTGAGGATCCGGCTGACTGTTTCAATAGTGAGTCCGAGATAATCCGCAATGTCGGTGCGCGGCATCGGAAGGTCGAGTTCGACCGGACGGGAAGGGTCGGGCCGGTCCAGATGGGTGCAGCGTTCGATCAGGAAAGTGGCCACCCGCTCACGGGCGGTTTTGCGTCCCAGAAGCGTCATGCGGGCCTGCATCAGGGCCAGCTCGCGGGAGGCCTCCTCGCGCAGACGGTGTTCAAGGCTGGGGAAGCGTTCGGTCAGGCGCTGCATGCCGGCATGCGGAAAGCGGCACAGCGTGGCGCTGCCCAGGGCTTCGGCGCCAAAAGCGTAGCTGGTGGACGCCGCAAGTCCAAGGAAGTCTCCGCCTTCCGCAAAGCCGGTAATCTGGCGCCGGCCATCCGGAAGCAGGGTGAAGAGCTTGACCCTTCCACCCGTCACGACAAAGAAATCATGGGCCGGCGCACCCTCTTCTATAAAGGACCGGCCATCAGCGACTGTCATGCGGGAAGACTCGTTGGCAAGAACGGCCAGATCGCAGTCGTCAATGCTGTTGCAGATACTCAGACGACGGCCCACGCAATGGGCGCATCGATCATGGACATCCTCCGGACTATGTGACGCTGACATGATGAACCCCGTTTCCGTTGCGCTGACCTCGGCCTGAAGACTTTCAGCCACACTACCACATAATTTACCAGACTTGATTCAGGTCAAGGTGATGGGTGGGGAGGAGTGCTTTGTGAGGCTCAACGAATGTTGATGGAACTTCCAGATGAAATTTAACGCTTCTGCGCTGGCTGCCGCAGTCGGTGTTGTTGCAACTCCGGCGTTTGCCCAGACGGCTCCGGCGGCCGCTCCTGCCGCTGCTCCTCAGGTCATGGTCAGCACTCCCATGACGGCTGCTCCGGTGCCTTCCGTGAACATCCATGCGCCGGCTTCCGGCCGCTGCGGCCTGTTCCAGACCTGCGCCAACACGCGCATCGGACTCGGCAAGGGCGACTTCATCGTCCGTCTGTCTGCTCTCGGCGTCCTGCCGGAAGACCGTGACAGCAGCCTGTCCCTGAACGGCGCCCATCTCGGTGGCCGCGTGAAGACGACGCGTCAGGTCACGCCGGAACTGACGTTCGAATATTTCTTCACGGACAACCTGTCGGTTGACCTGATCGCCGCCAGCACCCGTCACGAGATCGCCGCTGAAGGCGTTCCGGGGCTGGGCAAGGTCGATGTCGGCAGCGCCTGGGTCCTGCCGCCGACGGTCACGTTCGCCTGGCATTTCCGCCCGCACAAGCGCTTCAACCCGTATGTGGGTGTCGGCGCGACGCTGGCATGGTTCCACAACGTGTCTCCGGCCGGTGGCCCGCTCACGCAGAAGCTCAATGTCGGTGTGACCGGTGGCCCGTCCGTCAATGTCGGTTTCGACTATCAGGTCGTCGGAAACTGGTTCTTCAACTTCGACGTGAAGCAGATGTTCATGCGTGTCCATGCCTGGGCCCAGGACAGTGCCGAAACCACGAAGATCACGGCGCACGACTCCCTCGACCCGACCGTCGTCGGCGCAGGTATCGAATACCGCTTCTGATCTCCCGATCAGGACCCGGACATCAGAAAAGCGGCTCTTCTCCGGAAGGGCCGCTTTTTTGCGTTTTTGTGGCAATCTCATGAAACTTTTGCAATGCGATCATTCGGGAAGTGCAAAAGTCCCTTCGTTTCCGTATGTGACATCTGGCGTCCTGCCATGAGCATGGTAAGACCGTCTGCCATGAAAACGTCCGAGTGATGGCCGACATGTCATTCTCCAGACGTTTCGGACGAAACGGGGCGTCTGTCCTGACAGAATTACGGGGTTGTCTATCAGAATGCGCGTTTCACGCGTCGGCGCGCTGGCCATAGGCCTGCTATGCCTGGCCATTCTTGTCGTTGTCATCATGCGGCTCCATACGCCACATTCCGCCGGTATTGCGGTTGCGCCACCTATGGTGAGCCAGTCAAACGGCAATCTGGTCGTGAGACAGGACAGTCCTCTTGAAAAACGGCTGAGCGTCCAGGCGGTTGCAAGCGTCTCCCGGACGCATGGACTGGTTCTGCCGGCGCAGGTCATGACCGAGCCGGACCGTCAGGTGAACATCCTTGCCCCTGCGACCGGACGAATCACGGGCGTGAATGTCCATCTGGGTGAGCGTGTGCATCGCGGACAGGTTCTGGCCACGATCGCCGCAGGCGATCTGGATCAGGCCTGGGCGGATGACACCCGGGCCCGCGCCACTCTTGATTTCGCCCGTCGGGCCTATGCCCGTGCGCAGGGCGTGCAGGCGATTGGCGGCAATGCCGTCAAGGATCTTGAATCCGCGCGCAACGATCTGGCGCAGGCTCAGGCGGAAGCCGAGCGGACGCAGCGCAGACTTCAGGTTCTGGGCGCACGTCCGGGCTATTCGGCGCAGGGACAGGCCCCGCTTGTCTCTCCGGTGGATGGTGTCGTGTCCATGACGACCATGGCTGTGGGTGAGAACATTACCGATTCCACCGCCATCCAGATGACCGTTCTGGACCTGTCGGAAGTCTGGATCGCCGCAGCCATTCCGCAGGACGAACTGGCACGCCTGAACGGCGCCAATGTCCTGAAGGTCAGTTTCAACGACTTTCCGGGCCGGAGCTGTGAGGGGCGGGTCGTCAGCTTTGATCCGGGGCTGCATCCCGACACGCGACGGGTCAATGCCTATCTTGCCTGCCCGAACACGGACGGTGCGCTGCGACCGGGCATGTTCCTGAATGCGACGCTCGACGTGCCGCAGGACGCGGATGTCATCGTCCCCAAAACCGCCCTGCTCATGAACAATGACCGCGTCTCCGTCTTCGTGGAGACGGCTCCGCATACCTTCCGCCGTCGTGATGTGATCATCAGCTACGATGAAGGTGACAACGTCCGGGTGCTTGAAGGACTCTCCGCCGGTGAACGCGTGGTGACCAGTGGTGCCATTCTCCTGAATGATGACTGATCCGGCGGCCCTGACGTGATGATCGAGCGTTTCATTTCCTGGTGCTTCGGGCACCGGAACATCGTTTTCTTTTCCGCCCTGATCCTGGCGCTTCTGGGCGGGCTGTCCTGGAAAATCCTTCCTGTCGAGGCCTATCCGGATCTGGGTGCGGTCAGTGTCTCGATCACGACGCAGCAGGAGGGTCTGGCCGCCGAGGAAATGGAACAGCAGGTCACGATCCCGCTCGAGCGGACGCTGGCCAGTGTTCCCGGCGTGACGGACAGCCGCTCCACCAGCACCTTCGGCCTGTCGTTGATTACGCTGATCTTCCGTGAAGGCACGAATGTCTATGCGGCCCGTCAGCTCGTTGAAACGCAGCTTGCCAACAACCCGCTGAGCAACGGCGCCATGCCGTCACTCGGCCCGATTTCCGGTCCAAGCGGCGAGATCTACCGCTACACGCTGGAATCCGACGACAAGAACTTGCTGGAACTGTCCGATCTCCAGCGCTGGACCATCATCCCCGCGATCCAGCACGTGCCCGGCGTTATCAGTGTGGACAATTTCGGTGGTCTGACGCGCGAGTACCAGCTCGTTCTCGATCCGGCTTCGCTGATGCGTTACCACGTTGGCCTTGAAGACGTGCTGACGGCCATCCGCAACAGCAACGTCAATGCCGGCGGCGGCCGCGTCAGCCGGGGTGAGCAGTCCTACATCATCCGCGGGATCGGCATGATCCATACGCTGGACGACATGGGCAATATCGTCGTCGCAAGCCATGGCGGCGTGCCGGTTTTCGTCAGGGATCTGGGGCAGGTCCAGTTCGGGCATCAGGTCCGTCAGGGCATTCTGGGCAAGGACAAGAATCCGGATACCATCGAAGGTGTTGTGACGATGCTGAGCGGGGAAAACCCCTCGCTCGTGCTCGACGGTCTTCACAGCACGGTGGCCAAGCTTCAGCAGCAGCTCGCCCCGAGCCATGTCCGCATCGTGCCGTATATGGACCGTGACCATCTGGTCCTGTCCACGACCCACAAGGTCACGGAAACGATGATCGAGGGCATTCTCCTCGTCGGCGTGATCCTGACCCTGTTCCTTGGCAGCCCCCGCAGCGCCGTCGTCACCGCCGTGACGATCCCGCTCGCGCTGTCGGTGGTGTTCGTGCTGATGCACAGCTTTGGCATGTCGGCGAACCTGTTCTCGCTCGGCGCCATCGATTTCGGCGTGATCGTGGATGGGGCCATCGTCATCACCGAGACGATCCTCCGCATCCGCGAGGAGCGCCCGACCGAGGCGCTCGTTCCGTCCGAAGTCCTGCCCGTCGCCCAGCGCGCGGGGCGGGCGATCTTCTCGTCCACGCTCGTCATCATCGTGGCCTACAGCCCGCTCTTCGCCTTCGAAGGCAGTGAGGGCAAGCTGTTCCGTCCGATGGCCTATACCGTCAGCTTCGCGCTGCTCGGTGCGCTGCTCTGCGCCCTGACGCTCATTCCGTCCCTGACCTATCTGGCTCTGCACAAGCCCAGGCACATCTGGCACAACCGGCCGCTGGAATGGCTGCATGCGCGGTATACGCATTGGCTCGGCCATTTCATCGACCGTCCGCTGATCGCCTATGGTGCCGGTGCTGCGGCCATGGTCGCGGTCGTGATCCTGGGCGCGACGATCGGCCGTGAGTTCCTTCCCGATCTGGACGAGGGGTCGCTCTGGCTTCAGGTGCAGATGCCGACGGGGATTTCGCTGGAAAAGGGCGAGTCCATCGCCAACGAACTGCGCCATGCCGTCCGTGAGTTCCCCGAAACATCCTACGCCATCACGCAGCTTGGCCGTTCGGATGACGGCACCGATCCCTGGACGCCGTCGCATATCGAGATGCCGGTCGGGCTCAAGCCTTACGACCAGTGGCCCTCCGGTGAGACGAAAGCGCAGTTCGTCGAACGTCTGCGTGAGCGTCTTTCCCGAATTCCGGGCATTGATTTCGGCATCAGCCAGCCGATCCAGGATAGTATGAGCGATCTGGTCGGCGGTGCGCACAGTCCGCTGGTCCTGCGCGTCTATGGCAATGATTTCCAGGAACTGCGCCGCATCGGACAGCAGATCGTGGATATTCTCCATCAGGTTCCGGGAACGGCCGAAGCGTCGATCTTCCAGGAACCGCGCATCCCGCAGATTGACGTGGTGGCCGACCGTCTGGCCGCGGCCCGTTATGGCATCAACATCTCGGATATTTCCGACGTCGTGTCGAACGCCATCGGCGATGCGCCTATTACGACCGTCTATGTGGATGACCGCTTCTACAACGCGACGCTGCATATCCGCCGCAAGGATCTGCAGGACATGCAGTCCCTGTCGCAGATTCCGCTTCTGGATGCGGAAGGGGCCTATATCCCGCTGTCACAGGTCGCGCATGTCGGGCTGCATATGGGCGAGAGCAACATTGCCCATGAGATGAGCCATCGTCAGATCACTATCCGCGTGGATAACGGCAAGCGACCGCTATCGCAGTATCTGGCGGATGCGCAGGGCCGCATCGACCAGCAGCTGCATTACGACAAGGAAAAATACACGCTCGAATGGGCCGGTTCCTTTCAGCAGGAAGAACGGGCCCAGAAGCGCCTGATGATTGCGCTGGGCGTGATGTTCGCCGTCATGCTGGTGCTGCTGTTCGCAGAGTTCCGCAAGATCCGTCAGGCCCTGCTGATCCTCAGTGTCGTGCCGCTGGCAACGCTGGGTGGCCTGATCGCGCTGCATGTCCGCGGCGAGACGCTGAACATTGCGACTGCCGTGGGCTTCATCGCGCTGTTCGGTGTGGCGGTGCAGAACGGCATTATCATGATCGCCAGCATCAACCGTCATTGTGTCGAAGGTCTGGGCGTGCGCGATGCGACCATCGCCGGTGCGGCCGAACGCTTCCGCCCGGTCCTGATGACGGCCACGGTCGCAACAGCAGGCATGTTCCCCGCAGCACTCGCCACGGGTGTGGGCACGGACGTGCAGCGCGGTCTGGCAACGGTCGTGGTGGGCGGTCTGGGTATTGCCACGCTGCTGACGCTCTTTGCCCTGCCGGTCTATTTCAGCGAGCTTGAAATGTGGGTTGAACGCCGGGATGCGAAGAAGCACCCGAAACCTTCCACCGAGGGAACAGGATCATGATGCTGCGTGATGTTCCCTTCCGCCGGGCTGCGCTCCTGCTGGGCCTGACCGCGCTTTCGGCCTGTGCGGTCGGTCCGGATTTCCATCGTCCGGACATGCCGAAAAACATGGCCTATCAGGGCACGCCGCTGAAACCGACCTCCGGGCATGGTACGACCGGGGCTTCCGTGCCCCAGCAGTTCCAGTCCGGTGTGGATATTCCGGGCCAGTGGTGGACGGTGTTCGGTAATCCGTTCCTGAATGCGCTGGTCGATCAGGCGCTTGCGAACAACCAGTCCTTGCGCGCCATGCAGCAGGGGCTAAAATCCGCCTGGGAGCAGCGCCGGATCGAGGGTGCGGGACTGTATCCGACACTCTCTGCCTCGTTCAATCCGACACGCAACAAGACATCGCGCGTCTACTCGCCGATCCCGAACGCCAATGTCTGGCTGTACAACGTCCATACCGCGCAGCTGAACATCGGCTATGTGCCGGATCTGTGGGGTGGCACGCGCAGGGCGATCGAGGCGGCGGGCGCACAGGCGGATCTGCAGAAGTTCCAGCTTGAGGCCACTGCGTTGACCATGATTTCCGATCTCGTGAATGCGACGATCGAGGAAGCCACGATCCGCGCCGAGATCGACGCGACCCACGAGCTCATCCGCAGCCAGCGCGGCGTCCTGAAGACCGTGACGGCCGAGCAGGGGATCGGCAATGCGTCGCGGCAGGACATGACCCAGCAGATGGCGTCCGTCGCCCAGCTGGAAGGTACGTTGCCCGGCCTTGAGCTGCAACTGGCCCAGACACGGGACCAGATGGCCGTTCTGGTCGGTGTGACGCCCAACACGCCACTGCCCGAGTTCCGGCTGGAGCAGTTCACCCTGCCAAAGACGCTTCCCGTCTCGCTGCCCTCGGACCTGCTGAACCAGCGGCCTGACATCCGCGCCGCGCAGGCGCAGATCCAGTCGGCCAGTGCGCAGATCGGCGTGGCCATCGCCAACCGTCTGCCGAACGTCCAGCTCAGCGCTACGCCAGCGCAGGCAGTCGGGGTCATGAGTGACTTCTTCAAGCCGGGGTTTGGCAACTGGACGATTGCCGCAACCGTCATGCAGCCAATCTTCCAGGGTGGTTCGCTCCTGCATGCCGAGCGTCAGGCACGTGACAACCTGCTTCAGGCCAACGAGACCTACAAGGCCACCGTCCTGTCTGCGATTCAGGACGTAGCGGACAGTCTGCATGCTGTCACCTTCGATGCCGATGCGATGACGGCTAGCGAGGCCACCCTGAAAGCCACGTCGCAGAGCCTGAAGATCGCACAGGGGCAGCTTCGTCTTGGCGATGTCAGCGAACTGGTCATGCTCCAGGCACAGCAGACGGATGCGCAGGCCCGTCTGGCCTATGTGCAGGCCGAAGGCGCGCGGTTCTCCGACAGTGTGGGGCTGTTTCAGGCTCTGGGTGGCGGCTGGTGGAACCGCAATGACATGGGCATGACGCCGGCGGCCCAGAAGTCGCTCGGGAAGTCGCTGCTGCCTTGGTGAGGCTCAGGGCTCTGCCCTGAAACCCGCCAAAGGCCGAGGGCCTTTGGAAACCGCTTCATTGGAATCGGGATCAAAGGGACTGAGTCCCTTTGCGGGGTTCCGGGGCAGAGCCCCGGAAAACGCACCCTTTACGGACGCGGTGCGTAAATCGCGCTCAGGCGATCCGGCGTGCCTTCGATGCGCTCCAGATGCGGGTAACGCAGACCATCGTGATAGGGGATGGAGACCGTGCTGACATGGTCGCCGGATTTCACGATCAGGCGGATGTCCTGCTTCGGGTCCTTCTGCGCGTCCGTGACGGCATGGAGCAGACGCTGCGGCGTGAAGCTCATGTCGTTAACGGCCAGGATCGTCATGCCCGGAACCACGCCTGCCTTGAAGGCCGGGCTCATCCAGTGCTCACGTCCCACATGTCCGGCGCCGGTTACGGTCAGGCCGAGGGAGAAGGATAGGTCTGTGGCATGACGGGCGGCTTCGCTGGCCTTGATGAAGGAAGTCGGCTTGGACGTGTAGACCAGCTTGTATCCGCCATTGGTCAGGCCATCGAGCGGGGCATGGGGCTGGATCGTGTCCAGACGGTCATGCAGGAACTTGGCCCAGTCGTAAGGCTGCACGCTGTTGAGCGTCGCGATCACATCGTCGAACTGATAGGGGCTGACGACAAAGCTGCCGCTGTTCGTGCCGAAGAAGGCTTTTGCGAAATCATCCAGCGATTTGTGACCGTCTGACAGCTTGCGGATCAGCGCATCGGCATCCAGCCAGACGAGTTGGCCTTCGACGTAATAGTCTTCCGAACGCTGCCAGTCGCGCCATGACAGCGGCGCACGCTGGGCGATGACCGGATCGTTCGTCGTGTCTTCCAGCGGACGCCACTGACGGCCCGTCTGGTTGTCATAGGATGCCGCCATATAGGCCAGGGCTTCGAAGCCCTGATCCTTGGTCACGAGACCCGAACGTGCAGCGAGAACATTGCCCCAGTACTGCGTCTGTCCTTCGTAGACCCAGAGCAGGGAACCACGCTGTGGCGTGTTAAAGTTCGGCGCCCACATGTCGGCCGGACGGCGATACTTGCCGTTCCAGGAATGGGTGTATTCATGAGCCAGCAGATCACGCGTGGGGAACGTCTTGTCCCATTCCGTGAAATAGCCCGGAGCCGCGCTGTTCTCGCTGGACTGGTGATGCTCAAGGCCGATGCCGCCGAGTTCTTCCGTCAGGGCCAGCAGGAAGTCGTAGTGGTCATAGTGATGCGAGCCGAACAGCGACGTGGCCTGACGCACAAGGTTCTGGTGAGCGGCAACCTGCTGGGGCGTGGCGTCCAGCGAGTCCGGCTCATCCGCCACGACATCCAGCGAAACCGGAACATGGTCCGGTCCGGTCAGGTCGAACTTGCGGAAATAGCGTCCGGCATAGATCGGCGAGTCCACGAGCGTATTAAAGGTCGTGGCGTTGAAATGCGTCTCGTCGCCATAGGTGGCCGCACGGAGAGCCGAGCCGATCTGCCAGCCATGCGGCACGCGTACGGAGGGCTGAACCGGAATGTCGCGGGTGAAGTATCCGGCCGGGTAGAGCGAGACCTGGTCCCACTGCACGTTGACGATGGATGGCGTCATGACGATCCGGCCCATACCCGGTGCGATCGGGGTCATAAGCTGGAAATGCAGATCCAGGCTCGGCGTGCTGGCGGAGACCGGGATGTGGAAGGCGGCGACATTAACCGTATCGCGCTTCCAGTTCAGTGTGCGGCCACCACTCTGCACATGCAGGCTGGCGAACTGTTCGATGACGCCCGTCGGGGAATGGTCGCCGGGGATCCACATCGGGTACAGAAGGACCATCTCGCCCTTCTGCTGCGCCTCTTTCGGCACCGGAACCGTCTCATGGATGGACATGACGTGATGGACCGTATCCGTCGCATCGACCGAAACCGTCAGGCTGCCCGGGAAGGGACGGTCCTGCGGTTCCGGGACGGGAGCCGGCATGGGCAGCGGCATGGGCTGGGTCTGGGCAAGCGCGGGAGAGACCAGACCACTGAAAACCGTCAGGGCAGTCAGAAGACGCAAAGAGGGCATGAGGATATTCCGCTTGTAAATCAAATTACCTCAAGCCCTAACCGGCCAAGCGAATCTTCACAAGAGGTAAGCTTGCAAGGCCGGTCTTATTTGCAGGTCCGGATTGCTGGCTCCCTATGAAGCCTTTTCTCCAAAGAACTGAATCTGATCGAAATGCAGGTAAGCTTCCTCTCCGAGGATCGTTATCTTGAGAAAACGGGCCTGAATGCCAGACTGGTCAATCCAGATGTAAGGATGACCGTCGGCTCCACCATAAATGATTCCGTCATTCTTGCGCATCATCACAAACCATTCCTGGTCATCAAGAGATCCTTCAAGAACGAAATTTGCAACGCGGTCGAAAACCCCATCAAGCCGATTGAAAAGCCGCATTTCATGCACAAGGCAGACCGCTTCAAGATCGACTTTCCACCATGGATACGGCCCCAAGGCAGTATGGTTTTGACATTTGCCACAGATATTGCCTGACAGAACGCGGCATGCGTCCTCCTCCACGCTTCCCTCGTGAACTGTAGAAACCTGGATTGCAGTTCTTTTTTGAGAGATATTCTCCCATCGGCTCTGAGGAAAAATACTAAAATCTTGCGCACGCGCAGTCTGTGACATCCAGTAGTCATGAAGGTAATGATCAGAGATTGCGTTGGTGGTTTCGTGATAACTTTTGCGCTGTTCTTCAGAATAATTTCCCCATACTTTTTGGTTATGAAAATCTCCATCGGTTGTACGCTGAACGCGAAGATCAAAATCTTTATTAGATTTCATAGAATAATGTGCAATATATGCCACTGAAAGTATTTTTTGTTTATTGTCGTCGGCATTCAATAAGTTCCAAGCCATTTCGGGGAAATTATTGTAATAACTCCCAACATCGTCACCTAAAACGTTTATCATTTTAAGCTTGGGGTCGAGGCTATTGTATTCATGATGTATGGGTGATTGAGATGTTCTGTAAATATTTTTATAAGGAACTTTTTCACTTCTGATAAATACTTTTGTGTATGGGTTCGCCCATTTTTCATGCTTGGTGTAGTTAATGAGAACGCTTCCATCAGGCCTGTTTTCATGCCCGTTATTGCCGTAGCAACACCAATTAAAGTGTACTCCATCTATTTCTTTTGGAATTCCAGACATAAACGCAGGTAGAAAGTTGCTTCCTTTGATACAAAGGAATTCGTCAATATCCAGAAACATAAGCCATTCGGTCTCTGTGGAAAAATTCCTCAGAAAGTGAAAATACATTTGATATTGCTGACCAGGTATTGGGTAATGCCGAAATGTCACAAAAGGATCGGGTCCTGAAATATAAGGACGAATGCAATTATAGAGGGCTTCAGGTGAGTCGTCATTCGAATAAAGATAAATATGATCAATTCCAATGGAGCGATGGTATTCTAACCATTCGCAAATATATTTCTCTTCCCATCTGGCGCATGCAACTAGGGCCTGTTAGGGCTTGATCCAGTCTGCTGCGGCAGCGATGTGGATGACCGCGAGGAACGACGTTGCTGTTTTTTCGTATCTGGTTGCGACAGCGCGCCACTCCTTGAGGCGAGCCCAGAGGTTCTCGACAAGATGTCGACACCGATAGGCCCATTTTGGGCAGGCGACCGGCCCATCGCGTCGTTTCGCAGGAATGGCGGGCCGGGCTCCCATGTCCCATATCCGTTCACGGAAGGCATCCGACGCATAGCCCTTGTCCGCCACTACCCACAGGGGAATGGCGGGAAGGTTGTCGAGCATGGCTGGTGCCAGGGGCAGTTCATGAGCCTGTCCGGGGGCCAGCGCAAAACCGAAGGCTTTTCCATGTCCATCAGCGATCACGCAGACTTTCGTGCCATAGCCGCCGCGAGAGCGGCCAAGTGCTTCACGATGGTCCCGCTCTTCGAAAGAGGCCCCTTTTTTGGGCTCCCGCCGCCTTGTGGTGAGCCCTGATGTTCGTACCATCCAGAAAAGTCATTCCGAACGCCACTCCCTGTTGTTCCTGAACCAGTTCGAGCAGGCGTTCCCATACGCCGAGCTTCGCCCAGCGGATGAAAAGCTGCGCAGCCCGCCACCACGGACCCAGTTCAGCGGGGATGCTCCGCCATTTCGCGCCATTCTCATGACGCCAGAAAATCGCTGCTATCGTCCGCCGCAGATCATGTGGCGGCGTCTTGCCCCTCGGGCGAACCTCCTCAATCAGAGGTTCCCAGATCGCCCATGTCTCGTCCGTAAAGGTGCCTGTTCTGTCTCCTTCTTCCATCCCTACAATATGGGAAGAAATTCAAGATCTAACAGGCCCTAGTGAGTACTGGTACTTTGGTTTCGGCCGCATGCCATGATTTTCTGCGCAACCGATAGGTTCGATTGAGTAGGTTGAAATAGTTTCTTTGTAATTCACGCCGTGCTCCAAATTTTCTTTTACGGACTGCCGGACCAGTTCCATGCTGAAGTATTGTTCTGCTTCTGGACTCTTTCTTCCCGCTAGGGTGGACAGAGTTTCGCCAAAGCTTTCTTGGTATTTTCGTCAATACGGTCATCGACTAACACGCTTTGAAGGCTTTCTTTAATAAAAGTTGCAGAAGCGACATTCTCCTCTAAAAGCTGTTTCATAAGATCATTATCTACTTTTGTGTTCAAGGGGGGCGTCTGTTGGAATGGTAGGCAGGCCTGCTTCATGGCCACCCGGATCCAGCATGGTGGTCTGCCAGCCTGTTGTCGTGAATTTCAAGGCGACAGGAACCGCATTTGGAAGGCGGACATCCACCGGAAGGTTCATCGCATGCCGTAAGCCCCTGAAAAGGGCACCATGGGCTACAATCAGAGGAATGCTGGAGTTCTCCAGAGCATTATTGATGGCCTGACGGGCTCTGTCCGTTAATGTCTTGAAGCTTTCAGCATCTTCGGGAGTAAAACCGTCTTCGATCCACGGTTTATACCAGTCCCCCATGGGGGAGCCTTCCTGAACTCCGAAGCAAACTTCCTTCAAATTGTCATCTATATGCAGGGGGAGTCGAACGCCAACGGACTCCTGGATCATCCTCTGGACCGTTTCTGCCGTGACAAGCGCGCGTGTCAGGGGAGAGGATATGATTCGCTCGAAGGGCTTCTGCCCGTTTTCAAAAAGGCTGGCCAGCATTCTGCCAGCCTGAGTGGCTTGTTGCTGGCCTGTTTCGTTGAGAGGGATGTCCGTCCGGCCCTGTGCCCGTCCCTGACGGTTCCAGTCGGTTTCACCATGACGGAGATACCAGTAGGGCTTTGGGGTAATCTGCGACATGGGAAAGTCCGTTCACGAAGGCTGGACCGTGCAATGGGCCGTGCGAAATCAGTCGAAAAGGGAAGAGACTGAGCTTTCATCGGCAACGGCGCTCATGGCCCGGGCCAGCAGGTTGGCTGTCGTGATCTGACGGATGTTCGGGGTCTCGAGAAGGGCCTCGGTTGCCGGAATACTGTCAGTCAGCGTCAGCATGTTCAGCGGACTGTCTTTCACGCGCTGGCAGGCATTGCCAGTCAGAACGCCGTGAGTGACATAGGCCTCAACGCCTTCCGCGCCTCGGCTCATGAGAGCGTTGGCCGCGTTGCACAGCGATCCGCCACTATCGATGATGTCGTCCACCAGCACGCAGTAGCGGCCGGCCACGTCACCGATGACGTTCATGACTTCCGACACGCCTGCGCGTTCGCGGCGCTTGTCGATGATGGCGAGGTCCACGTTCAGGCGCTGCGCGAGCTGACGGGCACGCACCACGCCACCCACATCCGGAGAGACGATAATGAGTTCACGGTCCGGCAGGCGGGTCTTGAGATCGCGCACGAAGAGCGGCGCGGCATAGAGGTTGTCGGTCGGGATATCGAAGAAGCCCTGGATCTGCATGGCGTGCAGATCCATCGTCAGGATGCGGTTCGCACCCGCTTCCGTCAGAAGGTTCGCCACCAGCTTGGCGCTGATCGGGGTGCGGGGACCGGATTTGCGGTCCTGACGGGCATAGCCGAAATACGGCATGACAGCCGTGACGCGGCGTGCGGAACCGCGACGCAGCGCATCCAGCATGACCAGCAGTTCCATGAGATGGTCATTCGTCGGCATGCAGGTGCTCTGCACGACGAAGACGTCCTCACCGCGGACGTTTTCCTGGATCTCGACGAACACCTCGCCATCGGCAAAGCGTTTCACCACGGTCTTGCACAGCGGCATCCGCAGTTCGTGGGCGACCGCGCGGGCCAGCGGCAGGTTACTGTTGCAGGCTACGATCTTCATGAAAAACGGCCTCGTCCGGTGTCCGACAGGGAAGTTGCTGGCCTTCTAACAGCGCAAAGCCCCCCTGTCATCCATCCGGCCTCATTCTTTATGCGTACCAGTCGGTCAGTGTCTGCATGCCATATCGCGTGTCAGAACTGCCAGGCCAGCCCGGCATGCAGCTTCGCCTCGTTGGACAGGCCGTTTGAAACGCCCGAATAGGAATAGGTAAATCCCAATTCTCTGCCGGATTGGGAAAACCGGTCATGGCCATAGGAAAAGTAGGAATAGTTGCCCCCTGCCGTCAGGTGAAGCCGCCGGGTCATCCGGTAATCCACACCAAGTCCCCCTTCCCAGAGAGGACGGGGTGCGAGGCCGGAACTGAGAACTTCAGCCCATCCAAATCGGCCCCGAAGCACAAGGCGGGAGGTGAGGGCATAATCGGCCTTCAGCCCTGCGCCGGCGAAGTAACGGCCGGACCCGTATCCGAAATCTCCGTCACGACTGTTCGTGACATATCCGCCCTGGATGAAGGGCGTCAGGAGAAAACTGTTGGAAAGCAGAAGGAAGCCCTTGCCGATTTCGCCACGGTTATCGGTCCCGCTGGAACTAGCGCTTTCGCTTGGTGAATATCTGGAAGGCGTATGAATGGCGGGGGAAGAAACAGGGACAATGGGGAAAGGAATTGCTGCAATATTGGAAACAAGAGCGGGTGACTTGTAGTTCCGCTGTCCGTCCTCAAGCGAAAAATGCAGCGCACCGTAAAGGTTATCGATCTCGAAGGCATTGAACATGACCGAGGCGTCAGCCTGAAAACCTGGTGTCCAGCCGACGGTGCGGTAGCGACCAGAACTTGCGAACCTCTCAGTGTAGGTATGTTGGCCGTAACTGCCAGTCTCGGCCTGGCTGAGACTGAGGCTGCTCGTGCTGTTCCGGAAGGTCCCCGTCATCGAAAGGCCGATTTCACGGTTTACGGCGATAACGGGTACTGGATCCGCGAAAGCAGAAACGACTGGAGCGAACCCTGCGCAAAGTGTCGTACTACAGAATAGCAAACGGAACGAAAGACGCATCAGGAACTCCAGACGGAAAAGTCGAAGTCCTGTAACAAACAAAAGCAGGAAAAAATACGAATAGTTATACTATCGCACCCTTAATAGTCTGTCTGTGGTTATGCCGCCTTCTTTGGAGCAGTTTTGCCATCCGGGAGGGGCGTGTGCTCTCGGCCTGAAAAATTGGTGACGATGGTCCGCACACCCTGGGCGGCCTCGTCAGCGGCCATGTCGGCGGTATCACCCCATGCCCCGTCCAGAGAATGGGGTGCGATGTCGTGCAGCTGGGTGGCCGCCCCCGCTTCCTTTCCATCGGGGGTCAGAACGTGCCAGATGATCTCGATATGATCGACCGGATGGCCGGTGTTACCCCTTGCGCCAGACTTGAGATCGACTGTTCCGCGAACGATGAAATCCGCGCCTTTTTCAGTGGTTGTCACCGTATTGGTCTTGTCGGGAAGTGCTGCGTAAAAGGCGCGGGCAAGCGCGACATTCCCGTCACCGGGCGCTCCGGTAACGCCCTTGAAGCAGATCTTCGCAGGCCGGTTCATGAGGCTGTGCGGGTCCTGCTGCATCATGTTGGCCTGAATCCCCGTGAGAAGCCCTGCCAGTTGTGGTGCCTCCTGAACGGCAGCCCCCTGAAGAGCAGTTTTATCACCCGCGCTCCAGCCTGCCATGTCCACGGCAGGGCCATCCGTTTCCGCCCGGACTTTCCCTTCCGGCGTCATGATGACGTAATGGGGAACAACCGCACCGCCATGGGTAGCGGCACTCATCTTCAGCCACCAGTCTCCTTTCTTGCGGGGCTGGGCGATGGCGGGAACGGACTGCCCGACCATGGCCTGCGCCATGTCATGCGCCCAGAGTGCGGCGGCATCGTCTGACAGCAGGGAATCCGTTGGTGTCGGAACGGCGAGACGGGCCGGGGGAAGATTGGCCGCCGTCAGATATCTGGCCTGCTGCCCCGGATCGGCGAAGGGCCGCGAGAGACTGAAACATCCCCCAGGACCAGGGGAAAGCAAAGAGGCAGCAGGGTCGAACAGAGGCGGCGCATCGGCGTTCCGGTAACAGGACAATGACCCGGCGGACTGTATGGGATTGCGGCTCCGATGTCGAAGCCGCTCCCGTTTTTACCGCCGGATCAGGATGTAGTTGATCGTCACGTCAATATCGAAATGGTCACCCTTCATGTCCGGCGGAACCGGTGGCAGATGGGCGCCCTGGAACATGCCGGTCGTCGCGGCGTCCAGCGAATAGGACCCGGACTGGCTCATCAGCCGGACCGACTTCACACGGCCCGAACGATCCAGCACCACATGGACCGAGGACGGACCATCCTCGCCAGCGCGGGCGGCCTCTTCCGGATAGTACATATGCGCCCGGATCCAGCGGTCGATCTCCCCGCCGTAATCCTCGCTGACGCCCTTGACGCTGGTGCGTGTCTGGTACGGCGCATTGATGGCGCCGTTCAGGCTGAGCGGCCCCAGGGACATGTCGATCGGACCACCGGAACCGGACGCGCGGCCGCGATGGCGACGATAGGGCGAGGGCTGCTCACCGAACGACAGGTCCATCGGATGCGCGAACGGATTGTTTCGGTCGGAGCGGACGGAGCGCTGCGCATGGTGGGCATGAGGCGACGTCTGGTGGCTGCGCTGGCTGGGGGCCGCACCCGGCGTCACGGGGGCTGGCGTCGGGGCCGTTTTGGGCAGTTCGGCAGAGGGTTCTTCCGGAACGTCAGGCGCAGACGGCGTTTCCGGCGTCGGGACGGCCGGCGTCGGCGTGGACTGTTCCTTTTCCGGCTGCTGCTGGTTTTCCTGTGTCTCCTGCGGACTTTGCGCAGATGGTGGTGGCGGAGCGCCTCCTTCCTCGCGTGCCCGGGGACCGCGCATGCTGCTTTTTGATGGCGGCGCGTCGAAAACCATTTCGACCTGAGGCTGTTCCTGCCCGGCCGGTGAGCCATGCATGCCGTGATGCTGCATCAGGAGGAAGGCCAGAATAGCCGCGTGCAGGCCAGCCGAGAAAATGAACGGAACCGTAGGGCCGTTCTCGACGATGGTCTGCGGACGCATCATCGGCGTCAGAACAGGGCGCACCGGAACCGCTGGCGGGACGTAATCTCTCAGGCGTTCGCGGGTGCCAGCGGGCGCATGCTGTGGACGTGCAGGAACGATCCGCGCCGAGGGGGCGAAGAGCTGGGGCTCGCGTTTCTGCGGCTTTCCTGACGTGACAGCGGTCGTTCCGCTCATATGCGGGACAGTCCGTCTGGAAAGGACCGGGCAGGGAACGGCCGGTCGGCGAAGAGAAGGTGGCGTCGCATCATCGCCAGACCTTTTGCACCAGGGCGGTCGGGGTTGTCATCCGGCAGGCTGGTTATCCGGGGCTGGGGGTGGGCGTCTGTCTTGGCGTATCATGGCAGTAATGAGCGACCCACGAAAGACACAAAGAGTCACGCAAACCTTAACTTCCGGAAAGGCATGTTCCTGATGGTTGATTCTGCAACACTCCTCGGCGCAGATCCCGATCTTGCAGCCGTCATCGCCCGTATCGGTCCCTGCACGCTACGTGGTGATAACGGGCAGGAACCTTACGATGCCCTTTTGCGGGCCATCGCCGGGCAGCAGCTTCACGGCGCGGCAGCCCGGAAAATCTTCGGCCGTCTGTGCCTTCTCGGCGAGCAGGAAAACATGGACGGGCCGCCACCGTCTCCCGCACGGCTCCTGAGCCTGACCGAGGAAAGCCTGCGTGCCTGCGGTCTTTCGGGCAGCAAGCTTCTGGCCATGCGCGGTGTGGCGCAGGCCCGTCTGGATGATGTGGTGCCTAGCCGGTCCGAGGCCGCAGGTATGACGGATGAGGACCTGATCGCGCGGCTCGTCACATTGCGGGGCATCGGGCGCTGGACTGTGGAAATGCTGCTGATGTTCACGCTCAACCGCCCCGATGTCATGCCGGTCGATGATTTTGGTGTTCGGGAAGGCTGGCGCAGGATCAAAGGGCTGGAACTTCCGCCCAAACCAAAGGCTCTGAAAGAAGAGACAGTCCGTTTTTCGCCCTACCGTTCAACGCTGGCCTGGTATTGCTGGCGGGTGGCAGAGGAAGGGAAGAAAACGGCTCCCAATCCGCTGACCGCCTGATGCGTGGGTCCGGTCTCAGGATGATTCTTCCAGCAGGACCGGCGGCCTGGCCATAAACTGGCGGGTGTCTTCGGGAGACAGAGGGCGGGACAACAGATATCCCTGCACTTCCGTACAGCCGAGACGCTTGAGATAGGAGAGCTGTTCCTGGCTTTCCACACCCTCCGCCGTGACGGCCACGCCCAGATCAATGGACAGATCGACCACGGCCCGGACGATCGAGGCGGCCCGGGATTCCCGGAGCATGTCGCGAACGAAAAGGCCGTCCAGCTTGATCTTGGAGAACGAGAAGAACCGCAGATACCCAAGCGACGAGAAGCCTTTGCCGAAATCGTCGAGTGCAATGGAAATCCCCGCACTCTGCAGACGGCTCAGCAGCGTGAATGTCGCAGCATCCGGCTCCATGAAGATGTTTTCGGTCATCTCGATCTGAAGGCAGCGGGCCGGGAAGCCGGTCTTTTCCAGAATCCGGAACGTGTCTTTGAGGAAGGCGGGGGCTTCAAGCTGGCCGACCGAAACATTGATCGAAAGAACCAGCCCCGGTTCCCATTCACGCGCAAACAGGCAGGCCCGCTCCATGACATAAACGCCCAGCCGGTGGGTCAGTCCGGCTTCTTCGGCCAGCTGGATGATCCGTTCAGGCGGCACGCGGCCATATTCGGGATGCGACCAGCGGATCAGCGCTTCGAAGCCGCAGAGCTTCTGGCTCTGGGTGTTGAAGAAGGGCTGATAGACAATTCCCAGGTCTCCCTTTTCAAGGGCATCGGGGAGCGCGCGGATCAGGTCGCGGTTCCGCTTGGCTACGGTGCGCAGTTCCGGATTGTAGAAACGGTGCGTATGGCCACCGAGGCTCTTGGCCTCGTAAAGAGCCAGATCGCTGGCCTCCAGCAGGCTTCCGACACGCTCCGAGCCGCCGATGGATAGCACGATCCCCACACTGAGTCCGACCGCACACCGCACGCCTTCGCCAATCCGGATGGGCACGTTCGTCAGCGCATTGATCAGCCCTGTAGCCGTGGTGGCCGCCTGGGCCGGTGTAGTCTGGCGCTCAAGCAGCATGAATTCGTCACCACCGAACCGGTAGAGCCTGTGGCGTTCACTCAGTGTGCGGCTCAGAACGACCGTGACTTTCCGCAGCATCTCGTCTCCGGCGGAATGGCCATACCGGTCGTTGATCTGCTTGAAGCCGTCCAGATCGAGATTGAGCAGCGCGAAGGCCTCACCCGTACGCTCGGCCTCGATAAGGTAGGTCTCCATGTCATCAAGAAAGGCGCCACGGTTCGGCAGTCCGGTCAGAAGATCGTGCCGTGCCCTGAAAGACGCGCTTTCCTGCGCCCAGTGCGTCTGGGTTACATCCGTTCCGACACCCCGGTATCCGACAAAGGTCCGGTCCTGAAAGACCGGGCGCCCGCTCAGGGACCAGAAACGCTGCTGTCCATGCAGCGTCCCGGAGACCACGATGTCCCGGAAGAAGATCCGGTTATCGAGACATTGCCGCAGACGGCCAAGCCCGGTCCGCTCGTCTCCATCGAATGCAGACGGACCGGCCAGATCGGACAGGATGTCAAAGAAAACCCGGTTTTCAAGCCACTCCCGGCTGTTGCCGAAGGCGGAGGCCAGACTGGCCGAAACATTGTTCAGCGTTCCCGATGCCCCGGTCTCCCAGAGCCAGTCGCCGGTATCGTCATCCGCATTCCGGAGCAGCAGCTGCACGATGCTGTTGCGCTGTTCCAGCGAGGACCTGCTGATGAGAAACGCCGTAAACAGTGTGCGCACCGCCATCGTCAGGGACAGGACGAAGAACAGATAAACCGTCAGTTCGATGGCGATGTAGAAATAGAATGATTCATGGTCGATCTGCCATGACTGGAACAGGGCGTCGCAACAGGAAAAAATCAGCATGAAGGCAATGATTTCCCCCAGTCCTGTCAGGGGCATAAGGGTGATGGTCGTTGCCGTCAGCCCAACCATGATCCCTGCAACAAGCACCCTGTCATTGGCATCTCCATATGGAAACACGATGGGGGGCAACGTTATCCAGCACAGGCCAAATGCGATATTGAGGCCCTTCAGGATCCAGGACTGTCGAGTATCGACGAGCTTGTCGGTCGGGATTGCATAGAAGCAGATGTTGTAGACCAGCAGCAGAAACAGGACGGATCCGCACAGGATCATGCCGTAGGTCGGATAACTCCGCATCAGGCAGAGGCCGGCGACGGGGCCGCAGCTGATCTGGGGAACGAAATGGAAGAAGTTCAGGCCACGCAGCACCCTGCAGCGCGAAAGGCGGACTCCTTCTTCCGCACCCGGCGGAATATCCGCCCGGAAGGGAAAAAGCCGGGTTAGCCGTATCCGTTTCAGCAGGTTCAGCATGGCAGTCATTATGCCGCGCATGACCGGGGGGCGAAAACAGGGTCCAGTGAGACAGGCAGAGGCATCATGAACCTTCCCAATAGAGGAGGAGGGTGCCACGATGACAGGGATTTATGAAGTTTTTCTTTGCGGCGGACGAATCTGTTGCGGGCAACATCTCCGCGCGTCGGTTATGGCACACCGGGCACGGAGATAGCCGATAAGAGCCTAAGGTTTCGTTAATGTGCCATTTCAGGCACGGTGGCGTAAATCTCAAAGCTCGCTTTTTCAAACATTTCAATGCATTCGTGCATGTTGGCCGTCAGGGCCGCACGCGTGATGTCCGGATCGTTGGACGGATAATAGGCGCGGGCCAGATCCTCGTCGATTTCCAGATGGGACGGACCGTCATGCTCATGCTCGTCATGGGCCAGACCCCAGGTCCACTTCTTCTTGGCAAAAAGGCTGGTGAACTTCGGCGCATGGCACAGATAGGCGGCCAGTTCTTCGGCGATGTATTCCACGGCGGCCAGCCAGGAGAAGAAGATCACGGGATCTTCGCTGTCGGCATTGGCAATCAGCTTCTGGACGCTCGGAAGCGTGTCGTAATGGGTGCCGAACAGGTCGAGGCCGAATTCCTTTGCCCCATCTGCCCACAGGATGGCATGTGAGCCTTCCTCTTCCTTCATCTCGCGGACGGCTTCGCGGGCTTCCGAAAAGAAGGCCTTAATACGCGTCTGTCCAAAGCGCTGGACAAGCGGCTTGATGGGAAGATGACCGACGCGCACGTCAATAGCGCGCTCAAAAGCCTGAATAAAAGGCCACCATCCGATCATCATCGCCCGAATAGTCTCTTTATCGCCATGAGCTGCGCCCCGGGCCAGCGCGGAAGAATAGATCTTCTCGCGTGTAAAGACACGCATTTCAGAGCGATTTACCAAAGCCTCGGAGAACAGTAGAGCGTACATCCGCGTAATCCTGATGAAGTTTATTGCATGTGCCGTTCAGGCATTGATGTTGTAGTCGTTAATTTTTCAGAAAAGTAAAACTTTTACTTTAATTTTAATTGAGTTTTATTAAATTACCAAAAAATTAATATATTAGAGTTTCAATACGTTGTTTCATCGTAATGATATGATTCGCGCAAAACAGCCAGCTTTCAAACCGATTTGATCTTGTAATGTTCTGCATCAGGCCGGAGCGCGCAGGAATTCCATCATTTCGCGGAGGAACGGACGGGGCTGTTCGGCATGAAGCCAGTGCCCGGCACCCGGCAGGGTCCGGATCAGCGCATGGGGGAAGAGCGTGCGAATCTGATCGTGATGTTCTGGCCTGACATAGGGCGACTCGCCGCCACGAAGGAAAAGAACAGGCCTTTCGTAGGGTGCAATCTGCAGATTCGGCCAGTTTTCGATCGCGTGGATGTCACGGGCAAGATCATCGAATCCGATGCTCCATCCCGGAGACGTGCCCAGCCGGATGTTCTGCAGCAGGAGTTCCGCGACGGCCCTGTTGCCGACGACCGGCTCCAGAAGATCCAGCCCGTCCCGCCGCTCCAGAACTGACGGAAATGTCAGGGCACCCAGCCGGGCGATCATCTCGCCATGTCCATGCCCCGTCCGGGCCGGTGCAATATCCGCGACGAGCAGCTTCGTGACGCGCTCGGGGGCGGCAAGGGCCAGCATCATTCCGACCTTTCCGCCCATGGAATGCCCCACGACGGCAAAGCGCTCGACTCCCAGATCGTCCAAGGTTTCCAGCACGTCCTGCGCCATGAGCGCATAGCTGACGGGGCCGTGCGGACTGTTGCCATGGTTGCGCAGATCCAGCGCAAGGGTCCGGAAATCGGCAGCCGCGCCGCGCTGGAGGAAGCCGAGGTTCCGGGCCCGTCCGAACAGCCCGTGCAGGAAGACGACCGTCTCCGGGCCTTCGCCGCGTTCGATGACATGCAGTTTCATCAATGATCCTTCCATGACAGCTGTTGATCGCCGACGCGCTTGCCGTCAAACAGGATCACACCTGCCGCCCGGGAGCCCGCTTGTCCACCAGTCCCGCCCCTTCGCCCGCATCTCCTGACGGCTCTTCCGGCCGTTTTCAGGACAGGTCCCGCGTCCTGCGCCAGCGGATGAACCGCTTTCAGGCGCGTCTGTTCCCCCATGCGCCGTCGAATTTGCGAACCCTGGTGCGTGGAAACGAGATCTGGCTGAGCGTTCTGGCGGGATTCGTCGGGATCCTGTCAGGCCTGTGCGTTTTTGTGGTCACCCATCTGACCTTCTTCATGCACCGGCTGCTTTTTGGCGTCTCAGGTATGTCCGGAGGGCATCTGTCCGGCCTGACCACCCTTCCGCCGCTGCGAACAGTGACCGTGCTGACCGGCGGTGGGCTGGCGATCGGGCTGTTCGGCGTCATGATCGCGAAAATCATGCCCCGCAGTCCCGTGGACCCCATCGAGGCCAATGCGCTGCATGGCGGGCGCATGTCGGTACGGGATAGTCTGGTGATTGTCTGCCAGACGGTTCTGTCCAACGGGGTAGGCGGTTCCATCGGGCTTGAAGCTGGCTTTACCCAGATTGCCGCGGCTTTCGGTTCGCGGATCGGGCGATCTTTCCGGGTGCGGCGCGAGGATCTGCGCGTGCTGGTAGGAGCCGGGGCCGGCGCTGCGATCGGAGCGGCGTTCGATGCGCCGGTGGCCGGCGCGTTCTATGCGTTCGAGCTGGTGATCGGCTCTTATTCTTTGGGAAGCCTGTCCCCTGTGGCGGTCGCTGCGCTGGCGGGGGTCGGCGTGACGCGCTCGCTGGGGAGTGTGCCGCCGGGCATCGTTATTCCATCGCCGGGCACCCTGTCCTGGGAAGGAACGGCCGGGGCGATCATCATCAGCGTGCTGACGGCTCTGACGGCAATTGGTCTGATGTTTTGCGTCACCCAGACTGAGGCGCTGTTCCGCCGGATGCCCGGCCCGGTCTGGCTGCGGCCTGCGGTTGGCGGTCTGATCGTGGGCGGGCTGGCGACGCTGCATCCGTCCGTTCTGTCTGCGGGACACGAAGCCATGCGTGCTGTTTTCGCCGGAAACGTCACCGCGCAGATGGCCGTTATCCTGCTGCTCCTGAAGGCTCTGGCGTCCTGCCTGTGTATCGGATCCGGGTTTCGCGGGGGGCTGTTTTTCGCATCGCTCTATCTTGGATCGCTGGCGGGCACGATCTACGGCACGCTTCTGGAACCGCTGGGCGTTGCGCCGGATTCCGTCACAGCCTGTGCGCTGGTCGGCATGAGTGCGATGGCCGTCGCCGTGATCGGCAGCCCCATGACCATGATCTGCCTGATGCTGGAACTGACCGGCAGCGTCTCCATGAGTGGTGCCACACTGGTGGCTGCGGTGCTGTCGCTCCTGACCGTGCGTCGCCTGTTCGGTTACAGCTTTGCGACATGGCGCTTCCATCTGCGGGGTGAATCGATCCGCTCCGCCGTCGATATCGGCTGGATGCGCTCGCTCAATGTCCGCCGGATGATGCGCGGGCAGGTCCGCACCCTTCCGGCAGAAACGCCTGTAAACCGCGCGCAGGCCCTGTTCCCGCTCGGCTCGGCCCAGCGGATCGTCCTGCTTGATGGTGATGGACATTATGATGGCATCGTCCATCTGGCGGACCTGCATGCCGTCCCGGCGTCGCAGACACCGATCGCAACGCTGGCGCTGTTTCGCAACGCCATGCTCACGCCGCACATGAACATCCGCGAGGCCATCGAACTGTTTGAAAAGGCCGAAGCCGACGCGCTGGTGGTCGTCGAGGACCGGCAGTCGCGGCAGGTGATCGGAACCCTGACCGAACAGCACGCCCTGCGCCGCTATGCCGAGGAACTCGAACGCAGCCGCCGGAGTTTGGCGGGAGACGACAGCCTGCCGACCTGATGTGCTGATGCGGCTTGCCTCTTGGCATCACGGCGTTCTCGTTTCAACATGCGGCCCCATCAGATGCCCGCTTCGGGCGCCCCAACCGGAGACCTGCCATGACCGCAACCCCCGACTCCCGCCTCGCCGACCTTGAGATTACGCTGCCGGTCGCAGCCGCTCCGGTTGCAAATTACGTCACGACCGTCCGCACCGGAAACCAGCTTATCGTCTCCGGCCAGCTTCCGCTGGTGGATGGCAAGCTGCTGATCACCGGCAAGCTTGGAGACGAGGTTTCGGTTCATGCCGGTGTGGCCTGTGCCCGCGCCTGCCTGATCAATGTGCTGGCCCAGGCGAAGGCTGCATTGGACGGTGATCTTTCCCGCATTACGCGCGTTGTCCGTCTGGGCGGCTTCATTGCCTGCACGCCCGAGTTCACCGATCAGGCCACCGTCATGAACGGCGCGTCCGATCTGGCCGTCGAGGTTTTCGGTGATGCCGGCCGTCACGCCCGCTCCACGATCGGCGTGCCGAGCCTGCCCGTGAACGCGCCGGTCGAAGTCGAGGCGCTGTTCGAAATCGCCTGATCACCCCGGATGGGAGAGACCGAATGGGAGAACCGGACACCGCCCCGGCCCCCGACTGGAGCCTGAGCCTCCACGCCTCGATCCACGAGATCGGGGCCGAGGCCTGGGATGCCTGCGTGGGTGCGGATAATCCGTTCGTCTCTTTCGGCTTCCTGTCCGCCCTTGAAGACAGCGGTTCCGTCGCGGACCGCACCGGCTGGCTTGTGCGTCATGCTGTGCTGCGCGCCCCTGATGGGACGATTGCGGCTCTCGCCCCGCTTTATGGAAAATCCCATTCCTGGGGCGAGTATGTCTTCGACCAGAGCTGGGCCCGCGCTTATGAAGCCGCGGGTGGCCGCTATTATCCGAAATTCGTCTGCGCCGTCCCGTTCTCGCCGGTTCCCGGCCCAAGGCTGCTGCTGCGGCCCGATCTGCCCGATCCGAAAGGCGTGGCGCAGGCTCTGGCCTCCGCGCTCATTCAGGCCACGGCGCAACTCGGCCTGTCCTCCCTGCACGCTAATTTCTGCGATGCGGCTTCGATGGAGGCCTTTACCGAAGCAGGTTATCTGCCGCGCACGGGCATTCAGTATCACTGGCAGAACAACGGTTACGCCACGTTCGATGATTTTCTGGGTGCTTTAGCCTCCCGCAAGCGCAAATCCATCCGCAAGGAACGCAGCGCCGCGCAATCCTGTGGTCTGACCTTCAGTATATTGCGCGGAGACCAGATCACCCCGGAAGACTGGAAAGCGTTCTACCGCTTCTATCAGTCTACGATCGACCGGAAATGGGGCAGCGCCTATCTGACCGAGCGCTTCTTTCCCATGCTGTCCGAACGTCTCGGAGACCGTGTGGTCCTGATGATGGCTCATCATGAAGGAAAAGCGGTTGCCGGTGCCCTGAACCTCATGGGGACGGACGCGCTGTTCGGCCGCAACTGGGGCTGCGAGGGGGACTGGCCCTTTCTGCATTTCGAGCTGTGCTATTACCGTGCAATCGACTTCGCCATCGAACACGGGCTGTCCCGCGTCGAAGCCGGGGCGCAGGGCGAGCACAAAATCCAGCGCGGTTATCTTCCGACCTTCACCCATTCCGCGCACGCCATCGTTGATCCCGGCCTGCGACAGGCCGTGGCTGCCTTTGTGGAAGAGGAAAGGACCGCCATGCAGGTGGAAGCGGCGGAACTGGAAACTCTTTCACCATATCGTCACGGCGAGTCGGGATAACCCTGTTCGTTTAACGATTGGGAAAGCTTTCTGCGGCTAGGCTGTGCTCCGAAATCGGGATTGACCGGAGCCTGTAAAGCCCATGGAGAACAGTACCTATATTGCGCTTTCGCGCATGGATGCCCAGCAGCGCGCCATGTCCGTGGTCGCCGCCAACATGTCGAACGCCTCGACCGTGGGCTACAAACGCGAAAATGTCCTCTTCAGCGACTTCCTGTCCCACCAGCACGGCTCAAAGCAGGCCGAAGGTGCGGATACGGAATCCTACACGCAGGACCGCGCGACATACCGGGACTTCCAGCAGGGCGACATGCAGTCGACCGGCAATCCCCTTGATCTCGCACTGGGTGGCGAGGGCTATTTTCAGGTCCGTACCGCCAATGGCGTCCGTCTGACACGGGCTGGCCGTTTCGAGGAACAGCAGGACGGCGCCATTGTCGATGAAAGTGGAAATCCGCTGCTGGATCGCGACGGCCAGCCAATCGAGCTGCCCCAGACCGACCACCGCATTACCATTTCCGCCGATGGTGTGATTTCGACCGAAACCGGCGAACAGGGCCAGATCGGGATCGTAACCGCACAGGATGACAACAAACTCCAGGCAGAGGGCAGCAGGCTGCTGCGCTCCGACCAGCCGACCACGGCTGTCGAGCGGCCCAATATCGTGCAGGGCATGGTGGAAGGCAGCAACGTCCAGATGATGACCGAAGTCACGCAGATGATGGAAATCCAGCGGAACTTCGACTTCATGGCGCAGTTCGTGGACGCCGAAGCAACGCGACAGAAAAACGCCATCGACAAGATCGTTCAGGTCTCGGCCTGATTTACCGACCCTTACGGGACAAGGATAACGCTCCATGCGCGCACTCGACATCGCCGGAACGGGCATGCAGGCCCAGCAGACCAACGTCGAAACCATTTCCAACAATATCGCGAACATGAGCACTACGGGCTACAAGCGCTCCCGTGCCGAGTTCCAGGACCTGATCTACCAGAACATCCGGCGCGTCGGCGCCAGTTCGTCCGATACGGGTACGACCATCCCGGCCGGTGCACAGGTCGGTCTGGGTGTGAAGACCGCCGCGATTTACCGCATCAACGATCAGGGTAGTCTTGAGCAGACCAGCAACTCGCTGGATCTCGCCGTTCAGGGACGTGGTTATTTTCAGGTCCAGCTTCCGTCAGGTCAGCTCGCCTATACGCGTGACGGTACGCTCTCGATGGACAATAACGGTTCGCTCGTGACGGCGGACGGCTATCTCATCAGCCCGACCATTACGATCCCCAACAACGCCCAGAGCATCTCCGTCGATCAGTCCGGTCAGGTGAGCGTCCAGATTGCCGGACAGAACAATACGACACTTGTCGGGCAGCTTCAGCTTGGCATTTTCACCAACGAAAACGGTCTGGCCGCGATGGGACAGAACCTGTTCACCCAGACGACGGCATCTGGTGACGCCATGATGGGCAACCCTGAAGCCGTCGGCTACGGCAGCATCATGCAGGGTTACGTCGAAAACTCGAACGTCAACGTTGTGACGGAAATCACCGATCTCATCACGGCCCAGCGTGCCTATGAGATGAACAGTAAAGTTATCACCGCGTCGGACGACATGATGAAAACCGTAACCAATCTGGGTGGCGGCTAAGCATGAGCCGTATCCTGCTGAAAGGTGGCATCCTGCTGCTGGCAGGATGCACAGCGCTGTTGTCCGCCTCTGCCGCAACCCTGCGGACAAACGTCAATGTCGATCATCCGCGCGTGCGTCTGTCCGATCTGTTTGCAGATCTGGGCAAGGGACAGGATACCGAGATTGGCGATGCCCCGGCACTGGGCGCCAGCTATGTTGTGGGTGGTCCGCAGTTGACTGCCATTGCGGCCCAGTTCGGCATTGACTGGCCCGACGCCTCGCCACTGGTATCCGCAACCGTCACGCATGCGGCGCGCATGATTACAGTGGATGATGTCATTCCTGTCGTGCGACAGGGGCTGGAGCTGCCTTCCGAAGCACGGGTTGAGGTGGCTTTGACAGGGTTCAAGCCCGTAGCTGTCCCGGTTGCGGATCAGGGCGCCCCGACGATCCTGCATATCGATCGTCCCCCGCATGGCAGCGAACATTTCACCGCACGCCTTGAGGTTCCTTCTGCCAGCGGTGGACAGGGGACGGCGTTCAACGTCAGCGGAACGGCGACCATGGAAGTCCGGGCCGTGACCCTGCGTCATGCCATGCATGTGGGGCAGCCCATTCTGCCCGAAGATGTCACCATGACATTTGTGCGCATCGGCCTCATCCCGGATGACGCCCTGCAGACGCCTGATGAAGCGGTCGGTCTGGAAGCACGGGGCGTCCTCGCGGCAGGACAGGTTCTCAGTGTCTCCCAACTCGCACATCCGCAGCTTGTTCATCGCGGATCACCGGTTGTCGCAACCTTTTCCGGCCCGAGCCTGCATCTGACGGTTTCAGGAACGGTCCTGGAAGCCGGGGGGAAAGGCGATACCGTGCATGTCTATAACGCCAGTAGTCACATGGTCCTGACAGGGCGTGTGATGGACCGGACCCAAGTAGAAGTCATTCCCGGTATCATGCCTCTGTCCGCGGATAACCGGAGCCATCAGCAGAGCACGGCGCTTCCCTCTCTCTGAGCTGTCAGAAAGAGGGAAGTCGAATCTCTGGTCGTTATTTCACCAGATAACGGTCAAACCAGTGAATGGTGCGCTGGACCGCATCGTCCCAGGCCTGTGGGCTGCTCATGCCATGTCCCTGTCCGGGATAAATGACGAGTGAACTCGGAATATGAAGTGTCTGAAGCGCGTGGAAGAATTCCTGGCTCTGCGGCATCGGACATTCTTCATCTGCTGACCCGACGTAAATGAAGGTCGGCGTATGGGCCTGCCGGATATAGAGAATGGGCGAGGAGTGCGCGTAAATGTCAGGATCGTCGTAAACGGACTTCCCGAAAAACGGCAGCATCCAGCTGTCGATGTTATTTTCGCCATAATAGGACAGCCAGTTCGCAATGCCGGCGCCTGCCGCGGCAGCCCGGAAGCGGTCTGTCTGGGTGACACTCCACATTGTCATGTAGCCGCCATAGGAAAAGCCGGTCAGGCCAAGGCGGTGGTCATCAACGGGCGCGACCTTTTCGGCCATATCGACGCCGCGCAGGATGTCCCGCAGATCTCCATGTCCGAAGTCCCGGCGGTTTGCTGCGGTGAAGGCCTCGCCCTGTCCATAGCTGCCCCGTGGATTGGGCATGAAGACGTCATACCCCGCATTCAGAAGCGCCATTGCCAGCTTGCTGTTGTCGCGGAAATAGCGCGGGTTTGAAGCGCTGGACGGGCCACCGTGGACGTAGACGATCATCGGAACCTTGCCGTTCTGCTCCACGCCCGGCTTGCGCTTCAGGGGTTCCAGAAGCCAGCCCTGCACGGAATAGCCATCGCTTTTCCATGTCAGGCTGCGTGCCTTGAGACGGGGTGGCAGGGCAGCATTGTCGCGATTGACAGGCTTCCACTGCCCGATGGGACCGGCGGCGATTTCCGGGGCCTTCTCGAAGCTCTGCCGGATAATGGCCGTGTGCTGCCCGGCACAGGAAAGGCTGGGTTCGGAGCGGCCATTGGACAGCATCATGGCCTCTTCCCATAGCGGTCTCAGTCCACCCTGCAAGGACCAGATGATGCTGCGATCCCCCTTGAGGCCCGTGGCGATAAGGCCTGGCCCGCAGTCCCAGGACAGGTCGGTGACAGTCGCTTTCAGGCCCGGTGTCAGATTGACAGGCTGGGCGCCGGGCTTTGTCAGATCCAGAGTGTAGGCATCGCCGCCAATCGCCCCGTAATCACTCATCAGACCGCCGATGAACGAGACTTTTGTTCCATCGGGGGAGACACGTGGCAGGTTGAGCTGCTGTTGCTGGGGCGGCGTGTAAAGGACGGTGTCGTGGCCGTTTTCAATGGCATGGAGCTTTGCGATCCACCAGTGATCATCCCCATTGCCCGGGGCTGCCGTGGCGACAAAGCCCTGTCCGTCCGGCCGCCAGTCATATTCATAGACATACAAATCCGCCGGTGACTGCCAGTTCAGGCGACCGTTCTCGATCGTGGCGATCCGCTGTTCGTCGATCTGCGCATTGATTTCTCCGGACGGAGGCGCGCCTGCTTCCATCGCGCCGGGCTGACGGTGTGCGTTTTCGATCGCCAGAACGCCGAGCTGTCCTTTGGGGCCGTAGGACAGGGACTGAAGCGTTCCCGTGAAGGTCAGAACCTGTACCGCATGGTGACCCTCCCGGTCCGCCTGCCAGACCGACAGGGTTTTGACTGAAGGATCTTTCAGGACATAGGCCAGGGCCTGCCCGTCCCGGCGCCAGGCAAACGAGCTTGCTTCACAGCCATGACACAGAGGCAGGGTACTGCGGGCGCCGGACGGGATGGCATAAAGCACCGGCCGTGAAATGACGGTCTGTCCGGACTCCCCGGCCGGCTCTTCCAGCGAAAGCAACCGGCTTCCATCCGGAGAGATGGAAATATGGTCGAAAAGCTGGACGGGTGCGGCAAGCGCCGTCACAGGAAACAGGGCGGCGAGCAGGGCGAGGCGACGGGAGAGGGTCATGAGGCGTTTGTCGTCCGGGTTCAGATTTGTCGTGCGGAAGGGGTAGCGGTGTTGTGGCGGCGGAGGAGGCCCAGCAGCCAGTGGCAAAGACGCTTCGTTCCTGCGCCGATGGCGTCCATCCACAGATAGACGATCGGTGTCGTGTAAAGTGTCAGAAGCTGGCTGACGACCATGCCGCCAAGGATGGAAACACCCAGCGGACGGCGCATTTCCGCGCCATAGCCATTGCTGATGATGAGCGGCACCGCACCGAGAGCAGCGGCGAGCGACGTCATCAGGATGGGGCGGAAGCGGGTGATCGAAGCCTTGAAGATGGCGTCCTTGGGGGAGAGTTTCTCGATACGCTCAGCATGAATGGCGAAGTCGATGACGAGGATGGCATTCTTCTTGACGATGCCCGTCAGCAGGATGATGCCGATCATGGCAATGATGCTGAAGGACTCGCCGGCAATCCACAGTCCCAGAACCGCGCCAATACCGGCGGAAGGCAGGGTGGAGAGGATCGTGATGGGATGGATCAGACTCTCATAGAGAATGCCCAGTACGATATACATCACCGCAATCGCAGCGAGGAATGCCAGCCCGCCATTGATCATGAGCTTGCGGGTATCGCCGGCTGTCCCGGTGAAGTCGCCCAGAACGCCATCCGGAGCATGCGTCTCCTGCATGGTCTGCTTGATCAGCTCGACCGCGTCATTATAGCTCACGCCGGTTGCCAGATCGAACGAGATATTGGCGGAATAATAATTGCCACGATGGGTGATATCGAGCGGTTGGGGCTTCCACAGGACGGAGGCGACATTGATCAGCGGGATCATGGTCTCGGTCGAAGACGAGACAGCCGCGCCGCTTGAAGTGTTGCCCGAGATCTGGTTGGCCAGCGAGTTCTGGATCGATGCCGTCGCCAGGGATGTGAAGCTGTTTGCCGAGGTACTGGCATCGCTGCGGACACGGATCAGGTTGGAAGCCACGCCACCGGCGGCGGTTCCGGCGGACGTGGAAATCCAGACCTGTTTGAGGGTTTCGGGGTCCACCCGGTACTGCGGAGCCAGCACCATGACTACGCGGTGATCGGTGGTGGGCAGGTGGATCGTGGAAGCGATGGCCTGACCATAAGAGTCATACAGCACGTTCTGGATGAGCTGCGGCGTTACGCCATATCGCGCTTCCGTATCGCGATCGACGGTGATGTAGGCCGCGACGGACTGCCCCTCGGTCGTGGAAGAGACATTGACCAGCTTGCCCGAGGCCCGCAGGGCTCCCAGCAATGTGGGGACATAGCCGAACAGGTCGGAGACATTGTCTCCGCGCAGGACATACCGGTAGCTGCCGGTATTCTTGGAGCTGTTGCCGCCCTGACTGCTGCCGCCAACGCTCCAGAACGAGACATCCGCGCCCGGCTCATTGGGCAGGCGCTTGCGGATCCGGTCCAGGATCGTCTCGGCCGAGGCGCGCTGGTCCTTTTCCTTCAAATGCAGGTAGAGCTCGCCGCTGTTCTTGTCGTCACTGAAGATCGTGGTGGACAGCACGTCCGGGTCCGTCTGGGCCACGGCGCCCACTTCCCGCAGGCGCCTGTCGATCTCATCGAACGACATGGTGGCATCGCCCTTGATGCGTCCGGCCAGCAGAGACATGTCCTGCGACGGGATAAACTCCTTGGGCATCAGCACGATCGACCCCACCAGCACGATAAAGCTGAGCGGCAGGGTCAGTCCCATCAGGATGGGATGGCGCAGGCACCAGTGCATGGAACGGCCATACTGCCGGAGCGTCCAGTCCAGGGATGTTTCCGTAACGAAGGCGATGGCGCCGAACACGCCCTTTCGCGGCTGGTCCCCATGGTCGATTTCCAGGAGATGCGCGCACATCATCGGTGTCAGGGTCAGGGAAAGCCACATTGAAATGACGATGGCGGAGATCATCGTCATGCAGAACTCGAACATGATCGAGCCTGCGCCGCCAGGCAGGAACAGCAGCGGGATGAAGACCGCAACCAGCGAAGCGCTGATGGACAGGACCGTGAAGCCGATTTCCGAAGCGCCGATCAGGCTGGCCTCGTAGCGGTCTTTCCCCTCTTCCATATGGCGGGCGATGTTCTCCAGCACGACGATGGCGTCATCGACCACGAAGCCGACCGCGATGGTCAGCGACATGAGCGACAGGACGTCGAGCGTGAAGTTGAAGGCCGACATGGCCGCCAGCGTGCCGGACAGTGCGATGGGCACCGTCACGGCAGGGATGAGCGTCGTAATCATCTTGCGGAAGAACAGCAGGATCACGAGCACGACCAGGATGACGGACAGCACAAGTGTCAGCCGCGCATCGGCCAGCGATGCCCGGATGGAGCGGGACGTATCAAGGCCCACGACCAGATTGACATCAGCCGGCAGGGCATCGCGCAGATGGGACAGATTGGCGTTGATACCATCCACAATGGCCACAGTATTGGCATGTGGCTGGGCGGTCACGACGAGGGTGATGGCGCGGTGCCCGTTGATGTAGCTGGTCTGGTAAACGTCCTGAACGCTGTCGGTGATGGTGGCGATGTCACTCAGCCGGACGGGATAGAAGTTGTTGCGGTATCCGACGATCAGGTCACGGTACTGGGCGGCATTGATCGCCTGATCGTTGGTGGACAGCATCATCCGCTGGCCGTTGCTGTCGATGAAGCCCTTGGGCGTGAAGGCATTGGCCGATGCCAGGGCGGTTCGTACGTCCTCAAACCCGATGCCCCATTTATAGAGCGGTCCGGGATTGAGTTCGACACGCACGGCGGGGTTGGCCGACCCCACCACTTCCACACGTCCCACGCCCTTGACCTCGGCCAGGAGCGGCTTGATGCGGATATTGGCAATATCGTAGAGCTCGGCCTGGGTTTTCTGGTCGCCGGTCAGACTCATCAGATAGACCGGGAAGCCACCCCCATCCATTTTGAAGGCTTGCGGATCGGCATCCATCGTACCGGTTGGCAGGTCGGCGCGTGCCGCGCGCAGGGCGGCCTGTGTATCGCGCAGCGCACCATCGATGTTCCGCGATGACGAGAATTCAAGGAAAATCCGGGCCTGTCCCGCACTGGTGTCGGATTCGATGCTTTCCAGATCCGCGATCGATCCCAGCCTGCGCTCCAGTGGCGTGGTGACCGATGTCGCCATCTGCTGCGGGTCGGCACCTGGCTGAGTTGCTACGACCATGATGGCGGTCGTGGTCATGTCCGGCATCGTGGCGACAGGCAGCAGTGGATAACAGATGAAGCCCGCCATGAAGATGGCAATGGACATCAGTGTCGTCGCGACGGGACGGTCTATGAACAGGCGGCAGAAATTCATGTGGCCAGTTTATCCACAAAACCGCGCTTCGGGTCATTACTGATAGGACACAAAATGTCAGATTCCGGCCATGCAGGACGTCAGAAATCGGGCATCCCTGCCGGCTGCGCGGAAGGCTGGGTCACGTAATACCGCTCTGCCAGACGGGGGGCAGCAGGTCCATCAGGCGCGAACCCATGACCAGCCAGGCGGGAAAGATCACGCGCCGGGTCTGACGCAGCGTGCCGCGCAGGATCCGGCCAACCGCGTCTTCCGTGGAGATCAGCCCCTGCATGGGAAAACGGTTCTGCTTCACCATGGGCGTATCGACAAAGCCGCAGCATACGCTGGTCAGGCTGATGCCGAAACGCTCCAGACGGGCGGCATTGGCCACGGCGAACCGGTCCAGAGCGGCCTTGGAGGCGGAATAGGACGGTGTGCCCGGATAGCAGACGAACCCCGCGATGGAGGCCATCACGCAGATCCGGCCCCGCAGGTTCTCGCCGTTCCGCTCCTGCCTGCGCATGGCCTGTACAACCGGAAAGAACGTGTTGAGCGTTCCAGTCAGGTTGGTGTCGAGCATCTCCCACACACGCTCTTCGCGCTCCAGAACCAGACCGTCATCGGCTTCGGGAGGCAAACCGCCTGTGATGCCCGCACAGAGGAACGCCATGTCCAGGCGTTCTCCTGACGCCGTGGCAATCCAGTCCGCCATGCCCTGACGGTTTCGCGTATCCAGCACGGTGGGGACTGACCGGGCCCCCTGTTCGTCGCATTGCCGGGCCGTTTCCATCAGGCCGTCTGCTGCATGATCGCACAGTTGCAGGGAAACGCCCGGGCGGGCCAGCTTCAGGGCAAGACCGCGTCCGATGCCGGATGCGGCCCCTGTAATCAGGATATTCATCCGGCGAAGTCTAACAGAGTGTTTCCGGGATGCGACCCCTGCCCGGGCGAAAACATTTCCGGCCCAGGGGTTTACCGGGATGAATTGCAGTCCGAACGGGGTGTCGTGCCTTGCAGAAGCTGTCCGGCGAAACTGTGGGCCTCCGTGGTCATCGCGGCGAGCGTGCCGTTATGGCTGGCGTCATGAACCCGGTGCGTTACGGCGGTTCCGGCGGCACAGAGCCGGGTGACGAGGCGCTTCTGCTGACTGGTGGAGGTGTGCAAATCCTGAGCGCCGGACTCGATGAGCACGGGCGAAGGCAGGGAGAAGCCGGGATATTTCGCCCAGTCGAAAACCGGCGCCAGCACACGGTCCGCTTCGGGTTCGAGCAGGGTTGCGGGCGTCAGGCCGGAGCGTTTGGCGATCGGGAAGAAATCCGAGGCGCACATGGAGCCGGCCTCATGCAGGAGGCGCTGTCCCCGGGGTGTGAAAGCCTCGTTGATGTCTGTCGAAGGATCGGCCTCGACCAGCGACTGCCCGAGCGTCAGCAGTTCCGGCACAGCGGGCGAGAAGCTGCGCGGATTGGCGGGGTGCAGCAGTTCCTGAACCGTCTGCTCGTCGAGATAGGGCGGGGCTGCGGCAATCGTGCCCATAATCCGCAGATGGGGCGCATAGGTCGAGGCCATCGCGGCAGCGGCAAGGGCTGCCTGACCGCCCTGTGCATGGCCGTTCAGAACCACGTTCTCCGACAGGTCCGGCAGGCGCTCTCGGGCCGCGCGGACGGAATCGAGCACGCTCATGCCTTCCGAGCGTGCATTCAGAAGGAGCGGTGCGCCGGGCTCGCCCATGCCGGGATAGTCGGTTGCGACAATCGCAAAGCCCTGACGCAGCCAGCCGTCATAGAAATGCGCCTGCACGGTGCCGATCCCCATGACCGACGGCGCGCAGGTCAGGTGCAGGCCGCTTTCCCCGTGTGCCCAGGCCAGAACCGGCCAGCCGCCTGCCGGGGCACGACCGCGTGGCACCAGAACCTGAGCGGAGACGCGGACGAGCTGCTGCGGATTACGCGCATCCGTACTGCGATAGGTCAGGCGATAGACCGAGGCCGGCTCATGGGATGGCACGGAATCCAGCCGGATGGCCTGTCCGGCCGAAACCGGCGCGCTGACGGACCAGTTGTCGCCATCGTCATCCGAGGCGCAGCCGGACAGGGCGGCTCCCGCTGTCAGCAGCATCAGAAGTGATGCGAGGGCGGTCAGTCCGGGAAGGCGGCGCTCCGGTTTGCGGCGAAAAGAGCAGTACGGCATGAGAGGTCTGTCTCCGACGGGGAGCGTCTCTCATAGCAGCGCTCTGCGTCCTATGGGAGCGGCCATGTCCTGTTCTGGAACCCGGATGGACTTGGAGAGCCGTCCATCCGGCGCTACAGAGAAGACCTCTGACGCGCCGGTCCGACATGATCGGATCTGATAGAAACGAGGATAGCCCTGCCATGACCGACACCATTCCCGATCGTCTCTCCGCCAGCCCGGACAGCCCGTATTACAACGAAGAGCTGCTCTCGCGCGGCATTGGTGTCCGTTTCAAGGGCGAAGAACGCACCACCGTCGAGGAATACTGCATCAGCGAAGGCTGGGTCCGTCTGGCTGTTGGCAAAACGCTGGATCGCCGTGGCCGCCCGATGACGATCAAGGTTACGGGACCGGTCGAGGTCTGGATCAAGGACTCCGAAGAAGAAGCATGATGACACAGGCCGGCTCCGCACCGATCGCACCCCGCCGCATCGTCATCGACACCGATCCGGGTCAGGACGATGCGGTTGCCATCCTGCTGGCGCTGGCCTCGCCGGAACTGACGGTCGAGGCCATCACGACCGTTGCCGGCAATGTGCCTGTGGCCCTGACGACGAAGAACGCCTGCGCCCTGCTCGAACTGGCAGATCGCACTGACATTCCCGTTTTCGGGGGCGCAGCGCGTCCCCTGCACCGCGCGCCTATCAGCGCCGAGCATGTGCATGGTGAAACGGGCATGGCTGGTGCCGATCTTCCGGAGCCGACATTACGTCCGCAGGCGATTGATGCCGCGACCTGGCTCGTGGACCTGCTGCGTCGTGAACCCGAGGGCGCGATCACGCTCGTCTGCCTCGGTCCGATGACGAATCTGGCTCTGGCCTTGACCCATGCGCCGGATATCGCGTCCCGGATCGCGGGAGTCGTGGCCATGGGCGGGGCGCAGCGCGAAGGCGGCAACATCACGCCGACCGCAGAATTCAATTTTTTCGTGGACCCGCACGCCGCCCGGATCGTCATGCATTCCGGCATCCCCATCACGCTCCTGCCGCTGGACGTGACGCATCGCGCCATTGCCACACCGGCCCGTCTGGCGCCGATTGCCGCGGTCGGCACGCCGGTGACAGATATGGTGGTGCGGATGCTGGGCGCGGAAGACCGTTTCGAGAAGCTGAAATACGGCTGGGAGGGCGGTGCGCTGCATGATCCGCTCACCATTGGCTGGCTTTTAAAGCCCGAGCTGTTCTCGGGGCGCGACTGCAATGTGGAAATCGAGGTCGACGCACCCCTGTGCATGGGTCAGAGTGTTGTTGACCTGTGGAACGTAACCGATCGCGTTCCGAACGCGTTATGGATCAATGACGTTGATTCAGACGCCTTCTATTCCCTTCTGACGGAAAGACTTGCCCTTCTGGACTAGACTCTTTCCGTCGTACAATGACGTTGGAGTAACCGAACATGGCAGACCCGACCCAGCAGGATCGCTTCTCAGTCGTCATCGTTGGTGGCGGTGCCGCCGGCATTACCATCGCAGCCCAGCTCAGACGCGAACGCGCCAACCTGTCGATCGCCATCATCGAGCCATCCACGACGCATGCCTACCAGCCGGGCTGGACCCTCGTCGGCGCAGGCGTGATGACGCTGCCCGAGACGCTGCGGCAGGAAGGCGGGCTGATTCCGCGCAATGTCACCTGGCTGCGCGACAGCGTCGAAAGCTTCCAGCCTGAAGCCAACACCGTAACGCTGAAAAGCGGCCGTGTTGTCGAGTATCGCCGTCTGGTTGTCTGCCCCGGCCTTCAGCTGGACTGGGACAAGATCGAAGGCCTGCCCGAAACGCTGGGCCGCAATGGCGTGACGTCGAACTATTCGCGTGAGACGGCCGCCTATACCTGGGAGTGCATCCGTCATCTCGATGGCGGCAAGGCCCTGTTCACACAGCCGCCTATGCCCATCAAATGTGCTGGTGCGCCGCAGAAGATCGTCTATCTGGCCTGCGATCACTGGCGCCGCGAAGGCTCGCTGCATCGCACGGAAGTCGATTTCTCGCTGGCCGGAAACGCCCTGTTCGGTGTGCCGTATTTCGTTCCCTCGCTTCAGCGCGAGATCGACTATTACGGCGTGAACCTTCACATGAAGGAAAACCTGATCAAGGTGGACGGCGAGAAGCGCGAGGCCACGTTCCAGATCGTCGGAACGGATCAGACCATCGTGCGCCAGTTCGACATGCTGCATGTCGTGCCGCCGCAGAGTGCGCCGGATTTCGTCAAGAAAAGCCCGCTCGCCAACGACGCCGGCTGGCTGGACGTCGATCCGACCGTCCTGCGTCACAAGACCTATGACAACATCTTCGGGGCCGGTGACGTTCTGGGCACCAGCAATGCCAAAACGGCCGCTGCTGCCCGCGAACAGGCTCCGGTTGTCGTGGAAAACCTGCTGGCTTCGCTCGATGGCCGCCCGCAGATGGGTAGCTATGACGGTTATGGCGCCTGCCCGCTGACAGTGTCCTACGGCAAGGTCGTGCTGGCCGAGTTCCTGTATGGCGGCAAGGTTGCGCCGAGCTTTCCGTATGACCAGCGCAAGCCCAGCCGCTTCGCCTGGTTCCTCAAGACGGAAGTCTTCCCCCGTCTGTACTGGTACGGAATGCTCAAAGGCTACAACATCAAGGTCAAGCATACGCCTAAAGAGACGAACTGACCTCTCCCCTTACCGGGAGCTGGAACCGGAGACGGGGCGGATGATAATCCGCCCCGTTTTTTGTGCCTGCGTTTGGGGCGACAGACAAAAAAGAGGGGCCGAAGCCCCTCTTTTCCAGTGTTCCGCCTGATCGAAGGATCAGAAATGAACGCCGAGGTTCATCTGGAAGGAACGGCCGATGATCGCATCGTAGTAACGCGTCAGGTTGACTGCACCGGGGTACTTCGGCAGCGCGTTCGTGATGTTGTTCACCATGAAGTTTGCGCTGAAGTTCCGGGTGATCTCGTAGCCAACCGTCAGGTTGAACATGGCGAAGGACGGACGTTTGTTGGCAAAGTACTGGGTCGCAGGGACCTGGACCGCGTAGTGGGACGGACCATACCAGAGGGTCTGCCACTGAAGGGTGAACGGACCACGGATATAGTTCGCGTTAAGCGTGAAGTTGTCGTTGGGCGAGCCCGTCGTGCCGGTCAGCAGATAGGTGTTGCCGAGGTAGCTGTGCTGGCTCTTGAGATAGTGGACATAGTTTCCGGTCAGGCCGATTTCACCAGCCGAGGACGGCAGCCCAAAGCGTGACAGCGGAGTGTTGTATTCGATATTGGCCTGCAGAGCCTGCGTCTCGTAGTTGGCGATGTTGTAATAGCCGGCCGTGAAGTTCTCAAGCTGGCCATCCGCTCCGCGTGTGAAGGCGGCGCAATAGACATTGCCCGGACCATAGGACGTCGAGTCGTAGCAGCCGTCCATGATGTCCTGGGCACCAAGAGACGTGATCGCGTTGTTGATCTTCACGTCCACGAAGGAGCCGCGGAAGTCGAAACCGCGGATGAAGTGCGGACGAAGTTCCAGGGTGCCGGTGTAGCTGGTGGAGACTTCGTTCTTCAGCTTGCTGTTACCGCCGGCAGTTCCCTGCACGGTGAAGTTGTTGAAGTTGGATTCGAACGGCTGCTTGATTCGGGCCTTGGCGCAGTTGGCTGCACGCACGGCGGGGTTCGGGCCGGAATTGAGGCCAGCGGACGAGCAGGGGTCGATACCGTCTTCGTAGTCCGTGCTCTGCGGCGCGAACAGTTCGGTGACGGACGGGTTACGGACAGAACGGGCATAGTTGCCGCTCAGGCCGATGTCCTGCGTCGGCCACCAGGCTCCACCGAACATGTAGGTCCAGTAGCCGCCGGTCATGCTGTTGTTGATGTAACGGCCGTTCGCCGTGGCGGACAGGCTGTAGACACCGGGGACGTGCATGTTGGGCGAGACCAGCGGAACATCAAGTTCGCCGAAGACTTCATGCGTGTGATACGCGCCACCCGTGGGCGGAAGCGAGGTCAAGTTGCCGTACTGCAGGTACGAACCGTCGTCCTGTTCCCAGCCGCGGGAGAAGGCACCCGGGTTGAAGCGATAGCCTTCGCGGCGATGCTCGTAACCGATATCCCAGCGCACGTCGCCAGCGGGGAGCCGCATGACCGTGCTGGAGATTTCGGCCTGAAGGTCACGCTGTGCGTTGGCGTTCTTCTGGTGCGCGTCGGCGATGATGTAATCCCGTGCCGCCGGTGTGGACTGGCCGTTACCGAACGGATTGAACGGGGCGCAGGTGGAGCTGCGGGTCTTGATGGGGGCGCTGGTATAACCGGGTGCGCAGACGATGTTGCCGCTGGCATCCGTCGTGGCATCGAGCGCGTTGATGAGGTTCTGCGTGACGATGGAAGGCTGCCACGTATCGTTCAGATAACGGCTGTATTCACCCGTAACTTTCCAGTTGAAGTGACGACCTACGGCATCGAAGTCACCGTTCAGACCACCCTGGAAGCGGTACATCTGCATTGTCGTCTGATACATGCCACCATCGAGATCCTGGTTCAGGCGCGACATGTAGAATGTATCGGTGGGAAGACCTTTGGCGGCGAGGGCGTTCGTGATTGTCGCCCGTTCAGCAGCCGTCAGGAACGGGTTGTTGGTGCTGAGCTGGTAGGCTCCGGTGACCGCACCGTCATTGTGGTAGTTCTCCAGCGTCAACGGCTCGTTGAACGTCGGCGTCGACCACGTACCCTGTGCGACTTCGCTTGATGCGGTGCCACGTGCGTACCAGCCCTGCCACGTCGCGTGGATGTGGTCGGTGATGTCGTAATGACCGAGCAGGGTCAGGTTCAGCTTCTGGGTCGGGGCGTAAAGCTGGCCGTAATCCTGAAGTGCAGTTCCGTTGCCGCCCACAACCGTTGTCGGGCTCTTGGTAGCGTAGTTCCACGTCATCGGGACGAGGGACTGGCCATTGCTGCTGAACATCAGGGGCTGGCCAGCGGCATTGGAAATGCCGTCCACAACCTTGCCGCCATAGATTGGCGGATGGCCGCCGGTCAGCTGCGGAACACCGGTGACGGATGCGATGACGTTACGGGCGCCGCGAGCGAAATCATAGGTGTAGGGCGACGTCGAACCAATGGGCTCACGAACATAGGTCGTGGCATTCCGGCCGGTCAGGTTGATCCGGTCATTGTCGAGCATGCCGCCGCTATTGCGGTATTCGACGTCGAAGACCATGCCACCCTTGCCGTGATCGAAGTCATGCCCGACCTTGAAGGTGATCTTCTCGCCGGGGGCATCCAGCTTCTGGCTCCAGTTGCCCTGGGCATTGAAGTCCACGCCGGTGAAGTGATCGTCCAGCTGGTAGTTGACTACACCTGCGACGGCATCCGCACCATAGGTCGCGCCTGCGCCGCCCAGCTTGGTGTCCACGCCCTTCAGCAGGGATGTCGGAATGGCGCTGATGTCCACCTGCGAGCCCGAACCCGCGCCGTAAAGGGAGGCCGTTTCACCGCCAACCATACGCATGCCGTCGATCAGCGTCAGGGTGCGCTGGCTGCCGAGGTTCAGGAGCGAGGTGTAGGACTGGCCGGCACCAAAGCTGCCCTGGCTGCCGATCGGAGAGTTGTCGCCAACACCGAAAGCCGGGTTTTCACGCATCAGCGCGATGCCGATATCGGTGTAGCCGCGCTTCCTGATCTGGTCGGCGCTGAGCGAGGTTCCGGCCATGACGTTTGTCAGGCGCGTCTGGGACAGACGTGTACCGGTAACCGTAACGACTTCAGCTGAACCCGAAGCTTCGGTTCCCTGCTGCAGCACTTTGCTGTTCGTCTGGGTGACCGGAGCGGCCGCCGTAGCTGTTGCAACCGGTGCCGCAGTCGTAGCGGCAGGGGTTGCAGCAACCGGCGTCGCCTGGGCTACAGATGTCGTCGCAGCCTTTGCCGGAGCTTTTTTCCTGGCTGCGCTCTTGTGAGCGGAAGCGTGTTTTGCGGGGGTTGTCGTAGTGGTCTGGGCGTGAGCACTGACACTTGGCAGGACGCTGTAGGAAATGCCGGCCATCAGGAACATCCGGACAAGCGTCCGGGGTGCGGGAGCCCGTCTTTTCAGTGAGTGGTGCACAGAGGTGGTCATCGCGGCCGTTGTTCCTTTTCGATGAAGGTCGCAAGTAGATTTTATCTCTGGCGATATTTTCATCGGAAATCGAAACGGTGCGCAATGATTTTGCCACAGGAATGCAACACTCATGTCACATGCCATTAAAGGCGTTGCGCTTATGTCACATTTCTAATTCCTGAGAGAATTGTGACAAGATAATTCAAGTAATATACTTAGAATATAATATATATTCCTGAATATATATTGTGTAGTAAATAGAGGAAATCAGGATATTGCCTGAGGATAATTTTGATATTGCGGAAGTAATTTTGTTAAAAAAATAAACAAATGTTTTGCATTTAATTTTTAAATATTATTCTATAAATCTATGACGTATCTGTATTTTAATTTCCTGCCCCATCGAATGTTCTGAGTGGCAATTATAATACCGGTATCGTAACTTAGTAACGGTTTGTCATGGTATTTTTCCGGGTTTTGTAACTGACCCGGCGAAGCTGAAATCCGAAAAAATGCTCCCCGACCTTTTCGCGGATTATTCACGATATGGAGGAGCGGGCAGCAGCTTCAGGAGAGGGTGGTATGCCATCCGAGCGTGGCGATCTGTCAGAACAGGTCTTCAGGAACGCCGAATCCGGACGATCGATCCGGATTCGGCTTGTTCTGATCGAGTACTGAACGCCAGAAGCCTCTCAATGGAAACGGCAGGGCTGATCCACGGTCGGCTGTTCATCGGTCTGTATGACCATCAGGGTAACGGGGCCGTCTCCGACATTGCCTGCAAAATGCCCGACATGTCCTTTGGCATCCTTGCGGCTCATCTGGTCCTCTCCAAGGGAGACCTCTCCCGGACCCATGACAACCTTTTTTCCGTCCATGGCGGTCACATACCATGAGCCCTGCAGCGGGATGATCCATTGCACCTTGGGATCAGGATGCCAGCTTCCATCCCAATGTGCCGGCTGCACGGTGGAGATGATCTGTGCATTGCCTTCATGAACATGATCCTGCCATTGCGGCCCTGCCGGCTTGGACATGGTTTTCAGGACATAGTTATGAAACGGACAGCGGGTCATATGGCTGATGCCGTCGTGATCCGTCCAGTTATGCCAGTACCAGGCGGTTGGCGGGGTCGGATCGGCCGCGTGTACCGGCCTGAAAGTTGCTGCTGCCAGAAGGGCTGCGGCGAATGGGAGGAAGCGGGTCATGCGTCAGATCCTTCGCGCGGAGGTGGCTGGTAGCGGTCCATGGGGGCGATATCGTTGAAGCGTTCCTGATGGGGCGTGGAGAGCAGCTCCACGATCATGCCCCAGGGGGTGCGGCCGTAGCAGAACATGTTGCCTGGTGCGGCTTCGAGGGAGGGCTGCCCCTGCGGCTCGGTCAGAAGCGTGCCGCCGGCTTCCCGGAAACGGTGACAGGCGGCGTGGATGTCATCGACATAGACTGCGAAATGCTGAAGGCCCCAGTCGCAGGGGCGGGCGGCTTCGCGCTGGTCGGGGCCTTTCATTTCGAACAGCTCGATGCCCGGACCATGTCCCAGTGCCATCATGCACATTTCGACCACGACGGTGCCTCCGGGTAGGCCGAGGATCTTTTCCGTCTGCGGGCCTTTCTGCGGCTCGGTGCGGGTGACGTTGCGGTAGAGTGCAACCGCGCTAAAGGCTTCTTCCAGAAAGCGGATGGCAGCTTCGATGTCCGGGACTGTGACGCCGACATGGTCAATGCCACGCGGCAATCCTGAATGATCTGTGCTCAAGGTGAGATCCTCCGTTGTGGAAGATCTCAACCCTTGAGGAAACCACGGTTGCCATAATGCCTGTCACATTGGTGCAAACCGTGTCAGGGCGGTTCAGGCCTCGTCGATCGGGCGTTTGGGCAGCAGGGCCGGCACGAAGACCAGCGTGCAGAGCAGCGTACAGCCCAGCGACATCAGGAGCAGCCGTCCCATGCTGGCCGTGCCCGGATGGCCGGAGCGGGCGAGCGAGCCGAAGGCCGTGGCGGTCGTCAGGGCGGAGAACAGCACCGCGCGCGCCGTGGGAGAGGTAAGCGGGCCCTTCACACCCTCGCGCCAGTTCATGACGAAATAGATGTTGAACGACACACCCACACCCAGCAGCAGCGGCAGGGCGATGATGTTGGCGTAGTTCAGCGTCTCCGGCACCGTGACGACCAGAATGACCGTCAGCAGGGCGGACATCAGCAGCGGCGCCATGACGAGGGCCGCATCCAGCAGCCGGCGCAGGACGACCAGCAGGATGATGGCGATCATGATGAGCGCGCAGATCGCCGCGACCGTGAAGGCATGGACGATCGTGTTGGCGCTCTCCGTGATTTCCATCGCAGGGCCCGCGACGTCCGGATTGACCGAGCGCAGCTCCCTGACGAAGCGGTGCAGCACCGGCGTCTCGGACATCTGGCCTTTGGGATGCATGGTCAGACGGGCGCGGCCATCCGGCAGGACATAGTCCTGACGCACATCCTGCGGGATGCTCTCCATCGTGACCGGCGTGGGCTGAAGCGCCGTGCGCAGCATCGACAGCTCGTCCGGCAGGAAGCGCGTCAGGGAGGTGCTGGCCTGAAGCAGCGTGTTGTCCTGGGCCGTCGAAAGTGTGTGCAGGGCCTGACGGATCTTTTCCAGCGGGGCGGGAAGCTGATCCTTCACGGCATCCAGCTTCTGCGCGGCCGTGACGGCGGCAGCGCGGATGGCCGCGGCGTCCGGTGCCGGTGCCGGATTGGCGACCGTGATGGTCGGCAGCAGGATGGAGGCCGTATCCTCGATCATGGCCAGCTTGGTCTTCTGGTCATCGGGGACCAGAGCGCCAAGCCAGAGCACGTCATGCACGCTTGGCAGCTTCGAGAAGGCTTCGGCCTGCCGGGCGGCTTCCGTCAGGCTCGGCGTCAGGACCTGTGCGCTGTAGGGCGTGGTGAGCGGGTTCGCTTCCAGCAGATGCAGCGCACGCATGCCCTCGGTGTTCGGGTCTTTCGTATGAAGCGGATCAGCATCGAACTTCAGGAGCGGCATGAGGGCCAGCCCCACAACTCCCAGAAGCGCGAAAACGCCAACGACCTGGCGGCGCTTGTGTCGCAGAAACGCGTCGGCGGGCGCCATGAACGCAAAGCCCGGCGTGCCATTGCCCAGTTTCGCATGGAAGATGGACAGCAGCGCCGGCAGCAGCGTCATGGTGCAGAAGAAGGCGATCAGCATGCCGAAACCTGCGATCAGCCCAAGCTGTGCGACGCCGATAAAGCTCGTGGGATAGAACGCCAGAAAGCCCGCGGCTGTCGCGAGGGCGGCGACAAGGATCTGTGCGCCGCTTTCCTGACCCGTCAGGACGATGGCGTCATGCAGGGACGGATGTGAGCCGTCTGGATTGCGCTGCCCACGCAGGCGCACACTGTACTGGATGGCGAAATCGACCGCGATGCCGACGAAGAGGATCGCGAAGGCTACCGAGATCAGGTTCAGCTCACCCACCGCCAGCGCGGCAAAGCCCGTCGTCAGGAGCAGGCCGCTGATGAGGGTCAGCAGGATGGGGATGATGACGCGCGGGGAATGGACCGCAAGGATCAGCCAGACTGCGACGAGAACAAGCGAGATGATGAGGCCGAGCACCATGCCGTGTGCGACGGTGGAGAACTCTTCGTCAGACAGCTTCACTTCGCCGGTGATGATGCCCGAGGCTTCTTTCGTCTTCACGAATTCGAGATTGTTGATCGCCTGACGCATGGCGGTCGTAGCGCCCTCGCCGGGCTGGAAGGAACTGTAATCAAGCTTGGGCTGAGTGACGACGAATTCGTACTGTGACCCCAGTTCGGCGAGCTTGCCGATCAGCAGATTCTGCCAGGACATGTCTTGCGGGTGGCCGTTTGCCGCCGCTGTCAGGGAATTGGCGAAACCGTCCAGCGCGCCGTTGAAGCCGCTCGGGATGCCCTGTCCGGCCTTGATGCCCTCACCAATCAGGCCCAGCGCGCCGAACAGGCCGCGGGCGGACGGATCAGCCGCCAGCGTGCCCAGGAAGGGCTGTGCGGAGACGATCGAATCCAGCAGGGGCTCCAGATCCTTCGTGTCGAGGAACAGGAAGCCGTGACTGTTATAGAAGGCATTGTCGCCGGGCAGGCTGACCGTCTTGAAATGGGTGTGATCCTGCGAGAGCGTCGCGGCAAGCTGTCGTGCGGCCAGCCGGCCCTGTTCAGGGATGCGGCTGTCGATGATGGCGACGAGCTGGTTGCTGTCCTGCGGGAACAGGCGTGTCAGCTCCGTGCTCCGCTTTTTCCATGGCAGGCTGTTGGCAAACATCTTGCTCGTGTCAGTGGTCACGCTGATCCGCGTGATACTTAACGCAACGCAGCCGGCACAGAGCAGTGCGAACAGGGCCAGAACGAGGGGCGCACGACGCGCGCAGACGGCATTCAGCCGACCGGTCAGATCCGAAAACATGGGGCCTACCCTTAACAGAACGGGCAGCGTTTCCCTACCCCATCCTGACATTTCAGCGATCCTGAGGCAGAAGGAAAGCCATGACATGGACTCTTCCCGGCCTCGCGACCTATGAAAGTGTGATTCGTAACAGTGTTTTCCGCGCTTCCGCGGCCCCCGTGGAAGACGAAGCCGCCGCCATGACCTTCTTTCGCGAGGTCGCCGTCCCGGACGCCACCCATAACTGCTGGGCCTTCAAAACGGGCCAGCGCTTCCGTTCCAGTGATGATGGGGAGCCAGGAGGCACGGCGGGGCGTCCGATTCTGTCTGCCATTGAAGGGCAGGATTTCGACAATGTGATGATCGTCGTCACGCGCTGGTATGGCGGTGTGCAGCTTGGGGCCGGAGGGCTCGTGCGGGCCTATGGCGGTGCGGCATCGGCCTGTCTGCGCGAGGCGGAGCGGATCGAACGGATCGAAACCGTGTCCCTGAGGTTTCACTGTCCGTTTTCCAGCTATGCCATGGTGGAATCGAAAATCGAGGGCTGGCGTGCAAGCCGGACGGAATGCGAGTTCGATGGAGAAGGGGCCTGGATGACGCTCGCCGTCCCTGTGGAAGAGGCTGATGCCATCATGGACTGGCTGCGGGATCTGACACGAGGGCAGATGGACATCACGCGGCTGGATTAAAACTAAATAGAATAGTTTTTATTATTTAAAACTATGACGATTGATGTTTTTGCAGCTCTGCATAATGTTCTGCGAACCCCGTCTGGAGTTCTCAGGCTATCTCACGTCATCATTCGTACAGGAACCGCTCTCTCCTTGCCCTGATGGCGCTGGACATCTGCACGCCCCGGCTGTCCGTGGCAGCTGAAACGCCGGTATCGGCTACACCGACGACACAGACGGAAGAATGGATCCACGTCCCGTCCACGGAACGGCCGCCCATCCAGAACTATCCCCATGCCGGTGTCGTGGCACAGCCGCGGCGTGTCGTGGCCAGTCAGAATCATGCGCCGCAGGGGCGTCAGGGGCCATGGGGCGCGTTCAGTTACGGCAACGGCGAGTCCGCCGGATTTGGGCCGGTCGGACGTTACGGTGTGGCGCCCTGGGCGGAAGACTGGAGCTTCCTGCGGGATAAAAGCCGGCGCGATGATCCGTTTGATCCGCTCAAGTTCATCGCCCTGAATGATGCAAAGACGATCTGGCTGTCCTTTTCCGGCGAGACGCGGCTGCGCAACTGGTATGAGGAGACGCCTTTTCTGGGAAAGAAGGGGGCAGCAATTCCGGCCGTTTTGGCGTGCGGAACCTGTATGGCGCGGATCTGCATCTGGGTGAGCATGTCCGGCTGTTCGGTCAGCTTATCAACGCCGATGCCGCTGGCTGGAAGGGCTTTGGCTACAACACGACGTATCGCAAGCGGCTGGATCTTCAGCAGGCTTTCATCGAGTTCAAGGGCAAGCTCGCCGGTGCCCAGACCGGCTTCATGTTCGGGCGCCAGCAGTTTCTCGATGCGCCCTCCTACGTTCTCTATAATCGCGAGACGCCCAATGTGCCGCTGTCGTGGAACGGCGGCCGCATCTATGCGATCTGGCCCAATATTCGCGTGGATGCGTTCGATTTCGTCCAGACCAAGACGGACGCGACCCTGATGTTCCATGACACAGAAGATTACGGCACACGCCTGTATGGCGGGGACATCACCGCTCTCGTGCCGCAGTTCTCCATTGGCGGAGAAACGGTGCACTCGTTTCTGGACATTTTCTATTACGGGTACCGCTACGTTGGCAGCCTGTCGGTCGTGCCACTCGCAGCTGGCTCCCTGAAGGGGACGTCTTCACGCGGGAATGTGGGTTTCCGCTGGTACGGCACCGCCGCGTCCTTTGAATATTCGTTTGGTGGGCTCTATCAGGACGGGACGTTCCAGAAATCTGGCAGCGAGCACAAGAGTTCCGTTCAGGCCTATTCGGTCAATACGATCGTGGGATACCGCCATACGCCCTCGCCGCTGCATCCGTTCATTGGCGTGCAGGCGGACCTGTATTCCGGCGGGGCCGATGGAACGAACGGACCGGTCCGGACCTATATGGCGCCCTTCAACCCACAGACGAACTATCTGGACACCACGACCTATATCCAGCCATCCAACCTCGTCAGCCTCTCGCCGGTTTTCAGCGTCACGCCCTGGAAAGGCTTTGCGAGCATCCAGTTCAAGGTGCCGTTCATGTGGCGGGAGAATGCGGATGGCGCGATCTGGAATTCGTCCGGCCCGTACACATTCTCGAAAACCTATCATGGTGGCTATATCGGCGTGGTGCCCCAGGCGTCGCTCAAGCTCCAGCTCAACCGGCATCTGACCTGGCAGATTTATGGGGCACGGTTCATGGCCTCGAACGGGCTTCATGCGGCGGGTGGCAAAAGCGGAAGCTATGCCCAGTCCAATGTCGTGTTCCGGTTCTGAAAGCCGTTTTCAGTTCAGGACTATGGGGTCTGTGTCGCCCATTTCCTGAGGCACCGGAGGGAAAAGCGGGGAGAGGGCGCTGAGAACAGCCGGTTCCGAGAAACGGGTTTTCAGAAGGTTCTGCCCCGCCGTAACCTGCTCTTGGCCCGTGGCAGGGTCCAGAAACGCGATGATCCGCTCTGCGAATGTGGAGGGTGTATCGGCGATGGAGTTTCGCCATATCGGATCGGCAGGATCTACCAGACCTTCGGCTGCGATCGGGGTCATGACGATCGGCAGGCCGACCGCCCAGGCTTCGAGCACCTTGCCCTTGATCCCGGCCCCGAAGCGGAGTGGTGCCACACAAAGTGAGACGTCTGCCAGAGCCTTTTTCAGATCTGGCACGGCCCCCACAATTTCCACGTCTTCCGCCGCCAGCATATGGACGGCATGCGGCATGGCGCTTCCGATCAGGCGGCAACGGATGCCCGGTATGGCCTCGCGCAGAAGCGGCATGATGGCCAGAACGAGCCATTTCGCTGCATCGAGATTGGGATCATGGGCGAAATGCCCCACGAAGGCGATGACGGGAGCCTCCGGGGTTCGTGCTTTGCGGGGAAATACCGGCACGGCCCAGGGGACGACATGTACGTTGGCTGTAGGCACGTTGCGTGACAGGCGCCCGGCTTCGACGGGTGAATGTGTCAGCACGAAATCCGCCAGCCAGGCACACATGTTTTCCCGGACCTCGAGACGGCTGGCGAACCGTTCGAGTTCGGGACGGGATTCCACGGCCACCTGACGATGGAGGCGCAGGGACGTCAGTTCGGCCACGCTCCAGATCATCGTGGCGGTGGGTGCAAGGGCCCGCGTCAGCGCGGAATAGCGCTCTGCATTGTTGAGGCGGTGGAGATAGACCACGTCGAGCCTGTCTCCCAGTTGCCTGAGCGCATCTTCCGGGCAGGTGAAGACAGGTGGAACCAGACAGTCGATCCCCTGTGCCTTAAGACGCAGGCGAACCTTTTCGCTGGGTATAGACCGGGATGCCATGAAGCAGCACTGATAGCCGAGGCTCTGTGCAGTATGGATGTGGGACAGGAGCGCGATCGAACCGGCATCCTGAGTGGGGTCGGGAGCAAAGTCGTCAATGAACAGCGCAACAGGATGTCGTCTGCCGTCCTGCGTTATGCCGGCCATATCGGTTTCTTTAATGGCGATGTCGGCAGGAGGGGCGTCAAGACGAGAATTGTCCTCTGGTTCAGGTCAGAATGGCATCGCAACTGCAAACTGAATAAGCGCGAGTTATTCGGAAGTTTCCTGTTCGGTAAACAGTCCGACGAGATCCGTCAGATGACCGATTTCGCGCAGCTTCAGTCCTGCCGGCGGTTTGACCCGGGCCGAGGCTGCCGAAACACGACGGGGCAGGATCGCCTCGCCGAAGCCCAGCTTGGCCACTTCCTTCAGGCGCAGATCGGACTGATTGACCTGCCGGATTTCACCCGACAGCCCGACTTCGCCAAAATAGGCAGCATTGGGGGACGTCGGAGTGCCCGTCGCAGCAGAGACGAGTGCGGCTGGCTACAGCCAGATCGGCGGCCGGTTCATTTACGCGCAGACCGCCGGCAATGTTCAGATAGACGTCCATATTGGCGAGCTTGAGTCCACAGCGGGAGTCCAGAACGGCCAGCAGCATGTTCAGTCGTGACGTGTCCCAGCCCACGACTGCCCGACGCGGCGCGCCATCTCCGGCTTTGGGAGACAGCAGGGCCTGGATTTCCAGCAGGACGGGGCGCGTGCCCTCCAACCCGGCAAAGACGGCTGACCCCGCGATATTGCCGCGTCGTTCTGCAAGAAACAGCGCAGACGGGTTGGGGACTTCGGTCAGGCCAATATCGGTCATGGCGAAGACGCCGATTTCGTCCGTCGCGCCGAAGCGGTTCTTCGCCGCACGCAGGATGCGGAACTGGTGCCCGCGGTCGCCTTCGAAATACATGACGGCATCGACCATGTGTTCCAGAACGCGCGGTCCGGCGAGAGACCCTTCCTTCGTGACATGCCCGATCAGGATCAGTGCGAAGCCGAGTGTTTTTGCCAGCCGGATCAGTTCGAAGGCACTCGCCCGGACCTGTGAGACCGAACCCGGCGAGCTTTCCACGCTTTCCAGCCACATCGTCTGGATGGAATCGATGACCACGACCGTATGGGCCCGGTCCTGCTCCAGCGATCCGACGATCTCGCCCACATTGATGGAGGATGCGAGATCCAGCGAGTCCAGCATTTTGGTGTCGCGATCCAGACCCAGCCGCTGGGCGCGGATGCGGATCTGGTCCACTGATTCTTCGCCCGAGACATACAGGACACGATGCCCGGACCGCGCCAGTGCGCAGGTGGTCTGGAGCATGAGTGTGGATTTGCCGATACCGGGATCACCACCGACCAGCACGACGGAGGCCGGGACGAGGCCTCCACCCAGAACGCGGTCCAGTTCGGCAATGCTGGTTGTGATGCGCGGGGGCGGGCGGGTTTCACCATCCAGCCGGACCGTCTGAAGGCGTCCTGCGCTCAGCTTGCCGGTCTTGCGGGCTGTGGGCTCGATCTTTTCTTCGACCAGCGTGTTCCACTCGCCGCAGGCTTCGCACTTACCATTCCATTTCGGATAGGTGGCGCCACAGTTCTGGCAGACATATCGCGTGGTCGGCTTTTTGGCCAAGGCGGATCTCACTTTGCAGGCAGGAACGGAGTACACCTGATATAGGGAGTGCCTCGGTGCTGATCCAGACGGGGCTTTGCCCCGGACCCCACCAAAGGTCTCGACCTTTGGAAACCTTTAAAATCAGGGTGCAGGGATCAAGATCCCTGCCGGGTCCGGGCAGCGCCCGGTTCTATTTATCCGTCCGCAGGATCAGGCGTGCCAGAAGACGGGACACCATGATGATCAGCAGGAATCCGAGAAGCTGGATCAGCATGTTCGGGTGCGCCGGCTGGTGGCGGAACATGATGTACAGAAGCGGCAAGGCGATCAGATAGCTGAGTCCGATGCGCTTCCAGATCACGGGATCGGTTTTGGGAAAGCGGGGGAGAATGCTCATTTGCGCAGCTCCATGGTGATGGGGCCTTCGCGCCGGCCGTGGGTGAACTGATCGACCATGGCATTGCCGGAATGCATGAGTTCAGAGGCCTCGCCCTGCCAGATCAGCCGCCCGTGATAGAGCATGGCCGCACGGTTTCCGATCCGCTGGGCCGAGGCCATGTCATGGGTGATGGCAATGGCGGTGGAGCCGAGCTTCTGCACGCAGTCCACGATCAGCCCGTCGATCACAGCCCCCATGATCGGGTCCAGCCCAGTCGTGGGTTCGTCGAAGAACATGATGTTGGGATTACCCGCAATCGCGCGCGCCAGACCGACGCGCTTCTGCATGCCGCCCGAGAGTTCGGACGGGCTGAGATCGTCAACGGATGGGTCAAGCCCGACCTGTTTGAGCAGATCGCCAGCCATCTGGAGGGCCTGCGCGCGCGAGGGGGGCGGACCGTTGCGGTCGGAATGTTTGGCGCGGATGCCGAAGGCCACGTTCTCGCCGACGCTCATGCTGTCGAACAGGGCGGCGTTCTGGAACAGCATGCCGATCTGCCGGCGCAGGACGTCCTGGCGGGAGCGTGATGCCGTCAGAAGGTTTTCACCGTCGATCTCGATCGTCCCGGCGTCGGGTTCGATCAGGCCGAGGATGCAGCGCAGCAGGACGGACTTGCCGGAGCCGGAACCACCGATGATGACCATGGACGTCCCGGTCTCGACATCGAGATCCACGCCATCGAGCACGATCTTGGAGCCGAAAGCCTTGTGCAGGCCACGGATGCGGATCTTGGGCGTGCTTACGGGGGGAGTGCTCATTGTGAGAAGAACAGGTCCGTCAGGAGGTAATCGAACAGCAGCAGCAGGATGGATGCGCCAACGACAGCGGCCGTTGTGGCAGAGCCCACGCCTTCCGCCCCGCCCCGGCTGTTATAGCCGTTGTAGCAGCCCAGCAGCGCGATCAGGAAACCGAACACCGCCGCCTTCACCAGTCCCACGACGACATCCATCGTCTTGAGCGAGTCCAGCGTGGCTGTGATGTAAGTCGAAGGTGAGAAGCCGAGCTTGGCGACCGAAACCGTGAAGCCGCCCATCACGCCCAGAATGTCGGCTACCAGCACAAGGCAGGGCAGCGCGAGCGTCCCGGCCAGCAGGCGCGGCGTCACGAGATATTTCATCGGGTTGGTGGAGAGCGTGGTGAGTGCGTCGATCTGGTCGGTCACGCGCATGGTGCCGATCTGCGCGGACATGGCCGCACCCACACGGCCAGCGACCATCAGTCCGGCCAGAACGGGGCCGAGTTCGCGGGTCACGGCCAGGACGACGATCCCGGCAATGGCGCTCTGAACGTGGTACTGCCCGAAGCCCACATAGGATTGCAGTGCAATGACGGCGCCGGAGAACAGGGCAGTCAGGGCCACGACGGGCAGGGAGAAGAACCCCGTCTCGATCAGGCTGGAAAAGAAGATGCGCCAGTAAAAGGGCGGTCGCACCAGATGTGACAGAGCCTCCAGCGCGAACAGGGCGAGAGCACCTGCCTGCTTGATAAGGCCGAGAGCGGCACGGCCAAGGGCCGCTATGGGATCAAGAACGGCATTCACCCTTCAGCCCCTACCCTGCCAGCATCCGGACGTCAAAGTTTCCGTCCACCATACCGATGAGAACCGTGGCTCACGCCCGGCGTCCATCGGTCCGTTCCAGCTCACGGAACTGCCGCTCCAGGCTGAAATCGGGCGAGGTCACGAACTGCTCCATCAGGCCAATCCGGCGCTCCATCCGCATCAGGCGGTCCTGAAGCCGGGCCAGTGGGTGTCCGGGCGGGACGGAGCACGAAAAGTCTTCAGCAGGTTCGGACTGATAACCCCGGAAGCCCTGCACGGCATTTTTCACAACAGCCGCCACACCCGCTGCCGGAGTCTCACGCCATGCCGGATCGCGCTGTGACCAGCTCCGTACGCCAGCGGCGTAGCCCGCTGCGGCCCTGTCCACGGTTTTCCTGAACGGCACGATGCCGGTTTTCCGGTAGCGTCGGAAGAGACGCACGAGCCAGACGATCAGGAAAATCTTCAGCAGAAGCCCAATCACGCCATGGCCACCGGAAGGATGGCTGGTGTGAGAAGAAGCGGTCTCCGCGTCACCGAAATGAAACTCCACGTGGGACTGGTTCAGGACATCTTTCAGCGTGTCGGACAGGACGGCGGATGTATCGGGTGTGGTCAGCGTCGTGATCCGGGCGCCCGACGTTTCGTCAATCGTGATGGAGCCGGAACCGAGCGCGCGCTTCTTCAGGGTGTCCGTGACCCTGTCGAGGACGATGTCACCGCTGCCCATCAGGGTCAGGTCCGCATCCCGGACGGTGCCGTTCAGTGTGGTGTCTGCCGAACCATAATTGCGGACTGTCAGGACATCGGCATTGCCCTGATCAATCTGGATGTCGCCGGACGACATGGTCGTGAGGTCGGCACCAGAGGCTGCAATGTCGCCAATATGCAGGTCACCGCTGGAAAAATCCTTGACCGAAATCCGACCGCCCGCATGTCCGACCGACACGTCACCACCGCCGCCCATGGTGAGCATCAGGCCGCTGACCTGATCGACGTCCAGATTGCCGCGCCCCGTGGTGGCTGTTAGGTCTCCGTTGACGCCCGTGATGCGATATGCGGTCGCCCGGTCATGGGGCATCTGGATCTCAATGCCGCTCCGGGCCGGAACCATGACAACCGCGTCTGCTTCTTTCGTGCAGTCTGCTGCGGATGTGGTGAATGTCAGCCGGTCCGCCGATGATGGCGAGATGGGCAAGACAGGTCTTAGGGATGACGAGCGTTTCGGCGCTGGCGGCCGATGATTCGAGGGATGGCGGCGCAGGAGGAACGGGCGGCGGCGGCGCGGCTACCGGAGCCGCCATGACAGGGCCTCCCATCAGCGCAATCAGGGCAAGAGGTGCCGACAGACGGGCGCGCATTCCTATTCTCCCTGCGAGTTCTTGCCCGTGGCAGGTGGTGTTGCCGGGGCAGGCGTCGGAGTCCCTGAAGATGCAGGCGCTGTGGAGGCATTCGGGGTGGATGCGGCGGTACCCGACGCGCTGCCCTCCTGAGGAGTGGTGGCAGCATTGTTCTGTGGCGCCGGCGCAGAAGCCGTATCGGGCGTCGTGGCAGGGGCGGTGTTCCCGGCCTGCTGTGAGGGCGCCGGGGGGACTGCGGGAGGCGCTGCTTCAGCCGAAGGTGCCTTTTCCGCCGTGGCAGACGACACGCCTGGCAGCGGGGCCGCTGCGGGGGTTCCGGTCGGCTGACTGCTTCCCTGCTGGTTCTCCGGCTGCGTGTTCGTCGGAGCCGTTGGCAGGACCGGTGTTTGTGGCGCGGTGGGAGCAGCGGGTGCGGGAACAGGAGCGGGTGTCGGCACGACTGACGCAGGGACGGTCGAGGCGGCGCTGGTGGCGGGTGTCTCGACGGGAGCAGAGGGCAGGGGTGCCGGTGTCGGAGGGGCAGTCACCGCAGCTGGTGGAGGCGTCGTCGGACGATAGATTACACCGTTCTGCGCGCCGACACGTACGGTGCCTTTGCCCGAGCGCACCATCGGCCCGGAGACGGCTTCGATATTGACCTCGCCTGTCCCGTTGGCCGCAACGGTCGCAACAGTCGCATGTCCCAGAATGGTGGCACTGGCCTGATCGGCCGTCACCAGCGTCAGGGCATCAATACTGCTGCCGGAAAGGGTCATGGTCGCATTCTGCGTCAGCTGCGCAGAAAGGGCGGCGAGTTGCGCGGTGTCGGCTGTCAGCGTCGAGGCTCCTGACGCCACAATCTGCGCCGCACGTTCCAGCGCCTTGATATGGACGTTGGAGGCGCCCTGCATGTTCAGATCGAGCGACTGCGTGTCCTCGATGTCCATGGTCGTGGAATCAAGGCTGGCATCCAGCGAGGCAAGCTTTCCGGTGATGACGAAATGCGTGTCGTGGCTGTCATGGATGGTCAGGCCGGTGCTCGGAGAAATGCTGATCGTCAGCTTCCCGCTGGGTGCACAGGCTTTCGTGGCGATGGAAATGCGGCTTTCCGCTTCTTCCTTGCCCGTATGCATCGCGACCTGTGCCATGCTGCTCGAATCAAGGGTCGCCCCGTCCTTCATGCCGGGATCGACCACGACCTGGACCTGTCCCGTGCAGGGAATGGACAGGTCCAGGTCTTCTCCGGAGAGGGTCATCCGTGCCGCATGGGCTGCGGGCGCCAGCAGGACCGTGCCCGCCAGCAGCGCCAGTAGCGCCGGGCGGCGACCATAAAAGGGGACGGGGCGGCGTGTCATCGTGCGTTCCTTGCTCTCCAGCCCGGGATATCCTCGTCGAGGATGCGTTCGAGCTGGTCGATCCTTTCTTCCAGACGCGTAGCATGGGCTTCGGCCTGTGTCAGGGCGGCCTGAAGCATGGGGTCGGGCTGGCTGGTCGACTTCTGCCCTGCGATGGATTTTACCGCGTTGGCAATGATGGCGACCACGGGCAGACCAAAGATCAGCAGAATGGCGAGTGTGTCGTTATTCATTCCGGACTTCCAGTGGCGGATGAATGATCAGCCTGCATTTTCTTTTCGGCAACACGGCGCTTGAGAGTCTCGAACTCGCTTTCCACGACCGCATCGGTTTCGAGGGCTGCAAGTTCCTCCTGAAGTGACGGCCGGTCGGTGCGGCGTCCCAGATCATACGCCTCTGCCTTGCCTTCGAGTTCATCAAGAGCGCGTTTCACCTGGTCGAAGCGGTTCAGCGTGTCGTCGATGCGGGTGTCGTACAGCTTCTCGCGGGTTTTCAGACGGCCCTGTGCGGTCCGTGCGCGGATGGAGAGCGCCTTTTCGCGGGATTTGGCGTCGGCGATCTTGGCCTGAAGCTTGGAAATGTCGTCGTTCTGCTGGTCCAGCCCGTCGGAGATCTGGGCGATCTGCTGCTCCAGCGCCTCGCGGGACTGTTCGACGCTGTGACGGGCGGCGAGGGCGGCCTTGGCCAGATCGTCACGACCGCGTTCAATGGCAAGGCCGGCCTTGCGGTGCCACTCGTCTTCCTCATGCATCATGGTGCGGACGCGGCGTTCAAGCTGCTTGCGTTCGGCGATTGTCCGGACGGCCTGGCTGCGGACCTCGACCAGCGTGTCTTCCATTTCCTGTATGACCAGGCGGATCATTTTCTGCGGGTCCTCGGCGGTGGCGAGAATCGCATTGAGATTGGAGTTCACGATATCGGCGAGGCGAGAGAAAATACCCATGATGCTTTCCTTCCTGTTGGAGAGACTTAGGACAGAATGCCTGCCCTTGTCAGCGATGCTGTTTTGAGGGTGTTATGAACTGAAGACCGGAACAGGGGCGTGAGAGACCAGAAAATGGCGAGAAGCACCGATATGGACGAGGTGCCGACCCCGATCGGGCGGGCTCCGGCATTTCTGGGGATGCTGGATCAGGTCTCCCGTCTGGCGCCCCTGAAGCGCCCGGTTCTCGTGATCGGCGAGCGCGGGACGGGCAAGGAACTAGTGGCTGCGCGTCTGGCGCTGCTGTCGGATCGGTGGGACCGGCCGCTGGTGAAGCTCAACTGCGCGGCCCTGCCCGAGGCGCTGCTGGACAGCGAACTGTTTGGTCATGAGGCTGGTGCGTTCACAGGTGCGCAGAAGCGTCGCCTGTCCCGTTTCGAGCGGGCGGACGGGGGCACGATGTTTCTCGACGAGATCGGAACCGCATCGCAGGCCGTGCAGGAAAAGCTGCTGCGAGTGATCGAATATGGCAGTTTCGAGCGGGTGGGCGGCAGCGAGACCATCCGCGTGGACGTGCGGCTGATCGGAGCGACCAATGCCGATCTGCCCGCCATGGCGCGGGAAGGGCGCTTCCGGGCGGATCTGCTGGATCGGCTGGCCTTCGATGTCGTGAATATTCCGCCGCTGCGCGCGCGTCCCGAGGATATTCCGCTGCTGGCCGGGCATTTCGCCACCCGCATGAGCGCGGAACTGGGGCGAAAGGTTTTTGCGGGGTTCACGGACCGGGCGCTGGAGCGTCTGCAGGCTTATGACTGGCCGGGCAATGTGCGCGAGTTGCGCAATGTGGTCGAGCGTAGCGTTTATCGGATGGATAGTCCCGAAAAGGCGCTGGACGAAATCGTGCTGGACCCGTTCGTGACACCAGACTGGCAGGCTAAGATTTCTCCGGCTGAAAAGCTGGTTTTGCCCATGGCAGATGCTGGTCCCCTGACATTCCCGCGCGATTTTGGTGCGGATATCAGCGCGCATGAACGCAGCCTGCTGGAAGCTGCCCTGCGTGAAGCGCAGTTCAGCCAGAGGCGCGCCGCCGAACTGCTTGGCCTGACCTACTACCAGTTCCGCCATCACCTGCGGCTGCATGGTCTGGCGGACAAGGAGGCCCGCAAAGCACTGGGCACGAAGGGATGACAACATATCCATGACCATCCCTGATGCATGAACCGTGCCAGATGATGGTGGATACGCTTTTTATGTTGAGGCAATAACTTCGTTGAAAAGTAGAAATGGTGTTTCAGGCCATTTTGTGTGTCAGGACGCCAATTATACAGAAGGTGAAATGGCTCCTGCGCTAAAAAACGCTGGCGAAAAGTGATTTAATCACCAAACAAAAAAGTTATATCAAATAAAATAGTTTATTTTTACGGATGATGCGCCTATGTCTCGGGGCGTGCCACGCAGGTGGCATGACTGATCTGGACACGGTTAGGTGCAGTACATGCCTCTCTTACAGACGGAATTGGATCACCTTCGCCAGATCCCGGAAGAGCGGGTCCTGAAGGAGACTCTGGGTCTGCTGCGGGGACGTGTGGCCGTCATTTCGTCTTTCGGGGCGGAGTCGGCGGTTCTGCTGGATCTTGTGGCGCAGATTGATCCTTCGGTTCCGGTTTTCTTTCTGGATACGAAGCGGCACTTCCCGGAAACGCTGGAATATCGTGACAGACTGTCACGCAGGCTTGGGCTTTCGGATGTGAGGAGTCTCGCGCCTACGCCAAAGGCGCTGCAGGACCGTGATCCACAGGATCAGCTTGCGGATTTCGATCCGGACGCCTGTTGTGCGCTGCGCAAGGTCGAGCCTCTGGAACTTGTCCTGCCGGATTTCGATATCTGGATCACGGGGCGCAAGCGGAGCCAGTCCGCGACGCGGGCGGCGCTGCCGCTGGTTGATCCGCAGCCCGATGGCAGCGTGAAGCTCAACCCGCTGGCGGGCTGGGGCCCCGAGAAAATCGAGGCGCAGATACAGCGCCGGGACCTGCCACGGCACCCTCTGGTTGCAAAAGGTTACACCTCGATCGGTTGTGCTCCATGCACAAGGGCGGTCAAGGATGGTGAAGATGGACGGGCGGGCCGCTGGGCCGGTCTGGCCAAGACGGAATGCGGCATTCACAGGCCGGCATGACTACGGAGCGGATAATGACGCAAACACGGATCCTGTCCCGGGATCAGTCCACCACCGGTTTGGCACAGCCGCGCATCATGGATGATCTGGACCAGCTCGAGGCCCAGAGCATTTTCATCCTGCGTGAGGCCTATCGCAAGCTGAAGCCCCTGTCCCTGCTGTGGTCGCTGGGCAAGGACAGCAACGTGATGGTCTGGCTGGCGCGCAAGGCGTTCATGGGGCATGTCCCGTTCCCGGTTATGCATGTCGATACCGAGAAGAAATTCCCGGAAATGTATGCCTTCCGCGACGAATATACGAAGAAGTGGAACTTGGACCTGCTGCTGGGCTACTGCCCGCCGGTTGAGGAAATCGACCCGTCCCTGCCGCCGGCTGCGCGCTCTGCTGCCCGCAAGACGTCCGGTCTGGCCGCGATGATCGACAAGCACAAGTTCCGGGGCGTTATTGCCGGCATCCGCCGTGACGAGCAGGCGACCCGTGCGAAAGAGCGTGTGTTCAGCCCGCGTGGTGCCGGGCATCGCTGGGACGTGCGCAACCAGCCGCCCGAGTTCTGGGACCAGTATGCCACGCCGTATGAAGACGGCATGCATATCCGCGTCCATCCCCTGCTGGCATGGCGGGAGATCGACATCTGGCGCTATATCGAGCGCGAGGGCATTCCGCTGGTAGACCTGTATTTCGCCAAGGACGGCAAGCGTTACCGCTCGCTGGGCGATCAGGACATCACCAATCCGATCGAGAGCAATGCCTCCACCGTGGCGGAAGTGATTGCCGAACTGGAAACCAGCCGGACTTCCGAGCGCGCAGGCCGTGCGATGGATCATGAGTCCGAGGACGTGTTCGAGCGTCTGCGTGTAGCGGGATATCTGTGAAAATGGGTGACAACATCGTGACCGAGAGCTTTTCGGAAACCCACCGCGCCGCAGCGACGCCCATCGTCATCGTCGGGCATGTCGATCATGGCAAGTCCACGCTGATCGGGCGTCTTCTATACGACACTGACAGCCTGCAGGACGGCAAGCTGGCGCAGATCGTCGAGAGCAGCCGCAAGCGTGGTCTGGCAGTGGAGTGGAGCTTTCTGCTCGACTCCCTTCAGATCGAGCGCGATCAGGGCGTGACGGTCGATTCCACGCGGATTCCGTTCCGTCTGGGCTCGCGGGAATTCGTGATCGTCGATGCGCCGGGCCATCGCCAGTTCCTGCGCAACATGATTACGGGTGCGGCCGACGCGGAAGCCGCCGTGCTGGTCGTGGATGCCAAGGAGGGTGCGCAGGAGCAGACGCGGCGTCATGCCATGCTGCTGCGGCTGATCGGCATCCGCCATGTGATCGTGCTGCTCAACAAGTCCGACATTCTGGGCTTTGACGAGGCGCAGATCGTCAAGGTCGAGTCCGATGTGCGTCAGCTTCTGGGCCGTCTGGAAATCGAGGTCGAGGCCGTTGTGCCTGCCTCTGCCCGTGATGGCGACAATATCGCCAGCCGCTCCGAGCGTTCGCTCTGGTACAAGGGCCCGACGCTGGTCGAGGCGCTGGCCAATGTGCCGCCGCCGGCTTCGCGTGCGGCGCTGCCGTTCCGGATGCCGGTGCAGGACGTCTATCGTTTCGACGGCATCCGCTATGTGGCGGGCCGGATCGAGCGTGGGACCGTCCGTGCGGGTGATCGTCTGAGCATCGGCGCGCAGGGACAGGTTGCGACCGTGGCGGAAGTCTGCCGCTGGCATGCGCCGGAACTGCCGGTTGCAGGTGCGGGTGAGTCCATCGCCCTGCGTCTGGAGCCGGATCTGGTGCCGGATCGTGGGGATCTGCTGTTCCCGGCTGACGATCAGGCTGCGGCCCCGGAGCGTTCGGCCCGGATCCGCACGCGTCTGTTCTGGCTGCGTGGCGAGCCTTTGCGTGTGGGCGAGAGCTTTACGCTGCGTCTGGCCACGGCCGAGCATGATGTGACGGTGGCCTCCATCGACGCTGTGGTCGATCTGGAAGACCTGACCCTGCGTGAAGGCGACAGCGTCCCGCCTGACGGGTTTGCGGAAATCACGCTGGCGGCGTCCCATGCCGTGCTGTTCGATCCTTTCTCGCCGGGATTTGGCGACGGGCGTGGTGTTCTGGTGGATCGTTACCAGCGCATTGTTGGTGGCGCGCCGTTGATCGGTCCGGCTGAACTGGCAGACGGCGAACATGCCATCCATCCGACGGCCAGCCGTGTGTCCGCCGCCCGCCAGGTCCAGACGCGGGGACACAAGAGCGGCGTGTTCTGGCTGACGGGCCTGCCGGGTTCGGGCAAGAGCACGGTGGCGCGTGCGGCCGAACTGGCGCTGTCCGAGCAGGCGATCAATGCGACGGTTCTGGACGGGGACACCCTGCGGGCCGGACTGTGCAGCGACCTTGGGTTCTCACCGGAAGACCGTCACGAGAACATCCGCCGTGCGGCGCATGTCGCGAAGATCCTGGCTGACAGTGGACAGGTCGTCATCGTGGCGCTGGTCTCGCCGCTTCAGGCGGACCGGGCGCAGGCGCGGCAGATCGTGGGCGAGAACTTCCATGAAGTCTTCGTCGATACGCCGCTGGAGACCTGTGAAAAGCGGGATCCCAAAGGGCTGTATGCGGCGGCGCGTGCTGGAAAGATCCCAGAATTCACCGGTATTTCCGCGCCTTACGAAGCGCCCCTTTCCCCGGAACTGCGTCTACCTGCGGACCGTCCGGAACAGGAGGCCATCAATACCCTGACGGCGTTTATCCTGCGGATTGTCCAGCCGTAAGAATACTCTTACGTCCAAGACTTCTGTCTGACCCCCTTTCCGCAAGGAGAGGGGGTTTTTTCATGCGCGCCCTGCCATGACAGGTTTCGGAAGAACACGAAAAATTTCACGCTAAAAACGAAAACCATCACTTTTATGATGTTACTTTTAGAATGTGGAGCGTTAAAGCAGACGAATTGTCTTCAGAACAACGGCCTGCGGTTTCGCGGCGGAAGGGTTCACGATGCAGAACAGGAACGGGTCCAGAAAGCTGAGCGGACATGCTCTGACGAATTTCATTGCGACCATCTCGGCCACGGGAGGGCTGCTGTTCGGGTATGATACCGGCATCATTTCTTCCGCCCTGCTTCAGCTTCGCAACCAGTTCCATCTGGATACGCTTGGCGCGGAAGTCGTCACATCAGCCATCATTCTGGGCGCGCTGCTGGGCTGTCTCGGCGCTGGTGGCATTTCCGACCGGATCGGGCGTCGGCGGACGGTGATGATCGCAGCAGCCCTGTTCCTGGTGGGAACAGTGGTCGTCGCGTCCGCGCAAAGTGTGGCCGTTCTGATCATTGCCCGGTTGATCCTGGGTCTGGCCATCGGTGCGGCCTCGCAGATTGTGCCGATCTATATCGCGGAAATCTCGCCTCCCGAGCGTCGCGGTCGCCTTGTCGTCGGGTTTCAGCTGGCCGTGGTGTCCGGCATTACGGTTTCTTTCATTACCGGCTATCTCCTGCGGGATTTCAGCTGGCGTCTGATGTTTGGCATCGGGATGCTGCCTGCGCTCATTCTCTTCTTTGGCATGGCGTTCCTGCCTAATAGCCCGCGCTGGCTGGCCCTGAACGGGCAGACGGAAGAAGCCCGTGTGGTCCTGCGGCGTGTGCGCATATCCGATGAGGCCGCTGACCGTGAACTGGCCGAAATTGTCGAAAACCACGACGTGCAGGCGCCCTGGTCCGAACTGGCGAAACCCTGGGTGCGTCCTGCGCTGACGGCATCCGTGGGGATTGCGCTTTTGTGCCAGTTCACGGGCATCAATGCCGTCATGTATTACGCGCCGACGATCTTTGCCGATGCAGGTTTTGGACAGGATTCCGCCCTGCTGACTTCCGTGGCTGTCGGGTTCGGGATGGTTTTTGCGACGGTATTCGGAGGCTGGGCTGTTGATACCTGGGGACGGCGCACATTGCTTCTGCGTCTGCTGCCGGGGGCCGTGGTGGCGCTGGCCGTACTGGGAACGGCGTTTGCCATGCACCTGACCGGCGGTGTCGGAGCGTGGGTCACGGTCGCGGCTGTGATGGCCTACACCATTTTCAATACGGGCAGTCTGTCGGTCGCCATCTGGCTGGTGGGGGCGGAGGTCTATCCGCTGTCCTGCCGTGGCAAGGGCATGAGCCTCGTCGCCGGAAGCCACTGGGGCGCGGATCTGATCATTTCCCTGACCACGCTGTCACTGGTGCAGATGCTGGGTGCGGGCTGGACATTCTGGCTGTTTGCGGCCGTCAATGCCTTCGCATTCTGGTTCGTGCTGCGTTACGTCCCCGAGACCAAGGGACAATCGCTTGAGGAACTGGAGCGGCGTCTGCGGAATGGCACGTTTGCGCCGGTGGATCGCGCGGCAGCCCGGGCCGAAGCGCGGGCCCAGTAACGCGGCTTCTTAAGGGCGACCGATCGAGCGGTAATCGAACCCGGCCTCACGCATGAGGTCGGGGCTCCAGATATTGCGCAGATCCGCAATGGCATTGCCACGCATGGCGCTGCGCAGACGTGCAGGGTCGAGCGCGCGGAACATGTTCCATTCTGTCAGGATGACCACGACGTCCGCATCCTGTGCAGCGGCCAGCGCATCATCGCAGTAGCGCACATTTTCCGGCAAAAGCGCACGGGCGGCATCCATGCCTTCGGGATCGAAAACCTGAAGGGTGGCACCGGCCTCATGCAGGCGGGCCAGAATGGGCAGGGAGGCGGCCTCGCGCATGTCGTCCGTATCGGGCTTGAACGTCAGGCCGAGGATGCCGACGGTCTTGCCCTCAAGGCTGCCGCCCGCCTGAGCAATGATGCGTTCGGCCATGCCCGTTTTGCGGGCTTCGTTAATGGCGACCGTAGCTTCCACGAGCTTTGTGGGCGCACCGGCATCCTGTGCGATGGCGGTCAGGGCGCGGGTGTCCTTGGGGAAGCAGGATCCGCCATAGCCCGGACCGGGGCTGAGAAAGCGGCTGCCGATCCGCTGGTCGAGACCCATGCCGCGTGCGACATCATGGATGTTGCCGCCGACTTTTTCGCACAGATCGGCCATCTCGTTGATGAAAGTGACCTTCATCGCAAGAAAGGCATTGGCGGCGTATTTGGTCAGTTCGGCCGTTTCCAGATCCGTCAGGACAATCGGGGCCTGAATGGCCAGCAGCGGGCGATAGAGCTGTTCGATCAGTCCCTGTGCCCGTGCGCCGACGTCCGGTCCTGAACGGTCAATGCCGACGATGACGCGGTCCGGACGCATGAAGTCCTCAATGGCATTGCCTTCGCGGAGGAACTCGGGATTGGAGGCGACATCGAACGTCAGGTCCGGGCGGGTCTGACGCAGGATGCGGGCGACTTCGCGGCCTGTGCCCACGGGTACCGTGGACTTCGTGACGACCAGAAGATCCGTTCTGGCGGCGCGGGCAATTTCTTCAGCCGCCGCATAGACATAGGTCAGGTCGGCATGGCCATCCCCACGTCGCGTGGGCGTTCCGACCGCGATGAAGACCGCGTCTGCGTCGCTCATGGCCGCCCCGAGGTCGTCCCCGAACGTCAGGCGTCCGGCTTCAACATTGCTGGCGACGAGAGTGTCCAGTCCGGGTTCGTAGATGGGAATGCGGCCTGCAGTGAGGGCGGCAAGCTTTTTTGGGTCCCGTTCCACGATGGCGACATCGGCGCCGAACTCGGCGAAGCACGCGCCCGAGACGAGACCGACATATCCGCCGCCGACCATTGCAATACGCATATTGGGACCCTCTTCTTTACGGTCCGACGTGCATAGCCGGGGGCAGGATGGGGTGCAAATCGGCCTCAGCGCGTGGGGCGTGCACAGGCATTCGATGCCGCAAAGCCCTGCAGGACGGGCGGGAGGTTCGTGACCTCGTTTGAATCCGCAAGCATGGTGCGGCCTTCCTTGGACCATTTGGCCAGGGAAAGGATCGGGGCGTCGAAGCGGCCACTGACGCGGACAGGCACGTCCAGGGCGAAGAAGCTGGTGGAGAAGGGGCGGCTGGCGAAGACGAGATCGAGCCATCTGCGGTTGAGGTCGAAATTCGCTTTTGCCGCGATCGTGCCGGCACCGGTCCGCAGACGGAGTGGCACGACCACACCGATACCCTGATGCATCTGCAGGACGCCGAGCAGGCAGGTGATCGGGGTTACGCCCTTGGCATGGCGGAAGAGCAGGCGCAGATCCATCGAGGCGGCCTCGACGATCTCACGGGCGATTTCACCCTTTTCCATGCTGACGGCGGCGGTCAGGTCAGCGCGGCTCATGGCTTCGTTAAGGGTGTGGACGTTGTTTGCGCTGGCGGTGATGCGCAGGCTCAACGTGCCCTGAACCGGGACGGGTGCGAGACCTGCGACGCGGCGCAGGCGGTCAATGTCGCCGTGGGTGAGAGCGACTTCGGCGGCGATGCGGGAGGATTTCCCATCGGCTTCGATATGACCGTTGGCGCTCAGTGAGGCACCGACATAACCGAGGCGCAGGACGGGGACGTCGATACGGTTGGGGATCTGGGCGGCCTGGATTTTCAGGTTCGCAAAATCGAGCTTGTTGTAGATCAACTGTCTGGCAGCAAGATCGAAATGGACCAGCGGGTCCGGATCGGGCGGGGTCAGGAGCAGCAGGTCGGCATGGGTCGTGGACGGGCTTTTCTTGCTGCCTTTTGAGCCGGAGGGCGCGAGGATGGGCATCAGGCCGTTGATGTCGAGACGGCCGAAACCGATCTTTGCCGTGACGTCATCGGGTTTGCCGTGGCTGCCTTCGACAAGCGTGAAGTCGCCGTCTTCCATCGTGCTGGTCTGGATGGTGCCGTTCGCCTTGCGGAAATGCCAGTCATCGCCGGAATGGCTGAAATCGCCGGACAGCGTCAGTTTGACGGGCGCATGGTCACCCTTCATGCCAGCGACGCTGAACAGCGTGTCGGATGTGGGCGTGGTGACAGTGGTGTGGCCTTCCACGCCGTCAAAATCCATCGGGTCCGTCAGAGTGCCCGTAAAGTCCGAGGTCATGTCGCCGGACGTGACATGGGCCCTGGTGCCGTAGGGACGTTGAGGCGTTTTGCGAAGCTCGCGGATGGGCTCCATTTCGGCGGAAATATTTACGGGCGTGCCATTATAGGCGCCTGCGAGCGTCATGGTGAACGGGCTGGTGTCGCTGGTCGAGGCGAGTTCGACCTTTTCAAGCGTGGCCTTGTAGGACGCACCATTGGCCGAGCGGTAGGTGACGTCGCTATCGAGGATCGTGGCGTTGCGCAGGCCCGGAGCGTCGTGCAGATCTGGAGCAGCATTGGCTTTGGCGCGTTCTTCCGGAGAGAGCGGCGGGCGTGGTTCGTTCTGATGGGGGCCGAAACGCCAGTTGGGCAGATGCGCAGGCGTACGCTCGAACAGGCCCGAGAACTTCGAGATGACGACATTGCGGGTTTCTGGCGGTCCCCAGATCAGGGAAGTCAGGCGAACTTGCGCACCGAGATGGCCGAGCGTGATCATCTGCGGACGTGTGCCGCTGGCGATGTTGGCGATGGAGACGTCATCGGCCTCGATCGTCAGCCAGGTTCCGGGATGGACGTGCAGGGCGCCGATATGGACGGTGCGGTCGAGCTTTTTTTCCAGCTTCGCGGTGGCGAAGGCGGCGAGGTCCTTGTGGTCGATCCAGATCCATCCTGCGCCGAGCAGAGCGAGAAGAAGAACGGTGAGGGACAGGATGGAAACCAGAAACCAGCGCAGCAAGAGACAGTCTTTCAGGAAGCCTTCAGTGTGGCCGGACAATACCGGCATGATTCATAAAAGGAAACTCCGCCGGAAAGACTGGAGCCGGGTGAAAGGAACGACAGAAAGACTTCTGGTAGAAGAGCCTCTGTCACTTCCGGTTTTTGGTCGGAAAGGCTTTGTTACTGGAAGGTATTTCTGAGTTTTTCGACGGCATGCAAGGCGCAGGCTTCGTCCTTGTCTCCACCCGGTGCGCCCGAAACGCCCAGTCCACCGAGAATGGCATGGTCGCTTGTGCGGCGCAGGGTGACGCCACCGGGGACGAAGAGGACTTCGGGGATCGTGTTCAGGGCACCGTTTGCGGGGCCTGTGACGCCTGCGGCGATCAGTTCGCTGGTTGTATTCTTGTTGAAGGCCAGACCGTAGGAATAGGCCGTATAGGCCTTGCGATAGGAGACGGAGAGCGATTGCAGGGGGACGGTGTCGCCCTTGATGACGGCCTGTTCATGGCCGCTCGTGTCCACGACGGTGGCGGTCACGGAATAGCCCTGTGCGGCGCAGATGCGGACGGCTTCGGAGGCCAGGGCCGCGGCGGTGGACCAGTCGAGTTTTTGACTGGTGACGATGTGGGAGCTGGCAGCGGGCTGGGCGAAGGCAGCGGGGCAGAGGAAAGCCCCTGCGAGTGCTGCTGCGGGAAGGAGCGGTTTTGCGTCTGGAAGCATCAGCCGGTTCTCTCGTTGTGGAACGGCAAGCATGCTGTCTGCGGGGTATGGCTCGCAATCGGGAATGCGGGCGTGCACGCAATGGTGTTGGAAATGAGGGGGTCTCTCCTGAACCGGAGTTCAGGAGAGGGTGGTTGTGTTGTTTAGAAAGCGGCCTGGATACGGGCTGCGATCGAGTTGCCGGTACGGCCGGCCGTGTTGGTGGCCTGGTTGCTGCGGGACACGATGAAGTGGCTGTAGTCCAGCATCAGGCGGAAGTGACGGTTCGGGTACCAGTTCAGACCGCCGGTCCAGACGGTCTGCTGACCGCCGCGGATGACGTTCTTGGCGTTGGCATCGTTGAGGTTGCTGTTGAGGTCGATGACGCTGTAATGGCCGACGACTTCAAGTGCACCCCACTGGTTGAGGGCCGGGTTGAACTCTTCGGAAGTCTTCACACCCGGAGCACCGAACGCGCCTTCCTTGATGTTGTACATGCGCGGGTTGCCGAACAGGGTGTAGGCGGCGGAGCCGTACCAGCCCTGGAAGCTGGCGGATTTCAGGCCCGGAGCCGAGCGCTGGACGCCAACGTGATAGTACTCGCCCTTGACGATCAGGCGACGCCAGCGAAGTCCCAGTTCCGGACCGGCGGCCCAGACCTGTGCGGCGTTGCTGATGCCACCCGTGGCGGCCAGGTTGGCTTCGCCGATATCGAACTCCGGACGCTGTCCGAAGGATGTTGAACGAGTGCAGTGGTTGGGGTCGGTGCCCGTGTTACAGGCCACCTTGAAGGCGGAGATCGCCGAGGCGCCGACATGCAGGTCCACATCCTTGGTCACGACCGGACGGCCGGCGACACGCAGGGTGGCGCCGGTCTGGCTGTCCACCGTGGAGCCGCTGCCACCACCATAATAGGTGGAGCTCATGTCAGAGGCGTTGCGATGGCCCCATTCCTGACCCGTGAAGTAACCGGCAACCCACCAGCGCTTCTCGTAATGCAGGCCACCGACGCTGAAGCGGGCATCGCCTGCGGCGATGTTACGCACCATGTCGGTGATGCTCGGACGCTCGAGCGTGAAGAAGTCGTTGGAGCTTTCGGAATCTTCCTCGGTCACGCGCGGCTGGAAGTAACCGACGGTCAGGACCGTGTTGTGCAGACCGGTATAGTTCAGGTTGCCTTCATAGAGGCCGACATAACCGTCGTTATGATTGGCGCCGAAATCGGGCGTGACGGCTGCGACCCAGTTCTTGTAGCGGAACATGAACGGAATACGCAGACGGCGCTGGTTGGACGTGAAGCCGTTGAAGGCGCCGCGTGTTTCGCCAGGGCGTGGTCCGGAATTGAAGAAGCCGCCGAAGTCTTCATGATAGGCCAGGCCGATCGACAGGGCATAGGCGCCGTCGGAAGACTGGATCGTCGGGCGACCGCCCGGGAAGCCCACCTTGATGCCGCCGACCGTGACTTCCTCATCCTGCGCGGTGGCGCGCTGGAAATCGGACCAGGAGGAGACGTCCGCGCGGTCTGACGGCGGACGGCCGTCATCCGCGCCCGGCTTGGCCTGACGGATGCTGATCAGGGGCTGGGCCGTCTGACGGGGCTGGCCGATATAGCGGCCGCGCTGGGCGTAAGGGTTGTTCTCGGCTTCTTCCCGCTGGCGGGCCAGAACGGCGCGGGCGCGTTTGACTTCCTCGACATGCTCTTTCTTCATGGCGGAGAGCTGTGCCTGCATGGTCTGGATCTGCCGTTCCATGATCTGCATCTGGTCGGCGGCCCGGGCATGGCCACAAAGAGGAAGAAGTGAAACCAGGGTCGTCGTGGCCAAGAGGGCCGTGGTCCGGCGGAAAGAAAAAACCATTGCTGCGGTGCGTCCTTCTGGGGAGGGCGTGTGTTCCGCAGTTCAGGTATCTGATTCGTATTTTGAAATAATGGGAAGGTTTCATGACGGGAACATGACAGTTCCATGACAGTCCGGGCTTAAAGCGCGGGAAACCGCGGTTTTCAGATTTCGTATGTCAGTTTTGTTGCGGGAGCGGACCAGGCTGGTAATCAGCGGGAAGACGGGTGTGACATTTTGGCACTTCCCGGTCTTCAAACCCTGTCATGAAACTATCACGCATGGCCCACTGTTTCTGTTTTCTGGTCAGCGTTACTAAGGGCGCAGTTTTCACGCCCCATAAGGGATTCCCATGATCAAGAGCAGAGCTCCGCTATTCGGTCTTCTTGTTGCCACGGCCCTTGGCACTGCTGCCATGACCCCGTCCTCGGCACAGGCTGCGGACATCACTGGCGCAGGGTCCAGCTTCGCCGCACCGATCTATGGTGCATGGGGCACGGCGGCCAAGAGCCAGGCCGGTATTGCCGTGAACTACCAGAGCGTGGGCTCCAGCGCCGGTCAGGATCAGGTCATTGCCCGGACGGTTGATTTCGGTGCGTCCGACAAGCCGATGAGCGGCGACCGTCTGGCCAAGGAAAAGCTGTACCAGTTCCCGACCGTCATGAGCGGCATCGTGGTCGTGGCAAACGTGCCGGGCATTGCACCGGGGCAGCTCCGTCTCGATGGTCCGACGCTGGCCGGTCTGTATGACGGCGAGATCACGACCTGGGATGACGACCGCATCAAGGCCCTGAACCCGGGTCTGAAGCTGCCGGACACGGATGTCGCACCGATCCACCGTGCGGATGGTTCGGGCACGAGCTACGTCTTCACGTCCTATCTGTCGCAGGTTTCCCCGACCTGGAAGCAGAAGCTCGGTGCTGGCACGTCCATCGCCTGGCCGGGCGGTTCGGGTGCGCGTGGCAATGACGGCATTGCCGCCATGGTGCGTCAGACGGAAGGTGGCGTGGGTTATGTCGAGTATTCCTATGCGGCGCAGAATCACCTCAACATCGCCAAGATGAAGAACCACAGCGGTGCGTTCGTGGAGCCAACGCTGGCCAGCTTCGCGGAAGCTGCCAAGGCTGCTGACTGGGCCCATGCCGATCACTATGCAGTGAACCTGCTGGATACGGATGGCGCCTCTTCTTGGCCGATCGTGACGGCAACCTTCGTTCTGGTGCCGGTCGATGCCGCCCAGAAGGAGTCTGGCAAGGCTGTGCGCAACTTCTTTACGTGGGGTTTCCAGCATGGTGACGCGGATAATGCCCGCCTCGACTATGTCGGTCTTCCGCAGAACGTGAAGACGGACATTCTGGCCAACTGGCCGAAGTAAGGTCTGCGTTTCTGTCTGAAGGCACCGGCCGGTCCCGAATTCAGGGCTGGTCAGTCCGGGCAAAAAGGCGTTGAGTATGAAAACGGGCTTCTCCAGCAGGGGAAGCCCGTTTTCGGTTTTCTGATAGTCCAGTCATGGTGCCTGCGTGTCCGCTTCGTCACTTTCCGAACAGACGTCCCCGCCGGGGATGAATGCCCTGACCCGTGTGCTGATCGGTGTGATCTTCATTCTGGGGCCCGTTTCGACAGACATGTATCTACCGGCCTTCCCGGCGCTGGAGCATGATCTGGGGCATGGAGCCGGATCTGCACAGCTGACACTGACGGCCTGGCTGGCAGGGCTGGCGATCGGACAGTTCACCCTGGGGCCACTCTGTGACCGCTATGGGCGCAAGCTGCCGCTTCTGTGCGGGCTGGTGGTGTATGCCCTTGCTTCGGTCGGGCTGGCGCTGACGACCAGTTTTCACATGTTCTGTGTGCTGCGCTTCGTCGCGGCTCTGGGAGGGGCGATCAGTTCCGTAGCCCCCCGTGCCATGGTGCGGGACGTGGCGACCGGGGCGGCGGGTGTGAAGCTCATGTCGCAGCTGATGCTGATTTTCGGTCTGGGGCCTCTGCTGGCGCCCTCGATCGGAAGCTTTCTGCTGGATCTGGGGAACTGGCGGCTGATCTTCTGGGCGAATGTCGCCTTTGGCATCGTCATGTTCTTCGGCACGCTGTTCCTGCTGCCTGAGACGCTGCCTCTGGACCGGCGTTTTGCGTTGCCAGTCAGTGGAATGGTGGCCCGTTACCGGGACCTGCTGCGGGAGCCGCTGTTCTGCTCCGCGGTGATGGTCGTCAGCTTCGGGACGTTCACGATGTTTGCCTATCTATCGAACGCGCCGGCGCTGTTCGAGGGCATCCTGCATTTTTCGCCGCATCTGTTCGCCATTTTCTTCGGACTGAACGGCGTGGGCTTCATTCTTGGCTCGCAGATCAATGCGCGGCTGGCCAACCGGTTCCTGTTCACGCGGGTGATGGAGTTCGGGATGCTGGCGGTGCTGGTGTTCTGTATTCTGGCCGTTCTGATCTGTCTGGCGGGCTTTGCGGGGCCAAAAGACCCGTGGATCCTGTGCACGCTGATCTGGTGCACGACATTTTCGCTGGGCTTCATCGGACCAAATGCGGGCATCCTGGCACTGACGCATCATGGGCATCAGGCGGGCGCGGCTTCGGCATTGATGGGAACGATGAACTGGACGATCGCCGGTCTGGCGGGCGTCATGATGTCGTTTCTGCCGACACACTGGGTCGGATCGACATCGGTCGGGATGCTGGTCGGGATCAGTTTCTGCTGGCTGTGCGATCTGTGGCGCCGCCGGCTGGACCCGGACTCCTATCTCTCGGTCCGTCACTGAGCGCGAGACGCGTCAGTTCGCAAAGATCAGGAGCGGGACGCCCGGCACGATGGCCGGGCTTGTCCCGAGATAACTGTGATCAGCTCTCGGAAACGCGGTCGGAAGCGACCGTGGCGATCATCAGGGCACCGATCATCGGAACGAAGGCAACCATCGAGAACTGTGCGAGCAGGCTGGTGGGGAGGCCGATCAGGTGGATCAGGGTCATGGACGTCATTTGGAAAATCTCCGTGTGGTTTTGTTTGCCGTTTTTGCAGCGTGCAGCGGGAGAAACTCCAGAATCGGGGTCCAAAGCAACAAATACAGATGCAGGGTCAGCCCTGCATTCCATGCATAAATGCGTTTTAAACTTTTGCCGTCTTTGCGGAGACGTCGTTTTTGTTTCCGTCAGGCGATTATTTCGCTTTTGTTAAAGTAAAGTTGCGTGCGCTTGCGGATCGGTATTTCTCTCGGGAAAGGGTACCGTTCCGGGTGGTTTTTGAAATAAAATTGCGCGGACAGTTATTCGGCGTCGAGGCTCAGATCCGTGTCGCGGCGCAGTCCGTGCCAGCTCAGCAGGGTGTCGGCGAGGAAAAACATCAGCGATCCAACGGTGCAGGCGAGAGCTATGCCGAAAAGTGCGAGCAGCCATGCTGACGTCGAGGCGTCCCGGATCGAGCCCACGAACAGCGCCATGGCCGCGCCGCAGGTGGACGCACCGCCGATGGCGTTGAGGAGAATCGCAGCATCCAGCACAAAGACGCGGCGGTGCAGGCGGGTCTGTTGGGTGCGGAGACGCTCAGGCGTGTTGAGTGGATCGGCCGGCGTATCATCCGTAGCCGGCGTGCTGAGCTTCTTGCGGACGTCTTCGAGATGGTCGGCAACGCGGGCCAGGCGTGTGTTGAAGACGTTGATGAGCGTGCCGATGCCCGAGAGCATGAAGACAGGGGTAAGCGCGACCTGGATCAGGTGGGCGGCGCTGTCGACGGGATCGGGATCGTAGGAAATCGGAAAAGCCATAGTGTCTTATACTACATGATCCGGTTGCGGAAAGACGCAGGTTCCGGAAAAGGCGCCTCTGGCAAAAGAGGGGGCAGATGGAGTAGGGAAGGGCAGCCATTACAAGAGATGTCCCGGCCCTGATGCTGTTTCTCCGTCGCCTGTCCTGTCGTGTCGCCCTGCTCTGTGTGGGGATGGGGCTGTCTGTCCCGGCAACCCGCGCGCAGGCCGTGATGGACACGTCGCCGCATTGCAGTGGAACAGCGCTGCAGGCCGAGTTCGCCTGCCGGAGCTGGACCGAGGTGGCGCGGGATGTAAAGGCGGGGACGGATACCATCATCATTCCCGTGGGCGGGACCGAGCAGAGCGGCCCCTATATGGCGGTCGGCAAGCATAATGTGCGGGCGCAGGTTCTGGCCGACGCAATTGCGCTTCAGGCCGGACACACGCTGGTGGCTCCTGTTGTGGCTTATGTGCCGGAGGGCTCGACGAGTCCGCGCACGTCCCACATGAAGTTCCCGGGCACGATTTCCGTGCCGCCCGCCGTGTTCGAGGGGCTGCTCAAGGGCGCTGCGGAGAGTTTCCGCGTTCAGGGTTTCCGGCGGATCGTGCTGCTGGGCGATCATGGTGGCTACCAGTCTTTCATGGCGCAGGTGGCGCAGGAGCTGAACCGGGCCTGGAAGGGTCAGGCGGCCGTGCTCTATGTGCGCGATTACTATGAAGTTGTTCCCCACCAGTATGCCGATGCCCTGCGTGCGCAGGGACATGCAGCGGAGGTGGGGCTTCATGCGGAGCTGAGCGATACGTCGCTGATGCTGGCGGTTGATCCGTCGCTTGTGCGTCAGGATGCGTTGCGCGCGGCTCCGAAACCGGGTGCGGACGAGGGCGTCTATGGTGGCGATCCGCGGCGCGCATCGGCCGGGCTCGGCCGGATCGGCACGGACATGCAGATCCGGACCGCGGTTGCGGCAATCCAGTCTTTCCAAAGGAGCCATCCATGACATTCAAGACTCCTCTTCTGGTGGCGATGACGCTGCTGGGAGCTGCCGCGGCCCATGCGCAGGAATATTCCCCGAGTGCCCCGATGGTGCCGGTTCCGGCTGATGCTTCCGCTCCTGTTGCGGCGCCGGTCGCGGCTTCCGGCATCCAGACGATCCCGGGTATGCCGCCGGTGATCGATCCGAAGAACATCTACAGCGAGACGACGCCGTCCCACATTTCGCCGGCGATCGCGCAGGACCCGGCCCGCATCTATGTGCCGAACCTGCGCGGGGACAGCGTGTCCGTCATTGATCCGGCCTCCTTTCAGGTCGTGGACACGTTCCGGGTCGGGCATTCGCCGCAGCATGTGGTGCCGTCCTGGGATCTGCGGATGCTGTGGGTGACAAATAACAGCGAAGGTCGTCCGGACGGGTCGCTGACGCCGATCAATCCGGCGACGGCCAAGCCGGGCCCGTCCATTGCCGTGGATGATCCGTACAACATGTATTTCACGCCGGACGGGAAATACGCGATTACGGTGGCCGAGGCGCACAAGCGCCTGGACTTCCGAGACCCGCATACGATGGAGCTGAAGGGCTCGGTCGAGACGCCGGAATGCAAGGGTGTCAATCACGCCGATTTCTCCATCGACGGCAAATACGCGATCTTCACCTGCGAATTCGGCGGTTATGTCGCCAAGGTCGATACGGTGAACCTGAAGATGATCGGGATGCTGAAGCTGTCCAAGGGTGGCATGCCGCAGGACATCCTGACGGCGCCGGATGGTCACAAGTTCTATGTGGCGGACATGATGGCGGACGGCGTGTTCGTCGTGGACGGGGATTCCTTCAAGGAGACCGGCTTCATCCCGACGGGCATCGGCACGCATGGCCTGTATCCGAGCCGTGATGGCAAGCTGATGTATGTCGCCAATCGTGGCTCGCACCGCATTCATGGTCCGAAGCATGGTCCGGGTGGCGTATCGATCATCGATTTCGCGACGGATAAGGTCATCAAGACGTGGATGATCCCCGGTGGTGGCAGCCCGGACATGGGCAATGTCAGCGCGGACGGCAAGCTGCTCTGGCTGTCGGGCCGGTTCGATGACGTCGTCTATGCGATCGACACCGATACGGGAGCGATGCGCAAGATCCCGGTCGGCGCAGAGCCGCATGGCCTGACGGTCTGGCCGCAGCCGGGACGCTACAGCGTCGGGCATACGGGCATCCTGCGGTAAGGTCCGCGGGAGTGATGGATTGAAAAAGGGAGACAGTGTTCTGTCTCCCTTTTTTTGTCTTGGAAACGAAAGGCGTTCTCAGGAGGCGCTTAGCGTCGGTTCGGTGTCGCCGGTTCCTTGGAAAAGAAGCGATCGATTGCGGGGCCGATGAAGTAGCCGATGATCCCGGTGATCAGGACGGAGGGCCAGGCCCAGCCGGCGTAGTCTTTGAAGAAATCCTGATTTTCCAGATAGGTCATAACGGCGATGTCGATCAGGACGAGCGTCCACAATGTCGTGGACAGGAAGGGCTGGAGCCATGCGTGGCGGACGGTACGGGTCATGGGTGCCTCTCCTGATTAAGAGATCGAGACGTGGAAGACGAAGATCATCCCGCAGATGAAGGCGCCGAGCAGCGGGAGCCAGCAGGTATGCAGGTGGTTGTGGTCGTCCATGTAGGAATAGGCCAGCGCGAGCGCCACATAGACATGCGCGAATACGAGGCCAAGGACCATTCCAATGAAGCGCTTTTTCAGGACCCGCTCTTCCTGACGGTTCTTCTCGGCCAGCGCGGCCGGATCGGGGCGCTCCATTGGTGCGGCAGCAGGGTCAGCCGCAGGAGTGGTTTTCTGCCCAGGGGCAGACGAATCTGATGAGACCAGGACAAGAGACATCACTGGATTCCTTGGCATGATCCTCGCCGATTGGCGGGCGATGCGGGGCCGCAGGGAAGGTCGGGCCGGGAAATCGTCTGCGGGAACCGGGAGGAGGGTTCTCGATAATGTGGAGACAGAATGAGCCCCTAGCCCGGTTAATGCAAGACTTTATTTAATTCATTAACAATTATGGACATGGCGACAGGTGACCGGCCTCCACTGAAGGCCGGTCAGAAAGTCATTCCGGAGCACTGGTTTCAGGCTTGTCATTGTCCTGAGCCGGCTGCTCCGGCTTTGCGGCGGCCGGGGGCGCGTCGTTGGCCGGGGTCGGCAGATTGATGTCCGCGGCGATGCGCATGGCATTGCTGGGCGGCGTCGTGAAGTAGGACGTGCCAGTGTAGAACTTGATGTTCGCCGCCGCGAGGAGATTGGTGATGCGGCGGTAGAATTCGCGTTTGACCTTCCACTTCATCATCGGAGTCGTGCGGAAGCTGCCAAGCAGGGTGGCGCCGCCACTGTCACTGTTGTCCACGCCCAGATCATTATAGTCCGACAGGATCATGGGACCGAAAACCGGATCGTCGCGCATCTCCTTGAGCGTCTTGGCCATGATGGCCGTGACGCGGGGCAGGTCTTCGGAGAGGTCGAGCTGCTGCTTGACGATGACCTGGTTGTAGCCGCGGGCCGTGTTGGCGATTGAGGAGACGGACGAGAATGGGATGATGTGAAGGTCGCCGTTGATGTCGCGGACCTTCACGGTGCGGATTGAGAGGTTTTCCACCGTTCCCGAGACGCCGCCGGTCGTGACCCAGTCACCCACCTGGATGGCATCTTCGACGAGCATGAAGAAGCCTGTGATGAAGTCCTTGACCAGGCTCTGCGAACCGAAGGCGATGGCGGCACCCATGATGCCTGCACCGGTGAGCAGCGGGGTGACGTTGATGCCGATCTGCGAGAGCGTTGTGACCGCGACGATGATGATGATGATGGCCAGCAGGACGGTGCGGATGATGGGCAGGACCGTCCGCAGGCGGGTTGCGCGCGACATCTGGTCCGACTTCTCGAAGCGGGACAGCTGCTGGCTGAGGAAGGCGTTGATGATTTCCCAGATTGTGACGGCCACGCTGAGGGCGACCAGCATCGTCAGGACGGCGTCCATCAGATGGCGGCCGACGGCGTTGTGCAGGAAGAAGCCGAATGTGGGCAGGCCCCAGGCCTCGGTCATGGCGATCAGGGTCAGGAACAGGAGGACGCCGGTCAGGATCCTGCGGGCGAAGGGATAATAGCGGTCGGCGCGCTTCTGAAGATCGGGGAAGCGTTCGGTCAAGGCCGGGTTGATGCGGAAGAAGCGGTCCTGCAGTCCGTAGGCCATGACCGCCACAAGCCGGGAAGCGACCAGGATACCGATGGTGATGCCGGTGGTGTCGAGAATCCAGCGGTATCCGCCCGGCAGATGCGCGGCCCAGACGATCCACAGCGATATGTCGAGGAACATGGCCGGGACCCACCACAGCCGGGTAAGGGCGACGATAAAGGTCCACATCGCGGTGTCGGGGACGGCGCGGGGTTGCAGGGCGCGGCTGACGAGGTGACGGATGCGCCAGATGAAAATGGCGATCAGGATATGTTCGATCAGGACCACGCCGCGGATCATGGCATCCGTGCCGCGCGGCGACAGGTTGAACTGCCCGCCGAGTGTGGAGAGGCAGAAAATGATGGCGGGAGCGGCGACCAGCACGTTCCACCAGCGGGTCAGCAGGAAGGCTGTGGCGTCCGTGGCGGGCAGGAGGCGGATGATGGGTGAGCGTGGCGCGAAGCCGGTTTCGACGAACAGATACAGGCAGCGGGCGGCCGCGTAGCAGTTGGCCAGCGTCATGATGACGTTGTCGGTCTTCGCATTCCAGGGGAAGATCAGAATGGCGAGATAGGCCACGGCCAGGAAGGCGAGGACCGGGACGGCCTTCAGCGCGAAATGTCCCAGCGCATAGGGGACGCGGGCGAGGAACCGCAGGGTCTCGACCTGTCGCCGCTGGTCGGCGGCGCGGGTCTGGCTGGAGCCGTCGACGATGGGTTCCGGCGGTGTGTCTTCTTCGGTTGCGACTGCGCTGCGCTGTTCACGGTTTTCGGCGTTCTGCGTGAGTTGCCGGAGCGGCTTGCGGAGGCTGAGAGCGACAACCCGTTCCAGGGCAATGCCGCACAGCATGACGATGAGCCCGCCTCCAAAGGCGTGCAGGATTGTGGTGCGGCTGTCCGCCGAGGCCAGCATCCTGTGGGCCCAGTGGCCGACGATCGCAAGGTCACTGAACAGTCCGAGGAAATTATGCAGGTAACCGAGAGCCTGAAGGCGGATGCTGCTCAGACCGGTATGGATGTCGGGCGGGACTTCGGCGACCGGCTTGGCGGGCGTAACTTTTGCAGGGGCCGCTTTGGGAGCAGCTGCCACCGGAGCCGCGGGTGCCGGTGTTGTGGCGGGCGTCTCGACCTGAAGGCCGCGGGCCATCAGGGAGAGGGTATGGGTGAAGGACTCCCGCTCCTTGGGGTTGTTCAGAACGTTGAGGAGCTGCTGCGCTTCCTGCTTGTTGAGCGGAGCGTCCGTTGTGGTCGTGGTGCTGTCCGCCGCCATGGCGGGCGCCAGAGACGTCAGGAGGCTGAGGGCCAGAAAGAGAAGGATACCGGGGAGGGACCGTCCGGTCCGTGGCGCGGAGAATGAAGCGGGATCGGGACGGGGTATCAACGGCATCGGTCTGGAGAGTCCTTCAGAGTACGCGTTCTGGAGTGGGGTTTGTGACATGCACAGGGCACAGTTTGTTGACGCAAACATGGCACAAGGCGGCGGTCCTGTCCCGCCCTCTTCATATGGGCGGCCTATTCGGATGTAGAGGCTTCGTGCTGTGCGAGCCGGTCGAGCGCATCGGCGTTGCGGATGGCCCAGTGATAGAGAAGCTCGACGGGCTCCACGAAGGTCTGCCCGAGTTCTGTCAGGCTGTAATCGACATGGGGCGGCATGATCTGCCGGACATTGCGGCGGATGAGGCCCTGCGATTCAAGATCACGAAGCGTCTGGGTCATCATTTTTTTCGACAGATCGGGGATGCTGCGCTGGAGCTTTCCGGGGCGTGCCGTACCGCCCAGAAGATGCAGCGTGTGCAGGATCATGGTGGTCCATTTGCCGCTGAAAAGCCTCAGAATCCGGCGTGGCGCACAGTCTTCGGCGAAAGGTGCCTGACGGTAGTGATCGGGCAGCGGCGATGTCATGGAACGGGAACCTTCTGGTCACCAGGGCACAAAAAGGTGCCGTCTGGCGGAATTGGGGATGTCGTATCAGATGTGGAGCAGACCCTGTTTTCTGCAAAGGAAAAATCCCATGACCTCTTCTGTTCCTGCTGTGACACCGCTCCGGACCGCCCTAGTGGTCGGGGCGACGGGGATTGTCGGCCAGAAATCTGCAGCGCGTCTCGTGGCCGAGGGGTGGACGGTGCATGGTCTGGCCCGTCGGCCTCGCCATGATGTGGCGGGCGTGCTGCCAGTGGCGGCTGATCTGCTGGACCCGTCGTCGCTCGCCAGGGCGCTGAAAGACCTGCGGCCGAGTCATGTCTTCTTCTGCTCCTGGATGCGTCAGGCGACCGAGGAAGAGAACTGCCGCGTCAATGCGGCGATGGCGCGTAATCTGTTTGCGGCGTTGCCGGAGCCGGGGCTTCTGGTTCATGCGGCGCTGACGACCGGCATGAAGCATTATCTTGGCCCGTTCGAGGCCTATGCGTCGGGAGAGCCGCCCGTGACGCCGTTCCGGGAGGAGGTGCCCCGGCTGGATCTGCGGAACTTTTATTACGATCAGGAAGACGCGCTGTACGAAGCGGCTGAGCGACATGGCTTTTCGTGGAGCGTGCATCGTCCGCATACGGTGATCGGTTATGCGGTCGGCAATGCGATGAATATGGGCAGTACGCTGGCGGTCTATGCGACGATCTGCCGTGAGACCGGTCGGCCTTTCGTCTTTCCGGGATCGCCGGTGCAGTGGGATGGTCTGACCGATCTGACGGATGCGCGGCAACTGGCGCGGCAGCTGCTCTGGGCGTCCACGTCTGCGGCGGGCCGGAACGAGGCGTTCAATATCGTGAATGGTGATCTGGTACGCTGGAAATGGCTCTGGCTGCGTCTGGCGGAATGGTTCGGGATCGAGGCGGCACCCTATCCGGGCCATGAGACCTCACTTGAAGAAACGCTCTCGGGCGATGCGGAGCTCTGGGAGCAGATTGCTACGAAATACGGTCTGACGGAAAGCCGGATCGGGCGGCTGGACTCGGCCTGGCATACGGATGCGGATCTCGGACGCCCGGTCGAATGTGTGACGGATATGAGCAAGAGCCGCCGTGCCGGGTTCTTGGATTACCAGTACACGCCGGACTCTTTCACTGACCTGTTCACCCGTCTGCGGGCGGAACGACTGATCCCGTAAGGGACGGTTTTTCAGGGCTTTTGCGGTTTGGCTACCGTAAAGGTCCTGTTTTCCGTTTCAGTCAGTGATATGGTTGCGGTTCTGTCCTGATTGTTGAAATGAGCCTGCCTTGCATCGAGTGTTCAGTATGTCCGCCCTGCTTCTGGCAGGGTTTCTTGGTCTGGGGTCTGCGTCCGCGCTGGCAGCGGAGAGTACGCCCGTCACGTCCGGGAATGATACCGCAACCCTTGTCACGGATCGCGATGCGGTCGGGCCGGACCAGCATCTGCGTGTTGGGTTGCGGCTTCAGCTCAAGCCGGGCTGGCATACCTACTGGATCAATCCGGGCGATGCCGGAGATACGCCGACGCTGGATGTGACCGCTGATGGCGGGGCGACGGGCAAGGGTGGGCCGATCCACTGGCCGGTACCGGTGCGGATCAGTGAGGGCGGCCTCATGTCCTACGCCTATGTCAATGAGGTGACGCTGCCGGAGGATCTGGTTCTCAAGGGTTCGGGTGGCACGACGCTTCATGCGCATGGAGAGTGGCTTGTCTGTGCGCAGGTCTGCATTCCCGAAAGCGGTGATTTCACGCTGACGCTGCCGGCTGCGGCGCAGGACGCTCCGGAAGGGGCGCAGGCGGCCCTGTTCCACAAGGCGGATGCGGCCATGCCGGTGGCGTCGCCGTTTGCGGCCAGTGTGTCAGCAGATGGTGTTCTGACGCTTTCGGGCAAGGGGCTCTCTGCGGCGTCTGTGTCGCAGGCGTGGTTCCTGCCGCAGGACGGGGGCGTGATCGATCAGGTGGCAGATCAGCCGTTGCATGTTTCGGACGGACAGCTGACGCTCGGGCTGAAGTTCCTGAAATCGGCGCATCGGGACAGGCCGCTGGTCGGTGTTGTCGTGCTCAAGGATGCGGCGGGGCAGGAAAGCCAGTTGCAGATTGAGGCGCGTCCGGTCGGGGGAGCGGCTTCTGCGCCTGTGCAAACTGCTTCGGCTCCGGGTCAGGCCTCGGGTGCGGAGGTACCGACGGGCGCGGGATGGCTGCGGGTTCTGCTGTTTGCCTTTGTCGGTGGGCTGATCCTGAACCTGATGCCCTGCGTGTTTCCGGTTCTGGCGATGAAGGCGCTGTCCCTGGCGAAAATGGGGGGTGCCGGACGGGGCGTGCAGCTTCAGAGCGCACTCTTCTATACGATCGGGGTAATGGGCGCATTTGCGGCTCTGGGTATCGTCATGATCGGGCTGCGTCTGGCCGGGTCTGCGGCGGGCTGGGGCTTTCAGTTTCAGTCGCCGGGATTTGTGGTGGCGGTCTGCTGGCTGCTGTTCCTGATGGGCTTGAACCTGCTCGGTGTGTTTGAAGTCAGCGCCGGGCGTCTGGGTCAGGTTCAGACCGGGGGTGGCCGTGGTGGTGACATGATGACGGGCCTGCTGGCGGTCATCGTGGCGACGCCCTGCACGGCACCGTTCATGGGGGTTGCCATTGCGGGTGCTCTGGGTGGACCGCCGGTGATGGGCGTTCTGGTGTTCTTGGCGATGGGGCTCGGGCTGGCGTTTCCGTATATTCTGGTCGCCGGGGTTCCGGGTGTGGCGTCGCGGATGCCGAAGCCGGGGGCCTGGATGGGGATTCTCAAGCAGGTTCTGGCGTTCCCGCTGTTTGCAACCTGTGTGTGGCTGCTCTGGGTTGCGGCGATCCAGCGTGGTGTGACCTTCGTGGCGCTGACGGCCGGGGGCGTTGTGCTGCTCGGATTTGCGGGCTGGATCTATGGCGTCGGGCAGCGGCGTTCGATGCTGGAAGGGGGCCGGGGAACGGTGGCGTTCTGCCGTAGCGTGGCAGCGCTGTGCGTCGTGGTTTGCGGTGCGGCGCTGGCGCAGGGATTGCGGGCCGCGCCTGCTCCCGTGGCAGCCGGAGCGGCGGAAGCTGGTGTCGAACCGTTCTCCGAAGCGCGTCTGGCGGAGCTTCGGGCGCAGGGAAAGCCGGTATTCATCGACATGACGGCGTCCTGGTGCATTACCTGCATGGTCAATGAGCGTGTAGCGCTGGATGTGCCGTCCGTTCAGGAAGCTTTCCGGTCCCGCGGGATTGTGTTCCTCAAGGGGGACTGGACGAACCGCAATGCCGCGATTGCTGGGTTCCTCAAGGCCCATGGGCGCGATGGCGTGCCATTCTATATGTATTACGCGCCGCATCAGGACGGCGTGGTGCTGCCGCAGATCCTGACGCCGAGGATTGTGACCTCGACGATCGGGAAATAAGCGCACCGCTTTCCTGAGTTCTGAAAACCCTGTTCCCGATCCGGGAGCAGGGTTTTTCATATCCGGCGGCTTTAGCGGCCCGTGTTGCGGGGGGCGTCCTGCGGGTTCACATAAGTCATGCTGAACGGCCCCATGCCTGAGACCTGAAGCACCGCGCCCTGGCTTCCGGCCTTGATGGCGTGGGGCACGTTGACCGGCAGGTGTACAAAGCCGCCCGGGCCGAGGTGGCGCTGCTGTGTCGTGGCCAGGCTCTGTCCCACGAAATGCTGGATGTCGCCGCTGATGACGGTAAGCATTTCGTCCAGATTATGGGTGTGGGGTGGGATGAACGATCCTGAGGGCATCATGACGCGCAGGGTGAAGGGACCAGGCTTGCTGGTATCGCCGGTCAGGATGGCCATTTTCGTTCCATGCGGGAACATAACGGGAGCCGGCTGCCATTTCACGGCATCTGAGCTCGGAATGACGGTGACGGCGGACTGGTCCGGCGCTGGTTCCGTCGGAACCGGGGCGCTATGCGCGATCGGTGTTGCAGCCAGTGTCGCGCAGAGCAGCAGTGCTGATCGGACAGGGTGTTTTGTGAAAATGCTTCCGGGGGGCATGGCGGTCTCCTCCGTCCCGTAAGGGCGTATGCGTGCCGTCTTGCGGCAACGCGCTGGAGGAGAGCCGGTTTGCAATGCAGGCACAGGAACCGATGGGTTCCTATGCCGCAGAATCAGAAGGCTGTGGAGACCGTGCCGGTCATGGCAAAGCGCGGGGCGACCATGAAGGAGTTTCCGTAGCCGGTATAGGACGCCATGTTGCCGCTGTAGACAGTGCTCGGATCCTTGGCGCTGTAGACCGCGCCCATGGCGCCGGTACGGACGACGGAGCTGGTCAGGTTGGTGAAGTTCAGGCGGAAGGTCGGGGATTTCGCGAACATGAACGGCTTGAAGTGATAGCCCAGTGAGAGCGTATCGGTGACATAGCCCGGAATGCGCTGGTCGCCGACGATGCTGACCGACTGCGGTCCAGTATAGTGCACGGAGCCGTTCGCGAAGAAGCCCTTATAGGTATAGGTCAGGCCGAAATTTGCGATGACATGCGGGGCCATAACGGCCTGCGTGCCCTTGGAATGCAGCATCGTGTTCAGATACGGATCGAAAACGTTGCTGTCCTGCGAAGCGTGCAGATATTCGATCGAGGCGTAGGGGCTGAAGCCGTGGATCGGGCGTGCTGCGACCATCACGTCAAAGCCACGCATCTGCTGGTTGCCAACATTGAACGGCTTGTAGCTGTTCATGCCGATATACTGGTCCACGATGCGGTTCGTGACGTTGTAGTTGAAGAAGGCGACGTCCGCGATGATGTGGTCGTCATGATAGCGGTAGCCGAGTTCTTCCTTGATGGAATACTGGTTCTTGGGGATCGCAACACTGGTGTACAGCCAGCCGAGATCGACTGGCGCTGGGCTGACGGTAATCGCCTTCCACGTTCAGGTAGACCTGATGGTGGTTGTTAATGCGATAGCCGATCGAAAGCTGCGGCAGGGGTGCCGTGCGGTTGCCTTCCTGGCGGCCGTAATAGTCCTTGTTCCAGATATTCGTCATGACGAATTTGAAGCCGGCATCGATCGTCAGGTGATCGTTGAAATACTTGGCCGTGTCATGAACGAACAGCGAGTGGATTTCGTAACCCGCCGTCTGTTTGTCGCCAGCAGAAATCAGATAGGCTGCATTGTTCGGGCTGGCCGCATTGCCGTCCGGCATCTGATAACTGGTGGGGTAGGACTGGATCGTCTGGGTGTTTTCATACCAGTAACCGACCGAGAACGTGTTGTGACGGTCGATCTCCCAGTTGAGTTTCGCCACCGTACCGACCGAGCGGTATTCGTTCTGCAGGAAGTAGTTGGTCAGGCCGCGCGTGGCACCGGTCTCGTCGGTCGTGGTACCGCCGGGAGACGCATCCCAGCCCTGTCCGAAGCTGAAATACGGGTGGATGTCGAGCGACAGGCGGGACGGCAGGGCAATATGGACCGGAGCCGAGATGAAGATCTGGTTCCAGTGATCGTTGTTATTGCCCCAGTAGTTGTTGCTCGTTTTGTCGTTCGTGCGGCCGTAGCCCTGACCGGTGTGCTTGTAGCGGAAGAACTGGTCGGAGGTCGGGTAGTTGTCGATGATGAAGTCGGCCGAGTTCCAGGACAGGAAGAACTTGGCGTTGGAGCCGTTCTTCCAGTCTTTCTGCAGGCCGAAATCAATGTGTTTGCGCTGGTTGATGCCAGCGCCCATCCACGACCGGGCATGCGTGTTGGAGAACGAGAAATAGCCGCGGACGCCGCTATGGCCGATCTCGCCGGATTCGAGGCGGATGAACTCGCGCGACAGGTTGTTGGTGCCGTAGGAGAAGTCGATCAGGCCGCCACGCTTCTGCGCGGGGGTGCGGGTTTCCTCGGCCATGACGCCACCGGCGGCCGACATGACGGGAAGATCTGTTGCGGAGGAGCCTGGCGTGACGCTGACGCTCTCGAGGTTCTCGGAATCGACGTTTTCGCTGAGATATTTGGCGGCTGCGGCAGGCGCACCATCCACCATCAGGCCCATATCGAGATCGGTCAGGCCGCGGGACTGGATCTGTCCGCCTTCCATGCCCGACGAATCCGGAGTGGTCACGTTGAGGCTCGGCAGGTTCTGGACAAGATCAAGCGCGGTGCTGGTCGGCGCGCGCATGTCGATGAACTGCTTGCTGACGGTTTGGACGGCATGAGGGGCCGTCTCGACGCGCATCATGCCGCCGCCGCCGTTCAGGGCGCGGCGAGAGGACGTGACGGAGACCGTTTCGGCAGCGGAGGCATCAAGCGCATGCGGGCGCGGGGCAGCTTTTGCGCGTACCGGCGTGGTGGCGGGGCGCGTCGTGCTGCGGCCGGGCGTATGGTGGCGCGGAGCGGAATGTTTCGTTGCCTGCGCGGCGCGGGCGCTCTTGCCGAAAGCGACGAGGACGCTGCCGGCAAGGCAGGTAAGTGCAAGGAGCTGACGTCGGTAGCCCGGTGACCAACGGTTGTCTTTCATGCTGCCGGGCTCCTGTCCTGTCGAAACGAAAGGTTCACTTTGGGAACGGTATTTATTCGAAACGTGGATGTAAAACGGATGGCCTATCTGCATCAAAGATAAAATGCAGGGCAGGCCATTGCCGTTTTTAGGGTGGTGCAAAAATGTGACAGTCTATGTCTCCCATTGGCCGCGTTATGCGAAGGGCTGTAAGGCTACTGCGCGGCAGGGGACAGGAACTCTTTTTCAAGCTCGGAAATCACCAGTCGTGCGGCGCCCGAAAGCTGGCGCGAATGATCGACGCACAAAGCCAGCGTCAGGGGAGAGAGATCGTGGTTGGAGATTGGAATAAAGGCCAGTTCGCCGCGGGTGACTTCGTCCATGACGTCGAGCGCACTCAGGATTCCGAGGCCGATGCCTTCGCGCACCAGGGACTTGATCATCTGGATATTGTCGGACGTCGCAGCGGCCTGGATGTCGAGATTGCTGTCAATTTCGAGGATCTCGATCTGGCGTTGAAGGGCGAGCGGGGCTTCGGGCATGATCATGGGATAGTTCATGGCCAGGCTGAAACGGGCGCTTTTGCGTTCGGCAACGGGATGGTTCGGCAGGCAGACGAATCCGAGCGGGAAATCCTTGTGGGCCCGGACCAGCAGGCCGCGCGCATGCGTCGGGTTGAGCAGCAGGGCGACATCGACCGAACCATCGATCAGGGCATTCTGGATGCGGCTGTTATCGAGGACATGGGTGCAGATGGTGATGCCGGGATGGGTCGTGCGCATGGCGCGGAGCAGGCAGGGCAGGAAGCCGCGGGTCAGGGCGTCTGGGACAGCGATGTCCACCTGTCCCCGGCGCAGGCCGCGCATGTCCTCGATCTGGACGCACATATTGGTCAGATCCCGCGACCACTGCTTGCCGTGGGCGTAAAGGAGCTCCCCCGTCGCCGTCAGGCGCAGGCCGGTGGGGAGGCGTTCGAACAGGGGCGTGCCGAGAGACTCCTCGCCCTGCAGGATCTGCCGGTCGATGGCCGAGGCGGCGATGCGCAGATGTTCGGAGGCCCGGCGGATCGACCCGTGCTGGGCCACAGCAAGAAAGTAACGCAGGAAGCGTGAGAAGACAGGCATGGAAGAACTGCTCTCTTTTTGCGAACGGGAGATGCGTTTTTATGGAGTATACGCCCTTACAACGGTATGAAACTATCCCGACCGACAGGTGACCTGTCATTTTGTTGCGGAAAGACGGTCTGGCGGCGTCCGGATGCTGCTTTGTCCGTACCGGTTTTTTGGGATTTGACCACATGACATCCACCGTTTCTCCCGTCGATGCTCTGGCTGCGCTTTCGGAGCGTGTGCAGGAGGATCTGGCGAAAATCCGCTATGCGACCGGCAACTGGAGCCTGACGCAGGAGCGGGACGGGAAGGCGGTTCTGGATGTGGCCATCATCGGCGCTGGACAGGGGGGCATCACGTCCTGCTTCGGCTTGCGCCGGCAGGGTGTGACCAATGTGGAAGTGTTTGAAAAGGCTTCCAAAGGCGGCGAAGGCCCGTGGGTGACGTTTGCGCGCATGCTCACGCTGCGCACACCCAAGCATGTGACGGGGCCGGATCTTGGGATCCCGAATCTCACGCCGCAGTCCTGGTTCGAGGCGCGTTATGGGGCAAAGGCCTGGGAGGATCTGGACAAGATTTCCCGCCATGACTGGCAGGCCTATCTGGACTGGGTGCGGGAGACGCTCGACATCCCGGTCGTGAACGATCAGGAACTGGTGCATGTCGGCTGGGACAACGGGCTGCTGCGACTGACATTCCGTAATGCGGCCGGTCAGGAAACGGTACGTCTGGCGCGGCGGATGGTACTGGCGACGGGCATCGAAGGCGGCGGGACGTGGCATGTGCCGTCCTTCATTTCCGACACGCTGCCGAAATCCATTTATGCGCACACACATGAAGACATTGATTTCGAAGCCCTGAAGGGCAAGCGGATCGGCGTTCTGGGCGCGGGGGCTTCGGCGTTCGATAATGCAGCGACGGCTCTGGAAAAAGGCGCCGGGCGCGTGGATCTGTGCCTGCGTCGGGCGAAGATTCCGGCCATAAATCCATATCGCTGGATGGAAAATGCGGGCTTCCTCGCGCATTTCTCGGAACTGCCCGATCTGACGCGCTGGCGTTTCATGCGGCAGATTTACAGCCTGAACCAGCCGCCGCCGCAGGACACGTTCTGGCGTTGCCGCCGTCATGAGAACTTCGCCTTCCATCCCGGAACGCCCTGGACGGCGACGCGGATGGACGGGGATGAAGTCGTGGTGACGACGCCGCAGGGCGAGATGCGGTTTGATTTCCTGATCATCGGGACGGGGTTCTCGATCGACCTGTCGCAGCGGCCGGAAACGCAGGATTTTGCGTCTTCGATCATGCTATGGCGCGATCACTTCACGCCGCCTGCTGGTGAGGAAAGCGAACTTCTGGGCAGCCACCCGTATCTGGGAGCGCGGTTCCAGTTCCTGCCGAAGGATGCGTCCGATCCGAAGGCGCCGATGCTGGCGGCGATCTACAACTTCACGTTCGGCGCCATGCCGAGCATGGGGCTTTCCGGCGCGTCCATCGGCGGGATGCGTTTTGGTGTGGAAAAGCTGGCGCGGGGTATTGCGCGGGATCTGTTCGTCGAGGATGGCGAGAAACATCTGGCGAGCCTTCTGGCCTATGACACGGAAGAGCTCGTAAGCCTCGATCCGCCGGTGCTTTGAGAAGGGAAACGCCCATGACGCAGGACAGCTACCCGCGGGACATGATCGGCTATGGCCGCACGCCGCCTGACCCGAAATGGCCGAATGGTGCGCGCATCGCCGTGCAATTCGTCATTAATTACGAGGAAGGGGCGGAAAACTCGGTTCTGCATGGCGATGCGGGATCAGAAGCGTTCCTGTCCGAAATGATCGGCACGAAATCCATCATCGGTGCGCGCTGTGCGCAGATGGAGAGCCTGTACGAATACGGTAGCCGGGCCGGGTTCTGGCGGCTGCGGCGTCTGTTCGACGAGGCAGGAATGCCGGTGACGGTGTTTGGTGTGGCGAAGGCGCTGGCCCGCAATCCGGATGCCGTGGCAGCCATGAAGGAAAGCGGCTGGGAAATTGCGTCTCACGGTCTGCGCTGGATCGATTATCAGGATTTCCCCGAGGACGTGGAGCGGGCGCATATCCGCGAGGCGATTGCGCTGCATACCGAAGTGACGGGAGAGCGGCCGCTCGGCTGGTATCAGGGACGTACGAGCCCGAATACAGCGCGTCTGGTCGCTGAGGAAGGCGGGTTTGTTTACGACGCCGATTCCTATGCGGATGATCTGCCATATTACGACCGCTCTAATGGCCGGGCGCAGCTGATCGTGCCCTATACGCTCGATGCGAATGACATGAAGTTCGCGGCGTTGAACGGCTTTACGGAAGGCGAGCAGTTCTTCGTTTATCTGCGCGATGCGTTCGACATGCTGTATCGCGAGGGCGGACGGATGATGTCGGTCGGGCTGCATTGTCGCCTTGCGGGCAAGCCGGCGCGGGCAATGGGACTGCTGAAGTTTCTGGAGCATATCCAGAAGCACGAAGATGTCTGGGTGGCGACACGGTTGGATATCGCGCGGCACTGGCAGTCTGTGCATCCGGCATGAACATTTCGGACGTCAATGCGCTGTCGGATGAGGCGTTTGTCGCGCAGTTCGGTGGGCTTTACGAACATTCGCCCTGGGTGGCGGAAGGGGTGCTGAAGGCACGGCCTTTTGCGGATGTTGATGCGATGCTGTCTGCGTTTGCGCAGGTTGTGCGTTCTGCTGGAGCGGAGGCGCAGCTTGCGCTGGTGCGGGCGCATCCGGAGCTTGGGCACCGGGCCGGGATTGATCCGGATCTGACGGAACATTCCGCTTCGGAACAGGCGTCGGCGGGGTTGGATCGTCTGACGCCTGCGGAATATGAGCGTTTCCGAAGACTGAATGATGCGTATCGCGCACGGTTTTCCATGCCGTTCGTGATCTGCGTGCGTAAAGTGACTGCACCCGGGAAAGCTGCAAAAACCGTCATTATGGATGAAATGGAGCGCCGTCTGGCTGGCACTCCCGAAAAGGAACTGACCGAGGCGCTGACGCAGATTGATGCGATCGCAGCGCTTCGTCTGAAGGATCTGGTTGCGTCATGAGTTCTCTGTCCACGCATGTTCTTGATACGGTTTCCGGCAAGCCTGCTGCGGGTGTGAGCCTGCGCCTTCTGCAGGGGGAACGGGTTCTGTTCGAAGGGCAGACCAATGCGGACGGGCGTTGCCCGGAGCTTCGGGATGTTGCAGTTTCGAAAGGGACGTATTGTCTGGAATTCCGGATTGGCGATTACTTCCGCAAAGGCGGGCAGGTCCTGTCTGATCCGCCATTTCTGGATGTGGTGCCGCTCGTGTTCGGGCTGGAGGCGGAGGCTCATGCGCATGTGCCGCTGCTGGCGGCGCCATTCGGATATTCCACCTATCGCGGAAGCTGAGGGCTTTTCATGACTGCCGAGAACGCCGCGACGACCGGTCTGCATCCCGTTGACGAGAAACTGCCGGTCTGGCGGCTTGGGGCCTATGGGTTGCAGCATGTGCTGGCGTTCTATTCGGCGGCGGTCATTGTTCCGATCCTCGTGGCGGGTGCGCTGCATCTGCCGCGCGAGACGCTGATCCATCTGATTGATGCGGATCTGTTTACCTGCGGGATTGCGTCCCTGCTTCAGGCGGTGGGGTTCGGGCCGGTCGGGGTTCGGCTGCCGCTATTGCAGGGTGTGACGTTCACGGCCGTGGGACCGATGATTGCCATTGGCTCTGCTGTCGGGTGCGGGACGCCGGGGCTGTTGTCCATTTACGGGTCCGTCATCGTGGCGGGTTTCGTGACGTTCCTGATGGCCCGGCATTTTGCCGGGCTGGTGCGGTTTTTCCCGCCGGTTGTGACGGGGTCCATCATTCTCATCATCGGTCTGGCGCTCTTGCCGGTGGCGGCGAATGACATTGTTTCGGGTGCCAGTCCATCTGTGATGCAGGACCATGTTCCGCTGCGGAGCATCTGGTACGGGCTGGGGACACTGGCCTTCATTCTGGTGATCCAGCGGCTGTTCCGTGGGTTCATCGCCACGATTGCCGTGCTGATTGGACTGGTTCTGGGAACGCTGGTGGCCTGGATGTTGGGCGATGCGAATTTCGGGGATGTGTCGTCCGCGCCGCTTCTGTCCATCACGCATCCGTTCTATTTCGGGATGCCGACATTCCATCCGGTCTCGATCCTGTCGATGGTGATCGTTATGACGATTTCCATGATCGAGACGATTGGCAACGTCTATGCGACGGGTGAAATCGTCGACAAGCCGATCACGTCCGAAGACATTGCCCGCACCCTGCGCGCCGATGGTATCGCGACCATGCTCGGTGGCGTGCTCAATTCCTTTCCCTATACGTGCTTTGCCGAAAATGTTGGTCTGGTGCGGATGACGGGGGTGAAGAGCCGGTGGGTTGTGGCGGCTGCCGCGGTCATCATGATGATGCTTGGCTGCCTGCCGCGTCTGGGTGCGCTGGTCGCTGCGGTGCCGCTGCCGGTTCTGGGTGGGGCGGCGCTGGCGATGTTTGCAACCGTGGCGGTCGTGGGTGTGCAGACGCTGTCACGGGTGGATTTCAACCGGCAGAGCAATGTAATCATTGTGGGCACCAGCATCGGGTTGAGCATGCTGGCGACGGCCCAGCCGCATATTTCCGATACGTTTCCGATGTGGGCGAAGATCGTGTTTGGCAGCGGGATTACGCTCGGGTCCCTGTCAGCGATCCTGCTGCATCTGATCTTCAACGTGAAGCGGACGATACATGAGGCAGCTTACGCGACGGACGTGCCACGCGAGGCGCTGATTGACGAGCGTATCAGGGAGGGGTGAGGCTCAGGGCTCTGCCCTGAAACCCGCCAAAGGCCGGGGGCCTCTGGACACCAATTCATAAAAACAGGGTGCAGGGATCGAGATCCCTGCCGGGTCCGGGCAGAGCCCGGATCGCCCTTTCAGAAGCCGGTCTGGGCGGAAAAATAGAAGCCCGTCTGGTCCTTGTAGGTCGCAATTGTCCCCAGAGACACATAAGCCAGTGTGACATTCAGGTGTTTGTTGACGAAATAGCTGGTGTAAACGTCGAACCAGTTGCTTTCATCGGTGAAGCGCTGATTGCGGGGCTTGGTGCGGTATTCTACGCCGACGACCAGCCCTGGAATGAAGGATGGCAGATAACCGAGCGAGCCTTCGAACTGGGCGTGATAGTTGTTGTCCTTGTCACCGCCAAAGCCGAGGATGCCCCACTCGTTCCCCTTGGTGAAGCGGACGGTGGTGTCGATCAGGATGCCGACTTTCGGAAACAGCTTGGTGACGGCGAGATAGGCGTCTCCACCATCCGTATGCATCGAGCCGACTTCGTGAATGACCTTGCCATCACTGTCATGCTTGTACATGCCGCCAATGGCGACCTGCGGGATCAGGGTGTTGTCCGCGACATGACCGAAGAGGCGGACCTTCGCCCCCGCGACGTCGAGATCGAACTGGTAGCCATTGCCGATGCCGAGTTTCGCTCCGGTACCGCGGGTCTGGAAGAAGTTGTGGGTGTAGGAAATCTCGACGCGGTCGAAGAAGCCCATCGAGGCGCCGACATTCTGGTCCCAGTAGCTGGTGAGGTTCACATAGCTGTAGTGCAGCGCCATGCCCGCACTCTTGTTGCTGCCATAGCTAGGGCCTATTAGATCTTGAATTTCTTCCCATATTGTAGGGATGGAAGAAGGAGACAGAACAGGCACCTTTACGGACGAGACATGGGCGATCTGGGAACCTCTGATTGAGGAGGTTCGCCCGAGGGGCAAGACGCCGCCACATGATCTGCGGCGGACGATAGCAGCGATTTTCTGGCGTCATGAGAATGGCGCGAAATGGCGGAGTATCCCCGCTGAACTGGGTCCGTGGTGGCGGGCTGCGCAGCTTTTCATCCGCTGGGCGAAGCTCGGCGTATGGGAGCGGCTGCTCGCACTGGTTCAGGAACAACAGGGAGTGGCATTCGGAATGACTTTTCTGGATGGCACGAACATCAGGGCTCACCACAAAGCGGCGGGAGCCCAAAAAAGGGGCCTCTTTCGAAGAGCGAGACCATCGTGAAGCACTTGGCCGCTCTCGCGGCGGCTATGGCACAAAAGTCTGCGTGATCGCTGATGGACATGGAAAAGCCTTCGGTTTTGCGCTGGCCCCTGGACAGGCTCATGAACTGCCTCTGGCACCAGCCATGCTCGACAGCCTTCCCGCCACTCCCCTGTGGGTAGTAGCGGACAAGGGCTACGCGTCGAACGCCATGCGTGAACGGATATGGGACATGGGAGCACGGCCAGCCATTCCCGCGAAACGACGCGATGGCCCGGTCGTCTGCCCCAAATGGGCCTATCGGTGTCGGCATCTCGTTGAGAACCTCTGGGCTCGTCTCAAGGAGTGGCGCGCTGTCGCAACCAGATATGAAAAAACAGCAACGTCGTTCCTCGCGGTCATCCACATCGCTGCCGCAGCAGACTGGATCAAGCCCTAACAGGCCCTAGAGTTCAAAATTTTTTCCGAGTCAAAGTAAAAATGACACCGAGTGTCTGTTTTTGGGTCTGGGTGTGTTCCAGAAACTTCAGGGGGCGTTCCGTTTGTGCAGGAGCTGTCCGGCGACATAGGTCGCTGCAATACTGCAGTCGTCGCCCAGCATGGTGAGAGCGAAGAGGCGGTCGGCGAGGGTTTCGGCGGTTTGGGCGCGGATCCGTCCAAGCGGCGTGGCGGCCGGATCGAAAACGCACAGATCGGCGTAGAGGCTGGGCCTGATGCTGCCGATCCGGTCTTCGAGGCCGAGGGACTGTGCGCCGCCAGCCGTGGCGAGCCAGAGCCCCTGTGCGGGATGGAGTTTCGTCTGAAGCCCCTGTGCGACCTTGTAGGCGTCGGACAGGACCTGAAGCAGCGACAGGGCAGGCCCGGCGCCGATATCGCTGCCGATCCCGACATGGACGCGGCGTTCAGGATTGAGGGCCTTGAAGAGCGGGAACGAGCCGCTGCCGAGAAACTGGTTCGAGCCGGGGCAGTGCGCGATGGAACAGCCGGTGTCGTGGCAGCGCTGGAAATCGGCCTCTTCGGCATGGACGGCATGAGCGAGGATCGCGCGTGGGCGGAGAAGACCGGCCTTGTCGTACACGTCCAGATAGGAGGCGCGGTCGGGGAAGAGTTCGCGGACCCAGGCGATTTCGGAACGGTTTTCGAGCAGATGGGTCTGCATGAACAGGTCAGGTTTCGTGGCGAGCAGGGCGCCTGCGAGATCGAGCTGTTCGGGTGTGCTGGTGGGTGCGAAGCGCGGGGTGACGGCATAAAGCTGCCGCCCGCGATTGTGCCAGCGGGCGATGAGCTCGGCGGACTGGTCATAGCCGCTCTGGGCGGTGTCGCGCAGGTTCTCGGGGGCGTTGCGGTCCATCAGGACCTTGCCGGCGATCATGCAGGTATTGAGGCGCTCGGATTCCTCGAAGAACGCGTCCACGGACTGGGGGTGGACGGTGCAGTACACGGCGGCCGTGGTGGTGCCGACGCGCAGGAGTTCGGTCAGGAACTGCCGGGCGACAGCGCGGGCATAGGTGATGTCGGCGTAGCGGGCCTCGGCGGGGAAGACGTAGTTTTCCAGCCATTCCAGAAGCTGCTCGCCGTAAGACGCGATGACCGGGAGCTGAGGATAATGGACATGCGTGTCGATCATGCCGGCGGAAATCAGCATGTCGGGATAATGGTCCACGGCTGTTCCGGCGGGGATGGTGTCGCGCAGGCTGCCCCATGAGCCGGCAGCGGTGATGAGACCGTTTTCGATCAGGATCAGGCCGTCAGGCTCGTGATGGAGGGCCTCCATGGGATCGACGGTGAACGGATCGGCATGGAAGGTCAGGTAGGGGCCGCGAATGGCTCTGGTCTGGGTCATGAAGCCACCTTATCGCAGGCATTCTGACGGGGGGAGCAGGTTTGTGGGGATGCCTGCGGATTGGCAGTCCGGGACGGGTGTCTTACAACATTTTCAGGGGGAGCCGGCTTGCGTGTGTGTTCTTCCGTATGAGCCACGGAGTATCCGCCAAATGACGTCGAGTGATCCTGCTATGCCCCCGGTTGCACTGGATGTTCCGGAAGGACTTGCCGTTCCCCTGGATGGTAAAACAAGTGGCACGGCTGCCGTGCCTGTGCCGGAGACGGCGGATGTGACGGATTCCGGCGTTGGCGGCAATGACGGTTCGGCGTCCTCATCGTCCAAAGCCATCGAGGGGCCGTATCACGCGCCGTCACTTCAGCCGGTCATCAAGGGCGCGCGGGGTGTCCGGTTCGACTTCAATGATGGCACGCGCGTCATGTTGCCGTCACTGGAAGGGGAAAAAATCCCGCCCGGAGCGCAGTGGCATGTGCGGCTTTCGGATCATGTGACCGGGAATGTGCTGTTTGATGCACGCCTGAAGGGCGGCATGGTCTCCTCTACCAAGAAATTCTTCGTGCCGTTCACGGTGGATGTCTGGCTGGAGCAACCGGGATCGGAGCCGGAACTGGTCGTTCATCATGATCTGGTACTGTCCGGGCAGCCGGTTCTTGTACAGCTTCCGGTGGGAACGCTCGGCGATACGCTGGCCTGGCTGCCAGCGGCCCGGCGTCTGGCGCAGGAGAGTGGTGCCAAGGTGACGTGTTCGGTGTCCGAAGCGATCCTGCCGCTTGTGGTCAGTGCCAATCCGGAACTGACACTTGTCGGGCATGACCGCATGAAGGCAGACCCGGATTTCACGGCCCGGTTCTATGCGACTTACAATATCGGGCTGTTTTTCACGGACAAGGACAATACCCGTCAGCCGACGGACTTCCGGCATGTCGGTCTGCACAGGACGGCGGCCTATATTCTGGGCGTTGATCCCTGGAATGATACGCCGCCGGGCATCACCATTCCTGATGGCGAGACGCCACCCGTTGCTGAGCCGTATGTCGTCATTGCCACGCAGGCCAGTACGCAGTGCAAGTACTGGAACAATCCCGGTGGCTGGCATGACGTGATCGCGTTTCTGAAAACGGCGGGTTATCGCGTCATCTGCATTGACCAGAAGCCGTATCACGGCACGGGCTACGTCTATAACCACATTCCGCACGGGGCTGAGGACCAGACCGGCAGCCGGCCACTGACGGAGCGTGCACGCTGGCTGAAACATGCGAGCTTCTTCATTGGGCTGTCGAGCGGGCTGGCCTGGCTGGCGCACGCGGCGGGTACGCCAGTGGTGATGATTTCGGGGTTCACGCATCCGGATAACGAGTTCGCCACGCCCTATCGGGTCATCAACTGGCACACCTGCAATTCCTGCTGGAATGACCCGGCCTTCCAGTTTGATCACAAGGACTTCTTCTGGTGTCCGCGCCACAAGGGGACGGACCGGCAGTTCGAGTGCTCCCGCCTGATTACCGGGACGCAGGTGATCCATACGATCCGGCGCCTTATGAAGGACCGGGGACTTGCAGGGGCAGACAGCCAGCGTCCTGCGGCGGGATAAAGCCTCTGGAAACGTCGTCTGTGCTGGCATGGCAGGCGTGGCCCTGATATTTGCAGGGCCCAGAGTGTTCCACCTGATCGCGGTTCTGTCTGCGGTCCCCATGTCCCGGATGGTTGCCCTATGTCTGATGCGCCTGATGCCCTAGAACCGATCCGCATTGTCGCGCTGTATCATTTCACGTCATTCGAAGACCCGGCCGCGTTGCGCGAACCGTTGCTGGAGCTGTGTGAAAAGGAAGGCATCAAGGGGATCCTGCTTCTGGCCCGTGAGGGGATCAACGGGACGATCGCCGGGACGGATGAGGGCATGGAGCGCGTGATGGCGCATATCCGTGCGCTGCCGGGCTGTGCGGATCTGGAGAGCAAGGACTCCCGGGCTCCGGAGCTGCCGTTCCGTCGCATGAAGGTGCGGCTGAAAAAGGAAATCGTTACGATGGGCGAGCCGGATATCGATCCACGTCAGGGCGTGGGACGGTATGTAGCGCCAGAGGACTGGAACGCATTAATTTCTGATCTGGACACGATCCTGATCGATACGCGCAATGATTATGAAGTGGCGATCGGGACGTTCAAAGGTGCGGAAGATCCGAAGACGAAATCCTTCCGTGAATTTCCCGAATGGTTCCGCAAGCGGCGGCAGGAACTCGAAGCGAAAGGCCGCCTGCCGAAGATTGCCATGTTCTGCACAGGGGGTATCCGCTGCGAGAAATCGACGTCCTTTGCGCGGGCGGAAGGTGTGGACGAGGTCTATCACCTCAAGGGCGGCATCCTGAAATATCTGGAGACCGTTCCGGAAGAAGAAAGCCTGTGGGAAGGCGAGTGCTTCGTGTTTGACCAGCGTGTTTCGGTAAAGCATGGGCTGGAAATCGGCACGCATGACGTGTGCCACGCCTGTCGCCGACCGCTGAATGAAAAGGACAAGGCCTCGCCACTGTTCGTGCAGGGTGTGTCCTGCCCGCACTGCCATAACGAACGCACGGAAGAGCAGCGCCGCCGCTATGCCGAACGTGAGCGTCAGGAAGCGCTGGCGCAGGCACGGCAGGCCGGGCATCTGGGCGTCCGCCAAAAATGACGGCGGTCTCGTCGGTCGCTGAGGACGTTGTGCAGCGGCCGTATGTGGCCCGGCGGATGTTCCGGATTGCGGGGCGCTATGCGGTGATCAATGCCCTGATCGCCATCCCTCTGCATCTTCTGATTGATGCAGCGGGATTTGGGGAACCACCGCAACGTGGAAGCATGGCGTTGTCGTGCTGGCCGTGGCGGTCGTTGTGTTCGCACCCATCGTGGAAACGTTTCTGCACTTCTGGTTGCCAATCGTGGTGGTGCGGAAGGTGCTGGGGCAGCGGTCCGGGACGTCGTTTGTGGCGTGGCTCGCCTGCGTGGGGCCATTTGCCTACGAGCATTATGGCGGTGATCTGGGACGGAGCGCCCTGACCGCGCTCTGTACCGGACTGGTGAGCGGAAGCTGTTTCTATTTCTGTTTTCTGACAGCCGGGAAAAATGAGGGGGTCAGCCCGTTCTGGACAACGGCTCTGTGCCATGCCCTGTTCAACGGTACGGTTCTGGTGGTGTTCGGGCTGGCGTATGTTCTGGGGCTTTGGTCCTGAAGAGGGGCTGACTCTTCAGGACCAGACCGGGTTCAGGCTTTGGTTTTGTTACGGGATCCGGCGGGGCGACCTCTGGGCTTCTTTTCAGCGCTGGCTTTTTCAGCTGCTTTTTCTTTGGCAGCCTTTGCCTTTTTTGCGGCCATGCGTTCGGCTTTTGGCGGGGGCAGACTGGCGGCGAGCATGGCCTGTGTGATTTTGGTGGCTGTGACCTTACGCGGCTGTCTTGCACCCGGTGCGTCCAGCAGCGGGGCTAGGAAGCGGCCGGTATGGCTGGCCTTGCAGGCGGCGATGTCTTCCGGCGTTCCGGCTGCGACGACCTGACCGCCGCCGTCCCCGCCTTCGGGGCCGATATCGATCAGCCAGTCGGCCGTCTTGATGACTTCCAGGTTGTGCTCGATCACCAGCACCGTGTTGCCCTGATCGACAAGGGTGTGCAGCACTTCGAGTAGCTTGCGGACATCTTCGGTGTGCAGGCCGGTCGTGGGCTCGTCGAGGATGTAGACCGTGCGGCCGGTGGCGCGTTTGGCCAGTTCCTTCGACAGTTTGACGCGCTGGGCCTCGCCGCCCGAGAGCGTGGTAGCCTGCTGGCCGAGGGCGACATAGCCCAGCCCGACCTGTTGCAGGATGGCCAGACGGTCGCGGATCTTCGGGGCGGCCTGAAAGAACGGCAGGGCCTCGTCCACGGTCATGGACAGCACATCCGCGATGGACTTGCCGCGGAACTTCACGTCCAGCGTTTCGCGGTTGTAGCGCGCGCCTTTGCAGGTGTCGCAGGTCACGTACACGTCCGGCAGGAAGTGCATCTCGATTTTGAGAACGCCGTCGCCCTGACAGGCTTCGCAGCGGCCGCCCTTCACGTTGAAGGAGAAGCGGCCCGGTTTGTAGCCACGCGCTTTGGATTCGGGGAGTTCGGCGAACCAGTCGCGGATCGGGGCGAACAGATCCGTATAGGTCGCGGGGTTGGAGCGCGGGGTGCGGCCGATCGGGGACTGGTCGATCTCGATGATCTTGTCGAGATTGTCCACGCCTTCCAGACGGTCATAGGGAAGCGGCGTCTGGCTCGATTTCATGAGCTGGCGGGAGAGTGCCTTGTACAGCGTATCGATGACCAGCGTGGATTTACCACCACCCGAAACCCCCGTGACGGCGATGAAGGTGCCGAGCGGGAAATCGACCGTCAGATCCTTGAGGTTGTTCCCGCGTGCGCCGTGCAGGGTGAGCATGCCGCTGGGCTTGCGACGCTCGGTTGGAACGGGAATGACCTTGCGGCCTGACAGATAGGCGCCGGTGATGCTGTTGGGGTTTTTGGCGACTTCGGCCGGGGTGCCGACCGCGATGACCTCACCGCCGAGTTTGCCGGCACCCGGCCCCATGTCGATCAGGTAATCGGCGGCGCGGATGGCGTCCTCGTCATGTTCGACGACGATGACGGTGTTGCCGAGGCGCTTGAGGCGGTCGAGCGTACCAAGCAGGCGTTCATTGTCGCGCTGGTGCAGGCCGATGGAGGGTTCGTCGAGCACATACAGCACGCCCGTCAGGCCAGAACCGATCTGGGACGCCAGACGGATGCGCTGGCTTTCGCCGCCGGAGAGGGTGGCAGAACCACGAGAGAGTGTGAGGTAGTCCAGCCCGACATCGTCGAGGAAGTGCAGTCGGTCCGTGATTTCGCGCAGGATGCGGCGGGCAATCTCGGCGCGCTGGGGCGTGAGAGTCGCTTCCACGGTGGAAAACCAGTCGAGCGCCTTGCGGATGGGCATGTCCGAGGCTTCGGCGATGTTGAGATCCTTGACCTTCACGCACAGGGCCTCGGGCTTGAGGCGCGCGCCGTGGCAGGCATGGCACGGCTTTTCGGACTGGTAGCGGGAGAGCTCTTCGCGCACCCACATGCTGTCCGTCTGGGCCATGCGGCGGCGCAGGTTCTTCAGCACGCCCTCGAACGGCTTGGTGATGATATGGACCTTCCCGCCATCGCTGTAGGGAATGTCGATTGGCTCTTTCGAACCGTTGATGATGAGGTCCTGTGTGGCGGGCTGAAGCTCGCTCCAAGGCGTGTTCATGTTGTCGCCGCAATGGCGGGCGAGGGCGGCGAGCGTCTGGTCGTACCAGTCCGTGCTCGCACCCTTCCACGGAGCAATCGCGCCTTCGGCCAATGTCAGGCTGTCATCCGGGACGATCAGGTTCGCGTCGAAATGGGTTTCGGTGCCGATGCCGTCACAGACCGGGCAGGCGCCCATCGGCGCGTTGAAGGAGAACAGGCGCGGCTCGATCTCCTCGATCGTGAAGCCGGAGACGGGGCAGGCGAAGCGGGACGAGAACACGACATGCGCGGGGGCTTCCTTTTCGCCCGCGCGCTTGACTTCCTCAGCGTAGGCCAGACCATCCGAGAGTTCGAGCGCGGTCTCGAAACTGTCGGCCAGGCGGGATTCAATCCCTTCCTTGACGACGATCCGGTCCACTACGACTTCGACCGTGTGACGTGTCTTGCGGTTCAGCTCCGGTGCCTCGGCGATTTCATACAACTCGCCGTCGATCTTCACGCGGGTGAAGCCCTTGCGTGTCAGCTCGGCGAGTTCGCGCTTGCAGTCGCCCTTGCGGTCCCTCACGACTGGCGCAAGCAGCATCAGGCGCATGCCGTCCGGCATGGCCATGACGCGGTCCACCATCTGGCTGATGGTCTGCGCCTCGATCGGCAGGCCGGTCGCGGGGGAATAGGGAATGCCGACACGCGCCCAGAGCAGACGCATGTAGTCATGGATTTCCGTAATCGTGCCCACGGTCGAGCGGGGGTTCTTGGAGGTGGTTTTCTGCTCGATCGAGATGGCCGGGGAGAGGCCCTCGATGGAATCCACATCCGGCTTGCCCATCAGTTCGAGGAACTGGCGGGCATAGGCGGAAAGGCTTTCCACATAGCGCCGCTGGCCCTCGGCATAGATTGTGTCGAAGGCCAGGGAGGATTTTCCGGAGCCAGACAGACCCGTGATGATCGTCAGGGAATCACGGGGGATCGTGGCATCGATATTCTTGAGATTATGGGCGCGGGCCCCACGGACACGGATCGAATGGTTGTCTGGAAAGCTCACGGAAACCCCGGAATGTGGAGAAAAAGCGATTGTGAAAGCAGAACGCTCTTGAAGGGCGCTGGATCAATCATAGATGGGCGTTTAGAAGGATAAGAAAAGAACAATTCGAGAAAATTGGTTGGGACGGGAATGGCAGGCAGCGTCAACAAGGTGATTCTGGTCGGAAATCTGGGCAAGGATCCGGAAGTCCGCAACACGCAGTCGGGGGCGAAGATCGTCAACCTGACCGTTGCGACCTCCGACACCTGGAACGACAAGCAGTCGGGTGAGCGCAAGGAGCGCACCGAGTGGCATCGCGTGGTGATCTTCAACGAGCGCACGGCCGATGTTGCCGAGCGCTATCTGCGCAAGGGCCGCAAGGTCTATATCGAGGGCGAACTTCGTACCCGCAAATGGACCGACCAGTCCGGCCAGGAAAAATACACGACCGAAGTCGTGATCGACCGTTTCCGCGGTGATCTCGTGCTGATCGACAGCAATCGCAGCGGTGGCGGCGATGATGGCGGTTTTGACAACGGCGGTGGCTATGGCGGCGGTGGCGGCTTCGGCGGTGGCAGCCGGGGCGGCTCAGCTGGTGGCTCGGGCGGTTTCGGGGGAGGATCCCGCGGGAACGCTGGTGGCGGCAACCGTTCAGGTGGCAGCAATGGCGGGTGGGATGCCCCGCCGGACAACGATCTGGACGACGAAATCCCGTTCTGATCCTGTCAGGGAAAAGCAGTTAGCAGATAAAAAAATGGCGGATGTCAGCCGACATCCGCCATGGCAGGGCTTTTTCCGTCAGCCCGTGGGCCGGGTCTTAAAAGACCGCCCGGTCCGGAATACTGGACGGGTCCGGCGTCATGACTGCAACCGTGTCGGCGAAATGGCTTCGACCATCGGTTCCATTGGCAACACCGCCTGAGCAGGCGGACAGGGCAAGAGCGCAGGACAGTAATACTGCGTCGAATACCAGAGCTTTCTTTCTGATCATCATTGTTATTCTTCCTTTTCTGATCGTGATGACCATACGATTCTGGAAAAGGAAAGTGAAATCTTATGTTTCTATCTGTTCATAAGTGCGACTTATGAACCGGCGCATGATGCGCGCGCCGGGAAAAAGGCAACAAAAAAGGCCGGTGCATCTCTGCACCGACCTTCCCGTAGTCCTGCTTTTCAGCGGGGCTCAGGCTTCGACATAAGCCTTGACGATAGTGTCGGGGTCCTTGACCACGCCGCCTGCGCCCGAACCGCGCTTGAGCTGGTCCACATATTCCATGCCTTCGATCACCTTGCCGACGATCGTGTACTGACCGTTCAGGTGCGGGCTGTCAGCGAACATGATGAAGAACTGGCTGTTGGCGGAGTGCGGTGCCATCGTGCGGGCCATGCCCACCGTACCGCGCTCGAACTTGGCCTTGTCCGTGAATTCGGCCTTGAGGTCCGGATAGGAGCTGCCGCTCGTGCCTGTTCCCGTCGGATCGCCACCCTGGGCCATGAAGCCTTCGATCACGCGATGGAACGCCACGCCGTCATAGAAGCCTTCGCTGGCCAGACGCTTGAGACGCTCACATGCCAGCGGAGCCAGGTCAGGGCGCAGCTCGATGACGACCTTGCCAGTCTTGAGCTCGAAAACCAGCTTGTTGCCGTCGGGCACTGCAGTATCGGACATCTTGGAACCTTCCAGAAATCGTTGAAGGCTCTTATGTCGGCCCTCGGCCCAGTTTCGACAAGACGATACGTGCAACATCTTCGCTGACGAAGGGAGAAATATCGCCACCTAGTCGCGCGATTTCCTTCACGATCCTGCTGGCCGTGCTGCGATGTTCTTCAGAAGACAGCAGAAAGACTGTCTCGATTTCCGGAGCCAGACGACGCAGGGCGCCGGAAAGCTGGCTTTCATAGTCGAAATCCCCGCCGGATCGCAGCCCGCGCACGACCGTGCCCGCGCCTGCCTGACGGACGGCATCGACCAGCAGTGTATCAAAGCCGACGACCTCAATCCGGTCGCCATGCGGCAGCTCGTTCACCTCATGGCGCAGGGCCGTAAGCCGTGCTTCCAGATCCAGAAGCGGCTGCTTGCCTTCATTGACCGCCACGCCGACCAGCAGGCGGTCGAATAGGGCGGAGGCCCTGTGGATGATGTCGAGATGCCCGAACGTGACCGGATCGAACGTGCCGGGATAGAACCCGACACGTGGATCAGTCGGCGTTTCAGGCGTCAGGTGCAGCATTGTCGCCTGCGGAGGGTGCTTCAGGAGCCTCTTCGGAGGAGCTGGCGTCCCCAATCACCTTGGCGCCTGCCTCCGATCCTTCATCCGCATCGCCCTCTTCCGTGTCGTCTTCGAGAACCGGGAAGACGCAGATGACGGTCTCGGTATCATTCAGGCGGAACAGCGTCACACCGCTGGCCTGACGGGCCATGACGCGAACCTGCGACACCGGCAGGCGGATCAGGCGGCCCGTATCCGTGACCAGCATGACGTCCGTGCCATCAAGCGTCGGTAGCGTGCCCACTACTTCCTTGCCGCGACGGTTTGCGGAGAAGGTCATGTTGGTGATGCCCTGACCACCACGGCCCGAGACACGGTAATCATAGGCCGAAGAGCGGCGGCCGAAGCCACCATCCGTCACGGTCAGGAGGATTTCTTCCTGCTGTTCCAGTTCCTCGAAACGCTCCTGCGTCAGGTCGCCCGTGATCTCGACGGTTTCCTCATCACCGGAAACGGTCTCGTCCTCGGCACTGTCATCCAGGGCAGCATTCTCGGCGCGACGCTTGGCATTGGCCATGCGCAGATAGGCCGAACGCTCTTCGACGCTGGCTTCGACGTGATTGAGGATGCACAGCGAAATGACGGCGTCGCCCTCACCCAGACGGATGCCACGCACACCCGTGCTGCCACGGCCGGCAAACACACGCAGCGTTTCGTCTGTGATCTGGAAGCGGATGCAGCGCGCGTTCTTCGTCGCCAGGAACACGTCCTGACCTTCACGGCAGGTTGCCACGCCGATCAGGGAGTCTCCTTCATCCAGCTTCATGGCAATCAGGCCGGAAGCGCGGATGTTGCGGAAATCGCTCAGGCGGTTCCGGCGTACATTGCCGCTGGCCGTGGCGAAGGCGAGGTGCAGGTCTTCCCACAGCTCCTCGTCCTGCGGCAGCGGCAGAACGGCCGTGATGGAGTCGGTGCCCAGTTCGGGCAGCAGGTTGACCAGCGCGCGGCCCTTGGCAGTCGGCGCGGCTTCCGGCAGGTGCCAGACCTTCATCCGGTAGGCCTTGCCGCCCGAGGAGAAGAACATTACCCACTGATGCGTATGGGCGTTGAAGCTGCGGACGATCACGTCATCTCCGCGGCGCCCGGAGGCCGTGCGGCCACGGCCACCACGGTTCTGGGAGCGGAAGACCTCCAGCGGCGTGCGCTTGATGAAGCCATCGCGGGTGATGGTGACGACCATCTGGCCGGGCTCGATCAGGCTTTCGTCGGTCTGGTCACCCAGTGCGTCGGAAATTTCCGTCACGCGCGGTGTGGCGACCTCGGCGCGGGCAGCCAGAAGTTCCTCGCGCATGACTTCCATACGACGCGGACGGCTCTCGATAATGGCCAGCAGTTCGCCGATCTTGTGGGCGACTTCACCGAGTTCGCCCTGGATCTTCTCGCGTTCCAGACCCGTCAGGCGCTGCAGGCGCAGCTCCAGAATGCCGCGGGCCTGTGCTTCCGTCAGGCGGACCTTGCCATCAATGATGACATTGCCCTCGTCATGGATCAGCTCCAGCAGCGGGATGACTTCTGCAGCATCCCACTCCCGCGCCATCAGCGATTCACGGGCCGTTGCGGCATCCGGCGCGGCGCGGATCAGCGCGATGACCTCGTCGATATTGGCAACTGCCAGAACCAGACCGACCAGCAGATGTCCGCGGTCGCGGGCCTTGTTCAGATCGAAGCGGGCACGGCGCAGGATGACTTCCTCGCGGAAGCGCAGGAAGGCTTCCAGGATATCTTTGAGGCCCATCGTGCGCGGCTTGCCGTCGTCGAGTGCCAGCATGTTGGCGCTGAAGGACGTCTGAAGCTGCGTGAAACGATAGAGCTGGTTCAGCACCACATCCGGGGTCGCATCGCGCTTGAGCTCGATGACGACACGCATGCCCGAGCGGTCGGACTCGTCGCGGATGTCGGAAATGCCTTCGATTTCCTTGGACCGCACCAGATCGGCGATCTTTTCCTGCAACGTGGCCTTGTTTACCTGATACGGGATCTCGGTGATGATGATGGCCTGACGGTCCTTGCGGATTTCCTCGATCTCGGCTCGCGCGCGGACCGGAATGGAGCCGCGACCCGTCTCATAGGCGCGACGGATGCCGCTGCGGCCCATGATGATGCCACCCGTCGGGAAATCCGGCCCCGGGATGATCTGCATCAACTCGTCGAGTTCGATGGCCGGGTTGGCGATCATGGCCAGCGTGGCGTCGATGACCTCACCCGGATTATGGGGTGGGATGTTGGTCGCCATGCCGACGGCAATACCGGCCGCGCCGTTGACGAGCAGGTTCGGGAAGACGGCCGGCAGAACCTTTGGCTCGTTTTCGCTCTCGTCATAGTTCGGCTGGAAATCGACGGTATCGCGGTCGATGTCGTCCAGCAGGAAGGATGACGCCTTGGCCAGACGGGCCTCGGTGTAACGCATGGCAGCCGGGCTATCGCCGTCGACCGAACCGAAATTGCCCTGACCGTCGATCAGCTTGACGCGCATCGACCAGTGCTGCGCCATCCGGACCATGGCGTCATAGATCGAGCTGTCACCATGCGGATGGTATTTACCCATCACGTCACCGACCGCACGCGCCGACTTGCGGTAAGGCTTGTCGGCGGTGAAGCCGCTTTCGCGCATCGCATAGAGAATACGGCGATGGACCGGCTTCAGACCGTCCCGCACATCCGGCAGCGCACGCGATACGATCACGGACATCGCATAGGCCAGATAGGAGGAGCGCATCTCCTCCTCGATCGTCACAGGAAGACGGCCGGAAGGGGTCAGATCAGTCGGCTCGGTCAGCTCGGTCAAGACAGGTCACCACGCTAGAATTCAGTTGTCTCAGCATACCGCATGCGTCGCCGACACGCCACACCTGCCCCGCAGGAGGCGCCCCCGTTGCGGAAGTTCCTAGTCCCTCATGCGGCGGGACATGTCACGCGCACGAAAGATTCACGAATTTGCGCAAAATCAGGGCCGCAGTTTGCATATTATTAACTTGCGCGCCTTATTTGAAACCGTTAGCAATTCCCAAACATACACCGGCGAGTCTTCTCTGCCGGAAATCTTTTTGGAAGATCTCATCATGGCCGATACGACCACCGGAACCGACGACGTCACCTACAAGAGCGACGAAACCAGCTTTCACCAGCATGACTATGCCTGGGACTGGGCTGGTTCCTCAACGGGCGGGGACTGGTCCGATCCGAGCAACTGGGCTCTGAAAAATGCCGGCAATCCGGTGGACACGACCGATAATTCCTTCAGCGGCGACGCCATTCCCCAGAGCGAGCAGAATGCGGACGTCAATGTCGGTTATTACGGCAACACCACGCCGTTCGTGGTCGTATCCAATGCCGTGCTGTACAACCAGATCCGCAGCCTCAGCGTCTGGCAGAACAGCACCCTGAAGATCACGGCGCAGGGCGGAAACGGCTACGTCTTTGCGACGGCCGGTGTGGAAAACTACGGTACGATCATCGTCGATACCCCGTCCAAGGTCGAACTCGGCGGTGTAACGTCAGGCGACGGCACCCTGACGATCATGAACAACAACGGGAACGTGACGCTTGACGATGCGCGCCTGAACAACGGTACGCTGAACCTGGTCAACTCGACCCTTGGCAGCGAGGCCGCTCCCGTTTCGATCGCTGGTGGTACGGTCAACCTTCAGAACAGCACGCTCGTTGCAGGTCTGTATGGCGAAGGCTCCACGCTCAACGTCGATCCGGCAAGCGTCAACACGATCTATGTCAGGAACCTCTACACCAACGACAGCGGTTCCGTGCAGAACACCGTTATCAACGGTGTGTCTGAAAACACCCATTTCGGTGTCCTGAGCGGCGGTGACTCCACGCCGACCTCCGCCACCTATGCCGAGAACTCCGACGGGTCCTACACCCTGACGATCAATCTCAGTAACGGCCGTGCCATCACCTATCCGACGGTGCATGTTGCAGACGGCTTTACGCCTGCCGCCCATGCGACGATCGTTCAGGATGGAACGACAGGCTGGCTGATCGAAGATGCCGGTACGAGCACGGCTTCGGCGTCTTATGCTACGAGCGATCTGCACCAGCAGATGGCTTCAACGGCCGCTGCTGCAGCAAGCGCCGGTGGTGACACCTCCCAGTACAGCACCAACGCCGTCAGCTATCACAACCACGATGCCGCATGGCGCTGGACCGGTCCCGCCACCGGCGGTGACTGGTACGATCCGAAGAACTGGACGCTGTATGACGGCCAGGGCCATGTCATTAATACGACGGGCAACTCCTTCAACGGCGACGCAATTCCGCAAAGCGAGCAGAACGCTGACGTCAATGTCGGCTATTACGGCAACACCACGCCGACTACCGTTGTCGCCAACGCACCGTCCTACAACCAGATCCGCAGCCTCAGCGTCTGGCAGAACAGCACGCTGGAAATCACGGCAAATGGCGGCAACAACTACAACGGCTATGTCTTTGCCACGGCCGGCTTCGAAAACGATGGCACGATCCTGATCAACACCCCGTCGAAGGTTGAACTCGGTGGCGTCACGATGAACCGTGACGATGGTACGATCACGATCATGAACAACGACAATAACGTCGTGTTCGATACCAACAACGTCAATAACGGCGGCACGATCAACCTGATCAACGCCACGCTGGGCTCGGCGACCAACCCGCTCTGGATCAGTGGCGGCACGGTCAGCCTGTCGCAGGACAGCAGCCTGTTCCTGAACCCGAGTGAAAGCATCAACACCATCAATGTTGATCCTTCGACGGTGAATACGGTTTATGTCGAAGCCAACGGTTTTCTGCATAACAACTCTGCCAACAACCAGAACATCGTCATCAACGGTGTGTCCGCCAACACGCATTTCGGTATCTCCGGTGTCACATCCGCTCCGACGGCTGCCACCTACACACCGAACGACGATGGTTCCTACACCCTGACGGTCAAGCTGGTTGACGGTCGCGAGCTGACCTATGGCAATATCCATACGGCTGACGGTTTCACGCCTGCCGCCACGGCATCCATCGTTCAGGACGGCAGCAATGGCTGGATTGTGGAAGACAACGGCACCACGACCTGCTTCCTTGCTGGCAGCATGATCCGCACGCCGGAAGGTGACGTTGCCGTCGAGACCCTGCGTCTGGGCAGCACGGTTCTGGCTTTCGTGAACGGTGAGGCCGTTGAGCGCACCGTGACCTGGGCCGGCCGGGCACATATGGTTGCCAAGACGGGTCTGAGCGATGCCGAGGCAGGTTATCCGGTCCGCATCATGAAGGATGCGCTGGCTGAGGGCGTGCCTTACAAGGACATGCTGGTCACGCCGGAGCACTGCCTGTTCATCAACGGTGGCTTCATCCCGGCCCGTATGCTCGTGAACGGTCGTTCCGTGGTCTATGACCGCACCATGTCGTCCTACGACTACTTCCATGTGGAAACGGCAGAACATTCGGTCATCATGGCTGATGGCATGATGACGGAAAGCTATCTCGACACCGGGAACCGTCACTCTTTCCGCCAGAACGGCACCGTCGTGTTGCTCGGTGGCCGTGCACGCAACTGGAATGATGACGCAGCCGCTCCGCTGGTTGTCAGCCACGAGGTAGTCGAGCCGATCTTCCGTGAGATCGAAGCCCGCGCCATCAACGCCGGTTTTGAGAACACCAGCCCGGCTCCGGTCCTGACCGACGACTCCGGTCTGCATCTCGTCACCAGCACGGGCCAGACCCTTCATCAGGTCCGGACCGCCAATGACCGCGTGATGTTCATGATCCCGTCCGACGTGACGGAAGTTCGCCTGATGTCCCGTACGTCCCGCCCGAGCGAGACGGTTGGACCGTTCATGGATGACCGTCGTGACCTCGGTGTTCTCGTCGGTGAGATCACGCTGTTCGACTCTGGCAACACGATCCGCATCGACCAGCACCTGACGGAAGCTGGTCTGGCTGGCTGGGATGTTCAGGAAAACATTGCAGCGCGCTGGACCAACGGCAATGCGATGCTGTCCCTGACGGCACGTCAGCCGAACAGCCTTGGCATGCTGGCCATCCAGGTTCTGGCCGCAGGTCCGTATCTGGTTGCCGCGGAAGAAGCCGAAACGGCCCACATCGCCTGAGACAATCCGGTCTGAAAAGGAAAAAGGCCTTATCCCTTCGGGGGTGAGGTCTTTTTCTTTGTCCATTTTCCCAGGCGCTGGTCTGAAGCACAGCCTCAACAAAAAAGGCGCCCCTGTATGGGACGCCTTTTCCTGTGGGCAGTTGGAAAAACGGTCTCAGAAGTTGGCGTTGATCCGTCCATAGTAATAGCCGCCCGTGATGGGGACCTGCAGCGAGAACTGGTCGTAGATCTGGGCGCCGCGGGAGTTGTTGATCTGCGGAACGCGACGGGGGCGGACATTGAAAATGTTGTTCGCGCCGATCGCCAGATGCCAGTGGCTGTTGAAGCGGTATCCGACTTCGATATCCGTCAGCCAGCGCGGTGTATTCTTGAACTGCGCAAAGCAGCTGTTGGAATAGGCCAGCTTGCCGCCGCTCGGGCAGGTGAGCGTCTGGTCCGTCCAGTCAGAGTAGGTCAGCATGTCCGTGGTTTCGCCGTAGCGGGTCTGGCGGACGTTGAAGTCCCATTTCCCGATCGTATAAAACGCGTTCAGGATGATCTTGCTGCGCGGATAGGCGGTCGTGATGTAGCCGATGTTCTGCGCGTTCAGCAGCGGATTGCCGTTGGTGTCCGTTCCGTTGTGGTGCAGACGCGTCCGGTTCAGGTCCAGCGCCATGCTGAGGTTCAGGTTGCCGGCATTGTGGAAGCGGAACATGTAGTCCGCCTTGATGTCGAGACCCTGCGTGCGGGTGCTGGCGCCGTTGGTCATGTAGTAGGCGGAGACGTTGTCGAGCGTGATGCTGTTCAGAGGCAGGGAGTATCCCATGGCTTCAATGGCATCGACGGCGGGCTGACCATTGACGGTACCACCGCCCACGATCCGGTCGCGCAGATTGATCTGATAGACGTCTGCCTCGACATGGAAGTTCTTCACGGGCTCCAGGACGATGCCGCCGCTGGCGCTGACGGAGCGTTCCGGCTTCAGGGCGCTGGCGCCGAGAATACGGGCGGCTGTCGAATTGACGGGCAGCAGGCCGGAGGCGCCGGTCGGGTCCACGTTCATGGCACTGTAATGCTGTTCTGCCAGCGTTGGAGCGCGGAAGCCGGTGCTGATCGTGCCACGGATCGCGATGCGTTTGCTCACGTCATAGCGCGTCGAGACCTTGCCGTTTTCCGTGTTGCCGACATCTGTGTAGTGCTCGAAGCGTCCTGCGAAATCGAGATCCCAGTGTGGGAGCAGGTGGAAGTCGCCATCGACATAGGCGGCCCAGATGTCACGGCTCCAGTTGCCGGCGCTGTTGGGACCGAGACCGGCATAGCCCTGCGTGCCGCCCAGTTCATAGGAGGGCGGGGTGCCAGCCTTGATTTCATAGGTTTCGAGGCGGTGTTCGCCACCAAAGGCCAGCGTCATGGGAACGACGTTGGCAATATTGAAGTGGCGGCGGAAGTCCAGATTGTTGGTCCACTGCGCCATGCGATAGGTTTCAGCGCGCGTCGTGTTGGGCGACCAGCCGCAGCCATCTGTCGAATAATAGGATGACGTCGGATCGGTTGAGCAGGTGCTGGCGAGCATGCCCGTATTGGCGGTGTTCTTGTTGCCGATCTTGTTGCCATCCGCGCCGTATGTGGTGCTCAGATCCCAGTCGAACCCGAAGAAATTGTCACCCTTGAGGCCAAGCGTAGCAGCGTAATCGTTTTCTTCCGATGTTTCGAGCGGGGAGAAGCCCGCCGGATACATGGTGGGCGCGATGACGGGCGTGCGGTAGTTTTCATACGCTTCGCCGTGGCGGTGCATATAGGTGATGAGGCCGTAGAAATTCACGCCTTCGGTGATGGTCTTGCCGAAGTCGATGGCAAGGCTTTCGCGGGTCTCTTCCGGCGTGCTCATGATCTTGTTAGAATCAGCGGGCACGTTCATCGCGTTCGGAACGATACCGTTATAGTATCCCGTTGTGTTGGCGTTGGTGGGCCAGCTTCCGATCAGGCGGTGGTCCCGCGCGCCGACGACCATGTGATCCGTGTGATAGACTTCGCCGCTGAGGTGCAGGTAGCCGTCACTGCCCCATTTCACGCCGCCATCAGCGCCGACCTTGTACTGCCAGCCATCGCCGTTATAGGCGTTTGCGCCGGTCTGTACGGTGGTCTGGATGCTGTGGGCCTGCTTTTTGGTGATGATGTTCACCACACCTGCAATTGCGTCCGAGCCGTACATCGCGGCCGCACCGTCTTCGAGCACTTCGATATGGTCGATGGCATTTGCGGGGATCGTGTTCAGATCGGCGCCCGTGGAGCCGAACTGCGGACCCGCATCGGCGGTGATGTTCGCCGTGTTGTGGCGGCGCTTGCCGTCCACCAGAACCAGCACTTCGTTCGGGCCGAGACCGCGCATCTGGATGGAGGACGTCAGGGCTGCGGAATCCGCGCCCATGGCCACAACGTTGATGGAGGCATAGGTCCGGGTCAGGGCATCCGAAAGGTTCAGCATGCCGGAACGGCGGAGCGTTGCGGCAGAGACTACGGTGACGGGGGACGTGCTTTCGCGGGCCTTGCGGTTCGTCGCATGGGTGCCGGTGGTGACGTTGATCGTTTCGGCTTCGCCCGTGAAATTGACATCGGTCTTTTTGTGGCGCGGTGCGGCCGCAGGCTTGGCCGTTGAAGCTGTGGCAGGCCGGGCGGCAGCGTGAGCGGCGCTGGTAGGCTTTGCGCTGTGATGACGTGTGGCAGGCTGATCGGTGGTGGTCGTTGCGGCCATGGCTGACATGCAGGGCATGACCGAGACGGCCGTTGTCATGAGCAGGGAGATGCGATGCCGGTACTTCATTACTACTATCTATACCTCCATGAGACGCCGCTCTTGGGTTCAGAGGGGGTTTCGAAAGAGTAATGATAAAATCTCGTTACATGAAAGTAGCAAAAATGATTCGTGTGACAGATTTTCTGCCTGTTGCATAAGAGCAACAAAATCCTGTAGGGCTACCTGTTCCGGACATGATGTTTCCAAAGTGGTATCAAATGGGAAACATATTTTCAAAAGCGCCCGTGCGGCATCGAGGTGCTCAGGGGATGAATGGTGCGATTCTATGTTACTTGAGCGTATCAGATGCAGGGCGAAGTTGCATAAATGCGCGTTGGCTCTGTTCCGGCCTGCGCCTGCTCAGTCGTCGAGACGGACCTTCCGGTTGCGCTTGATGCCAGCCCGGTGGGATTTGCCATCCAGGCGACGCTGTCGCGCCGCTTTGCCCGGACGTGTGGCAACGCGGAATGTCGGGCGGTGAGCTGCCTTGCGGATCAGCTCTGCCAGACGCTCGATGGTGTCTTCACGGTTTCGCTGCTGGGTCCGAAAGCGGCGACCTGTGATGATGATTTCGCCATTCTGGGTCGCGCGACTGCCTGCGAGTTCGATCAGCCGCGTACGGATACGGTCGGAAAGGGCCGGGGATCGGGCAGCGTCAAACCGGAGTTGTGCGGCGGTGGCGACCTTGTTGACGTTCTGTCCGCCCGGGCCGGAAGCCAGGATATAGGTCACTTTCAGTTCGTCTTCTTCGAGAAAGAGACCGGGAAGAATCTGAATGGACATCTGTCTCTTCCTTATGAAGCTGAAAAAGGAACAGCCGTCCGTAAAACAGACTGTCTGGCGGCCATAGCCTCTTTCGGCGTGGGAAACCATGCAGGCCCCCCGCTTAAACGCCTGTTTTTCAGGGAGATGAGGTTGACGCCCTCATGGGTTGTGGGGTAGCCAGCGTGCGGATGAACCGGTAGCTCAGTTGGTAGAGCATTCGACTTTTAATCGAATGGTCCTGGGTTCGAGTCCCAGCCGGTTCACCAATTCCCTGTAAAATCTGTAAAAACCATCGTCTCCTGCTAGGGGCACACTGTAGCGCATGGCCGTTTTGCGGCGTAGGGTGGCGCAACGGAACGACATTAAGGGGAAACGCTGATGACGCGTGCTCGGATTGGGGTGGCGCTTGCGCTGCTGGCGGCTCTTGCGGCCTGTGGGCCGGATTATGGTGGTCAGGGGTCGCGGCAGTTCCGTGGCGACGACTATGGGAATGTCGGGGCGGGCCGGAGCAGCTATGGCTATCAGGGCGGCCCGACCTGAGGTTTTCCTGACGTAAAAAGGTTCAGGACAGGGCGTCCTGAACCAGTTTTGCCTGCTGGGCCGCATGAGCGCCTGGCAGACCGGTCGCGGGTGAGGCCGCGCCTTCGCGACCGACATAGTCCGGGCGCTGCACGCGATGATTGCAGCCGCGCAGCGCGCGTTCGATGCGACGGTCCACGAAAATCCAGGCGCCATTGTTCTGCGGTTCTTCCTGACACCACAGAACCTGTTCCGCATCCGGGTGGCGGACAAGCTGCTCCATCAGGGCGTGATGCGGGAACGGGTAGAGTTGCTCGATGCGGATGATGGCGACGTCGTCACGGTTCTGGCGCGTCCGTTCGGCAGCGAGATCATAATAGACCTTGCCGGTGCACAGAATGATGCGCCGTGCGCCGTCTTCCTTTGCCGGGTCCGCGATGACGGGCTGAAAGCGCGTGTGCGGCCCCATGGCGTCAAGCATCGAGACGGCGTCCTTATTGCGCAACAGGGATTTGGGCGTGAAGACGACCAGCGGCTTGCGGCAGCGTCGGGCAATCTGGCGGCGCAGGGCGTGGAAATAGTTGGCGGGCGTGGTGATGTCACACACGCGCATGTTGTTTTCGGCGCAAAGCTGGAGGATGCGCTCGGGACGGGCCGAGGAATGCTCCGGACCGCCGCCTTCATAACCATGCGGCAGGAGCAGGGTCAGGCCAGAGGTCCGCAGCCATTTGGTTTCGCCCGATGCGATGAACTGGTCGAGGATGATCTGCGCACCATTGGCGAAATCGCCGAACTGCGCTTCCCAAAGGACCAGTGCTTCCGGATCGCCGAGGGAATAGCCGTATTCGAAGCCGAGGACAGCATATTCCGAGAGCGGCGAGTTCCAGATGTTCAGTGGCGCCTGATGGGGCGCGATATGGGTCAGGGGCGTGTCTTCGCGTCCCGTGTCCTGATCGAACAGGACGGCATGACGCTGGCTGAACGTGCCGCGGCGGCTGTCCTGCCCGGACAGGCGGACGGGATGTCCGTCCATCGACAGGGTGCCGAAAGCAAGGGCCTCGGCCGTGGCCCAGTCGATCGGACCACCATCGGCGACGGCCTTGCCGCGGGCGATGATCTGCCGGGCCAAGCGCGGATGAACGGCCAGCCCTTCAGGGATCGTGCCGATGGCCTCTCCGACTTCCTGAAGGCGCCTGAGAGGCACGCCGGTCATGGGCTGGATGCGATCCTGTTCGTCCTGCAGACGCGTCGGATCTTCGGGACCGTCCAGCCAGTCCGTGCCATCGGGCTGATAGGTTTTGGATTTTTCGAACTGTTCTTCCAGACGATGCTGGAAATGGGTCCACATGTCCTCGACTTCGATTTTGGTCATGACGCCGCTGCGGATCAGGTGATCGGCATAAAGGCTGCGTGTCGTGGCGCGGGACTGGATGGCATGGACCATCGTGGGTTGCGTGAAGGCGGGCTCGTCGGTCTCGTTATGGCCGTGACGGCGATAGCAGACGACATCCAGCACGATGTCGGACTGGAACGTGCGGCGCCATTCATGGGCCAGGAATGCACAGCGTGAGACGGCTTCGGGATCGTCGCCATTGACGTGCAAAATCGGAGCCTGAACGGATTTGGCAATGTCGGTATTGTGCAGGCCGGAATGGGCGTCGGACTGGACGGTGGTGAAGCCGATCTGGTTGTTGATGATGACGTGAACCGTCCCACCCGTCCGATAGCCTTCCAGCTTCGAAAGGCTGAGGGTTTCATACACCACGCCCTGTCCGGCGAAGGCGGCGTCGCCATGAACGAGAATGCCCAGATGGTGCTGGCGGTTCCGATCCTTTTCGCGGTCCTGATCGGCGCGGACGCGGCCGAGCACGACCGGGTCCACGGCTTCAAGATGCGACGGGTTGGGCAGGAGCGAGATGCGGACAGTGTGGCCGGCATGTTCAAGCGTGGTGGCGGTGCCAAGATGGTACTTCACATCTCCGGAGCCCTGGATGTCATCGGGCTTGAAGGAGGCGCCGGCGAATTCGCTGAAAATGGCGGCGAACGGCTTGCGCAGGATATTGGCCATCACGTTCAGGCGGCCACGATGCGGCATGCCGAGCGAGACGGAACGCACATCATCCTGTGCGGCAGCATCGATTAGGGTCCGCAGGGCCACAATGACGCTCTCGCCGCCTTCGAGCCCGAAACGCCGCATGCCCATGAAGCGCTTCTGACAGAACTGCTCGAAGCCCTCGGCGCGGGTGAGGGCGAGGAGAATGCGCTTCTGGTCCAGTGACGGGCCAGGGGCGGGATTTTCCAGACGGTCGATCCACCACTGGCGCTGGGCCGGGTCCTGCAGATGCATGAACTCGGCGGCTGTCGTGCCGCAATAGGCGCGGCGCAGACGGGCGATCAGATCCCGGTCCACACCTGACGGTGTGAGTTCAGGAATCTCGGGTGTGGGAGCGAGGCCGAGCGGGTCCAGCGCTGCGATGGAATGTCCACGCAAGCGATAGGCGAATTTCAGGCTCTCGGCACTGGCATCATTCTGATCAGCTGTGTCCGGGCCGCTCAGGCGATCGGAGCCGAGGGTCTCGAACAGGGATGCGAAGGCGGGGTCCACGGATGCGGGGTCGTGCTGCCAGCGTGTGTGCAGCTCCGCCAGATAGACGGTGTTTTCGCCATTGATGGCGTCCCGGTCATCATGATGGTCGCCCATGAACTCGTCTCCTGTGTCCCCGGGGGCCGCGCTCCTGCCGGGGAGAGGCGGGTCCGGGGGCTGTCATATGGCCGCACAGTTTAGCGGACTGGCAGAAGAGGGCCAATCTCTGCCTTTCCCGAACATCCTTTGTCAGAGACCGAAGCCGCGTTTCATGGCGTCGATCCGGCGTGCGATGGAACGGGTGGCGACCGGTGTGTCTGTCTGGTCGAAGATATGGCAGGCGCCGGGCACGATTTCCAGTTCTACGGAGATGCCCTGATGGATCAGGCGCCGCGCATAGGCGAGATCTTCATCCAGAAACAGGTCCAGCGCGCCGACACACAGATAGACCGGGGGCAGATCGGACAGGTCGGTTGCGCGGGCGGGAGCGGCATAGGGCGAGACGTCTGCCGAACCGGGCGCTACGGGATTGAGGAGGGCCGTCCACATGAAGGTGTTGCTGGCGCGAGTCCACAGGAACTCGCCCCCTACCGGGAAGCGTCAGGCTGGCCCGTAATCGTGCGGTCGTCGAGCACGGGGTAGATGAGGTTCTGGAACAGCAGCGTCGGCCCTTCGCGGTCCCGGGTCAGCAGAGCCAGTCCCGCAGCAAGGCCGCCGCCTGCGCTTTCGCCGGTCAGGCCGATGCGGGCAGCGTCGATCCCGAGTGTGTCGGCATTGCGGGTGATCCAGCAGAGCGTTGTGTAGGCGTCCTCGATCGCGGCCGGGAACGGGTGCTCGGGGGTGAGGCGGTAATCCGGGGAGATGACCACGCAATCCATCTCCTGTGCGAACTGGCAGAGCTGGGTAGTGGTGAGCTCGGGCTGGCCTGCGAAATAGCCGCCGCCATGCAGATGCAGCAGTGCTGGACGCGGGCCTGTGGCTTCCTTGCGGGGACGGACGGTCAGAAGGCGGATCGGGGGTGCGTTATCCGTGCCGGGGATGTTCAGGCGCTCAAGGGTGACGGGATAGTCTTCGGCCTGAAGGAAGGACTGGCCAGCAGTCTGTTCCAGTCCGCTCCGGAATGCGGGCAGGGATTCAGGAGAAAGATCGACGGTCGGAATTTCCTCAAGGAGTGGAAGAAGTTCGGGAAGGACCAGAGAACGTGTGTTCATGAAAGAACGCCTTGGGTCGGAAAATGGAAAGCAATTGAGGCAGGAAAATCATGTGGGATTCCAGTGGTCGGACCGCTTGAAGGCAAAAATCTGTCTGCTCTGCCACAAAGTTGCCGCAACTTTTGAGGGCCGAGAGTCGTCTAGTCCGGTGACCGGTCTTGAGCCGGCCTCGTTGAGATGGGAGTTCCGCACATGCGTGCTCTGCTGTTTCTGGCGGTTGTGACAGGAAATGTTTTTGCCCTGACAGGAATGTCCCTCGCGGCTGATGGCCCCCGGCGCGATGATCTCTCCGCGCATACTGTTCTGACGGATGATGCCGGTCAGTCGGGTGTGGATCATCGACTGCTGGAATGCAGGATCGATCCGCGCCTTCTGCATACAGTATGGAACGGGCAGGTTTCGTCCCAGCCGAAACCCCATGTCTGCACGGGCGGTGCAAACCGTCTGGGGGCAGGATATGTCCGCTATCTGGCAACAAGCCGGATGGTGAAGGCACACAGGCTGCTGCGGGGGTAATATTCTTTCGCAAAAGGCAGGTCTCACATGTGTGGAATAGGCCTTGTCGCAGACGTGGGCCGCGTCTAGCCTCCTGCGCCATGAGCAGGATTTCCCTTGATTATGATGCGTTCGAGAGCACGCCTGTTGCGGAAAAACCGTTTCCGCATGTGGTGGTGCCGCATTTCATCGGCAATGACGATCTGAAGGCAGTTGTCTCGGACCTGCCGGAGATGAAATCCGGCGGCTCCTTTCCGCCGGAAGCGCTGAAGCTGACGCCGCGTGTCTCGGCCATGATTGCGGAACTGCAGGGGCCGAAACTCAAGGCACTGGTGGCTGAAAAATTCGGGCTGGATCTGGCGGATGCGCCGACCATGCTGACAGTGCGCGGGCGCACGCGGGAGAAGGACGGGCGGATCCATCGGGACTCTGAGGCCAAGCTGGTTACGATCCTGCTGTATCTGAACCCGCGGGGCGAGGACTGGGCATCACGCGATGGCTGTCTGCGGCTGCTGAACGGACCGGATGACGTCGAGGATTTCGATGTTGAGGTCACGCCGGCGGAAGGGACGCTGCTCGTGTTTCCGAACGGTCCGGCGACCTGGCACGGGCACCGGCAGTTCGTGGGAACGCGGTATGCGATCCAGCTCAACTACATGGCGACGGGGCGCAAGGCCCGCTACGAACTGCGGCGGCACCGTCTGTCGGCGCTTTTAAAGCGTCTGCCCTTTTCGGGCTGATTTTCAGGGAACGGGAAAAGATCATGGGTTATCGGGTTGCGGTTGTTGGCGCCACGGGTGCGGTGGGGCGTGAACTGCTGCGAATTCTGGCGGAGCGGGACTTTCCGGTCGATGAAGTTGTGGCGCTGGCCTCTCCACGGTCGGCCGGACGTGAAATTTCTTTCGGGGACAAGAAAGTCCTGAAGGTTCAGAACCTCGAGACGTTCGACTTCAAGGGCTGGGACATTGCGCTGTTCTCGCCGGGTGGTGCGGTTTCGGCCGTCTATGCGCCGAAAGCTGCGGCTGCGGGATGTGTGGTGATCGACAACACGTCGCATTTCCGCATGGAGCCGGGCGTGCCCCTGATCGTGCCGGAAGTGAACGCGACGGCAATCGGCAAGGCCAGCCGTGGCATCATCGCCAACCCGAACTGCTCGACCGCGCAGATGCTGGTGGCGCTCAAGCCGCTGCATGACCTGTTCCGGATCAAGCGTATCGTGGTCTCGACCTATCAGGCCGTTTCGGGCGCCGGCAAGGACGGGATGGACGAGCTGTTCGCCCAGACCAAGGGCACATTCGTCAACGATCCGCCGACGGTTGCGCAGTTCACCAAGCAGATCGCCTTCAACGTCATTCCCCATATCGACCGTTTCATGGATGACGGTGCGACCAAGGAAGAGTGGAAGATGGCGGTTGAGACCCGCAAGATCATGGACCCGGACATCAAGGTTCTGGCGACCTGCGTGCGCGTTCCGGTGTTCATCGGTCACTCCGAGGCCATCAGCATCGAATGCGAGAAGCCGGTTGATCTAAAGAAGGCACGCGAGGCGCTGCGCAAGGCACCGGGCGTGATCCTGCGCGATGAGCGCGAAGACGGCGGCTATGTCACGCCGATCGAATGTGTGGGTGAGGATGCAACCTATGTCTCCCGCCTGCGGATTGATCCGTCGGTCGAGAACGGTCTGGCGCTGTGGTGCGTATCCGACAATCTGCGCAAGGGCGCGGCCCTCAATGCGGTCCAAATTGCGGAAAGCATTGTGGAGCAGGGGCTTCTGAAGGATGGGCAGTTGTTCCGTCGCAACGAAGTGCCGGATGAAGACGAAGACTGAGTGATGACGTCATCCCGTACCGAGACGGTTCTTGCGGCCAATGAGGATATCGAGCGCCTGTCGCTCGATGTTCTTCTGGACCGGCTTCTGACGTCCCAGAAGGCGGCTCTGGACCGTGTCGGGGAGGCATTGCCATCTATTGAGCAGGCTGTTGAGGCCGCTGTGCCCCGGCTTCAGGCCGGTGGCCGGCTGGTCTATGGGGGGCGGGGACGTCCGGGCGGATCGGGTTGCAGGACGGTGTTGAACTGACGCCGACCTTTGGTCTCGCTCCGGAGAAGCTCGTCCTGTTACTGGCTGGCGGGGCCGGGGCGACGACACAGGCCGCCGAGGGCGCGGAAGACCGGGAAGATCAGGCGCGGTTTGATCTCATGGAACATCATCCGAATGAACATGACGTGGTGATCGGCGTCGCAGCGAGCGGTAACACGCCCTATACCTGCGCCATTGTTCAGGTCGGGCGGGAAGTGGGGGCGCTGACAATCGGTGTCAGCGGCAATCCGGAATCGCGTCTGCTTCGGGAAGCGGAACTCGGGATCTGTATTCCGACGGGTGCCGAGGTTCTGGCGGGGTCAACGCGCATGGCCGCAGGGACCGCGCAGAAAGTCACGCTGAACCTGTTTTCCACGGCGCTGATGACGCGTCTGGGGCATGTCTATCGGGGTCGCATGGTGGATATGCGCATCAGCAACGACAAGCTTCAGGCCCGTGCAGAGCGGATGGTCATGGAATTGGCTGGTGGAACGGCCGAGGAGGCGCGTGAAGTCCTCAAACTGGTCCAGGGGAATACGAAACGGGCTGTTCTGTTGCGGCGTGGAGTGGCTCTGGCTGATATCGAGCCGCTTTTGGAACAGACGCGGGGAAATCTGCATCTGGCGCTTGCCAGACGGATCTGAAGTCTTCGGGGCCGCCATTGGCCTGACCAGAAATGATCGAAGCGAGGCAACCCCCTGTTGCGGGAAGGCTGTCTGAAAGCCCTCCCGCAGATCTGACCGGAATCAGACGGAAGCGAGTTCGGGCCAGCCGGTTTCCGGACGGTCGAGATGCTTCAGCAGGTCGTGGTCAGGCGTATTGACGAGATCCTTGACCACCGTCTTGAAGAGCTTCTTGTTCGTCGGCTTGTCGAGATGCTCGCGGATTTCATGCATGGCCTGCGCCGGTGCAACAAGCAGGATTCCTTCCACATCGCTGTTCTGCGCGGCCTTGTTGATGTGGTCAGCCAGATCGCGGGTGAAATGTTCCTTGAGCTGCTCATGCGGGTTTTCGCGCGGTGCCTTGATGGAGCCGACATCCGTCTCCGCATTGGAACCCTTGTGCAGGTCGAAGCTTGCGATGGTGCGGAGCTGCGGGCCTTCAAGGCGCAGGAAGCGGGCTTTTTCGCCGTCGGCAACAACGTAAATGACGGGATCCTGTGTAGCCATGTCTGGAAATCCTTGTTTCAAAATCGGACTGTGCGTCTGTAACAGCTTTGAGATGGGATGGTTGCCATCAGCAGGCAAGATGATGCAGAGTCGTATTCTCTTAAGATGCTGAAAACAGAGGAATATTTCATTTCCTTGAATGTTTTTTGAAGAATTCGGAATTTTTTTGTTGAAACGCAGACGCGATGTGCTCAATCTCTGAATTGAGCCCACCAGAAAATCTTTTCCAAAGGCTCAAAGGAGGCAAGTATGGCTTTGACGAATACTCTTCTGCCGTATGTTGGTCCGATGACAATCGCTGTTGCGGTGTTTGCCTATACTATGTTGCAAGGGACGCGGAAACCGGATGTTTCCTATGCGAAAGTAAGGCATCGACGATAGCGTCCCGTAAGGGGCGCGTATCTCCAGACGCTTTACCTCTTTCCTAAGTGCCTTCCCGGTTCCAGAGTAGAGGGCACTATGGCATTTCTTCACAAAACCCCCCGTATCGCTCCTCCGCCAGAAGGCCAGACCGGTATTCTCCTTATCAATCTCGGGACGCCTGACGACACAGGCTATTTCTCGGTAAGGCGGTACTTGAGCGAATTTCTCTCTGACCGGCGTGTCATCGAGAGTCCTCCCCTGATCTGGCAGCCGATCCTCCAAGGCATCATCCTGACAAAACGTCCCTTTGCTAGTGGTGCAAATTATGCGCGGATCTGGCACAAGGAAGAAAACGCTTCTCCGCTGCGGGTTTATACGCGCAAGCAGGCCGAAGGTCTGGCGGAACGGCTCCGTGCCGATGGCGTCCCCGTTGAATGGGGGATGCGTTATGGTCGCCCTTCTGTTGCGAAGGCTGTTGAAAGCCTGATGGATCAGGGCTGTGACCGGATCGTCAGCATCGCGCTTTATCCGCAATATTCCGCTACGACGACCGCAACCGCCAACGATCAGCTTTTTCGGGCACTCATGCGCCTGCGTCGCCAGCCGGCCGTGCTGACCGTACCGTCATTTCCGGATCATCCCGCATTCATCCGCGCTCTTGAGACATCCGTGCGGGAGACGCTGGCCGGGCTGAACTTCAAGCCGCAGCAGATCGTGGCCTCGTTCCATGGGCTTCCCAAGGTCTGTATTGAAAAGGGCGACACATATCGCGACGAATGCGAGCGGACCATTGCTGCCCTTCGCAAGACCCTGGATCTTGATGAAGCGCAGATGCCGCTGACGTTCCAGTCCCGGTTTGGACCACTCGAATGGGTTCAGCCCTATACGGCGCCCTTCGTCACGGCTCTCCCGAAACAGGGCATCACGAAAATCGCCGTTATCATGCCAGGGTTTATGGTGGACTGCCTTGAGACTCTCGACGAAATCGGAAACGAGCTTCGGGAAGAGTTCATGGAAGCAGGGGGAGAGGAATTTGCTCTTATTCCCTGCCTGAACGATTCGAAAAGCGCCGTCGATCTTCTGGAAGATCTTTCACGCTCGGCAATGGCCGGTTTCCAGCGCAACTGAGTGCTGCAACCTTCTGATTTCCTGCAGAACCCACCCGTCACCGGGTGGGTTTTTTTGTGTTCATTCGCGGCCTTGGCGAGGGCTGGCGGGGAAAGACAGCATTTTCCGGCTTGCATTGCGCGCAGCCTTTCCCTATAACTGTGGCATTGAGCCATAAAACGTAGTCAATAAATGGCTCATAAAATAATTTGAGATAAAGTTTTTGCAAAAAAGGTCTCTCCGAAAGGACAGGCCTTTTTTTGTTGGCAGCTTCGGAAGAAAGACACGGTGTCCTGTGGAGAAATTACGGCTCCACACAGGTCCGATACAGCTTTCTTCTGCAAGGTTTCCAGGATCTGGCATCAATAGGATGTCCCGGTTCCTGGAAACCGTCTGAAACTTTCTTTTTTCATTTACGGGAAAAATCATGAACGCTGTTTCCAGCACGCAAAGCGCAATCCAGTCGGGTTCGCGCTGGACGATCGCTGACGCGATGAAGATCCATACCGATGATCCGACCACGACCATGCCGGTCATCGACTATGCTTTCCCGGTCATCGATTCCGATGTGTGGCAGTGGGATACCTGGCTGCTGCGCGACATCCACGGCAAGACCGTGACCTTCAAGGGCTGGTACGTCATGTTCGCCCTCGTGGCCGACCGTTCCGCAACGGGCGATACGGTTGAGGGCTGGCACAGCCGCAATAACTATTCCTATATCGGCTACTACTACAGCCGCACCGGTAACGGCGCGGACTGGAAGTTCGGCGGCCGTGTCATCAAGGAAGGCGCCAACTCCCGCAGCTGGGAATGGTCCGGCTGCGCGGTCATGCGCGAGAACAGCGGCAGCACGGTCGATCTGTTCTACACTTCCGTCAATGACATCCCGTCCGAGTCCGTTCCGTCCTACACGACGGGCCGTATCCTCGCAGACGCCAACGGCGTGTGGTTCGAGGGCTTCGATGTCTGCACGGACATGTTCCAGGCGGACGGCGTGAACTACGCCAACATCGTCGAGGACCAGTACTGGGACTTCCGCGATCCGCATATCTTCCGTAACCCGGACGACAATCAGATCTACGCCCTGTTCGAAGGCAATGTTCCGGGCATGCGTGGTGATTTCACCATCGGCTCCGACGAGATGGGCCTTGTGCCGCCGGCCACGACCGTTCCGGCCGGTGCACAGTATGGCGCCGCCGCCATCGGTATTGCGCGTCTGAAATCCGACTCCACCAAGGGTGATTTCTCGCAGTGGGAAATGCTGCCGGCGCTTGTCACCGCGCTCGGCGTCAATGACCAGACGGAACGCCCTCATGTCGTGTTCCAAGACGGTCTGACCTACCTGTTCACGATTTCCCATCACTCCACCTTCACCGGCAACAGCACGGGTCCGGATGGTGTGTATGGTTTCGTGTCACGCAACGGCATTTTCGGACCATATACCCCGCTGAACGGGTCCGGCCTCGTGCTCGGCAATCCGTCCGCTGCGCCGTACGAGACCTATTCGCACTTCGTCGATCCCGCCGGTTACGTGCAGTCCTTCATCGACACCCTGCCGCAGCCCGGTTCGGCTGATCCACAGGATCCGGCGACCTATCGCATCGGCGGCACGCTGGCGCCGACGGTGAAAATCGTCCTTGACGGTGAGCGGACCTTCCTGACGGAAGTTCATGCTTATGGTCAGGTCTACGCCCAAGGCGTCTGGCCGACCTCTTCGGCCTGGGACAAGCGTTCCTGAAGCCGTTTTGCCCTCTTCCGAAAGGGGGAGGGCATTTTTCTGCGTTTCAGGCGCAGAAATGCGCTGGCCTGAGGCCAAAAAACTGTTTCAGCGATTTCTGGAAAATTATCGGCTGGTCGGAGTGAGAGGATTCGAACCTCCGGCCCCTGCGTCCCGAACACAGTGCTCTACCAGGCTGAGCTACACTCCGGCCGACGGCGCTTCTCCTACAGGGGTTAACGCTTTCCTGCAAGAGGTCAGAGCGAAAAATCAGAGAATGAGTGCCGTTCGGGTGATATCCCGCCATGACCAGAGGACGGCTTTTGCCTGTCCCTGAAGATTCCATATGGGCAGAAGCCCTACGCCACCTTCCGCAACACTCACACGTGAGTTGGCGGAATTGTCCCGATTGTCGCCCATGACGAACAGATGACCGGTCGGGACCGTGAAAGGCGCGATGTTATCCAGTTCGCCATCCTGCGAAAGTTTAAGGATGTTGTGATGCACATTCCCCGGCAGGGTCTCATCATAGCGTTCTGCCGGAAGCCAGACGCCTCTGCGGCTCTCCTCAGGGGCAGGGCCCATGTCCTTCCATGCCAGTTCGGTCCCATTCAGGACGACATGTCCATGCACCAGCGCGATCCTGTCACCGGGCAGGCCGATGACGCGCTTGATCCAGGTCTGATGCAGATTGGCCGGTGCCCGGAAGACGACGACGTCTCCACGATGGGGCAGATGCCCGAAGAGGCGTCCTCCGCTGTTGTCATGCGGCTTCAGGGCATGACCGAAGGGCAGGTTGGCCGTGCTGAGACCATAGGAAGGCACAACAACGCCGATCTGGTCCCCGATCATCAGCGTGGGCTCCATCGAGGCCGAAGGTACGATGTAGGCGGCGGCAAGGGCACTGTGAATGGTCAGGAAGCCCAGAAGGACGGGCAGGCAGGACAGGATGTCTTGGGCGAATTTACGCAGGGTCATGATGGGTGTCTCCGTGCCCTGAAGAGTGCCTCATGGGCGGCGGAGAGCCAGTTAAACCTCTGTCAGGTCCTGTCATGAAAAAAGGGGCGTCCTGTCATGGGGCGCCCCTTTTTTATCGTTTCGGCGAAAGAGCGCCTTACAGCGCCTTTTCGAGTTCCGGCAGGATTTCGAACAGATCGCCCACGATGCCGTAATCGGCGACTTTAAAGATCGGCGCTTCCGGATCGGCGTTAATCGCCACGATGACGCGGCTGTCCTTCATGCCGGCCAGATGCTGGATCGCACCGGACAGGCCCACGGCGATGTAGAGTTCCGGAGCCACGATCTTGCCGGTCTGTCCGACCTGCATCTCGTTCGGGGCAAACCCGGAATCCACGGCTGCACGCGATGCGCCGATGGCGGCATGCAGCTTGTCGGCGATGGGTTCGAGCAGCTTGAAGTTCGCGGCGTCCTTCATGCCCTTGCCGCCGGAAATCACCACGCGGGCGGATTCCAGTTCCGGACGGTCGGATGCCGAAAGCTCGACCTTCACGAAGACGGACTTTTCGCTGGCTGGAGCCTCGACCGTCTCGACCGTGGCGGAACCACCCTCGGCTGCGACCGGATCGAAATTGGAGCCGCGGATCGTCAGCACCTTGATGCTGTCGGAAGAGCGGACCGTCGCCAGGACATTGCCAGCATAGATCGGACGCACGAACGTATTGGCGTCCTTGATCTCGACCACATCGGGGATCGGCTGCACGTCCAGCAGGCCCGCCAGACGCGGCAGGATGTTCTTGCCGGTGGCGGAGGCTGCGGCCACGATGTGGCTGTAGTCCTTCGCGCGGGCCGCCAGCAGGTCGGCAGCAGGCTCGGCCAGATCGTTGACCAGACCGGGCACGCTGAGAACGCGCGTCACACCCGGCAGGGCAGCAGCGGCTTCCGCACCGTCTCCGAACACGATGGCATCGACGGCACCAAAGCGGGAGGCTGCGGCAACGGCCGAACGGGAAGCCTGACGGACGGCGCCGTTTTCGACTTCAACCAGAACAAGAGCGGTCATCAGATCACCTTCGCTTCTGTCTTGAGCTTCTCGACCAGTTCGGCCGCGCTGTTCACCTTCACGCCTTCCTTGCGCTCGGACGGCTCGGCCACGGAGACCACCGTCAGGCGCGAGGCTGTATCGACGCCGAGGCTGTCGATCTCGATCGTCTCAAGCGGCTTCTTGCGGGCCTTCATGATGTTCGGCAGGGACGCATAGCGCGGCTCGTTGAGGCGCAGATCCGCCGTGATCACGGCCGGGAGCGTGAGGGACACGACTTCCGTACCGCCGTCGATTTCGCGGGCGACTTCGACGCGACCATCGGCAACCGTCACGGCACTGGCGAACGTGCCCTGCGGCCAGCCGAGCTTGGCGGCCAGGATCTGACCCGTGGCATTCATGTCGTCGTCGATCGCCTGTTTGCCCATGCAGACCAGGCCGGCTTCCTCGCGCGTGGCAATGGCCTTGAGCACGTTGGCCACGGCGCGCGGCTCAAGCGTCTCGTCCGTGCGCACGAGAATGGCGCGGTCCGCACCCATGGCCATGGCCGTACGCAGAACGTCCTGCGCGGCCTGTGCGCCGATGGTTACGGCCACGACTTCCTTTGCGGCACCCTTTTCACGCAGGCGCACCGCTTCTTCGACCGCGATTTCGTCGAACGGATTCATGGACATTTTCACGCCCTGCGTTTCGACACCGCTGCCATCGGCCGCTACACGTACCTTGACGTTGTAATCGACCACCCGTTTGACTGGGACCAGAACTTTCATCGTCATCTTTCGCTGCTGTCGCCGCCACAAAAACGGGCGTCACCGTAGCGGGACTGACTGAAAAAGTCACATTCCGCTCCGGATGCGCCCGTCTGCGGGAAGAAATTTACATCCCGACGGGATAGTTCGGACCACCGCCGCCTTCTGGCGTGCACCATTCGATGTTCTGCGTCGGATCCTTGATGTCGCAGGTCTTGCAGTGCACGCAGTTCTGGGCGTTGATCCGGAGCTGCCAGGCGTTCTCGCCCGTCTGCTCCTGCTCATACACACCAGCCGGGCAGTACCGGCTCTCTGGCGAATCGAATACGTCATGATTGACGGTGCGCCAGATGGCCTCGTTACGCAGCTTGAGGTGAACCGGCTGGTTTTCCTCATGGTTCGTGCCACTCAGGAAGACTGAACTGACGCGATCGAAGGTGATCTTCCCGTCAGGCTTGGGATATTCGATCTTCTTGCACAGCGAGGCCGGACGCAGCGTCTCATTGTCGGCATGCGGATGATGCAGCGTCCAAGGGGCACGGCCGCGCAGGATCATGCTGTCGATGCCGGCATAGATCGCGCCAAGCTTCATGCCCCATTTTGCGAAGGCCGGGCGGATGTTGCGGACATCGCGCAGTTCGGACCACAGCCAGGACTGGCGGACGCGCGCCGTCATGGTGGCTGCTTCCTTCTTGTCCTTTTCCAGAGCTTCGGCCACGGCTTCTGCCGCGATCATGCCGGACTTCATGGCCGTATGCGTGCCCTTGATCTTGGGCACGTTCAGGAAGCCCGCCGAATCCCCGGCCAGCACACCGCCCGGGAAGGTCAGGCGCGGAATGGACTGGAACCCACCTTCGGACAGGGCGCGTGCGCCGTAGATCAGGCGCTTGCCGCCCTCGAAATGCTCCCGGAAGGTCGGGTGCAGCTTGGTGCGCTGCATTTCCTCGAACGGGGACAGATAGGTGTTGGCGTAATCGAGGCCGGTCACGAAGCCGAAGCTGACCAGATTTTCCCCGAAATGATAGAGCCAGGCGCCACCATAGGTATGGTCATCGAGCGGCCAGCCGAAGCTGTGCTGCACGAGACCGGGGCGGTGCTTTTCCGCCGGGATTTCCCAGATTTCCTTGACGCCGAGGCCATAGGTCTGCGGATCGACGCCCTTGCGCAGGCCGAAACGCTTCATGGCATGGCCCGTGAGGGAGCCGCGAGCCCCTTCGGTCAGGATGGTCTGTTTGGCGCGCAGGATCATGCCGGGCGTGAAGTTCGGCCCGTGCTCGCCGTTGCGCTCGATGCCCATGTCACCCGTGATGACGCCGGCAACGCGGTTGTCTTCAATGAACAGTTCCGCGCCCGAGAAGCCCGGGTAGATTTCCACGCCAAGGGCTTCGGCCTGTTCGCCAAGCCAGCGGCAGACTTCGCCGAGCGAGACGACATAATTTCCGTGATTGGCCATCTGCGGCATCACGCGGTCCAGATACGGCACCTCGAACGAGCGCGTCTCGGTCAGAAACAGCATCCGCTCTTCCGTCACCTGAGTGCGGAGCGGGGCGTCCAGATCGCGCCAGTTCGGCAGAAGCTCGTCGAGCGTGCGCGGCTCGATGACGGCGCCCGAGACGATATGGGCACCGATCTCGCTGCCTTTTTCAATCAGGCAGATGCCCGCATCAGGCATCAGCTGTTTCAGGCGGATCGCGGCGGAGAGACCGGCGGGACCGCCACCGACCACCACGACATCGAATTCCATTTCTTCGCGTTCGATCTGGGTCATGATGTCAGGAAACTCGCTGAATAACAGGGTTGGAGAGTTCAGGGACGGCGCGTGAAGGTCCAGTAGAACGGCATGCGCCCTTCGCGGAATGCCTTGGCCTCATAACGCGTGGGCGACCAGCCTTCAGGACGTTCCTTGGCCGGGGGAGGTGCATCGAACAGGTCCTGCTGGCCCATCACTTCCGTGACCCACTCCTGATAGACAGGGTGATCACTGGCGACGCGCCAGATGGCTCCGGGTTTCAGGACGCGGTGCATCTGTTTGATGTTTTCCGGATGCACGAAGCGGCGCTTGGCGTGCCGGGCCTTGGGCCACGGGTCCGGAAACATCAGATACGCCCGGTCGAGACAGGCGTCAGGCATGTCCTTGAGCAGCAGGCGGGCATCTTCGGCCCAGATGCGGAAATGGGGCGGCGGCGTGGCCGTATCTTCCTCACCTTCGGGCACGAGGCGCGAAAGCAGGGAGCACAGACCGTTCTCGAAGACCTCGGAGGCGATATAGCCGACATCCGGGTTCAGTTCGGACTGGCCGATGGCATGTTCGCCGCCGCCAAAACCGATTTCGAGAAAGACGCGCGAAACCGCATCGGAGAATCCCGCAGCGGGATTTTCCGGTGAGGTAAAAGAAAGCCGAGGCAGCGCCTTCTCAAGAAGGTGCTGCTGCCGGGCCCGGAGCGGATGGCCGCGCTGGCGGCCGTAAAGCCGCTCCGGCTGGGGTTTGAGAGACTCGACCAGGGGTTTTCTGCCAGATTACCGGTTCAGGGCGCCACGCAGCGTGGTGACCAGATCGGTCTGCTCCCAGGTGAAGTTGTCCAGAACCGGATCCGGCGCACGACCGAAATGGCCGTAAGCGGAGGTCGGAACGTAGATCGGACGGTTCAGGCGGAGATGCTTGCGGATGCCGCGCGGGGACAGGTCCACAACCTCGTTGAGGATCGCGCCCAGACGGGCTTCGTCCACGTCCTTGCCCGTGCCGTCGAGGTCAACATAGACCGAGAGCGGCTTGGACACGCCGATGGCGTAGCTGAGCTGGATCGTGCAGCGGTCGGCAAGGCCTGCGGCCACGACGTTCTTGGCGAGGTAACGTGCGGCATAGGCTGCCGAACGGTCCACCTTCGTGGGATCCTTGCCGGAGAATGCACCGCCACCATGCGGGGCTGCACCACCATAGGTATCGACGATGATCTTACGGCCCGTCAGACCGGCGTCGCCGTCCGGTCCGCCGATGACGAAGTTGCCGGTCGGGTTCACGTAGAACTCGTCTTCCGGGCAGGTCCAGCCTTCCGGCAGGATGCCGTTGACCACGTCGCGCAGGGTCTCGCGGATCGTGTTCTGGCTCATGCCTTCGACATGCTGCGTGGAAATCACGACGGACGTGACACCGACGGGCTTGCCATCGACATAACGCAGCGTGACCTGGCTCTTGGCATCCGGCAGAAGACCGACGCCGCGGGCATCACCGTTCTTGCGATAGTCGCGGATGCGCTCGAGGATCGTCTGCGCGTAATACAGCGGCGCAGGCATCAGGTGCTCGGTCTCGCGCGTGGCGTAACCGAACATGATGCCCTGGTCACCGGCGCCCTCGTCCTTGTCGGTGCCGCTGTCAACGCCCTGGGCGATGTCGGCGGACTGTGCGTGCAGGTAGGAGGTGATGTCGGCCTTCTTCCAGGAGAAACCTTCCTGGTCGTAGCCGATGTCCTTGATGGCTTCACGGGCACGGTCGATCAGCGTGTCCTCGACCTCTTTGGGGCCGCGGACTTCACCGGCCAGGATGACGCGGTTGGTGGTGACCAGCGTCTCACAGGCAACACGCGCTTCCGGATCGGCCTGCAGATAGGCGTCCAGAACGGTATCGGAAATGCGGTCCGCCACCTTGTCGGGATGGCCCTCGGAAACGGACTCGGACGTGAAAAGGAAATCGCCGTGATTGCGCACTCAGGGACCTCGCAGGGAATGAGTGGTGAGAAGGGCCACAGGGTGTCTTGGCAGACAGGCTGTGGCATTCAGGGAGGGGACGGCTTGGCGGAATTGGGCGCAAGGGTCAAGGGGCTGCGTGAAGGCTGAACGCGGTTTTCTGCGGGAAAGTCCCAAAAACCGGCCACAAATCACAAAAAAGAGAGCGCAGGCACCCGTTTCATTTTTCAACGACACCGTCCATGCTGCGTTCGTGCTGCCGTGAACCTTGTTGCCCGTCATGGGCACGGTCCCAGGAAAAACAGAGAGTTTGAGGCATTCGACATGTCGAATCAATTTAACGGTAAAGTCTGTCTGGTCACTGGCGCAGGTGGCAATATCGGTCTTGCGACCGCCCTTCGTCTGGCAGAAGAGGGCACGGCTATCGCCCTTCTGGATATGAACCGCGAGGCGCTGGAAAAAGCGGAGGCCTCCGTCCGTGAAAAGGGCGTCGAGGCCCGTTCCTATGTCTGTGACGTCACATCCGAAGACGCCGTGACCCAGACGGTGGATACCGTGGTCCGGGATTTCGGGAAGATCGACTTCCTGTTCAACAATGCTGGCTATCAGGGCGCCTTCGCCCCCGTTCAGGACTATCCGTCCGACGATTTCGCACGCGTTCTGACGATCAACGTCACCGGTGCTTTCCATGTCCTCAAGGCCGTTTCGCGCCAGATGATCACGCAGAATTACGGTCGTGTGGTCAACACCGCCAGCATGGCCGGTGTGAAGGGGCCGCCGAACATGGCCGCCTATGGCGCGTCCAAGGGCGCTATCATCGCTCTGACCGAAACCGCCGCGCTGGATCTCGCCCCCTACAACATCCGCGTGAACGCCATCAGCCCAGGTTACATGGGCCCTGGCTTCATGTGGGAGCGTCAGGTTGAGCTTCAGGCCAAGGTCGGAAGCCAGTATTTCTCCACCGATCCCAAGGTCGTAGCCCAGCAGATGATCGGCAGCGTCCCGATGCGTCGCTATGGCGACATCAACGAAATCCCCGGTGTGGTGGCATTCCTGCTGGGAGATGATTCCAGCTTCATGACGGGTGTGAACCTGCCGATTGCTGGCGGTTGATGCGAGATCCGGGCTCTGCCCGGGCCCAGCAGGGATCTTGATCCCTGCACCCTGTTTTAAGTTAGCGTTTTAAGGCGTCGGCCATTGTGTAGAGGCCGGCTGGACGTCCGGCTAACCATTTTGCGGCGAGCAGGGCGCCCCTTGCGAAGACCCTGCGGTCCAGTGCGCGGTGCGACAGGGTGATCTGTTCGTCCGCCGCCATCAGAACGAGATCGTGTTCGCCCACGATCTGTCCGCCGCGCAGGGAGGCAAATCCGATCGCGCCATCCGGACGGCGGCCGTTCTGGTCGGTCCGGGCCACGTCCTTAAGCCTGACCCCACGCCCTTCCGCCACGGCCCGGCCGATCGCCAGTGCCGTACCGGACGGGGCGTCCAGCTTCTGGCGGTGATGCACCTCCAGGATTTCGGCATCATAATCCGGCAGTCCCGCGCCAAGCTGCCGCGCCAGTTCCAGAAACAGCGTCAGCGCCGGGGAGAAATTGGCGGCCTGAAGAACGGGAATGTGCTGCGCCGCCGCGTTTACGGCGTCCTGCGCGCCCTGATCGAGTCCCGTCGTCCCCAGAACCCAGGCGCATCCGGCCTGTGCGAAAGCTGCCGCATGGGCCGGGACGGTCGAAGCATTGCTGACATCAATTATGACATCGCAGCTTTTTGCGAGCGCGACCGGATCAGTGATGATGTTGCGCTGGGCGTCTGCGGTGCGGGAGAGGCCACCCACGAGGGCATCCCCGGCCTCTTCGGCACAGAGCGTTCCAAGCCGGCCCGTAATGCCGGCGATACCAATACGGGGAGCAGAAATCTGGGTCATGGTCGGTCCATCAGAACGGAAAAATCAGGTGTTGGCGTCAAGCCGGGCATCGAAACGGGCACGGGCCGCCTCGATTTCGGGACGGTTCGACAGCGCCCATTGACCAAAGGCTTCGGTCAGCGTCCAAAGCGATTCCCCCAGCGTCGTCAGCTCATAATCCACACGAGGCGGAGTCGTCGGTGTGACGGTCCGCAAGACGAGGCCGTCGCGTTCCAGATTGCGCAGGGTGAGCGTCAGCATCCGCTGCGAAATCCCGTCGATCGCACGGCGCAGTTCGCTGAAACGGTGCGGCCCGCGCCCGAGCGACTTGACGATCAGGATGCTCCACTTGTCCGTCGTGCGCGCCAGAATGGAGCGGATAACGGCACAGGCATCGCTGTTCTGTGTGCAGTCTGGCGGGGATGGAAGCGGAGTAGTCTCGCTGACGCGAACATCCATGTGCCTATGGCTCCGGAATGTGCCTTCTTGCGGCGGGGTTCAAAGGTTCCTTATCTGGTGCTGGTTACGATCAGGAACCGGAAAGATCAAAATGAAACTTCTCCACATCGATTCCAGCATCCTCGGTGACAGCTCCGCCAGCCGTCATGTCAGTGCCGCCGCTGTCGCCCAGTTCCGCAAGCAAGATCCGTCTGTCGAGGTCATTTCCCTCGACCTCGCCAGCGATCCGCTACCGCATCTGGACGTTGAAGCGCTGTCCTGGCTCGGCAAGGAACTGACGCCGGACGTCTCAGGCCGTCCCGAACTGATCGCTGGCGCAGACGCCCTGAAGACGTTCAAGGCCGCAGACATCGTCGTCATTGGGGTGCCGATGTACAACCTGTCGATTCCCAGCCAGCTCAAGGCCTGGATTGATCGCATCATGGTGGCGGGCCAGACGTTCCGTTACACGTCCGGCGGCGGGATCGAAGGTCTGGCCAAAGGCAAGAAGGTCGTGCTCGCCGTGGCCCGTGGCGGCCTCTATGGCGAAGGCTCTCCGGCCGCGTCCTTCGAGCATCAGCTCAGCTATCTGAAATCCGTCTTCGCCATGATCGGTATCACGGACCTCACCGTGATCGAGGCCGAGGGCCTGGCTACGAATGGTGGCGCCGACCGTGCCCGCATCCTGTCGGACGCGGAGCAGAAGGCCGGCGCGCTTTAATCAGTCCGTCACACCGGTATCCGGTCCGAACGTCTCATAACGCAGGCGCTCGGCCGGAACGCCGGCTGCCGGCAGGCCGTGCACCATGTCACGCATGAAGCCTGTCGGACCGCACAGATAGGTTGAGACTCCGCCGGGCAGTTGCTCGGCCACCCAGGCAGCGGTCGGGTGGCCGTCTTTCTCCGTCAGGCGCGTGACCACCCGGATACGCCCTGCAGAATTGCGGGACAGTTCCGCCAGACGCTCCGCGAACGGCGCGGTCTCGGCGGAATGGGCGATCTGCACAACATGAACGGGCGTCGTGACGCCGGGCTGGGCCAGCACTTCCAGCATCCCGATCATCGGCGTGATCCCAATTCCGGCACAGACAAACGCTAGCGGCCCCTCGACCCTTTCCGGCAGCACGAAATTGCCGGCAGGCGGCGAGAGCAGGACTTCCGTCCCCTCACATTTCCCGCTGTTCAGCCAGCCCGAAACCTTGCCGTTCGAAACATGGCGCACGCTGATGCGATAGCCCTTCCGGTTCGGGCTGGACGTGATGCTGTAATTGCGGCGTGTCCGGCCATGGCCCGGAATATCCAGATCAACGCCCAGATACTGCCCCGGAACAGCGCTGATGACCGGCTTGCCATCCACAGGTTCCAGTTCGAGCGATGTGACATTCGCACATTCCGGAACAGTGCGGGCAATGCGGAACGGACGCCAGCCGGTCCAGCCGCCTTCGGCATGGGCGCTGCTGTCGTAAAGCTGATGCTCGCGGCCGATCAGGATATCCGCCAGCGCCCAGTAGGCCTTGCCCCAGGCATCGAGGATTTCCGGCGTTGCGGCATCCCCTAGAACGGCCGAAATCGCGCCGAGCAGGGCCGTGGCGACATGCGGATAATGCTCCGGTTGGATTTCGAGGCTCGCATGTTTCTGCGCGATCCGTTCGACCGCACCGCCCATCACACCCAGATTGTCGATGTTCTTCGCATAGGCCAGCACGGCCATGGCCAGTGCCCGGGGCTGCGTGCCGTTGGACTGATGCGTCGGGTCGAACATTTCCGCAATCGCGGGATCGGCCAGCAGGCGGCGGTACATTTCGGACGTAATCGTCACGCCATGGGCTTCGAGCGCCGGGATGGTCGCCTTGATGATGGCGATGGTCTCGGGTGTGAGGCTGCGGTCGGCGGAAGTGGACATGAGCGGTCCCCTTAAAGGTTTATTCGAAATACATCTTTAAAAACGTGACCTGCGCCTGTCAATCTGGCAGAGGAGTCGCCATGCGCCTGACACTGCACACCGATTACGCCCTGCGCGTGCTGATCCATCTTGGCGTTCACACGTCACGCCGCGTCTCCATCCGCGAGATCGCGCAGGCCTATCGCATTTCCGAAAACCATCTGGTGAAGGTCGTGCACCGTCTGGGACAGGGCGGTTTCGTCACGACTGTCCGCGGGCGTGGTGGCGGCTTGGAACTCGCGCGCCCGGCTTCAGAGATCAACGTGGGCGCGGTCGTCCGCTTCACCGAAGACGACATGACGCTGGTGGACTGCGAGGGGCGCAACAGCACGGACGGACGGCCCTGCGTCCTATCTCCGGCCTGCATGTTGCGCGGCGTGCTAGGCGATGCACTGGGCGCGTTTTTGGCAGTGCTGGACCGTTATACGCTCGCCGATCTGCTGACAGGTCGTGAGGCCGCACTTCTTGGTCTGGGCCTGCCTCACGAAAACTGAGATTTCCGGAATGTGAATGGACCTTCCGCGCTCCAGTGCGTCATGTCGAAAGACCGCAAGACAGCCACAGATCCGAGGAGCGTCTCATGAGCCAGCAGAATTTCCGCAGCATCCTGACCGGATCGTTCTCCACGCCGTGCGATGACAATCCGACCGTCGCCATGATCGAGGCCGCGTACCGGCACCACGACATCGATGCGCGTTACATCAACTGTGACGTCAAGGCGGACGGTCTGAAGGACGCGGTCGCAGGTGCGCGGGCCATGGAATGGGTCGGGTTCAACTGTTCCCTGCCCCACAAGGTCGCGGTGATCGAGCATCTGGACGAACTGGCGGAGTCCGCCCGGATCATCGGCGCGGTGAACTGCGTCTCCATCCGGGACGGGCGCCTGATCGGCGACAATACGGACGGGAAGGGCTTTCTGGCCTCCCTGAAACAGGTCGCGGACCCGTCCGGAAAGAAGGTTCTGCTTCTGGGCGCGGGCAGGGCCGCTCGTGCCATCGCCGTGGAACTGGGTCTGGCATCCGCTGCCCATATCACGATCATGAACCGCGATCCCAAAAAAGCCGAAACCATTGCCGCATTGGTGCGGGACAACACATCCGCCAAAGCCGACGTCCAGGCATGGGACGGCGAGGCCAGCGTGTCGGCAGATGTGGATATCCTGATCAACGCCACATCCATCGGTCTGGGCGACGCGGACGCCATGCCGCCTTTGATGGACGAGAGCCTGCGCAAGGGGCTGATCGTCGCCGATGTCATCCCGAACCCGCCAAGAACGCGCCTGTTGCGGGAAGCAGAAGGCAGGGGCTGCACCGTGCTGGACGGGCTCGGGATGCTGGTCAATCAGGGCGTGATCGGTGTGGAGCACTGGCTGGGCAGGACGCTTGACGCCAGCGTTATGGAACGGATCCTGAAGGATATTTTTGGCGCGGCCTGACATGAAAAAACCCGGTGTCTCCAAAGAGAGCACCGGGTTTTTTGCAGAGCTGAAAGATCAGCGGCCTTCGAAGAAGTCGCGGACCTTGGCGAAGAAGCCGCTGTTTTCGGGGCTGCCCTTGGCATGGTCGTCCCCGGCTTCCTTCTCGAACTCTTCGAGAAGTTCGCGCTGGCGCTTCGTCAGATGGCTCGGCGTTTCGACCGAAACCTGGATGTACATGTCCCCACGGGCCGAAGAGCGCAGGACCGAGAAGCCCTTGCCGCGCAGGCGGAACGTCTCGCCCGTCTGCGTCCCGGCAGGAATGCGGACCTTGCTGCGGCCACCGTCCACGACCGGAACTTCGACTTCCGTGCCAAGCGCGGCCTGCGTCATGCGCAGCGGAACGCGGCAGTAGATGTTCGATCCGTCGCGCTGGAAAATGTCATGCGACAGGACGGAGATGTGAACGTACAGATCGCCGGGCTGCACGCCTTCGCCACCGGCCTCGCCCTTGCCAGCCATGCGGATGCGGGTGCCATCCTCGACGCCTGCCGGGATGTCGATGCTGATGGTTTCCGTCTTCGCTTCCGTGCCCGTGCCGTGACAGACCTTGCACGGATTGGCGACGGTACGGCCCGAACCATGACAGGTCGGGCAGGGGCGCTCGACGAGGAAGAAGCCCTGCTGAGCACGGACCTTGCCCGCACCATGACAGGTCGGGCAGGTGCTGCTGCCAGCCTTCGGATCGGCCGAGCCCGAACCATGACAGGCTTCACATGTCACACGCGTCCGGACTTCGACGTCCTTCGTCACGCCCGTGAACGCTTCCATCAGCGTGATCTCGACCTGAACCTGGACATCCGCCCCGGTCCGGCGTCCACCACCGCGGCGGCCCCCCATCATATCGCCGAACATCTGGTCAAAGATGTCGCCCAGACCGCCTGCACCGGCAAAGCCACCACCAAAGCCGCCGCCCATTCCGCCCATGCCACCTTCAAAGGCGTCATGGCCGTAGCGGTCATAGGCCGCGCGCTTCTGCTCGTCCTTCAGGACGTCATAGGCTTCGTTGATTTCCTTGAACTTCTGCTCGGCGGCATCGTCACCCGGATTACGGTCGGGATGGTAGCGCATGGCCTGCTTGCGGAAGGCTTTCTTCAGCTCGTCCTGCGAGGCCGTGCGGGAGACTTCAAGGGATTCGTAATAGTCGATTCTGGTGGCCATGTTCGGTCCTTGGGGCGGTCCTGAAGGGCGGTCCCTGTCGAGGGCCGGAAAACAAGAATGGCGCCCACCCCCTTGCGGGAACGGGCGCCCTCGGAAAACAGGGTCAGACGGAGCGTTCAGCCCCGTCTGCGGAAGTCACCCGATCAGTGCTTCTTGCTGTCGTCTTCGAGGTCTTCGAAGTCGGCATCAACGACGTTTTCGTCTTTCTTCTCGCCTTCCGGTGCAGCGCCACCTTCGGCGCCCTGACCAGCCTGATAAACAGCCTGACCAACCTTCATGGCAGCCTGCGTCAGCTTCTCGCTGGCAGCCTTCAGGGTGTCGAGGTTTTCGCCACCCAGAGCTTCGCGGGCTTCGGCGATTGCAGCTTCAGCTTCGGACTTGTCAGCCGCCGGAACCTTGTCGCCACCTTCGGTGATGGACTTCTCGGTCTGGTGGATGAGGCTTTCCGTGCTGTTGCGCAGCTCGACCAGTTCACGCTTGGCCTTGTCAGCGGTTGCGTTGGCTTCCGCGTCCTTGACCATGCGGTCGATGTCGGAGTCAGACAGACCGCCAGAAGCCTGGATCTTGATCTGCTGTTCCTTGTTCGTGGCCTTGTCCTTGGCGGACACGTTCACGATGCCGTTGGCGTCGATGTCGAAGGTGACCTCGATCTGCGGCACGCCACGCGGCGCCGGTGCAATGCCCTGCAGGTCGAAGTTGCCCAGCAGCTTGTTGTCAGCTGCCATCTCACGTTCGCCCTGATAGACCTTGATGGTCACGGCGTTCTGGTTGTCTTCGGCCGTGGAGAAAGTCTGGCTCTTCTTGGTCGGGATCGTCGTGTTGCGGTCGATCAGACGGGTGAACACACCACCCAGCGTTTCGATACCCAGCGACAGCGGCGTCACGTCGAGGAGCAGGACGTCCTTGACGTCACCCTTCAGGACAGCGCCCTGAACGGCGGCACCGATGGCGACTACTTCGTCAGGGTTGACGTTGCGTGCCGGATCCTTGCCGAAGAATTCCTTAACCGTCTCGATAACCTTCGGCATACGGGTCATGCCACCGACCAGGATGACTTCGTCAATCTCGTTCGGGGAGACAGATGCATCCTTGATGGCTGCACGGCACGGGCCGAGCGTGCGCTGGATCAGGTCATCAACCAGGCTTTCCAGCTTGGCGCGGGACAGCTTGACGACAAGGTGCTTCGGACCGGAAGCGTCAGCCGTGATGAACGGCAGGTTGATCTCGGTCTCCTTGGAGGAGGACAGCTCGATCTTGGCCTTCTCGGCAGCTTCCTTCAGGCGCTGCAGGGCGAGCTTGTCACCGCGCAGGTCGATGCCCTGGTCCTTTTTGAACTCGTCAGCCAGGAAGCCGATGATGCGGTTATCGAAGTCTTCACCACCCAGGAACGTGTCACCGTTCGTGGACTTCACCTCGATCACGCCGTCGGAGATTTCGAGGATGGAGACGTCGAACGTACCACCACCAAGGTCATACACGGCCACCGTGCCGGAATCGCGCTTGCCAAGGCCATAGGCGAGGGCTGCTGCGGTCGGCTCGTTGATGATGCGCAGGACTTCGAGGCCGGCGATCTTGCCGGCGTCACGGGTTGCCTGACGCTGGGCGTCGTTGAAGTAGGCCGGAACCGTGATGACGGCCTGAGAGACGGTCTCACCAAGATAGCTCTCGGCGGTTTCCTTCATCTTGCCCAGAACGTAAGCCGCGATCTGTGCCGGAGCATACTTCTCGCCACGGGCTTCAACCCATGCATCGCCATTGTCGCCACGGACGATGGCGTAAGGCACCATCTCCTTGTCCTTCTGGACGGTCGGATCGTCGTAACGACGGCCAATCAGACGCTTGACGGCATACAGGGTGTTGGACGGGTTGGTGACAGCCTGACGCTTTGCGGCCTGTCCGACGAGACGCTCACCGTTATCGGTAAAAGCGACCATGGACGGCGTCGTGCGGGCGCCTTCGCTGTTTTCGATGACCTTGGTTTCGTCACCCTCGCGCACTGCAACGCAGGAGTTGGTGGTACCAAGGTCAATGCCAATGACTTTGCTCATATGTTCTTGTCCTCTCAGCGGTCCGTCCCGGCCCTGTGAGGCACCGGATCGAACCCTATTGACGTATCCAGACCCTCACGGGCCTGTGTTCCGACTACTGATCTAGGCAAGGCCGCAAGGGGTTTCAAGCACTTGGACGACACATTTCGTCGAGAATATTCTCTTCCTGCATGCCGAGGAGGAATATGAGTGTTTCAGATATGGCCGGCGCCCTCTAGTAAGGTTGTGCCTTCCGCTTTGCCTGCCAATGGGACAGTCTTTACACAGCCATGCCGAACCATTCCTATTTTCGTGCCACGCTGCTGGCTGCCCTGGCCTGCCTTTCCGCAACCGGCCTATCCGCCTGTGGTCCAATGGGGCCGGGCAAGCTGCGCAATGACCAGCTCGAATATTCCCGTGCCCTGGGGGATACCCAGAAGCATGAGATGCTGCTCAATATCGTGCGTCTGCGCTACGCCGATCCCCCGACATTCCTTGATACGACGCAGGTGATTGCGGGCTACAGCGTTTCCAAGAGCGTCAGTGGCGGTTTCTATGCCTATCCGGCAACGGCGGTTGGAAACTATCTGTTCGGTACGGGGACGATGTCACTCGGTGAAAGCCCGACCTTCACCTATCAGCCGGTGACGGGGCAGCAATATGCCGAGAACGTGGTCCGGCCGATCTCGCCGACCGTCATCATGCCGCTCAGCCTTGGTGGTCTGCCGATCGACACGCTGCTGCGTCTGACGGCACAGTCCATCGACGGCCTGTCCAATGTCCGAGGGCTTGGTGCGGGCCCGTTCGGTGGCGGTTCTGTCCGGTTCTATTTGCTTCTGCACGATCTGCGGCAGCTCCAGATTGCCGGAGCCATGACCATCCGCATCACCAATGAAGGTGCCCCGGCGCCCGATTCCAAGAAGAACGGTGGCAAGTCCGATAGTAATGGAGGTGGCAATAGTGGAGGCGCGGAGCGCTCCTACCTTGTCCTGACCTCTACTTCTGACAGCAATCTTCTGGCGATCCAGGCAGAAGTGCGCCGGCTGCTGCATCTCGACCCGGGCGCGGAAGAGGCCGAGATCGTTTACGGCCCCTATCCCAAGCATCCCGGCAAGCAGATTGCCATTCTCACCCGGTCCATGCTCGCGATGCTGACGCAGCTCGCCTATGAGGTCGAAGTCCCGGAAGACGACATCAAGACCGGCCGCACGCCGCCCACGATCGGGCAGGTCGGAATCGAGAACCGGCCTGAAGTCGTGATCCATTCAGGCAAGCAGGAGCCGGACGCGCGCTATGCCGCGGTCAGCTACAACAACACCTGGTTCTGGATCAGCGACCGGGATTTCCAGAGCAAGCTGGCGTTTACAATGGTGCAGGTGCTTGCAGCGCTCGCAGCCACAAATCACACTGGTGGTGCAGTCGTGACAATTCCAGCCGGGTAATAAATATAACGCGCATTTGAATTTACCGAAGCAGAACCGTATTCAAACACGGTTTTGTTAGAATGGAATTCAACAATATTGAAAAAGAGCCATAGCTTTCCTGAAAGTCTGGAACTACCGTCCGAACTATCAGTTCAGGAGGCTTTCACCAATGCCAACTACTTATGGCAACAGGACCCTGACCGAGTGGCTCACACTGGTCCTCGGGGTTGTTATCATTCTGGTGGGGCTGTTCTTCGTTATCGGCGGGGCTGACCTCGCGATGCTGGGCGGCTCTGTCTATTACGTCCTTTGTGGCATTCTGCTGCTTGTCGGCGGTGTTTTCATGGTCATGGGACGCACGCTGGGCGCATTCCTCTATCTGGGTGCGCTTGCCTACACATGGATCTGGTCGTTGTGGGAAGTGGGCTTCAGCCCGGTTGATCTTCTCCCTCGTGATTTCGGCCCGACGCTGCTCGGCATCCTTGTCGCCCTCACCATTCCGGTTCTTCGCCGGATGGAAACCCGCCGTACCCTGAGGGGAACCGTCTGATGCGCAGATCCCATCTTCTTGCCACCGCTGCCTGTGCCACGCTGGCCTGGGCACCGCTGGCTGCCAATGCCCAGTTCGCCCCTGCCGGAAGTGGTGGCGCACCGACATCCACTGTCCCGGGCCCCGGCAATGGCAGCAGTGGCAATTCCTTCGAGCCGACCGAGAATACGCCGGCCTCGAAAAGCCGTTTCTCCGGCCCGTCTCCCTATGCGCCCCAGGCTCCCGGTGTGAATGCCGCCAACCTGCCGGATATCGGATCCATGGATCCGAACGACGTTCCCCAGATGGTTCCGCAGCAGAGCGCCAATCCTGCACATGGTGACTGGGCCGCTTATGGCCATGACGACAGCCAGATGCGCTATTCGCCGCTGTCCGAGATTACGCCACAGAACGCCGATCAGCTTCAGGTCGCTTTCCGCTACCATACCGGCAGCTACCCGCGTCCGGGGCAGGTAAACAAATGGGCGGCTGAAACCACACCGATCAAGGTGGGTGACGGTCTCTACATGTGCTCGGCGCAGAACGACATCATGAAGCTTGACCCGACAACGGGCAAGGAAATCTGGCGTCACAACATCAACGAGAAATACGACTCCATCCCCTATACCGCAGCGTGTAAGGGCGTGACGTATTTCACGTCGTCGCAGGTGCCGGAAGGCCAGCCCTGCCATAACCGTATTCTTGAAGGCACGCTCGACATGCGCCTGATCGCCGTGGATGCGGCGACCGGCAATCTATGCGAGGGCTTCGGCAATGGCGGACAGGTCAACCTGATGCAGGGTCTGGGCGAGTCTGTCCCGGGCTTCGTGTCCATGACGACGCCGCCGCCGATCGTGAACGGTGTGGTCGTGGTCAACCACGAAGTTCTTGACGGTCAGCGCCGCTGGGCTCCGTCGGGTGTGATCCGTGGTTATGACGCCGAAAGCGGCAAGTTCCTGTGGGCCTGGGACGTGAACCGCCCCAACGACCACAGCCAGCCGACCGGCAACAACCACTATAGCCGCGGTACGCCGAACTCCTGGGCTGCCATGACCGGCGACAATGCCCTCGGTCTCGTCTACGTCCCGACCGGTAACTCGGCTTCCGACTATTACAGCGCCCTGCGTAGCCCTGAGGAAAACAAGGTCTCGTCCGCAGTTGTCGCGCTTGACGTGAAGACAGGGTCGCCGCGCTGGGTCTTCCAGACCGTTCACAAGGACGTCTGGGACTATGACATCGGCTCGCAGGCCACGCTCATGGACATGCCCGGCCCGGATGGACAGCCTGTCCCGGCGCTCATCATGCCGACCAAGCGTGGTCAGACCTTCGTGCTCGACCGTCGTGACGGCAAGCCCATTCTGCCGGTTGAGGAGCGTCCTGCTCCGTCACCAGGCGTGATTCCGGGTGATCCGCGTTCGCCGACACAGCCCTGGTCCACGGGTTTCCCGGCTCTGCGCGTGCCGGACCTGAAGGAAAAGGACATGTGGGGCATGTCCCCCATCGACCAGCTCTTCTGCCGCATCAAGTTCCGCCGTGCGAACTATGTGGGTGAGTTCACGCCGCCGAGCGTCGACAAGCCCTGGATCGAATATCCGGGCTATAACGGCGGCAGCGACTGGGGCTCCATGTCCTATGACCCGCAGAGCGGCATCCTGATTGCGAACTGGAACATTACGCCGATGTACGACCAGCTCGTGACCCGCAAGAAGGCTGAAGAACTTGGCCTGATGCCGATCGACGACCCAAATTACAAGCCGGGTGGTGGCGGAGCCGAAGGTAACGGCGCCATGGACGGCACACCTTACGGTATCGTCGTGACCCCGTTCTGGGATCAGTACACCGGCATGATGTGCAACCGTCCGCCCTATGGCATGATCACGGCCATCGACATGAAGCACGGTCAGAAGGTGCTGTGGCAGCACCCGCTGGGAACGGCCCGTGCCAACGGTCCGTGGGGTCTGCCGACCGGTCTTCCCTGGGAAATCGGCACACCGAACAATGGTGGTTCGGTTGTGACGGCCGGTGGTCTGGTGTTCATCGCAGCGGCTACGGATAACCAGATCCGTGCCATCGACGAGCACACCGGCAAGGTGGTCTGGAGCGCAGTCCTTCCGGGCGGCGGACAGGCCAACCCGATGACCTATGAAGCTAATGGTCATCAGTACGTTGCCATCATGGCAGGTGGTCATCACTTCATGATGACGCCGGTCAGCGATCAGCTGGTGGTTTACGCACTGCCTGATCACAAGGGCTGAAAAAGCGGGGGCTGAGGCCTCCGGATGATGGAAGGGGTGGTTTTCGTGCCGGAAATGGCACGCAGACCGCCCCTTTGTCGTTTCCGGAGCCGTTTTTTCCATTTTTCGGGTGGGAAGCGTCTTCAGACCCGGCTACAGGCTGTTTTCGTTCACAGAGTTCTTCCCGGAACAGGCCACCTCCGACTGTCATGACTGACCGCTCTCCCGTCATTCTTCAGGTTCTTCCGGCGCTGGGCACCGGCGGGCTGGAGCGCGGGGCTGTCGAAATTGCCGCAGCGATCACGCAAGGGGGTGGCACGGCGCTGGTCGCCTCACGTCCCGGCCGGCTGCTGGTGCAGCTCCGTCATGCCGGCGCGCGGCATATCGAGCTTGATCTGAAGAAGAAATCCCCTGTCGCCGTGTTGCGCCGGGCGAAGGACCTGCAGGCCATCATCCGCAGCGAGGGCGTAGATCTGGTCCATGCCCGCTCGCGGATTCCGGCCTGGGCCGCGTGGATCGCCTGCCGCCGCGAAAACATCCCGCTCGTGACGACATGGCATGGCGTGCATGAGGCCAAATGGCGGGCGAAGAAGCTTTATAATTCCGTGCTGGCGCGCGGCACCCGGGTCATTGCGATTTCGGAGTTCATCGCCCGTCGCCTGCGCAGTGAATACGCCGTGCCGGAAAGCCGTCTGCGCGTCATTCCGCGTGGGGCCGATCTGCGGGAGTTCACACCCGGTACGGTCTCCGGCGAACGCGTGCAGAAACTGGCCGAAGCCTGGCGCGTGCCTGTTGAGGCAAAGATCATCCTCATGCCGGCGCGACTGACAGCATGGAAAGGGCAGGGCGTTCTGATCGAGGCGCTTGGACTGCTGCGCTCACGGATGGGGACAGGCTGGATCTGCGTTCTGGCTGGACCGGAGAATGACCGGAAGTTCTCCCGCAAATTGCAACAGCGCGTGCGGGAGTTGGGCCTTGAGGAGCATGTCCGCTTTGCCGGAACCTGCACGGACATGCCGGCGGCCTGCGAACTGGCGAGCGTTGTCGTGGCGCCCTCGCTCCGGCCCGAGCCGTTCGGACGCACGCTGGTGGAAGCGCAGATGATGGGTCGCCCCGTGATCGGCACGGCACAGGGGGCCATGATGGAGACGATCCTGCCGGGCGAGACGGGTCTGGTCGTGCCCCCTGATGATCCGGAAGCCCTGGCCGATGCTTTGAAAAGCGTTCTGGAAACGGATGAAGACGCGCTGGACTGGCTGGCGGAAAAGGCCCGTGCCCATGCCATCGCCAATTATACGACTACGCTGATGCAGGCCCGCACGCTGGGTGTGTATGACGAACTTCTGGGCACCCGTCTGCGGGAGACATTTGAGGAATACAGCCATGACCAGTAAGGACGCAAAACCGACAGAACAGATCATCCGTGACCGCGCTGCGGCCGCGAAGGAAGAGCGGGAAAGCCGTGAGGCCAAGGCGCTCCGGGCCAATCTGATGCGTCGCAAACAGCAGCAGCGTGCCCGTCCGCAGGATGAAACCGGCCCATCATCCACCGATGATCGCTGAGTGTCTGTGAAACGGCATTTTCCGCTTCCTTCGCCGCAGGAGCTGGCGCTGACGGGCGTGACGGTGCTGTGGGGCGGGACATTTCTCGTGCTGCACATCGCCATGCAGCATTGCGGGCCACGCTTTTTCGTCTTCGTCCGCTTCATGATGGCGGCGGTATTCGTCGGGCTGCTGGCCGGGCGGAAACTGCTGGATTTCAACCGGCGTGAAATCCGGGCGGGCGCGCTGATCGGCATGGCTCTGGCGACCGGTTATGTGTTGCAGAGCGCCGGCCTGCGGGACATCACCAGCAGCCGCTCCGCCTTCATCACCGCGCTTTACGTTCCGCTCGTGCCGATCTTCCAGTGGGCCTTCCTGCGCAAGGCGCCGCATCTGATGAGCTGGCTCGGAATCGCGCTGGCATTTGCCGGACTGGTCTGCCTGGCGGGGCCGGCGGCACTGTCGCTGTCCTTCGGGCGCGGGGATCTGCTGACGCTGTGTGCCGCCATCGCGATCGCAGCCGAGATCGTGCTCATCAGTCTCTATGCGCGGGGCGTGGACAGCCTGCGCGTCACGGTCATGCAGCTCTTTGCCGGAAGCCTGTTTGCCGGGCTCATGATGCCGGTTTCGGGAGAGGCTGTTCCCGCCTTTTCATGGGTCTGGTTCAGTTGCGCGCTTGCGCTGGGCGGACTGAGTGCTCTGGTGCAGGTCGTGATGAACTGGGCGCAGAAATCCGTCTCCCCCACCAAGGCGGCTGTGATCTATGCCGGTGAGCCGGTCTGGGGCGGGCTTGTCGGGTGGCTGGCGGGTGATCATCTGCCCCCTGCGACCCTTCTCGGTGCCGCGCTGATCGTGGGAGGCGTGCTGACCAGCGAACTGCGTCCGCAATGGCTGGAAGCCCTGCTGGGACGTGAACCACAAACCCTCACGAAAAATGACTGACCCGACACATTGCGTGATCGCGCATCGCTCGCTAGAGCAGGTGGGTTAGACGCACAGGGCGATTTGTACCGCCCTCGTTCAGGAGTGCCTTCATGCCCATCATGCCCGACACATGGATCCGCCAGATGGCCCGGGAAAAAGGCATGATCGAGCCGTTCGTGGAGACCCAGAAGCGCGAAGGCGTCATTTCCTACGGCCTGTCGTCCTATGGCTATGACGCGCGCGTGGCGGAAGAATTCAAGATCTTTACGGACGTGGACAGCGCCGTCGTTGATCCGAAGAACTTTGCCTCCAACAGCTTCGTAACCCGCACCGGCGACATCACCATCCCGCCCAACAGCTTTGCGCTGGCGCATACGGTCGAATATTTCCGAATCCCGCGTGACACGCTGGTGGTGTGCCTCGGCAAGTCCACCTATGCGCGCTGCGGCATCATCGTGAACGTCACGCCGCTGGAGCCGGAATGGGAAGGCCAGGTCACGATCGAGATCAGCAACACCACGCCGCTGCCCGCGCGAATCTATGCGAACGAGGGCATCTGCCAGTTCCTGTTTTTCCAGGGTGCCAGCCCCTGTGAGGTCAGCTACGCCGACCGTGCTGGAAAATACATGCGCCAGTCCGGCGTCACCACGCCCCGCCTCTAAAGCCCAGCTCTCAAGGCCTGTTTCTCAAGGATCGCACCATGGACCGTTTCATCATTCGCGGTGGCCGCCGCCTGACAGGCGAAATCGAGATCGGGGGGCCAAGAACTCCGGCCTCAAACTCATGGTGGCAGGGCTTCTGACCTCCGAGCGGCTGGTACTGTCCAACGTGCCGGCCATCGCTGACATCAAGACGATGCGCGACCTGCTGGTGGGGCTGGGCATCACGGTTGAGGACGCCGGGCCGCGCACGTTATCCATTGGTGGCGAGATCGGCTCCGTCGAGGCACCGTATGACATCGTCTCCAAGATGCGCGCGTCCATTCTGGTGCTCGGCCCGCTTCTGGCCCGTGCGCGAGAGGCGAAGGTCTCCCTGCCGGGTGGCTGCGCTATCGGAACGCGCCCTGTGGACATGCACCTCAAGGGGCTTGAGACGCTAGGCGCCGTGATCCGTCTGGAAAACGGCTATATCAATGCGACTGCGCCGGACGGACTGAAGGGTGACCGGATCATCCTGCCGTTTGCCAGTGTGGGCGCGACCGAAAATCTGCTGATGGCCGCAACGCTGGCCAAGGGGCGCACCCATATCGTCAACGCCGCGCGTGAGCCGGAAATCAGCGATCTGGTCTATTGCCTCAACGCCATGGGTGCACAGATCACGGGCGAAGGCTCGGGCACGCTGGTCATTGACGGTGTGGAGAAGCTGCACGGCGCGCATTATGCCGTCATGCCGGACCGTATCGAATGCGGCACCTATGCCTGCGCGGCCGGTATCACGGGTGGCGATCTGCTGCTCGTGGGCGGACGGGCCGATGATCTGGGCTCCGTGATCCGTACGCTTGAAGAAACGGGCGTTGAGGTTCTGGAAGAAGAACGCGGCCTGCGTGTCCGTCGCAGCGGCACGCTTCAGGGTGTGGACATCATGACCGAGCCGTATCCCGGCTTCCCGACCGACATGCAGGCGCAGTTCATGGCGATGCTGTCGGTGGCCGAGGGTGCATCCATGATCACCGAGACGATCTTCGAGAACCGCTTCATGCACGTCCCGGAGCTCAACCGCATGGGCGCCCGCGTGAACGTACATGGCCGCTCCGCCATCATCCGCGGTGTGCCGAAGCTGTCGGGCGCTCCCGTCATGGCGACCGACCTGCGCGCCTCGTTCTCGCTGATCCTCGCCGGGCTGGCGGCAGAAGGTGAGACGCAGCTCAGCCGCATCTATCATCTGGATCGCGGCTATGAAGGCGTGGATCGCAAACTCGCCGCCTGCGGTGCCGACATCGCCCGCGTTTCAGACTGACAGGCAGAACAGGGCGCCCGGCGATCGGGCTGCCCTGCTTAATGTATAAAAGTTTTTTGGTTCCGCCTTTTTTCAAAAAGGCGGAGAGCCCTGAAGCTTTTTGGAAAAAGCTTCACCAAAAACTTTTATACGTTTGTGACCAGATCCTTCAGGACGGCTGCCGTGCCGCGCGTTTTCAGGTCTTCGCGGGTCTGGATGAAGCGCGTGAGGAACTCGGCGGAGTTTACAAGGCCCCATCCGGCAAACACGCTCATGTCCAGCGCCTTTGCGGGATTGGCGTCCAGCGCCAGAGCACGATCTTCGGCGCTGAGGCGCGGTTCCGTGACGGCGAATGTGGCTTCCACGTCATCGCGGCCGGTCAGATAGGCACAGTAGCAGGCAAGCACGAAGGCGATCCGGCGCGGGTCCTGGGCCTTTTTCAGAACGTCCTCGGCCGTGGCGCGTAGGAAGACCGGCAGCTTGGACGTGCTGTCGGATGTGATGCGCAGAAGCTGGTCGCTGACGGCATGGTTGCGGAACCGCTCCAGAAGCTGCGTGGCATAATCCGGCAGGCTGATACCCGGCGGGGCGGTGAGCTGCGGCTCGACGTCATGACGCAGGAACTGCTCCAGCAGGGCGGCCAGATGTTCATCGCCCATGGCTTCATCGACCAGCCGGTATCCCATCAGCACACCCGGAAGGGCGAGCGTGGAATGCGAGGCGTTCAGCATCCGCAGCTTGACCTGTTCGTAAGGCTCGACATCGTTCGTGAACAGCACACCGGCCTGATCCCAGGCCGGACGTCCGGCTGGAAAGCTGTCTTCCACGACCCACTGGATGAAGTCCTCGCAGAACACGGGCACACGATCCTCGACGCCGCTCTGCGCATCCAGACGTGCAACATCGGCCGGATGGACGGCCGGGGTGATGCGGTCAACCATGCAGGACGGGAAGGCGACGTTGGCCTCGATCCATGTGGCCAGCTCTGCGTCCCGCAGACGTGCGAAGGACAGCACGGCATTGCGCGCGACATCGCCGTTTGACGGGACATTGTCGCAGGACAGGATGGTGAAAGGCGCGATCCCGGCTTCCCGGCGCTGACGCAGCGCTTCGGTCATCATGCCGAACGCCGTGTGCGGGACCGGGCGGTGCAGGTCTTCGGCAATGGCGGGATGTTCGGTCATGAAGCGGCCCGTTTCATCCATGTAGTAGCCGCCCTCGGTCACCGTCATGCTGACGATGCGGATGGCCGGATCCGTCAGGCGCTTCAGCGCGGCTTCACGATCGGCCGGGGCATGCATGTATTCGACCAGCGACTTCACCACCCGCACCGTATCGGGGCGGTTCGGCGGACATTCGCGTAGCGTGTAGAGCCCGTCCTGTGCGTGCAGGGCCTCGGCCTTTGCCACTTCCGCCGGATGGTCCATCAGGCCCATCCCGACAATGCCCCAGCCGGACTGACCCGGCAACGCAAGGGCCCGGTCCGTATAGACGGCCTGATGGGCGCGATGGAAATTGCCGACGCTGAGATGCACAATGCCAGCCGTTACTCCGTCCCGGTCATAGGGCGATGTCAGGATGGCTTCAGGGAGGTCGGACAAAGTCTGGGAAGTCAGGATCATGGAATGGATCTTTCAGACGAAAGGACCGACTTCTTTTAGAAGCCTCCAATTTCGAGGAAACCGTTTTTGTATTTTGTGAATTATTTCTAATAATCCTCCCGGAACCGCGAGCATTACGAAAAACAGACAGTTTCCATAAAATATGGCGGCCTTTTCCGTTTTGTCCGAACTGCCGTATGATCGACGGCTCCATTCCCGTTTTTGCAGGACTGTTTTTGCATGAGTGCTCCCATCCATCGTCTGAGCGTGGACGAGCTTGTTCCGATGGTCCGGTCCGTTCTTCAGACCGAGACGGACATGATCGCCAACATGGCCAATATCGCAGCCCTGCTGTTCGAGGCTCTGCCGCCGATCAACTGGGCCGGGTTCTATCTGTGGAAAGGGGCGGACGGGCAGCTCGTGCTCGGACCGTTCCAGGGCCGTCTGGCCTGCACGCGGATTCCGCTCGGACGCGGCGTCTGCGGTACGGTCGCGCAGAACCGGGAGACGCTGGTGGTCCCGGACGTGCATGCGTTTCCGGGACATATTGCCTGCGACGCCGCCTCGGCATCGGAGATCGTGCTGCCGGTCGTGGCTGGAGGCGCGCTCGTGGGCGTGCTGGACATCGACAGCCCGGTGAAGGACCGGTTTTCCGAGTCGGATCGCGCGCGGCTTGAAGAGGTGGTCAGCCTATTGGTGGCCACGCTGGAAGGTTGAGCGGGGACTGCTGACCCCGCTCTTTTGCGCGTCAGGCCGGACCGTTGACGGAGAGATGCTGCATCAGTTCCGGCACATCCTCGACGACCGTGAACAGCTTGCGGGCTGACGGGTCCGCAAAGCCCTGATCGACCGCATCATTCAGCGTGCTGACCAGTGACGTGGCCCAGCCGCCGATATTGACGATGTAGATCGGCTCCTGATGCAGGCCAAGCTGCTTCCAGGTCATGATTTCCATGAGTTCGTCAAACGTGCCGAGGCCGCCGGGAATGATTGCATAGGCGTCGGACAGTTCGAACATCCGGGCTTTGCGGGTGTGCATGTCCGGCGTGACTTCAAGCTGCGTGACGCCCTTGTGCATGACTTCGCGGGCGTGGAGGAATTCGGGAATGATGCCAATAACCTTGCCGCCCGCCTGAAGGGCCGCATCCGCTACTGTTCCCATCAGCCCGACATGGCCGCCGCCATAGACCAGTGTGATTCCGTGTCGCGCCAGGGCCGTTCCGATCTCTTTTGCACCTTCGGCATAGACGGAGGAGTTGCCGAAGCGGGAGCCACAGAAGACGGCGCAGGAACGAATGGTCATGTCGGGTCCGTATAAGTTGAAGCGAAGATCTGTCACGCGGTCCGACGACCCAGGGAACGGCTGATCAGCACACCAACCAGACAGCAGATGGCGGTGGTGGCGAACATCGTCCTGTAGCCCGCGAACTCGATGACCTGGCCAAGAAACAGCCCCGAGCACGCAATGGCAAGGTCAATGAAGATGGAATAGGCGCCGAGAGCGGCCCCGCGGTTCTCCGGACCTGCACTGTTGACGGCCAGAACGCCGAGTGCCGGGAAGAGCAGCGAGAAGCCGGCCCCCGTCAGCGCAGCGCCCAGAAGGGCCGCGGAGGGGGTCTGGAACACGCATAGCGTGGCGAGTCCGAGGGCTTCCACCAGCAGCGAGACGATCGCCACGAACACGCCGCCCCGCTTTGCGATCTGGGACGCGAAGAAAAACCGGATGACGACGAAGGTGAAGCCGAAGACCGCCAGGGCCGTGGCGGCACCCTGCCAGTGCAGGACCGAATAATACAGCGCAAGGAACGAGGAGATCGCACCAAAGCCGATTGACCCTGCGGCCAGTGCCGAACCATGCGGCAGGACCAGTCTGAGTGCGCGGGAGAAAGGAATGGGCTGGCTGGTCGAAGGGATGGGTTTGACGCCCGGATAGAACCCGATCAGCGCCAGGCCGAACAGTGGCAGGGCCACGGAGAGAATCCCGACCGAAACCAGCCCGCCATAAGGTGCGGGCAGCATGGACAGCTTGGCCCCGATCGGCGCGCCAAGCGCAATCCCGCCATAGGAGCAGATGCCGTTCCAGGAAATGGCGATGGCCGTGTTTTCCGCACCGGCGCGCCGGATGTTCCAGACAATTACCCCGGTCGCGGCCCAGCTTTCCGCCCAGCCCAGCAGAAGGCGGCTGAGCAGCAGGACGCCCAGTGACAGCAGTGGCGTTGCCGCCAGAAGGCCTGACCCGGCAATGAGCAGACCCGACAGCACGCAGGTCACAAGGCCGCCAATGACCACCGGTTTGGGGCCGATCCGGTCCACCAGCCGCCCTGCGGAGGGGCGGGCCGCGAAGGTCGCAAAATACTGCAGGGAGAACGTAATGCCTGCGACGGTTGTGCTGTAGCCCAGTCCCTGATGGACGAAAATCGTCAGGACGGCATTGGGCAGGCCGATCACGATATAGACGAGAAGATTGAACAGGACGACAGCAAGAACGCGTTTCGTCGGTGAGCCCGCCGGCGTGTCTTGCGCGGTCATGGAATCTGTTCTCCCGAGAGTTTGAATATTGAACGATCCTTCATGGCATAAGCCAGATGAAGGATATCGTCACGGGGGCGCGTTCTTCTTTACTTCACGATCCCGCGTGGAATTGTCCTGAATAAAGCCTTCAGACCGGCTGCCGCAGCAGGGTTGAAATGGATGTGCAGACAGTCTGGCGCAGGGGGGCGGGCATGGAGGGCAGGGCATACTGCTCGGGCTGTCCCGTCCGGAGGCTGAGAGCCTGCAGAATTCCCTGTCTTCCGGCATTATAGGCGCTGTCGCTCTGATCGGGGCTCAACGGACGGGCGGTTTCGCTGCCGGTCAGGGTGGTGTTCTGCAGACAGTAATGCAGCGTCCCGGCGAGATTGGCGGGTTTTGCCGAAGACAGGTCGGGTTCGCCCAGAAAGGATACCGGATTGCGGGCCTTGGAAAACGGGTGCCCCTGCTGGTTGTGTGAGAGGGTTTTTTCAAAACCGGGCGACATGGGCGCTCTGGACGCGCAGCCTCCACACAAAAGGAGGGGTGCTATCAACAGGGCGGAAAGCGTCAGTCGGTGCAGGCATGCGGCCATGAACAGCAGTGGTCCGTGCTGTGAAGAAACAGCCCGTTTCGGGACAGGCTGATCCCCAACGCATCAGAAGGCTGAAAGAATGCCATGATTTATGCCCGGTATTTCCGGACTCATCTTAGAAGAGCAGTTCCATCTGGTCACAGGACACGGTTTCGGCGGCATGAAAGCCCGACAATGTCAGTCCAAGCAGGCGTACTCCGGGGACGAACGGAAATAGCGGTCCCATGAGGCTCTGACCCGTCTCCAGCAGAACTTCTTCGGACGGGACGGGGGCAGACAGGGTCCGGGCCCGCGTAATCTGGCGGAAATCGGCGTATTTGACCTTCAGGGTCACGGTCCGCGCCTGAAGCTGCCGCCGCTCGGCACCCGCCCAGAGCTTGGCCGCGATCTGTGCCAGGGCCTTATGCGCGTCAGCTTCGGATTTTAGATCCTGAAGATAGGTCTGTTCGGTTCCAAGGGATTTGCGCTCCCGGTTCACCACGACAGGCCGATGATCAATCCCGCGCGAGATCCCATGATAGAACGCTGCTGCCTTGCCGAAATGCCGGGTCAGCGTCTCAATGTCGCGCTCCCGCAGATCTGCGCCCGTTTCAATGCCCAGCGCCCGCATTTTTCGGGCGGTAGCCGGGCCGATGCCGTGAAATGCATCGACGGGCAGGCTGGACACGAAATCCGGCCCCATTGCCGGCGTGATGACGAACAGTCCGTCCGGTTTGCGGTAATCCGAGGCCAGCTTGGCCAGGAAGCGATTGTAGGACACACCGGCCGAGGCGGTCAGTCCGGTCTCGGCGTGGATATCCGCCCGGATCCGGTCTGCGACCAGCGTGGCGGACCCATAGGCGCCGAGATGGTTTGTCAGGTCCAGATAGACTTCGTCCAGCGATAGCGGCTGGATCAGCGGTGTGTAACGCGAGAAGATGTCATGGATCTGCGCCGAGACGCTGCGATAGACGTCAAACCGCGCCGGCACGAACATAAGTTCCGGGCAGAGACGCTTGGCCGTGACCGACGGCATGGCCGAGCGGACACCAAAGCGCCGGGCCTCGTAGCTTGCGGCGGCCACAACGCCCCGTGCCTCGCCCCGTCCCACCGCGAGCGGGCGGCCGCGCAGGGAGGGGTCGTCCCGCTGTTCGACAGACGCATAAAATGCGTCCATGTCGATATGCACGATCCGGCGTTGCTCCATGATGCAAGTTTCGCCAATTCGGAAGAACGAAACAAGATCAGGATCCGTCCATGAGCTCCGATAAAAGCCCCGGGAAAAGTCTCGAAGACGCCCGCAAAGACGCCGGTTTCCAGACGCTTTCGACCCGGCTGGCCTATAGCAATCCCTGGACCGCCATGCGCGAGGACATCATCGTTCATCCCAATGGCAAGCAGGGCCTTTATGGTATTGTCGAGCGCGGCGAGTTCGTCGTGATCCTGCCTTTGCATGCGGATGGGAAAGTCACGCTGATCCAGCAGTTCCGCTATCCGGTGGGCGAGCGGCTGTGGGAACTGCCGATGGGGATGTGGGAGACGAAAGAGAACGTCGATCCGGTCGAGCTCGCGCTGGGCGAACTACGGGAGGAAACCGGGCTGCGCGCCGGTGAGATGATCCATATCGGCAGCATGTATCAGGGCGCGGGTTATTCGAACCAGAAAGGACATGTCTTTCTGGCCCGCAATCTCACGCGCGGTGAAACGGCGCTTGAGGCAACGGAAGAGGACATCACCTGCCACGACATGACGCTGGACGCGTTCGAGACCATGATCCGCAATGGCGAACTGAAATGCATGGTCTCGCTGGCCGCCTTCGCGCTGATCCGGGCAAAAGGCCTGATCTGAGCGGATTTTTGGCTTTTATTGCGGAACCTGAAGGATATCTGCAGCGCTAGCCTTTCTCCAGATTTGCAGAAGGTCCTGATGGTCGAAACCGCGTCGCCGTCTCCCAATACCAGCGAAATCATTACCCGGGGTCATCCGACCGATAATGAGCTGCTTGCTTTTTATCGCTCGGAAATCCGGTTCGAGACCGAAGTCGTGAATGGCCGCCTGCAGGCCCTTCTGGAGTCGCAGGCCTTTCTGGTTATCGCTTATGCGACCGCCATGACCGGTTCCACAAAACGATGGGGCGACAGCATGGTGCTTCTGCTGCCGCCCCTGTTCTCACTGCTGGGATTCGTGCTCGCTGTCATGGCGCTGCCGGGTATCCGGGCGGCTTATGCCGCAATCAGGAAATGGGAAGACAAGCAGCGGGTTCTGCATCAGAGCAGTCCGGACCTGACCGATTTCACACTGGCCCCGAATGAGAACGAGACCCGCGACATGATGCGCCGCGCCCAGCGGGGGGCGCTGTTCGCCCATCAGGCCCCGTTCATTTTCATGATTGCCTGGGCGCTGTTCGGGATCATCCCGTTTTATCTGTACCTGAAATAGCGTCAGATCACGGCGTCAAGAAAGACGACTCATGGATTGAGGTGGTCCCGTCCGTTCGGACAGTTTTGCGGGCTTGATAAGCTATACCCGGTTGTTGTTATGCCGCCCTTCTGACGGCGTTGCTGTTGGCCCTCTGGTCCGGGGTTAACCCCGGACCAGAGGGCGTCGGCACGTTATGATACGCCTCATCGGGCGTTCGTCCAGCCAGCGCCGTATGCGGACGCCTTTCGTTATAATGGGCGATCCATCTGCCAAGCCCGGCCCTCAGCTCTGATCCGGTCTCGAACGCGTACAGGTAGACGCATTCGTATTTCAGCGACCGCCACAGGCGCTCGATGAACACGTTATCCAGCCATCGCCCACGCCCGTCCATACTGATGCGGATCTGACGCTCTTCCAGTATCCCGCTGAAACGGGGTGTCGTAAATTGCGACCCCTGGTCAGTATTGAAAATGTCCGGGGCGCCATAGCGCATGAGGGCATCCTGTAGCGCCTCGATACAGAACTCCACGTCCATCGTGTTCGACAGACGCCAGGACAGGACCTTGCGCGTGAACCAGTCCATGATCGTCACGAGATAGAGAAATCCCCGTTTCATGGGAATATATGTGATATCGGAACACCAGACCTGGTCAGGCCGATTGATGACCAGATCCCGTAGCAGATACGGATATTTCCGATGCTCCGGATGAGGCACACTCGTGCGCGGCTTCTGGTAGACCGCCCGCAGGCCCATGATCGCCATGATCCGCCGGACCCGCTTGCGGCCCACTTCATGTCCCTGGCGGCGCAGATGCCATGTCATCTGCCGTGAGCCATAATACGGCGTTTCCAGGAACTGGGCGTCGATCAGCCGCATCAACTCCAGATTGGCTTCGCTCTGTGGCACAGGCCGATAGTAGACGCCCGACCGGTTGAGTTGCAGCAGCGTGCATTGCCGGATTATCGGCAGGCGCGCTCGCTTCGGGTCAATCATCTGCCGCCTCTGATCACGCCCAACCGAGCAGAGGCATCCCGCAAAAAATCCCGTTCCACCAGCAACTGGCCGATCTTGGCGTGCAGTTTCTCTACATCAGCAGGGCTGACTGAAGGTTCCGTTACTGACTTACCAGAAAAAAGGCTTGCCATGCCTTCGATCGCCTGGCGCTTCCATTGGGCGATCATCGTCTGATGCACCCCATGTTTCGAAGCCAATTCCGCCAGCGTCAGTTCCCCACGGATCGCCTCCAGGGCAACCCGTGACTTGAACTCCGCCGCATACCTCTTGCGCGTAACCTTGCCCATAAAACCCGTCCTCGTTCAGGCCAGATGATAGCTTATCGTCCTGTCCGAAAAATGGGGACCACCTCTGAGACCAGAAGTGCGGCCTGTTGAGCAATTTCTTCTGTGGCGTGTCCGACGCTGGTGATGACTGGAGTGCCTAATATCATGACCTCAGAGCCCAGAACGGCAGGAATATCTTCATTGGCATGAACGTCATCAGTTCCAGCCAACGGTTTTGAAAAATCCTTACGGACGTCTCTATACTAGGTCTCTTCTGCAATATGCCTGCAATTGCCTACTGCGCCTTGAGGTGAAATCAATATTCTCAAGTATAATGGTAGCTCGTGCGTAAGTAAAGTTAGAGTATAAACTTGACGCCTTGATATAAAGTGCTTGTTTTCTTGCAAAAAAAATCAGGTCAGAAATCAGTCGCTAGATCGCGAAGGCCAACTCTGGATCCCGAAAATTCTAGAAGATCGCTAGGATTTCTCCAGCAGGGCCTTGCAGCGCATCCAGGACATGCGGTCGCGGAAGATGAGCAGGACGTAGTAGTCCAGTTCGCGGCTGCGGGTTTTTGTAGTGCGGGTATAGAAAGGATAGACGTCGAACGGGCCCTGAAGCCCGGCGGGTGCGGGTTCTGACGGCAGGATGCAGTTGACCCGGAACAGCGGCATGTAGACCGCATCATCTCCGGGATTGCGCCGCACATGCCACAGATTGCGTCGGAACTTCTTCAGCCGTTCGGGTAGAAGAAAGACCATCGATTTCTCGATGAATCCTTCTCCGAAATGCTCCGGCCGGTAATACCGCATATCCTCGGGCATGTTGCAGAAATGGGGATGGTCCTGAACGATCATGGACCATCCTTTACGGCATTGTGCCGGCCGTTGGGAGAGGTGCTCCGGTGTCTCAGGCCTTATTCGGCCTGAGCATTTTCCGAAGGCGCCTCGTCAGCAGCCGGGCCTGCGATTTCCGTTGCGGCACGGTGCAGGATCGCCACGATCCGCCGCAGTTCTTCCGCATCTGCGCCACGGCGGGACTTCAGGGCGGCCTTCAGCGCAAAGCGCGCGTCATGGAACTCCTGTCCCAGTGTCGGGTCGAGGTCGTTGATGCCGGTGAAGGCGTCGCGGACATCAGCCATACGGGCGCCGATCCGGCTCATGATGTCGAGGATGCGGGCTGCCTCCTCTTTATTGGCCTCGTGATGCGCCTTTCCTTCGTCCGTCAGGCTGTAGAGCTTGCGGTTGCCTTCCTGGGTAACGGCGGCAAGACCGGTTTCTTCCAGATAGGTGAGGGACGGGTAGATCACGCCAGGGCTGGGCTTGTAGAAGCCACCGGATCGCTCTTCGAGCCGCCGGATCAGCTCATAGCCATGGGCGGGTGCCTCTGCGAGCAGGGCGAGGATGACGAGCTGAAGCTCATCGGCTGTCAGCTTGCGGCCGCGTGTGAAGCCTTCGCTCCCCAGATCGCCGCCAAAGCCCTTGCCGAACCGGCCACCGGAGCGTCCACCCCCCATTCTGCCTCCTGGGCCACCACGGCCGCCGTGCCGACGGCCGAACTCGCCTTCGCCGCGGTCCATGCCGCGATGACGGCCACCACGCTTTTCGCCACGGCCTTCGCTGCGCTCTTCGCCTTCTGCGACGGAACGGCCCATGCGGGAAAGACCACGGCGATGGCCGCGATGGGGGCGCTGTCCGGCATCCGGACGATCTGTGTTAAAACGGTCAGTCTTGTGTTTGAACATTGTGTTCTCCTATTCGATATATCGAACGATATAGTATCTTAAGATATATCTTCAAGAGAAAAATACAGCTGGATGATTTTTTCCCGAGGCTCTGTCCCTGCGGCAGGGGTGCCAGCATGAAGTCGTGTTTATGTGCCCGCCCATAGCCGCGACGGCCTGAGGCTGGTATCGGGCAGGGATGGGTAGCCCGATCTCTCTTCCTCCCGATCCGGAACTGCGTCGCACGCTGCGACAGCTCGTACCCTGGCGCGCCGCTTTGACGATTGGCGCGATGCTGGTGCTGGTGGCAGCCCTTCAGCGCCTGTCGTTCATTCATCATCTGCTGGAAAACGCGCCGCACTGGCACGAGACGCCGGGTGCGCCGCTGTGGTTCCTGCTGCTGGCTGTGCCGTACAGCGCGTGCGGACTGCCGCGCCAAGCGCTCTGTGTGGCGGCCGGGCTGGCCTTCGGATTATGGGGCGGGCTTGTCCTGTGTTCGCTGGCCTATATGCTGGGGGCGGTTCTGGCCTATGGGTGGGCGCGGGCGCTGGCTCCGGCCGGGTTCCGGGCCCGGCTGCATGACAGGCTGGAAGCGGATTATACCGCTCTTGCCCGCACGCTCCATGCAAGGCCTTTTCGGGCAGTCCTGACGTTGCGGCTGATGCCGGTGGGGTCCGCCCTGCTGGTTTCGACGGCGGCGGGGCTGTTCGAGCTGCCGTTGCTGCCATTTTCGATCGCAACGTTTCTCGGAGGACTGCCGCAGACGCTGATCTTCGTTCTGGTCGGCTCCGGGACGCGGATCGGGCATGTCCTCCAGTTGGGGCTTGCGGGAATCCTGTTCGTCGTGTCCGGTGTGCTGGGTGCCGTTCTGCTCCGGCAGCATGGCCAGACCGTCCCGAAGGACAACGCAGACACTCCGGCTTCCTGAAAAAAGCTCCACACCACGCAACCTGAATTGAACAGGCAGACGCGCATGACAGACCAGAACATGACATTCAGACGGGGAGATCCCCTGCCCGCATGGCTGCCGGTTCTGCTGGGAATCTTTACGGCTGTCGGGCCGGTTTCAACGGACGTCTATCTGCCGGCGCTGCCCGAGATGGAGCGTCAGCTTCATACGGCTGCAGGTTCGGGAAGTGCCACGATGGCGGCCTGGGTGATCGGGCTGGCTATCGGACAGATCACCATCGGCCCGATTTCCGACCGGTTCGGTCGCCGCTGGCCGCTGCTGATCGGGATGCTGGGCTATACGCTGGGCGAGATCGGCTGTGCACTGGCGCCGAGCATGACGTTCCTGTGCATCTGTCGCGTCTTTTCCGCCATCATGGCCTCGGCCGGACTCGTGGTGCCCAATGCCTGCATCCGTGACCTGACGGAAGGCGATGCGTCCTCGAAAATGATGTCCCGTCTGATCGTCATTCAGGGTACCGTACCGATCCTGGCGCCCATGCTGGGCGGTTTTGCGCTGAAATTCGTGGACTGGCGCGTCATTTTCTGGGCCACGGCCGTTTATGGCGGGATCTGTACGCTTCTGCTGATGACGATTTTCCCCGAGACCCTGGCGCCACACGATCGGCGGGATCTGCGACCCGTCTCCATCATCGAACGCTACATCTATATCCTGCGGACTCGCAGCTTCATCACGAATGGTCTGGTCTGGAGCTTCCTGGGCTTCGTGACCTTCACCTATCTGACGGCGGCCCCCATGCTGTTCGAGGACGTGTTCGGCATGTCGCCGTTCCATTACGGCATGCTGTTCGGTCTGTTCGCGATCTGCATGATCGGCGCCTCCGCCATCAACGGGCAACTCGTGGGACGGGTCAGCACAGGCCGGATGCTGTTCTCTGCGCTGGGTGTCAGTCTGGCGGGCTGTGCCATCCTGCTGCTGCTGGCGCTGGTTTCGAACTATGATGTCGATCCGCAGGGCCATATCAAGGCGATGTTCCTGTGGCCGCTTATTATCGCACTCATCATCACGATGGCGCCCACGGGCATCATCGGTCCGAATTCCATGGTGGGTATTCTCTCCGAACAGTCGGACCGCGCCGGATCGGCCTCGGCTCTGGCAGGAACGATGCAGTATCTTTTCGGTGCCGTGGCCAGTGCCCTGTTCGGACTGGTGCCGTCAGGAACCGCCGTTCCCATGGCGCTCTTCCTGTCCTTCGCTTTCGTCGCGGCCATGGGGTTTGCCCTGCTGCGCCCCAAACTGCCTGCCGTGGCAGAACCATCGACCCATTCCTGAGACAACATCCGTCATGAGGGCCCTGCCATGAAAGCCTTGCTTGTCGAAGACGATGCCGCCATCGCCTTGGTGGTCGAGACGGTTCTGGTGCGCGAAGGCTGGAGCGTGCGCCATGTCCTGGACGGTGTCGCGGCGCTGGAAGGGGATGAGGCGCCGGATCTGCTGGTGACGGATCTGAACCTGCCCGGCGCGCAGAACGGTCTGGAAATCGCGCATCTGCTGCGCGAGCGCCGCCCGCAGATGGCCGTTGTGCTCATGTCGGGCGACTATGAAGAGAGCGCTATGGCCCCGCAGGGCATGGCCGTCCTGCCCAAACCGTTCCGCAAAGCAGGTCTTCTCGCGGCCATCAAACAGGCCCAGGAGCAGGCTCAAGGTTAGGCTCCGGGCACAATCCGGACTTGAGTCAGGGGGGAGAGTCCCCTACATGCCGCGCTGTTTGCCATGACCAGATGAAAGCAGTGCCGCCATGTCGTTTCAGGATCCCCAGCCCCTCGATCTCAAGAATTACATTCGCGAGATCCCGGATTTTCCGAAGCCGGGCATCCTGTTCTACGACATCTCGACCCTGATCCGCTCGCCCGACGCCTGGCAGGTCGCCACCGCCCGTCTGGCCCGCGTGATCGCTGCCTGGCAGCCGGACATCCTGGCCGGAATCGAGAGCCGCGGCTTCCTGACCGCTGCGCCGCTGGCCCTGCGTCTGGGCTGCGGCTTCACGATGCTGCGCAAGCCGGGCAAGCTGCCAGGCAAGACCGTTTCCCTGAAATACGGCCTCGAATATGGCGAGGACGAGCTGCACATCCAGGCTGACGCCATCAAGCCGGGCCAGCGCGTCGTGGTGCTGGACGATCTTCTGGCAACGGGTGGCACGCTTGCGGCGTCCATTGATCTTCTGCGCAAGGTCGGGGCCGAAGTCGTGGGCGCTTCCGTGCTCATCGAACTGGCAGACCTGAAGGGCCGTGAGAAACTGGACGTTCCGCTGAACGCTCTGATGACATACGACGAATAAGGAAACATCAGATGTCGGGCACCTCTTCCGAACGGATTTTCACGCTGTGGCAGACACGGTACCGCACGCCAGCGCCGAAAACCCTGCCGGACAACGTGGTGCTCGACCTGCTGATGTCGCATCATTCGGTCCGGGCCTATCTGCCCGACACCCTGCCGGAAGGTACGCTGGAAGCCGGTATCGCCGCGGCGTCCTCGGGCGCCACGTCCAGCAATCTTCAGGCCTGGTCTGTCGTGGCCGTCGAAAATCCGGAAACGCGCGCCCGACTGGCGAAACTCTGCGGCAACCAGAAGCATATTGAGGTCGCGCCGCTGTTCCTGGCCTGGATTGTTGATCTGGCCCGGCTGGAGCGGATCGCCGAGCGGGCAGGGATGGGGCATGAGGCGCTCGACTATCAGGAGACGTTCCTCATGGCGACGCTCGATACCGGGATCGCCGCCCAGAACGCCGTGACCGCGTTCGAATCCCTCGGTCTGGGCACGGTCTATATCGGCGGCCTGCGCAACCATCCCGAAGAAGTCGCCAGCCTCCTGTCCCTTCAGCCGCGTTCGGTCGCGGTCGTCGGACTCTGTGTCGGTAAACCCGATCCCGCTGCCCAGAACGGCTACAAGCCGCGTCTGGGACAGGATGTCGTCCTGCATCGCGAGCGCTACAGCACGGAACACGAGGCCGAAGGCATCGCGGCCTATGACCGCATTGCGGACGACTACCAAAAGGAACAGGGCTTGACCTCGCGGGCCTGGTCGGAAACGGTCGCCAAGCGGGTGGACAGCTTCAAAGGCCTGAGCGGACGGCACGTCATGCGCACGGTCCTGCACAAGCTCGGCTTTCCGCTCCGGTAAACGTGAAGCCTAGGGGCGGAAAAGAAATTCTTTTTTCGCCGAAGTTTTTAAAGAAGTTAAAGATTTGTTTTTCAGGGATTTGACGCAATTACTGGAAGCTGAAAATAAATCTTTTCTACGAAAACTTTTCATATGAAATATGCGGAGCAGGTTTTATTTTAAGCTTGCTTCCCGGCCAAATGTTCAGGCATATTCTGAAGGCAGCTGTTTTTCTGGCTGGAGAATATCGCCGATCGCTCATTCGCGTGATCGCACCTTCCCCCTCTGAAAAAACTGATTACGTGAATGTTTGCGCGTAAAGCTGCGTTATCAAAGGAGACCTGCAATGGCGACAGGTACAGTAAAGTGGTTCAACGCCACGAAGGGCTTCGGTTTCATCCAGCCCAGCGACGGCACCACAGACGTTTTCGTTCACATTTCTGCTCTCGAAAAAGCCGGGTTGCAGAACCTGAATGAAGGCCAGCAGGTCTCTTACGAGATTGAAGACGGCCGCAACGGACGCAAGTCCGCAGGAAGCCTCAAGGCGCTCTGACGAAATGGTGGCTTCGGCCACCATTTTTCGTTTCAGGCACTTTTCCACGCCATCGCTTTCGCGCAGACGCACGGTATAACAGCGGCTCTGACCTGCTGTGCCGGAGCCGCGCCCTGACTTTTACCCTTCCCCCGAACTCCCCGTCACGGCCATCCTGCCGGAGCTTCTGGCAGTATTGGAGACGCAGCCCAACGCCGTCCTCGTCGCCCCGCCGGGCGCGGGCAAGACGACGCTGACGCCGCTCGCGCTTCTGGACGCGCCCTGGCTCGGAATGCAGCGCCTCATTCTCGTGGAACCCCGTCGTGTGGCGGTCCGTGGTGCGGCGTCGCGCATGGCGTCGTCGCTGGGTGAAAAGCCGGGCGGCATCGTGGGATTCCGCACGCGCACCGATTCCGCCATGTCCGCCCGAATGTGCATCGAGGTCGTAACCGAAGGGCTGCTCCTGCGCCGCCTGCTGACCGATCCGCTGCTGGATGGCGTAGGCGCGGTGCTGTTCGATGAGGTGCATGAACGCTCGCTGGATCTGGACGCGGCGCTGGCATTCTGTCTGGACATGCAGCGCGAAATGCGGCCGGATCTGCGGATTCTGGCCATGTCCGCCACGCCGGATGGCCGCGCTTTCACGACGCTGATGAACGCCCCGCTGATCGAGAGCGAAGGCCGCCAGTACCCCATCGACATCCGCCACACCCGCGACATTCCCCATATGCGGGACCTGCCCGAAGCCTGCGCCCGCGCGATCCGTCAGGCTCTGGCGGAAGAAGATGGCGACATCCTCGCCTTCCTGCCCGGCGTCGGCGAAATCCGCCGCACACAGGCTCTGCTGGATGGCACGGTCCCGGTCTTCCCGCTGCATGGCGAACAGACGACCGAGGATCAGGACCGCGCCATCGCCCCGTCCGATACGCGCCGCGTCGTGCTGGCGACATCCATTGCCGAGACCTCTGTCACCGTTTCTGGCGTGCGGATCGTCGTCGATGGCGGCCTGCGCCGAGCCCCGCGCCTTGACCCGAATACCGGCCTGTCGCGGCTGGAAACGCTGAAAATATCCCGCGCCACCGCGACCCAGCGCGCAGGCCGTGCGGGGCGACAGTCACCGGGCATCGCCATCCGCCTGTGGTCGGAAATGACGCAGCGCAGCCTGCGCCCGCAGGACGCGCCTGAAATCCTTGTGGCCGATCTCACGGATTTCGCGCTTGTCACCGCCGCCTGGCAAGAGGTCATGGGCACGGCTCCGGATAGTCTGCCGCTGCTGGACACGCCGCCGTCTGGCGTTCTGGCGGGCGGGCGCGAACTGCTGCGGGAACTTGGCGCGCTGGATGACGCCAACCGTATTACCGTGCTCGGCAAGCGCATGGCGTCCCTCGGAACGCATCCGCGTCTGGCGGCGATGCTCTGCGCGGCCCGCACACTGCCGGAGCGCGTGACGGCAGCCTGTCTGGCGGCGCTGCTGGAAGAGCGTGACCCGCTCCGTCCGCGCCCGAACCGCCCTTCCGGTCCAGCGCCGGGCGCCGATATCCGCACACGGCTCGCTTTATTCGAACGCGACGATCCCCGCGCAGACCGTGCCAGCCTGTTCCATATGCGTCAGTCCGCCAAACGCTTCCTGCGCCGCATGGGCGATCGGGACATGCCGCTTGTGCCGCTACCGGACCATGCAGGCGCGTTACTGGCCGCCGGTTTCCCGGACCGTGTCGCGCAGGCGGCGGGTGAGCTCGGGCGTTTCCGGCTGGCAGGCGGGGGGAGTGCCCGCGTCTCGGCCAATGATCCGCTGGCCCGCGAAAAGCTGCTGGCCGGGGCGGCGTTCCATACGCGGACCTCAACCGAAATTACGCTCGCTGCCCCGCTGGATGCCGAAAACCTGCCCCGGACTCTTCTGGACCGGACCCGCGAGCAGGTGGAAACAACGCTGGACGGCACCTCGGGCCGCATCATCGCCCGTCGCAGGCTCCGTCTGGGCGCGCTGGTTCTGCGCGATCGCAATGGCGAGATCAGCCCCGAGGAAGCGCAGACGCTCCTGATGCAGCAGATCGCCGCGAATCTGGCGCAGGCCCTGACCTGGACGGAGGCCGGGCGCCAGTTCCAGGCCCGCGTGGCCCATGCCCGCGCGACCTATGCGCCGCATCTGCCGGACATCTCGGATGAGGGGCTGGCTGCGTCGCTCGACTGGCTGGAGCCCTATCTTGCCGGGTGTGACCGCCTGTCGCAGGTCAAGGCGCTGGATCTGTTATCCATTCTCCGCGCCCGTCTGGATTATACCGATCTCGCCGCACTGGACCACAAGCTCCCGCCGCGCCTGACGCTGAAGGCCAGCACGCACGATATCGACTATACCGGTGCGGTCCCCACGGTTTCCGCCCGCGCGCAGGCCTTTTACGGCACGGCCCAGACGCCGCAGCTTGCGGACGGGCAGCTTGCCCTGCAATGCGCGCTGCTCTCCCCGGCGGGACGTCCGCAGGCGATCACGGCCGATCTGACGGGATTCTGGAAAGGAAGCTGGGCCGACATGCGCCGGGACATGCGCGGGCGCTATCCCCGACACGACTGGCCCGAGGATCCCGCGACCGCCGAGCCCCCGAAACCGCGCCCGAGGCGTTGATTCGACGCGATCTTTGCCATGATCTTAGGATGTGGAACAATTCTGTGTTAGCAGCATGGCTATGACGATGTTCTTGTCCTGTTTCCCATGAACCGCGCCCTGCAGGCTGCTGCGATCGGTGCCGGAACAGCCACTGTCGTGACGGTGGGGCTGATGCTGGCTTTGCGCGGCCATGGGAATACTGCGCAGCCGGTCCCGCATCCTGCGGAACAGCCGCAAAAACCGCTGGTCATGCAGGCCCCAGCGCCGAAAATGCTCCCGACGATCATCCCCGATCGCACGGTCGCGGGCGAAAACACGGACGCGCAGGGCATCCCCACACAGCCTGCCGTCGTCCCCGCACCTGCGCCGGCTTTGCCGCCGCTTCTGGTCAAATACGGCCCGCTGAGTTTCGCCCCGCTGGTGCGGCAGGTGATCCCGGCTGTCGTCAACATCGCCATCACGCAGAACAGCCCGGACGGGCATGACCATATCCCGCCCCAGATTCGCGGAACCCCGCTGGAAAAGCGCTACCGGGACCGCATGAAGCGCCAGCAGGAAGAAATGGTCGGCGCTGGATCGGGCTTCATCGTCGATCCGTCCGGCATCATCGTGACCAACCGCCATGTCGTGGGCGGGGCGGACAAGGTGGTCGTCTCGCTGTCCAACGGGCATGAAATGCCGGCGCGTCTGCTGGGTGCCGATCCGCTGACAGATATCGCCGTCATCAAGGTCGACAGCCCCGAGCCACTCCCGCATGTCACCTGGGGCGACAGTCAGCAGACCGATATCGGGGACTGGATTCTTGTCGCGGGCAATCCGTTCGGGTTTGGATCGTCCGTCACGGCGGGCATCGTCTCAGCAGTCGGGCGCGATCTGGGGATCGGCTCGCTCGATGATTTCATCCAGCTCGACGCTCCGATCAATCCCGGAAATTCAGGCGGACCGGCCTTCAACATGCGTGGACAGGTCGTGGCCGTGAACGCCGCCATCGTAACGCCCGCAGGCGGTTCGGTCGGAATCGGGTTTGGTATCCCGTCCGAAATCGTGGCGCCCATCGTCGCGGAAATCGAGGCGACCGGCCATGCCGAGCATGGCTGGCTCGGCATTACGCTCGATGACAGCGATACGGCCATCGGTATCGCCGGCGTCGATAACGGTGGTCCGGCCCAGAAGGGCGGTCTGCGGCGCGGTGATATCGTCACACAGGTTGATAATGTGCCCGTCACCAGCGCGCGCATGTTGCTGCGGAGTATTGCGGCGGCCCGTCCGGGCGTGGTTCTGACATTTCGGATCCAGCGGGGCAAACAGTCCCTCACGCTGCCCATCCATATCGGCGCGCGTCCCCGCGATGCCGATGACTGAGCCGCTATCCGGCAGAAAAATCCGCTTGGGACTGTGTGGTGTCTTTCTGCTGGGTGCTCTTGCCGGATGCAGCGCCGTTCCCCCGTCACATGATCGCAGCGGCTACCGGGATGGACCGTCGGAAGCGTCCCCGTTCTCATGGGGACCGATCAGCGCGTCGTCCCTGCGTGATGCCCAGCAGGACGATTTTGACAACGCCATCCCGCGCTAGGCGGAGTTTTTCTGTAACAACCGCCTTTGACGGCTCCGGACAAGCCGGTATTCTTCCGCATGGGAACGGCAAGACTGCGTTCGGAAGGAAGAAAGACAACGATGCGTATTCTGCTGGTCGAAGACGATCCGACTGTCCGTGCTTTCGTGCTCAAGGGTCTGCGGGAGGCCGGGCACGTCGTTGATGAGGCGGATAATGGCAAGGACGGCCTGTTTCTGGCCGTCAGCGAGAATTATGACGTCGTGATCCTGGACCGGATGCTGCCTGGCGGCATCGACGGTCTGCGGATTCTGGAAACCCTGCGCGGGCAGAAGAACGCAACGCCGGTCCTGCTGCTCTCGGCGCTGGCGGATGTGGACGAGCGCGTGGCCGGCCTCAAGGCCGGCGGCGACGACTACATGACCAAGCCCTTCGCCTTTTCCGAGCTTCTGGCGCGTGTCGAGGCGCTGGGCCGTCGTGGCCGTCCGGAAAGCGCACCGCAGACGCGGCTTGTGGTTGGCGATCTGGAAATGGATCTGCTGTCCCGTACCGTCAAACGCGGCGGCGAGAAGATCGACCTTCAGCCGCGCGAGTTCCGTCTGCTGGAGTTCCTGATCCGCCATGCCGGGCAGGTCGTGACCCGCACCATGCTGCTCGAGCGCGTGTGGGATTATCATTTCGACCCGCAGACCAACGTGATCGACGTGCATGTCTCGCGCCTGCGCCAGAAGGTGGACAAGCCGTTCGACAAGCCCATGATCCATACGATCCGCAATGCCGGCTATATCCTGCGGGCGGACTGATTGTTGATGCTGCGGCGCAAGGTCCGCTGTTTCGGCTTGGTCCTGAAGCGGCGCCTGCGCTGGCCGATCCGCTCGGCCGGTCTGAACTTCGCGCTGGCTTACGGCCTCGTCTTCGTGATTTCGGCCGGGGCGTTCCTGTCCTTCATCTGGTGGAACACGACCGGCCAGCTTGACCATCAGGTTGAGGCCGCGGTGCAGGTCGATGCCGCCGACCTGTCCCATCGCTGGGCGCAGGGTGGTCCCACCGCGCTCAGCCTCGCCATCCAGGACCGGCTGGACCAGAACGTCGATGACGACGAACTGTATCTTCTGGTTGGCCCGGACGGACGGAAATATGCCGGAAACCTGCCGGGCTGGCCTGTTGTCATCACCCGGCTGGATACGTTTTACGAACTGGCGATCAAGCGCGACGGTTTTCGCACCAATGCCAAGATGCACGCCTATCCCCTGACGCATGGCTTCCGGATGATCGTCGGGCGCGATGTCCGCGGGCGACAGCTTGTCCGGCACGTTCTGACCGATACGCTGATCTGGTCCTGGATCATGGTGACATTGCTGGCAGCCGGTGGCGCGCTGGCGATTCGGCGGATCTTCCGGCAGGTCGTCCGCTCCATCGCCCGCACTACGGCGGCCGTGGCGCAGGGCGATCTGAGCCAGCGCATTCCACTGACCGGTAACGAGACAGATCTGGTCGGACAGACCGTCAACACCATGCTCGAGCGGATCAACCGCCTGATGGATGGCGTCAAACAGGTCTCCAACGCCATCGCCCATGATCTGCGCACTCCAATCGCCCGCGCCCGCGCGCGCCTTGAGGACGCCAACCGTACTGCCACCTCTGCCGAGGAGCTTCACGCCGCCATCGACCGCGCAGTCATGGATCTCGACCGGGTCACGTCGATTTTCGAGGCTCTGCTGAGAATTGCACAGCTTGAAGCTGGGGCCAGACGGGCCGCCTTCACGGTTCTGGACCTGCGCCCGTTGCTGGAAGGGCTGAGCGAACTCTACGAGGCCTCTGTCGAGGATGCGGGCCTGCGTCTGGTCTTCAGGGCAGGGCCGGTCCAGCCGGTCAATGGCGATCCGCACCTGCTGCAACAGGCCGTGGCCAATCTGCTGGATAACGCCATCAAGTTCGCCCCGCTTGACACCACCATTACCCTTTCGGTGGAGATGCGCGGCGATCGTCTGGCGATTACGGTTGCAGATCAGGGGCCGGGGATGAGCGAAGACGATCTCGGCCGCGCTTCAGAACGCTTCTTCCGTGCGGAAACTGCCCGAAACACGCCGGGTGCCGGGCTGGGGCTTTCGCTGGTGCAAGCCGTGATGAGCCTACATGGCGGCGCACTGGAACTGAAAGCCGGACAACCGGGCCTGTCTGCGACCCTTCTGCTTCCGGTCGTGTCTGCCGTGTCAAAAAAGGGATGACGGAAGTTTCATTCACGCCCCACCCTGCGCTTAGCTGGAATAGGTTACACACGCCGTGATGCGCGTCTTCCTTCCTTCACCGACCGTTCTACCGGCTTTCTGTCTGCTCGGCTGTCTGGCTGCGTCACCGGTCCTGCGTCCAGTTCAGCACCAGCCGTCGGGACGTTCGGATGACGCCATTTCAGTGACATCCGAGAACGCGGAATACTGCGCCCGCCTGCGCAAAAATGTGGACGCCCGGCTGGCCGCTCCTCCCGCAGCCATTCCGCTGGGAACCATGGAAGATGCCCGTCACCTGCGCGCGCAGGGCGATCTTCTCTGTACGCAGGGTCATGTCCGGGCGGGGATCGAACGCTTGCGCCGGGCGTTGGTCCTGCTGAAACACGCTCCGGAACCGCGCTGACGGCATTTCGGACGTCCTCAAGACACCTCTCCTCAGGAGACCTGATGATCCGTTTTTCCCTGCCTCGGCCTGTTCCATTTCTGGCGACTGCTCTGGCCTTCTCTCCCATCGCCCTGTCCGGAACAGGCGTATTTTCCACTGCACAGGCAGCCGATATGCAGCAGAACACCACCCAGCTCGATTTCAGCGTCATGGGCACCGCCCATGCGGTCCCAACGGAACTGACAGTCCGCCTTTCCGTCCGGTCCGACAGCCCGTCTGCCGCGGCGGCCCAGAAGGACGTGAACACCCGGATGGCTGCGGCGATGAAGCTGGCGGGTGGTCAGGAAGGAATCGTGGCGAAGGCGGGCGGATACTCCATTTACGAAAATACGCCCGAACATGGCCCCAAAAGCTGGACGGCCCGGCAGGAGCTTGAACTCAGCGGACAGGATTCCGTGCGGCTTCTCGGTCTGGCAGGGCAGCTTCAGTCGCAGTCCCTGATGCTGGAAGGGCTAGACTGGTCGCTCGACGACGCCACCCGGAACAGGCTTTTGCAGGAAGCCCGGACGGAAGCCCTCAAAAAGGTTCGCCCGCAGGCCGAACAGAGCGCACAGACCCTTGGCCTGCGCCTTGCGCGCCTGAAGGAAGTCCGCATTTCCTATCAGGAACCGGGACCCCGTCCCGTGATGCTCATGGCGGCCCGCATGGCCGATTCCGCACCGCCGCAGCGCAGCCCGGATGAACAGACCCTACGCGTGAATGTCTCCGTGCAGGCAGAACTGTCGCCATGATCCGCTCTCCGTCGGAGCATTGCGGGACATGGTAACAGTCTGGTTCGACGGCGGCTGTCCGCTCTGCCGGCGCGAGATCGCGCTGATGAAACGGCTGGACCGGCGTGGTGCCATCCGCTTCATCAATCTGGAGTCGGCCCAGGGTTGCCCGCTGGACCGCGCCAGCCTGCTGGCCCGGTTCCACGCCGAGGGACACGGGCATCTTTATGAGGGTGCCGCTGCCTTCGCCGCCATGTGGCGGGCCATTCCCCTATTGCGTCCTCTGGGTCTTGCAGCCCGGAATCCGGTCATTCTGGCCGTTCTGGAATGGGGATACGGAAAATTTCTGCACATCCGACCGCTGCTGCAGCGCCTGACCCGCAAACTGGAAGGCTGAACCGCACAGCAGGACAGGAAAACGGAGGATTTTAAGGGTTTCTTAGGAGGCGTCCGCTACGACGGAAAAAAAGGAGCCTTCATGCCCAACTCTTTCCGTTTGCTGGCGCAGGACATTCTCGCTCTTGGTGACGCAGGCGATATCCCGTCTGCGCTCGAAAAGCTGCATGAAGGCATCCAGACCCTGCCTCAGGATCCCCATTCCACGTTTCTGGCAGGCTGTCTTTACGAACGCTTCAAAGACTGGCCGCAGGCGCGGAGCTTCTATCTCAAGAGCCTGCACCTGAATGTACAGGCCCCGAGAATCTGGCATCGTCTGGGGATTGTCTGTCTGGAAGCCGGCGATCTGGACGGTGCTGAACGGGCGCTGAAAGTCGCGATCCAGCAGAAGCCTTCAGAAGCCCCCTATTACGTGGATCTCAGTCTGGTTCAGGCCCGCAAGGGTCTCTTTGAAGACGCCCTTGAGAACGCCGTGGCGGGTAATGCGCTTTGTCCCGATCATGTCCCGGCCATCAACAATATCGCGCATGCCCTGCAGTGCCTTAACCGAAGCGAGGAGTCGCTGCCGTATTATGACAGGACCATCGCGCTGGATCCCGAAAACGGCGTCTGTCGTTTCGGGCGCGCGGTCAGTCTGCTGAAAACCGGCAATTTCGATGCCGGATGGCGGGAATATGAATGGCGCTGGCGCTGCTGCCAAATCCCGCGCACAGACCTCACTGTCCCGCAATGGGAAGGGGAAGATCTGAGCGGCAAGACAATTCTGGTCCATCACGAACAGGGCTACGGCGACACACTCCAGTTCATCCGATTCGTGCCCCTGCTCAAGGCGCGCGGCGCCACGGTCGTGGTTCAGGTGCCCATCCCGCTGGTCAGACTTCTGGAACGGGTGGAAGGGATCGATCAGATCGTCTCGGTGCTCGATCCCGCGCTGCATCTGGACCTGCACTGCCCGATGGTTGGTCTGCCATTCCGCCTGAAGATGACACCATCCACAGCGCCCGGCTGTCCGTACCTGTCCGTTCCCGTCGAAGAGCAGGTCAGGGAAGGGGGGGCACTTCGCCAGAGCCTGCCAGAAAACACGGAGCGGCCCGATCTGATTGTCGGGCTCGTCTGGAACGGCGATCCACGGTCACATGATCCTGTCGCCACACAGATTGATCGCCGGCGGAGCGTCCCTCTGGAGAAACTCGCCCCCCTGACAGAGGTAGACGGCATCCGTTTCGTCAGTTTCCAGCTTGGCGTGCCCAAAAACCAGATTGCTGAAACAGGCCTTCCTGTGATCGACGTAACGGACGGAATCACGGATTTCGCCGATACGGCGGCCCGGCTTTACGGTGTGGACCTGCTGATCAGTGTTGATACATCCATCGTGCATCTGGCTGGCGGGCTCGGTCTGCCGGTCTGGATGATCTCACGCAGCGATGCGTGCTGGCGCTGGGGTGAAACCGCCACGACGACGCCCTGGTATCCGAGCATGCGGATCTTCCGCCAGCCCCGCTCGGGGGACTGGGAAAGTCCGGTCGCCGAGATCGCAGGAATGCTGCGGCAGTTCGTCGCGCTCTATCGGACGAATCTCGAAGCCGAGGCCGCCTGACGGACAAGACATAAAAAAACCGGCCGATCCCGAAAGGGCGGCCGGTTTTTCATGTGCGGGCTGAAAGCGCCCCTTAGCGGGGTGCGATCACCATCAGCATCTGGCGGTTTTCAAGACGGGGCATCTGCTCCACCTTCGCCTTTTCCTCGACTTCTTGGCGGATACGCTCAAGCATCTTGATGCCGAGCTCCTGATGGGCCATTTCGCGGCCTTTGAAGCGCAGGGAAATCTTGACCTTGTCGCCCTCGTCAAGAAAGCTGTGAATGGCCTTGAGCTTCGTCTGGAAGTCGTGCTCGCCCGTACCGGGACGAACCTTCACTTCCTTGATCTCAATGACCTTCTGCTTCTTGCGGGCTTCGTTCTTCTTCTTCTGCTGCTCATACTTGAACTTGCCGTAGTCGAGAATCTTCACGACAGGAGGAACAGCGGTCGGGCTGATTTCCAGAAGGTCGAGACCCACCGAAAACGCGCGCATCAGGGCGTCGCGGGTCGTCATGACACCCTGCATTTCGCCTTCTTCGTCAATCAGACGAACCTGCGGAACACGGATTTCCTCGTTGACGCGCGGTCCTTCACGGGTGGGCGCGGCCTGCATCGGCGGTCTAGCTATGGTCAGCTCCTGTCATCAGTTTCTCTCGGGCCCGGTCACCGGCATCCGCCTTCACGAAGAAAGGCGGGATACGGCCATTTCCGATCCCGTTCTTTCTGCACATAGTCCTGCCTTACGCCCGGTGCAAGGGGATTACGTTCAATCCTTTGCAAAGCGCGCGATGTCGGGGGCCTGAGCCTCTTTCGCAAGCGCTGCAACGGCGTCGTCGAGCGACAGGATCTCCTGTGCCGCGCCGCCCAGACGGCGCATGGCAACCTTGCGCTCTTCGGCTTCGCGGCGACCCACGACCAGGATGACCGGAACGCGCGCCAGGCTGTGTTCGCGGATCTTGGCGTTGATCTTGTCGCTGCGGGTGTCGGTCTCGACCTGGAGTCCCGCGGCCTTGAGCGTTGCCGCGACTTCGTTGGCGTAGTCGGCGGCGTCGGAGACGATGGACGCCACAACAACCTGTGTGGGTGCCAGCCAGAGCGGGAACTTGCCAGCGTACTGCTCGATCAGGATGCCGATGAAGCGCTCAAAACTGCCAAGAATCGCGCGATGCAGCATGACCGGGCGGTGACGGTTGCTGTCCTCGCCGATGTAAGACGCATCCAGACGCTCCGGCAGAACGTAATCCACCTGAAGCGTGCCGCATTGCCAGTCACGGCCGATAGCATCGGTCAGCACGAATTCCAGCTTCGGGCCGTAGAACGCGCCTTCGCCCGGATTGTACTCGTACTCGACGCCCGCGATTTCACAGGCCTTCTTGAGCGAGCCTTCCGCCCGATCCCAAACCTCGTCCGAGCCCGCACGCGTTTCCGGACGGTCGGAGAACTTCACGCGGAAGGTGTCGAATCCAAGATCGGAATAGACCTCCGCCAGCATCTTCACGAACTTCGCGGTTTCATCCGCGATCTGGTCGTCCGTGCAGAAGATATGGGCATCGTCCTGCGTAAAGCCACGCACGCGCATGATGCCATGCAGTGCGCCCGACGGCTCGTAACGGTGACACGCGCCGAATTCCGCCATCCGCAGCGGCAGCTCACGATAGGAGCGCAGGCCGTGGCGGAAGATCTGCACGTGACACGGGCAGTTCATCGGCTTCAGCGCGAGAGTCTTGTCCTCGTCCTCGACGGTCGCGACGAACATGTTCTCGCGATACTTGTCCCAGTGGCCCGAAGCTTCCCATAGTGCACGGTCCACGAGCTGCGGAGTGCGGACTTCCTCGTAGTTGTTCCGCTCCTGCGCACGACGCATGTAGTCCTGCAGGACCGTGTAAAGGCGCCAGCCCTTGCGGTGCCAGAAGATCTGTCCGACGGCTTCTTCCTGGATGTGGAAGAGGTCCATCTCGCGCCCGATGCGGCGATGGTCGCGCTTTTCGGCTTCCTCAAGGCGCAGGAGATGGGCGTCCAGCTCCTTCTTGTCGCGCCAGGCGGTGCCATAAATGCGGGTCAGCATGGGGTTGCGGTGGTCGCCGCGCCAATAGGCGCCGGCCACGCGCATCAGCTTGAAGGCCGTGCCGACATCGCCGGTCGTGCGCAGATGCGGGCCGCGGCACAGATCGAGCCATTCGCCCTGACGGTAGATCGAGATCTGCTCGTCTTCCGGCAGGTCCTGGATCAGCTGCGCCTTGAAGTCCTCGCCCTTTTCTTCAAAGAAACGGATGGCGTCGTCACGGTCCCAGACTTCGCGGACGAACGGCGTATTGGCCGCCACGATCTCGCGCATTTTGGCTTCAATGGCCGGAAAGTCTTCCGGGGTGAACGGCTTCTCGCGGGAGAAATCGTAATAGAAGCCGTCCTTGATGCTCGGTCCAATCGTGACCTGTGTTTCAGGCCACAGGGACTGCACGGCCTCGGCCAGAACATGCGCCGCGTCATGGCGGATCATTTCCAGCGCGTCCTCATCCTTGCGGGTAATGAACTTTACGGACGCATCGCTACTGATTTCGGTGCCGATATCGACGGGCTTGCCATCCACTTCCATGGCCAGAGCAGCCTTGGCGAGGCCCGGCCCGATGGAGGCCGCGATCGTCGTGCCCGTCACCGTCCCGTCGAATGTGCGGACGCTTCCGTCGGGGAGTGTGATGGCGGGCATGGAGATCGCTCCTGTGCGAGTGGGGACGGCAGATCGCTCTGCCGAAAAACGAACCGGTAAATGGCCTCAATCCCCGCCGCGCTGCAACCCCCAGACGGACAGACAGTCCGTTTTCAGGTCGCTTTGTCCATCTGAAGCACGAGTGGCGGGACATTGCCGGGATCGGACTGCCGGCCTTCATCCCATCCGCAGGTCAGATAATGGATGAGCGGCCAGATCCCGTAATAGGCATCCTGCGCCACATCCGGGTTGTTCTGGGCATAGAAAACAGGGTCGAACACCCGGTATTCATGCTGCTGCCCGTCCTCCAGCGCCCGGTGCGCGACAAAGCCGGACGGGATGCTGAGGGGCGGATGCGGAACGTTGTCGCCTGTGCCCAGAAGGATATCCGGATCGACACCCAGATCCCGCAGGCGCTGCGCAATCATCGGCGCATAGATATCCGGTGCCAGCCTGTAGCCGGCGAGAAAATCCTCGCGGCTGGCATTGAAATAGTAATGCAGATGCGTGCCGTCTTTAGGGTGTTCCAGTGGGGAACCCGTCTTGGCCGCATCCAGCTTCTGCCGGGCAAACCGGCGGATTTCTTCATAATCCGGCCGGTTGTGCAGATGCAGATGTACGAACGGTGTGCGCACGTAACGCTCGGGATAAATGCTCTGCGGGTTATGAAATCCGCGGTCCAGACTGACGATCGTGTGCGCCCGGAACAGACCGCGCCGCACGATCTGGGGTCTGTAGTAATCGGGTGCCAGCGGAACATTCAAAAGCAGCCGGTCCGTAATGAAGGTGGCGTTTTCCTGCACCAGATAATCGAACTGCCGCCGGATGACCTCCGGATCGAGCGAAAGCTGATCCAGAAAGACCGTCAGGAACTCGTCGCAGTCCAGTGGGACGGCAAAATCGCAGGCATCCTCCGCGTCCCACTGCCGGATGATCCCGGCAATGACGTCTCCCTTGTGCAGAAAATCCGTGGGGGATGCATGATCCCGGACGATCCGCACCCCTTGGCCTTCATACCGCGTCTGAATGTCCAGAACGGCCGGATCGGTCGAGCCATTGTCGATGATTGTCAGATTGGAGAAGCCGAAAATTGCCGCGTGCCACAGGATCCATGGCTCCAGCAGCGTCGCCTCGTTCTTCTGCATCATGACACAGCGGACCCGGGTCATCGGGAGAGCATCTCTTCCATGCAGGTCAGAACCCTGGATGTTGGCAGCATTGCCAGATCGGGCACCACGATCAGGTCCGTCCGTCCGCCCGTGGGCGTAAGGGGCGCAGTGAGGCGCGGGTCGCTGTCAGGACCGAAGAGCGTGATGCAGGGCGTGTCCATCGCGGCGGCCAGATGCATCGGCCCGGTGTCGTTCCCGATCACGATTTCCGCCCGGTCCAGCACACCAGCCAGTTCCAGCAGCGTAGTCTGACCCGTCAGATCAAGAGCGGTGGGGCAGAGGCGCAGGATGTCCTGAGCCAGTGGCACCTCGCCCTGTGTTCCCACGATGACCGGGCGGATGCCTTTGGCCACGAGGGCATTGGCGATCTCGGCGAAGCGTGATGTAGGCCAGCGTTTCTGCGGGCGGTGGAACGCTGCACCCGGCACCAAAACAGCATAGGGTGCTGCAATTTCAGGTCCATGCCCTTCAAGCCAGTGCGGAACGCTGCGGGACAGGGGTGTGACGCCGGCGTCATGAAGCTGATCGTCCAGACGGGCCAGCGTGTGCATGTCATTGCGCGACGGGTTGCCGTGCGGATGGCAGCAGCCATCCGAGATGCCGGACCAGTGCTCAGGTCGGCCTGCAAGGCGGAAATAGGTTTTCGAGCGGCCGGAGGTCTGAAGATCGAAGACCCGGTCGTAGCCGCGGAGTTTTTTTGACAGCGTCCATAGTCCCGGCAGGTTGGCCAGTGACGGGCGGTCATCCGTGAGGATTTCGTCGAACCACGGCGCGGCGAGGGCCAGATCCACGAAAGGCGCTGTGGTCAGGAGGGTCAGTGTGGCGTGGGGAAAAGCGGCCCGGATGGACGCGAAAGCTCCAAATGCCTGAACGAAATCGCCCAGGGCGCCGAGCTTTATGACAAGAATGCGACTCATGAGCCGACTTTAGCAGGGTGTTGCGGAACGCCAACCATTCCCGGTTGCCGTTCCGCAAAGAAATCCCGGACGTGGGATTTCGGCCCTTATGCCAGGGTCACGTCAGGCCGTCTTGTCGACGCCCTGCGGTGCAGCCTGTGCGCCACCCTTGGCGACCACGACCATGGCCGGCTTCAGCAGGCGGCCCTTGAGCAGCCAGGCCGGCGTCCAGGACTGCATGACATGACCCGACGGATGCTGGTCGGACGGCTGTTCCGCCATTGCCTGATGCAGATTGGCGTCGAACGGCTTGCCGGTCGGGTCTTCGCAGGTGATGCCGTGGCGTTCGAGGATGTTGAGGAAGGAGCGCTCCGTCCCCTCGATCCCTTCGCGCAGCTTGGTGATGAGCGTGTCCTCACCTTCGGTCTTCGGCGGCAGGGACGCCAGGCCGCGCTGCAGGTTCTCGGCAGCCTCGACCACGTCACGGGCGAATTTCTGGATGGCGTACTGACGCGCATCCTCGATGTCGCGCTTGGCGCGGGCGCGGATGTTCTGGCTTTCGGCTTCGGAACGGACCCAGCGGTCCTTCAGTTCAGCAACTTCGGCTTCAAGCGCCTCGATCCGGGCTTCCGGCGTGGTTTCTTCCAGCGTTTCACCGCCGGTCTCGTTCATACCCGGAGTCTCATGGCCGGAGGTCTCGACGCCCTGTTCAGGCACGTCGTGGGCCGTTTCCGGCGATGCGTTGTGGTCTGTCATGTCACGACCTTCTTCTATGGGACGGGCCATCATGCGGCCCCGTACTTCTTCAGGAGATAACGCTGATTGTCTCAAAGACAAGGGTTGCGCGGTCGCATAGCGACGCATCATGTCATTGAAAAGCCTATTTTCCGCCATCATGGATCATGGGTTATAGGTAAAAAGCCGCAACAGTTTTCAGCAGACGGACCCCTCATGGAGACGCCCCGAACCCCCTACGCGCCGCCCGCGCCGGCTTCGCAGCCGCCGTCCGCCGCCTCCGCCGCGCCAATCATCGCGCTGGTGGATGACGACCGGAACATCCTCGCCTCCGTCCAGATGACGCTCGAAGCCGAAGGATTTACCGTCCACACCTATACCGATGGCGAAAGCGCGCTTCAGGGCATCACCTCGCGTCCCGTCAGCCTCGCGGTGCTGGATGTGAAGATGCCGCGCATGGATGGCATGGAACTGCTCCAGCGCCTGCGCGCGCGCTCGAATCTGCCGGTGATCTTCCTGACCTCCAAGGACGAAGAACTGGACCAACTCATGGGCCTGCGCCTTGGAGCAGATGACTACATCACCAAGCCGTTCTCCCAGCGCCTGCTGATCGAGCGTATCCGCGCCCTGCTGCGCCGTCAGGATGCCAGCCGGGCCGAGGCCACGGGTGCGGCGGCTGTCGGCTCCGCCATCGTGCGCGGCAAACTCTCGCTGGACGAGACGCGTCACCAGTGCCTGTGGGACGGTCAGGACATTGCGCTGACGGTCACGGAGTTCCTGCTGGTCAAGGCGCTTGCCCTGCGTCCGGGCATGGTGAAGTCGCGCGATCAGCTCATTGATGCGGCCTATGGCGACAACATTTATGTCGATGACCGCACGATCGACAGTCACATCAAGCGCGTCCGCAAGAAGTTCCGTCAGGTGGATGACGAGTTCAACCAGATCGAGACGCTTTACGGCATCGGTTACCGTTACCGGGACGAGTAAACGCGCGTGGATGACGATTCCGGTTCTTTCCCCACGGGTCACATGCTCGATGCCGACCGGCTCGAACAGGGGCGCGACCGTCGTCGGGCCGAATCGGCCCGTCCCCGCCTAGGGACGGGGTTTGTCGAGTCGCTTCGGATCCTCTGGGCGCGGGTTCTGAACCGCCTGAAGCCGCGCCCCCTGTCGGAGATTTCTTTCTCCCGCCGGCGTCTGGCTTCGCCGCTTCTGGTGCGGATCCTGCTGCTCAACGCCCTGCCGCTCGCGCTTCTGGCCGTCACACTGCTGTTTCTGGACCAGTTCCAGAACGGTCTGCTGGAAACCGACGTCAACGCCCTGCGCGAGCAGGCCCATATCTATGCGGGTGCGCTCGGCCAGTCCGCAGTCCGGGTTGCGGCCCATGCGCCTGGCCATCCGGCGCCCGGTGGAAATCTGGAACTGGATGTCGCCCAAGCCCGGCCGCTTCTGGCCAGCCTGACCGAGCCAAGTCCCAACGCGCACGCTTTGCTGTTCGATCCGGATGGCAAACTCGTCGTGGACAGCCGCACGGCTTCACGGCGCAAACAGGATCACTCGGCGCCCGATGCGGTCGATGGCGGGTCCTGGCAGCCGCCCCGGAACAATATCCTCGAAAGCTTCTATGACTGGCTGCTGTCGCTCCTGCCGCTGACCTCCAGCGAAGAAGTGACGCTCGACACCAACGATACCGCCATGGACGGCCCGCATGACGCCCAGCCGCTCCATTCGCAGGCCGAACTCCCGCCTTTCATTCGGCGCACCAAGGATCATCAGCTTGTCGTAACGGTCGTGGAGCCTGTCGTGCGCGATGGTGTCACGGTCGGCGAAATCCAGCTCACCCGTCATGCGCCGGAAGTGGACCGCACGCTTTTTGCCGTCCGCTCCTCGATCCTGTCGCTGGTGCTGGCAGCGCTGGTCGTGACGGTGCTGCTGTCCTGGTATCTGTCGCTCACGATTGCCCGCCCGTTGCTGACGCTGGCCCGCGCGTCCAACGACATGCGCGAGACGGATGGCCGCAAGGATCTCGTGCCCGAGCGGCTTCTGGCCCGGCGTGACGAAATCGGCGTTCTGGCCCGCTCGCTCCGGGGCAGTGCGCTCGCGCTCTGGGCGCGGATGGACGACATCGAACGCTTCGCTGCCGATGTCAGCCACGAGATCAAGAACCCGCTCTCCTCCATCCGCTCGGCGATCGAGACCCTGCCGCGCATCCAGATCGCCGAACGGCGCGAACGGCTCCTCGGCATCATCAACAGCGACGTCAAACGGCTCGACCGTCTGATTACGGATATTTCCGATGCCAGCCGCATCGATGCGGAACTCTCCCGCGTGCGCCCCGAACCTGTCTCGGTCGTGGCCCTTCTGTCCATTCTGGCGGAAATGCATCAGACGACGCGCCGTGAGAACGATCCTGTCCTGCGGCTCGACGTTCGTGATCAGGACCCGCCGCTGAAGGCGCTAGCCGTGGAAGACCGGCTGGTGCAGGTCCTGCGCAATCTGATCGGCAATGCGGTGTCGTTTTCGCCGCCAAAGGGGATTATCGCCCTGCATGCCAGCGCGCGCGACATTGCCGGGGAAGGCCCCGGAACCGGCAGTGTTGTTGAAATCACCATCACCGATCAGGGCCCCGGCATTCCGCCCGGTAAGCTCGATAGCATTTTTGACCGTTTCTATTCAGAGCGGCCCCAGACCGAGAACTTCGGCCAGCATTCCGGACTCGGCCTCGCGATCAGCCGGCAGATCATTCACGCCCTGCGTGGCAGTCTGTTCGCCGAGAACCGGATGGATGCGTCCGGGGCGATCCGCGGGGCCTGTTTCGTGGTGCGGCTCCCGCGCGCGCCCTGACGCCGGAATCCGCTCCGGCACCTGAACGGTGATGGCCGGCCCGGATTCCAGCCCGTCGATCACGCCCGGTCCGAGCGTTGCAGCAAAAGGCAGCGCAAGGACCAGCACCGGCAGAAGATGTCGGGACATAGCCATTACTTCCGGGCGGAAAGGGCGAGAAGCACATGTCCGTTCCGGCGCCGGGTTTGCTGGTCCCGCAGGTCGTACAGGCTGTCGCGGGCGTTGGAGGCGGCATCCTGCTCGCAGTCAGTCACATCATTCATGAACAGCCAGCTCTCATCCTGAAGCTGCTGACAGACAGCGTGGGAGGCCTGACGGATCTTTTTCGTGGCCGTGTCCCAGTCCTGTGCGGAATTCAGATTCAGCGATGAGAGGTCGATTTCAGTGCTGGCTGTGCCCAGGTCAGCAGGGCGGCCCTGAGCTGCCTGGAGCGGCAGGACAACACTGGCGGCGGATAGGGTGCAGATCAGCAGGGTGGAAAAACGGGTCATGGCACAAAGCTCCTGAAGAAAAATCCGACGCTTCTGGCGTCTGGAAATCTTCAATGCAGGAAGCGTGCCAGTTCTGAATTTCCGGTCTGGAAAACTGTTTCAAAACCGTCCTGAAACCATTTTTCTGAGAAAAATGGCACTTCAGACCATAGAATGGCGGATAATGCCGATTATTCGTGTGGTGTGGCGGTCAGGCTCAGGGCGATGCGCTGTTCGGGGAGGGGGAATCGTTGCACGATCCGCAGGGTCAGAGCAGGTCTTGCCGCCGCCAGCGCCTCGTTCAGGGCGGCCTGACACTGGCTGAAAGTCTGGCCTTCCCGGATCATGGCGGCGATGTGCCGGGTATGGTCAAGGGTCAGGCCGTGATCGGCGAGAGCCAGTGAAATGGCGGAGAGAGCGGCCTGACATTCATCCGACAGCCGGCCGGGACGTTCCCCGTCCGGGCTGAATCCGCTGAAATCAGTGCAGGTGACTTCGTCTCCATGTACGGTGACGCTTTGGTGTGGGGAGGATGCGCCCATAGTGGTTCGTAGTCCTGATCCATGCCAGAGGTCCGTCATGCCCCTGTCCGACCCAAGGTCTTAGTCCGCTCCCGTGGAGGTCGCAATCCGTCATGTCCGTCCTGTCCGCTCCGCCTGAAGGTTCGGTCCATGCGTCCTGTGTGGCGTGGAACGGGGAAGGCGTCCTGATTTCCGGTCCTTCGGGTTCGGGGAAATCGGAATTGGCGCTGCGGCTGATGGATGCGGGGTTTGATCTCGTGGCGGATGACCGGGTGGTGCTGGATGGCACTATTGCTTCGGCCCCTGAACGGCTTGCCGGACTGATCGAGGTCCGGGGGGTCGGGATTCTCCGGACACCTTTTGTCATAAATGCGAGGGTCCGTTTGCGGGTCTATCTGGGGGAGGGACAGCCTCGTCTGCCCGAGCCGTGCCGGGACCCCTGGACGGGAGCGGTCATGCTGCGTCTGGAGCCCGGTTTTCCGGGAACGGTGGCGCGGATCAGGGCAGCGGTGAAGGCCTGCTGCGGGGTTTATGACTGGGTCGCCGGAGCAGGCGAAAATGTTGCGGAAACGTGAAGGTGCGAAATAGTTCCGCACAAAAAGAAAAACGGCTAGAGTGTGGCACATGGCATCGGCGAACCATCCCGAGTCTGGCTCTTTATCCGAATATGGTCATGGTTCCCGCCGGATCCTGATCGTAACGGGTCTGTCCGGAGCGGGAAAATCATCCATATTGCGGGTTCTGGAAGATCTGGGTCATGAGGTCGTGGATAACCCACCCCTGAACCTGATCCAGGCGCTCGCCTCACGGGCCGGGCAGAACCTGGCCATCGGGATCGACGTCCGCAGTCGCGGGTTCGAGGCCTCCCGTGTGCTGGAAGAGCTCGAACGTCTGCGACTTCTGCCGGACTGCTCTGTCCAGCTTCTTTACGCCACGGCCGAGCCCGAAATCCTCCTTCGTCGTTTCACCGCCACGCGCCGTCGCCATCCGCTGGTCACCAGCGGCACCATTCTTCCCGGAATTGAACAGGAAACCGCTCTTCTGGCGCCGCTACGAGCCAATGCGGATCTGGTCATCGACACGTCCGACCTGCCATCTCCCGAACTGCGCCAGCTGATCGAGACGCGCTTTGGCAGCACGGGCGGGGAAGGGCTGACGGTTGCGCTGATGTCCTTTGCCTATCCGTCAGGTCTGCCGCGCGAGGCGGACATGGTTTTTGATGCACGTTTCCTGCGCAATCCCCATTATGATCCGGCCCTTCAGCCCATGACCGGGCTGGACGAGGCGGTGGTGCAGTACGTGAAGTCGGACCCGGCTTATTCCGCGTTTTTCGGCCACATCCAGAGCCTGCTGGAGCTTGTGCTTCCCCGTTTCGTCGCGGAAGGCAAGAAATACGCGACCATTGCCATCGGATGCAGCGGTGGCCGTCACCGCTCGGTGACGATCGTGGAAGAACTGGCCCGCATCCTCCCGAAAACAATGCCGGTCGGACCGATGATGGTCCTGCACCGTGAACTTGCCCGCAAGGGTCTGGCGTCCTGGCGCTGGGCCGTACCTCCCCAGGATTCCTCACAGGACAGAACGGTATGATCGGACTGATGCTGGTAACGCATGGACGTCTTGGCGATGTCCTGCTGGAAACGCTGGTCCATGTCGTGGGGCCGCAGGCACAGGTGGGTGTGGTCGGGGTGGCGGATGACGACGATCCCGCCATGCTGCGCCCCGCGGCCGAACGCCTGCTCCATCGGCTCGATACCGGCGAAGGTGTGCTGCTGCTGACGGATATTTTCGGCAGTTCGCCATCCAATCTGGCGCTGTCCCTGCGGGACCCGGGACATGTCGAGGTCGTCTCGGGCGTGAATGTGCCGATGCTGGTCAAGCTGGCGAAAACGCGGCGGGATCTGGATCTTGCAGGCTGCGTGGAAAAGGCCACAATGGCGGGGCGGAAGTACATCGCCGTAGCGTCACAGCTTCCCGATCCCTGCCTCCATGGAGGGCCGCGTGCCTGTACGCTGCCTGTTCATTGAATTGAGTTCACTGAATGAGCGATACGACCCTTTCTTCCGCGACCGTTGCGCCCCGCACCGTCACCATCGTCAATCATCTGGGCCTACACGCCCGGCCCGCCGCCAAGATCGTCACCACAGCCGAGCGTTTTGACGCTGAAACCACGATCGCCCATGGCTCCAATGTCGTCTCCGCCCTGTCGATCATGGGACTGATGATGCTGGGTGCCGGTGAGGGCCAGACCGTCACACTCCGTGCCCACGGGCCGCAGGCCGCCGAAGCGCTGGATGCTCTGGAAGCCCTGATCGCAGACGGGTTTGGTGAGCGTGACTGAACCGTCCTCAAGACCGTCCCGCAGCCGCTCTCCCCGTTCGTCCCGCCGCAGCACACGCTCTGGAGTTTTCCTCCAGGGCAAGGCCATTACGCCCGGTCTGGGGCTTGGACCGGCGGGACGGGTTGAGGAACTGCCCCTTCCCGACATCACCGAGCGCTACAGCGCCATCGGGCCGGAAGCGGAAAATGTCCGTCTGGACGAGGCCATTGCCCGGGCCTTCCATCAGATCGAGAAGATGCGGGACCGGCTGGTCGGACTGCCGGAAGAAGGGCGCGAGGAAATCGCGTCCCTTCTGACGGTCTATGAGCGGATGCTCGGTCCTTCGCAGCTGGTCCGACAGGTCCGTGGTCGCATTGCGGATGAGGGACTGTGTGCCGAAGCGGCCGTTTCGGAGGTCACGCAGGAACTGGCACTGCAGGTCTCGCGCATGGCGCAGGCTGTGGCGCGCGAAAACAACACGCAGGAAGCCGACGCCAATCTGCGACTGGCGGGTGAGTTCGAGGAAATCGGCCGCCGTCTGGTGCGCAACCTGACCGGCATTTCCTACCGGGCGTTTTCCAGCCTGCCGCCGGGCTCGGTTCTGGTCGCCGAGCAGCTCCGTCCGGCGGATGTGGCGATGATCGACCCGGCCCGGATTGCAGCTGTGGTCACGCAGGGCGGTGGTGGCGCGGATCACACCGCGATCCTGCTGCGCGCTCTCGACATTCCCGCCATCCTCGCCGTGCCGAACCTCATGGCGCAGGTGCAGGAAGGCGAGATGGTGGTCGTGGACGGGCATCTTGGCACCGTCACGCTCTCCCCCAACGAAACCGAGCTGCGTCTGGCAACGGAAGCGGCACAGCGGGAAGTCAAGGAAAAGCGGGCTTTCGGACAACTCAAACGTCTGCCGGCCCAGCTTCAGAGTGGTGAGGACATTGAGCTTTCAGCCAATCTGGAACTGCCGGCGGAACTGCCGATGCTGATGCGCAACGGCGCCAAGGGCATCGGTTTGCTGCGCAGTGAATTCCTGTTCGGCGAACGCGAGGACCTGCCGGATGAAGATGGCCAGACCGAGGCCTATCGCGCCATTGTCCAGGCGATGGATGGCCGACCGGTCACGATCCGTGTGCTGGACTGGGGCGGCGAGAAGGGCCGTGCCTGTATGCGCAGGCTTGGGCTGGCCGAACAGGGTGCGGATGGCGACAATCCCGCGCTGGGTCTGCGGGGGATACGGCTTCTGCTCCGAGTGCCGGATGTTCTTGAAACGCAGTTCGCCGCCATTCTGCGCGCCGCCGAACCTGAAGAAGGCGTCGCTATCGGTCCGGTGCGGGTCCTGCTGCCCATGGTCACGTCTTCGGACGAGATCGTGAGCGCGCGGGAGATCTATGACCGGGTGGTACGGCGCCTGAAGCGCAAAGGACATGCGCTTCCCGATCCGCTGCCGCCCCTGGGGATCATGGTCGAGACGCCGGCCGCGGCACTCACGGTGGACACACTGGCCCGACACGCCGATTTCATGGCGCTCGGCACCAATGACCTGACGATGTACACGCTCGCCGTAGATCGCGCGGATTCCATGGTGGCAGACCGCTACAGCCCGCTTCATCCCGGCGTCCTGCGTCTGATTGCGGCAGCGGCGGATTCGGCGCTCCGGGCGCGCCGCCCGATCTCGGTCTGCGGGGAAATGGCATCCGATCCCCGGGTTGTGGGGCTGCTGATCGGTCTGGGTCTGCGGTCCTTTTCCATGAACTCCGCGTCTCTGCCGCGCGTAAAGCGGCTGATCCGGACGCTTACGCTCGAAGACTGCGACCAGCTGCGCCGACAGGTCATGCTGGAAACCGACCCACTCGTGATCCGCGATCTGGTGCGGCAGTTCGCAACCTGACGCCGTTTGCGCGCGCTCTCTCGGCAAAGCGCGATCGGGATGCCATATTGAGCGCCATGCCGGATTCTGCTGCCATTGCTGACGCCCTGACCTTTTCGCCCGAGGTCACCCAACGCCTCGACCGCACGGCCGAATGGTGCCAGCGCAACGGGCAGCGCCTGACGGAGACGCGGCGGCAGGTGCTGGGCCTGATTCTGTCCAGCGAGAAGCCGTCCGGGGCCTATGACCTTCTGGCCAGACTGCGTCCCGCCCATCCGAAAGCGGCGCCCCCCACGGTCTATCGGGCGCTGGATTTCCTGCTGGAGCACAGCCTGATCCACCGTCTGGAACGGTTGAGCGCCTTTGTCGGCTGCTCACATGCGGTGGAATGTCCGCATGGCTGCAATCACCATGACGAAGGCGGAATGCACCGCGCGCAGTTCCTGATCTGCCGCGGCTGCGACCGGGCCTGGGAACTGGAGCAGGAAACCATTGCCCCGATCCTGACCCGTGCGGCACAGGGCATGGGGTTCCGGGCCGAAGCGGCCACCGTGGAAATCGAAGGCCTGTGCGCTGACTGCCGGAAGGCGGGTGTAACGCCGGCGCGCCGCCCGAAAACCGCAGCGGGCTGAGACGAATGGGCCGCCGCCGTTCTCCGTCGTCGGCGTCCCTGTTCGAGAACCTGCCGAAATCCCGTCGTGAACGTTCGGAGCCCGCTCCCGCCCGCAGGCCTGTGGCCTCGCCGGAACAGCCCGACCTGCTCGGCTGGACGCCTCCGCTGACGCATCTTCCAGCTGCGGATGTCGAGGCCTCTTTCCTGGGCCCCGTCGGGTTTCGTCCGCCCTCAGGCGAGGCATTTGTCTATCATCTTACGGGCGCCGGAACCGCCCGGAGCCTCGTGCAAGATGGTCTGCCTCTGGCGGACGGGCTCATATTCCGCACGGCTGCGCATCTTGCGGAAGATCTGGCGCATGTTTCGGCTGTTGATGACATGGGCGTGGTGCGGGTCCGGCGCCGCCTGATCCAGCCCTGGCTCACGGAGGATCGCCAGGATGGCCGTCCGTGCTATGTGCTCGGCCCGGAACCGTCATGACAGACATCACGAGGAACAGGGGAATAATCAAATGGCAGCACAGTCGGGCCTTCTGGCCGAGGTCACGCGCGGCGGACGGGTGGAATCCCATCATCTGGGCCGGGCTGTTGTGGTGGATGCGGATGGAGGCGTGGTCTGGTCCTGCGGCGACGTGGATGCTGCCGTTTTCCCGCGTTCGACTGTCAAATCCCTGCTGGCTATCGAACTGGTGGAAAGCGGCGCGGCCGACCGTCTGGGACTGAGCAATGATGCGCTGGCGCTCGCCTGTGCCTCGCATGGCGGCGAAAAGGCCCATGCCGAAATGGCCGCCACGATGCTGGCTTCTGTGGGCCGGGATGTCGAGTCTCTGGAATGTGGAACGCACTGGCCGACCTACGAACCCGCAGGCCGTGCTCTGGCCGCTGCCCATCAGAGCGCCTGCCCGCTGCATAACAACTGCTCGGGCAAACATGCTGGCATGGTGTGCCTGTCCTGCGATCAGGGGATCGATCCGACCGGCTATATCGATCCGTCCCACGAGATCCAGCGCCGCGTGACGGATGTGCTCGCTGCCATGATGGATACGCCGCATGACGACAGCAATCGCGGCATGGATGGCTGCTCCATGCCGACCTACGCCGTGCCTCTGAAAGCGCTGGCGAAAGGTTTTGCAAGATTTGGCGCGGGAACCGGTCTGTCTGAAGGGCGTTTCCGTGCGGCTACACGACTTCGTGAGGCTGTGGCGGCCAATCCGTTCATGGTCGCCGGGACGGGACGCTACGACACGAAGATCATGGATCGCTTCGGGACGAGGGCTTTCGTGAAGATGGGCGCGGAAGGCGTGATGATCGCCTCCCTGCCTGAACTGGGTCTCGGTCTGGCGATCAAGACCGATGACGGCGCCAACCGTGCCGCAGAGGTTGCGATGTCCGCACTGATGCGTCGTTTTGGCGGTGAAACCCTGTGCAGGGATGAGGCAGACCGGGACATTCTGGACACGACATCCACCCAGATCCTGCGGAACTGGAACGGGTTCACGGTGGGTGAAATCCGCTCTGCCCTTCCGTGATAAGCGGATTTGTGTTATAGGTGGAGGGTTCGAAAAACCCTTGGCTCTGAGCTGTTCTGTGTGATTCCATTTCTTCGGCGTTGATTGGGGATGGTGGAAGATGAAGCAGCCTGGTTTCTTTGATGTTGAAGAGCGGCTTGCTCGGCTGAGCGGGCTTGGCGATCAGCTGGAGGCCTTTTCCCGGACTGTGGATTTTGAGGTGTTCCGTCCTGATCTGGAGCTGGCTCTGGCCTATTCAGACGGAAGTAAAGGCGGACGTCCGCCGTTTGATCCGGTGCTGATGTTCAAAATTCTGGTCATCCAGACGTTGAACAATTTGTCTGATGAACGGACAGAGTATCTGATCAACGACCGCCTGTCGTTCATGCGCTTTCTGGGATTGGGGCTGTCGGACCGCGTGCCGGATGCCAAAACGGTCTGGCTGTTTCGTGAGCGTTTGACACAGGCGGGTGCCATTGAAAGGCTGTTTGACCGATTTGACGCGACCCTGCGGAACGCCGGTTATCTCCCGATGTCCGGCCAGATGGAGGGATCGAAGAACCCTTGATTGATACGCTTGGCTGGTGATTTCAGGTTTTTGGCGATTTGATTGACTACTTTTGGGTTCGTTTTCGATCTGCGTTTTGAGCAGATTGAGTGCTGCCCCCCGCTGGATTGCTATGCATTCGCGCTGATCCGCTCCAGGAAGAGGAAGCGGCGCATATTATAGACGATATTGGCCAACCCGATCCTCATGGTGGCCCGCGTTATGCCGACGGTTCGGACGAACAGCCCGGTCTGTGATTTCTGATCAGCAAAGACATGCTCGACACGCGACCGGATAACGGACTTTCCGGCGTTGGATTTCTGGATATGCCTGGGCATAGGCTTGAGATGCGGCTTTTTCCTGTGAACCTTCGAGACAAAGCCCTGCTCCTCCATGAAGTCCTCATTCGCTTTTGAACGATAGGCCGTGTCAGCCCAGACCGTTGAGGCCGTATTGGTTTTATCCAGCAGCCCCTCTCTCAATCGCGCGCCATCACTGGCGGCGGCATCCGTCGTCTTCCATTTCCGGATGAACCGGTATTTCCGATCGATGGAAACATGCGATTTATAGCCAAAGAACGGGATGGCGAGATCGCTGGAGGGCATGGTTCCATCATCCTGCCGCTTCGCCTTCGTGAACTTCAGTGTCCAGCGCGCATGACGATCCTTGTGCGACAGCTTTGCGGGTTTGTCCTGCCAGTCTTCAGGAATACGTCCTTCCCGAAGATCGGCTTTCTCTGCGTTGGTGTTCCGCTGCTTTGGAGCAGCTACCAGTGTGGCATCCAGGATCTGGCCTGACATCGGTAAATACCCGGCGTTGCGCAGGGTCGCATCAAAGCGGTTGAACAGCCCTTCGATCGCACCCGCCTGGGTCAGACGCTCGCGGAACAGCCAGACCGTTTTGGCATCCGGCACCCGATCCGAAAGTCCCAGACCAAGGAAACGCATAAAGGAGAGGCGATCGTTGATCAGATATTCCGTCCGCTCATCAGACAAATTGTTGAGCGTCTGGATCACCAGAATTTTGAACATCAGCACCGGATCAAATGGCGGTCGTCCGCCTTTGCTTCCGTCAGAATACGCCAGAGCCTTCTCCAGGTCAGGGCGGAAGACTTCAAAATCCACAGTCCGGGAAAAGGCCTCCAGCTGATCACCAAGCCCGCTCAAGCGGGCAAGCCGTTCTTCAACATCAAAGAAACCCGGCTGCTTCATCTTTCATCATCCCCAATCAACTAAGGGGAAATGGAATCACAGAGCAGACCTCAATACCAGGGGGTTTTTCGAACCCTCCACCTGCCCGGCGGCATGACCGTAGAGGCGATGCCGATACCGGCCGCGATTTGGTCCTGCTGGTTTATGCGCTGTACATCGCCGGCTTCTTTACGGGGGTCACGGCCCTGATCGGCGTCATCATCGCGCATAGAAGCCGCCGTTTCGCCACGGGTCTGAAGCGTGCGCAACTGGACTGGCAGGTGCGGATGTTCTGGTATGGCGCGCTCGCACTGACGGTCATCGGGATGATCCATCTCATGGTCACGGGGCTGGGCGCCATCACGGGCGGTCTGGGACTGGTGTTCATGGTGGTGCCGTGGGGACTGACACTGGCCTGGGGCATTCTCACGGCCTGGGCGATTGCGCGCGGTGTTCATGCAGCGCTCCTCAACCGCCCTGTTGTCTCTGCGCAGTTCTGAAGCCGGAAAGCCCCTTCCCATGACCCGTTTTGCACTTTCCTTTTCTGTCCTCGCCCTCGGGACCGCACTGGCTTTTCCGGTCTGTGCGGCACCGATGAACCAGTCTTCGATTTCGGACGACATCTCCGAATCCACCCTTCCCGAGGGTGGAAAATTCGCCACCATCAGCGGAGACGTCAGCATCGGAACATCCAGTGACGCCCTGTCTGTCCGGACTGTCAGCGGCGACATTCATATCGAGCAGTCCAAAGGCCCACTGGATGTCCGTACGGTCAGCGGAACACTGGATGTGGATCATGTCGGTGGAACTGCCGAAATTCGCAGTGCCAGCGGGAACGTGACGCTGGATCATGCCGATCAGAGCGTCTCCATCCGGAGTATGAGCGGCGAGAGCACAATCAATCATGCGGCCCGGGACGTCATGATCCACAGTGTCAGTGGCGACACGACCCTCACGCTGGATGCCGCCACGCAGGCGCGAACGATCGAGATCGGCACGGTCAGCGGTGACATGATGGTTCACCTGTCGCACGGTTTTGGTGGAACATTCGACATCCGCCTGAAACAGCGCCGTACCGACAAGGCTCTGCCGTTGGATCAGTCCCTGGGTCTGACGGTGCAGACGGGGAACTGGGAAAAAGAGTCCGCGGGATCAGAAGAGGTCCGGACGGTTACGGCGAGTGGCAGGGTCGGTGATGGCCGGGATCATGTCGTGATCCGCAGCGTGATCGGCACTCTGAAGCTCGTTCAGAACTGAACGGCGCTTTCACAACCCATCGCCCGCAGGGTCTCCGCCATGAACTCCGGCGGGGGCGCCTGCGCGCTGAGCGTGTCGGACGGCAGGTCCAGTTCCAGACTGCGGGCTAGAAGGTGCAGCCTTGGCAGAGTTGAGCCGTCCGGAGCAGGGGCTCCGTAAACCGAATCGCCAAGGATGGGCGTGCCCAGTTCCGCGCAATGGATACGCGCCTGATGTGTCCGTCCCGTAAGCAGTTCCAGCTCTACCCAGCACAGGCCCTTGCCACGCCCCAGAACCCGCCAGCGCGTGCGGGCTTCGTCGCCCTTCGCATCAACGATCATCCGCCAGCCCGAGGCGTCAGACTGACGCAGAAGCGGCGCGTTGATCTCGCCGCTATCCTGCTCAAGATCCCCCACCACAACGGCCCAGTACAGCTTGCGGACCTGCCGCTCCTGAAACGCCTTCTGCGCCTCGATCAGCGCCGTCTTGCGTCGTGCGACCAGCAGACAGCCGGACGTGTCCGCATCCAGCCGATGCGCCAGCCATGGCCCCCCGCGCGGATGCGGCAGCAGTCGCGTTTCAACGGAATCCTGCGTGGACGGGCCGGGATGAACGGCCAGCCCTGCCGGTTTGTCCAGAATCAGGAAGCGGGGTGTTTCCAGCAGGATGGGAATATCCATGCCGGGGTGAAATGGGGTGCGCGGCCCTTCCGGGGCAGGGGAGGCAGCCTGTTGGGGCAGGCGCCGGGGTTTGTGTGCGTTGCGCGCGGCTTTTGCGCGCCGAATCCGGTCTTTCCGGTCAGTCTTCATGCTCTTCCTTGCGGCGGATCAGGATCTCGCGTTTGCCCACATGGTTGGCAGCGCCGATGATGCCTTCCTTTTCCATCTGGTCGATCAGCTTGGCCGCGCGGTTATAGCCGATGGAGAGATGGCGCTGGATGAAGCTGGTGGAGGCGCGGCCTTCGCGCATGACGATGTCCACAGCCTGATCGAACAGGCTGCCTTCCCCATCACCGCCCGATCCGGACCCTGCCGTCAGGCCGCCTGCGCTGTCATCGTCCTGACCGGAGACCACATCGTCGTTATAGATCGGGTCGCCCTTGGAGCGCAGATCCGCCACCACGGCTTCGACTTCCTCGTCCGCTACGAACGGGCCGTGGACACGCGTGATGCGTCCGCCGCCCTGCATGAAGAGCATGTCACCCTGGCCCAGAAGCTGTTCAGCGCCCTGTTCCTGAAGGATGGTGCGGCTGTCAAACTTGCTGATGACCTGGAAGGAAATACGGGTCGGGAAGTTGGCTTTGATGGTGCCGGTGATGACGTCAACGGACGGCCGCTGCGTCGCCATGATGACGTGAATGCCGGCTGCACGGGCCTTCTGGGCCAGACGCTGTACCGCCGTCTCGATTTCCTTGCCCGCGACCATCATCAGGTCGGCCATCTCGTCGATGACGACGACGATATAGGGCAGGTTTTCCGTCGCGACCTGCTGTTCATCGAACACCGGACGGCCCGTCTCGGGATCGAAACCGGTCTGCACCCGCTTGGTGACCATCTCGCCCGTGGCGCGAAGCTGGTTCACGCGCTCGTTGTAGCCGTTGATGTTACGGACCTGAAGCTGCGCCATCAGACGATAGCGGCGGTCCATTTCCTGCACGGTCCATTTCAGCGCGCTGACAGCCTTGGTCGGTTCCGTGACGACCGGGGTCAGGAGATGCGGGATACCATCATAGATCGACAGTTCAAGGATCTTGGGATCGATCATGATCAGGCGGCACTCTTCCGGGCTCAGCCGGTAGAGCAGCGACAGGATCATGGCATTCACGCCGACCGACTTACCTGAACCCGTCGTACCCGCGACGAGCAGATGCGGCATTTTCGCCAGATCGGTATAGACCGGCACACCGGCAATATCCTTGCCGAGCGCGATCTGGAGGCGTCCGGTGCCGTTCAGCCATTCCGGCGTGCGCAGCAGTTCGGAGAAATAAACCGTCTCGCGCTTGGCGTTCGGAACCTCGATGCCGATCACATTGCGGCCCGGCACGGTCGCGATACGCACGCTCAGGACGGAGAGTGAGCGTGCAATGTCGTCGGCCAGTCCGATCACGCGGGACGAGCGGATGCCCGGTGCGGGTTCCAGTTCGTACAGCGTGACGACCGGACCGGCATGGATGTCGCCAATCGTGCCCTGCACGCCATAATTGGCCAGAACGCTTTCCAGCAGGCGGGCATTGGACTGCAGGGTTTCCTGCGACGGGCCGGTCACGGCATGGGGTGGTGGCGGGTTCAGCAGGGCAAGGGAGGGCAGTTCCCAGCCGGTTGCCACAGGATTGCGCGGCGCGGCCGGGCGTGTGGGGGCTGGCTCCGGTGGACGTTCCGCACGACGCATCCCGAACAGGCCACGCTTCTGCGGCTCGGGTTCGGGCGGCGTGTCGATACTGCTCTGCGGCAGGTCCTCGTCCATTTCGTCGTCCATCTGCCGACGCAGCGCAGGCGGCGGCGTTTCACGCTGGCGGGCAATCTGCGCCAGACGTTCGGCATAAGGATTGGACGGTGCGTCTTCTTCCTGCGGGGCTGCGGCCTGGCGGGCACGGTCAGCCGCGGCTTCCGTCTTGCTGGTCTGACGTTCGGCGGCGGGTTTGCCGTAAGGATCATCCTGCGTTTCCATCGGCGGCTGCATCCAGCCGGTGTTCTGCGGGACGAACGGTGCCGGACGGGATCGTGGATCGCTCTTGCCGAAGCTGCGGCGCAGGAACGACAGCGGGGCGGCATCTGCTGCCGGAGCACTGCCAGCGGGGCTGGGCTGGAACTCGTACATCCGCGGGTCCGGGGCGGGGCGGTCAGAGGTCTGCGGACCGTTCATGCGCTTTGCGATGGCGAAAGGCTGGCGACCCAGTAACATGAGCGTCTGGCCAAGCGCGCGCCATTCACGGGCTTCAAGCCCCATGGCCAGCGGCAGCAGCAGACCCATCAGCAGCAGAACCAGAATGACGGCAATGGCGTTTCCGGCGGCACCGGCTTCCGCATGAGCTGCAGCCAGAAGACGTTGTGCGCAGGATACGCCCATTTCTCCACCCAGGCCGCTGGCGGTCGGCCAGGCGACCTGAAGTCCGGGGACGAGAAGCTGGAGCGTGCCGATGAACGTGGCGCTGGCGGGCAGGAGAGCGAGGGCGGCCACGATCCGCAGGATCGGCAGGCTCATGCCGTGATGGCGCACCATGCGCCAGGCCCAGGCGAGCAGGATGAAGATCGGCATGCCGCTGCCGAGACCGAGCCACTGGATCAGCCCGTCCGAAATGGTCGCACCCGTGCGGCCCAGCAGGTTCGTCGGCTGCGTTCCGGTCGAGGTATTGAAGGACGGATCGTGCGGATTGAAGCTCCACAGGGCGATCCCGACCGCCACGGCGAAGAGCAGCAGGACAAGCCCGAGCAGTTCCATGCAGCGTGCGCGCAGGGCACTGCGCAGTTTTGGTGTCATGTGCCGGTCATGCGCGTCGCGGACGATGTTGCGCACTGTACTGGTCGATCGGCTGAACGCGGCCAAGTCTCGTCACCCCGTCGGTTTTCTGGATTAGCGGCTTGTAAAATTCACTCTGAACTATAGCCGACAGGGTACTGAATACAGAGGGAAAATTAAGGAAAAGTGGAGGAATGCCTCCAGATCGTCACCTTCGCAGCCCCGAAACGACGCTCACAGAGGATTTCTGGCGTCAATGTGGGCATAAAGTGTTCGGAAGGTGGCATGATGGGCGTGAATTCTTCCGTGGCTCCCGTCTCAGCCACGATCAGCGCACCTTCCGCCAGCCAGCCGGTCCGCGCCAGCGCCCGCAGACCCGACTCGACCAGACCCTTGCCATAGGGCGGGTCCAGAAAAACCAGCGTGTAAGGCTCCGTGGCCTTGGGCGGATGCGTGACGCTGCAACTCAGGACGCGGGAGCGGTCCCGCGCTTTGCAGATGTCCAGATTGGCGCGCAGGGCCGCAAGTGCGTTCCGGTCGCGCTCGATGAAGGCGGCCTTCTGTGCCCCGCGCGACAGGGCCTCAAGCCCCAGTGCGCCGGTTCCGGCATAGCAGTCCAGCACGAGGGCCTGTTCCAACTCGTCCTGCCCGTACCAGGGCGCATGGGCGAGCATATCGAAAATCGCCTGTCGCGTGCGGTCCGATGTGGGGCGTGTGCTGGTTCCGGACGGCGCGGTCAGGGCGCGGCCCTTGTTGTCTCCTCCAACAATCCGCATGGATCAGCGCGTCCGGTGACGCTTCGGCGCGGGAAGATCCGGCACCTGCTCACGCAGCGTCTTGCCCGGCACTTCCTCAAGCTCGCGCGCTTTGAGCGAGCCAAGCTGGAACGGCCCGTAGGACAGGCGGATCAGGCGGCTGACATGCAGGTTCAGGCCTTCCATGACGCGCCGGATTTCGCGGTTCTTGCCTTCGCGCAGACTGACCGTCAGCCAGGAATTGTCGCCCTTCGTGGAGTCCAGCGCGGCCTCGATGGAGCCATAGCGCACGCCTTCATATTCGAAGCCGTCGATCAGCGAGGCCAGACGCTTTTCATCCACGACGCCAAAGACGCGCACACGGTAACGGCGAACCCAAGAATTGCCCGGAAGCTCAAGGCGGCGGGCCAGTTCACCGTCATTGGTCAGCAGCAGAAGACCTTCGGAATTGATGTCCAGACGCCCGACGCTGATGACGCGCGGCATGCCCTCGGGCAGCGTGTCGAACACGGTCTGGCGGCCCTGCGGGTCCTTGTGCGTCGTCATCAGGCCATCGGGCTTGTGGTACCGCCACAGGCGCGTGCGCTCGGGAGAATCCACGGGCTTGCCGTCCACCAGCACGATGTCGCCCGGCTGCACGAAGGTCGCCGGATGCGTGACGATCTGTGAGCCCAGCTTGATGCGGCCGTCCTCGATCATGCGTTCGATATCGCGGCGGCTGGCCACGCCGGCGCGGGCCAGCGCCTTGGCGATGCGCTCGCCTTTCGGGCCGGAGGTTTCCATGTCGGGGGCGGTGTTTTCGGTATTGTCGTCGGTCATCGTGCAGTCTCCACAAGCGCCGCATACAGGCGACGGTCGCCGGGGTCGAGGGAGAATTCGGGATGCCACTGTACGCCGATGGCAAAACCGGGGCCTTCGAGCTCGATGGCCTCGATCGTTCCATCCGGCGCACGGGCGCAGATTTTTGCCGCTCCGGGGTCGCGCACGGCCTGATGATGCGAGGAGTTCACCGCCATGCGGTCCGCTTCCACGATCTGCGCGAGTTTCGTCCCAGGAACGATCTCGACGTCATGTCCGGGTTCATGGCGCGGGTTGGGCTGTTCGTGTTGCAGGTCCCCCGGTTGCTCTTCCGGCAGGTGCTGGATCAGCGTGCCTCCGGCCTCCACGGCCAGAAGCTGCATCCCGCCGCAGATGCCCAGAACCGGTTTGCCCTGCGCCAGTGCCGCCCGGAGCAGGGCCAGTTCGGCGGCCGTCCGGGTCGGCCGGGGGCTGGTCATCGGGTGGGCCGGCTCACCATACAGCGCCGGATCGACGTCAAACGCCCCGCCCGTGACGATCAGTCCGTCCAGCCGTGCCATCAGGGCTTCGGCATCGCAGTCATAGCCCAGACACACCGGCATCCCGCCCGCATTGCTCACGGCCGTCAGGTAGTTTTCCCGCAGCGCATGGAACGGATAGCGCGAGAACTGCCCCGGCCCACCGGGTTCATGATCCAGCGTCAGGCCGATCAGGGGTGCGCGGCGCGAAGGGGATGGACGGGGAAGGGTCATGCGCCGCATCATCGCATCATGATTCAGGGTGAGACAAGGATTCAGACGGATATCGGCCCGGCCATGCAGACCGCGTTGCAGGCCGCGCGCGAGGCGGCGTCGTGCGGGGAAGTGCCAGTGGGCGCGGTCGTGCTCGGCCCCGACGGGAATGTGCTAGCGGTTGCGCGGAATCATGTGGAAGGCGCGCATGATGCGTCCGCCCATGCCGAACTTCTGGCCATGCGCGAGGCGGCCGCGCGTCTGAAAAGCCCACGCCTGACGGACTGCACTTTGGTCGTGACACTGGAGCCATGCCCGATGTGTGCGGCCGCGATCGTGCATTTCCGGATCGGGCGCGTCGTATTCGGGGCCTATGATCCCAAGGGCGGCGGCGTGGAGCATGGACCGCGCATTTTCGAGCGTCCGTCCTGCCTGCACCGCCCGGAAGTGATCGGCGGGGTGTGTGAACGCGAGGCGTCGGAGATGCTGAAAGCGTTTTTCCGCAGGCTGCGCATTCCAGCCGGAACCCGTGTTTCAGAGGGCGGAATTCACAGTCCGTCATGAACTTACGGATGTTTCACACGCCGGTCAGCTTGCGGAACGGGAACGGGGTCCATAGTTCAACGCTATAGCCATGATGTTTTCGTAACCAGTCGGGATTGACATGACCTCACGTTTTCGCGCGTCCCTTTCCGCCCTTGCTGCCACCACGATGCTGGTTTCGGCGCCGTTTGCTTTCGCGGACACGCCTTCGGCCGCCCCCCAGGCCGGTGCCACGACAGCCGCCAGCGGAGCCATCAAGCCGCAGACGGGCGTTCAGACGCTTCCCAACTTCGTCAATCTCGTCAAACAGGTGAAGCCGGCGGTCGTCTCCATCACGTCGCACATCAAGGCGGATGTGGCCGATGAAGAGGAAAACGGCCCGGGTGGTGGCGGCGGACAGGGCGGCGGCATGCCGTTCCCGTTCCCCTTTCCGTTCCAGATGATGCCGCAGCAGCAGCCCAACCGCACGGTCGAGGCCCGCGGCTCGGGGTTCATCATTTCGTCTGACGGCTATGTCGTGACGAACAACCACGTCGTGAACGGCGCGACCAAGGTGACGGTCACGCTCGATGACGGCACGACGCTGCCCGCCAAGATCATCGGCCGCGACCCGAAGACGGACGTTGCTCTGCTGCGCGTCAAGCCGACTGGTAAGCTGCCGTTCATTGAACTGGGCGATTCCGACGAGGTCCAGCCAGGCGAATGGGTTATCGCCGTGGGCAATCCTTACGGTCTGGGTGGCACGGTGACGGCGGGTATCGTCTCCGCGCTTGGGCGTGACCTGCATTCGGGCGCCTATAACGACTTCATTCAGGTCGATGCGCCGATCAATCACGGTAACTCCGGTGGTCCGCTGTTTACGCAGGACGGCAAGGTTGTGGGCATCAACTCCATGATCATCTCGCCTAATGGCGGCGGTTCGATCGGCATTGGTTTCGCCATCCCGTCTGACACCGTCCGATCCGTCGTGAGCCAGCTTGAAAAGACCGGCCATGTCACGCGCGGCTATCTCGGTATCGAAGGGCAGGACATCTCGCCGACCATGGCGCAGGCCCTGAACCTCCAGTCCCCGGAGCCGGGTGCTCCGCCGCGCGGAACGCTGGTGGCTTCCGTCTCCAAGGGTAGCCCTGCCGAAAAGGCCGGCATCAAGAGTGGCGACGTCGTCACCACGCTGAACGGCAAGCCGATCAAGAATGGTCATGATCTGGCGGTGAAGGTCGTCTCCATCGCCCCGGGAACCGCCGCAACACTCGGCCTGCTGCGTGACAGCAAGCCGATGACGGTGAACTTCACGGTCGGCAACCTGTCCGCCCAGGATCATTCCTCGGGTGATGCCACCGACAGTTCGCAGTCCGGTGCAGGCAAGCTGGGCGTCTCCCTGGCGTCGCTGACACCGCGGGCCCGTCAGGAACTGGGTCTCGATGACAGCGTGCAGGGCGCGGTCGTGGCCGATGTCGTGCAGGGTTCCCCGGCCGATCAGTCCGGCATCCGTCCGGGCGACATCATCGTGGCGGTCGGCAACCATGTGACGCCCACCCCCAAGGCTGTCGTGGCTCAGGTGCATGATGCGCTGGGCCGCAAGCAGCCGCCGCTCCTGCGGATCCTGCGTGACGGACAGCAGCTCTTCGTCGCCGTCTCCCCGAACGGTTCGGATGACGACAGCTCCGACGACGCCCAGTAAGTCAGGCGTCCGGCCAGCAGCTCTGAAAGGCGGGAAGGGTCAGACCTTCCCGCCTTTTTCATGTTTGTATTCCATATCGAATCCGGAATATGTTCGTCGTTTCGGATGGAATGGGATGGCACGCAATGGATCTGGCTACGGTCGTCGGTTTTGTGGTCGGTACGATCGTGATGCTGACATTGATTTTTCTGCCGACAGTAGTGGCGCTCTGCACCCGGAAGGTCCGCTGGCGCGAGGCCTTCATGATCAATCTGACTGTGGGCTGGACGGTCGCCGGCTGGGTCGGTGCGATTGCATGGGCCGCGACCGGAGATGATGCGAAAATCAAGACCCGTTTCAGGGCGCTCTCAACACGCAAGAAGATCCTGCTCGCTCTGGAACTGATCTTCGTGGAAGCGGCGGTGACGGGCTATGCTGTCTTCCATTATGCCTCCCACGCCGGGCATCTTCAGAGGTGGTCCCCATTTTTCGGACAGGACGATAAGCTATCATCTGGCCTGAACGAGGACGGGTTTTATGGGCAAGGTTACGCGGAAGAGGTATGCGGCAGAGTTCAAGTCACGGGTTGCGCTGGAGGCGATCCGTGGGGAACTGACGCTGGCGGAACTGGCTTCGAAACATGGAGTGCATCAGACGATGATCGCACAGTGGAAACGGCAGGCGATCGAGGGGATGGCGGCGACCTTTTCCGGGAAGACGGTGGCTGAGCCGCCGGTCAGCCCTGCTGATGTGGAGAAACTGCACGCGAAGATCGGCCAGTTGCTGGTGGAACGGGATTTTTTGCGGGATGCCTCTGCTCGGTTGGGCGTGATCAGAGGCGGCAGATGATTGACCCGAAGAGAGCATGCCTGCCGATAATCCGGCAATGCACGCTGCTGCAACTCAACCGGTCGGGCGTCTACTATCGGCCTGTGCCACAGAGCGAAGCCAATCTGGAGTTGATGCGGCTGATCGACGCCCAGTTCCTGGAAACGCCGTATTATGGCTCACGGCAGATGACATGGCATCTGCGCCGCCAGGGACATGAAGTGGGCCGCAAGCGGGTCCGGCGGATCATGGCGATCATGGGCCTGCGGGCGGTCTACCAGAAGCCGCGCACGAGTGTGCCTCATCCGGAGCATCGGAAATATCCGTATCTGCTACGGGATCTGGTCATCAATCGGCCTGACCAGGTCTGGTGTTCCGATATCACATATATTCCCATGAAACGGGGATTTCTCTATCTCGTGACGATCATGGACTGGTTCACGCGCAAGGTCCTGTCCTGGCGTCTGTCGAACACGATGGACGTGGAGTTCTGTATCGAGGCGCTACAGGATGCCCTCATGCGCTATGGCGCCCCGGACATTTTCAATACTGACCAGGGGTCGCAATTTACGACACCCCGTTTCAGCGGGATACTGGAAGAGCGTCAGATCCGCATCAGTATGGACGGGCGTGGGCGATGGCTGGATAACGTGTTCATCGAGCGCCTGTGGCGGTCGCTGAAATACGAATGCGTCTACCTGTACGCGTTCGAGACCGGATCAGAGCTGAGGGCCGGGCTTGGCAGATGGATCGCCCATTATAACGAAAGGCGTCCGCATACGGCGCTGGCTGGACGAACGCCCGATGAGGCGTATCATAACGTGCCGACGCCATCTGGTCCGGGGTTAACCCCGGACCAGATGGCCAACAGCAACGCCGTCAGAAGGGCGGCATAACGACAACCGGGTATAGCTTATCAAGCCCGCAAAACTGTCCGAACGGACGGGACCACCTCTTTCCGCACTGATCCGCTACCCGGATTTCAGAGCTTCGATTTGCCAATGCGGTCGTAGAAGAACCAGACGCCAAGGATCTGTGACAGCAGGATGGTCGCGTTGCAGACCGCCGTGGACAGGCAGGCTCCGGCCAGTCCGAAATGCCGGGTCAGGACGTAGAGCGCGGGGAAATAGACCGCCATGACGGCCGTACGGCTCTTCATGAGAAATTTCACATGCCCGACCACAATCAGAAGCGGTTCCAGCGGGATGACCAGCAGGCTGAACACCGCCGCCAGCAGCATGATGGAAATATAAAGCGACGTGTGATGCACGTGGACGTGCAGCAGGAAGCGGAAGATCGTTGAGCCGAAGAATGCTGACAGCAGCAGAAGCGCGAGGGACAGTGCACTCAGAACGCCGAACATTTTCCACGTCACGCGCTTGAGCCCACGCCAGTCCTGCCGGTCCCGCATCCTGACCAGTTCGGGATAGAGCACGGGCGAAATGAGCTGTGCAGGAGTGACGATCCCGTCGGCGATCTGGCGGCAGACGCGGAACACGGCTGCTTCCGCCGGTCCCAGACCGTTACCGACCAGCAGTGTTGCGACATGGCCTGAGATGTTGCTCAGCGTCTGGTTGACGCTGGCTGCACGGGTGAACTGCCACATGCCCGGAAGCTGCCAGCGCCAGTGCCGGAACGCCCGGAAATACCGGAACTGGAATTTCCGGTGCAGGATATCCAGCGCGTAATGGATATAGAATCCATAGTCGATGATGATCGTCATTGCCCAGATGAACAGGAAATATCCGAGCTTCAGGTGCAGGACATAGCCTATGACGACGCCGAGCGTCTTGGCGAGGGCAGCGCAGCTGTCGATGATCGGAACAAGATGGAATTTCCCCGCCATCCGTAGGATGCCATTCGCCCATCCGGAATACATCAGCGGGCTGACGAACATGTACAGGTCGGCCAGAAACCGCACATGCGCGGACCAGTGCGCGGTGTGTCCGTAGATCTGCACACCCACCAGTCCGAACACGATGGCACAGGCCGCCGAGATCGTGTCGAGGCGGATGCAGAAATGGATCACCCGGTGCAGGAGATCCGTATCACCATTGCCGAAGCTTTCACTGCCAAAACGGATCAGCGTCTGCCAGGACTGCATCCGCGACAGGACCGAACTGGTCGAAGCCAGTGAATGGATCAGGATCAGCAGCCCGAAATCGGACAGGCCCAGCGCCCGGACGGCCAGCGCAATATAGATGAAACTGCAAAGCGCATTGGCGATGCGGCCCAGGGTGAGAACACTGACATTTTTGAAAATGGATCTGAAAACGGAGCGTTCGCCGGACATGTGGGCCTTACTGACCACAAAGCCCCCGCACTGTCCATGTCGGCAGCGGAATGTCGCGCCCGAGGAAGGTCCTTGACAGGGTGAGGGCAGGAACTATGAAGAATTTGTTACACATATCGCTGCCAGGATTTCTGCAGATGGGGATCTCGCGGCGATCCGTCTTCTCCTGAAGGCCCTTATTCGGAAAAGCACAGGCTCAAAGCCCGTTTTTCAGGCAGGACGCAGCAGATCAGTCATGAAAATCGCCTTCATCTATATTGCCGAGCCTTACCAGTGCTACCACACGGCCTCTGTTGCCAGCGCGCTGGCGGCACTTCCGGGTCATGAGGTGGTCGAGTATTACAGCTTCCCTGAAACGGTCGATCATCTGCGGCGCATCCGTCAGGCGCTGGACGTCCCCGACCTGCCTCTGAAGGCATTTCCGAAATCCCTGAAGGCCCGCCTTCTGAAGCGCGCAAGGCGGCTCGATCAGGAGCGGCTTGTGGTGCTGCGGGAAAACATTGCCGAGCTGAACCAGTATGATGCCGTCGTGGCGACGGAATATACCGGCGGTGTGCTCAGGGAGATGGGCCTGTCCGGTCCAAAGCTCATTTTGCTCATGCATGGCGCCGGGGACCGTTACGTCAATGACGAACATCTCGTGCGCGAGTTCGATCTGACGCTTGTCTCCGGTCCCAAGATCGCGCGCTATTTCCAGGATAAGGATCTGCTTCGGCCGGAGAGCACACGGATTGTCGGCTATCCGAAGTTCGATGTGTTCGAGGCCGTGCAGCGGGAAAAGACGGTCTCGTTCGCAAACGGGCGCCCGTTTGCGCTGTACAATCCGCATTACCAGCGCAAACTGACCTCGGCCTCAGGCTGGATGACGCCGCTGATCCGGGGCTTCAAGGCCCAGAGCGACTACAATCTTGTGGTGGCGCCGCATATCAAGACTTTCCATAGGGGTTTCGGCATCCGCGAACGTCAGCTCAAACGCCAGCGCAGTCCGGAAGTGATGGTCGATACAGGGTCGTCCGCCATGCTGGACATGACCTACACGTTCCAGGCCGCGCTCTATATCGGCGATGTCAGCAGTCAGGTTTACGAGTTCCTGGCTATCCCGCGTCCCTGCGTCTTTCTGAATCCGCGAAAGCTCCCCTGGCAGGATGATCCGTATTTCCTGCACTGGACGCTCGGGGAAGTGGTGGAGGATCTTGATGATCTCATGCCCGCCATTGCCCGCGCGAAGGAGCGGCACACGTTTTATCGGCCCGCGCAGGAAAAGCTGTTTCGAGAGACCTTTGGTGAGCCTTTGCTCGGAGCGTCGCAGCGTGCCGCCGATGCCATCGCGCAGTTCATGGTCGCGGCCTGACTGCCCTCAACATTCAGGGAAATTGACGGCCAGACCGCCGAGGGATGTCTCCTTGTAGCGATGGTTCATATCGCGGCCTGTTTCGGCCATCGTGCGGATGACCTGATCGAGCGAGACGTGATGCGCGCCATCCCCATGCATGGCGAGGGAGGCCGCATTGATGGCCTTGATTGCTCCGAAAGCATTACGCTCGATGCACGGAATCTGCACCAGCCCCGCCACCGGGTCGCAGGTCATGCCCAGATGGTGCTCCATTCCGATCTCGGCCGCGTTTTCCACCTGAAGCGGCGTGGCATCTAAAGCCGCCGCCAGCCCGGCAGCGGCCATCGAGGAGGCCACCCCAACTTCGCCCTGACAGCCGACTTCCGCGCCTGAAATCGACGCATTCAGCTTGAACAGCCCGCCAATGGCCGCTGCGGTCAGCAGGAACCGGCGTTGCCCGTCGAGCGAATATTCGGGACAGAATTCACGATAATAGCGCAGCACGGCCGGAATCACGCCCGCAGCACCGTTGGTGGGCGCTGTGACGACGCGGCCACCGGCGGCATTTTCCTCATTCACGGCGATGGCGAACAGGCTGATCCAGTCCATGATGCCATGCGCGGAGGGCTGGTTGCTACGGCGCTGTTCCTGAAGCCGTTCATACAGTGCCGCCGCCCGCCGGCGCACGTTCAGCCGCCCCGGCAGCGTGCCCGAACGGTGCAGCCCGGCCTCCACGCAGTCCATCATCACGGCCACGATCCGGTCCAGATACGCCTCGATTTCGGCGCGCGGCCGCAGCACGCTCTCATTGGCCAGAACTACGCCCGCGATATCGAGCCCCGTTTCCTGCGTGCGGGTCAGGAGTTCCGCGCCGCTGGTGAAGTCATACGGCATGTCAGGCTGGGCATAGGTCGCGGTTTCGGTCGCCTGCTCAGGCACGATGAACCCGCCACCCACCGAACAGAACCGCGCGCAGGCCAGCAGGCGGTCTTCCGCATCAAAGGCCTCGAACTGGAGCGTGTTGGGATGAACCGGCGGGATGGTCTTCGTATCGAGGACAATGTCTGTTTCCGGATCAAACGGCATGGGATGACCGTTGAATGGAATCACATGTCTGTCGGTGACGGACTGCACGATGCTGTCCGCCAGCGTCGGGTCCATCGTGTCGGGCTTTTCTCCTGCCAGCCCGAGGATGACGGCCCGGTCCGTCGCATGTCCCCGCGCCGTCCAGGCCAGCGAGCCATAGAGCGTGACGCGCAGACGGGCCACGTCCGGCGTATGAAGCAGACTGTCCGCGAACCGGGCCGCCGCGCGCATGGGGCCAACGGTGTGCGAAGAGGACGGACCGATTCCGATCTTGAACAGGTCAAAGAGGCTGATCATTCAGGCGGCAATCTCGGCCAGCAGGGCGTCAACGTCCTCTTCGCGGGTATAGAAGCTTGTCACGAGGCGGATCAGCGTACCGGACACACCTTCGGGCGTCGGCCAGCGATAGAAGGCATATCCCGCAGCTTCCAGTTCCCCAACGAGGCGGTCGGGCAGAATGACGAAAATCTCGTTGCCCTGCGTTTTGAACGGAAGCTGGGCCCCGGCATGACGGCGCAGGCTCTCGACAATGCGCTGTGCCATCGCATTGGCATGCGCGCTGTTCTTCAGCCACAGATCATTTTCCAGCAGTGCCAGAAGCTGCGTGCTCAGGAACCGCGCCTTGGACCACAGATGGCCGCTGCGCTTGATGCGCCGCTCGAAATCTTTCAGCGCCGGGCGCGTGCGGTCATTGACGAAGAACACGACCGCTTCCGCCGCCATCGCCCCGCATTTCGTGCCGCCGAAAGACAGGACATCCACCCCCGCCTTCCATGTCGCTTCCGCTGGTGTGCAGCCCAGATGCGCAATGGCATTGCTCAGCCGTGAGCCATCCAGATGCACGGGAATATCGTTCTCATGGGCGATACCACACAGCGCCGCCAGATCCTTCAGGGCATAGACCGTGCCCCATTCGGTGGCCTGCGTCAGGGACAGCGCCTGGATGGGCGGCTTGAGAATCCCGCCCTGCGCATTGGCGCGCAGCCCGGTGCGCAGAGCCTCAGGGCTCATCCGGCCATCAGCGGAGGGGAGTGTGACGAGCTTGGCGCCATGCATGAAAAACTCGGGCGCACCGCCCTCGTCATTGCTGATATGCGCGCTCTGGTCACACAGGACGGCGCCATAAGGGGCCACGAGCGCGGAGAGTGCCAGACTGTTCGCTGCCGTTCCGGTCACGATCGGGAAAACCCTGACCTCTGCTTCAAAAACCTCGCTGAAGCGTGCGTTCAGCGTCTGGCTCATTGCATCGTCGCCATAGGAGCCGACGCAGCCTTCATTGGCGCGCATCATGGCGTCCATAACGGCGGGGCATGCGGGGGAAACATTGTCACTGGCGAAGTTCTTGCGTATTTCGTCGGTCACGAGACCATCCTCAATTCCTGCGACCGTTAAGGCCTGTCCGCAAGCGTAACTGAAACGCCTGCCTGTTGTCATCCGGAGAGCCCATGAACACGTTGTCCCCCGAGAAGTCTTCCGATCCGGTGTCCAAGATCATCGACGGCAAGGGTATCGCCCGCGCCCTGACCGATCAGGTGGGCCGCGAAGTGGCAAAATTCGTCGAGCAGGGCAATACGATTCCCGGTCTGGCCGTCGTTCTGGTGGGTAACGATCCGGCGTCTGAAGTCTATGTGAAGAACAAGGCGATCCAGACCCATCGCGTGGGCATGCGCTCCTTCATGCACATGCTCCCGCAGAGCACATCGCAGGACGAACTGCTGGACCTGATCGCCCAGCTCAACGCTAATCCGAAGATTCACGGTATTCTGGTGCAGCTTCCGCTCCCGGCGCAGATCGACCCGGTTGTGGTGACGAACGCCATTGCGCCGCACAAGGACGTGGATGGTCTGGGTGAGGTCAATGCCGGGCGTCTGTCGCTTGGGATCGACGGAATCGTGCCCTGCACGCCGCTGGGCTGTCTGATGCTGCTCAAATCCGTCCATGAGGACATGACCGGCAAGCATGCAGTGGTGATCGGCGCCTCCAACCTTGTCGGGAAGCCGATGGCGCAGCTTCTGCTCAAGGAGAACTGCACGGTCACGGTCGCGCATATCCACACGCGCAACACGAAGGAACTGGCCCGGGAAGCGGATATCCTAGTCGTGGCGACTGGCAAAAGCGGTCTGGTCCGTGGCGACTGGATCAAGCCGGGTGCCACCGTGATCGATGTCGGCATCACCCGCGTCCCGGCCGAAAACGGCAAGACCCGTCTGGTCGGCGACGTGGCGTTCGACGAGGCGTTCCCGATTGCCGGTCACATCACGCCGGTTCCGGGGGGTGTAGGCCCCATGACCATTGCCTGCCTGCTGCACAACACGCTTCAGGCCGCCCGTGCGACGCAGGCTGCTTCGGAAGCGTCTTCATGACCCGCGTCTCGGTCGAACTGGTCCCGCGCTCCGCCGAGGCCCTGCTGGCGGATGTGCAGACCGTGTGCGACGTTCTGCCGCAGGTCCGCACGCTGAATGTTCCGGATCTGATGCGTTTTGACCTGCGCAGTCATGATGCCGCCTCGCTGATCACGAAGCAGGCGCCGTTCGAGGTCATCCCGCATATCCGCGCCGTCGATATCGCGCCGGGCGCGCCTCTGCCGGGTGCGGATCGTCCGGAACTGACGTCCATCCTCGTCGTCGCTGGCGATCCTCCGGCGGCCGGAAGTGACTGGAAGGTCTATCCCAACACATCAGCCCAGATCATCGAGCGCTATCGCCGCGAAGCGCCGCATCTGAAGGTCTATGCGGTGTTCGACCCCTATCGCCGGGCGCCGTATCAGGAACTCGAGGACATCGCCCGCAAGCGCGACGCCGGAGCCTGCGGGTTCTTCACGCAGCCGCTGTTCGATATTCCGATGCTCGAATACTGCATGGACTGGCTGCGGGACGACACGGTGTTCTGGGGTATTTCTCCCGTTCTAGGCGATAAATCCCGTCGCTACTGGGAGCGCGTGAACCATGTGGTCTTCCCCCGCGACTACGACGGAACATTGGACGGCAACATTGCTTTTGCGCGCCGGATGCTGGGCGTTATCCGCGAGAAAAACGACAATGCCTATCTGATGCCGCTGAAAGTTGACCTGGCATCCTATCTGGGAGCGCTCAGCGATATTATAACGGGATAACATCGAACCACGAATGGAGGGTCCGTCCCGGATGTCTGTGCGCCTTTTTCTGCTTCCCCTGCTGGGAGGCGTGCTCGTTCCCGCCGCCCTGCTGCCCGAGACGGCCTCTGCGAAAACCCTTGCCGACCCCGCAGCCGTCTTTGCTCCCCTGACGCTCCCTGATGCGCCGAATGTCTATCGTTCGGGCTCGGGCCTTCCCGGCCCGCAGTACTGGCAGAACCGTACGGATTACGTCATCCATTCGCGGATCGACACGCAGACCCATGTGCTGCACGGCTCCGAAACCGTGACCTACAGCAATAACAGCCCCGAGACGCTGGACGTCCTGTGGCTCCAGCTTGACCAGAACATCTACCGCGCGGATACGCGCTCTGCGATCGGCGCGGTCGTCAGCAGTCATAATCTGGCCGGCAACCATACGGATGGCATGGCGATCGAGCGCGTTTCGGTCGTGCAGGGCGGGCGCGAAGTTGACGTGACACCCCTGATCTCCGACACGCGGATGCAGCTCAAGCTGCCGCGCACGATCGATCCGCATGGCGTGGCTTTCGTGAAAATCGACTGGCACTATACGCTGCCCGGCCCGTGGGGCGGACGGACCGCCGTTACGCCATCACGCGAAGGCGACATCTATGAGGTCGCGCAGTGGTATCCGCGGCTGAGCGTCTATGATGACCGTCGTGGCTGGAACACGCTGCCCTATCTGGGGCAGGAGTTCTTTCTGGAATATGGCAGCTTCGATTACAGCGTTACCGTGCCGTGGAACTACACGCTCGTGGGCTCCGGCGCGCTGCTCAATCCCGAACAGGTCCTGACCCCCGTCGAGCGCAACCGTCTGGCGCAGGCGGCGCAGAGCGATGCGCGCGTCATGATCCGCACACTTGATGACATCACGGACCCCAAAAGCCACCTGAAGCAGAGCGGCGAAGTCACCTGGCATTACGCCATGCGCAACACGCGCGACGTGGCCTTCGCGGCCTCGCCGGCTTTCGTCTGGGATGCCGCGCGGATCAACCTGCCGCCGATTGTGCCTTGGGCGAACTATCACGCCGTGCCCCGGCTTGCGATGTCGGTCTATCCGCGCGAAGGGATCGGGCCGCATGGCTGGGACCGTTCAACGGATTACGTCAAACACGCCATCGAGTATTTCTCGTCGCAGTGGTTCGAATATCCCTGGCCGAACGCCGTCAATCTGGGCGGTCATGGTGCAGGCATGGAATATCCGGGCATCGTCTTCGACGGCATGAGCGACCGCGATCCGGAGCTGTTCTGGATCACGACGCATGAGCTGGGCCATGGCTGGTTCCCGATGATCGTAGGCACGGATGAGCGCCGAAACGCCTTCATGGACGAGGGCTTCAACACGTTCATCGACGTCTATGCGTCCGACCACTTCAACAACGGCGAGTTTGCCCCCAAGCGTGATTCCGAATTCGCACCCAAGACCGGTAATCCCGCGCAGGACATCGTTCCGGTCCTGACCGACCCGAACGCGCCCGTGCTCATGACAGCAGCGGACAGCGTGTCCGAAAAATACCGCCATAGCGTGACCTATTTCAAAGGTGCCTATGGCCTGAAGCTGTTGCGTGAACAGATCCTCGGCCCGGTCCGGTTCGACGCCGCTTTCCGGCGCTATATTTCCGAATGGTCGTTCAAGCATCCGTCACCGTCGGACTTCTTCCGCCTGATGAGCAGCGAAGCGGGCGAGGATCTGGGTTGGTTCTGGCGTGGCTGGTACTTCACCAATGCCGCCCCGGACTATGCGCTGGGTGACGTGCATCACGATGCCGGAAAGCCGGTGACCGTGCAGGTCCGCAATTACGGAGCCCTCCCGCTTCCGGTGCTCGTACGGGCGGAGTATGCGGACGGTAAATCGGACGAGCTGCGCATCCCGACGGAAGCCTGGCGTCAGGGCAGCGATATCGTTGTCTCGCTGCCGGCTCATGATGGCCTTAAGGCTGTCACGCTGGACCCGGACCATGTCATCCCGGACGTCGACCGCTCTGATAACCGGGTGGCAATTACACCCTGAGGATGTGGAGGGTTGCGGGGGCCGGAACGCCCCGCAGCTCTCTGTCCATACGACATGAAAAAGGGCGCCTGGCTGAGCCGGCGCCCTTTTTTGACAGATGGAAGATCGTACGGATTTGGTGGCGCAGTCGGTTCCGCGAGAGTTCAGCCTACGAGTTCCAGCGAAGAGGAAGGAGCGTTCGTGGTATAGGCACCCTGAGGTGCCGCCGGTGCGATGCCCTGAACTGTGGAGGCGGAGGCTGTCAGGCCCTCGATCATGTCATTGTTGACATCGATCAGCGGCTGCAGATCCTTCGGAGCATTGAAAGCAGTGTTGGAATAACACATTGCCCATGATCCGATCTTGATCAGGTCATCACGCAGAACGGGCGGAAGAGGGCAGTCGACCCGCTCGACGCTCATCGAAAGAATGCTCCACAGCTTCAGATTGGCTGCCAGAGCCGCGACCCTTTTTTCATGATCGCCAGCCTGGGACAGCAGCGTGTTGACGTGCCGGAATGCCATGACCTCGACTTCCCGGGAGGAAAGATAGCTTCCGGACTGTTTCTGGTACTGTGAGGATGCGTAAGTCACGAAGGCAAACTCCTTTCGGGAAAGACTGTTTCAAAAGCCGCTGCGGGATGAAGCAGCAGGCTTCTGAAGCAGTCCTGCGTATGGGCAGGGGAAGGTCTGGGCCTGAAGGGCGCCGGATAAACCGGCACCCTTCAGAAACCTGATCAGCCGCGGAAGAGGCTGAGCAGGGTAGAAGACTGCGAGTTCGCAATCGACAGGGACTGAACAGCAAGCTGCTGCTTCGTCTGAAGCGAGGTCAGCTTGGCGCTCGCCGCTGCCAGATCGGCGTCCGTCAGCGCACCGACGCCTGTCGTCAGGGCGTCGGACAGGCTGGACGTCGTGGTCTGCAGGTTGGAGATCGTCGTGCTGGAATAACCGATCGTGGACGCCGTACGCGTCACGCTCGAAATCGCTGCCTGGACAACAGTACTGACGACGGCAGCGCCTGTGACGGCTGTGGGGGTGGCTGCGGAGTTCAGCCCATTGGCAGCAGTCAGGGCATCGCTTGATGTGTCGAGATTGTTGCCAGCAACCGTCAGGTGGTTGTCAGAATCGCGGCTTACGGCAAAGCCCTGATACTGCATGGCCTGCGTGAGCAGATTGGTCTTGTTGACCATCTTCTGGCTGGCAGAACCGGTCGTCGTTGCCGTATTTGAGCCGGTGGCACCGCTGAGATCAACGTCGGAGATCACGGTTTTGGCGGTCGCATTGCCGTTCGAATCGGTGCCCGTCGTAACGGTGTAAACGGCGTTGCCGTTTCCATCCTTGGAGGCAACAACGCTCTTGCCGTTGGCCAGTGAGAACGTCACCGAGCCATCGGAAGCCGTAGTGGAGGTGGTGGTAGATGCAGCTTCCGTTAGTTTGCCGCTGGCGTCATAGCTGAATGTTCCACCAGAAGCAGTGTTCAGCGCCGATAGCGCATCCGTCTTCTTGCCGTCTTCATCCATGACAAAGTTATAGCTGACCAGCGGGTCCGTTGCCGTTCCCATCGCGTCAGTCTTGGTCTTTCCTGAGGTTCCCGCAGCAATTGCCGGTACGCTGCTCAGTTTGAGAGACTGGGAACCGGTGTAATCCGTGCTTCCCAGAGCAATGTCCATTCCTGTCGTGTCCATGCTCAGGTTCTTCAGACCGAGACCGGCGGACGTCACGTTGAAGCCGTTCTGCGTGAACATCGTGCCCTGGGAGTCCATGGCTGTGGACAGAGTCGTGTAGGTCGTGCCGTTGCCCGTCTGGCCGGACAGCAGGTTCACGCCCTGGAACTTCGCGCCGGTCGCGGCGGAGTCGATGGCGGACAGCGTCTTGGTGATGGCATCGTTCAGGGTCGAGTTGTCGACGCCCGTCGTGTTCGTGCCGATCGTGGTCGCGAGCGACTGCAGGGAAGCCGAGATGCTCGACAGGCCCTGCGTTGCGGTGTTCAGCACCTGAGCGGAGAACTGAAGGCCCGTGGAAACGCCCGACAGCGTCGAGATCTGGGCGGTCATGTTCTGGGCAATGGAGTACATTGCGGGATTGTCGGACGCCGTGTTGACCGACTTGCCCGTGGAGACCGCATTTTCGGTCTTGGTCAGGTCAGCCGTCGTCTGGTTGAGGCTCTGGAGTGCGGCCATTGCCGCAGTGTTATTATTGATTGACAATGACATTGAATCTGTTCTCCGTCGGTGCAGGTTTGCGACTTCAGGATAGGGTGGAGTGGTTAACGGAAGCTGAATCCGGACCGTTAAAAAAAACCGCCCGAAATAACGAAAAACCGGGAAACAACTGGTTAAATTCACGTTTTCTCTTGCGCTCCATACTTCGGAACGAAATAAGAACACGCAATGAAGAAATCACTCTCCCAGAGACTGGCGATTCTGTCCGATGCGGCGAAATACGATGCGTCCTGCGCGTCGAGCGGCTCCGGGCGCAGGGACTCGGCCAAAAGCGGGGGACTGGGATCCACGACGGGAAACGGCATCTGCCACGCGTTCACGCCGGACGGGCGCTGCGTGTCGCTGCTCAAGATCCTGCTGACCAATTTCTGCGTGTACGATTGTGCCTACTGCATTAACCGTTCGTCTTCGAATGTGGAGCGTGCGCGGTTTACGCCGGAGGAGGTCGTGTGGCTGACGCTGGAGTTCTACCGGCGCAACTGCATCGAGGGGCTGTTCCTGTCTTCGGGCATTATCCGCTCGTCTGATCACACGATGGAGCAGCTCGTTCAGGTGGCGCGGGATCTGCGGCTGAAGCACGGGTTCCGGGGATATATCCATCTCAAGACCATCCCCGATGCCTCGCCGCGCCTTCTGGAAGAAGCCGGGCGCTATGCGGACCGCCTGTCGATCAATGTGGAAATGCCGACCGTGGCCGGGCTGGAGCAGTATGCGCCGCAGAAAAAGGCGGGCGGTATCCGGCAGGCGATGGGCGAGATGCGCCTGAAGATTGATGCGGGCCGGGAGCGCAGCCATACCGGCCGCCGGGCCGAGCGTTTTTCGCCGGGCGGGCAGAGCACGCAGATGATCGTCGGGGCTGATGCGGCCTCCGATCAGGATATTCTGGCCAGCAGTGCCAATCTTTACGGCTCCTACGGGCTGCGGCGGGTCTATTATTCGGCTTTCAGCCCCATTCCCGATGCTTCCGCGCTGTTGCCGGCGAAAAGCCCGCCGCTTCAGCGTGAGCACCGGCTCTATCAGGCGGACTGGCTGTTCCGGTTCTACGGGTTCGCATTTGGAGAACTGACGGCCGGGCGTGCGAACGGGATGCTCGATCTGGAGCTGGACCCCAAGCTGGCCTGGGCGCTGGACAACCGGGCGCTCTTCCCGGTCGATCTGAACCGGGCGTCGAAGGAGATGCTGCTGCGGGTGCCGGGGCTGGGGGTCAAGGCCGTGGCCGCCATTCTCAGGGCGCGGCGGCATCAGGCGGTGCGGCTGGAGGATCTGGCGCGGCTGAACGTCTCCATCCGCAAGGTGCGACCGTTCGTGCAGACGCCGGGCTGGAGCCCGGCCCGCCTGACCGACCGGCAGGATCTGCGCAGCCTGTTCAGCCCCGCGCCGCAGCAGATGAGCCTGCTGTGACGCGGTATGTCCTGACGCTTGAGGACGGTGCCACGTTCGAACCCTGGCGGGAGATGGCGCGGGCAGCCCTGCAGCGCGCGGTCCCGCCCGAAGCCCTCGACTGGCGCATCCGGGGAGGTGAGACGGATCTTTTCGGCCAGATCACGGATGATGGCGATGGGCTGGAGGCGCTGACGGCCCTGCCTGTCGTGAAAACCGTGACCTTGCGGGCGTCCTGCATCGCGCTGCTGCGGGACCTGCTGTGCCATTCCGATCCCGGTCGGTTTGCGCTGGCCTACCGGATCGCCTGGCGGGTGCAGGGCAATCCGCATCTGCTGGAAGTGGTGACGGATGCCGACATCGCCAGGGCGCGGATCATGGTGCGCCAGAACCGGGAGGATTGCCACAAAATGGCGTCCTTCCTCCGCTTCCGGGAAGAACCGGCCCAGCAGGACGAAGGACAGGACGGGAGACGGAGGCGGTTCCTCGCCTGGTTCGAGCCGCAGCATCACATTCTCGAACGTATCGCTCCGTTCTTCTCGAAGCGCTTCACGGACATGGACTGGATGATCCTTACCCCGAGCGGATCAATCCGCTGGGATGGGAAAGAACTGGTCTGCAGCCCGGAACCCTGCGAGCGGCCGGAACTGGATGACGGGTTCGGGGAGTTGTGGGACACCTATTATGCCTCGACCTTCAATCCGGCCCGTGTGCGCACGAAAGCGATGCGCCGGGAAATGCCCGGCCGTTACTGGAAGAACCTGCCGGAAACGCGCCTGATCCCGCAGCTCGTCGCCGGAGCCGAGGCGCGGGTGCGGACGATGGCGGAACAGGAGCTCCGGCCCGCACCGGCCTTTCATGAGCGCCTGCGCGCCCGTGAGCAGCTTCCGGCCGAGCCGATGCCGGACATGGCGGAGACACTTGAGGGACAGGCCGCTCAGGTCCGGACCTGCACGGCCTGTCCGCTGCACTGTCCGGCCACGCAGGCTGTGGTCGGGGAGGGGCCGACAGACGCGCGTATCATGGTCGTCGGGGAGCAGCCCGGAGATCAGGAGGATCTGGCAGGGCGGCCGTTCGTTGGTCCGGCGGGGCAGCTTCTGCATGAAGCGCTCGGAGAGGCCGGGCTTGATCGCGGCACGCTGTATCTGACGAACGCCGTCAAGCATTTCCGCTTCCGTCTCCAGGGCCGCCGCCGCATCCACCAGAGCCCGGATGCAGGGCATGTGGCGGCCTGCCGTCCCTGGCTGGAGCAGGAAATTGCGCTGATCCGTCCGAAACTCATCGTCTCGCTGGGTGCCACGGCGCTCAGGGCGCTGGACGGTCCGGGCATGGCGATGGCGGATGTCCGCGGGACGTCATGGACCGTGGGAACTGGCGAAAATGCCGTCCGGCGGCTGGCGCTCGCCCATCCGTCCTGGCTGCTGCGGCTTGGGGACGGGGCGCAGGGGGACAGTGAGCGACGGAACTTCGGTGAGGGTCTCTCCCGGCTGCGGGAGTTTCTGGATCAGCCGGGGGCCTAAGGGACGGGGCTGGCGGGAGAATGGAAACGGGTCAGTTTTTTGCGTCTTGAAGCTTGTGAGACGATATGTCATGGATGACCGAACCGATCGGTCAGTAGAGGGTTTCCAGGCCCCGCACAGCACATCCGGTCATGATCTGACAGACCTGTTTTCAAAGCGAGACAAACATTATGGCGCAAGGCGATCAGGCCGATCACGCGCAGGGGGACACGACATCCGACAAGAACGGAAAGCCGCAGAAAAAGCGTCATCCCCTTGTCCGGGTCGCGCTGATCCTGCTGGTGGTTCTGGTTCTCGTGGGTATCGGGGCCTATCTTTTCCTGACCCGCAACAATATCGAGACGGATGACGCCTACACGGCCGGTCGCAAGATCGCCATTGCGCCCCACGTCAACGGCTACGTCACGCAGCTTCTGGTGAACGATAACCAGTTCGTTCATACCGGCGACCTGCTCGTGCGGATCGACAGCCGGGACTATGTGGCCTCCCTGAACAAGGCCGAAGCCGCCGTCTCGCAGGCGAAAGCCAATATCGACGCCTACCAGCTCATGCTGGCCGTGGCGCACAAGAACTTCCCAGGACAGCTCGTCACGGCGCAGGGCAATCTTGCCGCGGCACAGGCGCAGCTCGTCAAGGCTGAAGCCGATTACCGCCGGCAGCGTTCGGTGGCCCGTGCCGCGACCTCGCAGCAGGACATAGACTATGCCCGCGCCGCGCTGGATCAGGCGAAAGCCCGCGTCCTTCAGGCCCAGGGTCAGCTGACGCAGGCCGAGCCGGTCAAGGAAAACGTGGCCAATGCCGATGCGCGCGTCACGCAGGAACAGGCTGCTCTCGCTTCGGCCAATGCCGATCTGACGCAGGCCCGCCTGAACCTCGAATGGACGGAAGTCCGTGCGCCGCATGACGGCTGGATTTCCCAGCGTAATGTCGAGCGTGGCAATTTCGTGCAGACCGGCCAGCAGATGTTCTCCATCGTCGAGCCGGAAGTCTGGATCGTGGCGAACTACAAGGAAACGCAGCTCACCCATATGCGTCCGGGCCAGAAGGTGGATGTCGAGGTCGATGCCTATCCGCAGCTCGAACTGCATGGCCATGTGGATTCCATCCAGCTCGGCTCGGGTGAATCCTTCAGTGCCTTCCCTCCCGAGAACGCGACCGGCAACTTCGTGAAGACGGTGCAGCGTATTCCGGTGAAGATCGTGCTGGACAGCGGTCTTGATCCGAACATCCCGCTCGCCCTTGGTCTGTCTGTCGTGCCGACGGTTTATGTGAAATGAGCGATACTGCCGGGCATCAGGACTGGAAACCCAGTCACAATCCGTGGCTTGTGGCCGTCACGGTCACGCTGGCGGCCTTCATGGAGGTGCTGGACACCACCATCGTCAACGTGGCGCTGCCGCATATCGCGGGATCGCTCGGCAGTTCGTATGATGACGCCACCTGGGCGCTCACGTCCTATCTGGTGGCAAACGGAATCGTTCTGACGATTTCGAGCTGGCTGTCGCGGCTGTTCGGCCGCAAACGCTACTTTCTGATCTGCATCACCATGTTCACCGTCTCGTCCTTCCTGTGCGGACTGGCGACGTCGCTGCCCATGCTCGTGGTGTTCCGTCTCATGCAGGGCTTCTTCGGCGGCGGCCTGCAACCAAGCCAGCAGTCCATTATCCTGGACACCTTCCCGCCAGAAAAACGTGGTGCGGCGTTTGGCCTGACCGCCATTGCCACCATTGTCGGTCCGGTTCTGGGTCCGATGCTGGGCGGGTATCTGACGGACAACTTCTCCTGGCGCTGGATTTTCTTCGTCAACGTGCCGTTCGGCATCATCACCGTCATGGCCGTGACGGCGTTCGTCGAGGACCCGCCATGGGAGCGCCAGAAGCGCGAGAAGGTAGACGTGATCGGCATCAGCCTGATCACGCTGGGCCTCGGCTGCCTCGAAGTCATGTGTGACCGCGGCGAGGATGATGACTGGTTCGGTTCGCCCTTCATCACCAGCATGGCTGTGCTCGGTGCGATCGGTGTGATCGGTGCGATCCTCTGGCTCTGCTATGCGAAGAACCCGCTGGTCCGCCTGACAGTTCTCAAGGACCGCAACTTCGCGACCGGCATGCTGCTGATCTCGATGGTCGGTGCCACGCTGTACGCATCCGCCATCATCGTTCCGCAGTTTGCCCAGCAGGTGCTCGGCTATACCGCGACGAATTCGGGCCTGCTGCTCGCTCCCGGTGGTGTGGCGGTGATCTGCCTGATCCCGATCGTGGGGCGGCTGATGAAGTTCATCCAGATGCGCTACATCATCGCGTTCGGGTTCTTCGCGATGGGCATGGCCATGTTCCAGGCCTCGAACCTCTATTCCGGGACCGACTTCAAGCATCTGATGTTCTATCGCATCAGTCAGACGGCCTCGCTGGCGTTCCTGTTCGTGCCGATCTCGACAATCGCGTATTCGACCCTGCCGCGCGAGATGAACTCGGATGCCTCGGCCCTGTTCTCGATGGCCCGGAACTATATCGGCTCTCTGGCGATCTCGCTCGCCACGGCGGCCATCATCGAAACACGGCAGCGTCACCAGACCTATGTGACGGACCACATGACGCCGGCCAATCCGGAGTTCAACGCCTATATCGCCAACGCGCAGCAGGTCGCTCAGGCCCACGGTCTGCCAGCCGCGCAGGCGCATGATTTCGCCATCTACCGGCTGTTTGAGGAGTTCACCTCACAGGTCGCCATGCTGGCTTATAACGAGGTGTTCGACTGGATCGGCGTGATTGCGCTGTTCGTGGTGCCGCTGTGCTTCCTGCTGTCACCCAACGGCAAGAAGGAGGCCCAGGCCTCGGGCGGCGGTCACTGATGGCGCGGTTCGTAGATCTTCAGGAAGCTGTCGGCGGTAAAGGCGGCGAACTCCGCGATGGCGGCATCGCTGTCATCGACCGGCAGCCCGAAGCGGCGGCGCTGCACGATGCGGGCCTGGCACATGAGCATGAACTGCTCGGCCGACAGGCGCGGATCGGCGATGTCCAGTTCGCCGCGGGCCACGACGCGCGTCAGGTATTCCGTGAGGTTGCTGAGCTTCCGGTCGAAGCCATAGCGCCAGAACGTGTCGGCCAGATTGGGGAATTTCTCGACCTCGCCGACGATGATGCGATACAGCCCCAGCGCCATCGGGGAAATCAGCATATGGACCGCCATTTCCGCAAACCGGATCAGGGTGAGGCGGACGGACTGTCCATCATCGCGCCACAGCGCCTCGATAGGCGCAAGACGGCTGCGGGCCTGCTCTTCGAAGAATGCGGAAAACAGGGACGCCTTGCCGTCGAAATGGTTGTAGAGCGTTCCCTTGGAGACGCCCGCCATCTGCGCGATCTGGGACATGGACGCCCCTTCGTATCCATTCGCCAGAAAGACCGTTCCGGCACCTTTGAGGATCTGTTCGCGCTTGGTGCATCCCGCAGGATCGGCGCCGCTGGCCCCGTCGGGAGTGCCTGCGCTGCCGTCGTCCATGATGCCCGTCATGTAAGCGAGAGATCCTTCTGTCCGTCAGGTCAAGTTCCTGACATGCTGACCGAACCGGTCGGTCACCGCAAGATCATTTCCGCCTCAGGAGTTTCTTTGTGAGCGCAGCCTTCACTTCCCGCGCGCTGCTATCCGGCTGCGCCCTGTTCACCCTGTCCGGCTGCCTCATGATGGGGCCTGTATATCATGCGCCGAAACCCTGGTCGCCGGCGCATTACACGGACCACACGGCCGGCGCGCCTGACAGCATCATCAGCGAGATGAAGGCCGACAGTCACTGGTGGCAGGTTTTCCACGATCCGGAACTGACATCGCTGGAAGACCGTCTGGTTAACCAGAACCTGTCTTTCCGCCTGGCGACGGCCAATCTGGCCCAGAGCCGCGCGCAGCTCATCATGGCGGGTGCCGAGCGCTTTCCGGCGCTGAGTGCCACGGGCTCGTACCAGCGCAGTCAGTACAGCACCAAGCAGTTGCAGGAAATCATCGGGCATGTTGCGGGCGGTATTGCCAAATCCGAAGGCGGCACGATCGGCAGCACGGTCGGCCCGCTGCTTCAGAATGCGGCTGGCGGTGCCAACATCCCGCTGCTGAACCAGTGGCGCAGCGCGATTGATGCGACCTACGAAATTGATCTGTGGGGCCGTGTGGCGCATCAGTACGATGCCGCCAAGGCCGATCTTCAGGCCTCGGATGAAGAGCGTCGCTCCGTTCTCATCGCCCAGCAGGCCGACATGGCGCATGGCTATATGAGCCTGCGCGGCGACCAGCAGCGCCTGAAGATCCTGCGCGACAACATCCAGATCCTCACGCAGATCGCCAACATCGCGCAGGAGCGCTATCGCGGCGGTCTGGTGACGGAGCTGGATGTGGATTCCGCTCAGGCCCGCCTGCACGACACGCAGGGTCAGGAAGCGCAGCTTGAACAGGCCGTAGCGCAGGAAGAGAACGCGCTGGCCCTGCTTCTCGGCGCGCCGCCGGAAAGCCTGAATACCGAGCTGGAGAAGAACGCCGGCGTGCCGGTCGTCCCGCCGATCGTGCCTGTGGGGATTCCGTCCGAACTGGCCCATCGCCGCCCGGATATCCGCGAGGCCGAGGCCCGTCTGCGCGGTGCGGTTGCTGAAGTGGGCGAGGCCACGGCGGATTTCTATCCGAAGGTCACGATCAACGCGGATTTCGGCTTCCAGACCCTGTCCTTCCGCGATCTGGGCTTCTGGAACGCCCGTGCCTGGAACGTGGGTCCGTCCATCTCCCTGCCGATCTTCCAGGGTGGCCGTCTGTACGGGCAGCTTGAGCTGAAGAAATACGCCCAGAAGGCCGCAGCGATTTCCTATCAGCAGACGGTTATCAAGGCCTGGCATGACGTGGACAACGCGCTGATCGCCTATCGCGACGAACAGCTGCACCGTCAGGGCCTGCAGAACGCCGTCAACGATAACGGCAAAGCATTGGCGCTGGCGCAGAGCCAGTATCGCAGCGGTCTGACGAACTACCTGAACGTCCTGAACGCGCAGGCGCAGCTCCAGTCCGCCCAGCTTGACCTCGCCAACAGCGATGCCACGCTGGCGACCAATCTGACGCGGCTTTACAACGCGCTCGGCGGCGGCTGGGAAGACGCACTTCCTGACAGCCGCGATGTGGCCAAGGCGCAGCTCGCTTCCGCCACGCCCGGCCCCTGAAATCCGCAGACCCGTTCAGGAGGCCGGAGCCTCCTGAACGCCGGTCCCGTCAGGATTTGCGGGCGACGGACCGGCCCTTGGAGCCCAGGATCTCGAAGGCTTCATCCAGCCGCTCGACAATGGATTTCTCGCCCACGCGCAGCCATTTGCGCGGATCGTAGAGCGACTTCATCGGCTTGTCGGTCCCGGGCTCGATCTGGTGCTGGAAGGCCACCGGATGCTCCAGAACGTAGCTGCCCACACCTTGGGCAAAGGCAAACTGAATGTCGGTGTCGAGATTCATCTTGAACACGCCATAGGACACGGCCGCGTCGATTTCCGCGATCGTGGACCCCGATCCGCCATGGAAAACCAGCGGCAGCGGTTTGGGACCGCTCTGCGTCGCTTTCTGAACGGCATCCTGCGAGTTCTTCAGGATTTCGGGGCGAAGCTGCACATTGCCCGGCTTGTAAACACCATGAACATTACCGAAGGACGCGGCGATCGACACGGTTCCGATCGGGGAGAGCAGTTCCCACGCCTTCAGCACGTCCTCGGGCTGCGTGTAGAGATGCGCATTATCCGCACCCTCTTCGAGGTCATGGCCGATGCCGTCTTCCTCGCCGCCCGTAACGCCCAGCTCGATTTCCAGCCCCATGCCCAGCGGCGCAAGACGCTTCAGCATGGCGGCCGAAGTCGCAAGATTCTCTTCCAGTGGTTCCGTGGAAAGATCGAGCATGTGGGACGTGAACAGCGGCTTGCCGGTTGTCCTGAACTCGTCCTCGCTCATCGTAATGAGGTCGTCGAGCCAGGGGATCAGCTTGCGGTCGGCATGATCGGTGTGGAGAATGACGGCGATGCCGTATTCCTTCGCCAGAAGATGGACATGACGTGCCATGGACGCCGCGCCGAGCACACGGGCCCGATGGGCATCCGGCAGACCTTCGCCCGCATAAAAACGCGCGCCACCGTTGGAAACCTGGATAATGACGTCCGATCCGTTGCGGGCTGCGGCTTCCAGAACCGCATTGACGCTGTCGGTGCCAACGACATTGATGGCGGGGAGGGCATAGCCCCCCTCGTGGCAGGCCTTGATCAGGGCCATATAACTGGCGCCACTGACGACGCCGGGGGAAACTCGTGACATGGGCGACTCCAACACAACGCATGAAACGGGCCAGCAGAACGGGCATGGCCGTGATGCGTTGTATTGTACGTTGCTAATCCGTTTTCGTCATGAGCGCTAAAGTAGCGGGAACACTTGCTGTCAGGATTTGTTGCTTGTGATGCCAACCCAGTGGAGACTATGGAAAAGACATGGTGCCAAATCTTTCTGACCCCGATCTTCCCGCCCGTATCCTCGTCGTCGAAGATGACGCGGGCATGCGGACCCTCATTCTCCGTGCCCTTCAGGGTGGCGGTTTCCGTGTCCGTGGCGTTGCCTGCGGGGACGAGATGTGGGCTGCGCTTGAAGTGGCTCCCGTCGATCTCATCATCATGGACATCATGCTGCCCGGCAAAAGCGGCATCGAACTGTGCCGTGCGCTGCGCAGCGGGCAGGGCGCCACGCATGAGAACGAGACCCCGCCGGCCCAGGTGCCGATCATCATGGTCTCGGCCCGTGGCGAGGAACGCGATCGCGTGAACGGTCTCGAATCGGGCGCGGATGATTACGTTCCCAAGCCTTTCGGCCAGCGCGAACTTCTGGCGCGCGTACGTGCGGTCCTCCGCCGTGGCATTGCGACCGGTGCGCCGCAGGAGCGCGTGCGTCGCGAGACACTGCGTTTCGCGGGCTGGACGCTCGACCTGCGTCGCCGCGAACTGACGGACCCGTCCGGGGCCACCGTCGATATTTCCGGTGCCGAACACGATCTGTTGACGAGCTTTCTGGACAATCCGCAGCGGGTTATCGCCCGTGACCGGCTTCTGGAACTGTCGCGGACCCGTCTGGGCGATGTCTCGGACCGCAGCATCGACGTGCTCGTCAGCCGTCTGCGCCGCAAGCTGGGCTCTGACGCCGATCAGCTGATCCGCACCGTCCGTGGCCTGGGCTATATCTTCGTGGCTGAGGTTGAACGCGTCTGAACATCCAGAACCGCATTCTGCTATGGCCGCTGGGGCTGGTCGGGCGCGTCTGCGTTGTCCTGACCGTCGCAGTGACACTGGTGTTCCTGACGAACGCCATTTTCTATGGTCAGGCAGAGACCTACATTGTCGATGACGTGCGCATCGCCCAGCTGGGCGAGGCGCTGAGTACGGACCTGCGCGTGCTTGCCGCAGCTCCGGTCAGCCAGAGATCCTTTCTGGCCGTCATGCTCTCGGGCAGTGAACTCAGCGTAACCTGGCAACCGGCCTCGATCACGCCCGCACTACCGGGACACCATCCGGTCGCACTGACGCAGCTTGTCAGACGCCTGACGGCCGATGATCCCATTCTTGAACAGGCTCATCTGGACCTCTACACGCTTGGTCCGGGAAGCGCGGACGTGCTGGGCTCCCAGCGCCTGCCGGATGGAAGCTACATCCGTTTCCGCGTGCCCGGCATGCTCGGCCATCACCGCGTCACGCGCGGTTTGGCCTCGGCGGCCATCGCGGCGGGGGCCGTGGCCATTGCCGCGGCCATGCTGATCCGCGGTCTCAGCATGCCGCTCCGTGCGCTGGTGTCTGTTGCGGACCGCATCGGCTCCAGCGAGAAATGGGTGCCACTGGCCGAACGTGGTCCGCCTGAAGTGCGCGGGCTGGCCCATGCCATCAACGCCATGCAGGACCGCATCCAGAGCCTCATCAATGACCGGACACAGGCTCTGGCAGCCGTGTCGCATGATCTGCGCACACCGCTGACACGTCTGCGTCTGCGCTGCGGTTTCCTGAGTGACGGGGAGGCGCAGGCTGCCATCGAGGCCGATCTGGACGAGATGGAAGCCATGGTGAACGGCATCCTTGCCTATCTGGCGGGCGCGGATGATCCGGAAGTCCCGCGCACCATCAATATCGTCGCCACGCTCGAAACCCTCGTGGACGATCACGCCGATCACGGGCGGGATGCCCGTTATGAAGGGCCGGACCGCGCATTGGTGCATGTCCGTCCGCTCGCCATGAAGCGCGTGCTGTCCAACCTGATCGAAAACGCCCTCAACTATGGCGGCAATGTCCTCGCCACTTTGCGGACGCGGGAGGATGGCGCGCTTGAAATCGCCATCAGTGACAGCGGCCCCGGCATCCCGGAGAGCGAGTACCAGCGCGTGCTGACTCCGTTCTACCGTCTGGAAGGCTCGCGTTCGCGGGCCACGGGGGGAATCGGACTGGGGCTGGCGATCGTGCAGCGCGAAATCTCGCGTGAAGGCGGGTCGCTGGTTCTGGGGCGCGGGGATGCCTCGAAGGGCTATGGCGGGCTCTGCGCCACCATCATTCTGCCCAAGGGACTCCCGTCTCCCTCAAGGAAAACCGAGGGGCAGGGCGAGCAGGTCTGAAAAGGCGTGGTCTGTCGTTAAAAACACGGGAAGTCGGACCAATGCAGTCCCAACACTTGCACCTTCGGGCGAAGTGGCACATGTCAGGGCGGACTGGAACGCAAGGACATGACCACGATGTTCATCGAGACCGAAGACACTCCCAACCCCGCCACCCTGAAATTTCTGCCCGGCCGCAGCGTGACCGGCGACGCCCGCCCTGTTGATTTCGGCGATGCCGATGTTGCCGCCGGACGCTCCGAACTGGCGAGCGCCCTGTTCGACCAGCCGAACGTGCGCCGCGTCTTTCTCGGCGGCGATTTCGTCTCCGTCACCAAGTCCGACGATATCAGCTGGGGCGATCTCAAGCCCGTCGTGCTGGGGACGATCACGACCTTCTTCGAAAGCGGCCGCCCGGTCCTGTCCGGAACGCAGTCTGCTCCGGAACATGACGTTTCGCCCGAAGACGCCGAAGTTGTCAGCCGTATCCAGGATCTGCTCGACACCCGCGTGCGTCCTGCTGTTGCCGGTGACGGCGGCGACATCGCCTTCCGTGGTTACAAGGATGGTGTGGTCTATCTGGTCATGCAGGGCGCCTGTTCCGGTTGCCCGTCCTCCCGCGCCACACTGAAGCATGGCGTCGAGAACATGCTCCGGCACTATGTTCCGGAAGTTGCCTCGGTCGAACAGGTCGAGGACTGAACCATGGACGGCCAGACATCTGTGAGTGAAACACTCCCCTGCGGACCGGTTCCGGGCGCAGAAGCCCTGTTCACGCAGGCCCGGACCCCGCGCAGCTTTTCGCCGCGCCCGGTCGGGGAGGATGTCCTGCGTCGTCTGTATGATCTGGTGAAGCTGGGGCCGACCTCCGGCAACTGCTCGCCAGGTCGCTTTGTTTTTCTTATGACGCAGGATGCCCGCGAGCGCATCCGTCCTGCCCTGTCGCCGGGAAACGTGGCCCGCGCCATGGCGGCGCCGGTTCTGGCCGTCGTGTGCCATGATCCACTGTTTTTCGAGGCGCTGCCCCGCCTGAACCCGCAGGATGGTCTGCGCGACTGGTTTGCCGCCGATGTCGGACTGTCCGATGAGACGGCCTTCCGCAATGGTACGCTGGAAGGCGCTTACCTTATCATGGTCGCCCGGATGCTTGGTCTGTCCGCCATGCCGATGTCCGGCTTTGACAACTTCATGGTCGAGGACACACTGCTGAACGCCACTGGCTGGCGCGTGAACTTCCTCGTGGGCCTTGGCTATCCGGCGGAAAATGAACCCGCCCCCGACCATGCCGAGCCTCGTGCACCCCGTCTGGACTTCGGAGAGGCCTGTCTGTGTCTGTAAAGGCGGGGTCTGTCAGGACAGTCGTTTTCAACGGGGCAGGGGCAGGCACCGGCCTGACCAGTCTGGTGGCGCTTGTCGAGGACGGGCATGTCGTTGCAGAAAAGCTTATGGCTGGTCGTGGGGCCTCCGAGCATTTCGCGCCCGCCATCCGCGAACTTCTGACGCAGAACAACTGGAATACGGCCCCTAATCGTGTCGTTGCCGTGATTGGTCCGGGTTCCTTTACGGGCCTGCGCTCGTCCCTGTCACTGGCGGCAGGGCTGGCGGCAGGCTGGAACTGTCCCACGATCGGCGTCACGCTGGGAGCGGCTATCCGCGCCACGCTCGCGCGCCCGGACGCTGTCTGTGTGAGTATTGCCCGTCGCGGCCGGGTCTTCGTGGACCCGCCGCACGGTCCCGTCACGGCCAGCCAGACTGCCGATCTCGATCCCACAGGCTGGGCCTGTGTGACAGGCGACGCCGTTTCCGAAAAGACTGACTGGCCCTGTCCGGTGCTTCCCTGCGAAGCGCCTTATGCGCTGGGTATCGTGCAGGCTGCGCAGGGCGTTGCGCCCGGTCCGCTGATGCCGCTCTATGTCGATCCCCCCGAAGCAAAACCCCCCGCTGCCGGTCTGAGGCCTGCGCCCCTGTGAGCAGTCCTGAAAAGGATTTCCAGTTAAAGACAATGGGGATCGAATGCGCGCCATTACTGGCCGCGCTTCATAAAGTCACGTTTCGCGGCGGTGAAGTCTGGGATGCAACTTCTTTTGCCGCCCTGCTTTCAGGTCAGGGCACGGAAGCTACGGTTGCCCTGATTGGTCATGATCCTGCCGGCTTCATTCTTTCGCGGACCGTTCTGGACGAAACGGAAATCCTTACTCTGGCCGTCCATCCCGATTTCCGCTGCAAAGGCATTGGAAAGTCCCTGGTGCAGCATGTTCTGCAGAAGGGAAAAGTATTTCTTGAAGTAGCAGTCTGTAACAAACCGGCGGCTGTGCTGTACGAGAAATGCGGTTTTGTAAAAGCAGGGCTGCGTCGTGGTTATTACCGGGACGGAAGCGATGCCCAGGTGCTTGTTTCTAGCAACGTTTGACCGTTAAACAATAAAAATCCGGGCTCTCAATAACAGGTGAATCCGCCAGAATTATGTGCCCCAGTGCCTGCACGGATGCACGGACGTTCCTGCGTGTCTCTGTTCCGCGAAGCCGGACTTCAAGTCTCTGGCCGGAAGTCATGCCATCCAGTTTTGCCCGCACATATACTGTCGTCATCGGGCATGTTTTTTCGGTTATATCTATGAAAAATGTTTCATTTTCTGTCACGCACATGTTTCTTTCTTTTTATGCTTGAAGGAAGCAATTTATGACTGCTACATGCTCCCTCGCTCAAGGATGAAGGACTTAACTACAATGTCGCAAGAGACAAATGCTCCCGAACTGCATCAGCTGACTGCGCAGATCGTTACTGCCTACGTATCGAACAACGATATTCCGGCTGACGCTCTTCCGGCCCTGATCCGGTCCGTCCATGACTCTCTTGCAACGGTGAACGTTCCGGAAGAGGCTCCTGTTGAAAAGCCGGTGCCGGCCGTTTCGCCTCGCAAGTCGGTTTTCCCGGACTACATCATCTGCCTGGAAGACGGTAAGAAGCTGAAGCTGCTGCGCCGTCACCTCAAGACCGCCTACAACATGACGCCGCAGGAATACCGCGAGCGCTGGGGTCTGCCGCCGGAATATCCGATGGTTGCTCCCAACTATGCGAACCACCGCTCGTCGCTGGCCCGCAAGATCGGCCTCGGCCGTCGTCACGAAGACTGAGTGCCATTTTCCCTGTCCGCGACCTCTTCATCCCCGCGGCAGGGAAAAGCCTGACAGGCTCCATAAATTGGACAAGATGCCTGTTTTTCGGCTAGGCCGCAGATATGGTCGCAGATACGAAACCCGCTGAGAGACGCGCCGGCCCAGGGAATCGGAAGGGACCCTCTTCCCCTGTGCCGGATGATTCACACATTGCCCGCCTGTGTGTGGAAAGCGGACTGAAAATGACCGGCCAGAGACGGGTGATCGCCCATGTCCTGTCCGTTGCCGACGACCATCCGGACGTCGAGGAACTCTATCGCCGTGCGTCCGAGATAGACAGCCGCATTTCCGTTGCGACTGTCTATCGCACGGTTCGTCTGCTGGAAGAAAAAGGCATTCTCGAACGCCGTGACTTTGGTGGCGGGCGTGCGCGTTACGAGGCCAGTGACAGCGGCAACCACTATCATCTGATTGATGTGGACAGCGGCCGTGTCATCGAGTTTGAAGATGAAGAGCCGGTGCGTCTTCTGGCCCAGCTTGCCCAGCGTCTGGGATTTGATCTTGTCTCGCATCGTATCGAGCTGTTCGGCCGTCGCGCCGAACCCGATGACAGGAAAAAATCCCTCCCAGAAAACAGGAACAAGAGCGGATCATGACCACCAAACCGGCTGGCGCACCTATTTCCGCTCCGGATAACGATACCGTCGCCCCAGTATCGGCTCCGGCCCCGCATTCGCTGACCAGCAGCGAGGAAACCCTGCGACAGATGGAGACGCTCTCCACCTTGTCCCTGAACCGCGAAGGCGGCTTTCAGGAACTGCGTGGTGGAACGCTGGGCGTGCGGATTGCCGAGACGGCCGAAGAGCGCGACGCTGCACAGGCACTGCGTTACCGCGTTTTCTTTGAAGAACTCGGCGCCCATCCCGACGAACGCGCCTTCCGTACCAAGCGTGATGTGGACGAATTCGACGAGGCCGCCGATCATCTTCTGGTCATTGATCACGCCAAGGGCCCCGGCGCTGCCGGTGTCGTCGGTACCTACCGTCTGCTGCGCTCTGATGCCGCCGAGAAGGTCGGGCGTTTCTACACGTCCTCCGAATACGACATCTCGACCTTGACGGAATTCCCCGGTCGCCTGCTTGAAGTCGGGCGTTCCTGTGTGGCGAAGGAATATCGCGGCCGTTCCGCGATGCAGCTCCTGTGGCGCGGTATTGCGTCCTACATCTTCCTGCACCGGATCGATGTGCTGTTCGGCTGCGGCAGCCTTCCGGGTACGGACCCGGACGCTCTGGCCGACCAGCTTACCTACATGCACCACAACCATCTGGCCCCTCCGGCCCTGCGCATCCGCGCGCTTCCGGACCGCTATGTGGAAATGCAGCGGACTGACCCGCATGTGCTGGACTACCGCGCCTGCCTCAACAAACTGCCCCCGCTGATCAAGGGGTATCTGCGTCTGGGCGGCTATGTCGGTGATGGTGCGGTCGTGGACGAGCAGTTCAACACCACGGATGTCGCCGTTCTGGTGAAAAGCGAACTTCTGGCGGACAAGTATTACCGCCATTACGAACGTCGCCTGCGCGACGCTCTCGACTGACAGTTTTTTTGCAGCCGGTTCCATCAGGTCCGGCTGTTTCCTGTTTCAGCCCCTTCGTCAGCCGGACGGTTCCTTCATGATTTCGACGCTCCCTGTCCGTGGCTGGCGCCTGGCCGGACTGATGCTGCTCGCCGGTGGGCTGGCAGCCCTGTCCCTGCCACCGGTGCACGCCCTGTTCCTGCTGCCCGTGGGGCTGATGATCCTCTATCGTGTGTCCGAAGACACGCGGTCCTGGAAACAGGCGGCCTGGTGCGGCTTCCTGTTCGGCATGGGCTTTCACACGGTCGGGCTCTACTGGCTGACCAACGCCATCCTCACGCGTGTCCATGAATTTTGGTGGGTCGTTCCCTTCGCATCCCCCGGCGTGGCGCTGCTGATCGCGCCTTTTATCTGCGTCCCGGCGATCCTGTGCCGCGTCGTGCGTCCTGGCTGGCAGCGCGTGCTGATGTTCGCGGGAAGCTGGACCGTCATGGATATGGGCCGCGTCTTCATGTTCTCGGGTTTTCCGTGGAACCCGCTGGGAAGCGATCTTGAACTCCCCGGTTTCGCCGGAGACGTCATGATCCAGCCGGCCGCCGTTCTGGGCGTGGACGGTCTGTCGCTCGCTCTGGTGCTCGGCTCTCTCGCCCTGTTCCGTGGTAGATGGGCGGCTGTGGCCGTGCTGGCTGTGTCCATGGTGTGGATTGCCGCAGGCACATGGCGTCTGTCGTCCGCCACGCCGCTGAACATCACCAATCCCCGCGCCGTTCTGGTGCAGGGCAACGTGCCTGAAGCCGAAGTCATCAGCCACGCGGACGCGGTCAGCAATTTCCGCCGTTATCTGAGCCTCACTGCACAGGGGGCGCAGAAAGCCTTCGCGGAGGGGGGGCGTCCGCCCGTGGTGATCTGGCCGGAATCCGGCTTTCCCGGCCTGCTGGACGAGGACGAGCTTGCCCGGCAGATGATCGCCCGTGCCGCCGATGGTGCTCCGGCACTGGTCGGTTCGGACCGGCAGTCCGGCAAAGACTGGTTCAACAGCCTGATTGCCGTCGCCCCCGATGGCAGCATCGCGGCGATCTACGACAAAAGCCGCCTCGTCCCGTTCGGCGAATATCAGCCCTGGATCCTGCCCTTCAACGTCCTGCCGGGCGTCCTAACACCCGGGCCGGGCCTGAAGACATGGGATCTGCCGGGCATGGGGCGCGTGGGCCCGATGGTCTGCTATGAGATCATTTTCTCGGGCTCCGTCACGGCCCGCAATGACCGCCCGAACTGGCTCGTCACGATCTCAAATGACGCCTGGTACGGCAACAGCGCCGGCCCCCGCCAGCATCTCGCGACGGGACGGATGCGGGCCGTGGAAGAGGGACTTCCGGTTGTTTTCGCCAACAATACCGGTATTTCCGCCATCTATGACGCGACCGGCCATGAAACCGCCCGTCTGGGCTGGGGCCGGGCCGACGTGCTGGTCAGCGACATCCCGTCACCGCTCCCCCCAACCTTCTTTTCCCGCTTCGGCCGCGCCACGCCGCTTGCGCTTGCGATCCTGTGCATGGTTCTGGCGCTCGTCCCCACACAGCGGAAGAAGCGCGACTGGGACCTGGGGGTGTATAAAGGTTAATATTGACAATCCAGGGTTGTCTTATTAACCATTTACTTGTGTCAGAAAAAGAATCCTCCCCGGATCGCGCCCGCCCTGAATCCCGCAGTTCCGCTGCGGCCGGACCGGTGGACGTCCATGTCGGCAACCGCATCCGTCTGCGTCGCACGCTCATGGGGCTGTCGCAGGAAAAACTGGGCGAGGCTCTGGGACTGACCTTCCAGCAGATCCAGAAATACGAGCGCGGCGCCAACCGTGTGGGCGCCAGCCGCCTGTACGATCTGGCGCAGGTTCTGGATGTGCCGATCGGCTTCTTCTTCGATGACATGCAGGAGGCGCGCCCATCCGCGCCGTCCAGCGCGTCCCAGCCGTTTTCCGGTTCCGCTCTGACATTCAATCCGGCTTTCGGCCAGACACCCGCCGCGCAGGCTCCCGTCACGGGGTTCGCCGAAACGCAGTTGGCGTTCGGGGCTCCGCCGCCCCGCGCACCTGCCGCGCCACCGCCGCGTCTGTTTGATCTGCCGGTGGACGAAGCCGCCCTGTTCAGCCGCCGCGAGACGGTCGATCTGGTGCGCTCCTATTACCGGATCCCGGACCCTGCGGTCCGCAAGCGGATGCTGGACCTGATCCGCTCCCTCGGCCCTGCCGACGTCAAACCGGACTAAGACTTATTCCCGGCGCAGGATGCTGTCGTTCACAAAGGAGGCCAGCTTCCCGGCCTTGAAATCGGCCCGCAGACGGTCCTCGTCATACTCGTCCCGGACCCAGTCCAGAAACGGCAGACGCCCTTCCGCCTCCTTCTGATAGCGCAGGAAAAACGCGTCCAGAATGCCGGTGCGCGAACGGTTGAAATGCCCGAACCGCCAGTGCAGCTGCCCCAGCGCGTCCTGAGCCGTGCCGCCTTCAAACATCAGCACCAGACCTGACGCCAGACCTGCCCGGTCCGCACCCGACTTGCAGTGCATGAGCATGGGGAAGGCGAGCGTCTGGTACATGTCGTAAAAGCGCAGGATGCGGTCCCGGTGCGGCGCGCCACGGCTTTCAAAAGCCATGTCCAGATGCGTCAGCCCCAGCTTCGCGCTGGCGCCCCGGGACAGCGCATCCGAGCCGCATTTGCGATGCCCGCGCAGGTTCACGAGCGTCTTCAGATGCAGGCGCCGCGTCAGGCTGCGCAGGCGCGAGGGCGTAGGATGGTTGCAACGCCAGACCTTGCCCGGCACGACGGGGGCGAGATTGGTCCAGCCCAGCCGGAAGATGGAGTGGTCCACGAACAGACTGTCCCACCAGGCGCGGCGCCGCGCGGCGGGAGACGTGATCCGGCCTTCGAACATGGTGAATGCATCCTTGCTGGACATGCCGCTCGGGAGGGGCGGGCGACGGGAAGAACGCGCTGTGTCCCATCCCGCAAAGGGATGCGTCAACCGCCGAAAAGTGCTATATTGCGTCTCATGCGCTTCGTTCCCCCTTTCCTCATGCTGTCGTTTCTCGCCACGGCGGGATGCGGGTCCATGTTCAGCGGGCCCGCGCCAGACATGGCCGCCCTCCCGCCGCCAGGCGCAGCCCCTGGCCACCACTCCCACAGCAGCATCCATCACCGTCAGGCCAGCGGCATGTCCTATGCCGACGACGCTCCGGTCATGCCGATGCCGCCGGGTGCGGAAAGCCCGTCCTCGGCCTCGCATGACACGGCCAGCAGCTCGTCCCCGGGCGGCATGTCCTTCGGCGGCGGTCAGGGCAACAGCGTCAACATCGCGCCCCAGCCCGCAACCCCCGATACCGAAGTCTCCTACGGGCAGAACAGCGCGTCCAACTGACCCCGGGATCGTCGGGCGTTCTTCATGATTGCGTAACTCTTGGTGTGTTACGGGCATTGCCCTGAACACGCGCCAAATCCACGCTCTGGAGACTCCGACTATGACTGAGCAGGTCAAGGCAAACATTGCCGAGCGGCTGCTGTTTCTTGGCATCGGCGCAGCTGAGAAAGCCCATCTGGCCAGAATCCGTCCTCAGGCGCTGGAGGTGCTCGGGCCTGCGCTGGACCGCTTCTATGGCCGGATTCACAAGACTCCGGCCCTGAACCGCTTTTTTGCCAACGAGCAGCATCGCATCGGTGCGCGCAACCAGCAGGAAAAGCACTGGAAGCGGATTCTTCAAGGTGATTTCGGCGCCGATTACGTCGAGAGCACCCGCGCCATCGGCAACACCCATGCCCGGATTGGCCTCAAGCCGCAGTGGTATGTCGGCGGTTATGCCCTGCTGATCGAAGGCATGGTGACGGACCTGCTCCGTCAGTACTGGCCGCAACCGCGCCGCAGCTTTCTGGACCGCCTCCTGCGACGTCCGGCCCGGGGAACCTCTGGCGAAGAGGCTGCCGCGCAGATCGGCCTGCTGATCCGCTGCGGTCTTCTGGACATGGAACTCGGGCTGGAAACCTACACGCAGAATTTGGATGTCCGTGAGCGTTCACGCGCGGAAAGCGAGCGAATACAGAGCCTCGCCGCCCTGTCGGACGCGCTGGCGGATGCGCTCGATCGCATGGCGGGCGGCGATCTGGTCCAGCAGATCGACCCGGCGCTGGAAAACGGCTCGACTCGCATGAGCGGCGCCTTCCACCGGGCCTGTGAAGGGCTGGGACGCATCGTCCATGCCGTCCGTGAAACTTCCGGGGCCGTGGAGCGGCGCGCCCGCGAAATCAGCGGCTCCACCGAGAACATCACCTGCCGCATCGCCGAACAGGTCGATGCCCTGGCGGCCGTGGCGCGCAACATCACGGAACTGACGTCCTCGGTGAAGGAAGTCGCCGACGAAGCCCGTCAGGCCGATACGACTGTGGCTGACTGCTGTCAGGAGACCGAGCAGGGTCGCGATATCGTAGGCAAGACGGTTGAGGCCATGGCCAAGATCTCGTCGTCATCCAACCGGATCGTTCAGATCATTGGCGTGATCGACGAGATTGCATTCCAGACCAATCTTCTGGCGCTGAATGCCGGCGTCGAAGCAGCCCATGCTGGCGATGCGGGACGTGGATTTGCGGTTGTTGCTCAGGAAATCCGGGCTCTGGCCCAGCGGTCCGCTACGGCGGCCAAGGAGATCAAGTCGCTGATCGCCAGCAGCATGGAAGACGTGCAGCGCGGCGTACAGATGGTTGACGAGACCGGCACAGCGCTGGGAAACATCAGCACTTCTGTGGAGCGTCTTGGAACGGCCGTAGGGCAGATTGCCTCAGGGGCCGAAGCGCAGGCGAAACGCATCATGGACATCAATGCCAGCACGACGCAGCTTGAGGGCGTGACCAAAAGCAATGCGTCAATCGTTCACCAGACCAGCAGCGCAAGCCAGAAACTGGTTGGAGATGCCGGCGAACTGACCCGGGTCGTGCGGAATTTCAAGGTCCGGAAAAGACCGTCACGGTCGTCGCAGCGGATTGCGCCGCTGCCCGCTCAGAGAACGCCTTCTCCGACCGGGGCCGCGGAAACGGTCTGATCCCTTCGGAAGGATCAGCCTTCGATCTGACGGGCTTCCTCGGGCAGCATGATCGGAATACCGTCCCGGATCGGGAAGGCGAGCTTCGCCCGGGGGCTGATAAGCTCCTGGGTGTCGCGGTCATAGGTCAGCGGGCCTTTGGTAACCGGGCAGACCAGAAGAGACAGGAGGCGGGGATCGAGTTCTGTGTTCATGACTAATCCATGCCTCTCTCAAGCAGATCCAGCAAGAGCCCGGCGCGTTCATCGAGCGTCATAGCTTCCAGAAGAGACTGTTTTTCTACCGGCGTGAACGGGACAAGCATCGGCAGGACGACCAGCAGCGTCTCATCGTCCATATCCTCGATCAGCGGCCAGCTTGCCTGAAGGTCGCGTGAGTCGAGATAGGTTTTCAGACCTTCCAGCAGCAGGTCACAGTTGATCGGGAGCGGATCTTCCTCAACGAGATCGGCGGCAAAGGGGGTTGCGTCAATGACGCCTTCCCGCCAGCCGCGATCCGTCTGGCTTTCGCGGATCAGGCGGAAGCGGGAAATGCCGAGAAGGGTTACGGTAAACGTCCCATCCACATTTTCGGCGAATTCCGTGATGCGGCCCAGCGTTCCGGTCCGGTAGAGCAGGGGATGCTCGTCCGTGTCCGGGTCCATGAGGGGCTGAATTACGCCGATCATCCGGCGCCCTGCCAGTGCATCTTCGAGCAGCGCCACATAAGGCGCCTCAAAGACCATCAGGGGCAGATGCCCCCCCGGCAGCAGCAGCGCTCCCGACAGCGGAAACAGGCCAACGCGTGGCGGGATGTCCGCAAGCGTGAGTTCCGTCAGCGGCGGAGCGCGGCGGGGCAATTCGTTGGACAGAAAGTCGGGCGTTTCAGTCATCGGCTCACGAAAACAGAAGGGAGGAAAGTTTGCGTCGTGCGGTCAGCGTATCAGGATCCGTGTGTCCCCATGCTTCGAAAAAGCGAAGAAGCTCCGTTTTGGCCGCGCCATCGTTCCAGTTGCGGTCCCTGCGGAGAATATCCAGCAGGGTGTCGGCCGCTTCCGCCCGCTGGCCTGCGCCATTGAGTGCGGCCGCCAGTTTGAGGCGCAGATCGAAATCATCGGGTGCAGCCGCGCTCTGCTGACGCAGCGTGTCGAGTTCGGACGCAGCTTTTTCGCCCTCGGTATAGAGTGCCAGCGCAGCGCGGGCCCCGGTGATTTCGGGATGGGCATCCAGCTTCGTCGGGACCTGGGCTGAGGCATCCGCAGCAGCTTCCGGCTCCTTCAGGGCAATGAGTGCGCGGATCATGCCGCCCCAGGCTTCCGGACTTTCAGGCTCGGCTTCCAGAAGCTGCGAAAAGAGGCCAGCCGCCTGATCCGCATGTCCATCGGCCAGCGCCTGACGGGCAGCCGACAGGATTTCCGTGACGGGCATGACGTCCCCGGCGAGCTTGAGAAGCGACTCCACGAACCTGCGGATTTCGCTCTCCGGCTGGGAGCCCTGGAAAAGATCAAGCACCTGACCTTTCCAGAAGGCCACCACGACGGGAATGGACTGAAGCGGCAGGCCCAGTTGCCCCAGCTGCGCGGCGAGGGCCTTGTTGGCTTCCACGTCTACCTTGACGAGCCGGACACGGCCCCCGGCAGCGCGAACGACCTTTTCGAGAACCGGCGTGAGCTGTTTGCACGGCCCGCACCATGGCGCCCAGAAATCGACCAGAACCGGGATTGTCCGGCTGGCTTCCACGACATCCGCCATGAAGGTGGACTGATCGGCGTCAATGATCGTGGCGGTTCCGTTGGCAGGTGTGCCTGCGGGGGACTGGCCAATCAGGTGTTCGTCGAATGTGCTGCTCATGGGGTCAGAACCGTTCGCTGGGAAGAAAAGTTACCTGAAAGATCGGGTGCACGGGCGCCGTGTGCAAGTCCGCAAGGTGTTACCATGGGTAGGGAACAGGATATTGCGCCGGAAATGAAAAATCCCTCTTGCGCGATGGTTCTGATTCGGTCATAAGCCCCTCCACGGAGTGCGGGCGTAGCTCAGGGGTAGAGCACAACCTTGCCAAGGTTGGGGTCGTGGGTTCGAATCCCATCGCCCGCTCCATCGAAAAAGGCACCTTCGGGTGCCTTTTTTCGTTTCCGAACCTTCTCCTGAACAATCAGTCTGCGTCTGCTGTAAAACGTGGCGTCGATACTGTATTTTCCCCTCTTGCGCGCTGTTCGGGATTCGGTCATAAGCCCTCCCACGGAGTGCGGGCGTAGCTCAGGGGTAGAGCACAACCTTGCCAAGGTTGGGGTCGTGGGTTCGAATCCCATCGCCCGCTCCAGAAAATTTCCAGCACATTGAAAATTGCGGACTGTTCCCTTCTGGGGCAGGCTTTCTGATGCCCTGTTGAGCGGGTTTCGAGAGCGTCTGTTACGAAACGTCCCGCTCAGTTTCCTGCGCGTCAGTCATGCTTCACAGACGATCCTGTGGAGAAAAACGGCAGCATGTCCCTTTCAGACCGGCCCCTCATTGCCATCATCGGAGGCGGGGCGAGCGGAACGCTGCTGGCCTGGAACCTGCGTCGGCTGCATGTTGCGGCGCGGGTTGTCATAATTGATCCCGCTGAACGTCCCGCTGTCGGACTGGCCTATTCCACTCTGTCGCCCTGTCACTTTTTGAATGTGCCTGCGGGCGGCATGAGCGCCGTGGCGGATGATCCCGAGCATTTCCTGCGCTGGGTTCAGGCGCATCATGATCCCGAAGCCATGCCCGGTCAGTTCATGCCGCGTGCCGTGTTTGGACAGTATCTGACCATGCTCTGGGCGGAAGCCTGTCCTGAATGGCGGCAGACAGCGGTGCTGTCGTGCAATCGTGTCGCGGGTGGGCTGGAACTTCGTCTTGAGGATGGCAGTGATCTGCGCGCGGATCAGGTTGTGCTGGCCACCGGAAATTTCGGTCCGGCGCCTGTCGCTTCTGTGACGACGGAGCTGGCGCTGAGCGGGCGTTATCATCCGTCCGGCTGGGAGAACGGCTTTTATGAGCGCATCGCTCCCGATGCTTCCGTCGTCCTGATCGGGACAGGCCTGACATCCCTGTATGTGTTGATGCGGCTTCGGGAAAACGGCCATCGCGGCAGGGTTGTAGCGCTATCCCGTCACGGCTGGTGTCCGGAACGTCATGCGCCATCTGCGCCGGCTGAGACGGATATTATCCCAGCCGGAACCTCAGCGACGGCGCGCGCCTATTTCCGTGCGTTCCGGAGGAGTCTGGCCGCAGGTGTGGGGTGGCACAGTGCGGTTGATGCGCTGCGTCCACGGATCAATTCACTCTGGCAGGCGCTGGATCTGGTGGAGAAGAAGCGCTTCCGGCGGCACCTGCAAAGGCGCTGGGATATCGTGCGGCATCGGGTGGCGCCGGACGTGGCTGATTTCATGATCGGGGAGCTTGCGAATGGTACGCTGGAGTGTCGGCGGGGACAGGTGACCCGTCTGGATCTTCATGAGGGCCAGGTCAGTCTTGAGGCCCGTACGAAAACCGGGTCCTTCACCCTGTCAGCCGATCATGTCGTGAACTGTACGGGGCCGAGCCGGGCGTATCGGCAGATGCAGAACACTCTTCCGCGCAGGCTTCTGGAAGACGGGATGGTACGGGAGACGGCATTGGGCGGTCTGCGCTGTCTTGAAGACGGATCGCTGACGGACGCTGCGGGGCATTGTTCCGGAGATCTTTTCGCGATCGGGCCCATGCGCTGGGGCACGCTGTTCGAGACGACGGCCATTCCGGAAATCCGGCAGCAGGCGGCCGATCTGGCTGCCGTGCTGAAAGATCGCTGTGCAGGGAGTGTCCGGGAAGCCGCGTGCGAAACGGTGCTTCCCGGGTGACATTGGAACTCAGAAGAACTGGATGTGGCTCTTGAAGCCGAGCATCGCAGCGTCCTTGAGGGATTTCTGCGCGCCAGGGCGGAAGAAGTACTGGAAGTCCGGTGCGAAGGTGATGCCGCGAAGCACGTGGATGCGGTAGGTCGCTTCGAGCACTTCACCGAATGTCTGCGGCGTCAGGGAGCTGGACATGAGGGGCAGCCCGTACATGGCCTGCAGACGCTCCGTCGCCGTGGCTGTCTTGGAGACGCGCACGTAGGAGAAGTTGATGCCGATCGTATCCAGCGGACGTGCGGCCCAGAATCCGCTGTCGATCAGGCCGGCGGAATACTGCTGCGCCCTGAGCTGGGTGCGGGGGCTGTTGGCATACATGCCGCCCAGCAGGATCAGGCCTGCATCAGCATTGCCCTTGACGTGATGGCGCCAGACCATCTGGTCCGCGAGTGCCCAGGCCGACCATGAATAGTTCAGGGTACGGGCAGGGTTTCCGGTCAGAACATAGGGCTGTCCGTTCACGTCGTAATAGTTGTCCTTGTGGGGCGCGTTGTCGATCGCGTAGCCGACCTTGTAATGGCCGGGCAGCTTGTCCTTGCCGAACAGTGGCTCCCAGCCGGCTTCCATCGGGATGGCTTCGCCGTGGATGTCCGCGCCGTTGAACTTGAAGCCCGTACGGTACTGCGTGTTGGCGTAAATGCCGGCCTGCGAGAAATAGACGCCGGTCTGGATATAGGTGCTGGTGGTCGGACGTGTCCGCACGCGGAAGGCCCAGCTGGCATCCGGATAGGACGAATGGGTGATGTTATCGGAAGATGCTTTGGGGTTTCCGCAGAACGCGTTGTTCTGGAAGGTGCAGTACAACGGGCTGGCCGAGAAATCGTTCAGCAGCGGAATGCGGCCGCCTGCCAGGTCCACACGGCCCTTGGCAATGGTCTCTTCCGCGTAGGCGTAAACGAGATGGACGACCACGTTGCCGCCGGCGCCGTAAATTTCGGAGCTCGGGTTGAGGTTGTCACCGAACATGCGGCTGGCGGGAATGCCGTACCGGCCGACGACAAGCGCATGGGTCGAGAAGCCGCGCACATTGGCGAGCTTTTCCCAGTCGATGTCGTTCTCAAGGCTGTACTGACCGGCATTGCTGCTGCCCTGACGTAAGCCATAGCCTTTGGTCGGGCTGGTGATGGCGCCCGAAAACTCGTTGGTCGTATCCATCATAATGGCCACGCCGCGATCGCGCAGCCAGGTGTTCCAGCCGAACGGATCGGTCAGGATGGCTTCCGGGCGCGGCAGGGGCGGGACCCATTCATTGCCGAAATAGATCTGGTTCAGCGGCGTATTGACGCGCTCGCTGGGGAGTTCCGAGTTTTCGGAGGGCCAGACGACGGGCGGGATGGTCTGCTGTGGGGCTGTGACCTGGATCTGGGTCACTTTTGCGTTGGGCGTGTAGCTCTGGACGGTTGATGACGTTGAGCTGGAAGCGGATCCCGTGCTGGAGATGGGAGATGTCCGTGCGGTGCCATCCTGAGCTGTGGTGCTTGTGGCTCCAAGGCTCTGGGCGATTGCGCAGGACGGAAGAAATGTGGCCAGGCAAAAAGCTGCGTGGATATGGACTCGAGACAAGCCGCTGATTCCTTGGAAAGCAGGTTAGCAACGGCGGGATAACACGAATTGACCGCTAAAGATCATAAAATAATGTTACTTGTATCATAAATAATCACAAATCCATGTGATGTTGGGTATAAAAAAACCCTGCCTCCCAAGGGGAGACAGGGTTTTTTGCAAAACCATCAGACAGGCCTGTGAGCGGGGCGGATACGCCCGGCCTGAGCCTGACGGGCCTTACTTGGCGGCGGCGAGCGCTTCCATGATGACCTTGCCGGCTTCGGCCTTGTCAGCCCAGCCCGTGACCTTGACCCACTTGTTGGGCTCAAGATCCTTGTAGCGCTCGAAGAAATGCGTGATCGCCTTCTTCGTGATTTCCGGCAGGTCGTCCACGGAGTGCACGTTGGAGAACTGCGGATGCACCTTGTCGTGCGGGACGCAGATGATCTTCTCGTCCTGGCCGCTTTCGTCTTCCATCTTCAGCATGCCGATCGGACGGGCACGGATCACGGAGCCCGGAACAACGGCAGCCGGCGTCAGGACAAGGGCGTCGGCCGGATCGCCATCAGCGGCCAGCGTGCCCGGAATGAAGCCATAGGCGGCCGGATAGGCCATCGGCGTGAAGAGGAAACGGTCAACGACGAGCGCGCCGCTGTCCTTGTCCACTTCGTACTTCACCTGCGAACCCTGCGGGATTTCGATGACGACATTGATGTCGTTGGGCAGGTCCTTGCCGGGCGAGATCTTGGAAACGTCCATGATGTCCATGTCCTGAACTGTTTGGAGAGGCGGCGATACTACCGGCGCCCGGAGCCTCTGCCCAGAGTGGAATGGGAAGAAGTCATGCCTGGCGGCGGGAAGCAGACATAAAAAAGCTCCCCGTGCCGTGTGGCAGGGGGAGCTTCTGGAGATCCTGTCCTTGCGGAAAGAGCTTCAGAGCATCGGCTGTGCGGCCTTGACGGCGGCGTGACAGGCGGCGCGGCGATCGTCTTCGTTCGTGTAGGCCACGAGGTAGAAGCGCTTGCCGTTGCTGTCGAAATAGCCGGCCGTGCCGAGCGCATAGTCGAAGTTGCCGACCGTCTGTTCGGTGGCCTTGTACTTCTCGCTCAGCCCGTAAAGGACCGGGTTGCCTTCATCGTAGGAGACATACTGCTGCTCGACGCAGTAGTTCATGATGCCTGCAAGGTTGGCGGGCGAAACACCCGTGAAGTCCTTGCCAGGCGTACCCTGGACGGCCGGCGGAGGCGGGGGACTGCTCCTGTGCCATGGCAGCCTGGGAAGCCAGACCCAGCCCGAGGGCGAGGCCGAGGACGGGCACGATACGACGAAACATCACGGTATCCTTAGTTCTGAAACCCTGTCGTCCGCGGTCACCCGCGGTTGAAATCGAACAATTCTCCTGTTTCCCGGAAAAGGGAAGTGTGTTTCAGAACATTTCTTCGTGATCGGTTCGTGAGAATTGTGTCAGGCCGGACTCAGCCTGTGGATTCCAGTTCTGCCGGGCTGACCGAGGGATCGAAATACGGACTGCTGGCATCGAAGAAAACGCGGTTCGTGTCCAGTTCGGTGGCGATGACATCCAGACTGGTCAGCGCTGCGATCAGGACGAAACGCTCGCGGGGGCGGGATTCGGCACGCTCGCAGGTCCGCAGGCGGAGAATCGCGAGTTTCGTGGCCCGGAGTGTCCGGCCGTAATGTCCGTGATAGCGCCCGCTGAAATGGCTCATCCGCCCCATGACCAGAGCGAGTGCCTGCCGCGCATCAGCGCTCAGGCGGGTGTTCCGCTGGATGGCCTGAAGGCGCAGGAGGTTGAGCATGACACGCATCCCCGACAGGATGCCGGTGAGATAGGCCTGAATGACGGGCGAAGGTGTCGAACCGGAATTGGTCATGAGGCGAACGAAGCGGTCCACGTTGCGCGACACCACGCTGTCTACTGTTTCCTGCGCGTGGCCATCGGCAATGCGGTGCAGATCCCGCAGGATGTGTTCGCGCATGGTCCAGCGCTGGTGCGCGGGATCGTAAGGCAGGAAAACCCGGTACATCCATGAGGCGTAGAGCAGGCCCAGCACCAGCGGCAGGGCGGTATTGAAATAGACGATTTCGTCCGTCTTTGCCTGATTGGACGGGCCGATGAGGATGGGCAGGAACAGGTTGTAGGAGACGGCCGGAAGGGTCAGCGGCGGATAGGCAAAGGCCAGACCACCGAGCATCATCGCCAGTCCGGACCACATGCCGAGCATCTCGAATGTCGTGGATTTACCCATCAGGGCCAGGTTGAGCACGCCGGCTGCGATGACCGCACAGCAGGCGCCGCGCAGGAAGGCCTGTGTGGCGAGTGCCGGGCGCTCCAGCGTGGAGAACAGGCTGCACACGATGCAGACGAACATGATGAAGGTCAGTCCGCTGGGCCAGGCGGTGCAGATCCAGATCAGGCCCGCGCCAAAGACCGTGACGGAGGAGCGCAGGCTGTTGGTGATGGCCTGCTGCCAGTCGCGATAGGAGCGGATCGGCGAATGGAAATGGTCATGGGGCTGCGGATGGCGGCTGGCCTCGAACTGGGTCAGGGCCATGCGGAGTGCATCAATCAGTTCGACGAGGGCCTGCTGGAGCATGCCGTGGCGCAGAACTGCCGCACACGCCGTATCATCCGGCTGGGCAGTGCTGAAATCCGAGACGACCTTCTGGCGGCACTGACGGCGCAGGGCCAGCAGGTCTGACAGGATATTGTCCATGGGTTCCGTCCCCTCCAGCCGGGCCGGAAGTTTCAGGAAAATATCGCGGATGGCATCCGCTTCCTGGCGGAACATGTCGTCCTGACTGAGAGGCAGGCGCATGAGCGTGGCGAGATCGAGCGCGCGGGCAAGAAGCACCGCAATATCCGCCAGGGCCGCGCGGGCGTGGTCACCGGCATGGTCGCGGCGGCCGAGTTCGACTTCCGCGAACTCCACCTGATCGCCGAGCGTCGTGATCTGGGTGAAGATGGCCTGCACGTTCTGCATGGCCCCCTCCTTGCCGATGAGAATACCGGCAATGGCGGTCAGGGCAGGTTTGAGCGTGTCCTCGAACGTGCTGGCGAGCTGGTGGCGCGTGCGTTTGGTCAGGCCAAGCTGGAACAGGCCGGAAATCGAGGCTTCGAGCACGATACCAAGCAGGATGTAGGTGGCGCGTGACATCGCGATGGCGAAGATGTGGTGCGGGTCCGCAATACCGTCGAGCGAGACGATGGCATAGGTGAAGCCCGAGGCGCGCATGCCGTGGATGCGGTAATTCGTCATCGACGCCGGACCGGGCATGAAGGTGCCGATCATGCAGAACGTGCCGATCCCGACCGCCAGCAGGAGGATGAACATCAGCGGCGCCTGCGGGAAGGCCGCGACCAGCGCAATGCCGCTGATGACGCCGACAATCATGCCGAACAGGTGCCATTTGGCCTTCGCAAGGCTGCGTCCGCGCGTGCCCTGTGCCACCATCCAGACGGTCAGCGCGGCCCATTGCGGGCTGCCGAGTTCCATCCACAGCGCGATGCCAAGGGCCAGGAGAGACGTGCAGGTGGTGCGGAGCGCATATCCGGCCATGACCGGATCGGGGGCATAGAGCCATCGCAGTTTGCGAATGAGTGCGACCGGCCCGGCCTGTATCATGCCAGATGACAACCGCTTGGTCTCTGTGCGGTATTTGCAGGCATCGGACATCCCTTCGGGCAATACAGACCAGTGAGGCCATCTCGCAACGGCAGCAAAGGTCGCCTGAACGGCCTTTCGGGAACGGGAAGGCGTGACACACTAACTTAAAAAGACACATTCCACCATGTCGGCCCTTGCAAAAAGACCCGAGTTGGGCGATTTCGGACTGCACCCGCGCGCCTGTAGCTCAATTGGTTAGAGCCGGCCGCTCATAACGGCTTGGTTGGGGGTTCGAGTCCCTCCGGGCGCACGGTGTGCCGACCTGATTCATGCGGAATCTCTGTTCCGCTTCTTCCCCGCCCATCCACCGATCGAGGAGACCTCCCATGGCCGCCTACCAGTACGTCTATGTCATGAAGGACCTTACCAAGGCCTATCCGGGTGGGCGTGAAGTCTTCAAGGGCATCACCCTGTCCTTCCTGCCGGGTGTGAAGATCGGTGTCCTTGGTGTGAACGGCGCGGGTAAGTCCACGCTGCTCAAGATCATGGCCGGCATCGAGAAGGAATATGGCGGTGAAGCCTGGGCCGCCGAAGGTGCACGCATCGGCTATCTGGAGCAGGAGCCGAAGCTCGACGAGAGCCTGACGGTCGGCGAGAACGTCGCCCAGGGTTTCGGTGAGCTGAAGAAGGCCGTGGACCGCTTCAACGAGATCTCGATGAAGTTCGCCGAGCCGATGTCCGATGACGAGATGACGGCGCTTCTGGCCGAGCAGGCCGATCTTCAGGAAAAGATCGATGCCGGCGATGGCTGGGAGCTGGACCGCAAGCTCGAAATCGCGCTCGACGCCCTGCGCTGCCCGTCCGCTGACAGCCCGGTGACGAACCTGTCCGGTGGTGAGAAGCGCCGTGTAGCGCTGTGCCGCCTGCTGCTCGAAAAGCCTGACATCCTGCTGCTCGATGAGCCGACCAACCATCTTGACGCCGAGAGCGTGAGCTGGCTCGAAAAGACGCTGCGTGACTATGCCGGTACCGTCATGGTCATTACCCATGACCGTTACTTCCTCGACAACGTCACCAACTGGATTCTCGAAATCGAGCGTGGCCGCGGCTATCCGTTCGAAGGCAACTATTCCTCTTGGCTGACCCAGAAGCGCAAGCGTCTGGCCCAGGAAGAGAAGGAAGAAAGCTCCCGCCAGCGTGCCCTGGCCGCCGAGCAAGAGTGGATTTCCAGCTCGCCCAAGGCCCGTCAGGCCAAGAGCAAGGCGCGTATCACGAAGTATGAGGAAATGCTGGCCGCCAATGCCGAGAAGGCTGGCGGTACGGCGGATATCGTCATCACGCCGGGCCCGCGTCTGGGTGGTACGGTCATTGAAGCCGAGAACCTCACGAAGGGCTTTGGTGACCGTCTGCTGATCGACAATCTCAGCTTCAAGCTGCCGCCGGGCGGCATCGTGGGTGTGATCGGGCCAAACGGTGCGGGTAAATCCACGCTGTTCAAGATGATCACCGGCGATGATAAGCCCGATGGTGGTTCGCTCAAGATCGGCGAGACGGTAAAGCTGGGTTATGTGGACCAGTCCCGCAACACGCTCGATGACAACAAGACGGTCTGGGAAGAAATTTCCGGCGGTACGGATGTCATTCATCTCGGCAAGCGCACGGTTCCCTCGCGAGCCTATGTGGGCGCGTTCAACTTCAAGGGCTCCGACCAGCAGAAGCGCGTGGGCGTCCTGTCCGGTGGTGAGCGCAACCGCGTCCATCTGGCCAAGATGCTCAAGCAGGACAGCAACGTCATCCTGCTCGATGAGCCGACCAACGATCTTGACGTCGATACGCTGCGTGCCCTCGAAGACGCTCTGGCGGAATTCGCAGGCTGCGCCGTGATCATCACCCATGACCGCTGGTTCCTCGACCGTCTGGCCACACATATCCTCGCTTTCGAGGGTGACAGCCATGTCGAGTGGTTCGAAGGCAACTTCCAGGACTACGAAGCCGACAAGCGTCGCCGTCTGGGTCCGGATGCGACCGAGCCCGGCCGGATCAAGTATCGCCCGCTGGCCCGCTGATCCGGCGTTTTCCCCTCGGCGGGCGGGATATCCCGTTCGCTGGGGGTCTATGCTGAAGGCCCGGGGAGAGCTGCGTGCTGGGGCGTGAAATCCGTACCGCCCGGCTTGTTCTGACTCCGGTCAACTGGCCGGACCTCGAAGACATGGTGGCGCTCAAGGGCAATGCCGGAGCGTTCGCACGGATGCTGGGCGGTGTTCGCAACCGCACCACGACCGAACAGGAAATGGCGGAAGACGTCAGTTTCTGGGCCAGACGGGGTGTCGGGATTTTTGCCATCCGCGAAAACGGCCGCTTCGTCGGCATTACGGGCGTACATGAACGCCCTGACGGACGCGGTCTCGGACTGCGCTTTTCCATTTTTCCGTGGGCGGCCGGTCGCGGTATTGCCCGCGAAGCCGCCGCAGCTGCCCTGCGCTATGTGCTCGACAGTGGCGAGAAGCGGATCGTTGCCGTCACGCGGGAAGACAATCTGGCCTCCCGCACGGTTCTGGGCAGTCTGGGACTGCGCCACACTACCACCTTCGACCGCGATGGTGACACGATGTTCCTTTACGAAATTACGGCGGACTGACGCGGCTCTGGTTCTTGCGGGGACGCAGAACGTGCAGGGAGGGGAAGCCTTCGACCGGCATGTACAGGGTCGCCAGCCTCTTCCTGATACAGGCGAAGAATGGCCGGACGGTGAGGGACGTGGGATCAGTTTCCGGCGTATAGACGATCAGCGGTGGAGGGTCTGTCAGCAGGCTCTGGCACAGATCATGAGGGTAGCCCGGGATTGGATGCCGGGCATAAACCGCGTCCCAGGGCAGATACTCGTAATAGCCGTAAGGGGGACGTCGGTCCGCCATCCAGTAGAATTCCGGCATGTATGGCAGCATCAGGATGGGCTGGCCGGATGGGACAAGTGATCTGACCTTGAGGCTGATGGCATCGTCAATCGGCTGATAGATCGTGTAGGGCGGTTTGTGCGTGCTCTCGTGATAGGTCCAGTTGAAAGGGGTATTGGTGGCGAGATGGCTGCTGCCCCAGAACACCAGAACCATCCCGATGGCGCCGACCAGAGCGCTGCGTGACAGAACCCGGCTGCTATCTGCCTGTCGTTCAGGACATCCCCCGAGAGCCAGCCCTGAAAGTGCAAAGGCCATGATAAGGGTCTGGCCATCCTTGAAGCCGGCCGCAGCCCGGGCATTGAGGAGGAGGATGCCTGCAAATCCGATCAGGATGGCGATCCGGTTTCGGTTAGGGCGCCTGTACAGCAGCATCGGGAGCGATGCGGCGAGGATGAGATGGGCGAGAGTGGGATAAAACTCTTCCCCCGGAACGAAGGCAGGAGAGACAGCAGAAAAGTTTTGGGTCCGAAGTGGATGAACGGAGCGTAGGCGATCTGGTTGAAGAGGATGTGGAAGGCCACGAAGCTTCCGAAATCCGAGTAGCGCCAGAACCACAGGCCAAGCAGAAGAACGGCAAGGCCGGCGCCGCCCGCAAATGCCTTGATAGCCCTGCCTCCCTGCTTCCGTGCCAGAAGCCAGAGGGCCGGTATCACGATCAGAAGCATGCCCGGGCCGTAGGCATAGGCGCAGGCCAGGATTAGAATCAGGCACATGCCTGCAAGTGCCGAGGGGAGAGTTGAGGGTGTTTTTCCAAACCATACAGGCACCACGAACAGCGCCAGCAGGCAGACCGCCAGAAACCCGGCCACCGGATAGAAACTGACCATGTAAAAGGCGTCCATCAGCCAGTAGGACGCGATTCCTCCGATGAAAACCGTGCTGGCGAGAACACGGTGACGGACGTCGGACAGGGCTGATGTTACGCTGATGCAGGCCGCCGCCATGAGGGCCAGTGCAGGCAGGAACAGCCGTGCGCCCTGCGGAAAATGCCAGCCGAACAGGGCGCCATAGAACTGCGACAGCATGAAGATGACCGGCCCATGCGAGTCCACATACGAGACGTAGAGCCGGCCCCCTTCATTCAGCATCCGCCCGCCCAGCAGATGCTCGCCCTCATCGCAGAATGACAGAAACCACAGGCCTTTCCGGCAGGCCCATCCGAAGAACGTCAGACAGGAAAGGACGAAGGCCGAAAGGATGACGGCCTGAAAACCGAAACCGGATACAAAAACGGACGGCTTCCGCGGGGAAAGCCGTCCGTTTCGGGACATCACGGTTTCAGGAGCCGTATCTTACTGGTGGTGGGTCAGCTGACGCTCGAGGGCGGCGTTCAGCGCATCGACGTCGCCGTTATGGCGGGCCAGATAGGAGCTGTAATCGCCACGCTGGTTCATGCGCAGGCTGGCCCCTTCGCCATACATGTCCACAACCTTGGGCGGATTGCCGCCGATGATGAGCTGCATGTTGACTTCCGGCTGGCCCGGACGGTCGATCAGCGCATTGACGCGCTCGCCTTCCGGCGTCGAGGTCGTCGTCGTGACGCGGAAGCTCACGCCCTGATAGTTGCCGATCTGGTCCGTAATGGTGTTGACCAGAACCTGATCGAACAGGGAAATATATTTGTCACGCTGGGCCGGGGTGGCGGTGCGCCAGTACTTGCCGAGGCAGTAGCGGCCGATCCCGGTGATGTCGACGTTCTCCTTGAGCAGGGGGAGAACCTCTTTCTTCTTTTCGTCCAGCGACTTGCCCGAATTGACAACGGTCGCCAGACGGCCGCCGAAGGAGTTCACGAAATCCGTCGCCGTGCTGGCGTGAGCGGCCCCCGTTGCGACGGCGAGGGAGACGACGGCACCAAGAACAGTGCGGCGCGAAAATACGTTGAACATGTCGTTGTCCTCAGTTGTACCAGTCAGGGGTGGTTGCGCGATCATCGCCCTTGATGGTGTCGATCTGGCTCTGACGGTTCTGCTGCCATGCACTCCGGATATAGGAGTACGGGTCCAGACTGTCCTGTTCAAGATGGTCGATCTGGTCGATGGAGCTGGCATAGCCTTCCATGGTCCCGGCCACGTTGTAAGCCCAGTTGAAGGTTAGCAGATCATAGCCGCGGGGCACATAGTTGATCGGCGTCAGACCCTGGCTGATGCCATAGCCGATGCCGTCGCGGATGTTGGTCGGACCAACGAACGGGACGAACAGGTAAGGACCGCTCTTCACGCCCCAGGTGCCCAGCGTCAGGCCCGGATCGGTTTCATGCTGCTTGTAGCCGACAAGGCTTGCCACATCGAAGAAACCGGCCACGCCCGCACTCATGTTGATCGCAAAGCGCATGAAGGCGTCTCCGGCGCGACGCGGCTTGCCCGCGCCGACATCAGAGAAGAACACCGAAGGCTCGCGCCAGGTTTCATTCACATTTGCAATGGAATGACGGACAGGCTTGGGAATGGCCCAGATCCAGGCCTTTCCGACCGGACGCAGAACCTTGTGATAGGCCCACATCTGGACGTTGTACATTTTGCGGTTGGCGGGTTCGTAAGGATCATTCGCGGCCTTGTAATCCGCAAGGTCGTCCGGATCTTTCGGAGGCGGATTCCGCAGCGAGCCACAGGCGCCGAGCGTCAGCAGGGCGAGCGCACCCGCAAGAGCCCTGCTGCGCCGCGACATACGACGCGAGCGCGTCCCCCGGATACTGTTTTCGTCCTGCCGAAAGTCCATAACCATCCTCAAAATGCCCTTCCCGGCCCTGCGCTCACGAAGAAGTCACAGGAAAACGGAAATTTTCATAATCCGTTCCCTGCAGGACTCCATGAAACCCGATCGGCCACGCGCCATCCGTCGCGGAAAACTGCGGAGGGGCGTAGTCATAACGTATCCTCCGTTAGCCTGCATCACTGTATGTCTGCAAATGCTGGCGGTTTGAAGAGGAGAACTGCTTTAGCGATCCAGATGCGTTCCGGTCGCTTTCCGCGCTTTGATCCCCGCGGTTTCTTGGGAGCACTGTGGCCCCAACTCAACACCCGGGAGTTTTTCCATGACCAGATTCTTTGGTCCCAAGACCGCACTTCTCACAACGGTTGCCGCGCTCTCTGTCAGCGCAGGTGTGGCACAGGCCCGTCCCACTATTACAAGCCAGTCCTGGGGCAGCACGCCCGATGGCAAACCCGTGCGGATCGTGACGCTCAAAAATGGTCTCGGCACGACGGCCCGCGTCATCACCTATGGCGGCATCATCCAGTCCGTCGAGACGTCGGATCGTGCAGGTCATCCGCAGGACATCGTGCTCGGTTTCGACAACCTGAAGGGCTACACGGTCGACAGCGCGAAGGGTAGCCTGTTCTTCGGCGCCATCATCGGCCGCTATGCCAACCGTCTCGCCGGCGGCAACTTCCCCGTCGAAGGCAAGACCTATCATACCGACGTAACGGCTCCGCCGAATGCGCTGCATGGTGGCAAGAAGGGCTTCGACAAGAACGTCTGGACGATCGAAAAGACCGGCACCAACGCCAAAGGAGCCTATCTGACGCTCAAACTGGTCAGCCTGGACGGCGATCAGGGCTTTCCCGGCAAGCTGACGACGCATGTAACCTACACGCTCGGCGCGGATAATGCCCTGTCGCTGCATTATGTCGCCACGACCGATGCGCCGACGGTTCTGAACCTGACGAACCACAGCTACTGGAACCTGAACGGCGAGGGTTCGGGCTCCATCGAGCCGGAAGTGCTGCAGATCAATGCCGATGGCTTCACGCCGACGGACGCAACATCCATTCCGACCGGCCAGATCGCGCCTGTTGCCGGGACCCCGCTCGATTTCAGCAAGCCGACCGTGATCGGGGACCGTCTGCGCAGCAATGATCCGCAGATGATGTATGCGCGTGGCTATGACATGAACTGAGTCGTCAACGGGCCTTACGGTCAGGCGCCGCGTCTGGCTGGCAAGGTCTATGATCCGCGTTCGGGCCGGACCATGGAAATCCTGACGAACCAGCCGGGTCTGCAGGTCTACACGTCCAACTCGCTGGATGGCGGTTATGCCGGGGTGTCCGGTCGTGCCTATCGCCAGGGTGATGCGATCGCCTTCGAGGCCGAGCACTATCCCGACAGCCCGAACCATCCGTCTTTCCCGACGACGGAACTGAAGCCGGGCCAGAAATTTGATTACACGACGACGTTCAAATTCTCGAACCAGTAAAAAGCGGCCAGGTCCGGGGTGAAGGCTCCGGACCCAGGCTTCTTAAGCCGTTTCAGGCTGGCCGGGGCGTGGTGCCCACGATCCTGGCCGGGTTGCCGACGGCAGTGGAATAGGCGGGCACATCTTCCAGCACCACCGAGGCGGCCCCGATCCGGGCATATTCACCGATAATGAGGCGGCCGAGGATTTTGGCGCCCGATCCGATCATGGCACCCCGGCGCACGATGGGATGGCGGTTGCCGGTCAGCTTGCCCGTGCCCCCGAGCGTGACATCTTGAAACAGTGCAACGTCATCCTCGACGATGCTTGTCTCGCCAATCACGATCCCTGTCCCATGATCAATGCTCAGACGCCGCCCGAGCCGGGCGGCCGGGTGGATATCGATGGCAAAGAGTTCGTTGATCCGGCTCTGGAAATGATGAGCCAGATGCTGACGACCCTTTGTCCAGAGGTGATGCGAAATCCGGTAGGCCTGAAGCGCCTGCCATCCCTTGAAGAACAGGAAGGGCGTGACGAGGTCCGGGCAGGCCGGGTCGCGGTCATAGGTCGCCAGAATGTCGGAGGCCGCCGTTTCCGCAATTTCGGGCTCCGCACTCAGGACCGAAGCGACGAGACGGGTGATTGTTGTCGCCGGGATCGAGCGGTCCGCCAGTTTCGTGCCCAGCAGGGAGGCCAGTGCGGACGGAAAGTCCGGATGATCGCCGATATTGGTGGAAAAGACGTCCTGGATCAGCGGGTCATGGCAACTGCATGCCTGGGACTGCATGTCCTTCCAGAAAGCAGTGAGATCCGACGTTCTGTCCGGAACAGGGGCCTGTTCGGGCGCTCCCGTCATACGCCCATGGCCTTTCGCACAAAGGCTCGGCGCAGGGCAGGGAAGCGCTGGACGCCCGCGATGCCGATATCGCGCAGACGGCGCAGGACGGGATTGTCATTGCCGAACAGGCGCTCGAGCGCATCCGTCGCGGCGAGCATGGCCATGTTGCCGGGGCGGGTGTTGCGCTGATAGCGGACCAGAAGCTCGCGGCTGCCCATATCCTTGCGGTTCCGGTGGGCCTCGATCAGCAGGTCTGCCAGCGAAATCACGTCCCGGAAGCCGATGTTCAGGCCCTGACCGGCAATCGGATGGATGCCGTGTGCGGCGTCACCGGCGAGCGCCAGACGTGGGCCGATATAGCTCTGAGCGTACTGCGCCGAGAGCGGATAGATCCAGCGACGGCCGACGGGCGTGATCTCGCCCAGATCCTCGTTCGCCATACGGGCCTTGATTTCGCGTCCGAAAATTTCGTCCGGCAGGTCATGGAAACGCTGGGCGCGGCCTTCGCCCTCTGCCCAGACAATGGCGGAGCGGTGCGGATGCTCGGCCGTGCCGGGCATGGGCAGGCGGGCGAACGGACCTTCCGGCAGGAAATATTCGAGCGCCACACCATGATGCGGCTTTTCATGCGCGATGGTCGCGACGATGCCGTACTCGTTATAGGGAATCTTGGTTAGCCCGATCCGTGCCTGACGACGCAGCGGGGAGCGACGTCCTTCCGCCGCTACGGCCAGCTTCGCAGTCACGGTTTTCCCGGAGGCCAGACGGATGGAGACATGATCCGGATGGAACGTGAAACTCCCCAGATCCGGTGCATGGACATCGAGGCTGTCATACTGCGTCAGCGTCCGGTTGATCGCCAGACGCAGGTCCCGCGCCTCGACCATCCAGCCGAAGCTCTGGCCTTCAGGCGCATCTTCGGAGCCAAAATGCAGCGTCAGCGGAGAGGGGGCCTCATGCGGGCGTCCGTCCGCCACGAGGATCTCATGGATTGGCTGCGCGACGCTGGTCAGGTTGTCCCAGATTCCGGCATCCGCCAGCATCCGGCGGGAGCCTTCCGCGATGGCATAGGCCCGGCCATCCAGTGCGGGGTCTTCCATGCCGGGCAGGGCATTGCGGTCGATGAGCAGGACGCGCACGCCCTCTGCCGCCAGACGACACGCCAGCGTAGCGCCCACCGGGCCGGCACCGTTGATGCAGAGGTCGTAATGGGTTTTTTTCATCGTACTCATCTCCCTGCCCCTGTCCTACTCCCGCGGCGGTTTGAGCGGAAGGGGGCGGCGCGCGTTACCCCCGGAGCGCGCCAGCCGCATCTGCATCAGCAGCAGGGCGGCCTGCTGGAATGACCGGTTCGGGTGGTCCTGGCAGTATTGACAAAAAAAGTTCTGATCTTCCCTGATGCGTTCTGGTGTCAGGGAAAACGTCATGACCGGTTTGCCGTCCTCGTACCGGGCGGCATTCACGGCTGTGACCAGACCAAGATACCACTGGTAGAACAGGACACTCTCCGATGTTTCGGAAGCCGCCATGGCCTTTGTGAATTTTTCACAGGGATTGCAGCCAATGCCGTAAGCCATCGGCTTCGGAAGCGCAGGAGGGCCGCTTTCGTCCACGACCAGCTTCCCCTGCTCATCCAGATCATAGCGTTCGCCGTTATCGCCTATGACGATCGCGTTCAGCCTGTGGCTGATCCGGACCATTTTGATGATCTGGTGTTCGTCCGGATATTTGCAGATGACGTCGCCTCCGCCCCACACAAAAAACGTACCATGCGGTGCCTCTTCAGGTCTGGAATGGGCCAGCCATTCGGCATCACAGGTCGGGTACTTCCGGGGATCTCCCGAGGGAGCGAAGCAGAGTTCGTCATCACGCTGGATGACGTCAAACCATTCTTCCAGCGTCAGACTGCGGCCCGGACGTCCTGTCCAGATGGGGTCCCGGGTAATACTGAGATCATAACCCATGAATGCTCCTGAAATCCGGAAACTATAGCGCTAAAGAAAAGCGGCGGGTTGCACGGTTTTCAAAGTCAATCGTGATGCCGAAAGCGCCTGCGCCGGGAAAATTTCACCCAGGCTGCCATTGCTGTGCTTCACTGTCATCCTGCGGGAGAGACTTTTCTTCCGGTAATTTCGCATGACGGACGGATGGCAGGGAACAATTCATTCCCCCTGATGTTCTGTCCTGCGTCATCATGACCGTTCGCGGAAGAAAGGCCTGAGCCTCTGCCGCACATCTCCCTTTCCTGACAGCGTGCCGGGAAGGGACAGATTTTGAATATGCAGGGGAAAGGGAACCGCACAGCGCATGATCGAACATTCCTACGTCAATTCCATGAGCCGGGTCGGGCATCTCCTGAGCTGGCTTCCCGCTCCGCTTGGTTCGATCCTCCTGCTGCTTCTGGCGGCGGGAATTGCGCTGCTGTTCAGCCGCGTCATCACGGAGGCCCTGCCGCGGCTGCCGGGCCTGCGTCGCATCCAGTTCATTCATGCGATCATCGCGCGCCTGCGGACGACCATCCGCAACTTCCTGATGATCATCGCCGCCAGTGCCGCCCTTCAGGCCACCACCGGTTTCACGCCCGCGACGATGACCTTTCTGGAACAGGCGTTCCTGTGCCTGTTCATTCTCAATCTCGGCTTCGGTATCATCAAGACGTTCCGTCTGCTGACGGACCAGTACCTCAACCGCATCACGGCCAAGGAGCACACGGACGACATCACCGCGCGCTCGCACCAGACGCAGATCCGCGTTCTGCGCCGGCTGATCGAGATTTCCTTTGGCGTGCTGACGGTGGCGTCCTCGCTGATGGTGTTCCACTCGGTGCAGAAATTCGGCGTCTCGCTGTTTGCGTCTGCTGGTGCCGCTTCCCTGATCGTCGGTCTGTCCGCCCGTCCGGCCCTGTCGAACCTGATTGCCGGCATCCAGATCGCCGTCACCCAGCCGATCCGCATGGAGGACATGCTGATCCTGAACGGGGACTCGGCCTGGGTTGAGGAAATCAATGCGACCTATGTCGTCCTGCGCACCTGGGACCGCCGCCGCTACATCGTGCCGATCTCATACTTCCTGGAAAATCCGTTCCAGAACTGGACGCATAGTTCGCCTTCTCTGATCTGTTCGCTGTTCTTGTGGCTGGACTACCAGACGCCGGTTGAGCGTCTGCGGGAAATCTATTTCGAAGAACTGGCCAAGTGCCCGGACTGGGATCAGGACAAGACGTCCATCGGCTGCCAGATCGCGGATACCAATGCGCAGGTCATTTCCATCCGTCTGATCGCGGGTGCAGCGGATGCGAACGGGATGTGGAATCTGGGCTGCGACATCCGCGAGCGCATGCTGCGGCGTCTGCGCACGGAAATGCCGGAATGTCTGCCGCGTGGTCGCACCGCCATTGTCTCCGGGACGCCGGACCAGAGCCCCTGGCCGGATAATCTGGTCGCCCCGCCGGTCAATCGTCCGCAGGATGGTCCCTATCGCGGTCCGGACATGCCGGCTTCTCCGCCCGCAGCGATGCCCGGACGCTCCTGAGGAGAAGCGTTTGGGCAACAGCATCCGGAGTTCAGGAAAATTTCGGCGAAAACGGCATGGGCGGTCTGCCAATATCATTATGAGACTGGCATGATCTGGGGCATACTCTGATACAGATTGCCAGACCGCAACGAGGATATGCCGTTCGTGAAGCTCGTTACTGCCATCATCAAACCGTTCAAGCTCGATGACGTCCGCGAAGCCCTGACCCCGCTTGGGGTGCAGGGCCTGACTGTTACCGAGGTCAAGGGTTTCGGCCGCCAGAAGGGCCAGACCGAAATCTATCGCGGCGCCGAGTATCACGTTAGCTTCCTGCCCAAGCTCAAGATCGAGGTCGCGGTTTCCGACACGATCGCCGAGGACGTGATCGAGGCCATCATGACCGCAGCCCGCACCGGCAAGATCGGTGACGGCAAGATCATGGTCTCCAGCCTCGACCAGCTCATCCGGATCCGTACGGGAGAAACCGGCGAGGGCGCTCTCTGATGGCCGCCTGTGCGCTGAGGCGCGCCGCGTTTTCCATCGCAGCCGGCACCGCCATTCTTCCTGCGCTTGCCCATGCCGCCCCGGCCGCTGCTCCCATTGATACGGGTGACACGGCCTGGATGCTCGTCAGCACGGCTTTCGTGCTGATGATGACCATCCCGGGTCTGGCGCTGTTCTATGGCGGCATGGTCCGTAAGAAGAACGTGCTGGCGACGCTGATCCAGTCTTTCATGATCTGCTGCATCGGCAGTCTGGTCTGGATGATTGCCGGCTACAGTCTGGCGTTCTCGACCGGTTCGCCCTGGATCGGGGATCTGTCCCGCGTTCTGCTGCGGGGTGTGGCGGACAACTTCCATGAGGGCGTTGATTCCGCCTTCACGCTCGGTGCGGGCACGTCTGCCGCCATGCCGATGACGATCCCCGAGAGCGTCTACATGATGTTCCAGATGACGTTCGCCGTCATCACCCCGGCCCTCATCACCGGCGCCTATGCGGAGCGCATGAAGTTCTCCTCCATGTGCGTCTTTACGGTGGCATGGCTGCTGCTGGTCTACGCGCCGGTCGCGCACTGGGTCTGGAGCCCAACCGGCTGGGTCGCAGGACTGGGCGCAGTGGACTTCGCCGGTGGTACGGTTGTGCACATCAATTCCGGTGTGGCTGGTCTGGTCTGCGCGATCATTCTCGGGCGCCGCAAGGGTCTTGGGACCGAAGACCTGTCTCCGTTCAACCTGACCTATGCCATCATCGGCGCATCACTGCTCTGGGTCGGCTGGTTCGGCTTCAATGCCGGCTCCGCGCTGGGCGCCAATGGTCGTGCGGGCATGGCCATGTTGACGACGCAGGTTGCCGCGGCGGCGGGTGGCGTGGCCTGGATGATCGTCGAATGGGCCCGTACCGGCAAGCCAACGGCTCTGGGCATCATCTCGGGTGCGGTGGCCGGTCTGGTCGCCATCACGCCTGCGGCCGGTTTCGTGCTGCCGGGCGGCGCGGTCGTGATCGGTTTCATTGCCGGTGCCGTATGCTTCTGGAGCGCCACCTGGCTCAAGCACCGCTTCGGCTATGACGACAGCCTCGATGCCTTTGGTGTCCACGGCACGGGCGGCATTATCGGCGCGATCCTGACCGGTGCGTTTGCCTATGGTCCGCTTTCGGCTTCGGCTTCCAATCCCGAGGGAACGGTCGCCAGCGTCCATCAGGTTATCGCGCAGATCGAGGCCGTAGGTGTCACGGTGGTATGGTGCGTCATCATGACAACTGTGATCCTGAAAGTTCTGGACATGGCAATGGGACTGCGGGTCTCGCCGGAAGAGGAACTTGAAGGCCTCGACATGGTCCTGCATGGTGAGCGCATCAACTGATCGCAGTCATCCGGCAGTAAAACGCGCGGGAGGCTGCGGTCTCCCGCTGATTTCAGAATGAAGGTTCTTTCTGCATGACATTTACAAAAGTCTTTTCGGGCCTGTCACTTGCTGCTCTTCTGGCCGCTGGTCTGAGCGTTGCTCCCGCCCATGCGCTGACCGCCAAGGAATGCCATGCCGCATTCAAGACCGCCAAGCAGAACGGCTCCCTGAACGGCCAGTCCTACAAGGCGTTCAAGGCCGCAAACTGTGGTGACACGTCCAACGTTGCTGCCCCGGCCGCCGCATCCGGCGCAACCCCGACGACCACGGCAACGCCCGCGGCTCCCGCAACGGCCGCAGGTCCGGACTCTTCTCCGGCCGGGACAAAGGCTCCGATCGCTCCAAAAGCTTCCGTTGCGTCTTCGGGTAACGTCGTGTTCCCGACGGCCATCTCACCGGAGTTCAGCAAACTCTCCGCCGGCAAGGCCCGTCAGAAGACCTGCGTGGCCCAGTACAATGCCAACAAGGCGAACGGCGGCAACGGATCGCTGAAATGGATCCAGAAGGGCGGCGGCTACTGGTCGCAGTGCAACTCACGCCTCAAGGGCGAATGAGCACCGCTTTTCAAAAAGGCTCCTTCCTTCGGGAAGGAGCCTTTTTTATTTGATCATATGTCTCAGAAGCATGGCCGCCGTAGAGAAGCGGAAGGCCCGTTATCGGCATCGGGTAATCAGAAGCAGACACATCATCGAGACCCTCCTGACCCTAAAGGTCTGAAGAAAGGCTTCATCTATCTTTCTGCTCTCTTCCGATCAGTTCAAGACCCTCTTCATATGTCGTGACAGAAAACTCTGGAAAATGACGCTTGAATTTCGCTGAATCAAAAAGATTGTCCTGTTCATAACGCGGGAGCAGTTCCCTGATCTCCCGGACCTGCTTTGAAAAAATGCCTGCGAGGATCAGCGGCCACTTTCCGATGACCGAATAAGCAGGCGTCCGTCCGAAAACCCTGCTCGCCATGGCGACAAATGTCTTATAGGTCGGCCGATCATCACAGCATGGCAGATGCCAGGTCTGCCCGAAGGCAGCTGGTGTATTGCCCAGGGTTGCCAGTGCACGGCTCGCATCCGGTGTCCAGATAAGGGTGCGGCGCGTATCGTCACGGACAGGAATCAGAGGCCTTTTGCCGGTTTTCAGCCTGTCGATAATCAGGGCATTGGTGAAGCTCTGTGTTTTCCCCGGACCGTAGAATTCCGGAGCGCGGGCGATGAGCACGGGAATGTCTCCCCGCGTCATTTCTTCCAGGACCATGGAGGCCATTGCGGCGCGGACCCGGCCTTTCCGGCCAACGGCAGCGAAGCGGGTTTCCTCCGTCTGAAGCTGACTGTCCTGCGGATACATGTAGGTATTATCGAAATAGGCAAAGCTGGCGCCGGCAGTCCGGCAGGCCTGCAAAGCATTCTTCAGCATGACCGGAAACCGGTCTTCTCAGAGTTTGCTGTCCGGAGGCAGACCAGCTGTGAAATAGACGATGTCGCTGCCTTTCACCGCTTCGGTTGTCTGTCGGACATCCATCAGGTCCGCAGCCATAACAGTGTCGTCTTCATTGACCTTGCGGGGATTGCGGCTCACCAGGCGTAGGTCACGCGTATGGTAGCGATGCAGGCTCCGCGCCAGTTCGGTGGCGATCTGACCGTTTGCGCCAAGAATTGTCTGCATATGTCTTAGCCTCTGCGTTGTCTGACAGATGAGGGACATGCAGCTTAACGTTCGAGTCAGATTTAAGGTCAAACAGGAGATTGACCTTCAGCCAGGCTCGAACGTTACAGGATGGGTGTTTGAGTACCCTGCCACATGAAAGGGACCCGTTATGAACCGCCGTATCCTTCACGTTGCCACCAATGTCGCTCATTTTGACAATCCTGCTCATCCTACCGGATTGTGGCTGTCGGAACTGACACATGCATGGGATGTGTTTGCCGCCAGGGGTTTTGAACAGCATATTGTCAGCCCTCGGGGCGGGAAGGTTCCGCTTGAGCCCAAGGCTTTGAAGTGGCCCCTGTGCGACCAGTCGGCCAGGGCCTGGCTGAACGATCCGGTAAAAATGGCTTTACTGGACTCTACACTGAGCCCCGATGACGTGCGGCCCGAGAATTATGATGCGATCTACTTCACCGGCGGTCACGGCGTGATGTGGGATTTTCCGGACAGTGAAGGTCTTCAGGCCATCACCAGAGCGATCTGGGAAAAGGGCGGCATCGTATCCGCTGTCTGTCATGGATATTGCGGGCTTCTGAATACCCGGCGTGAAGACGGTTCTTTTCTGGTCTCCGGCCGAAAGATCACCGGTTTTTCATGGACCGAGGAGAAACTGGCAGGTGTTGCGCGCGAAGTCCCTTATAATGCGGAAGCGCCGGTGAAGGCACGGGGTGCAATTTACGAAAAGGCACTCCTGCCCTTCATGTCCCATGTGGTGAGCGATGGTCGACTGGTAACAGGGCAGAACCCCTTTTCCGCCAGGGGGACGGCAAGGAAAGTCGTGGCGCTTCTGGATGGGGCTTAACGGGATGCCGTCTTTTTACGGCGGCCAGGACTGACCGACTGACGGCGGTCCTTCGTATCCAGAAGGCGGATATCGCCCGACGTGACGTCGAGGGCTTCAGGGTGCTTCGCAAGCATGTTCGTCAGGACACGATGCGCATTGGCTGCACAGTCCATGTCGTCGGGGCGCTCCTGAATATCCTCAATCAGACGGAGCAGATGCGCTCTGCTCTGGCTCAGGCGCACCTGCAGCGCTTCGATATCCGCAATTTTGCGTGTCAGGGCCTCCATCAGCGCCGCATGATCCCAGTGTGTCAGATCAGAGGGCAGCAGGGTGCGGATTTCATCCAGCGTAAACCCGGCCCGCTGCGCCGTTGTGATAAGACCCAGGATCATCACGGCCTGCGGCGGATAGGTCCGGTATCCGTTAGGACGGCGCTCGACCGTCTTCAGAAGGCCAATCTGCTCATAGAAGCGGATGCGCGAGGGTGTCAGTCCGCTTTGCTGTGCCAGTTCTCCAATCTTCATGATTTACCCCCGGTCATGAACGCAGCTTGACCTTGAAGTTAGCTTCAAGGTTAGGGCCTGTTAGATCTTGAATTTCTTCCCATATTGTAGGGATGGAAGAAGGAGACAGAACAGGCACCTTTACGGACGAGACATGGGCGATCTGGGAACCTCTGATTGAGGAGGTTCGCCCGAGGGGCAAGACGCCGCCACATGATCTGCGGCGGACGATAGCAGCGATTTTCTGGCGTCATGAGAATGGCGCGAAATGGCGGAGTATCCCCGCTGAACTGGGTCCGTGGTGGCGGGCTGCGCAGCTTTTCATCCGCTGGGCGAAGCTCGGCGTATGGGAGCGGCTGCTCGCACTGGTTCAGGAACAACAGGGAGTGGCATTCGGAATGACTTTTCTGGATGGCACGAACATCAGGGCTCACCACAAAGCGGCGGGAGCCCAAAAAAGGGGCCTCTTTCGAAGAGCGGGACCATCGTGAAGCACTTGGCCGCTCTCGCGGCGGCTATGGCACGAAAGTCTGCGTGATCGCTGATGGACATGGAAAAGCCTTCGGTTTTGCGCTGGCCCCCGGACAGGCTCATGAACTGCCCCTGGCACCAGCCATGCTCGACAACCTTCCCGCCATTCCCCTGTGGGTAGTGGCGGACAAGGGCTATGCGTCAAATGCCTTTCGTGAACGGATATGGGACATGGGAGCACGGCCAGCCATTCCCGCGAAACGACGCGATGGCCCGGTCGTCTGCCCCAAATGGGCCTATCGGTGTCGGCATCTCGTTGAGAACCTCTGGGCTCGCCTCAAGGAGTGGCGCGCTGTCGCAACCAGATATGAAAAAACAGCAACGTCGTTCCTCGCGGTCATCCACATCGCTGCCGCAGCAGACTGGATCAAGCCCTAACAGGCCCTAGGCTCTGACCAGTATCCCGTTATTGATCGGCCAGGAGGCGTATCATGTCCTTTGTCACCACATCTGACGGTGTAGAGATTTTCTATAAGGATTGGGGATCGAAGGATGCCCAGCCGATTGTTTTCCATCATGGCTGGCCGCTGAGTGCCGATGACTGGGACGCGCAAATGCTGTTCTTCCTGAGCAGGGGATTTCGCGTCATCGCGCATGACCGTCGCGGTCACGGACGGTCTGCACAGGTGAGTGACGGTCATGACATGGACCATTACGCAGCCGACGCGTCGGCCGTTGTGGAACATCTCGATCTGAAGAATGCCATCCATATCGGGCATTCAACAGGCGGCGGACAGGTGGCCCGCTATGTCGCAAAATATGGCCAGCCTCAAGGGCGTGTGGCCAAAGCTGTGCTCATCAGCGCAGTGCCGCCTCTGATGGTGCAGACGGACCGCAGTCCTGAGGGTGCTCCGATCGAAGTTCTTGATGGATTGCGGGCCGGACTGGCAGCCAATCGGGCACAGTTCTTTCTCGATGTTCCCACAGGGCCATTCTACGGTTTTAACCGCTCTGGTGCTGAGGTTTCCGAAGGCACGATCCGCAACTGGTGGCGTCAGGGTATGATGGGCAGCGCCAAGGCTCATTACGAGGGTATCAGGGCCTTCTCCGAAACGGATCAGACCGGGGATCTGAAGGCCATCACAGTGCCGGTGCTTGTGCTGCAGGGCGATGATGATCAGGTCGTGCCTTACCGGAACGCGGCGGTCCTTCAGGATAGGCTGCTTCAGAACAGCACGCTGAAGATCTATCCCGGTTATCCGCACGGCATGCACACGACACATGCAGATATCATCAATGCCGATATTCTTGCTTTTATCACCCGATAAAGCCTGTACCTTAGGCAGGTGAAGACGTGGTGGCTTTACCTGCCTGATGACCGTTGGGAAACTTTCCCGGCATGTTCGGCGCCTAACGGAAGAAAAGCTGCTTCGTGGCGTAGGACAGCCAGATTTCGTGATGGGCGAACCAGTCCGAGCCCAGAAGCATGTTGGCCTGATCGTGGACGGGGGCGACGGTCAGGACGGGATGTGTCCAGACGGTGCCGCCCAGTTCCAGTTGTCCGAAACGATGCCAGTGATATTGGCGTTCCCCAAGGTCCACGCCTGCCGTCAGGCCACCCGGATCGCGGGCGAGTTGTTCGTCGGTCAGGCCGATGCGATGGGCGAAATCCGTGCTGACGATATGCGAGCGCGCGCCGCTGTCCAGCAAAGCCGTACCCTTCACGCCGTCCAGCGTAAAGGCCACCATCAGGCGTCCAGACTGACGCTGCACGGGGGTTGTCGCCCAGTGTCCGCTCCAGACGGGTGGCTGGTGGCAGACGCTGGAATTCAGGCGCACCGTCCAGAGTGTCAGGCGCTGATGCGGAACATCGAATTCCAGATCGTAATCTGCCAGCACATCCGCTCCCAGCAGACCGTAAACGGGTGGCCGGATCATGGGCGAACCCGGCAGGATGCCGACGGCCATCGTCCCCATACCCAAGGGAAGTTCGCCTGCCGAGCGTGTTCCCAGCCGGAGGTCCTGAATGCGGATGTTCGGTACGAGGCGCGGGCTGCCGTTGGGGCCCTGCATCATCGTGCGATGTTCGGGATCGGGAGGCAGATGCAGCGCCGAGACACCCTGCGGCGTCATGAGGCTGCCTTCGGAACCGGTGTCCACGATCATCGAGGCATCCTGCCCGTTTACCGTGACCGGAACGCTCAGATAGCCGCCATCATCGCGCAGCGGCAGGACGACGGCCCGGGCCAGTTCGCAGGTGGGGGCGGCCTGAATGGTCGTCGCACACAGCGTCATGCCCAGAAACAGGACGGCTGGCAGGGCGCGTTTCATGATCCCTGACCCGAGCGCGGATGTGCCTTGCGCCAGACGTCCAGCAGGTGTTTCTCATCCGCCAGCGTATAGGCCTGCGTGGTGGAGAGGCTGGCGTGACCCATCAGTTCCTGAATGGTACGCAGATCGGCCCCGCCTTCCATCAGATGGGTTGCAAAGGAATGGCGCAGGGCATGGGGCGTTGCGGAATCGGGCAGGCCTTCGCCCTTGCGCCAGTTCCGCATGGCGCGCTGGGCCACGCCGGGATTGAGTCGCCCGCCCCGTACTCCGCAGAACAGGGGCGCATCGGGCGCGGGAGAAGGATGGGCCGCTTTCCAGCTTTCCAGCGCCTCGATCACGGCCGGGAGCAGGGGCACGAGCCGTTCCTTGCCACCTTTGCCGACCACGCGCAGCATGTTCTGTCCCGCATTTGTCAGATCCCGGATATCGAGCGAGAGCGCCTCGCCAATCCGCAGCCCGGTGCCATAGAGCAGCGTGAACAGTGCCCGGTCCCGCAGGGCGGCCTGACTGGTCTCGGCATCATCGGAAATGCCTTCCGCCGCGGCCAGTGCGGCGTCCTGTCCCAGCGGGCGGGGCAGACGCTTTTTCATACGCGGTGTGGCGAGCAGGGACGGGGCCGGGTTGGAAAGATCGTGCCGCAGGGCCAGATACCGGTAGAACGAGCGCAGGGCCGAGACATGCCGCGCCCGCGATCTCGCCCGCGAGTTGGCGCTGGTGGCGCGGCGGGTTGGCTTTTCGCTGCGGGCCGTTTCATGAGCGAGCCAAGCGCGCAGATCGGCGAGCGAGAGTTTCCCTAAGTCCGTCAGCGTGACCTCACCGCCCAGATGCTGCTGGAAAAATGTCAGCGCCAGCAGGATGTCATGGCGATAGGCCTCGACAGTACGCGGGCTGGAGCGCTTCTCATGTGTCAGCCATTCGGTCCAGTCGCGCAGGGCATCGAGCGCCATCAATGGGGCCGTCATGGCATTTCGCAGCGTGGGAGGTTAGATACGGTCATGGCATCCAGCAGCCTATCCAAGCCTGATCCCCGGCGAAAGCCACCTTCCACCGGAACGCGTGTTTCGGTGCTCGTGCCGCTGCCGTTTCCGGGACCGTTCGATTACCTCGCGCCCATGCCGCTTGAGCCCGGAGACCTCGTCACGGTTCCGCTGGGCCGGCGGGAAACCGTGGGATGTGTCTGGGAAACCGACCGCACCCTGCCTGCTGATTTTGCGTTGCCGGTCGGTCGTGAGGTTCCGCTTGCGCGTCTGCGTCCTGTCATCGGGAAACTGGATGTCCGGCCTCTTCCGCAGAGCCTGCGCCGTTTCATCGACTGGGTCGCGGCCTATACGCTCACCCCGCCGGGTCTGGTGCTGGCGATGGCGACGCGTATCCATCTCAAGGACACGCCTAAGCCCGCTCTGGGCTGGGTACGGACGGAGATGCCTGAGGGCGATCTGCGTATCACGCCGGCCCGTCGCTCCGTCCTTAATTTTGCCTCGTCCACGCCCATGACGACCGCCGAACTGGGCGCGCGGAGCGGGGCAAGCGCTGCCGTGATTCGTGGACTGGCCAGTGCCGGTCTGCTGCGCGAGGCCGTCATTGCCGTGGCCGCCCCATTTGCAACACCGGACCCGAGCCATGGCGCGCCGAAGCTCTCCGAAGAACAGGCTGAAGTCGCGCAGGAACTGTGCGGTCCAGTCGAGGCAGGGCGGTTTCAGGTCACGCTGCTGGAAGGTGTGACCGGATCGGGCAAGACGGAAGTCTATTTCGAGGCCGTGGCGGCCTGTCTGGCCAAGGGGAAGCAGGTTCTGGTCCTGCTGCCGGAAATCGCGCTTTCTGCCCAGTGGACTGACCGTTTCATCCGTCGCTTTGGGGCAGAACCTGCTGTCTGGCATTCCGATCTCGGGGCCAAGCGACGTCGTGAGACATGGCGCGCCGTGGCGGAAGGCAGCGCCCGCGTTGTGGTCGGCGCTCGCTCGGCGCTGTTCCTGCCGTTTTCCGATCTGGGCCTCGTCGTGGTGGACGAGGAGCACGAGAGTGCCTTCAAGCAGGAAGAGGGCGTCATGTATCATGGCCGGGACATGGCGGTCGTCCGCGCCCGTCTGGCGGATGCACTGGCTATTCTCGTCTCCGCGACGCCGTCGCTTGAAACGCTCGCGAATGTGGAGAGCGGCCGCTACCGGCATGAACTCCTGACCGCGCGACACGGCGGGGCCACCTTGCCGGATGTTTCACTCGTGGATATGCGGGCCGATCCGCCGGAGCGGGGTCTGTTCCTGTCGCCCAAGCTGTGTACCGCCATCGACGAAACGCTGGAGAAGGGGGAGCAGGCCATGCTGTTCCTCAACCGGCGTGGCTATGCACCGCTGACGCTCTGCCGGGCGTGCGGGCATCGGATGCAGTGCCCGAACTGCTCGGCCTGGCTGGTGGAACACCGGGCGCGGGGCATGCTGACCTGCCATCACTGCGGGCATACCGAACGGATTCCAAAGGATTGCCCGGAATGTCACGCGGAGAACTCGCTCGTGCCCATCGGACCGGGGATCGAGCGCATTACGGAAGAGGCGAAGCTCCGGTTCCTGGACGCAAAACTGCTGGTGATGTCGTCTGATACGCTCGGCTCTCCTGCTGCCACGGCGGAGGCGGTCCGGAAGATTTCGGACGGGGAGGTCAACCTCATCATCGGCACGCAGATCGTCGCCAAGGGCTGGCATTTCCCGAAGCTGACACTTGTGGGTGTCGTCGATGCCGATCTGGGTCTGGGAGGCGGTGACCTGCGGGCGGCGGAGCGGACCGTGCAGCTTCTGCATCAGGTCGCAGGTCGCGCAGGCCGTGCCGAGCATCGCGGCCGCGTGCTGCTTCAGAGCTATGTGGGCGAGCATCCCGTCATGACGGCGCTGGTGTCCAACGATTTCCAGACCTTCATGGAGCAGGAAGCCGAACAGAGACGCCCGTCCTTCTGGCCGCCTTATGGACGGCTGGCTGCACTGATCGTGAGCGCTCCGAGTGCTGAAGCCGCAGATGCGCTGGCACGCGACATTGCACTGGCTGCTCCGGAGAGGGAAGGGGTGCAGATTCTGGGACCAGCTCCGGCCCCGCTTGCCGTCTTGCGCGGACGGCATCGCAGGCGGCTGCTGCTGCGGACGATGCGGGGCATCGCCGTGCAGCCGATCCTGCGGGAGTGGCTGGCCGATATCAAACCAATCGGGGGAGCAAAGGTCGATATTGATATCGACCCCATCTCCTTTCTTTAAGGCTGGAAAATCAGCCCTTGCGCTTGCGGAAGAACTCGACCGTTGCGGTGACGACCGCGATGACGGCCAGGATCTGCTGGAAGTAGGGACGGAAGCGCTTGGGGCCAAAGGTCGCCATAGCCGTCATGCCAGCCAGACCGATTTCACGGGCGCGCGTGGCCTTCTGACAACAGGTCTTCATCTTGGAGCAGCAGCTCTTCTTGGAACCGGCCTCGGGGATAGCGGTTGCATGGGCGGGGGAATGCTTTGTCATGCGAAAATCTCCTGAAAAAAGGAATCAGGGGATGAACACCCGGCAATACAAGGGGTTGCCAGAGCAACGACAGTGAGACGCCGTATGGAGCGTCAGTCCTGCTGGCCGTCGCGGGCCTTTTCCAGCTTTTTGAGCTGTTTGTCGGAATCGGGTGATTTCGGATTCAGCAGTAGCATCTGATGGAAGGCCTGCAGAGCCGCATCCGGTTCATTGCGGTCGTGCTCGGCTTCGGCGAGCATTCCCCAGGCTGTCGGATCGCCGGGATCGGCCTGAAGTTCGACGCCCAGATCCGAGATGGCGCCGTTATTATCGCCGGCCATCAGGCGGATGGCTGCGCGCTGGCGATACAGAATGGACTGGTCGGGCTGGATGGTGATGGCGGAGGTCAGATCATCCTGCGCCCGCTGGAAATCATGTTTCTCCAGCGCATCATGCGAATCGCTGATCAGCATCTGCACGCTGCCGGTCAGGGCACGGCTGCGGAGTCCTTCCGTGCGGTCGGCGATTTCACCGGCCTGCTTTTCATTCCCGGCCATGGCGAGAGCCTTCTCGGCCTCCACGAGACGATCGTGGAGTGTGCGGCGGGGACGGGATGTCGGGGATTTGGGAGAGGCCTTCGCAGCCCCTGCTGCAGGAGCGGGCTGGACTAGCGGTGCAGCCGGAGGGGCTGCTGGGCTGGAAACCGGTGGATTTTCCGCAGGTTCAGCCTGAACTGGCAGACATGTCAGGGCCGGGGTACAAAGCAGAACGGCGCCAGCCATCAGCCAGCGCCGTCCGTCTGTCATCCGGCAGACCAAGGGGTTCAGCCCTGGCGAGCCTTCATGCGCGGGTTCTTCTTGTTGATGATGTAAACGCGGCCGCGGCGGCGGACAACGCGGCAGTCCTTGTCGCGGACCTTGGCGGACTTCAGGCTGTTGCGGATCTTCATGGTGATCAGGCTCTCGACGGGTAAGGCCCTTGCGGACCGGACAGCGGGCCGGAACGCCCGCGAAAGAATGGCCCCGCTTACCGATCCCGCCATGCAGAGTCAAGCTGACAAGCCGCCCGGATGGCGGAATTCCTTGCTGTCGCCCTTTTGCAACATGCTGCAACAGCGGTGTTCCGGGTCTTTGTTGCGGCGATATTTTCTCCTAACGTAAACTTCATGATCAAGCGCCATTCCCGTCCCGCCCGTCTGCTGGCCCTTCTTCCTCTCGCCGTCGCCCTGGCCGCGCCCGTCATGGCCCGGGCCGATGACGGCGACGCCAAGACCAATGACGACGATCCCACGATCAACCAGCAGGGATTCGCCATCAACAAGATCCTGCGGGTGCTGCAGACCAATCCGGACGCGGCAGGCAATTCCTGCATCAATGCGCTCAAGGAGATGCACAAGGCGCAGACGGCACTCGGCAAGGAAGAAGGCATCGATCCCGAGCACAATCAGGATATCGGCGTGGCGCGCGATGTCCTGTCCTCCGAAATGGAGGACGTCACGAATATGTGTGGTGCCGATGCCCGAACCTATTGCCGCAGCGCCGCCACGCATCCGGACCCCAAGCTGACTGCGGCCTGCAACGCCCTGCCAACCGAAGAAGACTAGCCTGCAGACAGACACATCCGCGTGAGGATCTGTCTGTCAAAGCGTGTCCAGAGGATTTGAGGACTAACTTTTCCGGGCAAGCGCTCCTAAGGTTTGAAGTCTGATTCTGGTAACGAGGGCCGTGGGACTGTTTCTGATGAAGTCTGTGCCGGGTGGGGAGCAACGCTCTTGACCGCAGCACTACAGTCAGTTCTTCGCCCGGGGTGGCTCCAGTTCAGTCTCAGGACCTGGTTTGCACTTGTCCTGGCGCTCGGAACGGCCTTCTGGTCCCAGCTTGATTCGCCTGCCAGTGCAGGCGTGACCGTCATGATCCTGGCCCAGCCCCTGCGTGGCCAGGCACTGTCCAAGGCGTTTTACCGTCTGGCCGGCACCGTGCTTGGCGTCAGTGTCTCCATCATTCTCGTCGCCATGTTCAATGAGGAGCGGGCCCTCTCGCTGGGTGGGGCGGCCCTGTGGATTTCAGCCTGTGCTTTCGTGGGCTCGCTCGAGCGCGATTTCCGGTCCTACGGGGCGCTTCTGGCGGGCTATACGGTCGCGCTTGTGGCCATCCCCACGATGGATGATCCGCAGAACATCTATCCCGTCAGCATCGCCCGCGCCTCCGATATTGCCATCGGCGTGGCCTCCATTGCGGTCGTCAATATTCTCTCCGGCTCTCCGGAAGCCTGGCGCCGGCTGTCCGAGGCTATGGAGACGCTGTCCCATCGCGTGCGGCAGACCGGCAAGTCCGCCGTCATGGGCGAGCCGATTGCCACGCCGGAGGAAATGATCGGGCTGAGCGGCGAGATTCTCGCGCTCATGACCCAGATTTCCTACGCCCGGACCGAAGTCGAGCGCGGACGCCTGCGGATGGCGGGCGCGCGGCTGGGTATCATCGGCATGCTGACCGTCCTGACTACCAGCCGTGCCATTGCCTGGCTTCTGGAAACCGGTGGCATTTCCGATCTCCTGATCCGTCACGTCCGGGCCTGGCATGAGCGCTCCGAGGATGGCACGACCCGTCTTGAGACGATGGACACGATTCTGGATGGCATCCGCAAGGAAGACCCGGATTTCGTCCCCTCGGCGCGGGAAGCCTGGTTTTTCGAGCGCTGCTCGACGCTTCTCAGTAACCGTCTGCACATCCGCACCGGCATGAACACGCTCCTGCGCGCCACACCGGCGGGCGATGCGCTCAAGCTGGCTCATCTTGAGAGCAATCCGGATTACGTCACCGCCTTCATCAACGCGATGCGCGTCCTGCTGGGCTTCAGTGTCGCCTCCGCGCTCTGTCTTGCGTCCAGCATCCCGGCTTCCGTCACGGCCCTGTCGCAGACGGCGCTGGTCCTGACGCTGGCGTCCACGGCCATTGATACGGCACAGTTCGGTAAGGGTGCGATCATCGGCATGCCGGCTGGCATTCTCGTGGCCGCCTGGCTGGACTTCATGATCCTGCCGCATGTGGAAAGCATGCTGGGACTGGCGCTGGTCCTCCTGCCACAGACCATCGTGTCCTGCCTGCTGCTGATGAACCCGAAAACCAGCGCCATCGGCTTCAATTACGGCGTGTTCTTTCTGGTGTTCATCGGGCTTGGCAATCACCACAACTATGATCCGCTGGCCTTCATCACACGCAATACGTTTTATGCCATGGCGGCGGTGCTCTCCTTCGTGCTGCTGGTCCTGCTCTGGCCGCCTACCGCGCGGCGCCATCGTTTCCGGCTGGCAGTGTCCATTGCCTATGATCTGGAAACGCAGCTTGCCGGACATGGTGAGCGTATGGGCCCGCCGCTGCTCAGCCGGAAATATGAACGCCTCAGCCAGTTCCTGATGTGGACGGACCGGATGCAGGATCCTGGTCTGCGCTCCCGGCGCGTTTTCAACCGCTTCGTGGCGCTGGAGGATTTTTCCAGCACGATTGCCCGCGTCCGGCACTATCTGGATGAGGCCGGGCATCTGCACGGACTCAAACCCATGGTCCGTCATGTGCGGCGTCTGCTGGCCCATGACAAGCTCGGCCTTCTGGAGGCTGAAATCCCCGAACTTCAGGCCATGTTCTTTGAGCGCCTTTCGGAAGGCATCCGCGAAGAGCAGTCCATGATCATCAACTGTATCGGCGGTCTGGAAGCGGTCCGGACGATGGTGCGTCTGAACCGTTCGGCTGTGCATCACTACGGGATAGGACGCAAGCGATGGTAATGACACAGGTCGTCGATCTTGATGGCGTGCTGGTTTCGGCCTTCGTCATCAATCTGGCGCTGGCGCTGGTCACGCTCGGGATCCTGCGCTGGATCATGGGCTGGTTTGACCTATGGCGCTTCGTCTGGGACCCGCCACTGGCCCAGTTCGGCATCCTGATCTGCCTGGTTGGCATCTACACCCTGATCCTCTGACCCTTTTACTCCCGCTCCGAATTCCATTTTTCGAAACCAAGGTGACCGTCCCGTGCTTGCCAGTGCCCATCGCCTGATCCGCTTGACCATCACGCTCTGCATTCTCGTGGTGGCGGCTCTTGTGGTCGTCATTCTGTGGGATTACTACACGGCCTCTCCCTGGACCCGGAACGGACAGGTGCGTGCGCAGGTCGCCAATATCGCGCCCCGCGTCTCGGGACAGATCCTCGAAGTGCGGGTGAAGGACAACCAGTTCGTCCACAAGGGGGACGTGCTCTATGTCATTGATCCCTTCGACTTCCGGGTGGCGCTCGATACGGCCAAAGCCCGCGTCGCCGAACGCAAGGCCGATCTGGAGTTTCGTGTCGTTCAGGCCCAGTGGCGCAAGGCCATCCCCGGCACGGCCGTCTCGGTTGAGGAAAAGCGGCAGTATGAAGCCCTGTCCCAGCAGATGCAGGCCCAGTACGATGCGGCGCAGGCTGCGGAACGTCAGGCCGCGATCAATCTGGAACGAACGGAAGTCCGCAGTTCCATCGACGGCATCGTAACCAACCTGATCATGCGTCCCGGTGACTTCGCAACGGCCGGTGTGGTCAACATCCACATCATCGACACCAGTTCCTACTGGGTGGACGGCTATTTCGAGGAAACCAAGGTTCATGACCTCGACGAGGGCGATCTCGTCCGCATGGATCTGATGGGCTATCACGACCCGCTCTTCGGCCATGTTGAGAGCATCACCCGCGGTATCGCCAGCAACAATGCTCTGGTGAACAAGCAGGGGCTGCCGGAAGTGGACCCGGTCTATACCTGGGTCCGTCTGGCGCAGCGTATCCCGGTCCGCGTGAAGATCGACAAGATCCCCGATGACCTGACGCTCGCCGCCGGCATGACAGCCACGGTGACCGTCGTGTCAGAAGAGGGCAACCGCCGTCACCGCTCCACCCATGCTGCTTTCCAGCATTTCGGCGACGACGTCCGCCATCTGTTCGGACATCGATAAGGATTTTGGAATAAAAGTTTTTGGGTTCCGCCTTTTTTCAAAAAGGCGGAGAGCGTCGAAGCTTTTTGGAAAAAGCTTCACCAAAAACTTTTATTCACGGGTTCTTTTCAGGCCTGGTCGATTGCCCAGATGGCGAAGGCCTGCACCAAAGCGACTTCTTCCAGTCTTTTGAAGCGGCCTGATGAGCCGCCATGTCCAGCTTCCATATTGATGCGGCACAGGAACGGGCCGCCGGACGTCACTTCCCGCAGCTTGGCGATCCATTTTGCGGGTTCCCAGTAGGTCACGCGTGGATCGGACAGGCCACCCATCGCCAGAACCGGCGGGTAGGCCTTGGCTTCGATGTTATCATAGGGCGAATAGCTGGCGATCAGGTCGTAGGCGGCGGGGTCTTCCAGCGGATTGCCCCATTCCGGCCATTCCGGCGGTGTCAGCGGCAGGGAGACGTCGGACATGGTGTTGAGCATGTCCACGAACGGCACCTGCGCGGCGATGCCCGCGAAAAGCTCGGGCGCCATGTTCGTGATAGCCCCCATCAGTAGTCCGCCAGCGGAGCCACCCTGCGCGACGATGCGTCCGGCTGAACCATAGCCTTCCGACACGAGATGCCGGGCGCAGGCGATGAAATCAATGAAGGTGTTGGGCTTCTTCGTCCCGCGTCCGTCCAGAAACCAGTTCCAGCCCTTTTCGGACCCGCCGCGTACATGGGCGATGGCATGGATCCAGCCCCGGTCCACCAGACTGAACACGGTCGTGGAGAAATCGGCGTCCATGGCGATGCCGTAGGAGCCATATCCGTACAGAAGCAGCGGTGCCGAGCCGTCCAGAGCCTGACCTTTGCGCATTAGCACCGTGATGGGAACCTGCGCGCCGTCCGGGGATGTCGCAAACAGGCGGCGCGTTTCGTAGCGGCTCGCATCATGGCCGGACGGGACTTCGCGGATCTTGCGCAGAACGCGCTCGCCGCTCGCCATGTCGTAATCGTACCAGTGCGCCGGATTGGTCGGTGACTGGTAGATGTAGCGCAGGATCGGGGCGTCATATTCCAGCGTGCCCAACATCGTCAGGTCATAGGCAGGTTCGTCCATGCCGATGGCCTTGGCCTGCGCACGTATATCACCTTCCGTGCCTTTGGGGATAACGAGAATATGGATGTTCCCGTCCCGACGCTCGGCCCAGGCCAGATGCCCGCGTGAGGCGCTGGCCCCCAGCAGATAATGCCCCTCGCGATACGGCACGAACGGCGTCCAGTTCTCGCGTCCCGTGGCCGTGTCAGGCGTCTGCATGAACTGGAAGTCCACAGCCCCGCCCGCATTGGTCAGGATGATGAAACGGTTGTTCCAGTGTGTCAGGGAATAGCGCTCGCCCCGCACCAGAGGGGCCGCCACGAAGGGCAGGGCCGTCGGGTCGGAAGCCGGGATGAGCAGCGTCTCGTTCGTATCATGGTCACCGCGCTCGATGACGATCCACTTGCGGGATGCGCTGATGCCGATGCTCAGGAAGAACCCAGGATCGGTCTCGTCAAAGACCAGAACATCCTCGCCCCCCGTCAGCGGACGGCGATAGATCTTCGACGGGCGGCCATTGTCGTCGCGATAAATCCAGAACAGCCACTGGCTGTCCGGCGAAATGGCGAAGCTGCCAGTCGTGCTCGGCACTGGCGGAGCGCAGAGTTCACCCGTCTCCAGATCCTCAACCTGAATGCGATAGACCTCGGAGCCCTGAATGTCCTCCGCATAGACGAAATAGCGGTGATCGGGGGAATGGTCGGTCTGTGAGAGTGCGTAATAGTCATGCTGCTTCGCCAGAGCATCGGCATCGAGCAGCACCTGCTCTTCGCCACCGCCGCGTGGACGGCGGACCCGCAGGGGATGCTGGGCGCCGTCCTCGAAGCGGACATAATATTCCCATGGGCCATCCGGGACCGGCACCGAGGATTCTGCCGGCGGGATGCGGCCGATCATTTCCTGAAGCAGAGTCTCGCGCAGCGGTTCCATGCCAGCCAGCGCGGCTTCCGCATAGGCGTTCTCCGCTTTCAGATGCGTGGCGATGTCTTCGCGCAGGACGGATGGGTCCCGCAGGACCTGCTGCCAGTTCTCATCCTTCATCCAGGCATAGGAATCCGTGCGGGTCCGGCCAAGCTGCGTGATCGTGATGGGATCGCGTCTGGCAACGGGCGGAACGGGAGCGGCGGAGGGCGCATCGGGGATCTGTGACATGGGGTGAACTGTGACGCAGAAACTGTGCCCGTTCAATCCATGCGTTCGGGCAAACGCAGGTGAATATCCGGCCTGATAAAACAGAGGTTTCAGAAAGTTCCCGCATGACGGCCATGAGAAAAAAGGGGGCGTTACAAGAAACCGCCCGGAGCCTCATGTGTTACAAATGCAACGGAGCATCCCAGGCGATGTTCCAGACCAGGTGAGTTCTGTTTCTTCTCTCATGACAGGAGCAGATCGTCCTGTAGAAAGAAAGAAGAGTACCATGATTTCGAACAAATATTTCGCTGTTCTTGCCGCTGCTGGTCTGTCCATTTCCGGTGCCGCATTTGCGCAGGGTATGCCGCCGATCCCGCAGAGCAGCCCCGTCCCAACGATTCCGGCCGGAACCCAGGCCACGCTGCCGTCTGCCAATCTTCAGGCCGTTGCCGGTGGCAAGAATGTTCTGAGCGCTGCATCGCCGGGAACACTGGGCGTCGATGGTCTTCCGTCCATCCAGAACGCGCAGGCTGGTAACGTCGCCGGACTGACCTATTACTGCACGCATCACAAGCTGGTGCTTGGTACGTCCCCGATCGTGGCCGCCCGTACGCTGGCCAAGCGCCCGGATGTCCAGAATGATCAGTTCTATTCGCTGGGTGGCAAGGGCATGCTGCAGATGCAGGGCGGAAACGTCTTCGACATCGGTACGCTCCCCAAGGACAAGCGCGTCATGACGTGTAATGACCTCATCAAGAAGGCCCAGTCTCTTGGTGACTCGGCTGTCGTTGGCCACTAAGGTCTGATGACGTCGTGAGGGGAAAGTCCTCATGAAAAAAGCCCCGGCTTCTGGCCGGGGCTTTTTTGTGCGCAGAGCGGGGGAAAGACTCAGCCTTTCAGGCGTTCCATGAGCTGGATGCCTTCGGGATTGCCGAGGACAGCGGCCTTTTCCTGACGGGTCAGCCGTTCAAGCGCCACCTGAAGCGACGATGCCTCCCGCAGCTTCACCAGCCCGACCAGCAGATTGGCATCAATCGGACTGCCCGGTTTACGGGGCGGGGGCAGGGCGCCTTCATGTGCTTCAAGCAGGGTGTGATCCTGACGCAGAGCGGCGAAAGCCTCTTCGGGCGGTGCATTCGGATCATGGGCCGCACGCTCGCGGGCCGCATCATTGGCCATGGCAAGCTGGAGGATTGGCGGCGGTGCGGTCTCTTCTTCGATCAGCAGAAGACCGGCCCGGCGCAGTTTCAGTCCGACGTCCCGGCTTGCCGTGAGCGCTGCCAGCGGAATGGCCAGAATCAGTCCGAGGAGCACGGGCGTCATCCACAGGAACAGCGCCTGCGACACCGACCAGGCCGCGATGGCGAGAAGCAGTCCGAACACCGTGTAGATCCAGTAGCCATGCGCGACTTCCTTCAGCGAAACGCGCCCGTCCTCGCGGTTCTGGGCGTTCCAGCCGGAATCACGCCCAGCAGGATCGAAATCACGCCGGACGTCTGGATCAGCATGGCGATCGGCGCAATCAAGCCCCCGATCAGTGTTTCCAGAACGATCGAAACCGCGAGCCGGAATACGCCACCCGAGCCACGCAGGGCAGCGCGGTCGAACAGCATGGCAATGAACGCCAGCGCCTTCGGTGCCAGCAGGATGCCCATTGTTCCGATGAAGACGAGCTTTGCCTGAACCGGATCGACACGCGGCCAGTGCGGGTAAAGCGTCGGCTTCGAGCCGAAATATTCGGGATGGTAGAAATGCGACTGCAGCGAGATCAGAATGCCGAACAGCAGGAACAGCAGCCAGAGCGGCGACATGACATAAGAGCCGATACCCGTCAGCATGTGGACGCGGCTGACCCAGTGCATGCCTTTCGTGCCGAGGATCTTGCTGTGCTGCAAATTGCCCTGACACCAGCGTCGGTCACGGATGGCGACATCAGTCAGGGAAGGGGGGCTTTCCTCATAAGACCCGAACAGACCCGGCACCATGTGAATGGCCCAGCCGCCACGGCGCATGAGCGCGGCTTCCACGAAGTCATGGCTCAGGATGTGCCCGCCGAACGGTGCACGGCCTTTCAGGTGTGGCAGACCGGCCTGTTCGGCAAAAGCCTGCGTGCGGATGATGGCGTTATGGCCCCAGTAATTGCCTTCCGAACCATGCCACCAGGCAATGCCATGCGCGATCAGCGGTCCATAGACGCGGCCTGCGAACTGCTGCATCCGGGCAAAGAGCGTTCGGCCACCCACGATGACCGGCAGGGTCTGGATCAGGCCCACGCCGTCATGCTGCTCCATGGCCGCCGTGATGCGCACGATCAGGCTGCCATCCATGACACTGTCGGCATCAAGCGTCAGCATCTGCTGATAGGCCGAACCGAACCGCGTCACCCAGTCGCCCAGATTGCCAGCCTTGCGGTCGACGTTCTTGTGACGGCGACGATAGAAGACCCGCTTTTCGCCATTCGTGGCCTTCCGGAACTCCAGAAATGCCCGCTCTTCCTGCACCCAGACGTCCGGATTGGTCGTATCGGACAGGATGAAGAAATCGAAGGCGTCGATCTGACCCGTTGCCAGAATGCTGTCATGAATGGCGCGCAGACCGGCGAGAACCCGCGTCGGATCCTCGTTATAGGTCGGCATCAGGACGGCGGTACGGTTTTTCAGCTCTGGAAGCGGTCCGGTGCGATGGATGCCAAGCTCGAGCCCGCCGCGTCGGATCAGCGAGACGAACCCGCCGAGACAGGACGTGAAGGACAGGGCGATCCAGAAGGCGAGGATTGCGAACAGGATCAGGATGATGACGCCGAGTGCCGAGACACCCAGCGAGTTGAAGACCTGATTGATCCTGTAGATGCCGTATCCCGTCAGCAGCAGCGCGCCACCGAACACGAACAAACGGCGCATCCACAGGAAAGACGGTGTGGTGGGCAGGGTGCGGAAGGGTCTGCCATGACGGTCCGGCTGCTGGCGAAGGTTCTGCACCTTCATCGCAAGCGGTGCCTCGGGCGGCAGGAACGGAGCGGCGGCCGGATCAGCGGATGGGGGAAACTCGGTCACGGCGTCCAACGGTACATCCATTTCTCTGAGATCGGACCCTGATCGCCGGCGAGCTGGGCCTGTAGTTCACACATCTTCGCATCACCGGGCACGAATTCGAAGGTCGTGCGCCAGCCCTGGATTTCCGGGTTCGGCTCGACCACCACATTGCGGATCGTGCCGGGCGAAGCCTGCGAAATCAGATGGAAATTCGCACCCTGAGGCACGTTCTGGAAGGGCGCGCCGGTAAAGTCGATCGCGAAGAACCGTGCTTCCGGATGATCGGTCACGCCACCGGTCCGCGTTGCCGCCACGCGGGCGAGCTGCGTCGGCCAGGGCGTGTCCCAGCCCCAGTACATCCGGTAGATGTAGCTGTATTCCTGACCGCCCTTCATGGGCTGCCGGGGACGCCAGAAGGACACGATGTTGTCGTTCACTTCATTCGGCGTCGGGATTTCCACGAGATCGACGGCACCATCACCCCAGTTGCCGATCGGCTCGATCCACAGCGAAGGGCGCTTCTGGTAGTTGAGCGCCAGATCCTCATAGTCGTGGAAGGAGCGCTTGCGCTGCATCAGGCCGAAGCCGTGCGGACTACTGTCCTCGAAGGCCGAGAACTGGAGATCGGTCGGGTTGATGAGCGGACGATAAAGCTGCTGCCCGGCACCCGTCCAGATCTGGAGCGCTTCGCTGTCATGTGCCGCCGGACGCCAGTCATCGACGTGGTTGTGTTCGTTGGCGTCGAAATAGAACATCGCCGTCAGGGGCGCGATGCCGGATTCCGTGATATCCGTGCGCGGGAAAAGCGAGGACTGGACGTCAAAGACGGTCGTATCCCCCGGACGGATGGTGAAGCGGAAGGCACCAGTCAGGGACGGGCTGTCGAGCAGCGCGTGAATGACGATGGACTCTACGCCGGGCTCCGGCTTCTCCAGCCAGAACTCGCGGAACAGTGCGAATTCCTCGCCCTTGGGATTGCCCGTGCCGTCTGCGAAAGCGCGGGCTGACAGACCGTAATTCTGCCCCTTGGCCACGGCGCGGAAATAGGACGCACCAAGGAAGACGGCACATTCTTCCATGACGCCGGGCGTGTTGATCGCATAGCGCAGACGCAGGCCCGAGAAGCCAAGATCGTCCGTGACGCGCAGGACGGGGTTGGAATAGGTGAAGACATCGGGATCGTAAGGAATGGGCGTGGACTGCCCGGCCACGACCTCGTTCATGCCGATCCGCGGCTTGTACAGGAAGCCGCGCGGGAAAAATTCCACATCGAACGCCAGGTTCTGACCGTGCCACAGGGCCTTGTCGGGATTGAAGGCAATGCTGCGGAACTGGTCGAAATCCATGTTCGCGATGGCATTGGGCAGTGTGGGCGATGGTGGAGAATAGGGCTTTTTCGACAGGCGCTGCGCCAGAATCCGGACCGTGCCGTCATCAAAGGGCGTCGACTGGGGCGCGGCCGCGCCAGAAGGTGTGGTGGCGGCAGTGGACTGGGCATGGGCCATACGGCTGGCTGTTCCCAGAAGGGTCAGTCCGGCCCCAAGCTTGACCAGATCACGGCGCAGGATACTCATGCTTTTCCCAATATCCCAGTTTCTCAGGCGTTTTCGAAACGAAATGCGATCTTCCAGCGATACGCCGGAAGCTTTTCGTTGCGAAGTGCCCTTCTATGATGAGGATGCCATTTCACAAGGGCTGGCGCGGCCTTTTTATGGCATGCGCTCTTAATGACACATTATTGTGAAATCTGTTGCTGCAAGACATCAAGTAACGGAACGTTACAGGCTAATTCGGATACGGATGTTTCCGTTATTGCGTCAAGCTGCGGAACCCTGAACAGGATGCGGGTTTTGCCAAAGCGCGCAATATCGCGTTCGTTCCCCGGATTAGGTGGCCCGACCGGCACGACACCCAGTACCGGAATATCCCGTCGCCGCAGGGCTTCAAGGCTCAGGAGCGTGTGGTTGATCGTCCCCAGTCCGCTGCGCGTGACCAGCACGACCGGCAGGCCAAGGCTTTCGATCAGGTCCACGAGCATCATGTCCTCACGCACCGGCACCATCAGTCCACCCGCGCCTTCCACGACAAGCGGTCCCTGAACCTGTGGCAGAACGAGCCGCCCCGGATTGACCGTCACGTTTTCCAGATCGCCCGCCGCGAGCGGGGCAAGCGGGGCCTGAAACGCATAGGCGGGAGGGATGATCCGCGCAGGAGACAACCCGGCAAGGTCTCGGACGGTAGGCGTATCGCCTTCCTCATCCGCAAGACCGGTCTGAAGCGGTTTCCAGTAAGTGGCGTTCCAGGCGCGGCACAGAATGGCGCTGACCAGCGTCTTGCCGATCCCGGTATCCGTTCCCGTGACGAAAACCCCGCGTTGAAAATTCATGGCTCTGTCCTTTCCGTTTTCACGCCGGATTTTACGAATGTCCCGATGCCGATCTGATAGGTCACGCTGGAATGCGTGCGGTCAAAATGCCGCATGGCCCGGCGCAGGGCCGCGGTGCTGGCGGGCGTGCTGCCAGCGCGCGGAACCGACGCTCCGATTTGCCGCAGGCCCCGCAGGAAGTCCCGCGCACTGCCGACGGGATCGTGCAGCGTTAGCACCTCCCATGTTCCTGCACCGCCCTCGGGCCATTCGGTTTGCACCGTTGACGCGGATGGATAATCCGGCACGCCACATGGCGCGCCTTCTGCGAGACAGGCCTGTTTCCATTCGTCCAGACTGCCCTGCAGCAGCGTCGTGACCATCAGTCGCCCCTGTGGCGCCAGCAGGTCACAAAGCCGTCGCAAGCCGTCGCTCCGGTTCGAGAACCATTGCAGGCACAGGCTGGATGCAATCAGATCGAACGGTCCGGAGATATCCGGATGTTCGGCGTCCATGACGTGAAAGCGGATGGTCTCATCCGAAAGCCGCTGACGTGCCCGGGCGATCATACCGGGCGCCAGATCGGTCGCGAGCAGGCTGGCCTGCGGAAAATGATCCGCCAACTGGGCCGTTAGAAAACCGGTGCCGCAGCCAAATTCCAGAATGGAGGTGGGGACTTGGACCTCCGTTGCGGCCCGGATGCGATCCATCAGTGCCGTGGCGCAGCGGCGCTGGATATGGGCGGCTGCGTCATAGTCCTCAGCCGCATCAAACCGCGCGGCAATGCTGCTGCGACGCAGGATATCTTCAGGAGTGTCAGCGCGGGTCATCGAGCCACCGCCGCACGAAATCCGCGCAAAGTCCGGAATGGGTGAGGGGCAGCAGATGGCCGCCCTCAACTTGTTCGCCGGGTGTCGCAAAACCTGCCTTCGCTGCGCCGAACGGATCGTCCATGCCCGTCATCCAGTGCAGCCGGTCCTTCCAGTCGGCAGCCTGTGGGCGATGATCTAGAGTCTGAAGCGCTTCCAGCCCCCGATCCAGTGCATCCACATCCGGCGTGCTGGGAAGAGGTACATCCGTTCCACAGAGAGCACGGAAATCATGCAGAACGGTGGCCGGATCACGTTTCAGGCGTGCGCGCATCCGCGTCAAAACCCGTTCTGGTGTCCCGTCTGGAAAGTCCGGCGTGGCTGTGAAACGCGGAAAGCCGTTGAAAAAGACCAGCCCCTCACATCCCGGCAGGTCCTGCCCCAGCAGCGCCAGTGATCCGGCCGAATGTCCAACAGCTAGATAGGGCGTTTGCGGCAGGGCCGGGCGCTGTTCCGGGCCGAAATAACCGCAATCCACGACCTGCACTTTCACATCCGGCAGATGCGCCAGCATTGGCGCCCAGAAGGACGCGTCAAACCCCCAGCCGTGCACAAGATAAAGCGCCCGTGTCATGCGGCATCTCTTGTCAGAGCGATGACAGCCTGTCCCAGACGATCGATTTCCGCATCGCTCAGCCCGGCATGCAGCGCCAGTCGTAGCCGCGCGGTTCCGGCTGGAACGGTCGGCGGCCGGATCGCCACGGTCAGGAAACCGGCTTCTTCAAGCCCGGTCGCCACGGCCATGGCGCGTTCGGACTCTCCGATCAGGACAGGAACGATCTGTGTCGTAGAGTCTGCCGTGGACAGTCCAGCCCCATGCAGCATGGTCCGAAGGCGTTCCGCCTGCCCGAGCAGCAGGGCGCGTTCTTCATCCAGATCCGGCACGACATCCAGCGCCGCATCGATCGCCCCCAGAACTGCAGGGGGCAGGGCCGTGCTGTAAATGAAGCCCGACGCATGGTTCACCAGATAGTCGCAAAGCGGTTTTGAGCCCGCGACATACGCGCCCATCCCGCCCAGCGCCTTGCTGCATGTTCCCATCGTCAGATCGGCCATCCCACAGGACAGTCCGCGACCCTTCGGTCCCAGAACGCCGGTCGCATGGGCCTCGTCCACATAAAGGAACGCGCCCGCGCGATCCGCCAGCGCGCGCAGGGCCGGGATATCGGCGTGGTCTCCGTCCATGGAGAACACGCTTTCCGTCACGATCATCCGCAGGCCGGGTTTTTCGGCCTCGCGGGCCAGCAAAGTTTCCAGATGGGACAGTTCATTATGCCGGAACCGGATCTGCCGCACACCGGCCGCCGCACAGCCATGATGCAGGCTGGCATGGTTCAGCCGGTCCGAAAACACCAGCATCGGCGCGCCCGTCCGGGCTATGGACAGCGCACAGAGCGCAGGCATGACGGACGCATTGGCCTGCCAGCCCGAGGCGAACAGGATCGCGTCCTCACAGCCCTTGAACACGGCCATTTTTGTCTCAACCCGCCGGTGCAGATCCAGCGTTCCGCTGACCAGCCGCGAGGCCCGTGCACCCGTGCCAAAGCGCAGCGCCCAGTCCGCTGCCCGTTCCCGCAGCAGGGGATGATCCGCCAGACCCAGATAGTCGTTGGACGAGACATCCAGCATCCGTCGTCCGTCGCGGACGATCATCCCGTCCTGCCGAAGCACAGGGCGCAGGTTCCGGCGCGTTCCGACAGCCTCGCGTTCAGTCAGAGTGGCTGTAAAATGGTTATCGAACAGGCTCATTCGCGCTCCCGCAGCACGTCCACGATGGCGGTTGTCAGGCAGGTGAGCTCTTCGGGGGTGATGGTAAAGGCAGGCGTCAGATAGACGATCTTCCGGAAGGGCCGGATCCAGACGCCACGTTCCACGAAGGCCCGGCGGAGCGCATCGGGGTCGTCCAGCGTCTCAAGCTCCACCACGCCGATTGCACCAAGGACGCGCACATCCTTGACGCCGGGCAGCGTGCGGCAGGGCTCCAGCTCCCGCGCAAGCTGGGCTGAAATCGCCGTGACCTGCTCCAGTCGTGGCTCGGTCTCGAACAGGTCCAGCGACGCATTGGCGACTGCGCAGGCCAGCGGATTGGCCATGAAAGTCGGACCGTGCATCAGGGCGTGCCCGGCGTTGTCGGACAGGAACGCCTCGAAGACATGCCGCCGGGCCACCGTGGCCGCCAGCGCCATGGTTCCGCCAGTCAGAGCCTTCGAGAGCGCCACGATATCGGGCACGATTTCGGCCTGCTCACAGGCGAACATCGTCCCCGTGCGTCCGAAGCCGGTGAAGATTTCGTCGAGGATCAGCAGGATGCCATGCCGGTCGCACAGCTCGCGCAGACGCTGCAGAACTTTTGGGTCATGGAACAGCATGCCGCCTGCACCCTGAACCAGAGGCTCCGTGACCATGGCCGCGATGCTGTCGCCGCGTTCCATCAGCAGGGCCTCAAGCCGCGTCAGACTGTCCGCCTCCACGGGCAAATCAGCGAGAACCTGTTCGGGCAGAACGCCGGCGAACAGGCTATGCATCCCTTCCTCGGGGTCACAGATGGACATCATGCCCAGCGTGTCCCCGTGATAGCCCCCGCGGAAAGACAGGATCTTCGTCCGGCCTTCTGTGCCCCGGTTGATGTGGTACTGCACCGCCATTTTGATCGCGACTTCCATCGCGACCGATCCGGAATCGGTAAAAAACACCCGCTCCAGATCGTCCGGCAGCATCGCCGCCAGTCGCGCGGCCAGACGGATTGCCGGTTCATGCACCATGCCGCCGAACATCACATGCGGCATCCGCTCCGCCTGCCGGACCAGCGCCTCATGGATATGTGGGTGGCTGTAGCCGTGACACGCCGTCCACCACGCCGCCACGCCATCCACAAGCTCGCGGCCGTCCGCAAGTGTGATCCGGCTTCCCGAAGTGCTGACGGCTTCCACGGGGAAAGGCGCGGTCTGCATCTGGGTGTAAGGCAGCCACAGATTCGGCTGGTCAGCGGCGGTCAGGTGAGAAGTGGACGGAGCGGTGCGAGACATGGCTTGCGTTTTCCCGCATGGGTGGGGGGTGAGTCCATCCCCTGCGTTTCTATGGGGCCATAGCACAGGGCGGAGATCGTTCCGCAGGTGGCATGCCGTATCATAAAAAGGTCACGTTTTGTCAGGCAACGATGTGGCATCACCCCCGTTAGTGGAGCGTTCCAAGCCACCGGAATCCTGAAGAGGGGACTGTGCGGAACGTGAAAACATTCTGTGCTCCCGGCGCGGGAGTCATGACGAGGTTGAAGACCAATGCTGAGTTCCAAGGTCATTCATGTTGATGGCGTTTTTCTGGGGACGGCCATCGTGAGTGCAAGCCTGAATACCCTGCGTTTCTATGCCACACATGAAAGCGTGCGTGCCCTGCACAATGCCTGCATGCCGGATTTCAGCATGCTTTATGCCCAGGTCAAAAGCCTGTTCAACCGCAGCCGCCTGTTGGCCCCGAAGGCTGCCTGATGTCCTGCGGCACATCAGGTGCCGCAGAATGTATTCCTGACCGTCTCATGCGGGGCAGGCGGTGCGTCGAGGCCGTCTGTCGCGTCCTCAAATGAATGTGACAGCGCCGCGACCAGACGGTGGAACGGAGCATAATCGCCCGCCACGGCTGCCTGGATCATCTCTTCAATCCTGTGATTGCGCGGAATGATGCGGGGATTGGTCGCCTGCATGTCGGCATGACAGGCTTCGACCGATCGCTCTTCCCGACCCAGCCGCTCCTGCCAGTCCCCGATCCAGTCTTCGATTCCGGAACCGGGATTGAACAGCGCCACCAGAGTCTCGGTCTGTCCGGTCCGGACGACTTCACCAAGCTGCCGGAATGTCAGCGTAAAATCCGCTTCGCCGCGATGCATGGCTGTTAGTAGGCGTCCTGCCAGCCGGGCATCTCCGTCTTCCTCCAGCGCCAGACCCAGCTTCCGGCGCCAGCCACCGAGATATGTGTCGTTGAACACGGCATCGAAGCGCATCAATGCGCTCTTGGCCTTTTCAATGGCCTGCTCGCGGTCATTGTCCAGCAGGGGCAGAAGCGTTTCTGCCAGCCGTCCAAGGTTCCACAGCGCCATGTCCGGCTGGTTCCCGTAGGCATAGCGCCCGTTCTGGTCGATGAAGCTGAAGACCTTTGCCGGGTCATAGGCGTCCAGAAACGCACAGGGACCGAAATCGATGGTCTCGCCCGCGATGGACATGTTGTCCGTATTCATGACGCCATGAATGAACCCGACCAGCATCCAGCGCGCCACCAGATCGGCCTGCCGGACTGTGACAGCTTCCAATAGCGCCAGATAGGGATTTTCGGCGTCTTTCAGCTCTGGATACAGGCGCCCGATGACATGGTCCGCAAGGATACGGACGCCTTCGATGTCCTCCTGTGCCGCGAAATACTGGAACGTCCCGACGCGCACATGGCTGGATGCGACCCGCACAATGACGCCGCCGGGCTGCATCGTCTCGCGGACAACGTTTTCACCCGTCGTCAGGGCGGCAAGGGCGCGTGTCGTGGGGATGCCGAGTGCATGCATGGCCTCGCTGACCACGTATTCCCGCAGAACGGGCCCCAGAGCCGCCCGTCCGTCTCCGCGTCGTGAAAAAGGCGTCGGTCCGGAACCTTTGAGATGAATGTCCCGAAGCCGTCCCGCCCGATCCAGAGGTGGTCCCCATTTTTCGGACAGGACGATAAGCTATCATCTGGCCTGAACGAGGACGGGTTTTATGGGCAAGGTTACGCGGAAGAGGTATGCGGCAGAGTTCAAGTCACGGGTTGCGCTGGAGGCGATCCGTGGGGAACTGACGCTGGCGGAACTGGCTTCGAAACATGGAGTGCATCAGACGATGATCGCACAGTGGAAACGGCAGGCGATCGAGGGGATGGCGGCGACCTTTTCCGGGAAGACGGTGGCTGAGCCGCCGGTCAGCCCTGCTGATGTGGAGAAACTGCACGCGAAGATCGGCCAGTTGCTGGTGGAACGGGATTTTTTGCGGGATGCCTCTGCTCGGTTGGGCGTGATCAGAGGCGGCAGATGATTGACCCGAAGAGAGCATGCCTGCCGATAATCCGGCAATGCACGCTACTGCAACTCAACCGGTCGGGCGTCTACTATCGGCCTGTGCCACAGAGCGAAGCCAATCTGGAGCTGATGCGGCTGATCGACGCCCAGTTCCTGGAAACGCCGTATTATGGCTCACGGCAGATGACATGGCATCTGCGCCGCCAGGGACATGAAGTGGGCCGCAAGCGGGTCCGGCGGATCATGGCGATCATGGGCCTGCGGGCGATCTACCAGAAGCCGCGCACGACCGTGCCCCATCCGGAGCATCGGAAATATCCATATCTGCTACGGGATCTGGTCATCAATCGGCCTGACCAGGTCTGGTGTTCCGATATCACATATATTCCCATGAAACGGGGATTTCTCTATCTCGTGGCGATCATGGACTGGTTCACGCGCAAGGTCCTGTCCTGGCGTCTGTCGAACACGATGGACGTGGAGTTCTGTATCGAGGCGCTACAGGATGCCCTCATGCGCTATGGCGCCCCGGACATTTTCAATACTGACCAGGGGTCGCAATTTACGACACCCCGTTTCAGCGGGATACTGGAAGAGCGTCAGATCCGCATCAGCATGGATGGGCGCGGTCGCTGGCTGGACAACGTGTTCATCGAGCGCCTGTGGCGGTCGCTGAAATACGAATGCGTCTACCTGTACGCGTTCGAGACCGGATCAGAGCTGAGGGCCGGGCTTGGCAGATGGATCGCCCATTATAACGAAAGGCGTCCGCATACGGCGCTGGCTGGACGAACGCCCGATGAGGCGTATCATAACGTGCCGACGCCATCTGGTCCGGGGTTAACCCCGGACCAGAGGGCCAACAGCAACGCCGTCAGAAGGGCGGCATAACAACAACCGGGTATAGCTTATCAAGCCCGCAAAACTGTCCGAACGGACGGGACCACCTTTACCTGCGGATCACGCGGCGGTGCCGGAGTGAGAGGCGCGGAGAAGCGTTCGGGAAGGGAGGCGTAGATGCGGGAGAACTGCATCGTTTATCCAATCAGGACTGAAGAAGTCTCCCTTCAGATGGGCCATTCCCCGTCAAAAGGGAAGGGGACCGGCTGGAAAGCAGTGCTCGTTCAGCAGCTCCGTTAGCCAGTCCGTGAACACTTCCAGCCGCCGGGAAAGATGCTTCCGGTGGGGATAGAGCAGCGTCATGGGAAGCGGAGCCGGACGCCATTGCGGCAGAACATCCACAAGCTCGCCTTTGTGGATATGAGGCAGCACATCATAAGCCGGAAGCTGGGCCAGTCCCAGTCCGGCGAGACAGCACGCTACGGCGCCTTCTGCACTATTGACCGTTACCCGTCCCTGAAGCGGCATGCTTTCTTCCCGCCCGTCCGCTTCCCATTCCCACTCCTCGATCCTGCCGGTGGATGGAGACGCATAGAGAATGGCCTGATGGCTGGGGAGGTCTTCAAGCGTACAGGGTGTACCCTGCCGGGCCAGATAAGCAGGGCTGGCCACGTTGAGAACAGGCAGCATCCCGAGCCTGCGTCCGATCAGGCTGGAATCCCGCAGCGGCCCGACGCGCAGCACGCAGTCAGTGCCGTCTTCGGCCAGATTGATGCTCCGGTCGGTCATCCCAAGCTCGATATCCAGACCCGGATGGCGCTCCAGGAATTGCGGCAGGGCCGGGGCTACGATCAGTCGGCCAATCCTTCCGGGCAGGTTGACCTTCACATGTCCCCGCGTTTCCTCCCGGCGGAGACGGAACTGGTTTTCGGCATCCTCGAAATCCACCAGAAGGCGCAGCGCATTCTGGTGGAACAGCTTTCCGTCCTCCGTAAGCCGGACGGAGCGTGTCGTGCGGGTCAGGAGTTGGGTTCCGAGCCGGTTTTCCAGCTCCTGCACAGCGGTTGAGACGGTGGAGCGCGGCATCTGAAGCGTGTCGGCGGCGTGGGTGAAGCTTCCGCTTTCCGCAACCCGTACGAAAATGCGGAACAGGTCTATGCGGTCCATCATGCCTCCGACGTCAGGACATCCGGTTTGTTCGGTTTTTCTGACAGATGATGTCAGAACTTCGCCCTTTTTACAGCTTTCCTGACAAATCATAGTTCAGATTGTCATCCATCAGCGCAAGGAGGCCGCTCTCATGGCCGATCACAGCATCAAGGGAAAAACTGCTCTCATCACGGGTGGAGCCAAAAATCTCGGTGGCCTGATTGCCCGCGATCTCGCGGCGCAGGGCGCGGCTGCCATTGCCATCCATTACAACAGCGCCGCCACGAAGGCCGATGCCAACGCCACGGTCGCCGCCCTGAAGGCGCAGGGTGTCAAGGCACAGGCGTTTCAGGGAGATCTGACGACTGCCGGCGCCAATGCGAAGCTTTTCGAAGACGTTATTGCGGCCGTCGGAAAGCCGGATATTGCCATCAATACCGTCGGAAAGGTGCTCAAGAAGCCGATCCTCGAAACGTCCGAGGAAGAGTATGACGAGATGTTCGCGATCAACGCGAAGGCGGCCTATTTCTTCATCAAGGAAGCCGGACGTCATCTGAACGATAATGGCAAGCTCCTGACCATCGTGACATCCCTGCTTGGCGCCTATACGCCGTTCTATTCGACCTATGCCGGGTCGAAAGCGGCCGTCGAGCATGTGACACGTGCGGCATCCAAGGAGTTCGGCGCGCGTGGCATTTCCGTCAATGCGATCGGGCCGGGGCCGATGGACACGCCGTTTTTCTACGGACAGGAAGCGCCGGAAGCCATAGCCTACCACAAAAGCGCGGCTGCCCTGTCGGCTTTCAGTCGTACGGGTTTGACCGACATCGAGGACATTGTGCCGATCGTCCGCTGTCTGATCTCGGATGGCTGGTGGATGACCGGACAGACCATTCTCGTCAATGGCGGTTACACGACAAAGTAACACTCTTTGAAAGGCTGGACGCAGAACGCTGACGCCTTTGGGAAGCCGCAATCTGCGGTAACGGAACTGGCAAAGACGAAAACTTCAGGGCTGGAATACAGGACACGGGATATGATTTTTCTGCTCATATCCCGTGTTTTCAATAAAACGGTCATGTGATGAGAGTGTCTATGCTTTAAGCCCTTAATGAGTTTTTGATCTCTCCAGACTATGCTGATGCCAGATATTTTTCAGTTCCCGCCCGCAAGGGTGGTGACGGAAAAGAGAGTCTTCTCTATTCATGAGAACATGAACTGGCGTTCCTACCTTTGGTGCCGCCTGCGTGCGACAACAGCATAGAGGACATTTCGTGGAGCATACCCAGAGCTTGTCAGGCCCGGACGGAAGAGTCAGTCCGACCGTTATCCGGCTTTATGCTGTCCTGGCCGCAGCCCGTTATCACGGCCTTGAACTGGATATCCGCGATTTTGCGGCAGAGCCAGGTGAGGACTCGCCTTCTCCTGCCACCCTTGCAAGATGGCTGAACGAACAGGGTGCCGTTGCCAAGGGTATGCGCCTCCGGTGGCGTTACCTCATCAAGATCCGCAATTCCCCGCCCGTTGTCCTGATGTTCAAGGATGGCTCTGCCGGGCTGATGGTGCGTGCCGATGCCGGCAAGGGCGTGGTATGGCTTCGTGATCCGATGGGTGGCGAGGGTGATGCCCCTGTCCCAGTAGATGAACTGCGTCTCATGCAGGTCTGGACCGGCGATGTCCTGCTGGTCAAACGTCGTCGCGACGAATCCGAGGCCGACGCAAAATTTGACCTGCTGTGGTTCGTGAAGATGGTGCTTCGCGAAAAGAAGGTGATGCGTGACATTGCCTTTGCATCGCTAATCCTGAGCATCATTCAGATCTTTCCCGCGCTGATCGTCATGCAGGTTATCGATCGCGTGGTGAACTATCACTCCATGGCGACACTGATCTCGCTGAGCGCCTTTGTCATCATTCTTGCCTTTTACGAAATCCTGCTGACCTATGCCCGGCGGGAACTGTCGCTGATCCTGTCCACCCGCTTGGATGCCAGGATTTCGCTGCACGCTTTCAACAGACTTCTTGCACTTCCGCTGGAGTTTTATGAACGCGAACAGACAGGCGAGATTCTCGGCCGTTTCATGGCTGTTTTCAAGGTCAGGGACTTTCTGACCGGCCAGTTGATGACCACCCTGTTGGATCTCTTTACGCTTGTCGTAATCCTGCCTGTGCTGTTTGTGCTGAGTGCAACGCTCGCATGGATGACGCTGGCCGGGGCAGGCTGCATCGGCCTGATCGTGGTGATATTCCTTCCGGCTGTCACCCGTGCCATTAGCCGACAAGTGCTTGCAGAAATGAAGCGCGGCTCAATCCTCTACGAAACGGTCGCCGGTATCCGGACCGTCAAGACACTGGCTCTTGAATCTACCCGGCGGGAGCTGTGGGATGAGCGGACGGCAGAAGTGGTACGCTGGAAGCTGGCTGCCGGGCGCATGGCCAGCTGGCCACAGACTCTGGTCATGCCTTTTGAAATCTTCATCAACCGCGGCATTATTCTGGTTGGAGCCTATCTGATCCTGACTAACGCAAGTTCCATGCAGGCGGGCGCGCTCATGGGGTTTATGATGCTGGGTGGACGTGTGGCCAGTCCGCTCGTCAGTCTTGCCAAGCTGATGGAAGCTTTCAATGAGGTCAGTGTCTCTCTAAGCGAAGCCGGTGCTGTGCTGAATCAACCGACGGAAACCAAGGCGCTGACAACAGGTATGCGTCCTGTCGTCAAAGGAGCACTTTCTTTCAATCATGTTGATTTCTGTTATCCGGGGTCGACGTCCAAGGCACTGAACGATGTCACATTCGATATCCCCGCCGGAACGATGCTGGGTCTCGTTGGACGTTCAGGATCTGGTAAGTCGACAATTACCCGCCTGCTGCAGGGTGTAAGCCGTAACTACACGGGGTATCTGCGTCTCGATGGTGTGGATCTGCGGGAAATCAATCTGACCCATCTGCGTCGCTCATTTGGCGTGGTGCTCCAGGACAACTTCCTGTTCCGTGGAACAATCCGCGATAACATCACGGCGGGCCGTCCTGGCCTGACGATCGATGATGCAATCCGCGCAGCGCGTCTCGCTGGTGCGGAAGAGTTTATCGAACGCATGCCTGCGGGCTATGACACCTGGATCGAGGAAGGTTCGACCAATATCTCGGGTGGGCAGCGGCAACGGCTTGCAATTGCCCGTGCTGTCATCAGTGATCCGAAGCTGATGATCCTGGATGAGGCGACATCGGCTCTGGATCCGGAATCCGAAGCTCTGGTGAATGCCAATCTGCAACGGATCGGTAAAGGCAGAACAATGGTGATCGTTTCCCACCGTCTGTCCTCGCTTGTGAACTGTCATCAGATCGCGGTCATGGACCAGGGCAAACTCGTTGACATCGCTCCGCACAGGGTACTTCTGGAGCGGTGCGAGATCTATCGTATGCTCTGGTTGCAGCAGAACCGGCACATGACAGATAACGACGTTCCCGGCGCTGCCGGGCAGCTGACGGAAGGAGAGTAATCATGAGCTCTTCCGACATGATTCCGCATGACGATAATACGCTGCGTCAGTCCGATGAAGATTTCAACCAGCACATCCCTCGGACAGCTACGGATCCGTTCGCGCCCAATGATATGCCGCTGGCGCTGCTTGAGTTCCATTCGCCGACTGCGGGGCTCGTCAATCTTCCAGCGACACCGGCTGCCCGCTATATCATCCTGCTGATCGGATGTCTGTTCCTGGCCTGTCTGGCGGCCATGGCGCTGTTCCCGATTAATCGTGTGGTCGCGACACCGGGACGCCTGATCTCAACGCAGCCGACCATTGTCGTGCAGCCGCTTGAAACAGCTATCATCCGCTCCATCGATGTCCATGTTGGCGATTTCGTAAAAAAGGGTGATGTCCTCGCTCATCTCGACCCAACCATTAGCGAAGCCGACATTACGAATATGGGTCAGCAGCGTGATGCCTATCAGGCGGAATATGATCGCCTGAAAGCTGAAGCAGCGGATCAGGACTATCATGTCAACCTGAACGATCCGGCTTCGGTGGAGCAGGGGGCCGCGTTCCTGCGACGCAAGAACGAATATCAGGCACATGTCGAAAACTATGCCCAGCAGATTGCCAGCCTCGAGAGCGATATCCAGGGCTATCGTGCCAATGCCGCCATGTATGGCAGCAAAATGCGTGTCGCTTCCGAGGTTCTGCAGATGCGTCAGCGGGAACAGGCTGATCAGGTGGGCTCCCGTCTTTCAACCCTTGGCGCCCAGACAGAAATGATGGAAGCCGAACGGGCCGAGATCGCGGCTCAGCAGAGTGCCAATTCTGCAGAGAAAAAACTGGCTGCCATGAAGGCGGAACGTGACGGCTATATCGGAAACTGGCAGGCCAAGATTTATTCGGAGCTTACCGAAGCCGGTCACCATCTGGCGGAATATCGCAGTTCATATGAAAAAGCACGTCTTCGACAGGATCTTGTTCTGCTGCGGGCACCCGAAGATGGCGTCGTCCTGACGATTGCACAGGGATCTGTCGGCTCTGTCCTGCAATCGGCAGGACAGTTCATTACGCTCGTTCCCACAGGTTATGGTCTTGAAATGGAAGCCGTTCTGCGCTCGCAGGATGTGGGCTTCGTTCAGGTCGGAGACCATGCGCTCCTGAAATTCGCGACATTCCCGTATGAGCAGTATGGGGGTGCGGAAGCGACGGTTCGAAGTCATCAGTGCAGACGCCTTCACGCCGTCTTCGCAGAACGGTGGTGCTGGTGGAAATGGAAATGCTTCCCCCGAGGATACTGGCGCTTCAGGTGTTTATCGTGTTCGTCTGCGGATTGACCGCTACACACTTCACGGTCAGCCTTCCTTCTTCCATCCGATGCCGGGTATGGCGGTGGAAGCCGATATCGATGTCGGAAAACGGACCGTGCTGCAGTACCTGTTCAACAAGCTTACGCCTGCGCTCACGAATGGCATGAGGGAGCCATAGCAGAAGTATGGAGCATTCCTAAAAGCGCTCGAAGGAACGCCCGGCAAAGTCCGGGCGTTTTCATAAGACAGTTATTCAGGACCTGTGCCGCTCATGCCGCTTAAACATCGTATTGGTGCCCTTTTCTCTTCGCGGGGAAAGCTGGAATATGCAATTCACCTTACGGAAACCGGCCAGGCTGTTAAGGGATTTACACTCCTCAGCCGTCTTGCTGCCGCCGGAGATGCAGAGGCATCGTTTCGGATAGGCCGCGCCTATCTGGATGGGCTTGGTGCTCCACCCAGTCTCGAAGATGGAGCCCGGTGGATCTATCTTGCCGCTCAGGCTGGTCATGTCGAAGCGGGCTTTGTTCTTGCGACGCTTTATACCGTAGGGCTGCCGGAAGGGTTTGAGATCCAGACGTCCAGCGAAGGACTGGATCTTTCCCAGACGCCTCAGACCGGCCCTAGGCATCCGGATTTTCATCTCGGATACCGCTGGGCCAAAACTGCGGCTGAAGCGGGGTCGCCGGATGCCCAGGCTCTTCTTGGGTACATCCTGACGAACGGTCCTGCGGATCTTCAGGACCTGCCACAGGCCCGCACCTGGTATGAACGCTCTGCCGAGGCCGGTTGTTCGCAGGGTCACCTGGGGGTGGCGCTTTGCATTCTCCGGGAGGCTACGACCGGTGAGGAACTGTCGTCTGCGGCCAGACATCTGCAGGAAGCGACGAAAGGTGGTCTCGGAACTGCTTTCGATATTCTGGGCCGGATGTATGAATCAGGGTCCGGGGTATCGCGCGATCTTGGCAAGGCAGCCACCTGCTTTCGTGAGGCCGCGGAGCGCAATGTTGTCACGGCTCAGGCCAAATACGGGCTGATGCTGCTGGAAGGGATTGGCACTCCTAAACATTATGGACGTGCAGAAACCTGGCTGAAGCGGGCGGCAGCGAACGGCGATACACAGTCCGCGGCCCTGCTTGGTGATCTGTGTGCCAATGGTGGCGATCTGCCTCCCAATCTTATGGAAGCCGCCAAATGGTACCGGCTGGCTGCGGAACAGAAACATGCGGGGGCCGCGCGTGCTTTGGGGCTGCTTTATCTGACGGGCAATGGCGTTCATCAGGATCCCGATGTCGCAACGCACTGGTTCAAGATCGCTTCTGAAGCCGGTGATGCCCATGCGGATGCCGATTTCGGGAACCTGATCCTGGCAGGTGCTGCGGCAAGCCCGGATGAAAAACAGGCGCTCCATGAACGCTTCGAAAAGGCGGCTGAGAAGGGTGATCTGGTGGGTGCCTACAATCTTGGTGTGTGCTTTGCCGAGGGAGTGACTGGCACACAAAACGGACGTGAGGCGGCCCGCTGGATGCAGAAGGCTGCCGACGGTGTTGTCAACGCCCAGTACTGGTACGGCATGATGCTGCTGGAGGGACGGGGGGTACACCCTGATCCCACACAGGCCCTTTACTGGATGGAAAAGGCCGCTGATGCGGGCATGGCCGAGGCGCAGGTCACAGTGGCCGGTCTGCTCGTTGATGGAAGCATCAACGGACGCAAGGATCATGAGAAGGCACTGAGCCTTTACCGGAATGCCGCCGAGAGTGGAAACGTGGATGCCATGTTCTCGCTTGCTGCGATGTACGGAGGAGGGCATGACGTGCCCGAAAACCGTCAGCAGGCCCAGCTGTGGTTCCGAAAGGCCGCTCAACGTGGGAACGGCCTCGCCCAGATGATGCTCGGCCGTTATCTCGTGCGCGGACTGGCCGGCGTGACGGATCCCGTGGAAGGGCGGATCTGGCTGGAGCGGGCAAAAGCGCAGAATATCAAGGATGCTGAAGTCGAGCTGGCCATGCTGGACGAGGCGCAGCCGGACGATGATGACTGATCTCCGTGGCTGCTAATCACTCTTCCTCCGACCGGAATATATCCAGAGCGGCGTTTGCGGGCTTTGGTCAGATTGTCAGCGATGAAGACCGGGCCCTCTGGCGGGATGCCATGAGCCGCAGGGCCCAGGAAGCCTTTGCCAGAGGACAGGCCGCTTTTCAGAGCGGCAACACATCCCTCGGTCTGTTCTGGCTCGAGCGTGCCGAACGGATGTCGCGGCACAATCCCAATCTGAAATGGTCGGTTGGGCTGGCCTGCCTGTCAGCCGGTCGGATCACGGACTGTCTGGTTCGCATGGGGGACCTGCGACAGGATTTCGGGTTGCGGGAAGCTGCGTTTCTGGAAGTTATCTGTCTTATGCGGCTGCAGCGTGTAGAAGAGGCTACCGCCCGGATGCAGGCGGCCCTCTCATGCTTTCATGCCACGCCGGAGACTCATCCGCTCGCAGATCAGATCGCCACTTCTGCGGGGTTTCCGGGCTGGGTGACGGTTTCCAATGCAGGCACGGCTCTTATCAGGACGTCCAAGCCGGTCCGGCTGTTGCTGGACGGGCAGGAGATCGCGCAAGGCTTAAGGGATGGTTTGCATGATCTTCCAGAAGGCTGGCGTTCGGCCAGGCGGCTGGAGATCCGTGCCGGGCGGCAGCATGTTCTGGGGAGTCCGCTCGATATTCCGGCGCTGACCCGGTGTGAATCTTTTGTTGAGGCAACGGCGGATGGATTGAGCGGCTGGATCTGGACACCTGCCGAACCCGAATATGCCCCCTGCATAACGCTCTGGGACGGTTCCAGCCTTCGTGTTGAGACCTTCGCTCAGGATGTCGACAGCGACATTCCCCTGGCCCGCAACCGGGCATTTCATATTTCGTCCTCACATTGTCCGAAGGGCGATACGGGCCCCATCGAATTGCGGGACGAAAACGGGCGCCTTCTGGCAGGCGCTCCTGTCGATCCCATGGTCGGAAAGCTGGTGGCCGGGCGCAGACGCGGCCTGCCGGCGCGCCTGCAACCCGTAAAGGTTGAAGCTGCGGCCCTGCGTCCGCATCGTTCCCGCGAAAGTCCCGGCTGTGCGATCGTGATCCCGGTCTATGCCGACCGCACCCGTACGCTGGCCTGTCTGCGAACCGTTCTGGCGACGCGACCGCCCGATGTGCCTGTGATTGTCGTGGATGACGCAACCCCGGAACCGTCTCTTGCCAGCGCGCTCGATAAACTGGCGGAAGAAGGTCGGATCGTCCTGATCCGTCATGACCGGAACATGGGGTTTCCGATTTCCGCCAATGATGGCATGCGCGCAGCAGAAGGGCGGGATATCCTGCTGCTCAACAGTGATACGCTGGTTCCCGCAGGCTGGGTCGAGCGTCTGCGTGCCAGGCTTGTCCATTCGGATGTCGGGACCGTTACACCGCTGTCGAATGACGCGACCATCCTGTCCTATCCGTCCGTTGAACGTCCCAATCCGATCCCGTCTCTGACGGATATGCGTGCAATGGACCGTCTGTGCCGGGACGTTTTCAGATCACAGGACGCGGGTACAGGCGACGAAATTGACCTGCCCACGGCCCACGGGTTTTGCATGGGGATTTCCGCCGACTGTCTGGCAGAGATCGGCCTGTTCCGCGAGGATCTGTTCGCCCAGGGTTACGGTGAGGAAAATGACTTCTGTCTCCGGGCTTCGGCAAGAGGCTTTCGCCATCTGGCCGCACCGGAACTTTTTGTCGCGCATGTCGGCTCTGCCTCCTTCGGAACGGCCCGAAAGGCACTGGGTGCGCGCAATCTGAAAATCCTCAACGCCCTGCATCCCGGTTATGACGCGCTCGTCAGGCGCTTCATCGCGGCCGATCCGCTGCATAGAACGCGACGCAGACTGGATGCGGCGGGACTGGTTCGTCTGGCCGCGGGCAGGTCTGCCGTTCTCATGGTGCAGCATGACGCTGGCGGCGGTGTCGGGCGCGTCGTACGGGAGCGGTCGGAAGCGTTCGAGGCTGCGGGACTTCTCGCACTTGCCCTGCGACCGCATGAAAGCGGATGCCGGCTGGAATATGCTCTGGATGGGAAACGCTATCCCAACCTGAAGTTCCGCCTGCCGGATGAACTGCCGTCGCTGCTGGATCTGCTCAGGGCCCTGCGGGTTGAAGCAGTGGAATGGCATCATCTGATTGGTCATGCGCCCTGTATCCGGAGTTTGCATGAGGCGCTCGGTGTGCCGTATGACGTGTTCATCCATGATCACGTCTGGTTCTGTCCGCGTATCTCGCTCTGTGACGGGGAAGGGCGTTACTGTGGGGAACCCGACCTGTCAGGCTGTGAACTTTGTGTGACACGGTGGGGAAGTTATCTCGGGGAAGACCTATCGCTTCCCGAACTGCTGGCCCGTTCTGCCAGTGAATTGTCCGGAGCACGTATGCTCATGGCCCCTTCGGATGACACGGTACGGCGGATCGGGCGGCATTTCCCCGGTCTGACGATCGAGGCTATCCCGCTGGAAGACGATAGTGCCCTGCGGACCGCCATCCGGCCGCACGACCATGCGCGATCGGATCAGCCGCTCCGGGTCTGCGTCGTGGGCGGGATCAGTCAGTGGAAGGGCTATGATGTCCTGCTGGCACTGGCAACCGAAATCCAAGCCCACCGTCTGCCTATCGAACTGTCGCTGGTCGGACATACGCATGACGACGACGCCCTGATTTCTCGCGGTGTCCGTGTCACCGGAGAATATCGTGAAGAGGAAGTGCAGGATCTGATCCGGCAACAGCAGCCGGATGTAGGGCTGATCCCTTCCGTGGCGCCGGAAACCTGGTGTTATGCCCTGGGGCAGGTCTGGCGCAGTGGTCTGGACGCCGTCTGTTTCGATCTGGGCGCGCAGGGAGAACGGATCAGGAAAAGCACGACCGGCCTTGCTGTCCCACTCGGGATGCCGCCTTTTCAGCTTGCGATGATCCTGTTGCAACGATGGGGTGCATCCCGATGACAGGTGGTTTACCTTTTCTAACGAAACAGGCCACTATAATGGTGAAACAGAAGCCGATATTTCTAGAAGGCTGTTGTAACACATCGTCGGGATGCTGCTCATAACTGTGATGACCACTCGTGACAGTTCATGAAACATGCCGTTATTATTGCCCGCAAGAACGGACGCAATTGGGAGTAGGGAATGTCTAACGCCGCCGAAGCACCGCGACAGAACCGGGTCATCGACCTCAAGGCCGGGGCGCATATGATGGTGCTGGATGCAGGAATTTTCTGCATTTTTCATGCTGCCGGACAGGCTCCTGCCGGCCCGGCAGGACTGCCGGGCGTCCGGATTTCGCGCGCACCAGGTACGCCGCCGGGAATCGTGACGGTCAGCACCTTTGAAGAAGATGGCTGGATCGGCGGATCGAACGGCGCAGCTCTTGTCCGCGTCATGCGTGGCCCGGCTGCCGTACTGGTGACGACCTATCAGGAACCGGACAGCGCCCATCCGGCTCCCCGTCTGCAGGTTGCCCAGCTGGCTGGCCCGATCACATCGGCTCCTGCCCAGCCGGCTGTTCCGGCTGCTGCGGCTCCGGTCACTGCTGCAGCAGCGGCTGCGGAAACGGCCACGGAAACTGTGGCCGAGAAAATTGCCAATGATATTTCTGCTCACATCCAGCGCCGCGGTGATGTTGCAACCGGCATTGGACACTGGATGGGCGTCCCTGGCAGCCAGAGCTGGATCGAAGGCTTCAGCATTGCTCCCGAAGACGGCATTCCTGCTTCCGACATCGAATATCAGGCGGTTCTCGGCAAGGGCTGGCTGTCTCCGTGGGCTGAAGGTGGCCAGTATTGCGGTTCGCGCGGCATGGCGCTTCCAATTCTCGGGCTCCGTGTCCGTCTGAAGGGCAAGTCCGCCGAAACGCACAAGATCCGCCTGACGGCGACATTCACGGATGGCACACGTCTTGGCCCTGTGGATGGCACCGAAGCGCTTGAGGCGGAAAGCCTTGCCCCGCTGGAGGCCTTCCTGCTGGAAATCGTGCCCGAGGGTGAAGAAATTTCTGCACCCAAGACCGAAGCTCCCAAGGACGCCGCAAAAGCTCCTGCCAAGGCGCGTACACCGAAGTCGGCTGAAGCCAAGGCCAAGCCAACTGCCTCGAAAAAGCGCAAGCCTGTTTCGGCATCCTGATTCATCAGTGATGTCTGACTGACCGGAGAAGGAAGGTGCCTTCTCCGGTCATTTTAAAAACTGCCGCCATCTGCTCTCCTCTCCTTGTGCGAACAGGAAGCCGCAGAGGCTTCCAGTCGCTCCGGAGACGATGTGCGTTATCTATTCGTTCACCAAAACTTTCCAGGACAGTTCCTGCATTTCGTCCGTCATCTTCAGGCGCAGGACCACGAAATCGTCTTCATTTCCGAAGCAAATAATGGCCATATCCCCGGTGTGCGGCGTGCCATCTATCGCGTACCGCGCCTGCCCTCAATGGAAACCCATCCCCATCTGAGGGAGTTCGAATACGGTCTGCTCCGTGCCGAAGCCGTCGCGAAGGCCGCCCGGACGCTCAAGGGACTGGGTTATGAGCCCGACATCATCATCGGCCATCATGGCTGGGGCGAACTGCTCAATCTTGGTGATGTTTTCCCGAACTGTCCGATCCTCGGATATTTCGAGTTTTTCTATCATGCCGACCGTAATGATGTCGGCTTCGATCCTGAATTTCCTCCGTCTCCGGAACTTGCTGCAGCCGTCAGGGTCAAGAACGCGATCAATCTGCAGGCACTCTGTCTGGCGAACGGATATGGCCAGAGCCCAACCCAGTTCCAGCTTGGCACCTATCCCGGCTGGGCACAGGAAAAGATTTCCCTGCTGCGCGAAGGGGTCAATCTGGAACTCTGTTCTCCGGAACCGCAGGCCAGACGGCGCAACCTTGTCATCAAGGATGTCCGCATCACGCCCAAAATGCCGCTCGTGACCTATGTCGCGCGTGATCTTGAACCTTATCGCGGCTTTCATGTGGTCATGCGCGCACTCCCGCGCATCCTTGCAGAGCGCAAGGATGCGCATGTCATTCTCGTAGGAGGCGACAAGGTCAGTTACGGCACGCTTCCTCCAGGGGGCGGAAGCTGGCGTGAGATCATGCTGCGCGAGCTTGGAGACAAGCTCGATCTCGATCGCGTGCATTTTGTCGGCAAGATCGAATACGATGATTTCCGGGCTCTTCTGCGGCGCTCGGATGCCCATCTCTACCTGACCTATCCGTTCGTTGCTTCCTGGTCTCTCCGTGAGGCCATGGCGACGGGTTGTCCCATCATCGGTAGTGACACCGCGCCGGTCAGGGAATTCATTACGAATGACGTGACTGGTCGTCTGGTACCGTTTCTCGAGCCGGAAAAGATTGCCGAAACAACGCTTGCCATTCTGGATGACAAGAAAACCGCCCGTCGTTTGGGGCAGGAGGCCCGCCGTTACGCTGAGGCTGAGCTCTGTCTGAGCGATTATCTGAAGCGATATGACGATCTTGTCGCCCGGATTGTAAATATGCACCGGTCCTGAATAAATACACCGCGGGGAAGCCTGATCCTTCCCCGCTGCCAGGTGCTATGCCAGGACGAACCGTTGTCCATGTAAGTGACGTCGTACTCTTCAATGAACGCGTGGAACTGGTTCTGGCAATCAATCTGCAGATCGGCATCAAGCCATCAGCGCCACCATTGTTCAGGATCATATACAGACGGAACAGATCGGCCCCTTCGGCGGGATGACGGTCCCTACGAAAGAGTTTGCAGATTTCTCTTCCATAATGTTTGTGAAGCTACCTGGGCAGACTCTCTGAATGCCATGGATGTAATGTGCTGGTTGTGGAGAACAGCTCCCCAGTTTATCCGAGGGCAGCGAATTAGAAGAATGCAGATCTGCAGCAGCGGATATTCCGTCTGTGTCTTGCTGTGCATATCGAATGCCACCGTGTAGGAAAAAGGGGCTTCAAGAGCTTTGCTGTATTTGGTTTATAGTTATCAACGGCCTGAAAGGGACTTGGAATAAACTCAGTCTTTGTCGGAATTTTTCAGTAATTCGATGAGGGTATAAGGTCGTTTCCGGGCATGGAATCAGACGCAGCGCCAGAAAGGACAAGCCATCATGACGAATGAAGCAGTATCAGCTCTGAAAGCTGCGGTGGGACGTTGGGTTTGCAGAAAGGATGCGTTGTCACATCCGAGCCTGCTCACGAATTCGGACATTCATGATCTCGCCGCTGCGGTGAAGGCAGGGCTGTCTGGCCCGGTATCTGCGGAAGGTGAGCGGGAATGGGGCAATCTGCGGGAGCTGACGAAGGACTGGATCGTGCAGCAGAAGTCCGGCGTTGAACCTGGCCCGTTGCAGATCCATGATTTTGAACATCTGGCGTCCACGATCTCGCCGGTTCTTCCAGCATCCGAGCCTGCCGGACCAACTGCTACGTCTGTCGTTTTAGAGGCCCAGTCAGACAGCACCATCCCCGTTCAGTCAGACGTTGAACTTTGGACTCATGAAGCGGCCGATCTGACCTTTGCGCGCGAGCATCTCGAACGCTGCCTCTGAAATGCAGAACGCTCCGCAGGAAGCCTGCGGAGCGCTGAACGATACTGATGGAATGGCAAAAGGATCAGCTACGGCTGCCTTTATGGTCGCCATCACGCATCTCACCGGTCGGTTCCTGGACATGGGCCTCAAGGAACCACAGATGCTTGTCGAGGCCACGAGACACTTCCGTAAACACGTCGGCCGTATCGTCATCACCGGCCTCGTCCGTCACCTTGATGGACTCGCGCATGTTGTTTGCGACTGTGGCGTAGCGGTCGATCAGGGCTGCGAGATGGTCAGCAACGCGGTAGACATTGGTCGGGTAAGGTGTGCAGGCACTGTTTTTTGAAACCTCCTGCACCGTTCCCAGCGCCGTACCGCCAAGCTGGACAGCGCGCTCGGCAACCGTATCCGAGAACCCGTCAATGCTGGACCGGAAGCCATCAAGCATTTCATGGACACCGATGAACTGCGGGCCCTTAAGATTCCAGTGGGCCTGTTTGGTGATAAGCGCCAGATCAATCAAGTCCGAAAGCCGGGCGTTCAGCGTCTCGATGGAAACGTTCTTGGTGTTGTCCGCAGTGTTGTTCTGCGTCACGTGGCGGTCTGTTCTGGAAGCCATGGGACTACTCCTGAGCATCTGAATACGACCCGAAGGCGGGTCATCAGGTTGCTGAAAGATCTTGGCGCCTGCTCTCATGCAGGCTGTCAGTCTCCCAAACGTGTTACATGTGCCACAGTTCCCATCCAAACTCCGGGCGTGTCCTGACAGTTCCGTCCTGCGTATAATGTAAAATCCGGCAGTGCCGCCCCGCGCGCAGGGACGATCTACAGTCACCGTTTCGTTCGCTGATGACATAAATCTTTCATCACGCCTCGTTCCAGTTCCGGTTGTTCTTCCATGACAGGACGGCTAATGCACTGAAGTGGTGGCTGCGGCTGCCGGATAACGCCCGTTTTTTCAAGTCAGAGCTTCTCACGCATGACCCTTGCCACAGCCACGCAGCCTACCGAGGCCCGCGACAAGGCCGGTGTTTCCCATAGTGGAAGCCGCCGCAGCGGGCCCGATACCGCATTCCATCTTCTGGTCGCGGCATCCGCGCTTCTGGTGTTGGTGGTGCTTGGTGGTCTCGTGGTCCTCATGGGTGTGGGTGGCAGTCAGGCCTTCCGCACGTTTGGCCTGGGCTTTGCCTTCCGTGATGTCTGGAACCCGGTTGCGGATCAGTATGGCGCCTGGGCGCCGCTGTTCGGCACCATTGTCAGCACGCTGATCGGTGTCATCATTGCCCTGCCGCTGGCCTTCGGCACGGCCTTCTGGCTGACCGCAATGGCGCCGCCGCGGATTGCGGCCATCGTCGGAACCGCGGTGCAGCTTCTGGCCGCCGTGCCCTCCATCATTTTCGGCATGTGGGGCTTCTTCACGATCGTCCCCTTCATGGCGCGGACGGTCCAGCCGTTTCTGACCCATCATTTCAAGCATGTTCCCGGCATCCGGTTCATCATCCATGGTGCGCCGTTCGGCACGGGTCTCATGACGGCCGGGCTGGTGCTTGCTGTCATGATCGCACCTTTCATGACCGCCGTGATGCGGGACGTTTTTGCCGCCATGCCGAATATGCTGCGTGAAAGTGCCTACGGCCTTGGCGCCACGCGCTGGGACGTGATGTGGAAGGTCGTGGTCCCCTGGTCCCGCTCAGGCATGATCGGTGCGATCGTGCTGGGTATGGGCCGTGCACTGGGTGAGACCATGGCCGTGACCTTCGTGATCGGCAATGTGACGGCTGTGGGCTGGTCGCTCTTTGCGCCCCGCAGCACTGTCGCCTCCCTGATTGCGCTTCAGTTCCCGGAAAGCCCGGCCGGTTCGCTGCGTCTGTCGTCCCTGCTGGCTCTGGGCTTCATCCTGATGCTGCTGTCCTTCGCCAGTCTGGCACTCGCGCGGATGCTGCGGGGAGATACGAAATGAGCGAGACAACCGTTTCCACAAACGGCTGGAAGCCCAATCCCCGCGCGGCCCGTCGCCGGAGCGCTGATCATCTCGCAACGGCATTCGGTATGGTCATGGCTGGCATCCTTGTGCTGGTTCTGGCCTCTATCCTGTGGACGCTTCTTTCGCGCGGGCTTGCCGGCTTGTCCGCCGCAGCGATCATGAAGCCCATGGGGCCTCCCGGGTCGTCCTCGGGTCTGGCCAATGCGATCGTCGGCAGCCTGATCCAGACCTTCCTGGCCCTGCTGATGGCAACCCCGCTTGGCCTTGGCTGCGGGATCTATCTTTCCGAATACGGGACGAGCACCAACAAATTCGCATCCTGCGTCCGCTTCGTGTCTGACGTGCTGATGTCGGTACCCTCCATTCTGGTCGGTCTGTTCGTCTATCAGGTCATGGTCGCACCGTTCGGGCACTTTTCCGCGCTGGCCGGTTCTGTGGCACTCGCGATCCTGGCGGTACCGATTATCGTGCGCACGACCGAGGACATGCTGCGGCTTGTCCCGACATCGATGCGCGAGGCCGGAGCAGCACTAGGTGCGACGCGCTGGCGGGTGACGCTCTCGCTGTGCCTGCGCTCCGCCAAGACAGGTGTTCTGACTGGTATTCTTCTGGCGCTCGCCCGGGTGAGCGGTGAGACGGCGCCTCTGCTGTTCACGTCGCTGGGCAACCAGAACTGGTCTTTCAGCCTCAATAGGCCGATGGCGAGCCTTCCGGTGACGATCTATCAGTATGCCGGTGCGTCCTATGAAGACTGGGTGCAGCTGGCCTGGGCCGGTGCGCTCCTTGTGACGATGGGCGTTCTGGCCATCAATATTGCCGTCCGCGTCTCGGCGCGACGCGGATGACCCCGGAAACACTGCAGGGGATGACACAGGATTTCATGATGACCGAGACTGATCCGCAGATGGTGAAAAGCCCTGAAGTGGCGCTGGCTGTCCGCAATCTGAATTTCTATTACGGCGAGAACCACGCCCTGCACGACATCTCGGTGGATTTTCCGGCGCGTCGCGTTACGGCCATGATCGGGCCGAGTGGATGTGGCAAATCGACGCTGTTGCGCGTGTTCAACCGCATGTACGACCTGTATCCCGGCCAGCGCGCGACGGGTGAGGTAATCTTCGACGGGCGCAATGTTCTGGACCGGGATCTGGACCTGAACATCCTGCGCGCCCGCGTGGGCATGGTGTTCCAGAAGCCGACACCGTTCCCGATGTCCATCTACGACAATATCGCCTTCGGCGTGCGGCTGCATGAGAAGCTGAACAAGGCTGACATGGATGCGCGCGTGCAGGACGTGCTGACGCGTGTCGCGCTGTGGAACGAAGTCCGCGATCGTCTGAACGCTCCGGCATCCGGCCTGTCCGGTGGCCAGCAGCAGCGTCTGTGCATCGCCCGTTCCATTGCGACGCGCCCGGAAGTGTTGCTGCTCGACGAGCCGACCTCGGCGCTGGATCCGATTTCCACGGCGCGTATCGAGGAGCTTCTCGATGAACTCAAGGAAGAGTTCACGATCGCGATCGTGACCCACAACATGCAGCAGGCTGCGCGCTGCGCGGATCAGGTGGCATTCTTCTACATGGGACGGCTGATCGAAGTGGACAGTGCGGACCGCATGTTCACCAATCCGAAGCAGCAGCAGACCCAGGACTACATCACCGGCAGGTTTGGATAACGCGTCATGGCTGACAGATCCCACATCGTCAAAAGCTACGAACAGGAGCTGGGTCAGCTCCGGTCCATGATGGCGCAGATGGGCGGCATCGTGGAAAATCAGGTGGCCCTCGCGCTGTCCGCCATTGCGGACCGCAACGAGGAAGCTGCCGATGCCGCCGCGCGTCAGGACCCCGAAGTAGATCAGCTGGAGCGTGAGGTCGAAAGCCTTGCGATCCGTCTTCTGGCGCTGCGCAGCCCCATGGCGGGCGATCTGCGTGAGATCGTGGCAGCCCTGAAGATCACGGGCGATCTGGAGCGGATCGGCGATTACGCATCGTCCATCGCGCGGCGTTCGCTGCGGATCAGGATGCCGGAAAACCAGATCTCGCTTTCAGGTCTGCGCAGCATGGGACGTCTGGTGCAGGAAAACCTGCGCCGGTCGATTGATGCCATCACGCAGCAGGATTCCAACCGGGCCATGGAAGTCTGGCACTCGGACCGGGCCGTGGACGAATATTACACGGCACTGTTTCGTGAGCTCGTGACCTACATGATGGAAGACGCCCGCAACATCCGTGCCTGCACGGAGCTGCTGTTCATCGCCAAGAATCTTGAGCGGATCGGCGATCATGCGACCAATATCGCCGAGCGCGTTTTCTATGCCGTGACAGGCGACAACCTGCCGTCCCTGCGTCCGCGTGGTGGTCCGGCTTCCGGGCTGACGGTAGCGGAAACGATGCAGGAGCCTGACGTCCGGTGAAGGGACCATCGCCGGCACGCGCCAAGGGGCTCGTTCTTCTGGTCGAGGACGATCCGGCCCTCCTGCTGATGACCTGTTACAATCTCGAACAGCGTGGCTATCGGGTCGAAAAGGCTGAGGACGGAGAGGCTGCCCTTCTGGCGCTGGAAACGTCCCGTCCGGACGCTGTCGTGCTGGACTGGATGCTTCCGGGCCTGTCAGGGCTGGATGTGTGTCGCCGGATCCGCGCCAATCCTGCTCTGCGCGACGTTCCGGTTCTGCTTCTGACGGCCCGTTCGGCCGAGCAGGATGCAATCCGCGGGCTCGATACGGGTGCGGACGACTATCTGATGAAGCCGTGCAGCATTGATACGCTCGATGCGCGTCTGCGGGCGCTGCTGCGGCGGCACCAGTCCTCCTATGACCGTCTGTCCTTTGCGGACATCACGCTGGACCCGGAGACGCACCGCGTGGAGCGGGCCGGGCGGATGCTGTCGCTCGGGCCAACGGAATACCGTCTGCTGGACCTGCTGATCCGCAATCCGCGCAAGGTGTTCTCCCGCGAGGATCTGCTGCGGCGGATCTGGGGCCAGAACATCCATGTCGAGATCCGGACGATCGACGTGCATATCCGTCGTCTGCGCAAAGCCATTAACGGGCCGGGTGAAATCGATCTGGTACGCACCGTGCGTGCGGCCGGCTATGCACTGGATGACGGCCCGACGACGGACGGCGGCTGACGGGTGCCGCCGGGGGACTTCCGCCTGCAGCGGATACGCTGCCACTGCAGGTGGGGATGGTCCTCGTCTGTGTGGCGCTGGCCGGATGGGTGCTGGCGGTCTGGCTTCTGCTGCGTCAGCCCCGCGTTCCGACATCTCCTCCCGATGACTATCTGACGCCGGTATCTCCGGCCGATCTGCCGGTTGATCCCCTGCCGGCCTGTGCCGTGGTGCTGGACGGGCTGGGTGCGATTGTCCAGGTCAATGAGGAGGCGGCCTCCCAATTCGGGGAAACGGTCGGTGCCATCCTCCGTCACCCTGCCGCGCGCGCCGCACTTTCGGCGGCGTTGCGGGCTCCGGCCCCTCTCCCGAGCGTGGGGAGCAATGGCAGGGGCGAACTGCCTCCGGTCTGTTCCACGACTTTCACCCTTGATGTGCCGGTTCCACGCACGCTTCACCTGATGCTGCGCCGGCTTCCCGGTGGCAAGGGGCAGGACAGGCGTGTTCTGGTTGTTCTGACGGACCGGAGCGAGGCACAGGCCGCGGACCGGATGCGCATGGATTTCGTCGCCCATGCCAGCCACGAACTGCGCACGCCGCTGGCCTCCTTAAGTGGATTTATCGACGCGCTGCGCGGGGCAGCTGGCGAAAACCCGGTCATGCGGCAGCAGTTTCTCGATATCATGAGCCAGCAATCCGAGCGGCTGAAACGCCTGATCGACCGGCTGCTGTACCTGTCGTGCGTTCAGGCCCATGAGCATCAGCGCCCTCGCGACGTGGTGGATGTCGCGGACCTTATGGCGGTCGTCCTTGGGGAAGTCGCCCCACGTTTTGAGCAGGAAGGGCGGACCCTGAAGCTGGAGATCGAGGACGATCTGCTGGTTCGCGCTGACGAGGACGAAATGGTTCAGGTCCTGCTTAACCTGATCGAGAACGCCCTGCGTTACGGTGCCAGATCGGGCGATCCGCTGACCATCATCCTGTCGGCCAAGCGCGCTGTCACGCCCGATGACCGCTGGCCCGCTGATGGCGGCATTATCCTCGGGATCGAGGACAATGGCTGCGGGATGGAAGCGCATCATCTGCCGCGCCTGACCGAGCGTTTTTACCGCGTGGGCGCTCTGACCGACGGAGCCGGCCAGGGAACGGGTCTTGGCCTGTCCATCGTCCGACATATCCTGGACCGGCATGGCGGGCGTCTGCGGATTGCGAGTGCGCTGGGGAAGGGGACGACCTGTCTGGTCTGGCTGCCGGCAGCCAGCGCCACCCTTGCAGTTTCGGTTGTGGAATGATAGTTTCACTCTGAAACAATCAGGGGTCTTGTTACTGTGACAGTTTTCCGGAGTTTTCGCCGTGCCGGTCTCGCGGTTCTGCTGACTGGCAGCATGTTCACGCCGCTTTATGCGGCCGATGTTCCTGACACCATCCCTGCCTGGCTGAGCGATATCAACGGCGCGCAGGCCATGTCCTGGGTGAAGGCGCAGAACGACCGGACCCTGCGTCTGCTGGGTCATGGGCCGCTTTATCAGGGCCTGTACGACACATCGCTAAAGCTGCTCCAGACACATGACCGTCTGGCATTGCCGATACAGAACGACGGAATGATCTACAATTTCTGGCGTGATGACCGGCATCTGCGGGGCATCCTGCGCCGGACGACACCGGATTCTTACGCGACGGAGCATTCGGAATGGACGGTGGCGCTGGATCTCGATGCGCTGGCGGCGAAAGAGAAGCGCAACTGGGTCTATGGGGGCGTGGATTGCCTGCACAGCCAGCAGAATCTCTGCCTGCTGTATCTTTCGGATGGGGGCGAGGACGCCAAGACCGTCCGGGAGTTTGATCTGCGGACCGGAAAGTTTGTCGAAGGCGGGTTCAGTCTGCCTCATGCCAAGCAGGATTCCAGCTGGCTGGGTCGGGACACGCTTCTGGTCAGCTATCCCTGGACGGATGCCGATCTCACGGAATCGTCCTATCCGTATATCGTGAAGCTTCTCAAGCGCGGACAGTCGCTGTCTGAGGCGCAGACGGTCTTTACCGGCAACCGCAAGGACGTCGAGGTCGGGCCGGAAGTCCTGCATGATGGAGCCGGGCATCAGGTCACGCTGATCCGTGAAGGTCTGGATGCATTTTCGTCCAAACTGTTTCTGTATCGCGATGGTCAGGTGACGCCGGTTGCCATTCCCCTGAAGGCGGACGTGGCAGGGCTGTTCAATGGCCGTCTGGTGGTACAGTTGAAGGAAGACTGGAAGGTTGGGACGCAGACTTTCCCGCAGGGCAGTGTGGTGCTGGTCGATCCGGCTGCCGCGACCGTCGCGCCCCAGCTTCTGCTGGCGCCGACCGGCAAGCAGATGATCGAGGGCGCGTTCACGAGCCATGGTCATCTGATCGTCACGCTCTACGACAACGTACGCGGCCAGATCTCGATCTATACGCCGTCCGGGACGGGCTTCACGCACCGGGACCTGCCACTACCGCAGAACATGTCAGTCGAACTGGCCAGTGTCGATGAGGACAGCCCGTTGGCCTATGCCGTATCGACCGGATTTCTGAGCCCGACTACTCTGTGGGAAATCAACAGCGATACGGCTTCGGTGCAAAAGCTGCATACGCTGCCAGCACAGTTCGATGCCTCGGACATGACGGTGGAGCAACAGGAAGTACGCTCGACGGATGGAACCAGTGTTCCGTACTTCATCGTACATCGGCGGGACATGAAGCTGGATGGTACCAATCCGACGCTGCTTTATGCCTATGGCGGGTTTGAAGTGCCGCTTTTCCCGTTCTATTCGGCCGGGATCGGCAATAACTGGCTGTCACGGGGCGGGGTCTATGTTCTGGCGAATATCCGCGGTGGCGGTGAGTTTGGACCGGCTTGGCATGATGCGGGACTGAAGACGCATCGTCAGCGGATCTATGACGACTTTGCTTCCGTGGCGAAGGATCTGATGGACCGGAAGGTGACATCCCCGCAGCATCTGGCGATTCAGGGCGGCTCCAACGGTGGTCTGCTGATGGGTGTCGAGTTCACGCAGCATCCGGATTTCTGGAAGGCCGTTGATATCGAAGTTCCGCTGCTCGACATGATGAATTACGAGCACATGTCGGCGGGTGCGTCCTGGGTGGGTGAATACGGGACGGTCTCCATCCCGGAGCAGAAAGCGTTCCTGCGCGGGATTTCGCCGCTTCAGAACCTGAAGCCGGATGTGAAATATCCCGTGCCGTTTATCGAGACGACCACCAAGGATGATCGCGTTGGTCCTGTTCATGCCCGTCGTTTTGCATGGCGCATGAGTGAACTGAAGCTGCCGTATTATTACTGGGAGCAGGTGGCAGGCGGTCATGGTTTTGGTGCGAGCCAGAAGGAAATCGCCCAGACTCAGGCGCTGAGCTATGCCTATCTGTGGTCCGAACTCGGCCGGACGCATTGAGGCTTTGCATCAAGCGGACATGAAAAAGGGCGCTCCTTGGAGCGCCCTTTTTTGTGCCGGGAAAGAGGGGTCAGCCGTGGCGGCGACCGCGATCCAGCAGGCACCAGCCACCAATCAGGATGGCACCGATCAGGGGGATGGCGCCGATCGTGATCGTGCCGTCCGGATAGTCGAAGGCCATCATGATCAGGACGAAGCCCAAAAAGCCTAGGGTCGCCCATGTCGTGTAGGGCGCGCCGGGCATGTTGAAGCCTGTTGGCGCAATGTCTCCGCGATTGATGGCTGCGCGCAGACGCAACTGGCACAGCAGGATGAATCCCCAGGTGCTGATGATGCCGAGTGCGGAGAAGTTCAGGACAATTTCGAACACGCGCGACGGGATGAAGTAGTTCAGCATCACGCCCACCAGATAGACCGCCAATGTGGTGAGGATGCCGACATAGGGGACGGAGCTGCCGTTCAGTTTGCCCAGAGCCTTCGGGCCGGAGCCGCCAAGGGCGAGGGCGCGCAGGACGCGGCCGGTGGAATACAGGCCGGAATTGAGGCTGGAGAGGGCGGCAGTCAGAACCACGATGTTCATGATGGTGCCGATGCCCGGAATCCCGAGCGCCTGAAAGAACGTCACGAACGGGCTGGTGCCAGCATGATATTCGGTCCAGGGTAGTAGGCAGACCAGCAGGATCACGGAGCCCACATAGAACAGGGCGATACGCCAGATCACGCTGTTGATGGCGCGGGGCAGGATTTCGCGTGCGTCCTCGCATTCACCAGCAGCCGTGCCCAGCAGTTCAATGCCGGAATAGGCGAATACCACGCCCTGAAGCAGCATGAGGGCCGAGAACATCCCGTGCGGGAAAATGCCGCCATTTTCAGTAATTAGGTGAAAGCCGGTCGTATGACCCGCCACCGGCATGCGTGTTCCGAGAATGAGGGCACCGGCCACGAGGAAGAGCGCCAGCGCCACGACCTTGATGAGGGAGAACCAGAACTCCATCTCGCCGAAATAGCGCACGCCGATCATGTTCATGGTGCCGACGATCGCCAGCGCCACGAGCGCGAAAACCCATTGTGGAACCGGCAGGAACACTGCCCAGTAATGCATGTAGAGCGCTACGGCCGTGATATCGACGATGCCGGTCATGGCCCAGTTCAGGAAAGACAGCCAGCCCGCCATATAGGCGGCCCGCTCGCCAAGGAACTCACGCGCATAGGTCACGAAGCTGCCGCTGGTTGGGCGGTACATGACGAGTTCGCCCAGCGCACGCAGGATCAGGAACGAGAAGACACCACAGATCGCATAGATGATCGCAAGGGACGGCCCGGCCACCTGAAGGCGTGAGCCTGCTCCGAGGAACAGCCCCGTCCCGATGGCGCCACCAATGGCGATCATCTGAACATGACGGCGTCCGAGGTCCTTGTGATAGCCTTCCTCGCTGATGGCCCCTGCATGGGTCGGGGGGTGATCGGGAGCCGGGCTTGTCGTCATCTGCACGTCCTGGGAAGTCGTCGTAAGAGGTGTCGGTAAAGTTGTATGGGGCATGACGAGAGGCGGGGCCGTAAGGGCCTACGCTTCATGCGCGTCAGCTATGTCTGGCATGCATGGGAACATAGGCGAAAGTTGCCGCATTGCCAACGCGGATTGCTTCTGACGCCGAAACTGTTCTCTCGGCTGTGCCCTCAATGCCCCGGCGGGACGGCCATGCAGGCCATTCCCTGTCCGGAAAGAGTTGAGCAGGCCTGCGCTGCCCCGATGCGGCTTATCCCTGTCAGACGCGCCCGCCAGACCGTAGCGCCATGGCTGGATGTCGGATGCACTTCGATTCGGGCAGACTGGAGCGGGGTGAAGGCCGCCTGTCGCGCCATGGTGGCCGCGAATTTTGCCTGTCCGATACTCGCAAAGGCTCCCACCTGAACGGCCCAGGGGCCATAGCTTCCGGGACGATGGTAGCCAACGACCATGGTGGTCGATTCCGTGGGCTGGGTTGGCAGGGTGTGAGGCGTCGGAATGACTGGCGGCGGCGGAAGAGTGTGGGCAGGAGCTGGCTGTTGCAGAGCGAGCGTGTTGCTGTCCGCGGGAGCTGAACTGGCCGTGGCGGCAGGGGGCGCGAGTTGCGGTGTGCTGACGGGCTGGACGGCGCAGGGCACATCGGGGTCGTAGGCGTCGTCCGGGTTACACGGAATGGCGCTGGGCGCGGCAATCGGCGTCTGCGCGGCAGCGGTTGTGACATGGCGGCTGGCCCAGACCTCTCCCACGCTCCGTGATGCGGTCATGATGGGTGCTGGTGCAGTCCGGGCAGGAGAGAGGCTCGCAAGGGCTGTGCCGGACTGGGAGGCATTCAGCTGATCGGCGCTGGCATAAGCGGCCAGCGGACCTGTCATGGCAATCTGCGTGCCAAGATGGGGCGTGATGCTTGCGACATAATTGACGGTTTCATTGGGTAACTGGCGTCCGTCATAAAGGTAAGCCTCAAGCCGCTGCGGACCCGCATTATAGGCCGCCAGAAAGGCCGGCGCGCCATATTTACGAGCGAGAATGCTGATATAGCCCGTACCCGCCATGATGTTGTCGTGCGGCTCATAGGGATCGGCCCGGAGCCCATAGCGCGAGCGCATGTCGGCATAGGTCTGGGGCATGAGCTGCATCAGACCCATTGCCCCTGAATGGGAAGTGATGGGACGCCCGTCCAGGAACTGGTGCCCTCCCGATTCCTGATGGATAACGGCGCGGATCCACTCCTGCGGAATTGAGAATCGGCTGGCAGCCTGAAGGATATAGGGTCGCCACGGATCGCCCGCCGGTCCGGGTGCGCGATAGGCACCGCTTGAGGAATAATAGCGGTTGTAAGGAGAGCGCTGGGAAGCGCAGCCTGCAAGGGTTATGAGGCTCAGGATGATGGTTCCCGTCTGAAGGAAGACTTGCCTTTTCCTGCGCATCATAAACCCGCTGTTAATCTTTTGTGCCGATGATGAGTGCTGTCCGAAAGAGAAGGCAGACAAACGGTGACGACGGAGACTCCGGAAAACGAAACCCCGGTCAAGAAGGGGGGTAAGCGCAAGATCATCATCCTTGCAGTGCTGGCATGCCTGCTTCTGGCTGGTGGTGGAGCCTTTGCATGGAAGCATTTTCATCACGCGGCAACCCCGGCGTCCAAGACGGCTGCCCAGCCAGTGAAATGGACGATCGTCACCATTCCGACCATTCTCTCCAATCTCGACTCCGGGACGGACCGCACGCGGTATGTCCGGATCGGTGCCAGACTTGAGGTTGAGGACGGCAAAAACGCCGCAAATGTGTCAGCTCTGATGCCGCAAATCCAGGACGCGTTCCAGACCTGTCTGCATGGAATGCAGCCTTCGGAACTTTCCGGCAGTGGCATTTACCGGCTGCGGGAAACCATGCTGGCGCAGATTACCAATATCGTGGCGCCTCTCCGGGTGCGGGATCTCTTTTTCGTAGAGGTGCTGGTGCAGTGAGCGACGACCGACAGGCCGATACTGCTTTTGCGAACCACGATGCTAACATGCCTGCTGCGGCTTTTCCGCTGGCCGGACAGGGCGCGGCGGGTTTCGGGTCTGACGGCGATCAGGACCATGTCCTGAGTCAGGCCGAGATCGACAGCTTCTTTGGCAAGGATTCCGCGATCAGTAGTCCGGTTGATAGCACGGGCATTGAGCGTGTTGTCAGCACGTCCGGTGTGTCGTCCGAGCGGTTGCCGATGCTCGAAGTCGTCTTCGACCGTTTCACGAGAATCCTGACGACGAGCCTGCGCAATTTTACCAGCGACAATGTCGAAGTCTCGATGGACCGCTTGGGATCGCAGCGTTTTGGGGACTATCTCGAAAAAGTGCCGGGACAGGCCATGTTCGCGGTCTTCAAAGCGGAAGAATGGGATAATTACGGTATCCTCGTGCTGAGTTCGCCCCTGATCTACAGCATCGTCGATGCGCTTCTCGGAGGACATCTCCGCAGCGACATCGCTTCCAACGGTCCGACCAGCCGCCAGACGGGACGGCATCATACTGCGATTGAACGTGCTCTGATCGAGCCCATGGTTAGGATCATCCTGGACGATCTGGAAACGAGTTTCAGTCCGCTCTGTGCCGTCAATTTCCATTTTGAGCGGCTGGAGATGAATTCACGTTTTGCGATGATTTGCCGCGCTGGAAACGGCGTCGTTACTTCCCGTTTCGGTGTCGATATGGAAGGCCGGGGCGGGGACATAGATGTGGTGTTGCCGCATGCCACTCTCGAGCCTGTCAGGGACATCCTGTTGCAGCAGTTCATGGGTGAGAAATTCGGTCATGACGGCATGTGGGAAAATCATCTTGCCGAGGAGCTCTGGCAGACGGATCTGACCCTCGATGCCGTCCTGGAAGAGCAGACCGTGAACCTCAAGGATATCATGAAGCTCGCTCCAGGAGATCAACTGATCCTGCGCCGCAAGCCGGATGCCCTCGTCAGCCTGCGCTGTGGCGAACATGCTCTTTTTACAGGGCGGGTCGGCCGCAAGCAGGGGCAGGTCGCCATCAAGATCGAAGACGTTATCAACCAGAAACCCGGCACGGATCGTGCCACATCCTATAGCTGAACGGAGCATATTTCATGGACAGATTTCAGCTCTGGATCGAGATTGCCCTGTCAGCGCTGCTGCTGGTGACGATTTTCTACAGTCTTTATCTCGGACGTGCCCTTTCCGTCCTGCGGCGTGACCGTGGACAGCTCGATGCCCTGATTGCAAGCCTCCAGTCCAGTAGTGCACAGGCCCAGTCCGGTATTGATCATCTGCGACAGACGACCGAACTCGTGGGACGCGCCTTGGGCAAGACCGTCGAGTCCGGCAAGAGTTTGAAGCGGGATCTTGCGATGCTGTGTGACCGGTCCGAAACCCTTGCCCAGCAGCTGGAATCACTCCTGCCTGCGGGACGGGCCGCAACAGCAGGCGTAAAAGCCTCCCAGCGGGTCGAGGAACGGCCTGAAGAAACCCCGTTCCGCTCGGCGCTTCGCCTGAAGCCGGATGAAGTACGGACGATGAAGCCTGGCGGCAGCAAGAGTGCTGCTGAACGTGAACTCCTGCGCGCTCTTCGCCAAAAGCAGGGATAAGCAGCCATGTTTTTCCGTATCCTGCACCTTGCCTGCGGTCTGATGATTGTTCTTCTGGGGGTCAAGATCTACGCGATCGCGGGTGACCTTATGGATGACACGGACTCTGCTTCGTCGTCCCTGACTGCAGCTGCCATGGCCCAGCCGCAGCCGCAGCCGCAGCCGCAGGCCGAGGCGCCGGCTCCGGTTGCTCCATCGGCTCAGCCTTCAAAAGCCGCAGCGCCTCCGCCATCTTCTCCTGCAGCCGCTTCCAAAATGGATGATCTTTGTGCGCATGGAGGCTGCAAGGGGCCTGCGCCAACGGCTCCGGTACCCACGGCACAGTCAACAGATCCCGTACTGGCGGAGCAGCTTGCCACCCGCGAGAAGGAACTGGACCGCAGGGATGCGGCTCTGAATGATCGACAGCGTCTGGTGGATGCCGCCGAGGAAGAACTGCAACGCCGGATGACGGCGCTGGAGAACTCACGAACCGCACTCGAGAGCAGTGAGCAGCACACGGATCAGCTGCGGAATGACGATGCAGATCGTCTGGTTAAAATCTATCAGGCCATGAAGCCGGAGGATGCAGCAGCGATCTTCAATATTCTCGATCTGCGTGTGGGTGTGGCGCTCCTCAACAAAATGAATCCCCGCAAGGCTTCAGCCATCATGGAAGCCATGTCGCCACAGCGCGCCATTCTGGCCACGCAGCTTCTGGTGAACTCCCATGCACGGCCCGCCACCCGGATTGGTGGTAACGGATGAGACGGGCGTTTCTGGCTACAGTACTGGGATTGTCGTCTCTTGGAGCGGTAATGGCGGCCCCTGCTGCTAAAGTCCCTAGCTCAAAGCCTGAGACTGATGCAGGACATTCGGCCAAGGCTACGGGTGGAAATCTGTTGCCTGCCGGGTGGTCTTTCCTGAACGATCCCTCTCCTCTTTTTCCTCATCCGGAAAAAGCAGTCCAGGAACAGCAGTCCGCTTCCGGGACCGGTTCATCGTCTGGGAGTCGTCCACAAAGCACGACATCTCCTCCCGAAGGGCCATCCGTACAGATTCCCGGCGCAACTGGACTGTGGCTGCCGCTGGGTGAGCTGACGCCTGTGGCGGCTTTCAGGAATGGCCAGAACCTTGTTCTGGTGGCCGCAGGACGACATGTCCTTGATACGGCGGGCCTGTCAGGAATGGGACCTTTTACATCCGTGTCCAGCCGTATGTTGCCGGATGTGACGGTGATTACCATTGGACTGTCAGATGAGCGTAATCCTGTCCTGCGTCCGGTTGGCGCGGGTTGGACGGTGTCGGTTGCCTCGGACGTAAAGCCTCAGGACGATATGCTGCTGGGGCAGGATGGAAACGCCCTGACGTTCATGCCGCCTGTTGAAGAAGGTCTGCCGCAGGTCGTTGCGCTGGATGACCCTGACTCGGGGCGACGGCTTTTGCTGGGAATGACGCGGTCAGGACGGATTCAGAAGACCATACGTCGTCTGGGAACGGGGTTTGCGGTTCGGAGCAGTCTGATTGGCGTTGTGATTGCTGCCGATGCTGACACCATCGAACTGCGTCAGACGGGCGGAAAGCTGGTTCTGGATACGACCGGTCCGGACAGTTTCCCGCTGATGGCCTCCAACCGGCTTCAGCCCTATGGCTCCTCTCTGAGTGGCGTCAGTCTGAGTGCGGGAAAGCCGGAGGAATTGCGGGAGTCTCTCAGGCGCAGTGTAATTTCTGCGGCGCTGGCCTCTTCGGGTGATCGTTTTAATGCGCGCATGCGGGTTGCCCAGGCTGCAGCCCGGGCGGGGAACGGGCCCCTTCTGGGTGAAGTCATGCAGGTTGCCTTGCAGGACTGGCCGGAAGGAATAGAGAAACCCGAAGCGCGTCGGTTGCAGCAGATATCGGCTGTGCTCAATGCTCGTCCGGGTTCTTCTTCTCTGGCGGAAGATGGAGCAAATACCCCGGAAGATCAGCTCTGGCGTGGAATGATGCGGATGCTTCTGCCTTCAGCCAGTCGGACCGGACAGGCTGTGTCAGGATCTGATGAAAATGATCGTCTTCATACCGCTGATCTGATTGCCACGGGCCTGCCGGTCCTGCAGGCATACGCGGCACCTTTACGCGATCGCCTGCTACCGCCAGCCGCGCAGTGGATTGCGCGTTATGGAGGTGACAGCGCTACAAAAGTTCTGGATCAGTCGCCGGATAATCCGCAGGTCGCTCTGGCCAGAGCGCTTCTTGCGGCGCGCAGGAACGCACCGGATGCGGAGGCGAAACTGGCTGTTCTTGCGCGCGATCCGTCACCTCTTGTCTGGCCTGTGGCCCGGGAAGCATCTCTTCGACTTGCGCTGGAGAAAAAGACCTTATCCCCACAGGCTGTTGCGGATCAGGTGGATAACATCCTGCCTGCTCTTCGGATTGCAGGTCGGGAGAAGGCCGGTCGTATTTTCCAGCTCGAGGCTCTCATGAAAGGTGGAAATCTTGGAGCCGCTGCTTCGGCAGTACAGGAGTGGAGCCGTCTGTATCCGGATGATATGGCCGAAATCCAACCGCAGAAGACCGATATCATTCGACGGATGGCACAGTCGGCCTCTTCAGGCGCGCGACAGAATATGGATGAGGTTGCGTTTCTGAAAGACGCACTGGTTCAAGCGCCTGACGATACTTCGCGGCGGGATATTTTCGACGGTCTGGCGCGTCGTTACGAAGCGCTGGGGCTGCCGGATCAGGAGCGGGAGACATTGCGAAGTCTCCTGGCCTGTGAAACTGGCTCAAAAGCCATGGATGTCCGGATTCGACTGGCCAGGCTTGAGCTGGATATGGGGGATCTCAAGGCTGCGCGGCAGGATCTCGCGGTTTTTGCTGAAGGTTCTCCCGATGCCGCCCTGGCTCTTCCCGGAGGAAGTAGCAGTCAGACCGTAGAAGTAGCCTTGCTGAAGGCGCGGATTGCGCTTGCTGATCATCGTTCTGATGAAGCCGCGGGCGAACTGGCGACTATCCGTGATCCGCGTGCATGGGATTTGCGGGCTCAGATGGCTGAAAAGGCGGGTGAATGGTCCCGGGCCGTGGAAGCGCTTTCGCCCATGCTGGACGGGCTTCCAACGGGTGCAGAGGATACGAAAGCATCCCTGTCAGCGGAACAGCAGAGTCTTGTCCTTCGGATTGGCGGGGATGCCTCCAGGGCGCAGGATCAACAGACGCTCAAAAATCTGCAGACCCGCTTTGCACCCCTGATGAAAGGCACGTCTTCCGAAAGCGTTTTTCGTCTGCTGACAGGAGGCCACGATGAAGCCTCATCGCCGGTTTCCGCAGGCGGTTAGGCCGTGCTCAGGGTTGAGCGGTCGGACGGTGTCCTTCCAGGAAAACCCTGATGCCGTATGCCATGAATGCCTCGAGCTGCTCTTGTGAACGATTGGGTTTGCAATGTGTGAGCTGACCCAGCATGGGGCCACCCAGCGTCATTCCGAACAGCAGGTCCGAGGCCTCGGAGATGTCCGGAATATCCAGTCTGCCGGCTTCGGACTGGGTGGTCAGCCAGTTCTGGATTGGCAAAACACGGCCTGAAAGCTGAAAAAGATCTGCGACCAGCTGACGGACAGCAGGATTACGGCTGGTTTCCGTGATGACGGAGCGCAGCAGACTCAGGCGTTCGTCACAGAACATGCAGGCCGCGATGCGGGTCATCAGTCCCAGAAGCTGCTTTTCCATGGGATCTGAGGGCAGGGGGGTGTAGTTGATCGGGGCGAAAAGCCTTTCGAGGATCAGGGTCTCGAAAAGAGCATGTTTGGAGTCGAAGAACTGGTACAGGGTTTTCTTGGACATGCCCGAGCAGGCAGCGATGCTATCCATCGACGCGGCATGATAGCCGTGCGTGGTCAGAACCGCGCTGGCTGCGTCCAGGATCCGGGTGCGTCTTTCGGCTTCGTCGAGCTGTGCAGGGCGGCCACAGCAGGGCTGTTTCCGGTCTTCGGACTGGCTGCTCGACTGACTGCTCAAGATCAACTCCGATATTATTTCACAGACTGAATTGACGTCTGTCAAAGAAACCCGCTAGTTTCCGTCCTCGCAGGAAACTAGCGGGTTTCTGTATCACAGGATAGCGGCCGTATCATGCCTTCTTTTCAGAAAACGTCTTTGAATTCTTCTGCGGCCCTGTTTCCGGTCGGTCCGTGGGCTGGGAAGGGAACCTTTCTGGTGCCATTTCTGGCACTTCCGCTGCTGGTCGGCGGGTGTCAGAAAAAAACGTCGCCTCCGCAGATGCCGCCCCAGCCTGTCGATGTGGTGACGCTGAAGACGCAGCCCGTCACGCTTGAGACGTCCCTGCCGGGACGGACGGATGCCTATGAGCAGGCACAGATTCGTCCGCAGGTGAATGGTGTCATTGTCTCGCGTGATTTCGAGCAGGGTGCGGACGTCAAGGTTGGGCAGCAGCTCTTTCAGATCTATATTGCGCCTTATCAAGCGGCTTACGATCAGGCGAAAGCCCAGCTTCTGAACGCACAGGCCGCGGCTGCGCGGGCGAGTGGTCAGCTGAAGCGTTATCGTCCGCTGGTGGCCGCGCATGCCGTGAGTTCGCAGGACTTCGACAACACGCTGGCCACGGCGCGTGAGGCCGAGGCTCAGGTGGCGCAGGCGAAGGCAGCGGTGGAAGCCGCGGCCGTCAACCTGAACTATACGCATGTCCGCGCGCCCATCAGCGGACGCATTGGCCGTACGCTTTATACGCCGGGTGCGCTGCTCACAGCGGGGCAGACCCAGCCGATCGCGGTCGTGACGCGGCTTGATCCGATCTATGTGGACGTCAATCTTGCGGCGGCTGACATGTTGCGCCTCAAGCGGGAGCTGGCGAACGGTCAGGTCGAGCGCAGTGGTGCGGATGCGGCGGCTGTGAGCCTGAAGCTGGAAGACAGCTCCGATTATCCGGCCCGCGGCAAGCTTCAGCTTTCCGAAGTCACGGTGGACCCATCGACCGGAACGCTCGTCATGCGGGCGGTTTTCCCGAACCCCGATCATCTGCTGCTGCCGGGCATGTTCGTGCATGCGCATATTCAGGAAGGTATCGATCCGAACGGTCTGCTGGTGCCGCAGGTTGCCGTGGCGCGTGATGCCAAGGGCAATCCTTACGTCATGATCGTGGACAGCGAGAACAAGGTCAGCCAGCGCTCCATTCAGGTGTCGCGGACGGTTGGGGAATCCTGGCTGGTCTCGGATGGGCTGAAAGCCGGAGAGAAGGTAATCGTGAACGGTCTGCAGAAGGTGCAGCCCGGCGCGAAGGTGACGCCGCATGATGTGCCGGCCGACGCCCCTGCGGGAAAGGCGGAGTAACCCCGCATGTCATTGTCCCGCTTCTTCATTGACCGGCCCATCTTTGCGTGGGTTATCGGTCTGATCATCATGCTTGTCGGCGCTGTTGCGATCACGCGCATGCCGATCGCGCAGTATCCGAGCATTGCCCCGCCGCAGATTGCCATTTCGGTCATGTATCCGGGTGCATCTGCCGAGACGGTGAACAACACGGTCGTGCGCCCGATCCTACAGCAGATGTATGGTCTGGATCATCTCGAATATCTGTCCGCTTCGTCCTATGCGAGCGGCCAGATGGAAATCGACCTGACATTCGAGCAGGGTACCAATCCTGACATTGCTCAGGTTCAGGTCCAGAACAAACTCCAGTTGGCCCAGCCGCGTCTGCCGACGGAAGTGACGGCCCAGGGACTGAGCATCACGAAGGCCACCAAGAACTTCATGATGGTTCTGGCCTTCATTTCTGAAGACGGCAGCATGTCCGGTCAGGACATTGCGGATTATGTGGCGTCCAACATTTCTGATCCGCTGTCGCGTGTCTCGGGTGTAGGCGACCATACGCTGTTCGGTTCCGAATATGCGATGCGCGTCTGGCTGGACCCGTCCAAGCTGTACAATTTCGGCCTGACGGTCGGGGATGTGCAGGCGGCGATTTCTGCCCAGAACATTCAGGTCTCATCGGGTGAACTCGGCGGTCTGCCGGCCAAGAAGGGCATTGGTTTCGATGCCACGATCATTGGTCCGACCCGTCTGAGCACACCAGAGCAGTTCAAGGAAATCCTGCTGAAAGTGCAGCAGGATGGCAGTCAGGTGCGGCTGAAGGATGTGGCGCGCGTCGAGCTTGGGGCGCAGAGCTACGCGCTGGGGTCGGTCTATAACAACCATCCCGCATCCGCGATGGCGCTCAAGCTGGCGCCGGGTGCGAACCAGCTCAAGACCGAAGCGGCTGTCCGCGCGCGTCTGAACGAGTTGAGCCGCTATTTCCCGCAGGGTCTGAAGCTGGTTTATCCGCTGGATACCGAGCCGTTCATCACGCTGTCGATCCATGAAGTGGTCGAGACGCTGATCGAGGCGATTGTGCTCGTGTTCATCGTGATGCTGATCTTCCTGCAGAACTTCCGTGCGACGCTGATCCCGACGATTGCGGTGCCGGTGGTGCTGCTGGGAACGTTCGGGCTGATGTCCATTCTGGGCTACAGCATCAACACCCTGACCATGCTGGCCATGGTGCTGGCGGTCGGTCTGCTGGTCGATGATGCGATCGTGGTGGTCGAGAACGTCGAACGTGTCATGACGGACAAGGGGCTGTCTCCCAAGGAAGCGGCCCGCGTCTCCATGGACGAAATTTCGGGTGCGCTTGTGGGTATCGTGCTGGTGCTGACGGCCGTGTTCCTGCCGATGGCAGCGTTCGGTGGCTCGACAGGTGTGATCTATCGCCAGTTCTCCATCACCATCGTCGCGGCCATGTGGCTGTCGGTTCTGGTGGCGATGGTCATGACGCCGGCGCTGTGTGCGTCCATGCTCAAGCCGACGCATAAGGGCCATGAACGTGGTCCCGCGGCCTGGTTCAACCGGACGTTCGATCGTCTGACGAACGGGTATGTTGGTGGTGTGAAGTGGATGATCCGCGTGCCGGTTGTCAGCATGATCGGGTTCGCGCTCCTGACCGGTCTGGTCGCGTTCCTGTTCATGCGGGTGCCAGGCGGGTTCCTGCCGGATGAGGATCAGGGGATCATCTTCGGCCAGGTCACGATGCGCAACGGGGCAACCCAGGAGCAGACGGCCGCCGTCAACCGCAAGATTACCGACTACGTGCTCAAGACCTATGGCCAGTATGTTGAATCCGTCTTCACCATGACGGGCTTCAGCTTTGCGGGGCAGGGGCAGAGTGCGGGTGCGTTCTTCATCCGCATGAAGCCCTGGGATCAGCGTCCGGGTTCCGCGCATACGACCATGACGGTGTCGCGCGAGATCATGATGCATTTCTGGATGGACCCGGAAGCGCAGATCTTCGCCGTCAATCCGCCGGCCGTGATGGAGCTGGGCAATGCGACCGGCTTTGACCTTGAACTCGAGGACACCGGACATCTGGGTCATGACGCCCTGCTGGCGGCGCGAAACCAGATCCTGAGTGAAGCGGCACAGAATCCGCTGCTTCAGGCGGTGCGTCCGCTGGGTATGGAAGATGCGCCGCAGTTCAGTCTGGACATCAACCGTGAGCGCGCCAATGCGCTTGGTCTGACCAATGCGGATATCAACACGACGCTCGAAGGGGCTCTAGGCTCGATCTACGTCAACCAGTTCATGCGCAATGACCGCGTCAAGCAGGTCTATATCCAGGGTGAGCCCTGGGCACGCATGACACCGGAGGATCTGAACCGCTGGTATGTCCGCAATGCAATCGGGACGATGGTGCCGTTCAATGCCTTTGCCTCGGGCCACTGGATTAATGGTCCACAGAAGGTCGAGGACTATAACGGTCTGAACTCCTACGAAATCCAGGGGCAGCCTGCCGTGGGTGCAAGCTCGGGACAGGCCATGGCGGAAATGGAGAAGCTGCTGGCCAAGCTGCCGCGCGGTATCGGCTATGAGTGGACAGGTCTGTCGTTCGAGCAGCTTGCTTCGGGCGGATCGACAGCGCCGCTTTATGGGCTGGCCGTGATCATCATCATGTTCTGTCTGGCAGCGCTGTATGAAAGCTGGGCCATTCCGTTTGCGGTGCTGCTGGTTCTGCCACTGGGTGTGCTCGGTGCCATCGTGGCAACGCTGGGGCGTGGGCTGTCCAATGACGTCTATTTCCAAGTAGGTCTGCTGACGACGGTTGGTCTTTCGGTGAAGAACGCGATCCTGATCGTGGAATTCGCCAAGGCCTTCTTCGAAAGTGGGGAAAGTCTGGAGGATTCGGTTCTGGAAGCCGGACGCGAGCGTCTGCGTCCGATCCTCATGACCTCGATCGCCTTCGTCTGCGGTGTGTTTCCGCTGGCGATTGCGACGGGTGCGGGATCGGCGGCGCGTGTGGCGATCGGCACCTGCGTCGTAGGTGGCATGGTGTCCGCGACACTGCTGGCGATCTACTTCGTGCCGGTCTTCTTTGTGGTGGTGCTGCGTCTGTTCCGCGTCACGCGGGTGCGTGACCGCAAGGATCCGTATGCCCATCTGGACAACAAGGCGGCCCCTGTCGCCGAAGGGGAGCACGGCGCATGAAGGCCCGTCTCGCGCTTACTCTTGGCTTTCCCGGTCTGCTGCTGGTGTCGGGGTGCAATCTGGCCCCGACCTATCATCAGCCGACGCAGGCCATACAGAACAGCTATCCGGCCGATACGGGCTCGAGGAATGTTGCGGCGGCTGCCAAGGTCGCCAATCTGGGCTGGGCGGATTTCTACACCGATCCGCGTCTGAAGGCGCTCGTGGAACTTGCGCTGCATAACAACCGCGATATTGCCGCGCAGGCTGCGGCAGTAACAGTGTCACGCGGTCAGTATGAGATCCAGAACGCATCCCTTTTCCCGATCATTTCAACGGGGGGCAGGGACTGTTCCTCGGTCCGTCCGATACGGCGGGTTTCTCCTTCGCGCCGGGTCTGGGCACCAACATCTCCACGCTGCGCCTGTATCAGACATCCATCGGATTTTCGTCCTATGAGGTCGATCTGTGGGGGCGCATCCGGAACCTGACGCGCCAGCAGATGGAAGCCGTGCTGAACAGTGTGGAAAATACCCGCAATGTTCTGCTCACGACCGTCTCGCAGATTGGCACGACCTACATCCAGTGGCTCGCGGATCGTGAAGAGCTTCGGGTGACGCGCGATACCCTGAAATCCGAAAACGACACGCTGCGTCTGACGCAGCTTGCCTATGACAACGGGGAAGCGGATGCGCTGACGCTGGCGCAGGTCAAGACACAGGTGGAGCAGGCGTCGGCGTATGAGGCGCAGTATCTGCGCGCCGTGGCGGACGACGAGCACGCGCTTCAGCTTCTGGTGGGGACGCCTCTGCCGGCCAATCTGCCCGAACCCGCGCCATTCGGGGCGCAGACCATGATCGGCGATCTGCCGGAAGGTCTGCCCTCGGATCTGCTGGCGCAGCGTCCGGACATTCGCGCAGCCGAACATACGCTGATCGGCGCGAACGCCAATGTGGGTGCGGCCCGTGCGGCGTTCTTCCCGCGCGTGACGCTGACCGCGTCTGAAGGAACGAGTTCGCTGCAGTTCCGCAAGCTCTTTACGCCGGGTGCCGAAACATGGACGGTCTCGCCGTCGATCAGCCTCCCGATCTTCACCTGGGGGCAGAGCGAGGGAAATCTCCGGATGGCGAAGGGGCAGAAGCTGCAATATGCCGCGCAGTATGAGAAGGCCGTGCAGACGGCGTTCCGCGAAGTGTCCGATGCCCTGACGGCGCGTGAGACCTATACGGCGCAGGACAGGCATATGGCGGCACTGGTCGATCAGTCCCAGAAGGCATTCGATCTGGCCATGATGCGGTATCGGGCCGGAATCGACAGCTATCTGACGACCCTGACGCAGCAGCGCACACTGTTTCAGGCGCAGCAGAATGCCATTACGGTCAAGGCCGCGCGGTTCCAGAACATTGTGACATTGTATCGCGCGCTCGGAGGTGGGTGGAGCCAGAAGACGGTTTCGCCTAAGGTGCCCTCACAAACGCACTGACCGGAGAGCCTCATGCGCAGGTTGATTGTCCCAGTACTGGCCGCCCTCGCTGTTTCAGGCGCGGCCCTTGGCACGGCTGTGGCGCAGGATGCGGATGACGGGCCCAAGAAGCCGAGCATGCACGATCTGTATCACAATTCGTCGCTGCCCAAGAGCCATGCCGATTTCAGCCGCTACCGGTATCGTCCCCCAGGGGACAAGGTGATCGAACAGCCGGATGCATTCCGGCTATTGTTCCAGACAAAAGATGGCCAGCCGGACGGTTATGCCGAACGGCGCGGAACATCGGTGTTTTACTACGATCGCTACGGCAAGCTGCGTCAGATCCAGCCCCTGCCGGAAGATGCGACGGCTGGCTAATTGTCCGGTCTGGTAAAAAGCCGTCCTGAACTGTCAGGGCGGCTTTTTTTTATGTTCTGTCCGATGTGTTCAGGATGGCAGGATGGATGACGGTCTGGCTGAGCTATCCGGCTTCCAGAGCCGGTAACCATTGATGGCCAGCAGGACAAAGCCCGCATAGAGGATCGCAGTCGGATAAAGGCTGCGGCTGATGAACAGGGCGACATAGGCGCTGTCCACTACGATCCATAAAAGCCAGGTCTCACGATAGCGCATCGTGTCCCAGCACTGGGCAACAATACTGTAAGCGGTCAGGGTGGCGTCCGTGATGGGGGTGGGGTCGTTGGTGAAGCGGGCCAGGACGAATGCCCAGACTGCGCTGCCTGCTGCACCGCAGAGCATGCCATTGACGAGCGTGCGACTGGTGGGGCGGCGGACGCGGATCCTGCCATCGGGCTTTTCCATCTGACGCCAGTGTTGCCATCCGTAGATGACATAAAAGCTGAAGGCGATCTGAAGTCCCGCATCGGCGTAGAGACGCGCTCTCAAAAAGATCCAGCAATAGAGTCCGGTCGCAGTCAGCGAGACGGGCCAGCAGATCATGCTGCGTCGCGATGTCAGCCAGACGGCGAGTGCGCTGAGGACAGCGCCCAGAATTTCGATCAGGGACATGAGGGGGCCTGAAGGGTCCGGGTCAGCCAGCGCAGGAACTGCTGCCCTGAGGGCGAGGCGAACCAGTGCGCGTGGCCCAGAAGATAGTCTGTATAGGCCGCTTTCACGCCCGCCTGGTCGTGGACCAGCGTCTCGTAATAGGCGACTTCGGAGAGGGCATATTCGACGTGAACAAGCGGCAGGAAGAGGGGCACCAGACGGCGTTCTTCGCGGGAGAGCGCATATTGCGCCAGATAGCCGGACAGGAACGCTTCGAGCCGTTCATGAATGACGGGGCAGTCGTTCTGGGGTTCGAGCCATGCGATGGCGGTGCGTTCGATGGCGACCGCAAGATCATAGGCGGCGCAGGTCCGGTCCGACATGCCGAAATCGAGAATGCCGCAGACCTGTGCGTCTGCTCCCGTGCCGCTCCAGAACAGGTTGGACGGATGCCAGTCGCCATGGCCCCAGCGGGGCTGGATCGTGCCGAGATGGGGTTTCAGTCTCTCATGAAACGGCAGCAGGGCGGCGGGGATATCCTCACGCCAGGGATGACGGGTCAGGGCCTCTGTCAGCCCGGCCTGTTGCGGGATCCAGCGTTCCAGCCCGGCCATCAGGTTGGGGGATGTGATGACCTCGAACGTGGAGAGCAGGGGGCGTCGGGAAGGGCGGGCAGGGGCATTGAAATTTCTGGCCGCGTCGTGAAGCCGCCCCAGATGCAGGCCGCCCGAAAAGGCGTGTTTGACGTTGTGGAATGGCTCCCAGGACTGCACGGTTTCGTACAGGTCATGGCCGGGCATGATGGAAAAAACCTCATAGGCTGAGCCATCGAGATCGAGGGCGGCCTGACCGGTTTTCGTGCGCCATGTCTGGCCGACCGGAACGCCCTGTTCGGCCAGATGCGTGATGAATCGGTGCTCTTCCCCAAGAGCTGCGGCATCGCGCAGGCAATGGTCATGACGTTTGACGAAAACCCGGCTCCCATCCGCCAGCGCGACGACGCCCGTTGAGGAAAACGGCCGTCGTCCATGCCAGACGACCTGTCGGGCCGGAGCGGGGAGCGGGAAGCGGGACAGGACATTGCGGGCTTCGGCATCGGACAGTGCTGGCCAGTCCCGCTTGTTTTCGGGGCCGTTGACGCCGAACTGTCCGGATGCCTCTGCCATGCTCAGAATCCCGTGGAGGCGGTGAACAGGGCCGCGAAGCCGCCACCGATATAATAGCTCGGGGCACTGCCGGCGATGGTGGTGCCATAGACGCCGGTCGTGTCCTTCGCGTTCAGGGTGGGGCTCGCCACGCCGGAAAGATAGTGCTCGTTCGTGATGTTGATGAAGTTCATCCGCAGGGTCGGCTGATGCAGGTGGACGTGATCCGAAAAGCGGTAGCCGATGGCGAGATCACCCGTCGTATGATCCGAGACGCGCTCGTCATTCATGAAGGTGGCGTACTGGTGGCCGGTGTAATGCACGGTGGCGACGCCGAAGATATGTCCGTCATCGTAGCTCAGCCCGGCCGCGGCCTGAAGGGTGGGGCTGCGGACAGCGATTTTGCCACGGGTGCGCAGAAGGTCCCCGCCGGACATCAGGTCGTTGTCGATGGTGGCGTGCAGGTATTCACCCGACACATACGGGCTGAAATGGTGCCAGGGGCGCAGGCCGATTTCCACGTCCACGCCGCGTGACGTCTGGCCACCGGCATTCATGGTCGTGCTGACGATGGAGCCGTTCTGCACGGCCTGCGTGGAGATCTGGCGGTTGGTGAAGTTGTAGTTGAACAGCGTCAGGCTGCCGATGATCCAGCGTCCCGTCCGGCGATATCCCAGTTCTTCGGAAATGGAATATTCATTGCGGACATCCGTGGAGCCGGTGCCGTACATCTCGCCCGAAGAGGGGTCATAGGTGTTGTAAAGCGCGGTCTGATCAGGCGCGCGGAAATTAGTCGTGGCATTGAAGAAAAGCTGGTTCTCGCCGTCTATCCGCCAGCGCACGCCCAGACGGGGCAGGGGCTCCATGCTGTTGGACGCGACATGATACTGCGGCCCCGGCAGGCTGTTTGTACCGTCACGGCTCATCATGACGGCCTTGAAGCCGAGATCGATGGCCAGATGGTCGTGCAGCAGGGACATGTGATCGCCGACGAACAGGGCATTGGTCTGGGAAATGGTGTGGAAACTGCCGCCCAGAAGCCGCTCGCCGTTTGACAGGCGGATCACGTCCTTGCCGTTTTCCGCCCAGATGTCCGGGGTATATCCATTGGTCTGGACGGCTGTGAACGGCTGCTGCTCGTTGTCATCGCCGTAATCGTACCAGTAACCGAGGACGAAATCGTTCCAGCCGGTCTTGTAATGCAGGGCGCTGGTAAAGCCGGAGCGGTAGCTGCGCTGGGTATAATCCGCGCGGACCACGCCGACGCCGTCCTGCGCGCCGGGCAGGTTCAGCGTGTCGGACAGGGCCTGCGTGCCCTGATAGAGACCGGAGGTGGACATCGTGCTTCCACCCGGCCAGTTGCCATAGGCGAACTGGGCGTAAGGTGTGACGTCCAGGGACAGGCGGTCTGTCAGCGTCAGATGAACGGGCGCCCCGCCATAAAGCGTGCGTTCTCCGTCCCGCCACAGGCGCCAGTAATTTGCGCCGTTATCAGGACTGCTGCTGTCATAGCGGGCCAGAAGGTTGTTCTGGCCTTTGATCCCGTCCGATTTCCAGCTGTCCATCGTGGGTTCGGGATACCAGCTTGTGATGGTCGTGTTGAAGGACCCTAAAAGACTGGCGCGGTTGCCCTGCCCCCATTCCTTGAGGAACTTGAAATCGACGTGCTGTTTCTCGTCGCGTCCGGGGCCGCGCCAGTTGTCAGTTGCGCCATGGGAATAGGATACGAAGCCACGGATGCCGGTATGGGCGATGTCGCCGGTATCAAGGCGGATGAATTCGCGGTTGGTGTTGTAGGACCCATAGGACACGCTGGCATCGCCACCGGCCTTTTTGGCGGGGTCGCGGAATGTCAGGTTCATCAGGCCGCCGGCCGCGTTCAGGACCGGGCTGTCCAGATCGGCCGATCCCTGCGCCAGGGCGATTTCCTGATAGTTCTCGCTGTCCGCAAACTGGCTCGGCGTGCCGGAATAATAGGCCACGTCATTCAGCGGCATGCCTTCGAGGACATAGCCGATGGCGCTGTTGTCGAGACCTCGGACGGTGATGTTCGTATTTGGAGAAAAGCCCATCGGATCGGACGAGGCGACATTGGCGCCGGGCAGCATAGAGGCAAGCTGGAAGGCCGTTGCCATCGGGGCCTGTTTGGAAATGAAATCCTGACTGACCGTACTGACGGATTTTACGCCGTCCTGCAGATGGATCAGTCCGCCCCCGGCTGGTTGCCGGGCGCGCTGTCCGAGATCCGGTGGACAATGATGTGCTCGGCCTTGGGAGACTGTGTAGCATGCGCCTGCGAGGCGGTCTGCTGAATGGCTGGCTTGTTTGTGGCCGGTGTGTCGGCGGCACGCGCAACCGAAAAGCACACCGTTGTGCCGATCAGGACGGGCAGAAGGCTGCGGTACCGCGAACGGCAGACAGGAGACATGGGTGCCTCCCGGTGGGTAGGGCCATAGGGTCTGACAGGCGGTGTGGCCCGGTCGTGTCTGTATGCCATGATGAGAGACTCCTCGCCTGCAAGCAATGAGATCTCAGCTCTGACAGGAAAGGTTCAAGCTGCTGGCTGCATTGTGCATGAACATGCGTCGGGCAGACAGCGACCACCATCCCTCCGCCAGTATGAACTGGATCAGGTTCGATGGGTCACTGCGCCACATGACTTTTGAGGGTCATGCCAGCAGAATCTCAGCCCCATGCCAGGGCTCCCCACGGTGAAGCGCCAGAAATCCTCCGTGTGAGAAAAATTGTCAATATGACGGAGCATTCCCAGACAATGCGGCGCAACATGGCTGTGAATGTGTTGCAAACAATTTCGAGAGAAATGTTCATTTTTTATTAATAACGACATGTATAGTTTTGCAGGCACTCACGCCACTCTCTGAACAGAGCGTGAGACCAGAGGTCAAAAAGGCTCTCATGCTGAACTGGATTGAAAAAACCGCCTACGTTCGCCAGAAAATCAAGGCACTCTTCGCCATTCTGGTGATGATCGCCGTGATCCAGTTCGTGGTTGAGCAGCTTTGTGAATATGTATTTGTTCACTACCGGCATGAACAGTTCCTGTCACAATGCGCCGGTCTGGTGTTTCAGGTCGGGCTGACGCTTCTGATCGCAAAATTTGCGATCCGGGTCATTGCTGTTCCGTTCGAGCAGATCACCGCTGCAACGGAAAAGGTGGCAGGGGGCGCTCTGAACATTACCATTCCATGTCTGCATCATCAGGACTGCGCCGGACGCCTCGCACGCTCCCTGCAGTCATTCCGGGAAAACAGTCAGAATCAGCTGAAGCTCTAGGAACTGTCTGCCGAAGAGGCTCGCGAAGCCGCGCGTATCCAGAAAGAGCTCTCGGGAAAAAGCGAAAGCATCCGGAAATTGCAGGGTGAGACGATCGGGACGATCTGCGCCGGGATGGAAATCGTGAAGAAAGGGGATCTGACCTTCACGTTCCAGGAGCATTTTCAGGACAGGTTTGAAGAATTCCGTCAGGATTTCAACACGCTTATCCAGATTTACCGGACAGCAATCGCCAAGATTTCCGATGCCACATCCGTTATCGCCAATGGAACGTCGGAAATCGCATCGGCCTCTGCTGAACTGAGCGAGCGGACGGAGCGGCAGGCCGTCAATCTTGCGGAGTCCGCAGTATCCATCAACAGCATCACGAAAACGGTCGGGAAAACCGCCCGCTCTGCGGTGCAGGCACGTGAGACAGCTCTGGAAACGCGTGGACAGACGGTTGTAATCTCCGGGATCATGCATTCCGCCAATACGGCCATGGGCGAAATCCGCAACTCCTCGCGGCAGGTCGAGAGCATTCTGGGCCTGATTGAGGAAATCGCGTTCCAGACGAATCTCCTGTCGCTGAATGCGGGGATCGAGGCCGCGCGCGCCGGTGAGGCTGGCCAGGGCTTCGATGTCGTGGCCAAGGAGATCCGGGCTCTTGCGCAGCGTTCAGCCAAATCCGCCCAGGATATCCGGAACATCATCACGTCTTCGGGGCGACAGGTGGAAGAAGGTGTTCATCTTGTCGGCGAGGCGGACCGGTCGATGAAGATCATTAGCCAGCATGTGGACGGGATTACGTCCCTGCTCGAGGATATTTCCCATTCCGCAACCGGTGAAGCCGAGAGCCTTGAGACGATCAACAAGGCCATCAACGAAATGGACCAGATGACCCAGCGGAACGCCGCGATGGTGGAAGAGGTCAATGTGGCCTGCCGGAACCTGAGCAACGAAGCGAAGGATCTGTTTGCCGAACTGTCCAGATTCCAGTTTGGTCCTGCACAGTCTTCCGCGAAGCAGGTGTTTTCCGCGTCGCGAACATTGGCTCCGAGCGAATTCTGAAAACCATAGTCTTTATTTGCTGAGGCTGTAGGGGAACATTTTCGAGACATGCCTCGACATCTGTCGGGATATTCCCGAAACTGATAGCATGTCAGTCGGCTTCTTCCGCGTCCATGTCCTGAATGACGGGTATCGCCCATGATGGGGCAGGCCTTCCGGTCTCTGGGGAGGCGTAACTACCGTATCTGGGCGATGGGTGCGCTGGTTTCGAACATCGGAACCTGGATGCAGATGACGACGCAGGACTGGCTGGTTCTGACAGAACTGACCCGGCATGATGCGACGGCTGTAGGCATTGTCATGGCGCTTCAGCTGGCGCCGCCGCTTCTGTTGATTCTCTGGACCGGCAAAATTGCCGACAGGGTTGAAAAGCATCGCTTCCTGCTGCTGACGCAGGCAGGCCTCGGTACCCTGGCTATTGCGCTTGGGGTTCTGGTGGTGACGGGCATGGTCCGGCTGTGGGAAGTGGACCTGTTTGCATTTCTGAGCGGGTGCGTCGCAGCGTTTGACAGTCCTGTGCGGCAGATCTTTGCAGGCGAACTTGTTGGTGAGAAAGATCTTGCCAATGCGGTGGCGCTCAATTCCGTCTCCTACAATGCCGGACGCATGATCGGGCCAGCCGTGGCAGGGTTTTGTATTGCGGAGCTGGGTTCTGGATGGTCGTTCATTCTGAACGGGCTTTCATTTTATGGCGTGCTGATGTCACTCCTGTCTTTGCGGATACAGGATCTGCATCGCTTGGCACCCACAAAACCGGGAAATGCACATCAGGAAAAACAGGATCTGCTGACGGGCGTGCGCTACGTCTGGAAACGCGATGATCTGCGAACCATTCTGTTCATGCTGTTTCTGCTCGGGGCATTCGGGCTCAATTTCCCGATCTATATTTCCACCATGGCGGTCAGCGTTTTTCATGTCGGGGCACATGGTTACGGCGTTCTCAATTCTGCCATGGCGGTCGGGACGATCGCTGGTGCGCTGTTCGCTGCCAGTCGCAAAACCATGAAATTTTCCGCCCTGCCGCAAGGGGCGGTGGTGTTCAGTCTTGCCTGCCTCTTGGGGGCTCTTTCGCCGGGCTATTGGGCTTTTGCGGTCGCACTGGTCATGGCGGGCATGGCATCCCTGACCTTTACGGCGGTGAGCAACAGCTACATGCAGCTGGCAACGGATCCGGGTATGCGCGGGCGTGTGGTGTCGATCCGGTTTGCCGTCTTTGCCGGATCTTCGCCACTGGGCGCCCCTCTGGTGGGAATGATCGCAAACTCCTTTGGGCCACGCTGGGCTCTGGGCGTGGGATCGCTGTCCGGCATTCTGGCAGCGGGAGTGGCGCTGCTTTACCTGCATCGGCTGCGTGCCGGACAGGAGAATGCCTCCTGATGTTCAGGAAGTTCTGGCGGCGGGCGGTTACGAAAGGATTGACCGCGGGGCTGGCGCTGGGGGGGCTGCTGCTGGTCTGGATGGGCTTTGTGGCGGTTCGGGGTCTCTCGGCCGTGCCGGTGCGCTCCGAGATGGCCGTGATTTTCGGTACGGCAGTGACCAGCAAAGGCGAACCGCGCCCGGCGCTGCAGGAACGGCTGGAAGAGGGCCTGCGACTATGGCGTGCCGGTCTTGTCCGAACCGTCATGGTCAGCGGTGCGATCGAGAGCGGTGATCATCAGGACGAGGCCCGGATCATGGCAGGCTGGCTGAGGATGCGTGGTGTCCCGGCTTCTGCCATCATCGTGGACTCGCACGGAAATAATACCTGGCTGACGGCGCTGCATGTTGCCCAAATGCGGCCTGACGGTGCCATTGTGGTCACGCAATGGTTTCATGTGCTGCGCGCGGAATGGGCGTTGCGCCACGCGGGTGTGGCACCGGTTTCGGGCGCGGCACCATCCCGATTCCGGCCCGTGGAGCTCTGGTATCTGTTTCGGGATTCCGTGGCGCTTCCGGTCTATGTCCTGACGAAAGCGCCGCCGGGTTAGCGATCAGTAAGGGACGCCAATCTGTTCGATAGCTGTCGCAAGAGATGGTGCCAGCGGCATCATCGGCGCGAGTGTGGCCTGATAGGCGTGATACAGGTCGCCTTTGCCCTTGTAGATCGTCTCGGTGGGTTCCCCTTCCGGGCTGACCTCATTGAACCAGCTTCCGAAATCGCGGTCGATTAGCGTTGTGTCGATATAATCCCAGATCATGCGGTACCAGTGCTCGTAATGGGGATTGCCGGTCCGCTTGTAGAGATTGATGGCGGCTGTCAGGGCTTCGGCCTGCGCCCAGTGGATGCGGCTGCGGTTGTGCGGGCCATGTTCCCAGTTGATGGTATAGAGCATGCCCGGCCGGCCATCGGCGTTCCAGCCGGTGTTCATCCCGGTTTCGAACAGGGCCTGGGCGTCATGCAGCATCCACTCCGGCGTTTCGAGTCCATGACGCAGGAGTGCTGCTTCGAGCTTCAGGGTCAGATGTGACCATTCCACGAAATGTCCCGGTGTCATGCCGTAAGGGCGCAGGTCATCATTGGGTTTGTCGCTGTTAAAATCGCGCAGGAGCGTCCAGTTACGGTTGAAATGCTCCGGCATGGCAAACCCTTCGGCCGCCGCCAGCTCATGCACGAAGCGCGTGACAATGCGGCGGGCACGATGCAGCCATTTCACGTCTCCGGTGACGTCCGCGAGTGCCATGAAAGCCTCGGTGGAATGCATGTTGCTGTTGGCGCCGCGGTAGTCTTCCTCGTCCGACCAGTCCGGAGCAAAACTTTCGCGCATGACGCCTTCGTCTTCGCTCCAGAAATGGGTTTCGATCTGGTCTATGGCATCCTTGAGCAGGTCGCCCGCGCCTTCCGCTCCGATCAGGACAGCAGATGAGGCTGCGAGAGCTACGAACGCATGCAGATAGGCCTGTTTGCGGTCATTGTCCTTGTCTGCGAAATGCTGCCAGCCCCCATGCGTCTCATCGCGGAAATTGGTGCGCAGGGCGTGAATCCCGTGTGTAACAAGTGGTGCGCTTCCGGGCAGTCCCTGAAGCTCGGCCACGGCATAGGCGTGGACGCAGCGGGCGGTCAGCGTGGCTTCGGGTTTGGCGTTTTCGGGGAGCATGCCTTCCAGATCCAGTCCGGTAAAACCGCCGTCAATGCACCCGCCCTTGCTGAAATCCAGAAGGCGACGTCCCTGCATTTCCAGCCAGGCCCGATGGGAGGGGCGGCGGATCCAGCTGTCGCGGCTGAGCAGGGTGGGTGAAAGGCGATCGGTCATGAGGCGCTCCGGGCAGGTCGGCAGATGTGGGCATCAGGACGTTTCAGGCGCTCGGGGGTTCCGGAAGGAGGGGCGCATAGACATGATCCTCACGAAGATGCGCACGGATGCGGATGTGGCTTGCGTCGCGCGATGGGTTTGCCGATACATGAGAGTATGACTGACCGTCCTTCGATCATCGTCGCTCCCAGCCTTCTGGCTGCTGACTTTTCCCGCCTCGGGGAAGAGATCACCTCCATTGCGCGCGCGCCCTGGCTTCATCTTGATGTGATGGACGGGCATTTCGTGCCGAACATTTCATTCGGCCCTCCGGTCATTGCGGCCCTGCGCAGGCATACAGACGCGAAGTTCGACGTCCATCTGATGATCGATCCGGTGGATCCGTATCTGGAAGCGACGGCCAAAGCGGGTGCCGATCACATCACCGTCCATGTCGAGAACGCGCCCCATCTGCACCGTTCGCTTCAGACCATCCGTGCGCTGGGGTGCCGTCCCGGTGTGGCGATCTGCCCGGCGACGCCGGCTGTGGCGCTGTCGGAAGTCATGGATCTGGTGGACATCATCCTGGTCATGACCGTGAATCCGGGTTTTGGCGGACAGAGCTTTCTTGATAGCCAGCTGTCCAAGATCCGGACGCTTGCCGAGATGATCCGTGAGAGCGGTCGTGACATTGTTCTTGCTGTGGATGGCGGGATCGATCCGCGCACGGCCCCGCGGGTTGTGGACGCCGGAGCGACCATGCTGGTTGCGGGCTCGGCGATTTTCGGAAAAGAGGACCGTGATGCCGCGATCAGGGCGCTCGAAGGACCGTTCGTGGATCACACGACCTGATGACAGGCAGTCGCTGGCTTCGTGGTCTCCGTCTTTCCATTGCCCGTCTGCCCTTCGGAGGACCTGCCTCGGAAGGGCCCGTGCATGCGTTCCGTGATCCCTGGAAGGGAGATCCGGAGCAGGGTGCACGCCTTATTGCGGGGCATTTCCGCTTCGATCGGCAGGATTATACGCTTCCGAAAGGCAACTGGGAACGTGGCCCCTGGCCGGAGCCGGTGCGGGAATGGCTGCACGGGTTCAGCTGGCTGCGGGATCTGCGGGCGCTCGGGAGTGACAAGGCCCGTCTGACCGCGCGGGCGCTCGTCAGTGACTGGCTGGCGCATCCGCCAACCGATCCGCTGGTCCGGGATGCCTGTGTCACGGGGTCCCGTCTGGCATCATGGCTGTCGAACCACGAGTTCTGTCTGGCATCTGCCGATCCGCGTCTTCAGCAGCGTCTGATGGAACGGATGCTGGTGGAAGGGCGGACCATTGCGGCGCTCTTGCCACTGTCCCCACAGGGTGCGCGCGGGCTGATGGCGTTCCGGGGCCTGCTGGCCGCAGCCATGGCAATGCCGGAGCATACGGGGTTCATGTCCCGTTTTCTGCGCTATCTGCCTGCCGAGCTGGAACGACTCATTCTGGCGGATGGCACGGTCATTGAGCGCAGTCCCGAGGCACAATTCCTCGTGGCGCGTGAACTGGCAGAAATGTCCGTTATGTTCCGTACGGCTCATGCCAGTGTGCCGCCCTTTATCGACCGGGCTCTGGACAAGGTCTGTCCCGTTCTGCGGGCAATGCGCCATGGGGACGGAGGACTGGCGCTCTTCAACGGATCGAATGAACGGCATAGCGCGGCCGTAGAAGATGTGCTGGCGCAGGGTTCACGGCAGAAGCTGATCGCGCCCTCCATGCCGCAGGGAAAGTTTACCCGACTGGCACTCGGCAAATCGCTGCTAATCGTGGATAGCGGGCCACCGGCGCCGGCCGGTTTCGACAGCATGGCACATGCCGGGACCCTGTCCTTCGAGTTCTCCCATCAGCGTCACCGGCTGTTCGTCAATTGCGGAAGTGCTGTGGTCGGAGCCTGGCGCGACGCGATGCGGTGCAGCGCTGCCCATACGGTGCTCGTAGCAGATGGTCTGTCTTCCGCAGATTTCGGACCGGATGGCGGCATGACGCGCCGCCCGGTCACGGTCTCCTGCGATCATCAGACGGATGGTTCTGCGCACTGGCTGGATCTGTCGCATGATGGCTATCATGCACCGCTTGGAGCGAAGTGGACCCGACGTCTGTATTTCGGTTCGGATGGTGAAGATCTGCGTGGGCAGGAGTTGATAGACGGCGAACGCAATATTGATTTTGCCATCCGTTTTCACATTCATCCGGATGTGAAGGTGACGCAGGATGACGAAGACATCATCCTTCAGGTTGGCGGGACGATCTGGCGTTTCAGACAGCGTGACGGTGTCGTGCGGCTGGAAAACGACGTTTATCTGGGGCGTGGAAAGCGTGAAGTCTGCCGTCAGATCATCATCACGCCTCTGCCGGTCCCCGACACTGTTCCTGCGGAAGAGAAGAGTGAGCAGGAGAAACCTGCGGCACCAAAATCGGGGAAACGGACCCATCAGAGCGTGACATGGCTTCTCGAACGCATTCCGGAATAGGCAATTCCGTATCAGGGGTGATGGCGTGAAGATCCTTGAAATCACCAACGTGGATTTTGCGCTCAGGCAATTCCTGTTGCCATTGATGCGGGAACTGCGTGAGGCTGGTCACGACGTTCAGGGAGCCTGCGCGGAAGGGGTACATCTGGAGCCAGTGCGGGCCGAGGGCTTTACGGTGCATGGCGTTCCGATGGCGCGGTCGCTGTCTCCAGTGGCACAGTACCGGGCATTCATGGCTCTGATCCGGCTGATCCGGCAGGAAAAGCCGGATCTGGTGCACGGTCATATGCCGATCAGCGGCATTCTGGCGCGTTTTGCCGCACGGCTCTGCGGCGTGCGGATCGTGGCCTATACCTGCCACGGATTCCTGTTCAACCAGCCAGGATCATGGCGCCGCCGACTGCTCTCCCTGGTGCTGGAATGGATGGCAGGGCGCATCACTGACCTGTATATGACGGTCTCGCGCGAAGAGGCACAGGATGCACGTCGGCTGCACCTGAACCGCAACCCCATTGCCATTGGCAACGGTCGTGATCCCCAGCACTATCATCCTGATGCGGAGACGCGTGCGCGATTGCGCAGGGAGTTCGGGGTGCCGGAAGACCGGCCGGTGGTGATCGTGGTGTCGCGTCTGGTGCGGCACAAGGGGCATCCCGAGTTGCTGCGCGCCATGGAAGATGTGCCCGAGGCCGAACTCTGGGTTGTCGGGGAACGCTTGCCTTCGGATCATGGCGCGGACCTGACGGCAGCCTTCGAGCGTACGCGGGAGCGTCTGGGGCCACGACTGCGAATGCTCGGTTATCGTGAAGACGTGCCTGACCTTCTGAAGGCAGCGGATGTGTTCGCGCTTCCCAGCCATTTCGAAGGGCTGCCAATGTCAGTCATCGAGGCGATGCTGACCGGACTGCCGGTTGTGGCGACGGACGTCCGCGGCCCGAGAGAGCAGGTGGTGAACGGAAAGACGGGTTTTCTTGTCTCCCCAGGCTTGTCGGCGCCGCTTGCGCGGGCCCTGCGGGTTCTCGTGCAGGACACTGCGCTGAGGAAGGCAATGGGGCGTGCCGGAAGGCAGATTGCGCTTGAGGCGTATGATGAAAGCCATATCCTCAGACACGTTGTTGAGCTTATGGAAAAGGCTTTCTCTCGAAAGTCTTTTAACTCTGGAAAAGTTTGAGAATCATCGAGGACTGGCCGTCCATGATCGAGAGGGACTGTACGGCGAGTTGCTGCTTGGTCTGGGCTGAAAGAAGCAGGACACTTTCCTTCGCCAGATCGGCGTCTGTGAGTGCTGATATTCCTGTTGTGATGGCATCCTGCTGGGCAGCAGTATTTTTCGTCACCTGCGTGATGAGATTTGCACTGTTTCCAAGCGACGCATTGATGGATGTCATTTTCGAAATGGCGGCGGTTACGGCCCCGATGGCAACATCATAGCCGCTGGTCTGCTGGCCAGCGATCGTATCTCCGGAAAAATTCCTGCTGTCTGCTGCAAGCAGAGAGGAATTCGGTGACTGGGAGTTATAGACAGGAAAGGAGGTATACGAACCATTATTGTGCAGATTGCTCAAAGCATAAGATGTGCCCTGTGTCGCCCAGACAGGAGTGCCGTCATCTGCCGTGACTGCCACCCGACGGAACAGACCCGGCAATCTTTGTTCCGCTCGCGACAATGGAGAGTGTGCCTGCATTGATGCTGCTTCCGTTCGTCGTGATGCCTGCTGACTTCAGGGCGGTGACAATCGGTGTAAGAAGGCTGTTCTGATAGGTCGCTGATGAAGTCATATCGGGTGTGACGTTCACGGCCACGATATTGTTCGTTTCCCCCTGGGGAAATTCGGAAGATGCCGAAACCGAATAGGTCAGGTTCCCTGTTGTTCCGTCTACTCCGAGGCTGACATACATGGGATTGCCAGAAGCCGTCGTCGAGATTTGGAAAACGGTTCCTGCGCTGCTTTGTGAAATGATTTTCGAGGGCGTTACGTGCCCGGTTGTGGGGTCGATGGTGATTTCAGGATTGCTGTCGGTCAGGTTCTGAATACTGCGGCCGATTGTTTTTGAACTGGAAAGTGTCCCGTCAGTGGTTGTCTGGTTCAGAACAAGCTGATAGCCATCCAGCCCGACTGACTGACCCTTCGTATTGAAGTCCATCTGCGTTGCAAAGGGATCGGCAAGACTGGCCTGGGCCGTCGGCAGGCTGACCTGCTGCCCGTAGGTGGAAATAAAAGATTCTGTAGTGTTGGTGGATTCGACGTTTCCGTCGCCGTCGTAAACCAGGTGCCCGTTCTCGTCTGTCTGGGGAACCGGAATGGTTTTGATAGCGGTTGCCACAGGAACGACCAATCCTGAGAGAGGCGCGGTATTAATGGCATTCGTCAGGGCCGAAACATCCGGGCTGGAAGACGAAGCCGGAGCGTAGATGTTCCCGCCGCTGATGGTCAGTGCACCGTCGGTGCTGCTTCGGTCAACGTGAAAACCCTGCCCGGAAATAGCCGCGATGAACGTATCGGAAATGGTCTTGTCATCCATTTTTCCGGCGCCGGACGTATCAATCGAAACAGGCGTGATGACCGTCTGGGCTGTGGGGTTGCCGAGCGCATCGAATGTCGAACTCAGTGTATAGACAGGATCGCCATTGCTGCCCTGAGAGACCTGAATGGCCGCGCCGGAGCTCAGTTTGTAAAGTTTTACCCCATTCGGGTCGGTGTACTGGGAAGTAATGACAGTGTTGCTTCCCGACGTCAGGTCTCCTGTTGTCGGGTCCCATTTCAGGTCCGAGCCGGCACCGATGGCGGCATTGATATTGGCCAGTGTGGAACTGCCCGGATTGTTGGTCCCGGTATCGGTTTCTTCAGCAACGAACTGGTACTGGACCGCGGGATTCTGGGCTGTTCCCGTACCGGTGGCCTGAGCGATGTTGTTCAGTGTTAGAGTGGTGGTCGCGGGGCCTGCAGTGACCAGTGCTTCAGAATCAAAAGGCAGGGTGACTCCGGCCTGATCGACATTGAGCCCTGACAGACCAAGGCCGGTTGAAGTGGCATTGTGTCCCGCAACCTTGAGAGATCCTCCATAGACATCCAGAGCCGTGGAGGCGGTATTGGATGTCACACCGTTTACAAGACCGCCTGCCAGAAGGTTGACGCCATTGAACGTGGCGGATGAGGCCATCGAGTTCGATTTCGTTCAGCGCCATGGAAATCCGGGTGTTGACGGTGCTGCTGTCAATGCCGGTATTCTGTCCTTCGCTGATATTGGCTGCAATGGATGTCAGGACATTGTTGATGAGTGTCCCCTGGGCGCTGGCGGTCTGCACAACCTGGCCAAGGACATTCAACCCCTGTGAGATGCCGGTTAGCGCGGAGGATTGTGCCTGCATGGTATTGGCGATCGAATAGACTGCGGGATTGTCTGACGCAGTCGATACGGCTTTTCCGGTCGCGACTTCTGTCTCCGCCTTGTTCAGGGCTGTAGTGGTCTGGGACAGGACCTGAAGCCCGGAGAGGACAGAGGCATTATTTACACTAAGCACAGATCGACATCTCTCAGAGAGCAAAAGATGTGTCGATAGTGTCAGTGGCTTTATAATTTTTCGTTAATGAGCAAGAAAATCCATTTTTTGACTCTGATGGTATCTTGGTGGAAATTTTCCAAGAATATCATGAAAGAGAGATTTTTCTGAGAGTCAAATCTGGAATCCGCAAATATTTACTAAGTAAATTCAGAAAAATACTTCCTATAAGAAATCATTGTCTCAAATCGAATGAGATGTCACCGCGCAATTCACTATTATTTTTTGGTATTATTATCAGGACTAAAATACTCTTTTTACGGTGACTTTGATTCTCCCGTAAACTTGTCTTTTGTTTCTGCGTTAATTTTATGAAACTGTTGCCGCACGATACGATTAAGACAAAGGTATTCCCATGAAGGTCGGTCTGTTTGTTCCATGTTACGTGGACATGTTTCACCCTGAGACAGGAATTGCGACTCTGGAACTGCTGGAGCGCTTCGGGCTGTCGGTTGAATATCCCGTTGACCAGACATGCTGTGGACAGCCCATGACCAATACCGGCTGTGAGCGTGAAGCGGCCAAGACGGAAGAACTGTTTGTCCGCAATTTCGAAAAATACGATTACATCGTCACGCCGTCCGGAAGCTGCACGAACCAGGTCCGCCACAACATGACGGCCATCGAGCAGAGCGACGCCGTCAAACATGTCCGCAGCCGGACCTATGAACTGGTCGAATTCCTGCATGATGTTCTGAAGGTCGATGCTTTCCCCTGGGCCGAGTTTCCGCATCGTGTTGCACTTCACAACAACTGCAACACGCTGCGGAATTTGCGGATCGCGAGCATGACCGAGCGCCGTGAGGAGCCGTTTTCCAAGCCAAAAGCGCTTCTGAAAATGGTCAAGGGCATTGAGTTCGCCGATCTGACGCGGCCTGACGAATGCTGCGGCTTTGGCGGGACGTTCTCGGTGTTTGAAGAAGGCGTCTCGGCCAAGATGGGTCAGGACAAGGTCACGGATCAGCTGAAATCCGGGGCGGAATATGTCACGTCCTCCGACAGTTCCTGCATGATGCATCAGGAAGGCTGTGCACGGCGGATGGGTGCCAATCTCAAATATATCCATATTGCCCAGATCCTGAATGGAGCACGCGCATGACTGCCGAACTGCATGAAGAACTGACCGATCCGAATGCCGATCAGCTGGATCACGGTGCGGCATCTTCCCGGCCTCTGAAATCGCGGATTTCGGAACCGCAGCCCCGTGGTGCCAAGGTTCACGGCAACCGGCCGATCGACCAGTCCGAAGCGGCAAACCGCTTTATTGCCGCGACCGAGCATGAAGCCATGCATGATGCGCGTCTGTGGGACCTGCGTCAGAAGCGCGACAAGGAAATGCATGGCATTGAGGAATGGGAAGAGCTGAGGGACCTGGCGTCGGGCATCAAGGAACACACGCTCTCTAAACTCGATTATTATCTTGAGCTGTTTGAAAAGAATGCCACGGCCAACGGGATCAAGGTCCACTGGGCGAAGGATGGCGCCGAGCACAATGCCATTGTTCTTGATATCCTGCGCAAGAAGGGCGTGGAACGGCTGATCAAGAGCAAGTCCATGCTGACGGAGGAATGTGGTTTCCGTCACTTCATGGCCGAGAACAATGTTGAAGTCATCGAGACGGATCTGGGAGAACGGATCCAGCAGCTTGATGACGAGGCGCCCAGCCATGTGGTCGTGCCTGCCGTGCATAAGCTGCGGACCGATGTGGCCGGTGTTTTTGCAAAAACAATCGGCTCCGATCCCGACAACGCGGATGCGCATTATCTGACGGAATGTCAGCGTGAAGCCACACGCCCGCTGATCCTGTCGGCGCAGGCTGGCATGACGGGTGGCAATTTCGTGGTCGCGGAGACGGGCACCTTCGTCGTCTGCACCAATGAGGGCAATGCGGATCTGTCAGCCAACACGCCGCCGCTGCATATCGCGTCCATCGGGATCGAAAAACTGATCCCCGGGCTGGATGATCTGGCCGTATTTGTCCGGCTGCTGTCACGCAGCGCGCTGGGTTCTCCGATCACGCAGTACACGTCGCATTTCCGCGGCCCGCGTGAGGGTGGCGAGATGCATGTCGTGCTCGTGGACAACGGCCGCTCCGCCCGGCTTGGCATGGAAAAGTTCTGGCCGGGACTGAAATGCATCCGCTGTGGCGCGTGCATGAATACCTGCCCGGTTTTCCGGCGCAGTGGTGGCCTGAGCTACGGGGCGACCTATGCCGGGCCGATCGGGCTGATCATCGATCCGACCTTCAACGTCCACAAATACCGCAACCTGCCATATTCCTCGACGATGAACGGCAGCTGCACCAATGTCTGTCCGGTAAAGATCAATATTCACGAACAGATCGCCGACTGGCGCAAGACGCTGGCAGGCGAGGGGGAAATCTCCCCGGTCAAGAAGGTCATGATGAAGGCGGCCGGCGAGGTCCTGGCATCCCCCGTGGTCTATCGCGCAAGCCTTCCGCTGGGACGCAGTGCATTGCGGCATCTTCCGCATTTCATGCTGTACAACAAGCTCAATACCTGGGGCCGCAAGCGCGACATTCCGGAGACGCCCAAGCAGACGTTCAATGAATGGTATCGCAAAAACCGGAAACAGCAGGCCGAAGGGGGAAAATCATGAGCGGATCACGCGAAGCCATTCTGGAGGCAATCCGGAAAAATCATATCCAGGGTGATCGTGCGCGTCCGAACGTGCCACTCTTCGATCAGGCCGCGCCTGCGGATCTGAAAGAGCTGTTCCAGAAATCTCTGGAACGCATGGGCGGCAAACTGCTGACGCCCGATGCCGCAGATCCGATGGCTCCGGTGCGGCAGGCCATTGTCAAGGCGGGGCCTGTCCTGTCCTGCGTGCCGGAATTCGAGGGGGACATGAAGGTCACCCCGCAGACGAAGCCAACAGATATTGCGCCGGTTGAATATGCTGTTCTGCGCGCGGCATTTGGCGTGGCGGAGACGGGATCGCTGTGCTTCACGGAAAAGCAGCTTCTCGTGAACACGACGGGCTTTCTGCCGCAGCATCTGATCATCCTGCTGGACCCGGCGCAGATCGTGTACAACCTGCACAATGCTTACCAGCGCCCGGAATGGACGCAGGCGCATTATGCCGTGTTCCAGAGCGGTCCGTCAGCGACGGCGGATATTGAGGGCGTGCTCGTGCATGGTGCGCAGGGTGTGCGCTCGCTGAGCGTGCTGTTTCACCCGGCGTCCTGAGGTTCGGGGTGAACGTAGCGGCGAAGGAACGGGGCGGTGACGCTGTGTTCCGAGGCCGCTACGGTCTCCGGTGTTCCTGATGCCACGATCCGGCCGCCCTTGCGTCCTGCACCGGGGCCGAGATCGATGATCCAGTCACTGGCCGCTGCCACGCGCATGTCGTGCTCGGCCAGAACGACGGTATTGCCTTGATCGACCAGTGCCTGAAGCTGGAGCATCAGCCGGTCCACATCGGCGGGATGCAGGCCGGTGGTGGGTTCATCCAGAACATAGAGGATGTGCCCGTTGCGCTGTTTCTGAAGCTCGGTCGCAAGCTTGATGCGCTGCGCCTCACCGCCTGACAGTTCGGTGGCGGGCTGTCCGAGCCGGAGATAGCCCAGTCCCCCGCGACGCAGGGTGTCGAAGCCGCGTGCCAGAACAGGCACATCCGCAAAGATGTCACAGGCATCGTCAATGCTCAGGCCCAGCACGTCCGCAATGCTGTGTCCGTTCCAAAGGACTTCCAGAACTTCGGGTTTGTAGCGGCTGCCGTGGCAGACGGGGCAGGGCGTCTGCACGGTTGGCAGGAACAGAAGTTCCACATCGACCGTCCCTACGCCTTCACAGCGCGGACATCTTCCCTTGGCGACGTTGAAGGAGAACCATCCGGCATCGAAACGGCGTTTCTTTGCTTCCGGCGTTTCGGCAAACAGGCGGCGGATCGTGTCGAACAGGCCGGTATAGGTGGCGGGATTGGAGCGCGGAGTCCGTCCGATCGGCTTCTGGTCGATCATGACCATGCGTTTGATCGGTCCTGTTCCGCCCGAAACGTTCCCTGTGGGCTCGCGATGTTCGGGAGGCGGGGCATCATCCGTGCTGTCGTCGTCGGGGTCGATGTCCACTTTCTGGCCAAGAGTGCGGGCCATGATGGAGACGAGAGCCTGCCCGACGAGACTGGATTTTCCGGACCCTGAAACGCCTGTCACCGAGACGAGCACCCCGAGCGGGAGTGTCAGGGCCAGATGGTCCAGATTGTTCCAGCAGATGTCCGTCAGTTCCAGCGTGCCGGTTGGTTTGCGGACCGGTGTTGTGCGAGGCTGGACCGTGTCGAACAGATAGGGACGGGTGCGGGACTCTTTTACGTTCTGCAGCCCGTCTGGCAGGCCGCTATAGAGAATGCGGCCGCCCCGTTCGCCGGCATCCGGGCCGACATCCACCAGCCATTCCGCACGACGGATAACGTCCGGATTATGCTCGACGACGATCAGCGAATTGCCCGCATCGCGCAGTCCGTCCAGTGCCCGCAGAAGGGCCTGCGTATCGGCGGGATGCAGACCGGAACTGGGTTCATCCAAGACATAGACAACGCCGAACAGGTTCGATCGGATCTGGGTGCCGAGCCGCAGACGCTGGTATTCTCCGGGCGAGAGTGTCTGCACGCCCCGGTCGAGCTGGAGATAGCCCAGACCCAGATCCAGCAGCACATCGATCCGCTCGATCATGGCTTCGACCATGCCGCGTGCGGCGACGGCCGTAGCGTCCTTTCCGTTGGCGGGGGCTTTGGCGGATGTGCGCAATGAAGCGGCGATGTCTTCGAGCGTGCGGTTCGAGAAGTCGGCGATATTCAGCTCGTCGAATGTGACGCGCAGCGCATCGGGGTTCAGGCGCTGTCCATGACAGACCGGGCAGGGCGCGGAGACCATGAACGAGGCTGCGCGCTTGCGCATCTTCTCGCTCTGTGACTGCGTGAAGGTGTGCAGGACGTAGCGGCGTGCGCCACTGAACGTGCCGTTGTAATCGGCCGGGATGCCGCGTTTGATGGCGTCCACGACCTGAGCATGGGTGCGTCCCGGATAGACGGGTTCGGTCGGCGTTTCCTCGGTGAAGAGGATCCAGTCCCGCGTTTTTTTCGGCAGGTCGCGCCAGGGGCAGTCCACATCTACGCCCCGGGTGATGAGAATGTCCCGGAAGTTCTGTCCCTGCCATGCCGTGGGCCAGGCCGCGACGGCGCGGTCGCGGATGCTCAGGCTGTCATCGGGGACGAGCGTCTTTTCCGTGACGTCGTAGATACGCCCGAGCCCGTGGCATTTCGGACAGGCGCCCATGGGGGTGTTGGGGGAAAAGGACTCCGCTTCCAGCCGTGACAGGCCGGGCGGATAGGTGCCGGCGCGGGAATAGAGCATCCGCAGCAGGTTCGAGAGCGTCGTCAGACTGCCGACGCTGGAGCGGCTGCTGCTTCCGCCGCGCTGCTGCTGAAGCGCGACGGCGGGCGGCAGTCCGTCGATGGACGCCACGACCGGAACCGGCATCTGGTCGAACAGGCGCCTGGCATAGGGAGATACGGATTCCAGATAGCGCCGCTGGGCCTCGGCATAGATCGTGCCAAACGCCAGCGAGGATTTTCCGGACCCGGACACGCCCGTGACGACAACGAGCTTATCGCGTGGCAGGTCTACATTCACGTTTTCCAGATTGTGTTCCCGCGCCCCTCTGACGCGGATCATCTCATGGGGCGAGGGCGTCTGGGACATGGTGCACTCCTGATGATGTCTACAGAAGTGTAGACCCGTCAGACATCAGAGTACACAAACCACGCTTCAGAAGCCGCGGCTGAGGCGGGCTTCCTGAAAAGCGGCGTTAATAAGCTGTGTCTCGCGCATGGCCAGTTCGCGGATTTTCTCGCCCATCGCGCTGACCTTGTCCGGATGGTACTGGCGGATCAGATCACGATGGGCGCGTTTGATTTCGTCGGGCGATGCGAACTCGCTGACCCCGAGGACTTCGAACCATGTCCGGTCCGCAGGCGGCTCCTCGAAAGGAGAGCCCGCTGTTGTCTGCTCGGGGCCTTCCGCATCCTTCTTTCCCGAAATCATCTGTATCACGAGGCCCAGGAGGACCAGGGCTCCGAGCGCGAGTATGATGAACTTGGCGAAAGCAAAAATGAGACCGAAGACAAGTCCCAGATGGCTCAGGACCCAGTAGACCAGAAACGCTGCCCCGATGAGCGCGAGAAGCTGCATGAAAAGTCTTCCGCCAGTAGTTGCAGGCTATCCTATCATGGCCAAGCGGACTTCAGGGAGAGTCTTCATTAGCCGGACTGGTCTTCCTGTCCGTCTCAGAGCCAGCCATTTGCTCGGGCGATCCGTCCGGCTTCGATGCGGTTGCGGGCATCGAGTTTCTGCACGATTTCCGAGAAGTAGTTGCGGACCGTGCCGGAAGAAAGGGACAGTTCCTCGGCGATTTCGCGGTTGGTGCGTCCAGCTTCGGCGAGGCGGAGCATGGCGCGTTCGCGTTCGGAGAGGGGGTCGGGCAGGGCGTCCCACACGGCTTCGGCCAGATCGGGGGCGATGGCCCGGCCGCCTGCCGCGACCTTGCGGATGGCGGCGGCAAGCTGCGTGATGGGGGCGTCCTTGAGCATGTAGCCGCGCACGCCGGCCTGAAGCGCGCGGCGCAGATAGCCGGAGCGGCCGAAGGTCGTCACGATCATCACGCGGCTGGGCAGGCCTTCCTGAAGGATCTTTTCCGCAAGCTCGATGCCGGTGACGTGGGGCATTTCGATATCGGTCAGGACGACATCGGGGCGGTGTTCGCGGATCAGGTCGAGCGCCTCGCGCCCGTCCGTCGCCCGGCCGACGATTTTGATGTCGTCTTCGAGTTGCAGCAGGGCCTCGAAGGCATCGAGGAGCATGGTCTGATCTTCGGCGAGGATGAGGCGGATCATGGGAGTGTCGTTGCAGTCAGCTTGAAGCCCTGGGGCTGGGGGAGAGGGTCAGCGTACCGCCCGAGGCGGCAAGCCGGGCGCGCATGCCGCGCAGGCCGTTGCCTTCGATGATGCTGCGGGCTGGTCGTGGAGCCTGGAGCGGGCCGTCGTCTTCGAGGGTGAAAGTGTGAATATGGCCTTCCGCGTTCTGCTGGAAGGTCAGGGTACAGGTCCGGGCGTCGGAATGACGGATGACATTCGTGACGGCTTCGCGCAGGGCCAGGGCGAGCACGCTGTTCTGCGGCTGATCGGCGGACGGTCCGGGGTCATTTAGAACAAGGGTGATACCGGCTGTATTCAGGGCCTTGCGGGCACGGTCCAGTTCGCGCTGAAGCGACGCACCGTTCATGCCGACGACGGCTTCGCGGACTTCGCGCAGGGACGTGCGGGCGATCTGGCTGATTTCCGCAACTTCCTGCCGCGCACGGGGGGCGTCGGACGTGAACAGACGGTCGGCCAGTTCGGCTTTCACGGAAATGACCGTCAGGGAATGGCCGAGAAGATCATGCAGATCACGCGCGATGCGTTCGCGCTCGGCGGTTGTGGCGAGGGTGCGGATTTCGTTCTGGGCTTCGCGCAGTTCGAAATTACGGATGCCGAGCTGCCACTGCACCAGCGTGCCCATATAGGTGATGATGCTGAAAAAGGCGCTGGGGATGACTTCCAGCGTGGTCTTGTGGCGGAAATGTCCGGAGATGATCAGGACGACCTGCAGCAGGATGACCATCGTGATGGATTGCCGCTTTCCGGGTAAGCGGGCGCACATTCCGGCGGCGAAAATGCAGTAGACCTCCCAGTCGCCATGCGTCCAGGCGCAGGCATAGCCGATCAGGTCGGTCAGGATGATCTCGCCGTAGCCGTAATACCGATCTTTCCGGTAGGGCGCGAAATAGACCAGCAGGAAGACCAGCATGGCGGCCGTGGAGAACAGGACGCCGGCAAGCGTGGGGCGGTGATAGCCCAGCAGCCAGGGGACCGGATAGAACAGCAGGTAGCTCAGATAGGCCACCAGATACTGGTTGAAATGGGGCCACGGCGTCTTGCGGTCCGCCAGATGGCAGGAGAGGGAATCTGCGGCCATCAGGTGAGGGTGGTGGAGGACGTGTCCGGGGTCAAGAATACTCCCGAACGCCATAGTCGCATGGCGCTTCCAGTCCAGATGGCGATGGCTGTGCCGAAACCCGCGACTTCAAGGTGGTGCGGTTCTGGCAGGAGCATGGAAAGGCCGGAAATCAGAACGATGGCGCCTCCCATGACGATATGAACCGGTTCTCTCAGGGCGCGGCCCAGCGGGATATAGGACAGGCCGATGATGGCCCCGAGAAGCGGATAAAACAGGCCTACCCGATGATGGGCATGTGTCCATGATGCGGCGATGAAAATCCCCACGAAACGCAGGATCTTGATGCGGTGCGTCAGTTTCGGGTCAAGGGAGATTTCGGGGTGTCGAAGCACAAGGTCGCGCCGGATGAAGCCCAGGACGAGAAGGATCGTCGGGATGGCGAGGATTGCAACGGTCAGGGCGATGGGAAGCATGGCCGCCTGTGCGCCGCGTGCAGCCCAGAGAGCCGCGAAGGCCAGACCTGCACAGTCGGTCAGCAGGCCACGCCAGTTTTTCCGCTCCGTTATCATCCGCGCTGCATGTCCATCGGGGGCGCCCTGCGACAAGGGTGCCTGTTCCGACGGAGAAAAACAGGGTGCAGTGTCAGATGCCGCGGATGACATCGGTCATGACGGGGTTCAGACCGGACGGAGCAGGATGTGCTTCTTCTTGCCGGACGAGACCTTCAGGACACCATCCCGCAGATCGTCGAGCGTGAAGGTCTGGTTCTCGTCCGAGACCACCACATCGTTGATCCGGCCACCACCACCACGGATCAGGCGGCGGGCTTCACCACCACTAGCGGCCAGTCCGGCTTCCTGAAAGACGCGGAAAGCGGGCAGACCTTCGGCGATCAGGTTGGCAGGCAGGTCGATTTCCGGCAGGGCGGCCTGTGCGGAGCCCTGTTCAAAGACGCGGCGGGCCGTTTCGGCGGCTTCTTCGGCGGCGGCGCGGCCGTGGCAGATGGCGGTGGCCTCGGTTGCGAGGATCTTCTTGGCTTCGTTGATCTCCGAGCCTTCAAGCGCACCCAGACGCTCACATTCCTCAACCGGAAGATCCGTGAAGAACTTGAGGAAGCGGCCGACATCGGCATCTTCGGTGTTGCGCCAGAACTGCCAGTATTCGAAGGCGGGCAGCTTCTCCGGACGGACCCAGGTCGCGCCCTTGGCGGACTTGCCCATCTTGGCACCCGACGACGTAGTGACGAGCGGGGTGGTCAGGCCGAAGATCTGCTTGCCGTCCGTACGGCGGGTCAGATCGATGCCGGAGACGATGTTGCCCCACTGGTCCGATCCGCCCATCTGCAGGACGGCGCCGTGACGGCGGTTCAGTTCGCGGAAATCATAGGACTGGAGGATGGAGTAGTTGAACTCCAGGAAGGTCAGGCCCTGCTCGCGTTCCAGACGCTGGCGCACGCTGTCGAAGCCTAGCATCCGGCTGACCGAGAAATGCACGCCCACATCCTGCAGCAGGTTGATGTAGGACAGCTTGTCCAGCCAGTCGGCGTTGTTGGCGAGGATGGCACCGCTGGACGGGTCTTCATCGCTGAAGGTGATGAACTGGCGCAGGGATTTTTCGATCCCGGCGATGTTGTGCGCGATCGTCTCGTTCGTGATGAGGGAGCGGGCCTCGTCGCGGAAGGACGGATCGCCGATCTTGGCCGTGCCGCCGCCCATCAGGGCAATCGGGCGATGGCCGTGCTTCTGGAGCAGGCGGAGCGCCATGATGGAGAGCGCATTGCCGACATGCAGGGAGTCTGCGGTCGGGTCGAAGCCCACATAGGCGGTGATCGGTCCGGCCAGCATGGCCTCGTCGAGGGCGTCGAGGTCGGTGCACTGGAAGATCAGGCCGCGGGCCTGGGCTTCGAGGAGGAACGGACTCTTTGGCATGGGTCGGTCTTGCTACGCTGCTACAGGGAAGGAAAGGACGCGGACCCTAGCATGACCGGCGCAGGAGCGGAAACTCCGGGACCGGCCATGCGGGCGGAAGGTGAGTCATTCGGTCTCGTAAGGCCAGTCAGCCCGCGCGAGGCGGGGTGGAACCAGAAAGAAGCACAAGGCGCCCAGTGCCGCGATGCCCAAGGCGATCGGGCCGAAAATGCGTGCGCCGAGGATAAACGGGTTGCAGAGCTGCAATATGAAGGCGGGTGCGAGGCTGAGTGCGACGACCAGATTCTGAGGTGGCTGTTTCATGACGAGGAAAGGCAGCGAGCCGCAGAATGTCACGCCAAGCGTGGCAATCAGGAGTTCCGCGCCATCCAGCAGGGCATGTGTGGGCGCGAGCGGTCTGAAAAGGGTGATGGGCAGCATGAGGCTGACGGTCCGGAGCGGGGCTGTCATGAGAACCCTGCTGGCCTTGGCAGCAAAAACCGCACGGACAAAATCCAGCCGGCTGCCGAAACGCCCGGTCGTCAGGAGCAGGGGCCAGTGTGTCCGGGTCCTGATCCATCCGTCCTGCAGGGCGATCAGGATCGTCATGCCGGGCGTCAGATGCGCGATACGGGTGCCGAAACCGCCATGTCCCAATGGCAGACTTGCCATGATCATGACGGCGCAGGCCGGCATGAACAGGCTGATCAGCAGATCGCTTTTCAGGGTGGTGGGAGAGGCAGGTGCAAGGAGCATCTGCCGCAGCTGATAGAAACTCAGGTCGTGCGGCACGAGGCGGGGCGTGGTGTCCGGTGTCGGGAAAGCCGGTGCCGGGGCAGTCATGCCGTCCGTAGGGCTCATCATGGCCGGGGAATGCAGCCGGTTCGGCAGCGTCATGATGGCGGCTGTCAGCAGGCCCATCATGGCGATGTCGGACGGAACAGTCAGGATGGCCGGACGTGTCAGGGCCCAGAGGGGGAAGTCGGTCGTGAAGGTCAGGAGCATCAGACCGAGCAGCAGTGCGAAGCCGGTCAGGGTCGTGATGGCTTTGAGCCGACGCGAACTCTGCTGCGGCGGTGCATACCACTGGGCGACGGATGGGACCGTATTGAGCAGCGTGTAGAACAGTGTGTCATGCAGCGGCACGCCGCTCCAGGCCAGCAGGCCCGACAATGCGACGAGGACGACCATGGACATTAGGGCCGCCGCGCGTGCTTCGGCGTGAAGCAGGCCGGGAACGGCCGGGGCCTGGGAGGCTCCGATCTGGCTGCCGGCATGGATCTGCAGGCAGCTCTGAAGGAAGGTCGCAGCAAGAGCTGCGTTCAAAATGGAGGAATGCTTGAGGGCCGTTTCCAGACTTTGTGTCAGGAGGGCCGTATGCAACTCGTGTGCCGTCATGACTGCCAGCAGGATGAAAATCCCTGCCGTGAAGATCATGGGATTGCCGACAAAGAAGACGCGCGTCCCATACAGGCGCAGCGCACGGAGCATGTCGCTGCGTTCCAGTGCGCCGGAGGGCAGGAAGCTGTTCATGCTGCAGCGTCCGGTGTTTCCGCCTCCGCCGGGCTCGTGCGGGGCGCCGTGATTTCCAGAAAGGCATCCTCGAAATCCGGAACGACTGTCTGAGTCCCATCGGGGAGGGCAAGGTCTTCGGTCCAGCCATGAACCAGCAGGGCGTCAGGACGTTGGCCGAGGATCTGGATATCGGCTGGAAGCGCCGCGAGGATCTGGTCAGGCATGGGGTGCTCAAGCCAGCGGGTCGTGGCCCGGAAGGTCTCGGTCGGCACGTCAAGCACGACGCGGCCCTGCCGGACGAACAGCAGGCGGGAGCACAGACGTTCGAGATCGGACAGGATATGCGACGAGATCAGGATGCTGGCGCCTGTCCGCTGCGTATAGCTGTCGAGCAGGTTCATGAAGTCGCGCCGGGCATGGGGGTCCAGGCTGGCGACAGGTTCGTCCAGAACCAGAAACTCGGGGTTGTGACGCATGGCCAGCACAATGGCCAGACGCTGCTTCTGCCCACCGGAGAGGGATCGGACCATTTTTCTCGGATCGAGATCCGCCCAGGCCATCAGAGCCGGGTCCACAGGAGGCAGCTCGCCGTAGAATGCGGCGATGTAATCCATAAGCTGGGCGACGCGGAACGTGCCGAAACCGGTCATTGTCTGGGGTACGAACCCTGTGCGGGCACGGATTTCGCGCGGCAGGGAGGCAATGCTGTGACCGAAGATGTCGATATTGCCGCCATCCGCGAGCAGGAAACCCATGAGGCATCCGATCAGCGTGGACTTGCCTGCTCCGTTGCGCCCCAGCAGTGCCACGGTCTCGCCCTGTGCGATCGAGAAGGACACATCATCCAGCGCCGTGAAGCTGCCAAAGCTCTTGGTGAGGTGTGAGACCTCGACAGGCAGTGAAAATGGAGCGCCGTGGGACGGAATGTTTCGGTCTTGCATGAAATATCCGGTTACATATTTGTCTGGACGGAGCAAGGGAGATGAAAGCCGGAATTAAAAAGGCTCTCCGGAAAGGAGAGCCTTTTTGAAAATGTCTGACGGGGCGGAATGTCCCGGATCAGTCGGCAGCCAGTGCCAGAGCCTTGCGGCCACGCATCGTGTTCACGTGGTCTTCGAGGGCTTCGGCAACCCGGTCGGCCTGTTTGGCGAAGATGTGGTCGGCGTCTTCGAAAATGCGATAGTCGACGGTCACGTTCTTCTGGGTGTTCAGCTTGTCCACCAGCTTGCGGATGCCCGGCTCGGGAGCCAGTTCGTCCTTGCCACCGGCAATCATCAGGCCACCGCAGGGGCAGGGGGCCAGAAAGCCGAAATCATAGTCATTGGCCGGCGGGGCCACGCTGATCCAGCCGCTGATCTCGGGGCGGCGCATCAGAAGCTGCATGCCCACGAAGGCGCCGAAGGAATAACCCGAGATCCACAGTTCGGTGGAGTTCGGATTGACCATCTGCATCCAGTCGAGGGCGGCAGCCGCATCGGAAATTTCGCCGATACCACCATCATAACGGCCCTGGGACCGGCCCACGCCACGCGAATTGTAGCGCATCACCGAGAAGCCCATCTTCTCGAAGCTGCGATACATCGTATAGGTGATACGGTTGTTCATGGTGCCGCCGTGGAGCGGATGGGGATGCAGCACCAGGGCAAGCGGAGCGTTGGGTTCGCTGGAGTGGTGGTAACGACCCTCAAGCCGGCCGTCTGGGCCGGCGAACATCACTTCAGGCATGAATACTCTCGCACTGTGTCGGGCAGGATTGGAACTCTGCCGTCCGGTGACGCAGTGTATATCGATTCGCAAAACCCGATTTCCACCAAAATCGACACGGCGTTGCGATTTCCGCCAGTTTGTCCAATCTGGAAAACATGATGACTGCGCCTATGACCGCCTCCGGGACGACCTATCTTGATGCCAACGCGACCGAGCCGCTGCGCCCTTGCGCGAGGGATGCGGCAGTGGATGGAATGATGCTGTCGGGAAATCCGTCTTCGGTTCATGCGCAGGGACGCGAAGCACGCCGGTTCCTTGAAGACGCCCGCAGCCGCATGGCAGCCGGTTTCGGGCGGATTTCCGGCACCTGCGTGTTCACGTCCGGGGCGACGGAGGCCGATGCGATGGCGGTCCATGCTTTCGGACAGGGGCGCCGGATTTTTGTCGGGGCGACGGAACATGATGCCATTCTCAAGGCCGCACCGGAGGCTGAAATTCTGCCTGTGAACGGGGACGGGATTCTGGACGTGGAACATCTGCGCACGCGGTTGCAGGAGACTGGCCCCGCGCTGGTCTGCGTGATGTCCGCGAATAACGAGACGGGTGTGCTTTCACCGCTGGAGGATGTGCTGGCGGTGTGTCGCAACTCGGGGGCACATCTGCATGTCGATGCCGTGCAGAGCGCGGGGCGGGTGCCGTTTGCGCTGGGCGGATGCAGTGTTGCGGTGTCCGGGCACAAGATGGGTGGGCCCAAAGGGGCGGGTGCGCTTTTGTTGGCGGAAGACGAACCCATGGACGCGCTGGTGGCTGGTGGCGGTCAGGAGCGGGGGCGCCGGGGCGGAACGCAGGCACTGCCAGCCATTCTGGGCATGGCGGCGGCGTTCGATGCGGCGCGGGTGCAGGATTGGGCTTCGGTGCAGCGTCTTCGGGATCGGGTCGAAGCAACTGCGAAAAGTGTTAGTGCGAGGGTTGCGGGCGAAGCTGTGGCGCGGCTGCCGAATACGAGCTGTCTGATTCTGGACGGTGTGGCGGCGCAGGTGCAGCTCATGGCGCTGGATCTGGCCGGGTTCTGCGTCTCGGCAGGGTCGGCCTGTTCGTCGGGGAAGGTGTCGTCCTCGCATGTCCTGCGGGCAATGGGAGAGACGGACGGCGCATCGCAGGCGATCCGCGTCTCGCTGCCTTGGAATGTGCAGGAAGTCCAGGTCGAGGCATTCTGCGAGGCTTACGAGGCGATGGCGCGGCGTCTGCGGAAGTGAGTCGGGCAAAGGGGCAGCGGGCATGATCTATCTCGATTATCTTTCGACAACGCCGTGTGATCCGGCAGTCGTGAAGGCCATGCTGCCCTGGTTCGGGAAGATTTCGGCAATCCGCACAGTCCGCATGGGCCGGGGCGGAAGGCAGCAGCAGCCGTGGAGCGTGCGCGAGACAGTGTGGCGCGGCTTCTGGGCGTGGAAGCTCGGGAGATTGTGTTCACGTCTGGTGCGACGGAAGCAAACAACCTCGCCATCAAGGGGGCTGCACGGCATCTGGCGCGGCTGGGCGATCCGCGGCGTCGGATTGTCACGGTGGCGACGGAGCATAAATGCGTTCTGGAATCGGTGCGCGATCTGACAAGTGAGGGCTTTGAAGCGGTCGTGCTTGGCGTGGACGGCGAGGGGCGGGTTGATCCCGAAGCCCTGCGGGAAGCGCTGAAAGTCCCGACGCTGCTGGTCAGCATCATGGCGGCGAATAATGAGACCGGCGTGTTGCAGGATATTCCGCAGCTTGCGACGATCGTGAAGGAGCATGGTGCGCTGATGCATGTCGATCTGGCGCAGATGGCGGGGAAGATGCCGGTATCGCTGCGGGATGTGGATCTGGCGTCCGTCTCCGCTCACAAGATGTATGGGCCCAAGGGGATCGGCGCGCTCTATGTCCGGAGAAAGCCGCGTGTTCGGCTGGAGCCGCTGTTTTCCGGGGGCGGTCAGGAACGCGGGCTTCGGTCCGGGACGCTGCCGACGCCTCTGATTGTGGGATTTGGAGAAGCTGCGGATCTGGCGGCTGCGACCATGGGTGATGAGGCGGCGCGGCAGGTGTTCCTGCGGGATGATCTGTGGGCGCAGCTTCGCGAAGGTCTACCGGGGATTGTGCTGAACGGCAGCGGAGCGCCGCGTCTGGTGGGCGCATTGAACGTCTGTCTGCCGGAAGGCTGTCGGGCGCTGGATGTCTTTGAAGCCTGTCCGGATGTCGCTGCTTCGACCGGATCAGCCTGCACGGCAGCGGAGATTGCGCCGTCCTATGTCTTGACGGCGATGGGACTTTCTGCGGAGAAGGCGTCCCGGTGCTTGCGCCTGTCGGTCGGACGCTCTACCTCCAAGGCCGATATTGACCGTGCGGCCTCTCTTTTGATCGCAGCTGCCCGGGCGTGCCAACCCAACTGAAACCGGAAAAAGCGGACGAACTATGCCCAAGATGACCTTTATCGAGCGTGATGGAACCCGTCGTGACGTTGACGCGCCCGTCGGCCTGTCGGTGCTGGAAATCGCACACAAGCACGACATTGACCTGGAAGGCGCCTGCGAAGGTTCGCTGGCCTGCGCGACCTGCCATGTGGTTGTCGATCCGGAATGGGCCGCCAAGCTGAGCGCGCCGACCGATGACGAGGAAGACATGCTCGATCTGGCGTTCGGTCTGGAAAAGACGTCTCGTCTGGGCTGCCAGATCGTCATGACGGACGCGCTTGATGGCCTGACCGTCCGTCTGCCGAAGGCGGGCTGAGCATCATGCGGATCCTCGTTGCCATGTCGGGAGGCGTGGACAGTTCCGTAGTGGCCGCGCTGCTCAAACGGCAGGGCCACGAGGTGATTGGCGCGACGCTTCAGCTCTACGATCACGGACAGGCCGCCAAGCCGGGCGCGTGCTGTGCGGGGCGTGACATCATGGATGCGCGCGCTGTGGCGGACCGTCTGGGCTTTCCGCACTACGTGATTGATGCCGAAAGCCGGTTCCGCGACAGCGTGGTCGAGAGCTTTGCCGACGCCTATGCGCGTGGCGAAACGCCTGTTCCGTGCGTAGCCTGCAATCAGGGCGTGAAGTTCACGGATCTGCTGGGCATGGCGAGGGATCTGGGCTGCGAGGCCATGGCGACCGGGCATTATGTCCGGCGCGTCGAAGGGCCGGAGGGTGCGGAAATGCACCGTCCGGTCGATGCGGAGCGGGACCAGACCTGGTTCCTGTTCGCGACGACAAAAGACCAGCTCGACTATCTGCGCTTTCCGCTGGGCGAGATGCCGGACAAGGCGCATGTCCGTGCGCTGGCGCAGGAACTGGGGCTGGAAATCGCGGCCAAGCCGGACAGTCAGGACATCTGTTTCGTGCCCAGCGGTTCCTATGCCGAACTGGTCGAGAAGCTGCGTCCGGAAGTCCGTGGCGAGGGTGAAATCGTGGATGAAGACGGCCGCGTGCTTGGCCGCCATGAAGGCGTGGCGCGCTATACGGTCGGGCAGAGCAAGCGTCTGGGCGACATCCACACTGCAACCGGCGAGCGCCAGATGGTAACGCGCATCGATGTGCCGAAGCGGCGCATTGTGGTCGGGCCGCGCGTGCAGGTTTCGGAAGCTGACAGCCGGCGCACCGTGCGTCTGCGGGATATGAACTGGCTGATCAACGCGCCTGCGGAAGGCGTGCGTTGTGGCGTGCAGATCCGGGCGCGGGAGAAGCTGCGCGAGGCTCTTGTGAAGCCGCTGGAGAATGGTGGCGCGCTGGTGGAACTGACCGAGGCGGCCATGCCGGCGCCGGGTCAGGCCTGTGTGCTGTATGATGGAAGCCGCGTTCTGGGTGGTGGCTTCATTACTGCGGGAGATGCCTGATGGCGGGTGTGCTGCTTCTGGGATCGCGCCGGTATTCGTCCTGGTCGCTGCGGGGCTGGCTGGCAGTGCGTCTGGCCGGGCTGGATGTGACGGAAGAGGTCATCCCGCTCAAGGGTGGGGGCAAGACGACCGAAATTCATGCGCGTTCGCCTAACCGGATGGTGCCGTATCTGACGCATGACGGCGCGGATGTCTGGGAAAGTCTGGCGATCTGCGAATACTGCGCGGAAATTGCACCCGCGTTGTGGCCGGAAGACCGGATCGTGCGGGCCCATGCACGGAGCATCAGCGCGCAGATGCATGCCGGTTTCCGCCCGATCCGCCAGAACTGCTCCATGGATGTGGAGCGCGTTCCGGCCCCTCTGCCGGAAATCAGCGAGGAGCTGGCGGCCGATGTGACGCTGCTGAGCCGTACGCTCAAGGGGGCGCTTCTGCACTCGGGCCAGCCGACGCCATTCCTGTTCGGGGAGCGGATGACGGTTGCGGACTGCATGTATGCGCCGATCGCGATCCGGATTCATAGTTTCGAACTGGATGTTGATTCGGTCGTGAAAACCTGGGTACGGACGATGCTCGATCATCCGCTGATGCGGGAATGGTACGACCTGGCAGCGGCTGAACCGGCGGAGTGGCGTCTGGTCTACTGACGCTCAGTGATGGGCGAAGCTCATGCCGGTCTGCAACGCAGTGCGGAGGACTTCGCCCCAGATATTGCCGTTGCCCCCCATGCCACCCCGCTGATGCTCCCGGACAGTGTAACCGGAATCGTCATCATTCGCGGCGTCCGCCATGTCGGCCGGGGAACGTGAGGCACAGGCCGAAAGCAGGATGAAAATGGCAATCGCGCTGGTCTTTCTCACGGCGTCCGGTTCCTTCTGTTCCCCTGCCGGAAAGAATGCGTTCCGCCTGCATGTCTGTCATGTCAGGAACCGTAAGGAAGCGTAAACCAGCAATGCGCCTTCGCATCGGCTTTCCGGAAACCCGGTCCCGTCTGTGACGCTTTATGTCCGTAACAGAGATGAGGCTGGCGGAATGAGTGCGGCGGATAGCAGGGAAGCGGACGCAAAGAAGCAGGCGCGCAAGGCGGGGCTGCGCTATGTGGACCGCTCGATGCCGGGGATTACGCGTCGTCGGTCCGGGCGGGGCTTTGCGTTCTATGCCCCTGATGGCAGTCATATCGTTGATCCGGATGTCATTGCCCGTATCCGCCGTCTGGCCATTCCTCCGGCCTATCGGAATGTCTGGATCTGCCCTGATCCGCAGGGCCATCTTCAGGCTGTTGGTGAAGATGCACGCGGACGCCTGCAATATCGCTATCATCCGCTGTGGCAGGGTGTGCGGGATGAAGGCAAGTTCGGGCATATGCTGGTTTTCAGCGAAAAACTGCCACTTCTGCGTGAACGCGTGGATCACGATCTGCGCCGGCGCGGGCTGGAACGCGAGCGCGTTCTGGCGGCTATCGTCCGTCTCATGGAACGTACGATGGCCCGGATCGGTAATGACCGTTACGCGAAAGAGAACCGCAGCTATGGGCTGACCACCCTGCGGCACAAACATGCGACCGTGCATGGCAGGCACCTGACGCTCGACTTCCGGGCCAAGCACGGGATCGAGCAGCATCTGGAACTGGATGATCCCCGTCTGGCCCGTATCGTCTCTCGCCTTGAGGACCTGCCGGGGCAGCGACTGTTCCAGTATGTCGATGCGGAAGGCGTCCGTCACGACATCTATTCACAGGATGTGAATGCCTATCTTCAGGACATCACGGGCGCGGATATTACCGCCAAGGACTTCCGGACCTGGGCCGCAACGCAGCTTGCGGCCGTCACGCTCTGCGCGTTCAGTCAGTACGATACGAAGGCGAAAGCAAAAAAACAGCTTGTTGAAGCCGTCAAATCCGTGGCGGCCAAGCTCGGCAATACGCCGGCAGTCTGCAAACGCAGCTACATCAATCCCTGCGTGCTGGACGGGTATCTGGACGGAAGTCTGCGCGAAGCCTTCAAGAGCAGGGCGCAGGAGGTTCTGGATCATGAAGGCTATGGTCTGACGGCGGAAGAAGCAGCCGTAGCCGGTTTTCTGGCCAGCCGTCTGCCTGATCTCAAACCGGGTCAGGATCCCGGCAAGATATCCTGAAATAGCCTGTCCTTTCCAACTGGGAGTTCCGACGTGTCCTTACCTGATCGCCGTTCCGTTCTTCGTGGAGCCGCTGCTGCTTTCCTGTCCGGTGCGGCAGCGCGGGCTGCAACACGTGAGCCTCATCCGGCGGATGTCATGACGCAGCCTGTCCGTGATTTCGGGCCTCATGCGCCTCCGGCCTTCGTTCCTGATCCGGACATTCTTTCGCTCGACCCGTCATTCGGCGATCTGGTGTTCAAGAACGGCAATATCGAACGCGTCTGGAGCGGTGGTGGCTGGCTGGAAGGGCCTGCTTGGATCAGTGAGGGCCGGTTCCTGCTCCTGTCCGATACGGTCCGCAGTGCGCAGTATCGCTTCCTGCCGGAAGAGAACCTGATGACGACCTATCGGAAGGAAAGCTTTAACAGCAACGGCAACACCGTGGATCTGCAGGGACGTATTCTGACCTGTGAGCATGGTCTGCGTCGTGTCATCCGCTGGGAACAGGACGGGACCTGCACGGTGCTGGCCGATAAGTTTGAGGGGCAGGGGCTCAATTCGCCGAATGATATCATCGTCAATCCGGCGGATGGAAGCATTCTGTTCAGCGATCCCGCTTATGGCGACTGTCTGGCGGAGGGGCATCCGGATGCTCCGGGCGGACGTGCCAACCGGGAAGGCAAACTACGCTGGAATATCGGCACCGAAGCCACGACCCAGTTCGGCAGCGCAAAGCGTCAGGCGGATCATACATTCCGCATTGATGCACAGAGCGGCAAGCTTGAATCAGTGCTGACCGAGGAGCAGGTGCCGGGACCGAACGGGCTGTGTCTCTCTCCGGATTTCAAGACGCTTTATGCAATTTCCACAGCACCTGATCCCGGCCTGACCGGGCCGGGCGGGGACCGGAAGATCCGGGCGTTCGACATGGTCAATGGTCGCCCGCAGAATGGCCGCGTGTTCTGCGACATGATGCTGGACGGGCAGCATCTTGTGCCTGATGGCATGAAGGCGGACGTATTCGGAAATCTGTGGTGTGGCGCGTCAGGACCGTACGGGCTGTGCGGTGTGTTCTGCTACAGCCCGACAGGCAAGCTTCTAGGACGCATCCGGCTGCCGCATGGTGTGTCGAACCTGACCTTTGGTGGTCTCAAGCGGAACGAGCTTTACATGTGTGCCGCAGGCAGCCTGTATCGTCTCATGCTCAATACGCAGGGTGCGGGATTGTGCTGAAAATCCATAGGTAAGGCCATCGTGAGAAACTCTTGCTGAAGCAACTTCAGGCGGCCCTCAGCAGTTAAGCAGAAGAAATCTGTTTGCAGGCGGACCGGCATGTTCTGAGCCGGCGCCAGGGGGAAATGCGACCATGAACTCTCTGGGGCTGTTTGCTCTGCTGCTGGCTGTCGCGACACTGCTTGGAATCATCAATTACCGTACCCTAAAGCTGCCGCTGACCATCGGAATTCTGCTGATTTCGATGGTCATTTCCCTGATCGTCATGATTCTGAACCCGCTGTTTCCGGGCTATGACCTTCAGCAGGTTCCCCAGACATTGCTGGGAACGATCAATCTGCCCCGAACCCTGCTGGACGGAGCGCTGTCCTTCCTGCTGTTTGCGGGGGCAATGCAGGTCGATCTGGGGCTGCTGGTATCGCGTGGCAAATCGGTCGCGGCACTGGCGATTCTGGGCACATCGCTGGCGGTCGGGCTGCTGGCGGTCCCGGCCTGGCTCATCTTTCCCATATGCGGGCTTGCGGTACCTTTCAGCTGGTGTGTGCTGCTGGGGGCGATGCTTGCGCCAACGGATCCGGTTTCGGTCGTCGGGATGCTGCGCCGGCTTGGACTGCCACCTGCCCTGCAGGCGACTTTTGCGGGTGAGAGCCTCTTCAATGACGGTGTGGGTGTCGTCATTTTCGGCACCATGATCGGACTGGCGACGGGTGAAACCAACTCTGTCTCGATCGGGGATTTCGTATTCCGGTTTCTGGTTGAAGCGGTGGGAGGTGGCCTGCTCGGCGCAGTCACCGGCTGGCTGACCCTGTTGCTGCTGCGTGGCGTGGACGACATGCAGATTGATCTTCTGGGGTCGCTGGCACTGGCAACAGGAACATACAGTCTGGCGAACGGGCTGCACATGTCTGGTCCGATCGCCGTCGTGGTGGCGGGCATGAGCCTTGCGGGCAAGGCGGGGCATCGGGCCATCACGCCGAAATCCCGCGAGGAAATGGTGGTGTTCTGGAACCTCATTGACGAGATCCTGAACGCGCTCCTGTTCCTGCTGATCGGGTTCGAAATTCTGGAAATCAAACCCCACCTGCCGCCCTTCCTGACGATGCTGGTGGTCATCCCGCTCTCGGTTCTTGTGCGGGGCGCGAGTGTGTTCCTGTCCACCATGCCCGTGCATCTGCAACCGGGAGAGCGGGGACGCGCGCTCGGGGTTCTGACCTGGGGTGGGCTGCGAGGCGGAATTTCTGTTGCGTTGGCTCTGGGGCTTCCGGCCGGGGAGCTGCGCGATACGCTGCTGCCTGTGTGTTACGGGGTCGTGGTGTTTACGATCATTGTTCAGGGGCTGACCATGGGGCGCGTGGTGCGCTGGCTGTATCCTGAAACGGTGACGTCAGCCTGACGTTGCACCTCCGCAAAAGGTGTTCGGCAGGGTCGGTGGGTTCCACCGGGGTGCTGTGATAGGTTCGGAAAACAGAGAGTTCTGTTGGAGTAAGTTCAGATGGTACGCTTGAGGCATTTCACAGGTTTCATGATGGCTGCGGCCTTGGGCGCCGGGCTTGCGCCATACGGGGCATCCGCCACGCCGCTGGCGGGGCAGACGGCCTGCTGGCAGTCGAATGTGGGTGAAGACCCGCGTCCTGAAGTCAGTTGCCAGAGCCTGACGCCGGAATTCCTGCGCAAGCTTGAACATGCGACCCCGGCTCAGGTGGCCAAGCTGTTCGGCGTGCCGGGAAAAGACGGCAAGCCGACCTATTTCGAAGGCGTAGGCAAGGTGCCGGGCTTTCGGAATGGCTATGTCGATCTGGTATATGGCAGCGGCCGTGTGACGAAGCTGAGCGCGGTCACAACCGAGTTTCAGAACAACGGAATGGCTGGTCCGGAAATGGATTTCGGGTGGGATGCCGGGAAAGGCGAATGTTCGGATTTCCCGGGATCGACCCATCGCTGCAACGCGCCGCAGTAAACATCCTGCCTTAGCATCCGGTCACCCTCCGTCTCTCTATTGGGGAACGGAAGGGAGGCTGGACGGTGGCAGGACGCGGATCGTTGTCTTGCCGAAATACCGCATGGCAGACTGGACGTCCCAGCCGGGTCCGCCCGCGTGATAGGTTCCGGGCTCCCAGTACCAGTAATAAAACGCAGAAGAACTTGTGCCCTGCGGATAGATCATGTCCGTTCCGCCAGACAGGCCTGACGCCCACAGACGCTGATGGGCGGCTTTTTCCAGCGGGAGGTCTGCAATGGCCAGTGACATGCCAGGCAGCCGCCAGTATCCGGTCCATGCAGTAAATACCAGCAGACCTGCCAGGGCGCTGCTTTCCAGCATTTTTCCGGGAGCCCTGTTTTGCAGCAGGAATGTCAGTCTTTCTGACAGTCTCGTGCTCAGGGCTGCTGCAAGGAGAACGATCAGCAGGAAGGACAGGTCCAGCCGGAAGGTTTCATGGCGCTGGCAGCACAGAAAGCCGAATTCGTAGAACGCCGCAGCGATCGTCAGATACATTGTACCCACGAGTGCGATGGCTGGCAGTATCAGAGTGCGGAGCGCCGGACGGATACCGCAGGTCATGAAGAGCGCGGTCAATGTACCGGTCAGGATAAGTTTCAGCATAAGCCCGGCCGCAATCGCAGATCCGGTAAAGGTATTTCCTCTGCTCAGTTCATCCGGCTGGAGCCCGACCAGCGTGTTCAGGAGCGGGCTGAAAGATGCGGCGAAACTCGCCCCGACATGCCCGTGGGTAGGCGTGTACGGAAAGCCTCCAATGCTCACGCGATGGTTGAAAATCATGCTCGCGGCCAGACAGAGCCATATTCCTGCGGGCAGAAACAGCCAGTTTCGCTGCCTGTCCGGCAGGTCATTGCGGAAAAACAGCGCCTGAAAACCACGTCCGCCCAGCCAGAGCGTACCGAGGAAAAGTCCTGCTTCGCTTGAGGTCATGGCGAGTGTCAGGAGCAGGGCTTCGGCTCTGCCGGACAGGATTTTTGCGATGTTCAGCAGGACCAGTCCGCAGGCTGCGGCCAGAACGGGAAGATGGGCAATTGTTGCCATGGGCCAGTAGAAAAGATCGGCCGATGGATGACCCAGCATGAAAATGGCCGCCAGGGACGCTGCAATCAGCATCCGGGCCGGGAGCGGGATGTGGGCCTGACGCAGGAAGGGAAGGAACGCTACTATGGCGCAGAACAGCCAGGTCAGGGCCAGGAAGACCCAGGTCAGCGGCCGGTGGAGCAGGTTGACGAGACTGCCATAACCGAAAATGACGATTTCGGAAAAAGGACGCATGCTCCAGTGCAGCATCCGGTCAGACAGGAAGGCCAGACCATGCTCGCGGATATTGGAAAAATAGTCATATTCGTCCCCCTGCCAGACTGCGGCGGGAAGGATGAAGGCCTGTAGGCCAACAACCATAACCATGACGCTGACGACAAAGCCGTAAGCCATGCCCATCAAATCCGGATATTCGGCACCGGATGCTGATGGTCTGAAGCACTGCTTTTGAAGGGCTGGCTGCGAAGGGTCTGCCTGTCCGGACACGTCTGAACTCTTTCAATCGGCCTCAGGTGCAGGCGTGGCAGTGTTCCGGGGTGATGCTGCGCAGATAGGCTGCGAATTCGCGGAAGACGGGGCCGCGCGGGTCCGATGCGCGCCAGGTCAGGCCGATCGTGCGGCGAGCTTCGGGCTCGGGCAGGCTGCGGACAGTGATCAGATCCTCGAAATCCGTGCGGTTGCGCAGGGCAAGCTGGGGGATCAGGGAGAAGCCTTCACCGGCACCGATCATGTACCACAGCATCTCAAGGCTGGTGGCCAGGCGCTGTTCGCCGTCGCGGGGGACGGTCGGGCAGATGGACAGGGCCTGATCGCGCAGGCAGTGCCCGTCTTCGAGCAGGAGCAGGTCCGGACGTCCGAGCTGGCTGAGGGAGAGTTTGGGTTTCTTTGCCAGTTCATGCGTGCTTGGGAATACGGCGAGAAAGGCTTCCTCGAAAAGCGGCGCGCTTTCCAGCGCATCTGATGGCGCGGGCAGCGCCATCAGCGCCACATCCAGTTCGCTGTTGCGGAGGGCATGGACCAGCGTGTTCGTCATGCTTTCGCGCAGGCGCAGGCTGAGGGATGGGTAATGTTCCCGCAAACGTGGCAGAAGACCGGGGATGTAATACGGGCCGAGCGTGGGAATGACGCCGAGTTGCAGGGCCCCTTCCATCGGGCCGGTCTGGGCGCGGGCGACTTCGAGCAGGTTGCGGGCTGCCGCCAGGACGTCGCGTCCCAATGCCAGCAGGCGTTCGCCGTCAGGGGTCGGGGCGACATGGCGCCGGGAGCGTTCGAACAGCGTGACATCCAAAAGCTGTTCGAGCTTGCGGACCTGTTCGGATAGCCCCGCCTGACTGACACCGCAGCGTTCCGCCGCGCGGGAGAAGTTGCGCAGGTCATCGACCGCAACCACATATTCGATGTCGCGCAGGGAAAGGCCGGAAAGGGGGACGTAGCTCATGCCCCGATAGATATGACCGAATACCCCAATGGGGAAGTGCGGTTTTGCCTGTCATGAAGAAATAGCGGCGGAATACTCAGGGGTCAGGGTGACGGGGCACGCATCCTGATCGGGAGTCTTGATATCTTCATCTCGTCAATTCGGTTCTGGCGATCAGTCATATTGACAGGAACTGTTTCCTGTCCCTCTCTTTCTGTGGGACACAGAGTCCGCAACACAACTTCAACCCAAGGTCAGGAGACAGTCTGATGGTTCGCATCAACTCCCCGCTGAAGCCCTTCTCTACCGATGCTTTCCGCAACGGTGAGTTCCTCACGGTCACGGACTCCGACGTTCTCGGCAAGTGGTCCGTTTTCTTCTTCTATCCGGCCGACTTCACGTTCGTCTGCCCGACGGAACTTGAAGACCTCGCCGACAACCAGGCTGCTTTCGACAAGCTGGGCGTTGAAATCTATTCCGTCTCCACGGACAAGCATTTCACGCACAAGGCCTGGCACGACACCTCCCCGGCCATCGGCAAGATCAAGTATACGATGCTGGGTGACCCGACGGGCACGATCGCACGCAATTTTGATGTGCTGATCGAGGAAGCCGGTCTGGCCGATCGCGGCACGTTCCTGATCGATCCGGAAGGCAAGATCCAGTACATCGAGATCACCGCTGGTGGCGTTGGCCGTAGCGCTGCCGAGCTGCTCGACAAGATCCAGGCTGCCCAGTACGTCGCAAGCCACCCGGGTGAAGTCTGCCCGGCCAAGTGGAAGGAAGGCGGCGAGACGCTGAAGCCGTCCCTCGACCTCGTCGGCAAGATCTGATCCGGCACCGGATCTGATGATGGTGGGGCCTTCGGGTTCCACCAGCCTCCGCCTCCTTCATGGAGGCGGCTGCACCGGACAGTCTTCCGGTTTGATATTCCAAACCCCGAAATCCGGAGAAACCCAATGCTTCAGGACGACCTGAAAACCCAGATGCGCGCCTATATGGAGTACCTGCGTGGTGCGGTGGTCCTTGAGGCAACCCTTGGCACGGATGATCGCTCCACCGAAGTGCGCGGTCTGCTGGAAGACATTGCCAGCCTGTCCCCCAAGGTGACGTTTTCGGACAATGGGCAGGGCACGCGTACGCCATCCTTCGTGATCCGCCGTCCCGGCACGGATGTTCAGGTTTGCTTTGCTGGTCTGCCGATGGGGCACGAGTTCACGTCCCTGGTGCTGGCACTGCTTCAGGTCAGCGGGCATCCGCCGAAGATCGAAGCGGATGTGGTCGAACAGATCCGCGCGCTGGACGGTGACTTCCATTTCGAGACGTATTTCTCCCAGTCCTGCCAGAACTGTCCGGACGTGGTGCAGGCGCTCAATGCCATGAGCGTGCTGAATCCGAAAATCCATCACACGGCCATCGATGGTGCAGATTTTCAGGACGAAGTGGAACGCCTTGGTATCCGCTCGGTCCCGCAGGTCTATCTGAACGGCGAGCCTTTTGCGTCGGGCCGGATGGAAGTGGCGGATATTCTCGCCAAGCTGGACACGGCTTCGGTCGCGCGTTCGGCGGAGAAGCTGAACGATATGGCACCATTCGATGTGCTGGTGCTTGGTGCCGGACCTGCCGGTGATGCTGCGGCGATCTATTCCGCACGCAAAGGTCTGCGCACGGGTCTTGTGGCGGAGCGGTTTGGCGGTCAGGTCATGGATACGGCCGGGATCGAGAATTTCATTTCCGTGCAGGAAACCGAGGGGCCGAAACTCTCGGCGGCACTTGAGGCCCATGTGCGGCAGTATGACGTGCAGATTATCCCGTCCCAGTCGGCGGCAAAGCTGATCCCGGCTGCAGAAACCGGTGGCCTGCACCAGATTGTTCTGGAGAGCGGTGCGACCCTGCGGTCAAAGACGGTCATTATCGCGACCGGTGCACGCTGGCGGCATCTGGGTGTGCCGGGTGAGGACGAGTATCGCACCAAGGGTGTGGCCTACTGCCCGCATTGCGATGGTCCGTTCTACAAGGGGCGTCCGGTTGTTGTGACAGGTGGCGGCAATAGTGGTGTGGAAGCGGCGATCGATCTTGCCGGTATCGTCTCGCACGTGAACCTGCTTCAGCGCGGTGCACATCTGAAAGCGGACAAGGTGTTGCAGGACAAGCTGCTGAGCCTGTCGAACGTAACGGTGCTGACCAATGCCCTGACGACGGAAATCGAGGGTAATGGCAAGGAAGTCACGGGCCTGACCTATAGCGATGGGGACGGCGGCCTGCACCAGATCAAGACGGATGGCGTGTTCGTCCAGATCGGCCTGCTGCCGAACACGGAATGGCTGAAGGGCGCGCTGAAGCTCAGCCCTTATGGCGAGATCGTCATCAACGATCACTGCGCGACATCTGTGCCGGGCGTGTTTGCCGCGGGTGACGCGACGACTGTGCCTTACAAGCAGATCGTCATTGCAATGGGTGAGGGGGCAAAGGCGTCCCTGGCGGCCTTTGATTATCTGATCCGTCTGCCGGTAGTTGCAAAAGCAGGCTGAAGAAGCGGGGGATTGGGGATTTGCAGGACGCGGTGTAGGTTTTGATCATGCATCCATATCTGATCCCCCTTCTGACCTTTGCCGCTGCCGCTGCAGTCTTCACGATTACCCCGGGCCTTGATACGGCCATGACGTTGCGCACAGCCACAACATCCGGCTGGAAGGCTGGTCTGGCGGCCGTTACGGGGATCTGCCTCGGGCTGGGAATCTGGGGACTTGCCGCTGCCTTTGGACTGACGGCGCTGCTGGCCGCGTCCGAAACGGCGTTTACTATCGTCAAATGGGCGGGCGCGCTCTATCTCGCCTGGCTTGGGATCGGATTGATCCTGCATCCCCGGGCTTCGCTGGGGACAGCGGAGACAGTGCCGGTGCATGACGATGCCCGTGCGGCGTTTCGGCGGGGCCTGCTGACCAATCTGCTCAATCCCAAGGTCGGCATTTTCTACATGACGTTCATGCCGCAGTTCATTCCGCCGCATGTGAACGTAAAGGAGTTTTCGCTCCTGCTGACGGCCATTCAGGCCATATTGTCCTTCTCGTGGCTGGCGCTTCTCGTCGCCCTGACCGTGCCGCTGGGACGGTTTCTTTCCAGCCCGGTGGTCGTGCGGCGCATGGACAGGTTGACGGGCGGGATTTTCATCGCGTTCAGTCTCAAGCTTGCTCTCAGCCGCCGAGCCTGAGACGTAAACGAAAAATGGCGGAGCTGAAGCCCCGCCATTTTTTCAGTCTGCTGAAGCCATTCCCCGCAGGACGTAGGGCAGGATGCCGCCGTTGCGGTAATATTCCGCCTCATCGACCGTATCGACACGGCACAGCAGCGGGACGTCCTGCGTGCTGCCATCCTGACGGGTGATCGTCATGGTGAGGGTCTGGCGCGGGGCCAGGGTTTCGATGCCGTGAATGGCGATCGTCTCCGTGCCGTCCAGCCCTAACGTCTTGCGCGTCGTGCCCGGCTCGAAGGTCAGGGGCAGGACGCCCATGCCGACGAGGTTGGAGCGGTGGATGCGCTCGAAGCTCTCCGCGATGACGGCCTTGATGCCGAGCAGGCGTGTGCCCTTCGCGGCCCAGTCACGGGACGAGCCCATGCCGTATTCCTTGCCGCCGAACACGACGAGCGGTACGCCGTCCTGCGCATAGCGGCTGGCGGCATCGTAGATGGACATCTTCGCGCCATCCGGCTGATGTAGCGTGACGCCCCCTTCGGTTCCGGGTGCCATCTCGTTGCGGATGCGGATATTGGCGAAGGTGCCCCGGACCATGACGCGGTCATTGCCGCGACGGGAGCCGTAGGAATTGAAGTCCTTCACCGCGACCTGATGCTCCTGCAGATACACGCCCGCCGGGGAGGACGGTGCGATTGCACCGGCCGGGGAGATGTGATCGGTCGTGATGTTGTCGCCCAGCAGCGCCAGAATACGCGCGCCGGCGATGTCCTTTGTCGGTGCAGGTTCGGCCGTCAGCCCGTCGAAATAAGGCGGGTTCTGCACATAGGTCGAGCCCGGCTGCCAGTCATAGGTGGCCGAAGTTCCGGCCGAGGCCAGGGCCTGCCATTCCTTCGTGCCTTCCGTAATGTGGCTGTAACGCTCGACGAACGCTTCGCGCGTCACGGCGGAGCCGACGAGTTCTGCGATTTCGTGGTTGGTGGGCCAGATATCGCGCAGATAAACCGGCGTGCCATCGGGGCCATGTCCGAGAACGGCCGTCGTGATGTCTTCGCGCATCGTTCCCAGCAGGGCATAGGCGACGACGAGCGGCGGGCTGGCGAGATAGTTGGCGCGGACGTTGGGCGAAATCCGGCCTTCAAAGTTCCGGTTTCCAGACAGGACAGACGTTGCGACCAGACCATTGCCTTCAATGGCGTCCACCAGTTCCTTCGCCAGAGGTCCGGAATTGCCGATGCAGGTTGTGCAGCCATAGCCAACCGTCTCGAAGCCCAGCGCGTCCAGATCGGCGCTCAGATTGGCGCGATCCAGATAATCCGTGACGACCTGCGAGCCCGGTGCGAGGGATGTTTTAACCCAGGGCTTCGGCATCAGGCCGAGTGCTCTGGCCTTGCGGGCCACCAGTCCGGCGGCGACCAGAACGGCAGGGTTGGACGTGTTGGTGCAGGATGTGATGGCGGCAATGACGATGGAGCCGTGCCCGATCGCATAATCCGTGCCAGCGACGGGAGCGGTCTTGTGAATGTCGGCGGATGCGACGCCGAGCGTTTCCGTCAGGGCTTTTTCGAAAGCCGGAGTGGCGGCAGAGAGTTCGATCCGGTCCTGCGGGCGCTTGGGGCCGGAAATGCAGGGCGTGACAGTGCCCAGATCCAGCGTCAGAACGTCCGAAAAGACTGGTTCCGGCGTGGAGGCATCGCGGAACATGCCCTGCGCGCGCAGCCACGCTTCCGTCAGTGCAATGCGGTGTTCGTCACGGCCGGTCTGGCGCAGATAGTCGAGCGCCAGCGCATCGACCGGGAAGAAGCCGCAGGTCGCGCCATATTCCGGTGCCATGTTTGCGATGGTCGCGCGATCCGCGACTGGCAGATGATCCAGCGCCGGGCCGAAAAACTCTACGAACTTGCCGACCACGCCCTTGGCGCGCAGCATCTGCGTGACCGTCAGGACCAGATCGGTCGCGGTCGTGCCTTCCGGCAGACGTCCTTCCATCCGGAAACCCACGACATCGGGAATGAGCATGGAAATCGGCTGTCCGAGCATGGCGGCCTCGGCCTCGATCCCGCCAACGCCCCAGCCCAGAACGCCCAGGCCATTGACCATGGTCGTGTGGGAATCCGTGCCATACAGCGTGTCGGGATAGGCGTAGGTGACGTCGCCGACTGTGCCCGTCCAGACCACCTGGGACAGATATTCCAGATTGACCTGATGGCAGATGCCCGCACCTGGCGGGACGACGCGGAACTGGTCGAACGCTTCCTGACCCCAGCGCAGGAACGCATAACGCTCGCCATTGCGCTCGAATTCCAGCGAGACGTTCTGCTGGAGCGCGTCCTTGCGTCCGGCGACGTCCACCATGACGGAATGATCGATCACCAGATCGACGGGTACGAGCGGATTGACCTTCTGCGGGTCGCCGCCGAGCGAAACGATGCCGTCGCGCATGGCCGCCAGATCGACGACGGCCGGGACGCCGGTGAAATCCTGCATCAGGATGCGCGCGGGCTTGAACGGCACTTCCTGCGTGGAATGGGCGTTTTTCGTCCAGTCAACGATCGCCTGCGCGTCCTCGACACGATAGGTCGAACCATCCGTAAAGCGCAGGATGTTTTCGAGCAGCACTTTCAGGCTGACGGGCAGGCGCGAGATGTCGCCCAGTTTTTCAGCCGCGACGGGCAGGGAGAAATAGCGATAGGAGCGGCCCTCGATCGAGAGGTCGCGCTGGCAGTCCAAAAGGTCGTGTCCAACCTGTTTCATGATGGGAATGTTCCTTGGAGGGCTGTCAGAATATTACTGGATGGCGCGCAGAAGGGCCTGCGTGACGTCCTGCGTGGTGGCCTTGCCGCCCAGATCGCGCGTGCGGAGGCCTTCGACCTGAAGGATCTGTTTCATCCCGCTGTCCAGCCGCTCGGACAGGTCCTGCCGTCCGACATGGGCGAGCATCATGCTGCCCGCCATCATCAGCGCCAGCGGATTGGCGATGCCCTGTCCGGCAATATCGGGCGCGGAGCCGTGCACGGCCTCGAAGATTCCCATTTTTTCGCCGATATTCGCGCCCGGCGCCATACCCAGACCGCCCACGAGACCAGCCGTCAGGTCGGACAGGATATCGCCGAACAGATTGGTCGTGACGATGACGTCGTAATTCTCCGGATGGATCACAAGCTCCATCGCGCAGGCATCAACGATGCGCTCTTCAAGCGCTACGCGACCTTCATATTCCGCAGCGACCTTGCGACCTTCATGCAGGAACAGGCCGCTCAGGATCTTCAGGATGTTCGCCTTGTGGACGAGCGTCACCTTTTTGCGGTTGTTCTTGATGGCGTATTCGAAGGCAAAGCGGACGATCCGGTTGCATTCGGCGCGGGTATTGAACCCGGCGCCGTAGGCCACGGCTTCCGGGTCGCCGTCCACGGCCATGTAGTGCTCCATCGCGGCATACAGGCCTTCGATGTTCTCGCGGATCACGACCAGATCAACGTTCTCATAGCGCCCGCCTGGCACGATCGTCTGGGTCGGGCGGACATTGGCGTATAGGTCGAAGGCCTGACGCAGTGTGACGTTGATGGAGCGGAAGCCCTTGCCCACAGGGGTGGTCAGCGGCCCTTTCAGTACGAGGCCGGTGCGGCGGATGCTGTCGAGCGTGGCCTCGGGCAGGGCCGTACCGTGCTGGTCGAATGCGCCTACGCCTGCGCTCTGGTGATCCCAGAGGAAGGGGGCGCCGAGGGCATCCATGACGGTCGTGACCGACTGCATGATTTCCGGGCCAATTCCGTCACCGGCGATGAGCGTGGCGGGAATGGTCTTGGTCATGGCGCGTTCCTGTTCGGTCAAGGGATGTGTCTGTGACGCGGGGGACCTTAAAGGGGTTTCATGGTGGAAACCAATGTTTGCGGGAAGGTTTCATCATACCTTAAAAGTATGGAATGATCGAACTCAGACATCTCCATGCCGTCATCGCCATTGCTGAAGAACGCAACCTGACGCGTGCCGCCGAGCGTCTCGGGATCCAGCAGCCACCGCTGACCCGGCTGCTCAAGGGTATGGAACAGGAACTTGGGGTCCAGCTCTTTGAACGTCATGCCCGTGGTATGCGTCTGACGACTGCGGGACGCAGCATGCTTAAGGGGGCCTACGATGTCATCGAACGTATGGATGAAACGGTCGAAGATGTCCGACGGATCGTGCGCGGTGAGGCCGGAGAACTGTCGATCGGGTTCACCAACTCTGCGCTGTGTCATCCAAGCCTGCCTGACCTGCTCGGACAGTTCCGCGAAACCTGGCCGGATGTGGGGCTGACACTGACGGAAGGCAATTCCAGTCAGCTTCTGGGGGCGTTGCGGGAAGATACCGTGGATGTCGCCTTTGTCCGGACGTCCATTCCCTACGTGTCGGATGTGGTGGTCGAACTGATTGTGGAAGAGCCGATGGTGGTGGCTGTGCCGAAGAGCCATCGTCTTGCAAAAGAGGCCCCGGCTGGGGGGCTGAAGCTGGCTGAACTCGAAGACGAGGACTTCATCCTGTATCAGAGCCAGTACAATAACGGGCTATACAAGACGATCGTCGATGCCTGTCTGGGCGCGGGCTTTACGCCGCGTATTCGCCAGAAAGGTCCGCAGCTTCTGGCCGCTCTGAACCTCGTGGCAGGAGGATTGGGCATCTCACTCGTGCCCCAGTCCATGCAGCAGCATCACGCGGGGCAAGTGGTCTATATCCCGCTCTCGTCCCGTACGGCCCTGACGGCGCCGCTTTATCTGGTGTTCCGCTCGGTCCGGATGACGGGGGCCAAGCTGTATTTCATCCATCAGGCGCGGCGCATCCGGCAGGCATACGGCACCGTGAAGGCTGGATAAGTACGGCGTCAGGAGTCCGACGTAAGAGATGGGGTCTTTGCGCGTGAATCACTGATCCAGCTTTTGGTCAGTGTATAGGCGACCGACAGGATGAGGGGGCCGATGAATATCCCGACCAGTCCCAGTCCGCCGAGCCCTCCGATCACGCCAAGCATGATGAGAATGAGCGGAATGTCAGCCTGTTTGCGGATCAGAAACGGGCGCAGGACGTTATCAATGATGATCGTAATGATGGTGACCACGAGCAGGAGTGCTGCCGGGGCCAGACCACGGTCGAAATAGACCCAGACCACAGCCGGAAGCAGTGTGACGCCCGGTCCAGCCTGAAGCAGGCAGACCATGAAGGTCACGGCGGTCAGGATACTGACCCAGGGCGCCCCGGCAAGTTTCAGTCCGATCCCGGCCACGGCAGATTCAACAACTGCAGTGACGGTGACACCAAAGGCGACCCCCCGGATCGTATAGGCGGCGAGCTGGAGCATTTCCTTGCCGCGGCTGCCTGCCAGAATGGTGACAAGACTTTCTGCAACAGCGATCGCCGATTCGGCACGCATGAGCAGGACGCCCAGAATGATCAGCGTGAGTACGAACTGAAGAGCCAGGATACTGAAGCTGCCCGCATAGGCCAAAAATGTGTGGATCAGGGTTTCCGGAGCGGGGATAATCTGCCGGACCATCTCGGGAAACTGCATGTGCTGTAGGCGGGTCCAGAACGGTCCGATATGCGGGCCAACCAGTGGAAGGCGCGCGAGCCATCTTGGTTCATCTGGAATATGAAGAGTCGAAGATGAGGAAAGCAGGCTGACAATATCGCCAAAATGACTGGAAACTGTCGTGATGGCGAGCCAGAGTGGTAGAATGAAGACCAGCATCGCAATCAGGATGGTGAGGGAAACGGCGGCTCTGCGACTGTTTCCGACGACGGCCTGAAGGCGCCGCAACATGGGCCAGGTGGTCACCGCAATCGTAACAGCCCAGATCGTGGCAGGCAGAAACGGTTTGAGGATCCAGATGGCGCTGATGACAATCGCACTTGCCAGTAAAGCAACCAGAACGGATCGGGTGTTGTCCTGTGAACCATTCTGGAAAAGATCTGGCATCAGGTTGTTGCCTTTTAAGCTAAGGTAAAATCAATGGGGATGTAATAGCAGGGATATCCATTTCTGCAGACTTGACTCAGGAGCCAATGATCGAAATGCGGAAATCTGATTCAGGCTCCATGAGGAGACTGAAGATGAGTGGCCTGTGATGGATGACCGCTCAGCTTCTTTTTGATAGCAGGACATATCAGTGATTACATAGGTAGCACTGTCCTGCTGGGCGGCTTCCCGCATCCCACGACTATGACAGATGTCCGGCCTTTTTCTTGATCATCTGCCTCACCGTCCCTTCCCATTTATGTTTTGGTTCTCTGTCCTCAGTCTGGAGAATAAGAAATTTATTCTTCATCGCACTAGACGCAACTGAGATATCTGATGAGCGACTTTGAGAAACGCTGCATCAAGATCGGCAGCTGTAGGGCTTTCTATATAATAATAATCTGTACCACTCGAGCATGACTGCAGAAGATTTCTTGCACTTTTTGATGAAACGCCTAATCCCACAACGTGGAGGGATCGAAGAACCGTTGGTTGATGCGCCTGGCTCGTGATTTCAGGCTTTTGGCGATTTGATTGACGGTTTTTGGGGGAGCTTTTGATCTGCGTTTTGAGCAGATCGGGGACTGCTCTCCCGCTGGATGACTATGCGCTCGCGTTCAATCTTTCGAGGAAGAGGAAGCGGCGCATGTTGTAGACGATATTGGCCAGCCCGATCCTCATGGTGGCCCGGGTGATACCGACAGTTCGGATGAACAATCCCGTCTGTGATTTCTGGTCGGCAAAGACGTGCTCGACGCGCGATCGGATCACGGACTTTCCAGCATTCGATTTCTGGATATGTCGGGGCATAGGCTTGAGATGCGGCTTTTTTCTGTGAACCTTTGAGACAAAACCCTCTTTGTCCATGAAGTCCTCATTCGCTTTCGAGCGATAAGCTGTATCAGCCCAAACGCTTGAGGCCGTATTGGTTTTATCTAACAGAGGTGGTCCCGTCCGTTCGGACAGTTTTGCGGGCTTGATAAGCTATACCCGGTTGTCGTTATGCCGCCCTTCTGACGGCGTTGCTGTTGGCCCTCTGGTCCGGGGTTAACCCCGGACCAGATGGCGTCGGCACGTTATGATACGCCTCATCGGGCGTTCGTCCAGCCAGCGCCGTATGCGGACGCCTTTCGTTATAATGGGCGATCCATCTGCCAAGCCCGGCCCTCAGCTCTGATCCGGTCTCGAACGCGTACAGGTAGACGCATTCGTATTTCAGCGACCGCCACAGGCGCTCGATGAACACGTTGTCCAGCCAGCGACCGCGCCCATCCATGCTGATGCGGATCTGACGCTCTTCCAGTATCCCGCTGAAACGGGGTGTCGTAAATTGCGACCCCTGGTCAGTATTGAAAATGTCCGGGGCGCCATAGCGCATGAGGGCATCCTGTAGCGCCTCGATACAGAACTCCACGTCCATCGTGTTCGACAGACGCCAGGACAGGACCTTGCGCGTGAACCAGTCCATGATCGCCACGAGATAGAGAAATCCCCGTTTCATGGGAATATATGTGATATCGGAACACCAGACCTGGTCAGGCCGATTGATGACCAGATCCCGTAGCAGATATGGATATTTCCGATGCTCCGGATGGGGCACGGTCGTGCGCGGCTTCTGGTAGATCGCCCGCAGGCCCATGATCGCCATGATCCGCCGGACCCGCTTGCGGCCCACTTCATGTCCCTGGCGGCGCAGATGCCATGTCATCTGCCGTGAGCCATAATACGGCGTTTCCAGGAACTGGGCGTCGATCAGCCGCATCAGCTCCAGATTGGCTTCGCTCTGTGGCACAGGCCGATAGTAGACGCCCGACCGGTTGAGTTGCAGTAGCGTGCATTGCCGGATTATCGGCAGGCATGCTCTCTTCGGGTCAATCATCTGCCGCCTCTGATCACGCCCAACCGAGCAGAGGCATCCCGCAAAAAATCCCGTTCCACCAGCAACTGGCCGATCTTCGCGTGCAGTTTCTCCACATCAGCAGGGCTGACCGGCGGCTCAGCCACCGTCTTCCCGGAAAAGGTCGCCGCCATCCCCTCGATCGCCTGCCGTTTCCACTGTGCGATCATCGTCTGATGCACTCCATGTTTCGAAGCCAGTTCCGCCAGCGTCAGTTCCCCACGGATCGCCTCCAGCGCAACCCGTGACTTGAACTCTGCCGCATACCTCTTCCGCGTAACCTTGCCCATAAAACCCGTCCTCGTTCAGGCCAGATGATAGCTTATCGTCCTGTCCGAAAAATGGGGACCACCTCTAACAGCCCCTCTCTCAATCGCGCACCATCACTGGCGGCGGCATCCGTCGTCTTCCATTTTCGGATGAACCGAAACTTCCGGTCGATGGACACGTGGGATTTGTAGCCAAAGAACGGGATGGCGAGATCGCTCGACGGTATGGTTCCATCGTCCTGCCGCTTCGCCTTCGTGAACTTCAGTGTCCATCGTGCATGACGATCCTTATGCGACATCTTTGCGGGCTTGTTCTGCCAGTCTTCTGGAATACGTCCTGCCCGGAGATCCGCTTTCTCAGCCTTCGTATTGCGCTGCTTTGGAGCAGCCACCAGTGTGGCATCCAGGATCTGGCCTGACATCGGTAAATACCCGGCGTTGCGCAGGGTCGCATCAAAGCGGTTGAACAGCCTTTCAATGGCACCCGCCTGGGTCAGACGCTCGCGGAACAGCCAGACCGTTTTGGCATCCGGCACCCGATCCGAAAGTCCCAGACCAAGGAAACGCATGAACGACAGGCGGTCATTGATCAGATACTCTGTCCGTTCATCAGACAAATTGTTCAACGTCTGGATGACCAGAATTTTGAACATCAGCACCGGATCAAACGGCGGACGTCCGCCTTTACTTCCGTCTGAATAGGCCAGAGCCAGCTCCAGATCAGGGCGGAACACCTCAAAATCCACAGTCCGGGAAAAGGCCTCCAGCTGATCGCCAAGCCCGCTCAGCCGAGCAAGCCGCTCTTCAACATCAAAGAAACCAGGCTGCTTCATCTTCCACCATCCCCAATCAACGCCGAAGAAATGGAATCACACAGAACAGCTCAGAGCCAAGGGTTTTTCGAACCCTCCACCTTGAGGTCACGGGCATGGTCCAGAACGATTCCGTAATACTGGGCCTTGCCAACCAGGTCGGCCGCTTCGATGTCGGTTTGTCGGATGCGCTCCTGCTAGGCGAGCATGTCGCGCTGATCATCCAGCAGCACATTGGAAAGATCTTTGGCAGTCCGCAGCCCACGTTCCTGCATGTAGGTAACCAAGCTTGGGTTGGTATCGGGCGCATTCTGAGAGGGGGAGACCTTGGGAGTTGTCTGAAGGGCTCAGGCTGCGGAGGCTCGGAAAAGGTCGGTGGTCTGGGCATGCAGCTCTGCCGTACGGCGTCTAGCCTCTAACTTGCCTGCGGTTCCCAGTGAAATCCAGATTTCGCTTTTGCCGAGCACGGGTCGGAGCGGCGAGGGAATGATGCGGCGGAAGTGATAGCGTGAACCGACCAGTCTGAGCATGAACCTTCTCCGATTCTGGAGAAGAGCTTTGGAGAACCAACCCGCATTCTGCGGGTCATATCCTTATGTTTGCAATGAAATCAGACAGTTATGTGGTGCGAGCTGCGGGACTTGAACCCAATGTTGCGGGACACGTCCCGCACGCAAACCTTTGAAAATACGCCGAAAACGCCGACGCCAGTCTTTCTATGACCAAATCTGGTCCCATTCTCTGGCAAACATTCTGGTAAGGCAAGCCTCTCTATGAGAGTGGATTTTCCTTGCAGAGTGATGGATATCCAAAATATATAAATGTTTATCAAAAAAGGGGGGGGAGTCATGCAGGTTTCAAAATGGGGAAACAGCCTTGCGGTTCGTATTCCCGCTCATATCGTGCGCCAGCTTGGCTTGCAGGAAGGCGACAACGTCGAAGCCGTCTTTTCTCGCCTGAAAAGCCATGAAGAGGCTTTGCAGTCTCTGAAAACGATTGGCCGTAAACTGCCTAAAGATTTTCGTTTCGAACGTCCTCAAGACTGAGCATGTCTGTTTTTCTTGATACCAATATTCTGCTCTATGCCTGCATGGAGCAGGACGCAGAAAAAATGCGTATTGCCGTCGACCTGCTACGCCAATCGGATTGTCATATCTCGGTTCAGTCTGTCAACGAGATGACGAACACTCTGCGACGTAAGACAAAGCTGTCTTTAGACGATATCGGGGAATTGGTCTCTGACATCAGAAGTCTGACCACCGTGCATGACCTTACGACAAGCGTTTACGCGAGAGGCTGGGCGATTGTGCGTCGTTACGGCTTGCAGACTTATGACAGCATGATTTTGGCTTGTGCCATTGAAAACGGGCACGAGATGGTTTTGTCAGAGGATATGCAGGACGGTCTTTCCATCTTCGATATGACGAGTATTCGCAATCCTTTTGCATTTTAAATGCAGCTGTAAGTTTCACTTTTATTGATTTTTCTTCTGTCGTTTTCTGAAATTCATTTTCTGAATTGCTATCCTGTTTTTGGGAGTTCTTCTGTCCTGAGCCAGCAGTGTCGCATGGCTACCCAAGGGTAATCACGCGACAGCTGGCAAGGGGGAGTTCCTCCCCCGTTGACCCCCACAGAAAACAGGATGCCCCGTTATGTGGAGGGTTCGAAAAACCCTTGGCTCTGAGCTGTTCTGTGTGATTCCATTTCTTCGGCGTTGATTGGGGATGGTGGAAGATGAAGCAGCCTGGTTTCTTTGATGTTGAAGAGCGGCTTGCTCGGCTGAGCGGGCTTGGCGATCAGCTGGAGGCCTTTTCCCGGACTGTGGATTTTGAGGTGTTCCGCCCTGATCTGGAGCTGGCTCTGGCCTATTCAGACGGAAGTAAAGGCGGACGTCCGCCGTTTGATCCGGTGCTGATGTTCAAAATTCTGGTCATCCAGACGTTGAACAATTTGTCTGATGAACGGACAGAGTATCTGATCAATGACCGCCTGTCGTTCATGCGTTTCCTTGGTCTGGGACTTTCGGATCGGGTGCCGGATGCCAAAACGGTCTGGCTGTTCCGCGAGCGTCTGACCCAGGCGGGTGCCATTGAAAGGCTGTTCAACCGCTTTGATGCGACCCTGCGCAACGCCGGGTATTTACCGATGTCAGGCCAGATCCTGGATGCCACACTGGTGGCTGCTCCAAAGCAGCGCAATACGAAGGCTGAGAAAGCGGATCTCCGGGCAGGACGTATTCCAGAAGACTGGCAGAACAAGCCCGCAAAGATGTCGCATAAGGATCGTCATGCACGATGGACACTGAAGTTCACGAAGGCGAAGCGGCAGGACGATGGAACCATACCGTCGAGCGATCTCGCCATCCCGTTCTTTGGCTACAAATCCCACGTGTCCATCGACCGGAAGTTTCGGTTCATCCGAAAATGGAAGACGACGGATGCCGCCGCCAGTGATGGTGCGCGATTGAGAGAGGGGCTGTTAGATAAAACCAATACGGCCTCAAGCGTTTGGGCTGATACAGCTTATCGCTCGAAAGCGAATGAGGACTTCATGGACAAAGAGGGTTTTGTCTCAAAGGTTCACAGAAAAAAGCCGCATCTCAAGCCTATGCCCCGACATATCCAGAAATCGAATGCTGGAAAGTCCGTGATCCGATCGCGCGTCGAGCACGTCTTTGCCGACCAGAAATCACAGACGGGATTGTTCATCCGAACTGTCGGTATCACCCGGGCCACCATGAGGATCGGGCTGGCCAATATCGTCTACAACATGCGCCGCTTCCTCTTCCTCGAAAGATTGAACGCGAGCGCATAGTCATCCAGCGGGAGAGCAGTCCCCGATCTGCTCAAAACGCAGATCAAAAGCTCCCCCAAAAACCGTCAATCAAATCGCCAAAAGCCTGAAATCACGAGCCAGGCGCATCAACCAACGGTTCTTCGATCCCTCCAGGTGCTTCGGGCACTATATCTTTTTTGTGACTAACAATATTCTTAATTTCTTTATGTCGGGTTTTTAAAGCGTCATCATCGAGCATCATCACATCATGTAAAATCTGCTCATAAAAAATATCGTTATCTAATGCGTTACCATACTTGATAATTTTACTTCTATTGGATTTTTCGAAATCAATAATATCTTTTCTCATATTCGCCATTCTTGTGATATGAGATTTTTCTGAATGAGAGTATTCTTTATTTTCTTCTTTCTTTTCCAATGAAATACGTGAGATACCATTCCAGTAATTCCCATATATCAAGCGATATTTAATGTATGCATCTACATATTTTTGCTCATGGGCATTATTGAAATCCAACAAAAAAGGAATAGCTTCAAGCGTCCTTTTTGTCGGATTATCATATTTATGAAGCATATGCATTGCTCCATGAACTATCTCCCATATATAGATACGTTGAAATCTTTCCCCGAACTCGTGTAAAGGTTTATTTTCTTTGATCAGATTTTTATAGACGTTCAAATCTCTTAAAAAGTACTTTTTAGCGAGATTGGTTCTAACTCTTGATTTAAATTCTTCTTGTAAGTCAGTAGGTAATAAAGATATTATGTTATTCACGTTAATATCGGATTCAATTGCATAATCGAACGTGAAATTGTCTCTATCAAATCTTTCCGAATATCCCAATCCAGATTTTATTGTTGATGATATATCTACAACGGCATTAAACACGCCATTGGTTAAGGCTTGTCGTTTTTTCTGACGTTCAAGATTAGACATGGCTTTCCCATGCTTTGTAGGTCTTCCTCTCTTTTTTATGGGTTCAGAGACTACATCGGAAGCATCATTATTATCAGTGTCAGACATAATACAGTCTCCTATCCAAAACTTTGATAAAAGTTTTTGTTATTCACATAATTTGATATCATCAAACACATACAAGCCTGTTCAGGCTTGTACTGAGCAGGGCAGAACGTTGTTCTGCCTAGGCTCAGGACTCATAGCCAGAACAAGACGGTTGCGGCGAGGCAGACTGCCGAGAAGAAGACGGTCGGGCATCTGTCATAGCGTGTTGCGACCCGTCTCCAGTCCTTGAGCCTGCCGAACATGATCTCGATACGGTGGCGTCTTTTGTATTTCCGTTTGTCGTATTTGACCGGTTTTGCACGAGATTTTCGACCAGGAATACAGGGTTTGATCCCTTTCTCCTCCAGGGCCTCTCTGAACCAGTCAGCGTCATAGCCCCGGTCTGCCAGCATCCATTCGGCTGGTGGCAGACTGTCCAGAAGGGCAGCGGCACCAGTATAATCACTGATCTGACCTGCTGTCATGAAGAAGTCGAGCGGACGTCCGTTCCGGTCGGTGACAGCATGCAGCTTCGTATTCATCCCGCCTTTGGTCCGCCCGATCAAACGGCCTGAGCCCCCTTTTTAACCGCAGGCTCGAAGCCGTGCGATGTGCCTTGAGATAGGTCGCATCAATCATGATTGTCTGAGGCTCTGCCTTGCCAGTAGCCAGTCCCTCCATCATGCGGATGAATACCCCCATAGCGCTCCAGCGCTTCCAGCGGTTGTAGAGCGTCTTGTGTGGACCGTATTCCCGGGGCGCATCACGCCAGCGCAGACCATTTCTGTTCACGAAAATGATCCCGCTCAACACACGACGATCATCAACGCGAGGTTTGCCATGGCTCTTCGGGAAAAAGGGCCGCAGACGATCCATCTGCTCCTCCGTCAACCAATACAGGTCACTCATCTTCAGTCTCCTCACAGAGGCTGAATCAGATTTCCGCAATCATATCAATGGGTCCTGAGCCTAATGAATTCCGCTCCCATGCTTCAATCTGAAAAGATTTCGTTAATCACGGAATTAAAAAACACTCGTGAAGAAGTTGCTCGTATAGGGAATAATGTGAATCAGATTGCAAAGGCATTGAACAGCGGAGAAGGGTTCAATGATGCCAATGCAAACATGAAGCAATGCCTGAAAATCTTGGCTCAGATTGATAGCATGATTGCGACTATCAGGAGATGACTTCATGATAGTGAAGTCAGCACGAATGAAGACATCATCGCAGGGAATATCTTCCACCTGTAGGCATGTCTTTCATGGTTCTGACAATGAGCAGATTACAGTTCTTCAGGGCTCAGAATTTGACGTTAGAGCAGAGCTTGGCAGAGCAAAAGCGGTTGGTTCTCAGTATGCTGTCAGGCACATAAAAGTATCATCATATGAAGACATGACTGATGAGCAGCTTTTTTCGTTAGTCAAAACATATGCAAAAGAGTTCAAAGCAGACCCATCGAAAGCAACTATTGTCAGACATGATAAACCTGGAGGGTTCGAAAAACCCCCTGGTATTGAGGTCTGCTCTGTGATTCCATTTCCCCTTAGTTGATTGGGGATGATGAAAGATGAAGCAGCCGGGTTTCTTTGATGTTGAAGAACGGCTTGCCCGCTTGAGCGGGCTTGGTGATCAGCTGGAGGCCTTTTCCCGGACTGTGGATTTTGAAGTCTTCCGCCCTGACCTGGAGAAGGCTCTGGCGTATTCTGACGGAAGCAAAGGCGGACGACCGCCATTTGATCCGGTGCTGATGTTCAAAATTCTGGTGATCCAGACGCTCAACAATTTGTCTGATGAGCGGACGGAATATCTGATCAACGATCGCCTCTCCTTTATGCGTTTCCTTGGTCTGGGACTTTCGGATCGGGTGCCGGATGCCAAAACGGTCTGGCTGTTCCGCGAGCGTCTGACCCAGGCGGGTGCGATCGAAGGGCTGTTCAACCGCTTTGATGCGACCCTGCGCAACGCCGGGTATTTACCGATGTCAGGCCAGATCCTGGATGCCACACTGGTAGCTGCTCCAAAGCAGCGGAACACCAACGCAGAGAAAGCCGATCTTCGGGAAGGACGTATTCCTGAAGACTGGCAGGACAAGCCCGCAAAGCTGTCGCACAAGGATCGTCATGCGCGCTGGACACTGAAGTTCACGAAGGCGAAGCGGCAGGATGATGGAACCATGCCCTCCAGCGATCTCGCCATCCCGTTCTTTGGCTATAAATCGCATGTTTCCATCGATCGGAAATACCGGTTCATCCGGAAATGGAAAACAACGCATGCCGCCGCCAGTGATGGCGCGCGATTGAGAGAGGGGCTGCTGGATAAAACCAATACGGCCTCAACGGTCTGGGCTGACACGGCCTATCGCTCAAAAGCGAATGAGGACTTCATGGAGGAGCAGGGCTTTGTCTCGAAGGTTCACAGAAAAAAGCCGCATCTCAAGCCTATGCCCCGACATATCCAGAAATCGAATGCTGGAAAGTCCGTGATCCGATCGCGCGTCGAGCACGTCTTTGCCGACCAGAAATCACAGACGGGATTGTTCATCCGAACTGTCGGTATCACCCGGGCCACCATGAGGATCGGGCTGGCCAATATCGTCTACAACATGCGCCGCTTCCTCTTCCTCGAAAGATTGAACGCGAGCGCATAGTCATCCAGCGGGAGAGCAGTCCCCGATCTGCTCAAAACGCAGATCAAAAGCTCCCCCAAAAACCGTCAATCAAATCGCCAAAAGCCTGAAATCACGAGCCAGGCGCATCAACCAACGGTTCTTCGATCCCTCCACCTCTATCATCCATCCTCCCGTCATCACACCAGGGATGGAATCACAGCCAACAGTTCAGAGCCACGGGGTTTTTCAAATTCTCCAATTTATACTTCTCTCAGGTCTTTTTTTTGATGAAAATCAACAATGCGGACCATAAACCTTTACTTAATTCGTTTCCTGTGTATACATTGGCGTATACGTTATATAAATATGGACCGACCATGACTACCTATTTTCCGCTTGGCACAAACTGTACGCTCGCCTTCAATCTTAAGCGGGTTGGTGTGCAGAAGGAAACGGGCCTTTTAGATAACTTTATAACTTCATATAGTTCTCTTCTTTATCTTTTTGAGCGTAAGTTCCATTTTGTGGATGATAACTTTGGGGACTACCTAGAACTAATACCGCTAGGCCATCATGATAGTGTGATCCACAGGCCAAGCGGCTTAATTTTACATCATGCTTTTGAACGAAATTCAGACGGTTATATCAAGAAAAACTGGAGAGATGACATCGAGAATGTAAAAAGTAAATATCTATATTTAAGCAATAGAATGAATCAATCAATAATTAATAAGAAAGATCCCGTGTTCATAATACATGGAGAGGCGTTGAATGGGGAGGGGAGCAGGTCTACACTCTTAGAATATCAATTCAGAATATCTCAGTCACAAGAGGTAATTAGCAAGATAATTTTACAAGCCCGCAAGTCGTATGAGCGCTACTTAAGATTTGCTCTCTTGTCAGTAAGAGAAAACACACTCGGGTGCGTAGAACAAATTAGTGGCGTATACATAGACAATATTATCTATCACGGAGATTGGTACGACAAGAACCCTATGCACTTTGGGGGGTGTGTGCGCGGGTGGGACGAGGGAATTGCTCGAATGAGTTGCATGGACCTTATAAAGGAAGAGCTTTCGAGAGAAGCCTGATCTTGGATAGCGCTCTAGGCGGCATGGATGAATTGGTTGACGCAGCGCGCAGGGGGTGATTCAAGGCTTCCTTTTGGAGGCGGGTTGAGCCGAGGTGATCTGAGTGAGGCGGTGTGGCGTGTTGTGAAGGGCTTGCTGCCGATTGATGCGGCGAACCGGGGACGCGGACGGCGCCCGGAGCATAATTGCTCAATTATTAATGGCATAGTTTGGCAGCCTCCGCTGCAGCACGCCATGGAGCGATGTTCCGCCAAAATACGGGAACGGGAACACAATTTACCTCCGGTTCCGACGCTGGAGCGAAGCCGGAACGAGCCCAAAGGCGCTGCTGGCTGACAAGGGCTATGATGCCGACGCCATCAGGACGGACCTGGAGGGTTCGAAAAACCCTCTGGTTTTGCGGCTTTCTCTGTGATTCCATTTCTTCTGCGTTGATTGAGGGAATAGCGCTATGAAGCAGTCTGGTTTCTTTGACGCTGAAGAGCGGCTTGCCCGATTGAGCGGGCTTGGCGACCAGCTCGAAGCGTTTTCCCGGACTGTGGATTTTGAGGTGTTCCGCCCGGAACTGGACAAAGCACTGGCCTATTCAGACGGGAGCAAAGGCGGGCGTCCACCGTTTGATCCGGTGCTGATGTTCAAGATCCTGGTGATCCAGACACTCAACAATCTGTCCGATGAACGGACGGAATACCTGATCAACGACCGTCTCTCCTTCATGCGCTTTTTAGGTCTGGGGCTGTCGGACCGTGTACCTGATGCCAGAACGGTATGGCTGTTTCGAGAGCGTCTGACCCAGGCTGGTGCGATTGGTGGTCTGTTCAATCGCTTTGACGCAACCCTGCGTAACGCTGGTTATCTGCCGATGTCAGGCCAGATCCTGGATGCCACGCTGGTAGCGGCTCCGAAGCAGCGCAATACCAATGCGGAGAAGGCGGATCTGCGTGAAGGACGGATCCCTCAGGACTGGCAGGACAAGCCGTCAAAGCTGTCCCACAAGGACAGGCATGCGCGCTGGACCCTGAAGTTCACGAAAGCGAAGCGACAGGAGGACGGGAGTATCCCTGCAACAGATCTGGCCATCCCGTTCTTTGGCTATAAATCGCACATCTCCATCGACCGGAAATTTCGGCTGATCCGCAAATGGAAGACGACAGATGCCGCCGCCAGTGATGGCGCGCGATTGAGGGAGGGCCTGCTTGATAAAAGCAATACAGCTTCAACGGTCTGGGCAGACACAGCCTACCGCTCAAAAGCCAATGAGGACTTCATGGAAAAGCAGGGCTTTGTCTCGAAGGTTCACAGGAAAAAGCCGCATCTCAAGCCAATGCCACGCCATATCCAGAGATCCAACGCAGGAAAGTCCGTTATCCGGTCGCGTGTCGAGCATGTCTTTGCCGATCAGAAATCACAGACGGGGCTGTTCGTCCGAACCGTAGGCATAACGCGGGCCACCATGAGGGTCGGGCTGGCCAATATCGTCTATAATATGCGCCGCTTTCTCCTCTTGGAGCGGATTAACGCCGCCGCGTAGCAATCCAGAGCAGGAAACCATCGCTCTGCTCAAAACCCAGAGTAAAAGTTAGACCAGGGAAGCAGCAGTCAACACGCTAAAAACCTGAAATCAGGCACAAGAGAAGTCAATCAAAGGTTTTTCGAACCCTCCATGTTCGGCAGGCTCAAGGACTGGAGACGGGTCGCAACACGCTATGACAGATGCCCGACCGTCTTCTTCTCGGCAGTCTGCCTTGCCGCAACCGTCTTGTTCTGGCTAGACACATCAATCAATAGTTCTTCGAACTCTTCAGCTACAGACTGAATCTTGCAAAAAGCCCCCAGTAGGGCTTTCGCGATGTTGTCGATCGTGTTTACAATGGCAAGACTATCTGGACGCATTTAATAAATAATGTATGAAAATCAAGATGAAGGGAAGTACCCAATGTTATTTTCAATAGGTTAAAAATATTATCCCCATTAAAAACACAGAATTTATGGAACACCAAAAATGGAAAAATCAGAAATATCTAATTTTTGCTTGCGCAACCACTTAAAAGGTAGAGAGTTTTATTTGGAAACAATGATAGAAAATAGTTTATCAGACAAAATATTTTTTGGAAACACTGGCCTAATAGAAGGCACTGATCATTCCGACAAGAAGTATTGGAATGAACACCATGGATCAATTATTATAATGAATAAAGAAGGTGTGATTACATGGAAATCTCTTGAGATAAGGGAGGATAATGGGCTTGTAGCAGAAATGGTATTCTCTAACTTTACGCACCCAGAAAAGGAGATATCTTTAGTGTCTACTGAATATAAAATTAAAGAAATAGAAATAAAAGAGAAAATTGTTCTTCTTAAAACAAACTATAATGTCATGGCGCTCATCCCGCGACTTATTTCCATGTATGACGTTGTGGAAGTCGAGACCTTGGATGAGGCTTTGGAACATTTTGATTCTAAAATTTTCCTGAGCGCGCTTGTGTTGACTCATATGGAAAAAGAGAACGATGTAGCTAATTTCCTTGAAAAAATATGCAAATTTTTCCCGGTTGCAATGTTTGTAGAGCCAAGTTCCTACTCTAAGAGTTATCTGGATAACCTTGGCTATAAAAGTCATCATGACAACTATGTTGAAAATTATTTCCTTGACAAAATTGATTTAAAGTTTTTGGCAAACATTGGTAGAAATATAGGCACCTACCGCGTTGAGCACTATGGCGGAGAGGCAGCATTTGATATTCGCGTGCCATGGATTGTGCCGAAAAGTTGGCCACACAATGTTGATTATTCAGAGTTAGTACATCGCAAAAATTATACTTTTGATCGTCCCGTATTTGAGATGTCTGCTTTCGTATTAAAGGGATTTAATGCGCCGTTTTTTGCTCCTGATGTCGATCTGGAACTGATTGAATTGCAGACGATTCAACCACATGCAAAAGCTGGCGCTCTTCTATTCGAGGGATTTCGAAGTGCAAATGACCTTGGTAAGGAACTTTACAAGACGCCATTAGACCGCTCTAAGCTGTTGGGGGGGCGTACAATTCATTCTGCACAGGTAATCGAGGAAGCGGACGTATATGCGGAGCCTCGAAAGCAAGAAATTTTAAGAAATTGGTATGATTTGTGCAAGTCGGAATGGCTTGATTTGTCTGTTAATGAACTCCCCCGCTGTATCGTTGGTGGATCCGGATTTATTTTTTCTGACGGCGCTCCTGTTGGGGGCTCAGAGTATCTGATACCGTATTTATATACGTCTATGTACCAACCAATTTGGTCTGGACTACAGAAGTCCCATTTAAAACGACATATATCTGGTGTCGCGATAGTAGGTTTTAACCATTTATATGACAATTATTACCATTTTATGGCGGAGGCATTAAGTGCAGCGCTTTTATGTTATGATATTCTGTTAGAACGGGAATTTGAGAAGGTAACAATAATTACGGGAAAGACAAACAAATTCAGGAAAGAATATTTTGATATAATTTTCGGTAAAGATAAAAAGGTCGAGATTATTGAGCTTGATCGTGACGAATATATCACGGCAGACAACGCATTATATTGCGGTCACCTCATCGGAAGATCAACACCCCAGCCTTGTCTGATAGCTGAACGTGTTTCTCTTCAGGAACGCCTTTTGAAGGCGGTCGGGCTTTTTTCAGTCGCTCCCCCTACTCGTCTTGTTTACATATCTCGCCAAGATACAGGAGCGCGACCGATTCTTAATGAGGCTGAGCTGATAAAATGCTTGCAGAGCTTCGGATTTGAAATTTATGTCGCTGCAGGTAGGTCTGTATCAGAACAAATTGAGGTCTTCCGTACAGCAAGGCTTGTGGTTGCTGGGCATGGAGCCGGGGTCTCGAATATGTTCTTCGCGCAAAATGACACGATCCTTATTGAGCTTATCCAAGCCAGCTATCTGAACGTTGGTCCACTGCGGTTTGCACAAATAGCAGGTGTAAAATATCACTCAATGCTCTTCTTTGAGGACGGTGAAAATAATGGGTGGTACGTAGATATCAATCGAGTTAAAAATGTAATTAAGGACTTTTGTTGATTGAAATTATTCAATCAACAAAAATTATTTATGGAGAAAAATATGCTACATGTCTTTGTTTCTTATTTTGGTACGGTTCTTTCTGTTTCTAGAGATGGAAAGCTATATCACGCCTTTCCAGAAGAAATAGAACCTAATTTATTTTGCGATTCAAATGGAAATATTGTAAAATTCCCAAATAATTTTTTAGAATATTCTGATATTTCTATCATTAAAGAGAATGGGTATTTTTTCTTACGAAATAATGATGGATTTCTTTGTTCGGATATTGGGGGCGCCATAGGGTGGCGTCAGCATTGTCTCGAGATGGAGCGATTTACTATTAAAGCGATGAATGATTATGCTCTTTTAAAGAAAACGCCAATTTCTTTTCCGAGAATGAGAAAAACTTTTCATATAAATAAAATTATCCATCAGACACATGACGAGAAAAATATTCCAGCCGAATTTATGCGGTCTGTAGAGAAGTTAAGAAAATTAAACCCTACCTGGGAATATATTTATTGGAATGCGCAAGACCGCCTTGATTTTATATACACTTATTACGGGTGGGGTATACTAGAAGAGTATTTGAAAATAAATCGTCTTTATGGAGCCGCTCGCGCAGATTTATTTCGTTATCTTTGTATTTATAAGATGGGTGGCGCCTACTTGGATATTAAATCAAGTACGAATAATGCATTTGACTCTTTTGTTGATGCTAATGATCATTACCTTATTTCTCAGTGGAGAAATAAGCGGGGTGAAATTTTTGACGGATGCGGTCTTGGTCCTGAAGTTTCATCTATTGATGGGGGTGAGTATCAGCAATGGAATATAATTGCTGAAAATGGACATCCATTTTTAGAGGCAGTTATTAATAATGTTTTAGCCCGAATAGGGCGTTATAGAGAAGATTATTATGGAAGTGGAAAGCTTTCCGTCCTTCGTGTTACAGGACCATATGTTTATACAATGACAATAAGCAATATGCTCGATAAATTTAGTCATAGGTTTTTTGATTCATACCAATCCGGACTTATATATAGTGATGTCGATGATTATACTAAATTGTTTAGAAACCATTACGCGCTTCAGAATACACCTTTAATCTTATGACATAGATGGAGGGATCGAAGAACCCCTGATTGATGTGCTTGGCCGGTAATTTCTGGGTTTTGGCGATTTGATTGACGGTTTTTGCGATGGCCTCCGGTCTGCGTTTTGAGCAGATTGGGAGTTGTCCTCCGCTGGATGGCTATGCGCTCGCGTTCAATCTTTCGAGGAAGAGGAGGCGGCGCATATTGTAGACGATATTGGCCAGGCCGATCCTCATGGTGGCCCGGGTGATACCGATAGTTCGGACGAACAAACCCATTTGCGATTTCTGATCGGCAAAGACATGCTCGACACGCGAGCGGATCACGGACTTTCCAGCATTCGATTTCTGGATATGTCGGGGCATAGGCTTGAGATGCGGCTTTTTTCTGTGAACCTTTGAGACAAAACCCTGCTTTTCCATGAAGTCTTCGTTGGCTTTGGAGCGGTACGCCGTGTCGGCCCAAACGCTTGAGGCCGTATTGGTTTTATCCAGCAGCCCTTCTCTCAATCGCGCACCATCACTGGCGGCGGCATCCGTCGTCTTCCATTTTCGGATGAACCGGAATTTCCGATCGATGGAAATGTGCGATTTATAGCCAAAGAACGGGATGGCGAGATCGCTGGAGGGCATGGTTCCATCATCCTGCCGCTTTGCTTTGGTGAACTTCAGTGTCCAGCGCGCATGACGGTCCTTGTGCGACAGCTTTGCGGGTTTGTCCTGCCAGTCTTCAGGAATACGCCCTTCCCGAAGATCGGCTTTCTCAGCCTTCGTATTGCGTTGCTTGGGAGCAGCCACCAGTGTGGCATCCAGGATCTGGCCGGACATCGGGAGATAACCGGCGTTCCGCAGAGTTGCATCAAACCGGCCAAACAGTCTTTCAATGGCTCCCGCCTGGGTCAGGCGTTCACGGAACAGCCAGACCGTTTTGGCATCCGGCACACGGTCCGACAGCCCCAGGCCAAGGAAACGCATGAACGACAGGCGGTCATTGATCAGATACTCTGTCCGCTCATCAGACAAATTGTTCAGCGTCTGGATCATCAGGATCTTGAACATCAGTACCGGATCAAACGGCGGACGCCCGCCTTTACTGCCGTCTGAATACGCCAAAGCCTGCTCCAGATCAGGGCGGAAGACTTCAAAATCCACAGTCCGGGAAAACGCTTCGAGCTGGAGGGATCGAAGAACCGTTGGTTGATGCGCCTGGCTCGTGATTTCAGGCTTTTGGCGATTTGATTGACGGTTTTTGGGGGAGCTTTTGATCTGCGTTTTGAACAGATCGGGGACTGCCCTCCCGCTGGATGACTACGCGCTCGCGTTCATCCGCTCCAGGAAGAGAAAACGGCGCATATTATAGACGATATTGGCCAGCCCGATCCTCATAACGGCCCGGGTGATGCCGACAGTTCGGATGAACAGTCCCGTCTGGGATTTCTGGTCAGCAAAGACGTGCTCGACACGCGATCGGATGACCGACTTTCCAGCATTCGATTTCTGGATATGTCGGGGCATAGGCTTGAGATGCGGCTTTTTTCTGTGAACCTTTGAGACAAAACCCTCTTTGTCCATGAAGTCCTCATTCGCTTTCGAGCGATAGGCTGTATCAGCCCAAACGCTTGAGGCCGTATTGGTTTTATCCAGCAGGCCTTCTCTCAATCGTGCCCCATCGCTGGCGGCGGCATGCGTTGTTTTCCATTTCCGGATGAACGGGTATTTCCGATCGATAGAAATGTGCGATTTATAGCCAAAGAACGGGATGGGGAGGTCACTGGATGGCATGGTTCCATCATCCTGCCGCTTTGCCTTCGTGAACTTCAGCGTCCAGCGCGCATGACGGTCCTTGTGCGACAGCTTTGCCGGTTTGTCCTGCCAGTCTTCGGGAATACGTCCTGCCCGAAGATCCGCTTTTTCTGCGTTGGAGTTCCGCTGCTTTGGAGCCGCCACCAGTGTGGCATCCAGGATCTGGCCTGACATCGGCAGATAACCAGCGCTGCGCAGGATTGTATCAAAGCGATTGAACAGACCCTCGATCGCTCCCGCCTGGGTCAGACGCTCGCGAAACAGCCAGACCGTTTTGGCATCCGGCACCCGATCCGACAGCCCCAATCCCAGAAAGCGCATGAACGACAGGCGGTCGTTGATCAGATATTCCGTTCGCTCGTCGGAGAGATTGTTCAGCGTCTGGATGACTAAGATCTTGAACATCAGCACCGGATCGAACGGGGGACGGCCGCCTTTGATCCTGTCCGAATAGGCCAGAGCCAGCTCCAGATCAGGGCGGAACACTTCAAAATCCACAGTCCGGGAAAACGCTTCGAGCTGATCACCCAGCCCGCTCAGCCGGGCAAGCCTCTCTTCAACATCAAAGAAACCAGGCTGCTTCATCTTCCACCATCCCCAATCAACGCCGAAGAAATGGAATCACACAGAACAGCTCAGAGCCAAGGGTTTTTCGAACCCTCCAGCTGATCGCCAAGCCCGCTCAATCGGGCAAGCCGCTCTTCAACGTCAAAGAAACCAGACTGCTTCATAGCGCTATTCCCTCAGTCAGAACCGGACGAATGGAATCACAGAGTTGGTTTCAAAACCAGCGGGTTTTTCGAACCCTCCAGCTGGTCGCCAAGACCGCTTAACCGAGCAAGCCGCTCTTCAACGTCAAAAAATCCCGCCTGTTTCATAGCGCCATTCCTCCAACCAGAACCAGAAAAATGGAATCACAGCGTAGGCCTCAATACCAAGAGGTTTTTAGAACCCTCCACCTATATCCCATACGGGATATGAGTGTTGCTCATGGGTACAATCAGATCTTGCTGAGGCGTACCGATCCGTCATCTGATGCTTGATGAATATCCGGTGCCGCACACAAATTACTGAATCACGTTTTGTGAGGAGGATATCCCGGACCCTTCGAAACAGTTTCTTCGCCAGAGATGATATCGACTTCATCCTTTTTTTGTGATTAAGATTTTCTTCTCAGTTTTAAAATGAATTTTCGTGGAAGGTTCTCCTTTGCTCTCTGATCCAGATAAGCTCATTGCTGAAATAAGAGAATCAGGTTTATTTGATGAGAAAGGATATATTTCAGATAATAAGGATGTTGCTGAAAATGGAATTGATCCCATTGTTCACTATGTCCATTATGGATTGAATGAAGATCAGAGAAAGCCGTATCCGGAATTTGATGCTCAACAGTATATTTCTGATTTTTCTCTCGGGGAGATAGAAGGTCATCCTTTTCTCGATCTTCTTTCACGCAACTGTTACAGGCCAGAGTCCTCCAAGGATTTCCTGACTCCCCAAGAAGTTTATCTGTATAACCTTATTGTGCATTATAATTTATTTGATGAAGAGTATTATATTGAAAGCAATCCTGACTTAGGAAATATAGATATTCCTCCTCTTGTACATTACATTAAATACGGGATACATGAATTAAACAGAAGCCCCAACAAAAAATATAATAATGAAAAATATATTGACGCCTTCAGGAAGGATATTGGACCTGGGGAAGCCCCATTTATTCATTATTTAAAAAATAATCGCGAATTGGATTTTCTTGATAAAGGGCTTTTAAAGAATTTTAGTTATGAGATTCTGGCTCGTGTTACACATAGATTGGCAGAATTTCCCCTTTTTTCGGAGAAAGATTATCTTTCTTTGAATGGGGATGTCTCGAGTTCGGAGCTGCTGCCACATCAGCATGCGATCCTTTATGGCATTCCTGAAGGACGTACCCTTCTTTCCAAACTGCGTATCGCGAAAATTTTAGGGCAGAAATCAAAGGAGTCTCTAAAATATTACCTGACAGCTCATCGGGAAAAAGATCTTCCTTTACCAAAGTCGATAGGTATTTTTTATCATACTGAGGGCAACTGTTTTATCAAAGAAATTGCAGAAGATCTTCTTGATTGCTTGAAGGGAGGAGATTTTCAGGTTTCACTTGAAACAGAAAAAACCCCTCTGAGTGCTAAGCCGGACCTCTGTATTTTCTGCGCCCCTCATGAATTTTTCTTTCTTGACGGAAGCAAGCATTGGGAACGAGAGGATATTCTTAAATCTTCTCTTATGCTCAACACTGAGCAATCTCAAACGGCATGGTTCACACGAGGCCTTATCTATCTCCTGATGTCTGCAGGCGTTATTGATTTTCTGTACCAGAATATCGAGTTGTTCGAGTCTATCGGACTTCCTGCATTCCATTTTGATCCGATCCCCAGTCCGGCTGCGACGAAAATTTTAGACCGGGATCGTGCGCATGCATTTTTCCGTGTTCTACCTGATAGTGCAAAACTTGATGTCCCCAAATCAGTTCTGCGCCCGATTTCAGAACGCGCGCTTGATGTCAGTTTTTTCGGAAATGCCTCAGCCAAACGAGAGAAATTTTTCTCACGCAATGTCGATTTTTTCGCTTTGCGTGAGTGCTTTTTATACTATCGCAAACCCCACGGTCCCATTCGTATGGAAGGCGTGAATGAAATATTAGGGCGTATGCCGTTCTACGTCGCTGAAAACAGCAAAATATGCCTGAATATTCATCGTAATGATGATCCCTACTTTGAGTGGCACCGCATTATAAAACAAGGGGCCGCGCGAGGAGCGGTTGTTGTAAGCGAGGAATGTCTGCCAACGCCTCTCTATGAGGAAGGGGTCCATTTTCTCACAGAAACTCCCCGACATATGCCACATCTCATTTCATGGCTTCTTGATACGACAGACGGACAGAAAAAAATGCAGGAAGTACAAACTTCGTGCCTAAATCTTTTCAAGGATAAGAAGTTACAAAAATCAAAGTTTAATGATATTTTCAATTTCATTGGGCGCGTCTGGAAAGAAAGTCTCGAAAATGCTTGATAAAGCCTGGAAGCCTGCCCCGGAAATTCTATTCAGTCATAGTGCAGATGACTTGATTGATAATGCAGGCCATGTCTCTGTTATAGTTACAAACTATAATTATGAAGAATACGTCACAGAGTGTCTTAATTCTATTTTAAATCAAACCCATAAAACCTTGAGCCTTGTTGTGATCGATGATGATTCCCGCAAGGACTCATCTGTAAAAAAGATTTTGGAGTGGATGGAAGAAAATAAAGACAGATTTTTTTCAATCAAGTTACTGAAAAATATTATTAATCAGGGACCATCAGCGTCACGTAATACAGCCATCGAGTATTGTCCATCTGATACAATTTTTATAATGGATGCTGATAATACAATCATGACCACAGCCATTGCTAAATTACATGATTGTTTGCAAAGATCTGATGCGCAGGGTGTTTATTGCCAGATTGTCGAATTCGGTGACCGTAACCAAATCGGAAGTGCTGATTTGTGGGACGTTGAACGAATGTACCTCCATAACTATGTCGACATCATGGCGATGATGAAGAAGTCTGCCTGGGCTCAGGTAGGCGGCTTTTCCCATATTGAAGAAGGATGGGAGGACTATGATTTCTGGCTCAAATTTATCGATCACGGGATCGATATGGTATTTTTGCCGGAAATTCTTTGTCGTTATCGGGTCCATGGCGTGTCCCGGACGGCCACTGAGGCGCATAAATCCCATTACGATCTAGAGATCATAATGAAGTATCGTCACCCAGGACATCCCAAAATTCAAGAATACAAATGAATTCAATTTTACTGGAAAGTTCAGTGGGTAACACAAAACAGTCTTGGGAATATATAGATTTTTCCTGGATGAAAAAAACCTATCCTGAGATCGAAGAAATTTTCAAGGATCAGGTCGACTTTGATCCTGAGGAAGTTCTACTTTTGGCTGGAAAATGTGGCTATCAGCCCAATCCCTATTTTGATGAATCTTATTACGTCCAGCGTTATGGTGACGTTCGTAATGCGATTAATCAAGGAGAGTTTATTTCCGGTTTCGATCATTATCGAAAAATCGGATATAAGGATCGGGATCCCCATTGGTTATTCTGTGAAGAATATTATCTTAAAAGATACTCAGATGTCGCTCGTGCGCTCGTTAACGAGACCGTTTTTTCCAATGGCTATGATCATTACATCCAGTATGGTGACCAGGAATTTCGTAGCGGGTCCTGGTTTTTTGATCCTCTTGAGTATCTCAAGTCTCTAGCAGATGGGGATGTCAAACAACCGTTCTATAATTATATCCAAAATCCCAAGAGAGATTTTGATAATCTTTATTTTGATCGGAACTGGTATGCCAAGACCTATCCAGAAATTTTTCCCCGTTTAAAAAGCGGGAAATGGCACTCTCTCCTTCATCAATATTTAACAGAGACAGACTGCAAGAAGTATAGCCCTTCGCGATTCTTTTCAGAGAAATTTTATGTCGAATCAAATCCGGATCTTGTAGAGCCTATCAAATCCGGACGGTTTTTTAATGGATATCAACACTTCCTACTTTACGGCATTCAGGAACGCCGCCGCCCCCATCCGGACATCGACCTGGAACGGTTCTATCACGAGCCTTATATTCAGAAGCTCCTCTTCAATGGCCGTATTCCAAACGTCTTTGTAGGATGGTGCCAATTTGACGGAAAAGTTCCTGAAGTTGACGAAATTTTAGAAAATACCGAAGTAAAAACGAAATTTGCTTTTGAAAAAAAAAGTACCTCTTTGGCGATCAATGCAGCCCGATCGAAGTTGGATTTTTCATTTCAGCACCCTGATATCAGTGTCGTCGTGGTGTTGCATAATAATTTTGATATGACGCTAAATGCGTTGACAGCTTTGAGAGCCTCTTACAGGCATGAAATACAACTGATTATTGCTGACAGCGGATCAGACGATGAGACCTGTCATATAGAGCACTATGTTCATGGCGCAACAATTCTGCGTTTTGAAGGTAACGTCGCTTTTATCCGTGCCTGCAATGCCGCAGTTCAGCAGATACGTGCGCCGTATGTTCTTTTTTTGAACAATGATACCGAAATCTTATTGGGGAGTATCGAGGCTGCTATCAATCGGTTCCGTCGCGATCCAGAAGTCGGAGTGATTGGCGGAAAGCTGATCCGGACAAACGGCTTGTTACAGGAAGCAGGTGCGATCATTTATCGCGACGGAAGTGTTGCAGGTTATATGCGAGGCGCCAGTCCGGATGCTCCGGAAGCGAATTTTGTGCGTCGTGTCGATTTCTGCTCTGGAGCAGCCCTTTTTACAAGAACAGAGTTGTTCCGAAAGATCGGTGGTTTCGATGAAGATTATATTCCAGCTTATTATGAAGAGACCGATTATTGTGTAAATGTCTGGAAATCAGGTTATGACGTTATTTATGATCCCTCGATCACCGCTATCCATTATGAATATGGTTCCTCGAGCGCAAAAAACGGGACCGGATACATTAACCGTAATAGGATCATTTTTAATTCGAAGCATAGCGACTTTCTCTCAAAGAAGATTGTAAAGTCAAAACAAAATAATAATTTAGCCCGTTCTGTAAGAAAGCAGGATTCAAAAAGAATTTTATTTATTGAAGATCGAATTCCGTTAAAATCATATGGGTCAGGATTCTCCCGTTCACATGACATCATAACTACCATGTCCCACATGGGGCACGAAGTTACTGTATTTCCTATATTCAAACCCGTTGTCTCCGCGAACCGGCTTTACAATGCATTCCCGGATTCTGTTGAGATCATATGGGATCAGGATATTAACGATCTTGAAGATTTTTTTTCTCTGCGTGCTGGACTGTATGATACAATCTGGATCTGTCGAACGCAAAACGTGCGGCGTCTGGTTCCGATTATCGAGAAGATATCTCATCTTATGCCCTTGGCTGAGATTGTTGCAGATACAGAAGCAGTCAGTGCTGTTCGCGAAGAGCAATATGATCGCCTTGTAGGCATCCCTGACAATCAACGTTCGCCCCTTGCAAAACGCCTTCGTTCGGAATTTGAATGTCTGTTGATTGCTACAAAAATCGTGGCGGTAAATGATTATGATGCCAGTCTTCTAAAAAAGAACGGTTTTACGAATGTATCAATACTTGGTCATGTTCAAACTCCAAAACCGTCTTCTAAAAAATGGGAAGAGAGATTTGATTTTCTTTTCGTGGGGGCTATTCATGACTTCAATTCGCCCAATTATGACTCTGTTCTATGGCTAACGACGGTTTTGTGGCCGGATTTGGAAAGTATTCTTCCCGAAAATTCACGACTGATTATTGCAGGTCATTTAGGACCGGGAGTGTCATTTTCAGCCTTCCCTCAGGGACAACGCATAATATATCTCGGTGAAGTCGACAATCTTTCTGTCCTCTATAATGAGGCACGCTTCTTCATAGCACCTACACGTTATGCTGCAGGTATTCCTTACAAACTATATGAAGCAGCGTCCCATGGATTACCTATTATTGCTTCAGAAATTCTATGCAACCAAACAGGATGGAAAGTTGGAAAGGATGTTATAAAACTTAAAATAGATGATGCCAATGAAACATGTAATATTATATCAGAAATATATAATGATAAAAAAATATGGCAGGAAATAAAAAAAAACGAACTTGAAAATATAAAAAACTATAATACCAAAAATTTATATTCTCAAATAATAAAGAAAATTATTTTTTCATAGAATATAAATTTTTATGACAAGTTTACAAAAAACCAATGAGTCCTAAGCCTGGGTATTTAGGCTCAGGACCCATTGATATGATTGCGGAAATCTGATTCAGCCTCTGTGAGGAGACTGAAGATGAGTGACCTGGAGGGATCGAAGAACCCCTGATTGATGTGCTTGGCCGGTAATTTCTGGGTTTTGGCGATTTGATTGACGGTTTTTGCGATGGCCTCCGGTCTGCGTTTTGAGCAGATTGGGAGTTCTCTTCCGCTGGATGGCTATGCGCTCGCGTTCAATCTTTCGAGGAAGAGGAAGCGGCGCATATTGTAGACGATATTGGCGAGCCCGATCCTCATGGTGGCTCGGCTGATACCGACAGTCCGGACAAACAGCCCCGTCTGTGACTTCTGATCGGCAAAGACATGCTCGACACGCGACCGGATAATGGATTTTCCTGCATTCGATTTCTGGATATGCCGGGGCATAGGCTTGAGATGCGGCTTTTTGCGATGAACCTGGAGGGTTCGAAAAACCCTCTGGTTTTGCGGCTTTCTCTGTGATTCCATTTCTTCGGCGTTGATTGGGGATGGTGGAAGATGAAGCAGCCTGGTTTCTTTGATGTTGAAGAGCGCCTTGCTCGGCTGAGCGGGCTTGGCGATCAGCTGGAGGCCTTTTCCCGGACTGTGGATTTTGAGGTGTTCCGCCCTGATCTGGAGCTGGCTCTGGCGTATTCAGACGGCAGTAAAGGCGGGCGTCCGCCGTTTGATCCGGTACTGATGTTCAAGATCCTGATGATCCAGACGCTGAACAATTTGTCTGATGAGCGGACAGAGTATCTGATCAATGACCGCCTGTCGTTCATGCGTTTCCTTGGCCTGGGGCTGTCGGACCGTGTGCCGGATGCCAAAACGGTCTGGCTGTTCCGTGAACGCCTGACCCAGGCGGGAGCCATTGAAAGACTGTTTGGCCGGTTTGATGCAACTCTGCGGAACGCCGGTTATCTCCCGATGTCCGGCCAGATGGAGGGTTCGAAAAACCTTTGATTGACTTCTCTTGTGCCTGATTTCAGGTTTTTAGCGTGTTGACTGCTGCTTCCCTGGTCTAACTTTTACTCTGGGTTTTGAGCAGAGCGATGGTTTCCTGCTCTGGATTGCTACGCGGCGGCGTTAATCCGCTCCAAGAGGAGAAAGCGGCGCATATTATAGACGATATTGGCCAGCCCGACCCTCATGGTGGCCCGCGTTATGCCTACGGTTCGGACGAACAGCCCCGTCTGTGATTTCTGATCGGCAAAGACATGCTCGACACGCGACCGGATAACGGACTTTCCTGCGTTGGATCTCTGGATATGGCGTGGCATTGGCTTGAGATGCGGCTTTTTCCTGTGAACCTTCGAGACAAAGCCCTGCTTTTCCATGAAGTCCTCATTGGCTTTTGAGCGGTAGGCTGTGTCTGCCCAGACCGTTGAAGCTGTATTGCTTTTATCAAGCAGGCCCTCCCTCAATCGCGCGCCATCACTGGCGGCGGCATCTGTCGTCTTCCATTTGCGGATCAGCCGAAATTTCCGGTCGATGGAGATGTGCGATTTATAGCCAAAGAACGGGATGGCCAGATCTGTTGCAGGGATACTCCCGTCCTCCTGTCGCTTCGCTTTCGTGAACTTCAGGGTCCAGCGCGCATGCCTGTCCTTGTGGGACAGCTTTGACGGCTTGTCCTGCCAGTCCTGAGGGATCCGTCCTTCACGCAGATCCGCCTTCTCCGCATTGGTATTGCGCTGCTTCGGAGCCGCTACCAGCGTGGCATCCAGGATCTGGCCTGACATCGGCAGATAACCAGCGTTACGCAGGGTTGCGTCAAAGCGATTGAACAGACCACCAATCGCACCAGCCTGGGTCAGACGCTCTCGAAACAGCCATACCGTTCTGGCATCAGGTACACGGTCCGACAGCCCCAGACCTAAAAAGCGCATGAAGGAGAGACGGTCGTTGATCAGGTATTCCGTCCGTTCATCGGACAGATTGTTGAGTGTCTGGATCACCAGGATCTTGAACATCAGCACCGGATCAAACGGTGGACGCCCGCCTTTGCTCCCGTCTGAATAGGCCAGTGCTTTGTCCAGTTCCGGGCGGAACACCTCAAAATCCACAGTCCGGGAAAAGGCTTCGAGCTGGTCGCCAAGACCGCTTAACCGAGCAAGCCGCTCTTCAACGTCAAAAAATCCCGCCTGTTTCATAGCGCCATTCCTCCAACCAGAACCAGAAAAATGGAATCACAGCGTAGGCCTCAATACCAAGAGGTTTTTAGAACCCTCCAGGTCTCTGATCTTTGCCGCAAATACGGGATCAGTGACACGACGTTTTACAAATAGAAGACCCGCTATGGCGGTCTTGAAAAATCGGAGGCCAAATGGCTGAAGGCGCTGGAAAATGAAAACAGCCGCATGAAACGTCTTCTGGCGGAGGCCATGAGAGGTGGACCCGTCTGTTCGGACAGTTTTTGGGTTTGAATAAGCTATACCCGGTTGTTGTTATGCCGCCCTTCTGACGGCGTTGCTGTTGGCCATCTGGTCCGGGGTTAACCCCGGACCAGATGGCGTCGGCACGTTATGATACGCCTCATCGGGCGTTCGTCCAGCCAGCGCCGTATGCGGACGCCTTTCGTTATAATGGGCGATCCATCTGCCAAGCCCGGCCCTCAGCTCTGATCCGGTCTCGAACGCGTACAGGTAGACGCATTCGTATTTCAGCGACCGCCACAGGCGCTCGATGAACACGTTGTCCAGCCAGCGACCGCGCCCATCCATGCTGATGCGGATCTGACGCTCTTCCAGTATCCCGGTGAAACGGGGTGTCGTAAATTGCGACCCCTGGTCAGTATTGAAAATGTCCGGGGCGCCATAGCGCATCAGCGCATCTCGGAGTGCCTCGATACAGAACTCCACGTCCATCGTGTTCGACAGACGCCAGGACAGGACCTTGCGCGTGAACCAGTCCATGATCGCCACGAGATAGAGAAATCCCCGTTTCATGGGAATATATGTGATATCGGAACACCAGACCTGGTCAGGCCGATTGATGACCAGATCCCGTAGCAGATATGGATATTTCCGATGCTCCGGATAGGGCACGGTCGTGCGCGGCTTCTGGTAGATCGCCCGCAGGCCCATGATCGCCATGAGCCGCCGGACCCGCTTGCGGCCCACTTCATGTCCCTGGCGGCGCAGATGCCATGTCATCTGCCGCGAGCCATAATACGGCGTTTCCAGGAACTGGGCGTCGATCAGCCGCATCAACGCCAGATTGGCCCCGTTCTGTGGCACAGGCCGATAGTACACGCCCGACCGGTTGAGTTGTAGCAGCGTGCATTGCCGGATGATCGGCAGACGTGCTCGCTTCGGGTCGATCATCTGCCGCCTCTGATCACGCCCAACCGAGCAGAGGCATCGCGTAAAAAATCCCGTTCCACGAGAAGCTCGCCTATCTTCGCGTGCAGTTTCTCCACATCAGCCGGACTGACCGGGGGCTCAGACACCCTCTTTCCGGAAAAGGTCGCTGCCATCCCCTCGATCGCCTGCCGTTTCCATTGAGCGATCATCGTCTGATGCACCCCATGTTTCGACGCCAGTTCCGCCAGCGTCAGTTCGCTACGGATCGCTTCCAGGGCAACCCGTGATTTGAACTCCGCTGCATATCTCTTGCGCGTAACCTTGCCCATAAAACCCGTCCTCTCTCAGGTCGGATTATAGCTTATCGTCCTGTCCGAAAAATGGGGACCGCCTCTGCCCCTTGTTGTCACATTTGAACTCTCTTGGAAAAACGACCATGCAATACACCATGATTCCGGTCTGTCCCAAAAAGGCTCAGTCTTCGTTTGTAAGTTGTTTGCGACAGCGATGGCTATCTGCTCCCGTTACAATCCGTGAAACCGTTCCAGCACTAATTCCATAGCTTTGGGCAATCACTTTTAGTGTTTCTCCGTTTTGACGCCGGCGTATTATTTCATGCCGCTGTGCTTGTGTAATCATTGCAGGACGACCCATTTTCACACCTCGCCGCGTTGCACGTAATCGTCCTTCCGCAGTGCGCGTTCTGATCAAGTCCCGCTCAACATCAGCGAGACCGTCCAATACAGCCAGCATCAGACGACCAGTACTTGTCATGGTATCAGCCCACGGTTCCGCTATGGAGCAGAACTGTGCTCCTTTCTGGGTGATTTCCTTAACGATTCCAAACAGATCAAACGTGCTCCGCGCCAGACGATCAATGCGGGTGACAACAACAATCTCGCCTTTTGACAGACCTTTCAGGAGTTTCTGAAGTTGGATGCGCTCTGCATCAGCACCACTGGCTTTTTCGCGGAATATTTTAGTGCAGCCATAATCTTGTAGGGCTTGAAGTTGCACATCCAGTGTCTGACCAATTGTGCTGACGCGGGCATATCCAATTTTACGAGACACTGTTTTGCCATCCTGAAGCGACGATGGCAGAGACTTAACCAAGAATACAAATTTACGCAATTCCTGATTTGCGCAAATACCTGGAGACATTATTTTTCTAACAATTTTTATTTCGTTGTTGTGTTTTTCGTTTGCGTTATGTAAACGAAAATGAGACTTTCACGGAAGCGAAAGCTGATTTCAGTTTTTGCGCAAATCAGGATTAATAAGATGGCCAATACTTATCTATGGACTGGTGCGAAAAATACGGATTGGAACAATCCAGATAATTGGAATGTTGTTATAGGAACAAACGTTACTACACAGACTGGTGTTCCTGGTGCCAACGATAATATTCTTATCATGAGTGGCAATTCACTGAATCAGGCAGGCTATACATATCATGGTGATGCAAACGCCATGAATAACGCCGTCAAGAATATGAGGCCTACTCTCAGTGGCAATACCCCAATCACAGTTGCAAACGTGACAATTGGTGGGAACGGTGGCCCTGCAACACTGATAACGGGTAGTACATCGTTCACGGTTACGGGTACATTAGAGGATCCGAAAAGCGCAGGTATCCCGAATGCTCAGGGTGGTAATTATAACCTGCAAGGAACGAATATTCACATTGTTCACCTTGAATGGGGCACAGGCGGCAACGTTTCCTATGGGACATCTCAAAACCCGGCCAAGATCACGGTCGATTGGATGAGTGGCGCTGGTCAAAACGACAATGGCAACCAGTCAACGATCACTGTTACCAAAGGATATGATCTTGATTCCACAAGACAGCCTGCTTTTCGTCAGGGTGTGAATGGTAATAACAACTGGACAATAATTTATAGTTCAGACGCTCAAGGTCACACACCTGGTCAGGCATGTTTTCTGTCTGGCAGCATGATTCGCACGGCGGACGGAGATGTTGCGGTAGAAGACGTTCGGATTGGCAATCAGGTTGTTGCATTTGACTGGCAAAACAACCAGGACGTTACGCGCTCAGTCGTCTGGGTTGGCAAAGCACGTGCGACAGTGCGTCCTGACCTTCCGGATGACGAAGCCGGTTATCCGATCCGTCTCCTCAAGAATGCAATTGCCGATGGCGTGCCTTACAAGGACATGCTGATCACGGCAGAACACTGCCTGTTCTTCGACGGGAAGTTCGTCCCGGCCCGCATGCTCGTCAACGGCCGCTCGATCTTCTACGACAAGGCCATCACGTCCTACGAGTACTACCATATCGAAACCGAGCAGCATTCTGTCATCACAGCCGATGGCATGCTGACAGAAAGCTACCTGGACACGGGTAACCGTCGCAGCTTCCATCAGAACGGAAGTGTTGTGGCCTTCACCCCCTCCCGGAACTTGAACTGGGATGAGAATGCCGGCGCTCCGCTCGGCGTCAGCCGTGAGTTCGTGGAACCGCTGTTCCGTCAGGCCGAAACCCGCGCCGAGCAGGCCGCTCTTGCAAGCCGTGAAGCCGCTCCCGTCCTGACGGAAGAGGCGGATCTTCATCTCGAAACAGACAACGGCATGGTGATCCGTCCTGCGCGTAACGCCAGTGATCGCGTTGTCTTCATGATCCCCACAGGCGTGAAGAGCGTGCGTATCGTCTCCAATGCCAGCCGCCCCAGTGATGTGGTCGGCCCGTTCGTGGATGATCGTCGTTATTTCGGTGTCGCCGTCGGCGAGATCACGATGTTCGAAGGCCGGGGCAGCCAGAACCTCAAGGTTCATCTGACCGACAAGGAGCTGGCGGGCTGGAATACCCTGGAATGGGAAGACACGCGCTGGACGTCAGGCAATGCCCTGCTGCCGCTCGGTGAGCGTCATCCTAACAGCGTTGCTCTGCTGGCAATCCAGATCAAGAAAGCAGGCCCCTATCTCCTCGAGGATACACTCACAAACGATCTCGCCCGTAAGGCATGATCCATTAAACTAGTATGAGATATAAAGGCCCCGTTCTCCTCTCGAGGACGGGGTTTTTTTTAATGGAAGGGTTTATGGCACTTCGCATTCTTCTTCAGCCGGGGCGAGTCGGCGTCGGATTAACGGTGCGCCGGAACAACTCGAAGCTGCGAACCATGTGAGCCAGTGCAGCGCCCAGTCCGTAGGAACGAGGGTAGAAGACAGAGCCGGAAGACTCTGCATAGCAACGTTCCTGATTGATCCCAGGCCGGTGGGGTCGGTCGCATCAATGCAGGTGGAGGGTTCTAAAAACCCCTTGGCTCTGAACTGTTGGCTGTGATTCCCTACCTTGTGTGATGATTGGGGGGGGGGTGGCTCATGAAGCAGCCGAGTTTTTCTTTGATGTTGACGAGCGGCTTGCTCGATTGAGCGGGCTTGGCGATCAGCTCCAGGCGTTTTCCCGGACTGTGAATTTTGAGGCGTTCCGCCCTGATCTGGAGAAGGCTCCAGCCTATTTACGCAGGAGCAAAGGCGGCCGTCTCCCATTCGATTCGGTGCTGATGTTCAAGATTCTGGTCATCCAGACGCTGAACAATCTCTCTGACGAGCGAACGGAATATCTGATCAATGATCGCCTGTCCTTCATATGCTTCCTCGGTCTGGGACTGTCGGACCAAGTGCCCGATGCCAAAACGGCCTGGCTGTTTCGCGAGCGTCTGACCCAGGTGGATGCCATTGAAAGGCTGTTTGAGCGCTTTGACGCGACCCAGCGCAACGCTGGATATCTGCCGATGTCGGGCCAAATCCTGGATGCGACACTGGTGGCAGCACCAAAGCAGCGCAATACCAATGCCGAGAAGGCGTATCTTTGGAAGGGACGGATCCCACAGGACTGGCAGGACCGGCCATCCAAACTGTCCCACAAGGATCGCCATGCACGATGGACACTGAAGTTCACGAAAGCAAAACGGCAGGATGACGGGAGTATGCCCGCAACGGATCTCGCCATCCCGTTCTTTGGCTACAAATCCCACGTGTCCATCGACCGGAAGTTTCGGTTCATCCGAAAATGGAAGACGACGGATGCCGCCGCCAGTGATGGTGCGCGATTGAGAGAGGGGCTGTTAGATAAAACCAATACGGCCTCAAGCGTTTGGGCTGATACAGCTTATCGCTCGAAAGCGAATGAGGACTTCATGGACAAAGAGGGTTTTGTCTCAAAGGTTCACAGAAAAAAGCCGCGTCTCAAGCCTATGCCCCGGCACATCCAGAAATCGAATGCTGGAAAATCAGTGATCCGGTCGCGTGTCGAGCATGTCTTTGCTGCCCAGACGTCTCAGACTGGACTGTTCATCCGAACTGTCGGGATCACCCGGGCCACCATGCGGATCGGACTGGCCAATATCGTCTACAACATGCGTCGCTTCTTCTTCCTCGAAAGATTGAGTGCGAGCGCGTAGCCATCCAGCGGGACGGTAGTTCCCGATTTGCTCAAAACTCAGATCAAAAGTTACCCCAAAAACCGTCAATCAAAGCGCCAGAAGCCTTAAATCGCGAGCCAAGCGCATCAACCAACGGTTCTTCGATTCCTCCACCTTAAAAACAGAACCAAAGCACATCAATCCAGGGATGCTTCGATCCTTCCATATTCGAAAGTATCAAGATACTGAAGACGGGTCGCAACACGCTATGACAGACGCCCAACCGTATTCTTCTTGGCGATCTGCCTCTCTGTAACCGTCATCTTCTGGTTATGAACTCTGTGTCTAAATGTTAGGTATAGACACAGTTCCACAACTTAACTCCAAAGCAAATCGCTCTTTATCAGAAAGTTCGAACAATGCTAATTGATGATATTCGGATCCGCGCTCTACTTCTCTCGCGACATGCCACCATGCGTGCAAATCACTATAGTTGATACCACGAATACGACCACCCAAGCAATTATTATAATCGATTGTCCATCCTTCTTTCAAAGCCTGTGAAATGTCGAAAGTATCACGCAGTTGGCAACCATCGATATTTTTCATTTAATTTTCTACCTCTTGAGTAAATGTAAGCGTTTTTTTATCCACTCTAGTTTTTTATCGTGCCAATCTCCCTCGTGCCGGTTTAGAACATTGATTTTAGTCGCTTTTGAGGACTTTATCCAGGCACGAAAATTACTCTTACCACTTATACGAGGAGCACAATGAAGAGGGTCTCGTTCTCGAACATAAGTGATTTCCCAATCTGTTACATATAAGATTAGGCGTCGTTCAATAGTCATAGAACTAGGAATCCACTCCTGACCTGTATAGAATATTATTTTTTTTATTTTGATAGACAATTTATTTTTATCCAATTAAACAAATGCATTGTTTCAAACATATTTACACAAAGGTTCGAATTTAGAGAACCCCATTGATAATTATCAAAAAAATGGCTTTGTTTTTCGGTTGTAAATCTGGGAATAGTTATCTGTATTGAATTAAAGTTAAATACATCACTATTATAAGCTGATATTATAGAATTTTATAATTTAGCACTAAAGTTTTGGTTATTTCCGGGCTCAGTATCCATTGATTTTTGTAGAGAATTTTGATTCAGTGTCTGTGAGAAGACTGAAGATGAGCGATCTGTTTTGGCTGACGGACGAACAAACGGATCGTCTGCGGGCGTTCTTTCCCAAGAGCTATGGCAAACCTCGCGTTGATAACTGCCTCGGGCGGAGCGGAATCATTTTTGTGAACCGCCAATGGTATGCGCTGGCGTGATGCGTCCCAAGAAGACGGTCCGTACAAAATATATTTAAAATCAAAAGGATAATCGGAAAAAAATATTTTCTGCCTGTGAGTAAGTTTTTTTACTGATGATGCCGAGGGTATAGAAGCCAAGACCGAATTCGGTACAGATATCTGTGGTCTGGTGTGAGGGTCCAATGGAACCTGGAGGGTTCGAAAAACCCTCTGGTTTTGAGGATTTCTGTGTGATTCCATCACTCCTGAGTTGATTTGGGGGCATGGAAGATGAAGCAGCTTGGTTTCTTTGATGTTGAAGAGCGGTTGGCCCGGTTAAGCGGGCTTGGCGATCAGCTCGAAGCCTTTTCCCGGGCTGTGGATTTTGAGGCCTTCCGCCCTGATCTGGAGAAGGCTCTGGCCTATTCAGACAGGATCAAAGGCGGCCGTCCCCCGTTCGATCCGGTGCTGATGTTCAAGATCTTAGTCATCCAGACGCTGAACAATCTCTCCGACGAGCGAACGGAATATCTGATCAACGACCGCCTGTCCTTCATGCGTTTCCTCGGTCTGGGACTGTCGGACCGGGTGCCCGATGCCAAAACGGTCTGGCTGTTTCGCGAACGTCTGACCGAGGCTGGAGCCGTCCAGAAGCTGTTCGAGCGCTTTGACGCCACCCTACGGAACGCCGGGTATCTGCCAATGTCCGGCCAGATCCTGGATGCCACACTGGTGGCTGCTCCAAAGCAGCGGAACACCAATGCAGAGAAAGCTGCCCTCCGGGCAGGACGTATTCCTGAAGATTGGCAGGACAAGCCATCCAAACTGTCTCACAAGGACAGGCATGCACGATGGACGCTGAAGTTCACAAAAGCGAAGCGGCAGGATGACGGGACGATCCCAGCCACGGACCTCGCCATTCCGTTCTTTGGCTACAAGTCCCATGTTTCCATCGACCGGAAGTTCCGGTTCATCCGAAAATGGAAAACAACGGATGCTGCTGCCAGTGATGGTGCCAGACTGCGCGAGGGCCTTCTGGATAAAACCAATACGGCCTCAAGCGTCTGGGCTGATACAGCGTATCGCTCAAAAGCCAATGAGGACTTCATGGATAAAGAGGGTTTCGTCTCGAAAGTTCACAGGAAGAAGCCGCATCTCAAACCCATGCCCCGCCATATTCAGCGATCCAATGCAGGGAAGTCGGTGATCCGATCCCGCGTCGAGCACGTCTTTGCCGATCAGAAATCACAGATGGGTCTGTTCGTCCGAACCGTGGGCATAACGCGAGCTACCATGAGGATCGGACTGGCCAATATCGTCTATAATATGCGCCGCTTCCTCTTTCTGGAGCGGATAAGCGCCGCCGCGTAGCTATCCAGCGGGAGGAAGCCCCGATCTGCTCAAAATACAGATCGAAAACGCCCCAAAAGAACAGTCAATCAAATCGCCAAAAGCCTGAAATCACGAACCAAGCACATCAACCAACGGTTCTTCGATCCCTCCACCTATATTTTACTTATCAACGGTTTGTGCTGGGCTTCGCGTTGACGACCTTAAGTTGTTCGCCGCAAGTTAGCTGCTGAAGCAGCAGCTCTCCTTTCCTTGCCAGCTCCAGAACTGCCGAAAGATGAACAGCCCACGCGGCCTTGCGCTGCGTCAGGCTTTGAGGGCCTTTTTCGGTAGATAAACTTACAACGCCCTCGATGAGGTCCCACGCGCTCTTCGGATGTTCCTGAAGATTCTGCTGCCACCATGCCACGGCATCCTGAACAGAAAGGCGGGGGACAGAAGGGGGCGGGAAGAAACTCTCGGCAGGCACCAGTCGCGCCCGCCGACGGGAAACAGCCAAAAGCGCGTCAAGCAGATCCCGGGTGAGAATGAGAGATGCTGGCTCAGCGACAGAAGGCGAAGGGACCATGCTCCCGCGTCCGAAAACGTCTTCTCCCAAGACAGAGCGGCGTTCAAAAATCTCAACAGCCTTCTGAAATGCTTCTTTCCGGAGCAGAACTCGTTGGATCTGCTCGGCGGCTGAGAGCGCGGCGCTGTGGTCGGCCGTGTCGCTCCGGAGCAGCAGGGCAGAGCGCATCTGCACCAAGGTGGCTGCCAACACCAGTTCGTCTGCCGTCTCTTCGAGAGGACGGTCTCTCAAGCCGTCCTCCACACAGGCTAAAAACCGATCGATCAGCTCTGTTAGCGGAAGCGTCCGAAGATCTACAGCGTGACGGCGGACGGCCTGTAGCAGCGCGTCCAGAGAACCCTTCCAGGCTCCAATCTCCAGAAACAGCGCCTCAGACATCGTAAAGCGGGCGGATGGAAAAAATGAGGTCGGGCCATCGGGTCGCAATGGCCTGAAGGGCGGCCCAGGGCGTCCAGTCGGCCGACCAGAACGAGACGCTCCAGCGGGGGGTGTTCTCTTTCGGAGACCCCTCCATGACTTCGACCTGCTGCAGCGGTCGCGAGGTTCCCCAGTGTTCCCACAGCCAGGCTTGTGTTGCGGGAGAGGCCGGACCAAGGGCGAGAAGATCCAGAGGCATGGGGCAGAGGGCATTGAGGTCAAACGGGACGGAGCCCGATCCGGCTTCCCGGGCGAGAAGTCCCCTCTGGCTCTGGACAATCTGGTCGATCAAAGCGGTCGTCCGGGCATCCGAAGCAGGAAGGATCCGGCCCAGATCTTCGGGATCGCTGACATCCGGCCCCCAGGACAGACGGCCAGTCCCAGCCGCTTCCGCCCGGAACTGACCCAGCACAGCCTCTGGCCCGGTGACGGTTAGGACATGCGCCAGCCAGTCCGGCTGGGGACTGAAAAGGGGCGGAGCGGGAAGGGTCTTCGGTTCTGCAAGCCCTGATCCCAGGATTGGAAACGCCGTGCCGCTCGCCGGTGGCCTGGGGGCAGGACGGGGAAGCGTCGGACGGGTGGGAAGACGAAAGCCGGTCTCTGGGTCCTCATCGTCGGTCGAGACTGCTTCACTGTAGCCGTGGGCCACCGGTCGCGCTTCCAGCTCCAGCCGATAGGTCTCCAGGCGTGCGACCATCGCATCAATGTCGGCGATGATCTCAGCCGTTGTCTGTGGCACCGGTTACAGATCCAGAAGATGGGCGGGAGAGTCCAGGTCCAGGCGGGCGCGACGGACATAGCGGCGCATGCTGCGCAGATCCCGGTGGCGGGTATGCGCCATGATCTGCTCATCACGGGCATTGGCCCGGAAGGCCTCGGTGACGAAGCCGGCACGCAGGCCGTGCGGGCTGAGGCGTTCCCCGGAGGGAATCTTGAGTCCCGCTATCTTGGCCCGACGCCGCAGGATCTGCCGGACCGCATCCGGATGCAGCGCATCGCGTCCGACCTGTTCCCAGCGGTTGATCGACCGGAAGAGAGGACCGTCCGTAATTTCGGCTTTCTTCAGCCAGCGCTCCAGAGCCAGAACCGGGCAGGTTTCGCGATGCTTGCCGCGGGGGAGAAACACCTCTGCGCCCCGATGTTCGGGGTCGGTCTTGCTGCGAGCGATATGAAGCTTCAACCCGGTGCCAACGATCCGGACGGTCCCTGTTGTCAGGGCAACCAGCTCCGAACGTCGCAATGCTCCGGCAAAGCCGATCAGCAGAAGGGCCCTATCGCGGAGATCCGCCAGCGTGTCGACGGTTTTGCCCTGTGCGGGGGCGACGAGCCTGCGGAGCTCCTGCGAGGTCAGGGCGGCCGCCTGTTTCTGGGGCGTGCCATACAGACGTCCTGCTGCGCGCAGGGTGGTGCGGATGGCGGCGTGACCGGAACTCCACTCCAGTCCCCGCATGCGATGCTGATAGCCAATGGCCGCCAGTCGACGGTTGAGGGCCGAGCGGCTGAAGTGCGGGGCCAGACTGTGCAGCCAGGCTGCGACGACAGGAGGGGCGGCCGGAAGCGGGGACGTGTCGTGTTCGTCGCACCAGTGACAGAAGGCCTGCCAGTCATGGGCATAGGCCCGCAGGGTTTCGGGCGCATAGGCTGCCGCTCGGGCACTGTCCTTTGCCGCGTCCAGAGCACTCTGCAAGGCGGGGGAGGGTGCTTCGGAAAGACGCTCGGCAGGTTCGGTCGAGACTGTCATGCCGGTGATCTTCCTTCTGAGACCCTTTGGAATCTGCCTTAGCACAACAATTAAGGCAACCCTGATCTAACACGCGGTAAGAGAACATTACCACGTGTTAGAACGACAAAAAACAGTCCCCGAAGCCCCGTGGAACGAGCCCCAAAGGGCCTAAAGCGGGCCTCTGAGGCCTTCGAGCAACGGATCCAGTTCGGCCAGGGACCGCAGGCCATAGGTCACGAGGAAGGCTTCGGTCGTGGCCCAGAGCTGAGGCTGGCCGGGCACCGGCTTGCGGCCGACACTACGAATGAGGCCTTTCTCCTGCAGTAGGGCCAGGGTCTTCTGGGGCAGGGCGGCATCCCGGAAGCTTTCGATCTCGGGCCGGGTGACCGGCTGACGCGCAGCAATCAGCAGCAACACCTCGAGCACGGCGCGGGGCAGGCGTTCGGGGGGCCTCTCCAGTACACTTCTCAGGGCCTCTGCGAGATCGGGAGCGGTGCGGAACATCCACCCGTCTCCGACCGCGACGAGTTCAAACCCCAGCCCCTTGGTACGCCTCGCCACCTCGCTCAGGATCTGGGCGATCTCCACGTCCTCTCCCAAGACACGTACCAGTGTCATCCGGGACACAGGACCGCTGCTCTGGAAGAAAAGGGCTTCGGTCAGACGGACGGGATCGGGGGAGGGAGACGTCATGGTCAAGAGCATAAGGCCGCTTCGGTGTCGTCGGCCAGAGTTCGGAACGCACTGTCAGTGGAGTTGATCCGCGACCTCGGGGATCAGGACCTGCAGGAGGTCTCTATCGAACTATGATTGTGTGATAGGACACGGGAATGCCGATCCGACCGGAACTAAAAGCGCTTTACCCTCCCAACTGGCCTGAACTGAGCCGGCAGGTGCGGTTCGAGCGGGCAGGGGGTGTCTGTCAGCGCTGCGGCCGGCCGCATGGATATCATCTTCAGGTCCTGCCGGGTGGTCGATGGAAGCATCCGGAAACAGGACACTGGTTCAATGGCCGGGGCAGGCGGGTGGCCCCTCCCGACCTGATTGAGCATCTGCAGATGCGACAGACGAAAGTGGTACTGGCAGCGGCTCATCTGAATCACGACCCCACCAGCAACCGGTGGCGCAATCTGCGTGCGCTCTGTCAGCGCTGCCATCTGCTGCACGACCGGATGTATCACCTGGCGCAACGCCGTCTGACGTTGCGACGGCGTCTGGCCCTCGGGGATCTGTTCGAAGGGCCCTATCGGATTGGAATAAATCTTAAGGAGTATGAAACATACTATGGTTAATCTTCTTCGGGAGAAGAGGGGCAGGTCTGATCTCGGCGGAAAAAGATAAAAAGCCGTCGTATATTTTGATGTTCGTTATGGACGTTGGTTTCAGGGGTAGGGACGGAAAATAGTCGAATTTAAAGCTGAACGAATTTTGTTGGTATCAGATCAATTTATGGATATACGTTCAGTATATCCCATATGGAGGATGCCATGCTTACCCGCACAACTCTCTTTCTTTCCAACCGTTCTCAGGCTGTACGGCTTCCCAAGGCTGTTGCCTTTGACCTTAGTCTGAAGGACGTCGTGATCATTCCCGATGGCGTACGACGCATTATTGCGCCCGCGCATGCCGCATGGGATGATTTTTTTTCGTCCTCCGGCACTGAGTTACCTGAACGCAATCAACCTGCAATGCAGGAACGCGAAAGCTTTTGATGCTACGTTATCTGCTCGATACAAATTTTTGTATCCGCGTCTTGCGTGACCGTCCAAAGGGCTTACGCGAGCGTTTCAACGATAACGCCGAGGCCCTCTGTATTTCAGATGTTGTGCTTTACGAACTCCTCTATGGGGCGGAAAAATCTCAAAATCCGGCAAAAATCCGACGTGAGGTAGAGCATTTTGCTGCGCGTTTGTCTGTTCTGCCATTTGACGATGATGCGGCAGCACATACAGCAGAAATTAGGGCTGATCTGGAAGCCCATGGATGTGTTATCGGACCATACGACTTAATGATTGCGGGGCATGCCCGGAGCAAAGGACTGGTCGTTAAGAGGCGGTCCCCATTTTTCGGACAGGACGATAAGCTATAATCCGACCTGAGAGAGGACGGGTTTTATGGGCAAGGTTACGCGCAAGAGGTATGCGGCGGAGTTCAAATCACGGGTTGCGCTGGAGGCGATCCGTGGGGAACTGACGCTGGCGGAACTGGCTTCGAAACATGGAGTGCATCAGACGATGATCGCACAGTGGAAACGGCAGGCGATCGAGGGGATGGCGGCGACCTTTTCCGGGAAGACGGTGGCTGAGCCGCCGGTCAGCCCTGCTGATGTGGAGAAACTGCACGCGAAGATAGGCGAACTTCTCGTGGAACGGGATTTTTTACGCGATGCCTCTGCTCGGTTGGGCGTGATCAGAGGCGGCAGATGATTGACCCGAAGCGAGCGCGTCTGCCGATAATCCGGCAATGCACGCTGCTGCAACTCAACCGGTCGGGCGTTTACTATCGGCCTGTGCCACAGAGCGAGGCCAATCTGGAGCTGATGCGGCTGATCGACGCCCAGTTCCTGGAAACGCCGTATTATGGCTCACGGCAGATGACATGGCATCTGCGCCGCCAGGGACATGAAGTGGGCCGCAAGCGGGTCCGGCGGATCATGGCGATCATGGACTGGTTCACGCGCAAGGTGCTGTCCTGGCGTCTGTCGAACACGATGGATGCGGAGTTCTGCATCGAGGCGCTACAGGATGCCCTCACGCGCTATGGCGCTCCGGAAATTTTCAATACTGACCAAGGGTCGCAGTTTACGACGCCCCGTTTCACCGGGCTCCTGGAAGAGCGTCAGATCCGCATCAGCATGGACGGGCGCGGGCGCTGGCTGGACAACGTGTTCATCGAGCGTCTGTGGCGGTCGTTGAAATACGAATGTGTCTACCTGCACGCATTTGAGACCGGATCAGAACTTCGAGTGGGGCTCACGAAATGGATCACCCATTATAACGGGCAACGTCCCCATACGGCCCTGGCTGGACGAACGCCTGATGAGGCGTATCATGGCGTGCCGACGCCATCTGGTCCGGGGTTAACCCCGGACCAGATGGCCAACAGCAACGCCGTCAGAATGGCGGCATAACAACAACCGGGTATAGCTTATTCAAACCCAAAAACTGTCCGAACGGACGGGGCCACCTCTGACAGGAGCAACAAGAATGAAAAAACTTCCTTTTATGGCACTGGCTCTTTGCCTTGCGACCCCGGCTTTTGCACAAAGCACACAAACCACGGTGGATCTGGTCAATACGGTCAAATACCGCCACGCCTATCAGGCCATGACGGAACTGCCTGACTGGGTTACAAAAGCCGCGGCTGTTTCTGTGCCGACTGAAACGCTGAAGCAGAACGGCAAGACCTATCTGACAGGCCATCTCTGCAAACCGCATGACTGCGGCGACCATCAGCTTGATGTTGTGTTCTCGGAAGATGGAAAGGCCACATGGGGCCTGCTGTCCCGCCGTTACGGTAAAACGCTTTATCAGCTACCGCTGGGTGATCCGAACGCGGAAACCCTTGCCGTGCTCACGGCTTCTTACCACAAGAACAACCCGGATGATCCGGCGAAATAGCGCCTTATAAGGGCAATAATCCTGTGTGGTCATTGCCCGTCGGCTTAGCTGCTCCTTACCGGGATGCAGGCCATGGAACGGGCATGCAGAATCTGGCAAAGGCCGGAAGCACCTGCGCCATCACTGGCGACAAGCTGTGCCCGGTACATGGCTTTTCCGGAAACGGAGACTGACTGCACGGTCGGCGTTGCCTGCATAGAGCGAGACGCGAGAACACGGTTTACACTTTCTGCTGTACGCCGCGCTTCCGCATAGGATGCAAATGCGCCCACCTGCACCGTGCCACCAGAGGTGGACCCGTCCGTTCGGACAGTTTTTGGGTTTGAATAAGCTATACCCGGTTGTTGTTATGCCGCCATTCTGACGGCGCTGCTGTTGGCCCTCTGGTCCGGGGTTAACCCCGGACCAGAGGGCGTCGGCGCGTCATGATACGCCTCATCGGGCGTGCGTCCAGCCAGTGCCGTATGCGGACGCTGCCCGTTGTAATGCGCGATCCATGCAGTGAGCCCGGCCCGCAGTTCCGAACCGGTCTCGAACGCGTGCAGGTAGACGCATTCGTATTTCAGGGATCGCCACAGGCGCTCGATGAATACGTTGTCGAGCCATCGGCCGCGCCCGTCCATGCTGATGCGGATCTGGCGCGCTTGCAGCACGTCCGTGAACCGGGACGTCGTGAATTGTGACCCCTGATCCGTGTTGAAGATCTCCGGTGCGCCGTAGCGGATCAGGGCCTCCTGTAGCGCCTCGATGCAGAACTCGGCATCCATCGTGTTCGACAGCCGCCAGGACAGAACCTTGCGCGTCGACCAGTCCATGATCGCCACGAGATACAGAAAACCCTTTTGCATCGGGATATAGGTGATGTCCGAGCACCACACCTGATTGGGGCGATCGATCACCAGATCCCGCAGCAAATACGGATATTTGCGATGCCCAGGATGCGGTATCGTCGTGTGCGGCTTCTGATAGATCGCCCGCAGCCCCATCGTCGCCATCAGCCGACGGACACGCTTGCGCCCGACATCATGGCCGAGCCGCCTGAGATGCCGGGTCATCTGCCGCGACCCGTAATAGGGTGTCTCAAGAAACTGCGCGTCGATCAGCCGCATCCGTTCAAGATTGCCCTCACTCTCCGGCACCGGCCGGTAATACACGGACGACCGGTTGAGTTGCAGCAGCGCGCATTGCCGCACCACGGAAAGCCGAGGCCGCTTCAGGTCGATCATTTGCCGCCTCTGAGCATGCCCAACCGCACAGAGGCATCCCGCAAAAAATCCCGTTCCACCAGCAATTGGCCAATCTTTGCGTGCAGTTTCTCCACGTCGGCCGGGCTGGCCGCCGCCTCCGGTGCCGCCTTGCCGGAGAAGATGCCCGCCATGCCCTCGACTGCCTGGCGCTTCCACTGGGCAATCATCGTCTGGTGCACGCCGTGCTTCGACGCCAACTCCGACAGCGTCTGCTCGCCCCGCATCGCCTCAAGCGCAACCCGCGACTTGAACTCCGCCGAATATCGTTTCCGCGTAACCTTGCCCATAAACCCGTCCTCTCTCAGGTCGGATTATAGCTTATCGCCCTGTCTGAAAAACCGGGTCCACCTCTTAATTCTCAGGCATCTTTTCCATAAGCTCTTTAAACTTACCGGAATCCTCACCTGTATAATCCCGAATGTCCTTATCCGAACAAACCTCTATGAAGCGTTGTGCGGTATTACGAAAACCACGCTGATCAGAATCATTCATCTTTTCTGAATGGGCTTTGAGATACTCATCCACAGCAACAGAGAAGGTAGGTGATTTTTTCTTTTCAGGAGGTTTGACCCATCCTTGAATATCCATGAATTGCTGCTGCATTTTCTGGATAAAGTCATAAGCATTAAAATCCTTATGCTCCTTCATATAAGCCAAAACAGCATCAAGTTCTGGCTTTGCAACATTGATAATATTCTCAACTTTTTTGTATTTTTGATAATCTTCCATACGCTGAAGATAATGCTCAGCTTGAGCGATTTTATATTGAGTTTTTAATTCCTTAATATGAGATTCATACGTATCAATAATATCTTTGATAGTGCGTTCATCGTGAGAACCATCAGCGACATTAATCATGTCGTCATAGAGATAGCTTTTGGTCATGGTTCTCACGGTTGCATAAAACTGACTTGTTAAGCCAAAAATTGCACATCCCCGAATTTTTGCAACTTCAACATCTGCTGTTTCCAGCGAATGCCACATCTCATTTTTCTTGAGAATCTTCCTCAAATCGAGCGGAACCCATCTCCGAAGATTATATACGGACCCGATTCTGACGAGTTTCATAAGCCACACTGTAGATACCCACTGTAGAAGTTTCAGCGGATGAGGTTTCTGGAACCTCAAAAAATCCATTTAAATCAGTGGGTTATGTGTGGTGCGAGCTGCGGGACTCGAACCCGCACGCCCTTTCGGACTCGAGATTTTAAGTCTCGTGCGTCTACCATTCCGCCAAGCTCGCACTGCCCTCATGCTGCGCGCAGGAGAGCGGTCCCGTTTTCTCTCAACCAGCGTTCCGCTGCAAGGCGTCCTATGCGACCATTAGGAATAAAACTGTCAACCAGGGCCCAGAAATGGGGGCCGTGATTGAAATGTTTCAGATGCGCCAGTTCGTGAATGATGACGTAATCGCGGATGCTCGCTGGAGCCATCAGCAGGCGCCAGCTGAGCATGATGCGGCCCTGGCGGGTGCAACTGCCCCAGCGGGTCCGGACGTCGCGCAGGTCCAGCCGTGTGGGGTGGAGATCCATTTTGTCGGAATGGATTTTCAGGGTCCGTGTCAGGCGATCCTTTGCCATGGCCTGGAGAAAATCACGGATACGGCGTTTGGTGTGGGAGGCGTCACCACTGACATGAAGTCCATTTTCGTCCAACCAGCATCCACGCCGGGCTTCGGGTTCATGAAGAATGGCGAAACTATGCCCTTCGATCATGATCTGCGAACCGTCTGTCAGTTCCTGCTTTTCGGGCAATTCGGCGAGAGCATTCGTGATCCATTCCGTCTGCTGATGAACGAAGGCCAGGGCGCGTTCCCGACTAACACGATCCGGAACCGTTATGATGACTTCGCCGCGGACAGGTTCGATCCGCAGGGTGATGCGCTTTGCCCGTGTCGAACGTTTCCAGATCAGTGGAACGGTCGGGGGAAGCATGATGTCAGCCCCTGCTTTTCTTCAGGGCGTGGCAAAGCGGGGAGCGGTCCGGCCATTCACCCGGCCATTCTTCCAGATGGTCTTCGAGCGGTCCGGCACGGCGTTCGCTGATGCAGCGGTCCTGAACCGAAGCGCCTGAACTGTGAACGCCTTTTTCATTGCCGGTCCGCAGAGGATGCCAGTCTGGAAGATCAAATCCGTCCCGTAGCAGGCGATAGGAACAGCTGGGCGGAAGCCAGTCGATTTCAGCCAGAAGTTCAGGCGTCAGAGTGACGCAGTCGGGGACTTTGCGGTGACGATCGGCATAATCGGTGCAGCGGCAGGTATGGGTGTCCAGAAGTCGGCAGGCGACGTTCGTGTAAACGACCTCGTCCGTATCCTCGTCACGCAGCTTATTGAGGCAGCATCGTCCGCAGCCGTCGCAGAGGGACTCCCACTGTTCGGAAGACATCTGGTCCAGAGGAACGGTTTGCCAGAAAGGGGCGGTTGGAGTGCTCATGGGTGATCCAGCAGGGCGCAGGCGACGCAGAAGACGATCGCAAGGAGAAGGGACAGAAAGGCAGATGGCAGGAGGAGCGGAAACCAGATCAGGCGCAGACGCGTCGGCAAATCGGCTCCCAGTCCGACCGCGGCCCGGGTTGTGCCCGGAGGCAGGGTCAACAGGGTGGCACAGTTTGGAAAGACGACGGCCGGGGCGATAAGTGCACCTTCCAGCCAACCCGGACCGATATGGGTTCTGGCCAGGGCCAAGGCCAGACCCGGTCCGGGAAGAAGCAGAATCAGACCAAGGCGCCGGAGAATATGGGGCGGCAGCACGCGCATGAGCAGCGCGATTATAGCGCAGGCGCCCAGAAGACCCGTCAGGATGAAAGGCAGATTGATCCGCAAAATGAGCGACATCACGGTGTCTGTGGTCCGAAGCGCGCCTCGAACTGCTGTTCAAGGGCGTCACCATACCGGGACCAGAACGTATCGCTGACGGTCAGGAACGTCGGTGTGTTTTCCGGAGGGTATGGACCGGGCATGTCATCCAGATGCGGCGCGTGCATCCTGAGCTGTGCCAAAGTGTGATGCGCGCTATCCGCGGGTACGTTGATCGGGATGGCCCAGAACAGCGGCGTACGCAGGATGTCCTGCGTACCGGCCACGAAAAGCGATGTTGCAGCACCAGCCTGAACGCGGGAACTGACGCTCGTCACTTCCGTGCTGGGGGCGCTCAGCATGAGTGCGCTGCTCTGTTCCATGATGCGTCCTGCATCTGCCGGCGTATTCCACCACACGATATAAGGCCGCAGCTGATCCAGCTTGCGGAATGCGCGATCCACCCCGGGCTGTGTGGCAAGCGTGGTGTAAACGTCCTGCGGCGCGACGCCATCAGCCAGAAGGGCAATTTCCAGCGTAGTCCTTGCTCCAAAATGCAGACCTCGGCGGCCCGGATGGCGGGCAACGTCCCAGAAATCCTGCCAGTTGGGTGCCGTGGCCATGCGCGAGCGGTCCCAGGTCAGGGCAAGGTCACTGACGCCGCCGGGAATGCCGCAGGTCGGGCTGTCATCGACCGGATGGACCCAGCCGCCTTCACAGGCCTGCGTCAACTGCGTGCCGGTTACGAGAACGGCCATCCATGCGGGTTTTGTCGCATGAGCCGAAGTCTGGAGGGTTGCTGTCCGGCCGTCCCATTCCACCAGCGGCAGGGTGCTGTCTGTGGACGTCAGGGCATGAGCTGCGATCGTCCCTTCGGGAACGCCAAAACCGGGCTCGGGAGCCGTAGGGGCGGCGGTCTTATGACGAACGGTTTTATGGCGGTGATGCGGTCGTGCGTGGCTGTGCGCAGACGCCGATCCGGGAAGAAAGACGGATGTAATGCCGTGCCCAACAGACGTGAAAAACGTGCCGATGCCGGAAGCCCCATGCCCGGAATGCGTGGACGTAGCCTGGCCTGCGGAAGGCAGCGAGGACAGCAGGAGCGGGGCGCACAGACACAGGGTGCGCAGGCGGCTCCTGCGGGAGGCCCGATCATGTGTCCGAAGGACATGTCGCAAAGGGAAGGCGGACCGGGTCAGAACGAAAGGATCCTCGGGAACTGGGTTGATCGGGAAAAGGGCAGGCACGTCCGGACAGGACGGGCGCACTTTAATACATCCCGATGCCGAGCGGGAAGGCCGTCGCATGAGCGGCGGGCCAGGCAAGCTGCACGGCCGTGCCGGATGCCGGGATTTTCTGGGCCTGAAGGGGAGGGCGGCGCAGTTCGATCTCCGTCCCTTCAGCGCAGCGGACCCGCATGCGGATATGATCGCCCAGATGAATACTGTCGGTCAGGATACCGCGAACGGGAACGTCACCATCCTCATTCATACCCAGCCCCTGGGAGCCAAAAAAGGGCGAAATCCGGTCAGGGCGAACGCAGACCAGACATTCCTGCCCTTCGGTCAGGTCTTCGGAAGCCATGGCGTCCACAATCCCGCCACAGGCCAGTTGAACCCGGGCGACATCATCGCCGATATCCAGGATCTGACCCGTCAGGGTATTGGTTTCACCAAACAGGGTCGCAACCTCGACGCAGGCCGGACGATCGTAGAGCGTTGCCGCATCTGCGCATTGTAGTAGCGTGCTGTCCTGAAAGACGGCAATTTCTCCGCCCGAACGCAGGGCGTCCTCGCGGCGGGAGACAGCATGGATCACGCTGAGGTTCAGGGCGCGGGAGAGTGTGGCCAGAAGCAGTGAGATGCGGCGGGCAGCGTGAGGATCCAGCGCATGAAGCGGATCATCCAGCAGCAGAATGTCTGGCGATGCTACCAGCGCGCGGGCGAGGCGGACCCGCAGGGACTGTTCGGCGGTCAGCTCTGCCGGGCGCAGACCCGCAATGCCATCCAGCCCCATGAGGGAAATCATCCGTCCTGCAGCAGCCTGGGCTTCTGATTTGCTCTGACGGTTTGCACGCAGGCTGAACGCAACATTGTCGCGCAGATCCAGATGCGGAAAAAGCGGATCCCGCGGGCTGACAATCCGCATCCGGCGATCTGCGGGTGCGCGGGCAGTCACGTTCTCGCCGCTGACAGTGATGGTTCCCCCCAGATGGGGCAGGAACCCGGCCAAGACATCGAGCAGGCGCGACAGGGCGGCAGGCCGGTTGCCGAACAGCGTCAGTGTAGTGCCGGGGCGCAGTGACAGATCAACAGGCGGCGCATTGATGGCCGCTCGCAGACCGCTGACTTCCAGCACGGGCGCTGGCCGCGAGGGGCGGGCGCTCCTCTTTCTGGGAGCCATGCGGGAAACGCCGGACAGGCCTGACATGCAACCTCTGGGAGAATGGATCGTTATAGGCGAAACAAAATCGGGTCAGAACAGATCTGGCCTGATATTCTAGAAGGGGTTTGAACATGAGCCGTAAAAGCGTCAAGGACAACGTTGAAGCTGCAACCGAGACCACACAGGCTCAGATCGACAGTCTGCGGACCCAGCTGCAGGAACTGCTGGACAATCGTATCAGCCCGGCTCTGCTGGATGCTGCCGACCGCACGGACCATGCCGTTGCAAATGCCCGCAAAATCACGGATCATGAGCTGGAAAATGTTTCGACGCGTGTACGGGCGCGTCCGATTGCAGCCGTCCTGATCTCGGCCGTTGTCGGTTTCTTCGCCGGACGTTTCTCCAAGTAACAGCCCGGGTCTTTCCAGGCGAAGGACGGACGGCATCTCGTCCGGCTCCGTCCTGAAGAAGAGGCAAACGATTTCCATGAAGCCCATTGAACTCGGACAGGACGTCCTTTCTGCGCAGGGACAGATCCTCTCCCGCTCTGCAATGCGAATCGGCCGCAGGGTGGCTTATGGCGTTATTGCAGCCGTATTTCTGCTGTTCACGGCCCTGTCATTTCATGGCTTCCTGTGGGCGTTTTTCATTGATGTCGCCGGACTGAGCTATGTGAAGTCCGCTCTCTGCGTTATTGGTGTGGACCTCCTGTTTGTTGTGATTTTCGGACTTCTTGCCGCGCGCTCCATTCCCGATCCGGTTGAGATCGAAGCCCGTATCCGCCGTGACCGTAAGCTGGTTGAACTGAAGCAGGCCGTGGCGATGACAGCCCTGACAGGACTGGTTTTTGGCCCGGCCGGCCGTTTCACGATCAAGCGTCTCCTCGGAATTGTGAGGAATCTGCTGGGTCTCCGGAAATAAGACATTTTGTGGCTGATATTTATCAAAGCCATATGGCCAGCATCAGCGTAATGGCGTAAGCACATCGCGAACCCGCCGACTTTCTCCTGTATACTGGGAGTCGGTGAGGTTGAGCGAGGAGCGTTGTGGACGAATTGGCGTACAGTCTGGCGTGTGGCAGTCTGGCGGTTGGCGTTGGGGTCGGTTTCTGATGCTGGCTGAAGTCAACCTGTTTGGCGTTTTCGTTGCTCCGCTTTCCATTTATGCTGTTGCGGCGGTCTTTGTGACACTGCTGCTGCGAAGCATCCTGTGGCGCACCGGTGCGCTGGGATGGTTCTGGCACGTCGCCCTCTTTGAAATAGCGCTCTATGTCTGTGTTCTCTGTCTACTCATCCTTTACGTATAGGAGGGGTCGGCAATGAACTGGACCCGCAGCGTGATCCGTGTCCTGCTGACCCTCATCGTCCTGGCCCTGGCCATCGGACTGGGGCGCACGATGTGGGACATCTATGTCCTCGCCCCCTGGACCCGTGACGGCCGTGTGCGCGTCTATGTCGTGGATGCCGCCCCTGAAGTCTCGGGCACGGTGGTCGCCGTGCCGGTCGTGGACAACCAGTTCGTTCACAAGGGCGATCCGCTCTTCGTGCTCGATCCGGTGCGCTTCCGCCTCGATATCGACGCCGCCCGCGCCCGGGTGGCCGGGGCCGAGGAAGACCTCAAGCTCCGCAGTTCCGACGCCAAGCGCCGTATGGGCCTGGGCGGCATCGTCTCGGCGGAAGAGCAAGAAGACTTCAATTCCAATGTTGAAACCCAGCGCGCCAAGGTCAACGCGGCCAAGGCCGAGCTGAACACCGCCCTGCTGAACCTGCAGCGCTCGACGGTCTATTCCCCGGTGGACGGCTACATCACCAACCTCAACCTGCGGGTGGGTGACTATGCCCATGCCGGCGTGTCGGGACTCGCGGTGATCGATGCGCACAGCTACTGGATCAACGGCTACTTCGAAGAAACCAAGATGCACGGCGTGCATGTGGGTGACGAGGCCCGGATCAAGCTGATGGGCTACAAGCAGATCATCATGGCGCATGTCGTCAGCATCGGCCGCGGCATCAACGACCAGAACGGCGTGTCCGACAAGCTGGGCCTGCCGGAGGTCAACCCGATCTTCACCTGGGTGCGTCTGGCGCAGCGTATTCCGGTGCGTCTGGAGTTTGACAACGTGCCGCCGGAAATCACGCTGGCGGCCGGCATGACGGCCACGGTGACGATCGGGCGCGAGACGCCGGGTGCGCGCGGGCGTCTGACCACCTGGCTGCAGAACCACCTCTGACATGTCACGCTCTTCTTTCCCCCGGGCCGTAGCCCTTCGCAGTGTGGCTCTGGCCCTGGGCACCTGCCTGTCGCTGACAGCGTGCACGGTGGGGCCGAACTTCAAGCCGGACAAAATCAAGGTGCCCGACGCCTTCGTCGAGCAGCCCCACCCGGCCACGGCAGATGCGCTGGCGCAGTCGGCCGAGGACATGAAGGACTGGTGGGCGCAGTTCCATGACCCCATGCTCAACGAGTTGGTGGAACAGGCGATCAAGGGCAATTACGACCTGCAGATCGCCTCGCAGCACATCATCGCCGAGCGCGCCGTCCGCCGTCAGGCGCAGTCGGCCTGGTATCCGCAGCTTGATGTGGCCGCGGGTGGTGGCGATGACCGCTACTCCATCAACGTCGATAACTGGCCGATCCGTCCGGGCAATCCCGCCAACCGTCCGGAAGCCTCGGTGCTGACCTATGGTGCGCGGGCGAGCTGGGAGATCGACCTGTTCGGGCATATTTCCCGGCAGGTGGAAGAGCGCAAGCGGATCGTCGAGGAATTGATCGAGAACCGGCGTGCGGTCCTTCTTGCACTGCTGGCCGAGATGGCCACGGATTACGTGACGCTGCGCTCCGTGCAGGAGCGTCTGACCGTCACCGAACGCGCCATCGACGTGGCCGTGCGCTCGCGCGAACTGACCGAAAAGCTTTACACCCATGGTCTGGGCAACACGCTGGCCGTGGCGCAAGCCCAGACGGAAGAGCATCTCGAACGCTCGCGTCTGGCGCCACTGCACGAGCAGGAAGAGCGGCTGATGCATGCCATCGCCGTCCTTGTCGGCGACATGCCGGGCCAGCTTGAGGAAGAGCTGGAAAAGCGCCGTCCGATCCCGGCCCTGCCGCACTTCCCCGACAGCCTGCCCTCGATCGTGCTCGCCAACCGCCCCGACATCCGCGTGGCCGAAGCCGAATACGCCGCCGATACGGCGCGTGTGGGCATTGCGGTGTCGAACCTCTATCCGAAATTCATGATCCCGCTGACGTTCAACCCGAACGCGTCTGCCGCCTATCAGGCATTCCAGGCGGGCGGCATGGCGTGGAGCTTTATGATGATGGCGACGCTGCCGGTCATCCATGGCGGCCGTTACACCGCTGCGATCGCGCAGGCCCGGGCCGAGGCCGAGGGCAGCCGTCTGACCTACCGCAAGACGGTGCTGAAGGCCTTTGCGGAAGTCGAGGATGCGATGGGCGACTGGCGGCATAATGCCGAGCTGGTCGAGGAGCTGAACCAGGCTTCCGTCGATGCCGGCCTCGCCCGCGACCGCGCGCAGAAGCTGTTCACGGCCGGTCTGACCGGCTACCTGAACGTGCTGACGACCGAGCAGACCGCCCTGTCCGCCGAGGACCAGGCCGTCGTCGGCCGCCTCGCCCGCGTCCGCAACGCCGTCGCCCTTTACGTCGCCCTCGGCGCCGGATGGCAGGGCAAGGCCCTCACCGACACCAGACTCCCCGTCGAAGTCAAACAGCAGAACGCTTTCGTCAGAGCCTTTACTCGGTAAGGCAAAAGCGCTGGACACCTGAACAGGAGACGCAGAATGAAGCCGGCAGTGTTTCGTTTTCTCTTGCTCCTGTCAGGTCTTTGTGGACTGTCGTCCCATGCCTTTGCGGCTGAAAGCTCGGCCATTGAAGCGCCCGGTCCTCTGGGGCCGCTGGCAGGGACCTTCGTGAATGCGGGGGCTGGTGCGCCCGTTGTCCTGATGATTCCGGGATCCGGGCCGACAGATCGGGACGGGAACTCGGCTCTCGGTTCGAAGCCTGCGACACTGCGGCAGATTGCGGATGGGCTAGCGAAACGCGGCATTTCTTCCGTCCGGATCGACAAGCGCGGCATGTTCGGCAGCAAACAGGCCGTAGTGGATGGTAATCACGTCACAATTGCGGATTATGCCACCGATGTGCGGAACTGGATTTCCGTCATTCGGGGCAAGGTCGGGGTACGCTGTGTCTGGCTCGTAGGACATAGTGAGGGTGGGCTTGTCGCCCTGGCGGCCGTGCAGGGACAGGCAGATATCTGCGGACTGATCCTTCTGTCCACCCCCGGTCGGCCTATGGGCGAAGTCCTGCGCGGCCAGCTTCATGCTCTGCCTTCCGCGCAGACGGTGCTGCCGCAGATTGACGGTGCGATCGATGCGCTCGAAGCCGGGCATCATGTGGATGTCCAGACGCTTCATCCCGGTCTGCGCCAGCTGTTTCATCCAGCCGTTCAGGACTTCATGATCGATCTTTTTCATCATGACCCCGTCGCTTTGCTCAGGGCGTATCACGGTCCGGTCCTGATCATTCAGGGGGCGGCGGATCGTCAGATCAGCGCAACTGAAGATCTGCCCCTGCTGAAGGCAGCTGATCCGAAGGCGCAGGTCGTTCTGCTGCCCAATGTGATCCATCCTCTTGCGGATCTGGGTGTTGCTCCGGCTGCGGATGGATCACTGCCGCTGGATGGTGCAGTAGTGTCTGATATTGCAGAGTTTGTCCTGAAACATTGACCCCAGCCCCGTGCGATCACACATCTGGGAATAACGGAGGATCAGAAATGGCAGACGACGGACATCCCGCAGAGGATTATCTTCGACCAAAACTGCAGGCTCTGATCTCAGACGGTGTGCGGGCCGGGTTCCCGCAGGATGAAGTCATTGCGGTCCTGATTTCCTTGCTGGATGAGGGGCCTGAAGAAGACGGGGAGATGAGATGAGCGACCCATATTCGGTACTGGGCGTTTCGAAAACGGCAACGGACAAGGAAATCCGCAGCGCGTATCGGAAACTGGCCAAGCAGTACCATCCGGACCACAATCCGGACGACAAGAAGGCCGAGGAACGGTTCAAGGCGGTTGGACAGGCCTATAACATCGTCGGCGACAAGGAAAAGCGCGCGCGTTTCGATCGCGGCGAGATCGACGCCGAGGGGCAGGAGCGTGGTCCGTTTGGCGGTGGCTTTGGCGGCGGCGGATATGGTCCGGGTGCGGGCGGTCCGCGTGGTGGCGCACAGGGTTTTCAGGGTGGCTTCAGTCAGGAAGATCTGGGATCTTTCTTTTCAGACATGTTTGGCGGTGGCTTCAGTGGCGATTTTCAGCCGGGCGGTTCGGCCGGACGTCGTGCCTCAAAGGGGTCTGACCGCCGTTATGCCGTGACGATCTCGTTCCAGCAGGCCGTTCTGGGAACGTCGCTTGATCTGGCGCTGGGTGAGGGCGGGCATACGGAGGTCCGTATTCCGCCTGGTGTGGAAGATGGCCAGACCCTGCGCGTGCGTGGCAAGGGCTCGCCCGGACGCCCAGGAATGGATGGTCAGCCGGGTGTGCCGGGGGACGCGCTCCTAACGATCACGGTCACGCCTGACAGCCGTTATGTTCGTGAAGGACGGAACCTGCGGATGACGCAGGATGTGGATCTCAAGACCGCCATTCTGGGTGGCAAGATCGCGGTTCCCACGCCAAAGGGCGATGTCTCGGTCAAGATTCCGAAGCATTCCGACAGCGGCAAGGTCCTGCGTCTGTCCGGTCGCGGCATCGGTGCGGATAAAAAGCATCCGGCTGGTGATCTGCTGGTGACGTTGCAGGTTCATATCGGTACTGTCTCCCCCGAGCTGGAGGCCTTCTTCAGCCAGCAGGAGAGCTGAAGACATGGGGATGGTGCGTCGCGTCCGGTCGAGACTGCCGGAATGGCCGTGGAGTGACATCATCGGCGGCATCGTGGCGTTGATCTTCGTGCTGGTTCTCTGTCTCATCAGTACGCACGCACTGATCCTCGCCGGGGAGTGGCATTTGCCCTAAGATGCGGCCCGTCTTCTGGTTTCTGACGGGTTCTGCATGACCGCTTCCTCCTTTTCTCCGGCCGGGGCTTCCGCTCCGGGGCTGCGCCGTAAGGCTTTTACGGTTGTTCTGGCCATCGAGCTGTGGGAGCGGTTCGGATATTACGGCATGCAGGCCGTCCTGACGCTGTTCATGGTCGAACAGCTCCGGATGACCGATGCCGCTGCCAATCTCATGATGGGCGCCTTCGGGGCGCTGACCTACATTACGCCGCTGATTGGCGGCTTTATCGGTGACCGTGTTCTGGGCGCGCGGCGGACGACGGTCATGGGGGCGCTGCTGCTGACCTGTGGCTATGCTTTTCTGGCCGCAGCATTGCAGTTCCATACGCTGCTTCTGGTGGCGATGGCCCTGATTTCCACGGGAAACGGGCTGTTCAAACCCAATGCCGGCAATCTGGTCCGCCGGATCTACAAGGGCGATGATGCTGCCCTCGATGCGGCATTCACGCTGTACTACATGTCCGTCAATGTTGGCTCGGCTGTCTCCATGATGCTGACGCCCTGGCTTCAGATTCACTATGGCGCGCCGATGGCTTTTGCGACCTGTGCAGTCGGTCTGGGGATCGGGCTGGTTTATTACATGCTGCGTTCCAACTGGCTTGAAGCGTCCACTCCCGCGACTGAAAAACAGCCGGTACCCCTGTCGCGCTTCGGATTGGTCGGGGCTGGTCTTGTCCTTCTGACAGTCTTCAACGCCTGGGTTCTGGGTAGCGATACACTGGCACGGCTCTGCGTGATTGCAGCAGGCGCGGGATTGGCTGCACTCTGGGTTGCTCTTTATGTGAAGGCGCCTCAGGCGGAGCGGCCCGGATTGCGGCTGACCTATCTGCTGGGCCTTCAGGGCACGATTTATCTCGTGTTCTACCAGCAGATGATGACGTCCCTGACGCTGTTTGCGCTACGCGGCGTTTCCGGCGACTACCGGATCGGCGAGATCACGCTCTTTCACATGTCGGCGGGACAGTTCCAGGTTCTCAATTCCGTCTGGATCATGATTCTCAGCCCGGTTCTGGCGTTTCTGTACAAGCGCGCAGGAGGGCAGCAGAAGCAGATGTCCCACGCCCGGAAGATGCTTGTTGGTTACGCCATGGTAGCGATCGCGTTCGGTGTGTGGTGGATGGCCGCTGCCCATTCGGATGGACTGGTGTCACCCTGGGTCATGGTCGTGGGATATGGCTGCCTATCTCTGGGCGAGCTTCTGACAATCGGACTGGGACTGGCGGTTGTGGCCTGTTATTCACCGGCGCGGCTGAGTGGTTTCATGATGGGCGCGCTGTACCTGATGTGGGGAATTGCCATGTATGTGGGCAGCCTCATTGCCAATCAGGCAGCGCTGCCACCGGAACTTGCGGCCGGAGGTGGCGGGGCCATTCTCTATGCCGGACTTTTCCGGACGCTGTGTGAAGTCGCAGCCGGGGTCGTGATCATTCTGGCATTTCTGGAGCCTCTGACTCGGCGCTGGGATCAGGAACACGTAAGTGTGATCGCAAAATAAGTCAGAAATACTGTAGCGTTAAACTTTTGTAATCCGGGAGAAATCTCCCGATTAAATCTGCCTCCGGTTTTCACAAACTGTGTTGCCGGAGACATATTATGAAAACAGACATCTTCGTCCCTCTATTCTGGACCGATTTCGGTCTGTATGACATTGGCCCGCTGCTGGACTGAAGGTCGGCAGCTGCCATGGTGCCACGGGGAGACAGTTTCGAAGATGGGGAAGTTCGGACAGGATTGGACCAAAGGCTTACTGACCGCCTGTGCCATGACGATGGTGCTTCCCGGCGTTGTATCTGTGGGCCATGCGCAAACAACGCCCGCAGGTGTCGTGGACGGACACCAGAAAGCTGCGGCTGCCACCAGCACCGCAACCATGGGCACCCCACAGACCCAGACGAAATCCATCACGCCCGTGCCACTGCTCGTGAAGCCGGCCCCTACGAAAACAGGTGTGGAAACGGCTGCGAAGACGTCCGATTCAACGGAAAACCGCTTCTTTCCGGCATCATTTCATGACTGGCTGACCCAGAGCACCATGACAGGTGACTGGGGTGGCTGGCGCACCTGGCTGACCGATAAGGGCATCAATATCGGTGGGCACTATCTTGAGGACAGTGCGGGCAATCCAATGGGCGGCAGAACCAAGGCCGTGCGCTACGCGGATGAATTCGGCATCAATGTCGATTTCAACCTCAAGAAGCTGACCGGCCTGAATCTGGGCATGTTCCACACGCTGATCACGGCGCGTCAGGGTCTGGGCATCGGGGCCACGCTGCCGGCGATGGATAGCCCGCAGCAGATTTTCGGCTCGGGTGAGACGGTGCGTCTGACCCGTCTGTCCTGGGAAATGCCCTGGAACAAATACGTCACGACCGAGGTCGGTGAGATCAACACCGAAAACGATTTCGAGCAGTCCTCGGTCTACTGGGGCATGAGCCAGTACTGCCAGTTCGAATCGAATGCGATCTGCGGCATGCCGCAGTCCATTGCAATGAATTCGGGCTATGGCTGGTACCCGACGGCGCATCCGGGTGCCTGGGTGAAGTTCTATCCGGCCGGGAATGACCATTATCTGGTGCAGTTCGGTGCGTATTCGGTCGATCCGGTGATTTCGAACACGCATAACGGCTGGAAAATGAACCTCCATGATGCGACCGGCACCTATCTGCCGTTCCAGCTCGGCTGGCATCAGGGGGGTAAGGACGATTACAGCGGCCCGCTGCAGACCAACATCAAGATTGGCGGCTACTGGGATACGTCCGAAGTCAGCGACGTCTATTCGCATCTCGGAAGCTTTGGTGTGCCGGCGCAGTACCTGATTTCGGCCCCGAGCGAAAAGGTGCGCGGACGGTTCGGTGGCTGGTTCCAGTTCGACCGGATGCTCCAGCGTGACCAGGGCGATCCGAACCGCGGCACGACGTTGTTTACGTCCTTCACCTGGGGTGATCCGCGGACGTCTGTCGCACCGTATTTCATCACTTGGGGTATTACCCGCAAGGGCACGTTCCGTGACCGTCCGAATGATACGATCAGCATCGGTATGAAGATGCTGTGGGTGAACCCGAAGCTGACGATCTGGGCCCGTCAGATGCAGGCGGCCGGGGCCGAAGGCATCAACAAGCCGTCCGGCGAGCATGCGCTTGAGCTGAACTATGGCTGGCGTCCGACGCCGTGGCTCGTGATCCGTCCGGGTGCGCAGTATATCTGGAGCACGGGCGGCACGAACCGCTACAAGAACCCGCTGCTTCTGGATTTCGAGACGGGCATCACCTTCTGATCCCGTCGCCCGGAAAGACCGGATGTGAAAAACGCGCCGCTCCTGAAAGGGAGGGCGCGTTTTTCATTTTTGGCGGTATGAGGCGGATTACAGATCCGTCGTGAAGGAAAACTTGAAGGTGCGGGGCATGCCCTGCATCAGGTACCCGTTGAAAGCCGAGGACCAGTAACGCGTGTTGGCCAGGTTATCGACGCCGAAGCGCAGCGTGACCGGCGTGTGATGCGTCACGAACGTATAGCGTCCTGCCAGATCAAAGCGTGTCCAGACCGGGATATGCAGCGTGTTGGCCGTGTTGACCCACTGCTTGCCCGTGTTGACCACGCGGCCCACGACCGTAGCGCCCTTGAGGAACGGCAGATCGTATTCGAGGTTGCCGTTGATCGTGTAATTCGGTACGCCGATGGCCGTGTTACCGTCCTGAAGGCCGCCTGCCGTATGGCGCAAATCTGCCTGAATGACCGTGCCGCCACCATTGAAGCGCAGGCCGGGCAGGATCTCGCCGTTCACGCTCAGTTCGATGCCACGGTTGCGCTGCAACCCGTCTTCGCGGAAGGCATATTTCCCTGAATCGCCAACAGCCACCGAATAGGCATTCGGCTGTGAAATTTCATAGACGGCGAGAGCGGCGCTGAAACGGCCCGTGTCGTATTTGGCACCGACTTCGTACTGGGTGGATTTGTAGGGCGGGAAGATCTCGCCAAGATTGACCACGTTGCCTGTTGCGGTTGGTCCCTGCGAGAGCCCTTCAATGCGATTGAAATACAGCGAAGTCCGACGTGTCGGGTGGATGACCAGCCCGACGACTGGCGTGATGGCGTCCTGATCATAGTGGCTGTTCATCGCGCCCTGACCGGTCGTGCTGTAATTATAGCCGTTGATGCGCATGTTCTGGTACCGGAAGCCGCCCGTCAGGGCCACGCGGTCATGGAAGAAGGACATCGTGTCCGAGAAGAACAGGCTGTATAGGCGCGTGCGGTTGATCGTCTGCGGGTCATTGACGACACCGCCGGTGAAGGTCTCGGCCCGGGACGCGAACTGCGGCGTATTGTAGATGTTGGTCGCGCCGGGCGTGAGGGCCATCGCATAGGCGGCGGCACTGTCTTCCCACAGACCGGAGCCGCCGGCGTTGATCTCGTGGCGGACAGGGCCGGTGCGGAAATGGGCGCGGACACCCGCGCGGGTGCTTTCGTTGGTCTGATCGTACGGCACATACATGGCCCCGGCGGTCCCGGCGCCGGTTGTGCCATTGGTCACGGTCGGGTTGGAGTAGTTGCCCTTCTCGTTGCTGCTCAGGGCTCCGAAGGCGCCATAGAGGGTGATATTCTTCGTCAGGTCATGCTCGACGTTCAGCATACCGAAGACATAGTTCAGGTCGTTATAGGCCCAGCGCTGACCGAAATTGTGCGAAGGCGCAGCGGGGCGCGGAACGGATGTGACATCGCTGCCCAGGAAGATGGCGGGTCGGCCACCATTCACGCCCTGGTTTTCGTAATCGATATCCATGGTGATTCGGGTGCGGTTGTCGCGGTCATGCCAGTCGAAATCCGCGCCCAGCGTTGTGGAATGGCGGTATTCATCCGTGACGGAATCCTCGCCGCTCTTGCCTGCGACGTTCAGGCGCACACCGAAGGCCTTGTCCTCGCCAAAACGACGGCCGACATCGATGCTGCCACCGCCCATGGCGCTGCTGGTGTAGTCGCCCGTGATGCGGGTGAGGGGAGCGTTCGTCGCATGCTTGAACAGCAGGTTGATATTGCCGCCAATGGCGGAACCGCTAGGTGCTGCGCCGTTGAGGAATGCGCTGGCGCCGTTGAGAACCTGCACCTGATCGTACAGTTCGGGCGAGACAAGCTGGCGGGGCGTGATGCCGTACAGACCGTTGATCGAAACGTCGTCCCCGTCCACGGCAAACCCGCGGATGACGAACATTTCCGAGAAATTGCCGTAGCCGAAAGTCGTGCGGACGGAAGGGTCGTTTTCCAGCACTTCGCTCAGCGTCTGGGACTGCTGGTTGAGGATCAGGCTGGAATTATAGCTGCGGATGTTGAACGGAACATCTAGACCCTTCTTGTTGCCCAGCGCGCCAAGCTGTCCGCCGCTGCTGACTTCCATCTGATCCCGCCGCCGGGCCCGGACGATGATTTCCTCGTCCCGGGAACTCTGCTGAGCCGTAGTGTCGGGCTTGTTGGGAGGCTCTGCCGCCTTGGCCTTCGATGGGACAGAGGCCGAAGTTACGGGCGCAGGGACAGGATCGGCGGCAAGGGCGGAAAAGGCTGTTCCTGCCAGAAGGAGGCAGGACAGGCGCGCAGCCCACAGGGGCTTTGAAACAGGTGCAGAAAACAATGCGCGCACGAAAACCTCGGAACAATGAACAGTCGCGCTGTTTTACGATAATGCGATTTATTCGCAATTAAATTGTGATGGCTGAGTGTAACCGGATACAAAAAAGCGGGACCCAGCCGGGCCCCGCCTTGAAAAACAGTTGATCTGTTCCGCGTGCTTTAGAGGACGACGGTAAACTGAACGCCGAGCACGGCTGCGTCATGGAACGTCGTCGTTGCACTCGGGCGCTGGATGTACTGGAAGTCCGGCTGGAGCGCCATCGCGCGGGCGATATGGGCGGAATAGAACAGTTCGTACACGTTCTCATGGCTCTGTGGACCATAGACCGCGCCCCACTGGTTATCCTGATAGGGCAGGCCGAGAGCCAGGGACGATTCCTGCTGCAGGGCCGCCGTATGGCTCATATCGAAATGCTGGTACATCGCACCGACTGTATCAAGCGGACGGCCCCATGCAGATCCGGTATCGACCACACCGGCCCATTCGTGATCGCGCATCGCAACGGTCTGGCCATCGCTGTACATCGCACCGGCCAGGGCAATCAGGCCGTTCGTGTTGCCGGGGCCATTGCGCATCAGCATCTGGTCAATCATGAGCCAGGCGCTGTTACGGCCGGCTTCGTAGCGACGGGGCAGACCCGTAGCCTGCCAGGAATTGCCATGAATGTCCTCATACAGATTCGCGTAACGCGAATTGTCGTAGGAATAGCCGATGACATAATGGCCCTGAAGCTGGTTATGGCCGAAGCGCGGGGTCCAGCCGATTTCAACCGGGGTGGAGAACTTGCCAAGGCCCGACTGCGCCCAGGACCAGCCCGAGATGCCGCCGTTATAGGAATGCGGACTGACAGCGAATAGGCCCGCCATGATGTACGTGTCCATGGTCGGCATCACGCGGACCACTGCACCCAGATTGCCCGACGGCCAGTCACGGTTGCCTTCGGTGTATTTGTTCGGGGCGGGATTGCCGCACATGGCGACGTTCATGAAGTCGCAGAACAGCGGGGAGGCGGCAAAGAAGCTGCCGACCGGAATCCAGCCCGCACTGACGTCGATGCGGTTATGAACGAAGGACATCTCGCCATACATCGCGACCATATGGGCCACCACGTTGCCTCGGGCGCCGTAGATCTGCTGCACGCCTGCAATGGAATCGCCGAAATTACGCGAAACGCTCTGACCGTGACCGTTCACGACCAGGGCGTGGGTCCAGAAGTTCCGGATGCCTGCGAGCTTGTCCCAGTCAATATCCAGTTCGATGCCAGCCTGTCCGGCGTCGGAATAGGCGAGCTGCTTGCCACCCGTGAAGTTGCCGGCAAACTCTTCGTTGATGGCGGCCATGAGATGGATGCCGTGCTTGAGCAGCCAGGGCTGCACACCGCCCCAGTCGCCAAGGAAATGCTGAGAGCCCATCGGGGCAGAGAAGTAGGGACCCGGATCACCCGCCGTCTGGTTGAACCCGGAAACGGTGTTCTGCATGATCGGCGTGTTGCTGCCACCATTGGCAGGTGTCTCGCTGTTCTGGGGCGCGGGAGAGGACAGCGCAGCTTCGCGGGAAACGCGGTTGCGGGCGCTGTTGGGGTCAGGCGCGGACTGGGCCTGTGCGCTCTCGACGGTGACGGCCAGAACGGAAACGGAAAAGAGCCCCATCAGGACAGACCGCAGGTGTTCGGAACGGATTCGGGAAGAAGTCCGGGCGAAAGAAGCGAGTACAGTCATGAAGCGGGCTTGGCCTTTCAATGGAATTGAGGAAACGGAAAACTGGCGGTCGTCCAACTTTCCGGAACGTTGTGAGGCCCCGGAAAGACTGCTGGTATCGGTACGTGTCTCGTACGCGCAGACGAACCCGTGGCGCCAGGGTCGAACGGGGAGGCGCGCCAGAGTTTGGAAATACTGAACGCATGGAGCCGGAGATGTTTCTCCGACATGGCCTTGGCGTAATTTGCCAAAGCCGGGAAGTCCTGTAGCGTAAAAATCAGAGATTTTCTCTTTTTTCATTACAGGAGATTGCCAGATGTTCCTTCGCTCCCTGTTGGCCCCGGGTTTCCTTGGCGTTTCGCTCGCTGCGGCGACCCTTACTGGAATGATTACCACTGAGCAGGCTTCTGCCGCCATCCCGGCTGCGACTGTTCCGCTAAAGTTGATGACTGTGGCTGTTCAGGGCAACCAGCAGATTTCGACTGCGGATATTCTTCAGGCGTTCGGATATCATGCCGGTGATACTGTCACGCGCAATGATCTGGCTGCCGCGCAGAAGCGGGTGGGGACCCTGTATTCGTCGCGCAATGTCGGGGCGAGCCTGGGAGAGCAGATGAAGATTTCCGGCAAGGGTGTCTCCGTCAAGCTGATCCTTGAAGAACAGGCCGCCGGTACTGCGGCACAGCCAACCGCTCTGGTGCTGGACAAGGTGGAGTTCCACGGAAACAAAAAGGTCTCGACCGCAGATCTGGAAGCGGCAACGAAGCTCCGCGTTGGTGGCTTGGTCTCGAATGAACAGCTTTTAGCTGACCAGCAGGCCATTCAGGCTCTGTACAAGAGCAAGAATGTCGGGGCTTCGTTCCAGCCGCAGGCGACCTATCCCAACCATGACCAGCATGTGGTGCTGATCTGGGAGATCCACGAGCAGGACGGAAAGTCCGCGAACTGACGGCACGGCCGTTATTGCCCGCAGCTTTGCTCAGTCCAGCAGGTCTGGATCGAGCGGCTGCGGTGTCAGGGCGGAGGGCAGATAGAGCGGATGCTCCGGGCGTCCGCTCTTGCTCAGGCGCAGCGCCGTAACCTTGATGCCGTGATGCGCAAGCATCCGGGCGACTTCGGTCCCGCGGGCGCGCAGACCCTTGGCCTGCGGGGATCCATAAGCCAGGACAACCAGATCGGCCTGCCGGGCCATATCCAGCAGATGGGCATCGTTTTCCGGCCCTACGGGATCAGTAACCTCAAGCAGCCGTTTCTGGTCGGTGCAGCGATAGGCAAAGCTGTTGCCGACGAATATGCCCCCATAACCCCAGGCGCGTGCATAACGCTGGCATTTGGCAACCGTCCGGTCATCGCCAAACTCGGTCGCCACGGACGGATTCATCATCAGCCACATGATCATGGGACGGCTGTCGTCCCAGACGCGGCGCAGGGTGTAACGGTAACAGTCCTGCGGTCCGCCATAGATCGCGGTGCTGGTGACGTCGCCAGCCAGTTTCAGCGGGTTTGAATCGCCGACATGATGCTGTCCGAATAAATCCGGACTGGTGGGCCGGGGACGTGTGCTCACGGGGTCTTCTTCAGGGCCTTCACTGCGGCCAGGGCGCGCGAGACGTGTTCATCAGGAGACATCGAGGCATAGCTCATGGCGATATGGCCGTCCTGCGCGATGACATAGGACGTGCGGCTTGCCATGTGCAGCAGGGGCATCTTGGCGGCATAGCTGCGGGTGATCTTGCCGGTGGGATCGGCTGCGACGGCAAAGGTGCTGCGGCATTCGCTGACCGAGAAGCGGTCCAGCTTGTCGATCGGATCCATGGACACACCGATAACGGTGGCACCCTGTGCCTTGAACTCCGGGATGGCATCCGCAAATTCATGAGCTTCGATCGTGCAGCCCTTCGTGAAGGCTGCCGGATAGAAATACAGTACGACCGGGCCGGTCTTGAGAGCATCGGCCAGATGATAGGTGAACTCGTGCCCTCCAAGGCTGGCAGGGGCCGAGAAATCCGGGGCATGGGTGCCGGTTTCAAGTGCAGCATGCGCCGGAGAGATCGTCAGGGCGCCGGAAAGGGCGACGGCGCAGAAAGCGGTCGTTGCAAGGAAGCGGCGCATCGGGGTTGGTATCCCTGTCTAAAAAAGTGGGCCTGAAACAGGCCCGGAAATAAAGCAGTCAGTGTGCGCCGGGCGGAACCACGACACATGGAGAACCGTGCGACAGACGGCGGCAGGCTGCAACTGCATTTTCATGCGTCAGCCCTGTCAGACGGGCGCGATACAGATTTGAACGGCCGTTCCGGACGCTTTCCACCTGTGATCGGGCAGAGGCGACCATAATGCCGCCCTTGCTGTGAGCTGCGGAGGTTGCGATGCCTGCCTGTTTCGCATTGGCGAAGGCGCCGACCTGGATGGCCCAGTTTCCCGTTGCCGCGGTTCTACGGGACGACGAGGACGTTGCTGGAAGGGACATGTGATACTGCGGCCGTGTTGCCGGCATGACCGCCATGATCGGCTGGGGCTGCAGGTGATGGCCGATCGGGATTTCCTGAGCTGTCACGCGACTGTCCGCAACGTCATCTGCAGGGACGGAAGCCTCCTGGATTGCGGGGCGAGCGGGTGTCGGAGCATAACCCCGGGCGGCCCAGGCTGCGCTGATGCTGGTCGGAGCTTCAGAGCTGCCTGCGGATGCGACCTGAACCGGCGCGGCCTGTGTTGAAGCCGTACTCGTGCCTGCAGACGTATCAGGCTCGGCTGAGTCGTCGGAGGATGTTTCGGCAGATTCCCGATGGCTCCAGGCCGCACTGACGGCCTGCCGCTCGGAGGGCGCGGTGATCGGGGCTATGTCAGCAGACTGCGTGTTCTGGGCCAGCATGACCTGCGAATTCGGGTCGTGCTGCGCCACCAGAAGGTCAGCGGCAGAACGGTTATGCGGCGTAATACCGGCAATATGGGGCCCGATGGCCGCAACATAGCGCCGGGTCTCGCGGGGTAGGGCACGCCCACGGCGGAGATAACGGTCCAGACTGCCCGGCCCATCGTTATAGGCCGCAAGGAACCCCGGAGAGCCGTAAATATCGTACATCTGGCGCAGATAGGCCGTGCCTGCGAGGATGTTGTCATGCGGATCGAAAGGATCCTCGCCCAGCCCGTATTGCTGGCGCATGTCATCATAAGTCGGCGGCATAAGCTGAAGCAGGCCCATGGCGCCGGGAACCGAAGTGATGAAATTGCCGTTATGATCGAAAAGATGGCCACCGGATTCCTGCTGCATGACAGCCCGGATCCAGGCTTCAGGCACATCGAAGCGGCTGGAAGCTTCCTGAATATACGGCCCCCAGGGATCCTCTGGCGGTCCGGGAGGGGCGTAATAGGACTTCGCATGGGCACGGTAATTGGCCGCTTCCTGCGAGACCGGGAGTTCCGAGGACGACCCCATATCGGCATTGGTGCCGGCGCAGGCCGCGAGCAGTCCGATCAGACCGAGGGCAGCACCCGCACGGATGAGAGACAGCGCGCGGGCGGTGGACTGGGTCGGAAAGACGGGGCTGGGCATCGGGTCTGGGCACCTGAGGAAAACTTGTCTCAATAGGTCAAGCATACACGGGGATTACGGCGAAACTAGGAAAAAGGGCTCTGGAGGGCAGATTTTCTGACGAAGAATTGTTCACGCAAAGCAGCGTAGCGAAGATTCATTTCCCGAATATGAACTTCACTGTCGCGCCTTCTTGCCGGAGCCGGGGGGATCGGGTAGGCGGACGATATGAGTGTACCTCCTCCAGCTTCAGATGTCGCACGGGATGACGCACCGCGCAGACATACCAGTCGTGACACTCCGCGCGGAAGTCCCGCTGCACGGGCCTGGGCTGACTGGAAGGAAACGCGGCGTCTGTGGCGGCTGGGTGTGCGCCTCGGATGGCTCGATATCCGCCTCCGCTACCGGGGATCCGCGCTCGGGCCGTTCTGGCTGACGATCACATCGGCACTGATGGTCGCCTCCATGGGGGTGCTCTACAGTCGGCTGTTCCATATGCAGCTTGTGACCTATCTGCCCTTCCTGTCGCTGTCCCTCACCCTATGGGCGGCGGGGCTTTCAAGCCTGATCCAGGAATCCTGCACCTGCTTTCTGGATGCCGAGGACATGGTGCGGTCCGTTCAGCTGCCGCTCCTGTTGTATGCGGTGCGGGTGGTGGTGCGGAACGCGATTGTCTTTGCGCATAATATCGTTGTGCCGCTGGGCGTCTTCGTCATCTATCATCTCTGGCCGGGCGTAAATGCCCTGCTGGCCATCCCAGCACTTCTGCTCTGGGCTCTGGACGGGTTTGCTGCCTGCATGCTGTTCGGGTCCCTCTGCGCGCGTTTCCGGGATATTTCCCCGATCATCGGCGCACTTCTTCAGATCGTGTTCTACGTGACTCCGATCATCTGGATGCCGCAGCAGCTCGGAGCAAAAGCGTCCTACCTGCTGTACAATCCGTTTTATCCCCTTCTGGAAATCGTTCGTGCGCCCCTGCTGGGGCATGTCCCGGCCCTGTCTCTGTGGGGTATTGCGCTGGCAACGAGCGCCATCTTCTGGGTCGTCGCCGTACGGTCCTTTATCCGGACGCGCGCACGTCTGGTTTTCTGGATCTGACGTCATGGCTCATATCCGTCTTGAAGATATCTCCCTGTCTTTCCCCGTCCTTCATGGCAGCTCACGCTCCCTGAAAAAGACGCTTCTGGCTCGCGCCAAAAGCACGGTGACGGCCAGGACGGGAGCTGTGGGCGGCCGGATGCGGGTGAGTGGCAATTCATCCGACGTCGTGGAAGTCCAGGCCCTGTCCAATGTGAGCTTCTCGATCTCGGAAGGGGAAAGGGTTGGTCTCGTCGGACATAACGGCGCCGGAAAATCGACGCTGCTGCGCGTTCTGGCCGGGATCTACGAAACGGGAGAGGGCACGCTGGATATCGAGGGAGATACCCACGCTCTCATCGATCCCAATGCGGGCATGAACGGCGAACTGACGGGGCGGGAAAACATCCAGCTTTTTGCCTGCCGCATGGGCATGGGGAAGGCTGCGACGCAGGAACTGGAAAAGGATGTTGAGACGTTCTCCGATCTGGGGGCGTTCTTTGACCTTCCCGTGCGGCTCTATTCTTCGGGCATGTCCGTCCGGCTGGGTTTTGCACTGGCCACGGTGCCACGTCCCCGCATCCTGCTGATGGACGAATGGTTTATGGCGGGCGACCAGAAGTTCCAGGACAAGGCGAGGGCACGGCTGGAAGGCATGGTCGATGCCGCGGAAATCCTGATCGTGACCTCCCATGCACTCTCGGTCCTGCGGGAATGGTGCACGCGCATCATCTGGATGGAGAGCGGGGAAGTCCGGATGGATGGGCCGACCGACGAGGTGCTGGATGCCTATGAGGCGGCGGTAGCGGTCATTCCGGCCTAAAGCAGGACCGGGTGCGGCGGAGTTGGTATCCAGGCAGGCGTAGGGTAGGCTTCCTCCCGGTTTTTACATTCAGGGAGACAGTTCATGTCTTATGCCGCCATTGACGCCGCGCGCGTTGCCAAAGCATCCGAATCCGCTCTGCAGACCTTGTCGACCGTGAAGGAAACGTCTGAAGCGCATCAGCGCAAGACGATCATGATCGAACGCATTCATGCCCTCGCCAAGGCTGCGGCCGAGACGAAAGACTGCAACGCCATCACGCTGACCTCCGAAGAGTTCTGGCTGATTTCCAAGAACTGGTGACGGAATGATGCGGCGGAGCCTCTGCCCCGCCGCTTTTCAGCCGTTATAGGATGCGAGTTCGATCAGGTTGCCATCAGGGTCGCGGCAATAGACCGATGTGATCGGTCCGAGCGCACCCAGACGGGCTACAGGCCCCTCGACGATGGCCACACCACATTTTTCCAGATGGCGGACGATCTGCTCGCTGGCAATGGCTGTCGTGAAGCACAGATCGGACGTTCCGGGCGCTGCGTCGCCAGCCGTCTCCCAGCCTTCCGAGCCCTCAGGACGCAGATTGATTTTCTGCCCGCCAAAGCTCAGCGCCACGCGGTTGTTGCGACCGTATTCCTCGATATCCATGCCCAGCACGCGCTGATACCAGGATGCAGAAAGGGTTCTGTCCCGGACGGTCAGCACGATGTGGTCAAGGCGATCGACGGTAAAGCGCATGGGGATCCCTCATGAGAGCGACATTGCAGTCAGTATAGGCTGGAAAAATCCGGTCTGGCCAATCCGTTTTGCAAAATCCCCCGAGGACGGACCTCAGTTCTGGGGGCGCTTGCGGAAGGCGGCCAGGCTGACGACTTCCGCGTCCTTCTTTCCATCCTCGCTGGCAGCCGCTTCAGGCTGGACATCCGGATGGTGGGCGGGGTCGATGTCATCGGGCTCCACGGCGCCTTCAGGGATCTCGATGTCTTCCTCGTCCTCGAGCGGCGTGTGGCTGAAGCGCAGGGCCATGCGGATATGGGGATCGGCAAAGGCCGTGATGGCGTTCACGGGGATGCAGAGAATACTGCCCACCCCGCCGAAAGACAGACCCACGGAGATCACGCCCTTGTCGCGGTCCAGTGCCAGATCCCAGAACTGGTGCTGCAGGACGATGGTCATCTCTTCCGGATACTGCGCACGCAGACGGGCAGGGATGATGACATCCGGGCGGTTCGTGCGGAACGTCAGATAGAAATGATGGGCGCCGGGCAGGCCTTCGGCGGCAACATGCTCGATCGCACGCAGCATGACTTCGCGATAGGCGTCTTCCACCCAGTCATCATAGGGGAGGAGGCTCTCGGGAAGGTCGTGCTCGAAGCCGTCCTGGCCGTTGTGATCGTCGTCGCTCATGGTCGCAAGCCTGATGTTTCGGTCAACTTGCATCAGGGATGCGACAGACGGGCGCGGATGGCAAGCCGTCTTTGCTGTGAATGTCGAAGACATGATGAGGTGGGAGGGCTTCTGTTGCCCGGTGCCCTCCCGAACCGCGCTTATCGCTTATGCAGCGACAGCGAGCACCTCTGAGTTATCGTTGGCACTTGTAAGTTTAGCCCGATGACGGTGGTACAATGCCGGGCAAAAGGTAAGTCTTTACCATGCGTGTCGAGCCTGTTTCGTCCCCACAGACCCCTTTTGCGAGGGGTTGTTCATGGTGGAGACGCCGGGCACTGCCCCCGGGTCCACAACACTTATTTCACTTACCGTTTATCGCCATAGCCGGGGACGAACCCCTTGCACTGCTGAACATAGGAGTGCCGGTGTCCCGTCGCAAGGGAAAAGCGGGCTGGAAAAAAAATAAGCCGCAGGAATCGTGTCAACCGGATTCATGCGGATGACGCGCCGGGAAATCACATGCTAAAGCCGCCGCCATGGCACTGACATCCGAACAGCGCGCTGAAATCGAAGCGCAACGCAGCGAACCCCAGCTCACGTCCCGTCCGACCGTGGCGGCGATGGAAAACCTGCTTTTCACGCCTTTCGAGGTGCTGGATCACGGGTTCCTGCGCGTCGTCGATTACATGGGCGATGATGGTGCGGTCGTGCAGGCGGCCCGGGTGTCTTATGGCCGCGGGACGAAGAAGGTGTCCGAGGATGCGGGGCTGATCCGCTATCTGATGCGTCACCGGCATTCGACGCCGTTCGAGATGTGCGAGATCAAGTTCCATGTGAAGCTGCCGGTGTTCGTGGCGCGTCAGTGGATCCGTCATCGCATGGCCAGCGTGAACGAATATTCGGCGCGCTATTCCATTCTGGACCGCGAATTCTACCTGCCGGCGCTGGATCAGGTTGCCGCACAGAGCAGTTCGAACCGGCAGGGACGGAGCGAGGCGCTTGATCCTGAAACGGCGCATCAGGTTCTGGAGATCCTGCGCCGCGATGCCAGCCAGTGCTATGATGATTACGAAAGCCTCCTGAACCCGGAAGGAACAGGTCTGGCGCGTGAACTGGCGCGGATGAACCTGACACTGAACACCTATACCCAGTGGTACTGGAAGATCGATCTGCACAATCTGATGCACTTCCTTGCCCTGCGGGCCGATCCGCATGCGCAGTACGAAATCCGCGTCTATGCAGAAAAGATGATCGAGATCCTCAAGGCGTGGGTTCCGGCAACGGCAGCTGCTTTTGAAGAATATCGTCTCGGCGCCTTTACGCTGTCCGCCGGGATGCTGAAGGTGGTGCGCCGGCGTCTGGCTGGGGAAACCGTAACGCAGGAAAATTCCGGACTGACCAAGCGCGAGTGGTCCGAGATGATGGCGGTTCTGGATGGCGCATCCTGAATCCGACCCCGGATCAGCCGGAAGCGACCTTGAGCGTCTGATGCTCAAGGCACGGGAAGCACAGGCTGCCAATCCCATTGAAGATGAACCCGTAAAGACACCAAATCTATTGGTGTTAGGTGTCGTGGCGATTGTTCTTGTTCTGACGTCTCTTGCAATTCATTTTTTCTGGCCGGTCTCGTAAAATATTCAGTTCTGTAAACGATAGTAAAGACAGGATTCCCTGTCTTTATTTATTTGCTCAGGCGTTATGAGAGATTCAGAGCGATTCCGTGTGAATTTCGTCACATCTGCCCCAGAACTTTTTACGAACAGAGTTATCCACAGGGTTACATTGTCCGCGCGGCATCGCCCAATTCGCATGAGCGATGGCTTCTGGTGATCTAACTAGATGATTTAATTGGCAAAAATTAGCAAAGCGTGTTGGCACTTCCACTGATTATACTGTAAGGGTGTCAAGAAAATTCTTGGAATACCCACATTCCACCGTCTCCGGATGCAATACTTGTGCATTACTGATCCCGGAGGATATTTTCGTCCGCAGGGGGCGGAGATTTTTGGAAGATTTTGCGTGCAAGCCCCGGTTTGAGCAGCATTTTCCCGTCGTCTATCAGCAGCGCTGACCGATGGGGAAGAAAATCTGCGCCTGATAGTCAGGGCCGTGATGTTTTCTTGGAAAAGCTGGTGCCGGGTGAGGGATTTGAACCCCCGGCCTTCGGTTTACAAAACCGCTGCACTACCACTGTGCTAACCCGGCATCAGCAGTGCGGCTTTTTCCATGCCGGGGCCTGTCAGGTCAAGACGCGGAGAACGATTCTCTGCTCTGAGCAGGATTTTAGTGCGGTATGGGAGTGGTCAGATCTGCCGGTGGCGGAAGATGCTGCGAATCCTGCGTAAAGCCGTAACCGTCCTCAGAAAGGCCGCGATGCGTGACTGTGTGGGAGCAGCCTGCCAGTGTCAGGCAGGCGCCAATGAAGAGAATGCGGATCATGACGGCTCTTTCGGGCTGTGTTCGGAAGACAGGGAGCGTGCGACGGCCTGTGCAAACCTCGTATAGGCATGGGCGGCTTCGCTGTCCGGGGCGGAGAGGATAATGGGGGTGCCTTCATCCCCGCTGGCGCGGATATCGGCCAGCAGCGGGATTTCCGCCAGGAAGGGGACACCCATCTTTTCCGCTTCGGCCTTGGCGCCACCATGGCCGAACAGTTCCGTTCGGTGGTTGCAGTTGGGGCAGCAGAAATAGGACATGTTCTCGACGACGCCGAGGATTGGGGTTTCCATCCGCTCGAACATGGCCACGCCCCGTCGTGCATCCAGCAATGCGATATCCTGAGGTGTGGAGACGATGATCGCGCCACCGGCCGCCAGCTTCGGGCCGAGCTTCTGGGCCAGCGTCAGCTGGGCATCTCCGGTGCCGGGCGGCATGTCGATCACGAGCACGTCGAGCTCACCCCACTCGACTTCACCCAGAAACTGCGTCAGCGCACCCATGACCATGGGGCCACGCCAGATCATGGCCTGGTTCTCGTCCACCAGATAGCCGATGGACATGCTTTTCAGGCCCCAGGCTTCGATCGGCAGGATCGTGCTATCCACAACCTCGGGACGTGTGTTGCGTCCCAGCATCCGGGGCAGGGACGGGCCATAGATGTCCGCATCCAGAAGCCCGGTTTTCAGACCTTCCCTTGCGAGACCGACCGCCAGATTGACGGCTGTGGTGGACTTGCCAACACCGCCCTTGCCCGATGCAACGGCAATGACGGCTTTGACGCCTGGCAGCAGCGTCTCAGGCGCATGTCTGCTGGCCGCATTGCGGCGTTTGTCGCCTAGATTGAAAGGACGGTGTCCCCCGCCCTGAGACGGCGCGTTGGCTGCGGCTGGTGTGGCAGGACGGTGTGACGTGAAGGACAGGGTAGCGCCCGTGATGCCCGGCAGGCTCGCAATAGCGGCTTCGACGCGTGGACGCAGGGGCTCCACGCGCGAAGCGTTGTCGCGTGATGTGGCCAGAGAGACATGCGCATGACCGTTGCGCACCGACACACTCTCGAGTGCGGCGAAAGACAGGACGTTCGAACCCTGCCCGTCCTGCTCGGATTTCAGGATGTCGGTAATGCGGGTTTCGTCGCTGGAGGCGGTCTTTGCAGAGCCGGGCGGCATGTCATTCGGGGGCGTGGTGTCAGTCATGCCGGGTTCTCATCAGGGAAAATGTCATGTCGGAAAGGACTCTGACCCTAGCATGGCCGGCCTGAAAACGCATCCTGAACGGCGGGATGGTGACGAAGGGCCACGTTCTGCGTTAGCGTGCGGGTATGAAAAACCTGTTCGTCCGTTCCAGCGCCCGTCGCACGGCCTGTCTTGCTGTTTCCGGTCTGGCTGTCACCCTGGCAGCGGGATGGGATGTGAGGGCCGTCCCGGCCTTTGCACAGACTGTACCGCCTGTTTCGAGCCAGCCGTCTTCGGTGCCGACGCCTACGCCACGCTCGGTGCCGTCAAGCTTTGCGGATCTGGCGAACAGGCTGCTGCCGTCCGTGGTCAATGTCTCCACCTCGGCCGTGCTCAAACCTGCGAAGAATGACGACAAGGGGACCGATTCCAGTAATCCGGACGGCCCGCAGGTGCCACCATTCCAGCCCGGTTCACCGCTGGAAAAGTTCTTCCACGATTATCTGAAGCACAAACCTGCGCCGAACCAGCCGCCGCGCCGTCAGCAGGCTCTGGGCTCGGGCTTCATTATTGATGCGTCCGGCATCATCGTGACGAACAACCACGTGATCGAAGATGCGGATCAGGTCAGCGTCACGCTGCAGGACGGAACGGAGATGCCTGCACGGATCGTGGGGCGAGACAGTCAGGTCGATCTGGCCGTGCTGGAGGTCAAACCGAAACACCCGCTCCCGACGGTCCCGCTTGGACGAAGCGATAAGGCACGGATTGGGGACTGGGTTCTGGCGATCGGCAATCCGTTCGGCCTGAATGGCACCGTGACGGCAGGCATCATTTCCTCGCGTGGACGAAACGTCGAACACGGTCTGTATGACGACTACATCCAGACGGATGCCGCCATCAATCGCGGCAATTCGGGTGGGCCGCTCTTCAATCTGTCCGGCGAAGTCATTGGCATCAATACATTGATCTATGGTGGCGCGGGCGGCGATTCCATCGGTATCGGTTTCGCTATTCCGGCTGATGATGCGCGTGGGATTATTGATCAGCTCCGACGCGCGGGGCATGTTTCCCGCGGCTGGATGGGGCTGAAATTCCAGGACGTGACGAACGACATCGCCGAGACGCTCGATTTCCACAAGGCCGACGGCTCCAACGGCAAGGGCACGCTGATTTCGGAAATCGATCCCAAAGGCCCTGCGACAAAGGCGGGGCTTGAGGTCGGCGACATCATCACCCGTGTCGGCGATCAGGATGTGACCGGCCAGACCATGCCGCGCATCATCGCGTCCATTCTGCCGGGGACGCAGGCGCAGCTGACAGTGTGGCACAAGGGCGCGCTCAAGACGCTGCCCATCACGCTGGGACAGTCGCCCACGGCGCCGGACATGCCTCCTTCGGACACGCATCAGCCGGAGCACCGCCATGCGGCTCTGGGCGAGCTTGGGGTGACGGTCAGTTCGATCGACGCCGATGCCCGCACGCAATATGCCCTGACCGACGATCAGCGCGGCGTTCTCGTCTCGCGTGTCGAGGCAGGAAGCCCCGCAGCATCCCGCGGAATCGCGGAAGGGAACGTGATCACGCAGGTCGGGCAGGACCAGATCAATACGCCGGACGATTTCGCCAAGGCCGTGCAGCGCCTGCATGACCGCAAGAAGACGGAAGTCCTGCTGCTGGTTCAGGATGATGACGGATTGCGCTGGGTGCCGGTGCCCTTCCTTGGGAACTGATATCGCTCCCTTGCGCTGAAACCTGCCATGAACTTTCTGACACGTCTGAGCCGGAAATGGCTGTCCGTGCCGCCCCGAAACAGCAGATGGCGCGAAGTAATGCGCCCCGCCACACGCCAGACCATCCGCGTTCTGGTGTCGGTGGTGGTTGCGTGGATCGTTGGCTCCCTCATGCATCTGCAGGAAACGATCTGGGCGCTGGTGACAGCCCTGATCGTCACGCAGTCCAGCATCAGCCAGACCATGACAACGGCGCGGGACCAGATCAGCGGTACGCTGATTGGCGCGCTGGCGGGTGTCTGCGCTGTTGTGCTGGAAATCACGACAGGCCTGCGCTGGGTTCCGTTCTGGCTCATGCTGGCGCCGCTGGTTTTTCTCACAGCCATCCAGCCGACGCTACGTTTTGCCTGCATCACGCTGATGATCGTGTATCTGTTTCCCAGTCAGGGCAGTCCGTTCCTGCCCATGATCACGCGGCTTCTGGCTATCGTGGTCGGTGTGGCGGTGTCGATCGTAGTGTCGTTCTTCATCCTGCACAGCAGTGCGCGCAAACAGGCTTTCCATACGGCCGCGCGTCTGCTGCGGCGCATGGACCAGCTTCTCAAAAGCGCGCTTGACCAGGACACCGGATGGACGGCGATCGAACGTCAGAACGATGACTGCGTGGCGCTGCTGACTGAGCTTGAAGATGCCGTAACCGAAGCACGGCGTGAGCGTCTGAAGGAACTGGAAAAGCGCGATCCGGTCTTGGCCGCCCTGCCGCGGCTCATGCGGCGCCTGCTGAATGATACAATGCTGGTGGCGCGCGCCATCGCAACAGGACGTGCGGCTGGAAATACGGGCCTGCTCCCGCTCTACAAAGGACTCAGCCATGCCCTTCGTGCGCTGGCACATAGTTGTGAAGAGCAGCTGCGCATGAAGCAGAACCAGCATGAACAGAAGTCGGAAGACGAGGAGATCCTGGAGCTTCTGCCCCGTCTGGAAGAGCAGACCCGGCCGGAAATGCGCTTTGTAATGTCCCTGTTCCGCGAGGATCTGGGGCGGGCCGTGGGCGTCATCATGCGTGAGGACGCCAGCGCCGTAAAAGGGCTCTGACACGGCCGTTCCAAGGCCATTGTCAGGGACGCGGACAGGTCGCTGTTGAAACCGTCATTCGGCTTTTACGTTGTTCCGGGGCTATGATGGCACATGCCCGGCCTTGTCGGTCCCCGTCAGAGACCGGCCCGAAACCACGGAGAATTCCATGATTACGCGCGAAACCCTCAAGTCTCTTCCTTCCAATGTCCAGGCTCCCCCCTATGACATCGACGGGATCAAGCCGGGGATCGTGCATTTTGGCGTGGGCAACTTTTTCCGGGCGCATGAAGCGTTCTATGTCGAGCACATCCTCAAGCACGCGCCAGACTGGGCGATCGTGGGTGTCGGCCTGACCAACAGCGACCACTCGAAGAAGAAAGCCGAAGAGTTCAAAAAGCAGGACTGCCTGTATTCCCTGACCGAAACAGCCCCGTCCGGCAAAAGCACGGTGCGCGTCATGGGCGCGCTGCGCGATTATCTGCTGGCTCCGGCTGATCCGGAAGCCGTGCTGAAGCATCTGACTGATCCGGCCATCCGCATCGTTTCCATGACGATTACGGAAGGCGGCTACAATATCAATGAGACGACCGGCGCATTCGATCTGGAAAACGCGGCAGTAAAGGCTGACCTCCAGAACCCGGAAAAGCCGTCGACCGTGTTCGGTTATGTCGTCGAGGGCCTGCGCCGTCGCCGGGACGCAGGCGGGAAGGCCTTTACGGTCATGTCCTGCGACAATCTGCGCCATAATGGCAATGTCGCCCGCAAGGCATTCCTGGGCTACGCGAAGGCCCGCGATCCGGAACTGGCGAAATGGATCGAGGAAAATGCGACCTTCCCGAACGGCATGGTCGATCGCATCACGCCGACTGTCTCTCCTGAAATCGCGAAGAAGCTGAACGCGGCCAGCGGGCTGGATGATGACCTGCCGCTAGTGGCCGAGGATTTCCATCAGTGGGTTCTTGAAGACCGGTTCGCCAACGGACGCCCGCCGCTGGAAAAGGCTGGCGTGCAACTCGTGGACGACGTGACGGACTGGGAGCACGTGAAGATCCGGATGCTCAATGCCGGGCACATCACGCTCTGCTTCCCGGGTATTCTGGTCGGTTACGAGAACGTGGATGAAGCGATCGAGGACAAGGACCTGTTGGGGAACCTGAAAAACTATCTCAACAAGGACGTCATCCCGACGCTGAAGGCCCCTCCGGGCATGACGCTTGAGGGCTACCGGGACAGCGTCATCAGCCGCTTTTCCAACAAGGCGATGTCCGATCAGACGCTGCGTATCGCAAGCGATGGCTGCTCCAAGGTTCAGGTGTTCTGGACGGAAACCGTACGCCGGGCGATCGAAGGCAAGCGGGACCTGTCCCGGATTGCATTCGGAATTGCGTCCTATCTGGAAATGCTCCGGGGTCGCAATGAAAAGGGCGAAACCTATGAGTCGTCCGAGCCGACCTATGGTGAGGCCGAGAAAAAGCTGGCCAAAGCTGACGATTATGAAAGTGCGCTGAAGCTGCCCGCATTTGACGGCTGGCGCGATCTGGATACGTCAGAGCTGGATCAGAAGGTCATCGCACTGCGCAAGGTGATCCGTGAGAAGGGTGTGAAGGCTGCCATTCCGGCCTGATCACGTCTTAACCGGCACATGAAAAAACACCGCGTCCTGTGAGGGGCGCGGTGTTTTTTATGAAAACATCTGTGGGTGGTGGCTCAGATCTGTCCCATCAGGACAAGGATCACGACGATGACCACAATCAGGCCAAGGCCGCCGGACGGGTAGTAGCCCCAGTTTGAACTGTACGGCCAGGACGGCAGCGCACCGATCAGCAGGAGGATCAGGATCACAAGAAGAATCAGTCCCATGGCATATCTCTCTTGCCGGTTGAGACTGTTCTACGCTTCCAGATGTCAGAAAGTTTCCGCAGGAGTGTGTGAGGTCAAAGCTGCCGGTCGCGCTTGATCCGGTCCCAGGCGGCATTGATGCGGGCCACCCGGTCCTGCGCGCGGCGGCGCTCGGCTTCCGACATGGGTTTCTGCGCCAGCACGTCCGGATGATGTTCACGGATCAGCGTCCGCCAGCGGATGCGGATCTCCGTGTCAGTCGCGCTGCGGGTGATACCCAGAATGCGATAGGCATCGGGCTCACCCGTACTGGCGGCGCGGCTGTTCCCGCTCTCCGCCCGGTCCCAGGCACCCGGTGGCAGGCCGAAAGCCCGGTGCACACGCTTGAGGAAATCGGTCTCCTTTGGATGCAGTTCACGGCTCGGCCCGGCATCGGCGCGGGCAATGCGGAACAGCGCCGTCATCAGATTTTCAAGTGGTGCCGTATTGTCGGCATAGGCTTTGCCCATCTCGCGGGCATACATCTCGAAATCATCCGTCCGGTCGCGGGCGCGATCGAACAGCATGCCGACTTCCTTGACGTTATCGGGCGGGAACTGGAAGCAGGTCTTGAAAGCGTTGATTTCCTGCCGGTTCACCGGCCCGTCGATCTTTGCCATTTTCGCGCACAGGGCGACGAGTCCGATGGCGTAAAGCTGGTCACGCTTGCCAAGAGCTGCCGCGATCTTCGCCGCGCCGAAAAAGGCCGCGCTGTTGGGATCGGGTCTGCCGCGCGCGGGAAAGCGCTCGCTCCATCCACCTGTGGACGGATTGAGAAGTGATCCGTTATCGGCGGCATGCCCCAGCGCTGCGCCCATCAGTGCTCCGAAAGGACCACCAACCGCGAAGCCCGCGACACCACCGAACATCTTGCCCCAGATAGCCATGTCCTCAATCTAGCACGCCCGCCAACAGCGGCAAATGACAGATCGGACAGACAGACCTCCTGATACGCAAATCATGCAGCATCGCATGTGATAAAGTATGGGAATTGCAAACTGATGACTGTTTCATGCTTTTGTATCGCAGGTTCATCAGACAGTTTTCATGACGGATATTTTCATGCCTTCGCAAATCACGCCTTCTGCTTCCACGCCCCGTACCGATGATGAACTGATGGATCTGCTCATCCAGCGCCTGCCCGAGCGTCTGCAGAAAGTGCTGAACTGGTTGCGGGAACCGGACCGGAAATGGGTGCGGATTCCGGCTGGCGTCCTGTTCATGCTGGGAGGCGTTCTGTCGATCCTGCCGGTTCTGGGGCTGTGGATGTTGCCAATCGGTGTGATGCTGCTCTCGCAGGACATTCCGTTCTTCCGTCACATTCAGGGGCGTGTCCTGCGCTGGATCGAGCGCAAACACCCGGACTGGCTGGGTCTGCCAGACAATGGCGTCGCAAATTAATCCGAAGCTCTGATGCTTTTCTGAAGATGCATCAGGGCCGCGACCCGCAGGGCCGAAGCCAGGGGACGCTCAGGGTCCCGCGTGGCATCCAGAGACGCCACCAGTGAAGCAAAGCTCTGCTGGCGCGTTGCGGCCATCGTGTCCAGAACCGCCCAGAACTCGGGTTCCAGCGCAACCGAAGTGCGGTGGCCTGACAGGGACAGGCTGCGCTTGATCAGATCGCTCATGCGGACAGGTCCTCAAGGCGGTTTATGGCCCATTGCGCTGTTTCGGAAACATCCGGGTCGGGGTCTGTCAGCAGGTCCCGTGCCGCAGGAACGAGCGATGGATCAGCGGAATTGCCGATGGCGATCAGGACATTGCGCACGAACCGGTTACGTCCGATCCGCTTGACCGGTGAGCCGGAAAAGAACGTCCGGAAGGACGCATCATCCAGCCGGACCAGTTCGTCGAGTTTTGGGGCAATCAGTTCCGGCCGGGCCTGAAGTTTGATGTGCCGCGCGCTTTTCGCAAAGCGGTTCCACGGACAGACGGCCAGACAGTCATCGCAGCCATAGATGTGATTGCCGATTTTTGGACGCAGCTCATGCGGGATCGGGCCTTTATGCTCGATCGTCAGATAGGAGATGCAGCGCCGCGCATCCATCTTTCCGGGGCCGGTGAAGGCCTCTGTCGGGCAGGCGGTCAGGCAACGCGTGCATGAGCCGCAGCTTCCGCCCGTGGGCCCGGATGGCTCCAGTTCCAGCGTGGTGTAGATCTCACCCAGAAGCAGCCATGACCCATGCTTGCGCGAGACGAGGCATGTGTGTTTGCCCGTCCAGCCAAGATGCGCTTTCTCCGCCAGCGGGCGTTCCGAGACGGGGGCTGTATCGACGAAGACCTTCACCTGCGTCTCCGGGCCGCCCAGCTTCACGACGAACTGCGCCAGATGCTTGAGCATGCCCTTGATGACGTCGTGATAGTCGCGGTTGCGGGCATAGACGGAAATATTGCCGCATTCAGGATCGGTCGTTGGTCCTTCAGCGGGAGCATAGGACAGGCCGAGTGAAATCACGCTCCGGACTTCGGGCCACAGGGCTTTCGGATGGGCGCGCTCCTCAAGACGCGTTTCCATCCACTCCATCGTCCCGTGATGACCCTGTGCGACAAACTCGCGCAGACCCTTTGCCACATCCGGCCCAAGTTCAGCCCTGCAGAACCCGACCGCATCGAAACCCAGATGGCGGGCATGGTTCGCAATCCGGTTTTCGATCGCTATGTCGGATCTGGCAGAAGCGGACATGAAAGGAACAGTCCTCTCCGGTGAATAGGTGGTGGCAGGGTCGGGTTATGCCATCGGGTTCCGGAACGGACCAGCATTTCCAGTGGTTTCAGACACTCAGGCAGACAGGATTTGTCACGATATGAAAATGGCTTGCCACGCCCGGGGCAGGGCGGCATCGTCTGGCCATGCGACATTCTTTCCTTCGCAGTTTGCCCTGTCTTGTTCTGGGTGCTGCAACTCTTCTGCCAGTTTCCGGCGCCCATGCCGCCACATCATCCGTTTCTGAAGTCTATAGTCATGTTCGGAATGATCCCGTCCGGCTGAACATGTTTCTGCGCGCCTTTCCGAAAGGCGCGGATCTGCACAATCATCTGGTCGGCGCGGTCTACGCCGAAAACATGCTGGACTGGGCAGCCAGAGACAATCTGTGCATGTCGCTGAAGGAAAAACGCATCCTCGACCACGCCTGCACGCATCCGGGAGACGGCGAGCTTCCTGCCGCCGAACTGTCGCATCACGCGGATGCAGAGAATGTCCTGATTGATGCGCTGTCCATGCGGGATTTCGTGCCCGCTCCTGGCGATGCTTCCGGGCATGACCATTTCTTCGCGACATTCGCCCGGTTTGGCTCCATCGATGATGCGCATTCGGGCGATATGCTGGCCGAAGCGCGTGACCGTGCGGCGCGAGACCATGTGACCTATCTGGAGCTGATGATCTCGCCTGGTATTGGCCCGATGATTGGGGCCGGGTTTCATCATCCTCTGAAGGGCGATGACCTGCCTGCCGCGCATCAGGCACTTGTCCCGGAAATCCCGGCCCTCGTGCAGAAGGCCCGCACTGGAACTGACCAGATGGAAGCGCAGGCGAAAGACGTCCTGAAATGTGGAACGCTACAGGCGCACCCGGGATGTGCCGTGAGGGTGCGCTACCTGTTCCAGACCCTGCGTACATTACCGCCGCAGGCCGTCTATGCGCAGCTTGACGCCGGATATGCGACCGTAAAAGCCGATCCGCGCTTCGTCGGGCTGAACATCGTGGCCCCCGAAGACGATCCAACGGCCATGCGCGATTATGACCTGCACATGCGGATGTTCCATTTCCTGAACGGTGTTTATCCGGGCGTGAAACTGAGCCTGCATGCTGGCGAACTGACAACCGGTCTCGTCCCCACGGACGGTCTGCGACACCACATACGAGCAGCCATTGACGTGGCAGGAGCCAGCCGGATCGGGCATGGCGTGGACGTAGCACTTGAGGACGATCCAGCGTCACTTCTGGCTGAAATGGCGCGACGTCATGTGATGGTGGAAGTCAACCTGACCAGCAATGACGAGATCCTCGGCATCAAAGGCGCGGCCCATCCGTTCGGGCTTTATCGCCGGGCTGGCGTGCCCATGGCGCTTTCCACGGATGACGAGGGGGTTTCGCGTGGGGATTTGACGCAGGAATATGTCCGCGCGGCCCAGACCTATGACCTGTCTTATGCCGATCTGAAAACCCTGTCCCGTACCGGGCTGGAATATGCGTTCGTGCCGGGGGAAAGCCTGTGGTCCGATCATCAATCGGGACAGTTCGTGTCCGCCTGCCGCACGCTGCCCTTCGCATCCGGCACCTGCACGACTTTCCTGAAAGCCAGCGAGAAAGCCCGTCTGCAATGGGCGCTCGAACAGCGGTTCGGCACGTTTGAAGCCACTGTCACACATGAGGGACTTTACCGGTGAAATCTGTCTCAACCGTTTTCGGGACCGCGCTCCTGTCCCTCTGTGCCCTCGGTTCGGCCTCGGCTCACGCGCCGATCCCCGTGCGTGTTGTTGTCGTCACAACTTTCGAGATTGGCAAGGACACGGGGGACACGGCTGGCGAATATCAGAACTGGATCGAAAAACTGCCACTGCAGAAAACGATCCCGGCATCCGGCACCGATCATGACGTGATGCATTACAATCCGGACCTGCATGTTCTGGGGATCGCGAGCGGTGAGGGACCGGAGCACATGGCATCCGCCATTACGGCCCTCGTGCTCGACCCGCGTTTTGATCTGCGCCACGCCTATTTCGTGCTGGCGGGGATTGGCGGGATCGATCCGAATTTTGGCACGATCGGCTCGGCCGTCTGGGCGCCGCGCGTCATTAATGGTGGCCTGTCGCACCTGATTGATCCGCGCGAAATCCCTGCGTCCTGGCCGGATGGCTTCACGCCTGTGCAGGGCAGCACGCCGGATGAAAAGCCTCGTCCCGCCTTACATTCCGGCATGGGGGATATGGAATACACGCTCGATCCGGCGCTGGTGCAGTGGGCCTATGGTCTGACGAAGGACATTGCCCTGCCGGATAATGCTGGCTTGAAGGCGTCTCGCCTGCGCTACACCGGCTTTGCCGCAGCCCAGAAGCCGCCTTCCGTCCAGCTTGGCGACACGATTTCAGGCGAGACCTTTTGGGTTGGTGCGAAAATGAACCAGTGGGCCGAACGCTGGGTGAAATACTGGACGGACGGGCAGGGCGTCATGGCGACGACGGCTGAAGAAGACGTCGCGTTCTGTCAGGCGCTGGCGCTTCAGGGGAAGGCGGGGCGCGTTGATCCGAAACGCGCGCTGATCCTGCGGACAGCTAGCAATTTCGACATGCAGCCACCGGGTCAGAGCGCCGCGCAGCTTCTTTCGGATGAAGCGCACGAGACCGGCTTCTCGGGATTCCAAGCGTCGGTCGATGCAGCCTATACGGTGGGAAGTGTGGTCGTAAAGGAACTGGCGACGCACTGGGACCAGTATGAAAAGGCGCTGCCGACGGCCCGGTAAACACGATGGTGTTCAGTCATGGTCAGGATCGATCTTCCTGACCTCGTGAACACCATCAATCGCGCCCAGTCCCGTAATGAGATGGGAAACGGGCCGATTACCATGCACCAGCATGGTCAGCATCACGAGGCGCGGACGTGGCGAGGCGGGATCTGTCCCTTCACGGTCCGCTTCGTCCAGAATCTGTTCAGCGCTCCGGTTTTCCTCTTCGAGGCGCACGCCATCAATGGCGAAGCGCAGTTCCGTACAGCTCACCAGAATGGTCCGAAGCAGCCCGCGGCTGTCCTCATAGGAAATCGTCAGCTCGGTTGACTGTTCTCCCAAGCGGGGAAGCTGTTTCAGCAGTTTTGGAAACAGCACCATGACGATGAAATGGGCGGCTGTCGTGGCAATGGCGAGAATGGGCAGTCCTGCACCACAGGCCATCCCCAGAGCCGCCGTGAACCAGATGGCCGCGGCCGTTGTCAGGCCCCGCACGGCATCGCGGCGCATGAAAATCACGCCACCCCCGATGAAGCCGATCCCCGAGACGATCTGCGCAGCCACACGGGACGGATCCAGCACGATCCGCCCGGCATCAATGACGTCCATGAAGCCGTATTTGGAAATCAGCATGAACAGGGCAGCGGAAACCCCGACCAGCGTATGCGTCCGCAGACCCGCACTTTTCTGCCGGATCTCACGTTCCAGCCCCACAAGGGAGGACAGAACGAATGCGAGCGCTAGCTCTTCAAGCTGAAGCCGTCCTTCGCCCACCAGTCCCTGAGCCGTCAGCGTGATGAGATTGTGCATGCCGTGTCTGCTCCTCCTGCGAGGTTAACGCAGGCGGGCACGGGAATGTTGTGACAGTTTGTCGGGATAAGGCCTTAAGGCGGAGCGCGATGGGCCGTATTGCAGGGCTCTGCCCTGCACCCGGAAGGGGTCTTGACCCCTTCACCCCAATTCATGAATCAGGATCAAAGGGACCGCGTCCCTTTGTGGGGTCTGGGGCAAAGCCCCAGCTTACAGAGCCAGATCCGGCATTGGCCATTCGTCCTCGGTCCAGTCGCCCTTGGCCCAGTCCTCTCGCAGTTTCACGGCTAAAGCGTCGAGCGTGCCGTCCACGATGGCGGCGCGGATCTGGCGCATCAGGCGCTGGTAATAGGCCAGGTTGTGCCAGGTCAGCAGCATCGGGCCGAGCATCTCGTTGGCGCGGAACAGATGGTGCAGATAGGCGCGGCTGTAACGTCCGGCGACGGGTGTGTCGTCATGCGGCGTCAGCGGACGGGTATCGTCAGCGAAACGGGCGTTGCGCAGGTTGATCGTGCCGCGCTCGGTATAGGCGCGGGCCGTTCGCCCGGCGCGTGAGGGCATTACGCAGTTGAACATGTCCACGCCGCGCATGACGGCGCCCAGAAGATCGTCCGGTGTGCCGACGCCCATCAGATACCGTGCCTTGTCCTGCGGCAGCATCGGCGTGGTGAAGTCCAGCGTCGAGAACATCAGTTCCTGACCTTCGCCCACGGCCAAACCGCCGATCGCATAGCTTTCAAAGCCGATATCGGTCAGGGCCTTGATGGAATATTCGCGTAAGTCCCGCTCGGTCCCGCCCTGCACGATGCCGAACTGTCCGTATCCCTCACGCGCCACGAAAGCCTCGCGGGAGCGGGCGGCCCAGCGCATGGACATTTCCATGGATTTGCGCAGAACTTCCGGAGTGGCGGGGAGTGCAGGGCACTCATCGAACGCCATGGTAATGGTCGCGTCGAGCTTGAACTGGATGTCGGTCGAGATTTCCGGCGTCAGGCGATGCTTGCTGCCGTCGATGTGTGAGCGGAACGTCACGCCGTCTTCGTCGAGCTTGCGTAGTGCTCCGAGCGACATGACCTGAAACCCGCCGGAATCGGTCAGGATCGGTCCGGACCAGTCCATCATTTTGTGCAGGCCGCCCAGCTTCTGCACGCGGTCCGCCGTCGGACGCAGCATGAGATGATAGGTGTTGCCCAGAACGATGCCGGCCCCCGTGGAGCGCACGGCATCCATCGTCATACCCTTGACCGTGCCGACCGTACCAACCGGCATGAAGGTCGGGGTCGGGACCGTGCCGTGGCGGGTATGCAGGTGGCCTGCGCGCGCCATGCCGCAGGTTGCTTCGGGCACCCAGGTCATTTTGGTGGCGTGATCGGTCTTGTGATCGCTCATGGGGCGCGCTCCAGCAGGCAGGCATCGCCATACGAATAGAACCGCAATCCGTTGGCGATGGCGTAGGCATAGGCCTCACGCATGGTCTCGGTGCCGCTGAACGCGCAGACGAGCATGAACAGCGTCGAACGCGGCAGATGGAAGTTGGTCATCAGCACGTCCACCGCCTTGAAGCGGTAGCCAGGTTTGATGAAAATGGAGGTCTCGCCACGCCATGGGGCAACAGTGCCGTCATCACGGGCCGCACTTTCCAGCAGGCGCAGGGACGTGGTGCCGACAGCCACGATCCGGCCGCCACGCGCACGGGTCTCATTAATGGCGGCCGCGGTTTCGGCGTCGATCTCACCCCATTCCGCGTGCATCTTGTGCTCGGCGATGGTGGAGCGGACAGGCAGGAATGTGCCCGCGCCAACATGCAGCGTCAGTGTCCGGCGCTGGATGCCCTTTGCGTCCAGTGCGGCTAGCACTTCAGGCGTGAAATGCAGGCCGGCCGTCGGAGCGGCCACGGCGCCGCGATACTGCGAGAAAATGGTGCGGTAATCCGCATCATCCTGCTTCGTCGGGCCAAAAGGGCGCTCGATATAAGGCGGCAGAGCCAGCGCGCCGACCCGTTCGAGGAAGGCGTCGAACTCGTCTCCCTCGACCGAGAAGCGGATGCTGACCGCGCCGTCGCCTTCGTTCTCGATCACGGTGGCCGTGACCGGATCGTCACCGAAATGCAGGATATCCTGCGGCTTCAGCTTGCGCGAATTGCGTGCCAGAGCATGCCAGCTTCCGTCTGCCAGAATGCGGTCGAGCGTCAGGCCGATCTTCGCCTCGCCACGTGTGGCGGCAAGCTGGGCCCGAATAACGGCCGTATTATTGACAATCAGCAGATCCCCTTCACGCAGGAAATCCGGCAGGTCGCGGATCACGTGTGGATCGGGCGGCAGACCGGGCCGGACATGCAGCAGCGTTGCACTGTCACGCGGGCGGGCAGGCTCTGTCGCGATGTGGTCGCGCGGGAGTTCGAAGTCGAATGGGGCGAGATCATCCGTCATGGGGATGCTCTCTAGCAGGTTCAGCCCACATGAAAACGCCGGACCCGCAGGCCCGGCGCATCTTTTTGGATGAAAAATGCCTTTTCGGGCTTATTTCGGCAACGCGAAGGCCACCACCTCGTCGCTGTTCCGGGTTTTCAGCCCGCCATGTCCGCCCACGGCCAGCACGACATACTGCCTGCCGTCCTCGCCCATATACGTCATGGGCGTGGCGTTGCCGCCAGCATCAAGCTCGGTTCTGAACAGGGTGTGCCCGTCATGCCCGTCCAGAACATGGAAGCTCTGATCCGCCAGCGCGCCCATGAAAACGAGTCCGTTGGGCGTCGTCACACTGCCGCCCATGGAGAAAATGCTGGTGGGAAGGCCAACCGGCATCCGTAGCATGTTCGTCGGCCCGACATTCTTCGTGGTGCCGAGTGCGCGCTCCCAGATGAGCCGGCGATGAACAAGATCGATCGCCTGCATCTTGCCCCAGGGCGGCGCAAGGCATGGGGCCCCAAACAGTCCAAGCCAGGGCTTGATGACGGCGGCATAGGGAAGGCCATGTTGCGGGTTGTTGGTGAAAACCGGCTCCGGATAGGGCTGGTTCCAGCTATGCCAGGGTTTGAACAGACCTTCCTGCACGGCCCTGTCATGCGGCACGAGCGTCATGAGGAACGGGATGAACGTCGTGTTGATATACATGACGCCATGCGTCGGATCGATCGTCCCGCCATACCAGTCCGCCACGCCATCGAAGGCGGGGAAGCCGATCGTGCCCTGCTCGCTGGGCGGTGTGTAGAGGCCCTTGAAACGCATGGAATGAAAGGCAATCCGGCAGGCGAGCTGGTCGAACGGTGTGGCGCCCCACAGATCGTCTTCTGTCAAATCGGGGCGACGCAGGTTCGGCATGTCCACTGAATAGGGCTGGGTCGGGGAATAGCGTTCATTGGGAATATCTCCACCCGGAACATGTTTTTCCTGCACGCGGTAGAACGGCTGGCCCGTCCGGCGATCCAGAACGAAGAGTTCGCCCTGTTTCGTGGTCTGGACGAGGGCCGGGGTGAGCGTGCCGCTGGCATCCGGCAGATCGACCAGCGACGGACCGACAGGAAGATCGAAATCCCACAGATCATGATGCACGGCCTGGAAATGCCACCGCTCTTCGCCGGTTGTCAGGTCCAGCGCAACGAGAGACGTGTCGTATTTCTCGTCAAACGGACGCCGCTTGACCCCATAATAATCCGGCGTGGCAATGCCGAGCGGCACATAGACCATGTTCAGCCCGGCATCAGCCGTATAGACGCCCCAGCCATTCGGAGTTCCGCGCGTGAAGGTCTCGTTGGGGCCGAGCGGGCTGTTGGCCGGAACGCGGCCCATGTCCCAGGCCCATGCGAGCTGTCCGGTCGTGGCATCGAAGGCGCGGATGACACCGGAGGGCTCATCAACGGACTGGTCATCATAGACCCAGCCGCTCGTGACGATCCGGTTATGCAGGACCATGGGCGGAGACGTGATGAAATGGAAACCCGGCGGAATAGCGCCCATGCCATCGCGGAGGTCGATCTTCCCATCATGCCCGAAGCTGTGACAGAGCTGCCCGGTCTCGGCATCCAGCGCGAAAAGCGTCGGCGGGGAACCGGAATCCGTTGAAATGATGCGATGGGTGCAGTCCGTGGCTCCCGGAATGTCAGCATAGGAAACGCCACGGCAGGCCTGATAGATATTCGCGCCAAATTCGCCACCGGGCCGGTAGTGCCAGACCTCCTTGCCGGTCGTGGCATCCAGCGCCACAACGTCACGATGCGGCGTGCAGAAGAACAGACGGTTGCCGATCTTGATGGGCGTGGCTTCGAAACTGAACTCGCGGCCACGGGAGTTCTCGCCGGATCGGGGAAGATCGCCACTGTGATAGACCCAGGCGACTTTCAGGTTATGGGCGTTCTGTGCGTTGATCTGCGTCGGGGCTGCAAAACGGTCTCCGGCCGGTGTGCCGTCATGGAACTGCCAGTCATTGGCGGCCATCTGGTCACTTCCGGACAGGCTCGCTCCTGTTGATCCGGGGAAAGGATTGAACTGCTGGTAGCGCTGGCCCGTGATGTACCAGCCACAGGCGAATATGAAGACAAACAGCGCCAGACAGCTTCCCATGCCACCCAGCACGGTTCTGTTGACCCGGACATGGCTCCGGCTGTCCATCATCCGTCCGCCGACCCAGGGGCCGAAAACCCACAGACCGATCCCAGCAGGAAGGGCGAGGGGCGGAATGAGCCGCCAGCCATCAAGCCCGACACGCCATAGCGCCCAGATCAGGGTATAGGCCAGAAGGGCGGCATAGAGTGCCAGACCGGAACGCCGCCCCATGGTCAGCATGATGCCGGACAGGATCATGAGCAGACCGGCCACGGCATAATAGAATGAACCACCCAGTGCGATGAGCCGCAGTCCCGGCAGGAAGAGGGCCAGCCCCAGTATGGCGAGACCAATACCGGTCAGGGTCTGCAATAACGGCCGGGCGGAAGACGGCGCCATGGATGTTTTTCCTTCGGAATGGATCTGAAGGATCTAAAGCGCAGCGTCAGAACGGGGTTTCTTTAAAATAAAAGTGCAGGATTGCAGTTGGGCAGCATTGAACAGGACCGGCTGCCCGCGGCACGAAATCAGGCGGAGACGCTGAGCAGGTGGCTCGTGTCGCGGCTGGAACCTGAATTTGAGGAACCGCCTGACGTTGTCTCGGAAATGATGTTGCCCTGAGCGTCTTCGACGATGGTCGTCGTGGAGCCATCGGCATTCGTCTTGGTTGTGGTGGTTTCCTGCGTGGAGGACGTGCTGCTCGATGACAAAGACGAGCTGGAAGACGACGCGCTGCCCGAACTGTAAAGGCTGCTCATGGCGGACGAGCCAATGGAGGAAATGCTTGTCATGAGGAAAAGACTCCGTGGGATAGGAACGAAGTCATTTTCGGGTCAGAAGGTTAATAAAGGATAAGGGTCTATGTAACCGAGTGATACGGATTGTACAGGGTCATGAACCGCACAGCTGTTACATTGAGGATTGAGCGCCTGTTACATTCATAATAGGTGCTCGTACCGAAAATCCGGGCCTCATTTCATACCGGGCAGCTTCTTCGCGGCCTGCCAGAGGGCCTCCATCGTCGGAAGGTCCTGGTCGGACATGGTCTGTCCCTTCTCGGCCAGCATGGTTTCCATGGCCTCAAACCGACGGGTGAACTTGTCGTTGCTGCGACGCAGGGCAGCTTCAGGGTCGATATCCAGTTTGCGGGCAAGGCTTGCGACCGTGAAGAGAACATCGCCCAGTTCATCCTCGATCCGGTCATGGTCTCCGCCAATTTCGGCTTTCAGTTCGTCGATTTCTTCATGGACCTTGTCGAGAATGCCGGTGGCATCGTCCCAGTCGAAGCCCACGCGGGCCGCGCGGCGTGTCAGCTTGGCGGCGCGCATCAGGGCGGGAAGGGGTAGGGCGACACCCGCCAGCGTGCCATATTCCGCCTTGCGCTGGCGCTCGACTTCCTTTTCCCGCTCCCATATGTCGTCATCCATGGCTGCATCACCAAAAACATGCGGGTGACGGCGCACGAGCTTGTCGGCAATCATGCCCGCAACGGTCTCGAAATCGAAATGCCCGGCTTCTGAGGCCATCTGGGCCTGAAAGACGACCTGAAGCAGCAGATCGCCCAGTTCGTCAGGGATGGCCTCGCGGTCGTCACGGGCAATGGCGTCCATGACCTCGTAGGCTTCCTCGATCGCGAACGGCGCAATCGTGACCGGGGTCTGTTCCACGTCCCAGGGGCAGCCGCTCTTAGGGTCACGCAGGCGCTTCATGACATCCAGCAGGCGATCGATCTGCCGGGGGGAGGGCTGGGTCATGGAAACATCCTGCTGTTATCGTGCTGCAAGGTTCATACCCGTGTGGCTGCATGGATGAAAGCTCCGGGAAGGGCCTGTGGGTGACAGCATGACATTCCCGACGTAAAACGACTGCCGGACGTTTCAGGCATCTGCCGGGGCGGAACGGATTTGCAGACAGGGTGGATGGCGCATGGCACGCATTTTCATTGATGGGGAAGCAGGCACGACAGGTCTGGGCATCCGCCAGCGTATTGAGGCGCTTCCAGCGTCTTATGGCTTGGAAATCCTGTCCATCGACCCAGCGCTGCGCAAGGATATTGCGGCCCGCCGCTCCATGCTTGAGCAGGCCGATGTCGCTATTCTGTGCCTGCCGGATGATGCAGCCCGGGAAACGGTCACGCTGGCGGAGGGGCTGGATGTCAGGATTCTGGATGCCAGCACCGCGCACCGGATTGCAGATGGCTGGGTCTATGGTTTTCCGGAAATGGACGCGGAACAGGCGGCTGCCATCAAGGGTGCGCGGTTTGTGGCCAATCCCGGCTGCTACCCAACCGGTGCCATTGCCCTGATGCGTCCGCTCGTCCGGGCGGGGCTGCTCCCGGCCGATCATCCCATCTCGATCAACGCCGTCTCCGGCTATAGCGGGGCCGGGCGCGTGGCGATCGAGGAGCACGAGAAGAACGGCGGTCCGGCTTTCTTCCTGTATGGGCTGAACCTCAAGCACAAGCATCTGCCGGAGATCCGGCACTATTCGGGCCTGACGCGCCAACCGCTGTTCGTACCGTCGGTCGGGCATTTTCCGCAGGGCATGATCGTTTCCATCCCGCTGCATCTGAAGGACCTGCCAGGGCAGCCCTCGGCCGCGGAACTCGAAGCCGTGCTGCAGGACGCTTACGACGGATGCGCCCATGTGCGCGTTGTCCTGGCCGAAACCCGGCTTGAGGCTGACACCCTTGCCAATACGGACGATATGGAACTGCGCGTTCATCATAATGGCGAGCAGGTCGTTCTGACCGCGCGGCTGGACAACCTGGGGAAGGGGGCCTCGGGCGCTGCGATCCAGAACCTGCTTCTGATGCTGGGGCTTTAAAGCCTGCATTTTAAGGCCCGGATTTTGCACTCTGGCACTTTTGCAGGGAATGCATTAGGGTTCGGGCCGCCCGCGCGAGAGTGGCGGAACGGTAGACGCAGTCGGCTCAAAATCGACCGCCGAAAGGCATAGGGGTTCGAATCCCCTCTCTCGCACCATGAGCGGTCATTTCCTGCCGGAATGACCTCAGGACCGATCAGCCCGGAACGAGCATGTCCAAGCCGACTGTCAAACCCTCCCGCCCGTTCTTTTCCTCAGGTCCCTGCGCCAAGCGTCCCGGATGGTCGTTATCCGGCCTGGATCAGGCGTTGCTGGGCCGTTCGCATCGTGCGCCGGAAGGTCGCGCGCGCCTCCGGGAAGTCATTACCCGCTCGAAAGACGTGCTCGGCATTCCGTCGGACTGGCGCGTCGGCATTGTCCCGGCTTCCGATACCGGGGCCGTGGAAATGATCCTGTGGGCGCTCGCCGGTGAGCGCGGAATTGATGTCCTGTCCTTCGAAAGCTTTTCCGGAACCTGGGCGCAGGACCTGCGCGACGTCCTGAAAATCGAGGATCTGCGGGTTCTGGACGTTCCCTATGGCGAACTGCCGGACCTGACGAAGGTGGACTGGACCCGCGATGTCGTCCTGACATGGAACGGCACGACCTCGGGCGTCTGCATCCCGGATGCCAACGCCATTCCGGCCGAACACGAAGGCCTCGTCATCTGCGATGCAACCTCCGCGGCCTTTGCGATGGATCTGCCGTGGGACCGGCTCGATATCGTGACCTGGTCCTGGCAAAAGGCGCTGGGTGGCGAGGCTGCGCATGGCATGGTGGCGCTGAGCCCGCGTGCCGCCGCCCGTCTGGCCCAGCCATCACCGCGTCCGCTGCCCAAGATTTTCCGTCTGGCCAACAAGAAGGGCCTAATCGAAGCCATCTTCGAAGGCGATACGATCAATACGCCGTCCATGCTCTGCGTCGAGGACGCGCTGGACGGTCTGCGCTGGGCCGAGCAGATTGGCGGTCTGACCGCTCTGAAGGCCCGGTCACAGCAGAATCTGGCTGTCGTGACAAAGTGGATTGCAACGGCGGACTGGGTGTCCTTCCTGTCTGCCAAGGAAGAGACGCGTTCCAGCACGTCAATCTGCCTGAAAATCACGGCCCCCTGGTTTGAAGGCCTGTCCGCTGAAGCGAAGGGCAAGGCCGTCAAGCATCTGACGGGCCTCGTGGCGAAGGAAGGCGCGGGTTACGATCTCGCATCCTACCGTGATGCTCCAGCCGGGCTGCGGATCTGGGGCGGTGCCACGGTCGAGACGGCCGATATCGAAGCGCTGCTGCCCTGGCTGGACTGGGCGCATGAGCAGACCCGTGCGGAGTTTTCGGCATGAGCCTGTATTCCGAGACGCCCAGCGCCGCGCTTCTGCCGTCTGGTTTTGCCGATCTTCTCCCCGGGGAAGCCGAAGCGGAAGCCCGTGGCATCGCGAGCGTGATGGAAGCCTTTTCCCGTCACGGCTATCAGCGTGTCCGTCCGCCCCTGCTGGAATTCGAGACGTCGCTGCTTGGTGGATCGGGGAATCCCTCGCCCCCCAGACTTTCCGTCTGATGGATCCGAATTCGCATCGCATGATGGCGCTGCGTCCTGACATGACGACGCAGATCGCCCGCATTGCGAGCATCCGCCTTCAGGACGCGCCGCGCCCGCTGCGCCTGTCCTATTCAGGAAGCTGCATCGTTGTCGGCACGCCGGGCCGCGAAGCTGATCGTCAGGTTTCGCAGGCCGGGATCGAACTGATTGGTCCTGACAGCGCGCAGGCCGATGCGGAAGTCATTGCCCTCGGAGCCAAGGCTCTCGCGGAACTCGGAATTGAAGGCGTCTCGTTCGATCTGTCCATGCCCGCTCTGGCGCTGGGCCTGATCGAAGGCGTCATTCCCGAAGCCGATCGTGAACCGCTGCTGCATGCACTGGATCGCAAGGATGCCAGCGCCGTGGCCGAGCTTGGTGGCCCGATTGCCGGGATGCTGGCGGTCATGCTGCGGGCGGCGGGACCAGCCGACCGTGCGCTGGATCTGCTGGCTTCGCTGGATTACCCCAAGGACGTCGTTGGGCATTTCGAGCGTCTGGCGGCATCCGTGGCCGCAATCCGCGAGCGCAGCCCCGATCTGCGTCTGACGATTGATCCCGTCGATTTCCGTGGGTGGCGCTATCATACCGGACTATGTGTGACGGTGTTCTCGACCAGTTCGCGTGAGGAACTGGGAAGAGGTGGTCGCTATCTGGCCGGGCAGGAGCCTGCCTGTGGTCTGACGCTTCGTCCGCAGGCTCTTCTGCGCGCGGCTCCGGTGTCTGCGTCGCGTCCGCGCTGCTACGTTCCGGTTGATCTCGATGCAGCCAGCCTGTCCGGTCTGCATAAGGCCGGTTACGCCACGGTCTCTGCTTTGTCGCACGACGAAGACGCGGCCGCTCAGGCGCGGCATCTGCGCTGCACCCATCTCTGGAAGGATGGTGCGGCCCAGCCGCTCTGACCCACCGTTTCTTTTCGTTTTTCCCCAGTCTCGTCAGTTCTAGGAAGTCAGCTCATGTCCAACGTCACCGTGATCGGAACCCAGTGGGGGGACGAGGGTAAAGGCAAGATCGTCGACTGGCTCGCCAGCCGCGCCGATATCGTTGTCCGCTTTCAGGGTGGTCACAACGCCGGTCACACGCTGGTCGTGGGCGATCAGGTCTACAAGCTGTCCCTGCTGCCGTCCGGACTGGTTCGCGGCAAGATCGGCGTGATCGGCAATGGTGTTGTCGTGGACCCGAAGGCCCTGATGACCGAGATCGACCGCGTGACGGCACAGGGTCTTGTTGTCACCCCCGAGACGCTGTGGATCGCCGAGAACGCGCCGCTGATCCTGCCGGTGCATGGCGCTCTCGACCGGGCGCGTGAAGCCGCCCGTGGCGGCCACAAGATCGGCACGACCGGTCGCGGCATCGGCCCGGCCTATGAAGACAAGGTGGCCCGCCGCGCTATCCGCATCTGCGATCTGGCCGAACCCGAGACGCTGGACTGGAAGCTGGACGAACTGCTCCTGCATCACAACACGCTGCTTGCTGGCCTGGGTGCCGAGACCTTCACCAAGGAGCAGCTCAAGGACTTCCTGGCCGAGATCACGCCGCGTCTGCTGCCGTTCTCCTGTCAGGTCTGGGATCGTCTGGATGAAGCCCGCCGTGCCGGTCGCCGCATCCTGTTCGAAGGTGCGCAGGCCGTCATGCTGGATGTCGATCACGGCACCTATCCGTTCGTCACGAGCTCCAATACGGTTGCAGCCGTGGCAGCTTCGGGCAGCGGTGTCAGCCCGTCTTCCGTTGGCTTCGTACTCGGGATCGCCAAGGCCTACACGACCCGCGTGGGCGAGGGACCGTTCCCGACCGAACTGCACGACCAGACTGGCCGCACCCTTGGCGAGCGTGGTCATGAATTCGGCACCGTTACCGGTCGTCCGCGTCGCTGCGGCTGGTTCGACGCGGTTCTGATCCGTCGCGCTGTCCGCGTCGGTGGCGTCAGTGGCATCGCCCTGACGAAGCTCGACGTTCTGGATGGTCTGGACGAAATCTCCATCTGTGTCGGTTATGAGCTGGATGGTCAGAAGATCGAGACCTTCCCATCCGCTCCGGGTGCACAGGCCCGCGTCAAGCCGGTTTACGAGACGATGCCGGGCTGGAAAGAAACGACCGCAGGCGCCCGTTCCTGGGCCGAGCTTCCGGCACAAGCTATCAAGTATGTCCGTCGCATCGAGGAACTGATTGAAGCCCCGGTAACGCTGCTCTCCACCAGCCCGGAACGCGATGACACCATCCTGATGCGTGATCCGTTCGAGGACTGATTTTTCAGCTCTGGAATCGGTTCCTGCATTAACGAAGTCTCAATCCCTGTCCGGCACAAAAGACCGGACAGGGAAACAACGGGATTTCGATGGCCGACACGCAGGCAGATAACAGCCAGGAACTGCTCATTGCCGAGCGGTATCTGATCAGCCTGGACCGGAAACAGCCTGATCTGGGCGGCTGCGCGACTTATGGCGCGCAGGATACGACGGCAACCGGAACGTCCTATCTTGGCCTTGCGCCTTTCGCGCCGTCTGCCCGTCTTTCGGAGATCATGTTCTTTCGCCATGAAAGCGTGATCCCGATCCATACCCATGAATATGCCCAGGGCGCTCTCTGGCTGCTCTGTCCCCACCCTCCCGGTCCTTCGCTTGCGGAATTTCTCGGCCTCTGGACAGAAAGCCAGTTGATCGACGGTGTCATCCGTCCGCTCGCCTCGCTTCTTCAGCATCTGGAAGCGGCAAAACTGACCTGCCGCAGTATCCGGCCTGACAACCTGTTTGTCGGTCAGGGACTGCACAAGGTCGTTCTCGGACCATTAGGCGTAAGCGCGCCGGCTGAAAAACAGCCTGTTCTTTTCGAACCTCTGTCTTCAGCCGTCTGCCGCCCGTCTGCGCGGGGCGAGGGCACGATTGACGATGACATCTTTTCGCTGGGTGTCATCATCCTGGCGTTGGCCATCGGGAAGCTCCCCCTTGAAGGTCTGTCCGACGCGGACATTCTCAAGCGACGCTTCGAAGTCGGCACTCCTGCGGCCTATATGGACGGCCACAGCGTGCCTGTCGGCCTGCGTTCGGTTCTGACGGCAATGCTGTCCGATGATCCGGTCAGCCGTCCTTCCCCACGTGATCTGGTCACGATTGCACCCAGTAAAGTTTTTACGGTTCGTCCGGTTGTGCCGGCGCGCGTTCCGCTCATGATTGGTGGGAATGCCGTTTATACGCCGCAGGCTCTGGCCTGGTATGCAGGGCGACATCCCGCAGAGTTTTCAGGACTGCTGCAGAGGAAGGTCATCAGCAACTGGTTGCATCGCGAACTCGAATTCTCTGTGATGGCGAGCCTGATCGAACAGGCCAGCGCCTCGTTCCTTCCGGCCGCCGGAAACAAGGCAGTCGATCCGGCCACGATGGTCATCACGCATGCGATTTCCGTTCTTGATCCCGGCGCGCCGATGTTCTGGGGCGGCTTGTGGTTCTGGCCCGAAGCACTGCCCCAGATGCTGGCTCAGGCAACGGTGCAACCCGTCATTCCGGATGATGAGCGGATGGTGCGCAATATCCTGAGCTTCATGTCGGGAAATCCGGATGCGTTCATGTGGGCGCATCTGCCCCAGCGTCAGGGGCAGCAGATTACGACACTATCCGTGGCAGCACGACGGATGGGCGGAAAGGGGGGCGAACTGGTCAGACGATTCCCCTATGACATGAACAGCTTTCTTCCATGTCTTTCGAAAAAATGTCTGAACGAGCGGATTTCCCTGCCCGAAGGGCTGCTGCAGTGGCTGAACCGGCATGTCGGCGTCGAAGACCTGCCGGATGATATACTGGGGCGGAGCGGCTTTCTGGATGACCAGATGCGCTCTTTTCTTGAAGCGAACTGTGCACGGCAGGGGATCATTCCCCTTTCGCAGTCGCAGAAAGCCGGCCTGCCGCCCTGGCTTGCGGATCTGACTCTGCTTGCGGCCGTACAGAGGAAATTCGACAGGACACCGCTCAGCTTTCTGGCGCAGCGGGCATTGCCCCTGCTGGAGATGGAACTCCGCCAGTGGCGCAGCAAGACCTCTCGCGCCCGGCGACGCGTAAGGCTTGGCAAGGCGGCGGAAGACGGAAATCTGGGAACGTTTCTTGCGACCGTCAACGACCCGACCGGCCTTCGGCTGGACCAGCGGCAGGCTCAGGACGCAGAAGCTGAAATCAGCAATCTGATGCGCGTTCTTGACGAAGCTCCCGAAAGAAAAGCCGCCGCCGATCGTGAAGCGCGCAATTCTGGAGAATTTTTCTCACTTCTGACGGGTATCGCTGTCGCGATGGCAAGTATCTGGCTGGAGTTCTGTCGGTGAGGAAAACCCATGGCATCCGTTAGGCAGGCAGAACAGGGATCGCTTCGTGCTCCGGGCTTTCGCTGGTGGCACGGGATCATCATCGGGTTGCTGCTCTCCTATGTTCCGGGGAGCCTGCTGGTCGCGGGCGTGCTGCTATTGCCGCTGGTGGCCCTGCGGCTTGTTGATCCCAATGCGGATGGCCAGCGCATCATGATCGTTTTGTTTTATGTGGGGGCTGCCATGGTCCATCCCCTGCATGAAGCCTGGGCCGCAAACGGGGACTGGGAGACCTGTATCGCGCAGATCACGCAGCCCGTCACCCTGGCGCTTGACTGGCTTGCGGCAGGGGCGGCCTGGCTTGTTGCGGAAGCCTCGGCCATTGGCGGCAGACTCTGGAATACGGAAGTTGCGAGGCGCGAGCGTAAATCCATTGAAAAACGCATCGCCTATCTTCAGGGCGAGTGGATGACTGCGGACGAAGATCCTCCTGCCAGCTGAAAACTCCGCAGACCGGCAGGAGAGTGCACCTTACTCGGAAGCCGTATCTTCCGCTGAGCTTTCCATCAATCTGGAGGCAAGGTCGTTGGAGCCTCCAACCAGACCCTTTGCATATTCCTGAGCCGAGAACGGGCGCAGGTCTTCGGCCTGTTCGCCGACACCAACCATGTGGACGGGCAGTTTGAACTGTTCCGCCAGCGCCACGACGATGCCGCCACGCGCAGAGCCGTCTAGTTTGGTCACGATCAGACCTGTCACATTCACCAGTTCACGGAAGACACGGACCTGTTCGATGGCGTTCTGACCGGTCGTTGCGTCTAGCACTAAGAGGACGGAGTGGGGTGCTGTTTCGTCGAACTTTCGCATGACGCGGATGATCTTGGCCAGCTCCTCCATTAGCGCGCCCTTATTGTGCAGGCGCCCGGCAGTGTCGATCAGGAGCAGGTCGGTTCCGGCTTCGGTTGCGCGCTTGAGACCGTCATAGGCCAGACCCGCAGCATCGGCGCCATGCTTGCCAGCAATGACAGGCACGTTGGCGCGCTTGCCCCAGACTTCAAGCTGTTCAACGGCAGCGGCACGGAACGTGTCTCCGGCTACCAGCATCACGGATTTGCCTTCTTCCGTGTAATGGCGGGCCATCTTGCCGATTGTCGTGGTCTTGCCGACGCCATTGACGCCGACAACCAGCACGACATGGGGTTTTTTCTTCGGGTCGGGCTCGAAGGGAATGGCAACGGGTTCCAGGACGCGGGCGATTTCGGTTGCGAGGGTCTCGCGGATTTCGTCGCTGGTGACGTCCTTGCCAAAGCGCGTGCTGCGGAAGTTCTCGATGACGCGCTCGGCCACGGCCGGTCCGAGATCGGCTGCGATCAGCTCGTCCTCGAGCTCTTCAAGAGCTGTTTCATCCAGCTTGCGATGCGTAAAGACGGCGCCGAGACGCGAACTCGACCGCGAAAGACCCTGTTTGAGTCGTGAGAAAAATCCAGCCATGCATGGGAGTTCGGACAGGTCGGGCCGAACGTCAAGGGCATAGGAAGATCTGAACGCGTTTCAGCTGCGGATTTCGGCCAGAAGTGTCCCGTTTTCCAGCCCCGTGGCGCGAACGGGTACGAAACTGCCCCGGACTGGCGCAGGCGCGGTTCCGGTCAGGCGCACGGCGGCAAATTCCGGCGAGTGGCCGCGATCCGGTGTCTCGGCCAGAATATCGAACTCGGTGCCGATGAGGCGCTGCAGGAAACGGTCACGGTTTGCCTCGCCGATGTCGCGCAGACAGGCTGCGCGTTTCTGACGTTCGGCATTGGGGACGGCCGGCATGCGGGCGGCGGGCGTTCCGGGGCGTTCGCTGTAAGGGAAAACATGCAGGAAGGGGATTTGCTGCTCTTCGATAAAGGCGCGGGTCTCTTCGAACAGGGCATTCGTTTCCGTGGGAAAGCCCGCGATCAGATCGGCACCAACGCCTGTCTCCGGGCGTATGGACCGGACACGGTGTAATGTTGCTGCGACCCCGGCCGTATCATGGCGGCGCTTCATGCGCTTGAGAATGAGATCCGAGCCAGCCTGCAGGGACAGGTGCAGATGCGGCATCAGGCGGGGCTCGTTTTCCAGAAGCCACCACAAATCTGCGTCCCCGGTTTGTGCATCGAGAAGGACAGGGTCGATGGAAGACAGGCGCAGCCGCCGCACGCCGTCCACACGGCGCAGAAGTTCCCGACACAACGCGCCCAGTCCCTTGCCCTCGGCCCCTTGCCATGAGGCAATGTCCACACCGGTCAGGACGATTTCCTGATGCCCGGCTTCGACAAGCGCTTCGGCGCGCGCGATGGCGTCTTCAACAGGGGTAGAGCGGGAATCTCCGCGGCCATACGGAATGATGCAGAAAGTGCAGCGGTGATCGCAGCCCTGCTGGACCTGAAGGAGGGCGCGCGCGTGACGGGATGGCGGCAGACCCGTGCTGGTGTCCCCCCAGATGGCGGGTTTGAGCTTGTCTTCGTTGGGCACAACGCGGACAACGCCCGGCAGCGCGGCCCAGCGGTCAGGGGCGATATCGGAGGCACAGCCCGTCACGACGATCTTTGCGTCCGGATTCTCGCGATGCGCGCGCCGGATGGCCTGCCGGGCCTGTCGTTCGGCCGTGGTCGTCACGGCGCAGGTATTGACGATGATCGTGTCGTCCTGCCCGCGCGCGTGATGGGCCATGCCGTCGCTCTCATGGGCGTTGAGGCGGCAGCCGAATGTCAGAACAGAGGCGCTCACGCGGTTGTCCCGTGGAAGACCGTGACGGCGGGGCCTGTCATGAGAACATGTTCGTCTTCGCGCCATGTAATACGCAGGTCTCCGCCATCCATCGCGACCGTGCAGGTCCGTTCCGTCAGGCCGCGGCGGACGGCATTTACGACCGCCGCACAGGCCCCCGACCCGCAGGCGAGCGTCAGTCCTGCGCCACGCTCCCAGACGCGCAGACGCATATGCGTCGGGGAGAGGATCTGCGCGAAACCGATATTGGCGCGTTCTGGAAACAGAGGCTCCCGTTCGAGGCCTGGTCCCAGCGCCTCCGCGCGGGAGGCGTCGCCGAACAGCGTGGCGTGTGGATTGCCCATCGAGCAGGCTGCCGCATCATGCAGCGGCAGATGTAGCGTGTCACAGGCGCGGGACAGCGGCACGTCCTGCCAGTCCAGCCGGGGCTTGCCCATATCGACCGTGAAGAGATCGCCATCCTGTGCCGTGGGGAGAAGGCCGGCGGCCGTCTGGAGCGTCGGAGCGCCGCCGACGAACTTCGCCACGCAGCGCGACGCATTGCCGCAGGCCCCGGCTTCCGAACCGTCCGGGTTGAAGAAACGGACATGCACGTCTGCCCCTGCCAGCGTCGGCGCTGTCAGCAGGACAAGCTGGTCACAGCCGATTCCGAAGCGCCGGTCGCACAGATGGCGGATCGTCGCGGTATCGAGGGCGGGATCGTTCTGGCGGCCGTCGATCACGACGAAATCGTTGCCCAGACCGTGCATTTTCGTGAAGGAGAGGGTCATGATGGCGCCTCTCATAAAGCATCGCGCGGGTTGACGCACGGGGAACATGCCCTCATTTCGGCTGCTGGATCAGAAGGAGTGGACATGAGCGGCCCGGAACAGCTTGAAGGAATGCACGCAGCGGCGTTCACGCGCGCCAACAGCGAGCCCGACACGATTTTCTATGCCCAGCGCGTGCCGGATTCGCTGATGGATATGGGCGCGCGAACGGCCGTGACGGCCCTGTATCAGACGGCCCTGCCGGTCGGTGGCGCCGTGCTGGATCTGATGGTGGGCGCGCTCAGCCATTATCCCGAGGAAGCGACGTTCCAGCGCGTGGTCGGGCTCGGGATCTCCAAAGGCGCCCTGGATTCCAATCCCGTGCTGGGCGAGCGTGTAGTGCAGGATCTCAATGAGGTCACGACGCTGCCTTTCGAGGATGACAGCTTCGATGCCGTGACGCTGTGTGACGGGCTGGCCTATCTGACGCAGCCGCTGGCCGTGCTGACGGAAGTCGTGCGTGTCCTCAAGCCCGGTGCGCCGCTGATCCTGACGTTTTCCGATCAGTTCCATGCGGTGAAGGCCGTGGCGATCTGGCAGGCGCTTGAGCCGGCGGACCGGGTGCGTCTGGCCAGTGTGCTGATGTCCCGCGCCGGGCTGGCCGAGCTGGATACGGGCGAGGTCGTGCCGCCTGAGGACCTCACGGCATGGCGCGATACGGTGCATGCGGTGATCGGGCGTAAGCCGAGGAACTGAACGGGACAGGGACTGCGTTGCGGGTGCCGGACGGAGCGGGAAGAACAAGATAAAGCCTTCCATACGTTCTTTCTGGCATTTTCGGCTGGAAGTCTTTATGCAGCGGCATTCCAGCCGCCGCATCCTGTCGTCGGCGTGACGTTTGCCGAGTGTTCATAAAATATGCCTTTTCCCGATACCCATCCTGCCCTTAAGCGCGCCCTTGAGGCACGTGGCTACGAACAGCTGACTCCTGTTCAGGAAGCAGTTCTGCAGCCGGGGCTGGACGAGCGCGACCTGCTGGTTTCCGCGCAGACGGGGTCGGGCAAGACCGTCGCCTTCGGCCTGGCCATCGCTCCGACCCTGCTCGGAGACGCCGATCGCCTTCCGCCGTCCCCTCAGCCCATGGCGCTTGTGATTGCGCCGACGCGTGAGCTGGCGCTTCAGGTCCAGTCCGAACTCAAATGGCTTTATGCCGAAACCGGCGCCCGCATCGCGAGCTGCATTGGCGGCACTGATGCCCGCAGTGAAGCCCGTGAGCTGAACCGCGGCGCCCATATCGTGGTCGGAACCCCCGGCCGCCTGTGCGATCACCTGTCGCGTGGCTCGCTTGACCTGTCCGCCCTGCGCTGCGTCGTGCTCGATGAAGCCGACGAAATGCTGGACATGGGCTTCCGCGAGGAGCTGGAGCAGCTTCTCGATGCCGCCCCGGCCGAGCGCCGCACGCTGCTGTTCTCCGCAACGATCGCCCGCGAGATCGCCTCGCTGGCACGCCGTTACCAGAAGAATGCCGAGCGGATCGACACGGTGTCGGGTGCCAAGCAGCATTCCGACATCACCTATCGCTGCGTCATCACGCAGCCGCAGGAAATCGAGCGTTCGCTCGTCAACGTGCTCCGGTTCTACGAGAGCCCGACGGCCATGGTGTTCTGCAACACCCGCATGATGGTCAACCAGGTTCAGGCTGCTCTTCTGGAGCGCGGTTTTGCCTCCGTCGCCATTTCCGGCGAGATGGGCCAGAACGAACGCAGCCGTGCGATCGAGAGCCTGCGCTCCGGTCAGGCCCGGGTCTGTGTTGCGACCGACGTTGCAGCACGCGGCATTGACGTGCCGGCCCTGAGCCTCGTGATTCATGCCAGCATTCCGACGGCTGCCGAAACCCTGCTGCATCGTTCGGGCCGTACGGGCCGTGCGGGCCGCAAGGGCACCAGCGTTCTGATGGTTCCGCTGAACCAGCGTCGCCGGGCCGAGCGCCTGCTTCAGATGGCGAAGATCCAGGCCGAGTGGGAAGCCGTTCCCACGGCCGACGCCATTGCCGAGCAGGACAAGACGCGCCTGATGCACGATCCGATCCTGACGAACGCCGTGGACGACATGTCCGATGAGCTGGTCAACCAGCTGGTCGAGAAGTACGACGCCACCAAGCTCGCAGCGGCACTGGTTGGTCTGTATCGTGCGCGTCTGCCGAAGGTCGAGCAGATCCGCCCGATGTCCGTCGAGGCTCCGCGCCGTACGGAGCGTGGCGAGCGTGCACCGCGCGAAGAGCACACCATGTCCGGTGAGTGGTTCAAGATGGGCGTTGGTCGCACCGAGCGTGCCGATCCGAAGTGGCTGATCCCGCTGATCTGCCGCCTGGGTGGCGTGCAGAAGCGCGAGATCGGCAGCATCCGCATCGATCAGGAACAGACCTATTTCCAGATCGCGGATGAGAGCGTAGCCCGCTTCAAGTCCTGCCTCGCCGGGGCGGAAGCCGACGAAGTGACGATCGAGCCGTCCGAGGCCCCTGCCGGTGGCATGGGCCCCCGTGGTCGCAACCCGGGTGAAGGCAAGCGCTTTGGCGGCGGTGGCCGTTCGGGCGGTGGCTTCAAGGGTGGTCCGCGCGGTGGTGCCGGCGGCGGTTACAAGGGTCGCGGCGGTTCGGGCTATGGTCGTCCGAAGCCCGCAGCCGGTGACGGTCCGCGCGGTGACGGTTCAAGCCGCAAGCGCCGTTCCTGATCCGTCTTTCAGGATCTGAAACGTAGAACCCCGCCGGAGCAGGTCTCCGGCGGGGTTTGTTTTTTCAGGCGTCGGGCAGGAGGGGCACCAGTTCCCGGACCCGGTCGAGGATGTCTGTGACCGGGAGCGGGATGGCGGCATCGTCCGTATGATTTTCCTGCACGGCCCCTGTCTCGAACACATCCGCCCAGTATTTCAGTCCGCCCTGTGTCGCCATGGCGGCAAAGCAGGGATTGATGTGATGGGACGGTACGAGTTCGTAAACGAGCGTTCCCGGCTGACACCAGGCGATATTGGCCATGCCGGCCCCCAGCATTCCCATAACCATCCCGGCGTCGGTGAACAGGCGGATCTGTTCGGAGAGCGACAGCGTTTCGGGATGCACGCGCTCGAAGCCGAGTTTTTCCAGCCCTGCCGCCAGTTCGGCTTCGTTGGGAACATGCCGGTTGGCTGAACTGCCACGCTCAATATAAAGGCGCCGTCCGGCAGGTTTCGTTGTGGCACCTGCGGCCTGTCGTAGCCGCTCATAGGCGGCGCGGGACAGGTCCGAGACAGCGAAATCGGCGCTGCCATTGACGAAGGTGATGTAGTCGAGGGTTTTGAAGGCGTACTGCCGTCCCTGTTGCAGACGGATATGAGCATCACCGCTCAGGCCAAAAAGCTCCAGCGTCTCGAACTGCCACGGATGCATATGTTCGGGCAGGACAAGGCGGACCGGCCGGTCGGCTTCGGACAGGACATGCAGGGCGGGGATCGTATGGGCGACCCAGTGATAGAAGTTTGAGGCCCAGTGATCGACACAGCTTGCGGTCACGCCCTTGAAAGGTGCGCAGCGGACGATATCCGCAGAACGCAGCTTCAGGTTACGCACGGCCTCCGGATCCTGGACATAGGCGGTTTCAGTGACCGGATAACCTGCATGCAGGAGCGTCATCAGCGGCTGGTCCAGCACGACGTCACACAGGGCGTACTGCCGGACAGTGACCGGCATGCTTTCCCAGTTCCGGAACGGGTTGCGCTCTGGATGGCTCAGCTCAGAGGCGCAGGGCGCGGAAACCGGTCGGATGGGACAGGTTTCGAGAACGGTCGTGCTGCGTGCGATCTCCGCCAGACCGGAGGATCCGGCCGGTGGAGAGAACAGGCGCCTGAGACGGGAGAGAAGCGGCATGGTCAGGATCAGACGGTCTTGGCCGCGCCTTTGAGCAGGGCCTGCTGGGCGTCCTTGAGCGCATCGGACATTTTCTGTTCCGGCTCCTTGAGATGCAGGCTTTCCAGCGTGTCCAGCAAGGCCTCGGCCACAAGCACGCGGGCCAGCCATTTATGGTCCGCCGGTATGACGATCCAGGGGGCGTCCGGTGTTGCGGTCGCGCGAATGGCTTCTTCGTAGGCTGCGGTATAATGCGGCCAGAACTCGCGCTCCTTCAGATCCGACGGGCTGAACTTCCAGCGTTTTTCCGGATGATCCAGCCGCTTGAGCAGACGCTGCCGCTGCTCCTCAGGTGAAATATGCAGGAACAGCTTGAGGACGATGATGTTCTGCCGACGCAGATAGCTTTCAAAATGCCGCAGATCGCCCAGCCGATGATCCCAGAATCCCGGGAGATCGGGATTGAGGCCGCGGGCGCGCACCATGTCCGGATGCACGCGCTCCACGAGGACATCTTCGTAATGACTGCGGTTGAAAATGCCGATCTCGCCGCGCGACGGCACGGCAAGATGGATGCGCCACAGATCATCATGACGCGTCGAAATGCCGACAGGCGCCTTGAAGGACGTGACATGCACGCCCTGCGGATTTAAGCCGGAAAAAGCATGGCGGATTGCACCGTCCTTGCCAGCGGTATCCATGCCCTGAAGCACGACAAGGATGCCGTGGGTGGCGTAGGCTGCCAGTCGCTGCTGCAGGACGGACATCCGGTCCACGCAGTCTCGGATGCGGGTGCGGGACGTGTCTTTCTGGCGACCAAGTTTGTCATTCGTGGCGATGGAGGACAGACGGAAGTTCTTGCCGTCCGTAATGCGAAGTTGGGAAGGAAGCCCGGTTTCAGCCGACATGACGGTTCACCGCAAGTCCACCCGAGGCCTGACAGACCGGCATCATTTCCAGATAATTGACGTTCACATGCCAGGGCAGCCCGATGAGCCAGGAGACAGTCCCGGCGATGTCTTCTGGCGTCAGCGGCGTCGTGTCCCTGTAGACGGCGGCCGCCTTGGCATCGTCACCCAGACGCACATTGCTGAACTCGCTGCCGCCACACAGGCCGGGCTCGATATTCGTCACGCGGATGCGGGTGCCGAGCAGGTCCGTGCGCAGGTTCTGGGTGAACTGGTGCACGAAGGCCTTGGTCGCGCCATAGACGTTCCCGCCCGTATAAGGATAGGTCCCGGCCGTGCTGCCCAGGGCGATGATGTAGCCCGTATTGCGCTGGACCATGCCGGGCAGAAGCGCGCGCGTCAGTTCCACAACGCCCGAGACATTGGTTGCGATCATCGATTCCCAGTTGTCGGGCTCGGCGTCCTGTGCGGGTTCCATGCCGAGTGCCAGACCGGCATTGTTCACCAGCACATCGATATCCTGCCACTCCTCGGGCAGGGCGGCCGGCAGGGCGCGCAGGGCCTCACGGTCCGTCATGTCGAGCGTATAGGGCAGGACGCTCTCGCCCAGTTCGTCCTTGAGGGCTTCCAGACGTTCCTTGCGGCGTCCGGTTGCGATGACGCGGTGACCTTCGCGCACGAGGCGCGTTGCTATGGCGTGACCGAAGCCTGCGGTAGCGCCGGTGACGAGGACGGTGAGAGGCATGACAATCTCCAGACGGACAGTCCGCACCCGGCAGGGGCGGCTCGGGATACCCAGTTCAATGACATTGGATGTCATTAACACTCCTGAAGGCAAACGCTTGCAATACAGGAAGGGATGCACCCATGTTGGCAGGCATGAAGAAAACACTCGACGGACAGAATGACAACCTGACAGATCCCGCCTTTCTGGAACACGGCCTTACGGGAAAACTGCTCGTGGCCGCGCCCGCGCTGGCGGAAACGTTTTTCGAGAGAACGGTAATCTATCTCTGCGCCCATTCGGAGCAGGACGGGGCGATGGGGCTGATCGTCAACAGGCGTTTGTCCCAGCCGGGGCTGGATGACCTGTTCGCACAGCTTGGAATCGAGCCTAATCCCCCCGAGCGGCGGATTGGTGTGTGCATGGGCGGTCCGGTCGAACATTCCCGGGGCTTTGTACTTCACTCGGCCGACTGGGCCGGGGAGGGGAGTCTGGACGTCGATGGTCACACGACCCTGACCGCCAGTCTCGATATCCTGCGCGAACTTGCCGCCGGGCATGGGCCAAAACAGGCCATGATGGCGCTCGGACACGCTGCCTGGGCGCCCGGGCAGCTTGAACAGGAAATCCTGCGTGACAGTTCCTGGTTCGTGGCCCCTGCCACTGACGAGATCGTGTTCGGAACCGACCACGCCAAAAAATGGCGTCAGGCGTTGGTGGCCATAGATATCGATCCACTTCTTCTCTCAGCGTCCGTCGGGGAAGCCTGAACAGGCTTTCCCTCCAGAGCAGTCTTCAGGCCGATACTCCCATCACATACAGGAAGGCAGCATGAGCGCACCCTATATCCTCTACATCTACGAACACTGCCCGTTCTGCACCAAGGCGCGGATGATCTTTGGTCTGAAGGACATCCCCTATGAGCGGCAGATCCTGCTCAATGACGATGTCGAAGGCCCGGTCCGTATGGTGGGACGCAAGGTCGTTCCGATCCTTGAGGAAGACGGACAGTTCATGGCCGAGAGCATGGACATCGTCGCCCATATCGACGCGATCGGAAAACCTGTCCTGACGGGCAAGACGCGTCCCGAAATTACGGCCTGGCTGCACAAGGCAGGCAAGCCGCTCTATCACCTGTTCCTGCCCCGTGCCGCTGCGGCGCCATTGCCGGAGTTCGAGACGACCTCCGCGCGTGCCGGGTTCATCCGTCGCAAGGAACCGTCCGTCGGGTCGTTCAGCGCATTGCTGGAAGAAAAAACCGATGAACTGACGCAGTTGAATGCGTTGCTGAAGGAACTGGCTCCGCTGACCCAGACGCCTGAAGCCGTGAACGGCGAATTGTCCACGGATGACATCCACCTGTTTGCGCATCTGCACAGCATGTCGCTGATCGGGGGCGTCGTTTATCCACCAGAAGTCGAGGCCTATCGCCAGACCATGGCAGAGCTTTCGCGGGTGGGTCTGTTTGACGGCATTGCTGTCTGATTACTGACCCGATCTGCAAAGAAAAGGGGCCGGATCACAGGATCCGGCCCCTTTTTCATGTCCGCAGGCTGGGGGATCATTTTCCCGGCTGAAGGACCGTGCTCAGGAACTGCGCACGCCGCTCGGCCACCCGGGCGCGGATGATCGGATCGGGCAGCATGTGCGTGCCAGGAAGCAGCAGAAGGTCGTAGGGCTTTCCAGCGTGCAGAAGGGCCTGCGTCAGCTTCATGGTGTTCTCGAAATAGACATTGTCATCCGTAATGCCGTGCATGAGCAGCAGGGGTTGTTTCAGCGTGTCGGCATAGGTCAGGACATTGCTCTTGCGGTAACCATCCGGATCGTCCTGCGGCGTGCCGAGATAACGCTCGGTATAGGCCGTGTCGTAATCCGCGAAATCGACGGGAGGCGCACCCGCGACACCAACCTTGAACACATCCGGACGCCGAATGGTCGCCATCGCGGTGAAATAGCCGCCGAAGGACCAGCCATGCACGCCGACGCGGGAGAGGTCCATTTCATGATGACGTTTGCCGAGCGCCTGAAGTCCGTCGATCTGGTCCTGAAGCGGCAGGTCGATCAGGTTGCCCTTGATGGCGCGCTCAAAATCATGATCGCGCCCGGGTGTCCCGCGTCCATCGAGCGTAACGACGATATAGCCCTGATTGGCCAGGCACTGGTCATCGAGATAGAAGGTCGGCGTGTCATGGACCATCTTGGAGCCCGGACCGGCATAGACCGACAGTACGACCGGATAGCGCTTTGAGGCGCTGAAGTTTTCGGGGCGAATGATGGCCGCATCCAATTCACGTGGACCGGCCGTTGTGAACTCGACATGGACTGGCAGCTTCGGCGGCTGCGCCACGCTGGGCAGGGTGGCGATGACATGGCCGTTCGCATCCCGCACCAGCGTTTGGCGCGTGCCATTCGCGCTGGCGAATGTGTCCACCATGGCCGTGTGCGTGCCATTCGTGACATGGACATTATGGATGCCGCGCTCCGTCACGAACGGCGTTACGGCACCGGTTGCAAGGTCGATATGCACGACCTCGTTGTCCAGCCGGTTGGTCCGGACCGTCACCGTAATTGTGTTGTGCTCGGCGTCGTAATCGTCGAAGGCGACATAGGACAGGCCAGGGGGCGTCAGGACGCGCTGGAGCTTTCCATCCGAAGCATGGAGTTCAAGCTGCCAGTCCTTGCTCCGGTCCGCGGCCCAGAGGAAACCGGCATTATTGGCCAGAAAGACGGGCAGATTGTGTCCGCCGGAGGCCGCGCGCGGGTCCAGTTCGATCCAGGCCGGGTCGGACTGGGCGAGCAGGAGATGGGTGGCGCCGGTCGCAGGATCGATCGTGAGAAGCTGTTCCTGCGTCTGGGCGCGGTTGAGCAGTACGACGGTGAGAGGACCATTCTTCCGCCAGACCACGCGGCCGAGATAGGGCCACACCTCGTGATCCCATGAAATCCAGCGGACCGGCCCGCCTTTCGCGTCCACAAGCCCGAAACGTGTTTTGGCGTTGTTCGTGCCAGCGCGGGGATAGCGGAACGCGACAGGTTCAGCCTGCGGGGTTTCGGGATTGGTGATGTAATGCTTTTCGACGTCGCTGTTATCGGCTTCCTCGAACAGGATGGTCTTGCTGTCGGGGGACCACCAGGCGCCATCCGCGCGCTCCAGTTCCTCAGCAGCCGCAAATTCGGCGAGGCCGTGCGTCAGGGTGTCGCTTCCGCCGGTCGTCAGGCGTGTCTCGCGGCCACTGACGAGATCGACGCTGTACAGGTCATTGTCCCGCACCGCGGCAAGGGTCAGTCCGTCCGGGAAAGGCGGGGGGCGATCCACTGGCCTTCGACCGGGGTGACGCGGCCGTCATCGGTGGCGATGCGTTCAAGCTGTCCGCCCTGAGACGCCAGAAGCGTGCCGCCATCCTCGCTCATCTGATAGTCGGTAATGCCGGACATGCTCTGGCGTGCCCGTTCGCGCCGGGCCTTTTCCTCGACCGACAGATGTTCCGGGCCCGAGGCTGGGGCGGCCAGTTCATGCAGTGAATGGTCGGGCAGGTCGTAGCGATACAGGTGCAGATGCATGTCGAATGGTCCCGAGCGCAGGAACAGGGCGGAATGACCATCCGGCGTGATTTCGGCGTGGTTTGGCAGTCCAAGCGTGCCGTTCCGGGTCTTGGCCAGATCGACCATGCAGGCAGCGGGTTGAGCCGCATTGCCGATCCCGGTGGACAGCAGCGGAGAAAGGACGGCGCAGACCAAAAGGGCGCGACGCAGGACATGTGACGACATTGCATCTCCGTAAGCATGATGGCGGACAGGATTTTGACGTCGATCATGGACCGGCTCGCCGTTTGTGAACAGGGTTTCCGCCAGGGATGACGCAGCCGTCTCACGTTTTCGGGAGCAGGGGCGTTTTTACCGGGACCTATCCCGGGCTCGGGTGTTCTGTATCACGGTATGTCTCAGCAAGAAGGAGCCTGATGGATATGCAGTATCGTCAGCTTGGTCGCTCGGGCCTCAAGATTTCAGCACTTAATTTCGGATCGGTCACGTTCGGCGGACAGGGCAATTTTGCCGCTACCGGCAAAGTGAATGTCGCAGAAGCAACGCGGATGGTGGATATCTGCGTCGAGCATGGCGTGAACATGTTCGATACGGCCGATGCCTATTCCGGCGGTGAGGCCGAAGAAATCTTGGGGCGTGTCCTGCAGGGACGCAGCCGCGAACTGCTCGTGACCTCCAAGGTGCGTTTCCCGACGGGGAAGGGGCCGAATGAACAGGGGCTGTCACGCCATCACATCCTCAATGCCTGCGACGACAGTCTGCTTCGGCTGGGTCGCGATCATATTGACCTTTATTATCTGCATGAATGGGATGGTCTGACGCCGGTCGAGGAGACGCTTGAAGCACTCCAGACCCTGCGCGATCAGGGCAAGATCCGTTATGCCGGTATTTCCAATTTCGCGGGCTGGCAGGCCATGAAACTGCTGGGAGCTGCGGAGCGGGACCGTCTGATCGCGCCGGTCAGCCAGCAGCTCTATTACTCGCTGGAAGCGCGTGATGCCGAATACGAGCTTCTGCCGCTTGCTGTGGATCAGGGGCTGGGCGTGCAGGTCTGGAGTCCGCTGGCCTGTGGTCTGCTGACCGGGAAATACCGTCGCGGCAAGACGGCGCCGGAAGATTCCCGCCGCATTTCCGGCTGGCCGGAGCCGGAAGTCCGGGATCTGAAGAAGCTCTATGATACGGTCGAGGTTCTGGTGCAGATCGCAGAAGAGCATAATGTCTCTGCGGCCCGCGTGGCGCTGGCCTGGACGCTGCACAAACCGGCGATTACCTCGCTGGTTCTGGGGGCACGCAAGGAAAGTCAGCTTCTGGACAATCTCGCGGCCGCATCACTCCGTCTGACGCAGGAACAGGTTCGTCGGCTTGACGATGTCAGCGCGCCTGACCTGATCTATCCGTACTGGCATCAGAACCGGAATGCGTTTGATCGTCTCTCCAAAGCGGATCTTGTTCTGCAGGGGCCGGCAAAACGTCATCGGGAGGCTCTTGAAACGAAAAAATGACTGCCTAAATATTAATCACAGGCCGCTGCCTCCGGGGGCGGCCAAGCATATCAATGCCGCCGTAACGGGGCATCAGAGGATTTGAAGACTATGGACATTCAGAATTTTACCGAACGCAGCCAGGGCTTCCTTCAGGCCGCACAGACCATTGCGCTTCGGGACTACAACCAGCAGCTGACGCCGGAACACCTGCTCAAGGCCCTGCTGGATGATGAACAGGGCGCGGCATCCGGCCTGATCCGTGCGGCAGGCGGCGATCCGAAGGTCGTTCAGACCGCCAATGATGCAGCCCTTGCAAAACTGCCAAAAGTTCAGGGTGCCGGTGCCGGCCAGCCGCAGATGACGCCGGATCTGGCGCGTCTGCTCGATGCTGCCGAATCCGCTGCAAAGGTCGCTGGTGACAGCCATGTCGCACAGGATCGTCTGCTCGTGGCGATTGCTGCCAGCCATACGCCTGCAGGGAAGGCGCTTGTTGACGGTAAGGCCGGTGCTCCGGCTCTGGAACGCGCTGTTGCGGAAATCCGCAAAGGCCGGACTGTGACGAGTGCTTCGGCGGAAAACACCTTTGACGCCCTGAAGAAATATGCCCGGGACGTGACCGCTGTCGCGCAGGCAGGCAAGCTCGATCCGGTCATCGGTCGTGACGAGGAAATCCGCCGGACCATTCAGGTTCTGGCACGCCGCAGCAAGAACAATCCGGTCCTGATCGGTGAGCCGGGTGTGGGTAAGACGGCTATTGTCGAAGGTCTTGCACAGCGGATCGTCAACGGTGACGTGCCTGAGGCTCTGCGCAACAAGAAGCTGATGTCGCTCGACATGGGCGCGCTGATCGCCGGCGCGAAATATCGTGGTGAATTCGAGGAACGTCTGAAGGCTGTTCTTAAGGAAATTGAGACGGCTGAGGGCGAGATCATCCTCTTCATCGATGAAATGCACACGCTGGTTGGTGCCGGCCGCTCCGATGGTGCGATGGATGCGTCCAACCTCATCAAGCCGGAACTGGCCCGTGGCACGCTGCATTGCGTGGGTGCGACGACGCTCGACGAATACCGCAAGTATATCGAGAAGGACGCGGCTCTGGCCCGTCGTTTCCAGCCGGTCTTCGTGGGTGAGCCGTCCGTTGCCGACACGATCTCGATCCTGCGTGGCATCAAGGAAAAGTACGAGCTGCATCATGGTGTCCGCATCACGGACAACGCCATCGTTGCGGCCGCGACCCTCTCCAACCGCTACATCACGGACCGTTTCCTGCCGGACAAGGCGATCGATCTGATTGACGAGGCCGCCAGTCGCCTGCGCATGCAGATCGACAGCAAGCCGGAAGCGCTGGACGAACTTGATCGTCGTATCATCCAGCTCAAGATCGAGCGTGAAGCCATCCGCAAGGAAGACGATACCGCTTCGAAGGACCGTCTGGTGGCGCTTGAAGCGGAACTGGCAGATCTTGAAGAACAGTCTGACGCGATGGGTGCCGAATGGCATGCCGAGAAGGATCGGGTGAACGCGATCCAGAAGCTGAAGGAGCAGCTCGATACGGCGCGTTCCGATATCGATGTGGCACAGCGTCAGGGCGATCTCGGCAAGGCATCAGAGCTGAGATATGGCCTGATCCCGAACCTTGAGGCTCAGATCGCCAAGGCTCAGGAAGAGGAAGACGCATCCTCGAAGAGCGGACTGTTCGCCGATACCGTGACAGATCAGGGCGTGGCTTCGGTCGTCTCCCGCTGGACCGGTGTTCCGGTGGATCGGATGCTCGAAGGCGAGCGCGCCAAGCTGATCCGTATGGAAGACACGCTGCGTGAGCGTGTTGTCGGGCAAGAACAGGCACTGGTTGCCGTGTCGAATGCCGTCCGCCGGGCACGTGCCGGTCTTCAGGACCCGAACCGCCCAATCGGCTCGTTCCTGTTCCTCGGCCCGACGGGCGTTGGCAAAACCGAGCTGACCAAGGCTCTGGCGCAGTTCCTGTTCGATGACGAGAAGGCCCTGTTGCGGATCGACATGAGCGAATTCATGGAGAAACACGCAGTCTCCCGTCTGATCGGCGCGCCTCCGGGCTATGTCGGTTACGACGAAGGCGGTGTGCTGACCGAAGCCGTTCGCCGTCGCCCTTATCAGGTGATCCTGTTCGATGAAGTGGAGAAGGCCCATGAGGACATCTTCAACATCCTGCTCCAGGTTCTCGATGACGGACGTCTGACAGATGGGCAGGGGCGTGTGGTGGACTTCCGCAACACGATCATCGTCCTGACCAGCAACCTTGGCTCTGAGGTCCTGGCCAATCTGCCGGACGGTGAATTTGTCGATGAAGTCCGTCCGCAGGTCATGCAGGTGGTCCGCAACCACTTCCGGCCGGAGTTCCTGAACCGTCTGGACGAGATCATCCTGTTCTCCCGTCTGCAGCGTAAGGACATGGACCGGATCGTCAAGATCCAGATCAGCCGTCTGCAGAAGCTGCTGGAAGATCGCAAGATCGACCTGGAACTGGACGAGAAGGGAACCGAGTGGCTGGCCGCGGCAGGATACGATCCTGTCTATGGTGCCCGTCCGCTCAAGAGGGTCATCCAGCGCAGCCTGCAGAACCCGCTTGCGAGCCTGCTGCTTGAAGGCAGCATTCATGATGGGGAAACGGTCAAGGTTTCGGCCAATGACAAGGACCTCACGATCGACGGGAAAGCTGTCTCGGCAGACTGACGCCCGTCAAAACCGGTTTCGGTTAGAAAAAAGCGCCTTTTTGGTGCTTTTTTTGTCTTTTTATTATTCTGTAATCGGAATGGGTA
>NZ_CP175538.1:2312500-2719744 GCF_046058915.1 Gluconobacter roseus
AAGAGGCGATGAAGGACGTGGTACGCTGCGAAAAGCCATGGGGAGCCGCGAACAGGCTTTGATCCGTGGATGTCCGAATGGGGCAACCCCCTCGCAAGAGGATCATGCACTGAATACATAGGTGTATGAGGCAAACCCGGGGAACTGAAACATCTCAGTACCTGGAGGAAAAGACATCAACAGAGATTCCGCTAGTAGTGGCGAGCGAACGCGGAGCAGGCCAATGCCTGATCAGGAAGAAGCTGAACGGTCTGGAAAGTCCGGCAAGAATGGGTGATAGCCCCGTAAGCGTAGTGTTCTGATGAGGATTTGAGTAGGGCGGGGCACGTGAAACCCTGTCTGAACATGGGGGGACCACCCTCCAAGCCTAAATACTCCTTAGTGACCGATAGCGAACAAGTACCGTGAGGGAAAGGTGAAAAGCACCCCGATGAGGGGAGTGAAAGAGACCTGAAACCGGACGCCTACAAGCAGTCGGAGCCTCTTATGGGGTGACGGCGTACCTTTTGTATAATGGGTCAGCGAGTTTCTGTTTGCAGCGAGCTTAAGCCGTTAGGTGTAGGCGTAGCGAAAGCGAGTTTGAATAGGGCGAATGAGTTGCTGGCAGAAGACCCGAAACCGAGTGATCTAGCCATGGCCAGGCTGAAGGTGCGGTAACACGCACTGGAGGGCCGAACCCACGCCTGTTGAAAAAGTCGGGGATGAGCTGTGGCTAGGGGTGAAAGGCCAATCAAACTCGGAGATAGCTGGTTCTCCGCGAAATCTATTGAGGTAGATCGTCGGGTGTTTACCCTGGGGGGTAGAGCACTGGATGGGCTAGGGGGGCCCAAAGCCTTACCAAACCTAACCAAACTCCGAATACCCAGGAGTATAGCCCGGCAGACAGACAGTGGGTGCTAAGGTCCATTGTCGAGAGGGAAACAGCCCAGACCACCAGCTAAGGCCCCTAAATCGTGGCTAAGTGGGAAAGGATGTGGGGATTCCAAAACAACCAGGAGGTTGGCTTAGAAGCAGCCATCCTTTAAAGAAAGCGTAATAGCTCACTGGTCTATTAGAAACCCTGCGCCGAAAATGTAACGGGGCTCAAGCCACGTGCCGAAGCTGTGGGTGCATACTTTGTATGCGCGGTAGCGGAGCGTTCCGTAAGTCTGCGAAGGAGACGGGGTGACCCTCTCTGGAGATATCGGAAGTGCGAATGCTGACATGAGTAGCGACAAACAGTGCGAGAAACACTGTCGCCGAAAGTCCAAGGGTTCCTGCGCAAGGTTAATCCACGCAGGGTGAGCCGGCCCCTAAGGCGAGGGCGAGAGCCGTAGTCGATGGGAACCAGTTGAATATTACTGGGCCTGCCAGAAGTGACGAATGAGAGATGTTGTCTGTCCTTAACGGATTGAACAGGCTTTTCAATCATTCCAGGAAATAGCTCTGGCGTATAGACCGTACCCGAAACCGACACAGGTGGACTGGTAGAGAATACCAAGGCGCTTGAGAGAACGATGCTGAAGGAACTAGGCAAATTGCTCGTGTAACTTCGGGATAAACGAGACCCAACCGTGGGCAACCATGATTGGGTGGCACAGACCAGGGGGTAGCGACTGTTTAGTAAAAACACAGGGCTCTGCGAAATCGTGAGATGACGTATAGGGCCTGACGCCTGCCCGGTGCCGGAAGGTTAAGAGGAGGTGTGCAAGCACTGAATTGAAGCCCCGGTAAACGGCGGCCGTAACTATAACGGTCCTAAGGTAGCGAAATTCCTTGTCGGGTAAGTTCCGACCTGCACGAATGGCGTAACGACTTCCCCACTGTCTCCAGCATCGACTCAGCGAAATTGAATTCCCCGTGAAGATGCGGGGTACCCGCGGTCAGACGGAAAGACCCTATGAACCTTTACTGCAGCTTTGCAGTGGCATCAGAGACATTCTGTGTAGGATAGGTCGGAGGCTTTGAAACCCAGGCGCCAGCTTGGGTGGAGCCATCCTTGAAATACGACCCTGAATTTTTCTGATGTCTAACCGAGACCAGTAAGCCTGGTCCGGGACCCTGCATGGTGGGCAGTTTGACTGGGGCGGTCGCCTCCCAAAGTGTAACGGAGGCGCGCGATGGTGGGCTCAGGCCGGTCGGAAACCGGCTGTCGAGTGCAATGGCATAAGCCCGCCTGACTGTGAGAGTGACAGCTCGATCAGAGACGAAAGTCGGCCATAGTGATCCGGTGGTCCCACGTGGACGGGCCATCGCTCAACGGATAAAAGGTACTCTAGGGATAACAGGCTGATCTCCCCCAGAGTTCACATCGACGGGGAGGTTTGGCACCTCGATGTTGGCTCATCACATCCTGGGGCTGGAGCAGGTCCCAAGGGTTCGGCTGTTCGCCGATTAAAGTGGTACGTGAGCTGGGTTTAGAACGTCGTGAGACAGTTCGGTCCCTATCTGCCGTGGGTGTAAGAGACTTGAGAGGATTTGTCCCTAGTACGAGAGGACCGGGATGAACATACCTCTGGTGCACCGGTTGTCACGCCAGTGGCACAGCCGGGTAGCTAAGTATGGACGGGATAACCGCTGAAAGCATCTAAGCGGGAAACCCACCTCAAAACGAGGTCTCATAGAGCCGTGACAGACCATCACGTTGATAGGCCGGGTGTGAAAGTGCAGTAATGCATGCAGCTAACCGGTCCTAATCGCTCATACTTCTCACTCCAAAACACATGCACAGAAATCAGCCACACTCTTCACAACGCACCAACCACCACCCTCTCTCAAAAGACAGGGTGGGCTGGAAGACCTGGTGGCCATTGCGAGGGCCCTACACCCGATCCCATCCCGAACTCGGCCGTGAAATCCCTCAGCGCCTATGATACTGCACCTTAAGGTGCGGAAAAGTCGGTCGCCGCCAGGTCCCCCAGCCTACCCAACACACCACAACAAATCCCCAACATCAAAAACACCACCGCGGGGTGGAGCAGCCCGGTAGCTCGTCAGGCTCATAACCTGAAGGCCGCAGGTTCAAATCCTGCCCCCGCAACCATCTGAACTTGCGATGCGAACGCATCACGAACCCCAGTCCGGAAACGGACTGGGGTTTTCGTTTGTCCGCTGCCTGATGCGACTGTCAGGATGCCGGCGAGATCGCCCCGGACGTCGATCTGCAGGCCCTTGTCGGATGGCGTGAGAATGATCGCCTCGATCAGCGAGCGGATCACCTCGGCGGCCTCCTGGCGTTTCTCGTCCAGTTCGGAATGCAGCATGTCGTGCAGCCGCGCGAGTTGCCGGTGGTAGAACTCCGCCATCTGCGGACGGAGCAGGGGAGGCGGCGCCTCGGCGGTCGCGAGGAACGCTGTCAGCTCTGCCTTGCGGGCTTCGAGCCTTGATCCGCGTTCCTTGACCGTTTCGATCGAAATGGCTTCCGAGAGGTAGAGATCCATCAGGCGCTGGATGTCGCGCTCGACCCGCTTCAGTTCTGATTCCGCTGCGCCGATGTCGGCCGATGCCTCCATGCGCAGTCGGTTCATCTCGGTGGTGAAGGCCGAGCAGAATTCGGCGAACAGGTCCGGGTCCATGAGGTGGTGACGCAGGGCGTCGAGCACGCGCCGCTCCAGTTCCTCGCGGCGCATATTGGTCCGGTTGTCGCAGGTGCCCTTGTTGCGCGCCGTCGAGCAGCCCAGAAGTGTGCCGGAGATCATGTAATAGCCGCCACCGCAGCCGCCGCATTTGCTCAGGCCAGAGAACAGATAGCGGGGACGGCGTTTCTCCCGGAAATGGTCGGGCGATGACGCATCGAGAGTGTTTCGGCTGGCGCTGACGCTGGCCTGGCGCTCCTTAACCGCGTCCCACAGGTCCTGATCGACGATCCGCAGGTCTGGCACCTCCTGGATCACCCACTCGGCTTCCGGATTGGGGCGGGCCTGGCGCTTGCCGGTGTCGGGATCCTTGATGAAACGCTGGCGGTTCCAGACCAGCCTGCCCACGTACATCTCGTTGTTGAGGATCCCGGTGCCGCGTAGCCGGTTGCCATCGATGGTCGAGAAGCCCCAGGCACCGCTACCCGGTGCGGAGATGCCTTCGTCGTTGAGACGGAAGGCGATGGCGCGCGGTCCCAGCCCGGCGGCGAAGTCGCGGAAGATGCGACGGACCACGTCGGCTTCCGCTGGATTGATGGTGCGGTCGCCCCGGATCGGCTCCCCATTGGCGTCGAGCCTGCGCACCACGTCATAGCCGTAGGCGTTGCCGCCGCCCGACTTGCCCTGTTCCACTCGCCCGCGCAGGCCACGATGGGTCTTCTCGGCCAGGTCTTTCAGGAAGAGGGCGTTCATTGTGCCTTTTAGACCGACATGGAGATGGGAGATTTCGCCCTCGGAAAGAGTGACGATCCGCACGCCGGCATAGTTCATGCGCTTGAAGACGCCGGCGATGTCCTCCTGGTCGCGGGACAGGCGGTCCATCGCCTCGGCCAGCACGATCTGGAACCGTCCGCGCTGCGTATCAGCGATCAGCGCCTGGATACCAGGCCGCATCAGGGAGGCGCCAGAGATCGCGTGGTCGGTATACTCCTCGACGATGCTCCAGCCCTGTTTCTCCGCGTGGGTGCGGCAGACGCGAAGCTGGTCGGCGATCGAGGCGTCGCGCTGGTTGTCGGACGAATAGCGGGCGTAGAGCGCGACCTTCATGACGAGGCATCCCTTACGGTCCGGAGCGGCGGCACTGCTCCTGTTGCTGCGACCGGAACCAGTCCCGCGCCGCGCGACGGGCCATGAGGCGGACCAGCGCCACCAGACGCGGGTCGGGAGTGTTGGGGCGCAGGACGAGCCGCAACTCGGGCTCGGGTGGCCGATACGCCGGGGCAATGGACTGGCTGGGTCTGTCCGTCATCGTTGCTCTCTTCCGACCGTAAGGCAAGGAAAACAGGCACACGATCCGGACAGATGACTGTTATTTCAATGGAAATACGCAATGTGCGAAAGCGTAATCCTGAGTACTCCAGCGTACGGAATCGTAGTTATGGGTAGTCCCGGATACAGGCGCGTCGTACAAATACTTGCTTACGGCGGCGTCACGAAGGGGCAGGGTGGATCATGAACGATGCGGGAATGCCGTTCTTCCAGTAGCACGGATGAGTGAGACGTCTCCGCCTCCTTGCCTTTGAAGGCGCTGGCCGGGAAGGGCTGTTGCGTCCTGCGGGTTAGGGTACCGAGGCAGCGCGATCTGCTGATTGTGCTCGCTCGCGCAGAGAGAAGCTTCTTTGCGCGTAAGGACCACTCAATGCCTCTATGACTAATTAGCGTGCGTCCGGTGCTGTAATTGATTTTCTGCCTCGCGACCTCTACTGTGCTGCGGGGAGAAGACAATGCATATCCATCAGATCGAGATCGGCAATTTCCGCAAACTATTCTCAGTTCGTGTGGACTTCGCAAAAGATAAAACGATTTTCGTTGGAGCTAATAATAGCGGTAAGACTTCTGCTATGACCGCATTGCGTCGCTTTTTATTAGATCAGCGATTATTTTCGATTAACGATTTCACGCTCTGTAACTGGAAGGCCATAAACGACGCTGGGGCTTGTTGGGAAGCGGCACTTGCGGCAAGTGCTGAACTGCCTGATCCTTGTCTGACTGAGGTTGTTCCGTTCCTTGATATTTGGTTAGCGGTGCCAAGTGGTGAATTTCACTATGTGCAGAAGCTCATCCCCACGCTCGAATGGAGAGGGGGCCTTCTTGGCGTCCGGCTGAGATTTGAACCTGAGGACCCTTCCGCTCTCCAGGCCGATTTTCTCAAGGCCCGTATCAAATCTGCTGAAACACTGAAGGCTGCTCAGATTGCCGGCAGCGCCAGCAAGAGTGTAAGCTTATGGCCGCAAAATCTGATCGATTACCTAGATCGCCGCATGGGGCGCCATTTCAAAGTCCGTGCTTATCTCCTCGATCCAACCAAACTGGTGGATCCGGTCGATGGTGTAGCAAGACCTCAGGATATTGCCGCAGCGAGCGAACCCGTTGACGGAAATCCACTCGATGGTTTGATACAGATTGATGAGATTAGTGCCCAGCGTGGCTTTGGGCAAATATCAGCGTCTAGATCGTCTCGCGATGGAGAGGCGACTGGTGCCCAAGTCGACGGCCGTATGAGCAGAAAACTCTCAACTCAGCTACGGACTTATTACGATAGGCACCTAGATCCGCAGGATACCCCAGCTGTTTCCGACATAGAGGCGCTCTACGCGCTCGAAAATGCTCGTGGGGTTTTTGATGCTCGCCTGACCGACTGTTTCGAAAAAGCCCTCGGAGAGCTTGAAGGACTCGGATATCCCGGTGTTACAGACCCGAAGCTTACTATTGCTACGAACTTCCGTATTCAGGACGGTTTGAACCACGCGTCAGCTGTGCAGTACGTCGTGGCATCTACGGGAGGTACGGTTCTTCGGTTGCCGGAAGATTCGAACGGTCTGGGTTACCAGAATCTAGTATCGATGGTTTTCGCCCTGATGGGCTTTCGTGACGGCTGGATGAAGGAGGGCAAGGCTTCCAGTGGCGAAAGTGCGACGCTGACCGCTCCCCCCCGCTTCACTTGGTTTTGGTAGAAGAACCTGAGGCTCATCTGCATGCACAAGTGCAGCAAGTATTCATCAAGCACGCTTACAGAGTGCTGAGAAACCATAAGGATCTAAAGGAAGATGGAGGCCTAACCACGCAGTTGGTGGTCAGTACTCATTCAAGTCACGTGGCCCACGCGAGCGAATTTTCGTCGCTGCGGTATTTTCGTCGTTTGCCGGTAATGACCAAGACTGCTGTGCCGACGGCATCCGTAGTCAATCTGAGTGCCGTTTTTGGGCCGGGCGACCAAACGGGAAAATTTGTCAGCAGGTATCTTAAGGCAACGCATTGCGATCTTTTCTTCGCTGATGGCGCAGTCCTGATTGAAGGCTCTGCGGAGCGCATCCTTGTTCCCCACTTTGTAGAAGAAAGAGAGGCTTACGACTATCTGCGCAGATGCTATATCTCTTGGTTAGAAATCGGTGGGAGTCATGCGCACCGCTTGAGAAAGCTCATTGAGTATTTAGGTCTTTCGACGCTGATCGTCACCGATTTGGATGCAAAAGATGCGACCAGCAATGTCGCCGTCCCCGTAGCGCGTTCCAGCAAACAGGAGGCTCGTAACGAAACGCTACGCTCGTGGGTGCCAAAAATCGTGGATGTTGATACGCTTCTAGATTTACCGGAAGGTAAAAAGGAGACTGTCTACGCTAGTGGCTTCGCTGTTCGCGCAGCCTATCAACTGCCTACCACGGTCACCTTCAAAGGCCTGACAAGCGAAGCGTTGGCGTATACCTTTGAAGACGCGTTATTTTATCAGAATACCGACTTCTTTAAGGGGCGTGCGGGAACTGGAATCGCGGGAAGCTTCCGACGTTGTGTTGACGGTGCAACCGACCTCACCGACCTAACCGAAAAAGTTCGTAAAGCTATTGGAAGTGGTGACAAGGCTGACTTTGCTCTGGAACTTCTTTATTCGGATGATGTCGATAGGTTGATAGTGCCTACTTATATTGATTACGGACTTAAGTGGCTTATTGAGCAACTTAAGCGCAAAGAAAACGACCTGGCACCGAAGGCGGCAGCTACGGCTGCAGCGGTAGCAGCATGAGCACTATTGTCCCAGCAGGCATAGATTCGCTTGATAATCACGTTGATGACGAGATTGTCGGTTGCCTCAGTCTGACTGAACCCAAGAGTTTCTTTCTATTTGCCGGCGCAGGTTCTGGAAAAACACGATCTCTTGTCAAGGCGCTCGACTATATACGACTTAACCTTGCACATGAACTCCGTTTGCATAATCGGCGTGTCGCAGTCATAACCTACACCAAGGCCGCACGCGATGAGATTATCCGCCGCACTCAATTCGATCCGATTATCGCCGTTTCAACCATTCACGCTTTTGCATGGTCAGTGATAGAAGGTTTCAACCACGATATTCGTGATTGGCTCAGGCACGCACTGGCGGCTGATATCGACGATTTACGAGCCAAAGAAGCAAGGGGACGCGCTGGGTCACAGGCTTCGATCGATCGACAGGCCGACATTGCGGCGAAGACCAGTCGGCTGATGCGTCTTGATACGATAACCCGATTTGTTTACAGCCCCGACACAGATAATCGGGGGCGGGATTCTCTGAGTCACGCTGAGGTGCTGGAGATAAGTAGTGATTTCATCCGCACTAAACCGGCGATGCAAGACATTCTGAAGGATGGCTATCAGAGGTGGACCCGGTTTTTCAGACAGGGCGATAAGCTATAATCCGACCTGAGAGAGGACGGGTTTATGGGCAAGGTTACGCGGAAACGATATTCGGCGGAGTTCAAGTCGCGGGTTGCGCTTGAGGCGATGCGGGGCGAGCAGACGCTGTCGGAGTTGGCGTCGAAGCACGGCGTGCACCAGACGATGATTGCCCAGTGGAAGCGCCAGGCAGTCGAGGGCATGGCGGGCATCTTCTCCGGCAAGGCGGCACCGGAGGCGGCGGCCAGCCCGGCCGACGTGGAGAAACTGCACGCAAAGATTGGCCAATTGCTGGTGGAACGGGATTTTTTGCGGGATGCCTCTGTGCGGTTGGGCATGCTCAGAGGCGGCAAATGATCGACCTGAAGCGGCCTCGGCTTTCCGTGGTGCGGCAATGCGCGCTGCTGCAACTCAACCGGTCGTCCGTGTATTACCGGCCGGTGCCGGAGAGTGAGGGCAATCTTGAACGGATGCGGCTGATCGACGCGCAGTTTCTTGAGACACCCTATTACGGGTCGCGGCAGATGACCCGGCATCTCAGGCGGCTCGGCCATGATGTCGGGCGCAAGCGTGTCCGTCGGCTGATGGCGACGATGGGGCTGCGGGCGATCTATCAGAAGCCGCACACGACGATACCGCATCCTGGGCATCGCAAATATCCGTATTTGCTGCGGGATCTGGTGATCGATCGCCCCAATCAGGTGGAGGGTTCGAAAAACCCTTGGCTCTGAGCTGTTCTGTGTGATTCCATTTCTTCGGCGTTGATTGGGGATGGTGGAAGATGAAGCAGCCTGGTTTCTTTGATGTTGAAGAGCGCCTTGCTCGGCTGAGCGGGCTTGGCGATCAGCTGGAGGCCTTTTCCCGGACTGTGGATTTTGAGGTGTTCCGCCCTGATCTGGAGCTGGCTCTGGCCTATTCAGACGGAAGTAAAGGCGGACGTCCGCCGTTTGATCCGGTGCTGATGTTCAAAATTCTGGTCATCCAGACGTTGAACAATTTGTCTGATGAACGGACAGAGTATCTGATCAATGACCGCCTGTCGTTCATGCGCTTTCTGGGATTGGGGCTGTCGGACCGCGTGCCGGATGCCAAAACGGTCTGGCTGTTTCGTGAGCGTTTGACACAGGCGGGTGCCATTGAAAGGCTGTTTGACCGATTTGACGCGACCCTGCGGAACGCCGGTTATCTCCCGATGTCCGGCCAGATCCTGGATGCAACACTGGTGGCTGCTCCAAAGCAGCGCAATACGAAGGCTGAGAAAGCGGATCTCCGGGCAGGACGTATTCCTGAAGACTGGCAGGACAAACCCGCAAAGCTGTCGCACAAGGATCGTCATGCACGATGGACACTGAAGTTCACGAAGGCGAAGCGGCAGGACGATGGAACCATACCGTCGAGCGATCTCGCCATCCCGTTCTTTGGCTACAAATCCCACGTCTCCATCGACCGGAAGTTTCGGTTCATCCGAAAATGGAAGACGACGGATGCCGCCGCCAGTGATGGTGCGCGATTGAGAGAGGGGCTGTTAGATAAAACCAATACGGCCTCAAGCGTTTGGGCTGATACAGCTTATCGCTCGAAAGCGAATGAGGACTTCATGGACAAAGAGGGTTTTGTCTCAAAGGTTCACAGAAAAAAGCCGCATCTCAAGCCTATGCCCCGACATATCCAGAAATCGAATGCTGGAAAGTCCGTGATCCGATCGCGCGTCGAGCACGTCTTTGCCGACCAGAAATCACAGACGGGATTGTTCATCCGAACTGTCGGTATCACCCGGGCCACCATGAGGATCGGGCTGGCCAATATCGTCTACAACATGCGCCGCTTCCTCTTCCTCGAAAGATTGAACGCGAGCGCATAGTCATCCAGCGGGAGAGCAGTCCCCGATCTGCTCAAAACGCAGATCAAAAGCTCCCCCAAAAACCGTCAATCAAATCGCCAAAAGCCTGAAATCACGAGCCAGGCGCATCAACCAACGGTTCTTCGATCCCTCCAGGTGTGGTGCTCGGACATCACCTATATCCCGATGCAAAAGGGTTTTCTGTATCTCGTGGCGATCATGGACTGGTCGACGCGCAAGGTTCTGTCCTGGCGGCTGTCGAACACGATGGATGCCGAGTTCTGCATCGAGGCGCTACAGGAGGCCCTGATCCGCTACGGCGCACCGGAGATCTTCAACACGGATCAGGGGTCACAATTCACGACGTCCCGGTTCACGGACGTGCTGCAAGCGCGCCAGATCCGCATCAGCATGGACGGGCGCGGCCGATGGCTCGACAACGTATTCATCGAGCGCCTGTGGCGATCCCTGAAATACGAATGCGTCTACCTGCACGCGTTCGAGACCGGTTCGGAACTGCGGGCCGGGCTCACTGCATGGATCGCGCATTACAACGGGCAGCGTCCGCATACGGCACTGGCTGGACGCACGCCCGATGAGGCGTATCATGACGCGCCGACGCCCTCTGGTCCGGGGTTAACCCCGGACCAGAGGGCCAACAGCAGCGCCGTCAGAATGGCGGCATAACAACAACCGGGTATAGCTTATTCAAACCCAAAAACTGTCCGAACGGACGGGTCCACCTCTGTGCGCATGTTCATTCTGCCGGCGGCCACACCAAACAAGCCAGCAGTGGAAGCGCGCATACGCGCAGCGATGGCTAGCGCAACGGGCGACGAGAAATGGATTGAGAAAGGCGGCTCAAAGGATCTGATCCTTGAACACCGAATGGCTGCCCGCCGTCTAGGATTTGACGAACTATTCAGCTCTTTACAAACTTTCAATCCATTCCGAACCGGACTACTTGATGGGTCTTTGCCAATACTGAGCCTATTTTCTGGTAAAATCCTACCGCTCATCGACGCGAGAGAAGACAAGTTTACAATTGCGCGCATCGTGCGAACATTGTCGCCACTCCTTAGCGCGAAGGTGTTGCGTACAGTTGTGGATGAAGCAGCCCATTTGTCTATGGTTCATGCTGCAGTGGCGGCGTTACAGGAGAAAGGGAAGGCGAACAACGCCACCTTCGGCGACTTGCTCCAAGAAATTGCAAGGAGCGGCCTTTTCGAAATTCCTGAAGCTCTGTACTCCAGTATTGGAAAGGAAACTTCCAGGCTTCTTTCGGAAGAAAATGAGGAGGATGATCGCTCAGCAAGGGACGAAGCGATCGAGCAGTTCCTCAGAGTGCCGTTTGACCAAATTGGAGGGTTCGAAAAACCCTTGGCTCTGAGCTGTTCTGTGTGATTCCATTTCTTCGGCGTTGATTGGGGATGGTGGAAGATGAAGCAGCCTGGTTTCTTTGATGTTGAAGAGCGCCTTGCTCGGCTGAGCGGGCTTGGCGATCAGCTGGAGGCCTTTTCCCGGACTGTGGATTTTGAGGTGTTCCGCCCTGATCTGGAGCTGGCTCTGGCCTATTCAGACGGAAGTAAAGGCGGACGTCCGCCGTTTGATCCGGTGCTGATGTTCAAAATTCTGGTCATCCAGACGTTGAACAATTTGTCTGATGAACGGACAGAGTATCTGATCAACGACCGCCTGTCGTTCATGCGCTTTCTGGGATTGGGGCTGTCGGACCGCGTGCCGGATGCCAAAACGGTCTGGCTGTTCCGCGAGCGTCTGACCCAGGCGGGTGCGATCGAAGGGCTGTTCAACCGCTTTGATGCGACCCTGCGCAACGCCGGGTATTTACCGATGTCAGGCCAGATCCTGGATGCCACACTGGTGGCTGCTCCAAAGCAGCGCAATACGAAGGCTGAGAAAGCGGATCTCCGGGCAGGACGTATTCCTGAAGACTGGCAGAACAAGCCCGCAAAGATGTCGCATAAGGATCGTCATGCACGATGGACACTGAAGTTCACGAAGGCGAAGCGGCAGGACGATGGAACCATACCGTCGAGCGATCTCGCCATCCCGTTCTTTGGCTACAAATCCCACGTCTCCATCGACCGGAAGTTTCGGTTCATCCGAAAATGGAAGACGACGGATGCCGCCGCCAGTGATGGTGCGCGATTGAGAGAGGGGCTGTTAGATAAAACCAATACGGCCTCAAGCGTTTGGGCTGATACAGCTTATCGCTCGAAAGCGAATGAGGACTTCATGGACAAAGAGGGTTTTGTCTCAAAGGTTCACAGAAAAAAGCCGCATCTCAAGCCTATGCCCCGACATATCCAGAAATCGAATGCTGGAAAGTCCGTGATCCGATCGCGCGTCGAGCACGTCTTTGCCGACCAGAAATCACAGACGGGATTGTTCATCCGAACTGTCGGTATCACCCGGGCCACCATGAGGATCGGGCTGGCCAATATCGTCTACAACATGCGCCGCTTCCTCTTCCTCGAAAGATTGAACGCGAGCGCATAGTCATCCAGCGGGAGAGCAGTCCCCGATCTGCTCAAAACGCAGATCAAAAGCTCCCCCAAAAACCGTCAATCAAATCGCCAAAAGCCTGAAATCACGAGCCAGGCGCATCAACCAACGGTTCTTCGATCCCTCCAGCTGGGAGCGATTCAGCTCATTGCCAGTCACTGTGATCATTTGTCCGATGACCAGTGCGGGGCATTACTTACGGGTCTTTCGTCAAATGAACGGGCCAATGCCCTTCGGGCGCTCAGTCAGCCAGACTGAAAAAATCCAAAGCCCCATCAGCCCGCTCAAGCGAGCAGGACGCTCTTCATTATCAAAGGAAGCGGGCTGATTGATATTCAAAGGACGCGTAGCCAGAACCCAGGCTCAGAATTCATGGCCAGAAGATCACGGTTGCAGCGAGACAGATGGCCGGCCGAGAACAATACGGTCGGGCGTCTGTGGTAGCGTGTGGCGATACGCCACTTCTCCTTGAGCCTGCTGAACATCATCCCACTCAATACGCGGCGATCATCAACCCGAGGGTGTCCATGGCTCTTGGGAAAAAACGGCCGCAAACGCTCCATCTGCTTGTGCGTCAGCCAGGACAAGACACTCATTTCCAGTCTCCTTGCAGAGCCTGCATCAGATTTCCTGGATCAATTTAATGATCCTGAGCCGACTGATATTTTCACGGGTTATCTGCCAACGTCCTGTGCGATCTGACGGTATTTGTCACATTAAATAGTGATAAATCACAGATAAATGTGTTCATAATCTCACAAATAATGTTATGGGTGCTCATCGTTGTGATCGCTTGATGATCAGTCACGCCGTCTGGAGGGTGTTCAATGCGCCAGGATTTCACCATTGGGATCGACAGTGGTTCCACGACGACGAAAGCCGTCGTGTTTTCGCCGACCGGTGCGATCATGGGGACAGGGCGTCACCGGGTTACACAGCATATGGACCGGCCTCATCACGTTGAGCGCGACATGCACGAGGCCTGGGAAGCCGTGACGGGTTCGGTTCAGGATGCATTGGCGGATGCCGGGCTTGACGGTTCGGCCATTGCCGCAATTGGCCTAACTGCGCATGGAGATGGCGTTTTTCTACTTGACCGCTCAAGTAGACCGCTGGGCCGTGGGATCATGTCGCTCGACAGTCGTGCCACGGCGTTGCACGAGCGGTGGCAGCGCGATGGGATATCAGATCTGGTTCTCCCGGTGGCGGGACAGCGACCCTATGCCTATTCGGCCAATACGCTTCTGGCCTGGATCCGGGAAAATGAGCCGGAGCGTTATGCAGCAATCGGATCGGTTATCTTTGCCAAGGACTGGATCCGTTACTGTCTGACGGGTGAGATTGCGACGGATCTGACGGAAGCCAGCACGTCTTTCACGGATCTGCATACGCAGGATTACAGCGACGAACTGCTGGAAATCCTGGGATTGCAGGGCATCCGCCGCGCGCTGCCGGAAATGCGGCTGTCCTGCGAAAGCGGTGGTACTCTGACAGCCGAGGCCGCAGCCCTGACCGGCCTGAAAGCCGGGACGCCCGTTTCGGTCGGGCTGCATGATGTTACGGCTGCAGCAGTCGGAATGGGATATACTCAGGCCGATGATCTTTCCATCACGGCTGGAACATTCTCGATCAACGAGGTGTTCCGGGATCGGCCGGTCATCGGCGAAGGCTGGGCCTGTCGCGCCGGATATCGTCGTGGTCTGTGGAACTGCATGGCAATTTCGCCGGCGTCCTCCAGCAATCTCGAATGGCTGGCGAAACTTCTGAAGCCTGAGGAACAAGACGCGGCCCGGCAGCTCTCGGCGGAAATGGAAAGCCGTCTTTCGAAGCCGGGCGGGCGTCATCAGGTGCCGCTTTATCATCCGTTTCTGTTCGGCTCGCCTTATGAAGTGCCGGCCAGCGCTTCGCTGTTCGGGGTGCAGTCCTGGCATGATCGTGCGGATCTGTTCCAGGCAATGGTGGAAGGCACGATCTTCAATCATCGTGAACATGTCGATGCGCTGCGCCAGACAGGCCCGGTCCGCAGGATTGGCGTGTCCGGCGGCGGCAGTGGGCAGCCTGTGATCGCACAGATGTTTGCCGATATTCTGGGCTCGGATGTGGAAATCCCGGAAGTGCGGGAGGCTGGTGCGCTTGGCGCTGCCCTGACCGCCAGCGTCGCGATTGGGCGTTATGTCGACCTGGAGGAAGCCGTTTCCGCCCAGACCATCCCGATGCAGATTTACACGCCCCAGAGCGAATGGCGTCGCATTTATGATGGGATCTTCCGGCGTTACGTCGCCCTGACCCAGGCCATGCGGCCTTTCTGGTCGGATCTTTATGATGGCGGAACAGCGCAGGCCGAGTCCGTTCCGGAGCCAGTTGCCGTGGAGGCGGGCGTTGTCCTGAACTATGCTGCAATCGGCTTCATCCCGCAGGAGGCCCGGCCATGAACGGGCTTGCTGGCATTACGGACAATGCGGCGTTCGATGTTGCGATCATTGGGGCCGGGATCAACGGGGCTGGCCTGTTCCGCGAACTGACCTTGCAGGGACTGCGCGTTCTTCTGGTGGATCGGGGGACTTCTGTTCCGGTGCATCATGCGCGCCATCCCGCCTGATTCACGGTGGCATCAAATATCTTGAGACCGGTGAATTTCGGCTCGTAGCGCAGTCCACGTTGGAGCGGAACCTGCTGCTGCGCAACGCACCGCATGTGGTCAAGCCGCTGCCAACCGTCCTGCCGATCCGGTCCTGGTTCGGCGGTATCATTCCTTCGTTCCGGAAGTTTCTGGGGCTGGGCGGCAAAATGACAGATCGGGGCGCGCTCGTTCTGGAAGCCGGGCTGCAGATTTATGATTTCCTCGGGCGGCGTGCCCGTGTGATGCCCCGTCACAGCCTGTTCCTCAAACGCAGGACGCACGAGGAATGGCCGCATATGGCAGCGGATGTCATGGCGACGGCGCAGTATTATGATGCCGCCATCACCCAGCCGGAACGTCTCGGCTATGAATGCGTGCGCGACGGGCTTGATGTGGGGACGGACTGCGCCGTTTCGACTTACACAGTGCCGCTGTCCTTTACGGATGGTGTTCTGACTCTCCGTGATGAGCGAAGCGGCGAGACACGCCATGTACGGCCGCGGATCATCGTCAATGCCGGGGGCGCGTGGATTGATCGGATCAACAGCGTTCTGGGGCATCCGACCCGTTATATCGGCGGAACGAAGGGCAGCCATCTTCTCCTGCGCCATGAAGGGCTTCTGCGAGAGCTGAATGGCCGCATGATGTATTTCGGAACGCCAGATGGACGCATCTGTCTGGCCTATCCGTTCTATGGTCATGTCCTTGTCGGTTCGACGGATCTGCGGATTGATAATCCTGACAGCGCCGTCTGCACGGATGACGAACAGGACTACATGCTGCGCATGCTTGGCGGCCTGTTTCCGGGATTCCGGTTTGGCGCAGACGATGTGATTTACCGCTATAGCGGTGTGCGTCCGCTGCCTGCGACCAATGCGGCCGATCCGGGCGCCATCAGTCGCGATCATATTATTCATGAAGACGTTGTGGGCGGCACGCCGCTCCTGTCTCTGGTCGGCGGAAAATGGACGACGTTCCGTGGTCTGGCTGAAGAAACCGCAGACAGGGTGCTGGACATGCTGAGCGTGGAACGGCGCCTGTCCACGCGGGATTTCCCGATCGGTGGCGGTCGCGACTACCCCCAGCCGCAACGGTATTCCTCCTATCTGGACGAGTTCTTCGTCACATATGGTCTTCCGCGCAACAGAGCGGCGCTGCTGCTGGAGCGGTACGGCTCCCGCGCGCGGGCCTTTGCGGTGTTCTGCCAGGAGCAGCCGGATGCGCCGCTGCGCAGCCTGCCCACCTATACGCGCCGTGAACTGGCATTCATCGCCACGGATGAACTGGTGCGGACGCTGTCGGATGTCCTGTTCCGTCGCACGCCGATTGCCCTGAGTGGCCTTCTGACACCGGACGTCGTGCGCGAAGCGGGGAGCATTGTCGGGGAAGCGCTCGGCTGGAATGCGCAGGAGATGGAACAGCAGTGCCAGCAGACCTGGAAGGAAGGGCAGGATCGTCATCAGCTGAAGGGTGAGCTGCCCGCAGCATCATTGTCACACACAGCCCTGAGGGCATGAACCATGAACCGTTATGAAGAAAAGATTGCCCGCATGGTCTCCGGTCAGGACAGCCGGACCGACTTCATTCTTGCAGACGCCAAGGATTTAGACATGGCCGCCGGGATCAGCGCCACGGGTCTGCAGCGTCATCCGTCACCTGTGCAGGAAAAGCGGTCCCGTTTCCGCACACGGCGGGAATATGTCGATGTGATCAGGACGATCCTCAGTCAGGATATCGTGGATATCATGCTGACCTCGGCTTCAATCCTAGAGACGCTGGTTCAGGAAGATGCTTTTGAAGGCACGCGCATCCAGTCGGCGATCCGCGCCAATGATACGACCGATCTGTGGCGCGGTCGGGGCAGCAATTATCAGACCCAGAAATCGGTTCCATTCCGTTCGGCGTCCCTGAAAAAGGCACAGACCAATCTCGGCCTGTACTCCATGACGTTCAATGGCGATGCCGATCAGGACAGCTTAGCGCTTGAAGAATTCGCAAGCTTTCGCGAGGAAGCGGCAGAGAGGCGCTTTTCCTATTTCCTTGAGGTTTTCAATCCCAATGAAGGGCGGATTTCCCGTGCGGATCAGGGCTTTTTCCTCAATGACATGATCGTCCGCTGTCTGGCCGGGCTGCGGCGTGAAGAGCGGCCGGTTTTCCTCAAGGTTCCGTTCAATGGCGCGGAAGCACTGACGGAGCTCTGCGAGTTCGACCCGTCGGTAATCGTGGGCATCATGGGCGGCGGAAGCGGCACAACCCGCGACTGTCTGGAACTTCTGCATCAGGCCCAGTGCTGCGGGGCCCGTGCCGCCCTGTTCGGTCGCAAGATCGTGGATGCGGATGATCCCGTTCTGCTGATCGAAGCCATGCGCAGCGTGACGGATGGCGCTCTGTCCCCCATGGAAGCAACCCATCTCTATCATGAGAAAATGGGCAAACGCGGACTGGTTGCCGGGCGCGATGTGGAGATCGACAGTGTGGTGACGGAAGCTGTCCTGCTGGAGCGGGCAGCCTGACGTTCGCGTGAGGGGATGGGAACCTTTCGATCATATCGTTATTTTTAGAGATAATAACATTTGTAGTGTTATTGTTTAGCGCTAAAGTGCTCTGGATATCAGTGGGGCTGGGAAAATCGGCATGAGCATTCAGCCAGTTGGGCAGTCTTTCGGGAGGTCGGTTGTGGATCAGAAGACTGTCTGGATCGGGACAAGCTGGAAGATGAACAAGGTGCCGGCCGAAGCAATTGCCGCGGCGCGGGCGCTTGAGTCGTTCCAGCCACCCGAGGGGATCCAGTCATTTGTGATCCCGCCCTTCACGTCCCTGCGGGATGTGTGTTCGGTGCTGGAAGACAGTGCGCTGATGGTGGGCGCGCAGAACATGCACTGGGAGGACAGCGGCGCCTGGACCGGGGAAGTTTCCGCGCCGATGATTGCCGAGTGCGGAGCGTCCATCGTCGAGATCGGCCACTCGGAGCGCCGGCAGCATTTCGGCGAGACGGACTGGACGGTAAACCTCAAGGTCCATGCCGCGCTGAAGCATGGTCTGCGGCCGCTGATCTGCATTGGTGATACGTCTGATGAATTCGAGTTCGGGGTCTCGCAGGAGACGCTGGCACGTCAGACGAAAATTGCGCTGCATGGCGTGTCCCAGAAGGATCTGGGGCGCGTGCTGATTGCGTATGAGCCTGTCTGGGCCATCGGATCGGCGGGGCGTCCAGCTGAAGCACCGTTCGTATCCGAAATCCACACAAAGCTGCGGGCTGTCGTGCGTGAGATGGCGGCTGAGAGCGGCGTGCGGATCCCGCTGCTTTATGGCGGCAGCGTTTCGCAGGCGAATATCCGCGATTACGTCGCACTGCCCGATGTGGACGGTGTGTTTGTCGGGCGAGCCGCCTGGGAACCTGCGGATTTCATGAAGCTGGTGGGCAGTGTGAGCGAACTGGTTTCCCGCAAAATCGCGGCGTGATGACGGCCACGTCAAAGTGCCGCGGCATCAATCCTGTTCCCGGGCGGAACAGTCTGACTGAACTATAAGAGACGGAGAACACTCATGCGTATTGCGATTGGTGGAGACAGTGCCGGCGAAGGTCTGGCACGGCTTCTGGTTCAGCATCTCTCGACGCTCGGGCGCCATGTTGTCATCGACATGTCCCAGCCTGATGAAGAGCGTGTGGAACTGTATTCGGAACTGAGCGAGCGCGTGGCGCTGGCGGTTCTGCATGGAGATTTCGACCGGGGCATCCTGTGCTGCGGGACGGGAATTGGCGTGTGCATTTCCGCCAACAAGATCCCTGGCATCCGCGCTGCGCTCACTCACGACACCTATTCCGCCGAGCGGGCGGCACTGTCGAACAACGCGCATATCATCACGATGGGATCGCGTGTCATCGGGCCGGAAGTCGCGAAATCCATTGCCGAAGCCTGGCTGGCCTGCACGTTCGATCCGCGCAGTGCTTCGGCGAAGAATGTCGCGGGCATTGATGCATTAGGAAAGAAATACCGCCAGCAGAGTCCTGTCGGCGCAAGTTGCTGAAGTAAAACTTCCCGCCCGGAACTGATCCGGCGGGTTCTTTGAAAGAATACGATTATGAAAACGGCATTTGCTTTTGCCGCAATGCTGACGGCTGCGCCATTTTTGACGCCGCTGGCGGCAGGTCAGGCCCATGCGGCGGATAGCAGCGCGCCTCTGCGGTTCGTGCTGATCCCCAAAACGGTTCATCCGTGGTTCGACAAGGCGAATAACGGGGCGCAGGCGGCTGCGGCGATGATCTCGCAGACGACGGGGCGGAAGGTCGAGATCGAATACCGCGCGCCGCAGACGGCGGATGTGTCGTCCCAGAACGACATCATCGAGCGTGCCATTGCGACCCATCCGGACGGGCTGATCCTCGATCTGCTGGACGAGAAGGGCAACCGCGCCACGATGGACGAGGCGGTGGACGAGAAGATCCCCATGACGGTGTTTGATTCCCTGCCGCCCGAAGGCATGGACATCACCGCAGTGGGCGCGGATTTCTGCGAGCAGGGCACGATGGCGGCCGAGCGGCTGGCGAACCTGGTCGGCAAGAAAGGTGAAGTGGCGATCATGATGGGGGTGCCGACAGCACCGAACCATACGCTGCGGGCCGAGTGCGAAAAGAAGGTCTTTGCCAAATACCCGGATATGAAGGTCGTGGCGACCGGCGTGGACAATGACAGCATCGAGACCGCGCAGAAGCAGGCATCCGCCATCATGCAGGCGCATCCGGATCTGGTCGGATGGGTTGAGTGTGATGCCTCCGGGCCAGTGGGCGTGGGACAGGCCATTCGCGAAGGAGGCAAGACGGGCAAGGTCAAGGAAGTGGGGCTCGATAACCTCAATGACATGATCCAGCTCATCAAGGAGGGCGTTGCTGAGTCCTCTGCATCCAGCCGTCCGGAAATGCAGGGCTACTGGGCCGTCGTGTCGGCCTGGCAGCGGGCGATGGGGCAGAAGACGCCCAAATACATCGATACCGGCATTGATCTTCTGACGGCCAAGAGCCTCTGACGCGGCATGACAGGGAGTGACGGTCATGACAGTTCTTCAGATTGAAGCCGTTCGGAAGACCTATCCTGGTGTGGTGGCGCTCGATCATGTCGATCTGACGCTGGAACCGGGGAAGATCCATATTCTGGCCGGGGAAAATGGTGCTGGAAAGTCCACGCTCATCAAGACGCTGACCGGGCTGGTCGTGCCGGATGAGGGGGCTGTCCTGATCGAAGGCCACGATGCGCTGCATGACCGGACGCTGTTCGAGAAAGTCGCATATGTGCCGCAGGAGCTGAACCTGTTCGGGCCGATGACGGTTGCCGAGAATATGTTCATGCCGTTCAACCGCTCCGGGTTCGGGCATCTGACGGTATCGCGCCGGGCCATGGAAAAGGCTGCGGCGGAGCTGATCAAGCGGTTCGGCATTCATGCGAAGCCGGGGCAGTTCGTGAACCGGATCAGCGTGCCGGACCAGCAGCTTCTGCAGATCGCACGGGCAGCGTGCCGCGAAGAGTTCAAGGTGCTGATCCTGGACGAGCCGACATCGTCGCTGACGGCGAATGAGACGGAGCACCTGTTCCGCATCATCCGGACACTGCGCGACGATGGCTGCGCGATCGTGTTCGTGTCGCACAAGATGGAAGAGATCTTTGCGCTGGGCGATACGGTGACGGTGCTGCGCAATGGCCGCAGTGTGGGCACTTATCCAATGCGGGAAATGACGGAGGACCAGCTGATCCGGCTGATGTCGGGCAGTTCGGTGCCGCTTGAGGAGAAGTTCCAGCCTCGCGTGGTCGCGACTGAGTCCGACGTCATCTTGAGCGTTAAAGATATGTCGGGGCCGGGGTTCTCGGATGCATCCTTTGTTCTGCGACGCGGGGAAATTCTCGGGTTTGCGGGGCTTGTGGGGGCCGGACGTTCGGAGCTGATGCAGACGATCTTCGGATATCTGCGCTCGACGGGTGGTCATGCCTTCCTCGAAGGCGAGGAAATCCCGAAGGGGCGCACCGATCGGGCCGTGGCTCTGGGCATGGTTTACCTTTCCGAAGAGCGCAAGCATCACGGCATTTTCCCGCTCCTGAGTGTGCGGGAGAATATCAGCCTCTCGGTTCTGGACCGCATGAAGCGCGGCGGGATCATTTCCTCGGCGCGTGAAAACGAGGTCGTGGCCGATACGATCCGGCAGTTCGATGTGCGGACGTCCTCGGCGGGCAAGAAAATCGCGCATCTGTCTGGCGGAAACCAGCAGAAGGCGATCATCGGCCGGGCAATGGCGCGGCGGCCGCGGGTGCTGATTTTCGACGAGCCGACCAAGGGCATCGATATCGGCACGAAGTTCCAGATCTACCGCATCATGCAGCAGCTCGCGGAAGAGGGCGTGGGGATCATTCTCGTCTCCTCCGAAATGACCGAGCTCCAGCGCTGCGCTTCGCGGATCATCACCATGTATTCCGGCCGGATCACGGGATCGTTCGATCAGGCCACTACTGACGTCAACACGCTTGTCGGCGCGATCATCGGCGCCCCGGAGAACCGTCATGTCGCTTGAAACCACCGTTCCGGCAGCACCCTCGCAGCAGCCGCCGAAACTGCCGCCGCTCAAGGCGCTCATCTCCCGTCTGGCCGTCAATCCGCTGGGTGGGGTCGTGGCGGCGCTCGTCATTATTTTCGGCGCGTCCTGTGCGCTTTCGCCGCATTTTCTGACGACCTTCAACATGGTCATCATCGCCCGGGCGCTGGCTTTTATCGGGCTGGTCACCATCGGCCAGTCCATCCTGATGATCCTCGGCGAGCTTGATCTGTCCGTGGGCGCGATCGGCGGGCTTGCGGGCGTGGTGGGCGGCATCCTGATGGTGCAGCTCGGGCTCAATCCCTGGCTGTCGCTGGGTCTGTGCCTGCTGATGGGTGGGGCATGCGGCCTGCTGAACGGCGCGCTGATCACGCAGCTCCGTCTGCATTCGCTGGTACTGACGATCGGCATGGCCGGCGTGTATGGCGGCGCCAATCTGGTGGCGACCAAGGGCGTTGCGATCACGGGTGTGCCGCGGGACATCACGTTCCTTGGTCGTGGGCTCGTAATGGGAGTGCCGGTGCCGTTCCTGGTGCTGCTGGTCTGTCTGGCGATCGTGGCGTTCGTCATGCTGCGCACCCCGGTCGGACGTTACATCTACGCCATTGGCAGCAATCCCGATGCGGCGCGGATGCTGGGGATCCGGGTCAATGCGATCCGCATGGGCGCTTTCGCGCTGGCCGGGTTCCTTTCGGCGCTGGCAGGCATCCTGATGGTGGCGCGTCTGGGCACAGCCCAGCCTTCCATCGGTGACACCTGGGTGCTGGGGCCGATTGCCGCAGCCGTCATTGGTGGCGTGGCGACGACGGGTGGCATTGGCAGCCCGATCGGCGCGGTTCTGGGCGCCGTCATCATCGGCATCATCGAAGACATCATCGTTCTGTTTGGCATCTCGCCGTACTGGCAGTCGGTCGTCAGCGGAGGGATCGTCGTGCTGGCGATTTCCTTCGATGCGCTGGCCCGCCGCTACCTCAACCGCGATGCCGTCTGAAATCTGACACGGAGACGTACCATGACCAAGATCTGCGGTGACGCATCGACTTTCGCAGCGTCCGCCCTCCGGGGGTTCAGCCTTCTTCATCCCGATCTCGTACGCCACGTGCGCGGCGGTGTGCTTCGGGCCACGCCGGGCCGCCGCGGCAAGGTGGCCGTCGTCCTTGGCGGGGGCTCGGGACATTATCCGGCCTTTGCGGGCTATGTCGGACCGGGCTTCGGCGATGCGGCAGTGGCGGGGGATATCTTCGCCTCGCCCTCCACGCAGGCCATCAAGAGCATCGCACGTCAGGCCGATCTGGGAGGTGGGATCGTTCTCGGCTACGGCAACTATGCCGGAGATGTGCTCAATTTTGGTATCGCGGCGGACCGGCTACGCGAAGAAGGCTATGACGTCCGCGTTCTGGCGACAGCGGATGATGTGGCCAGCTCTGATGCCGCCACACGTGAGAAGCGGCGCGGAATTGCTGGTGATCTGGTGATTTTCCGGATCGTAGGCGCTGCGGCCGAGGCGGGGCTGACGCTCGATGAAGTCGAGGAAGTCGCGCAGCGGGTAAACCGTCAGACCTGCACGTTCGGCGTGGCGTTCGACGGCTGCACGCTTCCGGGCGAGAAGGAAAAGCTGTTCGAAGTGCCGAAGAACCGCATGGCGCTCGGGCTGGGCGTGCATGGCGAACCGGGCATTGACGAGCAGGATGTTCCGGATCCGGAGCATCTGGCGCATCTCCTGTTCGACCGCCTGCTGGCAGAGCTTCCGGAAGGGGCGTCGCGCCGGGTGGCCGTCCTGCTGAATGGTCTGGGCAGCACCAAGCAGGAAGAGCTGTTCGTTCTGTGGGACCGGCTGGTGCCAATGTTCGAAAAGGCAGGTCTGACGCTCGTGGCGCCTTTGGTGGGCGAGTATGTCACGAGCCTTGATATGGCGGGCTGTTCGCTGACGCTGACCTGGTTGGATGAAGATCTGGAGCAGTACTGGCGTTCGCCTGTGCAGTCTGCTGCGCTGAGCCATGGTCTGCTGGCCGGAGACGGGATCACACGGCTTGAAGTGCCAGAAGAGACAGAGGTTCTGTACATGCGCTCCGGGACGGCGCAGGGGCGTCGGGGTGGAGCATGTGTGGCAGCCGTGATGGATCATCTGGCAACGACACTGGCAGAGGTGGAGTCCGATCTCGGGCATATTGATGCCGTGGCGGGCGACGGGGATCATGGTCAGGGTATGGCGCGTGGCTCAGCGGCGGCGGCGAAAGTGGCGCGGGCTGCGGCAGATGCCGGCGCTGGTCCTGCAACGGTTCTGGCTTCTGCTGCGGATGCCTGGGCAGACCGGGCCGGGGGAACATCCGGGGCGCTCTGGGGCGAGGGGCTGCGGGCGTTCAGTCTGGCCTTCGATGACAATAGCCTGCCCGATGCACAACAGCTTTCAGGCGGTGCGCGGAACAGCATGGAGCGCATCATGGAGCTTGGTCGCGCAAAACCCGGCGACAAGACGCTCGTGGATGCGCTGGTACCGTTCGTCGAGACGATGGAAGAGGCTCTGGCCGCCGGGCATGGGCTTGTGGAGTCCTGGCGGATCGGGGCAGAAGCGGCTCATGAAGCGGCGCAGGCCACGCGCGATCTGCTCCCGCGGATGGGCCGTGCGAAAATGCATGGCGAGCGCAGCAAGGGACATCCCGATGCAGGTGCGCTTTCACTCGCGCTTTGTGCGCGGATCGTGGGCGAGGATCTGAAAGCGGGTCTGGCATCTGTGGGAGAGGAGCCTCCCCTGACCAGTCGCGTGGGTTAGGTTTTACAGGAAAGCTGCTTCCTGTCGGGGCAGAGCCATAGATCAGAATTTGGTCCGTGGCTCTGCTCTCAGCTGTGACGTGTTACACTTTACACTGTTTCCGCACCCGGCCTAGTAGCGTTCCGGAACGAGCATATCATCGGGCGTGGGTTCGCGTTCATAATCCGGATGGAACACGCGTTCCGGTAGAACGACTTCGGGGCGGCTGACGGGTTCGTAAGGCACGAGGGACAGCAGATGCGCGATGCAGTTCAGGCGCGCGCGCTTCTTGTCGACCGCCGGGACAACCCACCACGGGGCTTCGGGAATGCTGGATCGTTCCAGCATGACTTCCTTGGCCAGGGTATAGTTTTCCCAGCGGCGGCGGCTTTCAAGGTCCATCGGGCTGAGCTTCCACTGCTTCAGCGGGTCTTCGATGCGGGCGCGGAAGCGTGATTCCTGTTCTTCGTCGGTGATCGAGAACCAGAATTTGATGACCCGGATGCCGCTGCGAACCAGCATCCGCTCGAATTCCGGAACGGAGCGGAAAAACTCTTCGTATTCCTCCTCCGTGCAGAACCCCATGACGCGCTCGACGCCCGCGCGGTTGTACCAGCTGCGGTCGAACAGGACGATTTCGCCCGCTGCCGGAAGATGGGTCACATAGCGCTGGAAATACCACTGCGTACGCTCGCGGTCATTCGGGGCGGGCAGGGCGGCGACGCGACAGATGCGCGGGTTCAGGCGCTGGGTGATGCGCTTGATGGCGCCCCCCTTGCCGGCAGCGTCACGCCCTTCGAACACGACGACAATGCGCTCGCCCGTGGCCTTGACCCAGTCCTGAAGCTTGACGAGCTCGCCCTGGAGGCGGATCAGCTCGCGGAAATAGGTGCGACGGAAGACACGTTCTGCAGGATCGAGGCCTTTCCCTTCGTTTTCTTCCAGGGAGAGCTCGAATTCCTCATCCAGGTCATCGATGATTTCGTAGCGCATGCGCTCCCGGGCCTGTTCGTCTGGCGAAAGGCCCACGAAATCGTTGTCCTGCGTCATGGATTGGTTCCTTTGTCATCGGCATCACGGGCCGTGAACGGAACCTTACCGGGCACAGGGGCGCCGAAGTTTGAAAGTTAATTGAAATCAGAACGCAGGTTTTCAGAACGTGGTGGTCATGTTCAGTCCCAGAACGGCGCCGCGGGATGCGGAAACCGCCCCTTTTCCGGTTCCTGTCCGCCGAGGTTCCAGAAATACTGGAAGTCCGGCTGAAGGGTGATGTAGTCCCGCACGGGGAGCTGCCACGTCAGTTCGATATGATGTTCCGGCACCAGAAGCCTGCCCGAACTGTCCGACAGGCGGATGACGTCCCGCGCGTTTTCCTTGGCGCGGTGACTGTAAAACCCGGTGCCCCAGCCGATCCCGATCACGTCATTGGGGCGGGACGGGACGAAGCCCTGAAAGGTCAGACCGGCCTCCACTTCCGTCGTGAAACGGTTGCGCGTCCCGCTGGCGAGAGTGGCGCGGACGAAGGCGTTGATCGCCTTTACGGGCTCGCTCACCGTGCGCCACAGGGCCTGATCCAGCACGACATATCCCAGCCAGGTTCCGGAATGATACAGCGGCTTTCCCGTGCTGTCGGGACTGCCGAGCAGGCCGCCATGACTGTCGTAGCGCGGGTCGGGGAAGCGCCCGGTATCGTACAGGCCGCCGATTTTCCATGTTCCCGGAAGGGCGGGTGCGTCCTTTCCCGAAAGACTTTGGGCGGCATCCACCCAGAGCTGTGCCTCCCCCATGAACAATGTGCCGCCGCTGGTGGAAAAGGTTGTGCCCGACGGGTCGATGCGGGTCGGGCTGATGTCGCTGTAAAACGGCCCTTTGGTCGGATTGTCGTCGGTGATGGCCAGCATGAGCACGAGCGGATAGGCGGGGGACCATTTGATCCGTGTGCCGACGGCGGAAAACGGCCATGACGGGCCGCCCGAATAGAGATTGCTGGACGTCGAAAGCGGCCAGCCGAAACTGGCATTCAGGAACAGGGACGCGTTCTGGCTGACAAGGAACTCGGTATCCAGATCGATCGTGCCAACGCGGATATCCAGCCGGTTTCCAAAAAATCCCTGCCCGTACCAGAGCTCGAACAGACGCGTCGTGCGACCTGCATCATAACCACTGACGGGGTTCAGCGACCCAAGGCGCTCTCCGGCAAGCGAACGTCCCCGCACCTGAATGGCGCTGATATTGAGCAGCCCGTCATGCCAGCCGAAAGCGCGCCGCGTTTCCAGCAGGAGGGTCGCGGCCGTCATGCCATCATAGGTCGGGCCGGGATGCTGTCCGCCCGAGGTCAGGCCCCAGATTTCCTCGACATCCTGAAGATTGAACCGGATCCCCTTGCGGGCCAGCCAGGACCGCGCCCCGCCTGCATCGCCCAGAAGCTCGGTGCCGGTATCTTCAGGCGGCAGGACAAAACCGGGCGCGGGAGAAGGCAGCGGCACACCGGAGGGCAGAACATCCGTCACCAGCGGCGCTGTGGCCGCGTGTCCCGTTCCGATCAGCAAACCCAGAATACTGCACAGACCGGCCAGATGCCAACGATCCGGAACGCGGTCTGACAAGACGGGCCCCCTTTACCCAAGGTGCTGGAATGTTCCGACCATTTACAGCAAGGGGAGGGGGATGGGAAGTGAAGTTATTATGACGTCCGCTCAGGATCAGGCGCTCAAAACCAGATATTCAGGGCCAGCCGGAGAGAACCCTGTCTTTTACGGGCGCGGGTAACGGCACGTAATCCAGATCCCGCGCAATATCGTCACCCTGCTTCAGGCCATACCTGAAAAAGACCTTTGTGGCAGAGGCTGTCGTCTTGTTCGTCGGGTGGAGAGGGACCAGTGCAAAGGTCGCGCTCATGATCGGCCAGGCCTGTGGTGCGGGGGCATTCAGAAGATTTACGGCGTAATGGTCTGCATGGGGCCAGTCTGCGCTGAGAGCCGCACTTGCAAATGCGTCTGTTCCCGGCGCAACGAACTGGCCCGCCCGGTTTGTCAGCTTCACGGTGTTCAACCGGTCCCGCCGCGCAAAGGCATATTCCACAAAGCCAATGCCCCCGATCGACTGACGCACGCTGGCTGCAACGCCGTCATTACCCTGTGCCTCCGCCCCATCGGCCCACATGCCGGTTTTCCAGTCCGGGGCGACGCTGTGAAGATAATCCGTAAAGATATGACTGGTGCCGGAGGCTTCTTCGCGGTGGATGGGCAGTACGTCCAGATCCGGAAGCCGCAGACCGGGATTGAGCGCCCGCAGACGCGGATCGGCCCATGTGGTGATCCTGCCATCGAACAGCGCGGCGAGTGTGGGGCCGTCCAGTTTCATCTGATTGGCTGCAATTCCGGGAACATTGATGACCACTACGATCGCACCGATTGCCGTCGGGAACTGGTAGAGGCCTGCTGCATCCAGAACCCTGCCCGGAAGTGGCAGGTCGGACGCTCCGAAATCCACGCTTCGGGCCATGACGCGCTTTTGCCCCTGACCGGAACCGAGGCTTTGATATGTCAGGGACAGGTCGGTCTGATGATGGATTCCATCGGCCCATCCCCGGTAAAGGGGGGCGGCGAAACTCGAACCGGCGCCTGTCAGATCGGCGGAATATGCGGTCCCGCAGATCATGAGGGCAAAGACAGCGCTCATGCCGCGCGCGAGAAACTTCACATGATGAAACACGTCCGACCACGCTCCGCTTGGATGTTCTGGCTGTGCTGTCAGTATCATTGCAGGGAATGTCATGGCCATGGCCGTCTGTGCGGTTTGCAGTCTGGAAGTGTGGCGACCGGGACACAGCATCAGTATTACACAATATTGCTAATGAGAATCATTTGCATTAACAACTGGAGTGAGGGAAACAGGGCTCAGTCAGAACGTCGCGACGGTTTCTTTTCCGATAGCGGATCATGGGTGCGCAGGCTGAAACCAGGGGTGTTTCAGTCGCAGGGAGCAGCACCTGGTCCGATCGGATGAAAAGCTGTCGGAAGGTCTGTGGCGTAGTTTCCAGAGTTCAGGTGTTGCATGCCGCAAGAAAACGATTTTTCGCTCTCCTCCCTGTCGGGCACGTCTTTCCGGTCCTCCCGTGAAGGTTCAGGCCAGAAATGGTCTGCCCTTGTCATGCTCGCACTCGGTGCAGGGCTGGGTGTGGCCGAAGCCGGCGAGGCCGAGGCGCAGGATGGAACGGACACGGCAGGAACGACTGCGACCGACAGCACGATCAATCTGTCTGCCGTGCGGGTGCACGGTCAGGCGGACGTCGAGAGTAGCAATACGAACAACACGTCTCTCGATATCGGGCGTATGCCGGGTACGGTTCGTGATACGCCGCAGACCATCAGCGTCGTGCCGAAGGATCTGATTATCCAGCAGCGTCTGTTTACGCTGGACCAGGCGCTCGCCAATGTTCCGGGCATCACGATGTCCACGGGCGAGGGTAATGGCGGTCTGAACGGGGACCAGTTCCGTATCCGCGGCCAGCAGGCGCGTGGCGACATCTATGAAGATGGTCTGCGGGATTTCGGAACCTATGTGCGGGACACGTTCAATACCGAGAGCGTCGAAGTCATCAAGGGGCCGAGCGGTCAGTATTTCGGTGCGGGCAATGTGGGTGGTGTGATCAACCAGACGCTCAAGAAGGCTCATCTGGGCAACCATTATGATCTGGACCAGACCTTCGCCAGTGGCATGCAGTATCGCGGTACGGCGGATGTGAACTACCAGCTTGGCAAGCACACGGCTCTGCGCGTGAACGGCATGTACAACAAGCAGGACGTGGCTGACCGCGACAATATCCGCACGGACCGTTATGGCGTGGCGGCGGATCTTGGTTTCGGGATCGGGACGAAGACGACCTATCACCTGAATTACCAGTGGCTCGGCAGCCGTGGCACGCCGGATTACGGTGTTCCGATGATCCAGATCGGCGGCATTTATTCTCCGATCACGAGCCATGGACTGGCCCGCGATACGAGCTATGCGCGCAGTTTCAATATGGATAATTCGAACATCCATATGGTGACGTCGAAGTTCTCGTCACAGATCGCGCGCTGGCTGACGTTCAACAACGATACACGCTTTACGCATTATCATCGTGACTATTCCGCATCGAACCCGAATGCCTGCACCGGGGCATGCGCCACGTCCTTCCTGGCGGGTGGCAATCCGGCGCTGGCTTATGGTGCGGGCGGTGGTGCGGCCTATAATCAGGATGGCTGGGGCATCCAGAATGTCATGATGGCGCGGGCGAAGTTCAATACGGGCTTCCTGCGGCATGACATCAGTGCGGGTGTGGACATCAACTACACCAAGGATGACCGGATCATGGGCACTTATGTGAACCGCATGAACGACCAGACGATCCGCAATCCATACTATTCGGCACCGAATACCTACATTACCTGGCCGTCTTCGGGACATCGCACGGCGGATTTCCGCGATCTGGGCCTGTTCCTGGCGGACAAGATCCATATTACGAAGCGCCTGTCCCTGTTCGGAACGTTCCGCTGGGGTAATTATGAGAGCACTTACTGGAGCGCTGCCGCATCTTCTGCGGGAACACAGTCCCAGTCGTCCAGCAAGTTCAGCCCGTCTGCGAGCCTGATGTATGACGTGGACGACAACAAGAGCGTCTATTTCACGTTCTCACGCTCCTACAAACCGGTCGGGACGGATGTGGCGTCCGAGGTGACGACGCAGTCCAGCATCGGGGACGTTCCGGTCAACGGCCGAAACCTCAAGCCGCAGCGCAGCGACCTGTTTGAAGTCGGCACCAAGATGGACTTCCTCAACAAGCATCTGGGCATGACGGCGGCGCTGTATCAGATCGAGCAGAACAACTCGTACACCTATGACGAGAGCGGCAATGTCATCACCGGCTTCCAGGATGCAGGAACCGGGCGTGAAATCCGCGGCGCTGAACTGAGCCTGACGGGCAAGATCACGAAGGACTGGGAAATCTACGGCGCCTATTCCTACATGGGCGGCAAGGTGACCAATTCCTCTACCACGGCCGGCAAACAGGCGCCGCAGCTTCCGCATAACAATTTCTCGGTCTGGACGTCCTATAATCTGTCTCCGCTGCTGCTCAAGCCGGGTCAGGGCAAGTTGAGTGTCGGTGGTGGCGCGCAGTACAGCTCCGGCTACTGGGCGAACGAGGCGAATACGGCCCGCGTGCCGTATAATTTCTCGCTGAATACCATGATTTCCTACCAGTACGGCCGGTATCATGTGCAGTTCAACGCCAACAACCTGTCCGATCACCTGAACTATGCTTCGGCCTTCAATACGGGCCGCGCCGTGCCGCAGTCCGGCCGGACGTTCATGGGCAATTTCGGCGTCGGGTTCTGAACCGACCTGTCATGAATGACCGGGCTTCATGAGGAACGTGATGTCATCAGGTCCACAGGACTGTCAGGATAACGGGATATTGCATCCTGCTATGCCTGTGCCGCAGCAGGTGAAGGCACAGCTGATCCTGGCACAGACCCATCTTGATGCGGGATGTGCGGAAGAGGCCTTTTCCTGTTTCGCAATTGCCGCACGGAGCGGTCATCCGGTTGCGCTGAACATGCTGGGCCGTGCCTATGAGCGCGGCTGGGGTGTGACGCGCAATCCGTCACTGGCGGCATGCTGCTTCGAGGCCGCCGTACGTGGCGGAGACGGATGGGCCATGTTCAATCTGGCCGATCTCTTTTTCACGGGAGAGGGCGTGCCGAAGAATCACCGTCGGGCGTACCGGCTTTATGCCGATGCGGCCCGCGCCGGGAACGCGAAGGCGCTGAACATGCTGGGGCTCATGCATGAAGAGGGGACCGCACCGGAAGGGAAGCCTGATCCGGAAGGCGCGCGCCAGTTCTATCTGGCTGCGGCCGAGGGCGGCGATTGCTGGGCATGGCTCAATCTGGGTCGGCTTTCACTGGAGGACGGCGAATGGTCCGATGCGGCGGAGGCGTTCGCAAAAGCGCTGGATGCGGCAGTCGATGGTGTGCCCGAAGGCGTGCTTGGTCTGATCCGGCCATATGTGCAGAAACTTGTTTTTCAGACTGTTCTGAGCCGGTGTCTGGCGAAGTACGCCGTGTCTTCAGACAAGAGGGCGTTCCATGCAGCCTGACCTGAAACAGCTCCTTACAAACGGTTTTTCTTTCATACAGAATGGTGACGTGACAGCGTCTGAAACCGTGACAGGATGGACATCTGGAGAAAGGAAACACTCTCATGGATGATCGTGTCACACAGGTTCTCGAACTCTATCACGAACGGCTTGAAGCCGAACGGCAGGAGCGGATCGCCGGGGTTCAGCGGCCAAACTCGGAGCGGTTTCTGGCGGTAGGGCGCCGGACCGGACAGCTCATCAGCATCCTGGCGCGGTCTCTGGACAAGCCCACTATCCTCGAACTGGGAACATCCTACGGCTATTCCAGCATCTGGAGGGATCGAAGAACCCTTGATTGATACGCTTGGCTGGTGATTTCAGGTTTTTGGCGATTTGATTGACTACTTTTGGGTTCGTTTTCGATCTGCGTTTTGAGCAGATTGAGTGCTGCCCCCCGCTGGATTGCTATGCATTCGCGCTGATCCGCTCCAGGAAGAGGAAGCGGCGCATATTATAGACGATATTGGCCAACCCGATCCTCATGGTGGCCCGCGTTATGCCGACGGTTCGGACGAACAGCCCGGTCTGTGATTTCTGATCAGCAAAGACATGCTCGACACGCGACCGGATAACGGACTTTCCGGCGTTGGATTTCTGGATATGCCTGGGCATAGGCTTGAGATGCGGCTTTTTCCTGTGAACCTTCGAGACAAAGCCCTGCTCCTCCATGAAGTCCTCATTCGCTTTTGAACGATAGGCCGTGTCAGCCCAGACCGTTGAGGCCGTATTGGTTTTATCCAGCAGCCCCTCTCTCAATCGCGCGCCATCACTGGCGGCGGCATCCGTCGTCTTCCATTTCCGGATGAACCGGTATTTCCGATCGATGGAAACATGCGATTTATAGCCAAAGAACGGGATGGCGAGATCGCTGGAGGGCATGGTTCCATCATCCTGCCGCTTCGCCTTCGTGAACTTCAGTGTCCAGCGCGCATGACGATCCTTGTGCGACAGCTTTGCGGGTTTGTCCTGCCAGTCTTCAGGAATACGTCCTTCCCGAAGATCGGCTTTCTCTGCGTTGGTGTTCCGCTGCTTTGGAGCAGCTACCAGTGTGGCATCCAGGATCTGGCCTGACATCGGTAAATACCCGGCGTTGCGCAGGGTCGCATCAAAGCGGTTGAACAGCCCTTCGATCGCACCCGCCTGGGTCAGACGCTCGCGGAACAGCCAGACCGTTTTGGCATCCGGCACCCGATCCGAAAGTCCCAGACCAAGGAAACGCATAAAGGAGAGGCGATCGTTGATCAGATATTCCGTCCGCTCATCAGACAAATTGTTGAGCGTCTGGATCACCAGAATTTTGAACATCAGCACCGGATCAAATGGCGGTCGTCCGCCTTTACTTCCGTCAGAATACGCCAGAGCCAGCTCCAGATCAGGGCGGAAGACTTCAAAATCCACAGTCCGGGAAAATGCTTCGAGCTGATCACCAAGCCCGCTCAAGCGGGCAAGCCGTTCTTCAACATCAAAGAAACCCGGCTGCTTCATCTTTCATCATCCCCAATCAACTAAGGGGAAATGGAATCACAGAGCAGACCTCAATACCAGGGGGTTTTTCGAACCCTCCATCTGGCTGGCCGAGGCTGCGCGCAGTGCGGGCGGACGGCTGGTGACGATGGAGCTTGAGCCAAACAAGATCGCCTATGCCCGTGACATGGCCGAACGCGCCGGGCTCTCGGACTACGTTGATTTTCACCACGGCGATGCGCTGGAGCTGATCGGACAGATGGATGAAGGCATCGACTTCGTCCTGATGGATCTGTGGAAGGACCTGTACGTGCCCTGTCTTGAGGCCGTTCTGCCGAAACTCAGTCCGGGCGCCATTATCGTTGCGGACAACATGCGTATTCCCGGTGGCGAGGATGCACAGAAATATCGGAAGGCCGTTCGTGCAATCCCGCACATGCTGAGCGTGCCCCTACCTGTGGGGACGGGGCTCGAAGTCAGCCGGTATTGTCCTGAGTAATTCCCTTTTAACTCAACCTGCGTCTGGGCGTGTCCCGGCACAAGAAAGCAACATGTTCAAGACATTCATGAATCGATACGGAACCCCACTGACGACCGGGTTCTTCATTGTCTCCGGCGTCACGGGCGTGGCGCTGTTCTTCCACTGGGGGCCAACAGCGTTTCATCCCATTCATGAATGGCTGAGCATGGTGCTTCTCGCACCCTTCATCCTGCATCTGGTGAAGAACTGGACCTCGCTGGTCAATTACGCCCGTCGCAAGACGCTGTATGTGCCGCTGATCATCGCGTTTGCGGCCTGCATCCCGTTCTTCTTCCAGGCGCCCAGTGGCCATGCGGGCAACAGGCAGACGGAATTCATGGCCCTGCCGGTTCTGGAACATGCGCCGCTCACGCAGCTTGCCCCGCTGGTCCATATGGACGCGGACGGACTGGTTCATCGGCTTCAGGCGCAGGGCTATACGGTCGGGTCAGGGGATCAGACGCTTGAGGATATTGCAAAAGCCTCGGGGCATCCGGTCAATGACGCCGTGGTTGCAGCGCTGCAAAATTCGCATGCTGGCGGCCCGGGCCATAGCGGCCATCATCCGCATCAGGAGTGAGACATAAAGCCCCGGTTTGACCGGGGCTTTTTTTATGAGGGCCCTCTCAGGACTGCGGACACGATACGACACGGAAGATCCCCCGAATCATTCTTGATAGTGAGAATGAGTCTCATTATCGTCGGATCAGTCTTCCCGTGATCCGTACAGGTGCCGTGATGTCCCTTAGCTTTTCCCCCTGGCAGATGTTTCTCGACGCCGGCCCGGTCGTGCGGGGCGTCATGACAATCCTTGCGATGGCCTCGCTCGTGACCTGGACAATCTTCATTGCCAAATCCATCGAACTCCAGCGCCTGCGCTCACGTCTGAAGAAGTCGGAAATCACGCTCGAAGACGCCGAGACACTGGATATCGGCGAGGAATGGACGCGCACCGGATCGGGCTCAGGTATCGCACATGCGATGGTCATGGCCGTCGAAGTGGAGCGTCAGCGCTCGCAGGACATTCCCGGCGACCGTGAAGGCATCAAGGAGCGCATCGTGCTGCATCTTGAAAGGCTGGAAGCCGCTGAAGGCCGCCGCCTGATGCGGGGGACGGGCGTTCTTGCGACCATCGGTGCGACCTCTCCGTTCGTCGGCCTGTTCGGCACGGTCTGGGGCATCATGTCGTCCTTCACGGGCATTGCGGCCGCGCATGCCACCAGTCTCGCGGTGGTGGCGCCGGGCATTGCCGAGGCGCTTCTGGCCACGGCACTCGGTCTCGTCGCCGCCATTCCGGCCGTGGTGATCTACAACCATCTCGCCCGCCAGACGGCAGCCTGCCGCGCCTGTGTCGCAGATCTGACGTCGCTCGTGATGCGCCTCGTTTCGCGGGATCTGGCGCGCGGGATCACTGGTGGCAAGGTGCTCCGCTTCGGCCGCGATACGCTGGCTGCGGCAGAGTAAGCTTCCATGGCCATCCGGATCCGCCATGCGGACGAAACCGTGCTTGAAGTGCACGAAATCAACGTCACGCCGTTTATCGACGTCATGCTGGTGCTGCTCGTGATCTTCATGGTCACGGCCCCGCTCACCACCGTCAACGTGCCCGTCGATCTTCCATCCTCCACGCAGCAGACAGCACCCCGGCCGGACGAACCTGTTTTCCTGACCGTCAAGGCGGACCACAATCTGGCCCTCGGCGAAAACGACGTGCCCGCCGCGCAACTGACGGAAGCGCTCGCCGCCGCGACCAAGGGCAACCGCGACGAACGCATCTTCCTGCGCGCCGACAAGACGGTGGATTACGGCACGCTCATGGACGTCATGGATCATCTGCGAAGCGCGGGCTATCTCAAGGTGGCGCTCGTGACGTTGCAGGGCCAGACGACCGGAACAACGCCCTGATGTCGGACGGGCTGATCTCCGCGCAAGCGACGCTGCCGAGTTTTCGGGAATGGTACGCGGCGACCTGCCGTCTGGAAGATCGCCGGAGTGCAAGGCTCTGGGGTGGCTCCGCGTTGGGTGTTGTCATCCTTACGGGGGCTGTCCTGTTCTGGGCAGTGACGTCCGCCCATCCCCAGCCCATTCTGGCGGCAGAGCCGCCCCCGGCTGCGATCAGCATCGATCTCGCTCCTGTCCCCGCGCCGGTTCCGGCCCCGCAGCAGGATGTCGATCCCGGTCCGCAGCAGGCAGTGGCCTCGACGGAGCCGCAGCCGGAAGATCCGCCCAAGGTTGAAGCGCCGCCAAGCCCTGCGCCCACCCCGCCGGTTCCGGTGCCCAAGACGCAAAAGATCAGGCCGCACAAGCCGAGTGTCCACAAGCCGCTTCCGCCCGTTCCGGTCAAAGCGCCGCCTGCGGAAAAGACGACGGCCCCGCGCACTGTGGAAGCCCCGCCCACGACCAGCCCGAGCGCCGCTTCGGCCACCACGTCCAGCCATGCGTCGCATGATCCCGTGACCTGGCAGGGGGAGCTTCTGGCGCGTCTGGAACGGTTCAAACGCTATCCGCAGGAAGCCCAGTCCACGCATCAGGAAGGAACGTCCCTGCTGCATTTCGTCATGGACCGCAAAGGCCATGTCCTGAGCGCCAGCCTCAAACGCAGCGCGGGGCATGACCTGCTGGATGCGGAGACGCTGGCCCTGATCCACCGTGCCGAACCGCTGCCCATTCCGCCCGACAGTGTGCAGGGCGATCCGCTGTCCCTGACGGTTCCCATCGAGTTCTATCTGGAACACTGATCCGCTTTCCCCCTAAACAGCGTGCAGGGGGAAATGACATGGATATCGTTCTCGGCGCCTCAGGACATGTGGGGAGCACGGTCGCCAGACGTCTTTTGGAGCAGGGGCGGGCAATCACTGTCGTCCTGCATCGTCCGGAACAGGCCGCTGCATGGTCTGCCCTCGGAGCCAGCGTGGCCGTGCTCGATGTTCACGATACGGCGGCCCTGACGGCGGCTTTTTGCAAAGCCCGGCGCGCTTTTCTGCTGAACCCGCCCGCCAGCCCGGCGCTGGATGTGGACCGCGAAGAACGCCGCACGATCCAGTCCATTCTGGACGCCGTCCGGGGAGCTTCTCTGGAAAAGATCGTCGTGCAATCGACCTATGGTGCGCAGGATAACCCGCATTGTGGGGATCTCGGGAGCCTGTACACTTTCGAGCAAGGCGCGCGGGAAACGGGAGTGCCGCTCTGTATCGTGAGAGCGGCGTATTTCATGAGCAACTGGTTCGGCGCCCTGTCCACTGCGCGGCAGTCAGGGGTATTTCCCAGCCTCCTGCCAAAGGATCTCAAAGCCCCGATGGTCGCGCCGCAGGATGTAGGCGAACTGGCGGCCCGTCTTCTGGTCGCGCCAGTGGAAGAGACGGGCACTTACAGCATCGAAGGCCCCGAAACCTATACGCCGGAAGACGTCGCAACCGCACTCAGCGCCGTGCTGGAGCGGGATGTGACAGTCGACGAAATCCCGCGTCCGGAATGGCCGGAATTCTATCGTCGTAACGGCTTCTGCTCCGAAGCCGCGCAGTCCTATGCCACGATGACGGGGATTTTTGTGGACGGACGCTATGAGCGTCCGCGCACGCCCTTGCGGGGTGCGACGGACCTTCAGACCTGCCTGCGCGATCAGGCGTCGATATCGTCCAGATAATCGGCTGACGGGACGAAGAACAGCGAACCCGTGACAGGGCGGCTGTAATCCAGCAGGCGGTCGTAATTCCCTTCCGGCTTGCCGACGAACATGTTGTGCAGCATTTCCTCGGTCACGGACGGGGAGCGGGCATAGCCGATGAAATAGGTGCCGAACTCGCCCTTTCCGGCTTCACCAAACGGCATGTTGTCACGCAGGATATCGACCTGCTTGCCGTTACGCGTCACGACATTCAGCGCGTTATGCGCGTAAGCGGGTTTTGTTTTATCATCAAGCTCGACATTGGAGAGCTTTTTGCGGCCGATGATCTTTTCCTGCATTTCGATCGGCAGGGTGTTCCAGGCGTCGAGATCGTGGAAGTATTTCTGGGTGATGACGTAGCTGCCGCCTTTGAAAGCCGGATCTTCATCGCCGATGATCGCGGCTTCACAGGCTGCGGCGTTCTCGGGGTTTTCCGTGCCGTCCACGAAGCCGATCAGATCCCGGTCATCGAAATACTTGAAGCCATGGACTTCATCGACAACCGTGCAGACGCCGCGCAGGCGGTCCATGACCAGCTTGGCCATCTCGAAGCACATATCCATGCGCGTGGCGCGGATGTGAAAGAGCATGTCGCCGGGCGTGGAAACGGCGTGATGGACGCCTTTGATTTCCTGAAACGGATGCAGTTCCTTCGGGCGCGGACCGGGAAAGAGACGGTCCCAGGCGGCAGACCCGAAGCCGAGGACGCAGGAAAGCTGCCCGTTCAGATCGCGGAAACCCACCGTGCGGCGCAGACCCGAAAGGTCCGCGCAAAGGCTGCGGATGGTCTTTTCCGCATCCGTGCCGGGATGGATGTTCAGGACCAGAAAAATGGCAGCTCGGGTCAGGGGCGCGGCAACGGGCTGGGGCGTGGGGTCGGGCATGGGAACGGTCTTTCCGTCAGCATTGCATGATGGTGTCGGGCACCGTTGATAGCGCGCCGTGCGCTGAAGGAACAGATTATGAAAACGGGCGAGCTCCGTTTTGAAATGTGCTGCGCGTGCAGTAGGGTCCGGCCACAAACGAGAAAGGCCGATCATGGACAGCAATCTGAAATGCCCCGTCTGCGGGTGCGAACATGTTTATCCGGATGGTGCGCTGTGGATGTGCCCGGAATGCGCCCATGAGTGGAACCCGGCCGAGACTTCTGCGGACAGTGGCGAGACTTCCGGCGAGATCCGCGACGCCAATGGTAATGTCCTGGCGGATGGCGACAGCGTGACGGTCATCAAGGATCTGAAGATCAAGGGTTCGTCCATGGTCGTCAAGAGCGGCACCAAAGTGAAGAACATCCGTCTTTCGGACGGTGGCGACGGGCATGACATCGCCTGCAAGATTCCCGGGATCGGCGCGATGAACCTCAAATCCGAGTTCGTCAGGAAGGCCTGACGGGCGATGGGGACACAGCAATGTCCCCAAGGATCTGGTGGGCGGCTTTCAGCGCCGTATGCAGTTCGGCGTAGATATTGCCGTCCCCAAGAGCTGGGGTGATGTGATGCCGGTCCATATCGGCGCGCAGATAGCCGCTCACCCGCCCGAAGAGCAGCGCAATGCCACGCTGGTGCAGTTGTGCAATCAGGTCCCGCAGGTCAGCGGCGGCGGAATAGTCGATGTCGGTGACGGGGCTCGCATCCAGTACGACACAGCGGACGGGATGGGGCGCATGCTCCACCAGATCCAGAAGATCCTGCCGAAAGCGCGTCGAATTGGCGTAGAACAGATCCGCGCAGAAGCGGAAGACGATCAGCCCGGGCGCGCTTTCCAGCCCATCCTTTGCGGGCAGGGCTTCCAGAACCCCGGCCGTCGGGGACTGTTGCAGCACCATCGTATGCGGCTCGTAGCTGTGCCGGACATGGCGGAACAGCGAGAGCGCGATGGCAAGGAAAATGCCTTCCTCGACGCCAACCCCCACAACGACGGCGGCGGTCGTAACGGCCAGCCAGAACTCACCGGGGCTTTCCTGCCGGATCGCGCGCAGGCTTTTCAGATCGATCATGCCGACCGCAACGGTAAAGACGATCCCCGCCAGAACGCAGCGGGGCAGGGCTTCGAGCGGGCGTGTGAGGAACAGCAGCACCATGAGCGTCACGCAGGCGAACGTGACCTGTGCCACCTGCGTGCGGGCACCGGAGCGCACGGCCATGGCCGTCTGGGTCGGGCTGCCATTGACGGTGAAGGTCCCGCTCAGTCCCGCGGCCACATTGGCGGCAGACAGCCCCAGCAGATCGCGGTCCTCATCAACGGTTTCATGAAACCGCTCCCCGAAGACCCGGGACGTGGCCGCACTCTGCGCGATGATGACGAACACGCAGGACGCCGCGACGGGCAGGAGGGCCAGAAGCTCGTTCCAGGAAACATCTGGCAGGCCGAAATGCGGCAGCCCGCCCGCAACATGCCCCAGTGTCGGAACACCGTGATGGGACAGGTTCAGCCCCATGCTCAGCGCAATACTACCGATTACGACGCAAAGCCCGGCGGGCAGATGTGGCGCAAGGCGCTGCTCGGTCATGAGAATGCCGACCGTCACCGCCGACAGCCCCGCGACCATCAGGCTCCCATGCGGGATCTGGCGGAAGGTCTCATAGGCCTGCACCAGCGGATTATGCGCGCTGACCGAAACGCCCAGCATGTCATGCAGCATGGCGATGCAGACCTGTACGCCCACCCCGGCCAGAAATCCCGTCAGCACGGTGCGGGAGAGAAAATCCGCCAGAAAGCCCAGCCGGAAGATCCGCGCCACCAGCAGAAGTGCCGCGCAGAGGAGTGCGGTCATGCTGACGAGCGCGATGTAATGCGCGCTTTCTGGGGGCGCCATCTTGCCGATGGCACTTGAGAAAATGGCGGCCGTCGCGGAATCAGCGGCCACGACCAGATGACGTGACGAACCGAATGCTGCAAAGGCCACAAGTGGCAGCAGGACCGTATAAAGCCCCGTCACCGCTGGCATGGCCGCAATACGCGTATAGCCCAGAACCTGCGGAATATTCACCGAGGCAAGGGAAAGACCTGCGACAATATCCGTCCAGCCGCGACGGGGACCGGTGGGGTTCTGCTGTTCCGACATGAGATGTGTTCTAGGCCTTTGCTGGAGGGATGTCTTCACAATGTCCAACAGGTGGTTGGGTCCAACCCGAAAATGCCTCATGATCCGGGCGTTAAAGACGGATCTTTCGTCAGTGCAGTCAGAAGGAACAGGATCATGACCCAGAGAGTAGCGCTCATTACCGGTGGATCACGCGGTATCGGCGCGGCGATCGCGCTGAAGCTGGCGCAGGATGGCTTTGATATCGCCATCACCTATGCCCGCAACGAAAAAGCCGCGCAGAAAGTCGTCTCGGAAGTTGAGGCACTGGGCCGCAAGGCCGTCGCCGTTCAGGCCGATGGCGGCAGCACGGATGGCAATATCGCAGCCATCACGAAGACGCATGAAGCCTTCGGACGTCTGGACGCACTCGTGTGCAACGCGGGCATCTATCCCTATGGCCCGATCGCCCAGATGACCGTCACGCAGATTGAGGATGTCCTGAACCTCAATCTGCGCGCTGCGATGGTTGAGACGGTCGAGGCCCTGAAATACATGAAAACGGGTGGCCGCCTGATCTATATCGGCTCGGCCTTCGGTGAACGTGCGCCGTTCCCGGGCATCTCGCTCTATGCGGCGACGAAGGCGGGTCTGATCGGTTTCACGAAGGGTGTGGCACGGGATCTCGGTCCGCAGGGTATTACGGCAAATGTCGTCGAGCCCGGTCCGATCGCAACGGATCTTAATCCCGAGGATGGCGCGGCCGCTGCCGTCATCCGCAAGTTCACGGCCACGGAATCCTACGGCAAGGTCGATGATATTGCCCGCACCGTGTCGTTCCTCGCCAGCCCGGATGCATCCTACATCACGGGTGCGTCTATCCTGGTGGATGGCGGTCTCGTCGCCTGAGACCGAAAACGGCTCCCTCGCTGTGAGGGAGCCGTCGTTGCTTCAGAAGCTGGTGGAGAGCGAACCCATCATCGAGAAGGGCGGCTGGATATAGTAGGACGGCGCGGAATCCGCAGCGATCTTGTTGCCGTACACACCCGTCGTCGCCCGGGCGTTTTCCGAGAAATTATAGACGCCACCCAGCTTGTACTGGCCGGTCAGGTTGGTGAAGTTCAGCTTGAAGACCGGCGACTGCGCGATGAAGAACTTCGGCAGGTGGTAGCCCAGAGCGAGCGAGTCCGAGAAATAGGACGGCATGGCCTGGTCGTTCATGAACGAGGAATACTGCTTGTCCGTGTAGCGGATGCTGGCATTCAGGAAGAACGGACCTTCCGTATAGGTCAGGCCGATGCTGCCCATGAACTTCGGTGTCATGATCGGCGTCCTGCCCTTGGTCTTCAGATAGTCGATCGAGCCGTTATCCGCAGCAACCGGCAGGTTGTTGTCCATTGTGGCGTGCAGGTATTCGAACGACAGATACGGGCGGAAGCGGTGGAACAGCGGTTTGGTGGACAGCATCAGGTCCACGCCGCGGATCGTCTCGCCACCCGTGTTGAGCGTTGTGCTGACAGGTACGTCATTGCTGTAGGTGTTGAGCGACAGCAGGCGGTTGGTGACGTTGAATTTGTAGACGCTGATATCCGCCAGGAACACGTTACCCGTATAGCGGTAGCCCAGCTCTTCCTTGATGGAATACTGTGGCTTTACATTGGCCCCCGAGGTGGTCATCGCACCCGTGGAGGTGCTGTAACGCGTGATGAGATTGACGGGGGACGGTGCGCGGAAATCGCCCTCGGCATTGATGTAGATCTGGTGGTGGGGTGCGAAGTCCCAGGACCAGGACATGCGCGGCATCGGTGAGACGAAGGTGTGGTTCGAGCGGCTGGCCGTGCTGGTCAGGAAGTCCTGTCCACGCAGCGTTTCGGAGACAACCTTGATGCCGCCGGTCAGCGACATCGTGCGGTTCAGGAAGTGCTGCGTGTCTTCTATGAAGCCGGAATTGAGGCTGTAGGAGCCGAGATAGTTCGTCGAATAATAGATGTTGCCGCTGGTGGTGCGGTAATAGGCGGCCGTATCCGTGTCCGAAGGCTGGGCACCCGTGACCTGGTTCATTCGCGAGAGAGGCGTCTTGAGGGAATAGGAATTCTCCTCGTGCCAGTAGCCGATCTGGCCATCGTTGTTCTCGCCATGCCAGTGCAGGCTGGCGACGACGCCGCCCTGCTGGTTGAGGGACATGGCATTGCTCGAGACGGCCGCGCGCGTGGCCGTGCTGATCTTGCCGTCACCGTTCAGGTCAACCTTCTGCAGGGCCGTTCCCGCATAGGTATGGCCTTCCTGCAGGCGCGAGGCGCTGTTCAGTGTGATGGCGCCGCGCTGATAGTATGGTGTGATGGTGACGCTGAAGAGATGATTCAGCGCGAAATGCATCGGCAGGGACGCGTAGAACTGGTCCTTGTCCGAGCCATGCGTGCCGTAATAGCTGCTGGGGGACGTCGCGCTGAAAGTCGCGGTGTAGCTGATGGGGGTTGTGACCGGCAGGCCGTTCTTGTCCGCGTAGAAGTTCGCCATCGTGGGATAGCGGTTCTGGTAATAGAACGAGTGGTTGTAGCCCACGAACAGATCGACGGCGCTGCGCTCACCGATCTTTTTGGTCATCCGGAAATCCATGTGCTTGCGCTCGCTGGTGCCCGAACCGCGCCAGGCGTCCGAATGCATGTTCGAAAACGAGGCATAGCTCGTGATCCCGGAATGGCCGATCTCGCCGCTGTCCAGACGGATGAATTCGCGCGATGTGTTGAAAGAGCCGTAGCTTCCGGAGACGAAACCGCCGAATTTCTGCGAAGGTGCGCGGGTGGTGATGCTCAGCGCACCAGCCGCGGCGGAGGTCAGCGGATCTTCAACCGAGATCGAACCCGGCGTCATGGATTCCGAGGCGATGTTGTTGCTGTCGATGTAGTTCTGGATGAAGTTCGACGCAGACGTTGAGGAGCCGTTGGCGATCGGCATGCCGTTGAGCAGGAAGCCGATGTCGTTGTCATACAGGCCACGGCTGCTGATGGAGCCGCCTTCGTTACCGGAAGGATCTGGCGTCGAAATGTTGACGCTGGGCAGGTTCTTGATGAGGTCAAGCGGAGAACTGGTCGGGCTCTGCATCTCGATATAGGCCTGCGTGACCGACTGGACCGAACGCGCCGCCGTTTCCACCCGCATCATGCCGCCGCCAGGGGCCTGACCGCGCTGTCCGAGAACGCTGATGGATTCCTGGCCACCCCTGGGCTCTGCCACGGTGCGTGGTGCGTGCTGAGCCGTCTTGCGGCTGTGCTTGGGCTTCGTGGCGTCTTCGGCACAGGCCGCATTTGCGGCCAGAACGGTTGCGCCGCTGAGGATCGTGGCAGCCGCCAGAAATTTTTTCCCTCTTCCCATCAGAAAGGAGAACGCGGGCAGTCGGCTGGGACGCACGGGGCCTGACGGAGAGGGGATTCTGAAAGACATTTCTGGCGGGATCCTGAAAAAACTAACGCTACGGTACCGTTATGAATCTGTGGCTTGAGATAAAGGAGGCGTTCATAAGAACATTCCCAAGGAAAAATTGGTAGTTTCATAGTCTGTCATGAAGCAGAGGTTTCCATTGCGTCATGGCAATATGGAAACTCCGGAACGTTCGCCTGTCAGATCAGGCGTCGTGACAGGAAGATCGCCGTTGCGGAGATCAGTGCGGTCAGGCCCAGATAGAAGGCTGGGGCCTGCTCCGTACCACTCCATGACATGAGGGCGGCGTTTGTCAGCGGGGCCAGACCGCCGAACAGGACCACCCCGAAGGAATAGCCGATTGTCAGACCACGTCCGCGCAGGCGGTCGGGGAATAGCATGCCGATGAAGCCGTCGAGGGCTGCGAAATAAAGCAGTCCTGCGACATTGAAGAGCAGTGGCATCAGCAGAATGCTCTCGGGCCAGAATGCGACCAGCCGGAACATCGGCCAGGGCAGGCAGAACAGGACTGCGCAGGACAGGAGCATGGGCCGGATGCTGTGGGTCCTGTCGAAATGATCGGCAAGTTTCCAGCGCAGGGGTGTGAACAGAAGCTGTCCGCCATAGGTCAGCAGCGCCGAGGCATAGGCGTGGGATGCGGCGACATGAAAGTGCAAACGGGCATAATGCGGCATGTAGATGCCGAGATAAGTGATGCCACTGCCCAGAGCGACAGCACCCATGACGGCGACCGTGCGCAGCAGGTTCTCACGACGCAGGAAAGGGGAAGGGGGAGGCGATGTGACCGGCAGGGCAGGAGGCTGGTCCCGAATAAGCCTGAAGCGCAGGATCAGAGCCGCCAGGCCTGCAAGCGCACCAAGCCCGGCGGCGATGCGAAAGCCGTAGCTGTCAAAGGCCTGTACCGGAAGCAGGAATGTCAGGGTGAGTGTGACGATGGCTGCGGTCAGTGAAGCGATGATCTGCCCGATGGCCTGCCAGCTTGCGGCCCGCGCTTCATGACCCGGCGCCTGTTCGATCAGGAAGGAGGTGGCACTTCCAAATTCTCCGCCAAGGGAAAAACCGTGCAGCAGGCGCGCCGTAACGATCAGGGCAGGTGCGGCAATTCCAATGGTCTGATAGCCGGGCGTGATTGTGATCAGCAGGCTGCCCAGCGCCATGAGCAGGATGCACAGGATCATCGTGAAGGTGCGACCTTTGCGGTCCGTGCAGATCCCCAGAACGATGGCGCCGACGGGGCGGGCGAGCAGGGTGAAGCCGAAAGTGGCGAGGGTCAGGGCGACCTGCGACAGCGCAAGTCCGGACGGAAAGAATGTCCGACCAATGGAGGCCGAGAACGATGCGTATATTACGAAATCATAATATTCGATGATGTTGCCGAGAATGGAGGCGATGACAGGCAGCGTCATCCCGGGTCGCGGGAGAAGCCTGTCGCCGGTGGTCATGATGCGCCGGGCCCGATCTGCCCTGACCCGGTCTGGCGGTCTCCAAGATTGCGCATCATGAACTGGATGAAGGAATGCAGCGTCGGCGCGCTGTAGCGTTCCTTGTGATACAGCAGATAGATCGGCCGTGAGGGCAGGGTGTAGTCCGGCAGGAGCGCCTGAAGCGTTCCGGCTTTCAGATCGTCCTGCACCAGATCGGTCGGCAGCATCGCGATGCCCAGCCCGCCCAGAGCCGCGCGTCGCATGGCCTGCGTGCTGTTGAACAGCCCACGCCGGCGCATTTCCACCGTCACGCGCCCCTTGGGGCTTTCGAAGTGCCACTCATGACGCGCCCAGTGCCAGGGCGATGAGGACGTGTAGGCAAAGGCCAGCGCATCATGCGTCGCAAGCTGCTGCGGCACCAGAAGCTCCTCCCGGCGGTCGAGATACTCCGGAGACGCACACAGCGTCATGCGGTAATCCGTCAGCCGGCGGCACATGAGTGAGGATGGTTCAGGCACGCCCAGGCGGATGGCGATGTCGAACTTCTCATGCGTCAGATCCACGCTGCGTTCCGTCAGCACCAGATCGACATCCACGGACGGATTTTCGGCCAGATACCGCGCCAGACAGGGGGTGACACTCTGGGTGCCGTAAGTGACCGAGGCCGTGACGCGCAGGGTGCCGGAGGGCAGGGTCTGCGCGACCTGTGCCAGATGTTCGGTTTCATCCAGCAGTTTGAGAATGGACTGGCATTTCTCGAAATAGACGGCTCCGAACGCCGTGAGGCTCTGCCGGCGCGTGGTACGACGCAGCAGGCTCGTGCCCAGACGTTCCTCCAGAAGGCGCACGTAATTGCCCACCATGGTGGGGGAAATGCCGCAGCGTTCTGCGGCGGCGGTCATGCTTCCTGTCTCGACGACCGCCATGAAGGTGGTCATGGCCTGAAAAACGTTCATTGCAAACCGCTGGTTGATAATGTTTCCATCATAGCAGCATTTATCGGGGCGATTGAAGGCCGTAACGATCCTGTTACGATGTTTTCCGTTCCGACCATGAAAGTATGTGCTGCATCATGCATTCCAGAGCATTTCCTGCATCCCGTCCATTGGCTCGCAACCGTCTTTTCAGCCGTCGCCGGGCCAGCCTGTGCGGCGTGTTCGGCATGATGGGACTGATGCAGACACTGGCGCTGGGCGGATGTGCGCAGACGGATCATGCGGCTGTCAGTACGGCTCCGGTTGCCCGGCCCAGCACGGCCACGACATCCATGGCCGCCACCGCCAATCCGCTGGCCTCGCAGGCCGCGATGGATGTGATCCGCCGCGGTGGCAGTGCGGTTGATGCCGCCATTGCGGGGCAGATGATGCTGGCCGTGGTCGAGCCGCAGGCGTCCGGTCTGGGGGGAGGGTCCACGATCCTGTACTGGGACAAGGGCGCTGGAAAGCTCTCGTTCTATGATGGTCTGGCAGCCGCTCCTGCCATCGTGCCGCAGGATTACGCGCATGACGCGGACGGGCACGCCATTCCTCACGCCCTGCTGGAGCGCAGCGGACGCGTCGTAGCCGTCCCGGGCACACTGCGGACGCTGGAGCTGCTGCACAAACGTTACGGCAAGCTCCCCTGGGCCGATCTGTTCCAGGCCGCCATTGCTACGGCCCGCAATGGCTATGCGATGCCCGGCTATCTGCATCTCGTCCTGACGGAACGCCCGGAACTGGCGCAGAAAGCCAGCTTCAAGGCCTATTTCGATGCGGACGGTCATCCGCTGCCCAAAGGCACGATCCTGCACAATCCGGCACTGGCCGAGACGCTGACGCAGGTGGCGGCAAAGGGCGCGGACTACTTCTACGGACCCGCTTTCGCGCGCAAAATTTCTGCTGCCGTGGCGACAGGGCCGTATCCGGGACACATCACGCCGAAGGATCTGGCAGCTTACAGGGTCCGCGAACGCGCGCCGCTCTGTGTCGAGGCGTTTGGCCGCCGCATCTGCTCCGCTGCCCCGCCGGTCGCAGGTGGATTGTCCGTGCTCCAGCAGCTTGCGATCCTTGATCGTCTGAAGATCGGCCAGTACCGCCCCGGCAGCGTCGAGGCCGCGCATCTTCTGCTCGAAGCCTCGCGTCTGGCAGAGGCCGACCGCCGCAAATATGCCGCCGACCCCGACTACACGCCCGTTGCGACGGATGAACTGCTGAGCCCCGCCTATCTGGACGCGCGTGCGGCTCTCGTCTCGAAAGGTGAGGCGGCAGGTCAGGTCCGTCCAGGCGTGCTGAAGAATTGTCTGGCCAGTCTTCCGGTTTCGGATGCGATGACGGTGCCCGCCACGACGCATCTGGCCATTCGTGACGCTGCCGGAGATGCGCTGTCCTTCACCACGACCATCAATCTCAACTTCGGGGCGGATATCGTGGTGGACGGTGTCGTCCTCAACAACGCGATCACCAATTTCGCAACGCATCCTGTCGTGGACGGGCAGCCGGTCGCCAATATCGCGGCCCCCGGCAAGCGGCCCATCACAACGATGGCACCGACCATCGTATTCGGCGCGGATGGCCAGCCTGAAGTGATCGTGGGCGCTGGCGGTGGCGCGCGGATCATTGATTCCGTGGTGCAGACGCTGGTCGGCCATCTCGCCTGGGGGCAGAACATCCGCACGGCCATCGAACAGCCGCGCATCGGCGCGCAGAACCGTGCGGAAGAGCTGGAACACGGCACGGCAGCCGCGGAGCTGAAATCCGCGCTTGAGAGCATGGGCCATCACCCGCATGCTGCCGTGATGAATGCCGCCGTGCAGGCCATCACCATTGGTCCGGACGGGCTCACCGGCTGGGGCGATCCCCATCGCGACGGTGTCGCCTTCGGCCAGTAAGCCTTTGACCTTCAACGATATCCTTCCCATCCGCTGGAGAGCCTCATGAAGTTTCCTGCCCGTCTTTTCCTGTGTGCCAGCGCACTGGGAACGCTCGCCGCCTGCGCCACGCCGCAGCCCGCACCGAAACAGCAGATCGCAGTAGTCGAGCCGGACCGCCCGCATGGCGATGGTGGCGTCAGCGCCTTCTATCAGCCGCCGGCACAGCTTCCGTCCGGGCCGGGCAACATGATCCGCACCGAGGAAATTCAGGGCAAGCACCTGCCGGACAATGCCGGTCTGGCTGTCCGCACGCTTTACACATCCGTCAGCGGTGTCGGCGAGCCCGCGCCTGTAGCCGTCTCCGGGCAGATCATCTTCCCGAAGGGCACACCGCCGAAGGGTGGCTGGCCGATCGTGGCCTGGGAACATGGCACGACCGGGATTGCCGATATCTGCGCCCCCTCATGGCGCGGCTATTTCTCGCGGGACCGGGCCTATCTGGACCGCTGGCTGGCTGCGGGCTTTGCCGTGGTTGCCAGTGATTATCAGGGGCTGGGAACGCCGGGACCGCACCCGTATCTGATGTATCGTCCCGAAGGCTACAGTGTCCTGAACGGGCTGCGGGCCTCGCTTCAGCAGTACAAGGGCACGCTGCGCAACCAGATCGTCCTTGTGGGGCAGTCGCAGGGTGGCGGAGCAGCTCTCGGAACGGGCTGGCTCGCTCCGCAATATGCGCCGGACCTGCATGTTCTGGGCACGGTGGCGACGGGCGTCGTGATCGCGTTCCATGTTCCGACCAACACGACCCACCCGCAGATCACGCGTGACAATCCGGAATCCCCGCATATGTCGGCGTCTTATGGCATCCTGACGGTTGAAGGCTCCATGACCAGCCTGCATCCGGAAGCGGATGTGCGGCAGTTCATGACGGAGAAGGGAAAAGAGCTCTCCCATCAGGCGCGTCAGTCCTGCCTGGGCGATCTATTCAAATACACCAACGCCCATGACATGACGGAAGAGAACGTCTTCACCGGCGACCGCTCGCCGCTGGAACAGGGTTTCGATACGGCTTTCACCATCCCGGACGCGCATCTGAAGATGCCGGTCTTCGTGGGGACGGGGCTTGCGGATGACGAGGCCGGCGTGTCCCAGCAGTATGATGCGGTCGCCGCGATGTGCGACGCCGGAACGCCCGTGACCTGGAAGCAGTATCCGGGCCTGACCCATAACGGCGCGGTCAATGTCTCGGCCGATGATTCCGTACCCTTCGCGCTCAGCCTGCTCAAAGGCGTCAAGCCGCGCGGGAACTGCCGGACCATCAAGCCGATCTCCAGGCTGGAGAAGCCGCTCGCCGGTGTCCGCTGGAACAACTGATCGGGCGCTACTTCGTCAGGCATGAAAAAACCCGGGAAAGGCGAGGCCTCTCCCGGGTTTTTCTGTCCCGCGGCATCCCGTGAAGGAACGCCGCGGAGCCTGAAGGATCAGGCGAACTGGGCAGCAGTCTCGACGGTGCTGTCTGCAAGATACGGGCCGGCGGCACGGATCTCGATGGAGAGCAGGGCCAGGCTGTCCTGATCACGCTCACCGAGCATCAGCAGGCCATTGCCAGCCGTCCAGCGGCAGGTGGCGTCGTCGGCAACCTGCCAGCCATCCAAATCGGCCTGCGTCAGATGCGACGTGATGGAGCGCGTGGCGCGGGAGTCGTACAGGACGACATCGCCGACCAGAACGCCCAGTTCACGACGGTCATCAACGAACGGTCCAACCGTCTCGGACGGACGGGCCGTGCGGGAGACGATGCGGACTGCCGTCACGTCGGCAGGGATCATGAAGATCGCCCGGCCAGCGGCCTCACGGCTCTGACGGATGACCGTACCGTTATCGGCCACGAGATGCAGATCCGCATCCTGGGTCAGTTCGGCAGCAGCCTCATGGTTTTCCAGACCGGCAGCGATGGCGCGGTCCGCGATCTGGCGGAACATCGGCTCCACCGTTGCGCGGTCCACGGTCAGGGCTGCGGCAGCGTCCTGTTCCCAGCTCTTCTGACGGCCACCGAGGCTTGCGACTTCACCGTGCTGGGTGAAGGTGCGACGGTTGCCGGTGTCGAGATAGCTCTCGGTCAGCATGCCATCCGCCATGATGACGGAGTGATTTTCCGTCTCGATGTGGAAGTAGTCATAGACGCTGATGGAGCGGTCGTAGAACACCGAGCGGCCGTTGACGAGCATACGGGTCGGGACGAAACGGCCATCGATGAAGAGGCAGTGTTCCGGCGTAACCAGCAGGTCCTTGTTCGGCACGTTCGCAGCAATCGCATCCTTGAGGATACGAACCGGATGACCGGAGAGGTCAGCCGAGGCGCCACCCTGTGCACGGACGCGCTTGCTGCCGACCCAGGTGATCTTGCGGCTGACGGGGCTGCCATCGACCCAGGCCGTAACCGTGTCGCCGATGCGCAGGGCTTCGACAGCCGTGGTGCCGGAAGGCGTCGTGATCATCGTGCCCGGCAGGAAGCAGATCTCGCTGCCCTTGGCGAGCGTGACAACCGTGCTGCCATCGCGGTCTTCGGTCAGATCGGCATGGTAGCCGGAATAGTCGCCTTCGAGGTCGATCGTGTAGCTCGTGTCGCCTTCGGTAACGACAAGCGTGTCACCGTTGATGGCGGCCTTGGCCACGCCGGCATACTGCAGGCTGTCGATGTCGATATGGCCACCGACTGCAAGAATTGTCTCGTCGATCTCGCCACCGGCATCGACCGTCAGCCAGGCACCGGAAGCAACGCTGGTTTCGTCAGCAACGCCGCCGGAGAGGACCGTCTCGAACGCATTCTTCTGCAGGACGGTGTGATCGGTGCGACCGCCGTCATACTGGATGGAACCGCTGCCAACCGTCGTCTCGCTGGCCGTGCCTCCTGCGCTGATGAACTGCTGGCTGCCGCCTTCGACGGTGGCACTGATGGAAGCGCCATACACATAGTCCATGCCCTGCTGGTCGAGGACGGTGCCGACGGCCGTGCCGCCTGCGCTGATCGTCTCGTGAGCGTGGCGCGTGATGGTGCTGCCGCTGGTGTAGCCGCCGGAGAGGACGTCGATCTTGCCGAGCGTCGTGGCACTGTCACCGAAGGCCGATCCTGCAACCCATTCATGGCCGCGGATGACCGTTGCGCCGTTCTCGACGCCACCGGCCTGGACCGTCTCGAAAGCCTGGCCGCCGCTGAGGAGCGTGCCAACCGTCGAACCACCGGACTGAACGGTGATGTTGCCCGTGGTTTCAGTCGTGGCGTTGGCAAAGCCACCGCTTGCGACGGTCATGGAGCCGCCAGTGATGACGGTGCCGTCTGCGAGGCCGGAGTCCACAAGGGTGCCGCCGCTGACGTTGGTCTGGATGGCCTGGCCGCTGGAGCTGACAACTTCGCTACCGCTCTTCAGGTTGGTGCTGACGCTGCGTCCGCCGGCCTCGACCTTTTCCACACCACCGGTCACGTTGGTGTTGTAGGTGCGACCATCGGACAGGACGTCTGCAACGCCGCCCTTGTTGACGGTTTCGCTGACGCCCGTGCCGCCGGCATTCACCGTCTCGGTGCCACCGTTATTGATGGTGGTGTCGAAGGAGAGACCATACTGGCCGACAACTTCAGCGCCGCCCGAGTTCAGAACCGTGTTCTGGGAAATGCCGTTGTCGTACTGGACTGCACCCGTCGACAGCGTGGCATTGTTGGCCAGGCCATCAGCGTAAACGATCTGGAGGCCGTTGGTGGACAGCGTGGCGTTCTGCGATATGCCGTCCACGAATTCCATGCCCTGATAGGACACGGTCGAGCCCGAAGCGACAGCGCCTGCGCTGACATATTCATGTCCGTGCGTGCTGACAGCCGTGTTGGATGCGACGGCACCGGATGCGATATGCAGTTCGCCAACGCCGGAGACCACGTCATTGACGGCCGTTCCGGCCAGCCATTCCTTGGCACCGTTGATGATGGAGGAGGCGGAGTCCACGGCGCCCGAAGCAACGCTCTGGAAAGCTGCACGGCCGTTGATGACAGCGCCGCTCGTGACGCCACCGGTTTCGACGACGGACCAGCCGCTGGTGTTCTGGGTGCCGGTTGCGCTGCCGCCGGCTTCAACCGTCAGGGTGCCGCCGTTGATCGTGGTGTCGAGAGCCGAACCCGCATCATAGAGCTTGCCGCCGGACAGGGTCGTGCTGCTGGCTACGCCATTGGCATAAAGCTGCTCGTAAGCGCCCGAGTTGACGGTCTCGTTGACGGACTTGCCGCTCAGCACGACGTCGAAGCCGCCACTGTTGACGACCGTGTTGTAGGACGAGCCGCCCTTGCCGGTGTGGTCACCGGAATCGCTGTATTCGACCATGCCACCGCCATTGTTGATGATGGTGTTGGTCATCGTGCCGCCATCGACATAGACCGCGTAGTTGCCCTGCGAATTGACGGTAACGTCTGTTGCGGAGCCATCGCCCTGCACGGTCATGCCGCCGTCATTCAGGACCACGCCCGAAGCCGTTGCGCCGTTGAGGACGATGAACTGGTCATGGAACACGGTCGTGTCCACGGCGGATCCGCCACTGCGGACGATCACGGACTGCTTCTGGTCTTCGGTGTCCGCTGCACCGGAGATTGCGGTACCGGAAATGACGCCGCCGCCGAGGACGTCAAGATTGCCCCCATCGGGAACGGTCGTGTCCACCGCAGTGCCACCAGAAGCGATGATCAGGGTATCGCCGCTGGAAATTGTGGTTCCGCTGACCGTCTGGCCAGATGTCACTGTCTGTTCGCTCATGGTATGCCCGCTCCACGACAGGTGGTTAATAGTTTGTTAACTATGCACTTCAGAAAAAAATTAACAACGTGTTTTTTGGATTTTCCAACAAAATGTGACTGACCGGAGAGGGGCTTCATCAGTTTGTGAGGCAGGCAGTGGTATGTCTTTAAAGGAAGGACCGGCGGTTCATCCGTCGGAAACACCTCTTGCAGACCGGGAACAGACCGTATGACCGCGACTCTTACAATCTATGGAATCGCCAGCTGCGACACGATGCGCAAAGCCCGGGCATGGCTGGCGGATCATGCGATTTCCGTGACTTTTCATGACTATCGCAAGGATGGACTGGAGCGGTCGCGGCTCGAAGACTGGGTCGGACGTCTGGGCTGGGAAAAGCTCCTGAACCGTTCAGGAACAACATTTCGCAGACTGGCGCCGGAGGTTCGGGACAATATTGATGAAGAGCGGGCGGTGGCGCTCATGCTGGAACATCCGGCGATGATCCGGCGGCCTGTTCTCGAAGGTCCGGATGTCCTGCTGGTCGGATTCCGTCCGGACGATTATGCCGCGACTCTGGCTGGATTCAGTGATCCAGAGCGAGCACCCTGATTTTGCGGTGAAGCGTGGAGCGGCTCACCCCCAGCAGGCGTGCGGCCGCACTGACATTTCCATGTACCGTCACCAGGGCAGAGCGGATAACCTGTGCTTCCGCCTTGCGGAAGCTGGGCTCTTCCTGCGTCTCGAGCAGGGGCAACAGTGCCGGAAGATCGGATAGTTCGCCTTCCGGCCAGTTCATGTGCTGGCGGCTGGCATGGGTTGCCCCCCGGATATGACCGTCCCGGTCCAGGGCGACGAGCATTGCTGACGAGGATGCTGAAGGTCCAAGTGTGACGATCATGTCCTGCCGAAAGCGGTCATGGAACAGCTTCTCCTTCACGCGCCGGGCTGTTGTCAGCAGGGCGTCCATCAGAAGGGGCGCGACCGGCAGGACGGTCTCGGCCGTGAATGAACTGATGTCGATCGCGCCTGCCAGTTCTCCAATGGAATTATAGACCGGCACCGCCATGCCCGTCAGTTTGCGGAAACACAGGCGCCAGTGCTGGTCGTGCATGACCATGACCGGGCGTTCTTCCCGCAGGCAGGTGCCGATGGCGTTCGTGCCGGCATTCTGTTCGTTCCAGACTGCGCCCGCCTGAAAGCGCCAGCGCCGGCAGCCGCTGAGCTTGCTGCGCTGGGTGTGGCGGGAGAGGACGATGCCTGTGGGGTCAGCCAGCAGGACCGTGAAGTCCAGTGGATCAACCAGCGTGTGCAGGCGCTGCATTTCCGGCACGGCGCTCTGGATCAGGCGCTGCGTGCGACCACTGACAAAACGCAGTTCGGGCTGGCTGAGAACATGGGTCTCCCAGCGTTCGGACGGGTCGAGATTGTAGTTCGTGGAGCACCGGGCCCATGAATCCGAAAGGCAGGTGCGGGTAGTGGCGGTGCTCATGAGGCCCCGCATCCGGCATAATTTGGCACCAGGTGCCAGAAAACTGTCGCAGAATTGCGACAGGTGCGACGCAGACGGTCACAATCGGGTGAGCGTTCAACGATGCGGGATAGCCCGTGCCGGACACATTCGGGAATGACGATTTCTGGAAAAGGCGAAGCGTTGCGTGCCGGGTATGTGTTCTTGCAGGCCATCGGTAACGCAACACTCCTCTCTTTTTCGGTTCAGTGCTGTGGATCGGACCGGAAACAGGCATGAAAGCCGCCGCTTTTGCAAGCGCTGCCTAGTGCTACTCCTGACGTACGAACAGGACTGTCCCGTCCGCCACAGCCATGACGGAGCGCAAACGGTATCGCGTTCCGCCGATGATCAGGAAAGACAAATCATTTCAGATAGAATGGTTTTCGTTTTTCGCAAGAACGAGGTGTCATGTCTGCTTCACTCCAGAGGGTAATGTCTCCATTAACCTCTATCCTGCTCGCGCTTGTCGGGCTTTTCCTGCTGGGAGGGGGAGGATATCTCCTCATTCTCGGCGGTTCGTGGTTCTATGCCCTTGCGGGCCTCGTGATGCTCGCGGCTGCTGGTATCAGCTTCCGTAACCCGCTGCTGGGCGCGCGTCTGTATGCAGCACTTCTGCTGGTGGCGACCATCTGGTCCGTTCTTGAGGTCGGCTTCGACATCTGGGGCCTGGAAGTCCGTCTGTTCACGCTTGTCGGCATCGCAGCCTGGATGCTGCTGCCATGGGTGTGGCGCACCGGTCATAACTGGGTGTCGGACAAGCGCGAACTGCTCGGCTCTGCCGCCATCGCAATGGTTGCGATCATCGCGAGCTGCTTCACGTCCTACTCCATCAACGGCACGCTTCCCGCAGACCGTATGGCGGCGACAGGTCAGTCCGACCTGACGGCCAAGGACACCCCGGAAGCTGACTGGCCAGCCTATGGCCGCACGGTGGGCGGTGACCGCTACAGCCCGCTGGCACAGATCACGCCGGCGAATGTCAGCAGCCTCAAGCGCGCCTGGGTGACCCGCACGGGTGACGTCCAGAAGGCCGACGAAGGTGTGGTTGCCGGACCGGATCAGGGCCACGAGTTCAATCTTGAGGTCACCCCGATCAAGATCGATGACACGCTCTATCTGTGCACGCCGCATAACTGGGTCATGGCGCTCGATGCCAAGACCGGCAAGGTGAAGTGGAAGTTCGATCCCAAGCCGGCTGCCGCCGATCTGGCCGCGAACGTCTATCTGGCCTGCCGTGGCGTCTCCTACTATAAGGCTGCTGACGACTATCAGGCTCCGGACGGGTCCAAGGCCTGCCAGAAGCGCATCTTCTCCCCGGTCGGCGACGTGCGCCTGCTGGCTGTCGATGCCGAAACCGGCAAGCCCTGTGAAGACTTCGGCGAGCACGGCTTCATCTCCCTGCGCCAGTATCTCGGTCATGTTCCGCACGGCTTCCACTTCGTGACGTCGCCGCCGCTGGTGGTGAAGGATCGTGTGGTTCTGGGCGGCTGGATCTTCGATAACCAGGCGAATTTCGAACCCTCCGGTGCAATCCGTGCGTTCAACCCGATCACGGGCGAAATCGAATGGGCCTGGGATGCCGGTCACAACCCGGAAAACTGGAAGCCCGGCCCGAACGACGAGCTGACGCGTGACACGCCGAATGCCTGGGGCGTCTACACGGCCGATCCGGATCTGGGTCTGCTCTATCTGCCGATGGGTAACTCCCCGCCGGACAACTGGGGTGGCTCGCGCCGTCCGTTCGACGATGCAACCTCCAGTGCCACGATTGCTCTCGACATCGAGACGGGTGAGCGCCGCTGGACCTTCCAGACCGTGCATCACGATCTGTGGGACATGGATCTGGCCATTGGCCCGTCCATGGTTGATCTGCCGGGTCCGAATGGCGAGAACATTCCTGCTCTGATCCAGACCACCAAGCGCGGTGAGTTCTTTGTTCTGGACCGTCGTACCGGCAAGCCGGTTCCGGGTTACCCGGTTGAGGAACGTCCGGTTCCGACCGCGGGCGTTGCAGCGGATGACCATGTCTCCCCGACGCAGCCTTTCGCTGTCGGTCTGCCGTCCCTGACGCCGCCGGACCTCAAGGAAAGCGACATGTGGGGCGCGACGCTGCTGGATCAGATGATCTGCCGCATCCAGTTCCGCCAGTCCGCTTACGAAGGTCAGTTCACGCCGCCGCATGTTGGCAAGACGACGATCGTCTATCCGGCATTCTATGGTGTGGTTGACTGGCAGGGCGCTTCCATCGATCCGCAGCGCAAACTGCTGATCGCCAATGCGAGCTACCTGCCGTTCCGGATCCGTCTGGAGCATCGTCAGAAGGCTGAAAACGCCGGCATCCTGCCGAAGTGGAACGGCCAGGGCGACAAGCCGGAAGCCAAGGGCGATGCGCTGAGCGTGTCTCCGGATTACGGCACGCCGTACATCGCCTATACCAGCCCGTGGCTGAATCCGCTCGAGATCCCCTGTAAAGGACCGGTCTGGGGCACGATCACGGCCATCGATCTGGTGACGAAGAAGATCGTCTGGCAGCACCCCGTCGGCACCACGCGCGACACGGGTCCTTTCCGGACGCATAACAACCTTCCGCTTCCGACCGGCATGTACAACATCGGCGGCAGTGTCGTGACCAAGGGCGGCGTCTCCTTCATGGGGGCCACGGCCGACGATTATCTGCGCGGTTTTGACATGTCGAACGGCAAGGTCATCTGGCAGGACCGTCTGCCCGCAGGCGGACAGGCGACCCCGATGTCCTATCAAATTGACGGGAAGCAGTATGTTGTGATCGCCGCAGGCGGTCATGGGGGCCTTGGCACCCGCAGCGGTGATTATATCATCGCCTATTCCCTGGACGGGGATCAGGGCGCACAGGCGCACTGATCGTCCGATCCCGGATGGAGCGTGTCCCCTGCGGGCACGCTCCACTCTCTTATTAATGTCTATGGAAATTCACGTCATGCATCGCAAATTCACGCTCGGAGTGCGCTTTGGTGCCCTGACTGTCTGGCTCCCTGCCGCCGCTCTCGTTCCTGGCTTTGCCGCTCATGCCGCGGATATTCCACTGGCCATCATCGGGCCGCATGAATACGACCTTCCGGTGGACTTCAAGCCGTTCAACGTGATCGTGCAGTACGGTGACGGAAACGCGGCCGATTCGGTCTATGACAGTGGCGGCCAGCGCCGGGCGCGGGGTGGCAGTCATACCTGGAGCGGCATGACGAAATACGTGCATTTCCGCAGTTTCGACGCGATCCCGCATGTCAGCTTCGCCTTCGAGCTGATCCAGTCCGAGGCCTATACACTTGCCAACGGGCAGAACTGGGGCGGCCTGGGTACGACGATCGTCGGACCGGCCGGATGGTTCAAGCCCAACAAGCACAGTACGCTCGGCATTCAGACCTTCATGGAAACCCCGTCAGGAACGCGGGATTCCATGGCGATGCATTACTGGGCCAACCTGTCGAGCATCATCTTTGACTACGAATGGAAGCATTTCAGCTTCGACGGCGATCTGGGCAGCGTCGTGAGTTCGACCAAACACCGCAACGGCGATCACAGCTATTCAGCCGGAAACGTATTCTACACCAACCTGCGTTTCAGCTGGAAAGCCTCGTCCCGCTTTGAGCCGTTCTTCTCACTCGACTGGCAGAACAGCGGCGGCATGCATGACAACACGTCCAACCTCTGGGTCGCCAATTCCAGCAGCCGCGAGACGGCACTGGGTGTCGGTGCGATGATCTACGTCACCAAGCGCCTGTCGATCACGCCGCGCTATTCCCATTCCGTCGAAGGGCGCAACGTGGCGGAAACGAACGCCTATTACATGAAGATCGCCTATCTGTTCTGAGACCGTGTTCGCGGCCTGTTTCAGGCAGCGGCTTTCGGACGAAAACGCGCCGTGGTGATGTCGCAGTCATACTGCGCCGCCGTCTCGCAGGGATTGCTGGCGAGTTCATTGACGGCGTTCAGGATGCGCTCGACCTTGCCATCATCCATCAGCACGCTGAAATTCAGGCGCGTCCAGCCGGGCTTCTCGATTTCCTGACCCGAGAGAATGGCGCTGCGGATCAGGCCGGATTCATCCTCGTCAATTCCCAGCAGACGATGCGCATACGGCCCCGCGCAGGCACAGCCACCGCGGACCTGAATGCCGTAACGATCCGACAGCATGCGTGTGAAAAGCTGCTGGTGAATGAAGCCACTATTCTTCACATCGCGGATGCGAAACGAGAAAATCGGAAGGGCATCGGCGGTCGGATGGCCAAGGATCTCGATCGCCGGGTTGGTGCCCCAGGCCTTCACGGCCCGCGCGCGGAGTTCGGCATTGCGCTGCGCCATGTACGCCTCACCGATGACGTCCTTGACGATGAACGCCAGCGCCGCGCGGATATCCCCGATCACGTTCGGCGTCCCGCTTTCTTCGCGTGCGGCGAGGTTTGCGGTGTAATCGTGGTTCCAAGGCGAGACGAAACGTACTGTGCCGCCGCCCGGAAGGACAGGCGTCGTGCGGGGCATGGCGGCATTGCGCACGATCAGCACGCCGGACGCTGCCGGGCCACCGATGAACTTGTGGCAGGACACAACGACCGCATCTTTTTCAAACGGTGTGCCGGGCTGCATGTCGATCGGACAGTACGGCCCGGCCCCGGCATAATCCCAGATGGACAGCGCTCCGTAACGCTTGAGCAGGGCCGTGACGGCATTCACATCCGTCAAAATACCCGTCACGTTGGATGCAGCCGAGAAGGAACCGATCTTCAGCCGATCCGCCGGGCAGGCCTTTAGCGTCTGTTCCAGAACACCCAGATCCGGTCCACCTTCGGCGGCTTCGGGGATTTCGACAATCTCCGCACCGCTCTCACGCCAGGGCAGGATGTTGGAGTGATGCTCGTAAGGGCCGATGAAAACAGTCGGGCGCTTTCCCGCTTCGCACAGGGCCGGAATTTCCAGCAGATGGACAAGGCGGTTCAGCCCGGCCGTGGCGCCATTGCCCATGAAGATGGTCGTGAAATCGGGGGAGGGGGCATGGCAGAACTGGGCGATCATGGCGCGGGCGCTGTTGCGCAGGCGCGTCATGTAGGCGCCGCAGAAAGACGCTTCGGTATGGCTGTTGGCGTAGAATGGCAGGATCTCGTCCATGATGAACGTCTCGATCTGCTTCAGTGCGCGGCCCGAGGCAACATAATCGGCATAGAGCAGGGACTGCGTGCCGAACGGCGTCGAGAACTTCGCGCCATCCCCGATCACGCCCTTGGCGAGTGCGGCCAGCCCGTTATTGCGCAGCGTCTGCTCGAACTGTTCGAGAATGGCGGTGCTGTTGTCGAGATTGCCGATCGTTTCCATGGCGCGATGTTCCCCCCGTCCGTGATGGCCCTGCGTAATGGAAGGACGATAGACCGACGGAAAGAGTGAAAACCGCTGCTTTTTTGAGGATGAAAAATCCTTTTTGTGGTCATATGATGCGATATGGCCAGAAAACTCGATCAGACGGACAGGGCGATCCTGAGAATCCTGCAAAAGCAGGGCACCCCCTCCCAGCGTGAACTCGCCGAGAAGGTCGGCCTGTCGCAGAATGCCTGCTGGCGGCGGCTGAACGCCCTGCGCGAGGACGGCGTGATCGCCCATGATACGGTGCGGCTCAACGCCTCCGCGCTGGGCCTGACCCTGACGGTCTTTGTGCTGATGCGCACACGTCATCATTCGCGCGAATGGTTCGAGACATTCCGCAAGGTGGTCGGTTCGATACCGAACATAGTTGATTTTTATCGGATCGCGGGTGAATACGATTATCTTCTGAAGGTGGTGGCCTGCGACATGAACGATTTCGATCGTGTCTATCAGCAGATCATCAGCAAGGTGGAGCTTGATGCCATCACCTCGTACATGACTATGGAAACCCTGGCGGACAACAGGGACCTTCCGGTCTGAAGCGTCCTTCTTTTAAAACGCCTCTCCCGTCCACAGCAGGAAACCCCTTGTCCATGAGCCAGCCCGACCAGCTTGCCCACAGTCTGCGTACGCGCCATGTCGTCATGATCGCCCTGGGAGGGGTGATCGGGGCGGGATATTTCATCGGGGCGTCCGCGGCACTCTCGCTGGGTGGCCCTGCGGTGCTGCTGTCCTATGCGCTTGCCGGAACGCTGGTGTTCCTGGTCAATCTGATGATGCGCGATCTGGCACTGAAGGTGCCGGGCCGCGCGTCGTTCCTGCGGCAGATCCAGTATGCGCTCGGCAACCGCGCGGCCTTCGTCGCCGGCTGGGCGTATTGGCTGACCTGGATCATCGCGATCGCCGTGGAAGTCATTGCGGTAGCGACGATGCTCGCGCCCTATATTCCGCTGCCCTATGCCGTGCTGGAAATCCTCATCATGACGCTGATGACGGGCGTGAACCTCATGTCCGTCAAGGGCTATGGCGAGTTCGAATACTGGTTCTCCGCCATCAAGGTTCTGGCAATCGTCTGCTTCATCGGCATCGGCATCTGGGCGCTGCTGAGCCGTCCCATTCCCGTGCATGACAACCTGTTTGCGCATGGGGGGCTGCTGCCGCATGGCTGGCTGGCGCTTCTGGCCGTGATCCCGACCATCCTGTTCTCGATGGGCGGCAGCGAAATCTCCACCGTTGCGGCCGTTGAATCCGACAATACCGAGCAGAACATCGTCCGCGCCACGCGCTCCATCGCGCTGCGGATCGGCGGGTTCTATCTCGTCTCCATTGCGCTCGTGCTGTGTCTGGTGCCCTGGAGCGATGTGGTGTCGGGCTATTCCCCGTTCCTGCTGGTGCTGCACCGGCTGCATGTCCCGTTCGCGGATGTGGCGCTGGCGGTCGTGGTGATGACCGCAGCCCTCTCCAGCCTCAATTCCGGGATCTATGTGACGTCCCGCATCCTGTACGAACTGGCGGAGTCCGGCTCTGCGCCGGGTTCGTTCCTGACGGTGGATGCGTTCACGAAACTTCCCCGCCGCGCCATTCTGGTCAGTGCGATGGCGTCCATTCTGGTGGCCGCCGTGGCCGTGCTCTCGCCGACGCTGATCTTCGGCCTGCTAGTCAGTCTTACGGGCGGGTTCATGGTGTTCAACAACACCATGATCGTGGCGGGACGCCTGAAAATTGTGCCGGAATCGCCCTGGAAGGCCTATGCGGCTCTGGTGCTGATTGGGTGCACGCTGATCGCCATGCTGATCCAGCCCGAAACGCGTTCGCAGATCGTGCTGGGTGCGGCGGCACTCCTGCTGATCTTCCTGGCGGAGCGGTTTGTGCCGCGCCGTCAGCCGGACTGAGCCTTTAGAAGAGCGCCCCCTGAGCCGGGGTGCTGGGCACGGTCCGTCCAAAGTCCCGCTCGATCCAGCTTCGCAGCACAAGCAGGATCTGCGCCTGCTGCTCCGCCGTCAGCGCCTTTCCCGGCGCCATGCCATGCCATTTGGACAGGCAACTCCGGCAGCACGCACCGGTGGCATGCTGCGCGATAAAGACCGGATGACCGCGCATGGGCGTCTGCTTGCCATCGCGGGGCGGATGGGCCGGAGCCAGACGTTCGGCAATAAAGGCCGCTCCATGCTCCATGACGGCATCAAGGCCCCGGCTTTCGAGATAGAGTCGGGCCTGATCGTCCAGATGAAAGCGGGTGCGGAACCGGGACCGGGCAAGACGTTCGAACAGCTCTTCGGGATCAAATCGGCTCACCAGCCCACAACCTTCTGAAAAACAGGCAAAAAATCGCGTGAGAGGGCCTCAGCCCCCTGTAAGAACATTTGTTCTTTCTCCATATGGTAACGAATGGACGCTTTTCCGAGACGCTCCCGCTCATCTTCCGCGGCGGGAGATACAACAACACTGACAGTCCTCTCTCCGCTTCAGGTGCAGGACCTGTTCTCTGCCCGGCTGGATGAGATCTGTGCCGCTTTCGATGAATGGGGCTTTCCGCTGGTCGTGGCGGGACAGCTCGGCGATGCCGCGCCTAATGCCTATCCCAAATATTATCAGCTCCCCCTGACCGATCCGCAGTTCGGGACCACCCTGGCTCTCGAAGTGCAGAAATCCATTCTGGCGCGGGCGGAAGTGGGCCCCGGCGATCATGTCCATGTTACCGGCATGCTGCGCGCCCGACAGTATCGCGGGCAGGTCGTGCTGCGCTTCGAGGTCGTGGCCGTGGAACTTCACGATCCCGGCCGCCAGAAAATCGAACGCGTCGAGCGTTCCGTTCTGGACGTCCTGCGCGGACTGCCCTGCGCGTTTCATCCCTATCCCACGCGGCCGGATGCTCGGCTCCTGCTGATCCATTCAGCGGCGTCCAGCGCCTTGGTGGCCGAGGATTTCCTTCAGGCCCTCGGTGGGGCTTGCCGCCCGGAACGTGTGCGAAGCCTGCCCACGGCCATGAATGATCCCGGCCGTCTGGCAGAGGCAATCCGGACCTGTCGGGAAGACATCATCGTCCTGATCCGCGGGGGCGGGGACGTGTCCGATTTCGTGGTGTTCGAAAACCCGCAGGTGCTGGAAGCGCTGGCCGTCTGTCCCGCGCATCGCGTTCTGGGGCTGGGCCATACGGCGAACCGGACCCTGGCCGAGCGCGTCGTGGACCATGCCGCAACAACGCCCGCTGATGCCGGGCATTACATCCGACGCATGAGCGGCCGGGTCTGGCAGGAACAGGAAGAAGCCCGGGCGCAACAGGAAGAAATGGTCGCCCTGCGCGACAGCGTGACGCAGACTGTCGTGCCGGAGCGGACCCCGATCGGAACACGTCTGCGCAACGGGTTGATCCTGCTCGCGGTTGGCGTGGCGCTGGGGCTGCTTTTGCCTCGGCTGTTCTGACCCTTAGCGGACGTCGACGCGGACGAAAGGCTTGGCGGCTGACGGATCGGTCGTGGCGTGCATTTCAATCTGGATGGGCTGGGCGCCGGCTTTGGCAAGATGTGCTGCGACCAGAGCGGCCAGATGATTGGTCACGTCCGTCAGGGCCTGCGCCTGAGCGTCCGGGGTCGGCTGCGGCGGGGCAAAGGCCTGCACGATGAAAAGCACGTTCGGCTTGCGTGATAGGGCGGCCTTCGCAGCACGCTCGACGATGGGGCCATATTCGGATTCCGGGGTTCCCTCGGAAACCGATAGGAACGGGGCATGCGGCGGCGGAGCCGGGGGGGCGGGCGGAATATAGGGGTGAGGCGGCTTGCCCGCATTCGGGTTGAACGTGCGCTGGTCCAGCAGCTTGCACCCCGAGAGCAGGGGCACAGCCAGCAGCAGCCCTCCCATCAAGAGGGCGGACCGGGCGCAGGACCCCGCGGCGAACGGAAATGTCGGACAAAAGGTGCCATATCGCGCGGAACCGTCGCAGGAACGGAGGCTTTGAGCAAGATTATAAAGTCAACTTCATGAAAAACTGTTGATGCCCCCTGTTGCTCCGCTGTGGCGGTGCTATGGAAGATGCCCGAGTTTTCAAGGAACGGAGTAGGGCAGGTCATGGCTGTAAAAATCGCGATCAACGGCTTCGGGCGGATCGGACGGCTGGTGCTGCGTGGCATCATCGAGAGCGGACGGACGGATGTTGAGGTTGTCGCCATCAACGATCTGGGCTCGGTCGAGGCCAACGCACATCTGCTGGCCCATGACAGCGTCCACGGCCGTCTTCCGGGAACGGTCCGCGCCGAGGGCAACACCCTGATCATCGAAGCCAATGGCCGCACCTATGGCCCGATCAAGGTGTCCGCCGAGCGCAACCCGGCACAGGTTCCCTTCCAGGGCGTCGATGTGGCGATGGAATGCACGGGTCTGTTCACGTCTCGCGAAAAGGCGTCTGCCCTGCTGGAAGCCGGTGCGAAGCGCGTCCTGATTTCCGCTCCGGCAACGGATGTTGATGCGACGATCGTGTATGGCGTGAACAACGACGTTCTGACGCCGGACATGAAGATCATCTCCAACGCGTCCTGCACCACGAACTGCCTCGCTCCCGTGGCGTCCGTTCTGGACAAGGCCTTCGGAATCGAATGTGGCTACATGGTCACGATCCATTCCTACACGGGCGACCAGCGCACGGTGGACACCCTGCACAAGGATCCGCGCCGCGCCCGCGCCGCTGCCCTGAACATGATCCCGACATCTACGGGTGCTGCCAAGGCCGTCGGTCTGGTCCTCCCGCATCTGAAGGGCAAGCTGGACGGCACCGCCATCCGCGTGCCGACGCCGAACGTCTCGCTCGTCTCGCTGGACTTCGTGCCCCAGAACGCCCCGGCCTCCGTCGAAGCGGTGAACGAGGCAGTCCGCGCCGCCGCTTCGGAAGGCCCGCTCAAGGGTATCCTGGCTTACAACACGGCCCCGCTGGTGAGCTCAGACTTCAACCATGACGTCGCATCCTCCATCTTCGATGCCACGCAGACCGCTCTGGTCGATGGCGGCAAGCTGGTGCGCATCTGCGCCTGGTACGACAACGAGTGGGGCTTCTCCAACCGCATGGCCGACACGGCCGCCCTGTTCGGGAGTCTCTGAGTGATGGCCTTCCGCACCCTTGATGGTGTGGACGCACGCGGCAAGCGCGTGCTGGTCCGCGCCGACCTCAACGTTCCGATGCATGACGGCGTCATCACCGATGACACTCGTCTGCAGCGGGTTGCCCCTACCATCCGCGAACTCGCTGACAAGGGCGCGCGCGTCGTGGTGTTCAGCCATTTCGACCGCCCGAAGGGCCAGGTCGTCCCGGCCATGTCCCTGCGTCCGATCGCGCTGAAGCTTGGCCAGATCCTCGGCCAGCCGATCGGTTTCGTGGCCGACTGTGTCGGTCCGGCCGTGGAAGCGGCTGTGGGTGCCATGGCCGACGGCGATATCATCGTTCTCGAAAACACGCGCTTTCATGCGGGTGAAGAGGCCAATGATCCGCAGTTCGCCAAGGCTCTGGCGCAGAATGGCGATATCTTCGTCAACGACGCGTTCTCGGCCGCGCACCGTGCCCATGCCTCGACCGAAGGCGTGGCCCGCGATCTGCCGTCCTTCGCCGGACGTCTGATGCAGGCCGAACTGAGCGCCCTGTCCGCCGCTCTGGAAAATCCGGAGCGTCCGGTCGGTGCGATCATCGGCGGCTCCAAGATCTCGACGAAGCTCGACCTTATCGGGAATGTCATCGAGAAGGTGGACACGCTGTTCATCACGGGCGCGATGGCCAACACGTTCCTGGCGGCTGAAGGCATGAATGTGGGCAAGTCCCTGCAGGAAGCCGACATGCACGAGACGGCGCGCAAGATCGCCCATCTCGCGCAGGAAAAAGGCTGCGAGATCGTCCTGCCCGTCGATGCCGTCGTGGCGCGTGAGTTCAAGGCCAATGTCCCGACCGAGACCTGCCTGATCGGCGAAGTCCCGGACGATGCCATGATCCTTGATGCCGGTCCGCGTACGGTCGAGCTGATCCGGGACCGTCTGGACACGCTCAAGACGCTGGTCTGGAACGGCCCGCTTGGTGCATTCGAGATCGCGCCATTCGATAAGGCGACGGTCGAGGTTGCGCAGTATGCCGCGCAGCTTACGGAAGAAGGCAAGCTCAAGACGATCGCCGGTGGTGGTGACACGGTCTCGGCCCTGCGTCATGCCGGCGTTGTGGACAAGATGACCTATGTCTCCACGGCAGGGGGCGCTTTCCTCGAATGGCTGGAGGGCAAAATCCTTCCGGGGATTGAGGTGCTTCGCTCTGCGGGCCACGATCTGGGGCTCGAATAAGACAAAAGCCGGGAAGGGGCACCTTCCCGGCTTTTTTTATGCGCTTTGCAAGGGAAGGCGGATGTTGAGGAAGTTCCTGTCAGGCTGTTGCCTGCTGTGCAGTCTCGCTGGGTGTCAGGCGTACAACCAGCCCCCGAAACCGCCTGCTCCGCCTTCGACCGGAGATCCCATCCGCAGCGGGCGTCCCGCTGGAATGCTGCTGTCTCCTCCAAGACATGGGAGCAGCATGTACTACTGATCCGGTTGTGCGACGCTCAGTCGATTGCGCCGCGGGTTTCGATCTGTCCGCTCCGCCTGAGCACCAGCATCGCGAGAAGATAGACGAGCAGTCCGGACGCCGAGAGGATCGCCCCGCCGAAGCCGAGTGAGCCATAGCCGAGCTGGTGGGCCAGCAGGACACTACCTAAAGAGGCCCCCAGCGCATTGGCGATGTTGAACGCGGAATGGTTCAGCGAAGCGGCCAGTGTCTGCGCATCGCCTGCAAAATCCATCAGGCGGGTCTGAAGCGCCGGGCCAAGGGCATTTACGAAGGCCGGGACCAGAAAGACATCCACCATCAGCGCCGGACCGTTATGGAGCAGGACGGGGAAGGCCATCATGACCACGGCACTTCCTGCGAGCGCCAGAAGAGCTGCGATATCGAGGTTCCGGTCCACGATCCAGGCACCGATATTGGCCCCTGCGAGCATCCCGAAGCCCCAGATCACCATGAACAGCATGACCTGCCATTCCGGAACATGCGTGACGTTCTGAAGCACGCTGGTCAGATAAGTGTAGATCGCGAACATGCCGCCAAAGCCGATGGCGGCCGTCAGCAGGGTCAGCAGGACCTGCGTATTGCCGATGGCGGTCACTTCCCGCAGAGGCGAGTTTTTGCGGTTGGGGGTGTCGGCCGGGATGTAGCGCCAGACGCCGAGAAACGTCACGAACCCGAAGATCCCGATGATCAGATAGGCCATCCGCCAGCCGAAATGATTGGCGGCAAAGGTCGAAAAGGGCGCGCCGATCAGGGTTGAGATCGCAATGCCGGACAGTACGCGCCCGACCGCCCAGCCGCGCCTTGAGCGTTCCACCATGGAAGCGGCGACCAGTGCCGAAATCCCGAACAGTGCCCCGTGGGGCAGGCCGGTGATGAAGCGTGCGACTTCAACCAGTCCGGGCGTTGGCATGGCGATGCTGAGCATGTTTCCGAAGCAGAACAGGATCAGCAGAAGCAGGAGCAGCTCCCGGCGTGACAGCCGCGCACCGAGGATCGTGATCAGCGGGGCGCCGATGACCACGCCGAGCGCATAGGCCGTAACGGCATATCCGGCCTCGGCGGGAGACAGGCCCAGGGAGTGGGCGAACTCTGGAAGCATGCCCATGATGGCGAACTCTCCCGTGCCGACGACGAATGTGCCGAAGGTGAGAGTCAGGAGGGCGGCTGTCCGGCCATGCGGCGCGGAAATCTGTATCGTGGCGTCTGGCGCGGTCATGGTGTCAGTCGTCATGAGGGGGGACCATTGATGGGATGTCAGATCAGGTGCTGAGTGCTGCGGCGCCGGCACGCGCTATGGCGATGTCTTCATCAACGCTGGCGCCTGATACGCCAATGGCACCAAGGATGGAACCGTCTGCGGCTTTCAGTACAACGCCACCACCGAAGCTCGTAAGACCGCCATTGGTATTTTCGAGTGTGTAGGCTTTACCGCCGGGGCTGCCGACCTCGGCAAAATCGACGCTGTCCATCTGGAACAGGACGGAAGTGCGCGCTTTCTTGGTGGCGACCTCGATGGCGCCCAGAGGGGTTCCGTCCATGCGGATCATGGCCATGGGCCAGGTGCCCTCATCGAGAATGGAGATGCAGACGGCGACGTTCAGGCGTGCCGCCTCGGCATGGGCAGCTTCCAGCATGGTGGTGGCAATGGAAAGTTTCATGGTCTCGGCCTGTTTCGCGGAGGAAATGGCGGAGACTATCGGTGTCGTCAGAGGATGAAATTGGCAAATTCGTGAAAAATCAATTTGTCCAGCATTGTTGAACCTGCGCCTTTTCAACCTGCTTCATCATCATCCAGCTCAGATGGATCAGGCGATGACGCGGAAGGGTTTCGGCTGGTCCGCTGACACAGATGCTCGCTCGGACTTCGCCGTTCTCGCGCCAGGGAATGGCCACGGCGTTCTAGCCGGGCCGGAATGTCTCAAGGTCGAGGGAATAACCCTTGATCCTGACATCCTCGATGCGGCTGAGGCTGTCGCCGTCGAGGGCATGGGTGCGGGTGCTGAGAACGCGTCGGCCCAGACCAGCCCCACGGCGGAGCCTTCCAGTGTCTCACGCTCCTGCATCAGTGCGTTGGCCATGTCGGGATCATGGGGATTGAGAATGTCGAGATAGGCAACCTTGTCCCCGCTTGGGACACCGAGAAACACCGTCGCACCGCTGTCTTTCGCAATAGCTTCAAGGGCGGGACGCGTCCGAGTGCGCAGGACGTGATCGTCACCGGCAATGCGGGAGAGGTTCAGCACGCGGCCACCCAGATGATAGCGCATGTCTCCCGGCCTCCGCTGGACGTAGCCGAGCTGCGTGAGCGTCTGGAGGATGTTGTGGGCCGTGGTTTTTCCGATGCCTGAAATTGCAGCGATATCCTGAAGCCGTGCCCCGCCGCCTTCCTGCGCGATGATCTCAAGGATCGCGGCGGAGCGTTCGATGGACTGGATCATGCGCGGGGCTCTGGTCATGGATTTCTTCCGGTCTGGCAGGCCTGAGTTCACCATAGATGAATATCTGGACATTCCCCGGTCAAGAACCCTGACAGCACAGAACCCGGCCTGCGTGAAGCGTCTTGTAATGGCGTAAGCAGGAAGACGCAGCATCGTTTTCCTGTCCGATGCAACAGACAGGGGAGCATGTCCGTGAAAGACTTTGCAGGCAAAACCGTAATCGTCACCGGAGCCGCTTCGGGCTTTGGCAAGGCAACGGCAACACGGTTTCACGAAAAAGGCGCCAGTGTTGTTCTGGTGGACAAGGATGCGGAGACACTGAAATCGGTTGCAGAGCAGTTCGCCGACAATGCTCTTGCCATCACATGCGACGTGTCCGATCCGGAGGCGGTCGAGCAGATGTTCAGCCGTGCCATCGGGCATTGCCATCGGGCATTTCGGGCAGCTTGATGTGCTGGTGAACAACGCAGGCATCGCCGTTCCCGGACAGCCGGACGAGATTGACAATGCAACCTGGAGCCGGGTCATCGGCATTGATCTGAGCAGCATTTTCTACTGTTCACGGATGGCCATTCCGCATCTGAAGAAGACGAAGGGTAACATCGTCAATGTGGCTTCGATTTCCGGCATGGGCGCGGACTGGAATTTCCCGGCCTATAACGCGGCCAAGGGCGGCGCGGTCAATCTGACGCGCTCTCTGGCGCTGGATCTGGGGAAGTATGGAATCCGCGTCAATGCAGTCAATCCAGGGCTGTGCCGCACGGCCATGGGCAAGGCGCTGGTGGAGGATCCGGAAAAGGCGAAGCGTTTCATCGAACGTACGGCGCTCGGCCGCTTGGGTGAGCCTGAGGATGTGGCGCCGGTAATCGTGTTTCTGGCCAGCCCGGAGGCCGGGTTTGTCACGGGTGCCACGGTCGCCGTGGATGGTGGCACATCAGCCTCCAACGGTCAGCCGCCAATGTCCTGACATGAAAAACCCCGCTGAAGCAGAACTTCAGCGGGGTTTCCCGGAGACTGTGTCAACTCAGGCCTGAAGACCGTTTTCGCGGCGGCGATGTTCCACTTCGGCGGCCATGGCCTTCTGAAGCTTCTCCATCGCGCGGGCCTCGATCTGGCGGATACGCTCACGCGAGACATGATAGTGATGGGAGAGTTCTTCCAGCGTGGAAGGCTCTTCCTTCAGGCGGCGCTCGCTCAGGATATGACGCTCACGCTCGTTCAGCGTCATCAGGGCCTGATCAAGCAGGGCCTTGCGGCCCGTGAACTCTTCGGATGCGGCGTAGGTCTGTTCCTGGTTCTCGTGATCGTCCACGAGCCAGTCCTGCCACTCGCCTTCACCGTCGATGCGCAGCGGCGCATTGAGGCTGTGGTCGGGCGCAGCCAGACGCTGGTTCATCGAAACCACGTCCTGCTCCGGCACGCCGAGCGTGGTTGCAATGGAATTGACCTGTTCGGGCTTCAGATCGCCGTCATCAATGGCCTGCATCTGCCCCTTGAGGCGACGCAGGTTGAAGAACAGCTTCTTCTGCGCGGCGGTCGTGCCCATCTTCACCAGCGACCAGCTATGCAGGATATATTCCTGCATGGCGGCACGGATCCACCACATGGCGTAGGTGGCAAGACGGAAGCCACGCTCCGGATCAAACCGGCGCACGGCCTGCATCATGCCGATATTGCCCTCGCTGATGAGTTCGTTCACCGGCAGGCCATACCCACGGTAACCCATGGCGATCTTGGCCACGAGACGCAGATGGGAGGTGACGAGGCGGTGTGCCGCGCTCGTATCTTCGTCCTTGCGCCAGCGCCGGGAGAGATCAAGCTCTTCCTGCGGCGTCAGCAGCGGGAACTTGCGGATTTCCTGAAGGTAGCGGGTGAGATTGTTCTCGGGACCCACTGAAATGACGGCTGGGGATGCCATGATCTTCGACTCCTTTCGCCCGGGGCTTAACCCGCATCCGGATGAGATGGAGACTCATACGGACCGGCGACGGGATAGTTCCGTCTGACCCAGGTGACGCATTGGGAAGGACTTTCACGTCCCCGACCGTCAGCCCCCGGACTGGGCGACCTCTGGTGGTACGATCCATTCCGGCGGCGCGTCAGCTCGTCGGATGAGTTGTTTATGACAGGCTCAGCCAAAAAAGTCAATGGCCTTTGAAGGTTTAGCCGATCAGTCGCTTTTTCAAGGCCTGGAAGTCTTCGGGAGGGGCTGTTTCGAAAGAAAGCTGCTTTTTTGTCCGCGGATGGATGAATCCGAGTCGGGTCGCATGGAGCGCCTGACGGGGGAAATCAAGGGCCGCTTCCTTCGCATCCTGCGACAGACCCCGCGCCGCTGCGGGAATCCGGCGCAGATAGACCGGGTCTCCCAGCAGGGGGTGGCCTGCATTCGAAAGGTGAACACGGATCTGATGGGTCCGTCCAGTGGCCAGGCGACATTCAATCAGGGAGACGGCGGCCTGATAGGGTTCGATCAGCTTGAACCGTGTCAGGGCGACCTTGCCGCCGCTGCCCACGACCGCCATGCGTTTGCGATCCCGCTTGTCGCGGCCGATATTGCCGTCGAACTCGCCCTCGGCAGGAAGCAGCCCCCAGGCAAGGGCCAGATAAGCGCGGTCGATGTTACGGGCGGCAAAGGCGTCCGACAGCGCGTTATGGACCATCGCCGTCTTGGCCACGACCATCAGGCCGGACGTATCCTTGTCCAAACGATGCACGATTCCCGGACGTTTCTCGCCGCCAATGCCCTCGAATCCTTCCCCACAATGCCCGAGCAGCGCATTAACTAGCGTGCCGGTCTCGTTCCCCGGGGCAGGGTGGGTGACGAGCCCGGCCTGCTTGTCGAGCACGATCAGATCGTCGTCCTCGTACAGGATATTGAGCGGGATCTGCTCGGCGACCGGCCGGGCAGGGGTGGGAGCCGGGAATGTCAGCACTATTTCCATACCGTCGCGCAGCGTTTCCGCGGGCTCGCAGACCGTCTTTCCATTGACGGAAAGATTGCCGCTTTCAATCAGGGCCTTGACCCGGGAGCGGGAAACCGTGCCGATGGCGTCCGCCAGCGCCCGGTCGGCCCTCTGGCCAGCCGTGGATGCATCGACAACAAGGCGGAATGGGGAAATAGGATCAGACATGACACAGGGTGTAGCCGAGGAAATGGCGAACAGCGAGTCGCAGACGCCAAAAGCGCTTCTGGCCGCCGTAATTTTGATGGGCGTGCTGATCATCGCGGCCGTCTTCGGACTGATCGGCGTGATTGCCTACCGTTTTCTGCATCCCCGCCCGAGCGTCACGGCGACCGTACCGCTGGCTGATGGCGGCTTTTCGCGTCTGGCGCTTCCGCTTGGCGCGGGCGAGCACATCACGGCGGTCACGGCCCGTCCGGATGGTCTGATGGCGGTGACGCTGAGTGGTGCGGGCAGTGACCGTGTCCTGCTGTGGAATCCGGAAGCCGGCAAGATCGCCGCCGAGCTCGATTTTGGGACGCCTGTCCCATCTGCGTCCCCGTCTCCCTGAACCGTGAGCCCTGCTGCCGCGTTAGGGCAGCAGGATTTATGAAGGATCAGGGATTATGGGACGTCTGATTGATGCGGTCGTGGCGGCCGGCACGGTGTTCGGGGTTCAGTACGCAGCCAGGGAAATCAGCCCGGCTGATGATAAAGCGACCCGCCGCTGGTACGAACATCTGAACAAGCCGCATTTCAATCCGCCTGGTCCGGCCTATGCCGTGATCTGGACTGTGCTCGACGGGCTGCTGGCCTGGTCGGGTTACCGGCTGCTGCGGGCCGAGAAGTCCTGTTGCCGGACTGCGGCGCTTGTTCTGTGGGCACTGTGTGTCGCAGGCGTGGCGGGCTTCCCGTTCTTCGTGTTCCGCAAGCGCCAGCTTGGGACCGGTCTTGCGATCTGCATTGGCCTGATCATGACGTCCGGTGCCTCGATCTGCACGGCACACAAGGTGGACTGCAAGGCGGCCTCAATGCAGGTGCCGTTCTTCGTCTGGCTGATCTTTGCAACCTGCATCCATGAGCAGATCTGGCGCAGGAACTGAAACCTGCTTTAAGGCGCGCTGAGGATAGCCGCCAGTAGCCCGGGGAACCGCTCGTCGAGTTCCTCGCGGCGCAGGGAATTGCGGTGCTGGACGCCTTCGATCCGCGTCCGCAGGATCCCGCTCTCCCGAAGCACCTGAAAATGATGCGACATGCTGGATTTGGGCCGTGTCCCGATCAGCGTGGCGCAGTTTGCCTCCCCGACGCGCTCCAGATGCCGCACGATGTCCAGCCGCGCGGGATCGGCGAGGGCCCGCAATACCACGGTCAGTTCAAACGTCTCGGGGGCGGGATGGTCACAGGCAGCCATGGCGTTCTTATCCCTTTCCTGAGGTTTTATCGCAACAGTTGCTTTGTTCGGGTGTTATCGAACAACAGGATGACCTGGTTGCAGGAGACAGATAATGCCAACGCTTTTTGATCCCATTGATTTCGGTCCCATTCACGCAAAGAACCGTATCGTGATGTCGCCGCTGACACGCGGACGTGCCACGAAAGAAGCGGTTCCGACCCCGCTCATGGCGGAATATTACGGCCAGCGTGCCAGTGCCGGGCTGATCATCACCGAAGCTACAGGCATTTCCCGCGAAGGTCTGGGCTGGCCATTCGCTCCGGGTATCTGGACGGATGAGCAGGTCGAGGCCTGGAAACCGGTTGTGGAGGCGGTCCATGCCAAGGGCGGCAAGATCGTCTGCCAGCTCTGGCACATGGGGCGCATGGTCCATTCCTCCGTGACCGGGACACAGCCGGTCTCGTCTTCTGCGACCACGGCTCCGGGCGAAGTCCATACCTACGAAGGCAAAAAGCCTTTCGAACAGGCCCGGGCCATTGATGCAGCAGATATCAGCCGTATTCTGGGCGACTACGAGAATGCTGCCCGCAATGCGATCCGTGCCGGTTTCGACGGAGTGCAGATCCATGCCGCCAATGGCTATCTGATCGACGAATTCCTGAAAGACGGCACGAACAAACGCACTGACGAATATGGTGGCAGCCCCGAAAACCGCACACGCTTCCTGCGTCAGGTAGTCGAACGTGTCATTGCCGCTGTTGGTGCTGAACGGACCGGTGTGCGCATGTCTCCCAATGGTGACACGCAGGGCTGCATCGACAGCGCGCCGGAGACGGTCTTCGTACCGGCTGCAAAGCTGCTTCAGGATCTGGGCGTTGCCTGGCTCGAACTGCGCGAACCCGGACCTAACGGGACATTCGGAAAAACGGACCAGCCAAAACTGTCACCGCAGATCCGCAAGGTGTTCCTGCGTCCGCTGGTGCTCAATCAGGACTACACGTTTGAGGAAGCACAGGCGGCGCTGGCAGAAGGAAAGGCCGATGCAATTGCCTTCGGTCGGAAGTTCATCTCCAACCCGGACCTGCCAGAACGCTTCGCCAAGGGGATTGCGCTTCAGCCTGACAATATCAAGACCTGGTACAGTCAGGGACCGGAAGGATACACGGACTATCCGTTCGCCACGTCCCGCTCTGACTGAAACAGGTCTTTCCGGGAGCAGACATTGCTCCCGGAAGCTGCCCGTTCAGACCGGGCGGACCAGTTCGTAGAGTGCTACGGCCGCGGCATTGGAGACGTTCAGGCTCTCCATGTCGCCGGGCATGTAAACACTGGCGATTTCGTCGCAGGTCTCGCGCGTCAGACGACGCAGCCCGGCGCCTTCGGCTCCAAGCACTAGCGCCACGCGGCGCCCGGCAAAGCTCTTGCCATCCAGTCGTGTGCCCCCGGCATCCAGTCCCACGACCCAGAAATTCTCGGCCTGAAGCGCCTGTAAGGCACGGGAGAGATTGACCTCACGCAGGATCGGCACAACGTCGAGCGCGCCCGACGCGGCCTTCGCCATGGCACCACTTTCCTGCGGCGCATTGCGATCCTGCACGAGAAGAGCAGCGGCTCCGAAGGCTGCGGCGGATCGCAGGATCGCGCCGATATTGCGCGGATCCGTCACCTGATCGAGCACCAGAACCGGACCGGTCCGTTCGACGATGTCCGGGATGGCCAGCGTTTCCAGAGGCTCGACCCGCAGGCAGACGCCTTGATGCACGGCATCACGCTCACAGAGGCGGTCCAGCCGCTCACGGTCCACGATCTGCGGTTTGCGGGACGCATTGCCGAAAGAAGCTGCGGCTTCGCGCGTGGCCAGAAAGTCGTGGATGACACGCTCAGGATTGGCCAAAGCCGCCTGCACGGCGTGGTGTCCGTAAATCCAGTAACCGGGACCGGAGCTTGTGGCACCACCACGACCGGAACGGCCGCCCCGTTCTCTGGTGCGGCCTCCAGACATATGGGTACCGTGATCGGCACTGCCGGTGGAAGGGGAGGAGCGATCCGTGGAACGGTCGGGAGCGGAACGGGAGGGAGATCTTCTGGCCATAAAAAAGCATATAATCGACAACAGGCGATTGACATAGCCGTCAATCCGCCATATCCCAACCGCCGACCCGGAGAGGTGCCCGAGTGGCTAAAGGGGGCGGACTGTAAATCCGCTGGCGTACGCCTACGTTGGTTCGAATCCAACTCTCTCCACCAGGTCCTCTCTTTCCTAAGAAAAACAAGCACTTAGCCAAAGCTAGCGTCACGTCAGGTTAACGCTGCGTCACTGGTCTAGCGTCACCTTGATGCTATGGCTCGGTCCTGCCTTCGTTGATAGAAGGCGGCATGGATATGGCTAATCTGACACAACGGGATGGACTCTATTATGTCCGCTTCATCATCCCGAAAGACCGCTGGCAGGATGCCGGTGAGGTTCTGGGCTCCCGGACAGGAACCCGAAAAGACATCCTCAAATCGCTCCAGACACGCACACATAAGGACGCCCTGAGGCTTCGTGATGCCGCTCTTGAGGCAATCAGGAAGCAACTGAACAGGAGGCTGGTGGATGCAGGACTGGCGCCTCTTCATGGTGTTGACGTGCCGGACTGGCTGGACGAGGAACTGATGCTAACTGAGGCATTGGAGGCCCGGCGAAAGATCGCGTCTGCTTCTGATACTGATGACTTCTATGACGAGAACACCGGCATCTCAGAAAGCCCAAGAGATCGCGTTGTGGAAGGTATGGACTGCTTTCTGGAAGATAGAGCGCATAAGCTCGACCATGCGGGAAAGGACGGGGCAAGGTATCAGACCCGCTTCCGGGAGATAGCAACGGGTGCACGGACACCGTTCGCTCTGGTGATGGACCGCTGGATGAAGGACAGGGAGAGCGAAGTGGGACCTTCCGCCATATCGCTAGACCGGGCCGCGTTTAACCTCTTCTCTCGCTATCTGGCCCATTCTCAGGACCTTGAGGAACCTGAAGACCTCATGGGCTTCCTTCGCGCTCAGGTTATCGAGGATATTCCCGAGATGGTCTTGGGGGGCTTTGCAGAATGGCTTCTGAACGATCAGGATAAAGCAGCAAAGACAGTCAGTTGCCGAATATCATCACTGAAAGGTATGTGGTCTTTTGCTATCCAGAAGCACATTCTGAAAGGCCCCAACCCGTGGAATGGAGCGACTGCTGGCCTCAAGCGGAAGGCTGGTAAGAAGAAAACTGAGGTGCGACCCTTCACCGAGGATGAACTGATCCGTCTCCTAAGTGCGGACCCTGATGAGAAACGGAGATGGGCGTGGGGTCCGGCTATCCGTGACCTGATGCGTCTCGCCTTGCTGACGGGGGCAAGACTGAATGAACTCGCTTCGTTAACCGTTGGACGGGTGCTCAACCGAGACGGAACTGAAGGAGAGCTCTGGGGCATCCAAGTGACCGATGAGGAAGCCAAGACAAAGAACTCCATCAGGCGCATACCGCTCCATCCTCTTGTGCAACCAATCATTGCCAGACGCCTGAAGGAAGCTGGAGAGGGAAATACAGATGCCCCGCTGTTCCCTGAGTGCAAACCCGGAGGAACAGGAGGGAAGCGTAGTCATGTCGTTTCCCAACGCTTCACGGATTTTCGTAGAGACGTTTTGGGAAGAGAGTCCGACAAAATTGTGGACTTTCATAGCTTCAGACGGAGCTTCATCACCTGCTCAGAGCAGGCCAATGCTCACGGAGCGGCTGCCTGTACGGAACTGGTCCGCGACCACCTCACAGGACATAAACCCATATCCCTTGCCGGGAACACTTATGCAGCGAAAGACCTTGGATGGGACTTGTACAGTCGGGCTGTGCTCGGGGTGGTGGAGAAGGGGATACCTGAGGCGGTCAGGAACGCTCTTTAGGAAAGGCTTGAACAACAGGAAGACCATGAAGGTAGGAAATATAACAGCATGACACAGGAAACAGAGATTTGAGCGACCCGACGAACCCGGACACACTGGCCCAGAGAACAAAGGGAACGAGGTCGAAAGCTATCAAGAGGGTGGCAATCCCCAAGATCAGCACTTGCCGGACGCACTTGACGGAGAACCTAGAGGCCGGGAAGGTCCACATGATCCCGGATAATGAGAGAGCTTTCCACGTCCACTTGGCGTTTCAGACGCGGGCGAAGACAGACAAGAACCCGTCAGGACTCAACGCGGGCAATGTAAGAGACCTGAGGACGGCTATCCGGTCCGGGGCTGAACTACCGCCCGTTGAACTGGCCAGACTTCATGACAAGGCTTCAGGAGCGAAGGCTTGCTTCCTGATTGCGGGCTTTCACCGCATGGCAGCGTACAGACAAGCAGATGTGGGCTTAATACCAGCGGTCATCACGGACATGACGAGGAAAGAGGCACTTCTCAGGTCTTCCATATCCAATGCCACACACGGCCAACGCCCATCAAAGCAGGACAGGCGGACAGCCCTAAGTGCGTTCCTGAAAGCGGGAGAATGGAAGGGCGCGGACGGCACTCCCAAAAGCTATGCTCAGATCGCCCTACAAGGGACAGGTGGGGCCGTCTCAAAGTTCACGGCACGGAACTGGATTGAGAAAGACCATCCGGAGGTTTTCAAGGTCATAAAGGCACACTGGGACCCTGAAGGAGAGACCGAGGAAGAGGACGAGCGGCCAGTATTCAAGGCAGAGTTCAGGGACTTTGAAGGGGAAGCTAGACCCTACCTTGAGGCGGTCCTTGAGCTGGTCCAGATGGCAAGCGATGCTGGGGATGAGCGGGCTGCACGGGCCATTGCCTTCGCGATGGAAGACGCGGCCAAGAGGGCATGGACACGGATGCCTAAAGATGAGTTTGAGGAGGCCGTGGCCTTCTAAATGAACCCTTCGGGATGGTCGGAGCCATAGAGAAACTGGGGTTTTTCATGGTCTAGTGTTGAAATTTAACACTTCTAAAGAACGAGAGGCGGGGGGTAGTACCGAAAAACCCTTGAGAAACCACCATACCCACAGGACCGGAAGGGAGACGTGGCTGAAAAGACTGAACGGACGAACACGCTATATCGGATATAGGGAGATCGGCCCGAAAACCCCAAAACCCGAAAATGCCCACGCCGCTCGTCTGGATCGAACAACAAAACAACGCGGGGTTTAGCCCCCGAATTGGAACCGAACCCGGAACCGCGTCATGCCCTCGCGGTGGCCCGTTTGGAGTCCCGTGACCCCCAATTGGATTAGGGGTCCGCTTCTTTTGTGCAGGAGCAGAACGGTGAGAAACAACAAAACAGTGGAGAAGATGATGACGGACCAGACAGACGAACTAAAAGCGATTGATGAGGAAATGGAGATGCTAGTAGCCGAGGCCAAGAGGATACTTGAGGACCGGATTGCACGACAACAGCACGGCCGAAGCCCGTTCCTGACATTTCTGCACGAAACCAACGAAGCGAACAAAGCTGCACTAGCAGCAAAAGCCAAAGACCGAGGTTGACAACCCGCCAATCGTAACCGTACACACTCCGCACAACGTCCGTTCAGGAGATTGAGTACATATGCCCCGTGCCCTTGCCTATATCCGTGTCAGCACTGAAAAGCAGGGGCGCTCTGGGCTGGGACTGGACGCCCAACGGAGTGCAATCACCCGCTTCGCGCAGGCTGAAGACATTGAGATTGTGGAGTGGGCTGAAGAAGTCGAGACAGGCAAAGGTGCTGACGCTCTTTCCCGTCGCCCGGTCCTTGCGGAAACCCTAAGGAAAGCCAAGGCGCTCGGCTGTCCGGTGATTGTGGCCAAGCTGGACCGTCTGAGTCGAGATGTGGCTTTTATCGCCGGGCTGATGGCAGAGCGTGTCCCGTTCATCGTGACTGAACTGGGCAAATCCGTGGACCCTTTCCTGATGCACATTTATGCGGCTGTAGCCGAGCAGGAGAGGCGCACAATCTCTGAGCGGACAAAACAGGCTCTAACAGCGGCGAAGGCCCGAGGGAAAGTCTGGGGGGGTATCGGGGCGGTCCTGTACCAGACCAGACAAAAGCCCGTCAGGCCGCATCTGAGAAGGCCAGACGATACGCCCAGACCATAAAGCCGCTGATTGAGGAACTACAGTCCAATGGCATGAGCTTGCGGACTGTGGCGTCTGAACTGGAAAGCCGAGGCATCAAGACGAGCCGAGGGCACCTTAAATGGACGCCAACGGCTGTCGTGCGGGTGCTGAAGACAGTTGAGACAGACGAACAATCAAACACAAGCCTATAAAGGAGAATACCATGCAAATTGACCTACCACCCGAACGAGTAGCAACCCAGCGGCTTGCAGGAGCCTTCCAGACCATTGCAGCGTCCAGACAGGAAGGTGATGCGGGCTTGAACGTGCGCCATCTGGAATTGCTCCTTCATGTCCATGCAGAGCCCATGATGCGCTCACGGCACTATGGTTTCCTCATGCAGACCGATAAGGCCCGTGTGCATGGCCTTCTGGCGAACCTTGCGGGTCTGGATCACGGGAAGCCTCGGCAAGTGGCCCTTGTGGTCAAATGTGATGAGCCAGAGAAGGGCATCACGGTCTGGAAGCTCACGGAAGCGGGTGAGGGCGTTGTCCGGTCCTTGGTGCGGCCATTGGGTGCCTGAGAGGCTAACAAAGATTACAGGAAGTTCATGTTTGACTTATTTGTCAGTGGGAGCATGAGCGTCACTAAAGAAAATCAGGCCTCATAAGGATTTCCTTGAGGAAACTCTAAGGCTCCGTTATGTCCTGACCAAAGCAGGATCGAACGTCAGTGACGTTGAGTTAACTTGCGAGTGTCACTGGTTTTTTGGCAGTTTTCTGCGGAAAATGACCGATTTGTGGAAAGTCCAACTCTCTCCACCAGGTCCCCTCATTTTTCTCATAAAATCTAATTGCGTTATGGGTCAGGCACCGATCTACCCCATGATCTGATTTGGGGCTCAGATATCTGAGCGGTTCGCAATAACGCAAATCAATCATAAGAAAGCTCACATCGGGCTGGCCATGTTCCTTAAGCGTGGCAAGGCAAACTGGCACAGCTGTTGCTTCAGGAGCGGCTACCAGAGAGCTGCTGAATTTTGCGAAAGCGGAACTGCAGGAGGACAAAATGATCCTCTTACCGAATGTTTGCCGTCCCTTAATTCATGAGCAAAATTCATATATAAATGAAATAAAATCATTTTTGTTCAATAAACGGCTCAGGCATAACAACGAGCAACGCTTCTTGGCGTACATGGCATGCAGAGCAGTGCCGCAGAACTATAAAATAAATAAATTCTCGCAATGTTCGAAATAATGGGCATGAGAATTTCCTGCATAGCAAGGTCACGCAGAACATGACTATGGATTTCAGATTCAATATAAAGAAAACCCGATTTGACGAGGACTATTGTCCGTCAAATGATACCCGCCTGACAACGAATTTCGCCAATCTAGCCAGAGGTTCGCATCGTCAGGAAAATTTGCGCAATGTTCTGAAGATGATTGATAACCGTTTCAATGCACTGGCGCATTGGGACAACACCAGAGCAGATCGTTATGCTGTTGAGCTGGATATCATTTCTGTCGAGATGGTTGCCAATTTCCGTGGCGAGCATGAAACATTCCCATTAATCGAGATTCTCAGCACATCTATTATTGATAAACTCCGAAATGAGCGCATGCCCGGTGTTGTCGGGAACAATTTTTCTTCCTACGTCCGGGATTACGATTTCAGTGTTCTTCTGCTGAATCACAATAAAGCCCGTTCTGAGTTCAGTGTTCCCGATCGCTTTGGCGACCTGCATGGGAATCTGTTCAAATCCTTTGTATCTTCTGATGAATACAAGAAAAAATTTAGAAAAATGCCTGTAATCTGCCTGAGCGTTTCAAGTAACAGGACCTATCACAGAGCCGAAAACTATCATCCGGTTCTGGGTTCTGAATACGAACAGCCCGAATACTCTCTGACAGATCAGTATTTTGAAAAAATGGGTATGAAGGTGCGGTATTTCATGCCGCCTCACAGTTCTGCACCTCTGGCATTCTATTTCGTTGATGATCTTCTTTCAGATTACTCCGATCTGGAGCTTATCAGCACCATCAGCACGATGGAATGTTTCCAGAAGGTCTATCGCCCTGAGATCTATAATGCCAATTCGCCGGCGGCAGGCTGCTATCAGCCCAGCCTGAAACATCAGGACTTCTCGACAACCCAGATTGTCTATGATCGTGAAGAACGCAGCCAGCTGGCAGTGGCGCAGGGAAAATTCACCGAAGAGACCTTCATCAAGCCACACCAGGATATTCTTGAGCAGTGGTCTGCTCAGTATTCCGCCTGATTACCTGACCACACAAGGCCATTAACCATGACAAGATTCCTCCCGACCTCGACCGTTGGCAGCCTGCCCAAGCCTTCCTGGATCGCGAAGCCGGAAACTCTCTGGTCCCCCTGGAAGCTGCAGGGTGAAGAACTGATTGAAGGCAAACAGGATGCGCTGCACCTGACGCTGGACGATCAAAACCGTGCCGGGATCGATATCGTCAGCGATGGCGAGCAAACGCGCCAGCATTTCGTTACGACGTTCATTGAGCATCTCAGCGGCGTGGATTTCGAGAACCGGCAGACCGTCAAGATTCGCAACCGATACGATGCGAGCGTGCCGTCAGTTGTGGATGCCGTAGCGCGTGAAAAGCCCGTCTTTGTCGAAGATGCGAAGTTTCTGCGGTCGCTGACAGACAAGCCGGTCAAATGGACGTTGCCGGGTCCCATGACCATGATCGACACGCTCTATGACGGTCACTACAAAAGTCGCGAGAAGCTCGCTTGGGAATTTGCAAAGATTCTCAACCAGGAGGCCCGGGAACTGGAAGCTGCCGGTGTCGACATCATCCAGTTCGACGAACCTGCATTCAATGTATTCTTCGACGAGGTTAATGACTGGGGTGTGGCTACTCTGGAAAAGGCTGTCGAGGGGCTTAAGTGCGAAACCGCGGTCCATATCTGTTATGGATATGGCATCAAAGCCAATATCGACTGGAAAAACAGTCTGGGTGCAGAATGGCGGCAGTATGAGGAGATTTTTCCCAAGCTGCAGAAATCCAGCATCGATCTGGTTTCTCTGGAATGCCAGAATTCCCGTGTTCCGATGGATCTTATCGAACTGATCCGCGGCAAGAAGGTAATGGTCGGTGCCATTGATGTGGCAACCAACACTATTGAAACACCAGAAGAGGTGGCCGCCACTCTGAGAAAAGCTCTGCAGTTTGTGGACGCGGACAAGCTCTACCCTTCCACCAATTGCGGCATGGCCCCTTTGTCTCGTCGTGTCGCCCGGGGAAAGCTGAAAGCTCTTGGCGCTGGTGCAGAGATCATTCGCAAAGAGCTTTCTGCCTGACGAGCCCGATACCCGGTGCATGACGCAGTAATGCGTTCATGCCCGGAAAACCAGACGACATTCTGACGCTTCTCAGTCGCTTCCTGTTCTGATCAATGTCTGGAGCGCAGAAATATCTCCGGCAAAAGCGTTTCATAAGCCCCACGGCATCGCGCAGCAGGGACATTCCCACGGTTTTCCACCTTCCGGGTCAGTGTCTTCCGGTTCATCGCATGTCAGAAATGGCGTGCGGGATTCACTTTGTGTTTTATCGCCGCGGCTCAAGGCGGCAGTTTCGATATTACCCTGCTTGTTCCGTGGTTGATCAGTCATCAGTCTTGTCCTGCTGTCCGGAACTGTCAGCCTGCTTGAGCGAACCCGTCGGACGCGCGCCAAGAATATGAGCAATTGCGTAGCTCAGATCAGGTCGGTTCAATGTAGACACGTGAAACTCATTGACGCCTCTGGCCTGCAGGGCACGGATCTGCTCAACGGCGACAAGGCTGCCGATGGTCCGACGCAATTCCGGGTTGCCTGAGGTTTCTTCGAACAAATGCGTCAGCCAGGATGGCACGGTTATTCCGCACATTTTCGAAAATGGCGCGATCTGATCATAATCCGATACCGGCATGATGCCGGGTACAATCGGCGCGGTAATGCCCGCTGCCAGACAGCGGTCCAGAAAACGCAGATAGGTCGAGGCCTCAAAAAAATACTGGGTAATGGCCCGCGTCGCTCCGGCATCGAGCTTGCGTTTGAGATTGTCGAGATTGGCCTCTGGACTCAAAGCCGCAGGATGTCCTTCGGGATAAGCGGCGACAGAGATTTCAAAATCCGCAATCCGGCGCAGGCCCGCAACGAGATCGCTGGCATAGGCATACCCATCCGGATGCGGCGTATAGCCAGTCCCTCCCGCAGGCGGATCGCCACGCAGGGCCACGATATGCCTGATTCCGGCCTCCCAGTATTGACGGGCAATGTCGTCAATTTCCTCACGCGATGCTCCCACACAGGTCAGATGGGCGGCTGGAGCCAGATCTGTTTCCTGTTGAAGACGCAGCACGGTGGCGTATGTACTGTCCCGTGTACTTGCACCGGCACCATACGTCACCGATACGAAACGGGGCGAGAGAGGCGCCAGACGGCGGATGCACGCCCACAGACGCCGCTCCATCGCCTCAGTCCTTGGGGGAATGAACTCGAAGGAGAGGACAGGAACGGGCAGGCCAGAGCCACAGAACGGCAGGGAGCCGCTTTCTTCTTCGGAAGTCCTGCGTTTCAGCTCCGAATTCATGTCAGCGCCCCCGAAATGACAATGGTGGACTGGCGGGAGATGAGCATGGAGAAAGGATCCGGATGTGCTTGGGACCGTCTCCAGATAACCGTTCCGGATAATGCGCATAAATGATATGTTTTCATGAATACATGAATTTGATGCATCTAACCGGTGAGACATGGGCATTCTCGAACGCAACCATCTGATGATTATCCGGGAGGTCGCCCGGGAAGGCTCATTAACAGCGGCAGCGGCACGGTTGAATCTGACCCAGCCTGCGCTCAGTCACGCTGTCCGCAAGATCGAGTTCCAGCTTGGTGTGAAGATATGGCGGCGCGAGGGGCGCTCGCTGGTGCTGACGCAGGCCGGTCAGTGGCTGCTTTCTCTGGCCAACCGGTTGCTGCCACAGTTTTCTTTGGCGGAAGAAAGGCTGGAACAGTTTGCCAATGGCGAACGCGGTACCCTGAGGATCGGGATGGAATGCCACCCCTGCTATCAATGGCTCCTCAACGTTGTCTCGCCATATCTGGAGCGCTGGCCGAAAGTGGACGTTGATGTGCGACAGAAGTTCCAGTTTGGCGGTATCGGAGCGTTGCTGAGTAACGAGATCGATATTCTCGTGACGCCCGACCCGCTTTACAAGCCCGAGCTGAATTTCACACCTGTCTTCGACTATGAGCTGGTCCTCGTTGTGGGAAGCAGTCACAAACTTTACGGCGCAAAGCACATCACGCCGGAACAGCTTGCCAGCGAAACGCTCATTACCTATCCCGTACCGTCTGAACGGCTGGATATTTACACCCAGTTCCTCCAGCCCGCCGGTATCGCGCCGCGCCAGCAGAAGCAGATCGAAACAACTGACATCATGCTGGTCATGGTCGCGCATGGGCGAGGGGTTGCAGTTCTTCCGCGCTGGCTCGTGGAAGAATATGCCTCACGCTATGATCTCCATGCGATAAGGCTGGGGAAAAACGGGATTGCAAAACAGATTTTTCTCGGACGGCGAGAGACGGACGACGATATCCAGTATCTCGCCGATTTCATAAAATTTGCCGCCGAGCCCCGGGAAGAGACTCAGAATTCGTAGCTGATATTCATCATCGGCCTGCCATCTGGAAAAAGCTCTACAGACAGGTTCATCTGTTGATCCGGACAGGTCGCCCTGTCCGGATTATGGTTGGTCAGATGGCTGTTTTCAGTTCCGGCTGATGGCACTTCACGGCCTGTTCGAGTGCCGTGGTCACGGCGTCTATGGAAAATGTCATGCTTGCATAAGCCTGACCGGCTGCGACCAGTCCGGACAGGTCTGCAGTATTGTGCAGGGCCACGATCCGGTCAGCCAGCGTGACTGCATCGGCCTGAACAAGGTCCTGAAGATCGCCGGGCAGTGCGAGACCTTCGGCCGCTACAGGCGTCATGACGCAGGGCAGGCCGGAGGCGAGGCTTTCGATAACCTTGCCCTTGATGCCGGCGCCGAAACGCAGAGGTGCGACACTCAGGCGATGGGCTGCGAGCACGGCACCCAGATCCTGGATATGTCCGAGAACCTGGATGCGGTCATCGGCGAGGGCCTGGATGCTCTCAGGCATGTCCGCGCCGACCAGTGTGCAGCAGATGGTTGGATCGGCTGCCCACACCGCGGGCATGATCTCCTCCACCAGCCAGCGGGCGGCATCGGCATTCGGCGCGTGCGCGTAATTGCCGACGAACACCACGCCGCTGCGATCGCCAGATGAACCTGTCTGGGCAGGAATGGCCCAGGGAACCACATGCACGCTGGCCTGTGGCAGATCCCTGCGAAGCTGGTCGGCTTCAGCTTCGGAATGCGTCAGGACGGCATCGGCCTGAAGAGCGGCCCTGTATTCCGCGATACGCATCTGGTTGGCCTGTGCCATCAGTTCCGGCCGGCCCTGCACCGCGGCCTGACGGGCCAGACGCAGGAAGTGCAGGTCCGCGACACTGTAGAGCACGCGGGCCTTGCGCTGGTTGCGACGGACCAGTGCCATGTAGCGCGTCGCGATGTCCTCGCGATGCAGATATACAACGTCAAAGCTGTTCGCCTGACGGCGCAGCACGTCTTCGACAGATGCGAAGAGCGGCTGCCCGAGGACGTTCACGTTTGGCAGCGTGTCCAGCGCAGACACCCGGTCCATCTGGTCGGCAGCGACGAAGCTGACCTCGTAGCCGAGGGCTTCGAGCGCCGCCATGTGTGACAGGATGGCCTGCGATCCGGCATCGCGTTTCGCCATCGGATACTGGCCATCAATAACCAAAGCACGCCGGCGCTGGATGGAAGCCGGTGTGGTCATGCCGCGGCGACGGCGTGCGGTTCCGACGGCAGCCTGTGTGGTGCCGCTTGTTGCTTCCGCACGGATCTGACGGAGCTTCTCCACCTGTGCGAGCAGGAAAGACAGGACCTGATCGCCCGTCTGATCTTCTGCTGCAGCGGCCACGGCACGCGCGATGCTGCGGGTCATGTCGGCGTCGAAAGAATCTGCCGCTTCGAGAACCTGCGGCTCGCCTAAAAGTGCGCCGTCACAGCTGCGACGGATTTCCAAAACATGGCGTGTCATCGGAGACAGGCCGCCAGGTAACAGGACGTCGAAGCCGCACAGCATCGGCCGTCCGGTACGCGCAACATCCGGCCGGCGACCATTGGCGACCACGGTGGCAAGGGGGACGCCATTATCAACAATCTGGAGCGTCACCGCCTCATCAGGCATGGTCGGGGTGCAGACCCATCCCGTGATCCGGCTGCGGGTGACGCTATCGACACAGCCATCCATCGGGACAACGGGAGTAGACGCCACGATGGCCTGACGCGGCTTCTCCTCTGCCTGATCCATCATCCAGGGCACATGGGCGAGGGGGGCGTGATCGTCGACCCGGCGGACTTCCAGAACGTGGCGCTCCAGCGGAGAAAGACCGCCTGGAATGTCGAAATGGAACCCGCAGTCGCCACCAAGATCAACCCGGGACTGGTTGGCCAGAACTTCACCCAGAACCACACCATTATCGACGATCTGCAGGCGTACGGGCCGGTCACTGCCGGGCACGCGGGCCCAGCCTCGGACATGGCTGTGGGTGGCTGCGTCCAGATAGCCTTCGAGCGGCGTAAACGTTGCGGTTTTCCGTCGCGTCGGGTTCAGGCGGCTGCGAATGGCCTCAAGCTGTGCCCCTTCCTCGACGCGCGGAGCGCAGTAGAGGGCTGCAACCGGGGCGGCATCCGGATAAAGGACGTCATATTCGCCGGCATTATGGAACATGCCGCGGGAATGATCGTCCACGAAGGTTTCGGACTGTGTGCCGTTGGCGATGATGATGTCATGCTGTTCCAACTCGACATGGAAATAGGCCACTTCATCCATGCGCTCGGCCTGCAGGATGGTGCTGCCATTCACCAGCAGAACGGCCGGAACCAGAACGCCATCAAGATACATGGCATGCAGGGGCGAGACCGACAGATCCTGATGCGGCCGGCCCTCTCCGAGCGATCCACGACGGAACACGACCGGCAGAATGTCGCGGTTGCCATTGGCGAAGGTGCCGGAATAGCTGCGACGGCCAATCCAGCGGATCGGGCGCAGGCCGTTTGTGGCCGTCTGGACCAGATCGCCGATCTGAAGGCTTTCAACGGGCACTTCACCCCGATCTGTCAGGATCAGCGTGCCGCGGCAATAGCAGGGTGTACCTTCTGCAAGCAGCATCGTACCGCCGCTGCTGTCGGAGGCGAGGCTGAAGAAATCGGCGTCATAGGCGCCATCGAGGCCGATCGTATAGGTGCTGGTGCCGTTGGTGATCTGAAGGGTCGACGGATCCGTCAGGGTCGTGGTGGCATTGCTGGACCAGGCGAGTTCCGGCAGGTCGATTTTGGCACCGCTGGCAAGTGCGATGTTGCTGGCGGTACTGCCGGAATACAGCGCCAGACGGCTGCCATTGCCGACCGAGATGTTCGAGGCCGTGCTGCCACTATGGACCGCGGCTGTCTTGCCGGACGCCAGGGTAATGTCAGACAGGGCGGCGCCGTTCGTGGCGTTGTAATCCGTCATTGCGAGCAGGGTGACGGACGGATCGTGATCTGACTCGCCGGTCAGGGAGCCCGTGTTGACGTGGATCGTCTCGAGCTGGCCCGCACTGGCAAAATCCGCGCTGCCGATCGTATGATCCAGCGATTCCGCATTGCCTTCGAAGATATAGGTGTAGCGGTTGGACGGGTCTTCCGTGGTGCTCATGTCCGTCAGGCCGGCATTGGCATAGACCTGCTGGGCGTCGCTCCATTCGGTGTCATTGAAATCGCCGAGGATGCCGACTTTGGCGGTCGGATCACTGGTCAGCAGACCGTTGACGTAGTTCGTGATGTACTGCGCCTGCGCGATACGGTTGTTGACCGTATCCGTCGTGCCGCCATGGTTTACGGGCGGCTGGGTCGCGCCATAAAGCTCGCTGCTGCCGGCCTGCGACGACAGATGCACGTTAGGCTCAGGACCCATTGATATGATTGCGGAAATCTGATTCAGCCTCTGTGAGGAGACTGAAGATGAGTGACCTGTATTGGTTGACGGAGGAGCAGATGGATCGTCTGCGGCCCTTTTTCCCGAAGAGCCATGGCAAACCTCGCGTTGATGATCGTCGTGTGTTGAGCGGGATCATTTTCGTGAACAGAAATGGTCTGCGCTGGCGTGATGCGCCCCGGGAATACGGTCCACACAAGACGCTCTACAACCGCTGGAAGCGCTGGAGCGCTATGGGGGTATTCATCCGCATGATGGAGGGACTGGCTACTGGCAAGGCAGAGCCTCAGACAATCATGATTGATGCGACCTATCTCAAGGCACATCGCACGGCTTCGAGCCTGCGGTTAAAAAGGGGGCTCAGGCCGTTTGATCGGGCGGACCAAAGGCGGGATGAATACGAAGCTGCATGCTGTCACCGACCGGAACGGACGTCCGCTCGACTTCTTCATGACAGCAGGTCAGATCAGTGATTATACTGGTGCCGCTGCCCTTCTGGACAGTCTGCCACCAGCCGAATGGATGCTGGCAGACCGGGGCTATGACGCTGACTGGTTCAGAGAGGCCCTGGAGGAGAAAGGGATCAAACCCTGTATTCCTGGTCGAAAATCTCGTGCAAAACCGGTCAAATACGACAAACGGAAATACAAAAGACGCCACCGTATCGAGATCATGTTCGGCAGGCTCAAGGACTGGAGACGGGTCGCAACACGCTATGACAGATGCCCGACCGTCTTCTTCTCGGCAGTCTGCCTCGCCGCAACCGTCTTGTTCTGGCTATGAGTCCTGAGCCTAACGAGTGTCACCGTCTGGCCATTGAACTCGAACGTGCCGACCAGAGGCAGGCGGGTGTTCTTGAACGTACCGCTGGCCAGTTCCTCGTCACCGATGGTCGTGACGGGCGCTGCGAGGCTGACACGCTCGGGGTTGTAGAGAAAAACGCTGCGGATATTGCCGCCCGAAACGCCGCCCGAGGCGTTGTTGGTCGGGTCCACCTCGGCCCAGGAATAGGTCGGCCCACCTGCATCCGCGATGGCTTTGACGATGGCCGCGAGGTTCTGCGATGCACTGACGGTGCCGTCATTGGTCGTGCCACTGTCGTCCTGGATTTCCTGAAGCGCCAGCACGTCGGGGCTGTCGAGATTGCTGACAATGATTTGTGCAACCTGTTTCAGGCGGTCCGCATTGGCCGGGTCGAGCGCGTTGAAGTTCTCGATGTTGTAGTCGCTGACCAGCAGGTTCTGATCGTCCTTGTGCAGGGACGTGACCGGGGCTGGCGTGTCGGTATGCAAGACCGTGACCTGTGTGGTCGGGACCAGTTCATAGACGCCGTTGTAATAGGTCAGAACGCCCGTGATATCGCCCAGCTTGTCCCCGACTTCCGCGCTGATGGCAGAGCCCGGTGTGACACCGCTGTCGTAATAGAGTTCGATCCGCTGCGTATTGACGCTGTCGGCCGTTTCCTGAAGAGCGCCGGTCGGCGTTAGCAGTCCATCGCCGCCATCCGGCACGACCCAGGTTGCGTTCGAAGCCGTGGCGCCGACAGCCACGGCATCATGGATCGTAATGACCTGCCCGATCAGGTTACGGTAGAAATCGAGCGCATTGGTGTCGGGGCTGAGAGAGGCCGTGCTCGTGTTCAGGTTAATCGCCTGCGTCAGGTCACCGAGATAGGACGCGGCCGGAACTGTCAGGCCACCCTGACCGACCACGACAGGCGTGGTGTTCACATAGGCCGCGCCGGTATCGGTGTAGGAGACGAGGTTGATTTCCGGGAGGGTGAGGGATTTGCTCCAGGATATGCCGGAATAGTTCGTGACCGTGCCGGTTACGGAAACGGTCTCGCCTACTGTCGGAAGTGTCGCCGTCTTGCCCGCATAGATAAAGATGCCCGAGCTGCCGACCGTGTTCTTGTCCGGGTTGGACTGCTGGATCCAGAAACCGAGGCTGCCATTCGTATCCACGGCAGTCACGACGCCCGTAGTCATGACAGAAGCATTGGCATACGGGCTGTAATAGCCGGTGCCGTTGATCTGCTGGATCGTCAGGTCCTGCGGGGTTGTCGTGTCGCTCCCCGTGCCCGAACCTCCGGTATCGCCGCTCGAGCCACCCGTATCGGAACCACCTGAACCCGATCCGCCAGTGTCGCCGCCCGTGCTTCCGCCGGAGGATGTACCGTCATTTGCTGCCCCCGGCGTGACCAGAACCGTGCCTGCCGCGGCAACGGTGCCATAGCCGTCAATCCCGGCGAGGGACGGATCATCCGCAACCCAGTCCGAGGTGCTGTCCGTATCGGTGCCATCAGGAATACGCGAGGCGCCGTTGATGATCGAACCCGTCAGGACCGGGGCTCCGGCATAGGTCGGATCGCCCTTGCCGCCATCGGAGACGGCGATCGTGTCCCCGATTTCGGACCATGGTGTTGATGTGAAGGTTCCGGCATTGGCCGTGTCGAGATCATCGCCGGTCTTGCCGGTAAAATCCTTGACGAGAAGAACAGTCTGCGTGCCGTTCTGCAGCGCATTCGTCTGAAAAGGTGTGACCCAGTAGCCATCGCTGTTTGTGACGCCGACTGTAAAAACATTGTCGATTTTGCCCGCTGCGGTGCCGTCACCATCGACAACGATCAGGGACCAGGCGCTGTAATCGGTGTTGGCATCGCCTTTTACTTCAATAAATTCATCTGGATCACCAGAAACACTTGGATTGAACATGAATTCATTAATAAGAAATTTCGACGTCATTGAACTCTATCCTGACGAGGGGCGTTCCCCGGGATGATTACTGAAAAGCAAACATGAATTTCGGTGAATGTATAAAAAAGAGTCAATATGTTTCGATAAAAATACGGTATTAATCATGAAAGCTTCATTTTATGTCTTTTCATTTCAATAAAATAACGAAACATATCTTGTGTGCAGGGCCGGATTTCCCCCTGAAAAGTCCTCGTTTTTTCAGAAAAAGAAGCGCGTCCAGGCACTAAAATACCTGCAAGCGTAATGGTTCGTTGCTTCCGCGGGTGCGGATGTCCGCTATTACAGGCGCGAACTGATCAGGGAGTCTGTGTCCGCATGAAGCCGCATATGTTCATCATGATGATTCTGGTCGGGCTGGCAGGATGTTCGCATCCACGCCCGCAGCCGACGGACAGCCGGTCCGCGCTGCTGAGGCCGCTGGTTACCAGTGGCTCCGACAAACAGGCGGACTCTTCCCGGCCGGATCACAAAATCCACGGGGCCGTCAGTGTTGGAACGGGCTTTGGCGGTGCAGGGAATTATGGGGTTGGCCCGCAATCCGGTCTGGGTTCCGCGAACGGAATTGGGACGGGCCGTATGGGACTGACGCCGGAAGGCTGGTGAGCGCTCCCGGCGTCGGATGGCTTCAGTTCAGCGGGGCGATCTTCACGACAATATACGGCATGACTTCAAGATCCTTGCCATCATGGAAGACCGACAGCCGGGCCCACTGGCCGATCGTGCTGTAGAGGGCGCCATTGGCATAGGCCAGGCCATCGGGTTCGGTCATGCGCGGATCATGGGCCACAACGGACATTTCGCCATCCGGCTTGCGGCGCAGGATGGCATGACGCTCATCATCCGTGATGTAGAGCGACCCGTCCGGCCCGGTTGCCATACCGTCGCCCATGCCGGTTTCGCCTTCATCCTTCACGGCCCGCTCCAGCGTCGCTTCGCTGGCTTTCGGATCGGACAGCACTGCGGTCGGTGCGGAATAGAGGCGGCGGCTGGTCTGCGGCTGCCAGTAAAGTGTCTGCTGGTCCGGGCTGATGGCAATGCCGTTCGCACCACCCTGGGGCAGGATGGCGTGGTCCGGATCGTAACGTCCTGCGACACCATCCATCATCGCAACAAATCCGGGCTGCGGCATGACGGGAACCGTATCACCAAGGACGCGCCGCTGATGTCCCGTCGCCAGGTCGACGACGACCAGCGCCGGATGCACGCCGGTCGAACTGTCGGTGATAAAGGCCGTGCCCGCCGTACCATGCGTCAGGTCGATCCGGACGTCATTGACGTGGCTGTCCGGCAGCAGGGCAGGTGCGGAAAGCGGAATGACCTGTGCGATCTTTGCACTGGCGGGATCAATGCGGAAAAGCTTCTGTGCGCCTGCAACCGTGCCCGTTCCGGCCACCATGCCTTCATCCAGAACCCAGAGCTGCCCCTTCGCATCAACCGTCATGCCAAGCGGGGAAACGAACTGCTCCTGCGCGGCTGCATCGGGGAAGGGTGTCAGCTTGCCATTGACGTAGAGCGCCAGACGCGGGCCGGAATGTTCATGTGCACTGCGGGGGAAACCAAGCACCAGGCGTCCATCGGGCAGGACCGCAATACCGGAAGGCTGGGCGTTGGGAAAACGCCCGATGATCTGCACATTGCCCGACGGGAGCGTCCCCTTGTCCACCGTCTGGGCGGCGAGGGCGGGGGACGCAGCGGACAGGGCGGCGAGACCGGCGCTGACGGTGAGGGCCAGAATGGTCTGACGGGGCATGGTTGAAATCTCCTTTGTCGCAAAGAACCAGAGCGACTGCGGTATGACAACTCACGCAAACGCGAGCAGCGCGGTCAGGTTCGCAGCGGGCGTTCCCGCAGGGCGGGATCATGGGCGTACAGGAACAGCCCGTGGATGCCGCGTGTGAGGATGACGTTCAGGGCATTGAGAATGACACGCTTCTTCGCCTCTTCCGGCGCTGCAATCCCGTCGCGTCCCTGAAACGCCGCGCTGTCCTCATAACGCTCCGGCCGCACCCCGATCCGGTCGTTCTTCGCGTCATAGAACAGCGACGGCCCGAGAATGACGCCCGCATAATTCAGATCGAACCCCTGGATCGTATAGACCGACCCCACCTCGTCGATCGTATCCGGCCGCTCCGCCCAGGGCAGTTTCTCGGTTGGCAGGGAGCGGTCCCAGCGCAGACGGAAATCGCCTTCGGTGATGAAATGATCCTCACCGTTGAGCGTATAGGGATAATCATAGGTCGAAAGCAGGCGGCACAGGCCGTATTTCGCATTGCACGCGCACAGATCCGCATAGAGCTTCGCGCAGTCATCATAGATGCGCAGATCGAAGGACGGATCTTTCGGGCGCGGCAGGATCTCCCCCTGTCCCAGCGCATCAATCCACGAGCATGTCGCTGGACTGGCCGAAACACGGAACTGCGTGTCGAGATGGAATGTCTCTGAAGGACGGCCTCTGCGGAAACTCTCCAGAAGATCGGTGGACCAGTGGCTCTTGAACTTCAGGACCTGCAATGGATCGAACACCACCACCACGATCCGCGCCCAGCGCAGGATTTCTTCTAGATGGTTCTGTTGTGCGAAATGGTTGTAACGGTCCGGCCGCGTCAGCAGCAGATGCGCCTCATCCACCAGAACGATATCCGCGCGTTTTCCGGTTTTCGCGAATTTGTTGATGAAGGTCGTCGGGCGTTCGTAATCGCTCTTGCGCAGGTTGGGCATGGTGGCCGCGATATTGCGATAGAGCTTGAGCATCTCCGGATGGTTAACGATCACCATGTTCCGCAGACCGCGCAGCGGATCATCCGCCGCGCCACTCCGCGCCCGGGTCTGGAGCGTATTGAAAATCGCGTTCAGGACAACGCTCTTCCCCGTGCCCGCCGCACCCTCGATGACGAAAAGCGCGCTGTCATCCGCCTGATGCCGCTCGCAGAACGACACCACCCGATGCAGCAGCTCCGTCTGCGGCCCGGACAGCGCAAGCTCGGGGAGAGCTTGTGCGTCGCGGCATTGTCCAGCGCCATGGGGGAAGCGGTCACGCGGCTCAGTCCGCGGCAATATCGGCCACTTTGGCATCCGTGGCGCGCTGGGCGTCCGCCGGCGTGATCCGCACGACAAAACCCTGACCGCCCGCATTGATATAGACATGCTCGCGCGGCATGGCGTCCTGCGAGATGACCACGGGGATCGGCGTTTTCGAGCCGAACGGGCTGGTCCCGCCGGACTGGAATCCCGTCAGCTCCTGCGCCTTCTCAGGGTTCATCATCCGCGCATTGCGCCCGTCGAACAGCGCCGCAACCTTCTTCAGGTTCATCCGCTGATGGGCAGGGGCCACCACGCAGACCGGCTGCTTCTTGTCCACTTCGACCACCAGCGTTTTGAGCACATCTTCGGGTGCCACACCGATGGCCTCGGCCGCCTGCATCCCGATCAGCCCGCCATTGGGGGCGTATTCGTAATCATGGACGCTGAAAGGAATGTTTTTCGCTGCCAGAAAGGCCGTTGCAGCTGTTTCGCGGGTCATGTGAGCGCTCCGTTGCCAGCAGCAGGTCTGCACGCGCCGGATGACTGAAATCCCTTGGAAAGCAGCTCCGGCATGACCTGCAATAGTTTGCAAACTTTATGGCGGCACAGGCCGGGATTGGCAACATGCAGGCCCTGTGAAGTTCGGATGCAATCGTTCGGGAACCTTTTGGATGTATCGTTCTTCTTGAGAAGAATGACTTTTTCTTTGTTATAGTTTAGCGGTAAAGATATTCCTGAGATGTCGAGGTCCGGGAGAATCGGCATGAGCAGTCGGCCCGTTAAGAGCCTGTCGGGAGGTTAATCGTGGATCAGAAGAGCGTCTGGATCGGGACGAACTGGAAAATGAACAAGGGGCCGGCCGAAGCCATTGCGGCGGCCCGGGCGCTTTCCACCTTCCGTCCGCCCGAAGGCCTCCGGTGTTTCCTGACGCCGCCTGCGACATCCCTGCGGGACGTCTGCTCGGTGCTTCAGGACAGTCCCATGATGGTGGGGGCCCAGAACATGTTCTGGGAGGACAGCGGCGCCTGGACCGGGGAGATCTCAGCGCCGATGGTGGCCGAATGCGGGGCATCCACCGTCCTGCTCGGACATTCGGAACGCCGGCAGCATTTCGGTGAGACGGACTGGACGGTGAACCGGAAGGTGCACGCAGCGCTGCGGCATGGTCTGCGACCGCTGATCTGCATTGGCGATACGGCTGATGAATTCGAGTTCGGGGTTTCGCAGGAAACCTTGGCGCGTCAGACGAAAATTGCCCTGCATGGTGTTTCGCAGGAAGATCTCGGGCGCGTGGTCGTGATCTACGAGCCTGTCTGGGCCATCGGATCGGCAGGACGTCCGGCGGAGGCATCGTTCGTGTCCGGGATCCATACGAAGCTGCGGGCCGTGGTGCGGGAGATCGCGGGGAAAAGCGGTGTGCGGATTCCGCTGCTGTATGGTGGCAGTGTTTCGCAGACCAATATCTGCGATTACGTCGCGCTGCCCGATGTTGACGGAGTGCTGATCGGCCGGGCCGGCTGGGATCCCGCGGATTTCATGAAGCTGGTTGCCCGTGTGAGCGAACTGGTTTCTGGCCGGGTCAACGCATGATGAACGCCCTGCTCATGGAAGGGCAGGCTCTGTCTGCCCGTCGGCGTGGCATCCTTGATTATGTCATGGAGCAGGGTGCGGTGCCGGTCGGGGAGTTGCTGCAGCGGTTTTCGCTCAGCCGTGCCTCGATCAACCGGGATCTGCTGGCTCTGTCCGCACAGGGAATGATCCGGCGGATCGGGGCAAACATCACGGCGCTTCCGAGTGTCAGCGAACCGGGAAGCGTGATGTACCGGGCGCGACAGGCCGTTGCGCAGAAACAGGCGATTGCAACACTCGCGGCCTCCATGATCAGCCCGGGCGAGACAGTGGCCCTCGATGATTCCACGACGGCACGCTTCATGGCCGCGAGCCTGTCCGGAGTCGCGCCGCTCACGGTCGTGACCAACAGTCTGGGGCTGGGGATGCGTCTCGGGCCCTGCGAGACGGTCGGCCTGATCGGCCTGGGTGGCCATTACAGCCCGACTTTCGATGCTTTTGTGGGAATGGTCTGCGAGCAGAGCGTGGTTTCCATGCGGATCGACAGGGCCTTCGTCTCGGCTGCGGCCATACATGGGCTGACGGTCTATCATCAGGACGAGGAGATTATCCGCGCCAAACGGGCGCTGATGGCGATGGCGGACTGCCGGGTGCTGCTGGCGGACAGCCGGAAGTTCGGCATCTCGGCCATGAGCCGCATGGGGATGCTGTCCGAATTTGACATGGTGATTACCGATGAGGGCCTTGATCCCGACTGCGCCCGGATGCTGCAGGACGCCGGTGTGATGCTGAAGATCGCTCCGGTATCGTACCCCGCCCCACAGGCCGGTATTACTGTGGGATGACCGCCTCCTGCCGGCCAGTGAGCGGCGTCGCAGGCCAGAATGTCATCGAGACTTCCGCCTGCAATGCCGCGAGTTCGTCCTGGATATAGGTCATGTATTCATGCAGACCGCGGGAGATGATCTCTTCGGCGGTCTGATCCTCCAGCGTGGCGCGCAGGTTGATGATGCGTTCCTGAAGCGGCCCGCACTGATGACGCAGGTTGTAATGGGTCGAGAGTGCGGAGAGCGTACTGTCCACCTGCCGCAGGTTGAGCATCAGGGAGCGGGGAAAGCCTTCGTTCTTGAGTAGGAAGCCCACGACATTGGTCGGTGTGGTTGTGACAGGCTGCAGGCGTCGGAAAGCATGATACGCCGCTGCCGAGCGCAGGACGGATCCCCACTGCGTAATGTCCATCTGCGAACCGGAAGTCTCCCCGCTGGGGAGGAGCGTATGATAGCGGATGTCGATCAGGCGGGTGATCTGGTCGGAGCGTTCCAGATACTTCCCGAGCAGATAGAACAGCCAGGCCTGATCGCGGTAGAGCGTGCCTTCGGTAATGCCGAAATGGGTCTGGCAGTCCTGTTTAAGGCGGTTGCACAAGCCAGACAGGCCATGGCGCCGGATGTCCGGCGTGGAGAGCTCCATCATGCTTCGGGTGAAGACGTTGAGCTGCATCCACATCTCGGTGGAAATCAAGGGGCGGGCCGAGCGGGCGTTTTCACGGACCATGTGGGCCATGGCGCGGATGGAGGTCGGGTTCGTACTTTCCGTGATGTAGAAGGCGAGGATGTTTTCTTCCGTCGCGGGAAGCGGATGGCTTGCGGCGTAACGGTCCTCGTCGGAGTTGATCTGAAGGATGGAATCCCAGCCAGGGCTACCATCGGGGTTGCGGACGAAGGCTTCCGTGACTTCCAGAAGACGGGCGAGATTCTCGATCCGCTCCATATAACGGGCGAGCCACATCATGCTCTCGCCATAGCGTGACAGCAGCGTGTTGAGATTGGCGAGCATTGCTGGGAAGCGTGCGCTGGTGTGTGTCATCGGGCCATCACCCATGTATCTTTCGAGCCGCCGCCCTGAGAGGAATTGACGACCAGCGAGCCCTTGCGCAGGGCCACGCGGGACAGGCCGCCGGGCAGGATCCATGTGTTCTTCCCGGTCAGGGCGAAAGGCCGGAGATCCACATGGCGGGCTTCGACGCCACTGGGGCAGAGCGTGGGAGAAACGGAGAGGTCGATGACGGGCTGGCTGATATAGTTGGACGGGTCTTCGAGCAGTTTGGCGCGGAACTCGTCCAGTTCGGTCTGCGTGGCCTGTGAGCCGATCAGCAGGCCATAGCCGCCGGACTCGCCGACAGGCTTGATGACCAGCTTGTCCATATTGGCGAGCGTGTAGGCCAGTCCTTCCTCCTCGGCGCAGATATTGGTCTGGACGCTGTCGAGAATGGGATCTTCGCCCAGATAATAGCGGATGAGACGCGGCATGTAGGCATAGACCGCCTTGTCATCCGCCACACCGGTTCCGAGCGCGTTGGCCAGCGTGACATTGCCGCGGCGATAGGCTTCCACAAGGCCGGGAACGCCGAGCATGCTGTCGGGGTTGAACGCCAGCGGGTCCAGATACTCGTCGTTCAGCCGGCGATAGATCGAATGGACAGGGCGCAGGCCTGCGACGGTGCGCATGTAGACGCGGTGGTTCTCGACGATTAGGTCCTTGCCCTCGACGAGAGGGACGCCCATTTCGCGGGCCAGAAAGACATGCTCGAAATAGGCGGAATTGTAGATGCCGGGCGAAAACAGCACGACCTGCGGGTCGGTGACGCCCTCAGGTGCGACCTCACAGAGCGTCTGGTGCAGTTTGAGGTCATATTCCTCGACCGAGCGCAGGGGCATGCCCGACGCCAGATCCGGCATCAGCCGTAGCATCATGTGCCGGTTTTCAATGACGTAGGAGACGCCCGACGGGGTGCAGGCATTGTCTTCGAGCACCATGAAACGGCCGCTGCGGTCGCGGATCAGGTCGGTGCCGTTGATATGGACATAGACATCGCCGGGGACGCGCACGCCGGCCATGGCTTCACAGTAATTCGGATTGTTGAGCACCAGATCGGCGGGAATGATGCCGTCCCGCAGGACGTGGCGCTCATGGTAGATGTCGCGCAGGAACAGGTTGAGTGCTTTGACGCGCTGCTGCACGCCACGCTCGATATGGTCCCATTCCGCAGCCGTAAGGACACGGGGGATCATGTCAAAAGGCAGGATGCGGTCGATCGCTTCGCGGTCGGAATAGACGGTAAAGGTGATGCCCAGACGATAAAGCTGCGCTTCGGCCGTGCTGATACGGTGGCGCAGTTCGTCGAGGTCGAAGCCTGCAAGGCGGTCGCGGACGGTCTGGAGCGGGGGCGGCATCTCGTCTGTTCGCCGCATGAGTTCGCAGAAGAAATCCGGTGTGTCGTAGGCAGCGAACATGCCTGCTTTCGCGGCCGGAGCTGCTGCGGCGCTGGCCGGGGAGGGGATGGGAGACTGCAAAACCGGCCTGTTCATTTTCTGCCTCACCACCCTGTTCTTCGCCGGCGCTGCCTGCTGACGAAAATATCCGATCAGCCGCGCCGGTTCATTACGATATTTTATTAACGGAGCAAGATTCCAGCACTTTGCCAAGCGGGAAATTTGCCGTTTGGACGGATCAGGAAAAGTCGGGCGGAAATTGTTGCGGTTCCCGGGAAGACTGATAGGGTGAGTGTTCGACTGATGTCAGACCCCATGGTTGGCGGAACGGGATGGCCCGAAAATCTCGTGTCTGAAAGCAGGTGTCTGAAACCGTTTCCACAGGGCCTCCTGAACATGACTTCCCGCGTCGTCCTGAGCCACCAGACCCGATACCAGTACGACCGGCCGGTGTTTCTGGGACGTCAGACCGTGCGCCTGTGTCCGGTGCCGCAGGTGCGATCCGCGGTACGGAACTATGCGCTGGATGTCTCGCCAGAAGGTGCGGATGTGGTCTGGCGGCAGGATACGTATGGCAATCGGGTGGCGGAAATCCGGGTTCCGGAGCGTGTGACGCAGTTTGACGTGTCGGTCAGCATGGATGTGGATCTGCGGGCCCGGCAGGGTAGCATGCTGGCTGCGGAAGCGCCGGTCTGTACGGCATACCGGGATGTCGATGCGGCCGGGGCACAGGTGTCGCGCTTTGTGGAAGCCTGGCGTCCGGCGGGGACAGAGGGTACTTCGGAAGCGGTGGCAGAACTCAACCGGGCTGTGGCGGAACGCCTGACCTACCAGCGCAGGCTCGAGCCCGGCGTGTGGGCACCGGAAGAGACGCTGGAACGTGAGAGCGGATCGTGCCGGGATAGTGCGTGGCTGCTGGTCACTGTGTTGCGGCATCTGGGGTTTTCGGCACGGTTCGTGTCCGGATATCTGATCCAGCCGGACAAGGCGGGTGGGCTGGAATGCGATCTTCATGCCTGGGCCGAGGCCTGGATTCCGGGAGAAGGCTGGATCGGTTTCGATACGACATCGGGGCTGGTGGTGGCGCAGCATCATATTCCGCTCGCGGTAGCCGGGCGCCCTGAGGAGGCGGCTCCGGTTTCGGGGCTGCTGGACCGGTGTCGGACGACGTTTGACGTGACGATGCGGGCGACGTCTTTTGCATCCGCAGGAAATGTGCCGGAACTGGCCATAATCGGGAAACCCGGTGTAATGCGATCCCATGAAGCTCTTTGAGTGCCAGTCCTGCGGGCAGATTCTCTTTTTTGAAAACACGGTCTGCGAGCATTGCCGGCATCCGATCGGGTATCTGCCGGACCGTTCGCTGCTGACGGCGCTGGACCCGGCAGGAGAGCGGTTCTGGCATCCTCTGGAGCCGTCGGCGCAGCAGGAGCGGGTGCTTTACTGCTCGAACCATGATTATGACGTCTGCAACTGGCTCACGGGGCCTGACGCGGCAGGTGGCAAGCCATTCTGTTTTGCATGCCGGTTCAACCGGACGATCCCGAACCTTGCGATCCCGGAAAACCTGGAGCGGTGGCGCAAGATCGAAGTGGCCAAGCACCGGCTGTTCTACACGCTACTGCGGCTGAAACTGCCGATCCGCGACCGGCGGGAAGACCCGGAAAACGGACTGGTCTTCGATTTTCTCGATGACCCGCCAGACGGTTCATCATCGGTGATGACGGGGCACTCCAACGGCGTCATCACGCTCGCCATGCGTGAGGCGGATGATGCGTCACGTGAGCGCATGCGTGTCGAGATGGGGGAATATTACCGCATGCTTCTGGGCCATTTCCGGCATGAGATCGGGCATTATTACTGGAACCTGCTGGTGCGGGATGCCGGACGGCTTGATGAGTGCCGGGCGGTGTTCGGGGATGACCGTGCGGATTACCAGCAGGCGCTTCAGACCTATTATGACAGCCCGACGCCATCCAACTGGCAGGACAGTCATATCAGCATTTATGCGACGTCGCACCCCTGGGAAGATTTTGCGGAGACCTGGGCGCATTACCTGCATATCGTCTCCACGCTGGAGACCGCCTGTGCATTCGGGGTGAGTGTTAATCCGATCGTCAAGGGGATCGGGCGGGCTTCGGGGCGCAAGCTTGGCGATCCGTATACCGAGGCATCCTTCGAGGACATCATGCAGGCCTGGCTGCCGCTGACCTATGCGGTGAACAGTCTGAACCGCTCCATGGGGCTGGCGGATTTCTATCCGTTCGTGCTGACGGAAGGGGTCATGCACAAGCTGGCATTCATTCACCGCCTGATCCGCGAGAGCCAGACGGGCTGACGGCTGGCGTCCGGGTTCACCGGGATGTGTTGGCGTCCTGTCCAGTTTTTCAGACTGTGGCGTCGGGAAACGGTGTGCTTTCCTGAAAAATGTCGTATCCGTTCCGGAACCCAGATGGTTGGACGGACGGGTTTCTGAAGGCGTTGCGGGGTGCTGGCGGAGATGCGGTTCCGCTTCAGGGAATGTCAGCGCGACAAAGAGGTAAAACGGTTTATGTGCATGCGGTCCGCCTTTCTGCGTGTTATCTTATCGGTGACGACAGTGCTGTCGGCCGGGTTTTCTCCAGCCGTTCTGGCTGCGGTGACGCATCGGGAGACGGGACATCATCCTGCCCGCAGGCCGGTCCATGTCGCGCCGGTGTCGAAGCATCGTGCCGCAGGCCCGTATGTCAGCCAGAGCGCGGAAAACATGGCTGTTGTGGCGCAGCATTCACCACGGGGCACAGTCGAGACGGTCAGCCAGAAAATGCTCGCGGAGGCACCAGCCGGGACCAATCCGATGAAGGTCATCGCCCAGCTTCCGGGCGTCGTGTTCCAGTCCGGCGATGCCCAGGGCCTCGACACATGGAGCATGCAGGTCTTCATGCACGGCTTCCAGCAGCAGGAAATCGGCATGACGCTCGACGGAATGCCGCTCGGGGAAATGACGTTCCGAAACTATAACGGTCTGAACCCGATCATGGCGATCTCGTCGGAGAACGTGGCGCGCATTGACGTGTTGCAGTCAGCCGGTGCGGAAAGCATGGCCGCGAGCAACAATCTGGGCGGCGGGCTGAGCTATGTCTCGATGATCCCGTCGGACAAGATGGGCGGCACGGCTGCGGCGGGTTTCGGCAGCTACAGCACCTATCACACCTTCCTGCGCTTCGAGAGCGGGAAGCTCAATTCCAGCGGTACGAAGTTCTACACGTCCTACATGCGCAACGACAGCGGGATGTGGAAGGGCTATGGCGAGCAGTTCATGCAGCAGGTGAACGCCAAACTCGTGCAGCCAATCGGCCATGACAGCTCGATTTCTGCGTTCTTCGACTGGAGCGACCTGCACCAGAACACCTACCCGGATGTCTCGCCGCAGATCATCAACCGGGTGGGTTATGGCCTGCCGAGCTACGAGAACGGCAGCAATTCCGGCTATATCGCAGCCGTAAACGCGGCGAACGGGATCTATTCGGGAAAGATCGGCACGCTCGATGATCCGGAGGATGCAGCCTATTATGATGGCAGCGCGAATACGGTCGATACGTTCGGCGGCATCAAGGCCGATCTGCGCCTGACAGACCGTCTGACCTGGAACACCACGGCTTACGGGCATGGCGAGCGAAACCAGACCTCCTGGGCGACGCCATATTATCCGTCACCTACGGGATCGCCGGTCAGCGAACTGCTGAAAGAGCCGGAAATCCGACGTTTCGGTATCGTCTCGGCACTGCATTACGATATTGCGCGCAATCATATCGGCGCGGGTGTCTGGTACGAGAACAACAGCTACATGTCGCCCATGAACGCCTATGCGCAGCCGGCGGTCGTGAATGGTGTGGTTCAGGGAAAGGTGCATGATCCGCTGACCCAGTGGCGCGATCCGTTCGCACAGATCTTCAACCAGAACTACAACACCAACACGTTCACGGCCTTCGTGCAGGACACGTATAACGTGCTGCCGAACCTGGCCCTGCATTTCGGCTTCAAGTCCCTGCTGAGCACGACCCGCGTGGGCGATGGCTATCTGAACCAGGACTATTACGGCGCCGGGGCTGCGGTTACGAGCGGGGAAAGTCTGACGGTGGCCAAGCCGTTTCTGCCGCATATCAGCGCGGACTGGCATTTCCTGAAGGACCATGAGCTGTATTTTGATATTTCGGAAAATGCCCGGACCTATGCGCAGTCCGGCTACAAGCTCTCGAACTCGCCCTTTGCGGTCTCCCAGACCGCCTATGATGATACGAAATCCTCGATCCGTCCGGAGACGGCCTGGACCTATGCGATCGGCTATCGCTACACGGGCAAACTGGTCGCCGCGACGGTCTATGCCTATCGGACGAACTACAACAACCGTTTGCAGCAGATCACTGAAGGGCCGGTCGTTAACCCGATTTCGGCCGTTTCGAACGTGGGTGGCGTGACGATGAATGGCATTGATGCAGGTCTGACACTGATGCCGTTCCGCGGTTTCGCGCTGACCAATTCCGTCAGCTACAACCATGGCGTCTATGATCAGAACCTTGTCAGCGGCTCCACGGTCTATGCGACGAAAGGGCAGCAGGTCGTCAATTATCCGCGCTTCATGTACAAGGGACGCGTCTCTTACGAATGGCACGGCATGACGGCCTATGCCGATGGAAGCTACACCGGCACGCGCAATTACAGCTACACGAGAGACGTCAAAAGTCCCGGTTACTGGCTGACGAATGTGGGCGTGCAGTACAGCTTCGGAAACATGAAGAAGTACAACCGCTACCTTGGCGCCATCAAAAACCTGACGGTCGCGTTCAATGGCTCCAACCTGACGAACAAGCGCTATATTTCCACGATGGGTCAGAACGGCAATCCGGCGGATATCGCCTCGGGTGCGCTGACGGACCAGTCCATGCAGATCGGTGCGCCTCGAATGTTCTTCGGAAGCGTGCGGGCGGACTTCTAGGACAAAAAGCCCGTGGTGTAGGCCGCGGGCTTTTTTGCTGTCAGGCGGGGTACGCAGGCGCAGATGGTGCTTAGTCCAGCCGCACGGAAGGGCGGACGAAGGTTTCGACCCAGTCGGAGTAAAGGGACATCAGCCCCCGGTAATAGCCGAACAACTCGATCTGGTGCTGGCGATAGAGCATGAGATGGGCCATCCGCGCCGAAAAGCCGTGCGAGATTCCTCCTCCCCAGACAGTGCCGCCGGGCAGGGCCGCCCAGCCATTGTATTTTCCCAGAGCCACGATCGCGCCTTTATTGTGGAAAATACAGCCCGGAACCTTCTGGCCACGCTCGATCCAGGCAGGCAGATGGTGTGCGAGGTGCCTAGCCTGCTGGCGGGCGACCTGCGCCGTGGCGGGCAGGGGATCGTCCTGGATGAAGGAGCAGTCTCCCATGGCGAAAATCCGATCGTCATCAATGGAGGACAGGTTCGGATTGACGAGGATCTGACCGGTCCCGTTGATCGTCAGGCCACCATAGGCGGTCGTGACCTCAGGGGCCCTGACGCCAGCGGCCCAGACGCGCAACTTGGCCGAAACATAGGACCCGTCCTTGAGCGTGAACCCATGCTCATCGGCCGCCGCGACACGCGCATTGGTGCGGACGGTAACGCCGATATGTTCGAGTTCCTGCTGTGCCGCAGCGGAGACAGATTCCGGAAAAGCGGGCAGGATGCGCGCGCCGGACTGTAGGAGCGTGACATGCAGCTTGGGCGGGGCCTTGCCGAACGCATGCAGGTTGTAGGGCCCCACGATTTCCAGTGCCTTGTGAAGCTCGGCGGCGAGCTGGACGCCGGTGGCACCGCCGCCAACGATCGCGATGTCCAGTTCGGAATTGTTGGCGAAGGCGCGGAGCAGCTCCATCCGGAACTTCTCGTTGAACGCATTGGCGTCCACGAGATTGTCGATGGACATGCAGTGTTCCTTGACGCCGGGCGTGCCGAAATCATTGGCGGTACTGCCGATCGCGATGACGATCGTGTCGTATTTCATGCGCCGGCTTTCCAGAATGACGGTGCCGTCGGTTTCCAGAAGCGGGCTGAGAACGACTTCGCGCTTCTCGCGGTCAATGGAGGCGACCTCGCCGGGCCAGAACTCGAAATGGTGCCCGCTGGCCTGGGAAATGAAGTTCACCTTGTCGTTTTCGTTGCTGACCGTGCCGGAGGCAAAGCAGTGCAGCATCGGTTTCCAGACATGGGAAAAGCTCTTGTCGATCAGCGTGATGCGCGCCTTTCCGGGTTTTCCCATCGATTTGCCAAGGCGGGTTGCGAGGGAAAGACCGGCAACACCGCCACCGACAATCAGAATTTCAGATCGAGACGCCATCGGTTTTCAGGCCTCCGTGTGAGGAGTGGGCAACAGAAAAGTTACGAGGGAAGAAATATCTGCCATGCTCTCTGGTGGCGGATATGAATACTTGGGGTGTAGTATTGATCTTCAGGTTGTTATGAAAATCATATTCAGGTGACTGAAATACACACTCATCACATATCAAGTACTGACAAGCTGATTTTCAAAACGCCGTGATGGGCGGGAAAATCCTGTTTCCCGCCCTGATCGACGTCCTCAGATCGGAGCGTCGATGTCCACGATGTTGATGAGCTTGTGGTTCACGAACTCCTTGATGCCCAGGCCCACCAGCTCGCGGCCATAGCCGGAGCGGGCGATGCCTCCGAACGGGAGGTCAGCCTTGGGGATCAGCGGATGGTTGACGTAAACCATGCCCGTGCGGATCTTCGACGCCACGCGGGCGCCACGGCTCTCGTCCTTCGTGAAGACGGCGCCACCCAGGCCATAGGGAGAGTCATTGGCGATGCGGATGGCATCGGCTTCGTCCTTGGCACGATAAAGCTGCGTGACCGGGCCGAAGAACTCCCAGTGACGGGCTTCATTGTTCTGGTCCAGTCCCGTCATCAGCAGGGGCTGGAAGAAGGAACCTTTGGTGGGGACCGGAGCGCCGAGGGGCTCGACCTTGGCGCCGTGCTTCTTGGCTTCCTCGACCTGCTTGCGCAGATCATCCGCCGCACCCTGCGAGCAGAGCGGGGCCAGGGTGATGGACGGATCCATCGGATCACCAGCCTTGAGTTCGGCAACACCCTTTTTGTGGAGATCCAGGAAGCGGTCATAAATTGCGTCGGCCACGATGATGCGCTTGGCGGAGACGCAGACCTGTCCGGCATTCCAGTGACGACCGAGGACCGCCCATTTCGCGGCCTTTTCGACGTCCGCATCGTCGAGCACGATGAAGGCATCGGCGCCGCCGAGTTCCATCGTGGCTTTCTTCAGCGCTTTGCCGGCCGTTCCCGAGATGATGACACCTGCACCCTCGGAACCCGTCAGCGCCACGCCGCAGACGCGGGGGTCATTCAGGATCATTTCCGTATGGGGACGAGCAAGATAGAGGTTACGGAACAGGCCCTTGGGCAGTCCGGCCTCATTCATCAGGTCTTCGCAGATCGCGGCGCACTGCGGCAGGTTGGAGGCGTGCTTGAGCAGGACCGCGTTACCGGCCGAAAGCTGCGGCGCGATGATGCGGACGACCTGATAGAACGGGAAGTTCCACGGCTCGATGGCCAGCACGATGCCAAGAGGTTCGTGAACCAGGGTCGCCTTGCCTTCGGCCGGATTGGCAACCGGAAGCGTCTCGGGCTTCAGAAGCTCTTCGGCGTGCTCGGCATAATATTCAAAGATTTCGGCGGAGAGGATGATCTCCATCTTTGATTCTTTGAACAGCTTGCCCATTTCGAGCGTGCCGAGACGCGCATATTTGTCGATGTCGCGGCGCAGGATTTCGGCGGCGGTCTTCATGATCTTTGCGCGTTCGGCAAAGGAGGTATCGCGCCAGCTTTCAAAGGCCTTGTAAGCGTCTGTCAGCGCAGCCTGGACTTCTTCATCCGTCGCGTTCGGGAAGGTCTTGAGGACTTCGCCGGTGTAGGGATTTGTCGTTGCGTAGGCCATGTTTACCTCGTTGCCGGTTGGGAAAAGGCGTGCGGCCGCGACAGGGCCGGTCGGATGGCTTTTCCCGTCATCATCTGGGGGAGCAAACAGGTTTCCAGTTCGGGACCGGGTGCAGAATGTCCGGGATGGACAGGGTGCGTTTCTGAAAGAACAGAAGAAGTATCTGTCTGGAGAAAATGGAATGAAGAGGACGCACTGGCCGCTTTGTCCTCAAAGGACATCGCGGATTTGTGGTTTGTCTTCAACATCCATTTTATCCTTTATCCGGACTGAAAACAGATAGACTGTCGAGTGGCAGGTTGTTGTCTAAATATGACACTCAGTGTCAGAAACGGGTATTATCCATATCCCGACTGATTACCAGAGCGCGGGCATCACATGGGTGTGAAGCGCCATCGCGTGCCCATGGCGCGCGCAGGTTCCGGGATGCGTAAAACTGCTGAAATTATGGAGAAAACCGGCCCATTCGGAATGTCAGGATTTTCTCTTCGGAGGACGGAGTCCGGTAGCGCTTTCAGGCGGCGCAGGAGGGCTTTTCAGAGTCGAAAAGGGAGTCGCCCGGCCTCAGGAACAGTGTCGTCCGGGCGCGGCGCAGTGGCCCGGGACATGCGTCATATCCCGGGGATAGGCGTGGTTCAGGAAGCAAAGACCTTGGAGATGGCGTCCTGCGCTTCCTGCTGGATCGCGCGCAGATGCTCCTCGCTGACGAAGCTCTCGGCGTAGATCTTGTAAACATCTTCCGTGCCGGAAGGACGGGCGGCGAACCAGCCGTTCTCGGTCACGACCTTCAGTCCACCGATCGGCGCATTATTGCCCGGCGCACGGGTCAGCTTGCTGATGATCTTGTCGCCCGCCAGCGTCTCCAGCGGGAACTGCTCGGGCGTGAGCTTGCTGAGCTTGGCCTTCTGTTCCGGATTGGCGGCGGCATCGATGCGCTCGTAATAGGGCGTGCCGAGGCGGGCGATGATTTCATGATAATGGGCGCTCGGGTTCTTGCCGGTCTTGGCCGTGATCTCGGCGGCCAGCAGGCCCAGAATGAGGCCGTCCTTGTCCGTGGTCCAGACGGTGCCGTCACGACGCAGGAAGGTTGCGCCCGCGCTTTCCTCACCGCCAAAGCCCAGCGAGCCATCCATCAGGCCCGGGACGAACCATTTCAGTCCGACCGGCACTTCAACGAGCTTGCGGCCCATGTCTTTTGCCACGCGGTCGATCAACCCGCTGCTGACGAGCGTCTTGCCCACACCCAGTTCCGGGCTCCAGTCCGGGCGGTTCCGGAACAGGTAGGAAATCGCCACTGCAAGATAGTGGTTCGGGTTCATCAGCCCGTCGGGCATGGCGACGATGCCATGACGGTCGGCGTCGGTATCGTTGGCGAAGGCCACGTCGAAACGGTCTCCCATCTCGATCAGACGCGCCATGGCGTAGGGAGAGGAGCAGTCCATGCGGATTTGTCCGTCCCAGTCAGCGGTCATGAAAGAGAAGGTCGGGTCTACCACATCGCTGACGACGGTGGCGTTCAGGCCGTAGCGCTCGATGATGGGCTTCCAGTAAGCCACAGCAGCCCCGCCCAGCGGATCAATACCGATCTTCACACCGGCATCGCGGATCGCCTTCATGTCGATGACGGAGTCCAGATCGTTCACATAAGGCGTGATGAAATCGTAGCCCTTGATGCAGGCTTTCTGCCGCGCCTGTTCGTAAGGCAGGCGTTTGACGTCCTTCAGATCATTGGCAAGGAAGTCATTGGCCATGTCCTGAATGGCCTTGGTGATGGCCGTATCAGCCGGCCCACCATTGGTCGGGTTGTATTTGAACCCACCATCGGAAGGCGGATTATGTGACGGCGTGATGACCACACCATCGGCCAGACCCGTGGTGCGGCCCTTGTTGTAGGTCAGGATGGCATGGGAAATGACGGGGGTCGGCGTGTAGCCGCCGTTTTCGTCAATCCGTGCATCGATCCCGTGGGCTGCAAAAACCTCGATGGCGGATTTCTGCGCCGGGCCGGACAGGGCGTGGCTGTCCATGCCGATGAAGAGCGGGCCGTCAATGCCCTCGGCCTTGCGATGGCGGCAGATGGCTTCGCAGATGGCGAGGATATGGTTTTCATTGAAGCTGGTATGGAACGAAGAGCCCCGGTGGCCGGAAGTGCCGAACGAAACGCGCTGCGTGGCAATCGAAGGGTCGGGCTTGCGGTCATAATAGGCTGCGATCAGGGCGGGAATATCGGTCAGCTGGTCAGAGGGAAGTTTTTTTCCGGCCAGGGGGCTGAGATGGGCCATTGCTTCACATATCCTTGCATTCGCCATTGGGCATTGCCGTCGGTTAACGGCCATAACGCATGAACGCCCGGTCCGGGCGCGTCGTTCGGGCAGGAAAACGTGTATCCGGATTGATGTCCAGAGAGACACGTCAGTTCTGTGAAGTTTGTGAGAAGCACGGTCAGGCGACGGCTCTGGTGACTTTCTGACCGGAAGCCGGGCTGTCACCAATGTCCCATTGATCGTGTGCTGTGCATATGCCGCAGGAAGGGACGATCACGATATCAGGGGCAGGGTCGCGAAACTCCGGTCAAACCAGAGGAGGCCGGATGTGGGCGCCGGAGCCTGTGTGATGGCCTCGATGCGGCAGAAGAGAACGGAATGTGTGCCGACATCCTGGCTCTGGTCGATCTGACAGGACAGGCTGACGAGGCTGTTGTGGAGTACCGGCTGTCCATGGGCATCGGGCTCCCACGGGGCAGCGGCGAAGCGCTCTTCCATGCTTTTGTGACGGCTGGCGAAATGGCCCGCGATGTCCTGCTGTTCGCCGCTGAGGATGTTGATGACGACGCGGCCATGCGCGTGAAACGCGTCATGGGAACGGGTCGAGCGGTTAATGCAGACCAGAAGGGTTGGCGGTGTATCGGTGACGCTGGTGACGGCAGAGGCAGTCATGCCGAAGCGGCCGTGCGGACCGTCCGTCGTGATGATCGTCACAGCAGCGGCAAGATGCGCCATGGCATCGCGGAACGCCGTGGTAGTGACGGTCTGTGCGGCGGGAGTGTCGGGCGTGGGAGTGTTCAGCATGGAGAGGTCCTTTCAGTTGGATCAGTGATCAAGGTTCTGGCCGTCATCGGGGCCTTTGAGCAGGCGGCTCTGTTCCCCTGTGATGCTGACGGGAATGTCTCCGCGGACCGTGATCCGGCGCAGGAGGCGGGGATGGGTGTCGAAATCGGCCGTGGCGTAATGCTGGGTGGCGCGGTTGTCCCAGATGGCGACGTCCCCGGGCTTCCAGTTCCAACGGACAGTATTGTCGATCTGCGTGATGTAGGACTGGAAGATTTCCAGCAGCCGGTTGGCATGCTGTGTGGGAATGCCGCGGATTTCCTTGAAGAAATGCCCCAGGATCAGCGTGCGCTCGCCGGTTTCCGGATGGACGCGGACGACGGGATGTTCCGTCTCGTAGATGCGTGAAATGAAGCGGGCGCGGAAATCGGCGATCTCTTCATGGCGCGTGTCGTATTTGTAGAAATTGGTGTCGTAATCGTTGCCGTGAACGGCCCAGAGCGTATCGGCGAGCTGTTGCAGCGGGGCGGGCAGGTCGTCATAGGCGGTGGCAGTGTTGGCCCAGAGTGTGCTGCCACCATAGGGCGGGATCGTAATCGCGCGCAGGATCGAGGCCTTGGGATAGGCGGGAACGAAGGTGACGTCCGTGTGCCAGGAATCCGTGGAGCGGCCGTTGCGGGAGTTCAGCTCGAACGTATAGGGCGTGCCGTCAGCGGCGGGGATGGTCGGATGGAGGATCGGGTCTCCAAAGACGCGGCTGAGCGTTTCGTGCTGGGCGTCATCAAGGAACTGATCGCGCAGGAAGATCACCTTGTGGCGCAGCAGGGCCTCATGGAGGAACGCCCTGTGTTCTTCAGACAAAGGCTCGCGGGCATTGATGCCGTGGACGATGGCGCCGATGCGGGATGTGACCTTTTCGGCCTTAAGCTGCGTCATGAGGGGGCTCCTTCGGACTGGGGGAGGGTGTGACTGCTGGTGCGGTCAGGTCGCGTGAGAGGCGGGGGCGTGATGAAGAAGGTAAGGATGGCGCTGGCCAGAAAGAGCGCGGCGTAGATGAGAATGATCCCCTGCGTGCCGACGGCGCCTTCAAAGGCGTAGACGATGAACGGCCCGATCCAGACGCTGCTGCCCGCGCCGAGATTGAGCAGGGACATGGCGATGCCCTTGTGGTCCGGTAGAAGGGACGGGGTCAGGGCCGAGAGCGGCACATATCCGGCGAGCGTCATGCCGAAGATTGCGGCGGAAGCGTAAACCGCAAGCAGGCTGCTCTGGGCGTAGAGCAGCGGGATCCAGTATAGCCCGATGCAGCTCAGTGCGCTGCCGATGCCGCCGAACCAGATGACAGTCTGGCGCCAGGAGATGTAGTCGCTGGCAAAACCGATCAGCAGGTTGAAGACGATATTGCTGGCGAAAATGATTTCCAGAAACCGGATCCACACGTCCTGCGACAGACCAAGGTGGCCCGTGAAGAAGAATGGCATGAAGACGATCAGGCCATGCGTGGCGCTGGAATTGACCGCGCGCACGATGCACGCCAGTCCGACGCCGGGATTGAGGCGGATCTGGCGGACTGTTTCGCGCAGGGTAGGGCCAATGTCTTTCAGGCTGCCGGTTTGTGCCCGCGGGGTCGCTGGCAGCGGCAGGACGGCAAGCACGCCCCCCGCTCCGACGCCGAGAAGCGCGATCCAGAGCGTGACGTATTGCCCGTAAACCGGCAGCAGAAGCTGGGCCACGATGGATCCGACCGTGGGCAGGCCGCAGGTGAAGCAGAACCAGAACAGCCCGACGGCGCGGCCCAGCCGGTCCTGCCGGATCGTGGTGACGAGCAGGGTCAGCAGTCCGTATGAGAACAGCGGATAGCCCGCGCCCCGCAACCCGTAGGTCAGCAGCAGGAGGGTGGGAGAGTGGGCCGGGATGGCCACGCCGAGGAACAGGAGCTGTGGGAGGATCCAGAACAGCAGGCCCGCCGTCATGACGGTCCGGCTACCGAAGATGTCGCAAAGCAAGCCCGAGAACCATGCGGCCAAAGCTGCGACCAGTCCGTAGGCCGTGAAAAGGAGGGCGACGAAATGCTCGCTCTGGCCTGTCTGGACCAGAAACGGCGACAGATAGCCGACCTCGACGCCGTCTCCGATCATGAAGACCAGAAGCCCGGCATACTGGAGGGCGAAGCTTCGGGGCAGGCGGTTTGCGGGCAGGAGGGGCACTGCGGGAAACGTCGTCTGCATGTCAGAAATCCGCATGAACGGCGCCGAAATACTGGCGTGGCGCACCGAGGACGACGGACTGGTAATCGCCGGCCATGGGATAGCCGTTCTGGCCCATGGTGGAGATGTATTTCACGTTCGTCAGATTATAGACGTTGAAGTCCAGCGAGAGGTGCTGGAGGAAGCCCGTATGGGACAGGCGGTGGAGCTGTTTGCTCAGGTCGTAGCGGGCGCCGAAATTGGTCAGCCAGTAGGACGGGACTTTCGTGTCACCCGTGTAGCTGAGGTTCCGCTTGCCGACATACTGGGCCTCGATATGCGCCTGAAGATCGTGCCAGGTGTAGGACAGATCAGCGTGGTACATGAGGCGCGGATAGGCCACGACCTGCTGGCCGCGGATGTTGTAGGTCACCCGCGATCCGTTGACGGTCTGGGTGATGTTATTGTCATAGACGGCATGGTTGTAGCTGATGCTGTTGGTCAGGCTCAGTCCCTTGACGGGCGTGAGTGTGACGGCACCGTCCACGCCACTCATCGTTACACCGCCGACATTCTGGATGGTGGTGTAGGGCTGTGTTGTCGGGCCGGTGGAGATGCGCTGCAGACGGTTTGAAAAGATCGTGTGGTAGCCGTAGAGCGACCCGCTGACGAGGCGGCCGGTGTAGCGGTAGCCGCCCGCGAAGTTCCAGTCGGTTTCAGGGCGCAGGGTGCTTTTGGACGCCAGATAGGCGGCCTGTGAGGTCGAGAACGGTGACGAGCCGCTGTTATAGCCCGAGACCGGATAGACCTTCACGTTTTCCGCGACGTCGAAATAGAGCTGATGGCCGGGAGCAAAGCGCCATTCCCCGCTGAAATGCGGCAGGAAAGGTTTGCTGGAAGTGAGGGAATCGCCGCCTGCGATGGCGGTGGTGCGGGTGTAGGTTTCCCAGTTGGCGAGCGCACCGACGCGCGTGGTGTTCAGGACGGAACGGAACCCGGCATGCAACGCGATGGTGTTGGTGACGTGGTAGGTGTCCTGAAAATAGGCAACGAATGTATTGGTGTTGAAGACCTGCCGATAGCCGTTCTGGAACGGGTTCTTGAGATTATCGAGACCATTGACCGGCGTTGCGGTGCCGTTGAGCACGTCTTCCAGCAGGGGCTCCTGATAGAGCGGTTTGCTGATATCGAAATGGGTGTTTTCGTACCAGATCCCGGCATTCAGCACGTTATGCGCGATGCGGTAGGACAGGGACGTCGTAAAACCAAAGCGGTCCGTATCGGGTTGCGTGACCTGATCGATCAGCGGTGCACCATTGGGTGAGGCGATCAACGGGCTTGCGACCGAACCGCGCTGGTAGGAACGGTGCCCATACACGGTGCTCTGCCAGCGCAGGCGGTCGGTCAGGGCAAGATCGGCCGAAACGCCGCCAACATAGGAATGCTGCATCTGTGCGCCCTCATAATAGGACGCGGTATAGGGACTCTTGAGATTCGCGTAGGCCGCCGGAACCTGTCCGCCGGGCAAACCACGCTGGGCCAGTGCAAGGCGGTAGGCTTTTTCGTAGCCGCCGGGCTGACCGATGAAGTTGTCGATCGCGTAGCCACCGTTGTTGAACATATCCAGGCTGTAGTCCTGGTAGTTCTGCATCTGCAGGTCCGAGTAATCGAAGAAGGCCGTGATGCGGCTGTCCTGCCCGATCGGGTGGAGGACTTTCGCGTTGACCTGCTGCATGAACTGGTCCTGTCCGCCACGCCATTTTGTGGTGTCGTTACGGGCATAGGACACATAAAAGCGCGTGCCTTGCGGATTCAGGTCGCCACTTTCGAGGCGCAGGAAGGTGCGATACGTCGCGTTGCTGCCAAAGGTCTGGTTTACGCTGGCGCCGCGTTTGTGGGAGGGGTCGCGGGAGATGAACTGCACCGTGCCGCCCAGATTGGACGTGCTGGCCACGCTCTCCGAACCCGTGGAGGCCGAGACGTCCATGCGCTCGATGTTTTCGGACGAAATGGCCGATGTCGGGCTCAGGCCGTTGACGTTGCTGAACTGCTGGTCCCCGAGCGGGATGCCATCCAGCGTCATGCCGATCTGGCTCTGGTCGAAACCATGCATCAGGAACGAGTTCTGCCAGGTGTTCACGCCCTGCGGATCGCCCGAATTGAACAGCACGCCCGGCAGCCTAGTCAGGGCCTTGAGCGGGTTGGTTCCGGCCGCATATTCGCGGATCGTGACGGCGGAGACGGGATTGGACACCCAGTTCGCCTGCCGGTGTCCTTCCACGCCGATGTTTTCGGTGCTGTGGGAGGTTACGGCATGCGGTTTTGTGGAAGGTTTGTGAGCAGGTGTTGTCGGTGTGGTGTGACGGGGCTTCTCACCGGGCCTGGTGGTTGTTGTATCTGCGAAAGCATGCGTGCTGACCGAGAGGGTCAGCAGGGCAATCAGGGAAACGGAGCCGCTGGGAATGCGGCTCGAAAACGGAAAAGCGGGCATGGAGAGACACTCACAAGATACAGGAAACGGGGATTTTCAGGTCTTGGGAGGATCAACAGCGCCAGGCCGGATGATCGGCGGCTGGATGTGCGGATGGGTTCTGCGGGAAGAGGCTTTCACGCAGGGTCTTGCCGGGTTTGGGTTTGATACGACCGCGCCGCTTCAGTTCCGGCAGGACGAGGCGGATGAAGTCGTTGTAGCTGTCCGGATTGACGAGTTGGATCAGGTTCAGCCCGTCGGTTTCTGACTCTTCGAGCCAGCGTTCGATCTGGTCGGCGACGGTTTCCGGGCTGCCGACGAAAGTCTTGGCGCGCCCGAAGCCTTCCGCCGGGCTCGTGGCTTCGGCGATGGTCCAGGACCGGCCGCTGATGGCGGGGTCGAACTGTTCGAGAACGGACTGGCTGGCTTCCGTCGGGCGATAGGTCAGGACCTCGTCCGCCTGGTTCTTGGAGAAATCCACGCCCGTCATGGAGGAATAATGGATGAGCGAACCGGTCGCGTCATAGAACGCCTTGTATTCCGCGAATTTGCGGATGGCCTCTTCTTCCGTCTCGCCCACCACGACGGCGGCGGCGCAGATGAAGCGCAGGCTGTCGGGATCGCGGCCTTCTTGCGCGGCTTCCTCGCGGATGCGCCGGACATTCTTGCGTGTCCCTTCTGCTCCGGCCCCGACGACGAAAATGACTTCCGCATGTTTGGCCGCGAAAGCGCCACCACGGGCAGAGGCGCCGGCCTGAAGAAGAACTGGAACACGCTGCAGGCTGGGCTCGGCGGTGTGGCCGTCCGGAACGCGATAGTACCGGCCGTCATGGCGGATGGGGTGGACTTTTTCCGGATTGGTATAGATCCACTCGCCCAAAGCCGTCTGGCCGCGGATGACGGCGTCTTCTTCCCAGGATTTCAGCCAAAGCTTGTAAACGACATCCATGAACTCGTCGGCGCGGTCATAGCGTTCGTCATGCGGGATCTGATGATCCAGCCCGAGATTGCGGGCCGCGCTTTCCTGCTGCGAGGTCACGATGTTCCAGCCCAGACGCCCCTTCGTCAGATGATCGAGGGTCGTGAGCTTGCGGGCGAGCAGATAGGGATGTTCGTAAGTCGTGGACAGCGTAATGCCGAAGCTGAGCGACGTTGTGGCAGCGGCCATGGCGGAGACCAGCAGGAGCGGGTCGATCAGCGGGGACTGGATGCCATGTTTCAGAGCCGCGTCCGGACTGTTGCCGTAAACGTCGATCTGACCAAGCGCATCTGCGATGAACAGGGCGTCAAACCCGGCCTCATCGAGCGTCCGGGCCAGTTCGGTCCAGTAGCTGATGTCCTTATAGCGATGGGTCTGATCAGCGGGATGGCGCCACAGCCCGTAATTCAGGTGCGAGACCGTGGCCATGGTGAAGCCGTTGAGGATGATATGCTGTCCCATTATGCCACTCCCACGCGCCACTGAACTGGCGGAAGAGTGCCGTTGACAGCGTAATCTCCGACGACGCGCGTGCGATAGACGCGAGGGTTGTGATTGCCCAGCGTGCGGACGTTGCGCCAGTGCCGGTCCAGTCCGGCGACGCGCAAAGTGGCCCCGCCACTCAGTGCATCGAACAGGGCCGTCGTGGCTTCCAGAACCAGCGGCAGGATACGGTCCTGAACCTGCCAGACTTCGAGTTCAGCACGGGCAACCGTGAGATCCAGTTCCGGAGCCGGGCTGTCCGCGACGGCCTGAATGGCGCGGGCGGCGCGTTCGACGGCAGCCCCGGCGATGTAGGCGCCGCTGAACACATGCCCGACGACTTCAAGGATCTGCGGATCCTCGGCGGGAAGGTCTGCATTGCCGTGACTGAAGGTGCGTTTGCGACGGCGGACGGCGTCCGCGACATCTGTTGCGGCGGCACGCGCAATGCCGGCGACGGTGGCGAGATGGTAGAGCTGAAAGAAAGCCTGCGAATGCGGGAAGGCCGTGTTGCCGTAGCGCAGATCGTCTTCTTCGGTGTGGACGTTGCGGAAATGCGCGGTGCCGCTGGCGGTCAGTCGCTGGCCAATGCCATCCCAGTCATCGACGATTTCAAGGCCGGGATCGTTGCGGGCAGCCAGTGTCTTGACGGTCTGGCCGTCTTCCGTGGTGCCGGTCACGGTCAGCCAGTCGGAGTAAAGCGAGCCGGTGGTGAAAAACTTGGAGCCGTTGATGACCCACTGGCCATCGGTCCGGGACAGGGTCGTGCTGAACAGATCGCGTTTGGAGGCCGGGCCTTCGGCGGCGGCGGCACCGGCGGTCTGTCCGGCACCAAGACGGTTGAGCCATTTTGTGCGGTAGGGGCCGGCAGGTTCTGACAGCAGATGCTCGACGAAGCCAAAATGGGCCCGGAGCGCCTGTGCGACGTTTGAATCGGCCGTGGCCAGTACGGTGATGAGGGAGAACAGATCTTCAAGGCTGGCGCCCAGGCCACCATGGGCGACGGGAACGCGAAGGGCTGTAAAGCCGCTGTCCTTGAGAAGACGGATCTGGTCGAAGGGCAGTTCGCGGTTCAGTTCGGCGTGCAGCGCCTGTCTGCGGATCTGCTCGAAAACGGGAGCGAAGCGGTCGTGAAGCGGTGTGGTTTCACGGGCATCCTGTCCCCAGAGAAGGGAAAGGTCAGGAAGCGGAGCGGAGATATAGGTCATGGGATCTGCCTGTGGCGTGCGGTCCGAACAAGGGGCGTGAGAGCGGGGAGAAGCCCGGCATCATCGGAGGACAGGAACAGGACAGCATTGCAGACATAAAACTAAACCTTTTCGTATTTATTGAGGATATAAGAATTAGTGTCGTGATTCTTTTGTTCCGTCAACAGGATAGTTATTTGTTAAAAACACTAAACGAAAAGGTTATAACGGGGTCACGGCGCTGCCGGATGCATGTTCGGGCAGGACGCTGTACGGTCGTGGGCAGTGTGCAGATGATGCCGGGATGGGATCATCAAAGAACAGCAACCGGGCAGAAGGCGGGCAGGACGGATGGATCAGTCTTTCAGGAAGGTGTTTGGAGCCGTGCACAGTCTTGTCCCGTGCTGTTCGGCGCCGGCCGGGCTTGAGGAGTTTTTCAGAACGCTGAGAGAAGTCATCCAGCGTGAAATTGCGCCCTGGGCCGCGGAAAATGACCGCATCGGACGCTATCCACGGGCCAGCATCCAGGCATTGAAAGACTGCGGACTGATGCGAGCACCTCTACCGGTCTCGCTTGGGGGCCTTGGATTTTCGCAGGCCCTGTCGCAGGAACTCTTTCTGGAACTCGGGATGGCGGACCCGTCCGTGGCGCAGATTTACAAGGTGCATGACGATGCGGTCCGGGAGTTGCTGTCCGTCGCATCTCCGGAGTTTTCCCGACGGCTTGCGGAGCGGATCTGTTCGGAGAACGCCATTATTGGAATGGCGATTTCGGAGAACGGAAAGCGCGCGGTCGATTTTGGACATGTGGTGTCGCGGCCGGAAGGGGCAGGGCATCTTATTGACGGGCGCAAGATTTATGCGACCGGAGCTGTGGGGGCGGATCTGCTGCTGGTGTCGTCCTATGACGTGGTGGCGGAGGCGGTGCGGCTGGACTTACTGCCATCGGGGACGAAAGGGATCCGGTTCGGAGAGGACTGGAACCGGCTGGGGCAGCGGGCAACGGATTCCGGAAGTGTGGTTCTGGAGCATGTCCTGACGCAGCCGGAATGGTCGGTGCTGACGGCGCAGTCCAAGCCGCAGATCCATGCACCTTTGCGCTATCAGAACGGGTTTTCGATGATCCTGGCAGGGATCGGACTGGCGGCCCTGCAGGCTGGCATCGGATTTGCGCGGGAGCACAGCCGCCCCTGGGCATCAGCGGGTGTGGAAGCGGCAGCGGATGATCTGCTGGTGCGTCGACTGTTCGGAGAAATCGGTGCGGAACTGGCGGCGGCATGTGCGAGTGTGCGGGTTGCGGCCGGATTGCTGGATGCGTTCGAACGCGGAGAGTGTACGCGGACGGATGTGGCCATTCCGGTTTATGCGGCGCGGTCTGCGGCGTCACGGGCCGCACTTCGGGCGAGTTCGGATCTCATGGCGGCGCTGGGTGCGCGGGTGACGGATGCGGCTTACGGATTGGACCGTTACTGGCGGGATGCAAGGACGCTGTCCCTGCATGATCCGGTGGAGTGGAAGCACGAGGAAATTGGGCGGAACCTTCTGACGGGGTGGGATCCTAAGCCCGGGCTTTATCAGTAGTTATAGAGAGGCTCTGGCCTCTCGCGTGCTCGTGTCCTTAGGCCCTGCCGATCTCACCGTCGGTCGACGATCCCTGAAACAGGCGAGCGGCGATCGAGTTCGCGAACAGGACACAGGCCGTGCTGTCCTCAGAAATGGGCACTGATGGTTCCGAAGAACTGACGTGGCGCACCCATCAGGAAGTAATTGTATCCGGTATTGACGAAATTGTTGCCAAGCTCGTTGGTCGTCGAAACATAGGTCTTGTTGGCAAGATTGTAGATGTTCAGGCTTGCCGTCAGCCCCTTGAGGACGCTGATATTCCCGAAATTGTAGCGTGCCCCGAAATTGGCGAGGAAATAGCCCGGGACGTGCAGATCGTTCGTGTAGGTCAGTTGCCGGCTCGACAGGTAAGTCCCATCGACATGCACCTCAAAGCCGCCGATGCGGTAGGTGATGTTTCCCTTGTACATGAACTGCGGATAGTTCGGCACGAGTTTGCCGCGTGTCGCCTCCACACCGGATGCAGTCGTGACATCCTGATCGTAGGTGGAGTGGGCGTAGGAGAACGAGTTGTAGATCGACAGCCCGTCGACCGGCCGGATCGTGACGCTGGCTTCCGCACCGTTCGTTGTCACGCCGCCCACGTTCTCGACCGCCGTGATCGGGTTGATGCCTGACTGGCTGTTGATCAGCTGAAGACGGTTGGAAAAGTTGATCCGGTACAGGGAGGCCAAGGCACTCAGGAACGGCGTCGTGTAGCGGTAGCCCCCTTCATAGACCCAGTCGGTTTCGGGGCGCAGCGTGCTCTTTGTGCTCTGGAAAGCACTCTGCGAAGACGTCCAAGGCGTTGCGGAGACATTGGTGCCGTATCCGTCCTCGGGGAAAGAGCGCATGTTGTGTGAGACGTCGAAGAACAGTTCATGATGCGGCAGGAAGCGCCAGTTGGCCGAAACCTGCGGCAGGAACGCGTTGGAAGCCTCAAGCCGCCCCTGCGCGATCTGTGTGCCGTTGATGGCGAGGCTCTGCGTCGGAACGCTGTTTCCGGCATTCACGATCATGGACTTGAAGCCCGCATTGACCGTCAGGGTCTTCGTGATCCGGTAGGTGTCCTGAAGATGGAACACGAACGTATTGGTTGAGAAGGCTTCCTGCCAGGGTTGGGCAAAAACCTTGCTGGTGGGAAAGCCCGTCGTCGGATTGCCAAGCGTGCCCTGTCCCAGAACCGGGGCCTCGGTGAAATAGCGGCTTTCGTTGAAATTGCCGTATTCGTACCAGACACCGGCATTGATCGTATGGCGCGCGATTTTATAGGTCAGCGCGGTCTGGAACCCGCCGCGTGCGATTTCCGGCGTCTGGATACGCTGTGACAGCGGCGCGCCATTCGGGGACGGCATGTAAGGTGTGGTCCAGGTGCTGTAGCCGGTATCGGCGTGACCGTAGAGAGTGGTCTTCCAGTTCAGCCGGTCCGTGAAGTTCTCGTCCAGCGTCAGGCCACCCAGATAATCGACGCGGTTGGCCGTGCCGGCATAATAGGCTGCGTCATACGGATCATTGGTTTTCTGCAATGCCGGGCGATAGATGCCCTGCGCTGCCTGATAGGCTGCCGTATAATCCGGATAGTAGTTCGCAAGGTTCGGACCGACCGTATGCAGGTAGTTCATGGTCATGTCCTGGTAGTCGAACTGCTGTGTCGAGCTCCAGTCGAAGAACGCCTTGATGGACGATCCCCGCGCCAGCGGCTGGACGATCTTCGCGTTTACCTGATCGGAATAATCGTAGCCGCCGCCCTTCCACAGATTCATGTTCGTGCGGGCATAGGCCACGTAGAAGCGTGTTCCGGACTTGTTGAGGTCGCCGCTGTCCAGCCGCACATAGGTGCGCATTGCGGAATTGCTGCCGAAGGTCTGGCTGACCGTCCCGCCGCGTTTGTGGGCGGGGTCGAGGGAATGGATCTGGATTGCACCGCCCAGATTGCTGGTGGAGGCGACATCAATCGCACCGGCACCCTGCGAGACATCCACCCCGTCGACGTCATCGGAGATGATCGAGCGCGTCACGCTCAGACCGTTGTAGTTGTTGAACTGCTGGTCTCCGAGCGGGATGTCATCAAGCGTGAAGCCAAGCTGGGACTGGCTGAAACCGCGCATGAAGATCTGGCTGGAATATTCATAGGCACCGAACGGATCGGCGGACTGGTAGACGACGCCGGGCAGTTGGCTCAGGACTTTGAGTGGCGAGGTTCCCGGTGCGCTCTGCAGCATTATGCTGTGTGTAATGCTGGTCATCTGGCGTGTGGAGCCATGGCCGAAGACGGTAATCGCCTCGTCATGTCCGGAAATGCGGACTTCCTTTTTCGCCGGGGCTTTCCGGGCAGTTTTCGGAGCGGTAGCAGCATGGGGCGTCCGGGACGGCGCCTCTGTCGTCCTGCCGGATGTGTCGGCTGCGCGAGCCGGGTTGGAGAGAAGCCCCGGACAGAGAGCGGGGATCATTGCCACGCCACTGAGGACGGTCGAAAGCGTGAGAGCCTGTCGCGTGATCATTTGATCGTTCCTTGGTTTGCCGGCGTCGGCAGGGAGAAAGGGGGCATGGGGAACGCAGCGTGACTGTCCGATGCATCCGTTTCACGAAGTCCGAACTGGTAGATGGCAGCGCAGGTCAGCCCTACGCCGCAGGCAACAAGCATCGAAGGCGCGAAGGATCTGAAGTGATCCACCATGATGCCGGTCACGACAGGGGCCAGCGCACCACCGAGTGAGCCTCCCGTGTTCTGGATGGCCTCAAGCGTCGCAACGCGATGCTCTGCGGCAATGACGGTTCCCAGCGTCCATCCCGTGCTCATGGCGACCCCGCCCGCGAACAGGGCGGCGGCCATGAAGACCATTGAAATGGTCAGCCTGGTATCAAGCGCGGTCAGCCCGGTCATGATGGCTGCCATAATCATCGAGAGAACGAGCGGACGGCGGCAGGCTTCCAGTCGTCCCAAACCCCGCGCCATCAGGCGATCTGAAAGCAGGCCACCCGTCAGGTTGCCGGCGAAACCGCAGATCTGGGGCAGGGCCGAGAGCAGCCCGGCTTGTGTGGCAGTAAGATGATAGGCGGACTGAAGCCATGCGGGCAGCCACGTCGCATATAGCCAGGTCAGGTAGATGATGCCGGCAAAACCGGCAGTCACGATCCAGCTGGAGCGCTGGCGCAGGAGATATCCCAGATCATCGCGCAGGACGGACGGCGGCCGGGAAGGTGTGGATGTCTGGGTTGTCGGATCGCGGTAATAGAGCACCCAGACCAGCCCGAGCAGCAGGCTGAGCACGCCGATGCTGACCGACATGCCGCGCCAGCCCTGGAAGGCCATGATCGCCAGCAGCAGAGGAGGGGCAAGCGCTGGCCCGAGGGCCGCCGAACCGTTGAAAAGCCCGATGACCGTTCCTCTCTCCGCAGGCGGGAACCAGCGTACGAGCACGCGTGTCCCCGCCAGAAAAAGCGGGGACTCCCCTATGCCGAGCAGGATCCGGCACACGAACAGCCCCGCCACGCTCGGCATCAACCCAAAGCCGATCTGGGCGCAGGACCACACGCACAGACCGGCCCCGAGCAGCATTCGCCCGCCCAGACGATCGGCCAGAAGCCCTGCGGGAATCTGGCTGACGAGATAGGCCCAGGCGAACACGGATAGCAGCCAGCCCATGCCGGTGTAGGACATGTGCATGCTGGACATGATGGCGGTGTTGCCGATGGAGAGGGCCGCGCGATCAATGTAACTGATGCATCCTGCCATCACGAGCAGCGAAACACTCAGACGCCGCCGCCAGCCCGGAATGACAGTCATGCTGTGGGCTCCCACAGGCAGATTTCCACACGCCTGATGCTGGCAGGATTGGAGCAGGTTTCCTCCCGGATGAGGCGCGTGATCAGGCGTCGCAGCGGCATGGCTGATTGAGACAGACTCTGGCCGTATGCCGTTGGAACCGGTTCAGGATGTCGCCGCTTGGCTGTGCGCAGGATCAGAGGAAATTCCATGAAACGTTCGAGTGTCAGGACAGCATGATTGATTGTGGAAAAACTGCCCCACAGCTGCTGTGACCTGCGTCAGAAAAGCGGTATCAATCAGAGCTACAAAATATGTTGGCGCTGTAAGTTCCCTAAGCGGCAGATTTCGCAAAAGCCGGACCCTATAAAATCATAAGTATTCATTTGATCCGTGAAATCGCGGACTCTTCGCTTGGGCGATATCATCCATCAGTCGGGCGTGCAGAAAGCCGTCACTTTTGCGGGAAGTCGAAATCGGGAAATAACAGCGCCCTCGTAGCATGTGTGGCCTTCCGAGACCGGATTGCCGCGTGATCGGCTGGGCTGACTGCCCTTTTGTCACTGTATCCTGAGTTCAACAAATTACAGAGTGCGATTTTTTTGAAAGAGAAGTCGATTTCTTGATTTCTACTACTGTTATTTTTCAGGCGCAGAATACTGCATGGCATGCAACGAAATATCTTTTCATGAGTTGAGGTGTGATCGCATTGCAAAGTTTCACCGCGCATCATGTCCAGGGAATGGATGCGATCGTCAGGTAGAAAAGGCCAGAATGGGAATGACGGTTTGATGCCAGGGCCTGTAGTGAAGTCCGGTTCCCTTCTTGGCCGACGGATTGCGATTGTTGGGGGAGGGCCGGGCGGGCTGGCTTCGGCGATGCTGCTGGCCCATGAGGGCGCGGACGTCACGCTTTATGAGCGGCACGGTCAGCTCGGCGGACGGTCTTCCGCGATTGAGGGTGAGACGGAGGCCGGGGCGTTCCGGTTCGATACCGGTCCGACATTCTTTCTCTATCCCCAGATCCTTCGGGACATCTTCACGCGCTGCGGGCTGCGGATGGAAGATACGATCACCCTCAAAAAACTCGACGAAAACTATGATCTGGTTTTTGAAAATGGGCCCTCCCTGAAGGTCACGTCCGATATTGACGTGCTTGAGCGTGAGATCGCGCGGATTGATGTGCAGGATGCCGGGCGGGTTCGGGATTTCATGGTCGATAACCGTGCCAAGTTCCGCAACTTCATTCCTGTTCTGCAGCGGCCTTTCAACAGTGTGCTGGATCTGCTGCGGCCGGACATGCTGCGGGCTTTTCCGAAGCTGCGGCCGCTGTCTTCGGTGGATCGGGATCTGAGCCGGTATTTCCGTGACCCGAGGACGCGGCTCGCCTTTTCATTCCAGAGCAAATATCTCGGCATGTCGCCCTACAGATGCCCGAGCCTGTTCACGATCCTGAGTTTCATGGAGCATGAATTCGGCATCTATCATCCCGTTGGCGGAACGATGGCTGTCATGGAGGCCATGGGGCAGGCGGCGCAACAGCTTGGGGTTAAGATCCGTCTGAATACACCCGTGCGCGAGATCCTGACCCGTAAGGGGCGCGCAACGGGGGTGCTGACGGATCAGGGGCCTGAGCGGGCGGATGCCGTCATCATCAATGCCGATTTCGGGCGGGCGATGACGAAGCTGGTTCCGGATCGCAAGCGCCGTCGGTGGAAGAACCGGTCCATCGAGCAGAAGAAATATTCCTGCTCGACATTCATGATGTATCTCGGGATCGAAGGAAGTGTGCCGGACAAGGGGCATCACACGATTTTCCTTTCGGAATCCTATGATCGGAATTTCGCTGAAATCGAGGCCGGGGAAATGCTGTCCGAGGAGGCGTCCCTCTACATCCAGAATGTCTGTGTGACCGATCCGGATCAGGCGCCTGCGGGGCATTCCACGCTCTATGTCCTGATGCCGGTCGGGCATCTGCGTGATGGCGGTGTGGACTGGACGGATGAAACACGGGCACAGGCCCGCAGCCTTGTCATGGCGCGTCTGGAGAAGGCCGGGTTTACAGATATCGAGAAGCGGATCCGCTTTGAGAAGATCATAACGCCGACCGACTGGGAGGAGCGTTATGACGTTCACAAGGGGGCGGTTTTCAATCTGGCGCATAATCTGGGGCAGATGCTGCACCGACGGCCGCATAACCGTTTCGAGGATATCCGGGGCGTTTATCTGGCGGGTGGGGGAACCCATCCGGGCAGTGGGCTTCCGGTAATTTTTGAGGGCGCGCGGATCAGCAGTGATCTGGTGATCCGGGATCTCGCACCCCGCAGGCGCTTTGCGTTTTTCAAACGGCGTTCCCGGAAAGGGGCCACCCATGTCACGTCCTGATGAGAAGTCGTCCGTCATTGTCATTGGCGCCGGGTTGGGCGGGCTTGCGGCAGCCTGCACGATGGCAGCGCGTGGTCATAAGGTGACCGTGCTTGAGGCCAATGAGTGGCTGGGGGGCAAGGCTGCGGAATGGCGGGAGGCCGGCTATCGCTTCGATATGGGGCCGACGATCCTGACCGTTCCGCGTGTGCTGGAGCGTGTTTTCTCCGAAGCGGGCGTTGATATGCATGAGCGGCTGGATCTGCGTCGGCTTGATCCGCAGTGGCGCTGCTTTTTCGAGGATGGGCAGACGCTTGATCTGGAAGAAAATGCGGAACGGATGGCGCAGGTTCTGGAAAGCCTGTGTGCGGGGGATGGCGACGGATATCGCGACCTGATGGAAACCAGCCGTCAACTGCATGAGACGTCCGAACGGTTTTTCTTCTGGAAAAGCGTGGGCGGCATTGCGGATACGATGGATCTGCGCAGCACCTTCACGCTTGCGACTTTGCGCGATGTGCTGCGACTGCGAATGGACTCCACGTTTGCGCGGGAAATCCGCAAGCGCATCCATAATCCCCAGGCGGCCCAGATGCTGGATCATCTGACGCAGTATGTGGGCTCCAACCCGTTTCAGGCGCCGGCCGTGCTGCTGGGGATTGCCGACATGCAGAGCCATGACGGGGTCTGGTATCCGATGGGGGGCACGCGTGCCGTTCCGGGAGCGCTGGTCCGGCTTGGCGAAGAACTCGGAGCCGAATTCAGGACCGGGGTCCGAGTGCAGCGGATCCTGACGCGGAACGGGCGGGCCTGTGGAGTTCTGACATCGGAAGATGATGTGCTGGAAGCGGATGTAATCATCTCCAACATGGACAGCGTGCGCACAATGCGGGAACTGCTGGCGCATGTTCCGGCCTCAGGGTTCGAGCGTCAGTGGAAGCGGCGCAGACCAGCCTGTTCGGGTGTGGTGCTGTATCTGGGGCTGGATCGTACCTACGATCATCTGGCGCATCATGACTTTGTCTTTTCCGCGGACCCGGAAGAAGAGTTCGACGCCATCTATCGCCGGGGCGTACCTGCGCCGGACCCGACCTGCTATCTCGCGGCACCGTCACGGACTGATCCGGATGTGGCGCCGGAAGGGGGCGAGGCGCTGTATGTTCTGGTGCACACGCCCTACATCCATCGCGGTCAGGACTGGCAGGAGATGTTTCCGGGATATCGACAGGTCATTCTGGACAAGCTGAAACGCTGCGGAAGAATGCCTGATCTGGAAGATCGGATCAGGGTGGAGCATCATCTGACGCCGCTCGATATCCAGGAGCGTTATTCGACGCTGCGCGGGGCGATTTACGGTCTGGCGAGCCATGGGCGTCTCAACGGGGCGTTCAAGCCTGCGAACCGTTCAGTGGACGTGCCGGGGTTGTATCTTGCGGGCGGCTCCGCGCATCCGGGGGCGGGAATGCCGATGGCGCTGATGTCGGGCTGGATTGCGGCGGATTGTGCCGATCATGACATGGCGGAAGCGCGCGCATCATGACAGCGCCCGGAGGGCGTCATCTGCTGGTGGCCGCGCTTGTTTCGCGGGGGATGCGTCGGGGGATTGAGCGGCGTTTCAATGCGGTCCGGCTGTCGGGAAATGGCGAGGTATTGCGTCATCGCGGGCCTCTTGTCGTGTGTGCGAACCATCCGGGGTGGTGGGATCCGGCGGTTTTTGCGTGGTTGCAGCATCATTTTTTCGGGCATTGTCACGGCTACGGGCCGATGGAGGCTGCGGCATTGCGTCGCTACCCGCTGCTGGAAAAGGCGGGGCTGATACCGGTTGATCCGGATGATTCGCAGTCGCTTCGGCAGTTTGTCCGGGTGGCGCGGGATGTGCTGCGGCAGGGTAATGTTTTGTGGATTACGCCTCAGGGGCACTTTACTGACAGTCGTGTCCGGCCCATCCGGCTTCAGCCGGGATTTGCGCATCTGGTGCGGCATATGCCTTCGGTCCGGCTTGTGCCGCTGGCGATCGAATATCCGTTCTGGAACGAGAGCCGGCCGGAACTGCTGCTCAGGTTCGGCGCACCGGTGTCTGTGGGCGAGGGGGAGGGTGTGCGCAGTGTGACGACACGCATGGAGGAGGCCCTGACGGAGACGATGGATACGCTGACCCAGGATGCGTGCATGCGTGATGCGTCGCGTTTTACGACGTTTGTGCAGGGGCAGGCGGGGATTGACGGCATTTATGATTTGGGACGCAGGGTCCGGCAGTGGGTGCGGCGGGAGAATTTTCAGCCCCGGCATGATCCATGACCCGGAAGCTTGAGAAACTGGCATTCGGCGCGGCTCTTCTGCCGTTTGTCATGACGCTGCTGAATCTCGGCCGGTTACGCAGGCTTCCGGACACATCCGGGCATGGGCAGGTCTCTGTGCTGATCCCGGCGCGGGATGAGGAAGACACCATCCAGGGGGCGATCGACACGGTTCTGGCCAGTCAGGGGGTGGAGCTGGAACTGATCGTGCTGGACGATCATTCGAGCGACAGGACGCTGGATATTCTGCGGGCCTCCACGGACCCTCGGCTGCGGATTTTGCAGGCGCCGGACCTTCCGGAAGGTTGGTGTGGCAAGAGCCATGCCTGTGCGCTGCTGGGAGATGCTGCTCGGAATGAGTTGATGCTGTTTGTGGACGCGGATGTGCGGCTGCGGCCCGATGCGCTGGCGCGGCTTTCCGCCCTGATGTCAGAGCAGCCTGAAATTGCGTTTCTCAGTGGTGTGCCCCGGCAGGTGACGCGGACATTTCTGGAATGGCTGCTGCTGCCGTTCATTCATGTCCTGCTGCTGGGGTATCTGCCGATGGTATTCGACACCGGGCGGAAGCCGGAGTTTGCCGCGGCCTGTGGGCAGCTCGTTCTCGTAAGACGCAGTACTTATCGGGTGAGTGGGGGGCATGCTGCCATCCGCGACCGGCTGCATGACGGGCTTGCGCTTGCACGGCAGTTTCGGAGCGCTGGCTTCCGGACAATGCTGTTTGATGCGACGGATATCGCGTCATGCCGGATGTATCACCGGGCGGCAGATGTCTGGAACGGGCTTCTGAAAAACGCGACGGAAGGCATGGCGACGCCTCGCGGACTGCCGGTCTGGACCGGACTGCTGGGCGCGGCGCAGATCCTGCCGTTCGTGCTGCCCGCAACGCGGGTGTCCCGGCTGGCGGCCGGGCTATCGCTTCTGACACGCGGGCTGATCTCGTACCGCTTCCGGCAGGGCTGGGGCACGGTTGTGCTGGCGCCCCTTGGGACGGCGATACTGCTTCTGCTTCAGTGGCAGGCACTGATTGGCGGATATCTGGGGCATGCGCCGCACTGGCGGGGACGGTCCTATCCACGGAGGTCTGTATGATGAAACTGCCTTTGACGATGTTTTTGCTGCTGCTGCCCTGCATTGCGCGGGCCGCTGCTCTTGATGTGACGGTGACGAATATTCCGGATGAGACGGGGAACATTCGCGTGGCTGTCTGTACGAAGGCGGAGTTCCTGCAGCCGGATTGCGGGTATCATGCCATTGCGCCGTCCCGGGCGGGGCAGGTCAGCGTGACGTTCGGGGACGTCCGCCCCGGAGTTTATGCGGTTCAGGTCTTTCAGGATCGCAATGCCAATCAGAAGCTGGACACGAATTTTCTGGGGATGCCGAAAGAGCCGCTGGGGTTTTCGCGCAATCCCCCAATGCATTTCGGGCCGCCCCGGTTTGCCGATGCGGCGTTTTCTCTTGGAACGCAGAACAGCGCCGTCTCCGTGGCGCTGAGAACGAAATAGAGGCCGGATGCATGGCGCTGCCCGATGATGCGGTCGAACGGCTGAGACGGGCGGCAGAGCTTTGGGATGCGGTTCCGATGGCTGTGCGACTGCGTCTGGTCGGACGTTTCAGGCGTCTTCTGCAGCGTAGATGGCGGATGCTGCCGGATCTGTTTCCAAAACGTCCGGCTGTGGAGACGCTGACGGTTGAACTGCTGCCTTTACTGGCAGCATGTCGGTTTCTTGAACGGAATGCCGAAAAAGTTCTGCGTGAGCGCAAGGCCGGCATGTGGGGCCGGCCTCTGTGGCTGCCAGGGGTCACGTCACGTGTGGAGCGGCGGCCTTTCGGAGCGGTTCTGATTTTGGCGCCGGGGAATTATCCGCTGATGCTGCCCGGGATCCAGCTTCTGCAGGCTCTGGTGACCGGAAATGCGGTGGCCCTGAAGCCGGCTCCGGGTGGCGAGGCGGCAACTCGCTTGCTGGCGGATCTGCTGGTGCAGGCGGGCTTTCCGTCTGCGTTGTGCAATGTTCTACCGACGGGTTCAGGGGCAGAGGCAGTGGCTGCGGGCTTTGATCTGATCGTGCTTACCGGATCGGCGCAGACGGGGCGGAGTGTTCTTCAGGAGGCGGCAAAGACGCTGACCCCCACGATCATGGAGCTTTCAGGGGTGGACCCGGTGTTTGTGCTGCCGGGAGCGGATCTGGAGCACGTGGCTCGCCGGCTTGTCTATGGTGCCCGTCTGAACAACGGTGCGACGTGCATCGCGCCGCACCGGGTTTTCGTCCATCACGAGGATAAGGCGGCGCTTCTGGCGTTGCTGCGATTCATGCTGGTGAAAAAACCGGCTCTGTCATGTGACAACGTCGGCCGTGCGCGGCTTGCGGCACTGGTAGGACAGATTGAGGCTGCGGGTGGTCGTGCGGAGACGGTCGGGGATGTGACCATATTCACGCAGGTGGAAGGGCTGCATGCCCTGCTCGATACTGACATTTTCATGCCCTGGCTGGCGCTGACGGGTGGAGGGTTCGAAAAACCCCCTGGTATTGAGGTCTGCTCTGTGATTCCATTTCCCCTTAGTTGATTGGGGATGATGAAAGATGAAGCAGCCGGGTTTCTTTGATGTTGAAGAACGGCTTGCCCGCTTGAGCGGGCTTGGTGATCAGCTCGAAGCATTTTCCCGGACTGTGGATTTTGAAGTCTTCCGCCCTGATCTGGAGCTGGCTCTGGCGTATTCTGACGGAAGTAAAGGCGGACGACCGCCATTTGATCCGGTGCTGATGTTCAAAATTCTGGTGATCCAGACGCTCAACAATTTGTCTGATGAGCGGACGGAATATCTGATCAACGATCGCCTCTCCTTTATGCGTTTCCTTGGTCTGGGACTTTCGGATCGGGTGCCGGATGCCAAAACGGTCTGGCTGTTCCGCGAGCGTCTGACCCAGGCGGGTGCGATCGAAGGGCTGTTCAACCGCTTTGATGCGACCCTGCGCAACGCCGGGTATTTACCGATGTCAGGCCAGATCCTGGATGCCACACTGGTAGCTGCTCCAAAGCAGCGGAACACCAACGCAGAGAAAGCCGATCTTCGGGAAGGACGTATTCCTGAAGACTGGCAGGACAAACCCGCAAAGCTGTCGCACAAGGATCGTCATGCGCGCTGGACACTGAAGTTCACGAAGGCGAAGCGGCAGGATGATGGAACCATGCCCTCCAGCGATCTCGCCATCCCGTTCTTTGGCTATAAATCGCATGTTTCCATCGATCGGAAATACCGGTTCATCCGGAAATGGAAGACGACGGATGCCGCCGCCAGTGATGGCGCGCGATTGAGAGAGGGGCTGCTGGATAAAACCAATACGGCCTCAACGGTCTGGGCTGACACGGCCTATCGTTCAAAAGCGAATGAGGACTTCATGGAGGAGCAGGGCTTTGTCTCGAAGGTTCACAGGAAAAAGCCGCATCTCAAGCCTATGCCCAGGCATATCCAGAAATCCAACGCCGGAAAGTCCGTTATCCGGTCGCGTGTCGAGCATGTCTTTGCTGATCAGAAATCACAGACCGGGCTGTTCGTCCGAACCGTCGGCATAACGCGGGCCACCATGAGGATCGGGTTGGCCAATATCGTCTATAATATGCGCCGCTTCCTCTTCCTGGAGCGGATCAGCGCGAATGCATAGCAATCCAGCGGGGGGCAGCACTCAATCTGCTCAAAACGCAGATCGAAAACGAACCCAAAAGTAGTCAATCAAATCGCCAAAAACCTGAAATCACCAGCCAAGCGTATCAATCAAGGGTTCTTCGATCCCTCCACCTGGCGCTCAAACTGGCGATGTTGATCGGGGCGGACATCTGGGGGTGAGCCTCAGTGCATCCGACCGCCCGGACCGAACGCGAAGTCCGGCACGGGAGGCGGGTTACCGTCGAACAGCGCCCGCCAAGAGACGTTAGAGAACGGCGCCAGCGGCGGCCGCAGGATCGGCGGTGTGCGTTCAGTCTTCGGGTTCAGAGCGCGCTGACGTGCAGCTTTCCACTTGGAGCGGAGATCCTTCGGGACCTGGCGTTCCATGGCGGCAGAGAGCGCAACCGTTGAGACGCCCAGCCTTTCGGCGATGGCGGAAGCGGTTTCTTCTCGCTCCATCATTTCGAGCAGGGTCGGCATCAAAGGCGTCCAGTCGATACGGGCACGAGAAGATGCATCGCCTGTGGAGCTGTCATTTGGCGACAGACCGTTCAGGCCATAACGGCGGATCGTGGCACCAAGGGCATTTTCTGCCACGCCAAAATGGTCCGCGAGCTGGGCGCGGGTTTTGCCTTCGCGGATCAGGCGTTCCAGCTCGGGAAGGCGCGGCTTCCACTTGAAGCTTTCAGCCATCACGCAACCCTCCCGGCAAAATGCGCCCGGACGAACGCGGCGAAGGACAGGGTGCGGAAGGCAATAGAAGCGAAATCAACCATCATCCCGGACTCCCTTCGCGGAAGTATCGGACGTAGCGTCATTGCGGGGATCGGCGGCAACCGAGTCCCCGCTTTCACCATCTGCCACTACAGAGGATGAACTGGAATGAGTGAAAACCTGACCCGCGAGGGACTGATCTGGAACGTCTTTATCGCCTTCGCCCAGATCGACGGAAAATCCAGCGGAACGAGCTTCCATGGCTGCGATGCCGATCGAGCTTACATTGCTTCGACGCTTAAAGAGGCTGCCCAAGCGGTCGATGCCGCAATAAAGCCCGAGAAGAAACCACTTCCCAGCTTTGCCAAAGCCCCTCAGAGCGCGCCGAATAGGAGTACGGACTGGCCCGGAGGTTAACCAGTAGTCCAGCGCGGCAGCTGCTTCGAGAGTGCTTCCCATGCCGCTGTCTCGCACCTGCGGGACTGAGACAGCGGCCTTCAGTGCCGCAATCCGCGTTTTTTCAGACATGTGCTGGCTCCTTTGCGCGCTTCGGACGGGTGGGGAGGGGCCTTTTCATGAAATCGCGGACGCGCTCCTCGGTCCGGACCAGAAGGGAACCACCTTTGCGCAGCCGAGAGACGAAATAGGTGTCTCCAGCGGCCATGCGCCCGAACGTCGTCTCCGCGATCCCACGGCGATGGACGTAATCCTCAATCTCTCGGATGAGTTTGGTATGATTGCTCATGAAGCGGATGATCTTGTGATACGTCACACCACGTCAAGCACTAGGTGTGATGTGTCGCACCTTTTCGACCGCAAGCCTGTTGTGGGATAGTTCACACTATGGAAAGGCACCCCTCAGCAGCCATTATCGAGCAGATGATGAAGGCGCAGAACACGAACCCCAAGCGCCTCGCGAAGGAGGCTGGGGTAGGGCCCACCTATGTACGAGATATTATCGAGGGCCGGTCTCTTGATCCCAAGACTGGGAAACTGACGCAAATCGCGACGGCGCTTGGATGCAAACTTGATGACCTTCTAGGCAAAGGGGCATCCGTCACCCCGATCCATACCACCCAGATCGAAGTCCGCGGCGACGTACAGGCAGGTGTCTGGCGTGAGGCTATCGAATGGCCGGCCGTGGACTGGTACGCAATCACCGTGCCGATCGACACAGCTTACCAGGGCTTCCACCGCTACGGCTTGAAGGTCTGCGGCCAGTCCATGAACAAGGTCTTCCCGGAAGGCTCCGTGGTCGTGGTCATCAATTTCGGTGATCTCGGACGGTTGCCTAAAACAGGTGACTTCGTGGTTGCGGTTCAGCGGTGCAGCAAGACGGACCAGTACGAAGCTACGGTGAAGGCCGTGCAGATCAGGGATGATGGAACGGTGATCCTCTGGCCGCAGAGCTGGGACCCGGCATTTCAGACACCCGTCGTCCTACCGCCTCAGGATGGTCACGATCATGCAGGCGTACCGGAGGTGGCAATCCAGGCGCTAGTTGTGGGGAGCTATCAGGCGAACCCAAAGGCATCGTTCTCGTGAACCGGGGCGTTAAGAAGTGAACTTGGGAGTGAAGATCAACGAGTTGGTTGCCAAATGGCGCGTAGCCAAACACTCAGCAATCAGATTTGCAAATTGCAGGAATTGAGCGTGCCATACGGCGGAGAGGTGGGCCCACGACTCCAAGGAGGCTTGCGGCTCAACCATAACATGCAATATATTGCATGTTATGGTCGTAATTTTGAGGAGGCCAGATTTGATCGAGCCGAAGTGGATCCACCGCTCAAGCGGGGCTACTGGCGCCATATATGGGTAACGCGCGAATTTTCAGAAAAATTTGAGCAGGAATTAACTCGTCTGAGCGTAGGTGATCCCGACAGCGTGCCGCCGATTGAGCAGATTTGGGCAAGAATTCGGTTTTTCTCTGACGGCAGGAAAATGGTCTATCCTTATGATCTACGCAACTTGCGACCTATTGGAGAGGGTATATGGGAACTGAAAACATTGGATGTAAGATTGTTTGGGTGGTTCCCTTTTAAGGACTGCTTTGTCATTCACGCGATGGCTGATGCAAATGTTCTGCATGATGAAAAAAATTCTGACTTGTGGAAGCCCTACGTTGATCTTGTCTCTGCCTATATCAGGGAACTTGGCATACCTGCATTGAATCCTATTCTTGGAGCGGAAACCCAAAATGTCCTTTCGAATCGTCCTCAATAAGTTCGAGATGGCTCAAGCAGGGCTATTCGAAGAATTGCAGGCAGCTCTATCTGAAACATTTGAACAAGAGGCGTTTCGGAAAGGGCTTACTCAAGAAAAAATGGCTGCCGACCTTGATGTCGATCCATCGACTATTAGTAAATGGATGAGGTTACAAGGGAACCCTACACTCAAAACCGTAGCAAAACTCTATGCCGCTATGAATAGAGAGCCTTGGTCTAACCTAAAAACACCAGAACCGGATAATTTTGTTGTAATTGATGCTGAATCAAATGTGATTCAAAATCATACCAACAACCTTATGTTCATTTGCCAGGCTGCTGACCAGAGCAATATTGCAAATATTGTGCCAAGAAAAAATAATGCTGAATCAGATAGAGTTTGAAAATGACGCGTGAAAATTATGGTGTCATAGAAATGCATGTTCTGATGTGTGAGCAAGCACGTCGGGAGATGAAAGGCACAATGAATTTAATTGGCGTATTCAGTGGAGAAGTCGCCGCACGAAATCCCTCGCTTCCTGTTGTAATATCTTTGTGGATCAATTACCGCTTAAAACCTAATTGGCGTGGTATATTATATCTCCGTCTTCTAGATGGGGAAGAAGTTATTGCAGAAGACGAAGCAGATTTTTCTGACTTACCATATGATGTTGGCGAACTTGATTTGCCGCCGATAAAAGTTCTTCCAGTACCCGCCCGTCAGTTGAAATTTCAATATAAGACCAACGAACCAGAATTCTCTGAATGGAGGACTGCGAAACGTATTGGGCTGACTGTTTCCGAAAATACCTAATCAACGGTTGATTCGGAAGAAAACCTCTTCTTTGATTATGTTTTCTCCGATTATCAATAATTGCCTCTCAATAAAAGACGGCTATGGCCTTCGTTTGAGCTGCCTGCGGTCAGCCACCAGCACCCGTGCCAAGTCCTCCCGGACCACCGCAGCCCAATCCATATCCGCCACCGGACGAGGGGCCTCCACCCATGCAGGAGCCGCCCCGGCCAGTGAGCTAAGAGACACCCGGCTCCGGCCGGGTTTCTTTTTGTTTGAACGGGTATGATGTATCATATTTAATGCTTGACGAGGTGTGATGCATCATACATAGTCTCCACACACCGCACGAAGCGGCGAGGGAGAAACGCTCGTGACAGAGATCACACTTTTCCGATTTGAAGATTTTGATGTGGTGGCTGCGCTGCTCGATGGAGAGCCGCAGTTTGCCGCATCGCAGGTCGCCGCTGCTCTGGGGTACGCCGATACCGATCAGGCAGTCCGCAAACACTGCAAAGCCGCAAAGACCTACCCCGTCGAAATGACGGGTCAGGTCCGAAACGTGAAGATGATCCCGGAGCGTGACGTTTATCGTCTGATCCTTCGCTCCAAAAAGCCATCAGCCGAAGCCTTTGAGGAAAAGGTGGTAGGAGAAATCCTTCCGCGTATCCGCAAGACGGGCAGCTACAACGCGGCCCCGGCCATCGACCTGAGCGACCCGGCTTTCCTCCGCCAGACGCTTCTCGGATACACCGAGAAGGTGATTGCGCTTGAGGCGGAGAGGGCGATCCTCGCTCCAAAGGCAGAAGGCTTCGACCGCTTCGCCAACTCGACCGGCCGCACGATCCTGCGGGAAGTCGGAAAGGCGCTCCACATTGGCTCCAAGCGCGGTATTGAGCTGCTGCGGGAGAAGAAGTGGACGTTCCGTGCACCGAACGGCAAGTGGCACGCATATTCCGCGAAAGTCGATGCTGGTCTGCTGGATGTGAAGTACGTCACCTACACGAACAGCGCAGGCGAAGAGATCAGCACGCAGCAGGTCTATGTCACGCCGAAAGGCATGGCTCGGCTGGCTCTTGAGATGGGGCAGAACTGATGTGCCATCCTGACAATTTCTCACAGAGTGCGCGCGACAATGCATCGCCTCTGCTGAATGACTTCGGATTTCCGCTTGTCCGGACCATCAATTTCGAGAAGTGGATAGCTTCATATCCCGGCCCAATGGGTACAGTCCGCAAGCTACACGAGACGCCCAACTTTGCCATCTTCGAAGAACAGACCGGCCTCGGCATCTACAACAAGATGTCTGATGGCCAGATCCGCGCCGGACAGGTGGCCCGTCATAGCGAAAGCGACGACCGTGCACTGGAATGGTGCAAGCGTTGGGTCGCTCAGTTCGAGGCGGCGGCGTGATGTCCTCAGCTCTCGAAAAAGCCATCAGCGATATGCACGCGGCCCGCAACTTCATGATGCGCCCGGACGTCGCAGAAGCCCTCAAGCACCTGAACTCCGATGAAGTATTCGACGTGAAGTTCAGACTGGGGCGCTCGGCAATCAATCTCCGGCACGAGATCAGCGCAAGAACCCTCGAAACCGTCTGACCGGTAAATAAACCTAGGAATTTCTGAAATGCGTGAAACAGCAAACGCCCGAACTGTGTCCAAAGCTCATGTCCCGTATCTGGAAATGAAGCGTCGCCAGTTCCGTAAGGCCGCTTGTGTAAGCCTGAATGCCGCAGGCCGGGCCGATATGGCAGGCGACCAGGCAGAGCATGACCTGCATTGGCAGCGCTATCTCGATGCCGCGAACATCGCGCTCGACGTGGACCGGCAGATCAAAGGCCAGACCGTTGCCAGACTGTCCCGGATCGTAGCGCGCGTTCTGCGCAACCCCACCATCATTGCAGGAAAGGCTTGAGGCCATGAACGCAGTTACGACCACGCAGGGGCATGCACCTGCAATCCAGATCAACAGCTTCAGCGAACTGATGCGCTTTGCCGAAATCGCGGCTGGGAGCGGCATGGTCCCGAAGGATTATATAGGAAAGCCGTCCGCTATTCTGATCGCGGTTCAGATGGGGTCTGAGCTTGGCCTGGCGCCGATGCAGTCCATGCAGAATATCGCCGTCATCAATGGCCGTCCGAGCGTCTGGGGCGATGCTCTTCTTGGTCTCGTAAAGGCATCTCCGGTCTGCGACGACGTGGTGGAGACGATGGAGGGCGAGGGGGACCGTATGACGGCCATCTGTGTCGCCAAACGCAAGGGCAAGTCCCCGGTTGAAGCCCGGTTCAGTGTGCAGGATGCGAAAGATGCGGCCCTGTGGACTAAACAGGGACCGTGGAAGCAGTACCCGAAGCGTATGCTCCAGATGCGCGCCCGTGGCTTCGCTCTTCGTGATGCCTTCCCGGACGTGCTGCGCGGCCTGATCACGGCTGAGGAAGCTGGAGACATTCCGCAGGACGATTTCCGCAAGAGCGTTTCCAATCAGGGGCCGGTCGATGTCACGCCCAAACGCCAGCAGATCCAAGAGGATCCTCCAGTAGACCATTTGGCAGTCATCAAGGCGTGGGTGATGCATGCACAAAGCACGGACAACATTCTTGCCGTTGAAGAAAAGTGGAAGAGGCGTGTCAGCAAACTTAGTGAGCAAGGCACCCCAATACCTTCCGATGTGCAGGAGGCAGCGAAAGATCTGATTGCAGATCGTTATGGTGTTCTGGTCGAACAAGAGCGCCAGCAGGCCGACGCCAACGCAGAAGTCCCGGCCGAGGAGATGCCGGCATGAGCATCCTCTTCTTTGATACGGAGACAAATGGTATCGCAAAGCCCGGACTTCCGACCGGCCATGAGGATCAGCCGCACTGCGTGCAGCTCGCGGCCATCCTGACAGACGACCACGGACAGGAGGAGGCGTGCGTGAACGTCATCATCCGTCCGGATGGCTGGACGGTGCCGGACGGTGCCGCAGCCGTCCACGGCATCACGACGGAGAAGGCCGCGCGCTACGGCATCCGGGAGCAGGTGGCATCGGTCCTGTTCTATGACCTGACGAGCCGCGCCGACCTGTTGGTAGCGCACAACATTCAGTTTGACCGGCAGATCGTGGCGACGATGTATGCCCGCGCTAAGCGTGCAGAGTGGAAGCTGCCGGAAGCGCAGTTCTGCACGATGGAGGCCGCAGCGCCTCTGGTGAACCTGCCGCCGACGCCCCGCATGCGTGCGGCCGGGATCATCAAGCCCAAAGCGCCGAAGCTCGAAGAGTGCATCCAGCACTTCTACGGCGAAACGCTTGAGGGCGCGCATGACGCCCTGGTCGATGTCCGGGCATGCGCTCGGATCTACTTCGAGATGAAGCGCATGGGAGAGGCAGCATGACCAACCCCCGCGAGATCAATGAGGACCTGAGCGACGTGATTGCGCGCTCTCTCCTGCTGGACCGGATCGAGCGCGCGGCATCGGTGCCGTGCCTTGCCGACCTCCGCCACGACGACAACGAAATCCGCCGCGAGTGCGGCTTGCTGAATGCTGAGAAGTGGAGTGCGTGATGAGTGAGATGAAACCGGCCGCTTGGATGAATGGACGTTATCTTTCATTCCATCCCCCAATTAATGGGTCGCCCCTCTACACAGCCGAACAGCTTGCCGAGGCTGTGGCGGCGGAGAGGGAGCGGTGCGTGAAAGCCTGTGAGGGAGAGCGCTTGGAAGATGTGGCTTCTGACCCGACTGATATTTCATATGCCGTCGCAGTCGAGTGTTGCATCCATGCCGTCCGGAGCGCCACGAAATGAGCCACGATTACGACGATACCGACGCCATGCTGAACGAAATGATGGCCCGAGGACGTGAAGTGCAGAGCAGTGCGTTCCGGTCGCGGGATGCGCAGATCAGGGCAATAGCAAACGACTGGATCGACACAGGAATGGGGCGCGATATTGCCTATGAATGGGCATCTGAAGTCGTACATGAAGCCGAAGCCCGAGGCGCAGCGGAACAGCGCCGGAAGGATGCGGAAGGGCAGGAGCCGGTCGGATACGTCAGCCATGGCGGCTTGGAGTATCTAGCTTCAGGAAAAGGGATGCGTGTCCAGAACCTGTACGGATATCCTGATAACACATGGCCTGTTCCCCTCTACACTCGCCCCGCTAACGTCGCCGCGCTGGAGGCGAGGGTGAAGGAGTTGGAAGGTGAGCGGGACGCGCTTAAAAAGCAGATACAGGCAATGAACCCCGGTAGCGCCCGGCCTGTCATTCATTCCCCGACACGCTTCATGGATGACAGCCGCGCCGCCCTCACACGCGAGGGAGGGGTGTGATGGACAAGAATGTCATGGACGCCGCTACACGGGCCATCCGCATCCAGATCGCGGACGAACAGCGAGGCATCGTGCTGGCTCAGGAGCGCATCAATGCTCTCACAAAGGCAGAAATTAGAGTTGAGCAAGCCATAGCCGAGTTTGAAAAAGCGCAGGCACGCAAGCCCGCAGGAGACCCGGCATGAGCGGGCGGACGGATACGGAGCGGCTGGAGATTGGTGTAAATGCCATGATTTCGGCCCAAAAATGGCGTGACCCCCGATGGGGAGACAGTGCAATCGGAGGCTTCCAATACGAGCGCGATGGCAAGCCGTGGTTTGTAATCAGAGATCATGAGGCGGAGTGTGAGCAGCAAGACACCGTGATCTTGTTGGGTACATTCTGCGAAGATGAGTTCAATCGAGAATTCCCGCGTGCTGTCAATCGCCGCCTATTGAGAAAAGCCCTTGCAGCCATGGACGCGGAGGAACGGGGATGAGTGCAGAAGTCAGAACCGCCGTAGCAAGCGACATGAGATCAGCGCTTCGAGACGCAGGCTTGCAGGTCAATTATCCAGACGGCGAATACTACGTGGACAAGTGGTTCGATCCCGATCTTGAGCATGCAGAGCGGGTGATTGTTGAGCTGGACCGTATGGGGTGGACGATAGCGCGGAAGGGAGGGGGTGATGAGTGAAACGCTGGAGCGCTACCTCACTATCCAAGAGGTAGCAGATAGGACTGGCCAACATCCGGAAACAGTACGCCGCGCAATCCGGGCCGGACGTCTGGCAGCCTACCGCATTCCGAAGAATACCCGCGTCACCGAAGAAGCCTTTCAGGATTACATCAGGAGTTACCATTGCCCCGCGCACGGAACGACAAGCCGCACCTCGAACTGCGACGCGGGAAATGGTGTATCGTCTGGTGGGAAGAAGGAAAGCGGAAGCGACTTTCGACAGGCACTGAGGACGAGAAGAGCGCTCGCCAGGCGCTAGCTGACTTCGAGGGGGAGCTTGAAAAGGCTCCCCTCAAAATGACCTTTGCCGACTGCCTGAAACGCTATGTGGATAGCAGGCGCGGCAAGGTATCAGCGCTCAAGCGGCTGGAAGAGGCGGTCATACCCCTGCATGAGAGTCTGGGCCATCTTCGTGTCGACCAGATCAACCAGCGAGAATGGGACCGGTATGCTGCGACGCGCTTTAAGAAGAAGGGCGGCAAGGTTACAGCTGATCTTGTCTCGCCTGGCACACTACGGCGCGAGTTCAATGTCCTGCGCGCCAGCCTGCGCCGTGCATGGAAGGATGAATTTCTTGTGCGGCCGCCAGAGATTGAGCCACCACGAGACAGCGCACCACGAGACCAATTCCTGACAAAGGACGAAGCTAAGAGGCTACTCGACGCCTGTGAGACACCGCACGTTCGGACCTTCATGGCCATTGCCATTTACACCGGTGCGCGGAAGGGATCGATCCTCGCTCTGACATGGGATCGCGTTCACTGGCAGACGGGGCTGATCGACTTTCAGGAGCCAGGCCGCGCACTGACTGGCAAGCGCCGTGCCATCGTTCCCATGACCAAGGCGTTGCGGAAGGAGATGGAAGAGGCGTTCAAGTTAAGCAATGGCGACTATGTGGTCCATTGGCACGGCAAGCCGATTCCCAATGGGTTGCGATGGTCTTTCAACAAGGCTTGCGAGCGTGCCGGACTGACATGGCGCCCAACGCCCCATCACCTGAAGCATAGCGTTGCGTCTTGGTTTGCCATGGACAAGGTGCCGATTGATCAAGCAGCGGACTGGCTGGCCACAGATCCGGACACGTTGCGGCGGGTTTATCGCAAATTCGACCCGTCATATCTGCGCTCAATCGCAGATGACTTTTCCCTGTAGTGGTCCATCTGGACCAGAACGCGCACTGTGGGTAATTCAGTTTTTGGCGGTTTTCCTTGGCGTCCCATAGGGGATTCGAACCCCTGTTGCCGCCGTGAGAGGGCGGTGTCCTAGGCCTCTAGACGAATGGGACGAGGCGAGGGGCTTGATAGTCGGCCCCTCGCGTCTTGGCAAGTCTTATTTAGGAAGTTTTTTGTGTCAGCAGGGGCCCAAGAGCCGCGCCACCAAAAAGGTGGACGTGGAAATGGGGGACTTCCTGCCCGGAATTGGGGCCGGAATTGCTGATGAGACGGAAGCCTTCGCGCGTGAGGCCCTGTTCTTCGGCAATTTTCGAGACAGCACGCCAGAAACCCGTGATTTCGTCAGGAGAGGCGGTTGCGCCGAAATCGGCGATGGAGGCGTATGGCCCCTTGGGAATGACCAGAACATGGATCGGGGCCTGCGGGGCAATGTCGTGAAAGGCGAGCGCGAAGTCGTCTTCATAAACGGTGCGGGCCGGGATTTCCTTGCGCAGGATGCGAGCGAAGATGTTGCCGGGATCGTAGGTCATGGTCTGCTTCCTCTTCAGCCGAGCTTTTCCTTGGGGCGAGCCGCCTTTTCGGCAATGCCACTCGTGCCTTCACGGCGCTTGAGTTCCGTCCAGACGTCTTCGGGAGAGACGCCGGCGTCCACCCACATGACGATCAGGTGGTACAGCACGTCCGCGCTTTCGCCGATGAGTTCCTTGCGGTTACCGTTGACCGCCTCGATCAGGCATTCGACCGCTTCCTCGCCAAATTTCTGGGCGATCTTGTTGCGGCCGCGGGCCATCAGGCGTGCGGAATGGCTGAGGGACGGGTCAGTGCCACGGCGGGACTGGACCGTGTCATAGAGGCGCTGGAGGACCAGTTCCTGCTGAAGGTCGGACTTCTTGTCGTCCTGCTGCTTCGAAGGCTTCGGGGCCGGTTTGGTGGCGGGTTTTCCCATGGTCTTACTCTCCAAGCCTGACCGGCAGTCCGGCCTTGTTCAGCGCGTTCTTGACTTCATCGATACGGAACTGGCCGAAGTGGAACACACTTGCCGCCAGAAGGCCACTTGCGCCGACTTCTGCGCCTTCCACGAAATGCTGCAGTTCACCCACGCCACCCGAAGCGACAACCGGAACAGTCACTGCGCCGCAGACGGCACGAAGCAGATCCAGATCGAAACCTGCACGCGTGCCGTCGCGGTCCATGCTGGTCAGCAGGATTTCGCCGGCTCCCAGATCCTGCATTTTCTTTGCCCACTCCACAACGTCCAGACCCGTAGGTTCGCGACCGCCCTTGGCATAGACTTCCCAGCCGCCCTTGCCGTTGGAGCGGGCATCAATGGCGACAACGATGCACTGGCTGCCAAAGCGCTCGGACGCTTCGCGGATCAGGGCGGGGTTTTTGATAGCAGCGGAATTGACGGCGCATTTGTCCGCCCCCGCCAGAAGCAGGCGGCGCATGTCTTCGCAGGTGCGCACGCCACCGCCGACGGTCAGGGGCAGGCAGATAGCTTCGGCCGTACGGCGGACGACGTCGAGGATGGTATCGCGGTTTTCGACGCTGGCAGTGATGTCGAGGAAGGTGAGTTCATCGGCACCGGCAGCGTCGTAAAGCTTGGCCTGCTCGACCGGATCACCCGCATCGCGCAGGGAGACGAAATTCACCCCTTTGACGACGCGGCCGTCCTTGACGTCCAGACAGGGGATGACGCGGAGTTTCAGCATGAGCCGAGGACGTCCAGGGCGTCTTTGAGCTTGATACGGCCATCATACAGGGCACGGCCGACAATCGCACCGGAAATGCCCGGAACGTCGCGGGCGACATCGTGCAGGGCCTTGAGATGCTCCAGACTGCCGACGCCACCACTGGCGATGACAGGAATGGAGAGACGACGGGCCATGTCCGCGGTCTGTTCAAGGTCCAGTCCGGCCAGCATGCCGTCCCGCGTGATTTCGGTAAAGATCACGGCCGCAACACCGGCATCTTCCATGCGCAGGGCGAGATCGTTGGCTTCCAGTTCGGACACTTCGGCCCAACCTTCGGTAGCGACACGCCCCTGTCGGGCGTCGATGCCGGCGACAATCCGGCCCGGGAAAGCGCGGGCGGCCTGACGGACCAGTTCGGGGTCCTTGACGGCCACAGAGCCCAGGATGACACGTGAGACGCCGGCTTCGAGCCAGCGTTCAATGGCGGCCATGTCCCGGATGCCACCACCGAGCTGCACGGGCAGGTTCGTGGCTTTCACGATGGATTCAATCGCCGGAATGTTGGTGGAACGACCGGCGAACGCACCGTTCAGATCCACGACATGCAGGTGTCGGCAGCCGGCTTCCGCGAACAGCTTGGCCTGTGCGCCGGGATCGTCGGAATAATGGGTGGCGTCTTCCATTTCTCCACGACGCAGACGGACACAGGCGCCATCCTTGAGATCGATGGCCGGGTAGAGCGTCAGGCCGTGAGCCGGGGCGGGTGTATCGGTCATTGTGTCTGAAGCCGCGCTGCTGGTGTCGGGCATGGCGATGCTGGACTGCCAGCGGGCGGCCTCGTTCTCGTTTGCCAGAAGTTTCGAGAGAAAAAGTCCGCGCACCGTCTGCCCTCCGATCCGTGCATAATAGGGATGGGTCCCCCAGTGTTCGAAACCGAACGACCGGAACAGCCCGATAGCGGCGACATGCGTTTCGCGGATGTCGCAGTTTACAACCTTGCAGCCAATGGCCTTCGCGCCCTTGAGCATGGCTTCCAGCAGCGCGCGTCCCAGACCGCGGCCGCGGGCATAGGGGGCAACAAAGAAGCCTGTCAGATTGGCGGTCGCGGCATGGGCTTCATAACTTGAAGGCGGACGGACGAGCTGGCCCGCACCGCAGATTACGCCGTTCTCACGCACGAGGTAAAAGCTGCGCTCCGGCACCAGCAGCAGGCCTTCGAAATAACGGGCCAAAGCCTGATGGCCGGGCGGCTGGAGCCAGCCAAAGCCGCCGCCGTCCAGAATACCGGCAGACGTGGCCTCGATCAGCGCGTCCAGATCTTCGGGCGAGAGCGGCGAGACAACGCGTTCACAGGTGATGGTCATGAGGTCCACCGCAGGAAATTGCCGAGGATCGTCAGACCGACATCCTGGCTCTTTTCGACGTGGAACTGCGTGCCGCAGCGGTTGCCGCGCGCGACGATGGCCGGAACCTGCGTGCCATACTGCGCGGTTGCGACCAGATCGCTGTCCACACCGTCATGCAGGGCATAGGAATGGACGAAATAGCCGTGATTGCCGGGCGTGAGGCCATCCGTTAGCAGATGCGCGCCGGGCGTGAAGTCAAGCGTATTCCAGCCCATGTGTGGCAGGCGCAGACCGGCATTTGCGGCCTCGTCCATGCGGCGGATATTGCCGGAAATCCAGCCCAGTCCCTCGGTGCGGCCATGTTCGAGGCCGTATTCGCACATGAGCTGCATCCCGACGCAGATGCCGAGGAACGGCGTGCCATTGGCGGTCGCGGTTTCGAGCATGTTGCGCAGTTCGGGGCCAAGACCCTGTGCGCAGTCGGCAAAAGCGCCCTGTCCGGGAAGGATCAGGCGGTCTGCGTTCAGGATGTCGGTCGCGTCGCGCGAGATGACGACGTCGGCCTCGATCCCTTTGCGGATTGCGGCCTTGCGGGCTGCCTGTGCGGCCGAGGCGAGATTTCCGCCATTGTAGTCAATTACGACGACGCGCATGGAAACTCCGGAGATGTGCTGCCGTAAGGGGCGGCGTAGTGCTGCTGGTCCATCCAGCGCAGGAGGGCGATGTCCCGGCTGGGGGCTGCGATCGGCGTGCCGGTTACGCGGCCGTTCAGACGCTGTTCCCACAGGCGGATCTCAGCCGTGAAGCTGGCGAGTACGGCATGGATGGCCACGATCAGGTCCAGCCGGGACCAGAAGCCCATGAAAACATGCAGCGTGATCATGGTGGCGGCTGCGGCCAGCAGGGCGGAAATCCATGCGCCGTAGGTCAGAAGGCCAAACCAGCCGAAGAACAGGACGCGCCATGAAAATCCGTCCTGCACCATGACAGGCATCTGCGGTCCGGCGGCGTCCGGTTTCGTGCAGGGAATGTAGAGCTTCACAGCACGCCTTTGGTGGAGGGAATGGCGCCAGCCGAGCGGGGATCGTGCGAAACAGCGACCTTGAGGGCGCGGGCAACGGCCTTGAAGCCGCTTTCCGCGATGTGGTGGGCATTGGTGCCCGCCTTGCAGGTCAGGTGCAGGGCGATATGGGCGGACATGGCGAAGGCCCGGAAGAACTCTTCGAACAGTTCCGTGTCCATCGTGCCGATCTTTTCGCGCGGGAAGACGACGTTCCAGGCCAGGTAGGGGCGGCCCGAAATATCAACGACCGCCTCGCACAGGGCTTCGTCCAGCGGCACGAGGGCATGGCCGAAACGCTCGATGCCGCGCTTGTCGCCGATGGCCTGACGGAAGGCCTGCCCGAAGACGATGCCGACATCCTCGACGGTATGATGGTCGTCGATATGCAGGTCGCCCTTGGCTTTCAGCTCAAGGTCAAAGCCACCATGCTTGGCCAGTGCCGTCAGCATGTGGTCGAAGAAACCGATGCCGCTGTCCACGTCGGAGCGGCCTTGGCCGTCGAGTGTGAGGGCAAGAGTGATGTCGGTTTCGCTGGTGGCGCGATGCAGGCGGGCGTGGCGGCTTTCGTTCATGTTCTTCCTGCTACACCAGCATGAGGCGGATTTCCACGCTCTCCGTGGAGGCTAAGGCGTAAAACCCCATTATGGGCGTCTTCTTTGTCCGAACCGTCCTCGCGGATTGAGGGGCAACCAAGGCTCACTGTGCCTTGATCGGAAGGACTCTGGAAATTGCCCTTGGCGGGGCGAGGAGATCGGGCCATATTTCTTCATTATGGCACATCATCATTCCCCCCTCGACGTCCTTCTCTCCCGCGCCTCGACGGACCATCTCGTCGAGCCTCCGCCGAAGGGGGATGAACTGCGAACCATTCTGTCCGCTGGCCTGCGTGCGCCGGATCACGGGAAGATGCGGCCCTGGCGCTATACGGTCATCAAGGGCAAGCACCGTGAGGCCTTTGCCGATCTCGTGGTGGAAGCCATGGGCCGGCAGGAGCCCGATGCTCCTGCGGCGAAGAAGACCAAGCGGCATCATCGCTTTGCCAACATGCCGATGATTATCGCACTCGGCATGCATCTGCAGCCGGAAGGCAAGATCCCCGTCATCGAGCAGGAAATGGCCGTGGCAGCGGGAGCAATGAACGTCCTGAATGCGCTCCATGCGACCGGATTCGGCGGGATGTGGGTAACGGGTCCGTTCTGTGAGGATCGCGCATTGCTTGAGGCGCTGGGTCTGCCCGAGCCGCACCGTCTGGCCGGTTTCCTGTTTGTAGGCACACCGGCAAAGCATTCGGATGAGCGCAAGCGCCCCGACATCGACGATTACATGGCCATCTGGAAGGGAGACGCCATCAAGTTCCCTGCAGATGCCGGCTGATCCGATGCGTTACGACGTCATTGTTGCCGGTGGCGGCCCGGTTGGTCTTGCCTGTGCCATTTCGCTTGGGCGTGACGGACGCAGGGTCTGCGTTGTCGAGCGGTCGCCAGTGGATGTGCTGGCCGATCCACCCTTTGACGGCCGGGAAATCGCACTGACGCATCATGCGTCGGAATGGCTCAAGGCGATCGGCGCCTGGGACGAAATTCCCTCCGGCAGCATCTGTCCGATGTACACGGCCCGCATTGAAACAGGAAAGACCGGCAGTCCGCCTCTTCTGTTCGATGCCCCGTCCGATGGGCCTGATGCGCTGGGACACATGGTCGCAAACCATCTGATCCGCCGTGCCCTGTATCGTGTTGCTGCCCGGACGCCGGGCGTGGATATCCGGGCCGGAGAAGCCATTGCCAGTTCGTGGCATGATACCCGCTCTGCGGGTGTGGTACTGGCCAATGGTGAGCGCATCGAGGCTGATCTGCTGGTTGCCGCCGATGGGCGTTTCTCACGCCTGCGGGCCGAAGCCGGAATTGGCGCGATCGTTCATGATTTCCAGCGCAACATCATGGTCTGCCGGATGCGGCATCCGGAATCCCATGCAAATACCGCGCTCCAGTGGTTCGACGAGGGGCAGACGATTGCCCTCCTGCCTGTTGCTCCCGATGAACGTCCGGGATCGTGCTCTTCGCTCGTTCTGACGCTGGAGCCGGATGAAATCGCGCGTCTCAAGGCGCTGGATGGCAAAGCGTTCAGTGAAGACATTACGGCCCGCACGCAGGGACGGATGGGACAGATGACGCTTGAGAGCGCACGCTGCGTCTATCCGCTCAAGGCGGTCTATGCGCATCGCTTTCAGGCACCACGACTGGCGCTGATCGGCGATGCTGCCGTGGGGATGCATCCGATCACGGCGCATGGGTTCAATCTGGGCCTCAAGGGACAGGAAACCTTGGCGCGGGCGATTGCAGACGGACCGGGGGATGCGGGTGATCCGTCCGTCCTGGCGCGTTTCGAGCGGACACATCGTCGGGCGACCGCACCGCTCTTTGCAGCAACCAATGCGATTGCAACGGTTTATACCCGTGATGAGCCACCGTTCCTGATGGCACGGCGGGCCGGACTGGCTGTTGCCAACCGTCTTCTGCCATTCAAGGCGGCGGTGACGAACATGCTGATGGATCGCCACGGCTGACGCATCCGGCTGCGCTCTTTTCGAGTTAGGAGATCACTCCAATGAAAGCTTTCGGGCACAGACGCGCAACCCGCATGGACGAGTCCGATGCGCTGGTCGAACTCGATATCCCGACCCCCGTTCCGGGGCCACGGGATGTGGTCGTGGAAATTCAGGCTGTCTCGGTCAATCCCGTAGATACGAAACTGCGGTCGATGGACCCGCCGGGCGATGAACCCCGCGTGCTTGGCTATGACGCCGTGGGAACGGTTGTTGCGACCGGTGGGCAGGTTCGGGGTTTCCGGGCCGGGGACCGCGTCTTTTACGCTGGCAGTGCGCAGCGGCAGGGGAGCGATGCGCGTTTTCAGGCCGTTGATGAGCGTCTGATTGCACGCGCACCAAAGACCCTGTCCGATCCCGAAGCGGCTGCCTTGCCGCTGACGGCCCTGACGGCGTGGGAACTGCTGTTCGACCGACTGGGCGTGCGGCTGGGTGACATGGAGAACCCGGAGGCGATCCTGATCATCGGCGGTGCTGGTGGTGTGGGCTCAATCCTCACGCAGATTGCCCGCCGTCTGACGGGGCTGACAGTCATTGCCACGGCGTCTCGTCCGGAGACGACGGACTGGTGTCGCGAGATGGGGGCGCATCATGTCATTGACCATCGCCGGCCGCTTGATCAGGAACTGGCCCGGATCGGGATTCCGCAGGTGCGTTATGTTGCGGGGCTGACGGCGTCTGGTGAGCATCGCAACGCGATCGTGCGGTCTCTGGCGCCTCAGGGGGCGCTGGCGCTGATTGATGATCCGGGCGAATTCGACATCATGCCGTTCAAGCGCAAGTCCCTGTCCGTGCACTGGGAATACATGTTCGCACGGCCGATGTTTGAAACGCCGGATATGGCGGCGCAGGGAAAGATCCTGGGTCAGGTCGCATCGCTGGTGGAAGCCGGGCTGCTGAAGACAACGCTGCATGAAGTGCTGGGGCCGATCACCATTGCCAATCTGCGCCGGGCACATGAACTGCTCGAAAGCGGTAAGGGGATCGGAAAGGTCGTACTCTGCGGTTTTGAATGAAGGTTTAACTGACAGGTCAAGGCTGATCTGTCAGTTGAAATGCGCCCGGAGTAGCGGGGTGGACGAGATGCAGAGCATGATCAGTCCGAACAGCGCCATAACCTTGATAATAAAAAAGCAGGCGTGCTGGCGGGCTTCTGCGCCCGTGGCCAGCATCATGAACGGGTCCGGATCGGGAAAACCGGTACGGTTGCCGATCTGCACCAGTTCCAGCGCACGCTGGCGGGATGCGGCCGCCTGTGAGCGGCGGCGTGTCATTTCCGTACCGGAAATATCGGCCTTTTCATGCAGGGCGGTGAGGTAGAGTTCCAGATCCTCGCGACGATAGGCGATTTTTCCGTCCGGCGTCTGCGTGCGGGCCGGTCCCGTTCCGAGAAGCGACAGCAGCTTCATCCGGCGTTCGGGCAGGCCCAGATGGGCTGCCGCTTCCGCCATGGAAAGCATCTTTGAGCGGACAGGCAGGTGAAAGACCTGTCCGGCTGGCTTTTCTCCGGAAATATTTGTCGGGGACGGCATCGGTTCTGATCCTGGCCTCTCTGAACGGAGTGACCTTAGAGCCACTCCGCTGGAAAATCGAGTATCGACTGGAGTCTCGGAAAGTATTTTCAGATCATGCTGTCGTAATGGCGACGTCCTCGGCATGAAAACGACGGAACACGTCAAAGAGAATGGCATCCTGAACACTGCCACCATCGCGGGCGGAGACCAGTGCAACACTCAGGGTCATGGTCAGACTGTCGCCGGCGATGGCGCTGACACGGACCTTCGGTGAGGGGGCCGACAGGACTTCGTCACGATGGGCTGCGACTTCGAGCAGCATGGCCTTCGCTTTTTCCGGATCAGTCGTCAGAGGAATCTTGAACGTCAGGGTCAGGACGCCCGTGGCACCGCTCAGGGTGGCATTCTTGATGCTGGTCGTGATGAACTGGGAGTTCGGGACAATCATGATCGAGCCATCGCTCAGGCCGATATCGGTGGCACGGATACTGATGCGTTTGACGTCACCGCGTGTTCCCGCGATCTCGACCATATCACCTACGCGGACAGGCCGCTCCGCCAGCAGGATCACGCCCGAGACGAAGTTCTGCACGATGGATTGCAGGCCAAAACCGACACCAACGGAGAGGGCACTGACCACCCAGGTCAGGTTCTGCACGGACACACCGGCGATGGACAGGATGCCGAGGCCAACCATGATCCAGGAGCAGTAGGTAAAGATGCTCAGGATCGAAGTACGGCTGCCGATATCCAGCCGGGTGGTGGGAAAGAAGCGGTCCCGGATCCAGGCGCGGGTCTGGCGGATGGCGTAATAGGCTGCCACGACCAGAACAATGGCCAGCACCACAATATCCAGCGAAATCTTCACGCCATGGATGGTGTTGCCAACAAAGAGCAGCCAGAGTCGATTGGTGATGTCCGCAACGCTGAAGCTGCCATCCGTCTGGGCGATGGAGAACAGCAGGAGCAGGAGCAGCACATTGCCAAGACCGGAGAGGATAACGCTGATCTGGGACAGGCGCCGCTGTGTCAGTCCAAGCAGAACCAGACGGCGGCTGAAAAAGCCGTTCTCGGAAAACAGGCGGTCCAGAACATCACGCCAGCACAGGCCCAGCAGCGTGACGATGGCAACACCAGTGCCCAGCGACAGCAGCCACCCATTGAGAGTGAAGGCAAAAGCCACATAGCCCAGCAAGATGGAAATGACGGTAACGGCCAGAAGCAGACTGGAGACACCCAGCGCAGACGGTGCAAAGCCGCGGGTATCGTTCTGGTTGCAAAGCCTGCGGAAAGTATCCACGGCGCAGACCGCAATGGCGATCGAAAACACGATTTCCAGCAGAAGCTGCAGGGTCTGGCCAAAAGCATCCTGAGCCTGAAAGGCCCGGAGAAGATCCAGCAGCAGGATGCTGACGGCAAGAATCCAGTCCACGCCACGCAGGGCCTTGCGTTCGCCCGGATTGCCCTGGGCGAGGACACCGCTGCGACCGAAAATCGGCAATCCGGCACCAATGATGAAACCGCAGACAGGGACTGTTTCGCCAATGATCGCGCCGATCGGACCGCCACCATCAGGAAGAGCGGCTGCAGCCCAGATGAACCAGACCAGCGTGGCCATCAGTGCTTCCAGTGCACCATTCAGCGTAATAGCGATGATGCTGCTGGAAAGGGCTTCCTTCACGCTGTCTTCCGTCGCCGGGCGGAAATGGGCCCCGCAGCGCTTGAGCAGACGCAGGATCAGCGGCGAACTGAGACCGATGGCCGCGAAAGTGATCGCGCAGCCGATCAGAAGGTAGAGCCAGTCGGACAGGACGCCACCCGCATGGAGAGAATAGCGGTTCTCCGCGCGCTCGGTCAGGAGCGTGTTCCAGAAGCGCGGGGCGAGCGGAGAGACCGTGCGTTCAGACAGGGCTGCGTGTTGCAGGCGTGTGCGACGGGCATTGATGGCCGTGTTGAGCTGCTGGGCCTGAAGATTATAGAGCTTGGCCCGCATCAGCGCCGATTTTATGGATTGCGAGTTCTGCTGCATCCGCTGGCGCTGTGCCGTGACGGACGGATCCTCGTTTTCCGCGGCCTTGGGACCAAGAATTTTCAGGAAAGATTCGGTGATGCTGTCATAGGACTGGATCTGGGTGACCGCATCCTGCGTGTTCTGCTGGACCTTCTGGACCTGGGACGACAGGTCGTCGAGCTCACTGTTGCCCGTATTCGCGTCCTTGCGGTTGAGCGTGGCAAAGACCTGTCGCAGAACCGTGGCGCTGTCATCAAGCTGATGGTCGATGGACGCAGAGACCGCGTTCCACCCAAGGCCAGCATTGCTTCCGGGATCGGATGACGTGTCCTTGGCGTTGTCTTTAGGCGCATCCTTGGAAGGTTGTGCCGTCGTCTGTGCAGCGGCCAGCGCTGGCTGGGCAGGAAGCAGTCCGGCGCAGAGCAGTCCCAGAGCCAGAAAAACACATCCCAGCGCATGTCCAAAAGCGGGTCCGGAGCGCCAGCGCGGGAAGTCTGAAGAGGCAGGCGCGACAAGCCGTTTGGTCATGCGTGGGTATTCCGTCCAGTGTCTTGAAGGATTTTCAACGGTTTGCAGGGGCGGGGGTTCGATCATCACATATCCGTGGGCCTGTTCATCAGGCAGACGGAGACGAAAAAGGCACCTTTCCGGGATGGGAAAGATGCCTTGGTCGATGCCTGAAGAGTGGGTTCAGGCCGGGCGGTCAACGCCGTGGGCGTCGGCAATCGTCTCGAACCCGTCCCGACGCATGGCGTCGAGCAGTTCCGTCTTCATACGGGGCAGGATGCCAGGGCCCTGAAGCACGAAGGACGAATAGATCTGCACCATATCCGCGCCCATGCGGATGCGCGCGAGAATGTCTTCGCCTGTCTCGATGCCACCGCAGGAAATCAGCGCCAGACGGCCCTTGTTCAGCCCCGAGACGATCCGCAGGACATCGCGCGAACGCGGTGCAAGAGGACGGCCGGAGAGGCCACCGCTTTCGCGGGCCGCCGGATCATGCAGGGTCGCGGGACGGGCGATAGTCGTGTTGGTCAGGATCAGGCCCTGCGCGCCACCTTCGATCGCGGCTTCAAGGATCGGCTCGTAGGAGCTGTCGTCCAGATCGGGCGCGAGCTTGACCAGAAGCGGCGGGCGCTCCGGATTGCGGGTGTTGATGGCGTCCAGAAGCTCTTTCAGCATCGTTGCCGACTGGAGATCCCGCAGGCCCAGCGTGTTGGGGGACGACAGGTTCATTGTGATGTAGTCGGCATAGGGGCGCACACGGGCCACGAGGTTCGGATAGTCCCGCAGCGGGTCGGAGCCGGTCTTGTTGATCCCGATATTCACGCCCAGCGGGACGGTCGGGCCGCGCATCCTGCCATTGGGCATCGGGCGGTGCAGGCGGGCGAGACGACGGCAGAAGCGGTCCACGCCGCAGCCATTGAATCCCATGCGATTGATGATCGCGCCGTCCTCGACCAGCCGGAACAGGCGGGGGCCGGGATTGCCAGGCTGGGGGCGGGGCGTCACGGTCCCGGCCTCGATATGGCCGAAGCCCAGCTTTGCCAGCGGACGGATTGCGCGGGCGTCCTTGTCGAACCCGGCGGCAAGGCCGATCGGGTTGGGAAAGCGCAGGCCAAGCGTGCGGGTCGAGAGGGCCGGCACGTCCTTCGGGGCGTGGCCGCCGAGTCCGAGTGCTAGGGAATGGATGGCGAGTTCGTGCGCCGTTTCGGTGTCGAAGCGGTGCAGGAGGGGGGTGACGAGCGTTCCGAGGTCGATCATGAGTTGTTTCCATACCCTAATCTTCGGTGCGGCGCATCAGCTTCGCGCTCCGGCCTTGCACCGTTGAGGGCTCATTTGTCTTGGCGGGGGAACGGGGACGCGATAGATGCGAAGGCATGTCCAACGCATCCACTGAATCCTATGACGAGCCTTATCTTGAGACCTGCTGCCGCTCCACGCTGCACCGGTTGCTGCTCTGCGCCTCGACGGGACGACCGACAGGGCTGAAGGACCAGCCCTGTCTGGAGCGGCTGGAGCGGCTTGGTCTGTCGGAACTGCGGGATGACGGGCGTTTCGTCATCACGCAGGATGGTCTGAAGCGGCACCGCGAGGAAATCGGTCCGATAGACTGATCGACAGGCCGAAAATCAGGACGCGCTCGCCCAGGCCTGATCCAGTCCTTCGCGGCAGAAGTGGATGACTTCGCTCAGGTCGCGGTCATAAAGACTGTCCGGTACGCCGGACGAGAAGATTTCCACCGTGCAGGCGCCACGAAAACCCGCATCCCATGTGGCATGCAGCATTTCATGAAGCGGGATACAGCCATCGCCGGGAATCAGACGGTCCGCGGCGGAATAGGGCGTGCGCCAGTCGCTGACCTGAAGGACATTGATCTTGCTACCCGCAGCACGGATGGCCGCGCAGACGTCCTTCTGCTGCCAGATGTTCCAGTAATCCAGACACAGACCCATGGCGGAGTGTCCAACGCCATCGATGATGTCCATGGCCTGTTCAATGGTCCAGATCGCACTTTCGGTATTCACCGAGGTCGGGTTCAGCGGTTCCAGTGACAGGGAGACGCCCAGATCTTCCGCAAGTGGGCAGAGGTCCCGCAGATAGCGCACCGTCTCGTCCATGGTGCGGCGCATATTGCCCTTGGGTGGTGCGCCGGTATTAGTGACGAAAACGCTGCCCGGCACATGCGGGGCCAGCGTCTTCAGGCTCCGGGTCAGGCGTTCAACGCGGGCTTCAGTCGCGCCGGGCTCGGGCACCATGGCGCTGCCGAAAAAGGTGCGGACAGCAGGCTGCACGGCACTGACGGTCAGGCCGCTCTCTTTCACAAGGCGCATCTGTTCTTCAATGCGGTTCTGATCAAGTTTGGCTTCACAGATCTCGATCGCATCCACGCCAAGCTCGCAATAGCGGGTGACGTCTTCCTCGAACGACCAGGGCTGGGTCGTGAACTCATTCATGCCGAAGCTGAAGGGCAGTGTCGTCATGGGTTCAGCCTTTCATGAAATCGAGAACGGTGCGATTGAACTTCTCGGTCTCGTCGAGAAAGATCATGTGGGCGCTGTCCGTAAAGTCCACACCCCGACAGTTGGGCATGTGCTGTGCCACCCAGGCAGGCCCTTCCGGGTTCAGAACCTTGTCCTTGCGCGCAATCATCATCAGGGCCGGAATGGCGAAGCGGGGGATGATGTCGCGCCAGTCCTGCGTTGTGTGATCGGCCATCATGGCGCTGCGGGCATAAGCCGGGCTCTGTGCCATTTCCCGGAGCAGGAAGGCTTTTTCATCGTCCGGGAGCGGATGGCAGATGCAGCTTTCCAGATTGCCCTTGTCGAACTCTTCGGGCGTCAGGGTGAGCTGCTGCTGCACGGCTGTCAGACCGGCCTGATCGTAGCAGGCGGCGTGTCCGAGCTTCCACTCGGCGGAATAATACTGCTTCGGGGTCTGCTGGACGAAGATAGCATTGCGGATGCGTTCGGTGCCGAACAGTTCCAGATATGACCAGATGATCGGGCAGCCCAGCGACCAACCCAGAACCGTGACATCCTGAAGGTTCAGCGCAACCAGAAGGTCCCGCAGATCGGCGGCGAGACGGGAAATCCGGTAGCCATGCTGCGGCTTTTCGGAACGTCCGTGACCACGCAGATCGACGGTAATGACGCGGGCCTGTTCGGAGATCGGGCCGACATTGCGATGGAAGAAGCGCCCCGAGAAGGTCCAGCCGTGGATCATGACGAGGGGGCGCCCGTGTCCCTGCTCTTCGTAATGAATGCGGGTTCTGTCGCTGGTCGTGATGTGCGGCATGCTCTTCTCCATGAAGGGTGGCGGAAAGGGGCGTGAAGACTGTCCGGGTCATAGCGCACGGACATGGGGGCGGGTTGCGTGCAAAGGAGCGTTTGCGCTTGCGGGAGCAGGACGGTAAATTGACCCTGCCATGACTGCTTCTGCTCCTTCCGCCGCCTCTGATGCACCTGCCGCAGCACCCCCGAACCGTGTTCTGAAACCCATCGATCTGGGGCAGGGCGTGGTGATCGAGGATCCGGTGATCCTTGCTCCGCTCTCGGGTGTCACGGATCTGCCGTTCCGTCAGCTTGCCCGCGATCTCGGGGCAGGGCTTGTCGTGTCGGAAATGATCGCGTCCTGGGCGATGATCCGCGAGAACGAGAACACCATGCGCATGGCGCGGATGGCTGAGCGCGGGCCGAATGCGGTCCAGCTGGCCGGATGTGATCCCGAGGCCATGGCGCAGGCGGCGAAGATTTCGGTGGATGGGGGCGCGAACCTCATCGACATCAATTTCGGCTGCCCGGTGAAGAAGGTCGCGATCGGGCAGATGGCTGGTTCTGCGCTGATGCGGGACGAGGTTCTGGCCGGAAAGCTGCTCGAAGCGACTGCGCGGGCCGTGAATGTGCCGGTGACGCTCAAGATGCGCATGGGCTGGGACCACAATTCGCTCAATGCACCGCGTCTGGCGAAGATCGCGGAAGAGAGCGGCATCCGGCTTGTGACGGTCCATGGTCGCACGCGGCAGATGTTCTATAACGGCACGGCGGACTGGCGTTTCGTCAAAACGGTGAAGGATGCGGTCTCGCTGCCGGTCATCGTCAATGGCGATATAAACACCATCCGTGACGCGCGTGAGGCGCTGCATCAGTCTCAGGCCGATGGAGTCATGATCGGGCGGGGCTGTTACGGACGGCCCTGGTTTACGGCACAGGTGGCCCAGTCCCTGCGGACCGGTGAAGATGTACCGGACCCGGATCTGGCGACCGAGAAAGAAATCGCCCTGCGGCATTACCGGATGATGCTCGACCATTTCGGTGAGCGGCCCGGCCTGCGTCTCGCGCGCAAGCATGTGTCCTGGTATTCCGCTGGGCTGCCGGGCTCTGCGACGTTCCGCTCCACCATCAATGGTGTCGAGAGCGCCGCCGAGGCCACTGCGCTGCTGACCGCATTCTATGACCGCCATATCGACGCCGGTGTCGTGCGCAACCGTGAGGCTGGCCCGACGGGCAGTCTGAGCCGCGACGGCACGCGTGAAGCGGCGTGAGGGCGTGAGCCGCTCCGCGCTTTTATGGCAACCATGACGGAGCCGTCCGCTTCAGGTCTGGTCGAGCAGGGTTGCCATCCGGTTTTTCTGTATGGGGCGTCCCGGCTGGACCGGCAGGACGTCGCCCGGCGGCTTCACAGTCACAGTCCGCGTGCGCAGAATCCGTTCGTGATTGCAGCCCTGACCGCCACGCCGCGTGCGCTGCGTGAAGCGGCGCTCTTTGGCAACGGCGAGGCCGGCTGGATTCAGCAGGCGCAGGGCGGCACGTTGCTGCTGGATGAGATCGACTGTCTGTGCCCGCTGATGCAGGACCGGTTCATGGACTGGCTGGCACAGGAGGACACGGATCTGCGTGTGATTGCGGGGAGCCGGCATGATCCCGTTCTTCTGCTCCGACAGGGTGGGCTGTCCGCCGCCCTGCATCGCTGGCTGTCGGCGCTGCCGTCGGCGCAGCGTCTGGGGCCGGAGCGGATCAGCGCGGTCTGTCGTCTGGCAGCCGGAATGGGCACTGCGCGTCCCCGTGGGCTGGAGCGGGCGCTGGAACGGCCTTTATCTGAATATCTTGAGGGCGATCTGGAAAACGGGGCGGGTGATCTGCATGCCTGTGTGGTGGGCGAGGTCGAACGACCGCTGATCACAATGGTCCTGCGCCGGACCTGCGGCAACCAGTTGCGCGCCGCCGCCATCCTGGGTGTGAACCGCAATACCCTGCACAAGCGGATCCGTGAGCTCGACATCACGATCCCGAAAGGCATCGACGAGTGAGATTTCCTGCCCTGAGGCGCCTGTTCGCAAGGCTGACGAGTGCCAATGGGGCGGTTCTTCTGACAGTCATGGCGCTGGTGCTCGCCTTTGCGACGTTCGTCGTGCTGTCGGGCGGCATGTCTCTGGCGCATCGTCCGCAGGTGCAGGCGATCGTCTTCCTGCTCGAACTTCATCATGCTCATGCTGATTGCAGCGGCGGCCGTGGTGCAGATCGGGCGGATGGTCGCCGAACGCAGGCTTGGTTTGGCCGGCGCACGTCTGCATGTCCGACTTATTACGCTGTTCGGGATTGTTGCGGTTGCGCCAACCATCGTGGTGGGTGCAGTGGCGACGCTGTTCTTCCATTACGGTGTGGAAATCTGGTTCTCCAACCGTGTGAATGATGCCCTGACCGAGGCCCGGTCTGTCGCAGTCGGCTATCTGCGCGAACACAATGACAATGCCCGGACCGAGGCCTTCGCGCTCGCGAACACGCTGATCACCGTCCAGAACGATGAGCTTTTCTCCCGCGGGATCGATCTTTTTCACGACCCCGCCCGTCTTCAGGAATTCCTGGACGATGAGGTTACCGAGCGTGGTCTGACGGATGCAGAGGTGTTCGATCCGCTGACTTACAAGGTTCTGGCGGTCGGTGGCCTTCTTGGCAGCGATGCCGACATGACGACTGCGCCGCCCCTGCCACCAAAATCGGTCGTCGAACTGGCGCAGCACGGCGAGGCAGTCATTCTTGACCGTCCCGACCAGCGGAAAGTGCGCGCCGTGGTGGCACTGGGCGGCAATTCCGGCCTCATGCTGGTCATCACGCGCCCGGTCGATCCGGATGTCGTGGAACACATGCGCCGGACAGATGCACTGGTGGCGGATTACCAGCGGCTGATCACCAATCGCGGCAAAACGCAGGTCCTGTTCGCAGTTATCTTCGCTCTGATGGGCCTGCTGGTGCTGGCCGTCGGAATGCTGACCGGGTTGGCGCTGGCCAACCGTATCGCCAATCCGCTCGGCCTGCTCATTCTTGCCGCACAGCGGATTTCCAAGGGCGATCTTGGTGTGCGCGTTCCGGTCCCCGAAGATGCAGGACGGGATAAGGATGACGAGGTGACGGGTCTGTCCCGCGCTTTCAATAGCATGACGGACCAGCTCGAAAGCCAGCGTTCCGAACTGATGCAGGCCTACGACCAGATCAACGAACGCCGCCGTTTTACCGAAACCGTGCTGGCAGGCGTTTCGGCTGGCGTGATCGGGCTGGATCGGATGCAGGTCATCGAACTGCCAAACCGGGCAGCATCCAGCGTGCTCCAGCGTGATCTCCAGCCTGCCATCGGGATGAAGCTGACGGACCGGGTGCCGGAGTTCTCGACGCTGCTCGATGCGGCCCGTATGGCGCCCGAGCGTGTCCATACCGCTGAAATCCAAGTGGATACGGAAGGCGCACAGCGCCCGGGCGGACCGGGTGACGGCGCAGGAGCCGGTGCCGGACGCACGCTTCTTGTGCGTGTTGTGGCGGAACTGCGGGGGCAGGATGTCGCGGGTTATGTCGTGACCTTCGATGACATCACGGATCTTCAGTCCGCACAGCGTAAGGCGGCCTGGGCGGATGTGGCGCGTCGCGTGGCGCATGAGATCAAAAATCCGCTGACCCCGATCCAGCTTGCGGCAGAGCGTCTCAAGCGGCGCTTCCTCAAGGAAATCCATTCCGATCCCGAGACCTACACCCAGCTTGTGGACACGATCGTACGGCAGGTTGGAGACATCGGGCGGATGGTGGACGAGTTCTCCGCCTTTGCGCGGATGCCGCAGCCCGTCATGCAGCCGGAAGACTTCTCAAGGCTCTGCCGGGAGGCGTTGGTACTCCAGCGGAATGCCCATCCCGAAATCGTGTTCGAGACGACCGGACTGCCGCCTTCAGGGCCGATCGTGCGCTGTGACCGGCGACTCATCGGCCAGGCCCTGACAAATCTGCTACAGAATGCAGCCGATGCCATCAGCATGGCAGGCCGCGGAAAACCGGGAGAAAACGCTCCCGGACAGCCAGTGCAGCCAATTGGACACATTGTGGTGGGCTTGCACATTCGCGGCGGGCATGTCCTGCTAGACATAGAAGATGACGGGATCGGCCTGCCGACGGTGGAACGCCACCGGCTGACCGAGCCTTATGTAACCCACAAGGCGAAGGGCACCGGCCTCGGCCTTGCGATCGTCAAGAAGATCATGGAGGACCATTCCGGGATGCTTCAGCTCACTGATCGGGAACCAGACGACTCCCGTGGCTTAACCGGGCAGCGGGGAACGCGCGTTACCCTGTCCCTGCCGTTATGGGAGCAGGAGAGCCATGTCCCGGGTGGAACGGACCACCAGAGCATGAGGGCAGCAGATGGAACATGAGATCCTGATCGTCGATGACGAACCGGACATCCGGTTCCTCATCGAGGGCATTCTGAACGACGAGGGCTACAAGACCCGGACGGCTGCCAATTCGGATCAGGCGCTTGAGCTTTTCCGTGCGCATTGTCCGTCGCTGGCGATTCTGGATATCTGGCTTCAGGGATCCCGGCTGGACGGGATCGAACTGCTCAAGATCTTCCAGGCCGAAGAGCCGGGCCTGCCGACGCTGATGATCTCGGGTCACGGAACGATCGAGACGGCGGTGTCCAGTCTCAAGCTCGGGGCCTATGATTTCATCGAAAAACCGTTCCAGTCGGACCGGCTTCTGGTCGTGGTGCGCCGTGCGCTTGAGGCGGCACGCCTGCGCCGGGAAAATGCGGAACTGCGTCTGCGGGCGGGTCCGGAAACGACGCTGTCGGGGGACGGTGCCGTCATTTCGGCCCTTCGTGCCCAGATCGAGCGTGTCGCCCCCACCAATTCGCGCGTACTAATCAGTGGTCCGGCCGGATCGGGCAAGGAAGTTGCGGCGCGCATGATCCATGCACGCTCCCGCCGTGCGGAAGGGCCGTTCATCGCCCTGAACTGCGCGACGCTGGCACCCAACCGCTTTGAGGAAGAACTCTTCGGCCTCGAAGGCGAGAACGGCCAGCCGATGCGCCGCGGCGTGCTGGAACGGGCCCATCGCGGCACATTGCTGCTCGATGAGGTTGCGGACATGCCGCCCGAGACGCAGGGCAAGATCGTCCGTGCGCTTCAGGACCAGACATTCGAGCGGCTGGGCGGCAATACGCGGGTGAAAGTGGACATCCGCGTTATCGCCACCACCAACCGCGACCTGCAGTCCGAAATTGCCGCCCATCGCTTCCGCGAGGACCTGTATTACCGTCTCGCGGTCGTCCCTCTGCGGGTGCCGTCCCTGCGTGAGCGGCGTGAGGATATTCCGGGGCTGGCGAGGCATTTCCTTGAGCGTTGCGCGCAGTCATCGGGCCTTTTCGTTCGGGAACTCTCCGTGGACGCGCTCGCGGCGCTACAGTCCTATGAATGGCCGGGCAATGTGCGCGAGCTGCGCAACCTGATGGAACGGCTGCTGATCATGATGCCGGGGACGGGGAATGATCCGATCCGGGCCGACATGCTGCCGGCCACCATCAGCCAGGGCGCGCCATCCATGACGCGCCTCAATTCCGGCGCGGACGTCATGAGCCTGCCGTTGCGGGAAGCGCGGGATTTGTTCGAGACGCAGTATCTTCAGGTGCAGCTCATGCGGTTTGGTGGTAACATCAGCCGCACGGCCAGTTTCGTCTGCATGGAGCGCAGTGCGCTGCATCGCAAGCTCAAGCAGCTTGGGGTGACGACGAATGACGAGCGTTCGGGCGCGGCCTCCACGCCGGTGAGCAGCTGAGATGAAGCGCCGGCTTTTCTCCTTTTCCTTCAGTCGACTGATAACAGCGTGACTTCAGAACCTTCCTCTTCTGCGCGTGCCGTGCAGGAGGTCTTTCTCGATCATCTGCGCAGGACGGAAGCCTCCGTGACCGTTTTTCTGGTCAATGGCGTGAAGCTTCAGGGCATTGTTGCCCAGTCGGACGCGCAGACCCTGCTGCTTCGCCGTGATGGTCATGTGCAGCTTGTCTATAAACACGCCGTCAGCACGATCATGCCGGTGGCGGCCATGTCCCATTTTGTGGAAGAAGAACTTTGAGCGGTTTCGACACCAAAAAACCTGCAACCCGTGCGGCTGTCATCCTGCCCTGGGAGAAGTCGGGACCGCAGGAGGAAATCCGCGCGGCCGATGCACGGCTTGAGGAAGCGGTCGGCCTGACAGCGTCGATCGGGCTTGTGGTGGTGCGTCAGGCGGCCATTCTGCTGCGCGCGCGCCGTCCGGCGACTTTGCTGGGAAGCGGTCAGGTCGAGCAATTGGCCGAAGCGGTCAAGCTGGATAACGTGGATGTGGTCGTCATTGATGCGCGCCTGTCTCCCGGTCAGCAGCGCAATCTCGAAAAGGCCCTGGGCTGCAAGGTCGTGGACCGGACGGGGCTGATCCTCGATATCTTTGGCGCGCGCGCAGCAACCCGTGAAGGTGTGCTTCAGGTCGAGCTGGCGCATCTGGAATACCAGCGCTCGCGGCTTGTGCGGCTGTGGACCCATCTTGAGCGCCAGCGCGGTGGCTTCGGCTTCCTTGGCGGTCCGGGTGAAACGCAGATGGAAGCGGATCGCCGGATGCTGGCCGAGCGGATCGGAAAGATCAAGAAAGAGCTGGAACAGGTCCGCCGGACGCGCGGGCTGCATCGTGACTCCCGCAAGCGCGTGCCGTTTCCGGTCGTGGCTCTTGTGGGTTACACCAACGCCGGCAAGTCCACGCTGTTCAATGCCCTCACAGGGGCATCCGTTCACGCGCAGGACCAGCTTTTCGCGACTCTGGACCCGACCATGCGTGGACTGCGACTGCCTTCAGGCCGCAATGTGATCCTGTCCGATACGGTGGGCTTCATCAGCGAACTGCCGACGGAACTGATTGCGGCCTTCCGTGCGACGCTTGAGGAAGTAGCGCAGGCGGACGTGATCCTGCATGTGCGTGACATTTCGCATCCTGACAGTGCGGCGCAGCGGGCGGACGTGCTCAACGTGCTGGACGGTATGGTGCGGGACGGGATGCTCGACGCGCACTGGCCGGATCGCACGATCGAGGTGCTGAACAAGGCCGATCTGGTGGGCGGCGTTGAGGCCGTGCCGAAGCGTGAAAACGCAGTGGCGATCTCGGCCATCACGGGCGAGGGGCTGCCGGATCTGTTCGAGATCCTGGACCAGTACCTGACGCGTTCCATGAAATCCGTGGATGTGCGTCTTCCGATCACGGATGGCGCAGCCCTCGCCTGGCTTTACCAGCATGGCGAAGTGGTCGGCCGGACGGATCGCGAAGACGGGATGGACGTGCAGGTCCGTCTTTTCTCAGCCGATCTGGAGCGGTTCGAACTGCTTCACCCGGACCGGATCATCCGCCCGGAAGCCTGAGACCTTCCTCTTTGGGCGCTGACACAGCCTGTGCAGCGCCGGGAGAGAGGCGGGCGGCTCTGGCGCGCTGACGGGCGCGGTCCAGTGGAATGGCCAGCGCGTAGGTCAGGCCAAGGCCGACTACATTCATTACGAGCTGATCCCACAGATCGATGCCGAAGCTTGCGAACATCAGCCGACCCAGCAGGTCGAGCACCGTGCTGCACGCAAATACTTCCAGCGAGTTGCGCCCGAGCAAAGCGAGGCTCTGGCCGATCCGGTCGGCTGAAATGCGGCGCAGGGCCTTGGAGGACTGCACCAGATAGAAGATCGCCATGATGTCCAGCAGGCGCCAGATGGCGAGCGTGGATTTGCCGGTATCGGGCGGGGCCGGAAAAATCCGCAGAAACGGGACGTGCCAGTATTCATACGGAAAGCACAGCACGAACGCGCCCGCCAGATAGATCAGGCACAGGGCTTTGGCCCAGGGGCGATACGGCAGATCGCCATTGTGTTTCGAGGCCCAGACGGCGCCCAGAATCCCCAGGATATAGAGAAATTGCCAGCCGAACGGGTTGAGATACCAGCCATTGGGATCGAGCCAGTTCGGGATGGTGATGCGCGGGTCCAGATTGGCAATGGCCCAGATACCGATGCTGAGCGCCAGCAGCAGCCATACACTGCGTTTGAGAACCCAGTAGATCAGCGGAAATAGCGCCAGAAGCACGACGTAAAGCGGCAGGATGTTCAGATAGCTCGGCAGGGCATCGAAGGTCAGGATACGCCACAGCCAGCTATAGCCGTGCGCAAGCTGGGGCTCGATCGTGTATTCGGGCAGTGGCTGGTAATGCCGCCACTGGCGCACGGTCCAGACGAAAACCAGCGTCATACCGGTCTGGTACAGATACAGTCTGACGCAGCGCCCGAAAATGCGGTGGATGCCGGTTTTCCAGCCCTGCCGGTCGATCAGACGGCCATAAGCCAGATAGGACGCATAACCCGCCAGCATGACGAAGATCTCGGCCGCGTCCGCAAAACCGAAATTACGGATGGTGATGCGGTTGAGCAGATCATCGGGAACATGATCCACGAGCATCATCAACAGGGCGATGCCGCGCAGCGCATCCACACGGTGATCGCGGGGATTCTTGCGCGCTAAAGCTGCTGGGGGCGGTTGGGGCGGCTCCATGACTTCTTCTTAGCGTCAGTACGGGGGCAGGGGTATGGGTGACTCGTTACGGTCGGATTAAAGATTGGACGGAATTACAGACTGTGACTGTCCGTCTCCGGATGGTGCAGGGCCGGGTCCGTTCCGCCCTGCATGCCCATGCCGCCGCCTCCACCGCCGTCACCACCACCTCCGCCTCCGCCGCCACCTTTTCCGCCTTCCTTGCCCTCACCTTTGTTTCCACCATTCGAGGAGGGGCGGGCAGGCCCCTGTTCGGGCAGGACGAGATCGGAGGGCAGGCTTTCAAGGTTCAGGGCCTTGCAGATGAAGTTACGCAGGGATACTACCAGATCATGGGTCGGGACAGGGCGTCCGGCCACGAGCTCCGTGGCCGCGCGGCCCGCCATCCGGACCTGCTCTTCCGTTCCAAGCAGGATGATGTCGGACAGCGCGGCTTCGACGGCATCGCGGATGCGGCGGTTGCGGTCCGAGCCGGAAAGCTGGTCAGGCCCCAGATCCCGCTTGTGCGTCGGATCCACAAGCAGGGTGCCGGTGAACGAACCACCCAGCGTGCGATAGGCGGCCATCAGGACGCGGAGGCGCTCGTTGATCTGGCGGTTCATGCGCTCCCGGCGCTGCTGGATGGTCAGCATCGTCAGCAGACGGATGCCGACACCGATCAGCGTGAAAAGCGCCAGCCCGATCAGGGTGGCCAGCAGGCTGTGCCAGGAACTGAAATCAATCATGCTGCGCAACGCGTCTCTCCGGATCGCTCGGGGATGCCGTTATAACAGTCAGGCATCCGCACGGTTTTGCGATTTCAGCTCCTGCCGTCCCTTACAGTGCGAGCAGGCTCTCATTCGACTGCGTGGCGATGATGCCGTGCTGGTCGTGATGAAGTCCCATGACTTCGACCGTATGGCCGTGGGACTGGAGCTTGCCGATGATCTTTTCCAGAACCTGTACCGAGGTGATGTCCCAGAAACGGGCATGGGTGAGGTCGAGAACCACGGTTTTGGCATCCGTATGGTAGTCGATGGCATCGGACAGGCTGTCTGCGGATGCGAAAAAGACCTGTCCGGAGGCCCGGTATGTCAGTGTCTCGCCCGTCCGCTCTTCCGTAACGCGCAGGAGTTTTGCAGCGTGCCAGGCGAAGAACACGCCCGAGAGCATGACACCAACCGCAACACCGGCAGCCAGATCGTGGGTCATGACGACCACGGCGACGGTGACGAGCATGGTCAGGCTGGACAGGCGCGGATGGCGGGTCAGGTCGCGCAGGCTGCTCCAGGAGAACGTGCTGGCGGAGACCATGATCATGATGGCGACAAGGGCAGCCATTGGAACCTGCCCGACCCAGCGATGCAGCAGGACCATGAGGGCCAGCAGAAACGCGCCGGCGGTGAAGGTGGACAGACGTCCGCGTCCGCCATAGCGCAGGTTGCCGACGGTCTGGCCGATCATGCCGCAACCTGCAATGCCGCCAAATGCGCCGACGAGAATGTTGGAAATGCCGAGGCCCGTGCATTCCATGCGCTGGTCGCCATGGGTGTCGGTGATGTCATCAACAACAGAGGCCGTCATCATGGATTCCAGCAGACCAACGGCGGCCATGGCCAATGCGTAAGGCAGCACGACCGACCATGTGGCCCAGTTCAGGGCGATATGCGGGAAGGTCAGGCTGGGCAGGCCGGTTGGCAGATCACCAAGATCCGAGACGGTATGAACCGGCATCGGATGCAGCATCGTGATGGCTGTCAGAATGACGATGCAGATCAGCGGCGAAGGGATGGCGTCAGACAGGCGGGGCAGCAGATAGATGATAACGAGGCCCAGCGCGATCAGCGCATAGGTGTGCCAGGTCACGCCCAGCATCTGTGGCACCTGCGCGGAGAAGATCATGATGGCCAGTGCGTTGACGAAGCCCGTGCGAACTTCGGCGGGTACGAACCGCATGACGGCCTGAAGACGCAGCATACCGAACACGACCTGAAACGCACCGGCCACCAGCGTCGCGAGCAGCATGGCCTGTACGCCATGAGCGTGAACCAGCGGTGCTGCGACCAGAGCCACCGAACCGGCCGCACCCGAAATCATGCCCGGACGGCCGCCGAAAATGGCGATCGAGACGGAAATGACGAAGGACGCGAACAGCGAAACGGCCGGGGAGACGCCGGCAATATAGGAGAAGGCAATGACCTCGGGGATAAGGGCAAAGGTGCCGACCATTCCGGCCAGCACTTCGCGCAGCGGGTTCTGTGCCCACTGGCGACGATAGAGAGCGGGAGTCATGCAGGATCCTTGAGCGTAGGGCGTGAACAGGGTGCGACGTATTCAGGCCCGGCGCGGCAATGAGACGTACAGTGTAACCCGGCTCGCTTCAGGATTGAAGATGCGGAATGACCATGAGGCACGGACAATGCCCCAAAGACTTTCCGGAAGGACGTTGGTGTTGCGAATTGAACATCCGGAGGCGTCGCTGCGTTGGGACCGCACTGACCATTCCACATCCGGAGATTATCATGGCCAATTATCCGTCCCCGCCGTTCAACACGCCGCATCAGGATCACATTCCGGGACAGACGTCCCTCATGACGCCGAAACCCGATCATGGCGAACAGAGCTATGTCGGTCATGACCGGCTGCGTGGAAAAATTGCGATCATCACGGGGGGCGATTCCGGGATTGGACGGGCTGTTGCCATCGCCTTCGCCCGTGAGGGCGCGGATGTCGTGATCTCCTTCCTGCCCGAGGAAATGGATGATGCCCGCGAAACGGAGAACTGGATCAAAAAGGCAGGCCGGCGCGCTCTTCTGGTACCGGGAGACCTGAGGGACCGTGACATCTGTGCGGAACTCGTAGACCGCACGGTTGCGGAATTCGGGCAGATCGACATTCTTGTGAATAACGCTGCCTTCCAGATCGAACGGTCCTCACTGGCGGATGTCAGTGAAGAGGAATGGGACAAGACATTCGACATCAATGCCGGCTCCGCGTTCCGGCTGTCGCGTCTGGCCCTGCCGCACATGCCGCGGGGCGGTGCGCTGATCCATACGGTTTCGGTCAATGCCGATCAGCCCAAGCTGAAGCTTCTGGCCTATTCCGCGACCAAGAGCGCCATCCAGAACTTCAGCGGCGGTCTGGCCCAGCTGCTGGGCGAGAAGGGAATCCGCTCCAACGTTGTGGCCCCTGGCCCGATCTGGACGCCGCTTATTCCCGCGACCATGGATGTCGAACACGTGGAACGCTTTGGCGCCGATACGCCGATGAAGCGCCCGGGGCAGCCGGCAGAACTGGCAGGGGCCTATGTTTTCCTTGCAAGCGACGAGGCCAGCTACGTTTCCGGTGCCACGATTGCGGTCACCGGTGGTACCCCGGTGATCTGATCCGGGGTGGGGCCGTCGGAAAAACCTGGAGCATGAAAAAAATTGCTTCAGGGGACTGGACGACAGCCCCCACCTTCCTCTAGAGAATGCGTCGCTGTGTGGCGGATGTAGCTCAGTTGGTAGAGCGCCGGTTTGTGGTACCGGTTGTCGCGGGTTCGATCCCCGTCATTCGCCCCAGCAATCCTCTCGCCAAAAAATTTGAATATCGGTCCTAGGGTTTTGCTGCATCGACCTCATGGTGATGCCGGTGCTCCCAGTGCCCTTCCAGCGCCATGCGCTCGAAGCGCAGTTTCTGCCGGATCCAGTTCAGCATTCCCGAAAGCGTCACGACGATGATCCCGACGAATGTCCAGGTGTCCAGCGGCTGGTGAAACAGCAGGTAGCTGAACGCAACCGCCCAGACCATCTGGCTGTATTGCGGAAGGGCAACCCGGTTCGCGGGGGCGACGGCTGTGGCCATCATCATGAAAAGCTGACCCAGAGCGGCGAGAAAGCCGTATCCGAACAGGATGGCCCAGACCTTCAGGCCATGTGGCCAGGACGCATGGGTGATCATGAGCAGGCCGTCGCCGATCAGCGGGCCGAACAGGCTTGATCCGAACAGGGAAAGCCGTGCGCTCCCGTCTCCCGCCAGCCGGTACGCCACGACGCTGCTGGCATTGGCGAGGGCTGCGACGATGGCGCAGACATGGCCCAGATGGAATGTCCGTGCGCCGGGCCGCAGGACGATCAGCACACCGAGAAATCCGACCGCGACGGAAAGCCAGGTCCAGAACGAGACCTTTTCCTTGAGGATCGTCACGGAGATGATGGTAACGAAAAACGGCATCAGGAACATCAGCGACAGGGCTTCTGGCATGGGCAGCAGCATGAAGGCCATGACGCTGGCAGCCGTTGAAACGAATGTCGAAACGGCGCGCAGGATCCACATGCCCGGGCGCGTTGTCGCGAAGATGTCGGAATAGGGTTCGTCCGGACGGCGGATGAAGGGCAGCAGAATGAAGCCGAACACACCGCCTGAAAACGCAACTTCAAAAGGATCAAGATGCCCGGCGAGTCCTTTCGAGCAGGCATCGCTGATCGAGAAAGCGGCATAGCCCAGAAGCGCCAGCAGGATACCTGAGGAGAAAATGTTCTGCTTCATGGATGTGTTTCTCCGCGGGCAGATCCATGCCCTCTTTCGGAGGAATAAGAAGACCCCATGACGCTGGCAGTCAATGTGTCAGAATGTATATCTGGCATTTTCCTCCTTCCTTTGGAGTGTCCATGCAGTTGGGGCGGTGAGGAGCCCAAATTGGAAAGGCCGCTGCCTTCATGTATGGTGCCGGTCCTTTGGGCAGGCCCTATGGCCCCCATACACGTGGATGAAAAAGCGTAAGCCCTCATGTCCCAGAAGATCGTTCCAGTCATTCTCTCCGGCGGGTCAGGCAGTCGTCTGTGGCCGGTTTCGCGCAGCAGCTATCCCAAGCAGTTCTGGCCGCTCCTGTCGGATAAGACCCTGATCCAGGAGACCGCGCTGCGGGGTGCCCGGGCGGGGCTGGCTGCGCCGATCGTGATCTGTAATGCCGAACATCGCTTTATCGTGGCAGAGCAGTTGCGGGATGTCGGCATCGAAGATGCCCGGATCGTGCTTGAACCTGTGGGTCGCAATTCGGCACCGGCCATTGCCGCTGCGGCGTTCCTCGTTGCCGAGACCGATCCTGACGCCATTCTGTGGGTGATGGCCGCCGACGCAGCCATTACCGATGAGGCAGCGCTGTATTCCGCGCTGGAACATGCTGTCGCCGCTGCGGCCCAGGGAAGGATCGTCACGTTCGGAATGAAGCCGACGCGTGTCGAGACGGGGTACGGTTATATTGAGAGCGGTGCGGCTCTGCCGGGGCTGGAGGACGTTTATGAAGTGTCGCGCTTTGTCGAAAAGCCTGATGTTGCTACGGCAGAAACGTTTTTCCGCGACGGCCGCTATCTATGGAACTCCGGCATGTTCGTTACGCAGGCCGGCGTGTTCCTTTCCGAGATAGAGAGTTTCGAACCGTCGATTTACGAGCATGTCGGGCAGGCTGTCCGGACCCGCAAAAGCGATCTCGACTTTGACCGTCTCGATGACGCGAGCTTCCGTCAGGCACCGGATATTTCCGTGGATTATGCCGTGGCCGAGCGGACGAAGCGTGCGGCTGTGGTGCCGGGAACATTCGGCTGGTCGGATATCGGCAGCTGGGATGCACTGTGGGAACTGACGTCCAAGGACGAAGCCGGAAATGCCACGTTCGGGGATGTTTTCCTCGATGGTGCGCGCAACTGCTATGTCCGTTCAGACGGAATTGTTGCCACGGTCGCCGGTGTCGAGGATCTGGTCGTGGTCGTGACGCAGGATGCCGTCATGGTCTCGCATCGTGACCGGGCGCAGGACGTCAAGCACATGGTCAGCCGCCTGAAGAAGGCAGGACGCAAGGAAGCAGTGGCCCATAACCGCATGTATCGTCCCTGGGGCTTCTATGAGAGTCTGATTCAGGCAGACCGGTTCCAGGTGAAGCGGATCGTGGTCGAGCCGGGTCAGAAGCTCTCGCTGCAGAAGCATTTCCATCGCGCCGAGCACTGGGTTGTCGTGGGAGGCACTGCGCTCGTGACCCGTGATGCCGACCAGCTCATGGTGCGTGAAAACGAGAGCATCTATCTGCCGCTGGGCTGTGTGCACCGGCTGGAAAACCCGGGCCGGATCCCGCTGACGCTGATCGAAGTGCAGTCCGGGCCCTATCTGGGCGAGGACGATATCGTCCGGATCGAGGATGTTTATTCCCGCAATTGATCCGGTGCGGAGGCCCTGATCCGCTGAGGATCAGGGTTCCCGGTTCTGATGCGACCGGCGTCCAAACAGGTGATGAAGTCCGTTGGCAAGCGGTACGGGTATGACACCCAGCCGGCTTTCCATCGGGCCCACATCAAAGTTCTTGTCTTCCAGCAGCCGCCGGACTTCTTCCGGCGCAATCTGTGGCAGCCTGCGGATATGGCGCGTTATGTGCGACAGCGCCATCAGCAGCCATCCCGGCAGGGACATGATGGGACGCCCGCCAAGGCCTGCAAAATACAGCACCATGCGTACGAATGTCCGGTAGGCGACCGCAGTCGGCCCGGCGATTACGATGCTTTCCGGGCCTGTGACCTTACCCTCTTGGATCAGATGAATGGCCGAGACCAGACAGCGTGTCACATCCCGCTGGTCAATGGGCTGCACCAGTGCACGACCGCCGCCCGGGAGCGGAATGACCGGCAGGCGTTCCAGAAGCTTGGCCAGCCGCTGCACGTTGTCTTCGCCCTGCGCCCCATAGATCATGGTCGGATGAAGAATGATTGAAGGCCGTCCATCGGCTTTCAGCGCCGCTTCGCCCGCCAGAACGCCGCGTCCATGATCGTCTGGCCAGCGCGTGAACTTGCGCGTACTGCCCAAGGCGACGACAGGGACTTTCGTGGCCGCCAGAATGGCCAGAAGATGGCGCGCATGGGCCGTATTGACGACGATTGCTGAGTCTTCGAATGCAAGTGGAAGCGTGGTGCTGTCCGTCAGGTCAGCAATACGGACAGCAAGGCAGGCCTGGGCGATGTCGGGTGCAAGATTACCCTGACTGCGCACAACGGCGATGATTTTCTGACCTTCGGCCAGAAGCGCGCGGCAGAGCGCCGATCCCGAGCGGCCGCTTGCACCGATGATGCAGACCGGACCAACTGCCGGGGCTGCGGGCTTCGGAATGTCACCGGTCGTCATTCTGCAGAAGCTTTCAGGTCAGGGGATGTGAGAAAGGCCATCATCGCGGCCGGAGAGGACACAGCCTCGTTGAGAAGCTTCAGGGACATCGGCGTTCTGGAAGCATAAGCTATCGTCAGGGTACGGCCTGCCGGATTGGCAACATAATCCGAGACAGGGCCCAGTGCAGGATTGACCGAAAGCACGCCTTGAAGAACCTGACTGCTCTTCTGGCGAAGCTGATCCGCGGTCGTGCCATTTCCGGCCTGTCGGGCAGAGAGAGCAAAACCGGTATCGAGCAGCCTGTCGCCCTGCAGCGAGACGGTCATGTTCTGGAGCGCGGTGGATTGCAAAATCTGCTGCGGTGCGGAATGGCCGTTTGCAAAATCTGTCTGGATAATGCGGGCATCGGCTTTGAGCGTCATGAAGTCGGGGATCGTGAGCGTCGCATTGGTCTGTGACGTGTGTTCCGCCAGATTGGAGACCTGCACATAATGAGCGGCCGACTTCGCCCCGTTGATCGGGAAGGGGAGCTTTTCGTCACTCTGGAAATGGAAGCCCTTCACGTCCTGCGTCAAAGTGGCCGTCTGGTTCTCGAGGGTTCCCGTTCCATGCAGATCATCGAGGCGGATTGTCCCCGATGTCATGCTGAGCCTGAAATTGTGGGCGGCGAAGCTCTGCGGGGGAGGCATATGCGAAGGCAGCGGGTGATGATCCCATACAGCCGCAATCTGCGCCGCAAGGTCCTTCTGTTTCAGATCCAGCCGCTCCAGACTCGCCTGTCCGCTGACAAGCTGCGGGTCCTGCCCCGGTGTGTGGACGGTCCGTTCATAGGCAAGGGTTGCGCCATCACTGCGCAGGGTGGTGACAAGGGCAGGGCCGTAATTGTCCAGCGTGATGCGGCTGGCAAACAGGCCGTGGACGTTGATCGGACCGGGCGATGGCGAGGGCGCAAGATTCTGCACCGAGAACTGCTCGACCTGACCATGGGCCAAGGCAATATGCGCAAGATCGATCCGGGACTGTCCGTCTGCTGGCGGGCGTGAGGGCGGCAGTATCAGCTGGCGCAGGCTGAGGGTGCTGCCATGGATGATCTGGGTCGGGGTCTGAAGGAATGGCTCGCGGACTTCTACCGAACGGATCGACAGGCCGCCGTTCGGCGTGGGGCGGGGATGGCCCAGCCGCATCCGGGTGGCGCGCAGGGTGATGGAGCCGTCCCGCAGGGTGATGTCCGTCAGCGTTGCGCCCAGCGAGAGAATCGCCGGCTTTGCGCTGCCATAGGTGAATGTCGTGCCCGGTGGGAGCGCGGCCCGGAAGCTCGACAGGCCGCGGACCAGTTCCATATGGGCCTCATGGTGCACGCCAGCCATGCCCATGACGGCAATTACCGAAATCAGGCTCGCCGTGAGCCAGGGTCTTTTCACGTTGATGTTCCTGTCTGAAACGGTCCCGCACAGGTGTCGGGCGCGAACGGTCTGCGTGTTGGCAGGATACCATTGTCGTGCCGGGGGGCAATGCAGACGTCGTTTTTGTTGCGGTAACTGGATACCGCATGGCCGAAAACGGCGGAAAACTGCTGCGAATCACATAATTCAATGTGTGAACGGGGCTTGACGTGCGCGCTGAGGACGGCAATAAGGCCCCACCTGATCCGCTTCGCCGGAGGAAAGGGTGCTTTCGGGCATCGTTTTCGCTGCAAGCGCCATCCACGGTGCGGCTCCTGGCCGTGCCCCAAGCTGGAATGTCACTAATGAAGACCACACGTTCGCTGAAGCCAGCGGAGGTGACGAAGAACTGGGTGCTGATCGACGCCGAAGGGCTCGTTCTCGGCCGTCTCGCCACCATCATCGCCACCCGCCTGCGCGGAAAGCACAAGCCGCAGTTCACCCCGCACGTTGATTGCGGCGACAACATCGTCGTCATCAACGCCGAGAAGGTTGTTCTGACGGGTAACAAGGTCGGCCAGAAGCTGTTCCACTACCACACGGGTCATCCGGGCGGTATCAAGGAGCGCACCATCACGCAGCGTCTCACGGGCAAGAACCCGGGTGAAGTTGTCGAGAAGGCCGTTGAGCGCATGATCACCCGTGGTCCTCTGCAGCGCGCCCAGATGAAGCACCTGTATGTCTATGCCGGTTCCGAGCATCCGCATGACGGCCAGAAGCCTGTCAAGCTGGACGTTGCTGCGATGAACCGCAAAAACACCGTAACCCACGAGTTGTAAGGCCTGTATCATGTCCGAGACCCAAGAGCGCACCGGCACGCTGCAGGACCTTGCGAGCGTTGCTCCTGCCGTTACCTCCAACGCTGCCCCGGTTCACGAAGTCAAGCGTGACGCCCAGGGCCGTTCCTACGCAACCGGCCGTCGTAAAGACGCCGTGGCCCGCGTGTGGATCAAGCCTGGCAAGGGTGACATCATCGTCAACGGCCGTCCGGTCACGACGTATTTCGCCCGTCCGGTCCTGCGCATGCTTCTGACGCAGCCGTTCCTGATTTCCGACCGCTACAACCAGTTCGACGTGTATTGCACGGTGACTGGTGGTGGTCTGTCCGGTCAGGCTGGCGCCGTCCGTCACGGTATCTCCCGTGCGCTGACGTATTACGAGCCGAGCCTGCGCGGCATCCTGAAGGCTGCCGGCTTCCTGACGCGTGACAGCCGTATTGTCGAGCGTAAGAAGTACGGCCGTGCGAAGGCACGTCGTTCCTTCCAGTTCTCGAAGCGCTGATTTTTTCAGCCTTTTCGAACGACGGAAAACCCGGCCAGAAATGGCCGGGTTTTTTGTGCCCGGTATACGGGGACGGCCATGGGATTATTTTTCGAGAAATAAAAAACCTCAAAATAGCCGCTGTAAGCATCTTTCGGTCTATAAATTAATTTCAAAAGAAATAACCTTTCCATATCGCCAGCGTCAGGCATGTATGGCAGAGTGCGTTCGCTGTTTTTAAGACCAGAATCTTCGGAAGATGCTTTCCTCATGACGACCTTCATCATTGAAAAGACCGATACCCCCATCGATCCCGTGAAGCGGACGGAACTGCTGGCCAATCCGGCCTTTGGCCGCGTCTTCACCGATCACATGGCCATCATCAGCTATTCCGCCGACAAAGGCTGGCACGATGCGAAGATCACGCCGCGCCGTCCGCTGAGCATTGATCCGGCTTCGACGGTCCTGCATTACGGGCAGGAGATCTTCGAGGGCATGAAGGCCTATCGTGAGAAGGACGGCCATGTCGCCACCTTCCGCCCTGAAGCCAATGCGTCGCGCTTTGCCGCGTCTGCCCGTCGCATGGGCATGGCCGAACTGCCGGAAGATCTGTTCGTTCAGGCCGTGGATGAACTTGTGCGCGTGGATCAGGACTGGGTGCCGTCCGGCGACGGGCAGAGCCTGTATCTGCGTCCGTTCATGATTTCCAACGAAGTGTTCCTCGGCGTGAAGCCGGCGACGGAATATCTGTTCATTGTCATCGCCTGTCCGGTGGGCGCCTATTTCAGCTCGGGCTGCGTGTCCGTCTGGGTGTCCGAACACTACACGCGCGCTGCCATTGGCGGTACGGGTGAGGCCAAGTGCGGCGGTAACTATGCCGGCAGCCTGATTGCCCAGGCCGAAGCCAAGGACAAGGGCTGCGATCAGGTCCTGTTCCTTGATGCGCGCGAGCGTCGCTTCGTTGAGGAAATGGGCGGCATGAACGTGATGTTCGTTCGCAAGGACGGCAAGATCGTCACCCCGCCGCTGGGTGGCACCATCCTGCGTGGCATCACCCGCAACAGTCTGATCCAGCTTGCTGCTGATCAGGGAATTGAAGTGGTTGAAGAGCCGGTCGATATCGACGAGCTGTTCGCTGGTGCGGCTTCGGGCAAGTACACGGAAGCCTTCGCCTGCGGTACGGCAGCAGTTCTTTCGCCGATCGGCAAGTTTGTGCGCCCGACGGGCGAGGCCGTGTTTGGTGACGGCAAGACGCCGGGACCGGTCTCGCAGCAGCTCAAGAAGTCTCTGACGGATGTGCAGGGCGGCCGGACGAACGACGTCCATGGCTGGATCCACCGCATCTCCTGAAAATGACAGGCCGGGTTCCTCAGGAACCCGGCTTTTTCAGTCCGGATCAATCCATCCGGCGCGGATCGCGGCCACAAGCTGGGCCGGTGTGTCGATGTCAAAAGCAAGTTCCGGCGCATCGACGAGCACCGGAGCGGTCTCAGCGTTTTTCCAGAGCTGACGCAGACCGGTGTCACCATGCAGGGCCTCAATGCGCTGCTGTGTGGCCGGGCTCAGCAGAACCGGAATGCCACGGCTCTCCGGGCCATAAGCCGTCACCACATCTTTCCCGATCGCTCCGTGCTCCAGAAGTGCGCGGAGATGGCTCTCTGTCAGGCGGGGCTGGTCCGTTCCGGCGATCAGGAGCGGAACGTTGTCCTGTGCAAGCACCCGGTGGCCGCATCTGAGCGAGGATGCGAGGCCGGTCTGCCAGTCTTCGTTCTGAACCGTGACACTGTCGAGACCCGCAAGCGCTTCACATACGCCCGTTTCTGCGCCGCCGGTTACCACAACAAGGCGTGTGGGCTGTGTTGCCAGCAGAAGCTCCGCCATATGACGGACCAGAGGAACCCTGCCGATGTTCAGAAGCTGTTTGGGGCGACCGAGGCGCGTACTGCCTCCGGCCGCGAGCAGAAGGGCGGAATGGTGCATCATCGGGGACGTGTCGCAATCATCTGGGTCAGGATGGAAAGTGCGATTTCCATCGGGGTACGAGCGCCGATCTCCAGTCCTGCGGGCAAGTGCAGTCGGCTGAATGCGACTTCCGGAACCCCCGCTGTTTTCAGCGCTTCAAGGCGGCCCGGAATCTTGCGCCGGCTTCCGAGAATACTGACGCAGAAGGCTTCGGATTTCAGGGCATGAGCAGTGAGCGTCAGATCAGAACGGGCGTCATGTGTCAGACTGTAAACGGCCGTCCAGCGATCGAGCGCAAGTGTGGGAAGGGCGGCCTCCAGACTGCCACGGATATAGCGCGCGGGTGACAGGCCGGGCGGGGGCTCGGGCGGGCCGTAGGGGCGCAGCAGGATGGTTTTGAGTCCCATGAGGCCGGAGAGGGTCAGGATCGCAAGGGTGATCGGGTCCCCGCCGGACAGGATCAGCCGGAGGGGCGGGAGGTACTGGCGGGCGAACGTCCTTCCTTCCAGACCGGTGGTACGGGCTTCCGAGCAGAACTGCATGGCTCCGGTGTCAAGATCGGTCAGAAGTGTGACCGGCCTGCGGGTCTCCCGGGCCGCCTTGAGAGTGGCGACATGGGCTGCAAGGTCAGGCAGGGCGCGCACGAAAATCCCGATCCGGCCGCCACAGGTCAACTGGATGTCCAGAACGGGACTGCCCGCGCCATAGTCCAGCATTCGTGGCTGTCCGTCTTTCAGGCAGTCCAGTGCTTCTGCGCGCACGGCTGCTTCCACACAGCCTCCGGAAACGTAACCCTGAACCTCGCCATCCTCGCAGATCGCCATTTCGCTGCCGAGCGGGCGGGGTGATGACCCCGTGATGCTGACTAGGGTTGCCAGAGCTGCGCGTTTCCCCTCGGCAGACCAGCGTTCCAGTGTAGGAAACAGGTCGTCTGTCAGGCCGTAAGCTGGCCACTGGGGAAGGGGAGAGAACTGTGCCGTGGCCGTCATGGAGGGTCCCTGATGCTCTTTGGTGGCATAAGGGTAACGCCAAAGACGATTATGACATACCCTTTCGCCCTCAGACTGTTGATCCGGGGGCCGTGAGGTCTATATCGGCAGGGTATGCAGCGTCGGCATTTCAGCCAGCGGAACAGACACGGCAGCGACCGGAGCGGAAATGAGTGAACTCCTGAGCGTTACACGGGCCATGGAGCTGGTGCTGGATTATGCCGGCAGCTTCGGAACCGAGACGGTTGATCTGACGATGGCGGCCGGGCGCATCCTCCAGCAGACGATCCGCGCCGAACGCGCCCAGCCACCCTATGACCGCGTAATGATGGACGGAATTGCCTTCCGTCACGGCACCGGCCCGACGCTGGTGTCGCATGGAGTCCAGCGTGCCGGAGCGCCAGGGCAACCGCTCCCGGAAGGGCATGTGTGTCTTGAAGTCATGACAGGGGCCGTTTTACCTGAAGGGGCGGATACGGTTGTTCCGGTGGAGCGTCTGGTTCGTGAAGGCCGGCTGATCCGCTTTGAGGACGGATATGAGCCGCGCAAGGGGCAGTTCATCCATCGCCGGGGTTCCGACTGTGCGGCGGGTACGGAGCTTCTGGCCCCCGGATGCCGTCTGAATGGACCCGCGCTTGCGGTTCTGGCGGGCAATGGTCACGCGCATGTCACGGTGTCCCGCATTCCCTCCATCGGGATCGTCGCAACCGGGGATGAACTTGTAGATGTCAGCGCGCCCGTGCGGGACTGGGAAATCCGGCGTTCCAATGAATACGCCCTGTCGGGTGCGCTGCTGTCGCGCGGGTTCAACTGCATCGAGCGTTCCGTTGTTCCCGATGATCTCGCGGAGACGATCGTGGCCCTGCGCGAACAGCTCTTGCGTCATGACGTCCTGATCCTGAGCGGCGGCGTTTCGATGGGGGCGTTCGATCACGTTCCCAAGGCACTGTCGAAAATCGGGGTGGAGCGGGTCTTCCACAAGGTGGCGCAGCGCCCGGGCAAGCCGCTATGGTTTGGTGTGGGGCCAGAGGGACAGCGCGTGTTTGGTCTGCCGGGCAATCCGGTGTCCGCCACGACCTGTGGCGTGCGGTATGTCATGCCCATGCTTCTGGCCGGGCAGGGGTTATGCCGTCCCGAACCTTATACAGTCATGCTCGATGCAGAGGCCGATCTGATCCCGACGCTCACCCGTTTCCTGCCAGTCAAAGTCCGCCATGACGCTACGGGACAGGCTCTCGCAACGCCGTGCCCGATGCCGACCTCTGGCGATTTCAGCTTCCTGGCGTCCACGGACGGATTTGTGGAACTGCCGCGCGGTGATGGTATCGCCCCTCGCGGAACAGCTGCGATGTTTTATGGCTGGTAACCCGACGCCTGTTCTGACCGATCGCTTCAGCCGTCCGCTGCATGATCTGCGGATTTCCGTTATGGACCGCTGCAATTTCCGCTGCCCCTACTGCATGCCGGAAGCGACCTATCACGAGCATTTCCGCTTTCTGGAACCGAAAGAGCGTTTGAGCTTCGACGAGATCGAGCGTGTGGCGCGCGTGGCGGTCTCGCTTGGTGTCCGCAAGCTGCGCCTGACGGGTGGGGAGCCGCTGCTGCGTCCGAAGCTGCCGGACCTCGTGGCGCGTCTGGCTGCCATTGAAGGCGTGGAAGACATTGCCTTGACCACCAATGGCGTCCTGCTGGAGCGTCATGTCCGGGATCTGAAAGAGGCCGGACTGAACCGCGTGACGGTCAGTCTCGACAGTCTGGATCCGGCAGTGTTTGCAAGGATGAGTGGCGGCCGTGCGCAGCTTGAGCCGGTTCTGGATGCGATCGACAGCGCCGCACAGGCTGGATTTTCCGGAGGCGTGAAGCTTAATACCGTCGTCCAACGTGGACTGAATGATGTGGGTGTTGAGGCTCTGGCCGAACGCTTCCGTCATAGCGGTGTCGTGCTGCGCTTCATTGAATACATGGATGTCGGAACGCGCAATCACTGGGAGCGGGCGGAGGTTGTACCGTCACGTGAATTGCGCGAGCGGATTGATGCACGCTGGCCGCTCGAGCCTGTGGATGCGCATTATCGTGGGGAAGTGGCCCAGCGGTACCGCTATTGCGACGGGGCTGGAGAAGTCGGCTTCATTTCTTCCGTCACCGCACCCTTCTGTGGGGACTGTTCGCGTGCGCGGCTGTCATCGGAAGGGCAGCTTTATACCTGCCTGTTCGCCTCGGAAGGGACGGATCTGCGCACGCTTTTACGCAGCGATGCGGACGACGCAGCCCTGCGGGACCTTCTAGGCGGGGTGTGGCGCCGCCGGACGGACAGGTATAGTGAGGAACGGGCCGCTTCTTCGGATGCGCCCGCACGACGCCGCATCGAGATGAACTATATCGGCGGCTAGAATTGGTGGCCAGAATTCGGTGACCAGACCGGGAGATCGAAGACGATGAAGACGCTCACCCATGTCAACGAGCGCGGCGAGGATCCGCGCATGGTCGATATCAGCGGCAAGGATGTGACGGAACGCAGCGCGCATGCCCAGGCGCGTCTGGTTTTCCCGTCCGAGATGGCGCGGACCCTGTCGGATGCCGGGTTCATGACAGCCAAGGGTGCGGTGCTGACCGTGGCGCAGATTGCAGGCGTGATGGGCGTGAAATCGACATCGCAGCTCATTCCGCTGTGTCATCCGCTCTCGCTCAGTGGCTGCCGGGTGGACATCACGATCGAAGGCGATGAGGCGGTGATCGACTGCCGGGTTTCGTGCAAGGGACGCACGGGCGTGGAAATGGAGGCGCTGACCGGGGCTTCCGTGGCCGCGCTGACAATCTACGATATGTGCAAGGCCATGTCCCATGACATGGTCATCCGCGAGGTCCGGCTGATGGGCAAGGCCGGCGGCAAGCGCGACTTCCAGCGGATTGAATCATGACACCACTTTACGGCCTGATCCTTGCAGGCGGTGCCAGCAAACGCATGGGAATAGACAAGGCCGCACTCGATTATCACGGCAAGCCGCAGCTTCAGGCGGCTTTTGAGGTTCTGACGCCTGTTGTGGACCGGTGTTTTATATCGGTGAGGCCGGATCAGACGTCCGATCCGCTGCGCTCCAGTTTTCCGCAGATCGTTGATACGGTGGACGTTGATGGACCGGCGGCGGGTCTGCTGTCGGCCCATCGGGCTTATCCGGATGTGGCCTGGCTGGTTCTGGCGTGTGATCTGCCGATGCTGGATCGCGGCACGCTCGACACTCTGATCGCTGCGCGGGCCGGGGAGCATGTGGCCGTGTCCTATCGCAGCGAGCATGATGGTCTGCCCGAACCGCTCTGCGCCATCTGGGAGCCGGAAGCGCTTGATCGACTGGAAAAGCAGGTCGCGGGTGGGCGCATCTGTCCGCGCAAGCTGCTGATCAATAGCCCGACGAAGCTGCTGGAGCCGCATAGCCGTGGCGCACTCGACAACATCAATACGCCGGAGGAACGCGAGGATGCGTCCCGGCGTCTGAAGGATCTGCCGGGAGGGCCGATGATTCGCCTGACACTGGAATATTTCGCTCAGCTCCGGGAGCTGGCCGGAACGCGGGAGCAGTCGCTTGAGACCTCATTCGCGACCGTGGGACCGCTGTACGAGGAACTGCGTGAGAAATACGCTTTTCCGTTCGAAGCCTCGAAACTTCGCGTGGCGATCAATGGCGATTTTGCGCCCTGGACACAGACTCTGAAGGACGGGGACCATATCGTGTTCATTCCGCCGGTGACAGGCGGATGAGCCGCTTTCGTATAGCGTCCGCGCCCGTGGATCTGAACGTGCTGCGTGAGGATCTGCATCTGGCTGAGGCAGGCGGGTTCTGCACGTTTGAAGGCTGGGTCCGCAACAGGAACGAGGGCCGTCCGGTGGATGGTCTGGAATATGAGTCCTATGAGGCGCTGGCCCAGCTCGAAGGCGAGCGGATCGTCGCCGAGGCTCTGGAGCGTTTCGAGATCAGCCAGGCTGTGGCGATGCACCGCACGGGCAGCCTGAAGGTCGGGGATGTTGCCGTCTGGATCGGGGTTTCGGCACCGCATCGGGATGCCGCATTCCGGGCCTGTCGCTACATCATCGACGAGATCAAGCATCGCGTGCCCGTCTGGAAGAAAGAGCACTATCTGGACGGAGATGCCGAATGGGTGGCCTGCCATCACTGCCAGATCGCGCCGCGTGCCTCGGAGACGGGGACGCATGATCACGATCATGACCATGGCCACGATCATGGAAGCTGCGGCCACCATCATCACTGATTGAGCGTTTCCGCAGGGCCGTATCTTTATGCCCTGCGGAGCGTTTTTAAGTTGTAATTGCAAATCATTCTCAATTAGGGTGACTCTGGTTCTGCTGATTCGGAGTTTTCCCATGACACGGCTGTCGCTTTCCCTGTCCGACCTCTGCTGCTGTGAACGCCTCGCGCTGTGGAGCATCCGCTGCCTCATCAGCCATTACCGCTTGCCAAGCTGCCCCGAGACAAAAACGACCGACGGCCTGTTTCCCGCCTGCTTCCGCCCGGCCCTTGATGCGGCGGAAGGGGCCTTTGCGGATGCGACCTATCATCTGAAAGCGGCAGATGAACCGCTTCTTGCCGTGAATGCGCCGGGCATGCAGTCCCTGACGGCGCTGGAAGAACGGTTTCTGCGCGGGATCATCGCAGCCCAGAATGAGGGCCAGCGGGAAGTTTTCGTACTTCTGGCGGAGGTGTTTCCGGACCGCTTCGTGCAGGGATGCCTTGCGATGGCCCTGACGTTACTGGCCGACTGTCTGGCCGGAGCGGGACATTGGTTGCCGAAAAAACTGCTTCAGGACGAGACCACGATTTCCGGTGGCGGCGCATTGTCGTCGATCAGTCGCTGGCGTTCGGTCAGAGGTGGACCCGTCCGTTCGGACAGTTTTTGGGTTTGAATAAGCTATACCCGGTTGTTGTTATGCCGCCATTCTGACGGCGCTGCTGTTGGCCCTCTGGTCCGGGGTTAACCCCGGACCAGAGGGCGTCGGCGCGTCATGATACGCCTCATCGGGCGTGCGTCCAGCCAGTGCCGTATGCGGACGCTGCCCGTTGTAATGCGCGATCCATGCAGTGAGCCCGGCCCGCAGTTCCGAACCGGTCTCGAACGCGTGCAGGTAGACGCATTCGTATTTCAGGGATCGCCACAGGCGCTCGATGAATACGTTGTCGAGCCATCGGCCGCGCCCGTCCATGCTGATGCGGATCTGGCGCGCTTGCAGCACGTCCGTGAACCGGGACGTCGTGAATTGTGACCCCTGATCCGTGTTGAAGATCTCCGGTGCGCCGTAGCGGATCAGGGCCTCCTGTAGCGCCTCGATGCAGAACTCGGCATCCATCGTGTTCGACAGCCGCCAGGACAGAACCTTGCGCGTCGACCAGTCCATGATCGCCACGAGATACAGAAAACCCTTTTGCATCGGGATATAGGTGATGTCCGAGCACCACACCTGATTGGGGCGATCGATCACCAGATCCCGCAGCAAATACGGATATTTGCGATGCCCAGGATGCGGTATCGTCGTGTGCGGCTTCTGATAGATCGCCCGCAGCCCCATCGTCGCCATCAGCCGACGGACACGCTTGCGCCCGACATCATGGCCGAGCCGCCTGAGATGCCGGGTCATCTGCCGCGACCCGTAATAGGGTGTCTCAAGAAACTGCGCGTCGATCAGCCGCATCCGTTCAAGATTGCCCTCACTCTCCGGCACCGGCCGGTAATACACGGACGACCGGTTGAGTTGCAGCAGCGCGCATTGCCGCACCACGGAAAGCCGAGGCCGCTTCAGGTCGATCATTTGCCGCCTCTGAGCATGCCCAACCGCACAGAGGCATCCCGCAAAAAATCCCGTTCCACCAGCAATTGGCCAATCTTTGCGTGAAGTTTCTCCACGTCGGCCGGGCTGGCCGCCGCCTCCGGTGCCGCCTTGCCGGAGAAGATGCCCGCCATGCCCTCGACTGCCTGGCGCTTCCACTGGGCAATCATCGTCTGGTGCACGCCGTGCTTCGACGCCAACTCCGACAGCGTCTGCTCGCCCCGCATCGCCTCAAGCGCAACCCGCGACTTGAACTCCGCCGAATATCGTTTCCGCGTAACCTTGCCCATAAACCCGTCCTCTCTCAGGTCGGATTATAGCTTATCGCCCTGTCTGAAAAACCGGGTCCACCTCTGTCAGTCCGTCGCGGATGCGGGTTCTGTGGCCGCAGGATAGCGGTCCGCTGCATGACGCAAACCGGATGGTGCACTGATGATGTCGCTGGGCACACGCCCCAACCGGGCTCGCGCAGCGGCGCCTCCCAGAGGGCTTGAGGAGCTGGAACACATGACGGTCTGTCTGTTGCTGCTGGCTGTCGGCGTGGTCGGATTCTGCTGGCTGGCCTGCCTGAATCTCGAAATCTCCGCCGACGATCTCTTGTCAGCCCTGGGGTATCAATCCGGGCTGGAAGCGCCGTTCCAGGGATAACGTCTCCCGGAAAGGCGCTTTCGCAGAAAGGTCAGTCCACGCCAACCATGACGCTGGAGGCCTTGATCACGGCATAGGCTTTCTTGCCGACCTCAAGCCCCAGATCAGCGACGGCTTCATTAGTGATGGCGCTGGTGATGACCGTGCCATTGACGTCGATTGTGATGTGAGACGTCGTCGCGCCCTTGAGGATGTTTGTGATCCGGCCCTTGAGCTGGTTGCGTGCACTAAGCTTCATGAAAAAACCTTCCAACGGGAATGGCAGACAGGAATGTCTGTCCGCTTCATATCGGAAGGCCGTCCGCCTGCGTCCAGTGACGCCGGAGGTGGAAAGTGCCTCCGGACCCTGAAAGGTCCGGAGCGGCAATTTTCAGATGTAATGCTCGGTCAGGGGCGGGAAGCCATTGAAGCCGACGGAGCAGTAGGTCGAGACATAGGCGCCTGTGGCCAGGATCTCGATACGGTCACCACATTCAAGAGAATCCGGCAGCGGAATGCGGTTCTTCTCATACATGATGTCCACGCCGTCACAGCTTGGACCCGCCACGACGCAGGGGGAGCGTACAGCATCCTCAGAGTCACGGGACGTCCGGAAGGTGTAGCGGATGGCTTCGCCTTCAGTCTCGGCCAGACCACCGAAGCGCCCGATATCGAGATAGACCCAGCGCGGATCACCCGCAGCGCCACCGCGACGGCTGACGAGAATGACCTCGCTCGACACCACGCCGGACTGCCCGACCATGTAGCGGCCTGGCTCCAGCAGGATTTCGGGTGCGCCGCCCGGGAAATGCGTTTTCAGGGACGCATGGATCGTGTCGGCGAAGTCCTGAACGGAGGGCACGTTTTCGCGGTAATGCGTCGGGAAGCCGCCACCCAGATTGAGCATCTGAAGGTCCACGCCCTGTGCACGCAGATCATGATACAGCCCCGCTGCCTTGGCGATCGCATGATCATAGGCGGCAACACCCGTCTGCTGGCTGCCGACATGGAAGGACAGGCCATAAGGCTTCAGTCCGAGATCGCGGGCGTGCAGCATCAGGTTGCGGGCATGGTTCAGAGTGGTGCCGAACTTGCGCGACAGCGGCCAGTCCGCGCCTTCGTTCTCGACCGCAAGGCGGCAGAAAACGCGTGCGCCGGGAGCGTGTTTGCCGAGCTTCTCCAGCTCTTCGATGCTGTCGAACACGAAGAGGTCGATACCCAGATCATGCGCTTCACGGATCCATTCGGCCTTCTTCAGCGTGTTGCCGTAGGAGATCCGGTCCGGCGTTGCACCTGCGTCGAGGCACATCCGGATTTCCGCAAGGGATGCGGCATCGAATGAAGAGCCCAGACCGACGAGACGGTCGAGAATGGCCGGGGCCGGGTTGGCCTTGATGGCGTAATAGATCTTCGCTTCCGGCATGGCATCATGCAGGGCACGGTAATGCGTCTCCACGACGTCGAGATCGACGACGAGACAGGGGGTTGCCGGCTGCTGCTCGGCAAGGAAACGGGTGATTTTGGGAGTCATGACACTCAATTCCCAGAACCGAACTCGTCAGGGAACGATGTCGCCCTGCGAGTATGTTGCGAAACGGTCGAACGGACCGGCGAATAGCGGGAATCCGTAACGGGTGGATTCCTGAAGGCCAGAACGCTTGACGTCGTTGCGTAACCTCGAGTGGGCCAGTGGCACGTGCGTTGCTGCGTGAGGGGGGCATATGGGACCAAACCCCGCATCATGCAACCGATAATTTTGCATTGTGACGCTTTTGCCAATATTGAGAGGCTGAATCAGGGCGAATTCGGAACGCGGAAGGCCTCTTTCGCGTAGGTACTGGCTCGTATCGTTCTGATCCGGAATGGTCTTCACCAGCCATCGGGATCAGGGGAAACGAGATCGACCGCTGCCCCCAACAGGAAACTGCCGAGGACACCCTGCGTGAGTTTAACATCCGAGTCTGCGACCATCTCCGGTTCCCATGCCGTGCCGGATCAAGCCGGATCTTCGGAGCCTGAGAAGCCCGGTGCTGTGACGCAACCGAATGATCCGGCGGCTCCAGACCGGCTGCATCATGCTGCCTGGCGGGTTGTCGCAAAGCATCTCTTTGCCGAAGTGGGGTCCAGCCAGACATCCCTGTCTGCGGCAGGATGCGCGTTTTATGCCACGCTCTCGCTCTTTCCTGCCATTTCCAGCCTGATCTCCCTGTACGGTCTGGCCTTTGACCTTCAGACGGTCGAGCCGCAGCTCGAAGTACTCCGTCATCTTCTGCCGCCCTCGGCCTATGAACTAATCGGGGACCGGATTCATGAGCTGATTTCCCAGCCGCATTCGTCGCTTACGATCGGGCTGATCTTCTCACTGTCGGTAGCTTTGTGGTCGGCCTCCGCGAGTACGAAGTCCGTCCTGTCGGCGCTCAATATGGCCTATAATGCGCAGGAAACCCGCAGTTTTCTGAAGTTCCAGGCGATTGCGCTCTCAACCACGCTGATGGCTGTTGTGGGGGCAGCGCTCACACTTGCCCTGATGGTGGCGGCGCCAGCTCTCGTGGATTACCTGCCGCGTCATGTCAGCTTCCTGAGCGATCCGCCATTCCCGATTGATCTGCTCCTATCCTATGGCGCGCCCATGGTCGTGCACACGCTTGCGCCGATCCTGATGCTACTGTTTGTCTTTATTGCCGTAACGCTGCTCTATCGTTTTGCGCCCTGCCGTGTGCATACGAAGTGGCGCTGGATTTTCCCGGGGTCAGCACTGGCGACGCTCCTGTGGGTCGCAACCTCGCTCGGCTTTTCGTGGTATGTCGCGCATTTCGCGAGTTATGGCGCAACCTACGGACCTCTCGGTGCGGTCGCAGCCATCATGATGTGGTTTTTCGTGAGTGCGTATGTCGTACTGTTCGGGGCGGAACTGAACGCCACCCTTGAAGCCCGGGCCGGTCAGAGTCAGGCTGTGCCGCCGCAAACTGGAGCGGCCTGAAAGACTTCAGGCCTTACCCAGATATCAGCGGTGATGATGCGTGGTCCGCTGGGAGCCCGTGCTGCCTGCGGCCTGAATGGCCTGTGCACTGGTGTCCGAAGGGTCGGCTTCCGCTACTTCTGGCTCGGTGGTGGGCTGCATGGACGGCGCCATCTCGGTCATTTTCGCAATCGTGACATGAGCCGTGCCTGCGCCGAGCATGCCGATCTTTGCAGCTGCGGCATGGGACAGATCGATGATGCGGCTGTTGAATGGGCCACGGTCATTCACTGTTACCACGACTGAACGACCCGTATCCTGCGACGTTACAAGAAGCTTCGTACCGATCGGCAGGGAAGGGTGCGCCGCCGTCAGGTCGTTCGTGTTGAAAACCTTCCCGCTTGCCGTGCGCCGTCCGTGGAAATGCCGTCCATACCAGCTGGCGACGCCATGCTGGGACCAGGCGTGGGCTGCCTGATGTGCACGGTTTGCCAGTGCGGTCCGCACGGACTCTGCCCAGCTTGTCTTTGGCGTTCCATCGGTTGCGGAATCGTCACTCGCATGAGCGGTGTGATGACCGGCAAGCCCTGCGAGAGCGACGGCAAACGTCATGCTGCGCAGTGGAATGAAACGGAAGGGTTTGCGAAGGGCAGACAGGTCAAGGCGCACTATATCAGGTTCTTCTCCAGTGAACGGGACGGGCTCAGTTCCTGCCGGATAGCATAAAAATGCGGCCCTGTCCCCTTTTGGACGCCCTGAAGACGGCAGCAATAGGGCAATGACGCTTTCATGACAGCTCCGAAAGTGCTATCGCGCGGCCAGATGAAACGCCCTCTGATCACCGTTCTCAACGGTCCGAATCTCAATATGCTGGGTCTTCGCCAGCCCGGAATCTACGGTCACGCCACGCTCGACGACGTTGAGCAGGTGTGTATTCAGGCTGCCGAACGGCTTGATGTCGCCATTGATTTCCGCCAGACGAACGGAGAGGGTGAGCTTGTGTCCTGGGTGCAGGAATGTCGCGGCCGTGCAGACGGAATCGTGATCAATCCTGCCGCTTACGGACATACCTCGATTGCCCTGCTCGATGCGCTTCTGGCGGTCGAGCTGCCCGTGGTTGAGGTTCACATTTCCAATATCCATCGCAGGGAGCCGTTCCGTCATCACACCTACGTCTCGCAGGCCGCCATCGGCGTGATCTGTGGCCTCGGCGTCAGGGGATACGCGCACGCGCTTCAGGCAATAACCGACATGATCGAAGACGAAGGATGAGCCGTATGCTCGTGGACAAGGATGCCATTCGGGCATTGGCCGATATTCTGACCGAAACCGGCCTGACCGAAATCGAGATTTCCGAAGCTGACAGCCGGATCCGCGTGGCCCGCAATGTCAGTGTGGTCCAGGCTGCTGCTCCGGCCGCCGCGCCTGCGGCACCTGCTGCTGCCCCGGCCGCTGCAGTGGCCGTCGCCGCTCCGGCAGATCCGGCCAAGCATCCAGGCATGGTTCCGAGCCCGATGGTCGGCGTGGCGTATCTCACGCCGGATCCGGCATCCCCGTCATTCGCCGTTGAAGGCCAGCCGGTTGCTGCCGGTCAGACGATCATGCTGATCGAAGCCATGAAGACCTTCAACCAGATCAAGGCGCCCCGCGCTGGTACGCTGACGAAATTCCTGGTCGAGTCTGGTCAGCCGGTCGAGTTCGGCGAAGCCCTGGCGATCATCGAGTAATGATTTCCAAGGTCCTCATTGCCAACCGGGGCGAGATCGCGCTGCGTATCCAGCGCGCCTGCCGCGAGATGGGCATCAAAACCGTTGCCGTGCATTCGACGGCCGACGCCGATGCAATGCATGTGCGTCTTGCCGATGAAGCCGTCTGCATCGGTCCGCCGAGCGCACGCGACTCCTATCTGAACGTGGCTGCCATTCTCTCGGCCGCGACGATCACGGGCGCGGACGCCATTCATCCGGGCTACGGCTTCCTGTCGGAAAATGCCGAATTCGCCGAGACCGTGGAAGAACATGGCCTCGCGTTTATCGGCCCGACGGCCGAGCATATCCGCACGATGGGCGACAAGATCACGGCCAAGACGACCATGCGCGCGCTCGGCGTGCCGCTGGTGCCAGGCTCTGACGGCGCACTGCCGGATCTGCAGGCCGCCCGTGAAGTCGCCGAGAAGGTCGGTTATCCGGTTCTGATCAAGGCTGCCGCCGGTGGCGGTGGACGCGGCATGAAGGTCGCGATGACGGCGGACGACATCGAGGAAGCCTGGTCGGTGGCCCGTGCCGAAGCCCGTGCGGCCTTTGGCAATGACGAGGTCTATCTCGAGAAGTATCTCAACCGCCCGCGTCACATCGAGCTTCAGATCCTTGGCGATGCGCATGGCAATGTCGTGCATTTCGGCGAGCGTGACTGTTCGCTCCAGCGCCGTCACCAGAAGCTTCTGGAAGAGGCCGGCTCGCCGGCTCTGACGGATGCCGAGCGTGAGGAAATCGGCCGCACCGCGACCGAGGCCCTCTCACGCATGGGCTATCGCAATGCCGGAACGCTCGAGTTCCTGTATCAGGACGGTCAGTTCTGCTTCATCGAGATGAACACGCGTCTGCAGGTCGAACATCCGGTGACGGAAATGGTCTGCAATGTGGATCTCGTGCGCGAGCAGATCCGCATCGCATCCGGTGAACCGCTCGGTTACACGCAGGCTGACGTCAGGATGTCCGGTCATGCGATCGAGTGCCGTATCAATGCGGAGGACCCGGAAACCTTCATGCCGAGCCCCGGCACGATCAAGGTGTTCCATGCTCCGGGTGGGCTGGGTGTCCGCATGGACAGCGCCATTTACGCTGGCTATCGCATCCCGCCTTACTACGACAGCATGATCGCCAAGCTGATCGTTCATGCTCCGACCCGCGCCGAAGCCATTGCCCGCATGCAGCGTGCGCTGGACGAATGCGTGGTTGACGGTGTGAAAACGGTCATTCCGCTGCATCAGAAGATCCTGGCGGATCCGTCTTTCCAGAAGGGGGATTATACGATCCACTGGCTGGAGAACTTTGTCGCTGCCCATCAGGCAGCAAAATAACCCGGAGTCAGTTCATGAGTTATGCAGAGACCATTATTCTCGATGTCCGGATCGGACAGGTGCCGAAAGTGGTTTCTGCTCTCTCGGAGCGTGACGGGATTGCCGTCTGGACAAGCGAAATCGGTGTTCTGAACCGGGTTTTCCTGTTCCGGACGGCCGAGACCTATGCGGCGCTTCTGGACGGTCGCCCGGATCTGCTGGCGGTAATACCGGAAGACGCTGTTCAGACAGTTGACGTGACAAGCTGGCGCATCATTTCTCCGCTGCTTCCGGCCGGGGAACATGGCAGCATCTATGAATGGCGCTGCTATGAACTGAAGCTCGGACAGGTCGGGAATGTGGAAGACGCTTTTGCCGCTGCGGTTCCGGCACGGCTGGAACTGTCCCCACTGCTGTGCGGGATGATCTCGATCGAGGGCACGCCACGTCTGGCTCATATCTGGCCCTATGCAGATATGAATGCCCGTCTCGACATCCGGGCCCAGGCCGTGGCCAGTGGTGTGTGGCCGCCGAAGATCGGTGGTGGTCTGGTTTCCATGGAAAATGCGATCCTGCTTCCGGCACAGGGCTCCGCCTGGAGCTGAGATATTCTGGAAAAACAGGCACAAAAAAAGCGCTGCAGGTCTGGCCTGCAGCGCTTTTTTATCTGAGGGCAGGGCCCTTGAAGATTACTTCGTGGCAGTTGCCGGAGCCGGAGCTGCGGTGGCCGGGGCCTGTGATTCAACGGCATTTTCGGAAACGAAGATCACCGAATCCAGAGCCTGGTTCAGCGCGTCAACGGCGTCCTGCGGATGATGACCTTCCGTGAACACGGTCGCACGATAGACCGCACCCTGAACCGGCGTGATGGGGGCGAGCGCCAGGATGAAGTCTGTATCTTCACCAACGACCTTCATCGTCTCGGCGGCCTGATCCGTGTTGCCGGATTTCAGCTGAGCATTAGCCGAGGCAACAGCCGTCTTTTTTTCGGGCGCGAGGGTTTCATTCACGATGAACTCACCGCCAACCGGGAGCCAGTCGGTCTGGCCCGTGACAGGCTGATGGTTTGCCGCAACGGGATGCTGCGGGGCAGGGTGAAGATCACTCTCAGCGGCCTGAAACTTCTTGTCGGCCTTTTCAGCGGCAGCGAGGCGCTTCTGGGCGTCATAAAGCGCCGGAATGGCGGCTTCGGGCTTGCCCCCGGACTGAAGGATGTCGCGGGCGCTCATGATGTCCTGGAAGGCGCGCTGTCCATCAGCAGAAAGATGGTGAAAAGCCCGGTGTGCCTTGAACTGCTCCCAGTGTGAATGAAGTGAAGCGGCACCGGCCAAAGGTGTTGCGCAGACGAGGGCTGAAATCGCAGCCATGGCGGGAATGAATTTCATGATATTGACTCCGTGAATATTCGGTTTTGACCCGTATGGATATTTCATGGGGACAGATCGGGCAAATTACCGATTATTTAGTGACTGTCCGACCACCTGGCTTCTTTTGCAGTGCGCATTCAAGCCTGTATTGCGCCCTTTGCCGGAAGGGGGCGGGATTTCGGAAAACGGCTATTAACACATCTAATTCGTATTATTGCGCTGACAATGTTATTTTTGGAACTTAGAAACCAAACAGTGCTGCACCTTGAAATAAAAATGGTGATATCGGGGTTTTCATTTGGCAGGTGGCTTGCCCTGCGGAAGGGCATTCCGTATGAACGGTGCCTCAATCACGATACCGTGCCTTGCGCCGGAAAGTCGGCCTTTCCTGAACGCATTGCAGGCATCAGCCGAGTAGCGAGTATTTCCAGATGTCTCTGAATTCCGTCGTCGAGAGCGTGACTGCCCGTATCATCGAGCGTTCGAAAGTCTCCCGTCGCCGGTATCTCGCCCTGATGGAGCGTAACCGCGCCAAGGGTGTGCTCCGGCCCAAGCTGGCCTGCGGCAATCTGGCCCATGCCATTGCAGCATCCAGCCCCGACAAACCGGATCTGATGCGTCCCACCGGGACCAATATCGGCGTGATCACGACCTATAACGACATGCTGTCGGCGCATCAGCCCTATGGCCGCTATCCCGAGCAGATCAAGCTGTTCGCCCGTGAAGTTGGTGCGACGGCTCAGGTCGCGGGTGGAGCCCCCGCCATGTGTGACGGTGTGACGCAGGGGCAGGAAGGCATGGAGCTCTCTCTGTTCTCCCGTGACGTGATCGCCATGTCCACGGCTGTCGGGCTGAGCCACGGCATGTTCGAAGGTGTGGCGCTGCTGGGCATCTGCGACAAGATTGTGCCGGGCCTTCTGATGGGCGCCCTGCGCTTCGGCCATCTCCCAGCCATGCTGATCCCGGCAGGTCCGATGCCGTCTGGTCTTCCGAACAAGGAAAAGCAGCGCATCCGCCAGCTCTATGTACAGGGCAAGGTCGGGCAGGATGAACTGATGGAAGCGGAAAACGCCTCCTATCACAGCCCGGGCACCTGTACGTTCTATGGCACGGCCAATACGAACCAGATGATGGTTGAGATCATGGGGCTGATGATGCCGGACTCGGCCTTCATCAATCCCAACACGAAGCTGCGTCAGGCCATGACGCGCTCGGGCATTCACCGTCTGGCGGAAATTGGCCTGAACGGCGAGGATGTGCGTCCGCTGGCGCATTGTGTGGACGAAAAGGCCATCGTGAACGCGGCGGTGGGACTTCTGGCAACGGGTGGTTCAACCAACCATTCGATCCATCTTCCGGCCATCGCCCGTGCCGCCGGTATCCTGATCGACTGGGAAGATATCAGCCGCCTCTCATCCGCGGTGCCGCTGATCACCCGTGTTTATCCGAGCGGTTCCGAGGACGTGAATGCGTTCAACCGCGTGGGTGGCATGCCGACCGTAATCGCCGAACTGACGCGCGCCGGTATGCTGCACAAAGACATCCTGACGGTTTCGCGTGGCGGTTTCTCCGATTACGCCCACCGTGCCTCGCTCGAAGGCGACGAGCTCGTCTACAGCCATGCGAAGCCGTCTACGGACACCGATATCCTGCGTGATGTTGCTACGCCTTTCCGTCCCGATGGCGGTATGCGTCTGATGACGGGCAATCTGGGTCGCGCGATCTACAAGAGCAGCGCCATTGCGGCCGAGCATCTGACAGTGGAAGCGCCTGCACGGGTTTTCCAGGACCAGCATGATGTCATCACGGCCTATCAGAACGGTGAGCTGGAGCGTGATGTCGTCGTGGTTGTCCGGTTCCAGGGACCGGAAGCCAACGGTATGCCGGAGCTTCACAAGCTGACCCCGACTCTGGGTGTTCTTCAGGATCGCGGCTTCAAGGTGGCTCTGCTGACGGATGGACGCATGTCCGGTGCGAGCGGCAAGGTGCCAGCCGCCATTCATGTCGGCCCCGAAGCGCAGGTTGGCGGTCCGATCGCCCGCGTGCGGGATGGTGACATGATCCGCGTCTGCGCCGTGACGGGACAGATCGAGGTTCTGGTAGATGCCGCCGAGTGGGAGAGCCGCAAGCCGGTTGCCCCGCCACTCCCAGCATTGGGAACGGGCCGCGAACTGTTCGCGCTGATGCGTTCAGTGCATGATCCGGCCGAGGCTGGAGGGTCCGCGATGCTGGCCCAGATGGATCGCGTGATCGAAGCCGTCGGCGATGACATTCACTAAGGAAGATTTCTGATGATCGACACTGCCAAACTCGATGCCGTCATGGGTCGCTGCCCGGTCATGCCGGTTCTGGTGGTCCATGACGTGGCGCAGGCCCGTCCGATGGCCGAGGCACTGGTGGCCGGTGGACTGTCCACGCTGGAAGTCACGCTGCGCACACCCTGTGCCCTTGAAGCCATTCAGGAAATGTCGAAGGTCTCCGGTGCGCTCGTTGGTGCCGGCACGGTGCTGAACCCGTCCGATATGGACCGCGCCGTGAATGCCGGTGCGCGCTTCATCGTCAGCCCTGGCCTGACCGAGGCGCTGGCAAAGGCCTCTGTCGAGCACGATGTTCCGTTCCTGCCGGGCGTCGCCAATGCGGGTGACATCATGCGTGGACTGGATCTGGGCCTGTCACGCTTCAAGTTCTTCCCGGCCGTGACGAATGGCGGCATTCCTGCGCTCAAGAGCCTCGCCAGCGTGTTCGGCAGCAATGTCCGCTTCTGTCCCACGGGCGGCATTACGGAAGAGAGCGCACCAGACTGGCTGGCGCTTCCGTCCGTGTCCTGTGTCGGCGGTTCCTGGGTGACGGCCGGTGCGTTCGATGCGGACAAGATCCGTCAGCGCGCAACGGCAGCGGCCCTGTTGCAGGTCTGAACGCGCTGCCTGTGGCCTGATCCGGCAAAGCATCGCACGGATGTCCGCATTATGTTGCGGCATCCGTGAACGTTTTGTGAACAAATGGTTTGCGGGACGTGCTGAACCGGATCATAAGGGCGCGTGACTGGACGTTCCCATCTGCTGATCGGTGGCTTTGCCGTGTTATGCGCCATGCGCTGGCATGTGCTGTCGCCTGAACCTTTTTCCATCTGTACGGGCCTGCTGGGCAGCCTTCTGCCAGATCTTGATACCGAGCGCTCCATGCTTGGCAGCCGGCTCAAATTTCTCTCCCGTTTTCTGGCAAAGGCCTTTGGCCATCGCGGTCTGACCCATTCCGGGGTAATGCTGCTGGTGGCTGCTGCCATCATCAATGGCCTGATGGGGCCTGAAAGCCTGCATGGTCCCTGGGGCGCGCTCCTGCTGGGCGCCGCGACTCATATTGCCGTGGATCTTCCGACAGGCGGCTGCCAGTTGCTGGCTCCTCTCAGTCGCTCGCGACTCTCGCTCTGGCCCTATGTCCGGACTGGCGGGATCGGGGAAATCATGCTTCTTGTGCCCATCCTCTGCCTGCTGGGCTGGGCAGGATTTTCCGGAAATGGCCCGCTTCCGGGTCATGTTCCTCCTTCTGCGCATCACTCGCGGTTGCGCGGACATGTTTTGAAGGATATTTCATTCTCATCATGACTGAGACCCGACTCCCCGTCCGTCGCGCCCTCCTTTCCGTTTCTGACAAGACGGGACTGATCGAACTGGGGCGTGCGCTTGCCGCCCACGGTGCGGAACTGCTTTCGACGGGAGGGTCTGCAAAGGCCCTTCGTGAAGCGGGTCTGACAGTCAAGGATGTCTCCGAACATACCGGCTTCCCGGAAATTCTGGATGGCCGGGTCAAGACCCTCGTTCCGCAGGTCCATGGCGGCATCCTGGGGCGTCGCGATCTTCCCGCCCATGTGGCGCAGATGGCCGAGCATGATATTGCGCCGATCGATCTGGTCTGTGTGAACCTCTATCCGTTTGCTGCAACAGTAGCATCGGGCGCCGGGGACGAGGACTGCATCGAGAACATCGACATCGGTGGCCCGGCCATGATCCGCGCCGCTGCGAAGAACTTCGATCATGTGGCGATCCTGACAGACCCCCAGCAGTATGCCGCGGTCATCGCATCGCTGGAGCAGGGGGGAACGGTTCTGGCCGAGCGGCGTAACTATGCGGCCTCCGCCTATGCTCATACCGCCGCTTACGACAGCATGATTTCACGCTGGTTCGCCAAACAGGCCGGTGAGATCCTTCCTCCCGTCCTGACCCTGAGCGGCACCCGCGATGATCTGCTGCGCTATGGGGAAAACCCGCATCAGAAAGCGGCTTTCTATCGTGACGGAAGCCAGCGTCCGGGTGTTGCGACAGCCCGCCAGCTTCAGGGCAAGGCGCTGAGCTACAACAACATCAATGACACGGATGCGGCCTTCGAAGCCGTGGCCGAGTTTGATGACCCAACTGTTGTGATCGTCAAGCACGCCAACCCATGTGGTGTGGCATCGGCTGCGACGCTGGAGCAGGCCTGGATTGCGGCCCTGCGCTGCGATCCGGTTTCAGCCTTTGGTGGGATCGTGGCGGTCAACCGCACGCTGAATGGCGCAACGGCGCAGAGAATTAGCAAGATCTTTACCGAAGTGATCGTCGCTCCCGATGCCGATCCGGACGCCATCGAGCTCCTGTCCCGCAAGAAGAACCTGCGTCTTCTGCTGACAGAAGGCATGCCCGACCCGACAGCCGAGGGGCTGGCATTCCGCTCCGTTGCGGGTGGTTTTCTGGCACAGAGCCGCGATGCGGGACGCGTCACGGAAGCCGATCTCAAGGTCGTCACCAAGCGCGCGCCGACAGCACAGGAAATGAAGGACCTGCTGTTCGCTTTCCGTGTTGCAAAACACGTGAAGTCCAACGCCGTCATCTACGTTCGCAACGGTGCCACCGTCGGCATTGGCGCCGGACAGATGTCGCGTGTGGACAGTGCACGGATCGCGGCACGCAAGAGCGAGGACGCTGCGAAGGAAGCCGGTGAGCACGAACCACTGACGGTTGGTTCGGTTGCCGCTTCGGATGCGTTTTTCCCCTTTGCCGACGGTCTCGAGAGTGTCGTCGCAGCAGGAGCCGTGGCTGTGATTCAGCCGGGCGGTTCCATTCGCGATCAGGAGGTGATCGACGCGGCAGATGCTGCCGGGATCGCCATGGTATTCACCGGCATGAGGCATTTCCGACATTGAAAAAGCTCGCTTTCGCCAGCCTGATCCTGGCGCTGTCCGTCTCCGCAGCCGAAGCTGCGCCCTGCACCTATGACATGTCGCCACTTCCCGTGGTGCAGGGGATCGTCTCCGGTATTACACCCACGGGTGTAAAGCTACGCGATGGCACGACCGTCATTCTTCCGGACGAGTTTCTGGCAGTCGTCCGGCTGAACCAGAAACTGGCGGTCAGAGGACTGGTTTCGACCACAACTCATACGGTGCAGGCTCTGGCTCTGGAAGGGAATCCTCCTGTCTGCCCGAGTGCTCCGACAGTTCCGCGGGGACCGTTCGCAGGCTCTCCGGCCTATGATGCGATCCATCCCTGAGACCATCCAGACGGTTGCCACGACCGTTATGCGGTCGGATAGCTAAGTCCTCAGGACACAGAAAAACCTTTTGCCAGCTTTTTCTGTGTCCTGATCTGGCGGAGTAGCTAAACGCTTTCTTTACAATTTTTGTGCCAAGAAAAGCTCGGATTTCCCATTCTCTGCGGGGCCGGAGGCGCATTTCTTGTCACATGTCACGACATCCGCAGTTGTATCAACGGCTGGGCTGACTCGCGGTGAAATCTCACCCCAGACGCAGTTAGCGTCGAATGAGCGCTTTCAGGATTTTTTAAAAAGCTATGAGCATGAGCAGGCACGTGCCCATGCTGAAGTTGCCCACAGGACAACAACGAGCAGCCCGTCTGCGGCTAAAAGTTCTACAGCTCGTAGCGGTTCTGCAAACCCGTCGTCCAAAGCACAATCAGCAGCCCAGTCTGCAAAGCCTGTTGCACAGGGATCTACAAATTCTGCTGCCAAGGGCCGTAATACGTCAGAAAAACAGCCTGTCAGCACCAAAACTGCATCATCGGCAGCTCCTCAAAAGAGCGCCCTCGCTTCAAGCACAAGGCAGACAAACGAAACCAGTTCGAAGGCAACATCGCAGCCAAGGCCGCAACAAAAGGGAGCGGAGACCGCAGGCAAATCGCAGGCAGGTGCATCCCGGACGGCAACAAAGGAAGTCACGCTGTCAACGAATGTGTCCGAGTTCTCTGAGGCGCCTTCAAACGCTCCTGATCAGGAAAAATCTGATGCCGTTTCTACCCGGCAGGAGACTTCTGCTCCCCAGGAACAACTGCAGGTCGCGTCTGCTCAGGACGCATCATCTAGCGAACCATCCGTTGACAGTGTCGCCAATTCTTCGGTTGTCAATGCAGAGCCGACATCTGTTCAGGATGATAAGTCATCTGAGGCAGGCTCGGAAAATCATACAATCACAGCGGCCACAGACACACCGGAGCCACTGATCACGATAGAAAAAACTCTATCGGCGCATACGGAGGCTGTCCCTGACGAGAATAGTCCTGCTGACTCATCTAAAGAAACACCATCTGCCACTCATGCGGAGAATGTAGCGGAAGCGGCAAATGATGAAGAGCATGTTTCTCGTCACGATGAGCAACAGCCTCTGCTCTATCAGAAAACTACTGATGGAACGTCAACAACCCATATTGAAATGAATATTGGGAACCATGAAAAGGTGCATGTGGAAATTGGTGAAACCGCGACAAAGGAACACCGGATCCATATCAATACCGATAATCCCGAAGTCTATCAGTCTCTTAAAGATGATCGCTCGTCCCTGCTTGCGACATTGGCCCAGAATTCGACTTCCGTGACTGATCTGCAGGGCGCCGTTTCGGCTGACATCCAGATCAGTCTTTCGACACCATCGTTTTCTGACATGTCGTCAGGTGGCAACCGGCAGGATGGCAATAGCCAGCAGTCAGGTTCGTCGCGGAATGCCTCGTCAGTCAGCGCCCGCACTACAGATGAACGCCGCGTTCTGCGCGGTGTCGTTGATCTTACCGTCTAATATAGGATTGGAACCATGGTCTCTTCCGTTGGCACAACGTCGGGCACGTCTCTTCTAAGCCAGGCAATTACTGCGGCTAAAAGCAATGCGGCTACGAACGCGGCAGCTGCTTCGTCCAGCACATCGACGTCTTCAAGCAGTTCCAGCACGTCCCTGTCGTCTCTGGGCGGCAACTTCAACCAGTTTCTTACCCTGCTCACGACACAGCTGCAGCATCAGGACCCCAGCAATCCGACAAGTACCGATTCCTTTACCGCCGAACTGGCCCAGTTTGCCGGTGTTCAGCAGCAGGTGGAAACCAACAGCAACCTGACCAACCTGATTTCTGCGACACAGGATAACCAGATGGCGTCGGCTGTCAGCCTGATTGGCAAGACGACAACCGCAAGCAGTTCAAGTCTGCCGCTGCAGAGCGGCTCGGCCTCCATGTCCTTTACAGCGCCTCAGGCTGGAGACGTCGCGATAGCTGTCACTGACAGCAGCGGCAATGTCGTAAAATCCGAAACAGTAAATGCATCGGCAGGAACCAATACCTGGCAGTGGGATGGTACGAATAACAGCGGAACTCAGATGACCGACGGCGCCTATACTGTCGCGGTAGAAGGCAGTTCTACTGACGGCACCAGTGTCGCTCTTCCGACAACGGTAACAGGACTGGTCACTGGTGTCTCTAAGAGTGCGTCTGTTGTGAACGTCGACATGGGCAATGCAACGATTGATATGAGCAATCTGACGGGCTTTTCAGGCACCTGATTCCGAGACGCGATAATGGTGTTGTTAGCCGCGCGTTAACCTTTCTGTCCGACAATGAGCATTATCGAAAGTACGGTTTTTAGGGGTAAGCGAGCATGTGGCCAGGGCAGGGAGGCTTTGCTGAGGCAAGTCGTAATGACGACAGCTCATTGAACAGACAGGAAGAGAGCAAACGGTGAAAGCGCTGCTAACAAACCTCAAGCAACTGGGACTTCCGCGCCTGGCTGCGCTGGGCGGCGTCGGGGCTGCCATGCTGATCCTGCTCGGAGTTCTTGTTCTGCACGGCGTCAACGCCACCAACGGATTGCTGTATCGCGACCTGGAAGCGCACGAAGCTGGAGAAATTGTAGACCAGCTTTCAAAAGCCCATATTAAATACCGTCTTCAGGATCAGGGTAGCACCATCATGGTGCCTGAGGATGATGTTGCTCGTGCCCGGTTGCTTCTGGCCCAAACCGGACTGCCTTCAGGCGGGTCGGTCGGTTATGAGATCTTCGACAAGGGGAACAGCTTTACTGCCACGCAGTTCGAACAGACCATTAACGAAACGCGGGCTCTTGAAGGCGAACTCGAACGTTCAATTCGCCTCATTCATGGCGTGCGAAATGCGCGGGTTCACCTTGTCCTGCGTCACAGGGAACTTTTTTCAACCGATGAGCAAAATGCTCAGGCAAGTGTGCTTCTCTCGATGGATGGAGGACGTCGCCTTGATGAAGAGAGTATCTCTGCAGTTGTGAACCTCGTTTCTGCCGCTGTTCCCGGGCTTGATGCACACAATATCTCTCTGATCGATAATCGTGGACATGTCCTTCTGAAACAGGGGCAAGGTGCAGCCAACGGAGGCCAGTCTCCCGAAGAGCAGCGCCAGCTGATTGAACAGCGTATTGCTCGTGAAGTTGAGGATCTGCTGGGTTCGTCATTAGGCCCGGGACACATACGCGTTGAGGCGAATGTGACTATGAATAATGACCAGATCCGTGAGACTCAGGAAAACTATGATCCTGACCAACAGGTTCTTCGCTCGCAACAGACTAAAACAGAAAAAAACATCAATACCCAAGGTTCTACAAATACAACTGTATCAAATAACCTGCCGAATGCGAACGCCGGCCAGCAGCAAAATGGAAGTCAGAGCAACCGGCAGGAGCAGACGAACAACTATGAAATCGGGAAGACAGTTCGCACCCTGATTCAGGACCAGCCGCGCATTGCCCGTATAAGCATGGCTGTGATGGTCGATGGCGTCAGTCAGGCAGATGGAAAAGGTCATTTCTCCTGGCAGCCGCGTACTCAGGAAGAACTTAACCGGCTGACGGCACTGACAAAAAGTGCGGTTGGTTTCGATCAAAGTCGCGGCGACGTAGTGACAGTCATGTCAATGAAATTTAGTGACATAGATACAGAAATGCGACCGACAGCTTCCGGTTGGGGCAAATTCCTCACTCACTCGAACCAAATGGAAGCCGTAAGATTTGGTCTGTTCGTAACCTGTCTGGGAATGGTCCTGTTCTTCGTTGTGAGGCCACTTCTGAAGCCACCGGGAGAGCGGAGTGTTCCTGGCTTGCTTAGCTTCCCAGCTTCAGACGCAGGTGCTCAGGCGGCTAGCTTCGCTACGCCATCGTCTGGTTACCTGTCGGACAATCAGGCTGACAGACAGAAAACACCTCTTCTTGAGGCACCGTATGTCAATGCTCAGTCTTCGGAGGAAGAGACTGTCTCTGTTAATGGTGTACAGGGCCGGATCAGAGCTTCTTCCGTACAGAAGGTTGTAGACCTTGTGGAAACCCATCCCTCTGAAAGTATTGCCTTGGTCAGGGGATGGTTGATGCCTTCTCAGGAAGGAGCAGTGAGATAATGGATATGGAAAAAAACATTTCAGGAGTTCAGAAAGCAGCCATTTTGATGATGGCGCTTGGAGAGGAAAATTGCTCCCGTCTGTTTGAGCAGATGCATGAAGAGGAAATCAGGGAAATTTCCTCCGCAATGGCTCAACTTGGCATTGTTTCTTCCAATATCGTTGAAAAGGTATGCCACGAATTCAGCCAAGGGCTGGGATCTGCTGAGGGCGTGATCGGTGACTTGGAGAGTACGGAAAAACTACTGAAGAACGCGCTGCCTGCTAATCGTGCTGCGGCAATCATGGAGGAAATCCGTGGACCTGCCGGACGTACGATGTGGGACAAACTGGGAAATGTCTCGGAAACTGTTCTGGCAAATTACTTGAGGAATGAATATCCGCAAACAGTAGCGGTTATCCTGAGTAGAATTAAACCTTCTCATGCTGCAAAAGTTCTGGCGCTTTTCCCGGAAGAGTTTTCGTTAGATATTATGCTACGAATGCTGAAGACTGAAACCATACAGAAAAATGTCCTTCAAAGTGTTGAAAAGACGCTGAGATCAGAATTCGTCTCCAACCTTCCTCGGGGCATAAACCGGAATAGTCATGAAGTCCTAGCTGACATATTCAACAATTTCGACCGACACCTGGAAGGTCGATTTATGACTGCCTTGGAAGAGCGTAGTCAGGATGATGCAGAACAGATTAAGAGTCTTATGTTTACATTCGAAGAACTTGTTAATCTTTCTGCTGAAGGCCTGATAACTCTACTGAACCAAATTCCTCGGGAGAGTCTGCCATTGGCACTCAAAGGAGCAAGCGACAAACTTAGACAGGCCTTTTTCGCCTCTATGTCGGAACGTGCCGGGCGCATTCTTATGGACGAGATCGGGGATTTGGGCCCCGTGCGAGTAAAGGATGTTGATGCGGCTCAGAATGAAATTCTTCTCATTGCAAAAGACCTGGTAGATCGGGGAGAAATTGATCTGATTGATCAAGAACAACCCGGTAATGAGATGATAGTCTGATGAATAGAGAGAATGTTAGCAAAAAAGAACTTTCTAACTTACTTTATATTGAAGATTTCGATGCCGCTCCTGAAAACAAACCAGAGAAAACTGAAGATGTTTCAGTTCCTCTGGATATCCCGGTAAATGTTCAGCCATCTGAAGAAATTTTACAAGAATACTATGATAAAGGACTTCAGGAAGGAAAGCGGCTAGAAAAAGAAATTTTTGATAGAGAAAAATTAGAAATAGAAAATAAATTTAAAGAAAACGCATTATCCATGGTGAGGGATATAAATAATAAAATAGAAGAATGCAAAAAAAATATATTTAGAGAGATCTCAGGTATAATTTTAAACACTATTGTAAATATTATTCCAAGTGTTTTAGATCGACATGGGCTAGATAATTCTGAAAAAATTATTAAGTCGATTATTCCTTCTCTGGAAAAAATTAGCTGCCTGAAATTAACTTGTTCTAAAGAATTTTTTGAAAGGATAAAGAAATATTTTCCGGGAGAATTTGAACAAAAGCTGAAGATTCAACTGGATGAAAGTCTAAAAAGCGGAGATTTCATGATTTCTTGGGATACGGGTCAACTGGCGCGTAATTCATCCGAAGTCGTGCAAGAAATAATCTCTATTATTTGCGAAGAAGCAGCTACTGAATAGGAGAGAAAAATGCTTGGTCAGGATAAAGAAGACTTCAATGTGGAGAAGGAAGATTTTCCACCTGAAAAAACATTGGGCTCTAATGATTTAGAGGCCATTTATGATATCCCAGTTACTGTAAGTGCAGTCCTTGGGCGCACGACAATGCCAATAAACCAATTGTTGCGGCTGGGGCGCGGGGCAGTAGTTGAACTGGACAGAAAGATTGGCGATTCAATTGATATACTTGTGAATAATCGACTGATAGCAAGGGGGGAAGTTGTTATGGTCGACGAGACCCGGCTTGGTGTAACCATGACTGAAATTATAAAATCAGAAAAATAAATAAATTTTCTTATCTAGAAAACATATTCGCGCTCTGAAATCTCTTGGAAAAAAATGCCTAATATCGGGAAAAATTTGTCATCTGGAGTTGAGAGGCTGACTTCAGCTTTCAACATTCCGCCAAGTGTGAGAGCGCTAAAATCCTGGATGCCTGGTTCGGATATAGGACTTGCGCTGTCTGTCTCAGCGCTTTTGTCTATACTCGTCTTACCACTTCCGACATTTATTCTAGATATAGGTTTATCACTTTCAGTAACCTCATCTATTCTTGTTTTGATGGTTGCCTTGTTTCTGAACAGGCCTCTCGATTTTACATCTTTTCCAACATTATTGTTGTTGACGACCCTTTTGAGGTTGTCTCTTGAAGTCGCGACTACGAGGCTGATTTTAAGTCACGGTTATGAAGGTGCATATGCTGCCGGGCATGTTGTGGCGGCATTTGGTGGCTTCCTCATGGGAGGCGACGTCGTTATTGGGGCTATTCTATTCTCCATTCTTCTCGTCGTTAATTTCATGGTTATTACAAAAGGATCGGGCCGTATCGCGGAAGTTGCTGCCAGATTTTCGTTGGATTCAATGCCTGGGAAGCAGATGGCTATTGATGCTGAACTGTCTTCAGGAGCTATCAATGACGTTATCGCACGCAAAAAACGTAAAGAGTTGGAAGAAGAAAGTGGATTTTACGGAGCTATGGATGGCGCCGCGAAGTTTGTACGCGGAGATGCAATCGCCAGTCTTATAATAACCGCTATTAATATTATCGGTGGTTTGACTATAGGTATTGTCCGGCATGGAATGTCAGTATCAGATGCAGCCACAGCCTTTACAACTTTGACAATAGGCGATGGTCTTGTCTCTCAGATACCAGCTCTTCTGGTCTCTACCGCATCCGGTATTGTCGTAACGAAAGGCGGGACCGAGGGAGGAGCGGATGTTGCGCTGGTAAGGCAATTGGGTGGCAATCCCAAACCACTTGCACTGGCTTCCGGAAGCGCAGTCGTTTTGGCCTTGATGCCAGGTCTGCCAACATTTCCTTTTCTTTTCTTGGCGGTACTGTCGGCAGCGGCGGCGTGGATAAGATATCGGTCCCCTGTTACTGATAAAGATAACGATGGCGACTCCGTTTTGGCTCCTGAAAGCAATGTTCCTTCCGAAATTCCGATTTCCGAAAGTCTTAAAGTCGATTTATTGCGACTGGAGTTGGGATTTAACTTGCTGGCTATTGCAAGTGGAGAGAATGCGCGACTGACGGAGAAAGTTAAAATACTGCGCAGAACAATCGCCAGTGATATGGGGTTTGTACTGCCTCCGGTGCGTATTCAGGATAATCTTCAGCTACCGCCTGATTCTTATTCAGTATGTATTAAAGAAATAGAAGTTGGACGCGGAGACGTCAGGCTTAACAAACTCTTAGCCATGGATCCCAAAGGGGGCGAGCCTCATATTGAAGGCGAAAAAACAAAAGAGCCTGCCTTTGGTTTGCCGGCGCTTTGGATTGACCAGAGTTTGCGAGAAAATGCAATCATTCAAGGATATACGGTTGTAGACCCTGCGAGTGTAATCATTACTCATCTGACCGAACTCGTCAAAGACAATATGGCGGATCTTCTGTCGTATTCCGAAACTCAGAAACTCTTGGATGAACTGCCTCGCGAACAGCAGAAACTTGTTGTTGACCTGATTCCGTCTCAGATTTCAGTGGGAATGATTCAAAGAACACTTCAGTCTCTTCTGGACGAACGTGTGTCCATTCGTGATTTGGTCAGCATCTTGGAAGCTTTGCAGGAGGGATGTAGTCAAGGTCTTAAGACGGTCCCGACATTGGTTTCACATGTCCGCATGAGGCTGGCACGTCAAATCAGTGCGTCAGTCACTAGCCCTCAGGGGTATATTCCTATTCTGTCGCTCAGCCCTGACTGGGAGGTGTCCATCTTTGATAACCTTTCTAACTCAGGGGAGGAGCGACATATCAATCTTCCTCCATCCAGAATGAATGAATTCGTATCTCGGATAAGATTTTGTCTGGAAAGCGCGATGAAGCAGGGTGAAGTCCCTGTAATACTGGTTTCTCGTAATCTCCGATTGCCACTGAGACGAATAATTGAACGTATCCAGCCATCAGTGCCAGTTATTGCTCAGGAGGAAATTTTTTCTCGTGCCAAGCTTCGGACTGTAGGTTCAATTTAATGGACTGACCAAGGAAGCAGTGACGGACCATCTATCCTGACTGCGTGCTGCCTCAGTCAAACTGTTTGTCATTTCGTGTGAGGCGCCTCAAAGGTGGGAAATCTGCTAGGTGTTAGTATGGTAGAGAAAATTGTCTCCGCTGAACCTGGACTAATGTGATTCCGTTATGAAAATTCATTTCGTAGCCTCCTCGACTGATGCAGCTCAGGCTGCACTCGAACGGCTTTCCGAGAAGTACGGAAATGTGCGGCTTCATGACGCGGATGTTGTGGTGTGTCTGGGGGGTGATGGCTTTATGCTCGAAGCCCTGCACAAGGTCCTGGACAAAAGTATCGCCATCTATGGGATGAATTACGGAACAGTCGGGTTTTTGATGAATGCTGCGAATGAAAATGACCTTTTGCAGCGCCTGGAGAAGTCGCAGCCTTCGATTCTTCACCCGCTCCATATGGTAGCTACGACGGTATCAGGAGCAGTAAAAAGTGCGCTGGCTTTCAATGACGTGTTTCTTTTCCGGCAAACGCGTCAGACGTCCCGCATTAAGATCGAAATTGATGGTCGGACGCGCCTTGAGGAATTGATCTGCGACGGCATCATTGTTTCTACGCCTGCAGGATCAACGGCATACAATCTGTCGGCGCACGGACCTATTGTACCTTTGAGCGCCAATATTCTTCCTCTCACGCCAATTTCTGCTTTTCGCCCTCGGCGTTGGCGAGGTGCTCTCCTACCGTCGAGCGCCGTGGTGAAGTTGACGCTGCTTGATACGGAGAAGAGAGCGACAGCTGCCGTTGCCGATTTCACTGAAATTCGCAATGTTGTCGAGGTTGTTGTGCGAGAAGACCGGGAGCGTCAGGCCACGATCCTGTTCGACCCTGATCACGGTCTTTCGGAACGGATCATCGCCGAACAGTTTATCGCCTGACGTTTTAGATGACCGGTGTCAGAAGGCGTTTATCAGTAAAATAGGCAATCAGATTGTCTGCGACCAGATTGGCCATGGCGGTTCTGGTTTCAATCGTGGCAGAGGCCTGATGAGCTTGCAGAACAGTGTTTGTCAGGGTGAAAAAGGCTGGATTTATGTTCGGCTCGTTCTGGAAAACATCCAGACCGGCGCCGGCTATGCGTTTTTCCTGAAGTGCGCTCAGGAGTGCCGCCTCATCCACAACGGTGCCGCGGGCGATATTGACGAGAAATCCGTCTTTACCCAAGGCATCGAGAATGTCTTTATTGACCATGTTGGCGGAACGTGGGCCGCCTGAAACGGCAAGGATCAGCACGTCGCACCAGGCTGTCAGTGTCTTCAGATCAGGTTCAAAGCGGTAATTGCTCTCTGGTCGGGCATGTGAGTTGAAGTAGGCCACTTCCATGCCGAAAGCCGAGACGCGCTTGGCAATGGCCTGCCCAATATGACCAAATCCTGCAATGCCAACACGTTTTTTCGTCAGGGTGCGCCCCATGGGAACAGGTTCGGAAGGCCATTTCCCGGCACGGACGAACTGATCATTTGTGACAATACCCCGCATGACTGTCATCATCAGGGCAACGGCCATGTCGGCCACATCGTCTGTCAGAGTATTCTGGGTTGTAGCGATACGGATGTTTCGACGTTTTGCTTCATCCAGATTGATACGGTCGGTACCGACCCCATTGACGGAAATGACCTCAAGATTGGGCAGGATGTCCATGATTTCGGGTGGTACGCCGGAAGCGCCCCCTGTCGTGATCCCGCGAATATCAGGAGCAATGCTCTTGAGGTTCTCGACCGTCGTATATGGATGAAGGATGAAATGCTGCTCCAGACGCTCTTTCATGCCCGGAAAAAGGGAATCAATCATGAGGATGTTGGGACGGGATGACATGCAACTCTCCTTCTTGTTTCGCTGACATCGTCAGAGTCAGGGGCGTGGACCAAGACTGGCTATGGCAAGGGCAGCACATCCGGCTTCCACATCCTGCCATGTCGTGATGAAGCCTTCGTCCGGCCCGTAATAAGGGTCGATGACGTCCTGTCCGGCCCGATCGGGAAGGTGGTCCAGCATCAGGGACAGATGCGCTTTGGACTGCTTGGGTTGCATCTGCTTCAGGATCGCCAGATGGGACCGGTCCAGAGCAATGATATGATCAAAGCGGAAGAAATCATCCTCGGTGACCAGACGTGCCCTGAGCGCTGACGCATCCAGGTTCTGTCGGGATGCAATGGCGCGGGCGCGGGGATCAGGCGCTTCGCCAAGATTCCAGTGCCCGGTTGCGGCAGAATTGATATCGAGGGTCAGTCCGCGAAGCTCGGCTTCACGGCGCATGGCCAGTTCTGCCAAGGGGGAGCGGCAGATATTGCCCGTACACACGAAAAGAAAACTGGTCATGCACCTGTCAGCCAAATGAAGAACGCCATGGTGAAGATTGAACTTAACGTTCCGAAGAACAGAACGGATGCAATTTCACGTTCCAGAACATGATACCGCATGGCGAGGATGACATTGATGGAGGCACTGGGAATGGCCATTGTCAGCACGCTTTCCTGTAGTGCGGGCAGGGGAAGGTGCCACATTCTGGCAAGCGTATAGATGATCCCGGGAATAATAATGTTCCGGACAGTGACGATGACGCCGACCAGCGGGCTGAATTTGACCTGACGGGTAAAGAGTACCACGCCTGATGCGAATAGCGCCGCGCCACCTGTCGTGCGACCAAGTAGCAGAAGGGAGCCCTTGAGAAACTGTGGCAGGAAGGCGCCGGCACTGACCAGGACAAGTGCCATCATGGGCACCCACACAACCGGTTCGCGGCACGAGTGCATCAGGTGGCCGCAAAGCTCGCGAAGTTCACTGCGGGTCTCTTTCGCGGTCTCGACCCGATGGCGGGTGCCGCGGTCATGTCCCATCAGGATCAGGGTGATGGGCAACTGCACCAGGTTCATGGCGAGGGATGCAATCGAGATGGGAACCGAACTGGCCGGTCCGAAGATCTGTCCCAGAACAGGAATGCCGATGAAGGGGACAGACGGGCCGGTGATGGTCATCGCGATCAGCGCCGCTTCGCCCAGTCGGCGTTTCAGAACGCCGCGCAGAATGGCAAAGATGATGCCATACCCACCGATCATGGCCAGCAGGATCAGTGCCGCAACCGGCCCCGCTGCCAGAACCTCATTGCGCGGGGTGCTGAGGATGGATACCAGCAGCTCCAGCGGGAGCGCATACAGCATGACCAGACGTGTCAGAACACCAGCCTGCTGCGCATCAAAATCCTTTCGGAATGCCGCGAAATATCCAAATCCCAGTGTTACGAGAATCGGGAGAATGGACTGAACGATCGTCAGCAGCAGGGCAGGCGAGTTCGTCATAGAAGACCCATGAAAGAAAATCCGGTCAGGAAAGGATCACCTTTCGTAACGGTCGCTCCAACATTCGTCTATCCCCATGGCAGATGACGGTTGACCAGAGCCGCGGAGAATGGCTTTGTGGAGTAATGTTGTCCTCTTTTAAATGGTGCCAGATCACGTGATGCAATCCATACTCGATACGTTATGGGGTTTGATCCTCGGACTGCTGGGCGTGGTTGTAGCCGGTGTAGCCATCATTGAGGTCATGGCGCGGAGCGTGCTGTCCGGTCTGGGAATACAGGGGACGTCACAGACGGTGCTGCTGTTCCTGCTTCTGGGCGGGCTGATCGTGGCGTCGTTCAGGATTTTCGGGCGGCTTTTTGCAGTCCTGCTGGCCGCAGCTTTCTGCGTCTATTTCCTGCACGTCGTATTCGGGTTTCTGAGCGGCGCATTCATTCCTGTTCAGACACCGGCCGGAACGACCGATATCTGAAGCTTTTCAGGTCTGACAGATCAGTTCTTCGGAGCCTGGATGATGTTGATCAGTGTTGCCACAATTTCCGGATCGGCGAGGGTAGAGAGATCGCCAAAGCCTTCGGTTTCCCCACAGGCAATCTTGCGAAGCAGGCGCCGGACACTTTTCCCGGACCGTGTCTTGGGCAGATCCGGCACGACATGGATATGCTCGGGCGCGGCATAGCGCCCGACCTTTGACGTGATGGCTTTTGCGGCCCGCAGATGCAGGTCGTCCGGAGCATCATCGCGGGGGACGACATAAACAACGATACCCTGACCCTTGAGGTCATGCGGGATGCCGATTGCAGCGCTCTCGGCGATGGCCAGTTCAGTCGCCAGCGCATCTTCGATCTCGGCAGAGCCTATCCGATGGCCGGAAACATTGATGACGTCATCTACACGTCCGGTGATCCAGTAATAGCCGTCTTCGTCACGCCGGGCGCCGTCACCCGTGAAATAATAGCCGGGATAGGGCTGGAGATAGGTACGGTCGAAAAGGACTGCGTCATTCCAGATCGTGAGCGCCCGTCCTGGCCAGGATCCTTTAAGACAGAGCACACCTTCCGTCGCCCCTTCCTTCGGAGCGCCGCGCTCGTCCAGAAGAACGGGATGCACGCCGGGCAGGGGAAGCGTTGCGGATGCCGGCTTTTCCCTGACGGCGCCCGGAACGGGCGAAATCATGATCCCGCCGCTTTCGGTCTGCCACCAGGTATCGACAAAGGCGCAACGGCCGCCACCAACATGGTCATTGAACCAGGACCAGGCCTCATGACTGATAGGCTCGCCAACCGTCCCCAGCACCCGCAGGGAGGACAGGTCGTAACGCTGCACCACATCGTTCCCTTCGCGCATGAGCGCGCGGATGGCGGTGGGAGAGGTATAGAATGTCGTGACCTTGTGGTCCTGAAGCACATTCCACCAGCGGCCCGGACCGGGATGGGAGGGCATGCCCTCGAACAGCAGGACCGTTCCGCCATTAAGCAGGGGGCCGTAAACGCCGTAGGTATGACCTGTGATCCAGCCGATATCGGCCGTGCACCAGAAGATATCACCCTCCTGATGGTCAAAAACCAGTTCGTGCGTATAGGACGCCCAGACCAGATAGCCACCTGTACCGTGTACGATGCCCTTGGGTTTGCCGGTGCTGCCGGACGTGTACAGCAGAAAAAGAGGGGCGGAAGCAGGCATGTCCTGAGGAGCACAGTCTGGCGCAGCGTCTTCCAGCAGAGGCGAAAGCCACATGTCCCGATCGGCCTGCATGCTCACATCATCATCGGTCACGCTCACGACCAGAACATGGCGGACGGTATGAGCGTCCGGACGCAGGTCCAGAGCCGCGTCGAGCGCTGTCTTGAACGCAATCCGTTTGGCGCCCCGGCGACCGATATTGGCGGTAATAGCCAGAACCGCACCGCTATCGACCAGCCTGTCAGCAATGGCATCCGCAGAAAAGCCGCCGAACAGGACGACATGGATGGCCCCGATCCGTGCACAGGCCAGCATGGCGATCAGGCCCTCGGGAACAGAAGGAAGGTGAATGGCCACCCGATCCCCAGCCCGAACGCCCTGGCTAAGCAGAACATTCGCCAGACGGCAAACCTGCTCATGCAGGGTCCGGTATGTGAAGGTCAGGACCCGATCGGCGTCCTCTGCCTGCCAGATCAGAGCCGCCTGATCGGCGCGTGTCGCAAGGTGCCGGTCAAAGCAGTTAACGCTTGCATTGAGAGCCCCATCCGCAAACCAGCCTTCTTTTTCGCAGTAGGCCTGACTGGGCTCGGCACTCCAGTTCAGCCGTCTGCTCTCACCTTCCCAGAAAAGCTCAGGCTCGGCAGCCGCACGATCTGTCAGGGCTTCATAGGCCACCGGAGACAGGCGGAATGTATGAGGACGAGGAGACGAAGACATAAACCTGAAACCTTAAGCACGAAAGACGAACGCCATATAGCGGGTATGCCGTTATATTTGGCTTGCACGATCGGAAATAGAGAAAATTTTCCACCTCTGCAGAAAGAATGTTGCAGGAAGTATGGTGTGCGCGAGAGGCATACTATTTGTGAAGATTATCAATGGGTTATCATGTAAGGCGCCTGATTTTCCATTACCTGAAATCAATGACTTAGGGCATTTTTGTAAAACAGATTGATGTCAGATCGTATAATGCGCACCCACGCATGGGCGGTCGGGCCCTAATATACAGCTGCTGCTGTGATCTGAAACAAGCGGCCGCACATACACAGTCAGTTCCTTCTGGTCAGCTTCGATCCGCTGCTCCGCCTCAACCCGGATGGTGTCACTTTGGTCGAGTAATCTCCCGGCATATTCCGCCTGTCGTCCAGCTTCAGCATCGGGCAGGGTAGTCAACGGAACGAACTCGACCGGCACATTCAGAGTCTGACTCTTGGTCCGGCTGGAATCAGCCTGCAACCCAAAAACAGGGGTAAGATTTGAAGCCGAGACGAAGACACGGACCCGACTAGCTGAACGTCCCTGACAGATCCATCGTCACCGGCCCGGCAATCATTGCCAGGACCGGATCAGATGTGCACTGGAGTGCCCGCACATTGTTATCAAACCGGGCAGCCTAATCAGCCGTCCAGCTTTGGACTCTGGACACGCTCATGACGCCAGCTTTCGTCAGATCAGCCTGCACGCCAGCGATGGCCTGACTGATCGTGACGGGAGCGACGGATCCGGCCGAGAGAGCCAGAAGCCCGCAGGCTACCAGCGCTCTCATGCCGCCTGCACTTCCGCCAGCAGGGCGTCGAAGTCCTCGCCAGTTGGAGCTGTGCCAGGCACGCCCAACCAGTTCTCCCGTGACAGCAGGCCATAGGCTTCGTCCGCGATCCGCGTGAAGGTTGCCCAAGGCATGAAGGTACGCGTGCCCCATGTGTTGAAGAACACACCATCCACGTGGAGGGATCGAAGAACCGTTGGTTGATGCGCCTGGCTCGTGATTTCAGGCTTTTGGCGATTTGATTGACGGTTTTTGGGGGAGCTTTTGATCTGCGTTTTGAGCAGATCGGGGACTGCTCTCCCGCTGGATGACTATGCGCTCGCGTTCAATCTTTCGAGGAAGAGGAAGCGGCGCATGTTGTAGACGATATTGGCCAGCCCGATCCTCATGGTGGCCCGGGTGATACCGACAGTTCGGATGAACAATCCCGTCTGTGATTTCTGGTCGGCAAAGACGTGCTCGACGCGCGATCGGATCACGGACTTTCCAGCATTCGATTTCTGGATATGTCGGGGCATAGGCTTGAGATGCGGCTTTTTTCTGTGAACCTTTGAGACAAAACCCTCTTTGTCCATGAAGTCCTCATTCGCTTTCGAGCGATAAGCTGTATCAGCCCAAACGCTTGAGGCCGTATTGGTTTTATCTAACAGCCCCTCTCTCAATCGCGCACCATCACTGGCGGCGGCATCCGTCGTCTTCCATTTTCGGATGAACCGAAACTTCCGGTCGATGGAGACGTGGGATTTGTAGCCAAAGAACGGGATGGCGAGATCGCTCGACGGTATGGTTCCATCGTCCTGCCGCTTCGCCTTCGTGAACTTCAGTGTCCATCGTGCATGACGATCCTTATGCGACATCTTTGCGGGCTTGTCCTGCCAGTCTTCGGGAATACGTCCTGCCCGGAGATCCGCTTTCTCAGCCTTCGTATTGCGCTGCTTTGGAGCAGCCACCAGTGTGGCATCCAGGATCTGGCCTGACATCGGTAAATACCCGGCGTTGCGCAGGGTCGCATCAAAGCGGTTGAACAGCCCTTCGATCGCACCCGCCTGGGTCAGACGCTCGCGGAACAGCCAGACCGTTTTGGCATCCGGCACGCGGTCCGACAGCCCCAATCCCAGAAAGCGCATGAACGACAGGCGGTCGTTGATCAGATACTCTGTCCGTTCATCAGACAAATTGTTCAACGTCTGGATGACCAGAATTTTGAACATCAGCACCGGATCAAACGGCGGACGTCCGCCTTTACTTCCGTCTGAATAGGCCAGAGCCAGCTCCAGATCAGGGCGGAACACCTCAAAATCCACAGTCCGGGAAAAGGCCTCCAGCTGATCGCCAAGCCCGCTCAGCCGAGCAAGCCGCTCTTCAACATCAAAGAAACCAGGCTGCTTCATCTTCCACCATCCCCAATCAACGCCGAAGAAATGGAATCACAGAGCAGACCTCAATACCAGGGGGTTTTTCGAACCCTCCATCTTCATCCGGATCGTGGATGTGCCCTATTCCAATGCTGTAATGCGTCGTTCATAGTCATCGACGCAGGTATCGGCCGGCGGCCCAAAAGTGCTTTGCCTACGGTCAGTTTGACAATGCCGAGCCGTACTGTGTCGGGAACCAGCCGCAGGATGTCCCAGTTGGGCAGCGGTACGTCACTTCCACATGGTCATCAGTGTCGTACAGCTTCATACCTTCAACGGGGTTCGGATAACCAAGAACCTCTGCTTTCGTGAAGCGTCCGAGAGTGATCGAGCCATCTATTTTAATACTTCCCGAGATTGCAGTATTTCCGTACTGATCGGGTGTGAAGTAGGTAGGGGTCTTTCCTGCTCCATATCCGAGCGCCAAAGATGCTCCTGCGGATATTTTTAGCGATCCACCAGTGAGCAAGTTACCATTGGTCACAATGTCTCCATTAGTCGTCAGCCTGCCAGAGTAGTAGGCATTATTCATGTGGAAATAAACTATTGTTCCGTCTGCGCTACTTGCGGCCCAAGGGCGATCAGCCTCGGATACCCCGCGAGGAGCCCACTGAAATCCAGTGGCCCAGTCATTGATGCTACTGAAGTTCTGGACCGCGAACATGCCTGTGGTTCTGGAAACACCTGTATTGATGAAGTTTCCAGTGCTTCCTGCTTCGGCGTCATGGAACGTGAAGTTCATCTCTGCACCTGACGACAGCGTGAGACTGTTTGCGTCGTCCGTACCTCCTCCAGCATAAAGCTGTGCTGCATTGGCATTCTTAGGGCCGCCGAAATGGAACCCACCTCCTTTATTAGTATAAGGGTCATAAACCGTCAGGTACTTGTCAATATCATTGCTGCGAAGCTGCGTTTTGCCCGCAGGACCGGCAATGGTTAGATCGGCATTGTCACCCTGAACCAAGATTTTTCCGTTGGTCAGCGTGATATTAAGCGGACTATTACTGTAAATACCACCGCCCGAAATTTGGACATTAGAACTTTGCTGATACGCCATACCGCCAAGCGACGACAGGTTATACTTCATCAGATTGCTGATGGAATTGAGTGGCATCGAGGTTAAGGTATGCGCATATGGAGCATCAAAAACCATATTCGTCACGTTGAGCGGCGAATACAGATTTCCCTGATTCACTGCATCCGCTTCGGAAAGTCCCCCAGAAATTGTTGGTTTTGCCGTTCCCATTGGAGAAACTGGAAGCGTGGACAGATACAGTGCCACTTGGTTGGTACTGGTTGGATCACTGTCTCCTGTCGAGCCGTTCACATATTGACTGGGAGTTGGCGGATCACAGTAGTCCTCAACTACATATTCAGTCGGCGGCGGACCTTTAGAAAGAAGATACGAGATGAACTCTTTCGTATTCTGCAAAAAATCTGGGTCAAACGAGCAGCCTGCTGCACCAAGTTTGTATGGAGAAACAATCAAGGTTACGCGGAGATGGTTCTGGATTGCCCAATTGATCTCATCGACGTACTGATCCATCACAATCCTAGGAAAGCTCAGGGCGAGAGTCGGCGGAACGTCAACAGCAACAGCGCCTGTGGCCATCACCAGCTTTCGTGCGTTTGCATATATTGCACTTGTGGACCATAAATCTGGTAAGGCCCCATCGGGGCGCATTACAGGGGCGATGCTGCGCGAGCTATGTGCTGCGCTGGCAATTCCGCCAATACTCTTTTCAAGTTCGGCTTCCTCAGCATCCGTCATGATCTCAGAAACACCATCCCCCCCATCACTATCGGGGATGTTCATGTTTGCAAGAGCCGGCAGCGCACCGCCGAACTGGTTGAGATTTGTCTGGGTCGGCTTGTCGCAGCAGCCAAGTTCAGCCATGCCTGTTCCACCACCACCTGAAGCCAGGGAGATTTTCGCCCCTGTGATACCCCAAGTATTCTGAATTGCTTGGCGATCTGTATCAGACACTTTTGTCATTGCAGTGCCATGTTCATAAAGGCCGATGTCGCCTGTGGAGAGCGTGCTCTGTACATCATGGGCAATATTGGGAAACTTTGCCACGCTTCCGAAGTAGACCGTGAACCGGTTCGTTTTTGAAGCTGACAGGTACTTTTTGAGCGGAGACGTCGCGGCCACATAGGCGGCGCTGATATTGGTGCCACTATCCGAACCCCCAGTTCGATCAAGGTTCGTTGCTTTGCCTCCGGTGACGTCGATCTTTTTCCCGAACCACGTCGCAACCGAGTTGTCGTTTCCTGCCGAAGGAATGATATCCCTGAGGCTTCCTGTCTGGGTATAAGACTTCCAGAATGGCATGCTCTGTGCAAAGGCTGATGGAGCGGCCAAAAGCGCTCCTGCAAGGATCAGATGGAATAGCCGCATTTTCATAACTCCGGTCATGCCGGTTCGTAAGGCTTGTTGTCGTCTATCAATAGCGGTTTTTCTGGTCAGGATAAAATTGCTTCTTATCAGACGTCTCCGTTTTCCAGTTTCAGGACTGTGGCAAGGCCGAGGAACACGTCCCGTTCGTGGACGTGGCGCATCTTTACGCCGTCCACTTCAACTAAATGTTCGTTCACGGTCGCCTTGCACCAGCGCAGCAATTCATCGGTGGCCGTCTGGATATGTCCCACGTCTGACTCGGACGCTTCTGCTCTATACCGACTAGCGTCGCAGCGACGTGGTACGCATGGGACCACGTCATATTCGTAGCGACCTGATCACGGTGACGTAGCAGAAGACTGGTGCGGCCTTGCTGATTCCTATCCACGCCGTGTTTCAGGTTGAACTGTCTCAGCACATAATGACGCCCACGTTCCTGGCACGTCAGAACGGAGCGGCCTTCACGACCAGTAGTGTCTATATGCGTTCAAAGCCTAGCGGTCAGAAGCCAGGCTGCCTGCTGGATTGAGCCTAAACGTCCCTCGAAAAGCAGCGGCGCGTTGACTGGCAGAAGCTAGCTTTTTGGGCCATCAGATCGCAGCGATCACTGGCCACACGACGCTGACCGAGATTTAGCGATATGTCCGCGCCTTTGATCAAGAAAAGCTGGCTCGAAAGGCAATGGTGCTGATCACCGCTGCAAGATGCATCTCCTAAAGTGTAAAACGTAGGGGAAAGCGGTAGTTTTATGCGGGTCTTTTGTTCGTATGGTGTCCGCGAGAGGATTCGAACCTCCGGCCCCAGGATTCTTACCACTTCGGTTTTCACCGCCATGCCTGAAGGCATGTTCGTGGTCTGGACTGTCTCTTCACCACGACCTCCGACAAGGGAAGCCAAGGTGTCACCCGTACAGTCTCTACACCTTCTTTCCAGCACGCCGGAAAGCTTGGCTCGGGATTGGCACGATCAAGACGATCAGAGCGTTCCCCGAATTTGAGCAAATCCACCATGCGGTTTCCCATCATGGCGCCCAATTCAAACCTTAGGAATCCTGTGCTCTATCCTGCTGAGCTACGCGGACGAACAGATCAATGATATTCCGGTTACAATGTTTCTGCAACCGTGCCGGTTTTCCCATGCACAGATCTGTGGACCATCGTCATTTGCGATGATGGCAGGAAAAGGGGCCTGTGAAACAGCAGAAGCCTCAGGAATAGAAAAGATGGCATGACGTGTTTATGCTATCTAAACTTTTTTCTGGTTACTCTTTCGGACGAGGCTTCTGTTGCAGCCTTGCAAGGCACCTCTTTTCCATCAAAAAGGTGATCTGTTTTCTGGTAGTACCAAATCCTGAGTAGGATCGATCGCATTCGCGCCTGGCATCCTACACAAGACCTCCTTTGCAGAGGTGTTGCAGGTTTGACTGGGTTGAGAATTGCCATGATCTGCATTGCTTACGACGATACACTGAAGCGGCCCGGAGTTTCTTTCCATCGCAGGGAAAGGTGCTGAACATGGGGGCGGCAAAGATGATGGAGAGCGCATCCCGTCACGTCCGCGAGACTGACCCCACGCTCCTGCGCCTGAAGTTAATAGGTCAGATGGAGGCGAGAACCCTTACGGGTGAGAGCGTCCTTCCGGTCGGCGGTAAAACGCGGGCCCTTCTGGCCATTCTGGCCCTTTCAGATCGAAAACCGGTCCTGCGTTCCCGTCTTGCCGAATTGTTATGGAGCCAGCGTCCCGAGGATATGGCCCGCGCATCGCTCAGGCAGGAAATCCATCGCCTGCTGGATGCGCTGAGTCCACTGGGCGTTGATGTCATCGACGTCCAGCGGCATTCCCTTGCCCTGAAGCCGGCCCTGACCTCTGTCGATGCCGAAAGATTGCTGACCGCCAGCGTTCGTACGATTGACAGCGTCACCCTGCCTGACGAGCAGTTGCTTGGCGAACTGGCTGGCGTGGACCCCGCACTGGATGAATGGCTCATCCAGCAAAGAGAACGGCTGTCAGCGCATCTTCAGCTCGTTTATGAAAATGCCGTTCGGGAACTGACCGATCCGGATCAGGTCGAAAACATGGCCGAGCGCCTGCTGAAGTTTGACAACCTGAACGAGATTGCCTGGCGCGCAAGGATACAGACGGCACTCCATCGTGGAGACCAGGGACGGGCAGCTGCACTGGCCGACCAGATGACCCATCTGTTTGGCGATGTTGAAGGACATGCTCTGGCTCCTGCGACCCAGGCCCTGATTGCAAGTATTTCGACGGACAGTCACGGCAGGGAAGTGGCAAACGATGTCTCCCAGGCGGCTCTGCCAGCCGGGGGACTGATTTGCCCTATAGCGCGCCCGTGCCGCGAGCGGATCCAATGCTGGCCCTGCCGTTGCACTATGCCTCACGGAATTCTTCATCTGCAGAGCCGCGAAGGATTTCGCTGGTTTTTCTGTCGCCATCATATTCCGACGAAACGCTTGCGGAGCAGGGGCAGGATCTGCGGGATCAGTTGGAACTCATTTTCGTTCATATGGGAACGTTTGACATTCTCTCTGTCCCTAAGGCCTCTGAGCCCGATCCTGTCAATGCGGCGGCGGTCTATCGGGCCTGGGGTACGGATTACATCATTTCCGGGAGCCTGCGCGGAGGGCAGGGCGCTACGGACAACCGGCTCATCGTCCGCGTGCTGGATGCGCGGCGTGGTGGTGTCATCATCTGGGGAACACATTACGATTTTCCGTCCGAGGGTCCGGATGCAGGAAAAAACAGCCTGCTTGCACCCGCACAGGCGATGCAGTGGAGCATTTTTGTTGCTGAAGCCCGGCGGATTGCTGCGCGCCCGGATTCCGAACTTTCTGCTCTGGGAATGGCGCTGAGGGCGTTCATGCTCCTCCTGCGGCACGACAGTTCTCTTTTTGGCAGGATCGGAGTTCTGCTGGAACACGCTACCGATCTTGAGGAAGAAGACGGAGCCATTGCTCTCATTGACGCGCTGCACTGCTATGTTCGCTTTCTGAACGACTGGAGTGCAGACGCGGAGGCGGTGTTTGCCCATGGTCTTCGCAGGATCCGGGCCTCAGTCTCGCTGCTGCCGGATCTTCATGCTGTCGAGGTCCTGCTTGCCGCATACCTCATGTATGATCCCGACATGCACAGCACGGCGCTCTCGGTCGCCCAGAAGGCGGCTGAAGGCATCTCCCGGAACGACCGGCATTACAGGGATTCTTCAGACTATCTGATGGCTGTCATTGTGCTGGATCTGTTGCGGGGCAATGCAACGTCGGCAGCTGACACCGTGAAGAAGCTTCTTGAAAACGGCTGCCGATCCCAGTTGCTGGAGTTGCTGCGACCGGTTTTCATGATGATCCTGCTGTTGGGAGATGATTATCAGGAAGTAATTTCCATGGGCAGGTTAATGTCCGGTCTGTACCCGGACTGTCCGAGTTCGCTGGTTTACTATCTCATTGCGCTGATCGAGATCGGTGATTTCCCTGACGAGGCGCAGCAGGTTCACCGACACCTGCTGCGTCTGGTCCCGGATCTGACAATTTCGAAAATTGTCAGCAGGTTTCCCTTCGTACCAAAAGCACATCAGAAGAGGCTGGCGGATGCGTTGGACCGGGCCGGGCTCGCCAAGGGATAAGAACATCTTTCACAGGTGCTTGGCCTCGTGCCGCCGGCACGATATGAACACACAAACAGAAGTTGCCGGCTGCAGGCCTCGCCAGTCTGCATCCTTGCTTGTGACCGGCCCTGGCGCGGCCCGCAGGACCACACATGATGTCTCGCATCCAGTTGACCGTTCTTCGACCCTTTCACCGACCGACGACCCGTCTCGCTCTGGGATTTCTGGCGCTCGGCGCTCTTGCTGCCTGTGGTGGTGGACGTGATCCCAGCACCCTGACAGCACCCCGCAATCATCTTCTGGGCGTGGACCGTGGTGCCGAGGGCGGCGCCGACGAGCTTCGTGGTGGCGTGAATGCCTATCTGTGGCGCGGGGCGATCGACACCCTGTCCTTCATGCCACTGGCTTCGGCCGATGCTGTCGGCGGCGTCATCCTGACCGACTGGTATCAGCCTTCTGCCAGCCAGAACGAGCGTTTTAAGATCGCAGCCTACGTGCTGGACCGCCGGCTGCGTTCCGATGCCCTGCGGGTTTCGGTGTTCCGTCAGGTTCTGCAAGACGGGCAATGGGAAGACACCCCGGTCTCGGCAACCACCACCTCCGATATCACCACCCGTATCCTGACGCGTGCACGCCAACTGCGTGCCGAAAATGGCGAGCGGGACAACTGAGTCAGACATGAGCGATACCACAGCCCCCGCATTCGACTTTCAAAATCGCGAACCGTTCTGGCAGGAAGAGTGGAAGCAGCGGAACATCTTCGCGGTTCCGGATGTGCCTCCTGCCGATCGTCCGAAATACTACGTGCTGGAGATGTTCCCGTATCCGTCGGGACAGCTTCATGTTGGACACGTCCGGAACTACACGCTCGGGGACGTGGTTGCGCGGTACAAGCGGGCCCGTGGTTTCGCCGTCATGCATCCCATGGGCTGGGACGCCTTCGGTCTGCCGGCCGAAAATGCCGCTCGCGAACGGAACGTCCATCCGGGCAAGTGGACGATGGACAACATTGTCACAATGCGCGGCACGCTCCAGCGTCTTGGGTTCTCTCTGGACTGGGATCGTGAAATCGCGACCTGTCTGCCGGAATATTACGGCAAGCAGCAGAAGCTGTTCACCGACATGCTGGCAGCCGGGCTGGTCGAGCGACGGGACTCTCTCGTCAACTGGGATCCGGTCGATGAGACGGTTCTGGCAAACGAACAGGTCGTGGACGGTCGTGGCTGGCGGTCTGGAGCGCTGATCGAGAAAAAGAAGCTCTCCCAGTGGTTCCTGAAAATCACGAAGTTTGCCCAGCCCCTGCTTGATGACCTCAAGACGCTGGATCGCTGGCCTGAGCGTGTCCGGACGATGCAGGAGCGCTGGATCGGCCGTTCGGAAGGAGCGCGGGTCCGTTTCGCCCTGCACCAGCCACCAGCAGGCTATGATGAAGATCTGGACAGCGTTGAAGTCTTTACCACGCGCCCGGACACGCTCTTTGGTCTGAGCTTTATCGGGATTTCGGCAGAACACCCTCTGGCGCGCAAGGTCGCGGAGACCAATCCGCAGGCCGCCGCCTTCATTGAGGAATGTCGTCGCCTTGGGACTTCGGAAGAAGCCATCGAAGCTGCCGAAAAGCGCGGCTTCGATACCGGTCTGCGTGTCGCCAATCCGCTGGATCCGGAAAAAACCGCCCCAGTCTGGATCGCCAATTTTGTCCTGATGGATTATGGCACCGGCGCCGTCTTCGGCTGCCCATGCGGTGACCAGCGCGATCTGGACTTCGCGCGCAAATATGATTTGCCAATTCCGCAGGTCCTGCTGCCTGCCGGTCAGGATGCCGAAACCTTTACGCTGGGCAAGAAGGCCGTCTCCGGAGACGCCACTCTCTTCAATTCCGGTTTTCTGGACGGACTGGATCCCGCAACGGCCCGAACGAAGGTTATCGAGCGCCTTGAAGGTCTGGGAGCTGGCAAGGGCGTCGTGAACTGGCGCCTGCGTGACTGGGGGATTTCCCGCCAGCGGTACTGGGGCTGCCCGATCCCCATCATCCACTGCGAAACCTGTGGCCCGGTTCCTGTTCCGGATGATCAACTGCCGGTCATTCTGCCCGAGGATGTGACATTCGACCGTCCCGGCAATCCGCTGGATCATCATCCCACATGGAAGCATGTGGCCTGCCCCTGCTGTGGCAAGCCTGCCGTTCGCGAGACGGACACGTTCGACACTTTCGTTGACAGTTCCTGGTATTTTGCCCGCTTCACCAGTCCGCATGCCGAGACCCCGACGGTTCCGGCCGCGGCCAATGGCTGGCTTCCGGTCGATCAGTATATTGGCGGCATCGAGCACGCGATCCTGCATCTGCTCTATGCGCGGTTCTTCACCCGGGCGATGCACGAGACCGGACACCTGGATGTGGACGAGCCGTTTGCCGGTCTGTTTACGCAGGGCATGGTGACGCATGAGAGCTATCGGGATGACAGTGGCTGGCTGTATCCCGAAGAAGTCGAACGCCAGGGCGACAGTGTCGTACGGCGTGATTCCGGAACGCCGGTTCAGGTCGGCCGGTCCGAGAAAATGTCCAAGTCCAAGCGCAACACGGTGTCTCCGGTCGACATCATTGAGCGTTATGGTGCCGACACGGCCCGCTGGTTCGTGCTGTCCGACAGCCCGCCCGAGAGAGACATGGAGTGGACGGCTTCGGGTGTCGCGGCGGCTGCGCGCTTTGGTCAGCGCCTGCATCGTCTTGTCTCGGCCGTGGCTGCTAGGGACGCAGCTGACAGTGAGCATGGTGCCGCTGGGGATGATCTGCGGCGTGTGACGCACCGGACCATTGTGGCAGTCGGCGAAGCGCTTGAAGCTTTCACGCCGAATGTCGCCGTGGCACGTCTGCATGAACTGACATCGGCACTGGCCGAGGCCGAACGCATCGAAGGCGCCGGCATTGCCGCGGCCCGCCGTGAAGCGGCACGCGTGCTATGTCTGCTGACCGCGCCGATGATGCCGCATCTTGCGGAAGACATGATGGCGGTTCTGGAGCCGGGCAGTGCGCTGGTTGTGGAACGTCCCTGGCCGGAAGCCGAAGAAAAATGGCTGGCTGTACAGAGTGTGACGATCGGCGTGCAGATCCTTGGCAAGCTGCGTGGAACCATCGAGGTCCCGCCCAATGCGCCCAAGGAAGACGTACTGGCCGCAGCGAAGAGCGAGCCGAACGTGGCCCGTCTGCTGGAAGGAAAGCGGCTGGTAAAGGAAATCCATGTTCCGAACCGGATCGTCAATTTCGTGGTGGCCGGCTGATGTCTGACCGGCGCAGCATTTTTCTTCTCACGGCCTGTCTTTTTCTTGGGGGGTGCGGTTTTTCCCCCTCTACGGAAAGCTGACGCCGAAAACCGACATGTCGGAAGAGTTGGCCCAGATCTATGTGGACAACATTCCAGGCCGGTATGGTCAGCTGCTGCGTCTGGCTCTTCAGAAGGATCTGGCAGGCGCCGGGCCGGAGGATCCTCATAAATACATGCTGAAAGTCTCTTCCGGCATGAATGAGGAAGCGGTCGATATCCATGAGGATAACACCTCCGGTCGTACGCGAAGCACTGGCTCGGCCCACTGGGTTCTTATTACGGTAGAACAGAATCCGCGCATGCTGGCGCAGGGTGACGCAACGACGCTGGATGGTTTCAACACTACGTTCGAGCAGTATTTTGCCCAGACCCTGAATGATGAAACCCTTCAGGCGCGTGTTTCGGATACCCTGGCCCAGACCGTGACCCAGCAGATCGCGATCTGGTTCCGCAACCACAACATGCCCGAGAAGGCCGCGCCTGACGAACTGCCGCGTTATCTGAATACGGACCGCATGCCCGACGATAACGGAAATGCAGCAACCGATCGGACCGGCGTGGACGGCTTCCCGGCTTCCGCAACAGGCCGTCTGTCCCGGGGTACGTCCAGCGCGTCCCCGCAGTAAGTGAAGTCTGCCACGTGAAGATCGACGCACGGAGTATCGGGCGCACTCTGGCCGATGCCGGTTCCTGGCGGGCAATCGTGCTTTATGGCGATGACACCGGCCTTATCCGCGAACGCGCTGCTCAGGCCGTCAGGCTGGTAGCCGGAACGCTCGATGATCCGTTTCAGGTCGCCCAGCTGGACCGGGAAACGCAGGACCGGCTTGAAGAGGAAGCCACGGCGCTCTCCCTGATCGGCGGGCGGCGCGTCGTCTGGGTGCGGGATGGACAGGACAGCATAGCTCCATTGTTCAAGCGGGTGCTGGAGACCGCAACAGACGCGCTGATCGTTATCGAAGCACCGGGAATTACGGCGCGCTCAAAGCTGCGTGCGCTGGCCGAAGCCCATAAACAGGTCGCATCCATTGCCTGCTATCCCGAAGAAGGGCGGGCATTATCCCAGACCGTCACAGATGCACTCGGTCAGGCCGGTGTGACAATCGATCGTGATGCACTGGTCTGGTTGCTGGGTGTGCTCGGCGCCGATCGCAGTGGTGTGCGGGGCGAAATCGAAAAGCTCGTCCTCTATGCGGGCGAGGGCGGTCGTCTTGATCTGCAGGCGGTTCAGGACTGCGTGGGAGATGCTGGCGGCAATTCTTTGGAAGACGCCGCTTTTTCCGCCCTGTGTGGAAATCGCATGATGGCCGATCAGGCGCTCGAACGTGCCCTGGCGGACGGAGCCAATCCCGTTGCTGTCGCACGGACGGTTCTGGGTATTCTGGTCCGGCTCCAGAAGGTTGCGCAGAGCGTGCAGGAGGGCCATGGCCGGGCCGAGGCCATGAAAGCCCTGAAGCCACCCGTGTTCTTCAAACGGACGGCTGCTTTCGGTCAGGCGCTGGACCGCTGGTCTCCTGCCGCACTGGCCATGGCAGCGCAGGAAACGCAGGCTTTTGAACTGGCCTGCAAGCAGAGCGCATCGCCTGACATGGCACTGTGCAGACGCCATATCGCGTCTCTCTGTACGGTCAGGAAAGTCTGATCAGATCGGTACCTGGCTGCGAAGCCGAGTTTTTATGGCAACTTCCTGTTCCGCGAGACTGTTTCCTTTCCGTCAGAAATCAATGATCCGCAGCGCTGGCCCGGATGGACCGGTTTGCGGAGAACGGAAAAGGACAGGTCCATGACTGAACGGAATTCCGATGATTCCCGCCGCAATGTTATGAAAGGTGCTGCTCTGGGACTTGCTGCCGCCGTGGCAGCGGGAAGCAGGGCCAGAGCTGCCGATCCCTCCATGTCTGCCGAGAACGGAGCACCTCCGCTCTCTGATCCTGCCAAGCGCTATATGGATGGCCCCTTTCAGGCCCAGCCGCAGCCATGGCCCGGTCTTGCTTCCAGAATGTCTCCGCGCCCCGATCACGGTGAAACCTCCTATCGGGGATCCGGTCGCATGGCGGGCCGCAAGGCGCTCGTGACGGGCGGAGATTCCGGTCTGGGACGTGCCGCGGCCATTGCCATTGCCCGCGAAGGCGCTGATGTGGCGCTCTCCTATCTTCCGGCTGAGGAAGAGGATGCAAAGGAAGTCATGGATCTCATCCGGAGTGCCGGACGCAAGGCGGTGGCACTGCCCGGCGACATCCGCTCGGAGAAATTCTGTCAGAAGCTGGTGGCCAATGCGGCGCGCGAGCTGGGTGGACTGGACTGTCTGATCAATTGCGCCGGACGTCAGCATTACCACGAGAGCATCCTCGATCTGACGACAGAGGATTTCGACTGGACTCTGAAGACCAATCTTTATGCACTTTTCTGGATCATCAAGGCGGCCATCCCGCATATGCCGCCGGGCAGTTCGATCGTGAATACGAGCTCGACCAACGCCTATAATCCTTCCGAAATCCTTGTGGATTACAGCATCACCAAGGCGGGCATTGCGGATCTGACGAAGAGCCTCGCCAAGCAGCTCGTCCCCAAAGGTATCCGCGTCAATGCGGTCGCACCCGGACCATTCTGGACGGCCCTTCAGGTCAGCGGCGGCCAGCCCATGTCCGCGGTCGAGAAGTTCGGCTCGACCGTCCCGCTCAAGCGCCCCGGCCAGCCCGCCGAGATCGCACCGCTCTATGTGCAGCTTGCCAGCACGGACGGCAGCTACCTGACCGGACAGATCTTCGGAGCCACCGGCGGAACCGGCATTCCGGGCTAACAGTCATCGAAACCATGAAAAAAGCGGAGGGCCGAAGCCTTCCGCTTTTTTTGTGGCTGATCAGAAACGTGCCGAGACGTCCAGATAGTAATAGCCGCCATTCATGCCGAGCTGTGACGTGCTCATGTAGTACTTGGGAACGCCAAGATAGCGGTTCCCTTCGGGCACGACTGACGGGAACTTGGCGAAGATGTTGTTGCCACCAATCGTGGCACTCCATTTCGGCGTGATATTGTACGTAACGGACGCATTCGTGGTCCATTTGGGCACGTTCTGGAACTGCAGAAAGTGGCTCGTGGAGTAGGTATAAGGTCCCGTGTAATAGGTCAGCTGGGACGTCGTCTCACCGTAACGGATCTCATGGACGGAGACGGCCCACTTGTTATGGGCCGAACGCCAGGTCCCACCAAAGATGATCTTGCTGCGCGGATAGGCCGTGGTGATGTAGGCGATATTCTGGGCATTCAGCAGAGGCGCACCGGTCATGCTGTTGGCCTGATGGCGCAGACGCGTGCGGTTCAGGTTGATGGCAACATCCCAGTCCGCATGACCATAACGGCCGAAATCGGTCGGGTAGTTCGCCGTCAGGTCGAGGCCCTGCGTCCGGGTATTGGCGACATTGGCAAACCAGTGTGTGGCAAGCTGGCTGCCTGTCCAGTTTTCAGAACCAGGGGGCAGATTGTAATTGTCAGCCTGAAGCGCCTGGTAAGCCTGTGTTCCATAGATCGTTCCACCCGGCATGATCCGGTCGCGCAAATCAATCTGATAGACGTCAACGGTGACGTGCAGCTTCTTGATCGGCTCGACAATGATGCCGCCTTCAGCACTTGTGGAAGATTCCGGCTTCAGGGCCGAAGCACCATTGGCAAGTGCGCCGGCCGAGTTTGCCGCGATGATGCCGCTTGCCGCCGTCGGGGAGACGGACAGCGCCGAATAATGTTCCTGCGCCAGCGTCGGCGCATGGAAGCCGTTGCTGAACGTACCACGGACCGCAAAGCGCGGGCTGAAATCGTAACGGGTCGAGACCTTGCCGGTCTTGGTATTGCCGACATCCGTATAATGCTCGACGCGCCCGGCCAGATCGAGCTGCCAGTGCTTCATCAGGTTCGTGGAAATGTCGAGATAGCCTGCCGCAACGTCACGGGACCACTTGCCGGCATTGGCAGGGTTGGTGCCAGGAAAGCCGTCCGAGCTGGAATAGGTGTAGCTGGCCGGAGAACCCGTACCGATCGCATAGGCCTCATAGCGATAGGATGCACCGCCCGCGACGTTGATGGCGTAGGGCCAGAAGGACGTGCGGAACTTGCGGCTGAGATCGACGCTGTTCGTCCACTGCGTGTCGTTATAGGCCTGTGCGGCGAAGGAGGTCGGGGTCTGACCCGTGGCCGCATAGAGACCCACATTCGTCGTGCTCTGGGCATTAACGGCGTCGTAATCCCGGCCAAAGACCGACGATACGTCCCAGTGCCAGCCCGCCAGCGTTCCCCTGAAGCCTGCGGTCAGCTCGTAGTCATTCTCGTTCAGCTCTTCGATCGGCGCATAGCCATACGGATAGATTGCTGAATAACCGGGATATTTCGCGAGCGAGGAGGGCAGGCGATAGTTCTGGTACGATTCCGCGTGACGATGCGCATAGGTCGCGCTGGCATAGGCCTGCACATTGTCGGTGATGTCGTAGCCCGCGTTGACGGCAACACTCTCACGGGTCTGCTCCGGCTGGCCCAGAAGCTGGTTGACGTAAGTATTGGTCCGGTTGTCGGCACCCGAGCGGACCGTATGGTCCTGATGCACGAAATCGCCACCGATATGCACGAAGCCACGATTGTTCAGGTTCGCGCCACCGTCGATGAACACGCCCTGCTGGAAACCGTCGCCTTCGCTCGTAATGCCGGTGTTCGAGCGCATGGTCAGACCATGGTTCTGCTTTTTCAGGATGATGTTGACCACGCCCGCAATGGCGTCCGAACCATACTGGGCGGATGCGCCATCACGCAGGACTTCGATATGGTCGATCATGGACATGGGGATCATGTCGATATCGACAGGTGTCGAGCCCTGCGACGGGCCGGCATCGGCATAGATGTTGGCTGTAGTGTGACGGCGCTTGCCATCCACAAGCACCAGCGTCTTGTTGGGATTCAGGCCACGCAGCGAGATGCTGTCGGTCAGGGCACCGGCATCAAAACCGCCAGTCGGTACGGTCAGGGATGGAAGCAGCAGCGCCAGAGAGTCCCGCAGCGTAGGCTGGCCAGTCCCTGTCAGCTGGCGATTTGTGACGATATCGACCGGAGCGATCGAATCCCGGGCCTTCTTGCCGAACTCGCGCGTTCCCGTCACAACCACAGCCTCGCTACCCCCCGAAACCTCGGGCGTGGGCCTTGCGACCTGTCTGGGGGCTGGTTTCGCCGTCTTTTTGGTAACCGGTGTTGTATGGGCCTGTTTGTGCTGAACCGGAACGGACTGCGTGGTCGCAGCCCGGCTTTCGTCCGTCATCAGGACAAACGTAGAGCCAAGGAGAGAGGTCCCCAGGAGGGTCAGGTGACGAAGAGAAAGCTGGGTCAGCACTTTTACCACGCAATAAGTTAGTAATTTATACGAAATACAAAATTGTTTCGTATTTGCGGAAGGTCAACACAATTTTCCGCTTCCGGAAAGATTTCGATCACATTTTGTCAGGGCTGTGGCGTTCCTTACACGGATCGGGCGTTATGGAAACGGTTTGTCTTGTAAATGGATTACGGGAGCTCGTGCATGAAGCGACGTCATTTCCTGCGGGCCGCTTCGGCAGCCCCAGCCTCTCTTGCCGTTTCGGCAGCATTGCCAGCCGCTCAGGCGCATGCCGCTGGCAATGAGGACAATGGAACAGGCACTCTGGGAGACCTCGACATTGTTGCCGAGTTTGATGGCCCGGGCCCCTCGGGGATCGTAGTGCTTCCGGATGGCAGAACGTTTGTCGGTTTTCCCCGTCATGCCGTCGATCACAAGGGCGCCACGCTGGGGGAACTCGTGGACGGAAAGGTCATGCCTTATCCTTCCGCGGCCATGAGCCTGCCCGCAGATGTTCCGGCAGATTGTCTTGTCTCCGTTCATGGGATGACAATGGATCGGCAGGGCCGTCTCTGGGTCATTGATGACGGCAAGCGGGCCGGACACCCTTTGCAGCCGGGAGCGGCAAAGATCGTCTGCATCGACCCCGCAACAAACCGGGTCGCCCACAAGATCATCCTTAAGGCACCCGTGCTTCTGTCGGACAGTCACATGAACGACCTGCGGGTTTCCCTCTCGCATGGTGCGCAGGGAACGGTCTTCGTGACGGACTCATCTTTCGGGACAAAGCCCGGATTGGTGATCGTCGATGTCGCGACCAGCAGGCGCGCCGGGTTCTGACAACGCATCCCGCCATCCTGCCGGAGACCGGCTTTCTGACGATCGTGGAAGGGGAGCCCCGCCGCTACATCCCCGGTCACCCACAACTCGTATCCGGCGGGGTCGACGGCATTGCCCTGACGAAAGACGAGAAACGCCTCTATTTCGCCCCTCTGACCAGTCGGCGGCTCTACAGCCTGCCGGTGGATCTTCTGGCCGATCCGGCATCGGACGATGCGGTTCTGGCCCCTGCGATCCGCGACGAGGGTGAGAAGGGGGTTGCTGATGGTCTGGCTCTGGATGATCGGGACCGGCTCGATACGACGAATTACGAACATGACTGCATCCTGCGGCGCGATCAGGATGGCTCGTTCAAAATGATGTTCCGCGATCCCCGGGCCCTGTCTCCGGACGGGATCTTTGCGACAGCGGATCATGTCTATTGCACGTTCGGGCAGTGGAACCGCCTCGCATCATTCAACGAGGGGACCGATCGCAGAGTTACGCCCTATCTTCTGATCCGCTTTCCGATCGAACAGCCACAACCTTACAACGCCCTGCCGCAGGGGCAGAAAACCTGATCGAGGATACGAAAAAGCCCCGATGGAGTCATCCAGCGGGGCTTTCTGTAGCTTCTTTGTAGAAGTTCTGCTTCAGGCCGTCGTAGAGGGCGCCTGACCGTCCGGCGTGTGCTTGTCCACGGCGGCGGGAAGAAGCTGTGCCAGTGCCGGCAGGATCGTGTTGGCGGGCAGACCCGTCTTGCTGACGATCATCTGGATCTGCTGATCCGTCAGGAGGCTGCGCAGTTCATCGGTGGTGATGGGCAGGTTCTCGCCATTACCGATCCAGGAATGGATCTTGTCCGTCAGGCCAGCGCTCTGGGCCTGGCTGATGAGCATGTTCAGGCCATCTCCCTTGAGGAAGTCGCCAATGCTGCCACCAAACTTTTCGCCCAGCTGTCCGCCGATGGCGCCGACAGCCTGGTTCATGAGGTTTCCGAGAAAGCCGCTCATCCGTATTGTTCCGTCTCTTGCCGATGCGGCATCAGGGCCGCAGCCGGTATCTCTAAAACTGGGTTGTGTCCGGAAGGCTCCGGATCACGAACCCCGCTTGCCGCTGAGTTCCTGCGGAACCTCGACGTCGATTTCGAGCATGGAGCAGCCGCTGCCACGGTCGACCTTGATCTGGACCTTGTCCTGATCAACGGCGACATGGCGGGCGATCACTTCCATGATTTCCTTGTGGAGCTGGCGGATCAGATCGAACTCACCGGCCTCACCCGCACCACGCTCATGCGCGAGCAGGATCTGCAGACGGTCCTTGGCGACGCTGCTGGACTGCTGCCGCCGGGCGAAGATGTTTGAGAGAAAACTCATGAACTCATGCGTCCCTCTTGAAGAGCCAGTCAAAGAAACCGCGTTTCTCGACTGGAACCGAGACCTCGAGCTTCTCGCCGCTCAGGCGACGGGCTGCTTCGAAATAGGCGCGGGCGGAGAGGCTCGTGGGCGCGGCGAGCGTCACGGGAGCACCGACATTGGAGGATTTCAGCACATCCTCGCTTTCCGGAACGATGCCGAGCAGCGGAATGGAGAGGATCTCGAGGACGTCCTCAACGCTCAGCATTTCCTTGCGCGCGGCGCGGGCCGGGTCGTAACGGGTCAGAAGCAGATGCTTGTCGACCTTCTCCCCCGTTCGGCCTTCTGGGTCTTGCTGTCGAGCAGGCCGATGATCCGGTCGGAGTCACGCACCGAGCTGACTTCGGGATTGGTCACGATCACGGCCATGTCGGCATGGTACATGGCAAGCTGTGCGCCACGCTCGATGCCAGCCGGGCTGTCGCAGATGACCCAGTCGAACTTCTCGCGAAGCTCATCCATGACGCGGGCAACGCCCTCGGACGTCAGGGCATCCTTGTCGCGGGTCTGGGACGCCGGGAGGATGGACAGCGTTTCACAGCGCTTGTCGCGGATCAGGGCCTGTGACAGGCGGGCATCGCCCTGCACCACATTGATCAGATCGAACACGACCCGGCGCTCGGCGCCCATGACCAGGTCAAGGTTCCGAAGGCCGACATCGAAATCAACCACCACCACATTCTGCCCGCTCTGAGCGAGAGCGGCGCCGAGCGCGGCGGTCGATGTCGTCTTGCCGACGCCACCCTTGCCGGAAGTGACAACCAGAACCTTGGCCATGAATACTCCAAAATAACGTCTTTGCGGTCTGCGGTTGCCTGTAACGAAGGACCGCAACCGGTTTTCTCATTCTATGAAAGTTTTATACCCCGCGGCAACCGGCGAATAGGGGTGCTTTCATGGCAGCGGCACTCAATTTACAGTTCCCGTTATGCCGGCAGGGGCAGGACACGGACCCGATCTTCGTCCAGTGCCGCCTGCGCGGCCTGTCCAAGGATGGCAGGATCGATGTCTTCCGTGACGGCATAATACCCGTCGAGCGCCAGCAGTTCGGCCAGCATTCGGCTGGCAAAAATGCGGCTCTGGGACTGTCCGCCCACCCCGGCGATCGCCCGGCCGCGTAACGTTCCGTACACATGGATGGACCCTGCGGCCACGATTTCCGCACCCGACGAAACGGATCCGAGAATAATTACATCGCCCTGCATGTGCTGGATGCTCTGACCGGAACGGACATGCTGGTCGATGATCAGCGTCCCCCCCCGAAACCGGGCCCGCCGCACTGACGGCAGGATCTTCCGGGATCTCGACTTCCCCGGCCGGGCGGCCGCCATCCAGCGTTTCCGGCCAGTCCCAGTGCGCAACCGCCGGCCAGTGACGGCTCCCGCCTTCAATGCCGATGATCCGGACACCACGACGGCGGATATCGTCCAGCAGCGTCGCAAGACCCGGCGTGGTTTCGTTGAGGAGACCCAGGTCCAGGATGACCGGTTTTCCTGTGAAGAGGCCGCCCGAGCGGGCAATCTGGTAGTCGAGACCTTCCAGCCAGAGGGGGAGGGGGGCCTCTGGAGACAGGACGAGCGCCAGGAAGGAGCGGCCGCGCGCACGGATGCGCATGGGGGTGTGTGAAGAGGTAGCGGAAACGGGATCGGGCATCGTGAAAATCGTCGGACCTGTGTCGGGCAGTCGGTGAGGCTCTTGTGAGCGGGTATCGGCTGACTTAGAAAGTGGCAATGCGTATCCTGCATCACCTTCCACTTTCTCCGCAATGCCGTCTTGTGAGGCTCGCCCTCAGCGAGAAGCGACTCCCGTTTGAACTCGTCGTCGAGCGGGTCTGGGAACAGCGCGAGGAATTCCTGCATCTCAATCCCGCGGGCGAGGTCCCCGTGCTGGTTGAGGAAAATGGTCTGGCCGTACCGGGTGGGCGCGTCATCTGCGAATATCTGGAAGACGCCTATCCCGACACGCCGCTTCTGGGGCGCACCTTCGCCGACCGCGTTGAGACGCGACGGCTCGTGGACTGGTTCGAGACCCGTTTCGCACAGGAGGTCACCCGCAACCTGCTCGGCGAAAAAGTGGACAAGCGCCAGTTCGGGCGCGGCCACCCTGACGGCAATGCGCTGCGGGCCGGCTATGCGAACATGCGCTTTCACCTCGATTATATCGGCTGGCTGGCGGAGACGCGGTCCTGGCTTGCGGGGCCTGCACTGTCGCTCGCGGATTTCGCGGCCGCGGCTCATCTGTCGGCACTGGACTTCATTGGGGACGTGAACTGGTCCAAGGCGCCTGCCGCGAAGGACTGGTATGCGCGGGTGAAGTCGCGGCCCTGTTTCCGGGGGCTGCTGTCTGACAAGGTCAGTGGCATCACGCCGCCGGCGCATTACGCCAATCTGGATTTCTGAGAGCCGCCATGATGAACCCCAATGTGATTGTGCTCGGAGCCGGTGCAGCGGGGCTGATGGCTGCAGCGACGGCCGGTCAGAACGGGGCGCGGGTCCTGGTTCTGGATCACGGGCCGGAGCCGGGGCGCAAGATTCTGATTTCGGGCGGCGGCCGGTGCAATTTCACTCATCTTGAGACCGGGCCCAACTGTTTCATCTCGCAGAACCGCCATTTTGCGCGTTCCGCATTGGCGCGATACACGCCGCAGGATTTTCTCAAGCTGGTGAACCGTTACGGCATTGCCTGGCATGAGAAGGCGCGGGGTCAGCTTTTTTGTGATGGGTCCGCCGGGCAGATCGTGGATATGCTGGTCTCGGAATGCCGGACCGCCGGATGTGAGTTGCGGATGCAGACCCGCATTCTGGATGTGCGGCAGGCGGAGCACGGCTTCATTGTCGTCACAGATGGGGGCGAGATCCGGACCGGGGCGGTAATTCTTGCGACGGGCGGCCTGTCCATTCCCAAGCTGGGGGCATCCGACCTGTCACTGCGGCTGGCACGGAAATTTGGCCTGCGGATTGTGCCGCCAGCACCTGCGCTCGTGCCGCTGGTTCTGGCGGATGCTGATCCGGAGCTTGCGGGCGTGTCGCTGCCGATCGTGGCGCGCGTAGGCAAGAAGGGCCCGCGGTTTGAAGACGGAATGGTCTTCACCCATCGTGGCGTGTCCGGCCCGGCGATCCTGCAGATTTCATCCTATCTTGAAGCCGGGGATGCGGCGCAGATCGATCTTCTGCCCGGGCAGAACGCGCTGAATGTGCTGCTCAAGATCAAGAAAGACCGTCCGAAAGCCCTGCCGCCGAGTTTGCTGGAAGCGCTGCCCCAGCGACTGGCGCGTGTTCTGGCGGCCGGGCTGGGCGATACGATGCTGGCAAACCAGCCGGACCGGGCGATCAGGGCGCTGGCCGAGCGCGTGTCGAACTGGCAGCTTCGTCCCGCCGGGACGGAAGGCTATGCCAAGGCGGAAGTCACGCGGGGCGGGATCGATACGCGGGACCTGTCGTCCCAGACGCTGGAAGCCCGTGACATTCCGGGGCTGTATGCGATCGGGGAGGCCGTGGATGTGACGGGCTGGCTGGGTGGTCACAATTTCCAGTGGGCTTGGGCGAGCGGTGTTGCGGCAGGACAGGCGGCTGCCGGGCATCGCTAGACGCTCTTTGCCACAGGATTGCCATTCTCGCATCCGATCACGCGGCAACCGGTGAGGCGGCGATCCGTTTCCGCTTCTCCGAACCCTGGTTTTCTGCAACTGGCCCACAAGGACACAACCAAGATGCCTCGTTCCGTTTTTCGTCATGCTCTGCGTGCTGTTGCCGGTCTGTCCCTGCTGGGACTGGGGGCCTGTGTCGGGACGGCGGCGTCCGGTCCGGTTGCGCCGGGAACGCCCATCGCGGGGTATGGCTATACCTGCAAGGCCGGAATCTACACCTGCAAGATGCCGACGCAGGTTCCGTTGGGCGCGCCGTGCTCCTGCCCGGGACTGGGTGCCGCGTCTTACGGCAATATCCATCAGCCGTAAGCGGTACGGCATTGGCCGTCACGGACTGACGGGGTAGGACTGCGCCATGCAGGAGGGTTTTTCCGGAATGGCGCAGTTTCTTCCCTGGATTGTGGCGGCGGTGGGGCTGCTGGTTGCGCTTGTTGCCGTCCTGCGAGGCGGCAATGGCAGCGGCCGTTTCGAGCGTCTGCTTGAGCGCGAGGCTCAGGAACGGGCGCAGGACGTCGAATATCACCGGGCGCATCTGTCGGAAGTCGAGCGTGTCCTGTCCGGGCGGCTGGACCAGTTCCGGCTGGAGACCAGCGAGCGTCTGAGCACTCTGGCGCGGAATCTGGGTCAGGATCAGGCCGAAGGACGGCTCCTGCTGTCCGATGCACTGCGAGAGATGGCGCAGAGCCAGAACGAGCAGATCGAACGCATTCGCGCGACCGTAAACGAACAGCTCCACGGCGCGGTCGAAAAGCAGATGCAGACCAGCTTCCAGCGCGTGGTGGAGCAGTTCAGCGCCATGCAGAAGGCGTTGGGCGAGGTCACGAGTGTCACGGCGCAGATCGGCGATCTGAAGCGGCTGTTTTCGAATGTGAAGACGCGCGGTGGCTGGGGTGAGGCGCAGTGCCGGGCCATTCTGGACGACATTCTCCCCGAAGGCAGCTACGACACGAATTTCCGCCTCGGGACCGCGGGCGAGAATGTGGAATTCGCAGTGAAGATGCCGGTGCGCGGAACGGAGACGCCACCACGACTTGCGATCGACAGCAAGTTCCCGACCGAAGCCTATGAACGGCTGCTGAATGCCGCGGAAGCAGGCGATGCGCTGGCTGAGCGTCAGGCCCGGCGGGAGCTTGAAAATGTTATCCGGTTCGAGGCGAAGAAGATCGCCTCCAAATATATCCTGCCGCCGGTGACGGTCGAATTTGCCGTGCTGTATCTGCCGACGGACGGGCTTTATGCCGAAATTGCCCGGATGCCCGGCGTGATTGACGAGATCGGCCGGCTGTATCGAGTGATAGTAATGGGACCGTCGCTGCTGCCCGCGATGCTGCGGACCGTGCATCTGGGATATGTCACGCTGACGCTCGAAGAGAGGACAGAGGCAATTGCCGGGCTTCTGGGGGCGACGCGGCAGGAAATGCTGCGGATGGATCAGGTTCTGGAGAAGCTGCATCGCAATGCCGGGACGATGGGGAATACGATCGAGGAAGCCCGGCGTCGCACCCGTGTGCTTGGACGCAGGCTGCGGGCGCTGGACGGCACGGCTGACGAAATGGAAGAGGCGCTGGACGAGACGTCCCTGTCCTGAGGCCCGGCGCCTTTAAGACCGATTTTAATTGGATGACATGGGACGCTGCCCCATGTGAAGATCATGAGCATGACGTCCGCACATGAATCCGGGGCGCCTGAGCGCCTTCCCGAACCCTCCCCCGGCTTCTGCTGATCGAGGATGACGACAGCATTGCGGCCGAGGTCGTAGAAGAACTGACGACGCGCGGCTATGACGTGACGCGGGCGTCAACGGGCGTTGAGGGGCTGGACCATGCCTGTGCCGGGCAGTTCGATTTGATGATCGTGGACCGCATGCTGCCGGAGCTGGACGGGCTGACCGTCATTGAAAGCGTCCGGGCGCAGCGGATCAACATTCCCGTTCTGGTGCTCTCCGCGCTTTCGGCAGTGGATGATCGCGTGAGCGGCCTTAAGGCGGGCGGAGACGATTATCTGACCAAGCCCTTTGCCATGGAAGAACTGGCCGCGCGTCTGGAAGCGCTGCTGCGGCGTCCGACGGACAGTCGTGTGACGATGCTCCGGGTGGGCCCGCTTGAAATGGATCTGATCGAGCGCCGGGTGTTCCGCAAAGGGCAGGAGATTGATCTGCTCCCGCGTGAGTTCCGCCTGCTGGAATACATGATGCGCCGTCCCGATACCGTGCTGACGCGCACCATGCTGCTTGAGGATGTATGGAATTACCGGTTCGTTCCGCAGACGAACCTGGTGGATGTCCATATCGGGAAACTGCGTCGCAAGATCGATGTGCCCGGCGAGCCGCCGCTCATTCACAGTATCCGCGGTGCCGGGTTCAGTCTGCGTGTCCCGGGCTGAGCTGCGCCTTTCCGAACTCTTCCGGGCTGATCTTTTCCGGACGGCCACGTTCCGGCTGACACTGGCCTTTGTCGTGGCGATCATCGCGGGGATGGCGCTGCAGTTCGGGCTCGTTTACGGGCAGATGAGCGGATACGAGCAGCAGCGCTCGACCGATCTGCTCCAGCGTGAGGCGGCGCTGCTGGTTCACGAAACGCCAGCCCAGCTTGAATATGAAGTCCGCGAGCGCAGCAAGACCGATCTGCGCGTGATCCTCAACGGGGCGGCCCTGTTCGACATGAGCCGCAACCGGATTGCGGGTGACATCAAGAAATGGCCGGTCGGGCTTGAGGTCTCTCCCAGGACGCAGCGTCTGTGGGATGCACCGCCGGGAGATACGCCCTACGAAATGCGGTATCTGGCCGTCGAGGTCGAGGGGACGAACGGTAACCGCGACCGCATTCTCGTTCTGGCCCGGTCGCTGCACATGGCCAATGAACTGCGTTACATCACCAAGCGTGCAGCATTGATGTCCGTTGTGCCAGTCGTGGCGTTTGCCCTGATGGCGGGGATTTTCCTGAGCCATCGTGCGCTAGGGCGGATCAAGGATATGCATGAGGCGATCGACCGCATCATGGATGGTGATCTGCACGAGCGTCTGCCGACCGGTCGCGAACGCGACGACATCGAGCGGCTGGCAGTCTCGGTCAACCGGATGCTGGACCGGCTGGAACATCTGCTCGACGAGATCCGGGATGTGGGCAACGATATCGCCCATGATCTGCGGACCCCTCTGGCACGGGTGAAGGCCCGGCTGGAGCGTGTTTCGGCCATCACGAATGATCCGGCCGCGCTTCAGCGTGCGATCGAGCGGGCGACCCTGGATCTGGAGCAGTGTTTTTCCGTCATCACGGCTCTCCTGCGGATCGGCGAGATCGAAAATGGTCGTCGCCGGGCCGGATTTGCGGTGCTGGATCTGCGCGAACTGCTGGCCGGTGTCGTCGATCTGTACGAGCCCATCGCCGAGACGGAAGGCGTGACGCTTCGGGTGGCGGATTCGGTGGAACCGGTTCCGTTGTTCGGAGACAAGGATCTGCTGAACGAGGTTCTCGCCAATCTTGTGGATAATGCAATCAAGTTTACGCCCGCTCCCGGAACGGTCGAGCTGAGCGCGGGGCAGGGGGCAGGTGGCGCATGCTGGCTTCGTGTCGCGGATACGGGGATCGGCATTGCGGAGGATGAGCGCAAGGCTGTCATGGGGCGCTTCTATCGCTCGGACAAAAGCCGCCATGTTCCGGGAAGCGGACTGGGGCTGAGCCTGGTATCGGCCATCCTGCGACTGCATGGGGCATCCGTGGATATCGTGGCGGCCCGGCCCGGCAACGCATTGCCCGGAGCGGTTTTCACCATTCATTTTGCGCCACCCGCATCCGTCTGAGGGCGGTGTAATGTGTCTTACTGTGTCAAAGTTTGCCGTGTGTCTTGATATTTAAACAGAATTTTCCTTGTCGTCTGAGTCCCGATGGATATGACTCGGATCAATTTGCAAGGGGACACCCGTTGAGAATGACCGGACCAGGAAGAGCCCGCAGGGGTAGTCTGACCGCATGAATGCCATCGTCGTTACCGCGCTGAAGCGGCCTTATACCTTCGTCGTCCTGTCGATCATGATCCTGATTTTCGGGGTCAAAGCCATCGTTTCCACACCGACGGACGTGTTCCCGTCCATCAAGATTCCGATCGTGGCGGTCATCTGGTCCTATACGGGCCTGATGCCGGAGGACATGTCCGGTCGTATCGTTTACTATTACGAACGATCACTGACGGCGACGGTCAGCAACATCGAACATATCGAAAGCTCCTCCTATTACGGGCGCGGCATCGTCAAAGTGTTCTTCCAGCCGGGGACCAATACGGCGGTGGCGCAGACGCAGATCACGTCGGTGTCCCAGACGGTTATCAAACAGCTGCCGAATGGTTCGACGCCACCGCTGATTCTGGCGATGGATGCGTCCTCCGTTCCGGTTCTGACACTTCAGGTGAACAATCCGACCATGTCCGGGTCGGAAATCTACAACATGGCGTCCAACCTGATCCGGCCGGAGCTGATTTCCGTGCCCGGGGCGGCCATTCCCAATCCCTATGGTGGCCTTGCGCCGGACATCATGGTGGATATCGATCCAATCAAACTGCTGGCGCACAGGCTCTCGCCTGAGGACGTAGCCTCCGCGCTGAACCTGCAGAACATCGTCCTTCCGGCGGGTGACCAGCGGATCGGTCAGCTTGACTGGATGGTGAAGACGAACTCCACCCCCCTTGATCTGGATGTGTTCAACAAGATGCCGATCAAGCAGGTCGGCAATTCCGTAATCTATCTGCGCGATGTCGCCTGGGTGCATCGGGGAGGGCCTCCGCAGATCAATGCTGTCCTTGTGAAGGGGCAGCAGGCGGTGCTGATCGTCATCCTCAAGAGCGGTGACGCGTCTACGCTGTCTGTCGTGAGCGGGATCAAGAAGCTCCTGCCGCAGGTCGGGGCGACGCTGCCGGCCGGGACGACGATGAACGTCCTGACCGATGCGTCGAGCTTCGTGAAGGAATCGGTCGTGGACGTGGTGCGTGAAATGATCACCGCCGCCATCCTGACCAGTCTGACAGTCATGCTGTTCCTGGGCTCGTGGCGCTCGACCGTGATCGTGGCGACGTCCATTCCGCTGGCCATGCTGTGTTCGATCATCGGGCTGAGCATTGCGGGGCAGTCCATCAACGTGATGACGCTGGGCGGTCTGGCGCTGGCGGTCGGTATTCTTGTGGATGACGCAACCGTCATGATCGAGAATATCGATGCGCATCTCGAGACCGGCAAGGAACTCGAAGACGCCATCATTGATGCGGCGAACCAGATCGTTATTCCGACCTTCGTGTCGACGACCTGTATCTGCATCGTGTGGCTGCCGCTGTTCGAACTGACGGGCATTTCCGGCTGGCTGTTCATGCCGATGGCCGAAGCCATCATCTTTGCCATGATCGCGTCCTTCATTCTGTCGCGGACACTGGTGCCGACGATGGCGAACTGGATGCTGGCAGCACAGGTGCGGATGCACCGCGACCCTGAATGGCACAATCGCAAGCTCAGCATTTTCGGACGCTTCCAGCAGGGCTTCGAGGCACGTTTCACCAGCTTCCGCGAGCATTACAAGACCATCCTCGAGACCCTGATCTCGATCCGCGGGCGCTTCGTGACGCTGTTCCTGCTGGCAGCCATCTCGTCCATGGCGCTGCTGCTGTTCATCGGACAGGACTTCTTCCCCGAGATCAAGTCGGGGACGCTGCAGATGCACATGCGCGCGCCCATCGGCAGCCGGCTGGAAGAAACCGGCAAGATCGCCGGGCTGGCCGAGCGCCGGATCCGCAGTCTGCTGCCGGGGCAGGTGGTCAATGTCGTGCATAACTGCGGCCTGCCGTTCAGTCAGCTGAACCAGGCAATGATCCCGTCTCCGACCGTCGGATCGCAGGACTGCGACATCACGATCCAGCTGCGCAATTCCGAAAGCCCGATCCCGGAATATCGCCGCACCCTCCGCAAGGGACTGACGAACGACTTCCCGGGCACAGTCTTTACGTTCCAGCCGGGTGACCTGACCGCCAAGATCCTGAACTTCGGTCTGCCGTCACCGATCGATGTGCAGGTTGTCGGACGTGATCTGAGCGGCAACTTTAAATTTGCCACGAGGCTCGCCAAGAAGCTCCGTCACATTCCGGGCATTGCCGATGTCTCCATCCAGGAGCCGATGACGCAGCCGACCATCATGGTCAACAACCGCCGAAGCTTTGCGCTGGGAACCGGCATCACCGAACGTGACGTGGCCCTGAACGCGCTTGTCACGCTTTCCGGCAGTGGTCAGGTGGGGCAGACCTATTACCTGAATGCCCAGGGAACGTCACAGCTGATCGACGTGCAGGCACCGGCGAACTATCTGCAGACCATGAACGATCTGGAAATCCTCCCGATCGACAAGGGAGACGGCAATCCAACCAATCAGACGCCTCAGCTTCTGGGTGGTCTGAGTGAACTGGTCCAGACCGGGACGCCGGCCGAGGTCGCGCATTACAACATCATGCCGGTCTTCGACATCTATGCCGCGCCGGAAGACATGGATCTGGGGACTGTCTCACGGGCGGTGAACCGGATCGTGGATCAGGAGCGCAAGCTTCTGCCGCATGGTTCGAGCCTTGTGGTGCGTGGTCAGGCCGTGACGATGAATGATGCGTATGTGCAGCTGGTCGGCGGGCTCGCGCTGTCGATCGTGCTGGTTTACCTGATCATCGTCGTGAACTTTCAGTCCTGGCTTGATCCGTTCGTCATCATCACGGCCCTGCCGGGCGCGCTGGGTGGCATCTCGTGGAGCCTGTTCCTGACACACACGTCCATGTCGGTGCCGGCACTGACGGGTGCGATCATGTGTATGGGTACGGCCACGGCCAACGCCATTCTTGTGGTGTCTTTTGCCCGTGAACGGATGGACCATCACGGCGATGCCATCACGGCGGCACTGGAAGCGGGTTACGAACGTATCCGCCCGGTCCTGATGACGGCGCTGGCCATGATGATCGGCATGATCCCGATGTCCATCAGCAATTCCGACAATGCCCCGCTGGGCAAGGCGGTGATCGGTGGCCTGCTGGTTGCGACCGTTGCCACACTGCTGTTCGTCCCCTGCGTATTTGCCCTTATTCATTACAGGCGTCCTGCTGAGCCTGAAGGAGACCACGCGTGAGCCATTCTACGGATCAGGGGCACGTGCCTCCGACAAACCATCCGGCACGCACGGGCTCCGGAGCGCGGGGCAAGATCATCCTGCTGGTGGTGGTCCTGCTGGCGATCGCACTGGCAGCCTGGGGCATCGTACAGCGGGGAACGCATTATCATTCCCTGACGGGTGCGACGGAAGACGCGGCCATTCCACCCGTCACCCTGATCACGCCGCAGCCGGGTCCGAAGACACGGCAGGTGGATCTGCCGGCCAACCTGGCCGCCTGGTACGAGGCGCCGATCTATGCGCAGGTCTCGGGCTATGTGAAGATGTGGTACAAGGACTACGGCGCGCATGTGAAGCGCGGTGACGTTCTGGCGGAAATCAGCACGCCAAGCATTGATGCCCAGTTCGAAGCCGCCAAGGCGCATTACAACGTCATTCTGGCACGCTACAAGCTGGCCGTGATCACGACCCAGCGCTGGACGGCGCTGAAGGGAACGCAGGCCGTGTCCCGTCAGGAAGTGGACGTACAGGCCGCCAATGCCGCTGCCCAGAAAGCCGAACTCGAAGCGGCACGTCATGACGTGGACCGTTTTCAGGCTCTCGAGGACTTCAAAAAGATCGTCGCGCCCTTCGACGGCATCGTGACGTTGCGTCTGGTGAACGTGGGTGACTACGTGAATGCAGGCGGCGGGAACCTCAATTCACGCGGTACGGCCTCCGAACTGTTCTCGGTCGCCGATGTGCACCGCATGCGTGTGTTTGTCTCCGTGCCGCAGGATTTCGCGAGCGTCATCTCACCGAAGATCGAGGCCGAACTGACGGTGCCGCAGTATCCGGGAAGCCGCTTCCGGGCGACATTCCTTGCAACGGCCAACGCCTTCAATGCAGCGACGCGTACGGTCACGACGGAGCTGACACTGGATAACGGCGATAACCTCCTGTGGCCGAACTCCTACGCGACGGCCCATATTTCGGCTCCGGGCAACCCGAACATCCTGATCCTGCCGGAAGGCGCGATCATCTTCCGGGCCGAGGGAAATCAGGTGGCCAAGGTCATCAACAACCATGCCCATCTGGTGAACGTGAAAGTCGGCATCAATTTCGGGACGACAGTTCAGGTGCTCAGCGGTATTACAAAAGACGACCGCGTGGTTGCCAACCCTACGGCTGATCTGCTGGAAGGGGACGAGGTCAAGATCGTCCCGACCACACCGGGATACAACACGCCGAGCAAGGCGCAGCAGGATGCCGATCAGCAGCCTGTCCGTCAGCATGATGCAAACCCTGAGGAGGCCGGATCTCGCTGATGAAACCGGAATGTTCCCAGTCATCTCCAGCCACCCCGGCCTCTTCCAGACGTAACCGCTCCAGGTGGCGAATCACGACGGCTCTGGCTGGCGTGCTCTGCATCGGGCTGGCTTCATGTGATCTGGCGCCGGAATATCATCCCCAGAAATTCCTCTATCCCGACGGCTGGGAAGGGAAGGGGCTGATGGTCAACGCTCAGCCGGCGGATGGTGCTGTCCGCAGCGACTGGTGGACTATGTTCAACGATCCCATCCTTGATGGGCTCGAAAGACGCATGCTTGCCGTCAATCCCGATCTGCAGGCACAGGCAGAGGCCTTCACGCAGGCCCGTGACGTGGCCCGTGAGACGGAAAGCCGTCTGTACCCGCAGGTCACCGGCGCTGCTCACATGAGCGACAACAAGGGTTCCGTAGGCCGGTTGTATAACAACACGGCCACCAGCAGCAGTCTCGTCTATGAGTCCAATCAGGCTTATAGCGGGGCTGCGACGTGGGAGCCGGATTTCTGGGATTCAATCCGCAATACCACGCGGATGCAGAAAAACCTCGCACAGGCTTCGGCTGGTCAGTATGCGCTCGCACGACTGAGCCTGGAGGCTGAACTGGCGTCAGACTACATCGCGCTGCGCGGACTGGATGCGCAGAATGCGGTCTATGATGACTCCATCCGCTACTTCCATGCTGCGGTTGAAATCACCGAACTGCGTCAGGCGGGGTCGATCGGTGCGGGTCTCGATGTCTCGCGTGCGGAGACGCAGCTTTATTCGGCGCAGGCCGGAAAAAGCAATCTGATCGCCCGGCGCAATGTCATGGAACATGCGATCGCGGTTCTGCTGAACACGGCTCCCGCAGGTTTCCATATTGCGCCCGTCAAGGACGTGAAGATGCATTTCGGGGTCGTGAAAATCGACGCCGGACTGCCTGCCTCGCTGCTTGAGCGCCGTCCGGATATCGCAATTGCCGAGCGTCAGATGGCCGCGTCGGCCCGTGCGATCGGCGTATCACGCGCCGCGTTCTATCCGCACATCACGTTCAGCGCCGAGGGCGGGTTCGAAGACGGCGGGTTCGATCTCGCCAGCATCTCCCGGGCGTTCTGGAAGATTGCAGTTCAGGCGGTTGAACCGGCCTTTACGGGTGGCCTGCGGCGTGCGGCCCTGCAGCGGTCCTGGTCGCAGTACCGGGAGATGGTGGATAACTACCGCTCCGTGGTCCTTTCGGCGTTTCAGGACGTCGAGGATGGTCTGACGCAGACAAGACAGTTCAAGATCGCACAGGACCAGCAGCAGAAAGCGGTGGAAGCCGCGCTGCGGACGCAGAACATGACCATGGCGCTCTATACCGGCGGTCTGTCGAACTATCTTGATGCCCTCGTGGCACAGCAGGATGCCCTTCAGGCGCGTCTGGCCGAGGTCGAGGTGCAGACGGCGCAGGTCCAGTCCTCCGTGCGTCTTGTCCGTGCCCTGGGTGGTGGCTGGAGCACGGCTGACCTGCCGGGTATCAAGCAGATCGATCCGTTCGGTCCGCTTCAGTATAACAATCTGCGCACTCCAAAGCCGGTCAATGGCATCGACAATCATGCCAAGCCGCTGGACAATGATCTGCGCGGCGATCAGGTGTCCGCGAATGTCCAGCAAGGCTTGACGAAACGGCCCTGACTGGTCTAGGGGTCCGCCTCACTTCGAACGCGGGAGGAGCCGGCATGGCCGACTCCGTTGAACCGCGGTTCGGGAACGACAAACAGGGGAGTCCCGGATATGGCCAAAAAAGTTGTTGGCTACATCAAGCTTCAGATCCCGGCTGGTAAAGCCAATCCTTCTCCGCCGGTTGGTCCGGCTCTGGGTCAGCGCGGCCTGAACATCATGCAGTTCTGCAAGGAGTTCAACGCCAAGACCCAGCAGCTCGAGCCCGGCATGCCGATCCCGGTGGTCATCACCGCCTATGCGGATCGCACGTTCTCCTTCATCACGAAGACGCCGCCGAACACGTACTTCCTGCTGAAGGCTGCCAAGATTTCCAAGGGCAGCCAGACGGTTGGCAAGTCCGCTGCGGTTGGTTCCGTGACGACGGCTCAGCTTCGCGAGATCGCTGAGACGAAGTTCAAGGACATGAACGCCAACGACATTGACGGTGCCGTGCGCATGCTCGCCGGTTCTGCCAAGTCGATGGGCCTGAACGTGGTGGAGGGCTGATATCATGGCCAAGAACAAGCGTCTGAACGCTGCTCGCGCAACCGTCGAGCGCAACAAGCCGTATGGTCTGTCCGAGGCTGTTGCTCTGGTGAAGAGCAATGCCAAGGCAAAGTTCGACGAGACCGTTGAGCTGTCGCTGAACCTCGGCATCGACCCGCGTCACGCCGACCAGATGGTCCGTGGTCTGCTCTCCCTGCCGAACGGCACGGGCAAGACTCTTCGCGTTGGCGTTTTCGCCCGTGGCCCCAAGGCTGAAGAAGCCCTAGCCGCTGGTGCGGAAGTTGTTGGTGCAGAAGATCTGGCTGAAAAGATCCAGGCTGGCGAAATCGATTTCGACCGCTGCATCGCAACGCCGGACATGATGGCTCTCGTGGGCCGTCTGGGTAAGATCCTCGGCCCGCGTGGCCTGATGCCGAACCCGCGTCTCGGCACGGTGACCATGGACGTCAAGGGTGCCATCACGGCCGCCAAGTCCGGTCAGGTCGAGTATCGCGCCGAGAAGGCCGGTATCATCCACGCCGGCGTTGGCAAGGCTTCCTTCGACGAAGCCAAGCTCGTTGAGAACATCAACGCTCTGGTCGATGCCGTTCAGAAGGCTCGCCCGGCAGGTGCTAAGGGTACGTATCTGAAGAAGGCAGCCCTGTCTTCCACGATGGGTCCCGGCGTTCGCATTGATGTTGCGAGCTTCGAAGCCTGATTGACAGGAGGTCTTCCTTCTGGGAAAGACCTCCACGAAATGACGTCATGCCTTCGGGTATGATGGCTTAGGGGTGGCCTGCTTCGGCGGGCTGCTTCCAAACCTGTCCAAGACCGCACGTGGACCTTCGGGGCCTTAAGGATCTTCCGGGATCGCGGGCGTCAGACGGGGCGACAGTATTTGTGGCTCTGCTGCGATGTGCTGGGTTCGCTCACTTCTGTGGACAGGCGAGCGGGACCGCTTCGAAAGAGGTGGTTCCATGGGTAACCTGGTTCGGTGAAAGCCGGACTGACGAGGAGACAGGTTTTGGACCGTACGGAAAAACGGGCCTTTGTTGAGTTCCTCGCCGATGTGTTTGGCAGCACGTCCATGGTTGTCGTCACCCAGAACAAGGGTCTGACGGTTGCTGATGTGACGGAACTGCGTCGACGCATTCGTGCGGCAGGGGCGACATACAAGGTTGCGAAGAACCGGCTGGCCAGCCGTGCTCTGGATGGGACCCAATTCGACGGCATCGCGCCGCTGCTCAAGGGACCGACCGCGCTTGCGTGGTCTGAGGACCCGGCAGCAGTGGCAAAGGTGATCGTCGAGTTCGCCAAGACGAACGACAAACTGGTGGTGCTTGGTGGCGCCCTCGGTTCCCAGACGCTTGGCGTCGATGGAATCAAGGCCCTTGCCGAGCTGCCGTCGCTGGACGAGCTGCGCGCAAAGCTGGTGGGTATGATCAATACCCCGGCCACGCGTATCGCAGGTGTTGTCCAGGCGCCGGCTGGCCAGCTTGCTCGCGTCTTTGGCGCCTATGCCAAGGCCGGCGAAGCAGAAGCCGCCTGAGAATGAAGGTCTGCGCTGCGGCGTAGGCTTGAACCTGATCAACAGTACATCATATTAGGATAAGACCATGGCCGATCTGGCAAAGATTGTTGAAGAGCTGTCCGCTCTGACCGTTCTGGAAGCTGCAGAACTCTCCAAGATGCTCGAAGAGAAGTGGGGCGTTTCCGCTGCTGCTCCGGTTGCAGTTGCTGCTGCTGCCGGTGGCGCTGCTGCTGCCCCTGCTGAAGAGCAGACCGAATTCACGGTTGTCCTGGCTGACGCCGGCGACAAGAAGATCAACGTGATTAAGGAAGTCCGTGGCATCACGGGTCTGGGTCTGAAGGAAGCCAAGGACCTGGTCGAAGGCGCACCGAAGACCGTCAAGGAAGGCGCGTCCAAGGACGAAGCTGCCAAGATCAAGAAGGCTCTTGAAGACGCCGGCGCCAAGGTTGAAGTCAAGTAATTCACTGACTTCAGGCTGCATCGTTTGCGGAGCAGCCTCTGCCTGGCAGACAGATGGGGCGGGGATCGCATGCGGTTCCCGCCCGATTTGCCGTTGGAGCAAAACGGGCGTATAGTGCGCGGCTCGCCACGTACTGAAAATTTCATAATGACCGGTCGTTCCGGTCGTCCGCAATGCTGGGGCCAAATTCCCAGCGCCGTTTACGGGCGACTCGAAGGTCTGGTGCAGAGGGCAGAAGAGATGAACGCGATCACCAAATCGTTCACGGGACGCAAAAGGATCCGCAAAAGTTTCGGGCGTATTCCCGAAATTGCGCCGATGCCCAATTTGATCGACGTGCAGCGCGCCTCCTGATGAGGCATTCCTGCAGATGAACGTGAGCCCTGACAGCCGGCAGGATGCCGGGCTTCAGGAAGTCTTCCGTTCGGTTTTTCCGATCAACGATTTTGCGGGTCGCGGTCGTCTGGACTTCATGTCCTACGAATTCGAAGATCCGAAATATGACGTCGAAGAGTGCATTCAGCGCGGTCTGACCTATGCAGCGCCGCTGAAGGTCATTCTTCGTCTGACGACATGGGACATCGACGAGGATACGGGCTCACGCTCGATCCACGACATGAAGGAGCAGCCGGTTTACATGGGCGACATGCCGCTCATGACCGATAACGGCACCTTCATCATCAATGGCACCGAGCGTGTCATCGTCTCGCAGATGCATCGTAGCCCGGGCGTGTTCTTTGATCACGACAAGGGCAAGACGCATTCTTCGGGCAAATACCTCTTTGCTGCCCGCGTCATTCCGTATCGTGGTTCCTGGCTCGATTTCGAATTCGACGCCAAGGACCTGATCTATGTCCGTATTGACCGCAAGCGCAAGCTGCCGGTCACCACGCTTCTTTATGCGCTTGAAGGTGCAAACTACCTCGCGCAGCGTGAGCAGAAAATTGCGGACGGTGGCGATGTTGAGGGTCTCGATATCCGCGGCATGGATCAGGACGAAATCCTGTCCTACTTCTATGAGGCCGTGCCGTTCACCCGTCTGGGTGGCGAATGGGCGCGTCCGTTCGATCCGGATGCATTCCGTGGTCTGAAGCTGCTCAGCCCGCTGGTCGATGCCGACACGGGTGAAGTGGTTGCCGAGGCTGATGCCAAGCTGACCGCGCGTATGGTCCGCAAGATCGCGGAAAAGACCCGCGTCGTGCAGGTTGGCCGTCTCGATATCCTTGGACGTTTCCTGGCCTATGATCTCGTGAACGAGAACACGGGCGAGATTTATGGCGAAGCAGGCGAGGAACTGACGGAAGACCGTCTGGCCGCGCTCGAGGAAATGGGAATCACGGAGCTTCCGCTGCTGTCTGTTGACGGTTCGCACGGCCCCTGGATCCGCAACACGCTGGCTGCCGACAAGAACAGCTGCCGTGACGAAGCGCTGATCGACATCTATCGCATTATGCGTCCGGGCGAGCCGCCGACCAAGGAAACGGCGGAAGCCATGTTCCATGGTCTGTTCTTCGACCAGGGCCGCTATGACCTTTCTGCGGTCGGTCGTGTGAAAATGAACATGCGTCTTGATGTCGACGCGCCGGACACCCTTCGCGTGCTGCGCAAGGAAGACATCCTGCGCACGATCAAGATCATGTGCGACCTGAAGGATGGTCGCGGTCAGATCGACGATATCGACAACCTTGGTAACCGTCGTGTTCGCTCTGTCGGCGAACTGATGGAAAACCAGTATCGCGTCGGTCTGCTCCGCATGGAGCGTGCCATCCGCGAGCGTATGGGTTCCGTCGACATCGACACGGTCATGCCGCATGACCTGATCAACGCGAAGCCGGCTGCCGCTGCGGTGCGTGAGTTCTTCGGCTCCTCGCAGCTCAGCCAGTTCATGGACCAGACGAACCCGCTCTCCGAAGTGACGCACAAGCGTCGTCTTTCGGCGCTTGGCCCGGGCGGTCTGACCCGTGAGCGCGCAGGCTTCGAAGTCCGTGACGTTCATCCGACGCATTACGGCCGTATCTGCCCGATCGAGACGCCGGAAGGCCCGAACATCGGTCTGATCAACTCGCTGTCGACCTATGCCAAGGTGAACAAGTACGGCTTTATCGAAACGCCGTATCGTCTGGTGGAAGAGGGCGTTCTTCAGGATGGCTGGAAATATCTTTCCGCCATGGAAGAAGAAAAGCTCGTCGTTGCCCAGGCTGATGCCAAGCAGAACGACCAGGGTCGCCTGACGGACGAACTCGTTTCCGTTCGTCGCTCGGGTGATTTCCGCGTCGTTCCGCCGGAGCAGGTCACGGCCTGTGACGTTTCGCCGAAGCAGCTTGTCTTCTGTCGCCGCTGCGCTCATTCCGTTCCTTGAGAACGATGACGCCAACCGTGCACTGATGGGCGCGAACATGCAGCGTCAGGCTGTGCCGCTGGTAAAGGCTGATGCCCCGCTGGTCGGTACCGGCATGGAAGCCGCCGTTGCGCATGACTCGGGTGCGACCATCGTTGCCAAGCGCCGCGGCGTGGTTGACCAGATCGACGGTGCCCGTATCGTCGTCCGTGCAACGGATGAAGCCGGTGCCACGCAGGGTGTCGATATCTACCGTCTGCGCAAGTACATGCGTTCCAACCAGTCCACCTGCATCAACCAGCGTCCGCTGGTGAAGGTCGGTGACACGGTCCATGCCGGCGACATCATCGCTGACGGTCCGTCCACCGAGCTGGGTGAACTGGCTCTGGGTCGCAACGTGCTCGTCGCGTTCATGCCCTGGAACGGTTACAACTTCGAAGATTCCATCCTGATCTCCGAGCGTATTGCCCGTGATGACGTCTTCACTTCGATCCATATCGAAGAATTCGAAGTCATGGCTCGTGATACGAAGCTGGGTCAGGAAGAAATCACGCGCGACATCCCGAATGTCGGTGAGGAAGCCCTGCGCAACCTCGACGAAGCCGGTATCGTCTATGTCGGCGCCGAGGTGAACCCGGGTGATATTCTCGTTGGCAAGGTGACGCCGAAAGGTGAAAGCCCGATGACGCCGGAAGAGAAGCTTCTGCGCGCCATCTTCGGTGAAAAGGCTTCCGATGTCCGTGACACCTCCCTGAAGCTGCCGCCTGGCACGACGGGTACGATTGTCGACGTTCGCGTCTTCTCCCGCCGTGGCGTGGACAAGGACGAGCGTGCGATGGCCATCGAGCGCGCCGAAATCGAGCGTCTCACCAAGGACCGTGACGACGAGCGTGGTATTCAGGAGCGCAGCTTCTACAACCGTCTGCGTGAGCGTCTGGTTGGCCAGACGGCCGGTGCCGGCTTCAAGGGCATCCGCTCCGGTACGCCGATCACGGAAGAGGTTCTGGACGAGCATCATCGCGCAACCTGGGCCAGCATCACGGTCACGTCTGACGACGTCATGGCAGAGCTTGAAAAGCTGCGCGGTGAGTTCAAGGAAGCGACCCGCCGGATCGATGCGCGTTTCGACAGCAAGGTCGAGAAGCTGCAGCGCGGTGACGAGCTGCCGCCTGGCGTGATGAAGATGGTCAAGGTCTTCGTTGCCGTGAAGCGCAAGCTTCAGCCGGGTGACAAGATGGCCGGTCGTCACGGTAACAAGGGTGTCGTCTCCCGCGTTGTTCCGGTCGAGGACATGCCGTTCCTTGAGAATGGTCAGGCTGTCGACATCGTGCTGAACCCGCTGGGTGTGCCGTCGCGCATGAACATCGGTCAGATCCTCGAGACCCATCTGGGCTGGGCCTGTGCCAATATCGGCGCAAGCATCGGCGATATGGTGGACGAGTATCAGCGGACCGGTGAGCGCAAGCAGGAACTGCTGGATCGCCTGCACGAAGTCTATGGCGATGTCATCTTCAACGAAGATGTGGCGACCCTGCCGAACGAACAGCTGATCGAGCTTGCGAACAACCTTCGCAAGGGTCTGCCGATCGCAACGCCGGTGTTCGACGGCGCCTCCATCCCGGACATCGAAGAGATGCTCGAGAAGGCCGGCGTCAACAAGTCGGGCCAGTCGCAGCTGATCGATGGTCGTACGGGTGAGCCGTTCGAGCGTCAGACGACGGTTGGCTACATCTACATGCTGAAGTTGCATCACCTTGTCGACGACAAGATCCATGCCCGTTCGATCGGTCCTTACTCGCTCGTCACGCAGCAGCCGCTGGGTGGTAAGGCGCAGTTCGGTGGTCAGCGCTTTGGTGAAATGGAAGTGTGGGCCCTTGAGGCATACGGTGCAGCCTACACGCTGCAGGAAATGCTGACGGTGAAGTCGGATGACGTGTCCGGCCGTACCAAGGTCTACGAGGCAATCGTTCGCGAGCAGGACGATTTCGAAGCCGGCATTCCGGAGAGCTTCAACGTTCTGATCAAGGAACTGAAGTCGCTCGGCCTGAACGTCGAACTCGAGCAGAGCGGGCTTTAATTGCCCGCTCCCTCCTTCTCGCCACGGTTCATTTTTAAGGTGTCCGCGGGACGCCGCGGTACACATTGGGGTTTCGGCGCATGAACGAACTCATGAAGATCCTGGGTCAGACCGGCCAGTCGGTGACCTTCGACCAGATCAAGATCCAGCTCGCTTCCAGCGAGCAGGTGCGGTCGTGGTCTTACGGCGAAATCAAGAAGCCGGAGACCATCAACTACCGGACGTTCAAGCCTGAGCGTGACGGTCTGTTCTGTGCTCGTATCTTTGGCCCGATCAAGGATTACGAGTGCCTTTGCGGCAAGTACAAGCGGATGAAGTTCCGCGGTATTGTCTGCGAAAAATGCGGTGTGGAAGTCACGCTGGCCAAGGTGCGCCGTGAGCGCATGGGCCACATCGAACTGGCTTCTCCGGTTGCACATATCTGGTTCCTGAAGTCCCTGCCGAGCCGCATCGCCACGATGCTGGACCTGCCGCTCAAGGACGTCGAACCGGTTCTGTATTTCGAGAAGTTCCTGGTGCTCGACAAGGGCGTCTGTGAATCCGATCAGATCGATTCCTACAAGAATGGCAAGAAGCGCGACCAGTACCTGCTGGACGAAATTCGCTGCGAAGATCTGCTGGATGAATATCCGGATGCGGGTATCGACGTCGGAATCGGTGCGGAAGCCATCAAGCGCGCACTTTCCAGCTATGACTGGGGTATTCCGAACGACCAGGAACGCGACCTGAGCCTCGCGGCCAAGGAAAAGGGCCTGCCGGATCCGTTCGATTATGACGCTGACGTCATGGAAGGCGATTCTGAAAAGACCATGATGCGCAAGAAGCTGCGCAAGGCGACTTCGGAAGCCGCGCGTAAGAAGCTTGTCAAGCGTCTGAAGCTGGTCGAAGCCTTCGTGGAAAGCGGCTCGCGTCCGGACTGGATGATCATGGACATCGTTCCGGTCATTCCGCCGGAACTGCGTCCGCTGGTGCCGCTGGATGGCGGCCGTTTTGCGACGTCCGATCTGAACGACCTGTACCGTCGCGTCATCAACCGTAACAATCGTCTGAAGCGGCTGATCGAGCTGCGTGCGCCGGACATCATTGTCCGCAACGAAAAGCGCATGCTGCAGGAAGCTGTTGACGCCCTGTTCGACAACGGCCGTCGTGGTCGTGCCATCACGGGTGCCAACAAGCGTCCGCTGAAGTCGCTGTCTGACATGCTGAAGGGCAAGCAGGGCCGCTTCCGTCAGAACCTGCTCGGAAAGCGCGTCGACTACTCTGGCCGTTCGGTCATCGTGGTTGGTCCGGAACTGAAGCTGCATCAGTGTGGTCTTCCGAAGAAGATGGCGCTCGAGCTGTTCAAGCCGTTCATCTATTCGAAGCTCGAAAAGTACGGTCACGCCACCACCATCAAGGCTGCAAAGCGCATGGTGGAGAAGGAGCGTCCGGAAGTCTGGGATATCCTCGAAGAGGTGATCCGCGAGCATCCGGTCATGCTGAACCGCGCGCCGACGCTTCACCGTCTGGGTATCCAGGCGTTCGAGCCGACGCTGATCGAAGGTAAGGCCATCCAGCTTCATCCGCTGGTCTGCACCGCGTTCAACGCCGACTTCGACGGTGACCAGATGGCCGTTCACGTGCCGCTGTCGCTCGAAGCCCAGCTTGAAGCCCGCGTACTGATGATGTCCACGAACAACATCCTCAGCCCCGCGAACGGCAAGCCGATCATCGTGCCGTCCCAGGATATCGTGCTTGGTCTGTATTACCTGAGCCTTGAGGTTCCGGAATACCGCGAGACGCCGGACGAGGCTGTCATCAAGGATGGCAAGGTCGTCACGGCTGCTCCGCCGGCCTATTCTGATGTCGCCGAAATCGAAAGCGCCATGCTCTCGGGTTCGCTGAAGCTGCATGACAAGATCCGTCTGCGCCTGCCGACGGTCGATGCCGATGGCAAGCCTGTTCGTCAGACAATTCTGACGACACCGGGTCGTGCTCTGATCGCGCAGATCCTGCCGAAGCATCAGGCCATTCCGTTCAGCCTGATCAACAAGCAGCTGACGAAGAAGAACGTGTCCGACGTGATCGACACGGTCTATCGTCACTGTGGTCAGAAAGAAGCGGTGATCTTCTGTGACCGTCTGATGGGACTTGGTTTCCGTCATGCAGCCCGCGCCGGCATTTCCTTCGGCAAGGATGACATGATCATCCCGGAAGCCAAGGCAACGCTGGTTGGCAAGACGTCGGAAGAGGTCAAGGAGTTCGAGCAGCAGTATCAGGACGGTCTGATCACGGCTGGCGAGCGCTACAACAAGGTGGTTGACGCCTGGTCACGCTGCACGGACGAAGTCCAGGCTGCGATGCTCAAGGAGATCTCCAAGCAGGTCATCGGCAAGCCGACAAACTCGGTCTGGATGATGAGCCACTCCGGTGCCCGTGGGTCGCCAGCCCAGATGAAGCAGCTCGCCGGTATGCGCGGCCTGATGGTGAAGCCTTCGGGCGAGATCATCGAGCAGCCGATTATCGCGAACTTCAAAGAAGGCCTGTCGGTTCTCGATTACTTCACCTCCAGCCACGGTGCCCGTAAGGGCCTCGCGGATACGGCGCTGAAGACCGCGAACTCGGGTTACCTCACGCGTCGTCTCGTCGACGTGGCGCAGGACTGCATCATCGTCGAGCCGGATTGCGGTACGGAACGCGGTCTCACTGTCCGTGCGGTCATGGATAGCGGCGAAGTCGTCGCCTCCCTGTCCGAGCGTATCCTGGGCCGTACACTGTCCAAGGACATCGTGCATCCGGTCACGCAGGACGTCATCCTGCCGCGCAATACGCTGATCGAGGAAGCCGAGGCTGAACTGATCGAGAAGGCGGGCGTGGAAAGCGTTGATATCCGCTCGGTCCTGACCTGTGACAGTCGCGTGGGCATCTGCGCTCACTGCTATGGCCGTGATCTTGCTCGCGGTACGCCGGTTAACATTGGTGAAGCTGTCGGCGTTATTGCCGCTCAGTCCATTGGTGAGCCGGGTACCCAGCTGACGATGCGTACCTTCCATATTGGTGGTGCAGCAACGCGTGGCGCCGAGCAGTCGACGGTTGAAGCATCCCGCGACGGTATCGTGACGATCAAGAACCGGAACGTTGTCGAGAATTCGCAGAAGGTTCTGGTTGTGATGTCGCGTAACTGCGAGATCCTGCTGACCGACGAGAACGGCGTGGAACGTGCCCGCTATCGTGTGCCTTACGGTGCGCGTTTGATGGTCTCGGAAGGCGAAGCGGTGACGCGGACCCAGAAGATGGCCGAGTGGGACCCGTACACCCTGCCGATCATCACCGAGCAGGCTGGTACCGTCGAGTATCTCGACCTGATCGACAGCATCACGCTCGTTGAGCGCATGGATGAAGTCACGGGTCTGAGCTCGAAGGTCGTCGTTGACTACAAGCAGGCAGCCAAGGGTGTGGATCTGCGTCCGCGTCTGCAGCTCAAGGATGCTTCCGGCAACGTCGTCAAGCTCGCCAATGGCAATGACGCCCGCTACTTCCTCTCTCCGGACAGTATTCTGTCGGTGGAGAACGGAGCAGAGGTCAATGCCGGTGACGTGCTGGCTCGTATTCCCCGTGAAGGGTCCAAGACGCGTGATATTACGGGTGGTCTGCCGCGTGTGGCAGAACTCTTCGAAGCACGTCGTCCGAAGGATCATGCGATCATCGCCGAAGGTGAAGGCCGCATCGAATTCGGGAAGGACTACAAGTCCAAGCGCTGCGTTATCGTCAAGAACGACGATACGGGTGAAGAGACCCAGTACCTCATCCCGAAGGGCAAGCACGTTTCCGTTCAGGAAGGCGACTTTGTCCAGAAGGGCGATCCGCTGGTCGATGGTCCGCGCGTGCCGCATGACATTCTCAAGGTCATGGGTGTCGAGGCGCTGTCCGACTATCTCGTCAACGAGATCCAGGACGTCTATCGACTGCAGGGCGTGAAGATCAATGACAAGCACATTGAAGTCATTGTTCGTCAGATGCTGCAGAAGGTGGAAATCCTTGAGCCGGGTGATTCGACCTATCTGATCGGCGAGACGGTGGACCGTATCGAGTACGAGGGTGAAAACCAGCGTCTCATGGAGAACGGGGATACGCCTGCAAGGGCCATGCCGGTTCTGCAGGGCATCACCAAGGCGTCTCTGCAGACGCAGTCCTTCATCTCGGCGGCCTCCTTCCAGGAGACCACACGTGTCCTTACGGATGCGGCAACGTCGGGCAAGGTGGACACGCTTAATGGTCTGAAGGAGAACGTGATTGTCGGGCGTCTGATCCCGGCAGGAACGGGCAGCGTGATGAACCGCCTGCGGGGCATCGCTGCAAGCCAGGACCGTCAGCGCGTCGGCGGAACATCTCCTGCAGCTGTAGAAGATGCCGCAGAATGAGGAACAGGGTCCCTGCTTTTAAACGGGGCAGGGATCCGTTTCAGCCCGATTCCACAAACTTTCTTTGCAGAATCGGGCCATTTCGGCTGAACCACTTGACTTGGCGTCGAACCCTTCGTAGGTTCCGCGCCCTCGGCTACTGCCTTCCCGGAAGGCTGAAAAAGCCGACGAAGTTTAAAGAATCGCATGCGGTGCCGCTATTCTCTCAGGAGGAAATGCCAAGGCCGCACGCTAAAGAGAGAAGGGAACAGCTCAGGCTGTTTCCTTTTCACGATGTGGAAATGGCAGGCGGTCCTACCGCATGTCGGTTGGAACAAATGTCACGACAGAAACAGCAATGTTGCTGTCTGAAATAGGACAAGGATTGGGAAGGGCGCATGCCGACCATCAACCAGTTGATCGCGAACGGCCGTGAGCCGGCCGCAAAGCGGAACAAGGTCCCCGCACTGCAGGGCTGCCCGCAGAAGCGCGGCGTTTGCACGCGTGTGTATACCGTAACGCCGAAGAAGCCGAACTCCGCTCTGCGTAAGGTCGCCAAGGTGCGTCTGACCAACGGGTATGAGGTCGTGAGCTACATTCCGGGTGAAGGCCACAACCTTCAGGAACACAGTGTTGTTCTGATCCGTGGTGGCCGCGTGAAGGATCTTCCTGGCGTCCGTTATCACATCCTGCGTGGTGTGCTTGATACACAGGGTCTCGCCAAGCGTCGTCAGCGTCGTTCGCTGTATGGCGCGAAGCGTCCGAAGTAAGAGGTATTTGGAATGAGTTGCCGTCACCGCGCTGTAAAGCGCGAGATCCTTCCCGATCCGAAGTTCGGAGACGTCGTCATTACGCGCTTCATGAATGCGCTGATGTACGATGGTAAGAAATCCACTGCCGAAGGCATCGTTTACGGTGCTCTCGAAGTCATGCGCCGTCGCGGCGGCACGACTGCAGATCCGGTGGCCATGTTCCACTCGGCTCTGGATAACGTGAAGCCTGCGGTTGAAGTCCGCTCGCGTCGCGTCGGTGGCGCAACCTATCAGGTTCCGGTTGAAGTCCGCGCCGAGCGCCGTCAGGCTCTCGCGATCCGCTGGCTGATCGATGCCTCCCGCAAGCGTGGCGAGAACACGATGCAGGAGCGTCTGTCCAACGAACTGATGGATGCGGTCAACAACCGTGGCTCCGCTGTCAAGAAGCGCGAAGACACGCACCGCATGGCTGAAGCCAACAAGGCATTCAGCCACTATCGCTGGTAATCAGAACCCGTTAAAGGGCTTCCGGCAGTGTGTCGATCTCAGGATCGTGCACTGACTGGTTTGAACTTTCAGTCTTACTCCCGTTCCAGGTGGAGCGGGGTTTTGGAGAAAGACGATGGCAAAGGCTAAATTCGAGCGGACGAAGCCGCACTGCAACATCGGCACCATCGGTCACGTCGATCACGGCAAGACCTCGCTGACTGCTGCAATCACCAAGGTGCTGGCTAAGACCGGCGGCGCCACCTACAGCGCGTACGACCAGATCGACAAGGCTCCGGAAGAGCGCGCCCGTGGTATCACCATTTCCACAGCTCACGTTGAGTACGAGACGGCTGACCGTCACTACGCTCACGTCGACTGCCCGGGTCATGCTGACTACGTGAAGAACATGATCACGGGTGCAGCTCAGATGGACGGCGCGATCCTCGTCGTGTCCGCTGCTGATGGTCCGATGCCGCAGACCCGCGAGCACATCCTGCTTGCCCGTCAGGTTGGTGTGCCGGCACTGGTCGTGTTCCTGAACAAGGTTGACCAGGTTGACGATCCGGAGCTGCTTGAGCTCGTGGAAATGGAAGTTCGTGAGCTTCTGTCTTCCTACCAGTTCCCGGGCGACGATATCCCCATCGTCAAGGGCTCCGCTCTTGTGACGCTGGAAGATGGCGATCCGTCCATCGGTGAAGACCGCGTTCTCGAACTGATGACGCAGGTTGACGCCTACATCCCGCAGCCGGAGCGTCCGGTTGACCGCCCGTTCCTGATGCCGATCGAAGACGTGTTCTCGATCTCGGGTCGTGGTACGGTTGTCACGGGTCGTGTCGAGCGCGGCGTTGTCAACGTGGGTGACGAAGTCGAAATCGTCGGCCTGAAGGACACCGTCAAGACGACCGTTACGGGCGTCGAGATGTTCCGCAAGCTGCTCGATCGCGGTGAAGCCGGTGACAACATCGGTGCGCTGGTTCGTGGCACGAAGCGTGAAGACGTCGAGCGTGGCCAGGTTCTGGCAAAGCCTGGCTCCATCACGCCGCACAAGAAGTTCAAGGCTGAGGCTTACATCCTCACGAAGGAAGAGGGTGGCCGTCACACGCCGTTCTTCACGAACTACCGCCCGCAGTTCTATTTCCGTACGACCGACGTCACGGGCGTCGTGACGCTGCCGGAAGGCACGGAAATGGTCATGCCGGGTGACAACGTTGCCATGGACGTGGAGCTGATCGCTCCGATCGCCATGGACGAAGGCCTGCGCTTCGCTATCCGCGAAGGTGGCCGTACCGTGGGTGCCGGTGTGGTTTCTTCCATCACCGCCTAAGTCCTGCGTTTAGCCGTTGGCTTTGACAGCCCCGGTCAGATTTTTTCTGACCGGGGTTCCCTTTCAGGGGCAATGGCAGTAGGACGACACCCGAATTTTTGAGTTGGACGAACAAGAACATGGACAACCAGAACATCCGCATTCGCCTTAAGGCGTACGATCATCGCGTGCTGGACAACAGCACCAAGGAGATCGTAAACACGGCGAAGCGTACGGGTGCGCGGGTTCGGGGTCCGATCCCGCTGCCGACGCATATCGAACGGTTCACGGTGAACCGCTCGCCACACGTGGATAAGAAAAGCCGCGAACAGTTCGAAATTCGGACTCACCGCCGGCTGCTCGACATTGTCGAGCCGACCCCGCAGACCGTGGACGCCCTCATGAAGCTCGACCTCGCCGCTGGCGTGGACGTCGAGATCAAACTCTAAGGTCCAGACGATGCGAACCGGATTGATTGCAAAGAAGCTGGGTATGACCCGGCTGTTTAAGGAAGATGGCACGCATGTGCCTGTGACGGTCCTTCACCTTGACAATGTCGAGGTTGTGGATGCCCGCACGAACGAGCGCGATGGCTACACCGCCATTCAGCTCGGACTTGGTAATGCCAAGGTGAAGAATGTCACCAAGGCGAACCGTGGCCATTTCGCCCGGACCAAGGTCGAGCCAAAGAAGCATCTGGCAGAGTTCCGCGTCTCCGAAGACGCCCTGCTGGAAGCTGGAACCAAGCTGTCCGCTGCTCACTTCGTTGTGGGACAGAAAGTTGACGTCACGGGCCAGAGCAAGGGTAAGGGTTTTGCGGGTGTTATGAAGCGTCATAACTTCGCAGGCCTCGAAGCGTCCCACGGCGTCTCCATCAGCCACCGTTCCCATGGTTCTACGGGCCAGCGCCAGGATCCTGGCAAGGTCTTCAAGGGAAAGAAGATGGCAGGTCACATGGGTGACGAGCGTGTTACCACGCTGAACCTTGAGATCGCTGCCGTGGATGAAGAGCGCAACCTGATCATGGTCAGGGGTGCAATTCCTGGTGCGAAGAACGGCCTTGTGCTGATTCGCGATGCAATCAAGAAGGCTCGCCATGCTGATGCGCCGTATCCGGCAGCAACAGTGGCGGCCGCCGGTTGAGGACGAGGGGCATGGAATACGATATCAAGACCCTCGATAACGGTAGCGCAGGCTCTGTCGCGCTTCCGGAAGAGATTTTCGCGGTCACGCCGCGCTCTGACATCATGGCACGTGTTGTGCACTGGCAGCTCGCAAAGCGCCGTGCCGGTACGCACCGTACGAAGGGCATGGGTGAGATTTCTGGCACGACCAAGAAGCCTTACCGCCAGAAGGGCACGGGTTCTGCCCGTCAGGGCTCCCTGCGCGCACCGCAGTTCCGTACGGGTGGCGTTGTCCATGGTCCGGTCGTTCGCGACCACGGCTATGACCTTCCCAAGAAGGTCCGTCGTCTCGGCCTGATCTGCGCCCTGTCGCAGAAGGCAGCCGAGGGCAAGCTGATCGTTCTCGATGCAGCCAACGGTGTCACCAAGACCCGTGAAGCCGCAGCGAAGATCAAGGCCCTGGGCTGGACGTCCGCGCTGATCGTTGATGGCGCTGTTGACGAGCAGTTCGCTCGTGCAATCGCCAATCTGCCGAAGATCGACGTTCTGCCGACCATTGGTGCAAACGTCTATGACATCCTCAACCACGACGTGCTGGTCATCACCCGCGCCGGTCTTGAGGGTCTTAAGGAGCGTCTGGCATGACCACCAATACCGTCATGAACGCACACAAGACGGCACAGAACATGTCGCAGGAAGCCCTGTACGACGTGGTCCGTGCACCGCTGATCACCGAAAAGGCTACGCTTCTTTCCGAGCGTAACCAGGTGGTGTTCAAGGTCGCTCCCGGTGCGACGAAGCCTCAGATCAAGGCTGCGGTTGAGAAGCTCTTCAACGTGAAGGTTACTGGCGTGAACACGCTGGTCCAGAAGGGCAAAGTCAAGCGCGTCAAGGGTCGTCCCGGCCGTCGCTCGGACATCAAGAAGGCGTATGTACAGCTTGCTGAAGGTCAGTCCATTGACCTTACAGCCAAGCTGGGCTGACGCGGGGTAGGATACCATGGCACTCAAGCACTTTAATCCCACGACGCCGAGCACACGCGGCACCGTGCTGATTGACCGCAGCGAGCTCTTCAAGGGCAAGCCGGTCAAGCAGCTGACGGAAGGCAAGAACAAGTCGGGCGGCCGTAACAATCACGGCCGTACCACGGTTCGCTTCCGTGGCGGCGGGCACAAGCAGTCCTATCGTTATGTCGACTTCAAGCGTCGCAAGTTCGATGTGGCCGCAACGGTCGAGCGTCTCGAATACGATCCGAACCGCACGGCATTCATTGCGCTGATCAAGTATGAAGATGGCGAACTCGCCTACATCCTTGCTCCGCAGCGCGTGAAGGTTGGCGATCGCGTCATTTCCGGCGCCCATACGGACGTCAAGCCTGGCAACGCCATGCCGCTGGGTGCAATGCCGGTTGGAACGATCGTGCATAACATCGAGCTGAAGCAGGGCGCTGGTGGCAAGCTGGCCCGCTCCGCTGGCACGTATGCCCAGCTGGTCGGCAAGGATGCCGGCTACGCGCAGGTTAAGCTGCAGTCCGGTGAGCTGCGTCTCGTTCGCGGTGAATGCATGGCAACCGTTGGTGCCGTGTCCAACCCGGACAACATGAACCAGCACATGGGCAAGGCCGGGCGTTCCCGCTGGCTCGGACGTCGCCCGCATAACCGTGGCGTTGTCATGAACCCGGTTGACCATCCGCATGGTGGTGGTGAAGGCCGGACCTCTGGTGGCCGTCATCCGGTTACGCCGTGGGGTGTTCCGACCAAGGGTTACAAGACGCGTGTTAACAAGAAGACGGATAGCCTGATCATCCGTCGCCGTAAGTCCGGCAAGTAAGAGGGGGCAAACAGAGATGGCACGTTCCGTCTGGAAGGGCCCGTTCGTTGACGGGTATCTGTTCGGTAAGGCTGAAGCGTCCCGCGCTTCGGGTCGTAATGAAGTGATCAAGATCTGGTCGCGTCGTTCGACGATCCTTCCGCAGTTCGTCGGGCTTACGTTCGGCGTCTATAATGGTCACAAGTTCCTGCCTGTGCAGGTCACGGAGAACATGGTCGGTCACAAGTTCGGTGAGTTCTCGCCGACGCGGACCTACACCGGTCATGGCTCTGACAAGAAGTCGAAGCGGGGCTGAAAATGAGCAAGCCGAAGCACATCCGCACGCTCGCTGATACGGAAGCGCAGGCAGTTGCCCGCAACATCCGCGTCAGCCCGCGCAAGCTGAACCTGGTCGCGGCAATGATCCGCAACCAGCCGGCTGACAAGGCTATCGCCGCTCTGACCTTCTCGCGTCGTCGTATCGCGCAGCAGGTCAAGAAGACTCTTGAGAGCGCCGTGGCCAACGCTGAGAACAATCACCAGCTCGATGTCGATCAGCTGGTGGTCAAGACGGCAGAAGTGGGCAAGTCCATCGTCATGAAGCGTTTCCACGCTCGTGGCCGTGGCCGTTCCGCTCGCGTCGAGAAGTTCTTCAGCCACCTGAAGATTGTTGTTGCCGAGCGTGCAGAAGCACCGGAAGAGACGAAGCCGTCTCGCGGAACCAACAAAGAGCAGAAGGCAGCCTGATCCATGGGACACAAGGTCAATCCGATCGGGCTTCGGCTCGGCGTCAACCGTACCTGGGACAGCCGCTGGTACGCCGGTCAAGACTACGCACGTCTGCTGCATGAAGACCTGAAGCTTCGTGCATTCCTGCGTCGCAAGCTGTCCGGCGCAGGCGTGTCCCGCGTTGTTATCGAGCGTCCGGCCAAGAAGCCTCGCGTGACGATCTACGCCGCCCGTCCGGGCGTCGTGATCGGCAAGAAGGGCCAGGACATCGACGCGCTCCGCAAGGAACTGAGCCGTATGGCGAAGACCGACGTGGCGCTGAACATCGTCGAGATCCGCAAGCCGGAAATCGATGCGACCCTCGTTGCCGAGAACATCGCTCAGCAGCTGGAACGTCGTGTTGCTTTCCGTCGTGCCATGAAGCGCGCAATTCAGTCCGCAATGCGTCTTGGTGCCCAGGGCATCCGGATCACCTGCGGTGGTCGTCTGGGTGGTGCTGAAATCGCTCGTGCCGAGAAGTATCGTGAGGGACGCGTTCCCCTGCATACGCTTCGCGCCGACATCGATTACGGTACGGCAACCGCCAAGACAACGTATGGCACCTGCGGTGTGAAGGTATGGATCTTCAAGGGTGAGATCCTGGCTCATGACCCGCTGGCACAGGATCGTCGTGCTGCGGAGCAGGCTCCCCAGCGCTAAGACTGTGAGCGAAAGCTCACAGTTCCATTGCTGGTGCTGATTTGAGGATTTAACAACATGCTTTCCCCGAAGCGGACAAAGTTTCGTAAGGCCCACAAGGGCCGCATTCACGGTCTGGCGAAAAGCGGAACCCAGCTCAACTTCGGTGCCTTCGGCCTGAAGGCGCTGGAGCCGGAGCGGATCACCGCTCGCCAGATCGAAGCCTCCCGTCGTGCGATCACGCGTGCCATGAAGCGTGCTGGTCGTGTGTGGATTCGTATCTTTCCGGACACTCCGGTCTCGACAAAGCCTGCAGAAGTGCGTATGGGCTCCGGTAAGGGTAACCCCGAGTACTGGGCAGCACGTGTCAAGCCGGGTCGTATCCTGTTCGAGATCGAAGGCGTTCCGCCTGAGGTTGCCAAGCTGGCCCTGAGCCTGGGTGCTGCAAAGCTTCCGATCAAGACCAAGTTCGTTCAGCGTATCGGAGACGCGTAATGGCCGACACGTACAAGCCTGCCGATCTGCGCGCGAAGAGCGAGGACGAGCTGAACGCTCTTCTGCTCGATCTCAAGCGCGAACAGATCAACCACCGTTTTTCGGCTGCCACTGGGCAGTCGGAGAACACAAGCCGCGTCAAGGTCGTGCGCCGTGCAGTAGCACGTATCAAGACACTGGCTCATCAATCGAAGAACCGTGCGGGCGCCAAAACGTCCGCCGCTAAGTCCTGAGAGGAGACGGACGATGCCAAGGCGCGTCCTGACGGGTAGGGTCACGAGCGACAAGATGGACAAGACGGTTACCGTTCTTGTCGATCGTCGCATCATGCATCCGCTCTACAAGAAGTTTATTCGCCGCTCCAAGAAGTATGCGGCTCATGACGAAGAGAACGTCTGCCAGACGGGCGATCTGGTCCGCATTGAAGAATGCGCACCGATCTCCAAGCGCAAGACGTGGTCTGTCGTGTCGCGCAACGGAGAGGACCTGGCTGCTGCCTCCTCTTCCGTCAGCGCTTAAGGGGGTAGACACATGATTCATCCCGAGACCAACCTGGACGTCGCCGACAATTCCGGCGCACGTCGGGTGCAGTGCATCAAGGTGCTGGGCGGTTCCAAGCGGAAGACCGCCTCGGTCGGCGACGTCATTGTCGTGTCCGTCAAGGAAGCAATTCCCCGCGGCAAGGTGAAGAAGGGTGACGTCCATCAGGCCGTTATCGTTCGCACCTCCTACCCGGTCCGTCGTGCAGATGGCTCCGCAATCCGCTTCGACAAGAATGCTGCCGTTCTGCTGAACAAGCAGCAGGAGCCGATTGGTACGCGTATCTTTGGCCCGGTGGTTCGTGAGCTGCGTGCGCGTAAGTTCATGAAGATCATCTCGCTGGCTCCGGAGGTGCTGTAATGGCTGCTCGTATCAAGAAGGGTGACCAGGTTCTGGTCCTCTCCGGCAAGTCCCGTGGCGTTCGCGGCGAAGTTCTCGCCGTGATGCCGAAGGCCGAGAAGGCTGTTGTGCGTGGCGTGGCAGTTGCCAAGCGTCACACGAAGCCCAACCGCATGGGCGGAGAAGGTGGGATCATCGAGCGCGAAATGCCGATCCACCTGTCCAACCTGAAGCTGGTTGATCCGAAGAGCGGCAAGCCGACGCGCGTCGGTTTCCGTATTCTGGAAGACGGTCGCAAGGTTCGCGTTGCCAAGGCAACCGGCGAAGTGATCGAAGGCTGAGGAGCGCAACAATGAGCGAATATAAAAACGCTTTGCCGCGTCTGCACCAGCGTTACGAAGACGTTCTGAAGAAGCAGCTGCGCGAGCAGTTCGGTTACGCCAACGAACTCCAGGTTCCGAAGCTCGAGAAGATCGTGCTGAACATGGGTGTTGGTGAAGCCGCCGGCGACCAGAAGAAGCTTGATGCCGCTGTTGCGGAAATGACCGTCATTTCCGGTCAGAAGCCCGTCAAGACCCTTGCTCGCAAGGCTATTGCCGGCTTCAAGATCCGTGAAGGTCTGCCCATCGGCTGCAAGGTCACGCTCCGTCGTGCCCGCATGTACGAGTTTCTTGACCGTCTGGTGACGATCGCCATGCCGCGTATCCGCGATTTCCGCGGTCTGCCGGCAAACAAGGGCTTTGATGGACATGGCAACTTCGCCATGGGCATCAAGGAACAGATCGTGTTTCCTGAGATCGAATATGACAAGATCGATGCCGTCCGCGGCATGGACATCATTTTCGTGACCAGCGCCAAGTCTGATGCTGAAGCAAAGGCCCTGCTGAAGGCCTTTGATCTGCCGTTCAACGGCTGATCCATAATTTTTCAGACCGATCACGGTTAAAATCAGGATTCGGCCTTCCATTGGAAGGCCGCTTTCCTTTATAGACACGCTGATTGGAAAACCGTCGGGATAGGCCTGACAGGTTCCGGGAGAAAATTCGAGATGGCGAAGGTCTCAGCGGTAAACCGTAATAACCATCGCGCTGCCCTGGTGAAGCGCGATAAGGAAAAGCGGACCGCTCTCAAGAACATCATCAAGGATCGCACTCTGTCGGTTGAAGACCGCTTTGATGCGACCCTCAAGCTGGCCCAGATGCCACGCAATGGATCCGCTACGCGCGTCCGCCTGCGTTGCAAGCTTTCTGGTCGCCCCCGTGCCAACTATCGCAAGTTCGAGCTGAGCCGTATCGCTCTGCGTGACCTTGCCTCCGCCGGCCAGATTCCTGGCATGGTCAAGTCGAGCTGGTAAAGGGTAGATCGAATGTCTTTGTCTGATCCACTGGGCGATATGCTGACCCGGATCCGCAATGCGCAGCGTGCCCGTCATGCTGTCTGCGTTGCGCCTGCATCCAAGCTGCGCGCAAGCGTTCTGGAAGCTCTGAAGCGTGAGGGCTACATCCGTGGCTTCGCTGCTGAAGAACTCCGCAAGGGTGTTGCACAGCTCCGCATTGAGCTGAAGTATGTAGAAGGCCAGCCGGTCATCAAGGAAATCCATCGCGTTTCCAAGCCCGGCCGTCGCGTCTACTCGAAGATCAAGGAACTTCCGCGCGTTTATGCCGGCCTTGGTGTGTCGATCCTGTCCACCCCGCGTGGCGTCCTGTCGGACGTCGAGGCTCGCGCTGCCAACGTTGGCGGCAAGGTCCTCTGCCGCGTCTTCTAAGGAGGATCGCATGTCTCGCGTAGGTAAATATCCCGTCGAAGTTCCGACTGGCGTGCAGGTGTCCGTTGCTGATGGCGTATTCAAGGCCAAGGGCAAGCTGGGTGAACTGAGCGTTCCGGTATCCCGTCATGTGGAAGTCAAGATCGAAGGGAGCAATGTTTCCGTTGCTCCTGTTGGTCGTCGCTCCCGGGAAAACTGGACCATGTGGGGAACCACCCGCGCTCTGATCGCCAATACGGTCAAGGGCGTGTCGGACGGCTTCACCAAGGGTCTTGAAATTCAGGGTACGGGTTTCCGTGCTGCTGTTCAGGGTTCCAACCTGGTGATGAACCTCGGCTTCTCGCATGATGTTGTCTATCCGATTCCGGAAGGCATCAAGATCACCACTCCGCGTCCGACCGCGATTGTCGTTGAAGGTAACGACAAGCAGCGTGTTGGTCAGGTTGCGCTCGATATTCGCAGCTTCCGCAAGCCTGAGCCTTACAAGGGCAAGGGTGTTCGGTACGACACCGAGGTTCTGCGTCGTAAGGAAGGTAAGAAGAAGTAATGGCATCGCAGCAAGGATTGCAGGAACGTCGCCGTCAGCGGCTGCGCTTCCAGCTTCGTCGCAAGAGCGGCGGCCGGCCGCGTTTGTCGGTCTTCCGTTCCAGCAAGCACATTCACGCCCAGATCATCGACGACGCACAGGGTCGCACGCTTGCCAGCGCTTCCACGCTGGAAAAGACGCTGCGTGACGCTGGCAAGACCGGCGCCGATGTCTCTGCGGCTACGGTTATCGGCAAGCTGATTGCCGAGCGCGGTGTTGCAGCTGGCGTCAAGACCGTCGTGTTCGACCGCGGCTCTTATTTGTATCATGGCCGGGTCAAAGCCCTGGCAGAGGCTGCCCGTGAGGGCGGACTCTCGTTCTAAGGAGGATCACACATGGCACGTGAGCCAAGAGAAGGCGGCCGTGGTGGTCGTGAGCGCGAGCAGGGCGATGATCTGGTCGACAAGCTCGTAACCATCAACCGTGTCGCCAAGGTCGTGAAGGGTGGTCGCCGTTTTGCGTTCGCCGCCCTCGTGGTTGTCGGTGACCAGAAGGGTCGTGTTGGTTACGGTGCGGGTAAGGCCCGTGAAGTTCCCGAGGCGATCCGCAAGGCAACCGAGCGCGCCAAGCGCACGATGATCCGCGTACCGATGAAGGAGGGTCGTACCCTTCATCACGATACGTTCGGTCACTACGGTGCCGGCAAGGTTGTTGTCCGTGCGGCTGAAGCCGGTACGGGTATCATCGCCGGTGGTCCGATGCGTGCGGTGTTCGAAAGCCTCGGCGTCAATGACGTTGTGGCCAAGAGCCTCGGGACGCGTAACCCACACAACATGATCAAGGCGACATTTGCTGCGCTCGAAAAGGCCAGCAGCCCGCGTCATGTTGCATCCCGTCGCGGCAAGAAGGCTGCTGAACTGTTTGGCAAGCGCGAGCAGAGCCAGACGGAAGCGGAGGTGACAAATGGCTGAGAACGGCAAGACCGTCCAGGTTACGCAGATCGCTTCGGTCATCGGTCGTAAACCGGGCCAGGCCGAGACTATCACCGGTCTTGGTCTGCGTGGAATTGGTTCCACGCGTACGCTGGAGGATACTCCGGCCGTGCGTGGAATGATCCGCAAGGTTGCCCACCTCATCAAGGTGGAGGGTTGAAATGAACCTCAACGAACTGCGTGACAACGAGGATTCTCGTTATCGCAAGAAGCGTCTTGGACGTGGCATCGGGTCCGGCAAGGGCAAGACGTCGGGTCGTGGCGTCAAGGGTCAGAAGGCTCGTGAGGGCGTGTCCCTCAACGGCTTCGAGGGTGGTCAGCTTCCGCTGTACCGTCGTATGCCGAAGCGTGGCTTCGTGAACATTTTCCGCAAGGAATATGCTCCGGTGAACCTCGGCGCGATCTCCAAGGCGATCGAAAGCGGCAAGCTGGACAAGGCTGCAACCGTCAATGAAGAGTCCCTGCGCAAGGCTGGTCTCGTCAACGGTAGCAAGCTGGCCGGTGTCCGTCTTCTTGCCCATGGTGAACTTTCGCATGGCGTGACCATCGAAGTTGCCGGTGCCTCTGCTGCAGCTCTGGCTGCTGTCGAGAAGGCCGGTGGTACCGTGAAGGTACTCGAAGCCAAGAAGGAAGCTCAGGCTGAGGCCTGAGATTTCTTTCCTGGGTTTTTCCCGGGATAGGGTTAGATAGTGAACAGCGTCCCGTGCTCTCGTGCGGCGACGCTGTTTTCATGAAAGGACAGGTGGATGGCTTCCGCAGCAGAGCAGCTCGCCGCCAATCTCAATATGAGTTCGTTTTCCAAGGCGACCGAACTCAAGAAGCGCATCTGGTTCACGCTTGGTGCGCTGATCGTCTACCGGCTTGGCACGTATATTCCGGTTCCCGGTGTTGATGCGACCGTGATGGGACAGCTTCTGGCCCAGCATCAGGGTGGTATCCTGGGGATGTTCGACATGTTCACGGGTGGTGCGCTCGGGCGTATGACCGTGTTCGCTCTGAACATCATGCCGTATATCAGTGCCTCGATCATCATCCAGCTTCTTTCCACGGCGCTTCCGTCCATGGAAGCCATGAAGAAGGAAGGTGAGGCGGGTCGTAAGAAGCTCAACCAGTACACGCGCTATCTTACGGTCTTCATTGCTCTTTTTCAGGCCTATGGCATCGCTGTCGGGCTTGAGAACATGACGGCGCATGGTGCGAGCGCTGTGGTGGCCCCCGGGATGTTCTTCATTGCATCCTGCGTCGTGACGCTTGTGGGCGGCACGATGTTCCTGATGTGGCTCGGAGAGCAGATCACGTCCCGTGGTGTAGGGAATGGGATTTCCCTCATCATTTTCGCGGGTATCGTTGCAAACCTGCCGCATGCCATGGCCAGTCTTTTCGAACTTGGACGGACAGGGGCGCTGTCGCCTATTTTCGTTGTGATTTTCCTGGTTCTGGCGATTGCGGTGATTGGCTTCATCGTCTTCATGGAGCAGGCGCAGCGCCGTGTGGTGATCCAGTATCCCAAGCGTCAGGTTGGAAACCGCATTTTTGGCGGTGACTCCACGCATATGCCGCTGAAGGTCAATACGGCCGGCGTCATTCCGCCGATCTTCGCATCTTCCGTTCTTCTGATTCCGGTGACCATTTCCGGCTTCATGAACGGGCATTCGATGCCGGGATGGCTTTCGGTTCTGGGCCAGCAGTTGGGGCAGGGACAGCCGCTGTACATGCTGTTCTATGCCGCGATGATCCTGTTCTTCTCCTATTTCTATGCGGCGATCACGTTCAATCCCGAAGAAACGGCCGAGAACCTGCGCAAGCAGGGGGGCTTCATCCCGGGTATCCGTCCAGGTGCGAGTACGGCCACGTATTTCGACAAGATCCTGTCCCGCCTGACAGCAATCGGTGCACTGTATCTTATTGTGGTCTGCCTGTTGCCGCAAATCCTGATCAGCAAATATAACGTGCCGTTCTATTTTGGTGGCACAAGCCTGATCATCATCGTCTCTGTGACGATTGATACCGTGACGCAGATCCAATCGCATCTGGTTGCTCACCAGTATTCGGGACTGATCCGCAAGCAGCGTAGCCGTGGTTCACGTGGCGGCGTACAGGGAGGCATGAAACGTCGATGAACATCATTCTTCTTGGGCCTCCCGGGGCCGGTAAGGGAACTCAGGCCAAGCGGCTTGAGAGCCTGTATGGCTTCAAGCAGATTTCGACTGGCGACATGCTGCGTGCAGAAGTTGCGGCGGGATCTGATATCGGAAACGAAGCCAAGGCGATCATGGAGAAGGGGCAGTTTGTTCCTGATCCAATCATCGTCGCCATGATCCAGAACCGGATTGCACAGCCGGACTGCGAGCGGGGCTTCATTCTTGACGGCTTCCCGCGGACCGAGAGCCAGGCCGAGGCGCTGGATACCATGCTGTCCGCGCGCGGCCTGACGATCGATGCTGTTATCCTTCTTGACGTCAATGAGGATGAACTTGTTGAGCGGATCGCCAGTCGCCGCGGCGAAGATGGTACGCGACGTCCGGATGACAATCCTGATGTGGTCCGTGCCCGTCTGGATGTCTATCGCAAGCAGACCGCGCCGATCCTTCCCTATTATGAGAAGGCAGGACGTCTGCTGCATGTCGATGGTATGAAAGACGTTGAGAGCGTTGGCAAAGAGATCGATGCCATCGTTGCGGCAGCGAAGAAACACTGAGTATTCTGATAGAATCACGAAAAAGTGATCCCTATCATTTAACTCAAGTAGGGTGGGCAGTATATTGCGCGCCCTCGACACAGGTGCAGTCAGACCGTGTATGCGCCTGCCGGAATTGGCAGGTGACAGGTCCGGCTGTGACATAATCGACCTGGCCACGGCCGGGCACGTAACAGTCTGGTGCGGTCCCGAACCGCGCCAATGGGAGTAACAGGCGTGGCACGTATTGCCGGCGTAAACATTCCGACCAACAAGCGGGTCGTCATTGCCCTGCGTTATGTCTACGGCATCGGCCCGTCGACGGCGCAGTCCATCTGCAACAAGCTCGAAATCCCCGATGCCAAGCGCGTCAACGAGCTGTCTGACGATGAAATCGTGAAGATCCGCGAGCTGATCGATTCCGAACTGCGCGTTGAAGGCGACCTCCGTCGCGAGACCGCAATGAACATCAAGCGTCTGATGGACCTCGGTTGCTACCGTGGCCTTCGTCACCGTCGTGGCCTGCCGGTCCGCGGTCAGCGCACGCATACGAATGCCCGTACCCGCAAGGGCAAGGCCGTGGCGATTGCCGGCAAGAAGAAGGTCACGCGCTAATCCGCGCCTGACATCTTCATCGACGTTTTTCGTTAAACTTTTAGGACGACCTCTCTCATGGCCAAGGCCGCTGCTCCGCGTATCCGTAAAAAGGAACGCAAAAATATCATTTCCGGTGTTGCTCACGTGCTGTCCACGTTCAACAACACCATGATCACCATTTCTGACGCACAGGGCAACGCGATTGCCTGGTCGTCGTCGGGTGCGCAGGGGTTCAAAGGCTCCCGTAAGTCCACGCCGTATGCTGCTCAGGTCGCTGCAGAAGATGCCGGCCGCAAGGCACGCGAGCATGGCATGGAAACGCTTGAGATCGAGGTCTCCGGTCCGGGTTCGGGGCGTGAAAGCGCTCTCCGTGCCCTTCAGGCCGTAGGGTTCAACATTACGTCCATCCGCGACATGACGCCCGTGCCGCACAATGGCTGCCGTCCCCGGAAGCGTCGTCGCGTCTGAGTGATGCTTTGCTGCGTATCGTGCGCGATACGCAGCATCTGTAAGTGATTGCATCTTTTGCCGCACCTCTGGTGCGGGCCCAGGTGCCGCCAATTTCCCTTGGCGTGCTTCGTTGTTTGAAAGGCCACGACCTTGGTTCTCCAGAAAAACTGGCAGTCCCTCATCAAGCCGGAGAAGCTTGAAGTCGAGCCCGGACCGGTTGCCTCGCGCATCGCCACTGTCGTGGCCGAGCCTCTGGAACGCGGCTTCGGCATGACGCTCGGTAACGCACTGCGTCGTATTCTTCTGTCGTCGCTGCAGGGCGCTGCCGTGACCGCCATCCAGATCGATGGCGTGCTGCATGAGTTCTCCGCTGTGCCGGGTGTTCGCGAAGACGTCACGGACATCGTCCTGAACGTCAAGCAGCTCGCCCTGCGCATGCATGGTGAAGGCCCCAAGCGCATGATCCTGACGGCCACGGGCCCGGGTGAAGTGACGGCTGGCCAGATCCAGGCGGGTCATGACATCGAGATCATGAACCCTGATCTCGTGATCTGCACGCTCGATGACGGCGTGAAGCTCGGCATGGAACTCACCGTCAATATGGGCAAGGGCTATGTTGCAGCAGCAGCAAACCGTCCGGAAGATGCCCCGATTGGCCTGATTCCCATCGACGCGATCTATTCGCCGGTGCGCCGCGTGTCCTACAAGATCGAGCAGACGCGTGTCGGTCAGGTCACTGACTATGACAAGCTGCTGCTGACGGTTGAGACCAATGGTGCGGTGACGCCGGAAGACAGCCTGGCTCTTGCAGCCCGGATTCTTCAGGATCAGCTGCAGCTGTTCATCAACTTCGATGAGCCGCGTCCGGTCCAGCATGAAGAGCCGCAGGACGACCTGCCGTTCAACCGCAATCTTCTCCGCAAGGTTGACGAACTCGAGCTGTCGGTGCGTAGCGCCAACTGCCTCAAGAACGACAACATTGTCTATATCGGCGATCTGGTGCAGAAGTCCGAACAGGAAATGCTCCGTACGCCCAATTTCGGGCGCAAGTCGCTCAACGAGATCAAGGAAGTTCTCACCGGTATGGGGCTGTCGCTCGGCATGAGCGTCCCGGCCTGGCCGCCCGAGAACATCGAGGATCTGGCCAAGCGTCTCGACGAGACGTTCTGAGAACTTTCAAGGTAAGGAAAACTAGCAATGCGTCATGGTGTGAGCGGGCGTAAGCTCAACGTCACCTCTTCTCACCGCGCTGCCATGTTCCGCAACATGGCCGTGGCTCTCATCAAGCACGAGCAGATCACGACGACGCTGCCGAAGGCGAAGGAACTTCGCCCGGTCGTCGAAAAGCTGATCACGCTCGGCAAGCGCGGCGACCTGCACGCCCGTCGTCAGGCTTTCGCCCAGCTGCGTGACGACGCTGTCGTGACGAAGCTGTTCTCGGCTGTGGCCGAGCGCTACAAGGGACGTGCCGGTGGCTACTCCCGCGTCCTGAAGGCTGGCGTCCGTTATGGCGACAATGCCGATATGGCCGTGATCGAGCTGGTCGATCGTGATGTTTCTGCCAAGGGCCAGGACAGCGGACCGAAGCAGAACGTTGCAGAAGAGCTGGAAGCCGCCTGAGGCTCCTGTTTTTCAGGAATTCGGAAGAGGCCGGGGCAGGAATGCTCCGGCCTTTTTTGATTCGTGGTTTCTTTGCCACGATGTTGTGTGGTATGCACTCATCACTCTTTGCAGAATCTTTCCTGTTTCCATCCGGAGACAGCCTGAATGTCCGCTCCTTCTTCAGGAGCGGTTCGTACCCTTTTGGAGAACGTTCCTTCGTTCTCCGCGTTGGGTCTGCACAATTCTGAGAAACAGGTCCGAGCACTCTCGTAGGGCCTGCCACAACGCATCGAATATGTATCCCGGCAATGAGGCCTGGATGGGTTCGTGATGCGTCCAGCGTTTGGAGAGCGTTATAATGTCCAAATCTTCCCCCCAAGCACGGGCTTGCGGAAACCCTTGGGATACCCAGAGCCCTGTTCTGGGCATTTGTGGGGCAGCTCCTGTTCATGGTCGGCGATGGTGTGGAGGCGGGGTATCTCGATACCTACATGCTTCATCACGGCCACACGCAGGGTTTCGTGAACGAAATGTTCACGTTCTACGGTATCACCGTGATGATCGCCGCCTGGTTCTCCGGGCCGCTGTCGGATCTCATGGGGCCGAAGAAAGTCATGTGGCTTGGTCTCATCCTGTGGTCCATTCTTGAAGTGGGCTTCCTGTCCCTGGGTCTTGGACCCAACAGCGGACCGATGATCCTGCTTTTCTATACGCTTCGCGGTTTTGCCTATCCGCTCTTTGCGTATGGCTTCCTTGTCTGGATTGCTGCTGCCACGCCGACCGCCATGCTGGGTTCGGCTGCCGGCTGGTTCTGGTTCTCCTTCTCCGCAGGTCTGCCGACGCTCGGTTCGCAGTTCGCGCGTTTTGCCATTCCGCAGATCGGCGAACTCCGGACCTTCTGGTGCTCGCTCGGACTGGTGATCATCGGTGGTCTTGTGGCCCTGCTGTTCACGCATGAACCGACTGGCAAGAAACGTCTTCTGCCGGACCATGTTCCGACCAAGGACATTTTCTTTGGTTCCATGAGCATCATGTGGCGTGAGCCCAAGACGCTGATTGCCGGTATCGTCCGTGTGATCGACACGTCTTCGGAATATGCGTTCCTGGCGATCATGCCGGCATTCTTCGTCGACCATCTCGGGTTTTCTCTTGGCCAGTGGCTGAACCTGCTGTCGCTCATCTTCCTGAGCAACATCCTGTTCAACCTCGTCTCTGGTATGGTTGCTGACAGCCTTGGGCACCGGTTCGTTGTCGCCGTGTTCGGTGGTATTGGCGGCTTTATCGCCATTCCACTGTTCTATTATGTGCCGCTGTGGTTCCCCGGAAATTTCTGGGCCGTGGCCGCCGCAGGCATCTTCTATGGCGCGACCGTGGCAGCATTCGTTCCGCTGTCCGGCCTGATGCCGCAGATCTGCCCGCGTGAGAAAGCTGCTGCGCTGTCCATTCTGGGTCTGGGTGCAGGTGCATCCACCTGGGTTGGTCCGGCAGTCGTGGCCGGCTGTGAGGCTGTCTTTGGTCCGGGCATGCAGTATGTGATCTGGACCTTTGCCGTGATCTATCTGGCTTCTGCCGGTATGACGATGGCTCTGACCATCTCGCCGGAAGCGCGTCGCTATAGCGAAGAAGCTGCAGCACGGGGCGAAAGCGGTCCTGTAGTCGGTCACTGATCCAGAGCATCGCATCATTGCTCTGAGGATGTAAAAGGAAGGGGCAGTCCGGCATCGGGCTGCCCCTTCCTGCGTTTGGGACCTATCATATCAAGGAGAAGACCTATGGACGCCGATCTGGAGCGTTATCTCGAAGCCGGTATAGGCCGGGTGCAGGACGAGCCTGCCTGCTGTTTTTCGAAATGTGGGTTTGGAAAAAAGATTTCTGGTGCGGCAAGAGAAACGGAAGCACTCGTCAGCGATCTGATGGTGGATCAGCCGCTCCTGTGGCTTCTGGTTTCGTTTTTCCTTGGACTCTTGCTGGGAAAGCAACTTTTTCGAGGAAATTAAACTTCTGCAGGCTGCTCACGTTACGACATGACCACGAACTCTTGGGTGAGGAGCCTGCGTCATGCTGCACTATGCGATTGTTTTCTTTATCATTTCCATCATTGCCGGTGTTTTCGGCTTTTCTGGTATTTCAGCTGCGACGGCAGGCATCGCCAAGCTGTTCTTCATTGTCTTCCTCGTGCTGGCCGTGCTTGCCATTCTCGCAGGCGTAGCGGGGCTTCACGCTCTCTGAGGGCATGACGCAGGGTTGATGTGAAAAGGGCGGGTGCCAATGGCCCCGCCCTTTTTTGTTGTTCAGTTCCCGTTCTTGTCCCTCTGGATGAAGGAGGGGAGGAAAGGGTTGTCCGTCTGGAGCGAGCCTTTGCTGGGAAGCTGCTGGGTGGTCCAGCCGCCGCCCAGATCCGTGATGAGCTTGACCTCGGCCAAGAACTGCTGCTGGCGTACGCTGAGCTGTGTTTCCTGATACTGCAGGGCATTCTGTTCAGCAGTGATGACCGTGGTGTAGATCTGGGTTCCGGCAAGATACTCGTTCATCGAGACCTGAACCGCTTCCTCTGCGGATTTCACGGCTGCATTCTGCAGGGCCAGTTGCTGATCGAGATAATGCAGCCCTGACATCTGGTCTTCGGTATCCTGCAGCGCAGCGAGAACAGTCTGTCGGTAGGTGGCAACGGCATTGTCGTAATCTGCTTCAGCGCTGCGGACAGCCGCGGAACGTGAGCCCCCCTCGAAAATGGTTTCCGTCGCTGCAGCACCGAGACTCCATGTCCGCGTTGCTGTCTGGATCAGCTGCTGGAGCGGATTGCCACTATAGCCATAGGATGCGGAGAGGGTGACCTGCGGGAAGAAAGCCCCGATTTCGTAACCGATCTCCGCATTATAGGCTTCCATGTTGCGTTCGGCCTGCGCCACATCCGGCCTGCGTTCCAGCAGCATGGAAGGTACGGCGACAGGTGCGGCCGGGATCGTCGCGGGGAGCGGAGAGGGGGGCAGCGTCAGTTCTGCCGGAGCGCGGCCTGTCAGCATGGCAATGGCATGTTCGTACTCCGCCCGCGCAATATGAGCGTTTGCCAGATTGGCCTGTGTGGACTGCAACAGATAACGGGCCTGCAGAACGCTTGTCGGATCCGCAACGCCGGCATCAAGCTGGTTCTGGAGGATTTCCAGATTGTGGCGATACAGGTCCACATTGCGGGCATAGAGCGCAATCAGACTGTCCTGATAGCGCAGGTCGAAATAATCCTGGGCCAGCTGAAGCTGATAGGACAGGCGCATATTCGCAACGAGCGCTGCATCCGCCTGTGTTGCGGCGACCTGTTCCTGGACCTGACGACGGATCATGCCCCAGACGTCCACGGTCCAGCTTGCGGACGGTCCGGTCGTCCAGGTGTTCGTGGTGTAAGACTGCGTGGAGGTGTAGGTGAAGCCGCCGCTCGTATTCTGGGCACTGCTGCCCTGCGCATACCGGTTGAAGCTGAACTTGCCGCTCAGGGTTGGAAAAAGCTGTGCACGGATCGAGTCAATCGTCGCGGCAGCCTTGCGGTACTGCGCCTCGTATTCCTTCAGACTCTGATTGGACCTGGCGACGCGCTCTTCAAGATCGTTCAGAACGGGATCGTTAAAGACCGTCCACCAATCACCTTTCGGCATTTTGGCAAGGTCCGGCGCGGCCATCTGCCAGCCCGGCGGGGGCGGGGCTTCCTTGAATTTCGCAGAGATGATGGCCTTCGGGCGATGATAGTTCGGCCCGACCATGCCGCCGATGCAGCCGCTCAGGAAAGGCAGGGTTGCTGCCCCCAGCAGGGCATTGCGCAGGGTAGACTTACGGAGGGCGGTCATCAGGACTGTGTTTCCCGGGATGAAAGATGGAAGAAGGAGGCGAGATGGGCCCGCAGACGGCCCATGGCGCGTCCGAACCGGTCGAGATACAGGAAAATGACGGGGGTGCTGTAGAGCGTCAGAAGCTGACTGACCACGAGACCGCCAAGGATCGCAATGCCCAGCGGACGCCGAAGCTCACAGCCGTAACCATTGCCGATGATCAGCGGCACTGCACCAAAAGCCGCGGCCAGCGATGTCATGAGAATCGGGCGGAAACGCAGATGGCTGGCCTGGCGGATGGCATCCATGGCGGACATGCCTTCGCGCTGCGCCACCAGGGCGAAGTCGATCAGCATGATGGCGTTTTTCTTGACGATGCCAATCAGCAGAATGACGCCGATCATCGCCATCAGCGAGAACTCTTCCCCGCAGATCTGAAGCGCAAGAATGGCGCCCACGCCTGCGGAAGGCAGGGTCGAGAGGATCGTCAGGGGATGGATCAGGCTCTCATACAGAATGCCCAGAACAATATAGACGGCAGCCAGAGCGGCGAGGATCAGCAGGATCTCGCTGCTGGCCGATTGCTGGAAAGCGGCTGCATTGCCGGCAAACCCGCCGTGAATGTCCGAGGGCACATGGAGCTTGACCATGGCTGACTGAACGGCATCAACGGCCGGCCCAAGCGAGACGCCCGGCGCCAGATTGAAGGAGATGGTCGTAGCGACGAACTGTCCCTGATGGCTGACCGTCAGCGCCGTATTCGTGTTGCGCTGGCGCGAGACAACGGAGAGCGGAACCATCGTGGCTGCGCTCGTCGCGACAGCCGAGCCACTCGAAGCCGACTTGCCGCCGGCGAGCGCGTTGGCGACCGAGTTCTGGTAGGATATCTCGCTCTGGGACAGGGGGGTGGCCGTGGTTGCGGCTTTGACACGGATGTTGTTGGAGGCTGTTCCACCTGCCGCGGTCCCGCCGGAAATGCTGACCCACATCTGCTCCAGCATGGACGGATCCTGCCAGTAGCGCGGGGCCGCTTCCATGACGACGCGGTACTGGTTGAGGTTGCCGTAGATGATGGATGCGGCGCGCTGGCCGAAGGCATCATAGAGCGTGTTGGAGATCAGCTGCGGCGTGACGGAATAGCGCGCCTCCGTATCGCGGTTGATGGCGATGTTGATGCCCTGACCTCCCTGTTCCACGTTCGAGGTCACGTCCATGAGCTGCGGCAGTTTCGAGAGCGCGGCCACGATCTTGGGCGTCCATTCGAACAGATCTTCGGCGGATGCACCTTCCAGCGAATACTGATAGGCGCCATCGCCGGAGCGCGCACCCGTCCGCACGCTGCCCGGTGCCATCAGGCGCAACTGGGCGCCAGGGGTATGGGAGAACTTGCGGGTCAGGCGCTGGATGGTCGTGGCGAGATCGTCTGTCCGTTCGGATTTGGGTTTGAGGGCCACGAAGACATTGGCAGAGTTTGCCGAACGTCCGCCCACCCCACCCATGACGCTGACGACATCGCGGTCGGATGCGATCACCTTCATGGCCTTGACCACGATTTTCTGGAGCGCCTGAAAGGAGATCGACTGGTCGGCGACTATACGGCCCATGATCTGCCCGGTGTCCTCGGACGGGAAAAAACCCTTGGGCATTTTCACGAACAACACGCCTGCGAGCACCAGAGTGGCGGGCAGGGACAGCGCGATCAGGAACTGATGACCCAGCGCCCAGTCCAGAGACCGGCCATAGCCTGCGGTGGTGGCATTGATCATGCGTTCGCAGAACCGGCCCACCTTTTTCCAGAAGCCGGGCCCGTTATCGTCCGAATGGGTCAGGAGCTGGGCGCTGATCATGGGTGTCAGCGTCAGGGACAGCACCAGGGAGATGCAGAGCGTGATGACCATGGTCATCACGAACTCGTGGAACAGACGACCGGCAATCCCGCCCATGAGCATGATCGGCGCGAAAACGACGATCAGCGAGGCGGTGATCGAGATGACGGTGAAAGCGACCTCGGTCGTGCCCTTGATGGCGGCTTCCTGCCGGTCGTAACCCATCTCCATGTAGCGGGCGATGTTTTCCAGCACCACGATGGCATCATCGACCACGAAACCCGTGGAGATGGTCAGGGCCATCAGCGACATGTTGTCGAGCTGGTATCCCATCAGCGACATGACGCCGAACGTGCCGATGATCGAGACCGGCACCACGATTGCGGGCACCATGATGGCCGACAGGCTGCGTAGGAACAGCAGGACGACCGCCACCACGAGAACGACTGGCGATGATGAGTGTCTGTTTCGTGTCGTCCAGCGACGCCCGGATTGTCTTGGAACGGTCGATCAGGATCGAGATGTTCGTGTTCCCAGGCAGGGCGGACTGCAGCACGGGCAGGCGGGTGCGGATCCCGTCGATCGTCTTGATGACGTTGGCCCCACCCTGCGTGAACACGGTGCAGATGATGGCGGCTTGACCATTCAGATAGCCGGCCTGACGCAGATCCTCGACGCCGTCATTGACCTCCGCCACATCCGTGAGACGGACAGGCTGACTGTCGCGATAGGCGATGATCAGGTCGCGGTATTCCTCCGCTTTCGTGGCCTGATCGTTCGTGGACAGCATCATGCGCGCGCCATTGGCATCCACAAAGCCCTTGGGCGTGTGCGCATTGGCGGAGGCCAGGGCAGCGCGGAGATCCTCGAACCCGATTCCGTAACGGAACAGCCGCAGCGGATTGATCTCGACCCGCACAGCTGGCAGCGAGGCGCCACGGATGTCCACGTCCCCCACGCCCTCGATCTGGCTGAGCTGCGGGATGAGGATATTGCTGGCGAAATCGTAGAGTTCCTGCGGCGTCCGGGTGCCGGACGTCAGCGTCAGCGCAAGAACGGGCGGACCGTTCGAGTTCGCCTTCATATAGGTCGGGTTGCTGCGCAGGGTCGTGGGCAGATCCTGCCGCGCGCCCTGCAGCGCCGCTTCCACGTCACGCGCCGCGCCGTTGATGTCCCGCGACAGATCGAACTGCAGCGTGATACGCGTCTGGTTGACCGTGGATTCCGACGTCATCTCGGTCACGCCGGAAATCGCGCCGAGATGCCGCTCCAGAGGCCCGGCGATCGTACTCGCGATTTCGGACGGAGAGCCGCCAGGCTGGTTCGCGGTCACCATGATAACCGGGAAATCCACGTTTGGCAGATCAGCGACCGGAAGGGCGAAATACCCCATGATGCCGCCGATCACGAGGGCCACGGCCATCAGCGTGGTGCCAACGGGCCTCAGAACGAAGAGGCGGACCAGATTCACGGAGCGCCTGTCTGGGGGTTGGAGGGCTGGTTCGGCGAAGGGGGGCTGCTGCGGCGGTGACGCTTGATGAAGGCACGGCTCCGCGTGCCGAGTTCATCCATGAACAGATAGATGACCGGTGTGGTGAACAGGGTCAGGAGCTGCGACATCATCAGACCGAAGACGATGGCCACACCCAGCGGACGACGCAGTTCGGAGCCGACACCCGTGCCGAGCAGCAGGGGCAGGGCGCCGAACAGGGCGGCCAGCGTGGTCATCAAAATCGGACGGAAACGGAGCATGGCCGCGCGCTTGATGGACTCAAGAGGCGTATGGCCTTCCAGACGTTCGGCTTCGAGCGCGAAGTCGATCATCATGATGGCGTTCTTCTTCACGATGCCGATCAGCAGCACGATGCCGATGATGCCCATGATGTCGAGATCCATCCCGAACAGATAGAGCCCGATCAGCGCACCGATGGCGGCCGAAGGCAGGGTGGAAAGGATCGTGATCGGGTGAACGTAGCTCTCATAGAGAATGCCCAAGACGATATAGACCGCGATCACGGCCGCCATGACCAGCCAGACCTCGTTGGACAGCGACGAGCGGAAGGCTGCGGCCGTGCCCTGGAAGGCGGTCTGGAATTCGGGCGGCAGGCCGATCTGCTTTTCCACGCGCTCGATGGCGTTGGTCGCGGTGCCCAGCGAATAGCCGTTGGCCACGTTGAACGAGATGGTCGTGGCGGGGAACTGTCCGTAATGGCTGATCAGCAGCGGGGAGAGCGCATGGGTGATCGTCGTCACCTGTGACAGCGGCACGAGGCCGGAGGTCGGTTGGCGCGTTGGACCCGACGTGCTGCCACCGGCTTCGGAGGAAATGCCCGGCAGGTAAAGCTGGCTCAGGGAGGTCAGATCGGTCTGGAGCTTCGGATCGGCTTCCAGAATGACGCGGTACTGGTTGGACTGCGTGTAGATCGTGGTGATCTGACGCTGGCCGTAGCTGTCATACAGAAGATTGTCGATTGTCTGCGGCGTGATGGAGTACCGCGCGCCGGTCGGACGGTCGAGCGAGAGCTGGGCGACCAGTCCCTCTGCCTGAAGATCGGACGTGACATCCGTCAGCGACGGCTCCTTGCGCAGCGCATCCACGAATTTCGGCACCCAGGTCTTGAAGGTGTCGTAATCCGGGTTTTCCAGCATGAACTGGTACTGCGTGGCGGAGATCGAGGAATCCAGTGACAGATCCTGGATCGGCTGGACATAAAGTTCGGCGCCGATGACCTGCTGCCCGACGGAAGAGAGGCGGCGCAGGATCGTCTGAAGGTCGCTCGTCCGCTGTTCACGCGGCTTGAGGTTGATGAGGAAGCGGCCGACATTCAGCGTCATGTTCTGGCCGTCGATGCCGACGAAGGACGAGATGCTGGCGACGTCCGGATCCTTGAGGATCACGTCTCCAAGGGTGGCCTGACGCTCCTTCATGCCTTCGAAGGAAATGGCCTGCGACATCACGGAGATGCCCTGGATGACACCGGTATCCTGTGTCGGGAAGAAGCCCTTGGGAATGGTCCAGGCCAGTACACCGGTCAGAACGATCGTTCCCAGCGTGACGAGCAGGGTCGTGACACGGAAGCGCAGTACGACGTCGAGCCAGCGCCCGTAACCCGCGATCAGCGCATTGATGCCGCGTTCGGTGCTGTTGGACAGGCGGCTCCAGAGCGTGTTCTTCGTGGACGGCGCATGCGTATCGGACAGCAGACGCGCGCACATCATCGGCACCAGCGTCAGGGCGACGACGGCGGAAATGATGATCGTGATGGAGAGCGTCATCGCGAATTCATGGAAAAGACGCCCGACAACGTCCTTCATGAACAGCAGCGGGATCAGCACGGCGATCAGCGAGACCGTCAGCGAGATAATGGTGAAGCCGATTTCGCCCGCACCCTTGAGTGCTGCGGTGTAGCGGTCCTCGCCAGCCTCGACGTAACGGGCGATGTTTTCGATCACCACGATGGCGTCATCGACCACGAAGCCGGTCGCAATGGTCAGGGACATCAGCGAGAGATTGTCGAGCGAAAAGCCCAGCAGATACATTGCCGCAAGCGTGCCGATCAGCGACAGCGGAACGGAGAGGCTCGGAATGATCGTCGCCGGAACATTCCGCAGGAACACGAAGATCACGCCCACGACCAGCAGCATGGCCAGTGCGAGTTCGTATTCCACGTCATTGACCGAGGCGCGGATGGTCGTGGTGCGGTCGGTCAGCGGCGTGACGTCAATGCCGGGAGGCAGATCGAGCTTGAGCTGCGGCAGGACGCGCAGCACGTTGTCCACGACGCCGATGACATTCGCGCCGGGCTGGCGCTGCACGTTCAGGATCAGCGCAGGCGTGCGGTTGGCCCAGGCGGCGAGCTGTGCGTTTTCCGCACCTTCGATGACGGTCGCAATATCACGCACGCGGATCGGACCGTTGTTCTGATACGCGATCACCTGGTTCATGAGCTGTTCGACGGACTGGATCTGACCGTCGATGCGCAGGGAGGTGGAGCGCTTGGGGCCGTCGAACGTACCGGTCGGCGAATTGACGTTCACCGTGCTGATGATGGTGCGCAGGGTATCAATCGCGATGCCGTAGGAGGTCAGCTTCGGGATATTGACTTGGATCCGGTAGGCCTTGCGATTACCGCCCGACAGGGTGACGAGACCGACGCCGGAAATCTGACTAATCTTCTGCTCAAGGCGCGTATTGACGTAGTCTTCGACCTCTGGAAGCGGCAGCGTCTTGGACGTGATGCCAAGCGTCAGGACGGGAGTGTCAGCCGGATTGACCTTCGCATAGATCGGGGGGCGGGCAGATCACTGGGAAGCAGGGAGGTGGCGTTGTTAATCGCCGCCTGAACTTCCTGCTCGGCCACGTCCATCGACATGTCGAGCCCGAAGCGCAGGGTCACGACCGAGGCGCCCCCCGAGGACTGGGACGTCATCTGGTCCAGCCCCGCCATCTGGCCAAGCTGGGTTTCCAGAGGGGCGGTGACGGACGTGCTCATGACGTCCGGCCCGGCGCCCGGATAGAAGGTCGAGACCGTGATCGTCGGATATTCGACCTGCGGCAGGGCTGACACGGCCAGGAAGTGATAACCAAGCAGGCCGCTCAGCAGGATGGCGAACATCAGAAGGCTGGTGGCAACCGGGCGCTCGATGAACAGGCGGGACGGATTCACGGTCTTGCTGTTCCCTAATCTTGCTGTTCTGGTCGGCGATCAGTGATTGCCGGTATCGGCGGGCGAGGACGGGTCGTTCTGCTGCTGCGGTGCGTCGGAACTCTGCTGTCCGTTGCGGTGACGGCGGTGCTGGCCAGCCGTCTGCTGCTCGGCTTCCGTATTCTGCTTCGCTGTCGAAGACGTATCGGGGATCGAGACTTTCTGGCCCGGACGCAGATGGCTGACGCCATCGGTCACGACGCGGTCACCTTCGCTCAGACCCTTCTGGATCACGGCATTCGTGCTGTCGGTCGTGCCCACGGTGACGGGAACGGTTTCCACGGTCATGTCGGATTTGACGCGATAGACAAAGCGTCCGTCCGGACCGGTCTGCAGGGCGTTGCCGGGAATGAGCAGCGCATTGTGCAGCGTCGTGACCAGAAGATGCGGGTTGACGAACTGGTTCGGGAAGAGGTGCTCGTCCTCATTCGCAAAAATGCCACGCATCCGGACCGTTCCGGTTGAAGTATCAATCTGGCTGTCCAGCGCCTTGACGGTGCCGGTGGCGAGTTTCTGGGTGTTGTCGCTGTTCCAGGCCTCGACCGTCAGTTCGCCGGCTTCACGCAGATGGGTTGCGACTTCCCCAAGCTGGTTCTGCGGGACCGTAAAGATCACGGAGATCGGCTGCATCTGCGTCAGCACCGTCAGGCCGCCGGACTGGCCAGCGGTGACATAGTTGCCAACGTCGAGCGCACGGATACCGACACGGCCTTCGACCGGCGCGATGATGTGGCAGTACATCACGTTCAGTTCGGCATTGCGGACATTGGCGCGATCGAACTCGATCTGGCCTTCAAGCTGCTGCACCGTGAATTCCTGGTCACGCGCGGTCATGGCCGAGGTCGAGTTCTGTTTGATCAGGCGCTGGTAACGGGCATTGTCCACGCGGGCCTTTTCAAGCTGCGCAATATCGGCCGCGAGCGTGCCGCGATACTGGGCGAGCGTAGCCTCATAGGGACGCGGATCGATCAGTTCGAGTTCGTCACCCTTATGAACGTGCTGGCCTTCCTGATAATAGACGGCCGCAATATGGCCGTTGACGCGTGGTGTGATCGTTACGTTGGTGACAGGAACGACCGTGCCGATTTCCTGGAAAATGACGGGCATATCGCCGGTATGGGCTGTGGCGACGGCGACGGGCTGGACGCTGCCATCGGCTGCTGCCCCACGGCCGTGCTTGTGCGTTGTCCCGTGGGGTCTGAAAATCGCGAACAGGATCAGAAGAGCGACCAGAAGAACAACGGCCCACAGGATCCAGCGACGGCGGGACCGTGTGCGGGGCGGGGCGGACTGGGTGGTGCTGTTCGTAAGGCGGTCGCTGGAGCCGGCCGTCTGCTGATCCATGGTTGTTCTGTCTTTCCCGTATACCAGAGCGCGTGGCTCTCAGGCGGCAATGCTGTATGTTTCCATACCTATAAGGCAGGAGACCCGGGTCGGCCATGACGGGACCTTAAATCCTGTTCAGTTTTGATGGTGAAAATCAAAATGAGCACAAATGATACACTCTGTTACTGATCTGCAGGGCTTGTCTCTTTTCCGCTCAAGGATCATATCGGACAGGAACCGGATGCTTCTGTTGCGCGTTGTAATGCGGACACAGGTTTATCCGGACAGAGGAGAACAACATGGCTGATACAACTGAAACGAAGGCTGAAGGCCTCCTGGATGACGTCAAGGGCAAGGTCAAGGACGGCGTTGGCGGCCTGACCGGCAATGCAAAGATGCAGGCCGAAGGCAAGTTCGACCAGCTTTCCGGCATGGCACAGCAGGATTTTGCCGATCTGTATGACGAAGGCGAGACCAAGCTCGAAGCCGCTACGGCATTCGTTCAGGACCGTCCGCTGATCTCGCTGGTGATCGCCACGGTTGTGGGCATGATCGTCGGCGGACTGATGTTCGGCCGCAAAAGCTCCTGAGGGAGCCATAGGCCTTTCGACCATCGCAGGGTCTTTGTGCTAGAAGCCTTCCGGAGCAATCCGGGAGGCTTTTTTTGCATGGAATGGTTTTACGAGAATAACGGGCAGCAGGTTGGTCCCGTTTCCCGTGAAGAAATCCTGCGTCTGATCATGCAACAGCGCATCAAGCCCGAAACGCTGGTCTGGACGCCGGAATTCGGCGAGGCCTGGCGACCGGCCAGTGCTGCCGGGCTTGTCTCTCCGCTAACGGGCCTGCTGCGCCTGTCCACGGGTATCTCGGAGCACTGGGCCTGGGTTGTGCTTGTCGGGCCGTGGCTGATCCAGCGTCTGGCGCTGCTGATTCTGGACTGGCGTCAGGTGCCTGCCAGTGAGCAGGCTGGGCCATCTTCCATTGTCGCGATCATGTCTCTGGTCCTGTTTTTCACGGCGTTCACGCTGGACCGCAATTCCATCCGTGAAAACGGGCAGACGCCGCCGGGCTTCTGGTGGTGGCTGTTCCTGCCGGGATATTTCTGGAGGCGGCGGCAGATTGTCGGGCGGGGTCTGTCACTGCTCCTGGTCAGTCTGGTGCTGTTTGCGGCCAATGTGACGGAGAAGATCTATCAGTTGCCGCAGATGAAAGCCGAACTCCAGCACCAGCAGGAGCAGATGCACCAGTCTGCACCATCAAATCCGCCTGCCTCCTCCGGACAGGACGACGAACAGGAAGAACTCTGAGCCCTGAGGAAAGAGTCTTTCGAACCACACTTGACATACTAAACTGAAGAACAATGCATTTTTAGGCTTCCCTTTCGAGTCGCCATGATTCAAAACCGATTCGGTCACCTGATTTCGGGGTGTCTGTCGGGGAGAATGCTCAGAAATGCCGGATTACGCCCTGGAAGCTGCCCATGGGGGGCTGGTCGTCGGGATCGACGAAGTCGGGCGTGGTCCTCTGGCAGGGCCGGTGGTGGCTTCTGCCGTAGCATTTACGGCGCCCCCGTCAGAAACCCTGTCCTCCCTGCTTGATGATTCCAAGAAACTGACGGCCCGCCGCCGGATGCTGGCCTATGATGCCCTGATAGCCGACGAGCAGGCGCTGATTGGCATCGGCGCGGCATCTGTCGCGGAAATCGAGCAGATCAATATCGCCCAGGCCTGTTATCTGGCCATGCGGCGGGCCCTGTCCCGTCTGGGACGCACTCCCGATCTGGCGCTTGTGGACGGCAAACATGCCCCGAAGCTGCCATGCCCCATAAAAATGGTGATCGGTGGAGACGGGATCAGCCTGTCCATCGCCGCAGCCTCCATCATCGCAAAAGTGACGCGGGACCGCCTGATGGCGCGTCTGGCCGTGCGTCATGATGCTTATGGATGGGAGCGCAATGCCGGTTACGGCACGGCCGCGCACATGCAGGGTCTGAAGCTCCGGGGGGTGACACCCCATCACAGGCGCGGGTTCGCGCCGATACGAAACATGATTGAAGCAGAGGCACACGCAGCATGAGCGGTGAATTTCCCGTCGACCAGATCCTGCGTGGAGAATGCATCGAGACGATGAAGACGCTGCCCGATGGGAGCGTGGACTGCATTTTCGCCGACCCACCGTACAACCTTCAGCTGCGCGGTGAGCTGCGTCGTCCGGACGAAACCGTCGTGGATGGTGTGGACGATGACTGGGACAAGTTCGCGGATTACGCGACCTACGACAATTTTACGCGCGAATGGCTGAGTGAAGCCCGCCGCATCCTGCACAAGGACGGCACGATCTGGGTCATCGGGTCGTATCACAACGTCTTCCGCCTGGGTGCGATCATGCAGGATCTGGGCTTCTGGATTCTAAATGACATCGTCTGGCGCAAGTCCAACCCGATGCCGAATTTCCGCGGACGTCGCTTTACCAACGCGCATGAGACGCTGATCTGGGCAGCGCGTGGTCCGCAGAGCAAGTATCGCTTCAACTATCAGGCCATGAAGGCCCTGAACGACGACCTTCAGATGCGTTCGGACTGGTATCTGCCGCTCTGCACGGGCAATGAGCGTCTGAAAAATGAACATGGCCTGAAACTGCATCCGACGCAAAAGCCGGAAAGCCTGCTGCATCGCGTGCTGGTGGCCTCGACCAATGCCAATGACGTCGTGCTTGACCCGTTCTGTGGAAGCGGTACGACCCCCGCAATGGCCAAGCGTCTCGGACGACATTACATCGCCATTGAACGCCACCCGGACTACGTCAAAGCCGCCCGGGAGCGGGTGGCGCGTGAAGAGCGCCTGACCTCCGAGCAGCTTGCAACGACGCCCGCCAAGCGCGAAATGCCGCGCATTCCGTTCGGAAGCTTCGTCGAGACGGGAGCTCTTCCGGCCGGGACATTGCTCTATGACCGGCAGAAGCGTCTCAAGGCGACGGTTACGCCCGATGGCACGCTTGTATCGGGCAATCAGCGCGGCTCGATCCACAAATTGGGTGCGATGCTGACCAATGCGCCGTCCTGCAATGGCTGGACGTTCTGGTATTTCGAGCGGGACGGTCAGTTCGTCCAGATTGACGTGCTGCGTCAGGAAAGCCAGGCGCTGCGTAACGTCGGCTGAGGCCATAACATAGCGGGTATAAAAAAAAGCCGGAGACTGCTCTCCGGCTTTTTTCGTGTCTGGGTCAGAAAAATCTAGTGCCCTGCGAAGCCGAGGAAGCCGACTGACGGGTCTGCCTTGCCACCACTTGTATCGAAATGCGGGGCGGCCGCGACGAGAGAGCGCTTCGGCGTGACGGTTTTGCCGCCGATCGTCAGATGGCCATTGCCATTTTTCATTTCGACGCCCTGATCAGACACGCTGTTCTCGATCCTGCCATCCGGATTATAGGTCCGCATCGACAGCAGCAGGAACATGATGTCCTTGCGGTTCAGGTCGATAGCCATGTCCAGCGGCGTTTGATCCAGCACGTTGTGCCCGCCCATATCGGCACCACGATTGAGCGCCTCCTTGGCAGCGTTGAGCGAACCACGGTTGATCGCATCGAAAAGCGCGGTCGTCGGGTTTACGTCTGCTCGGGCGTGACCGGCATCGTCGTCCGATGCTTCTGCTCCAGGCAGGGCGGAGGGCGGCGCGGCGCGCTGGGCGGCCTTGCGGGCCTCGGCCTTTTTCTGGTTGGCCTCGGCTTCCTGTTCAGCCTCGGCGTCGTCGGCATCCTGAGCCTGGGCGTGATGCCAGGGTACGAGAATTGTCGGCGTCATTGCCAGAGCGGCAATGAGCAGCAGGCGGGGCAGGGTGGGGAGCAGTCGCATGATGCCAATATACTGTGATCGATCGTCCTGTGCGAGTTTGCAGATGCCTCTCGGGCGTGCCGGAATGTGACATTTTTTCAATGACCTTCCCGCCACCATCCGATCGCAAGGAAAATCAGGGCTGCGAGCAGGGCCGCCCAGGCCGGAACGAGGTCTTTCGTGCGCGTCTCACCCGCGACGGCGGCGGTTGTAACGGGAAGGCCCATCCAGTCCGATCCGCTCATGGCGTTACCGGCCGAGACCTGTCGCAGATGGGGCGTCTGATCCGCAATCCATGAGACAGTTCCGCCAGAAGCCCTGGCTGCACCTCCCATGACGGTCGCGGTGGCGCGCAGATCCTGACGTTCGATCGGATCATGGGAGACCGGGCTGGCAAAGGCGACAAGGCCGTCCTGCCGGACGCTCCAGATTCCCGGCAGGGTCGCAGGCACGCTGGCGTGCCAGACGCCTTTGGTCTGCGTCAGTGCGACGGGCTGGCGCTTTCCGTCCGGTGCAGTCACGAAGGCTTCCGGCGACACTGTCTGTCCGGCCGCATGACGTTCCACGGTGAGCTGTCCGTTCTCGATCCGGGCGGTGAGGCGGTTTTCCTCAAGGTCCGGCTCTTTCATCAGCCAGTGGGAAAGGCGCCGCAGGAGTTCGGCCTGCGGTCCGCCGCCACCTTCACCACGAGACCAGAGCCAGAGTTGATCCGACAGCAGCATGGCCACGCGTCCGCGATCCACACGATCCAGCAGGAGAAGCGGCGCACCATCAGGACCGTGCATCAGGTCTTCGCCATGGGACTGGTCGGGGCGAAGTGCGCGATACCAAGGGCCCCAGTCTTCCGTCAGACCAGCGGTGACCGGATGCGTTCTGCCCAGATCGGTCAGGGCAGGGCGGAAGGCGCGGGTGACGATTCCGTCCGTGCCAACATGCGCGGGCAGCACCTGCGCTAGGCTCGTGTCCTGAAGCGTGCCGTCTTGTGTGAATTCAGGTCCGGCCGTCACCAGCAGTCCACCGCCATTGCGCACGTAATCAGCGATGTTGGTCAGGTACTCGTCGGGCAGGATGTTGCTGTTGCGAAAACCGTCCAGAATGATGAGGTCGAAGCTGCGGATTTTTTCCTGAAACAGTTCACGGATGGGGAACGGGATCAGCGCCAGATCTGACAGCGGCGTGCCGTCATCGGTATTGGGGGAGCGCAGGATGGTGAAGTGCACGAGATCGACGGACGGGTCGGCCTTCAGCAGCCGGCGCCAGACCCGCTCGCCCTGATTGGGCACGCCCGAAACCAGAAGCACGCGCAGCCGGTCCCGGACGCCACGGATACGGACGACTTCACTGTTGTTCTCGGTGGACGCTTCCCCGGCCAGAGGAGAGACGGACAGGCCGACCAGCGTCTCGCCGGGATGCTGGACCGGGAGCGTGATGTCCTGCGGCGTGCCGGTCTGGATGGGGCGTGTCTGCGGTGGGGCATCGCCGGAGCGGATGGTGAGCATGGCGTCCGAAGCACTCGGCGCGCCCAGATCGTCCACCTGAACGCGGATCGTGGCGTTCTGCCCGACGATCGCATAGGGCGGTGTGCTCAGAATGCGCAGACGCCGGTCCTGCTCCTCGCCATGCGCCGTCAGCAGAAGATGCAGCGGAAGCGTCTGGCCGTTTGCGCCATGAAAGCGGGGCGGCAGATGGGGCGGAACGTCATGATCCATGCCATCCGTCACGACGATGGCACCCGCGAAACGGCCCTGCGGCAGATCGGCGTGGTCCAGCGCCTCGAACAGGCGCGTTCCGTGACCGGTGCCGCCGGGAACATCGACGCGGTGTAGCGTCAGGCCCGGAAGATGGGCCGCGTCCTGCATGATCTGCTCGGCGGCACGGTCAGCGATGGCAGTCCGGTGGCCGACCTGCATGGAGGCCGAGCGGTCCACGACCAGAAGCGCATCCTGAGGCACGGGTCGCAGCACCGGATGGAGCGAACGCGGTCCGGACAGCCAGCCCAGAAGAGCCAGCACAGCCAGCGCCCGCCAGAGCATGCCACGCGCACCACGCAGCGCACCGTAAATCGCGCCCGCAACAGTCAGGACAGCCAATGTTGCCAGAAGCCAGACCGGCAGCATGGGAGAAAGGTCGAACATCATGGTGCGTCCTCCTCGTCAACGCTGTCGGGACTGGTTGCGGCGGCCCCATTGTCGGGCGTGCCGAGGCGGCGAAGCATTTCCGGATACTGCGCCTGATCGTTCTTGTAGTTTCCGGTCAGGGCATACAGCACCATGTTCATGCTGAAACGATAGGCCTGCGTCCGCTGGTCCTCGCCACCGGGAATGACAGCAAAAGGATGGTTGCCCGAACCATCCACGGCCCAAGCATGGGCCCAGTCGCCATTGCCGATGATGACCGGGCTGACGTCATCATTCGCCTCATCGCCATTACGCGCGACATAGACTGGCTGTCCGGCAACGCGGCCGGGAAAGCCGCTGTGCAGCAGATAGAAAGTATGGGCCAGAACGTGCTTTTCCGTCAGTTTGGCGAGGGGCGGCACGACGAGACCATCAGTCACGCGCTGAAGCGCAGCCCGGGCGGCGGAACTGGTTCCGGAATCCGTATCGGTGCCCGCGCCCTGTTCGTCGATCAGCAGGATGCCGCCGTGATCCATGAACGCATTGAGGGCTTTCGTGCGCTCGGGATCGGCCTGCGCATCGGGTGTGACTGGCCAGTACAGGAGCGGATAGAACGCCAGATCGTCCTTGCCCGGAACGACGCCATCCGGATGCCCGAGCGTCGCGGAACTGCGTGCGGTCGTGAAGTCGGAGAGGCCCTGAAGCCCCTCGCGGGAGACGGTGTCGATATCGTCATGGCCGGTGATGACATAGGCCAGCCGTGTATCGAGCGCAGCCTGTGGCACCGTGGTCGGCAGGGGCGGCATCTGCGTCGAGGTCTGGGCATGGGCCATGGGCAGGATCAGCAGGCAGGCCACGCCCAGAGCCCCCAGCAGCCTGCGACGCCGCAGGGACAGGATCAGGTCCAGCAGCAGAAGCAGCAGGCCGGCTGTCATCAGCGCGGGACCAAGCGGACGGTCCGCATGGGCACCATCCGGTGAAATCTTGGTCCCAAGCAGGGCTTCTTCCTTCATTGCGGGCGCAGAATTGGAAAGGTTCAGGGCATGCGTTCCATGGGCCGGACCATAAAGTCCGGCAGGATGAGTAACGGAGACGGGCGTATGCGCCAGATCCGAGACGCGGATGGAGCGTGCGGCCTGTGGCGGCATGATGAGCCCACCGTCACTTCCGATAATACGCCAAGGCGCAAGCTCCGAAGGTCCCCCGCCCGCAACGCCGGCCGAACGCTCGATCAGGCGCTCCAGCATGTCGGGAAACAGCCCCGATAGCGGCACATTGGACCAGTCCGGCGAGGCCGTGACATGGAACAGGACAATCTCGCCATTCCCTTCCGTCCGGGCGGTCACGAGAGGTGTTCCGTCACTCAGGGCTGCCCAGACATGATCCGTGAGGCCCGTTTCGGGCTTGGCCAGAACCTGCCGGGAGACAGTGACATCGGGCGGGATCGTCAGGTCGGAGAATGGCGATGTCTCGGGGAAGGGCGCCAGTGTCTGCGGCTTGCCCCAGGACATGGGACCGCCGAGCTGCCGCATGCCGCTCATGAGATGGACGGGCAGAAGCGCATCTGACGTGGCATCGGACGCAGTCCCCTGATCGGCGGCGAGGCCGGGACCGGCAAAGCGGACGAGCATGCCGCCATGACGAACCCAGTTCAGGACACGGCTGCGCGTCTGATCGCCGGAAAGTGCGCCATCGGTCGCAATCAGGACAGACAGGGGCGCACCCAGCAGCGCTGTCGCATCCCCGCTATGCAGGTCCGAAATTGGCTGCAAGGCGCGGTTCAGGAAGAACGCCGAACCGACGAGCGGTGTGGCATCGCCGGGTGTCTGGAGAATGCCGACGGGGCGGCGGTGATCGGCCTGTCCCATCAGATGCACCGCAGCCGGGCCATTCGCACCTTCCAGCGTCAGATGATCAAGCTGGTTCCGCAGAAGAGGCGGGAGCGAAATGGTCTGATCCTGCCCGGTTTTGACAGGATAGGCGGCGAGCGTTCCGCCATTGGCATTGGCGGCATGGAGCGTCACGGTCCGCGTCGGGCAGGAGAGCGTGTCCACTCTGGCATGAAGGGCGCCGTCCTGACCGGTGGATGCAGCAAGACGCAGGATATCGCAGCCATTCCAGCGCATGTCCTGCACGGAACCGGCCTTTGCGAGCGCGTCATGCAGGGCATTGTCACCCGTTGTCGCCAATCCATCCGAAATGAGCATCACACGCTGCCCGGACAGGTCCCGGTGCTGGAGCAGGGACGCCAGGGCCTGACGATCGGTCGGCCAGGGCTGAGGCCGCAGGCGGGAGAGATGTTCGGACAGGGCATGTGCATCATGCGTCGTGAACGCTTCGGGTATCGCGCCATCAGGCGCGCGGGCAGCATGAAGCAGCGTCACGTCCTGACCATTGCGGATCGCGGTTTCACCAAGCGCCAGAGCCGCGGAAATACGTTCGTTCCAGTGCGGAATGGCGGCCCAGCCGTCATCGAGCACAAGGGTAAGCGGGCCGTTTCCGGCTTCGGCCTGATGCGGGGTCAGGACAGGCCGGGCCAGTCCGAAAATGACGAGAGCCACGGCGGCCATGCGCAGAAGCAGAAGCCAGAGCGGAGAGCGGGCCGCATCCTCACGCCGGGCCGTCAGCCGGTTCAGGATGAGCAGGGACGGAAAGCGCTGATCCTGCGGTGCAGGTGGCGTGGCACGGACCAGCCACCACAAGGCGGGCAGCGTGAGAAGACCGAGCAGCAGGAGCGGGGCGAGAAGGATCATCGGCCGCCTCCCAACGCCATGTGAAGCGCCAGCAGGGCCGGAAGCGGGTTCTGCGACGTATCATGCATGATGCAGTCGGCATGAAGCGAGGCCGCACTCTGCTTCAGCGCTGCCAGATGGGCGTTCATGGCCTGTTCATAGGCAGGGCCAAGGCTTTCCATAGCAGGAAGGGTCAGAATGCCGCCCTCCAGCCCTTCAAACCGGATTCGACCGGAGCGTTTCAGTTCCCGTTCCGCAGGATCGAGAACGCAGAGAAGATGCGTTCGCACGGGACGACTGGCGCAGGTCTTGAGAAATGCGTCGATCCGCTTTTCGTCCCACAGAAAATCGCTGATCACGACCAGATCGGACCGGGCGGGAACGAGTGCCATGCGCGGAAATTCGGGCTCGTCCGCATCCGAATGCAGAAGGGAAGCGGCCAGCCGCGGCAGAACCTGCCGACCTGCCAGCGCGCGTCCCGCCTCGATCCCGGTCAGCAGCCCGGCACGCTCACCACCCCGCAGGGACGCCGAAGCCAGCGCCAGCGTGCAGAGCTGGGCCCGCTCCGCCTTGGTCGGCAGGGCATCGGATGAGCGCCACTGCATGGAGGGCGACGGGTCGCACCACAGCATCAGCGATTGGGCGTTTTCCCGCTCGCGCTCACGAACCCAGAACGTGTCCTCGACCGGAGAGCGGGCAGACTGCCGCCAGTCGATGGACGTTGCGGGCTCGCCGGCGTGATAGGGACGGAACTGCCAGAAATCCTCACCCGCACCCGAACGCCTGCGGCCGTGAACACCGCTTTGCAGGCTCGCAGCAATTTTTTCGGCTTCAAGAACAAGTGCGGGCAGGGCCAGACTTTCCGCCTGCACGGTCGGAGCGCTGGAAGCGGCGCCCCGGTTGCGGCGGAATAAGCTGCGCAGGGTATCGGACGGACTTTTCACGGCGATCAGAGGAGGGCCTGTGCCTGCTTGCGGATCAGGGCTTCGCGATCCGTCCCCGATGCGCGCGCACCAAAGCCCAGCCCGATACGATGGGACAGGACCGGACTTGCGAGGGCCACAACGTCATCGAGGCTCGGTGCCAGACGACCGTCGAGCAGAGCGCGGGCGCGGGTTGCGATCATCAGGGCCTGTGCCGCACGGGGGCCGGGACCGTAGGAGACGGCATCACGCACGTCCTGCGGAGAGGACGGATCTTCGGGACGCAGGGAACGGGTGAGGGTCAGGATCGCATCAACCACTTGGTCACCAACCGGCAGACGGCGGACGAGGTTCTGGGCCGCGAGAAGACTTTCGGCGTTCATCAGCGCCGTGGCCGTCGGCGTCGTGGCGCCTGTGGTCTGAAGTAGCATCTGACGTTCCGCATCCCGTCCCGGAAATCCGAGGCTGATCTGAAGCATGAAACGGTCAAGCTGGGCTTCAGGGAGCGGATAGGTGCCTTCCTGTTCGATCGGATTCTGGGTCGCGAGAACGTGGAACGGGCGCGGAAGGGCATAATCCTTGCCGCCCTGCGTCACGCGACGTTCCGCCATCGCCTGCAAAAGTGCGGACTGGGTACGCGGGCTGGCACGATTGATTTCATCAGCCAGAACGAGCTGACCGAAGATCGGGCCGGGCAGGAAGCGGAAGGCGCGGCGCCCGTCCACATCCTGATCGAGGATTTCCGCGCCGGTGATGTCCGACGGCATCAGGTCGGGCGTGAACTGGATGCGCGTTGCGTCCAGACCCAGCACGCGCGACGCCGTGTTGACCAGAAGCGTCTTGCCCAGACCCGGCGCGCCCATCAGAAGCGCGTGACCACCAGACAGGATCGTGACAAGCACCTGTTCAATGACGCTGTCCTGGCCGAGAACAATCCCGCCGATGGCCTGACGCACATGACGGAGAACCGGGGCCAGACGGTCGGCTTCAGCCACGTCCGCCTCGCCCTGCAGGGTGCCGGCGGAAACGCCGGAAGAATATTGCTGCTCGCTCATGCTGCCAGTCTGACAGGTGTGGGGGTTTCATCAAGGCTCGATTGCACCCAAGTTGGTGTGAGAAGAGAGTTTTTATGCAGTTGGAGGGAAAATTGAGCGATCATGAGTTCCGGCAGGCGGCCCGTCCTGACGTCTCCCTGTCTCCAGATCCCCTGATGCCCCCGTCTTCCTTCCCCGGAACACCCGGTACAGGCCCGCGGCTGCTGCCTTTTCTCATTCAGCGCGATGGTACATGGCTCTACCGGGGCTCTGCGATAAAACGCAAAGCCATGCTGTGCATGTTTTCTTCGATGCTGACCCGTGATCCCGAAGGGACGTACTGGCTGAAAACGCCGATGGAGCAGGGCATCATCCAGGTCGAGGATGCGCCGTTTGTGGCGGTCGAGCTGGATTTCCGCGGAACCTGTGGCCGTCAGCAGAACCTGTGCTTCCGTACGAATATGGATGAACTGATCTGCGTCGGGCCCGAGCATCCGCTGTCCTGTGACTGGGATCGTCCGTCCGATGACTGTGCCAGCGTACCTTACGTCCATGTCCGTGACGGCGAGGGCGCCTTTCCCATCCTCGCGCGGGTCACGCGTGCGGTCCATTACGAACTCGCCGCCCTTGCCGTTCCCGGCCATGTGAAAGGGCAGCCCTGTCTGGGCGTCTGGAGCCAGGACTGCTTTTTCCCGCTCTCGCGCCCTGCATGATGCAGAATTCCGGCCTGCTGGAGCGCCTCCCGGACCGGTCCGGTCTGGAGCGGATCTGGAATATTCTGCCTGATGCCCGGCTTGTCGGCGGTTCGGTTCGCGATCTTCTGGCAGGTGTCACCGTCCATGACCTGGATCTTGCGACTCCGGAGCCGCCCGAAGACGTACTGCGCCATCTTGAGGATGCCGGGATCCGCGTCATTCCGACCGGGCTGTCCCACGGGACGGTCACGGCAGTGCTGGACGGCGTGCCCTACGAAATCACGACCCTGCGCCGCGATGAGGAAACGGACGGACGCCATGCGGTCGTTGCCTGGACGCAGGACTGGGCAGAAGATGCGGCCCGGCGGGATTTCACGATCAATGCCATGTCGCTGGACCAGCACGACGGACTTCACGACTATTTTGGCGGTCGGGAGGATCTGTCGAACCGGCATGTCCGGTTCGTCGGAGAAGCGTCCCGCCGGATCGAAGAAGATGCGCTGAGAGCGCTGCGTTTCTTCCGGTTTGATGCACGATACGGGAACGGCCATCCTGACAAAGCGGCCTGCGAGGCCGTCTCGGAACAGCTTGAACTGATCCGCACGCTTTCGGCCGAGCGGATCGCATCCGAACTCCTGCGGATTCTGGCAGGTCCCCGTCTCATGGAGACGATCACGGCAATGTCGCGTGTCGGCCTGCTTCAGGCCGTTCTGCCGTCACCGGACCCCGCCGCCCTGTTGCGTCTGCTGAACTGTGTTGCGCCGTGCGATCCATTGCTGCGCCTGTTTGCACTTTGCCGCGGGAGAAGCAGCGAACTGGCCGGACGTCTGAAGCTCTCCAATGCGGACGGTGCAAAGATTGAAGCCTGGGCCTCCGACAGTCCGGCGTTGCATCCGGACGCATCAGATGATGATCTTCGGCGCCTGCGTGTGCTGCAGCCTCTGGATTGCCTCATGGAACGAAGCTGGCTTGAACAGGCCCGGCGTGTCGGCGCGCCTGACCCTGACTGGGACAGGTTCCGGGCAAGACTTCAGGCCATGCCGCAACCGGAATTTCCATTGTCAGGCAAGGATGCCATCGCTCAGGGCGTTCAGCCGGGGCCGGGAATGGGAGAATGGCTCAAGACCGGCCGGAACTGGTGGATGTCGCAGGGATGCCTGCCAGACCGGGCCGCCTGTCTGGCCTATTTGGCCGCACACAGGTGAGGCTGCGGTTTCGTCCTTTTCGCAAGGCCTGCTAAACCCCCGCATATGACGAAAACGACAGCTCTTGATACGGACAGCCGCGTCCTGATGAAACGCATCTGGCGCGAGGAAATGCGCCAGCATGTCGGACGGATCATATCCGTAATTATCCTGACGGTTCTGATGGCCGGACTGACCGCGCTTTACCCTGCGGTCATCAAACGCGCCGTGGACATGTTTGCCGCGCATGATTCCCGGATTCTGTATCAGGTGCCGGCGCTGGTCGTGATCGTCACGGGGCTTAAAGCCGCCTCGCAATACGGACAGACGATCGCCGTGCAGGGGCTGGTCCTGGCCGTGATCCGTGGCCTGCAATCCCGCATGTTCGCGCATTCCCTGCAGGCGGACGTCTCGACGATCGAGAAGGAAGCTCCGGCCAAATGGGCCGCGCGCTTCACCACGGATGCCATTTCGATCCGTGAAGCCATGATCCGGGTGGTCAATGCGCTCGGGGATGCGGTGACGGTGGTGGGTCTGGTCATTTCCATGATCGTGACAGACTGGGAACTGAGCCTGATTGCGCTCGTGCTTTATCCGGTCGCGGCAGTTCCCATCCAGAAGCTGGGCAAGAAGGTACGCCGGGCTTCGGGCGGCATGCAGGAACAGATCGGCGAGACATCCGCCCTGCTGAACGAAAGTTTTGCCCTGGCCCGTCAGGTCCGTATCTACCGTATGGAAGATCGGGAAAGCACACGGGTCGATCAGTCTCTGGACCTGCTGCATTCGGCATTTTTGCGGATTGCAAAAGGCCGTGCGCGCGTTGATCCGGTCCTTGAAGTTCTGGGCGGGGCGGCTGTGGCGGCCGTGCTGGGTTTCGCAGGCTGGCGGGCGGCGCAGGGTGGCGCGACGCTCGGAGATTTCACCGCCTTTATTGCCGCTCTTCTGACGGCATCGCGACCGATCCGGGCGCTTGGTTCGCTCAATACGGCCCTTCAGGAAGGGCTGGCCGGCCTGTCGCGCGTCTTTGCCGTGATCGACGAACCCCCGGCGGTGATGGAACGGCCCGGCGCAATATCGCTGCCATCCGGAAAAGGCCATCTGGCTTTCCAGCAGGTCAGTTACCGTTACGAAGACGGCCGTGTGGGCCTGAAGAACCTGACCTTCGATGTTCAGCCGGGAAAAACAGTGGCGCTTGTCGGCCCCAGCGGCGCAGGCAAATCCACGGCGCTCTCCCTGATTCCGCGCCTGCATGATGTCAGCGAAGGCAGTATCTGTCTGGAGGGTGTGGATCTGCGGGATCTGACACTTTCCTCCCTGCGTGATGCCATTGCGTATGTCAGTCAGGATACGACCCTGTTTGACATGTCTCTGATCAAGAATATCTGGATCGGGCGCCCATCTGCATCGCGGATTGAAGTCGAAAAAGCCTGCGCCATGGCCGCGGTCGATTTCCTCGACAATCTGCCGTCGGGTCTGGAAACGCGAGTAGGACCAGGCGGTCGTCGTCTCTCAGGCGGACAGCGCCAGCGCGTGGCACTTGCACGTGCCCTGCTGCGCAATCCGCGCATTCTGCTTCTGGATGAGGCCACCAGTGCCCTGGATTCCGAAAGTGAGGCCCGCGTGCAGAAAGCACTGGCCAACCTGCGCTCAGGCCGGACAACCGTGATCGTGGCACACCGGCTTTCAACCGTGCAGGCAGCCGATCTTATCGTCGTGATGGATCACGGTGCCGTCGTCGAGGCAGGCACCCATGCGGAACTTCTCAGAAAGAACGGTCTTTATGCGCGGCTGGTGCAAACCCAGTCTTTGGCGGCGGCCTGAAACAGAGCCGTCAGTTCCGGAATCAACGCTGCATAGAGATCTTTTTTGAAGCCCAGATTGCGCTTAAGCAGCGCTGTCGGCTCAACCCATTCCCAGGTGTCGAATTCCGCCGGATCATGGAGATCCAGACGGATATCGGAATCCTGATCTTCATAGCCCATCACGAACCATTTCTGCGTCTGACCCCGAAAGCGGCCACCAAGAGCCTTTCCCATCAGAGCCTGCGGCAGATCATAGGAAAGCCAGGCTTCACGCTCTGCCAAAATACAGGCGTTCCGCGTTCCGATTTCCTCTTCCATCTCCCGCAATGCAGCGACTTTGGGCGTCTCCCCATCATCAATACCGCCCTGTGGACACTGCCACACATCGCCCGGAAGATCCGTCCGGCGGCCAATGAACAGTTTGCCATCGCGGTTGAAGAGGGCAATGCCCACATTCGGGCGATAGGGCAGGGTCTGGGGATCGATCACAAAGGAGCTCCCTGGCTGGAGGGTGAAAGATTGGCCGCCTGATCATTGCTGATACCGCTATCCGCGAAAGCCGAAGGGGGCACCAGCACAAAGCGGGCTGCCGCAGGTCCCTTGAGCCAGTTCGCCAGACGATCGATCATGACAGGTGTGACCGGTCCAACCATCAGCAGGATTTTTGCTGGTTTTCCATCCTGAGGCAGCAGGGCCGCGAGCCTGTTGTCCAGAGTGGTTGCGTCCGTATCCCCATCAATCCAGGCTGTTGCCGTCATGCCGCGTGTCCGGCGGCCATCCTGTGCTGAACCTGCCAGATACAGCAGGCCCTTACTGCTGATGATATTGGCGATCGGTGAAAAATCCGGAGAGGTCGCATAGCCACCGCCGGGCTGGTCATCCCCGTTTTCGGACGCATCCGTCAGGCCTTCCGCACCCGCCGCACGGGACAGGCACCATTCCAGTTCACGCTGGTCATCAGCAGCCGAGTTCCCATATCCAAGCGCATGCGGACCTTCATCGACCCGCTCGGGATGCGCACTCTGCATCGGCAGGGTGACATAGACTTCCCGATGGCTGGCATGTGCCCGCGCAATCACGTCACTGATATTGCTGACATACGGCGACACGCCTACAGCGACAGGCGCGGGAATACGCGACAGTACATCATAGGTCAGAGCGTCGGAATACCCGAACCCCTGCAACACGATCGCGATAGCGGTTTTGTCCGTCGGAAGGGTAACCGGAGCCGGGCTGACAACTGCCGGTGAATTGGGTGCGGCAGGTGACGTAACCGGCGGAAGGGATTGTTGTGCAACGGCATTAAGATCTGCCTTGGGCACCGCCGCATCAGGAGGTGCCGCGGTAGAAGATCCCAAAGAATGAGGGGCCTCCTGTAGCGGCTGATTCTCAACCATTTTTACAGCAAGGGCGGCATCATTCGGGGCCGGTGTGGAAGCAATTGAAGACTCAGTGTGAGCGGGAACGGCAGGCCTGGCTGGTGGCGTTGCTTTCGCGACGACCGCAGGTTTGCGCTGATGCAGCAGAAAAGCCGTTGCGCCTGCCCCTCCCGCCAGGAGAACGGCCCAGAACGCGATCAGAAGGCGTCCGATAACAGGAAGTCGTTGCCAGAGCCCTGGTCGGCTGGAGGCGGGACGGTTCTGCACGATCCGGGATGTCCTTTTTTAGTTTTTAGTGATGCGCTTCAGGCGGCTTGGGGGAGGCGGGAGGTGTGGAAGCCTTGACCTCGGTCGCCGGCGCAGTCGCCGGAGCTGGGTTCGAAAGCCCAGCCATGGCATTGATCACCTTGATCGCCTGCTGAAGCTGGAAATCGGTTGCAGGCTTCGTGGCATCGAATGCGGGCCAGCTGGCATCCGGCATCTTCGGAATGGATTTCGCGATCGGCGGAATATCGGTGCGTGGCGTTTCGTTCGTGCGATTGCCGCCGATATTCGTCAGGATATGGGACAGATCGGCCTCACGATAACCATAGGCATCGTCATCCTTCGTCTCGGCCACGGGGATGTCCGGCGTAATGCCAAGTCCCTGAATGGAGCGGCCGGACGGCGTATAATAACGCGCTGTCGTCAGACGGACCGCCCCCTGGTCGCCGATGGGGATGAGAGTCTGGACCGAGCCTTTACCAAAGGTCTTCTCACCAAGGATGATAGCGCGGTGATGATCCTTCAGGGCGCCGGCCACGATTTCACTGGCCGAGGCCGAGCCGCCATTTGTCAGAACGACGATCGGCAGGCCATTGGTGATGTCCGTGCCTTTGGCATCCCAGCGCTGGTTGTTTTCAGCATGACGGCCACGGATCGAGACGATTTCACCGTCCTTGATGAAGTCGTCCGAAACGGCAATGGCCTGATCGAGCTTGCCGCCCGGATTGGAGCGCAGGTCAAGGATGATACCGGTCAGCTTGCCGCCCGGCGCCTTGGTGGCCTGGGCCTTGAGCTTGTCGAACGCGGCATGCATGGCGCTTCCGAGATCGTCATCGAACTCGGTCAGTCGGATATAGCCCGTGCTGCCATACAGTGCAGACTTCACGATCTGGACGTGCACGATCTCACGCGTCATGTCGAAAGTGAGCGTCTTGCCGGTCTTGGGGCGCACGATCGTCAGGCTGATTTTCGTGCCCGGATCACCGCGCATCTTGCGGACGGCCTGATCGAGCGTCAGGTCATCAATGCTCTTGTGGTCCACCATCGTGATGAAATCGCCGGGCTGGATGCCTGCGCGTGCAGCCGGAGTGCCGTCAATCGGGGAGACCACGCGGACATGTCCGGACTCGCCCTGAACCTGAAGACCCAGACCGCCGAACTTGCCCGAAATCTCGGTCTGCATGTCGTGGAACTGCGCTGCGGTCATGTAGGACGAATGCGGATCGAGATTGCCGACCATCCCATCAAGCGCGTTATTGATCAGGTCCTTGTCGGAGACGGGGTGGACATATTCCGCCTTCACCACGTCCATGACCGTTCCCAGCAGCGTCAGCAGACGGACGGTTTCCGCGCTGTTGTCATGGGAGATTTCACGGGCGAGGGCTGCGCCCGGAAAGTCGCCGGAGCCAGCGAGACGCAGGGCGCCCGGTCCGACGGCCAGTCCGGCCAGAAAGGCGGTGCCCAGCAACAGGCCACTGCGAAACTTCATGTGATCTCCATCCTCGGGAACGAAGGAACGTCCCGACCCGTCATTACCTGTTAAGGCAGGCTTAGCCGGTTCAGGTTGCCAAATTACTAAGAAATGATCCTACAAGGTCAGACGCGCTCGGCAAACCGGATCATAGGAACGGAGCAGGACTGACGACCTGCGTGCCATGCCGGAGCTGGACAAAAAGCATCCCGTCGGCCGCAGGCATCTGGCCGAGTGTGGCAGCTTTCCTGATGCTTTGGCCACCCGAAACATTCAGTTGTCCCAGTCCGGAAAGCACGAAGCGGTAATTCCGTCCGCAGTCCAGGATCAGCATCTGTCCGAAGGAGCGGAAGGGACCGGCAAATTCGACTCGGCCCGTGCAGGGCGCCTGTACGGGCGCGGAGGAGAGGGCGGCATAGGTAATGCCGGTTGCGGGGCCAGCTTCCGTCGTCTGGCCCCAGTGGACGGCAACATGACCTGAGACGGGGGCATGGCCGCTGCCACTGGAAACGCCCTGTCCGGCCGAGGACAGGGCCTGGGCCTGCGACCGTGCATGGCGGGCGCGTTCGAGCTGGTGCTGACGGGCCAGAGCAGCAGCTTCCTTTTCCAGTTCGGCGCGCGCCTGGGCTTCCTGCCGGACAAGCGTGTCGATTTCAGCAGACAGATCCGCTGCGGCCTGCATGGCGTCCGCTACGGCCTTGCGGGCTTTCTGGGCGCCCTGATCCGCGACGGCTTTCTGTCGTGCGGCAACCTTGGTCCGGGCTGCGGCTGCATTGCGCTCGCGGGTCTGTTGCGCAAGCAGGTCCGCGAGTTCTTTCTGTCGGTTGTCCAGATCGACACCGATGACATGGAGTTCGTCTTCGCGGGACTGCAATGCCTGTGCCCGCTGCTGGGTCAGGCGCGAGAAGCCACCAAGAACGGAAAGGGCCGTCACGCTTTCGGACGCTGTTTCGGGCGAGGCCAGCAGTGCCGCGTCCGGTGCGATGGACAGGCGGGCTGCGACGGGAAGCAGGGGCTGAAGCGCATCATTCTGGTGGCGAATATCTGCTTCAACAGTCGTCCGCTTGTCCATCAACTCCGCAATACTGGTCTTGAGTGCAAGAATGCGGCTCTGGGTCATGTCCACGGCAGACTGTGCGGTGTGGGTTTGGGCCGTGAAGGCGAGAGTGCGCGCATTGTCCCGACGGGCTTTTGCTTCGGCCTGTGCCGAGGCGAGCTGTTTTGCCTTCAGGGCCGCAGCTTCATCCGCCTGCCGTTTTTCCAGGGCCCTGCGCGCGGCCTGGGCGCGGGCGAGGGCTTTCTCTCCCTCGCTGGGCGCGGCGACCGCCGGTTTTTCTGTATGACGGATGTGATGGTGGGACGCGTGATGGGCTGCCGCCCAGCCGGGCACCAGGACCAGAACGAGCGGCAGAAACGGCCGTGGATCAGGCGCTTTCAAGCAGGGAAACACCCGTCATGGCTTCAGGCTGTTTCACGCCCATCAGGGCCAGCATGGTGGGAGCCAGATCAGCCAGACGGCCGTCATGGATGGTCTGGCCGTCCGCATGCGCCAGAATGACAGGCACGACGTTCAGCGTGTGAGACGTGTGTGCACCCCCCGTTACGGGATCGCGCATGGTCTCGCAGTTGCCGTGATCCGCCGTGACAAGCAGGCTGCCGCCTGCCTTGACGATGGCGTCATTGATGCGACCCAGCCCCTGATCGACGGTTTCGCAGGCCTTGATGGCGGCGGGCAGGGAGCCGGTATGGCCGACCATGTCCGGATTGGCGAAGTTCAGCACGATCATGTTGAACTTGCCGCTTTCGATGGCGGCAACGGCCTTGTCCGTCAGTTCAGGGGCGGACATTTCGGGCTGGAGATCGTAGGTCGCGACCTTGGGGGACGGGACCAGAATGCGCTCTTCGCCTTCAAACTGCACTTCGCGGCCACCATTCAGGAAGTAGGTGACGTGCGGGTATTTCTCCGTCTCCGCCATGCGAAGCTGTGTCTTGCCGGCTTTGGACACGACATCGCCTAGCAGGTCATCAAGCGAGACCTTGGCGAACAGGACGCTCATATGCGGAGCCAGATGGTCGGAATAGCGCGACATGCCGCAGACGGATGCGAACTTCACCTTCCGGCCACTGTCATAATCCGCAAAATCGGGCAGGACGAGGACGTCCAGAAGCTGACGGATGCGGTCTGCCCGGAAATTGCAGGCCAGGATGCCGTCGCCGTCTTTCATGCCGGCATAATCGCCCAGAACAGTGGGGAGAACAAATTCATCCCCCTTGTCATTGTCGTAGCTGGCCTTGAGGGCGGAAAGCGCGTCCGGAGCGTGAGGGCCTTTCGCGTCACGGATGGCATCGACCGCAAGAGCCACGCGCTCCCAGCGACGGTCACGGTCCATCGCATAATAGCGGCCGCTCAGGGTTGCGATTTTGACGCTGTCAGGCAGGTCCTTGAGGAATTTGCCGATGAACTCCTCGCCGGAACGCGGTGCGGTATCGCGGCCGTCACTGAAAATATGCACGGCAACCGGAACGCCGGCTGCGCTGACGATCTTCGCGAGTGCGACGACATGGTCCTGATGGGCATGGACGCCGCCGGGCGAGATCAGGCCCATGAGATGGCAGGTGCCACCTGAAGCTTTCAGGGAGGCAATGAAGTCCAGAAGGACCGGGTTCTTGGCCAGAGAACCGTCACGGGCGCTGCGGGAAATGCGTGGCAGTTCCTGCATGACGACGCGACCGGCGCCGATATTCAGATGTCCGACTTCGGAATTGCCCATCTGGCCATCGGGCAGGCCGACGTCTTCGCCTGACGTTTTCAGGAAAGCATGGGGGCTGGTGGCCCAGAGATGGTCGAAGGTCGAGATGTTGGCGAGACGGACCGCATTGTCGGATTCATCCTCGCGCCAGCCAAAGCCGTCGAGAATGACGAGCATGACGGGGCGGGGGATCGGGGATGTGGACATGGGCTGTCTCCTGCCGGGAAGGAGGGATGGGACTGTTTTCCCATCATGCCATCATTCCATACAAATGCGAACGCCCGCCATGAAGGCGGGCGCTGCATCGTGATCAGTGCGTCAGCGTCAGATCTTGTCGACGCCGCTCTTGACCGCATCTTTGGCATCGCCGGTGGTCTGCTGGACCTTGCCCTTGATGTTCTGGGCCACGCCCTCACCTTCAAGTTTCTTGTCGTTCGTCATGTGACCGACTTCTTCCTTGACCTTGCCGGTAGCCTGGTTGGCAACGCCTTTGATTTTGTCTTCCATGGAGCTCATGATCGCATCCTTTCGTCTTCAGGTGTGTTGACGATAACGGTCGGTGATGCGGCAGGTTGCGTCCTGACAGTTTAAGATGCGTGACAAAATACGGCGGCGCTTACATACATCCCCATAGAAGCCCTTTTACAGAAGCCCTGCCTGAAGACGTCCTCAAGATTTTCCGGAGAACCAGCATGACCCAGAGTTGCGGCCCGAACGGGCAAACCGGTGGCGGTTGCGGTGTTGGCCTGACACCGGAGCAGCGGCGTATCCTCCATGAACATGGAACAGAACGTCCCGGCTCCAGTCCTCTCAATGACGAGAAGCGTGCGGGGATCTATGCCTGCGCGGCCTGCGGGCGGGAGCTGTTTTCTTCGGATACGAAATATGACAGCGGAAGCGGCTGGCCGTCTTTCTTTCAGGCGCTGCCCGATGGTGTCGAAACCACGCAGGACAGCCGCTATGGCATGGTCCGCACCGAGGTCCACTGTGCGAACTGCAAGGGGCATCTGGGGCATGTCTTCCCCGATGGGCCGCCGCCCACGGGACTTCGTTACTGCATGAACGGTCTGGCGCTCGATTTCCGCCCGGCCGAAGGAGAAAAAGCATGAGTCAGGCGCTGCCGCCTATCGTTCTCGACCACCCGCTGGTGCGCCACAAGCTGACCCGTCTGCGTGACCGCAATACTTCCACGGCCGGGTTCCGCCGCCTGACGCGCGAACTCAGCCTGCTGCTGGCCTATGAAGCCACGCGCAACCTGTCACTGGTGCCGCGTCATATCGAGGCCCCGAGCGGCCCGATGGAAGGTGAGGAACTGGACGGCAAGAAGCTCTGCTTTGTCTCCATCCTGCGTGCCGGCAATGGTCTGCTGGACGGGATGCTGGATCTGGTGCCGTCTGCACGTGTCGGGCATATCGGCCTGCGCCGCGATCACGAGACACTGGAAGTCAGCGAGTACTACTTCAACATGCCAAGCGACGTTCCGGGCCGGACCTGCATCGTGCTCGATCCGATGCTGGCGACGGGACATTCCGCCGCTGCGGCCATTACCCGCGTGAAGGCGGCTGGCGCCAAGGATCCGGTTTTCGCCTGTCTGCTGGCCGTGCCGGAAGGGATTGCCCATGTGCAGGGACTGCATCCTGATGTGCAGATCGTAACCTGCTCCATCGACAGTCATCTGGACGAACACGGTTATATCGTTCCGGGCCTCGGCGATGCGGGCGACCGTCTGTTCGGTACGCGCTGAGGCGTCGGCACACGCTCTTGTGTGCTGAAAGTTGCGGTGTTTTGTGGCGGGTATGGAGGCTCATCCTGAGGAGAGCATTTCATGCCTGCCTATGCCGTATTCATTCGTGAAAAACTTACCGATCCAGCCGAATTCCAGAAATATTCGGAAGTGGTTGGGGAAACCTTCAAGGGCTTTCCGGCCAAGATCCTTGCTGCTTACGGCAAGCAGGAAAAACTCGAAGGCACCGAGCCTGATGGTGTCGTGATTATCGAGTTTCCGGACGCGGCATCGGCCCGGGCCTGGTATGAAAGCCCGGCCTACCAGAAGGCTGCTGCGCATCGCTGGAAAGCCGGGCCCTATAACGTTGTTATCGTGGACGGTCTCTGAAAATCAGTCGCGCCGGACGATGTAATGCCGTGCCAGATCGGTCTCGATCTGGTGGGCATGTTCGGTGTCGCGGGCTTCCACCATCACCAGCAGTTCGGCCGTCTGAACGGACGGGGAGGCGAACAGGCGATGATGGGAGACCTCGATGATATTGCCGCCGTAATTGCCGATGCGGGCCGAGATGTCAGCCAGCATGCCCGGACGATCAGGGATCTGGAAGATCAGGCGCAGGATCCGTCCGTCCCGGAGCAGGGAGCGCAGGATCGTGTTAGCAAGGATGCGGGCGTTGATGTTGCCGCCAGACAGGGGCAGCGCAACGCGCCGTCCCTTGAACAGCTCCGGATAGGCCAGAACGGCTGCAAGGCCCGTGGCGCCCGCGCCTTCACAGACCTGCTTGGCCTTTTCGGCCAGCGTCGTGATGGCGCTTTCGACCTGAAGCTCGCTGACGACAAGGATCTTCGAGATCTTGTTGCGAAAGGCGTTCAGGCAGTGATCGCCAAGCCTTGTGACGGCGATACCTTCCGCGATGGTCGAGCCACCCTGCGTCGGGCCGTCTTCCTGCGGATAATTGGACAGCGAGGCATAGGCTTCGACCTGCACGCCAATGACTTCGACATCCGGGCGGAGCGCTGCCATGACGGTCGCAAACCCACCGATCAGTCCGCCGCCACCCACGGGAACGACAACCGTGTCGATATCCGGCGCATCCTGCAGAAGCTCAAGCGCCGCAGTGCCCTGACCGGCGATGACGGCAGGGTCATTGAACGGGTGGACAAGGACGCGGCCATCCTGTTTCTGCAATTCGGCGGCTGTTTCACTGGCCTGTGCGAAATCGTCCCCAGCAAGCACGACATTCGCACCCCAGGCCTGCGTTGCTGCGATCTTGGTGGCCGGCGTGAAGCGCGGCATGACGATGGTGGCATCAATGCCGAGAAGACTGGCCTGACGGGCCACACCCTGTGCGTGATTGCCTGCCGAGACGGTAATGACGCCCCGCGCCCGTTCTTCCGGCGTCAGGAGGGCCATCTTGTTGGCCGCTCCGCGCTCCTTGAAGGAGCCGATCGCCTGAAGGTTTTCGAGCTTGAGCGTAATCTCCGCGCCTGTCAGCCGGGAAAGGGCCGGGCAGGCGATGGTCGGCGTGCGGACCACCGTGGACGCGATGCGCTCATGGGCGCTCTCGATATCCGCGATGGTCACGACAGGAGTGGTGGACGTCAGGACGTCAGACATCAGCGATATGCGACCTTGAGGATTTCGTAGGTCCGGTCGCCGCCGGGGGCGGGGACGGAGACGCTATCACCGACATCCTTGCCGATCAGCGCCTTGGCCAGCGGGGACGAGATCGAGATCAGGCCCTGCTTGATATCGGCCTCATGGACGCCCACGATCTGGTACAGGGATTCCTTGTCGGTTTCTTCGTCGACGAGTTCGATATGGGCACCAAAACGGACGCGCGTCCCGGTCAGCGTCGAAGGATCGATCACCTCGGCATTGGAGATGATGCCCTCCAGCTCCAGAACGCGGCCTTCGATGAAGGACTGGCGGTCACGGGCGGCGTGGTACTCGGCGTTTTCGGACAGGTCACCGTGCTCGCGGGCTTCGGCGATGGCACGGATGACAGCAGGGCGGTCGACGCTCTTGAGGGTCCGCAGTTCGTCTTCGAGACGCTGTAGTCCCTTTGCGGTCATGGGGATCTTCTGCACTCTGAAATCCTCGGAAAAGCGTGACTGAAACTGTGATGAAGCCAGACAATCTAGGGTTTGCGGGGGTTTTTTGCAAGATGGGGCGGTTTTTATTATTGATATTCGATAATCGTCCTGTCTTGGATAACCGACATGAATTTATCGAAAAGCAATAACCTGCTCTTGCTTTTGCCATCTCAGTCAGCTTGCCGCGGAGAGGCGTGATGCCTGTTCGTGTCAGGCTGGATGACGTTCTCAGGAGCCGGGGCATGTCCCTGACCGAACTGTCGGAAAATGTCGGTCTGACGATGGCCAATCTGTCCATTCTTAAGACGGGTAAGGCCAGAGCAATCCGCTTTTCCACGCTCGAGGCGATCTGCCGCGTGCTGGACTGTCAGCCTGGAGACATTCTTGATCTGGCCCAAGACTGAAAAACCCCGGCGGAGGGGATCTCCACCGGGGTTTCTGCTGCTTCAGGCCGGGGACTGAAGGGTCAGAATGCACCCTTGAAGTAGGACTGGAGCGGGGCGACGCCCAGATTGTCTTCCTTCATGACCGCAATGGCGTAGGTCGCGGCACGAGCACCCGCGATCGTCGTATAGTGCGGGATGCCCATGGTCAGGGCACTGCGACGGATCTCGTAGCTGTCCTGTGCGGCCTGACCGCCCTGCGAGGTGTTGATGACCATCTGCACGTCACCCGAGCGGATGGAATCCACGCAGTTCGGACGGCCCTGCATCACCTTGTTCACACGCTTTACGGGAATGTCCGCAGCCTCCAGACGTGCGGCCGTGCCGCTGGTGGCGAGGATGGTAAAGCCCATGGCGACCAGCTTGCGGGCCAGCGGCTGGACATGGGCCTTGTCGCTTTCACGCACCGAGAGGAACACCGTGCCCGAAAGCGGCAGCTTCACGCCAGCCGCAAGCTGGGACTTGGCGAAGGCGCGCTCGAAGCTGGAATCCAGCCCCATGACTTCACCCGTGGAGCGCATTTCCGGACCGAGGATCGTGTCGGCATTGGCAAAGCGATGGAACGGGAACACGGCTTCCTTGACCGCGACATGCGGAGAGACCGCACCGCCATTGAGCTGGAACTCCGTCAGCTTCGCACCGGCCATGACACGGGCGCCGATCTTGGCAACCGGAACGCCGGTGGCCTTGGCGACGAACGGCACGGTCCGCGAGGCGCGCGGGTTCACTTCGAGGACGAAGACTTCCTGATCCTTGATGGCGTATTGCACGTTCATCAGGCCACGGATGCCCAGTTCGCGGGCCATGGCTTCGGTCTGCGAGCGCAGTTCGGTCACGAGGGCCGGGGAGAGGGTGTAGGGCGGCAGGGAGCAGGCGGAGTCACCGGAATGGATGCCGGCTTCCTCGATATGTTCCATGACGCCTGCGACATAGACGTTCTCGCCGTCGCAGATGCAGTCCACGTCGGCTTCGATCGCGTCGTTGAGGTAGTGGTCGAGCAGGACGGGGCCGGTCGAGACTTCGGGGCCGGCGGCGCGCAGAACCTCGTTGAGGTAGCGCTTGAGGCCCGGCTTGTCATAGACGATTTCCATCGCACGGCCGCCCAGAACGTAGGAAGGACGGGCGACGACCGGGTAGCCGACCTCTTCCGCGATCTTCTCGGCTTCCGCCGGGCTACGGGCGATGCCGTTGCGGGGCTGGCGCAGGCCGAGCTTGCGGAGCATGGCCTGGAAGCGCTCACGGTCCTCGGCGCGGTCGATGGCGTCGGCGGGTGTACCGAGGAGCGGGATGCCTGCTTCTTCGAGGGCGCGGGACAGCTTGAGTGGGGTCTGGCCACCATACTGCACGATGCAGCCCAGAACCTTGCCGCCCTTTGCTTCGGTGCGGATCAGGGCTATCACGTCTTCGGCGGTCAGAGGCTCGAAATACAGGCGGTCCGAGGTGTCGTAGTCGGTGGAGACCGTCTCGGGGTTGCAGTTGACCATGACCGTCTCGAAACCGGCTTCGCGCAGGGCGTAGGCGGCGTGGACGCAGCAATAGTCGAACTCGATGCCCTGACCGATGCGGTTCGGGCCACCGCCGAGGATGATGATCTTGTCGCGGTTCGTCGGGCGGCTTTCGCAGTCCGGCGTGCCGAACCCGCCTTCATAGGTCGAGTACAGATAGGGCGTGTCGGAAGCGAATTCGGCGGCGCAGGTGTCGATCCGGCGATAGACCGGCGTGACAGCCAGTTTTTCGCGCAGGGCTGCGACGTCCTTGACGCTCTGACCCGAGAGGCGGGCGAGCTGGGCGTCGGAGAAGCCCTGGGCCTTGAGGCGGCGCAGGTTGTAAGCGTCCTTCGGCAGGCCGTTCTTTTCGATCTCGCGCTCGGACGTCACGATGTCTTCGAGCTGGCGGAGGAACCACGGCTCGAACTTGCAGGCTTCGTTGATCTGCTCGACAGACAGCCCGGCGCGCAGGGCCTGTGCGGCCATCAGGATGCGCTCGGGGCGCGGCTCGGCCAGGGCGGCGAGATAGGCGTTGTGCGAACCGTCGCCGGGGGCTTCGACCGGGTCGAGACTGTTGAGGCCCGTTTCCATCGAACGCAGGCCCTTCTGGATGGCTTCGGCGAAGGAGCGACCGACCGACATGGCTTCACCGACCGACTTCATGGACGTCGAGAGCAGGGCCGGGGAACCGGGGAACTTCTCGAAGGTGAAGCGGGGGATCTTGGCGACGACATAGTCGATCGTCGGCTCGAAGGAGGCCGGGGTCGTTTTGGTGATGTCGTTCTTGAGTTCGTCCAGCGTGTAGCCGACGGCCAGCTTGGCGGCGATCTTGGCGATCGGGAAGCCGGTGGCCTTCGAGGCGAGAGCGGAAGAACGGGAGACGCGCGGGTTCATCTCGATGACGACCAGACGGCCGTCCTTCGGATTGACGCCGAACTGCACGTTGGAACCGCCGGTCTCGACGCCGATCTTGCGCAGGCACGCGATCGAGGCGTCCCGCATGCGCTGGTATTCCTTGTCGGTCAGCGTGAGCGCGGGAGCGACGGTGATGGAGTCACCGGTATGCACACCCATCGGGTCGATATTCTCGATGGAGCAGATGATGATGCAGTTATCCGCGGTGTCGCGGACCACTTCCATCTCGTATTCTTTCCAGCCGAGAACGGACTCTTCGATCAGGACTTCGGTCGTGGGTGAGGCATCGAGGCCGCCCGTGACGATCTGGTCAAACTCTTCACGGTTATAAGCAATGCCGCCGCCTGCGCCGCCCATGGTGAAGGACGGGCGGATGATGGCAGGCAGGCCAACATCGGCCAGTGCGGCGCGGGCTTCTTCCAGCGTGTGGGCGATGGTGCTGCGGGGGCTTTCGATCCCGATTTCGTCCATGGCTTCGCGGAACTTCTGGCGGTCTTCCGCGCGGTCAATGACCTCTGCGTCCGCGCCGATCAGTTCCACGTTGTGCTTTTTGAGGAAGCCGGACTTGTCGAGCGCCATGGCGGCGTTCAGGGCTGTCTGGCCACCCATGGTCGGCAGGACGGCGTCGGGCTTTTCCTTGAGGATGATGCGCTCGACGAATTCCGGGGTAATCGGCTCGATATAGGTCGCATCCGCCAGACCGGGGTCGGTCATGATGGTGGCGGGGTTCGAGTTGATCAGGATGACGCGATAGCCTTCCTCACGCAGGGCCTTGCAGGCCTGTGCGCCGGAATAGTCGAATTCGCAGGCCTGTCCGATGACGATCGGGCCGGCGCCGATGATCAGGATGGACGAGATGTCTGTCCGTTTTGGCATGGCTCAGGCTCCTGCGTTCGTGCTGTTGGCGGCGCGACGGTCCATGACCGCGACGAAACGCTCGAAAAGATAGAAACTGTCGGACGGGCCGGGGCTCGCCTCGGGGTGGTACTGGACGGAGAAGGCGTCTTTCGTGGTGGAGGCGATGCCTTCGTTGGAGCCGTCGAACAGGCTCACATGCGTCACCTTCACGTCGGCGGGCAGGGACTTTTCGTCCACGGCGAAACCGTGGTTCTGGCTGGTGATTTCCACGCGGCCGGTTTCGACGTCCTTGACCGGCTGGTTGGCGCCGCGATGGCCGCGCTCCAGCTTGTAGGTCTTGCCACCCAGCGCCTGTGCGAGCAGCTGATGGCCGAGGCAGATACCGAAGACGGGGATTTTTGCGTCCAGCACCTTGCGGATGGTGGGGACGGCATAGGTGCCGGTCGCGGCCGGATCGCCGGGGCCGTTGGAGAGGAACACGCCTTCAGGCTTGAGTTCCAGGATCTCTTCGGCGGTGGCCGTGGCGGGCAGGACGGTGACGTCACAGCCAGCGGTCACGAGGCAGCGCAGGATGTTGTCCTTGGCACCATAATCCATGGCGACCACGCGGCGGCGGTTCTCGCGCACGGGCTTTGTGGAGTGCCACACGCCTTCGGTCCAGACGCGCTTGGGGCGTGTCACTTCCTTGGCGAGGTCCATGCCTTCGAGGCCGGGCCACTGGCGGGCACGGTTCAGCAGGCTGTCCGTGTCGATACGGCCATTTTCCGGGAAGGCGAGGATCGCGGTCTGCGGGCCCTTGTCGCGCAGGGTGCAGGTGATGGCGCGGGTGTCGATGCCGCTGATGCCGGCACGACCGTGATCGCGGAGCCATGCGGCGAAGGGTTCGTGGGAGCGCCAGCTTGCCGGGGCGGTGATGTCTTCCTTCACGACGGCGCCGAGGGCGGACATCTTCGGGGCCTCGTTGTCATCGGCGTTCGTGCCGACATTGCCGATATGCGGGAAGGTGAAGGTCACGATCTGCCCGGCAAAAGACGGGTCGGTCAGGGTTTCCTGATAGCCGGTCATGCCGGTGGAGAAGCAGAGTTCTCCGACGGCGCCTTCCGTATGGGCACCGAAGCCACGGCCCCAGAGGACCGTCCCATCGGCAAGGACAAGGGCGGCGTTGGCGCCGGGAGGGCAGGGATTGGACACGTCCGTCTCTCTTTCTTGTTCTTGCTGGGTTTCAGTCGTGGTGAGGTCTGCTGTCAGATCCTGCAGGGCGATTCCCGGCACGCGCAGCAGGGCTGGCCAGTGCTTGGTCGGGACCATGCGGGACTGGCGCCACTTGCGGACGGCTTCCAGTCCGACGCCGGCAAGAGCGGCGATTTCGTCCGCGCCTCCGGCTTTTTCGATGATTCTGTCGATGTCCATGGTCGCCCCGTTGCTGGCTGCCGGATGTACTTCTGGGGCCTCTGAATAAGGGATCGGAAACGGAATGGGAAGTTTTTTCCCAACGCCTGTTTTACGTTCTTGGAAAGGGTGGGAAGTTTTTTCCGAATGGCTTGTTTTGCGGCCACAGGGGTGCCGGATTGTTGCAAACCGGCTTTTGTGCGATTTTGCCGCCATTCAAGGAATGAGGGACGGCTCGCCGAGGGAGTTTCCTGCGGGCTGTCCAATGAAGGAGAACGGCGATGTCGCTTCGCAAGCAGATCATGGACGACCTCAAGACAGCCATGAAGGCCGGTCAGTCCGAGACGGTGGCCCAAATCCGCGGGATTACGGCCAAGATCAAGGATCTGGACGTTGCCGCCCGCGCCAAGAGCGCCGAGGTGACGGATACGGACATCATTTCCGCCCTGCGCTCCATGATCAAGTCCCGCACGGAATCCGCCACGATGTATCGTGAGGGTGGCCGTCCGGAGCTGGCGGAAAAGGAAGAGGGCGAGATCGCGACGATCAAGTCCTACCTGCCGCCGGAGCTGGACGAAGCCACGCTGAAGGCCGGGATCGAAGACGCCGTGAAGAAGACGGAAGCGGCTGGCATGAAGGACATGGGCAAGGTCATGGCTGCGCTGAAGGAGCGTTTCGGCGCGGATCTGGACCCGGCGAAGGCCAGTGCGCTGGTGAAGGCGCATCTTTCGGCCTGATCCGTCGATCAAGTCGCACGATGGAAAGCCGCTCCTTCGGGGGCGGCTTTTTTTTGTTTTCAGGCTGTCCGGCAGAGTTTGGCGTAATCGCTGGGGCGATAGCCTGTGTTTTTATGGAAGGCCGTGGCGAAGGCGCCGAGGCTTTCATAGCCGATTTCCAGTGCCACGCTGGCCACGCTCTCGCCGCGGGCCAGTTTCTCCTGGGCGTTCAGGATGCGCAGGCGCTGTCGCCAGACCGAGAACGGCAGTCCCGTCTCAAGCGTGAAATGTCGGACGAAGGAGCGGAGCGACATGGCGGCCAGTTCGGCCCAGTCTTTCTGGTCGCGGGAATCTGCCGGGTTGTCGCTCAGGGTGTTGGCGACGCGGCAGAGCTGTTCGCTTTTCGGGAAAGGCAGGGATACGGCGGCGCGGGGGGCGGTGAGGAATTCGTGCCAGAAGCATTCCGCGAGGCGGCTGATCTGGGCGTCCCATCGTGTTTCGTCGGCGTCGTGGGAGAGGCGGTCCGCCAGAGCGGTGAGGAGGCGTGTGCCGCCTGCGAGAAAGGGTTCGTCCGGAAGGGCGAAGCATCGTGCTGTACTGACATACAGGCTCCAGCCTGCGACGGCGCCGTGGGAGCGGGCTTCGTGCGGAATGTGGGGCGGAAGCCAGAGGCACTGGCCAGGGCCGATCAGCCAGTAGGCATGCTCGGTGCGGATGGCCATGACGCCGCTTTCGATGCCGAAGATCTGGCCGCGTGCATGGGCGTGGCGCTCGGCGATCCGGCGTGTGTCCTGCTTCATGTGGCCGCCAAGGAGCCACGGCGTTCCGGCGTCTGTACGGTCTGCGGCGGGAGTCATGAAGGAATTGGCGCACATGAGTCGAACTATGGCCTGAGAGCGTGAGAACGCCAAAATGACTTTCGCTAGAACTGTGGTCTCCGGGCGGGTTTGAAACTCTGCACGGAGTGTTCAGCGGGAGATCAGGATCATGAAAGTCGGTTTTGTGGGCCTCGGAGCCATGGGACATGCGATGGCGGAGCGCCTTCTTAAAGGAGGGCATGAGCTTGTCGTAACCAACAGGACGCGTGCGAAGGCGAATGATCTGGTGGCGCAGGGGGCTGTTTTTGCCGAAACGCCTGCGGATGTGGCGCGGCAGGCGGAGGTCGTGTTCTCCATGCTGTTCGATGATGCGAGCACGGAAGAGGCTGTTTTCGGGGAGCATGGTATCGCGACGGCTCTGGCGCCGGGCGGTATTCATGCGTGCAGCAGTACGCTGTCCCTGGAGCAGGCGCGCCGTCTGCGGGACGGGCATGCGGAGCATGGACAGGTCTATGTCAGTGCCAATGTACTGGGGCGGCCACCGGCGGCGAAGGCGGGTGAGCTGTTCGTCGTGACGGCGGGCGCGGAGGAGGCGCTGAAGCGTCTGCGGCCTTTGCTGGAATGTTTTGGCTCGAAGATTTTCGAAGCGGGACAGGATCCGGTTCAGGCCAATCTGGCCAAGCTGTCTCTGAACTTCATGATTTATTCGACGATCGAGCAGATGGCGGAAGTCTTTGCGCTGAATGAAAAGGCCGGGACGGATCCGCATAAGATTTTCGAGATCATGACGGGCAGTTTCTACAACGCGCCGGTGCATAAAAATTATGGAAAGCTGATGGTCGATCATGAGTACGATCATCCGGGTGCGCCGGTGACGCTGGGGCTCAAGGACATGGAGATGTTCCTCAAGGCCGGTGGGGAGCATGCTGTGCCATTGCCTTATGCCTCGGTGGTGCGGGACCGGCTGCTGAGCGCGATCAGTGCCGGGGATGCCGAGCGGGATTTCGTCGTGCTGCTGGAGCGGGCGCGGCAGGACAGCGGGCTGAAATAGATGTCAGGACATATCGAGGTGCCCGGTCGTGCTTCGGAAAAGATCATCCGGGATATGTTCGCCATGTTTACGGATTTCGGGTCCGATCTGGACGCGCTGACGGCGTTCATGACGCCCGATTATCGCCAGCTTGTGGATGGGCGGGAAATGAGTCTGGCGGATTTTCGCGCTCATGCGCTGGCCCTGCGGGAGGGGCTTTCGTCTCTGGAAATCGAGATCCTGCATCTGGTCTGTGAGGCGGATCGGGCGGCGACGGTTCATCTGGCTTCTGCGACCCGGCCGTCGGGGGCGCGGAGCGTGATCCGGGTGGTTGCGTTCTACCAGTTCCGTGATGGGCGGCTCTGTCTGGTGGACGAACTGACGCATGTTCAGAAGGGCCATGATGGCGATGATGCGTTGGGAAGTCTGCAATAGCGTAGGGTGGGTTTGACAGCGCGGCGGCGAGGCCCTCACTCTGAAATCCTGTTTTGTGGATGAGGCCAGAATGTCGGCAGGTGGTTCAACGAAGGTCGTTTTCATTGCGCTGGGGGTCAATCTGGCCATCGCCTGCGTGAAAGGGGCGGCCGCGCTGCTGACCGGGTCGGCGGCCATGCTGGCGGAGACGGTCCATTCCTTTGTGGACTGCGGCAATCAGCTTCTGCTGCTGGTCGGCATGAAGCGGGCTGAGGCGCCGGCGACGCGGGATCATCCGCTTGGCCATCACCGGGAGCTCTATTTCTGGACGCTGGTTGTGGCGGGCGCGCTGTTCGTCGGCGGTGGCGTTGCGTCCCTGCATGAGGGTTGGGAGAAGGTCTGGCATCCGGCGGCGATGGAGCCGATCCATGTGCTGGGGTATGTCTTTCCTGGCTGGTGGCTGAACGTCGCCATTCTCGTGATTTCGGGCAGCATGGAAGGCTACGGGTTTCTGGCGGCCATGAAGTCCCTGCCTTCGGGCAAGGGGTCGCTGTGGACCCTGATCCGCCGCAGTACCGATCCGGGGTTGTTTGTCGTGCTGTTCGAGGACGGGGCGGCGCTGGTCAGTCTGATGATCGCGCTGGTCTTTACTGTGCTGTCCGTCGTGACGGGTTTGCATGTGCTGGATGGTGTGGCATCGCTGCTGATCGGGGTGGTTCTGGTCATTGTCGCGGTGCTGCTGACGAATGAGACGCGCTCGCTGCTGGTCGGGGAGAGCAGCCCGGAAATTGATGCGTTCGTGCGGGAGGAGGCGGCGAGGCTTCCGGGTGTGGTCGGGGTCAACGAGGTCGTGACCGAGACGCGGGGACCGGGGAGTGTGATTGTCCTGCTGTCGCTGGACTGGGAAGATACGCTGACCGCCGGGCAGGTGGAGCGTGGTGTGTCTGCGCTGGAGCGGAAGGTCCGGGAGCGGTTCCCGGCTGTGCTGCGGATGTATGTGGAGGCTCAGGACAAGAGGGACAGTGCTCCGGATATTGCCATACAGAACCTCTGAATGCAGATCGGGCCCCCTTTCGGGAGCCCGACGCCGTCAGTCGTAATGGACTGGCAGAATGTTACTGCTGCGGCTGTGCGGCCGGAGTTCCCGGAGCCGGAGCGGCAGTTCCCGGCTGGGTCGTGCTGTTCATCTGGCCGGGGGATGTGGAGTGTTCCACGTCATAAGCCGTGGCCTTTTCCTTGTAGGAGCCCTTTGCGCCCGGATGTTCCTTGTCATACAGGGCAGCCTTTGCGCGGGCTTCCTTGCGGTAGCGGTGACGCACATACATGCCGGTTGCACAGCCGCCCATGGCGCCGAGGACACCGTGATGGTTGGCGACGTGTCCACCGACGGCGCCGGCAGCGCCGTATTTGAGGCAGCCGCCCGGTTCTGCTTCCGCTGTGGTGATCGATGTCGCCAGCAGACCGGCTGCGGCGGCAAGCATCAAGTACTTTTTCATGAACGCTTCCTGTTTTCCAAAGCTGCCGGAGCACCCGGTAGCAGAGAGACGGAACCGAGCATGCCCCAATCCTGCGTTCAGAACAATCGGGACGGGCAGCGCACGACATTTTCGGCCGGGGCGCTGAAGGTCCAGACGGTGCCATCCGGTTCATGGGAGCAGGAGACGCTTGCGCCGGGGATGGAGCGGGGATTGTGTTCGATCACGATCGATCCGAAGCCGCGGCGTTCCGGTCGGGTGACGGTGGGGCCGCCGCTTTCTTTCCAGCACATCCGGAAAACGGGGCCGTCTTCTTCGTCCTGCAGGCCCCAGCTGACGGTGACGGTTCCGGTATCGTTCGACAGGGCGCCATATTTGATGGCGTTGGTGGTCAGTTCGTAGATCGCCAGACCGATGCGGTCGGCGGTGTCGGGGACGAACTGGAGGTCCGGATCGCCCTCGATCCGCAGGCGCGTGGCGGGGAAGTCTCCGGCGACAACGGTCTGGGACGTGACAACGTCGCGGACTGTGGCGCCTGTCCATTCACCGTGAATCAGGAGGTCCTGACTTCTCGCAATTGACGTGATGCGCTGTTCCAGAACCTTGACGAAAGGGGCGGTAGGGTCGGGGACGGTGCGCCGGATCAGGGCTTGGAAGATCGCGAGCATGTTCTTGGAGCGATGGTTCAGCTCGTTGAGCAGCAGGGCGATCCGCTGCTCATGCTCGCGCTGGATTGTCACGTCACGCGAGACGCAGAGAATGGCTTCGACGCCCTGATCGGGGTTCAGGAGCGGGGTCAGCATGTTGTCCCAGTGCCGGACGGGCTGAGCGGGGAGCTGGCTGGCGCCCACGAAACGGACGTTCTGTCCTTCGGCGGCGTCCCGGAGGGCTGCATTGCCGGGAGCCTGGGCTTCCGGCGGGAGCAGGTCGAGCCAGCGCATGCCGAAGCCTGAGGTGCTGTCGACGCCAAGAGCGTCACAGCCGGCCGCGTTCATGTGGACCAGTGTGCCGTCCGTAGCGATTTCCTTGATGCAGTCCACGCTGACATTGAGCATGCGATCACGGATGTCGGCTTTCTGAAACAGGGCCTTTTCGCGACGTTTCTGCTCGTGGATGTCCGTCAGGATCAGGAGGCGGGAGGGGGTGTCGCATCCGGGTGCCGCGCGATGGATGATGCGCAGGAGGAACCAGCGGTACTGCCCGTCGGGATAGCGGATGCGGAATGTTGCGCTCCGGGTGGTGTCGGGCGCCGTGCTTTCGCGAAGGGCGCGGGTGACCTCGGCCTGATCGGGCGGGAGGACGATCGGGATCCATTTCGAAAAATCATCCGGGATGCCCAGACTGGAGGCGTGGCGTTTCCAGGCCGTGTTGAAATGGCGCGAGCCTGCGCCATTGGCAGGCTCCACGCAGATCGGGTCTGGAAGCAGGTCAAAGGCGAGATAGGAAGCGTCTCGTGGCAGGGTCTGTGTCTGTCCCATATCTCTCTCTGACGGCAAGGCGCAGGTTTGCGACGGTTTGTGCATCCATGCGCGACGTATGCCGTCGCGCTGTGCAGCATGTATTCCGAAAGTTAGCTTTTCTGAAACCTGTTTTCCGGTGCCGGTCAGGGCAGCAATACGGCGGCACCGTCAAAGCGGCCGTGGCGGAGGTCATCGAGGGCCTGATTGGCGTCCTTCAGGGCATAGGGCGTGTTGGTCACCTTGATGCCGACTTCCGGGGCGATTTTCAGGAACTCCAGACCGTCCTGACGGGTCAGGTTGGCGACGGAGACGATTTCGCGCTCTTCCCAAAGCGTGTCGTAGGAAAAGGCCGGGATCTCGCTCATATGGATGCCGCCGCACACGACCTTGCCGCCCTTGCGGATGGCTTTCAGGCCCGCAGGGAGCAGGGCGCCGACGGGGGCGAACAGGATGACGGCGTCCAGTGGTTCGGGCGGAAGTTCGTCCGAACCACCGGCCCAGACGGCACCGAGGGAACGGGCGAAGTCCTGCTTCTGCGTATCGCCTGGGGACGTGAAAGCGTACACGTCGCGGCCCTGCCAGCGCAGGACCTGCGTGATGATGTGGGCCGCCGCGCCGAAGCCGTAGAGGCCGATTTTTTTGCCGTCCCCGGCCTTGTTCAGGCAGCGCCAGCCGATCAGCCCGGCGCAGAGCAGGGGGGCCAGATCCTTGTCCTCGCCCTTGTCACCCATCGGGAAGGCGTAGCGGGCATCAGCGACCGTCATGGTCGCGTAGCCGCCATTGCGGGTGAAGCCTGTAAAGAGGGGATGGTCACAGAGATTTTCCATCCCGTGCGTGCAGTAATAGCAATGCCCGCAGGTATGCCCCAGCCACGGCACGCCGACCCTCTCGCCAACCGACAGGCCTGTGACATTGCTGCCGAGCTTGTCGATCCGGCCGACGATTTCATGGCCGGGGATGATCGGGAGAGTGGCGTGCGGGAGTTCGCCATCCACAACATGCAGGTCTGTCCGGCACACGCCGCAGGCGCCGATCCGGATGCGGATTTCATCGGGGCCGGGTTCGGGATCGGGGAGTTCGACCCATTCCAGAGGGGTGTGATGGGCTTTGAGCTGCATGGCGAACATGGCGTGTTCTCCTGTGGCTTATGGTTCAGGACCGGAAGTCGAGCACTGTCCGGCCTTCGAGGCGACCATTCTGCAGATCGTCGAAGATCGTATTGATGTTTTCGAGCTTGCCGGGGGTGACGACGGATTTGACCTTGCCGCGGGCGAAGAAATCCATGGCTTCGATCATGTCCAGCCGCGTGCCGACGATGGAGCCGCGGATGGTGGTGCCATTCATGACCATGTCGAAGATCGAGACCGGGAAATCGCCGGGCGGCAGTCCGTTCAGGACGATGGTGCCGCCGCGCCGGGCATAGCCCATGGCCTGCGAAAACGCCGTCCGTCCGACAGCTGTGACGAGGGCGCCATGTGCGCCGCCGATCTGCTGCTGGATGAACTTTGCCGGGTCCGTGTCCTTGGCGTTGACCGTCAGGGACGCGCCAAGTTTTTTGGCCGTGGCGAGTTTTTCGTCATCGATGTCCACGGCGACGACATTCATGCCCATGGCGACGGCGTACTGCACGGCCATCTGGCCGAGACCGCCGACGCCCGAGACTGCGACCCACTGGCCGGGGCGGGCCTCCGTCATTTTCAGGCCCTTATAGACCGTCAGGCCCGCGCACAGGACCGGCGAGGCCTGAAGCGGGTCGATGGTCGAGGGCAGGTGTGCGACGTAGTTCGGGTCTGCCACGACATATTCGGCGAAGCAGCCATTGACGGTGTAGCCGGTGTCGTCCTGCTTTTCGCAGAGTGTTTCCCAGCCGCCCAGACAGTGTTCGCAGTGACCGCAGGCGGAGTAGAGCCAGGGCACGCCCACGACATCGCCGGTCTTGACGAAATCGCCGACCTGACTGCCGACGGCGACGATGTGTCCGACGCCTTCATGCCCGGGAATGAACGGCGGGTTGGGCTTGGACGGCCAGTCCCCGCGCGCGGCGTGCAGGTCGGTATGGCAGACGCCGCAGGTATCGACCTTCACGAGGATCTGGTGGGGCTTGATGTCCGGGATGGGTAGCCGCTCGATGGAGAGCGGCTTGCCGAATTCACGGACGACGGCGGCGAGCATTGTATCAGCCATGGGAAAGGCTCCTTCTGGCGGGTGTTACGAGGCGGAGAGGCCCTTGACGGCCTCCACCATCTTGGAAAGCACGGCCTGCGCATCGCCAAAGACCATGGCGCAGTTGTCCTGGAAGAACAGCGGGTTCTGGACTGCCGAATAGCCCATGCCCATGCCGCGCTTGATGACGAAGACCTGACGGGCCTTGTCGGCATTCAGGATCGGCATGCCGTAGATCGGGGAGGACTTGTCCGTCCGGGCGGAGGGGTTCACCACGTCGTTCGCGCCGATGACGAGGGCGACGTCGGTATCGGCGAAGCTGTCGTTGATGTCGTCCATGTCGTAGATCATGTCGTACGGCACGCCGGCTTCGGCGAGCAGCACGTTCATGTGGCCCGGCATGCGTCCCGCGACGGGGTGGATCGCGAATTTCACGTCCACGCCCGCGGCCTGGAGCAGTTTGACGAACTCATAGAGCTTGCCCTGGGCCTGTGCGACGGCGAGACCGTAGCCCGGCACGATGATGACCGTGGACGCATAGCGCATCGTGGTTGCGGCATCGCTGGGGCTGACGGATTTGGCTTCCTTCTGCGGGCCGCTGGCGGTGGCTTTGGTGGCTTCACCAAAATTGCTGAACAGAACGTTGGTGATGGAGCGGTTCATGCCCTTGGCCATCATGACCGTCAGCAGCGTACCGGCCGAACCCACGACCATACCGGCGATCATCAGGGCCGGATCGGCCATGACATAGCCTTCAAGCCCGACGGCAAGGCCCGTGAAGGCGTTGTACAGCGAAATCACGACCGGCATATCGGCGCCGCCGATAGGGACGGTCATGCAGATGCCGCAGAGCAGGGCGCCGATGAAGAACAGCAGGGCAAGCAGTCCACCGCCGGGCTGATGATACAGGGCGACAGCCATGACGCCGAGCAGGACTGTCAGCATGAACACGGCGGCGTTGACAATGCGCTGTCCACCGAAGCGGATCGGTTTGTTCATGCGGCCATCGAGCTTGGCCCAGGCGATCAGCGAGCCGGAGAGGGACATGCTGCCGATCAGGCCACCGGCGACGGTGACGAGAAGCTGGCCGATACCGGTGTCTTTCGGGCCGGTCAGGGCGATGACGGAGACGGCCGCGGCCGCACCACCGCCCATGCCGTTGAAGAGGGCGACCATCTGCGGCATCGCGGTCATGGCGACGCTGCGGCCTTTCCAGCCGGCCCAGCCACCACCGATCAGCAGGGCGAGCACGGCCAGGATGACGTTCACGACGATATGGGGCTGGGCTGCGTCAGAAACGCTGAAGATCTGCAGGAAGCTGGCCGCGACGACGAACAGCATGCCCCAGCCTGCGGTCACGATGCCGGAGACGGCCGTGACGGGGGAAGACATGCGCTTGAGGCCATAGACCAGCAGGCCGGAAGCGACCAGGCCGCTGAGGGCTACGATATAGGCGAGCAGGATCATGATTTGGCTCCCTGTGTCGGAGCCGATGCCGGGGCAGAGAGTTTCGTGCTGGGTTTGAACATGGCCAGCATGCGATCGGTCACGACATAGCCGCCGACCACGTTGCCGGCGCCGAGCATGACGCCCAGGAAGCCCACGACCTGCTCCAGAACGGAGGACGCGTTGAACAGCGCGCCGAGGGCGCCAACGACCACGATGCCGTGCACGAAGTTCGAGCCGGACATGAGGGGTGTGTGCAGGATGGAGGGGACGCGGCTGATGACCTCATAGCCCGTGAAAGCCGCGAGCATGAAGATGTACAGGGCGATGACGAAGGTCATTGCGGTAATCATTTTGCGGTCTCCTTGCCTGTATCGTTTGCAGCGGGAGCTGTAGGCGTGGGAGTTGCGGCGGGTGCGGTCGCAGGCGCGGGCGGGGCTGGCGAATTCGGATCCACGGCTTTGCGGATGCCTTCATTCGTGATGGTGCCGTCATGTGTCAGTGCGGTGCCGGAGATGACTTCGTCGGTGAAATCCGGCGCCAGACCCTTGTCCTTGGTGATGATCTGCTGGAGCAGATGCATGATGTTCTTGGAGTAGAGTTCGCTGGCCTGTTCGGCGAGCATGGACGGAACGTTGACGGGGCCGACGATGGTCGTGGGGCCGACCTGAACGGTCTGCCCGGCCTGCGTGCCTTCGCAGTTACCGCCGCCTTCGGCGCCAAGGTCGATGATGACGGCGCCGGGCTTCATGGCCTTGATCTGTTCGGCGTCGATCAGACGCGGTGCGCGCTTGCCGGGAACGGCGGCCGTGGTGACGATCAGATCCGAGCGGGCAATATGGTCGCTCAGCGCCTTGCGGACCTTCTGTTTCTCGTCATCCGTCAGTTCGCGGGCATAGCCGCCCTGACCGGTGGCATCGACGCCGGTATCGACGAATTTCGCGCCCAGCGACTGCGCCTCTTCCTTGGTTTCGGGGCGGACGTCATAGCCTTCGGTGATGGCACCAAGGCGCTTGGCGGTTGCCAGGGACTGAAGCCCGGCCACACCAAGGCCCATGACCAGAACCTGTGCGGCGCGCAGGGAGCCGACGGCCGTGGTCATCATGGGCAGGATCTTGGGCATGTGCACCGCGCCCATCAGGACGGCATAATACCCAGCCAGCGTGGCTTGGCTGGAGAGTGCGTCCATGGCCTGTGCACGGGAAATGCGGGGCACCAGTTCCATGGCAAAACAGGTGATTTTCCCGTCCCGCAATGCCTTCACCAGATCCGGATTGTTGCGGCCATAGATGAAGGAAATGAGGATGGCGCCGGGCTTCATGGCCTTCACCGTTTCCAGCGTCGGGGGCTGGACGGCGAGGACGATGTCGGCATTCGCCGCCAGCGCCTTGCGGTCCGGCGAGAAGGTAACGCCCTTGTAGGTACTGTCGGGATAAGACGATGCGACGCCTGCACCCGTCTCCATGGAAAAGCTGATCCCGAGCGGGGTCAGTCTTTCAACAACCTGCGGGATAAGGGCGACGCGGCGTTCCCCGCCTTCGTCGCGTTCTTTCAGGACTGAAATTTTGACAGTCATTGGCTGTGATCCTGTGTCTGTCGTCGGGCGCGGGCTGTCGCCGAAGGAAAGGCGGAGCAGGAGGGCCCGTGCCCCGGTTCAGCGCCACCATGACGCTTCTTCAGGGTGGAAACCATTGATGGATATCAAAAGGAAGAAATTATATCTTCTTGAAAACTGTTCGAAATGACCGATCGGTCATTATGGTTTTGTGACAGGACTGACCGATCGGTCAGTTTCCTGCGACCCGTCGGGAGGGTACGCGCGGTGGATTTCGGAAAAAAGTTTCCTTTAAACAGAAGGACTGGCGCTGTATGCGCTCGTGGACCTTCTTTCCAACCCGCATGAAAGGCTCTTCCTGCCCATGGCAATTGATGCTGCTTTTCTGGACGAACTGCGCAACCGGACTCCGCTTCCGTCGCTGATCGGGCGGCGTAACAAGCTGGTGAGGTCCGGACGTAACTGGAAAACCTGCTGCCCGTTTCATGGCGAGAAGACGCCGTCCTTCTATATTTACGATGATCATTTCCACTGCTTCGGCTGTGGCGTGCATGGCGATGCCATCAGCTATGTGATGCAGAGCGAGGGGCGCAGCTTTCCGGAAGCGGTCGAACAGCTTGCCTCCGAGGCGGGACTCGAGGTTCCGAAAGCTGACCCGCGGACGGAAGCCCGGGCGCGGGAGGCGCAGTCGCTCGGGGATGTGCTCAATCTCGTGCAGGAGAGCTATCGGCGGCGGCTCTATCGGCCGGAAGGAAGCGAGGGGCTGGCCTATCTCAGAGGGCGCGGACTGACGGATCAGACGATCGAACGGTTCGGTCTGGGCTGGTCCGGTGACGGGCGGCAGCTTCTGGACGAGTTGCGGCCGCATGGGGTGACGGTCGAGATGCTGATCCGGGCTGGTGTCATGCGCGTGGATGAGCAGGGGGCTCCGAAGGGGGAACTGTTCTTCAATCGCGTAACATTCCCGATCCGGGACCGGCGGGGGCGCATCATGTCCTTCGGTGCACGGACGCTGGGGGACGGGCAGCCTAAGTATCTGAACGGTCCCGAGACGGCCCTGTTCTCCAAACGACGCACGCTGTTCAATCTCGATCTGGCGCGCGAAGCCGTGCATCGCGGGGCGGAGCTTGTGGTAGTCGAGGGCTACATGGACGTGATTGCCATGGATCAGGCCGGGTTTGGTGGAGCCGTCGCTCCTCTGGGCACTGCGATGGGTGAGGAGCAGCTTGAACTGCTGTGGCGGATGTCGCCGTCACCGATCCTCTGTCTTGATGGCGATGCGGCGGGTGCGCGGGCGGCGCTTCGGGTCTGTGAGGTTTCATTGCCCCTTCTGTCGCCGGAGCGGACGATCCGCTTCTGCCGACTGGACCCGAAAGACGATCCGGACAGTCTGATCCGCAGCCGTGGGCCCCGAGCCATGCAGGAGGTTCTTTCGGGCGCAACCTCGATGGCGGAAGAGCTCTTCGGGCTGCTGACGGTAGGGCTGGTGGATCCGGGACCGGACCAGCGGGCGGCATTGCGCGAAAAGCTGGTGGCGCTGTCGCGGCTTATTCCGGACAAGGCGCTGGCGTCCGAATATCGCAGCACGCTGCTCGACATGTTCTTTGCCCGCTTCCGGCGGAAAAAGAATTTCCAGCGCAAGGGGGGCGAGAGTCTGCCGCTGTCCACGCAGGCGCCCGGAGCAATGCGCGATGTGGAGTCGGGAAATCTGGAGCGGCTGAACATCATGACCGCCATGCTGCTTCATCATCCGGATATCCTTCCGGAAGTGGAACAGGCTTATAGCGGTCTGCCTCTGCCGCCTGAACTGGACCGGTTGCGGTCAGCGCTGCTGGACTGGTCCTGTCAGGAAGAGGGCCAGGACGGACTGTCCGAAGACGGGTGCATGGCGTGGCTGGAAGAGCATGGCTTGGCGGATCTGGCGATTACAGTGAAAAGCGGGCCGCTGCCCCGGGGCGTGGGAGACGAGAAGGTTCGGGACGAGATCCTGAAGGTGGATGTCATTGAAAGCTGGTGGCATTTTTACGGTCTTGTTAATTTCCAGACCTTCGAGCGTGAGGTGACGGCGGACATCCAGAACACCATCATGCAGCTTTATTCGCAGGATGCGCCAACTGCGGATGGTGCGGATGCGGGGCCGACTTTTCCGGAAGGACTGCTGGCGCGGATGCGGGCGCTGGAGGCGCTGCGCCGGGGCGAGGCCGTCTAGGAAACGAGCGGCTGCAAACGGCAACGTAATGTTTTTTATTCCCGAAAGGTTGCATTCTTTGGGGTGCCAATCTTGACTTCGGGCGAAGGATCGACCACCTGCACGCTGCCGGATTGCTAACTCGCGGCGGAGTTGACGGAGAGACGAATGGCGACGAAAACAGCCTCTGGAACGGATCGGAACGCGCAGGAACAGGAGGGGGATACCACTCTCCTCGATACGCAGTCCGCTGCCGTCAAGCGGCTGATCGCCAAAGGGCGTGAACGCGGGCATATCACCTTTGACGAACTGAATGCTGTCCTGCCGCAGGACCAGATGTCCTCGGAGCAGATCGAGGACGTCATGGCGGCGCTGTCCGAAATGGGCATTCAGGTCATCGAGAACGAAGAGCAGGATGACGCCGAGGCTCCTGCTGAAAAGGAAGCCGAGGACGAGTTTGAAGAGGCCGAAGGTCCGCAGGGCGGTAACGTCGATGCCGAGGCCGCCAGCCGTACGGATGATCCGGTCCGGATGTATCTGCGCGAAATGGGCTCGGTCGAGCTGCTGTCGCGCGAAGGCGAGATTGCGATCGCCAAGCGGATCGAGGCCGGCCGCGACGAGATGATCGGCGGCCTGTGCGAAAGCCCGCTGACGATTCGCGCCATCATCTCCTGGCATGAGCGCCTCAAGGACGGTGAGATGCTCCTGCGTGACATCGTGGATCTCGAGGCCAGCCAGGGTGGCGGTCCGGACCCAGAGGCGGTTGAGGGCGAAGAAGGTGACGAGGCTTCCGAAGAGGAAGACACCACCGAGGACGAGAACGAAGAGGGCGAAGGCGATCAGCAGGAAGGCAGCGGCCTGTCCCTGTCCGCTCTGGAAGAGAAGCTGAAGCCGGAAATCCTGGCACGCTTCGAAGCCATCGAGCCACTGTATCACAAGCTGCGCAAGCTTCAGATCAAGCGCATCGAAGCCCTAACGGGTGGTGAAGATCATTCGGACAAGTCCGAGCAGACCTACGAGAAGCTGCGTCATGAGCTGGTCAGCCTCGTCGAGCAGGTGCATCTGCACAACAACCGGATTGAAGAGCTGGTTGCGCAGATCAAGATGCAGGTTCAGAAGCTGAACAATGTCGAAGGCCGGATGATGCGTCTGGCTGAGAACTGCAAGATCTCGCGTGATGACTTCCTCATCAAGTATCGCAGCCGCGAACTTGACCCGACCTGGCTGGACAGCATTTCAGCACTACCGGGCAAGGGCTGGAAGAACCTGACGACCAAGCACATGGACCAGCTGCGCAATCTGCGTGGCGAGATTGCGGTCCTGTCGCATGAGACGGGTCTGCCGGTCGGTGAATTCCGCCGGGTCTATGCGACCATTTCCCGTGGCGAGCGTGATTCCACGCGTGCCAAGAAGGAAATGATCGAGGCGAACCTGCGTCTGGTGATCTCGATTGCCAAGAAATACACGAACCGTGGTCTGCAGTTCCTGGATCTGATTCAGGAAGGCAATATTGGTCTGATGAAGGCCGTGGACAAGTTCGAGTACCGTCGTGGCTACAAGTTCTCGACCTATGCCACCTGGTGGATCCGTCAGGCGATCACGCGTTCCATTGCGGATCAGGCCAAGACGATCCGTATTCCGGTGCACATGATCGAGACGATCAACAAGCTCGTTCGGACGTCGCGCCAGATGCTGCATGAGATCGGGCGTGAGCCGGCTCCGGAAGAGCTGGCCGAGAAACTCGGTATGCCGCTGGAGAAGGTCCGCAAGGTCCTGAAGATCGCCAAGGAGCCGATCTCTCTCGAAACGCCGATCGGTGACGAGGAAGACAGCCATCTCGGTGACTTCATCGAGGACAAGACGGCCGTCATTCCGCTGGATGCTGCGATCCAGACGAACCTGCGTGAAGCCACGACGCGCGTTCTGGCGTCGCTGACGCCGCGTGAAGAGCGCGTGCTGCGGATGCGCTTTGGTATCGGCATGAACACGGACCACACCCTTGAGGAAGTGGGCCAGCAGTTCAACGTGACCCGTGAGCGTATCCGTCAGATCGAGGCGAAGGCCCTGCGCAAGCTCAAGCACCCGAGCCGCTCGCGCAAGCTGCGGTCCTTCCTCGACGACAACTGATCGTCAGGCGGTGCTGCCCGGCTGGCTCCGACCCAAAGGGACATCCACCCGTCTTGCGGTGGATGTCACCTTTCTGGAGACGCGTACTGCGTGTCCGTCACCCGTCCTGCCGGACGGGTTTTTCCTGACCCGTATGACCGGCAGAGATGCCGTGCCGCTCTATCGCGCGCTTTATGCAGGGGTGGGGCAGGAGTATTGCTGGTGGATGCGGCGTTCAATGCCGGATCAGGATCTTGCGGATATCCTGCATGATCCCGCCGTTCATTTCATGGTTCTGCGGGACAGTTCGGGCAGCCCTGTCGGGTTCTACGAACTTGACCTGAGGCGGGATGGAGACGCCAATCTGGCCTATTTCGGTCTGCTGTCGCAGGCGATGGGGCGTGGTCTGGGGCGTATGCTGCTGGACCATGCGGTGGCGCGGGCCTTTGATGCCGGAAGCTGGCGGCTGCGGGTCAATACCTGCACGCTGGACCATCCCCATGCGCTGCCGAATTACCGGCGGGCGGGTTTTCTGGTCCGCAACGTGGTGTCCGAAATCTGGGACGTTCCGGACGAATATGTCCCGGAAAGACTGAGGCGACTCTGAGGCAGGACTTGCCTTGAGACGCATGGTGTGATTAATGCCGCCTTTCCCTGCCGGGCGATGTGGCATCGCACCGGCTATACCCGTGCCCTGAAACATGGGCCCTGTTTCCGGCATGGGCCGGAGCCAGTTTCGGGTTGACCTCATCCGAAGGGAGTATTCATGCCATTGTATGAAAGCGTGCTCATCGCACGTAACGATGTGTCGCAGGCTCAGGTGGAAACCCTGGTCGAGACCATCGAAACCCTGCTCAAGGACAACGGCGGTTCCATCCAGAAGCGCGAGTTCTGGGGCCTGCGTTCGCTCGCATACCGCATCAAGAAGAACCGCAAGGGCCATTACGTCCTGCTGGGCCTTGACTGCACCCCCGACACGCTGCGCGAGCTGGAGCGTCAGCTGGGCCTGAACGAAGACGTGCTGCGCGTCCTCACGCTGCGCGTTGACGAGATCGACGAGAACCCGTCTCCGGTTCTGGCGCGCAAGAGCGACGATCGTGGCGATCGCGGCAACTTCCGTGGCGGCTCCAAGCCGGCCGGTCGTTTCGAGAGCGGCCGTGGCGGTCCCCGTCGCAGCAGCGAAGACCGTGAGGAATATCGTGCACGTGGCGAGCAGGACGATGCTCGTGAGACGGCCGGAGCGGAGTAAGAAACATGTCCGAGACCAACACTCCCGACGTCAACGAAGTGAACCCCGCTGCCCGTCGTACGGCAGTTGGCGCACGTCGTCCGTTCTACCGTCGTCGCAAGTCCTGCCCGTTCTCCGGCCCGAACGCGCCGAAGATCGACTACAAGGACGTGCGTCTGCTGAGCCGCTTCCTTTCGGAGCGTGGCAAGATCGTGCCGAGCCGCATCACGGCCGTTTCGGCCAAGAAGCAGCGTGAGCTGGCACAGGCGATCAAGCGCGCCCGTTTCCTCGCCCTGCTCCCCTACGTCGTGAACTGAGGAGAGCATCATGTCCCAGACCGCACTGATCCTGCTGCAGCGGGTCGAGCATCTCGGCCAGATGGGCGACCTGGTGCACGTGAAGCCGGGTTATGCCCGTAACTTCCTGCTGCCCCAGGCCAAGGCCATGCGCGCCACGGCTGCCAACAAGAAGCGTTTCGAGACCGAGCGCGCACAGCTTGAGGCCCAGAATCTCAAGAAGCGTGAAGAGGCCGAGCGTCTTGCCGAGCGCATGCACGAGCTGTCCGTCGTCATCATCCGTCAGGCTGGTGACAGCGGAAGCCTGTACGGCTCCGTCAGCACCCGCGACATCGCGGCTGCCGCTACGGAAGCCGGTCTGACGATCTCGCGTCAGCAGGTTGTCCTGGCACATCCGATCAAGCAGCTTGGCCTGACGGAAGCACGCATCGTGCTGCATCCGGAAGTGTCCATCCCGCTGACGGTCAACGTTGCCCGTTCCGCTGAAGAAGCAGAGCGTCAGGCTCGTGGCGAAGCCATCGGCGTGCAGGACGAGGATGAGAACATCCTTGGCGAACTGCAGGCTGAGAACGCCGCCGAAGAAGCTGCTGCCGAAGCATCGGAAGAAGCCGAAGGCTGATACCGCTGACCTTGTCCAGGAAAACCCGGCCGGGAGTAATCCCGAGCCGGGTTTTTTGTGCCCGTTTGACTGGCAGGATACAACTCCAGCACTGCTCGGGCTTTTTCCCGATATTGGATACAGGAGATCGGCATGAAGCAAATTCTGGATTTTGTCCTGAAGAAATTCATCCAGACAGGAAGCCTGCGGGTAACCTTCAGCGATGGCGTTGTCCGTACCTATCGGGGACGCAAACCGGGGCTGGAAGCCGGACTTCATCTGCTGAACAAACAGGCCGAGCGCGCCCTGATCATCAATTCGGGTCTGGCGTTCGGCGAGGAATACATGGCGGGCAGCATCGTTCCCGATGGCTGTACACTTGAGACGCTGCTGACGGTCCTGATGGAGAACATCAACGGGCACGGGCATGTCTTTGAAGAAATCGAGGACCGTCTGCGTTATGTGACGCGGGCGTGGAAGACGCTCAATTCGCTCAAGAAATCCCGCAGCAATGTCGCGCATCACTATGATCTGAACGGCAAGCTGTACGACCTGTTTCTGGACAAGGACCGGCAGTATTCCTGCGCCTATTTCGCGCGCGAGGACATGACGCTGGAAGAGGCGCAGGTCGCCAAGAAGCGGCATATTGCCTCCAAGCTCAATCTGGATCGTCCGGGGCTTGAGGTGCTGGATATCGGCTGTGGCTGGGGTGGCATGGCCCTGACGCTGGCGAAGGACTATGGCGCCAAGGTGCTGGGCATCACGCTGTCACGCGAGCAGCTTGAGGTGGCACGTCAGCGGGCGAAGGATGAAGGGCTCGAAGGACAGGTGCGGTTCGAGCTGATCGACTACCGCAATCTGCGCCAGCAGTTTGACCGGATTGTTTCGGTGGGCATGTTCGAGCATGTCGGGCCGCCGCAGTTCGAGGCCTTTTTCAAACAGCTGAAGGCCTGTCTGAAGCCGGATGGTGTGGCGCTGATCCATTCCATCGGGCGTATGGACGGGCCGGGGACGACCAATCCCTGGATCCAGAAATATATTTTCCCGGGTGGCTATTCACCGGCGCTGAGCGAGACGCTGGCGGCGATTGAACGCTCGGGGCTCTGGATGACGGACTGCGAAGTGCTGCGTCTGCATTATGCGCGCACGCTGGCGGAATGGCGCAAGCGTTTCGATGCCAATCGGGACAAGATCCTGGCGCTTTATGACGAGCGGTTTGTCAGGATGTTCGAGTTCTATCTCGTGGGGGCCGAGCTGGCGTTCAGGGTGCAGGGGCACATGAACTTCCAGCTTCAGTTGACCCGGTCGATCGACGCCGTGCCGTTCACGCGGGACTATATGTTCGAGCGGGAACGGGAAAGCGCGAAGTCGTAAGAGGCTTCAGCGGCTGGCGAGATTGAGTTCCGCCAGCCGTGCGAACTCGGCGACCGAGAGCGTTTCGGCCCGGCGGGTTGGTTCGATGCCGGCCTGTTCCAACAGGCGTTCGCCGCCGATGGATTTCAGCGAAGAACGCAGCATCTTGCGGCGCTGTCCGAAGGCAGCGGCTGTGACCTGCTCCATGGCGCGGAACAGCTGTGGAGAAGGCTGCTTGGCATGCGGGATGATGACGGCGACTGCGGAATGGACCTTGGGCGGCGGCGAGAAGGCGGCCGGCGGGATGCGCAGGGCGACCGAGCATGAAGCGCACCACTGGGCCAGTACGGCAAGGCGCCCGTAAGCCGAGCTTCCCGGCGCGGCACAGATGCGCTCGGCGACTTCCAGCTGGAACATCAGCGACAGCCGTTCCCACTGGGATGCCTGACGCAGCCAGCCCACGAGCAGGGGCGTAGCAACGTTATAGGGCAGGTTCGCAATGATCTGACGCGGGGCAGGAGCCAGAGTGGCAGCGTCCAGCTTCAGGGCATCCTGACGGACGACGTGCAGACGGTCCGGGTAGTAGGTTGCCAGTTCGTCCAGCAGGGGCCAGGCGCGTTCGTCGATTTCCACGACATCGACGCGGCTGGCGGGTGTGTCCAGCAGGGCTCGGGTCAGACCGCCGGGACCGGGGCCGATTTCGACGACGCTGCGACCGGTCAGGTCTCCACCCAGAGCCGCGATGCGGGCGCAGATGCCCGGATCGAGAAGGAAGTGCTGGCCAAGGGATTTCTTTGCATCCAGACCATGGGCCTGGATGGTGTCACGCAGTGAGGGAAGGGACACGTCAGTTGGTGGCCTTGGCGGCGGGGCGCATCTCGATGATTGCACGGCGCTGAAGGTCACGCTGAAGCTGGCGGGAGGCCTGCTCGACGCGTTCGTTCATGAGCTGGTCGGCAATTTCGCTCGGGCTCTGCTGGGCCAGGTTCTTCTGCTGGCGGTCACAGATCATCAGCAGGGCAATGCCGTCCATCGAGACGAGCGGGCGGCTGACCTTGTTGGGCGGAAGCGTCTCAAGGATGGCCTTCATCTGGGGCATCAGGCGTTCGAGAACCTGTGCGCCAGGATTGCTGGGGCGCTTTTCACCCAGAGACTTGTTGAGCGCTTCCATTTCCGGGCAGCTATGGGTGTTCTGGATAGCAGCCGTGGCATGTTGCAGCGCCATTTTCTGCTGGTCGGTCGGGTTCTGCGGATTAAGCGGCGCATCGAACGGGAAAAAGGCCTGCCGCAGGTCGAGAAGGGTTCCCATCTGCTTGCCAACCACGCGCTTGGCCTGAACCGTCGCGATGACGAAGCCGCCCGCAACCTGGATCGGGTTGGAAATGGCGCCGATCGGCATCTGGCGGACGATGCTGACGACCTGCGGATCGAGGCTGTCTTCCTGCACCCAGCCCATGGAGCCACCATCAAGGGCTGACTGGGCCTGCGAGAACTGGGCCGCCACGATCGGGAAGGGCGCGCCTTCGCGGAGCTGGGAAATGATGGTCTTGGTGAAGGCCAGTTCGTTCTCGTCATGGCGCGGGTCGGCCACGGGAACGAAAATCTCGCTCATGAAGTACTGGGCACGGCCCTGCTCGGCCTGAAGGGCCTGCTCGCGCTGGCTGATCTGGGTGGCGGTGATCCGGCCTTCCTCGCCCAGCTTTTCACGCAGGACCTGCATCCAGCCGATCTGCACGCGGATCTGGTCGATCAGCGTCGTCAGGGACACGCCGTCTGTTGCGAGACGGTCACGCAGGGCATGTTTGGGCATGCCGTTGCGCTGTTCGATGTTGGAGATGGCGCCGGCGATCTGGTCAGGCTCCACGTTGATGTGGCGCTTGAGGATTTCCTGTGTCTTCAGGCGCTCGTCGATCAGCTGATGGATGATCTGGCTGCGCATGCGGTTCATGATCTCCGGGCTGATGGGCAGGCCGGTGGAAAGCACGAAAAGCTTTGCGCGGTTGTCCACGTCACGCTGGGTCAGGACCTGGCCGTTGATGACGGCCAGGATCTGGTCCTCAGGCGGCTTGACCGGAGCGGCTGCCGGTTTGGCCGCTGCAGGCTTCGCCTCTGTCTTGTGATGATGGGGGGCGGCCATGGCCGGCATGACTGCCGAGAAGGCGAGCAGGGCAGCCAGGGCCGTTGATGCGGTGCAATGGGTCTTGGACATGCTCAACCGTTGATTCCGAATGTGCCGATCGTCTTGAACGTAAAGTTGAACAGGATGGTCTCGTTACGCTGTTCGCCGCCAATACGGGTGTATTGCTTGATATACATGATATCCAGCCCGAAACAGTCATTGGAATAGCCGATCGTCCCGCCATTTGCGACGAACTGTTTCCGCGACAGGCTGCGACGGAAGAAACCTGATGCATGGTAATTGCGCCAGTGCGTTGAGAAACCGCCTGTCACTTCGCTGGTCTTGACCATGTAGGGCGCGTTTGGACCGTACTGGCGGAAGTTCGTCGCGTAATAATAATAGGGCGTCACGGGCGCATAGACATAGCCGCCTGTCAGGCGGAACATCGGAACGCCCGTGCTGATGAGACCTTCACCGTAATCGAACTGGTGCGTCCAGGGATTGAAACGGCCGCGGGCCGTGACATCGACATACTGGTTCGGACTGACGCGCACACGGCCCACCGGATCCGACAGGTGATGGTCGAGGCCGGAATAGGGCAGGCGGTTGTGGTCGATATGTTCCTGGAAGCTTTCGCCAACGAGCATGTCGATGGCGTGGCCGTTCCAGGACCAGTTCTGGTGGATGCCCACATTCGCACGGATGCCGCCATCGAGACGGTCGGTACCGAGATAGCGGTTGAGAGAGAACAGCGTCGTATCCGTGAATTCGTAGGACAGACTGTCTTCGTTGGGCAGGTGGCGGTTCTGCGAATTGCCGGTATTGGGAGAAGCGATGATCTGGGCGATCGGCTCGAGGATCTGCGAACCGTGTCCCTTGGCGAAGCTGCGCAGGAACGGCCAGTTCATGCGCAGGGCAATGGTTGGCTGGACCTGTCCGACAACATGGTTGCCGCCCGCACCCGTGTAATAGGTTGGCTGCTGATAGGCCTGGGTGGCGTGATAGATCATCGAATCAAGCCGTGCCGTCAGCAGGAACTGCTGGCCAAGCTTGTTGTGGAACGGGCGGTCCCACTGGGCGGCCACTTCGCCACGCTGATCGTTGATGCCGTTCTTTCGGTACAGGTTGAAGTTTGTCGTCTGAACGCTGAGGCGGCCGCCGAACATGTCAGGCTGCCCCTGATAGGCATAAGTCAGTCGCGGAAGGGCCCAGGGAAGGTCCGCGTTGCGGATGGTCCCCTGGTTCAGGCCTTGATAGGCCTGTCCGTCAAAACGCAGATAGGAGCCGATGCCGTAGCCTTCGAGGAAGACGTTGGAATTCAGCATTTCCTGACCGTAGCCGGGAACACGGTAATCACGCATGTAGTTGGCGGAACTGGCGACGTTGATGTTGGCGCCGGCCTGCCAGTTGCGGTCGACGGCGAAGTTGGCGCGACCGAACACATAACCCTGCACACCGTATTCACTGGAGGCGCCGACGTTGTTGCCGAACGTGTTCGTGTAACGGCTTTCGTCATGCGTGTCGTAGGCAATGCCGCCCGTGACGTCGACTGATCCGAAATTGAGGCGGTTGCGGTACTGCGCCGTCAGTTCGGGGCCGGTTTTGGTCGAGACGAGGCCGCGGACGGTCAGGTCCTGCTGCTCGTCGATGGCCCAGAAATAGGGAAGCGTGAAATAGGTGCCGAGATAACGGTCATGCGGGCTGATGCCGGGCATCAGGAAGCCGCTCTGCCGTTTGACGGACGGATCGGTCATGGAGAAGAACGGGAAATAGAAAACCGGCAGGCCGAGCATTTTCAGCCAGGCATGGTCGAACTCAAGCCGCTTGTGCTGTACGTCCTGCGTCGCATCGAAGGCCTGGAACTGCCAGAAAGGGGGCAGGTCCGGATTTTTCTCGCAGATCTTGCAGGCCGTGTAGACGGCATGCGTGAGGTCATTGAGAAGTCCGTTCGTGCGGCGCATGCCGTTGCCGGCAAGCTTGGCGTTATCTTCCATGCGGATGTAGATGCCGCTGCCGATACCGTCATGCATGCCATGGCTGAACTCGACATAATCGGCATAGGTTGTGCTGCCGTCAGGTTCGACGACGGCGACATGACCCTTGGCCGACAGGATGCCGGTGTTGCGGTCATAGGTCACGCGGTCGGCGCGCATGGCGTGATCGCCCTGCCAGACACGGACATTGCCATCCCATGTGATCAGGCCGTTCTTGGCGTAGCTTTCGCTATCCGCAAGATAGGTCAGGGGATCAGTCTGGGACGTTGGCTTGCCGATGACGATGACATGGGAGTTGTCGCGCTGCATCGTATTGGCAGACATCTTCTGCGGCGCCACGAGCGCGGTTCCAGCCATCAGCGTGGCCCCGACGAACGAAGCGCGTCTGCGGGCGCGTGTTGGGAGCCACAGGGGCACCGTCATCAACCATCCTCCATGTGCAGCAAAAGGGCCACCGCGAGGCAGAGCCCCGCACCTGTCGGCGCCCATGCGGCAAGAACCGGCGGCAGGGCGCCGGATTCACCAAACTGTTCGGCCACTTTCGAGATGGTGAACAGCGCAAAGCCTGCGGCGATTCCCGATCCCAGCATCCGGGCCACACCGCCGCGCCGTGTCGGACGCATCGAGAAGCCTGCGGATACCAATGCCATGGTCCCGGCCAGAATGGGAAGGGCCAGTAGCGACTGGAAATGAAGTCTGTGCCGGATTGAGGGAAAACCGGAGCGTTCCAGCAGGTTGATGAACCCCGGAAGCGCGAAGACGGAGAGGGTATCCGGCGATGCGAAACTTTCCTGAACGCGGCCGACGGTGAGATCGGATGGCAGGGTCATGTCGCCGATCTGCTGGGGCAGGTGATCCGGATGCAGCAGGGACGTTCCGTGAAGGATCCACTGATGATTGCCAAGCGCGCCGCTGGGCGCCTCGACGCGGACGATCAGGCGGTCGTGGTCATCAAGACGGAAGATCGAGACACCCGAAACCTTGAGTTCGCCGCTGACAAGATGGACGTCCTGGGCATGCAGGATGGCAACGCCATGAGGCACCAGCCCGTCATCGGCCTGTCTGAGCCAGAGCGCGCCGCCATTCAGGGTCAGGGGGCCACCACCGGTGCGCAGATAGGTCTGGTCCAGCATTTCGGCGCTGCGGAACATGTCTGAGGACAGGGCGGAAATGCCGGTCGTTGTCAGCAGGCCGGTCAGCAGCGCACAGGCCAGGGGGCTGGCGAGGAACTGCCAGGCGGAAATGCCGGCGGCGCGTGCCACGATCAGTTCGGACGAGCGCGTCAGGCGTGAGAAACAGACGATCCCGCCCAGCAGGATGCCGAAGGGCAGGACGTAGATGACGTAATACGGGACATGCAGCGCCGCGATCTTGACGACGAGGCTGGCCGGAACATTGGGACGCGTGGCCGCACGGCGCAGCAGGTCGATGAAGTCGAACAGCGACACCAGCCCGGTCAGCGCAAGCACCATGGACAACGTGCTGAGCATGAACTGGCGTGCGATGTAGATCGCGAGTGTCGTGGAGAATCCGGCGTGATCGTCGCGGGTCCTGAAGACCTGGAACAGGGAGGTCAGCCACGGCCCCGGGCGGAAGGTGGATGCAGCCCTCATCGGGCGGCCTCCGCGGAATTCTGGGCAGAGGCAGGTTCCCGCACGTTCCCGGTCCACTGTTCGAGGAACAGGAGCACCGCGCAGACCACGGCGGGCAGGATGGCTTCAATCCAGATCAGCGGGACCAGAATGAGATGTCGTCCGGCGAGGTTCTGGAGCATGAGTGAGATGGCCAGCAGGCCCACGACCGTCAGGATGGCCGTGAGGGGACGGGTGATGTTGCCATGTCGCGAGAAAGCTCCCCGCAGCACGGTTACGAGACCGATCATCGCAAAGGAAAGGGCTGTCAGTGGCGAGGTGAGCCGACGCCATGCCACGACGATGTTCTTGCCCCGGTCCCGTTCGGAGACTTCATGGGGATCGGGGTGGAACAGTTCGTGGAGCGACATCTCGTCCGGGTCCCGGTCTTCATGGTTGTTCCGGCGCGACGAGGTGAGGTCGATCGTGTTGCGTCCGAAGGTCAGAACGTTCAGCCGGCCGGTGTGACGATCGATTTCTTCACGTGACCCATCATACAGGACGACGCGGGGCTGGTCATTGACCACGACCATGGTGCCGCGCTCCGCCAGGACTGTCGTATGGGAATCGGGATCACGGTCATCCTCGACCAGCACACCGTGCAACTGGCCGTCACTGGTCCGGCCCCGCACATAGACCGTCATATCGCTGGAAAGACTGGTGAAAACGCCGTCCTGAAGCAGGAAGGCGGCCATGCGGTTCCGGATCTGGAACTCGTAACGGTGGAACGCATGATAGGAGACCGGCGCGAGCCACAGGGTCAGGATGTAGCACAGGATCACGGAGAAGCCCGCGCAGAGCAGGCCGGGGCGGGCGAGCTCCAGCGGTGAGCGGCCGGCAGCGCGCATGACCGTGAGTTCCCGGTCGCCGACCATCCGCTGATAGGTGAAGAGCACGACCAGAAAGGTCGTGATGGGCAGGATGACGGCGACGAAAGAGGGCAGCATCAGCGAGGTGAGCTGGATGAAAACCCGCAGCGAAAGGCCGTGCTGGACCACCATCGAGACGAAATGCAGCGACTGGGTCAGCCAGATCAGTGCCGTCGCGCCTCCTGTCAGCGCCAGCAGGGCGATGAGGAGCTGACGAAGAATATAGCGGTCGAGCAGAGGCAGGATCTGCCGCCCGGAAGTACCGGAGGATGAGGCCATGGCCCTTCATCTATCCCTAGCGCGTGGCGGGAGGAAGGCGAAAAAACGAAACAGTTTCTATCGCAGATAGGAGGCCCGGTCGATGGGCGGCCTTGTGGGTGTCAGGCTGTGATAGAGTTCTGTTGCGGCAATACCCACCAGAAGTCCCGCACCAACCGCAAAGACGAGCGCAAGATAACGCCAGGGTTTCTGTGTTCGCACGGTTGCCATCTCCATCTGAAGCATTCCCACATCCATCTGGCATCGGCCCAGACGTAACTGGGCGGTGCGGGTGTCTGCTTCGCTCTGTCTGAGGCGGCGCTCCAGCGTGGAAATTTGCTCCCGCAGGCCCTGCTCCCGGTTAGACGTGTCTTTGTGCGGCGCTGTTCCGATGCGGGTCATGAACAGGTTTTTCAGCGCGCCGCCCGTAACGTCATCGCGTCGGGCCATCTGGCGGATCCGTTCCAGCGCCGTGGCGGCATGACCGGGCTGTTCGTCCAGCACCAGGGCCAGGATATCGGACAGGATCTTGATTTCCCTGGGGTCTGGAGCGCGGGCCATGTTCAGGAGAGCGTCGCAGCATCCGTGCGCGGTTCGGCGGCACGGCGAAGACGGTCACGGATGGCGAGGCCAAGCCCATGGCGCGGGATCGGCTGGGCAGCGATGGTTTTCAGGCCGCGGCGGGTTCCTTCCGCATCCAGAAAGCGCAGTCCGGCAAAGAGGCGGGCCGCGGCTTCTTCAAGATCGCCGCTTTCGCTCAGGTTCCAGGTCAGGCCGGCGCCGGGCAGGGGTTTGCCAAAAGCGAGCTGGGCTTCATCGGAGGCGATGGAGGTCGCGTCCAGTCTGACCGGCAAGCTTGGGGCATAATGCGAGGCCAGGCGACCGGGCGAGGCCGGGGCGATTTCGGAAAAATCATCCGGGTGGCGGATGGGGCCGCAAAGAGCGGTCAATTCTTCGAGCGTCACGCCGCCCGGACGCAGGAGGACGGGCACTTCGCGGGTGAGGTCGAGCACGGTGCTTTCCACGCCAATGGAGCACGGGCCGGAATCCAGAACCGCGTCGATCCGGCCATCGAGTGAGCGCAGGACGTGGAAGGCATCGGATGGGCTGACAGTGCCCGAGACGTTTGCGGACGGGGCGGCCACGGGCGCGCCGACTTCGCGCAGCAGGGCCAGAGCCGTCTTGCCGCGCGGAACACGTAGCGCCAGCGTAGACAGGCCGGCGGCGGCAAGGTCGGAGACGGTCGAGTCCGGAGAACGGGGGAGCACCATCGTCAGCGGGCCGGGCCAGAAGCGGTCGGCCAAGGCATGTGCGATGTCTTGCATTCTGCCGCTGAGCGAAGCCTGTGCGAAAGCGCTTTCAGCATCGGGCAGATGGCTGATGAGCGGGTTGAAGCGCGGGCGTCCCTTGGCGGCGAAGATTTTTGCGACAGCCGTATCGGACGAGGCGATGGCACCCAGGCCGTAGACGGTTTCGGTTCCGAACGCGACGAGCTTGCCGGCTTTCAGAAGTTCAGCCGCGCGACGGATCCCTTCGGGTGTGGCTGTCAGACGTTCGGTATGCGGCGTGTCGCTCAAGATGCGCCTCCGGTGCAGTAGAAAGATGAATTCAGCCGGTCCGGCTTGCCGTAGCGCAGGGGTTTTCCGTGCTCGTCCAGAAGGGCGCCGCCTGCGGCTTCCAGAATGGCCTGGGGGGCGGCCGTATCCCATTCCATGGTGGGTCCGAAACGGGGATAGAAATCGGCAGCGCCTTCGGCGACCCGCATGAACTTGACCGAGGAGGACAGCTTTTCCACGGAGGCGACTTTCCGTCCTGCGAGCCAGCGCTCCAGCAGTTCCGGATTGCCATGGTGGCTGGACGCCAGAACGCGCAGACCCTCGGCTGAGGGGGTAGCGGTCCGGATCGGTGTGCTGTGGGTTCCGTCCGAACGGTGGGCGCCAAGGCCTTGTCCGCCGCTATAGATCAGGCCGTAGCCGGGAAGGGCCACGACGCCCAGAACCGGGCGGGCGTGTCGGACGAGACCGATATTGACGGTGAAATCTTTCCCCCTGTGGCAAAGCCGCGGGTGCCGTCGAGCGGATCGACCAACCAGTAGGCGTCTTCTGCATTGACCCGGATTCCAGCCGACATTTCTTCCTCGCCAATGGCGGGAATGGACGGGCAGGCTGCGCGCAGGCCGGACAGAATGTGCCGCTCGGAAGCATGGTCCGCTTCCGTGACGGGGGAGGCATCGGTCTTGATGTCTGTTTTGAACCCTCGGGCGCGGATGGCATTGATGATGTCCGAGGCTTCGGATGCGAGCCGGAAGGCCAGGGCCAGAAGGGCGCGGTCATCGTCCGCGCGGACGGTGATGGGGGGGCAGATGTCATTTCCCCAGACTACTCCAAGATGCTTTTTGCGTCATGTGCTGATGAAGGCAGGTGTCACCACGGGCAGGTCGGTACGGGCGCATCATGGCCGTTCCATTTTGCAAACGGGATCTTTGTTGCGGCACTCAGCGCGATGTCCGCGTGGCAGGTTGTAACCGGGGATGCGAGCGTGGTCCTGAGTGCGAAATAGAAGGGTGTGGTGCCAGGTTCCCCGTCCCCGCGCGTCAACTGATAGATCCGGATATGCGCCGGGCTGGGCTGTGGGACGGGATGGGCGCCGGTGTCGCGGGTGGTTACGAACAGCAGAAAGGCTGGCTTTCCGTTGGCCCGGCCGGAGGCAAAATGAATGGTCTGGATGGCATCTTCGCCGGTATGCGGAATGTCGCGCAACATATCGAGAAGTTGACCGCCATTATCCGGGTCTTCCGTATCCACGAGGCTTGTGCGGTCGGGTTGTTCTGTATCGCGGGTGCTGACGGCATATAGCATGTAGCCCCATGCATTGCCGTTTTCGCGCCATAGCGGCGTGATGGTTACGTCAGGGAAGCCTGCCGGATGAAGTGTGACGGGGCGGTTGTCGATCACGATGGGCTGGATATCGGTAATCTCTGCACTGGCCGCAGCAGCGCGTCCCTGTGTGGTTCCGAAAGTCAGGCCGGAGCAGAGCAGGATCTTCACAAGAGCGCGACGCATGGAGTGGTCTTTCTTCAGGCCGGACGTGCAGAGGGCTTGTATGGGCGGTTGGTGTTCCCGATAACGGTGACAACGACTTCATGTTCCAGACGACAGGACCATCATGCTTTCAGTGATTTTCGATTCCCTTCCAGCCTTTTCTGCGGATGCGCCCAAGGCTGTCGTTCTGTTGTGCGATGCGGCCTCTGGTGAGATTTTCTCGGCGCTGGACAAGGCTTCTGCGGGAGCGGTTTCGCGCGCTGTCGCGCTGAAGGGATTCAAGGGCGAGGCCGGGCAGAGCGTGGTGCTCCCGGCGCCGGCCGAAGGGCTGTCGCAGGTCGTGCTCGCCGGTGTGAAGCCGAAGGGCGGGGCTGCTGTGGATGCCGTGGCCGTCGAAAATGCTGCCGGTCGGGCGGTTCGTCTGCTGGATGGTGTTGAGAGTGCGGTTCTGGCGCTTTCCGAAGGGCTGGAGCAGTTTGCTCCGGAAGCGGCTCTGGGCACGCGTCTGGCGTCGTATGATTTTGACGTGTACCGCACGAAAAAGTCCGACAGCCATCCGGTTCTGAACACGCTGCATGTTGCGGTTTCCGATGTTACGGCAGCAAAGACGCGCTGGACGGCTCTGGATGCGGTCTCGCAGGGTGTGATCCTGACGCGGGATCTCGTGAGCGAGCCGCCGAATGTGCTTTATCCTCAGACCTTTACGCAGCGTATCGAAGAACTGCGTGAGCTTGGTCTGACGGTTGAAGTTCTCGACGAAAAGGCCATGACGGAGCTGGGGTTTGGCGCGCTTCTGGGCGTGGCGCAGGGCAGTGTCCACAAGCCGCGCACGGTGATCGTCCGTCATAACGGCGGTGGCAGTGAGGCGCCTCTGGCCTTCATCGGCAAGGGTGTGACCTTCGACAGTGGTGGCATTTCCATCAAGCCTGCGGCTGGCATGGACGAGATGAAGACGGATATGGGCGGTGCTGCGACCGTGATTGGTCTTATGAGCGCGCTGGCCCGTCGCAAGGCGCCGGTCAATGCGATCGGTGTGGTCGGTCTTGTCGAGAACATGGTGTCCGGTGGGGCGCAGCGTCCAGGCGATATCGTGCGGGCCTATGACGGTCAGACGATCGAGGTGCTGAACACCGACGCAGAGGGACGCCTCGTTCTGGCGGATGTGCTGTCCTATACGCGGAAGCGCTTCAGCCCGAAGCTGATGGTCAATCTGGCGACGCTGACGGGTGCGATCGTGGTCAGCCTTGGCTACGAAAATGCTGGTCTGTTCAGCAACAGCGATGCGCTGGCCAAGGGGCTGTCGGAGGCTGGGGCGCAGGTCGGTGAAGGTCTGTGGCGGATGCCGATGGGCGAGGCCTATAATCGCCAGATTGATTCCGATATCGCGGATATGAAGAACATTGGCGGTCGTCCGGGCAGTGCGATCCTGGCGGCAGAGTTCCTCAAGCGCTTTGTGGGCGATACGGACTGGGCGCATCTCGATATTGCGGGAACGACCTGGAAGACCAAGGCGTCCGCTATTGCACCGAAGGGTGCGACGGGCTTCGGCGTGCGTCTGCTGGACTGCTTCGTGAAGGCCCACGAAGCCAGCGCCTGAGGAGCGGGATAACACCGTGGATGTCGGGTTCTATCATCTGACGCGCACGCCGCTTGAGCAGGCGCTTCCGGCCCTGCTGGGTCGGACGCTGGATGCCGGGGAACGTGCGGTTGTGCGCTGCCCGGATGCGGCTGCGGTCATGGCGCTGGATACGGCGCTGTGGGCGTGCCGGGATCCGGTCTGGCTGCCGCATGGCACCGCAAAGAGCGGTCATGCGGCCCGGCAGCCGATCTGGCTCACCGACGGGGAAGATGTGCCGAACGAGGCGCGGTTCCTGCTCCGCGTGGATGGCGCGGGGAGCGATGAATTCGCGCCATTTACCCGGATTTTCGATCTGTTCGATGGTGGAAATCCGCAATCGGTCCAGCGGGCAAGAGAACGCTGGGTCGCAATGAAATCTTCCGGTCACAATCTCGTGTACTGGAAACAGGAAGAGCGGGGCTGGAAAAAGGCGGGGTAAGGTTTCAAATTGTGTCTGAAACCATTGATGGAAGACGCTCCGTAACCGGGGTGCCGTTCATTACACTGGAGAGGACGCCCGACTGTGCCAGACCCCATGACTTCTTCCCCCGCATCTCCGAAAACTGACCTTCGTCGCGTCGATATCAATCCCGACTTCTGGTATCCGCTGGCCTGGTCGAAGGATCTCAAGCGCGGTAAGACGATCGGGCGACGGTTCGGGCGCTTTCCCATTGCACTGGTGCGGCCCGAAGAGGGAAGCGTTTTCGCACTCGAAGACCGCTGCGCGCACCGTCAGGTTCCGCTCAGCCTCGGCAAGGTCAGTGGAGAGGCAGTGCAGTGCTGCTATCATGGCTGGGCCTATGGCCGCTCGGGACGCTGCATCGATGTGCCGTATCTGGGCAAGGGCAAGCTACCCAATGGTGTGAAGACGTATCCCTGTCGTGAGGCAGGCGGGATGATCTTCGTTTTCCCCGGCGATGCGAGCAAGGCGGAGAGCATGCCGTTGCCGCCTCTGGCTCAGGTGGACAATCCGGCGTTTAAGACACGGCATTTCAGTCCGGTCGTGAAGTGCCACTATACGTTCCTGCATGAGAACCTGATGGACATGAACCATCAGTTCCTGCACCGCCGTCAGATGGGGCAGATCAAGGCGCGTTTTCTGGGGCAGGACGCGGGCGAGAACTTCATCGAGGCGCGTTACAGTTTCGCGCGAACGGGAAATCAGCAGCCGCTGGCGGAACGCCTGATTTTCGGCAAGCATCATGATGATCCGAACCGGGAGCAGCCGGTCGAGGAAATCGTCAGCATCCGCACGACTTATCCGTATCAGAGCCTGAAAATCCACGACAAGGACGGCGATCTGATCATGGAACTATTCAGCGTCTATGTTCCGAACACGGCGGACGGGATGAGCACCCAGACTTTCGGTCTGCTGTCGGTGCTACGGCCGAAGACGCCGTTCCTGATTGATTTGATCTGGCCGGCGCTGGGTATCTTCACGCACCGGATTTTTGAAGAAGACCGCGAAATCATGGAGCTGGAGCAGAACGCCTGGCGCGAACTCGGCGGCGATCACAACGTCGAGGTCTTCCCCATCGTGCGGAAATTGCGGGATCTTCTGGCGGTCAATGGTGCGGCGCCGGGAACGGATACGACGGTGCAGACTGAAGTTTCGAGGGAACAGCCGGCTGATCCTGTCGTTGTCTAAAGACACAGACAGGAAACAGTCATGAAGACAGTCACACTCAGGAATGGTGTTACGGTTCCCGCGCTTGGAATGGGAACCTGGAATGTCGGCGACAGTGCGGCCCGGCATACGGATGAGGTCGAGAGCCTACGCAAGGGGCTTGAGGCCGGTCTGCGGGTTATTGATACGGCCGAGATGTACGGCAATGGCCGGTCGGAAAAGCTGGTGGGCGAGGCCATCGCGGATGTGCGTGATGACGTTTATCTCGTTAGCAAGGTTATGCCGTCAAATGCGTCCTATGACGGTGTGCACAAGGCATGCCGGCGTTCGCTGAAGCATCTCGATACGGACTGGCTGGATCTTTATCTGCTGCACTGGCGCGGGGGTACGCCGCTGGAAGAGACGATCCGGGCGTTCGAGGATCTGAAGGATGATGGGCTGATCCGCGGATGGGGCGTCTCGAACTTCGATGTCGATGACATGGAGGAAATCGAGAACCTGTCGGGCAACTGTCTGGTGAACCAGGTGCTCTATAATCTGGAACATCGCGGGACCGAATTTGATCTTCTGGAACATGACCTGAAGTCCGAAACCGTGACGATGGCCTATTCACCACTGGGACAGGGGGGCGAGCTTCTGGATCATCCGGCGCTCAAGGAAGTGGCGTCGCGGCATGAGACGTCTCTTGGTCCGGCGGATACGGCCCAGATTGCTCTGGCTTGGGTTCTGCGGCGGCCGAATGTCATGGCGATCCCGAAGGCCGGCTCTCCGAAGCATGTGGCTGGGAATATCGCCAGTCTGGAAATCAGCCTGACGGATGAGGATCTCAAAACGCTCGACAGCGCTTTTCCTCCGCCGAAACGCAAGGTATCTCTCGCCATGATCTGACGGTCGTGGTGGTATGCGGTCCGTTTTCACTTAACCTGCGGACCGCGCCCTGCATATTTTCTCGACCCTGTTTTACGCCGATCCCGTATCTCTCTGCCTTGCGGTTCTGGCTATTCCTGCCTGTCTGCAGGCGATGGAAGCCGGACGTGGGGCGCGATCGGTAGTTATCTGTATTGCGGCACTGGCCGCGATACTGGCGCTGTCCCCGGCTGTTCTGGCTGTTGCGCTTGGCGTGATCGTCGCGCTGGACCGGGAAGCGTGTCCGGCAGTCTGGACGGTTCCGGCCCTGCTGTTGAGCGTCCTTTTCCCTGCACACACCTTCGTTTTACTAGTACTGCTGCCGGTTCTGTTCTGGTCTTCGCTTAGGCGTCGGCGGGATGGGGCCTGTCCTGCCGTCATGAGTATTCTCGCCGTCTCGCTGATCTGGCATGCGCCTTCGGCAGTTCCGGCAGAACTCGTGGCCGGTCTGGGGGCGGCGGTGTGCGGACTGGTTGGCTGGTCCGTTCTTGGGGCATCACGCCCCGGAAATCTGGGGCTGTTGCGGCCTGTTCTGCTGATGGTGCTGGTCGTGGCGGCGCAGGCTGAGAGCCTTGTGGTTTGCGCGCGGATCGCGCTGGAGGCGCTGCTTCTTGATCTGGCGCTTCTGATGCTGACGGCCGCCTTGGGGCGAAGATTTCCAATGCTCGCCGTGCTGCGTCTGCCGTTCCCGCCCTTGCCCGGACTGGTCGTGCTGTGGCTCGGGATTCATGCGGCTCTTGGCATGGCGGCAGGCGTGGAGGGCTGGAGCGTCCTTGGCGTGGTTGTAGCGCTGCTGCTTGGGCTTTTGAGCCTCTCGGACATTCTCGAAGTGGGACGTCTGTTTTTCCTGCGTCGTGAAGTCGTTTCAGGGGCATCTGTTCTGCTACTGGGCGCGGGAAGTCTTCTTGTGCCCGCTCTTGTGTTTGGGCTGACAAGCCCTGTGCTGCACGCCATTGGGGGAGAATGGGTCTGGCCTGTCTGGAGCATTGGTGCGGGAGATGGAGCGCATCTGTTGCTGCCAGCGTTCATTCTGGCTGGTGCGGGGATCTGGATTGTTCTTGTGCGACCCTGGCGGGTCATGGGTGGTGTAGTGCAGGCGGCATCCCTGCTTGTGCCTGCGCTCGGGAAACTGCTGACGATTGGGGATGGGCTGTTTGACGAAGCGCCTTCCCTGAACTGGACGCTGCGTCGTGTCATCGCGGGTGGGCGGCTGCGTTTCAGAGGGCTGCGGAATGTGCGGGCGCCCGTGCTTCCCGATCTGCGTCAGGGTGCTGTCGGACTCTGGCTTGTGCTGCTTGGTCTTGTCCTGGCGGTGCTGGGAGTGATGGCGTGATGGCGCATGAGATCGGGATGGCGCTGCTGGCGATGCTGGAGGCGCTCTTTCAGCTTGGACTGCTTCTTGTGCTGACGTCTGTTATCGGATGGTGTCTGGATGATCTGCCGTCCCTGCTGGCTGGACGATCGGTCGGGCCGGTGCGGTTCCGTCTTCTGCAGGCCGGGCGCTTCTGGAAAACATTGTTCCGCGCTCCGCTGGGCGGGCGACCGGCGCTGGCGTTGACGGCTGGTATTCTGACGCTTCTGTGCCTGCCTGCGGTTACGACGGGATCGGTCTTTTCGTCTCTGGCGGACCCACTGATCATCGGGCTGGTGGTTTTGCTGGGACGCGGATTTGTGGGGCAAAGCCTGCTGCCGGGTGAGGCGGGCCGGTTCATCCCTGCCGTTCTGCTGCTGTGCCTGACGGAGGCGCTGATTGCGCTGGCGGCTCCGGGGACCGACGGGCTGGGAGGCTTGTGTGCAATGCTGCATATCGAGCCGGAACCTGGTCTGGAAGGTGCGCTTGCCGCCTGTGCGCTGGCGCTGGGCATCGCGTGTCCTCCCCTGCGGGCGCAGGACGTCACGGGAATGCTGTCCGGTATCCGGGACCGTCAGGAGCGTGAAGCGGCCCGGAGCATTGCTGATGTGCTGAACTGTGGGTGGCTGCTTCTGCTGTCCGATCTGGCGCTGCCGGTAAGTGTCGGACTGGCGCAGGGCGGTGTGCAGGGCTGGTGGCTGGGGCTGGTGGCTCTGGTCGGGCGTCTGGCGTTGACGGTCGCGGTGGCGGTTGGGCTGCGGCTTATGGCGCAGGAGCGAAGCGCACGTATGACGGCGCTATTTGCGGGTGTGGCGCTTCTGCTGGCTCTGGCGGGGAGGTTTGGCACATGATCGTCGGGTTCGGGTTGCTGCTGCTTCTGGCGCTTGCGGGGCTGGGCAAGGACGGGCGGGGTCTGCCGCTTTATGGCGCGGTGTGTGCTTTTGCTGGGGCGACGGTCTGTTCCGGGCTGATGGCGCTTCTGACGTCCGTGGCGCTGATCGGGCTGAATGGTCTGGCCTGGGCATGGCTGCGGCGGTTTGCGGCGGAAGCGCCGGACCGGGCGGCTGTCCTGCCGGTTGTGGGGACGCTGGTGCTGCTGCTGGCGCTTGGCCTGTCCGGCGCAGGGCTCGGGCTTGCGCCGGTTCTGGGTGCTGGCGCGGTTCTGGCCGGGCTGTGTGGAGCGGCATGGGGTGCGCCGCTGGTGCAGTTCACCGGCCTGCTGCGGGCTGCGGACGGGCTTATTGTCGTGTCCTGTGTTTTGCATTCCTGGCCGCTTTTCATGGCGGCTCTGAGCCTTTGGGGCGTGCTGGCGGCCCTTGGGGTCACGCTTCTGCCGCGTCTGGCCTGGCGTCGGGTGGAGGAGGTCTGATGCATCCGCTTGCCCCGATTGGAACGCTGTTTGCCGTAACGGTCTGGCCGCTTCTGGCGGCGTTCCTGCTGCTTCTGACGCCTGAAAACCGTCAGGCCGCCAGTAGTCTGACCTTTGCCGTGGCTGGACTTGTCATCACACCGCTGGCTGTCTGGCTGATGCCGGGGACGGATGCGCTGGCGGCAGCCTGTTCGTGCATCGTGACAGCCATTCCGCTTCTACTGCCGCCAGCACAGGACCGGACCGGCCGGGTTCTGCCATTTCTTGTCACGGGCTGTGCGCTTCTGGCGCTGAACATCCATTCGGCTTTTGCCGTGACGGTATTGTGCGGTGCGGGCACAGTTCTTCTGGCTTGGCGGGAAGGCCGGGGGCCGCGAAAGGCTCTGGTCGTGTGGGACATTGCGCGCAGCAGACTGGGTGGCGTCGTGCTGGGGCTTCTGGGGGCGTCGCTTCTGCCAATGCCGCAATCCTCGCTGGGGGCGGTACTGCTGACGGTCGGGCTGTGCATGGTGGCGGGGCTCGGGCCATCGCCTGCTCCTGCGCCCGAGGCGGCTCTGCTGGATACGGGGCTGCGGTTTTCGGCGCTGATGCTGATGTTCCGTCTGAATGCGTATCCGCTGGTTCATCTGCTGATGCTGATCGCGGGGTTCGGGACGATCCTCATGCTGGTGACGGCGCGCTCCTCCGGCCGGATTGTTTCACTGCCGATGCTGTCCGCGTTCGGTGCACTGGCCGCGGCGACCGGGGAAGGGACGGCGATCGTTCTGCTGCTGCTGGCGGCGCTGGGGCTTGCCGTTCTGGATCTGCGCGGTGCCGAGGGGACTGATGCGATTGCGGCGGGCGCTGCGCCGTGGCCGGTGTTCTGTGCGCTTGTTGGCATCGGTCGATCGCTTGAGACGGGGCAACTGATCCTGCTGATCGTATGCCTGCTCCCGGTTCTGTGGTCCGTGCGCTCCGCGACGCTTCTGCCGGCGTTCGGTCGTGGAGAGCGCGGCATGGTGGCCGTGATGCAGGCCGTTCTGCTGCTGGGGGGATTGTGCGGTCCGCTGTTTCTGGCTTGGCATCCGGTGACGGGGTGGCGGCCATGAGAAGCATGGGGCGGATTATTCGCAGTGGCGAGCGGGTCGCGTTGTCGCATTACCATCTTGATCCCGCGCAGTGGAGCGAGATGCTGACGGCGCCGGGAGGGACGCTGCCGCTGATTTCCTGCTGGGCGGATGATTCCCGCGCCTATGTGTTGTTGCTGGAGGGGGACTGCCCACTTCTGGCGAGTACAGTCGTAGAAGACCGGCGCTATTTTGCACCGTCCTCGCGTTTTGCTGGTGCGGAATGGGGTGAGCGCGAGTTGTATGATCTTTACGGCGTGGAGGCGATGGATGCCCGCGGGAACGGGGCTCCAGCGCTGGATGAAGGGGGCTGGACCTCGACCTGGCCGCTGTCGTCTCGTCCGGGGCCGGCGGCGGGAGGATTGCGGCCGCTGGCTGGGAACCATCTGCTGCGTCCCGAGCAGACCGGACTGAGTGGACCGCTGGAATTTTCCTTTGAGGTTCTGAAGGGGAAAATTCGGGACGTAGAGGTCTGCGCCGGGGCCGCGCATCGCGGTCTGGTCGCCCGGCTTGTAGGGAAGACGCCGGAAGAGGCGATGCCGCTGGTGTCGCGTGTGACGGCGGGCGGGTTTGTTGCGCATCCGCTGGCTTTTGCCCGGGCCGTCGCACAGGCGCGCGGGCTGGTTCCGGGACCGGGGATCCGGGATGTCTGGATGATCCTGCTGGAGATCGAGCGGATCTCGATCCATCTGTTCGACATGGCACGGACGGCGCGCGGCGTGGATGCAGAGCTTCTGGCAACACATTGCGATCATGCACGCGAAGACATCGCGCGGGCCTGTTCGGAGCAGGGTGTTTCCCGTCGTCTGGTGGATATGGTGACCTGTGACGGTTTCCGCGACGGGCTGGAAATCGTGCCACTGGCGCAGGCTGTGCATGCGGCAATGCAGCCGCGTCTTGCGGCGTTGGAAGAGCTTCATCGGGTTTTTGCGCCGCGCCTGGACGGGTTCGCGACGCTGGATACGCGGCTTGCGGAGCGTTTTGCCGTGGGGGGCGTGACCGGGCGTGCGAGTGGTCGCAGCATGGACATGCGGCGGCGGGAGGCCGGGATGCGGCTGGAGGCATTGCGGGCGACGGGGTCCAGCCAGGGGGACGCCCGGGCGCGTGAAGGGCTACGGCTTGCGGAAATCCGGGATTCTCTGGCGCTGATGGAGCGTATTCTGGGAAGTATCGGTCTGGAGGATGACGAGCCTGCGCCGGACCGGACGGAGGAAGGGATCGGTGTGGCTGAAGGCGCGCGTGGAGACATCTGGTACTGGGTACGTCTGAAGGACGGGCGGATCGAAAGCCTTCATGTCCGTGATCCCGGCGTTTCCCTGCTGCCCGTTCTGGGGGCCATGCTACGAGGCTATTCCGTCGATCGTGTTCCGGCGGCGCTGGGCTCGATCGGGTTGTCACCGGCGGGGATCGCGCTGTGAGCGGTGTGCGACGTACAGGGCCTCTGAGCTTACTTTATGCTTTCATGGATGCGACACGCTGGCGTCCGTACACGCAGGAAACGCCTCCGCGCCGAGAGCGTCCCATCGGGCTGTATGTGCTCGAGACCGGAGGGTGCGAGGGCTGTTTCATGGAAATCGAGTCCTTGAACGGGAGTGCCTTTGCGCTGGAGCAGGCCGGGTTTGTCTGTGTGAATGATCCGGCGGATGCGGACTGGCTGCTGCTGACGGGAGCCGTGACACGGGTCTGCGCCGAAATGGTGGACCGGGTGTGGCGGGCGATGCCACCGGGAAGATGTCTGATTGCGGTGGGGGCCTGCGCGGTGGATGGCGGGCCTTTTCCGGTTAGTTATGCGACGCTGGGTGGATTGCAGGCGCTGACGCCGGTGCGGAGTTCGATTGCGGGATGTCCGCCGTCGCCGGAAGACCTGCTGCGGGCCTTGCAGGAGCTTGCGCAGGGCTGAAGTTCCTGTCTGGAGGCCGGAATTTTCCTGAAACAACGAAGTTTTGTCCCCGGACGACTTGCCGTGACACGGTTTCGCGTTAAAGCAGACGGACGCACTGGGTGCGTTTTCCATGAGGTTCGGTCGCCTGATACTCAGGTCACCGTATAGAGCACAGGGCTAGAGATGGCTGATTATCGCCTTGGAATTGATCTTGGTGGCACGAAGATCGAAATCGCGGTTCTGAATCGTTCGGGCGATCTCGTCCTGCGTGAACGCATTCCCAACCCCGGCATCTATAATGAAGCCGTGCTGGCCATCCGTGATCTGGTCACGGATGTGGACCACCGTCTGGGTGCGGTGCCGAGCCATCGCGTCTCGGCAGGGCAGCATACCTCCACGCTGGGTATTGGGATTCCGGGCTCCATCTCGCCCGAGACCGGTCTGATCAAGAACGCCAATGCGACCTGGCTGAACAACCAGCCTTTCGGTCATGATCTGGAATCTGCGTTGGCGCGTCCGGTCCGGACGGAAAATGACGCGAATTGCTTTGCGCTGTCCGAAGCGGCCGATGGCGCGGCCAAGGGCATGCTGACGGTGTTCGGTGTCATCATCGGCACGGGCATGGGTGCGGGTATCGTCAATAACGGCCGTGTTCTTGAGGGCCGTCACCACATTGCGGGCGAATGGGGCCATCTGCCTCTGCCCTGGCCGACGGAAGAAGACATGCCGGCGCGTGACTGCTTCTGCGGGAACAAGGGCTGCATGGAGCGTTATCTGTGCGGTCCGGCTCTGGCGGCAGACTGGAAAGGTCCGGGTCATCGCAACACGGCTGGGATTGAAGATGCGGCCGCCAATGGCGATCAGGCTGCGATCGCAGCTCTGGGCCGTTATACCGAGCGTTTTGCCCGGGCCTGCGCGATGGTCATCAACTTCCTTGATCCGGATGTGATCGTCCTCGGTGGCGGTGTGTCCAACCTGCATACGCTGTATGAGCGCGTGCCGCCGCTGCTGGCCAAGCATGTCATTACGCCGGTCTGCACGACGCCGATCGTGCGCAACAAGCATGGCGACAGCTCGGGCGTCCGTGGTGCGGCATGGCTGTGGGATGTGACGGAATAAACCTGTCCCATACAGGATATAAAAAAGGCCGCCCGATCATCCGGGCGGCCTTTTTTGTTGGCTTGTTTTCGTTCAGGCGGGCTCTTCTTCCACCGTTTCCGACATCTCCTCTGCCGCCTGTTTCAGGCGGTGATAGGAGCGGCGTGAGAAGGGCAGGATCGCGATATAGAGCAGTCCGGCTCCGGCAAGAGCACCCCAGGGGTCTGCGACAAGAAGGGCGGCATAGAGGCCGGTTCCGAGCATCAGGGGCAGAACGTAGCGCGCCGGGACCTTGAAGTTCTTGAAGGACCAGACCGGCAGGGTCGAGACCAACAGTAGGCCCGTGACGATCAGGCAGACGGCCGAAACAAGCGGCAGACGGGCGAAGGCTGCCAGACCTTCGGCATGCAGGCGGTCGGCTTCGAGGCCAAGGAAGACCGGGAACAGCACCAGTCCGGCACCGGCCGGGGCCGGGACACCCGTAAAGAAGCTGTAGGAGTATTCCGGCTTGTCGTCGTCATCGAGGCTCGCATTGAAGCGGGCGAGACGCAGCGCCATGCAGACCGTGAACAGGATGCAGGGGACGAACGCGTAGCGTCCGGCATTTTCGAGCGACCACATCAGCAGCACGAAGGACGGTGCCACGCCGAAGCAGACGAAGTCCGACAGGCTGTCGAACTCGGCACCGAAACGGGTGGCACCCTTGAGCAGGCGCGCAATGCGTCCGTCCAGACCGTCGATACAGGCTGCGATCAGCAGGGCCACGGCCGAAGGCTCGAACTGGTGTTCGAGCGCAAAACGCATGCCGCTGAGCCCGGCGCAGAGGCCGAGCATCGTCATGATGTTGGGGATGAGGCGGTTGAACGACGGCCCCCGCACGCGGGTGCGGGGATTGCGCCCCATGCGTCGGAGCCTGCGGCGGATGCGGCGTTTTCTGGCGGGGCGGCTGGGTTCAACCGTCGGAGGCAGGGTCATGAACGGCGTCTGGCTCAGAGCTTCGCCAGGACAGTTTCGCCACCAACCATGGTCTGTCCTTCCACAACCAGGGGTTCGACACCGGGCGGCAGGTAGACATCGGTGCGTGAGCCGAAGCGGATCAGGCCAAAACGTTCGCCGGCTTCCACGCGGTCGCCTTCTTCAACGAAGCACAGGATGCGGCGGGCGATCAGCCCGGCGATCTGGACAACACCGATATTGCGGCCGTCCGGCAGCGTCAGGCGCAGTTCGTTGCGCTCGTTGTGCTCGGAGGCCTTGTCGAGGCTGGCATTGAGGAACTTGCCGGCGTGATAGGCGATCTTTGTCACTTCACCGGCCGCTGGCATGCGGTTGATGTGGACGTTCAGCACGGAGAGGAATGTCGAGACGCGCCAGACCGGGGTGTGGCCCATTTCCAGAGCGGCGGGTGGGGTGACGAGCGCGACGGAGGTCACGCGGCCATCGGCGGAGGCCAGCACCAGATCGGCGCGCGGCGGCGGAACGCGCTTGGGGTCGCGGAAGAAATACAGGCAGAACGCCGTGAAGGCGATGCCGGCATTGCCCAGCAGGCGCGTGGGACGCCAGGGGGTGGCCCGTCCGAGCAGGCCTACGAGCGAACCCGCAAGGAGAAAGGGAGTCGCGGCGCGATGCGGCGGCGACAGGACAAGCTTGAAGGACTGGATCAGCGACATGGAACGCACTCTTACGGCACACGGCGGGAGGGTCAAGAATTCGCCACAAAGAAGGCGTTTTTCGGGCAGGTTTTCCGCCTGAGCCCGTTTCAGGCGGGTTCGGCGACCTGTCGGGGGAGCGGAACGCGCAGTTTTTCGTCGATCAGCGGGGTCCCGGCATAGACGTTCTTGCGGGCCGTGACGATGTGTACGCCGGCACAGGGAAGCCGTGCGCCCCGGCCGATCCGTTCCATCAGGCGCCCATGGGTGGCGGACAGGGCGGCGGGGGGTGCCATCAGCGCGCCGGAATGGTGTTCGATCCGGAAAAGGGTCTGGTCGAGCAGGCGGGTCAGCTGGCCGCTGCTATAGGGAATTCCATGGCCGAACGGTGTGGCGTCGGTATGGGCCCAGTAGCCCGAGCGGTTAGGGACCACCAGCGTCAGGACGCCGTCATCGGTGAGCGTGCGCCAGATGGCCCGCAGGAAATCCGGGGCGAAGCGGGTGAATTCGAGCCCGTGGACTACGAGGACACCGTCCATTGACAGATCATCGAAGGGCAGGCGGCCACTGTCGACGATGCAGTCCCTGCGGGAAGGGCGAATGATTTTCTGCGTCTGCGGGTGGAGCAGGCGTGCGGATACCGCGCAGTCGGCGCTGTCTGGAAGGTAGGGTGCTGTGTAGCCAATCCCCAGGATGCGGCGGCCCCGCATGGGGGGCATGAGGCTTTGCAGGCGGTCATTGAGGAGCAGGGCCGTGCGCTGACCCTGCCGACTTTCATAGAAAGTGGTGGCATCATCGGAACGGGTGCGGGCCAGAGACGTCAGCATGCAGTTACCTAATCAGCAAGACAGTCCAAGGGGAACAGTCATGCCACTCGATATCAAGCCGATTCCGGTTCTCTCCGACAATTATGCCTGGCTGCTGACCGCGACCGAGGGGCCGCGCGCCATTGTGGACCCCGGTGAGGCGGGGCCGATCATGGACGAGATCGGAGAGGGGCGGCTGGATATGATCCTGCTGACCCATCACCACGCCGATCATACGGGCGGGACTGATGCGCTGCGGGAGCGTTACGGCGCGAAGGTCTATGGGCCGCGCCAGAACAGGGAATGGCTGCTCCGGTTGGATCATGACGTCGAGGACGGAGAGAGCTTTCCACTGGGGAACACGCAGATCCGCGTTCTCTCAACGCCCGGCCATGCGGTTGGTCATGTCTCATATATCGTACCCGATGTGCCGGCGCTGTTCTGCGGCGATGTGCTGTTCAGTCTGGGATGCGGACGTCTGCTGGAAGGGACGGCGCAGGAACTGTTCGACAGTCTGCACCGCTATGACAGTCTGCCGGACCGGACGCTTGTCTGTGCGGGGCATGAATATACCCGCTCCAATCTGGCCTTTGCGCTGCATGTTGATCCCGATAACGAGGCGTTGAAGGCGCGTGCCGGGGAAATCGAGCGTCTGCTGGAAGCGGGGCGGCCGACGCTGCCGGTAACATTGGGGATGGAGCGGAAGACCAATCCTTTCCAGCGCGCACCGGATGTTGCGACCTTTGCGCGGCTGCGCAAGGAAAAGGACAGTTTCTGAGGGTACGAAAAAAGCCCCGTCTCTTTCGAGCGGGGCTTTTTTTGTGAAGTATCGTCAGGCCGCTACCAGCCGAAGATGACCTTCTTGAGCAGTTCGGCACCGAGGCCGACGACGACGACGCCGCCAGCCCAGATGGCCACGAACCAGCCCACACGTTTCATCCAGTTCAGGAACCCCGTCTTCTGATCGGGCTGTCCGTATTCGATGCGCATGGGCCGGGTTCCCTGTCCTTAGTGGTAGTGGTGTCCAGCGGACATTTTTCCGCGGAACACGTAGTACGAATAGGCCGTGTAGGAGAGGATCAGCGGCAGCAGGAACATAGTACCGACCAGCAGGAAGGTCTGGCTCTCCGGCGGAGAGGATGCCTGCCAGATGGTGATGGTCGGCGGCACGATATACGGCCACACATTGATGCCCAGACCGCTGAAGCACAGGAAGAACAGACCCAGCGTTGCAACGAAGGGCAGCAGGTGCGAGCGCGGGTTGCGCAGTCCCATGAACAGGACGCCCGCCAGCACGACGACGGCAACCGGAACCGGAGCGACCAGTGCAAGCTGCGGCATGGCGAGCCAGTGCTGCATGTAGGTGGTGTGCAGCATTGGGGTCCAGGCGGAGACCAGTGCGATGGTGATCAGCATCAGCGCGCCAAGACCGAAGGAGACCCTGCGCATCGTGTCATGTAGTTCACCCTCACAGCGCCACAGCAGCCAGGTTGCGCCGAGAAGCGCATAGCCGATGACCACGGCAAGGCCGCAGAACAGCGAGAACGGAGAGAACCAGTCGAAGCTGGAACCGATGAAAACGTTGTTCTCGACCTTGATGCCCTGAACGAGCGTTCCGAGAATGACACCCTGCATGAAGGCCGCAATGATGGAGCCGCCACAGAACGCCCAGTCCCAGAAGAACTGGCTCATCGGGGATTCGGCCTTGAAGCGGAACTCGAAGGACACGCCACGCAGGATCAGGGCCAGCAGCATGAACAGTACCGGCAGGTAGAGTGCCGGGAGGATCGTGCCGTAGGCAACGGGGAAGACGCCATAGAGTGCGGCGCCGCCGAAGATCATCCAGGTCTCGTTGCCGTCCCAGACGGGAGCAACGGTGTTGACCATGAGGTTACGGTGATCGTGGTCCTTTTCCTTGAGGAAAAGGACGCCGATCCCGAGGTCGAAACCATCAAGGCAGATATAGAGGAAGATGGCTGTTGCTGCGAGCAGCGCCCAGACCACGGGAAGCCAGAAGCCGGCTGTTTCTGTCATGGTTCTTACTCCGCCATGCCAGCGTCAGGCTGGGGCTGATGGGAGACCTGTGTTGTTCCAGCAGCGCGCTGGGGCTGATCTTCGGCCGGACCGTGCTGATCGGGGTGCGGTTCTTCTGCAAAGGTCCGCAGCAGGATGGTGATGCCGCCGGCGAACACGATGAAATAGACGACCACGAAGGCAACCATCGACGTTGCGATGTTCGGCAGGGCGATCGGGGAGACGCTCTCGGAGGTCCGCAGCAGGCCATAGACGGTGAAGGGCTGACGGCCGACTTCAGTCGTGATCCAGCCACAGAGCAGCGCCAGGAAGCCTGCAGGCGACATGAACAGTGCCACGCGGTGCAGAAGCGGCGTGTCGTACAGCTTGCCCTTCCAGCGCAAGTAGAGCGACCACAGGCCGACCAGCACCATCAGCATGCCAAGTGCGATCATGATGCGGAAAGAGAAGAACAGCAGCGGCGAGTAGGGACGGTCTTCCTTCGGGTAATCCTTCAGGCCCGGCACCTTGCCATTCAGGCTGTGCGTCAGGATCAGCGAGCCCATGTAAGGGATAGCGATCTTGAAATGTGTCGTCTCGTTCTTCATGTCCGGAATGCCGAACAGAAGCTCGGGCGCACGGCTTTCGGAGTCCCAGTCACCTTCAAGGGCTGCGATCTTGGCCGGCTGGTATTCCAGCGTGTTCAGGCCCTGCGTATCACCGGCCAGAACCTGGATTGGAGCCACGATGGCGGCCATCCACATGGCCATCGAGAACATCAGACGCACCTGTTCGGACGCCTGACGGCCTTCGCGACGGGCCTTAAGAAGGTGCCAGCCTGCTACACCTGCAACGATGAATGCCACGCAAAGGAAAGCTGCGAGGCCCATATGGACGAGACGGTACGGGAAGGAAGGATTGAAGACGATCTGCCACCAGTCGGCAGGCAGGAAACGGCCAGTTGCCTCGTCGATGCGATAGCCGCGCGGTGTCTGCATCCATGAGTTGGATGACAGGATCCAGCTCATGGAGATCAGGGTGCCGATCGAGACCATGCAGGTGGCCGCAAAGTGGAGACCCTTGCCGACGCGGTTGAGGCCGAACATCATGACGCCGAGGAAGCCGGCTTCAAGGAAGAAGGCCGTCATCACTTCGTAGGCGAGCATTGGGCCAAGGATCGGGCCGGCTTTCTGGGAGAATGCCGACCAGTTGGTCCCGAATTCGTAGGACATGACGAGGCCGGAGACCACGCCCATGCCGAAGACGACTGAAAAGACCTTCAGCCAGTATTTGAAGAGATCAAGGTAGGCGCTCCGTCCCGTTTTGAGCCAGAGCCCTTCGAGAACGGCGAGATAGGCCGCCAGACCGATCGAAAATGCCGGGAACACGATGTGAAACCCGACGGTAAACGCGAACTGAAATCGCGCCAGGAATAGAGCCGACAAGCCAAACATGTCGATTGCCTTCTGGGTAGATGGCGAGACAAAGGAACCGTCAGGAGGAATGTCGGACCCCCGGGGGACCTCCGCACGCACAACAGGATAACGAAGTTGTGATCACTTCGTGTGTTGCTGTCTTGTGAACCTTCTTAACGCATTTATCCAGAAAAAGTTTGTTACCCCAGCCATGATTTTGACAGAAATCAATGCGTTCGCGCCAATTTTTCCAACCGGTTACGGCGTCTGGAACTTGCCATTGAGAAGTGTCGAAAAGGCCTGTGTGTCCGGGAGCATCCGGCCATTGATGACTGGAACGGACAGAGCGAGCGGTCGTTCCCTGAGACCCGGTGTGACAGATATTTTTTTCACCATCGTCTGTAGTGCTGTCTGAATGTCCGGTGCGAGATGCAACTCTATGTCCGGGCGATCAAGCAGGCGGATGGCGAGATCATGCCATCCGGTCAGGGTGAGCGTGAGTGTCCCGTTCGCATCGGGCAGGTCCAGAGCGCCAGACAGTCCAACGCGACTGTTCGGAGAGAGGGAAACCGGAGAAGCGGAGGCCTCCTGCAGCAGAAGGCGACCATAAGAGGCGGGGTCGAGAAGCGAGAGATCGTTGGAGGCGCGCGATGCCGTCAGGGCGATCGCAAGGCGGGCAGTCTTCAGATCACCTGAAAGACCATAAGGCAGGGGAAAGCCGGTTACGCCTGCGGCCTGTGCGGTGAAACCCAACCGGGTTGCGTCTGCCGGAGCTTCGGGAAACCGGATGATGCGTCCTGAAAGGGTGTTCAGGGAGACCTGCGTCTCGGGCCAGAGACCGGAAAATGTGAGATCCAGTCTCGTGGTTGAAAAGAATAGGGTGCCCGGATTTGCAATGCGGATCTGGAGGGCCGGAGCAAGGGCGGTCAGGATATTTCTATTCTGCACAAGGCGTGCGGCCTGATGTCCCGTCATTGAGAGCGTCATGCCCGAGCGCAGCAGCGAGACCCAAGAGCCGCCAAGACGAATGTGTTCCCCGGCCCAGCCTGCATCATAGGGCGCGCCTGCGGAGGCGTGATGTATGGCGTTCAGGCGGTCCAGTTCGACCCAGGCGCCAAAAGGCCAGCCGCCTCTTCGCAATGGAGTCGTTTCAATGGCCCAGCCATTTTTGCGGGCACTGGTCAGGGCCGTCCGGGCCGAGGCTTCCAGCCTGTGGGTCGTACGATGCCAGAAAACTGTATCCAGAACGGCTGATATTGCGAGAAGCGCAATCAATACCAGAACAGCTCTGCTGTAACGGACAGTAAAAAACGGTCGATCCATTGGGCATGTCTTTTCCGGTGGAGCTCGGGGATTGGTCAAGTCCCACCTGTTTTATCCCCAGCCATTCAAAGCGCTTCCGGAACGCGGGAAAATGCTCACGAAGGCGTGATTGGAAGCAAAATCCCTGTAACCGCCGGATCACGGAAACCGCGGAAGATCAAGGGATATGGAGGTTCTGTCAGTGACCGCGCATCCGGATCGCGCCGGAGACGAAAGAGCGTTGAAAGATTTCAGTTTTTTGCAGACCGGTCATGCATTTTTCAGGTCCACAGAGTTATCCACAGGATCGCGGGGCAGGACATGGGTTGTGCACAGTTCGTCCCATGCGCTTTCCAGCGCCTGCGTGAAGGCCTTGCGTTCCTGCTGCGGTGCAAGAGGCTGGCCGATGACGACATGCAGGACGCCCGGGTTTTTGATCCATGGATTGCGGTCCCAAAACAGGCCTGAATCAGTCGCGACGGGTACAACAGGAACGTCTGCCTGTCGTGCCAGGGCAATGATGCCCGGCTGGATTGGATGGCGCTCTCCGGGCAGGGTGCGCGTGCCCTCGGGGAAAATGATGATCTGGCGATTGGCAGCGTGGGCCGCCTTGGACGCCTGCATCATGTCGCGAAGGGCTTTCGAACCGGCTTTCCGATCGACGGCGATCATGCCGGTCAGGAGCAGCATCGGGCCTACGACAGGGATGCGGGTCAACTCGGACTTGATGATGTAATCGGGCCGGTCAACGAGGTTCATCCAGATGAAGCCATCGAAGAAGGACTGGTGCTGCGAGGCAATCAGCAGCGGGCCGGAAGGCAGGTTTTCCTGTCCCGTGATCTCGATGCGGACCGAACAGATCCGGGTGAAGCCGGCGAGAACCGCCCGCGCCCAGAGTTTTGCGTAGGACAGGGCCAGATCCTGCCGTTTCATCAGGCGGATCGGGATCGTCCCGAGGCCCATGAACAGAGTGATCCAGAACAGATAGAGATTGAACAGGACGCCGCGCAGAATGCTCATCATGACCGTCTGCACACCAGAAAAGCGGATTGGATACAAGGATTTTCAGGCACCATCCAACCCTTCGCGCCCATCAGGAAGACCGGTGAGGGCTCCGATTTCCGCACCGAGAAGCTTGTTATATTCACGGAACATCAGAAACAGGGTTCGTCGGGACATGAGGCCCTGAAGGGCAAGGGGGACAACCGGGTAAGCCACAAGATCCAGATCGGGGGCCATGCGATGAATTTCGAGCATGGCGCGGCGGATATGGTAGCCGGCCGTGACGATCAGGAGCCGCCGGAGGTGGTTGTCGTGTGCCCATTGCGCGGTTTCATGGGCATTGCCGATCGTACTGGTGGCGCGGCGGCCGAGTGTGATCCGGTTTGCCAGCGGTGAGGACAGGGGTTCCTGCTGGAGATGCAGGATATGCTGGAGCGTGACATGAGGGCCGACTCCCGAAATCAGGAGCAGATGCCCGTATCCGCCCCTGAGAAGCGAGATGGCTGTGTCAACGCGTTGTTCGCCTCCCGTCAGGGCGACGATGCCATCGCACATGGAAGCGGTTACGGACGTCTTGCCGGCATCCTGAATGAACCAGCCGAATCCTGCCAGCCAGAGGCCTCCCAGCGCCAGACATGCCGAGAGCAGGCGCTTCATGGCAGACGCCGGAGCCAGACGAGTACGACGGTTTGGGCAGTCATCCAGCCCAGACAGGCGGCAATCAGGGGCAGGGCTCCGAGCTCTTGAAGTAGTATGCGTGGCAGGACGTGCAGGGTTGCCCACCAGCTTGCGAACATGTCCGTCCATGTGTTCGTGGGAAGGGTCGGGCCTGTTGCGTGTGAAAAAGGTGCCAGTTTCCGGGCCAGCATTGTGATGACGGGACTGAGGAACAGCAGGCCCGTGAGACCTCCGGCGAGGCTGAGCAGTGCTGCGCGCCCTGCGATCCTGCTGGAAATCGTCAGGTCGCCTGCGCCAAGGAAATGGACGATCTCGACGGCCTTGCGCTGGGCCATGACGGAGCGCCGTACGGTCATGCCGACCGACAGGACGGCGATGGCTGCAATGAGGCTCACGGCCAGCCAGGCACAAGCGACCAGACTGCTTCCCAGACCGTTCAGGCGTTCGCCCCAGCGGCGATCTTCTTCCACCACGGCTTCGGGAAGAGCTTCGTGAACGACGGCGCCGAGATCGGGTGTTCCCGTATGCGCGACGATCAGAACGACGGGCAGGGAAAGGCCCGGCAGGTGTCCGCTGCTGGAAACCTGCCCCAGCCATGGCGCCAGAAGGGTCTGGACCTGCTGTGGGGAGAGTTCCCGGACATTAGTAACCTCCGCTGTCCTGTGCAGGGTCTGGATCAGGGTGTGGGTGCGGTCTTCGAGTTGAGGCGTATCGGACGGGATTTCGATTGTTGTGGCGTTACGAGCAGCACTCGACCAGCCTTCGGCAAGGATCTGCACCCCTGTCAGTCCGGCGAGGGAGAGACCGGCGAGCAGGGTCATCAGGGCTACAAGAAGGGGCAGGCTGCCGGAGCGCAGGCCGGGTGAGACTGGGGCACTCACAGGCTTTCGCTCCGGCGTAATGCGGGCTCGGCCTGCGGGGTTGGATCTGCAAGCGTGCCGTCGCGGAGGACGATGGATCTGGCCGGAGCTTCGCGGACCAGGGCTTCATTATGCGTGGCGACGATGACGGTCGTTCCCATATCCACCAGTTCCTGAAACGTGCTCAGGAGGCGTCGGGCCTGTGCGTCTTCCAGGGCGTTGGTAGGTTCGTCGGCGAGGAGCAGTTCCGGTCGGCCAATCAGGGCGCGGGCGATGGCAGCGCGCTGCTGTTCGCCACCAGACAGGGTGCCGGGCCGTTTGTCCGCAAGATGCACGACATCCAGCCATTCCAGAACGGCGAAGGCTTCCCGTCTCGTATCGCGTTCGGAGGCGCCGCGCAGTCTCAGCGGGAGCGCCACATTGTCGAACACCGTCCATTCCCCGATCAGGCGATAATCCTGGGGCACAAACCCGATGCGTCGGCGCAGGTTGCGCAGGGTGGATCGGCTGGCCTGGCTGACAGAAACGCCAAGCAGGTCCATCTGACCGGCTGAAGGGCGCGTTTCGAGCGTCAGGAGGCGAAGGAGACTCGACTTGCCAGCGCCCGATGGGCCGAGCAGCCAGCGGAACTCGCCCTTTGGAACGGTAAGCGTCAGATTCCGCAGAACGGGCTGTCCTACGCCGGGAGGCATCATCGAGACATTCAGAAGGCGGATCATAGCGCTTTCATTGAAAATACAGGCGATCTATTAACCATTTAATAACGATCTTTTCGTCATAACACAGAGGCACAAAGGTCAGGCTAAGCCGGATCGAAGCCGGCTGTCGAAGGGATTGATTGAATGCGCGTTGAATGCCCTCATTGTCATGCAGTCTTTGAGGTTCCGGAGGCACTGGCAAAGGGGGTCAAGCGGCTGCGCTGCGCCAACTGTGGAGACAGCTGGGATATCGCATCTCCGGCTGTTGCAACTGAAGCGGCGCCGGATGCCGGGGCGGCGGAACCTGCCGTCTTTGAAGTTCCGGAAGAATCAAGCGTTCAGGCTCCTGCTGTCGCCGAAGCGCCGGTGTCCAGAAACGAGACGCAGGGGCCGGCAATCGGGAGCATGGCCAGCCGGAACAGTGCCCGTCGTTCTGCCGTGCTTCACTCTCGGTCTGCTGGCGATATCCGGACGCGCACGGATAATACCGGGCCGTCGATGATCGGGTCCACGGGCGCCTGGATTGCCGCCTGGGGCGCCAGTCTGGTTGTGGCGGGATCCGGTGTTGCCGCGCTGTGGTACTGCAAGGGCGCAGGTATTTTCGGTTTTCTGCCCGGGGCCGGCCATCTTTCCTGACCCCGGCATGTCTTACATGTTGCGGGCGGCGAGAGCCGAAACCGTGGCGCCAATGGCGGCGATGGCCATGAGCAGGATTCCGTCGAAAATGAGAGAACTCGGCGTGATCAGGTGACTGCCGATCTGCAGATGGTTCGGAAGCGTTCCGGCGACATGGTTCATGATGTCGCGGGCCTGGGGATCTGCGCTTGCCGCGCTTGTCGTAATGGCGTTGACGATATGAGGAAGAATGTACCAGCCGAGCCCCAGAATGAGCAGCAGAGGCGCCATGAGTTCCGCAACCTGCTGGGCCAGATAGAACGCGAAATAGCAGACGGACCACACGCCCATCCGGATCATGGATGAGGTTGTCATCGACGAATCACTTCGGCTTCTGCTGCCGAGCAGACGGTCCGTGATATGGGGTGGGGGCTGCATGTCCATAGATATGGCTTCCAGTGGTCCGGCAACGGGAGTTAGTCTTCGCCCCTGAAATCGGACGAATGGTTCACTTCGGACTAGCTGCAAGAGAATGCCAATGCAAACTTTCCCGTGCTGTCATGCCTTTTCCTGAGTTCGAGATGCCTCCGGTGACGCCGAACATGCCCCGCGTCGTTCTGGTCGAGCCTGACTGTGATCATGCCCGCAAGATTGCCCGCGTTCTGGTCAAGGAAGGCTTTGCTCTGACCTGTGCCAGGAGCGGCGAAGAGGGGCTTGGTACGATCGAGGAGACCATGCCGGATCTGGTGGTCGCCTGCACCGAGCTGCCGGGCATGAGCGGAGGCCAGCTGGCGCGGCGGCTGCGTCTGGATGCGCTGACCCGCAATATTCCGATCCTGATGCTGACCGAGGATGCCTCGCCGGGTGTGGAGCGCGAGGGGCTGGAGAGTGGCGCGGACGCCTATATCTCCAAATCGGCTCATCCGGATCTGATGGTTCTGCGGATGCGTGCTCTTCTGCGCGAAGGACCGGAACTCCTGCAGGTTGACGAGGCGTCGCGGTTGCGGCGGTCACGGATCGTCATCGTCAATTCTCCACGGGAGGATGAGGACGAGGAAGATGTGGTCGAAGATGTGCCTGAGACCACGCTGGGCGAGCTGCTCTGGCGTGACGGGCATACCGTGACATCCATTGAGCGGTCCGATGATCTGATCGAGGGCGGCTGGCTGCGGGGAGCGGATAGTCCGGACTGTCTGGTTCTTGAACTGGGCAGCGGAGAGGAGGATCTGAAGTTCTGCCGTCTTCTGGATGCGCGTCGGCAGGCCGTTCTGGAAGCGGGTGGGATTCCGTTCCGGACGCTGGGCATCGTGGAGGCGTCGCGTTTTCGGCGGCAGTCTTCCGGTGAGTTCTTTGAGGCCGGGATTGATGATCTCGTGCCCAGCGATATCGCGCTTGAGGCGCTGGCCATGCGGATCCGCACACTGGCGCAGCGCAGGATGGCGCAGGACGAGTTCCGGCAGCAGGAAATCGAGCGTCAGCAGAACGCCCTGACGCTGGAGGCAGCGCGTGCCAAGGCGGAAATGGCCGAAGCATTGGCGCAGGCCAATATGGAACTGGCGCGAACGAACGAGCAGCTTCTTCAGGCGCAGTCCAAGCTCGTTCAGACGGCGAAAATGGCGTCGCTGGGTGAACTGGTGGCGGGGATCGCGCATGAGATCAACAATCCGCTCGCCTTCACGATCGCGCATGCCGACACCGTGACGCGGACGCTCAAGCGGTTGCAGGGCGTGAATGCGTCTGACGAAGCGATGGCCCTGACGAAGAAGGGCATGTCCCGGCTGGAGTCCATGAAGCTGGGATTGCAGCGCATCCAGAATTTGGTGCTGAGCCTGCGGAGATTTTCGCGCCTGGATGAAAGTTCGTTCCAGAAGGTGGACGTTCCGGCCGCTCTAGACACGGCACTTGCCCTTCTGGCGCACAAGCTGGGGCCGGGGATCGTGGTGGAGAAGGATCTTCAGGCGCCGGCTGAACTGGTCTGTCAGCCGGCATTCCTTAATCAGGTTGTCATGAACATCATCTCCAATTCGGCCGATGCGCTGGCGGACATGTCTGCGGATGGGGACGTGGTGCGGGGTCGGATCGTCATTGCATCGCGTCTTGAAAACGGACGTTATGAAATGAGCATCAGCGATGACGGGCCTGGCTTGCCGCATGAGCTTCGGACGCGGATTTTCGACCCGTTTTTCACGACGAAGCCCGTGGGAACCGGAACGGGTCTGGGTCTGGCCATTGCCTATAGCGTCATGGAGGCGCATGACGGTGCGATTGAGGTAACGGACGCCAATCTGCCGGGCGGGCATGGCATCGGAGCGTGTTTCCGGTTGAGTCTTCCCGTTCGCATGACCGAGGAGGGGCCGGTGGCGACTGGTCGCGCAGCATGACTTTCTGGAGCGCAAAAGGGCCGACACGGCCTTTGATCCTGCTGGTGGACGATGAGGAAGAAATCCTCGTTGCCCTGACGGATCTGCTGGAAGACCAGTATGAAATCCTGTCCACAACGGACCCGCTGCAGGCGCTGGATTTGTTGCGTGAGCACCGGGACGTTGCGACCATTATTTCCGATCAGCGGATGCCGGGGCTGACCGGCGATCAGCTGCTCATGCAGGCCCGGGCGTTTTCAGACGCCCGCAGTATCCTTCTGACGGGGTATGCCGATCTTGAGGCCGTTGTATCGGCCCTCAACCAGGGGCAGGTGCAGGCTTATGTGCACAAACCTTGGGACTCAGATGCGCTGCGTTCTCTGGTTGGCGAAGTCACGCAGCATTGTCTGGCGCAGCGGGCTCTGAGAACGGAGCAGGCGCTTCTGCGAGGGCTGATGGAAGCGCTTCCTATCGGGCTTGTCTTTTCGGACAGGGATGGCCGCTGCATCCGCAGCAATGTGCGGGATGAGGCCGAGAGCGGGGCCGAGATCGAGCAGGCTCATTTTCCTGAAAGTCTGCGGTCGGACATTGATGCCATGCGCGAGGATGTTCGCAGATCGGGGCAGGAAGAGCGTCTGGTCGGGGAAGTCCTGACGGAAGGTGACGGCAAGACATCTACGCGCTGGCATGAACTGACGCGGCTGGCGCTGGCCTGGCCGGAAGGAGCGTCGCCTGCAGACGCCTGGCAGGTCAGCATGGACCGGGACGTGACATCACGCGTCGTGATGGAGTCACGGCTCCGGCAGGCAGAGAAACTCCAGTCGCTGGGGACGCTTGCGGGGGGGATTGCGCATGATTTCAATAATCTCCTTGCGGCGATTTCGGGGTCTCTCGAACTGCTGGAGGATATTGCCGATCTGGATGAGGCTTCTCTGGCGCTTCTTCGTAACGCTGCGGACTCTGCCCAGCGCGGGGCAGTTCTGACGCGGCGCCTGCTTCAGTTCGGACGCCCACGCGAAGCTCGGCTTTCGGCGGTGTCTCTGGAACAGCTTCTGCCAGGACTGGCGGATCTGCTGCGTCAGAGCCTCAAGAAACGCGGTGTTCCAACGTCCTCGGCGCCCTGTGCGCTGTGTATCGAGGAATTTCCGCTGGATCTGCCGCCGGTCTGGTCGGATGCGGATCAATTGGAAATGGCGCTTCTGAATCTCTGTGTGAATGCGCGGGATGCGATGGCGGACGGTGGGACCGTGCGGATCAGCGCGCGTGTTATCGAGCAGAAGCGGACCGATCTGCCGGCCGAGTGCTGCCCGGATCGGGCGGTGGCGCTTGAGGTCATCGATGAAGGTGCGGGCATGCCGCCGGAAGTTGCGGCGAGGATCTTTGACCCCTTCTTTACGACCAAGGATGTCGGGCGCGGGACGGGACTGGGTCTGTCGAGCGTTTATGGGTTTCTGAGCCGGAGTTATGGCGAGATCATTGTCGATAGTGTGGTGGGTGAAGGGACACGCATGACACTGGTGCTGCCGGTCGCTCGTGTTTCGCAGGAGCGGGTAGCGCTTCCTGAAGGCAGCACGGACGAAATTGGTCGGCCCCTGAAGGTTCTGGTGCTGGACGATGAGGCACCGGTCCGGATGGTCACTGCAGGTTTCCTGTCTCAGGACGGGCATGAGGTGACCGCTGTTGCATCGCTGGGCGATGCGCTGAAGCAGGTGGATCCGGCTGCGCCGTTCGAACTGGCGATTATTGACATGCGGATGCCCGATCATAACGGTCTGGCCTGTGCGCGAGCCCTGCTGGACGTTCTTCCCGGCCTGAAAGTGCTGTTTATCAGCGGTCATACGGATGATATGCCGGCTCCGGAAAACGGGCTGCTTTTGCCGAAGCCTTTTACGCAGGACAGTCTGCGCAAGGCGGTTGCCGAGACCATGCAGTCTGTGAGCCCTGACGCTTCATAGCCGGCTTGTTCAGGACTGTATGACGGCATCAAGACTGAATGGAGATTGAGACGCGTGAGTGATGTCTATCTTGTGCCCCAGGAGGACACGGCTGCTGCTGCCATCGAGGAAATCGAGGCGGAGCTGGGTCTGTTTGATGACTGGATGGAGCGGTATCAATACATCATCGAGATGGGGCGCAAGCTGCCGCCCTTCCCGGAAGAATGGCAGGATGATGCGCACCGGGTGCCGGGCTGTCAGAGTCAGGTCTGGCTGGAAGCGGTTGAACGGGACGGGAAGCTGTTTTTTGCCGGTGCGTCCGATGCCGCGATCGTTCAGGGGCTCGTAGCACTTCTGCTGAGGGTTTATTCCGGCCGTCCGAAATCGGAGATCTTGGCGACAAGCCCGGTATTTCTGCACGATATGGGTCTGGTCAAGGCGCTCTCGACGAACCGGGGCAACGGGGTCGAGGCCATGGCGCAGGCCATTCAGAAGCGCGCATCCCACTAGGTATAAAAAACCCCCGCTGGCCTGAACCGGCGGGGGTTTTTGCGAAAGCTTACTGCGGGTGATTTTCCGATGCGGACGGAATCTTGCCGCCGGTCATGCTGTATGGCGGAGCTGCTGACGGAGCAGGACCATTTGCGGGCGGCGTTCCGCTGACAGGCGGCGGACACTTCGTAAACTTGCCCTGTCTGTCACGGCAGGGTTGGGGTTTCTGCGGCGCTTCGCATTTGACGAACTTGCTCTTGTCGTCACGACAGGGGGGCTTGGCATGGGCCATCTGGGCGCCGAGCGCCAGAACGGCGAGGGTGGCGACGGAAAGGCGACGGAAGGACATGGGCTTTGGTCTCCAGAGCAGAGCCAGGCCATGAGACTGCGGCCCATGTCCCGGCGTTCCGAGAAGAATGCAATACGTTTCGAACAAGGTCCGGGTTGCTTCGATTTCCGGCGATTAACGGAAACCCTTCTGATCTACCGGGTGTGTTGGATCCCAGTTGATATTGCCTTGATACTGTCCTGGAACGGGCTGTCCGTCCTTAAGGGCCGGATAGTAACGTGCCAGACCGAAATAGGCGAGCGAGGCGCGCTGCAGGATGGCAGGACCATCACTGGCCGTGCAGTCATGGGCTACGCCGATCTGATCGATCTGGCAGGTGACGGAGATATGGCCGCCAATGCCAGCCACATCAGCAGCCTCGGGGTAATGGGGTAATCTCATCAGATGAGTCTTGTCGAGGAGGGGCTTCGTCAGGTCGGGGAAGGCGTGGAACGTGTAGGTCTTTTCCCATGTGCCCTGGACGGGATCGCTGCCTTCATAAGCCGGCAAGAAATTTGACGTATAGGCCAGATTTTCGGCCGCCAGAGCAAAGTCCGGCTGCGAGGCCGTGGTCTGGCATTCGGTGGGGAAACCGGCAGGGCTGATGGTGCAGCGGATATGAGCCGTTCCGTTCCTGCGCTGTTCAAGTTCGGCAGGCGGGTAGATAAGCTGCCCGTGATGATGGGGATCCAGCATGGCGCCGAGAGGGTGATCCTCGGCCTGTGCCGCCATCGTACTGCCAGCCACAAGGGTGACCATGACAAGGGCGGGGCGGGTGATGGGCAGCCTCATGATATGTCTCTCGTCTCGGGATATTTGTGTTACTTTATGTAACGGTTGCCATTTTTGCCAGCCTGCCAGAACAAAAAAAGGGGAAGTGCCCGAAAGCACTTCCCCTTTTTCATGACCTCAACGGTCCTGTCAGATCATTTCTGATCCGGCAGGGCGTAGGCGATGATGTCGTCGCCCATGCGGGTCGGGAACGAGTTGTGTCCACCTGCATAGGTCACAATGTACTGCTTGCCGTTGATGGCATAGGTGATCGGCGTTGCCTGGGCACCAGCCGGCAGACGGTCCTGCCACAGCACCTTGCCCGTCGTCAGGTTGTACGCACGGATGTAGTAATCCATGGACGCCGTCAGGAAGCCGAGATTGCCAGCCGTGGAGAGCGGGCCACCGAGGCTCGGGACACCGATCTTGATCGGCGGCAGCGGGATCGGCAGGGAGCTGCCATACATCGAGTCACGCAGGGTGCCGTTACGGTGCTGCCAGACGACCTTGTTGGTCTTCAGGTCAATACCGGCGACATAGCCCCAGGGCGGCGTACGGCAGGGCACCTTGATGCCGAACGGCAGCAGCACCGGATCCAGGAACGGATGCAGGTTGACGGCATACGGAATGCCATAGTTGTGCTGCAGGCCGGTTTCGCCACCCGTGCCCTTGGCGTCCTTTTCAGGCCAGAGCGGGTTGCCCGGTCCACGGGGAACAAGCTGGGAGACGAACGGCAGGGAGATCGGGTTGGCAAAAGCCACCTGACGCTGCGGATCGACGGCCAGACCGCCCCATTCGAACATTCCCAGATCGCCCGGGAAGACCAGCGAACCATTGAGTGACGGCGGCGTGAAGGGGCCTTCGTAGCGCAGTCTGTGGAAGTAGATGCTGCAGAACATCTGGTCGAAGATCGTACTGCCCCAGATATCGGAATCATTCAGCGGAGCCTTCGGACGCAGTGTCAGCTGCGACATCGGCTGTGTCGGGCTGGTATGGTCACCAGGAGCTGCACCGCCGGGAACCGGGGTTTCCGGAGCCGGGACGATTTCCTTGCCGGTGCGACGGTCGAGGACAAAGATGTCACCGATCTTGGTCGGAGCGTAGATGGCCGGAACAATCGTACCGTCCTTCTGCGTGATGTCGACCAGGCTCGGCTGGGAGGCCACGTCCATGTCCCACAGATCGTGATGGACGGTCTGGTAGAACCAGGCGAGCTTGCCCGTGTCAGCGTTCAGCGCAACGATACCCGGAGCGAAACGCTCGGATTCCTTCGTGCGGTCACCGCCCCACTGGTCGGGAGTTCCCACGCCCATCGGGATGTACACGAGGTTCAGGTTCTTGTCGTAGGACGACACGATCCAGGAGTTCGGGGAGTTCGGGTGGAAGACAGGATGGCTTTCATCCGGAAGCTGGTTCGGATCCGGGTTGGACGCATCGAACACCCAGACGCGCTTGCCGGTATAGACGTCGAAAGCCTGCGTAGCGCCGGAAGCCTGCTTGATCGAACCGTTATCGGTGATGGCGCTGTTGGCGATGATCAGCTTGTCCGTAACGACCGGCGGGGACGTCGGCTCGTACTGGCCGGGCGTCGTGTAGGGCTGGTTCGGAACGCGCAGATCGATCTCGCCGTTATTGCCAAAGCCGGAGCAGGTCTTGCCCGTGTCGGCATCGACTTCAACCAGACGGCCATCATTGACCGGCAGGATGATGCGCTTGGCGCAGTCCGTCGGAGCGGGATTGCCATCGGAATCCGTCGCGCTGGCCGGCGTTTCGTGGAAGCTGACACCACGGCAGGTCAGATGCTGGAAGCCCGGGTTGATCTGGAGCTTGGGATCGTAGACCCACTTGATGTTGCCGGTGGCACCATCAACCGCAAACAGCTTCTGATGCAGCGAGCACATGTAAAGCGTGTTGTTGAACTCGATCGGGGTCGCTTCATTCGTCGCTTCGCCCGGGTCGTTGGAGTTCATCATATCCTTGGTGTGGATATGCCATGCGACCTTGAGGTTGCTGACGTTGGACGCGTTGATCTGGTTCAGCGGGGACCAGCGGTCACCAGCCTGGGTACGGCCATAGGAATGCCACTCGCTGGCCGGGACGTTGTCCGGATCGGCAGGAGAGGCGTTTGCGATCTGCGTCGGCAGTTCGCCGCCGATATCATGCGGGTCGGTGAAGAGGCTGGCGAACAGGGCCAGAACCGCAACGCCAACGGCGCCGGCGAGCGGCAAGACGGTCGTCCGCGTGCCGCCGATTTGGCGGGAGACGAACGGTAGCAGCAGCCAGATGCCGAGGATGATGACGATGTCCGAACGCGGGATCAGGGCCCAGATGTCGAGACCGACAACCGTGAGTTCCCAGATGACCGTTGCGAAGACAACAAGTGCAAAAAGGTAGAGGGCAGCCGGATTGCGCCGGAATGAGAGGAAAGCCGTGGCGAGAAGTGCCAGGCCAAGGAGGACATAGTAGAGAGGGCCGCCGATGGCAGCGACCCATGCGCCGCCAACGGTAAGGATCGCGCCGCAAAGCGCGAATACCGCGGCCGTAATCAGGGCCCAGAGCCCTGGCCGGGATGTTGTGCTCATGATGTTCCTGGAGCTGTTGTTCTGATGAAGCACGGTGACTTCGGGAAAAGCACATGGAAGGACGACAAGGGTCAAGATGTCAGAAGGTTCATATTGCTCACGTCACTGTGAGGCCTCTCACGACGTCGTGACTTGAGGAAAGGAAGTACTTATGATTGAGCGTTCAAGAAAATAATGCGCTTGCAGAGCACTTTGCCTTGAGATAAGGACACCGCTCCGCGCACGCGTCCGGGCCACGAGTGGCATGCCCGGCCGTGCAGAGTCCCGCTGCATGCAGGACCAATCGTTTACGGCGAGGGAGACCGAAATGCCCAAGATGAAGACCAAGTCGTCGGTCAAGAAGCGGTTCAAGATCACCGCGACCGGCAAAGTGATGTGCGGCCCGGGCAACAAGCGCCATGGCCTTATCAACCGTCCGCAGAAGATGAAGCGCACCAACCGTGGTCCCCAGACCATGACGGACATGGATGCGAAGACAGTCAAGCAGTGGGCGCCCTACGGGCTTTCGTAAGGAGATAAGGTAAATGGCACGTGTCAAGCGGGGCGTAACGTCGCACGCCCGTCACAAGAAGGTTCTCGAGCTCGCCAAGGGCTATCGCGGCCGTTCGTCCACGAACTACCGCATTGCTCTGGAGCGCGTCGAGAAGGCGCTGCGTTATGCGTATCGTGACCGTCGCAACAAGAAGCGTGATTTCCGCGCCCTGTGGATCCAGCGTATCAACGCTGCCGTCCGCGAGCATGGTCTGACGTACAGCCGCTTCATCAATGGTCTGGACAAGGCTGGCATCGAGATCGACCGTAAGGTCCTCGCCGCCATCGCTTTTGACGATAGCGCCGCTTTCGGTGAAATCGTGAAGAAGGCCCAGGCCGCTCTCGGCTGAGCTTTTCCGGCTTGATCCCCTTGGGGGTCTGGTGACTGGCGGGCCGTCCTGTTATCAGGACGGCCCGTTTTGTTTTGTGCTGCAGGGGATGGGCGGTATGGCTGACGATCTCGATACACTCAGGAATGACACGCTGGCTGCGCTGGCCGGAGCGCAGGATCGCGCCCAGTGGGACGCGATCCGCGTCGGAACGCTGGGCAAGTCCGGTGCGCTGACCGGTCTGCTCAAGCAGCTGGGCAAGCTGGAGCCGCAGGAGCGCAAGGAGCGCGGTCAGGCGCTGAACCGTCTGCGCGATGAACTGACGGTTGCCATCGAGGCCCGTGGTCGCGATATCGAGGAAGAGGCGCTTCAGGCCCGTCTGCGTTCCGAGCGCGTGGATGTGACGATGCCGGCACCTGCGGTCGTGACGGGCACCATCCATCCCATCAGCCGCACCATTGAAGAAATGACGGCCATTTTCGGCGCGATGGGTTTCTCCGTTGCCGAAGGGCCGGACATCGAAAGTCAGTGGCACAATTTCTCGGCGCTCAACACGCCGGATCATCATCCTGCGCGCACCGAGCATGATACGTTTTATCTGCCGCCAAAGACCGAGGGCGGGGAGCCGCGGGTTCTGCGCACGCAGACCTCGGGTGTGCAGATCCGGACGATGCTGGGGTCGAAGCCACCGATCCGGATCATCGCACCTGGCCGCACCTATCGTGCCGATCATGACGCCACCCATTCACCGATGTTCCATCAGTGCGAGGGTCTTGTGGTCGATCGTAACATCACGCTTGGCCATCTCAAAGGCTGCCTGATCGAGTTCCTGCGCGTCTATTTCGACAAGCCGAACCTGCCTGTCCGGTTCCGTGCGTCCTACTTCCCGTTCACCGAGCCTTCCATGGAAGTTGATATCGGCTGGTCGAAGGCAACTGGTGAGATCGGTGGTGGCTCTGACTGGCTTGAGGTTCTGGGGTCCGGGATGATCCATCCGCGGGTTCTGGCGAACTGCGGACTTGATCCGTCCGAATGGCAGGGTTTTGCGTTCGGGATGGGGATCGAGCGTCTGGCGATGCTGAAGAACGGCATTCCCGATCTGCGATCTTTCTACGAAAGCGATCTGCGCTGGCTGCGTCATTACGGATTTTCGGCATTCTCGCCTGCCACGCTGACGGAGGGCGTGTGACATGAAGTTCTCTCTTTCCTGGCTGCGCGAACATCTTGATTTTACGGCTTCTGTTGAAGAGATCTGTGCCCGGCTGAATGTCATCGGGCTTGAGGTTGAGGGTGTTGAAAACCCTGCTGATCGTCTGGTGGGTTTCCGGACCGCCAAGATCGTGGAGGCGCATCGCCATCCGGATGCGGACCGGCTTCAGGTCTGCCGGGTTGCCGCTGGTGGCGGTTTTGAAGATGTGCAGGTCGTCTGCGGTGCGCCGAATGCGCGGGCCGGTCTGCATGTGATCTTTGCGGCTCCGGGGACGTATATTCCCGGCCTCGACATCACCATCAAGAAGGGCAAGATCCGGGGGCAGGAGAGCGGCGGCATGCTGTGCTCCCTGCGTGAACTGGGGCTTGGTGAGGAAAGCAATGGTATTGCCGAGCTTTCCGAAACGGCGCCGATTGGAGAGTCTTACGCCGCTTATGCCGAGCTGGATGATCCTGTCATTGAGATCGCGATTACGCCCAATCGTGGTGATGCGCTGAGCATCCGCGGCATTGCGCGGGATCTGGCCGCGGCTGGCATTGGCCGGCTGAAGCCCTGGCTGACAGAAGCGGTGGAGGGAGATTTCCCGTCTGCGCTGACATGGAAAACCGAGCATCCGGCCTGTCCGTATATTGTCGGGCGTGTCATCCGGGGTGTGAAAAACGGGCCGAGCCCGGACTGGCTGCAGCGCCGTCTGGAATCAGTCGGGGTCAAGCCGATTTCCGCGCTCGTCGATGTGACGAACTACCTCACATACGATCTTGGTCGTCCGCTGCATGTCTTTGATGTTGCAAAACTTAAAGGCGATACGCTGACGGTAACACATGCGGCCCGCGAGACCTTCACAGGTCTTGATGGCAAGGAATACGTGCTCGGCACCGAGGACATGGTCATCGTTGACGAGGCTGGTGTGCAGTCGCTTGCCGGTCTGATCGGTGGCGAGCACAGCGGCGTTGACGAAAACACCACCGATGTGTTCGTGGAATCCGCGCTGTTCGATCCTGTGCGGATCGCGCTGACGGGACGTCGTCTGGCCATCCATACTGATGCGCGGCAGCGTTTCGAGCGTGGGATCGACCCGGCGCAGGTTCTCAACGGGCTTGAAGCCGCAACGACCATGATCCGGGACCTGTGTGGCGGTGAGGTGAGCGAGATCACCGAAGCCGGTGCCCTGCCGGACTGGAAGCGGACGGCGACGCTGCGTTTCGAGCGCCTTAAGACACTTGGTGGCGTGGATATTGCGGCGGATGATGCCGTGCGCTCGCTGGAGCATCTCGGTTTCGAAGTGACGGAGCGCTCGGACGAGGCGGCAACGTTCCTTGTGCCATCCTGGCGGAATGACGTTGCCTCCGGTCAGGTTCTGGCGCAGGCCCCGACGCTGGATGAAGACGTGGCTATCAAGGCTGCCAATCGTGTTCAGGCGATGGAAGCGGAATGCGACCTGCTTGAGGAAGTGCTGCGGCTTTACGGGCTGGACAATGTTCCGGCAGTGGCGCTGCCGCAGGCGACGGTTGTGCCGTCCCCGGCCGTGACGCCCCTGCAGGCTCGTGCGGCTCTGCTGCGTCGTGTCTGTGTGGCACGCGGGCTGACAGAGACAGTCGGCTTCTCGTTCGTGGCGCAGGATGATGCGGCCTTGTTTGGGGATGTGCCCGAAACGCAGCATCTGCTGAACCCGATTGCCACCGATCTAGATCAGCTTCGTCCGACGCCGCTGATCAATCTGGCGCGGGCCCTGTCACGCAATCTGGCCCATGGTCTGGGTCTGTCGGGTGAGGGTGCGCTGTTCGAGGTTGGGCCGAGCTTCGATGCGACCGGACAGCATCTGCGTCTGGCGGGCCTGCGGGCTGGTCTGACAGCGCGTGAGCCGGGTGTTGCAGCGCATGAAGCGACGCTTTGGGAGGCAAAGGCCGATCTGACGGCGGCTCTTGTTGCGCTGGGTGTGCCGGAAGCGGCGCTGTCGGTTACGGCTGATGCGCCGGGATTCTATCATCCGGGTCGGTCGGGTCAGGTGCGGCAGGGACCGAAGATGGTCATGGGGACGTTCGGTGAACTGCATCCGCGTGTTGCGCGGGCGCTGGGGCTGAGTGGGACCGTAGTGGCCTTCGAGGTCTATCTGGATCAGGTGCCGCAGCCGAAAGCGAAGCGTAAATCCGCACCCGTCCTGTCGCCGTTGCAGCCCGTTCGCCGGGACTTTGCTTTCGTGGCGGGGCCGGATGTTGAAATCCAGGCTGTGCTGAAGGCCGTGCGGATGGCGGATCGCAATCTGGTGCAGGATGTGCGCCTGTTTGACGTGTTCGAGGGTGGTAGCCTGCCGGAGGGGCATCGTTCGCTTGGTGTGGAAGTGGTCTTGCAGCCACAGAACGAGAGTCTTACGGATACGCAGCTTGAAGCGGTTTCCAAATCAGTGGAAGCTGCAGTTCTCAAGGCAACAGGGGCTGTGCTGCGTCGATGAACTCTCTTCCAGAATCCGGATCTGACGGACAGTCTTCAGGGGACCCTTCCCAAAAGACCACGCCCATGCCCCGTTACGGGCGGGTGATCTGGATTCTGGCGGGTGAGGCCAGCGGGGACGTGATTGGCGCGCGTCTCATGCAGGCGCTTCATGCGCAGGACCCGTCGCTGGTTTTTGCCGGCGTGGGGGGCGGGCGTATGGAAGCGCTTGGGCTGCATAGTCTGTTTCCCATGAGCGATCTGGCCGTCATGGGACTGGTCGAGGTCGTGCCCCGGCTGCGGCAGCTGTCGCAGCGTCTGCTGGAAGCTGTGCAGGATATCGAACTGCGCAAGCCCGATCTGGTCGTGACGATCGACAGTCCGGGCTTTGCCCTGCGGCTGTTGCAGAAAATCGAGCGTTCCGGGATCAAGCGCGTTCATTACGTTGCACCGCAGGTCTGGGCCTGGCGGGAAAAACGGGTCAAGGAGTTTCCGGGGCTCTGGGACCGGCTTCTGTGTCTGCTGCCGTTCGAGCCGGAATGGTTTGCGCAGCGCGGGCTGGAAGGACGCTTTGTCGGTCATCCCGTCCTTCAGTCAGGCGTTCGGAACGGAGACGGTCAGCGGTTCCGGCTGCGGCATAATATTCCGGCTCATGCGCCGGTCGTGATCCTGATGCCGGGAAGCCGGCGTTCGGAAGCGCCCCGGCTTCTGCCTGTGTTCCGCAAGATGTTGGATATCCTGCGTGTGCAGTATCCGGATATCTGCCCGGTTATTCCGGTCGCGCCTGTCATTGCGCCGACCATCCGTCAGCTGATCCGCAAATGGCCGATCCAGCCGCATATTGTCACCGATATTCACGACAAGCATGATGCGTTTGCAGCCGCCCAGTGCGCGCTGACGAAATCAGGGACGTCCACGCTGGAACTGGCAATGGGCAATGTGCCGATGGCGGTGACGTATCGCGTCAACCCGGTGACGGCGACGATTGCGCGGCGTCTGATCAAGGTGCCGCATGTGGCGATGGTCAATCTGCTGGCTGGGCGGGAGGTGGTGCCTGAGCTGCTTCAGGAAAACTGCACGCCGAAAAAGCTGGCCGAGACGGTCTCGAAGCTGCTGAGCGATCCGCAGATGGTGGAAAAGCAGCGAATGGCGTTTGCCGACGTGCTCGACATGCTCTCGCCGCCTGTGGGAACGCCTGCGGATGCGGCGGCGGCCGAGATCATGGATCTTCTGAACGAACCGGTTTCCCGGTCGTCCAGAAGCTGAGATTTTAGCGCAGGAAACCGACCAGGCGTTCGGCTTCCTGAACGATCGGTTCGGAAATGCTGTTGGCGCGTTCCGCACCTGCGCGCAGGACGGACAGAAGATACGCTTCGTCCTGAAGCAGGCGCTTTGTTTCGCTGGCAACCGGGTCCAGACGCTCGACCAGAAGTTCCGCCAGAGCATTTTTGAACGGACCAAAGCCCTGACCGCTGAAGCGGCTGAGGACGGTGGCAGGCGTTTCATCTGACATCGCTGCATAGATGGAGACGAGGTTGCGGGCCTCCGGGCGGTCGATCAGGCCATCCATTTCACCGGGAAGCGGTTCGGAATCGGTCTTGGCGCGGCGGATTTTCAGGGCGATATCGTCGGCTGTGTCGGTCAGGACGATGCGGCTCTGTTCTGACGGATCGGACTTGGACATCTTCTTGCTGCCGTCACGCAGGCTCATGACACGGGCTGCGGCGGGTGGGATGAACGCCTCGACCTGCGGGAAGAACTCCACGCCCATGTCGTGATTGAATTTCTGGGCGATGTCGTTGGTCAGTTCGATATGCTGGCGCTGGTCTTCGCCCACAGGAACGCGAGTGGCGTGGAAGGCCAGAATATCGGCGGCCATCAGGTTCGGATAGACGTAAAGTCCGGCCGAATGGTTTTCGCGGTTCTTGCCAGCCTTGTCCTTGAACTGCGTCATGCGATTGAGCCAGCCGAGGCGGGAGACGCAGTTGAAGATCCAGCCAAGGCGGGCATGGGCACTGACGGCGGACTGGTTGTACAGGCGGGTGGGTTCGATGCCGGCTGCGAGAAGGCAGGCTGTTGAGCCCAGCGTCTGCTCGCGCAGGGTCTGCGGGTCCCAGGGCATGGTGATGGAATGCAGGTCCACCAGACAGAAGACGCAGTCATGATCTGCCTGCAGCGTGACCCAGTTGCGGATCGCTCCGAGATAGTTGCCCAGATGGGGGATGCCGGTTGGCTGGATGCCGGAAAATACGCGCTGCATGAATTCAGTCTTCAGTTTCTGAAAAAATCAGGGAAGGGGGGATGCGTTTCATCGAACGGGCGTCTGCAGGTCCAGCTTCTGGCGTTCCTGCAGAACCTCGGATGCCGACATCGGATGTGTGCGGGCGGCGGCAATGTCCGCAGCAGTGAAGGTTGGAGCACTGCCGGACATTTCCTGACTTGCGACGAAGGTCAGGATACGGGCGATTTCGTCATCAGGCAGACGCTGGAAAGACGGCATGGCACCGTTGTAATGGCCGTCACCGGCCGTGATGGAGCCATCCAGTCCGTAAAGCAGGACATCGACGAGATAGTGATGACCGGCAGGCGTTTGCGCAATCGGGCCGACGCGTCCGAAAATGGGGGCGATTTCAGAGACCTGACCATGGCCGCCATGATGGCAGATACTGCATTCATTGGAGTATTCGCGCGGGGCCTGGATACGATTTTCCCAGGCATGGCCGATCACGAAGACTATCACCATGGAAATGGCGAGAAACAGGGGAAGCCGGACAGCGGGGTCAATTCTGATCACACTGTCGTTGTGGCATTTTCAGAGGCGTTTCAGCAAGGCCGGGCTTGGCAAAACGGTCGGAATAGGGCTCATGGCGCTATCGGAAGGAGATCCCATGACCGTCAAAGGACGTCTTGTAGTATATGTCGGGCCCATGTTTGCCGGCAAATCTGCGCATCTGATTGCTGCGGCGAAAAGGGAAACAGACGTTCTGGCGCTCAAACCCGATTTTGACACGCGCGACGGTTCCGAGCTTGTGAGTCGCGACGGATCGCATCTGGCCGCTGTGTCTGCGAATGTCTGGCCCGCGGATGCTGACCGTTACGATCACATTGTGCTTGATGAGGGGCAGTTCTGGGTTTCGCCGCATTACAGGGGTGATATTGTGCAGGACATCCTGCAGGCGCGCTCACGCGGCGCGCATGTGACGGTCGGAGGGCTGGATACCGACTACCGGCGCGTACCGTTCGACGTTATGACGCGGCTGATGAATGAAGCGGATGAAGTCATTGCCCTGAAGGCGCGCTGTCACGTCTGTGGAGCACCTGCGGCCTGGACCGCAAAGACCCACGAGACCGGTCATCTGCTCGAGACAGGCGATCAGGAACTTTATGAAGCGCGCTGTGATGCGCACTGGACCCTTCCGGCCAGACCCTGAGGTCCGAACCGGAAGGGCAGGCGGCTTTTACTGGCCGCCGCCACCGCCATTATTGACGCCCAGAAGACGGATCTTGAAGATCAGCGGGCTGTTGGGCGGGATAATGCCCATGGAGCGCTTGCCGTAGCCGAGGTTCGGCGGAAGGTAGAGCATCCATTCGTCGCCCACATGCATCATGGGAAGGGCTTCGAGCCAGCCCTGCACGAGGCCGTTGAGCGGCATTTCCATATAGGCGCCGCTGCCGTGCTGGTCAGAGCTGTCGAAGATGCCACCGTCAGGCAGGCGGCCTTCGTAGATGACCATGATGGTGGAGCCATGATGCGGGCTTTCACCATCCTTGGGACCCGACTGGAGAACCTTGTAGGACAGGCCGTCCGGCAGGGTCTTGACGCCGGGTTCAGCATGGATTTTCGCCATGAACTGCTCGGGCGTCAGGTCGGAATCATCCACCTGCTTGTGGCCACCGGCGCACCCCGTCAGGGCGAGGGCGCCACACAGGGCGAAAGCGGATGTAAGACGGATCAGACTGGTCATGGTCCCCCGGGGAGTCTGTTGAGAAATCAGAGCGTACCGCCGCGACGGCCGATCTGGCCGCCAAGCCGCAGGCGCAGGGCGTTGAGCTTGATGAAGCCCTGGGCGTCCTGCTGATTATAGGCGCCTTCGTCGTCCTCGAAAGTCACGACGCGGGTATCATACAGGCTGTTCGGGCTTTCACGACCCACGCAGGTCACATTGCCCTTGTACAGGCGCATGCGGACACGGCCGGTCACGGAATGCTGGCTGGTGTCGATGAGGGCCTGAAGCATCCGGCGCTCGGGCGAGAACCAGAAGCCGTTATAGATGATCTCGGCATAGCGCGGCATGATGCTGTCCTTGAGATGGGCAGCTTCGCGGTCGAGCGTGATGCTTTCGATCGAACGGTGGGCCGCCAGCAGGATCGTGCCGCCCGGCGTCTCGTAGATGCCGCGGGACTTCATGCCCACGAAGCGGTTCTCCACGATGTCGAGACGGCCGATACCGTTGTCATGGCCCAGTTCGTTCAGACGGGTCAGCAGGGTTGCCGGCGTCATCTCAACGCCGTTGATGGCAACCGGGTCACCGCTGACGAAATCAATGGTGATTTCGGTTGCAACGTCGGGTGCGGCTTCCGGCGAGATCGTGCGCTGGAAGACGATTTCCTCGGCGCCGATCGACGGATCTTCGAGCAGCTTGCCCTCGGAAGAGGAGTGCAGGAGGTTCGCATCCACGGAGAAGGGGGCTTCGCCGCGCTTGTCCTTGGTGACCGGGATCTGGTTCTCTTCAGCGAAAGCGAGGAGCTTCGTGCGGGACGTCAGATCCCACTCGCGCCAGGGTGCGATGACCTTCACGTCCGGCTTGAGCGAATAATAGCCGAGCTCGAAGCGGACCTGATCGTTGCCCTTGCCGGTCGCGCCATGAGCCACGGCATCGGCACCGACGGCTTCGGCGATCTCGATCTGGCGCTGTGCGATCAGCGGACGGGCGATGGACGTGCCCAGCAGGTACTGGCCTTCGTAAAGCGTGTTGGCCCGGAACATCGGGAACACGAAATCTTTCACGAAGGTTTCGCGCAGATCCTCGACGAAGATCTCCTTGACGCCGAACATCTCGGCCTTCTTGCGGGCGGGTTCGAGCTCTTCGCCCTGACCGAGATCGGCGGTGAAGGTGACGACCTCGCAGTTATAGGTCTTCTGGAGCCAGCGGAGGATTACCGAAGTGTCCAGGCCGCCAGAATAGGCGAGCACAACTTTCTTGACGTCCTGGTGGGCGCTCATAACTGGGTGGTCCTTGGTGTGTTTCGTTTGAGAAGCGTTTCTAGCATCTCGGGGGGAAGAGGGAAACCGGGCGAATGTCAGGCTTCCGGGGTGGCGGAGCGGCGCTGGCGCTCGCTTTCGGTCTTCAGCTGACCGCAGGCCGCGAGGATGTCCTGACCGCGTGGCGTACGGATGGGAGAGGCGAAGCCGGCATCCATCACGATGTTGGCGAATTTCGTGAGCTGCTGGCGGGTCGAAGGCTGGAAATCCGAGCCTGGCCAGGGGTTGAACGGGATCAGGTTCACCTTGGCCGGCAGGTCACGGATCAGGCGCACGAGCTCGCGGGCATCGGCTTCGCTGTCATTCACGCCACGGAGCATGATGTATTCGAAAGTGATGCGCCGGGAGTTGGACGCGGCCGGATAGCGGCGGCAGGCGGCAATCAGCTCTTCGATCGGGTATTTACGGTTGAGCGGCACGATCTGGTCGCGCAGTTCGTTGGTGACGGCGTGCAGCGAGATCGCGAGGTTGATGCCAAGCTCATCGCCGCAACGGTCCATCATCGGGACTACGCCGGACGTTGAGAGCGTGATGCGGCGGCGGGACAGTGCGATGCCTTCGCCGTCCATAATGATCCGCATGGCCTTGGCGACATTTTCGTAATTGTAGAGCGGCTCGCCCATACCCATCAGGACGATGGTGGACAGGTAGCGCGGCATGTCCGCGCTGGGGCTGGGCCATTCGCCATAGCTGTCGCGTGCGGCCATGAACTGACCGACGATCTCGGCGGGGCCGAGGTTGCGCACGAGCTTCTGCGTGCCGGTGTGGCAGAAGGTGCAGGACAGGGTGCAGCCGACCTGTGAGGAAATGCAGACGGCGCCGCGGTCTTCCCGACGGTCCGGGATGTAGACGGTTTCGGCTTCCTGACCGTCGCGGAAGCGGAAGAGGAACTTGCGCGTCTCGTCCACGGAGGTCTGTTCGGTCGCGGTCGTGGGGCGGCTGACGACGAAATGCTCGGCGAGCTTGGCCTGCATGGGCTTGGCGATGGTCGTCATGGCCGAGAAGTCGGTCGCGCCCTGATGGTAGATCCAGTGCCAGAGCTGCTTGGCGCGGAAGGGCTTCTCGCCGATTTCCGTCATGAGCGCGGCCAGCTCTTCGCGGGACAGGCCCACCAGATCGCGCCGTCCGTCCGCAAGACGTGCCTCGGGCGGCGCGAACAGGGCGGATTTCGCACGGATGCGTTCACGCTCGGCAGCGTTCAGGTCGTCAGAGGCGACGGAATTGATTCGGGGGCGGATATCGGGATGGATTACGGCTGTCATGGCGGCGGAGCCATAGCACGGGGAAGACCCGCAGTTCCAAAGGAAAAGCGCGGTCTTCCCCGTAAAACTATTTTAGAAAACTATTCCGCGGTGGCCTGTGCCGTGCCGGTTTTTCTGGCTGCGATCAGGAACTCGCGATTGCCTTCAGGACCGGTAATGGGGCTGGCTTCGATCCCGAGGACTTCCCAGCCGGGGAGATCTGCGAACCATTCGCGGATTTCTTCGCAGACACGGTCGTGGACGGCCGGGTCCCGGACGACGCCTTTTGCGCCGACTTCCCCGCGCCCGGCTTCGAACTGGGGCTTGATGAGCGCGACGGCCCAGGCATCCGGTGTCGTGAGTTCAAGGGCGGCAGGCAGGACGGTGCGCAGGCCGATGAAGCTGGCATCGCAGACCACGATCCCGGCGGGCTCGGGGATCTGCTCGGCCGTCAGGGCGCGAGCGTTCGTCTTTTCCAGGACGACGACGCGTTCGTCCGAGCGGATCTTCCAGGCAAGCTGGCCGTGTCCGACGTCTACAGCATAGACCTTTTCGGCCCCATGGGTCAGCAGGACGTCCGTGAAACCGCCTGTCGAGGCGCCGACATCGATTGCGATGCGGCCTTTCGGGTCCAGCCCGAAATGCTCGATGGCATGGATCAGCTTGAGGCCGCCACGCGACACCCAGGGGTGATCCTGCCCCTTGAGGGCGAGGGGAGCGTCTTCAGGGAGCTGGTCGCCGGCCTTCGCGATCCGGCGGTCACTCGTATAGACGAGGCCCGCCATGATCAGGGCCTGCGCCCGTGTCCGGCTTTCGACCAGCCCCCGGTCAACGAGGAGCTGGTCGGCGCGGCGTTTGGCCATCAGTCGTTCAGGCGGACTGCTGGGCGACTTCGACGCCAAGGGCGTCTGCCGCGGTGCGTACGATATGCGGTGCGGTCAGGCCTGCGTCTTCGTACTGGGCGTCCTGCGTGTTGTGATCGATGTAGCGATCCGGCAGGGCCATCGGACGGAACTTCACCTTGTCCAGCAGGCCGGTCTCGGCGAGGTGCTGAACGACGAGGCTGCTGAAGCCGCCAATGGCGCCTTCTTCAATCGTGATGAAGACTTCGTGCTGGCGCGCGAGATCCTCGACGAGTGCCTTGTCGATCGGCTTGGCAAAGCGGGCATCGGCAACAGTGACGGGAACGCCCTGTGCGGCGAGCTGATCGGCTGCGCGCAGGGATTCGTGCATGCGGGGGCCAAGCGACAGGATGGCAACGCCACCGCGGGCATTCGGCGCACGGCGTGCTTCACGCACGATGCGACCCTTGCCGATTTCCAGAACTTCGCCCTTTTCCGGGAGATCCAGACCAATGCCGTTGCCACGCGGGTAGCGGAAGGCGATCGGACCGGCATCGTATTCGCAGGCCGTGGCCGTGGCATGCAGCAGTTCGACTTCGTCGGACGGCGCCATGACGACCATGTTCGGCAGGCAGCACAGATAGTTCAGGTCGAAGGCACCGGCATGGGTGGCGCCATCGGCACCGACCAGACCGGCACGGTCAATGGCGAAGCGGACCGGCAGGTTTTGCAGGGCAACGTCATGGACGACCTGATCATAGGCGCGCTGCAGGAAGGTCGAGTAAATTGCGCAGAACGGGCGCAGACCTTCGGACGCGATACCGGCGGCGAAGGTGACGGCGTGCTGCTCGGCAATGCCGACGTCGAAGAAGCGGTCCGGATAGGCCTTGGCGAAAGCGTTCAGGCCCGTGCCGGACGGCATGGCGGCCGTGATGGTGATCAGCTTGTCGTCGGTCTTGGCGCGACGCATCAGTTCGCGGCTGAAGATGGACGTGTAGCTCGGCGGACCGGCGGGAGCCTTCTTCTGCTCGCCCGTAACCACGTTGAACTTGCTGACGGCGTGGTACTTGTCACCGGCGGCTTCTGCGGGTTTGTAGCCGCGGCCCTTCTCGGTGATGATGTGCAGCAGGATCGGGCCCTGATCGTCGGCGTCGCGCAGGTTGCGCAGGATCGGCACGAGCTGGCTCATGTCGTGGCCGTTGACCGGGCCGACATAGTAGAAACCGAGTTCCTCGAACAGCGTGCCGCCCGTGATCATGCCGCGGGCATATTCCTCGGCGCGCTTGGCGGTGCGCTCGATCTTGCCCGGAAGACGCTTGGCGACCTTGCCGGCCAGATCGCGCAGGCTGAAGAACTGGCGCGAGGACATCAGGCGGGACAGGTAGTCCGACATCGAGCCGACCGGCGGGGCGATTGACATTTCGTTGTCGTTCAGCACCACGATCAGGCGGTTCGCGCCGGGGCCTGCAACAGCCGCATTGTTCATGGCTTCATAGGCCATGCCAGCGGAGATTGAGCCGTCGCCGATCACGGCGATGACGTTGCGCTCATGATAGCTCGGGTCTTCTTCCGCGCGCAGGTGGTGCGCCACGGCCATGCCAAGACCAGCCGAGATCGAGGTGGAGGAATGGGCAGCGCCGAACGGGTCGTATTCGCTTTCCGCGCGGCGGGTGAAGCCGGACAGGCCCTCGGGCTGGCGCAGCGTGCGGATACGGTCGCGGCGACCCGTCAGGATCTTGTGCGGGTATGCCTGGTGACCGACGTCCCAGATGATGCGATCATCAGGCGTGTTGAAGACGGCGTGCAGGGCAACGGTCAGTTCGACCACGCCGAGGGACGCGCCAAGATGGCCACCCGTGGTGGAGACGGCATCAACGGTTTCAGAGCGCAGTTCATCGGCAAGCTGCTTGAGCTGGTCGACGGACAGGTTCCGCATGTCAGCCGGGAAGCGGACGCGATCCAGCTCCGGATAGCGGCCATAGGTGGGAATCGTGGAGGACTTCTTGCTCATGGGATCAGTTCCTGCGCTCGACGACATAATCTGCCAGAGCCCTGAGGGCGTCGGCCTGTGCACCGAAAGATGAAAGGGCCTCCCGAGCCCGGTCGCTCAGGCGACGGGCTTCGGCGCGGGCACCGTCAATGCCAAGCAGGGAGACATAGGTTGATTTGCCGCTGGCTTCGTCCTTGCCTGCGGTTTTGCCGAGTTCCTCGGCGGTTGCTGTGGAATCCAGAACGTCATCCGCAACCTGGAAGGCGGTCCCGAGATCACGGCCATAGGCGACGATGGCGGCGCGGCGGGCGTCGTCCACATCGGCGAGAATGGCGCCAGACTCGGCAGCATAGCGGATGAGGGCACCGGTCTTCAGGGCGTGCAGACGACGGACCTGGTCCAGCGGGAGGGCGCGGCCTTCGCCGCGGATATCAATGACCTGACCGCCGATCATGCCGGCCGATCCGGAAGCCTGGGCAAGCGCAAGGGCCAGATTGGCGCGGACGGTCGCGTTGGGGCTGGTTTCAGGCTCGACGAGAATTTCAAATGCACGGGTCTGAAGAGCATCACCGGCCAGAATCGCGATGGCTTCATCAAACTGCTTGTGCGTGGACGGCTGGCCACGACGCAGATCGTCATCGTCCATGGAGGGCAGATCGTCATGCACCAGCGAATAGGCGTGCAGCAGTTCGACCGATGCGGCGACACGCAGGGCGGCCTTGCGGTCTGCGCCGAACAAAGTGGCCACTTCGACAGCCAGAAAGCCACGCAGACGCTTGCCGCCACCGAGGGCTGCGTAGCGCATGGCTTCAATGAGAACGGACTCGTCTCCCGGCACCATGGGCAGCAGGGTGTCGATCGTGTTTTCGATCTCGGAACGGGCGCGGGCGAGCGCGTCCTTCAGGGAAACAGACGTGGTAGGGGCATTCATCGGCCGGACTCTCCGGTATCGGCAAGAGGCTCCGTGCCTGTCGTGCCGTCATCGTTCTGCACGATGGCACGGACACGCATCTCGGCCTCTCCCAGCTTCGCATCACAGTGCCTGCGCAGGGCAGCACCGCGTTCATAGGCGGAAATAGCGTCCTCGAGCTTCATCTGGCCGCCTTCAAGGCCGCGGACGATCCGCTCCAGTTCGGAGAGGGCATCCTCGAAAGACATGGCATCAATGGGTTCGGGCATGAAAAGCCTCAAGGCACACTTTGGAACAAGGTAGCGAGGGGATTACAGGCAGAAGACAGGTTTTGCCAGCCCCGAGCATGGGAACGCTGGAGTTTCCTCAGGATGGTGACGTTTCTGCACGTCGCCGGATCATGAAGGAAAGCACGCCTGCGGTGTCCGTAAACGCAATGAGCGCATGGCCGGTTTCGCGGCAGTAAGACTGGAAATCCGCCACGGAAGCGCGGTCTGTTGCCAGGATGCGCAGCTTCGCACCCGGTGGCATGTCCCGAAGCGCACGATTGGCTTTGAGAACGGGCATGGGGCAGGCCAGTCCACGCAGATCAAGAAGTGTTTCTGTCGGGGGAGCGCTCATGGGGGTTCAGTATGCGCCCATCTGCAGAGGTGGCCAAGCCGGGTTTTCCGACATCGGGCAGCGGGTTTCAGGTTTTCGTTGATAAAACATGCGTTTATTTCTATGTTAATGGCTCAATGCCACAAAAAGCGTTCCCCTCTGGGGAGCGCTTTTTTTATTTGGGGGAACGGCATGGCGGAGATGGAAGGTCTGACGGTCAGTCAGACTGATGGAAATGAGAGACGCGCCTATACGCTGCGAATGCTTGAGGACCGTGTGCTGCGGCTGGAGACCATCGCGGGGGGATTGTCGGATCGATACGAAGAACTGCGCACCGAGATGCGGCAGGAAATCTCATCGCTCCGGGATCAGATGAAACTGCTGGAGACGAAGGTTGATGAGGGGAATCGTGTCGTTAACGGGAAGCTGGATCGCCTGATCGGGGGGCGGGCGGTCATTACAGGGATCATCACACTGGCAACGTCCATTCTGGGAACGGGCATGGTGCATTTTGCCCTGTCCCTGAGCACGAAGTGAGGGGGCAGCATGAGCGGAATTGATGCGGGCCAGCTCAAGCATCTGGTGGTTGCTCCGGCGCTGGCGGCCTTGGGACTGGATGGGGAGGTTGCGGTCAATCTGGTGACGGGCACGGCTCTGGCGGAAAGTCGGGGAACATATGTCAGGCAGATTGGTGGAGGGCCGGCTCTGGGGCTGTGGCAAATGGAACCTGCGACCCATGACGACTGCTGGGTCAATTTTCTGTGTTACCCGGTCGGGAAACGGTTTGAGCGGGTTCTGGAGGGAATGCTTTCGCAGGATCTGCCCCGCAGTGCGCAACTGGTTTCAAACCTGAGATATGCGTCTGCAATGGCCCGTATCCGGTATTACCGGGTCAAGGAGCCCTTGCCGGCGACGAGCGATCCGGCCGCTCTCAGCTATTTTCACAAACAGTACTACAACACGGCTGCGGGTGCGGCAGATCCGGTGAGTAATATCTCGTATTTCCGGCAGGCGGTCATGGTCTGAACGGGGAGCGGTGTCGGGGAATGTATGCATCACGCTCCCGACACCGCAAAGGAGCTTAAACCGTCTTATTATGACGGAATAGTGGCAAGTAGTGTCCTACGGAATAATCGCTTCATGTAGGCAACGCTGACAGCGGCAGGGTTCGTGCGGACAGATCACCCTTGAATGTCGTGCTTCCGGTATGGGTGAGAGATAGGCCCTTATGCAGAGATACGGTGCCGCCCATGCTGATCCAGCGCCGGCAGAAGGCGAAGTCTTCGGAAAGATAGGTTTGGGTTTCCGGGTCGATCAGGCAGTCAAACAGGGCGTAAGCGTCTGAAGACGCGGTGTCTGGGGTTTTACCTTCAGTCTGGGCGTCGATACGGCTGTACCGGGTTTCCGGATAATGGGTAATCATGTCGAGAACCATCTGGCGGGTCATGAGCATGAAGCCGGTGCCAATATAGGAGACGGCCGCGATCTCGGCGGAAGTATTGCCATCGTGCAGTGCGGCGCAGTCTCCGACGTAGCGCAGACTGGCCGTGGAAGCGGATTCTCCGGCTGCGATGAAACGGTCTGTATTCTGGTCCCAGTAATGGGATTTCAGGGGGTAGGCGCCACCGATCAGGGGGCGATCTGCATCCAGAAGGGCGAGAATATCGGTGATCGAAAAACCGATGTCGCTGTCGATGAAGAGAAGATGGGTTGCATCGGTCATGGTCACGAACTGATGCAGGAGCGTATTGCGTGCCCGCGTGATGAGGGCATCACTTCCAATTGTGGAAAGCGTGAGTTGAAGGGCATGGGCCGGTGCCGCCGCCATGCAACCGATGATGGACTGCATGTAGTCCAGCATGACGGTACCACCGAAACAGGGGGTGGCGATGAAGACGTGGCGCGGTTGGGCAGGGCAGGAAGTCATGTGAGGCATCCTGCCCGGAAGCCATGAAAAAAGGATTAAAACCTGCGACGGGAAAAGTCTTCAGGCGCCCATATGAGCCTGAAGGACCATGTAAAAGACGAAGGCGGCATCCAGACCGAGAACGATCGGCGTCAGGCGCTGGAACTGACGCGTTGCGATCGCAAGCGCCGTGTAGATCAGCAGGCCACAGGAAAGGCTCAGCATGAAATTGCCGGTCACGCCGGCAATCAGCAGCATCGTCAGCGGTGGGATGGCTTCGGCGGGCGTTTCCGCAACACGGCTGAGGCTGCCGAGCATGTTCAGTCCCACGAGAATGAGCACGGGGGCTGTGGCAATGGCCGGAATGGTGGTGATGAGCGGCCAGAAGACCGAGGACAGGGCGAACAGGACAGCGACGACCAGTGCGCTCAGACCTGTACGGCCGCCAGCTTCAACGCCTGCGAGACTTTCGACATAAGCGGAGACGGTGCAGGTCCCAAGTGACGCGCCGATGATGCTGGCAGCACCATCGGAACCAAAAGCGCGGTGGTCGAGCGCTGGCTTCTCGACCGTACCGTCCAGACCGGCGCGATGGGCGACGCTCATCATGGTCGCGGTGGCGTCAAAGAAGTCGCTCAGCAGGAAATATAACGTAATCGGGACAAGCAGCCCGAGATGGGAAAAATATTCGTGGAAGTCGAACGGCAGGAACAGGTTCGTCGGGTAGTGTGGCCAGTCCAGCAGATGCGCGGGCAGATGCGTGACGGGGCCTGACGGCGTCTGAATGAAAAGGCCTGCCAGAGTGACGGCGAGGATGGCAATGAGTAGCCCTGCCGGGACGCGCAGCACGACCAGGATGGCACTCAGGACGACGCCTGCCATGCTGAGCAGGACGGACGGGTTGTTCAGTGCGCCGAAGGTCAGGCCTTCGGATGAGGGGACGGCGATGCCGCCTGTCGTCAGTCCGATCCGGGCGATGAAGGCGCCGAGGGCGATCTGAATGCCGAGGACGATCGAAGGCGGAAAACCGCGAATGATACGCTGGCGGATCTGGCTGAGGGAAAGGGCCGTGAAGCAGAGTCCGCTGAACAGAACAACCGTGAAGGCCGTGCGTGGGCTGACATGGGCCTGCTGGACGACGACCTGTGCGAACAGGACGTTGCTGCTCATGGCCGGAGCCAGGGCAATGGGAAGTCTGGCCCAGAGTGCCATGAGTAATGTGCCGGCAACGGCGCCCGCGATCGTGGTCATGACCATGTCATGGCGATCCAGACCCGCAGCCGAGAGAATGGCGGGATTGACGGCCACGATATAGGCCATGGCCCCGAAAACCGTCAGTCCGGCAATGACCTCACGCGGGATCGTTGAACCGCGGGCCGTGACATGAAACCAGCGGTCGAGTTTGGATAGCAGCAAGCGGGCACTCCGGGGGCAGGGGGGATCTGGGCCCAGCTATAGTCAAAAAACTTTCCCCTGCCACGGTCCGGACCGTATCTTTTCATTTCGGGTTCGATTTTTTCTCCCAGGCCTTGCGGACTTCCGACGGGTTCATGCGGCGTTGGGTGGCTTTCGCGGATTTCCCACCGGCATGGTTTTTGCTTCGGGCCTGTGCAGGGTGCGGAACACTGCTGGGGCCTGTGCCTGTGGTTTTGCCGGGAGCAATTCCGGCGGCCGGGTGTTCATTGGCCTCCAGAATGGCCCTTTCGCAGGCCGATCCCTTGCCAACACCGAGCTGGATGGTCGGGATAAGAGCAGCGGGTGGGAAGACGATCCCGAGGCCCACGGATGCGGCAACGCGACCAATCAGTTCCGCGCCGGGCAGGATCGTCGGGCTTTTCATGGAACCGAAGATGTGGACTGCGCCGGGCAGGGAGAGGATCTGCGGGCCGATCGAACGCGTGGTGACGGCGTAATCAAGCGTGTCCTTGTGGAAATTGACGGTTCCGGTTCCCATCGTGCGCGTGGTCCCGGTCTGCAGGAGCATCGAGTTGGTATGCACGATGCCGTCCTTCAGCGGCAGGTCCGCCACGAGGCATTGCAGCTTCGAGCGATCGGGGATGCCCAGTGCGGACAGAACAGCCGAGCCGAGTTTGAGACCCAGAAGATCGGGGAGAAGGGCTGTGACATCGCCGCCGCGATCCAGAACCAGGGTCGTACCGCCATTGCCGTTTTCGACCAGGGTTGCGACCGAATTGCCGGTCGAGGTGAGGGTCACGTGTCCGCCAATGGTTCCTTCACCCTGAAACATGTCCTTTGACGTCATGATGCGCGAGAGCGGCAGACGCGAGACATCCAGGCGGAAATGCGTGTGGAACTGCTCGTTTTTCGTGGGCTCAAGTGTCGCGGCGGCAGAGATGTTGCCCGTGCCCGTTGCGAAGGTCAGGTGCTTGAGATCAATGGCACCATTCTGGACTGCCAACTCCGTGTCGATGTTGTCCAGCGGCCAGTTTTTATTGCGGATGTGATCGCCATGATAGGTCAGATGCACATTTGCGGCATTGAGCTTGGGAACATTGATTTTCTTGTCAGGAAGCACGCGCGCACTAGCAGGTTCGGCTTTCTTGGTCTGGCCGGGCTGGGCGCCGATGAAGCCGCCCAGATCCGCAAGATCCACCGAATGCGAGTGAAGGGCTGCTTCTATGAAGATCGGCTTCTGATGCGGATCAACATTGATATCCCCGCCGATGTCCGAAGATCCCATATGACCTTCGAACTTCTGAAAGCGGATCGCGCGGTCTGAGTAGGCCAGATTGCCCGTGACGCTGTAAGGCGGCGTCTGGGGAATAGGAACGCCCGTGAGCGGATACAGGAGCGACATATCCGGCCCTGCGAAGTGCAGTGCAAGATTAGTGCCTTGAAAATGGATCGGATCATCGACGGTGCCGCGAAGCGTGACATAGGTCGGGCCGTTAGCGAGGCGTCCGTCGATCGGATAGGGATGGGTGGCGTCCGTCAGGCTCATGAGGGCACCGCCGACAATATGGCCGGTGATGGGGGCCTGAGCGTATCGGCCCTTGAGATCGATCACGAGATGGCCGTCATCACCGTTTTTCGGTTCTTCGGTGTGAATCAGGACATGCATGTCCGTCTTCAGCTTTGCCAGTGCCAGACGGATATCGCCATCGTTGATTTCGATTTTGCCCAGCTTTGGCAGGGTCGTCGTGGAGGATGAAGACGTCTGGGACGATGTGTCTGAGGATGACGGAAATGTGTAGTTGTTCGTCCCGTTGAGCAGCGAAACGATATCACCCTTAGGCGCATCGGCGCGGATCAGCGGCAGGGACAGGCCTCCGCCCGTCAGATAACGCCAGACATCCGCCGTGACGGTGATGGCATGGGCGGACGCGAAATCGTCCTTCTCTTTTTCGAAGCCTTCGGGCTGACCGATTTTCAGGTCGTCCACGGTCACCGTTGTCTTGAAGCCCAGGCGGACATGCAGATGGGCAATACTGACCGGGCGGTGCAGGGCTGCGGTTGCCTTGCGGTCGATATAGGGGACGAACCAGTCCCATTGCCACACCAGGATCAGGATGATGATGGCAGCAGCCAGTGCGCCCAGCACACCCCCGACAGTTTTCAGGACCAGATGTCGTCTGACCGGTCTGGGAGAACGTGCATCTGATGGGGAGGGCTGCCGGGGTGGGGTGCTGCTCAACGGGGTGTTCTCCGAAATCCGGGGGCGTGACAGACGGGATCTGGTTGTTGCAAGTCACTCTAATTACGGACAGAACCGGCAACGGTTTCACAACGCACGGGAAGATCGGCAGGAATGGAAACAGCAGGACGTGCGGATGAGCGGAAGAATTCCAGTCTGGAGGAGCTGCGGCGTGTCAGCCGGAAAGCTCATAACGCTGTTGATGAGGCTTTTTCGCGTTTTGAACTTGCAGACCGGAAATCCTATGGCGCCTTTCTGACGGCACATGCCCGCGCGCTTGTCGTCGCGGAGGCCTATCTGGACCGGTATTCCGCATCGGTGCCGCCGTGGCGCCCGCGGGCAGAGCTATTGAAACAGGATCTGCGCGACATGGGACTCCCGATGCCCGTCAGTCAGCGGCACATGCTGTCTGACTGCTCGGGTACGGCATTTGGAGTCCTGTATGTTCTCGAGGGCTCGCGACTTGGCGGGCGGATCCTGTCAGGGCGTGTGGGCGAAGGATTGCCGAGGGCCTATCTGTCGGCCGTGCATCAGAAAGGCGAATGGCTCGCGTTTCTGGAGCGGCTTGGGCAGTTTCTGGACGAAAGCACTGTAGCGCGAAGACAGGCCGTGACCGATGGCGCTGTCGCAGCGTTTGCCCTGTTCCGTGAAAGTGCGCGGCTTCAGTTCAGCGACTGAGGTGCAGGCAGGATGCTGCGCGGCACGAGACCCGGAAAGGTTTGCACAAGGCGCTGGGCCTCCGCGGATGGCAGCATGGCGATCGCGCAGCCCAGAGCGCTGGCATCCGGAGCTGGAAGCCGGTCGAGCCCGCGCAGCAGTCCCGCCAGAGTATGGCCTTCTGCCGTCAGAACCATAAAGGGCGTCATCCGGCTGTAGAGCGCCATGGTCGATTCGATATCAGCCAGGGCGTGATCGGGGAGCGCGATGTGGATGTCTTCGCCACTGACAGGCGACAGGATCCTGTTTTCCGCAATCATGACCGTCAGTGGGACTGAGGGCAGAAGTGTAGGCGATCCGGGTATGGAAAGATGGCGTCCGGGGAGGGAATTTTCTGTGAAAAGACAGGCATGCCAGACATCTGCCTCGGACATTTCAAGTGCCATGATGAGCGGATTGTAGCGGCCAAAATTCGTGTCTTCGGGGCCGACAGATGCGAATGAACCAGTCTGCATGTCCAGCATCAGCCGCTTTTCCTGACCCAGCACGCAGAAACGGAACCGGGGTGATGCCCGGTCAGATGATGGAACGGAAAGCTGGGCCGGGGTCAGCCCGAGGTCCTGCAGGACGGCTTTGTCAGCATGGATCATGGCGGATTTGAGGCGCCAGTAGAGATCCGTCAGCGAAGCCTGAGCGATGGAAGAGGCAATCCGGCGGCTTTCGGGAAGCCAGCGGCTGGCCCGGGTATATTCCGCATCGTTGCGGTCGAAGTTCTGCCAGGCTTTTTCCGGTGTGGCGCTTGAATTGCGTCTGAGAAAGCTCTCATGGTCGCCGGCGGCAAAGTGGAGAATGCGACTTTTGTCCCATGTCGCGTTTCGCTCAAGCTCAGAAAACGGATCCGGCAGTTCGCTGCCAGTCTGGCGGGGCTGGACAAAATGCCGGACGACACGGTGATCGGGCAGGCCCAGCAGGCCGTGCCGGGTAAAAGTTTCGACCGGGGAAAATGCTGAGGGCACCTGATGCCCCGAAGAGCCGAACAGACACCAGTTAACCGGGAAGGTTGCCGTTGTGATGGCGGCTGTGAATTCGGTGACGGACCCGGCATTTTCGAAATGCAGATATTCATCTGCTGCCAGGATCATCATCCAGTCGAATTCGCTCTTTCCCTGTTCCAGAGCCTGTTTGTGAAAGCGGGTCTGCCGGTCCAGTCTTGCCGGCAGTGTCGTATCGGATGACTGGACGCGGATGTCATAGAGTGTGGCCGCGTTGGAGAGAACCGCGCCTGTTCCGTCTGTCGAATGGTCGTCACAGACGATCAGCGTTGAAAAACCGATGGTCGCATGATGCGCGAGCCACCATCCGATCGTGTCGACTTCATTGTGAACGAACAGGATGGCAGCGCTTTTCGACATAAGGCAGGGATCAGTCCATTTTCAGGGCAGCGAGGAAGGCGCTCTGGGGAATTTCGACCTTGCCGAACTGCCGCATGCGCTTCTTGCCTTCCTTCTGCTTGTCCAGAAGCTTGCGCTTGCGGGAAATGTCACCGCCATAACACTTGGCCGTCACGTCCTTGGACAGGGCGCCGATCGTTTCACGGGCGATGACCTTGGAGCCGATGGCCGCCTGAATGGCGATCTTGAACAGCTGCTTGGGGATCAGATCCTTGAGCTTGGCGCAGATCGAGCGGCCGCGCTGCTCGGCGACAGTACGGTGCGAGATGAAGGACAGCGCATCGACCGGCTCGTGGTTCACGAGGATGGAAATGCGGACGAGATCGCTCTCTTCATAGCCGTCCATCTGGTAGTCGAACGAGGCATAGCCGCGGCTGATGGATTTCAGGCGGTCGTAGAAATCGAACACCACTTCGTTCAGCGGCAGGCGATAGACGGCCATGGCACGGTTGCCGACATAGGTCAGATCGACCTGTACGCCACGGCGCTCGGAGCATAGCGTCAGGACCGGGCCAAGGTATTCGTCCTGCACCATGATGGTAGCCTTGATCCACGGCTCTTCGATCATCTCGATCTTGCTGAGCTCGGGCATGTCGGCGGGGTTGTGCAGTTCCTCGACCGTGCCATCCGTCATGTGCATCTTGTAGACCACGGACGGGGCGGTTGCGATCAGGTCCAGATTGAACTCGCGGGACAGGCGTTCCTGGATGATCTCCAGATGCAGCAGTCCGAGGAAGCCGCAACGGAAACCGAATCCCAGAGCCGCTGAGGTCTCGGCCTCGAAGTGGAACGAGGCGTCGTTCAGGCGCAGCTTACCGAGGCTGTCACGCAGCTTTTCGAAATCGTCTGCATCGATCGGGAAGAGGCCACACCACACCACAGGAATGGAAGGCTTGAAGCCCGGCAGGGCCTTTTCGGCGGGGCGCTTGTCGAGTGTGACGGTGTCACCGACATTGCAGTCCGCGACGGTCTTGATGGCGGCGTTGATATAGCCCATCTCGCCCGGACCGAGGCTCTCGACCGACTGCATTTTCGGCAGGAACACGCCAACCTGATCGACATGGTAGGTCGCGCCGGTCTGCATCATGCGGATGCGGTCACCACGCTTGAGGCGGCCATCCTTGATGCGGACGAGGATAATGACGCCAAGATAGGCATCGTACCAGCTGTCCACCAGCAGGGCCTGAAGCGGGGCTTCGGCGTCGCCCGTGGGGGCGGGGAGGCGCTGGACGAGGGCTTCAAGCACGCCTTCGATGTTCAGGCCGGTCTTCGCGCTGATTTCGACCGCGTCATCAGCCGGGATGCCGACCACGTCCTCGATCTGGGCGCGGACGCGCTCGGGCTCCGCAGCCGGGAGATCGACCTTGTTGAGGACCGGGACGATCTCGTGATTGGCATCGAGCGCCTGATAGACGTTCGCCAGCGTCTGGGCTTCCACGCCCTGCGAGGCATCCACGACCAGCAGCGAACCTTCACAGGCGGCGAGCGAGCGGCTGACTTCATAGGCGAAGTCGACATGGCCCGGCGTGTCCATCAGGTTCAGCGTGTAAACCTTGCCGTCCTTGGCCGGATAGGTCAGGCGCACGGTCTGCGCCTTGATGGTGATCCCGCGCTCCTGCTCGAGCTCCATCGAATCGAGGACCTGGTTTTTCATCTCACGCGCGGTCAGCGCGCCACAGGCCTGGATCAGGCGATCGGCCAGCGTCGATTTGCCGTGATCGATATGAGCGATGATCGAGAAATTGCGGATAAGGGAAAGCGGGGTATCGGTCATGGCTGCTACATAAGGGATTATCGCAGAAATGTCAGTAGATCTGCGCAAAAGCCTGCCTTTGTGAAAAGGCAGGCGGGAGAGGGATCAGCGATCCGTCAGACGGAACTCGATCCTGCGGTTTCTCGCATAGGCCGCCGATGTGCTGGCGGCATCCAGAGGCTGGTAGTCGGCAAAGCCTGTCGCGGCCAGATGGTGCGGGTCCACACCTTCGGCAATGAGCAGCTTGACCACGGTGATGGCACGCTCGGACGACAGCTCCCAGTTGCTGGGAAAGGCACTGTGGATCGGCTGGCGGTCGGCATGGCCATCCACGCGCAGGATCCACGGCAGATCCGTCGGAATTGTTGAGGCGACCTGCTTGAAGGTATGCGCAAGGGTCGTGATTTCCTTGCGGCCTTCCGGTGTCAGGTCGGCACTCCCCTGCGGGAACAGGATTTCCGACTGGAAGACGAAGCGGTCTCCCACGACATTCACGCCCTTCTGGTTTTTCAGCAGGTCCCGCAGGCGTCCGAAGAACTCCGAACGATAGCGTTTGAGCTGGTTGACCTTGTCCGCCAGCGCCAGATTGAGCTTGCTGCCAAGATCCGCAATCTGGGCGTCCTTGCCCTGTTCGGCTTTCTTTTCAATGTCGAGAGCGTTGCTGATCGCCTGAAGCTGGCGGGTCAGTTCCTCGATCTGGGCCTGAAGGTCAGAGATCTTGCTGTTCTGCTGTTTGCTCGTGTCATCAGCCGAAGCCAGAGCCTGATCTTTCGACTGAAGCTGCCCTGTCAGGGCGGCGATCTGGGTCGAAAGGGTCTGGAGCTGGGTCTGATTATGCTGCTTTTCGTCCGCCAGCGTAGCGACGGTAGAGGACAGGCTTTTGTTCTTGTCCTCCGTCATCGACAATATGTGCGACAGTTCGGCCAGCTGTTTTTGCAGGGCATCCAGCGTGTGCTCGCGTCGGGACAGCGACACCGAGAGGAACTGCTGCCCCACGACGAACACCAGCAGGACGAACGTGACGACCATCAGCAGGGTGGACAGGGCGTCCACATAGCCGGGCCAGGCATCGAGGGCGTTGTGGGATCCGCGTCTGCGCCGGGCCATGGATCAGCCCTGCCTGCCGGGAGGGGGCGTCGTGCTGCCGGAGGCCGCTGCAATCGTGCGGGCCAGAACGCGGAGATCATTGCGAAGCTCGCCGATCGTCTGGGCGCGGCCTTCATGAAGTTCCTGGATCAGGCGGCTGAGATGCGTCTCGATCCGCAGAAGCGCCGTGCCCTGCGAGCCCGGACCCTCATCGCCCATGTGACGCAGAAGGGCGGTCTGGGTCTCGGCCGTACGGGTCATAAGCTGCTGGTTGGTAGCAAGCAGATCCGTCATGCCGCGCAGGCGTTCCTGCAGGCTATCGAGCATGTGCAGTTCGCGGACGCGGTTTTCTTCGCTGCGGGAGACGGCGTTCTGCAGCGTTTCCAGATTTTCGGCGGTCTGCTCAAGCAGGGCCTGAACATAGGCCGGGACGGGCGCGCCGTCGCTGTCGATGGACGTGCTGCCGCTGACACGCGTGACACCGGCCAGCCATTCTTCCAGTTCGTTGAAGAAACGGATCTGGGCCTGTCCGGCCGTGAGATCGAGAAAGCCGAGGACAAGTGCGCCGGCCAGACCGAACATCGAGCCCGAGAAGGCCGTGGACATGCCAGCCAGTGGTCCGGCCAGTCCGGTCTTGAGCTGGTTGAACATAACGTCCATGTCCCCGCCGCCTGCGGACATGCCGCCGATGACGGAAGCGATGGAACTGACCGTCAGCAGAAGCCCGTAGAACGTGCCCAGCAGACCCAGGAAGATCAGGAGCTGCGTCATGTAGCGGGAGATTTCCCGGCTTTCATCCAGACGCGAGGACAGGCTGTCGAGCATGGCCTGTGTCGTCTGGGTCGAGAGCGTCAGGCGGTCCGTGCGGTTGCGGGCCGCCAGCATGCTGGCCATGGGCGCGAGCAGGCGGGGCGCTTTTGGTGCGGCCAGACCGGCGCGGGGCTGACGCAGGAGTTCAACCCACTGCACTTCTGGCATGAGGCGCTGGACGACATGGAGGTTCCACAGGATGCCCAGCAGGAGCACGCCGAGGATAATGGCATCAAGTTTCGGGTTGGCGTTGAACGCGTGGAGCAGGGTCGTGCCCATTGTCGCGGCCAGAAGGCCGACCGCGACAAGGAAAACGGCCATTCGGAGAAGATAGGTCGTAGGACGTGTCACGGCGTGTCTTTCCTGATTTTATGGCATGCCGTTTGCGGAAGGGGCGGGATCGACAGGATTTGTCTCGATGACAACATCCAGTCTGTCAGCAGGCGCGCTGTCTCCCTTGTCGGGACGTCCCAGCGCCTGCGGGTAGAGGCGCGTGGTAGCAACGCCTGCATGAATGAAGATCGAGCGGACAGCGAGTGCCCGTGCCAGCGCGATACGGCGCGGCATGGAGACGTCATCACCCGGCAGCGTTGCGTGCGCAATCAGGAGCACACGCTGTTCCGGATGATGGGACAGTTCGGTTCCGTAAGCCTGAAGGGTTTTGATGCTGTCGGCGTTCAGAGCCTCGCTTTCCGAGGGAAACACAACGCGCAGACCACCGTCGGGCAGTGTTTCCGTGTGACTGGCAGCGTCAGCGACGGGGGTGACTTCGACCGGAGGAACGGGCGGATGGATCTGGATGGGGACGAAAGGCGGCGGCAGGACGACCGGTGGCGGAGGAGCCGGGGGGACACCGGGAACGGTCGTGTGCGTCGGTGTGGTTTTGGCGGGAGCAGCCGCAGGCGCCGGGGTTTTTGCCGCGGAGTTCTGGGTGACGGGTTTGCGGGCAGTGTGTTTCGTCGGATGCTGCGTCGAGACCGGTTTTTTTGCTGAGGGGGCTGTCTTGGCCTGCGGCAGATCATCCAGATTGCTGGTGACCTGTGCCTGTGCGGCAGACAGCGGAAGGCTGGCCAGAAAGGCCGCCAGAGGAAGGGAGAAGAGGATCGGCCTGTACATGTCAGACCGATCCTAGACGACGCCTCACGACTCCCGCAATGGGGCGTGAGGGCAGTTTTGTCAGCTCCGGTTCAGGGCCTCATGCACCAGGGCGCGCAGGGGGCCATGAAGGTTGGTGTTTCCGGCAACGACATTGACGTCATCGGGAACGTCATGAAGCTCGTTTCCGTCCGGATCGGTCGCATAGCCACCGGCCTCACGGACCAGAAGCAGACCGGCTGCGCAGTCCCACGGCTTGATGCCGAATTCCCAGTACCCGTCGTAACGGCCTGCTGCGACCCATGCGAGATCCAGGGCAGCGGCGCCGAAGCGGCGAATCCCTGCAACCTGCGGCATCAGGGCGCCGAGGACGCGGGCGAAGGGCAGACGGCTGCTGCTCGGAACCTTTGCAAACGGAATGCCAGTTGCGAACAGGGCTTCGTGCATGTTGCGGCGGCCGGAGACGCGCAGGCGGCGTTCATTGAGGAATGCACCAACGCCCTTTTCGGCCCAGAACATCTCGTTGGCGGCCGGGTTGTAGACAACCGCGGCGGCCAGCTCGACCGTTCCGTCCGGCAGCTTGCGCTGCAGGCCGATGGAAATGGCCCAGTGCGGAATGCCGTGCAGGAAGTTCGTCGTGCCGTCGAGCGGATCGACGATCCAGCGCCAGGTCCAGTTGTCCCCGCCCGAAGCGCCGCTTTCTTCCATCAGGAAGGCGTAGCCGGGACGGGCGCGGCTCAGTTCCTCGCGGAGGATGGTCTCGGCGCGCAGGTCTGCCTGGGAAACGAAATCTCCGGGCCCCTTGATGCTGACCTGAAGCTGTTCGACCTCTGCAAAGTCACGGAGCAGACGGCGCGAGGCCTTCTGTGCCGCGCCCTGCATAACGGCCATGTGCGGGGAAAGACGCATGCTGGATCAGTCCTTCGCGCGTTCGACGTAGGATCCGTCTTCCGTGCGGACAACGATGCGCTCACCGGCTTCGATGAACGGCGGCACCAGCGTCTTTACGCCATTGGACAGCGTGGCGGGCTTGTAGGAGGAGCTGGCCGTCTGGCCCTTGACCACCGGGTCGGCTTCCGTGACTTCCAGCGTGACATGCGGCGGCAGTTCCACGCCCACCGGGTCGCCTTCGACCAGCTTGACGTTCAGCGGCATGTTGTCCTGCAGGAAGGCGAACTGGTCGCCGAAGATGTCCTTGGCAAGGACGAGCTGCTCGAACGTTTCCGGATCCATCAGGACGACGTTGTCACCGTCCATGTAGGAATAGGTGTAGTCCTTGTCTTCCGTCATCAGACGCTCGACGGAATCCGCTGTTCTCCAGCGCTCGTTGGTCTTGTTGCCTGTCTTGAGGTCGCGCATTTCGACCTGGATGAAGGCGCCACCCTTGCCCGGGGTGATGATCTGCTGCTTGAGAACCGTCCAGCGGCGGCCGTCATGCTCGATGACCTGGCCGGCCCGGATAAGGTTGGCTTGCTGTTTCATGCTTGTGTCCTGATGACCCTTGGATAGGGATTTTCTGTCACGTCTTGTGGGCTTCTAGCGCCGCACGGGGGCTCTAAGCAAGGTACAAGGGGCGCATGGCGGTCAGCAGCTTCAGGAAAGTGTGAAGGGCAGGGGGCTTGGGACACGGCGCCGGACGGTTCATGTCAGACTGTGTGTCTGTCCTGAGGATCAGGGCGAACCGCAAGGAGAAGCCGTATGTACGATATGAAGAACCTCTCGCGCATTTCCCATCTTGAAGCCAATGCCTCCAAGGGCATGGATGCCTTCTGGCAGTTCGACCGTGCCGCATTCGAGGAAGGCGAGGTCAGCGCCCTGACCAAGCAGCTCGCCGCCGTGGCCGTCGCACTGACGACCCAGTGCCCGTACTGTATCGAGCTTCATGTGAAGGCGGCGCGTGAAGCCGGTGCGACGGATGCCCAGCTTTCCGAAATCGCTCTTGTCGCTGCGGCCATTCGTGCGGGCGGGGCGATTACGCATGCGACCCATATGTTCGAAGCAAAATAAGACCCTGCGTTCGGATTGGGGCGTGTCAGGTGAAGCTGCACGCCTCTCCATCGGGTGTGGAGACCGTGCCCGGAGACGCAGGGTCCAGATATTCCGGCCCGATTGGAACTTTGCCTCGGCCTCCCGGAATATCGAGAACATATGTCGGCCAGGCGAGACCGGTCACGCGTCCGCGAAGCTGCCTCAGCAGGGCCTGACCTTCCGCGACGGGGACGTGGAAATGCCCCGTTCCGGCAGCTGCATCGAGATGATGTAGATAATAGGGTTTGACCCGCGCTTTCAGGAACGCCCGCAGTAGGGCTTCCAGACTTTCAACCGTATCATTGACACCGCGCAGCAGAACGGACTGCGAGAGCACCGGAATGGCGCGGGACAGGACGGCCCGGATGGCCTTCATCGCCTGTGGGGTTAGTTCGCTGGCATGGTTGGCGTGAACGACCAGCCACATGGCGCGGTCTGTTTCCATCGCATCCAGAAGCTCTTCCGTCATACGGGCCGGGTCGGCGACCGGGACGCGGGAATGGATGCGGATGGTCTCGATATGCGGGATGTCGGACAGGGACTGCACGATATGCTTCAGCCGGCGTGGGGCCAGCATGAGCGGATCGCCACCCGTGAGGATGATTTCGCGAATATCGGGATGCTGCCGCACCCAGTCGAGTGCGGTTTCAAGCTGCGCGTCGCTGAGAAGACCGCCACCGGGCCCGACATGTTCACGCCGGAAGCAGAACCGGCAATAGAGCGGGCAGACCAGTAATGGTTTGAGCAGGGCCCGGTCAGCATAGCGGTGCACGATGCCGGGGACAGGAGACAGCGCATCGTCGCCGATCGGGTCCGCGTCTTCGTGGGGCAGGGTGACGAGTTCGCGGGCGTCGGGAATGACCTGCCGGGCGATGGGATCGTCCGGATGCGTGATCAGGTCCTGAAAAGCGGGGGGAATGGCCATCGTGAAGCGCTCGCCCACGGCCTCGAGCGTGGCCCGGTCGGCTTCGGGGGCCAGTCCCGCGTCGATCAGGTCGGACGGTGTGCGAAGCGTGTGACGTTTTGCAGAACGTTCCGCGGAATGTTGCGGGGCTGTCTTGACCATATCATGCATGTGATGCCTCTAGCGGTGCGGGTCCCCGTTTTGCAACAGGAGCGATAGACGCCATGACCGTATTGTCTGCTGATCCGGCCCGGATTGCGGAACGCCTTCCCCTGCTTGAGCGTCGCTCGCAGATGGTGAAAGCCGTCCGCGCCTTCTTTGAAGAGCGTGGCTATCTGGAAGTGGAAACGCCGTTCGCCGTGCCTGTGCCGGGTGAAGAAGTCCATCTGCGCTGCTTCAGAACGGAACTGGAGCGGCCGGACGGCTCCCGTGAGGCGCGCTTCCTGCATACGAGTTCGGAATTCGCGATGAAGCGGATTGTGGCGGCGACGGGGAAAGCCGTTTTCCAGATGGCGCGTGTCTGGCGCAATGGTGAGGCCAGCAATACGCATGCTCCCGAGTTCACCATGCTCGAATGGTATCGTCCGGGCGCGGATCTGTCGTCGCTCATGGACGAAACCGAGGCTTTCGTGCGGGCTCTGCTGCCATCCGTAGTCCATCGGGGTACGGATGTCATTGATCTTTCACTCCCTTTCGAGCGGCTGACGATGCAGGCTGCATTTGCGCGCTATGTGGGGGCGGAGCTGCTGGGAACGGCTGGGGATGCAGAGGCGCTGGCCACGCAGGCCCATGTCGGGCTGCGCAACGAGGAAAACTGGGAAGACCTGTTCTTCCGGCTGTTGCTGGAGCGTGTCGAACCCATGATCGGGCGCGACCGACCCACGTTCTTAACGCACTGGCCGGCCGAGCAGGCAGCACTCGCGCGAAGGGATCCAGCAGACGATCGGGCCGCCCTGCGGTTCGAGCTGTATATCGGCGGTCTGGAACTGGCTAATGCCTTTGAGGAGCTGACCGATCCGGTGGAGCAGCGGGAGCGTTTTGCAACGGATCGTAAGCGTCGTATGGAGCTGTCGCCCGATCAGGACTGGGCCGTGGATGAGGATTTTCTGGCGGCATTGCCGGAGCTGCCACCCTGTTCAGGCATTGCACTCGGGTTTGACCGGCTGGTCATGCTGGCAACCGGAGCGCCGCAGATCAGTGACATTTTGTGGTTGGCCTGATCTTTTCGGAACTTGCAGGAGTTTTAATCCTTCTCTTGCGTCAGAAGGGCTAGAACGTGTCGAAAGAGAAACATGACCGCGTTGCCGCGGCACAGTCGGGGAAGATGATGATGAAAAAAGTTGGACTGCTGTCTGTCCTGGTGCTGCTGGGCCTTTCCGCCTGTGACGTTCCGACCCTTCAGCAACGCAAGGTTCTGGATTCCATGGTCGGCAAGTCCGAAGTGGATGTGCTGCGCCAGTTTGGTGTCCCGACCCGCAATTACGATGCGCAGGGCCATACGTTCCTCGCCTATATCGATAACCAGACCCAGTATTCCGGCGGTGGTGGCTGGGGTTGGGATGGCTGGGGCGGCGGCTGGGGCGGCATGGGCATGGGCGGCTGGGGTGGCGGCTGGGGCGGCATGGGTGGATGGGGCGGCATGGGCGGCTGGGGTGGCGGTTTTCCGGCAACCTATTACAACACCAGCTGTCAGACGACATTCGAGCTGGTCAGCGGCAAGGTCGTCGGATGGACCATGCGCGGGGATGGGTGCTGAATCGGCCAGCCTGCTCTATGGTCGTTTTTCCCGCTCACAGGATGGTACGATCAAGCATGGATGTGCGACTCGATGTTTTCTCTTCAGGACGGTTTCCGGGCTGGGAGAAGGGGCTGAAACTGGGCGTGGGGCTTCTTCTTGGAGCCTCGCTTTCCGCCTGTGGCGATCCTGACTGGCAGGGCACGGACTGGACGAAGAACTACCAGGACAGCTTCGAAACGCAGATCAGTAGCCGTGCATCCTTCATGCCCGGAAATACGGACAAGGCTTATCAGCCAAGCGCTGACGGGGTACCCAACAGCCCGGTGGCCTATCATTCGCCGCCCATGCTGTCCTATGAAGACCGTCCGCTCGATGAGAATATTACGGGCTCGCTGGAACTTGCCGATTACGTCAAGGCAATCCGCGTTGCGAAGCTCGATCCCTGGATCAGCGGTCCGGGGCCTTACACGCTCTTTGCCATTCCCAATGCTGCCATGGAGCGTCTGAATACCCGGTGGCACGGCGGGCTGCTTGCGCCCGAAAACCGCGGGCAGCTTGTGCATATTCTGGGCTATACGATTGCTTACGGAAAATGGGACGAAGCCGCATTGCGCAAGGCAATCGCCCGCAATCATGGTCATGCTATCGGGCTGAAGACCCTGTATGGTGACCTGCTGGGTGTTCAGGTTTCTCCCCGGACGGGCGAACTGCTTCTTGAAAACAGGGCAGGCGATATCAATCGTCTTTGGGGCAAGTCTTTTGCGCAGTCCAACGGCGTCCTTTATTTCACGCAGGACACGCTTCTGCCGACGCCCGCGCCTGTTTCAGCCAGCCGCAAGCACGGCCATCGCTGAAAACCGTTCTGCATCCTTGCCATCGAACTGAAGGGGAATGGCAAGGAAATCGGCAGTGGCCGCAATACCAGCCGAGGCATCTTCCGTGCTCATGATGCCTTCGGCCACCCCGGGTAGTTCCATGACGGAACTCCACCACTTCACCAGATCAAGCTCTCCGGCAGGAAAAGCGACGTAATCGGCGCCCGACTCGCCTGCTTTCATGGCGTCATCGCGGTTGGTGCAGAGGCAGCCGACTGGCATGTCGCTTCCAACCTTGCCGCGCAGGGTCACGAGCTCTTCGACATTTCCCGCGTGCAGTCCGTCGCAGATCCCCAGAAGTGACTTCGGAACGTCTGAAAGCGACCCCGAGGCTTCAAGGATCATGGCGACACCATTGGCGTGCAGCAGATCCACGAGTTGTGAAAGCTGCGCTTTTTCCGGTGTCCAGCCGGATGGAAGCCGAAGTGCTGTTATTTCAGGCAGGGTGAGAATGTCGCGGAGCACTTCGAGGGCGGCATCCATGCTGAAACCAGCGGGCAGAACGGGGTAGAGATCACAGGCTGTCATGGGCATGTTCTCGCAGATTGTGGCGCGGGGAGCTAGGCGGTCTGGTGGTCAGGATACGTCCGCGATAAAGGTCATATGTTTCCAGCGCCCGGAACTGTGCAGCGCCAATACGGCAGATTGCCCAGCCGATCCCGGCATCCAGCGCCTGCCGGGCGATTGCAGGTGAGCCGCCGCAATCCAGAATGGACAGCTGTTTTTGCGTCTCTGTGATCTCGAGCCACCAGGGAATGCCAAAGCTGTTTCCTGCACTTTCCATCGAAAGGGCAAGAAACCGGTTTCCATGAGACAGGATAATCTGCTCCATCTCATGGCGAGACGAAATCACGAAAACAGGATAGTGAACGGGCAGGGATGTCCTTGACCCCGTACCGGGATCGGGTCTTTCCTGATGAACGGGCCGGAGCGGGTCTGTATTGGGCATTCTGCTGACGTAGTGATTGCATGAACGGGAAGATCGTGGCGGTAAACGAGACAGGTATCCGGCAGGACGATAAGGCGGTTGAACGTCTTGAGGAAGCAATGATGCGGATTGCCGCTGCGTCCGAGCGTCAGGTTCTGGCAAAGGAAGCCAGCGAGCGCGCCCTTCGCTCCATCCCGGACCTGTCGGAAGTTGCAGCCAATATCGACGCGCTGTGTGCCCGCATTCAGGGTGTGCTGGACAGGAAGGAGGGCTGATCGATGGGACAGGTATCCATCCGTCTTAATGGTTATGTCTATAATGTCGGCTGTCAGGATGGCGAAGAAGCCCATCTCTACGATATGGCCCGTCATGTGGAAGGCTGGCTTCAGCGCGCGCGGACTCTCGGTGGGGCAGCAAGCGAATCCAAGACGCTCATGATGGCAGCTCTGCTCATGGCCGATGAGATTTTCGAACTGAAACAGCGGCAGATCTCACCGCAGGCCGAAACGCAGATCCAGCAGGCCGAGCAGCTGCTTCAGCTTGAGAAGGCCCGGCAGGATCGTCTGGCCCGACTGGCGGGGCAGGCGGAGCTTCTGGCTACCGAACTTGAACGCGCCTCCTGATTTAAAAACGTTTGCATTGAACATCGGGCCGGACAGTCTAATATAGGTGATGGAGCTGCCTGGTGCGTCAGGCAAATCATCCCCCGGGCCGATAAGCATTCCTTAGGGAACTGGCTCTGTCGTGGCCCTGGTCACGTTAACCGGTGCCCACCTGCACTTGCAGGTCTAGGAGGGCTGAAAAGACCAACGGCTTTGGCGGCTCCACAGATTTCCGACCTCGACCTGCTGAAAAAAGAACTGCGCCTGAAAATGGCTCAGCTTCGCCAGATCGCCTCTCATGCTGATGAAGAGGCACTGCGCACACTCCTGCTTCAGGAAATACTCTCGCGTTCTGCCCATAGAGTGGCAGCAGTCTGGCCGCTGGCTGGAGAAGTTGATCTCCGACCTTTATGCCATGATTTATATGCTGCCGGGCGTGATGTTCTGCTGCCCGAAACCACACCAAAAGGCTCTCCCCTGATTTTCAGGTGCTGGAAGCCTGTCAGTAGGATGGATGCCGGGCGTTTCGGCACATTGCATCCTGACGGCGAAATCGACATCCCGGACCTTGTTCTGGTGCCGTTTCTGGCATTTGACCAACTCGGTTATCGGCTTGGATATGGCGGCGGCTATTATGATCGCACCTTGGCTGAACTGAACGTACCGGCGATTGGATTTGGCTTATCTGGCCAGCAGGTCAGCGCTCTTCCCAAAGGCCCTTACGATATTCCGCTGGAAACGATCGTGACCGAGCGGGGCGTCATCAGGACCAATCCTCCAAAATCACAATGAAAGACTGACTGTTGAGACTGCTGTTTCTTGGCGACATTATCGGGCGTAGCGGACGTGAAGCCATAATCCGAAACCTGGCCGACTGGCGCCAGAAACTCTCGCTGGATCTGGTGGTGGCCAATGGGGAAAACGCCTCACACGGATATGGCCTGTCTCCCGATATTGCCAAGAACCTGCACAATGCGGGGGTCGATGTAATCACGCTGGGCAATCATGCGTGGGATCGCCGCGACATGATTGGCTATATCAATCAGGCCCCTCACATCGTCAGACCAGCCAATTATCCCGCCGGAACGCCGGGGCAGGGGAGCCATATCGTTGAAATCAGCCGCGGACGCCGTGCGCTGGTCATCAATGTGATGGGGCGTATTTTCATGGATCCTCTGGATGATCCCTTCCGTGTTGTCAGTGAGATCCTGTCCCGGCATCGGCTGGGCGTGACGGTTCATGCAATTCTGATTGACGTTCACGCGGAAGCCACCAGCGAGAAAATGGGCTTTGGGGCCTATTTCGACGGCAAGGTGTCCGTTGTGGTGGGAACACATACGCATGTTCCGACCGCTGACCATCGCATTCTGCCTGCGGGTACCGCCTACCAGACAGATGCTGGCATGTGCGGTGACTACGATAGTGTGATCGGAATGGGGAAGCCGGCATCGCTGCATCGACTGGTTCGCAAGATTCCCGGAGACCGTCCTCAGCCGGCAGAAGGGGAGGCGACCGTCTGTGGTCTCATGGTCGAGACCGACGATGCGACAGGACTGGCCCGAAAGGTCGCTCCGCTGCGGATGGGCGGGCATCTGGCTCCCAACTGGCCGGACTTCTGAGAAAAGCAGAAAAATTGAGAAAAATCCGTCTTTTTTCGAGTGCGATTCGCAATGAATAATGGGGGTTAGTCTCTTTTGCCGCAGAAAACCGGTATTTTTTTCTGTTGATAAGTGCCTTGTGA